>CAVXBL010000008.1:0-2320272 GCA_963760155.1 uncultured Solirubrobacterales bacterium
CCGAGCCGACGACCGGAGTCGAACCGGTGTAGACGGCTTTGCAGTGCGTCGGAAAGCTGTGCTCTTGGCTTACCTAAGCGGTTCTCGGGAACCCCCAGGTGCTCTCAGGCGCCGTCAAAAAACGCTCGTGCTGGGAGAGTTTTGGGAGAATGCGTGACGGCCACTCCGTGCTCCGATGATGACCACGTGCAGGTGGTCGGCTCCCATGAGTGGCGTTCCGTGGAGCCGAGGATCGCGGGGTCGGCGAAGTCGATGACGGCCGCGAGGACGTCACCGAACTGCTGCGGCAGTCGGCTCTCCAGCCGCTGGCGGCGGCGCCACGCCGTCCACCTCTGCTGGCCGATCTGCTCGTAGCCGTCGAGTGTCTGCGCGAGCGGGCGGAGCCTCACTCTGCGGTGTTCAGCGACGCGGCGGATGGCATGGGCCAGCTCGGACCCGTTGATCGCATGATGCCGGGCGAGCATGTAGATATCGCCGAAGTCGCGCCATCTCGTATTGACTGTGCCGCGCGTGATAGCGGTCACGATCTTCTCCGCATGCACCATCTCCAAGGGGTACCCGCGCAGGACGATTTCTCCGCCGAGCAGCCGCGGCAGGCGTACATTCTTTGGTGCGGGGCTGATCGGGTCGCCTACGTTCGTATCGACATGGAAGTGAGGGCGCGCTGTGGCCAGTTGTGCGGTCATCGTTACTCGAACGCCGCTGTAGATCGCTTCGTCTCGTATCGATTCGGCGGTTGCGGTCTCGATGTCGAAGATGACCCCATCGTCGAGTGCGATCGCGGCGATCTCGCACGTCGCCGTGAGGACCGTCCCCGGGTCGTTCTCGAGGGCTTGTGCTTGCAGGTCGATGTCGCGTGTCGGTTGACGCTCGTCGAAGGCGGCCAGCAGAACTCCGCCCTTCAACACGAGCTGCTCCGTGAACCGCGAGCTTGTCAGCCGGTCCAGGAACGCCTCTAGGACGTGAGCTGCAGCAGCTCGTCAACGGGGCGATGGTTCTCGCGTGCGAGCTTGCGCAGGTCGAGATAGGCGCGACCTGCGGTGCTGGCGCGAGTCGGAGCGCTCACAGCAAGACTTCCAGCGCCTTGCAGATCGCCTGCTCCGCGCCAGCGAAGTGCTTGGCGGTCTCAATGAGCTCTGCGGGGCTTGCGCCCGGTTGGCGTAGCCATCGGCGCAGTGCCTCCCATGCGATGTCGCTGCCTTGGAGATGGCGGATTCGGACGATGTCCACGAGCGAGCGCTCGGCGGAGTAGATGCCCAGAGAGGTGCGCGCGTCGATGTCGAGCGTCTCTTGACCCACGTCGAAGGTTTGGGAGTCGAACTGGTGCAGGCGGCACGGGGCTTTTAGGGCTGGGCGGGTCCTGCCACGCGGGATCGCGATATCGATCGCGGCAGGAATCAGGTCGATGAGCTGGTGGTGTGCGAGCGCCGTCTCCAGGCAAAGCGTGGCGCGCGGGACGCGCACGGCGATCTCGATCAGGTCGAGGTCCGCGGGCGGCGCGTCGGCCCGTCGGTAGACGCCGCCGCCGAGTGCCAGGATCGCTCCGGCGTCGCGCAGGCCGTAGAGGCGGGTGTCGCTCAGACCCGCCTCCTTGGCCTCGCGGTAGCTGAACGTATCGTCGAGCAGCTCTCGTGGGTTGACCCTCTTCATAGGGGTGATTATACCCACCAGCTAGCGATATGGGTAGGATTACCTCGGCCACCATCATCGAACGCCCGCGGCAGGGGGGTCACTGCGCTCGCAGCTCGACCGAGCGGGGCGTCTCGATCTGCTTGCAAGCGTGCCTGGTCGCGTGGCGAAGCAGCAGTCATGTGCCGGCAAAGGAGAGCCAGCTGTCATCTTGTCCATTAGACAGTTCAGCGCGTGGAGCCAACAAGCCACCATCGGCCGGCTTCTTCTTCGAAGGCAAGACTGGTCCGGAGTGGGGCGTGGCCGGGGGCGTCCACCCGGACCGGCTGCAGCCATACCGGGTTGCCGTCCATGGGCCAGTGCAGGCTCCCTTTCCCGGCGGTGGCGATGTGTGTGATATGCACGCCCTGAGCTGCCATCTCACCCGCAAGCGCCTGGGGGCTTCGGCCTCCGAGCAGGTCGGGGGCGATCGAGCTCGCCAGCATGGCGAGGTTGTTAGCTGACAGGTACCGGATCACGGAGGCGCCGCTCGTCTTGGCCGCCGCCACATTGGCGGTTGAAGTGGTTAGCTCCGTGTCGATCGCGGGGTGGCGGACCCGGACTATGATCCGTGCGTAATGCGTCGCGAGCGCGATCACCCCCCGGAAGCGAATGGACACCTTGGTGTCCGCGGCTGTCGCGGTTCGTGCTGTGACTGTGAGGTTGAGCCGGAGGGTGTGACCTGGTAGGAGGTGGGAAGGGAGCACACCGAAATAGGCTAAGCGGTTCTTGAGTAGCAGCGTAAAACTGCCGCGCAGCGGCCCGACCGTGTAGAGCGCGAGCTGTGCCCGGTTTCTGCGGTCGTAAAACTCGACCGGTGCACTAGCGCTTACCGCTGCCGGCGCGCCCGTGTGGGCATTGGCGATCGTGGCGCATCTTGCGCAGAAATCGGGCTGGTGCTTCGGCCTTTCTATGACCGGTCCGTGCAGAAGCGAGGCGGACTCGGTTTGCTCCGCAGATGACAGACTGCCACAGGCATCCGATGGGTCCTCGAATACGCGGGTTACCTCGTCGACAACCGAGACTGTCCCGAGTGAGGAGTCACAGGAATTCACCATGAGGTGTCCGATGTTGTGACCGAAGTTGAAATGGCTGTAGGGGTTTTTCAGAACCGCTCCGGCCGCCAGGGCCACCCATGCCGCTCTGGAGGCGGAGCCGCCGAGGTAAGCCACCCCTTGCGCGGATACCTCGGACTTTTGTCTCATTATGTACTGGTGCTGGTCCGGCGCCGCACCGAATGGCAGAAACTCCGAGCCGCCGTCGGGAGGCAGCGTTTTGTAGCTATCAGTTCCGAGCTCCATGAGGCCATCTCCTGGGACCGCTTCGGGGCCGATCGTGAGCAGGCCGCCCCACAGGACGAACTGGACGTGGTAGATGACTTCGAGATCCGTTGAGTAGGTGAAGTAGTGTAGGTGCGGTGGCGGAGGTACGTGGGAACCGGAGATCGCCCGGTTCCACACCGACCCCGCGGCGAGATCCTCGATACCCGCACGCTCGACGTTCAGACAGCCGATAATCCCAGGGTTGGCTCCGTGACAGCTGGCCTCCGCCGCACCGGAGGCCAGCCCAGCCAGTATCTGCAACGCATGGCCGGCATCTCCGCCCTGCAACGTGCCCTCCGCGGCGCCAGCGAGCCACGACCCGTCCACTGCTCCCTGCAGAAAGTCCACGGTAGTCACTCCTTCAAGCGCCTGGTCGCCCGCAGGCGCCGAGCGGGAGCTCGCCAGGCGCAGCCAACCGCGGGTTATGGCACCTCCCATCGAGTTACCGATCACCGCGATCGGCACCGCATGCCCGAAGGTCTCCTTATCCCAACCGACAAGGGCCGAGAGGCAATCGTCGAGCTTTACAGCGTCATAGGCCAGGGCGCCGTCCCCATCATCCGGTTCTGGGGACCTGCTTCCTCCACTGTTCTGGGTGACGGGCAGCGGTCCGTTCCAACCCCGCCCCGCCGTCTCTTGGCCGCGAGTCACGATGAACGACGAGACCGGACCGTCGGCGTGGCTCGAGTCAGAAAAACACCGCGCTGGATTCAGTTGCGAGGGCAAATGATCGCCGAAGGCCAGATCGTGGTCATAGCAGAAGGTGAACACCGACATCCCGGCCTCCGAAAGGTGGTCATACAGTTCCGAGTAGTCCGCGCCGTGGCTCCCGACATCAGCGCAATTCGCGCGAATCCCATGCACGAACACCACCTGCTGGATCGGCTGGTCAGCGATCGGTAGCGACGAGCCCGGAGTCATCGGTGGGCCTGCGCTGGTCGGAGGGCTACCGCTTATGTCTGTATCGTAAAGCTGGACGTCCTGGACCTTGCCTTGGTCGAACCCTGCGAGGCCACCGTAAAATTGTTCTGCCGCGCCGATACGCAACGGCGTGCTGCTCACACAGAGTGACGGCACGATCGCGTCTTCGGTCAACTCGGTGGGAACGGGTGAGCCGTTT
This sequence comes from uncultured Solirubrobacterales bacterium, assembly GCA_963760155.1. Taxonomy (GTDB): domain Bacteria; phylum Actinomycetota; class Thermoleophilia; order Solirubrobacterales; family Solirubrobacteraceae; genus Palsa-744. The sequence goes on from CAVXBL010000008.1 coordinate 4,111, forward strand.
ACGAGAATTTCAAGCGTCTGGGTGGAGGGTTCAAATGTAGCGGCGACGTGGGCCCAGGTGTCTAGTGCTAGCACGGGCGACGTGGTTTCGATCGTGCGGGCGTCGCCACGCAAGGAGTCGCATCCAGGCCCGACTACCTCCCACTGGAGCGTCCCGCCGGCCTGCACGCTCAGGCTAAACGTCGTCGAGGTATTGTGGGTGTCGTACTGAGAAAAAATCTCTTCGCCCGGTGAGATGCGTTCCGGGTATATGTCGGCCGCTACGCTAATCGGCCCGGTAACGGTTTGCATCGCGGCCGCAGGAATTTCGACGTAGCTCGTCATTCCGTTCAGCTCGAATGCTTGCTGATCGCCGTCGCCCGGCGTGTACCCCCCGTCTATGAGTGTGCCGTTGTCGGTGCCGATGCTGTCGTTAGCGTTAGCGTTACCCTGCCATTCCCCCACGAGGCCGTTGGTGGCAGATGCCGCGGCGGGCGAGATCGCGACGTCGGCGATACTCCCAAGGAAATAGTTGTCAGCGTAGGAGAGGTCGACTCTTCCGCCAATTCCGGCCGGCGTGTCAAACACGAACTGTGGATCGTATTCTGGAGCTGTTTCGGACGTGCCATCGACGTTGAACGTGACGACCGAACCTTCCTTCGTGACAGACAAATGATGCCAGTTCGTGTCTGTGATCCGCAATTGCGGCGCGGCGACGCCTCCGATACCTGTCTGAGTGAGGAATGGCTGGCCGTCATCGTAGATCGCGAGACAAGGCCCTCCGTACCCGTCACAGAAGATTCCGCCCCCGGGTCCGGTGATCTCGTTGGGTGATGCGATGGTTGTGCTTGTACGTTTGATCCATGCGGAGATTGTGAAGTTTTGCAGTTGGAGGTCGGCTGGATTGCCCACAGAGACGGCGTTGCTCCCATCCAGTTCGAAGGCCTGTGTTTGCCCCGGCGGGCCGGCACCGTAGGCGGACTGACCGAGCCATGTCCCGTTGTTGCCCGACACGACATCGTTGGCGTTGCCGTTACCCGGCCATTCGTTCACGACATCTGTCTGACCTGTAGTGGCGTCGGGAACGTCCGCTTGGAATGCAGCAGGTCCGCCAGCCGTCAGGCCGGGTTTGAGCGTCGTGTTGATGATCGTGCCGGGATTGCTGTTCTGTTCATAGACGGCCGTTGAGCCGGAGGTGTCGCTGAGCCGCCAATACGAGACCGGGTTATCCGCCAGCACGGTCGCGCGGTAGTTCGACGTGGCATTCGCGTGTGCTCCGGTGGAAGCGATCATGTAGGTGATCGCGACAAGAAGCGGAGCGAGGCGCGATGGGACGAGCTTGCGCTTCAACGACATTCGGTTCCTCGCCGGGTCACCGTCTCGCCTCCCTTAGCTACACGCTGGATTCTGACCCGGAGGGTACTGGATGGCAGCCACTATCGCGATGAGCGCCTCGACCGAAAAGCCCTCGGCGATTGCCCCCTGGAAGTAGTCGTACTCCGAGGCAACACGGGCAGGCGCCGGCGACAGAACCATGCTGATTGCTTCGAGGATCGTGGACTTCCCCGCGTCACCAGGCCCCGTCAAGCAGTTCAGCCCAGGGCCAGGGCACCACACAAGCTCCTTGATCCCGCGAAAGTTCTTGATCTTTAGGCGCCTGATCTGCACGCCCTCGTTTTACGCTGACCGTCGGTCGTACGCGCCTCCTTCGCGGCTAGGTCTACTCTATTATGAGTCCGTCAGGCTGTCGGAACCTGTGCAACTAGGGCGCAAACAGCTTCTCGAACGCCGCTTCATCGAAGTCAGCCGCCCGCGTGGCTCCCCATGCTCCCCGAAGGGCCTCGCCCACCGCGAAAAGGGTCGGGCTGAGATCCCGGTTTAGGGCCGCCAGAGACAGATCAGTGTCTTCGGCGATGTGTCCGCCGAGAAGTGAGCGATCGCCTCCGCTCCATCCAAGGTCAAGAAGCGCTGCGTCAGCGCCATGAGTTCCGATGTTGCGCGCATTGATCAGCCGACGCTGTAGTTCGGCGATGGTCTGCGGTGTATACGCGCGAGCTTCGGCCACACGCTTCCAGATATCGAGCCGCCGTGAGAGCCGCTCCCAGCGCTTCCGTGCAGACCCAGTTTTCGTGCCTGCCGCCGGCTCACATAGGCATTCAATCGACCTCCGCACTTCGCGAACCTGCGCGGAAAAGCTGTGATCGAGACCCACGACCTGCGGCGTACAGCGCTGAGGTAGCGTCAGAAGGGCTTGAGCAGAACGTCGGTCGAGTTTGGCGAACGCCTCGAACGGAGCGGCCAAGAGCGAGTCATCGGGCATCTCATATGGCGCCCATTCACGGATCTCCCCACCGCGGCGCCGCTCATTGCCGATCCACTTCTTAGGCTCAAGGAGCCTGTGCTCAAGCTGCTGATGTATGGATGGCTGAGGAAACCAGCCTGAAGCATCCGGCAATAGGTGCCAACGCTCCGGAGGGGCAAGCACCGCCCATGTAGCAACCGCGTAGTGAGCCTTCGCTCTCGCCTGCTGTACCGCCATCTGTCGTGACCCCTCCTCGACAACAAAGAGGCTGACGAGGCGTTTTGTATCGACCTCGGTCGTGTCGCCGAAGCGGATAACACGAACGGTCGGCGTCATATGGTCTCCCAAATGATCGAAGACCTCGAACTCTGCAGAGATGGCCTCGTTTGCGTTGCCCTGCCGCTGCTCCGTTGTGGGATGACGCCGCCAGCCGTGTGTTCGCCGGAGGGCCGCCGTAGGGCCCGCGGGCGCCCAAGGTCGATCGAGTGACGCATTGACTATCGGGATCGAAACCAGCCAATCTCCGTTCTCGCTTTGTGCCTCCGCTTGAAGGGCAGCAGCAACTTTGCTCAGAGATGGAGGCGACGTCGCGGCAAGGAGAAAATCGAGCGCCGTTTGATGGAGGGCTGCGGTCGGAGATGCGACCGGCCCCGCACCCGGCGAGGCCCCCCACTGAAGGAGGCTGAATGTCCGCTGGACTCACTGACTCGGACACCATGTTCTCGGTACGCGAGACGCCCTGGCATGGCTTGGGTGCTGTGCTCGAGGAACCACCGGCGACGGTCGCTGAGGCGATCGAGGCTGCGGTGGAGTGTCGCCAAGGAGCCCATTGCCGTCGATCGTGGCGATGACCCGAGCGATGACTTGTAGCTGCCGCGCTGCGAGGAGGTTCCCGGCTTCTTCGCAACTGTCCGTCAGGACACGCGCGAGGTGCTGGGGATCGTCGGCGAGCGCTATCGCATTTATCTCCTGTCGTGGGTTATGTGAAGTGGGGCGGGTGGGGCTTGTGGTTGCTTGTAGTTGTGGGGGTTTGGTGGTGGGCGACTGCGCATATTCGCGGTGTCTGGTGGAGGCTTCTGGCTTTCTGTTCTTGCTGATCGCAGACTGGAGGCCGTTGATGAGATGGGGTACGTGGGTTCCGATGGTGTCGGGTCCGTTGGAGGCGTATGCGGCGGGTTATGAGGGGTGGCTGGCGGCGCGTGGGTTCAGGCCGCATGTGAGGAAGTTGAGGGTGTGGCAGTTGGGCCGGTTGAGTTTGTGGCTGGAGGGCGAGGGCCTTGGGGTCGGTGATTGGGTTGATGGGCTGGCGGTGCGGTTCGCGGCGGCGCATCGAGCGGCTGGCTATCGGACTTATCGGTCGTCGTTGAGCGTGAGGGTGCCGGTCGCGTATTTGCGGGAGCTCGGCGTGATCGGGTCTCAGCCGGTGGCGTCGGGACCGGTTGAGGAGTTGCTTGTTGATCTGTGCGTGTATATGGAGCGGGAGCGGGGGTTGGCGGCTGGGACGATCGCGAACTATGAGCGGGCGGCAAGACTGTTCCTTGAGGATCGCGTCGAGCGAGAAGGCGGGCTTTTGCTTGATCGTTTGGCCGCTGGTGATGTGAGCTCGTTCCTGGCGCGGGAGTGCCCGCGGCGGTCGGTGGTGGGGGCGATGAACCTGGCCGCGAACTTGCGGGTGCTGTTGCGCTATCTGCATGTCACCGGGTTGATCGAGATGCCGCTGGTGTGGGCGGTGCCGAAGGTCGCTGATCTGCGGGGACGGTCGCTCCCGAAGGGTTGGCGCCGGAGGCGGTCGCCGGGATGCTCGCCAGCTGCGACCGGGAGAGTGTGATTGGTCGGCGTGATCGCGCGATCATTTTGTTGCTCTCGCGGTTGGGGTTGCGCCGTGGGGAGGTCGCTGGGATCGTGCTCGATGACGTCGATTGGCGTGCGGGTGAGCTGTTGGTGCGAGGCAAGGGTCACCGGCAGGACCGGATGCCGCTGCCCGTGGATGTTGGTGAGGCGATCGTCTCCTATCTTCGTGTTCGACCCGACAGTGAGCATCGGGCGCTGTTTTTGTGTGGGTGCGCGCCGTTTGGGCCGGTCAGTTGCGCCTGCGTGACGACGATCGTGCAGTGCTCGTGCCAGCGCGCGGGGCTGCCACGGGTCGGTCCGCATCGGTTGCGCCATACCGCAGCGTCGGAGATGCTGCGCGCTCGCGTCCCGCTGGAGGAGATCGCGCAGGTGCTTCGCCACCGCGACCTGCAATCGACGGTGAAATATGCGCGCGTGGACCGCGATTCACTCAGGGCGCTAGCGCTGGCGTGGCCGGGAGGTCGCTCATGAGCACGTTGCGTGAAGCGCTCGATGATTACCTGACGATCCGTCGGCAGCTCGGGTTCAAGCTCGAGACTCCGGGACGGCTGCTCGCGCAGTTTGTTGGGTTCCTGGAGCAGTCAGGCCAGAGCACGGTAACGACCGAGCTTGCGCTCGCTTGGGCCTGTCAGCCTGTTGGGGTCAAGAAGCATCGCTGGCGCCAGCGGCTCGGGATGGTCCGCGGGTTCGCACGGCACATGGCGACGCTCGATCCCGCGACTGAGATCCCGCCTTGCGATCTGCTTCCTGCACGCCAGCAGCGGATCGCGCCGTATATCTATTCGCCTGCGGAGATCGAGCTGTTGATGAGTGCCGCCGGGACGCTCTCCCCGCCGGTGCGCGGAGCGACCGTCCACACGATGATCGGGCTGCTGGCCGCGAGCGGCATGCGCCTCGGGAGGCGCTCGCGCTCGACGATGCCGATGTTGACTTTGATGCCGGTGTGATAACCGCGGTCGGGAAGTGGGGCAAGCAGCGCGAGATCCCGGTGCATCCGACGACCGTCGCGGCACTGCGCGCCTATCAACGGACGCGGGATCGCTGCCAGCCAGATCGCCCAACCCCGGCGCTGTTCATCACATGCCGCGGCCTGCGGTTGAGCAAAGGCGCGTTCGGGAAGTCCTTCCGTGCAGTGATCGCCCTCGCCGGGCTGGAAGGAGCGGGGGAGCGAGCGAGACCACGCCCGCATGATCTGCGCCACACTTTCGCTGTTCGGACGCTGATCGGCTGGCATCAGGCAGGGGTCGAGATCCATCGTGAGATGCCTCGGCTCTCCACGTATCTCGGGCATGTCTACCCATCGGACACGTTCTGGTATTTGCAGGCGGTACCTGAGCTGCTGGAGCTCGCCGCCCGCGACCTCGACCGGCTGCTCGGAGGTGGATCATGAGTCTGCTCGCGCCCACGCTCCAGGCGTTCTTCAGTGATCGCATGGTCAACCAGAAGGACGCCAGTCCGCGGACGATCGCCGCCTACCGCGACGGGATACGGCTATTGCTCCAATTCGCCAACCAGAAGACTGGCAAGCCTCCCAGCCGCCTGGACATCGAAGACCTCGACGCGCCGCTGATCGGCGCGTTCCTCGATCACCTCGAATACCAGCGCCACAACAGTCCCCGGACCCGCAACGCGCGTCTGGCGGCGATCCACTCGCTCTACCGCTACGCCGCGCTGCGCCATCCCGAGCACGCGCACACCATCGCGCGGGTGCTCGAGATCCCCAGCAAGCGCTACGACCGGACGATCGTGTCCTACCTCGAGCAGCCAGAGATCACAGCACTGCTCGCGGCACCCGATCGCACCACCTGGCTCGGCCGCCGCGACCACGCGCTACTGCTGACAGCGATCCAGACCGGGCTGCGCGTCTCAGAGCTCGTCAACCTCACCATCGAGCACGTCCGGCTCGACACCGGCGCGAGCGTCAAAGTGCTCGGCAAGCGCCGCAAGCAACACGTCGCGCCGCTCACCCCCAACACCACAACCGCCCTACGCGCATGGCTCACCGAGCGCCGAGGCGAGAACACCGACCCCGTATTCCCGACCCGCCAAGGACGGCCGCTGAGCACCAAGGCAATCGCGTGGCTACTCGACAAACACACCAGCACCGCCGCCCGCACCTGCCCCTCACTAGCGAGCAAGCGCATCACCCCGCACACACTCAGACACACCAACGCGATGCTGCTGCTCGCCAACAACGACATCGCAACCGTCGCGCTATGGCTCGGACACGAGACCATCCGCTCGACCGAGCTCTACCTCCACGCCGATAACAAGATCAAGCAGAAAGCAATCGAGACCATCGCGCCCGCCGGCACCCCACCCGGCCGATACCACCCACCCGACAAGCTCCTCGCGTTCCTCGAGACCCTGTGATTATCAGAAACAGCACGACCCCAAACCCCAACATCCACAAGGAAAACACCACTCCAAACACCAACACTTCACATAACCCACGACAGGAGATAAATGCGATTATCAGAAGCTTCTGATAACCGCATCGTGCAGAACCACGAAGCGTTCAACTTCATCGACCAGCTTCTCGGTAGCTCGGTCAACTTCGAGACGGCCGGCAGCCTGCATGGCGGTCGCCGCGTAAGGGTGCGCGCGACGTTGCCCGATCACATTGAGGTTGGGGGCGACGCCGTGCGCCATACGTCCTGCTGATGAACAGCCACGACGGCTCGACGGCCGTGATGGCCGCGACCACGCCGGTCCGCGTCGTCTGCCAGAACACGCTCAACCGGGGTCTTTTGGACGCACGCCAGAAGTTCTCGATCCGGCACACCGAAGCGGTCACGCAGCGAGTCCATGAGGCTCGGCGAGTGTTGGATCTTTCAGTCAGCTACTACAAGCAGTTCAAGCGCTTCGGCGACCAGTTCGCCTCAGAGCGCTGCAGCAGACGCCAGCTACGCACGGTCCTCGACGAGCTCTACCCGAGCGGCACGAGCGATTCGGTGAACGGTCGCACCCGCAAATCGCGCCAGCAGACGAAGGATCGCATCGCCGAGCTGTTCATGCGCGGCGAGACGCAGGGCAACGCGCCTGGCTCCAAGTGGGCCGCCGTGAATGCCATCGTGGAGTACGGCGACTGGCTGCGCCCGCTACGCGCGAGCGGCCAGCGCTTCGCCCGCGCGCTCGATGATGGACCCGAGAAGACCCGTGCGCTGCAACTCGTCGCAGCCGCGTGAGAGGGTATGCCCGGCGGGGCGTCAGACGTCCGCCGGAGCCTGCCGAAACCGACCGATGGACGCGACCCGCGTACTCCCTTACTATGGATGGTCAAGGAGCCAGCCCGTGCGGCCGATTCCTTCCAAGGAGCGTTTGCAATGGCTACCCGAACTGACAACGAGATCCGCGAGCTGAGCCCCGAGGAGTGGGACCAGCGAGTAGATGAACAGGCACGCAAGCGCCTGGGCATGAGCGGCGAGGAGTTCGAGTGGCGTCTGAACGCGGGCGAGATCGACATTGACGATAGCCCCGACGTGACGCGCGTTGCGATGATGCTCCCGCTCCATGCCACACACAAGTAAGACACCCGTCGAGGCCGTCGAGCAATACCGCGGCAAGACGGTGCGGCTGCGTCCTGCGGACCAGCGTCCACGTCGTCGTTCGTGTCTACCACCTCTCGGACGCGCCGCACGAGCTCGAACTCGCTGACACGGCGAAGATGCCCGGTGGTCCTCTCTCGATCGATGAATGTGCGATCGGCGCGAGTTAGCGAAATGCTAAGCGTCGTCAGACAGGCGAGGGTGGCGCCGCCTCATGAACTCTCCGAACATCGGAGCCGTGTAGGCATATACACCGTGATCGTCGCGGTAGATCAGGTTGTCGGCGATCAAGCGCGTAAGGCTTTGCGCCAGCGCACCCGTTGAGCGACCCGTCGCAGTATCCAGATCGGCCTTGGTGAATCGCTCACCGCCTAGCGAAGCGGCGACACGAAGCGTTCCTTGATCGGCCTGTCGCGCGTCGCGATATCGGGGCTCGAAGAACTCATCCTCGAGACTGCCTTGAATCGCGCGTCGCTCGCGCGTGTAAAGCTCGTCGCTGATCGTGCGCTCGCCGTAGAGGTCGGCTGCGTCCCATAGGGCCTCCCCGAACCACTGGATGAAGTACGGGTAGCCATCAACATCATGCGCCACCTGTTCGGCAACGCCCTCGTCGTAGGTGATCTCGCTGGGCGGCTCCACAAGCGCCTGTGCTGCGGCGCTCAGCGTCGCGGGCGGCACGGCTTGCAGGGGCAGGTTATCGATCGTCTCGGCGCGGAACAATCGCTCCGCGTTGCTTCGTGCCGCGTGGATGTTGGCGGTTAGAGGCGGCAGACCGCAAAGCACGAGCATGACCGGCAAGGGGGGCTCGTCCTGATCCTGAACAGCGACGATGGCAGACAGAAGGGCACCGAGAGGGAACTGGTGCTTGGCCGGGCGGTCGTAGACGCTGTGCGCCTCGTCAAAGAGCAGCGCGACTCCGCGGTCCTGCGTGCGCGCCAGACTGCCCACCTCCGTCAGCGCGACGCGAAGTCGGTCCTCGAGCACCGACTTCGGCGGCTTCGAAGCCCCCGGACGAATCGTGATTGTCACGTCCTCGGCGATCTGAAGCTCAATCCGTCCGATCGCCTGCAGCGCAGCGCTGACACTCTTCTTGAGTTTGGCCTTCAGGCTGAGCGCCTCGACCGTTTCTTGCAGGTAGCCAGCGAGCGCAGTCGCGAAGTCGCTCTCCTCACACAGTCGAGCGCTCCAGTCGCGGCGAACAACCACCCAATCGCGCCGTCGTGCCATGCGCTCGTACTCCTTGAGCAGCACAGTCTTACCGACGCCACGCAGACCGGTGATCCGCACGTTGCGTCGCTTCTCCGGATAGTCGTCAAGCAGTCGTTCGAAGTGTCGGACCTCCCCAGCACGACCAGCGAGATAGGGGGGACGCGTGCCGACGCCGGGACTGTAGGGATTCTTCGCCACACGGCAAAGATAGCAAAGCTCACAGATAATCACAGAACTCTGTGAGGTTCTGTGAATCCAGATCATATTCTGTAAAAATCGGCAAACGGCTTTCTTGGGGAGACCGCTGAGTTCGACGCACACGGCGATAAAACTCCTGCAAAATCACAATAAAACAGGAGCTGGTTGTCTCGCTCTGCTATCAACGGCCTTTCCAGAACCAGCCTCAAAGAACTCCGGACTGCGTACACAAAATCCCTGCAAATCACGACGAAATTGAGGAGCTGTAGACGGCTTCTGGGGAGAGTCCCGGGGAGACAGACGTATGTCTGCGCACTTGAGGATCCAAGAAAGTGCCTATTTGCAGTGCTTTTTGAAAGGCGACGACCGGAATCGAACCGGTGTAGACGGCTTTGCAGGCCGCTGCGTAGCCACTCCGCCACGTCGCCAGGTATTACTCTTAGCCTAGCGATCTGTGCGCCGCCAGGCGAGCCTGCCGCGTCCGTTTTGGCTATCGGTCGTGCACGTGCAATGCGCACAGCCCGCTGGCCGAGCCTGGCAGCCGCCCGCTCACTCAAACCCCTCCGGCGGTCCAATTGTGGCAGCCTCGGGACCGAAGTCTTCGACGTAGTGAGGATGGACCTCGTGCCACCGGTCCATTTCCTCGCGGGGTCCCTGCTCACCACTCAAGCTTACCTTGAGGGCATCCAGGCACACGTGCCAGCCGGCTCCGTCGCGGGCCGCCTTGCCGTGTTCGTCCAGCGTGTCGAGCAGCGTCAGCTCGGTGCCTCCCTCTACCGACCGAAGCTCGATGCGCACGATGTCCGGACCCCAACGAAACTCGATCAGCGACTGCGGCTCATAGGCGAGCATCTCACCCTCCATCGGCGGCGCTTGACCGCGCGGGAAGGAGAAGCGCAGGGGCGCTCCAACGAGGCGCTCACCCTCAATCGTGGTCGGGAACCAGTGGGCGAGCTGCTCTGGCTCAGTGATGGCCCGCCACACCTTCTCGGGTGGGTGACATAGTGTGTGCGTGAAGCGCAGCCGCCAGCGCCCGCCGTCGAGTTGCTCGAGAGTTCCATACATCAGGGCTCCTTATCGGTCGTCGCAATCAGTCGAGGGGCACGCCCTTTTGGCATCTCCTTGAGGCCTCCTCCGACTTTTACCACAGCATGTCACTCGAGCGGCTGTGTGTCTTGCACAAGCTCGAGCCGATCCATCTTCACTCAGAGCCAGCGTGCGTCGCGGCCGTTGTGTGGGGATAATGGTGTACATGGAGCTTGGACAAGCGCAGGCGATTCTCGAACTCACGCACAGCGCGTTCGTCTCGATGGACGAAGACGGCCGCATCGTGTACTGGAACGCACGCGCCGAAGACGTGTTCGGATATGAGCGCAACGCTGTGCTCGGAAAGGTCCTGGCCGACACGATCATTCCGGAGCGCTATCGCGAGGACCACGGACGCGGTCTTCGCCGCTTTCTGGAGACAGGCCGGGGACCTATCCTCAACAAGCGGATCGAGCTTAGCGCGCTGCGCTCAGACGGTCGGGAGGTACCGGTCGAGATCACCATATCGGCGCTGCCGGAGGACGGCGGATGGTCCTTCCATGCCTTCATCGCCGACATCTCTGAGCGCCGTGACGGCGAGCGTGAGCGCCAGCGTCTGCTGGAGGAGCTCCAGCAGGCGCTCGAGGGCAGTGAGCAGCGGCTATCTGTGATCGTGAACGCGCTCGCTGAGGCAGTGACGATTCGAGGCTCCGACAACCATCTCATCTACGCCAACCGAGCGGCGCTCGATCTGCTTGGCTTTGACTCAGCGGAGGACCTTCGCAACGCGGATCCTAGAGAGCTGATGAGTCCATATGAGACGGTTGGGGAGGATGGTCGAGAGATCGGCATGGAGGATCTGCCCTCGGTCAGGCTGCTGCGCGGCGAGCAGCCCGAGCCGCTGTTGCTGCGCTCGGTCCACCGCACGACGGGCGAGGAACAATGGGTTTTGCTGAAGACCACGGCGGTGCGCGATCCAACGGGCTCGATCGAAGCAGCGGTGACGATCATCGAGGATGTGACCGCCGTCAAGCGCGCGGCGTTGCGCATGGAGTTCCTGGCTCAGGCGAGCCAGGTCTTGGCCTCCTCACTCGACTATCAGCAGACCTTGCGCAACGTGGCAGGACTGGCGGTGCCGCAGATCGCCGACTGGTGCGCGGTGGACCTGTTCTCCGATAAAGGAACCCGCCAACCGGTGGCGATCGCGCATAGCGACCCGAGAAAGCTACAGACCGCTGAGCGTCTACGCGCATTCGAACCGGAGGATCTCGACCCTGACCAGGGCTTGGGACGAGTGCGGCGTACAGGCGAATCGCTGCTCTACCCAGAGATTCCCGACGAGCTGCTCGTGCACGCCGCGATTGACGCCGAGCACCTGGCACTATTGCGCGAGGTGGGAATGCGCGCCGCGCTGATCGTTCCGATGAAGGTCCAAGCGCGCACAATCGGAACACTCACGATGGTCAGCGCCGAATCCGGCCGCAGTTTCGATCAGGGCGACCTGGAATTCGCCGGGCAGATCGCCGAGCGCGCCGCACTCGCTGTGGAGAACGCTCGGCTCTACAGCGAGCGCTCCGAGGTCGCGCGCACTCTCCAACACAGCCTGCTTCCTGACGCGCTCCCCGAGATTCCCGGATGGGAGGTCGCCGTGCTCTATCGTCCGGCCGGCCATGGAAACGAGGTTGGCGGTGACTTCTACGACGTATGGGAGGCCGCGGGCGAATGGCTGATGATGATCGGCGACGTCACCGGCAAGGGAGTTGACGCGGCGGCGCTGACATCGTTGGTCAGGCACACCGCGAGGACCGCGTCAGACTTCGATCGGCGTCCAGCGCAGATCCTCGCGCATGTCAACTCCGCGCTGAAGCGACGCCCAACGCTGTCCGTGTGCACAGCCTTGTGCCTGAGCATCTCGCAAGACAACGTTACGGTTGCTGCGGGCGGACATCCTCTTCCCCTGCGTATGAGTGGCGATGGCGTCAGCGAGCTGGGCCATCCTGGAACGCTGCTTGGCGCTTTCGCAAACGTCAACAGACCCGAAACTACGTTTCAGATGCGACCCGGGGAGACGCTCGTGGCAATTACCGACGGTGTGACGGACACCGTCGGTGTGAACGGTGAGCGCTTTGGCATGGACCGCCTACGGACGGTGCTAGCCAACGTACAGAATCCCTCACCGGGAACCATCCGCCAGCGACTACTGGCGGCGCTCGAAGACTTCCAGGTGGGCCCCCAGGCGGACGACACCGCCATAGTCGTCCTGCGCTACACGGGTAGAAATAATCAGCTCGACGAAGAGCGCCCGAACCGGATTGGCATCCACATAGCCGGGTAAGTAGACCACACATGGCCACGCCCGCACAGCTTGAAATCCAAAGTGAGTTGGTCGAAGACACCGTCCGGATGAGCGTGACCGGCGAACTCGACATAGCCACTGCGCCACAGCTGATGGAGGAGACGCAGACGCTGCTGGCGGGAACCACACGACGCCTCGTCATCGACCTTAGCAAGCTGACGTTCATCGATTCTTCGGGATTGAATCTGCTGATTGCGCTCAACAAGCGTGCCGCTCGCGACGGGTGGCAATTGAGCCTCACCAGACCGTCGGACAAAATATTCGCAGTGTTCAGCATCACCCGCGCCGACGAGAATCTGCCTTTCATCAACGATCGAGACTAGCCATGATGGTGCACGCGTCCAACGGTCCCAGCCATAGCGAGCGAGGAGAGTCAACGCTGACGAGAACCTGCAGACTGGAGCTCAAGCGCGACCTCCACGCGCCCGCTATCGCACGCGCTGCCGCGATGGAGCGCTGCGAGAGTTTCGAGCTGAGCCCGTCCTTGCGCCACACCCTTGTGCTGCTGGTCTCAGAGGTAGTCAGCAACGCGGTTCTGCATTCCAACGGTCCAGAGGATGCGCCGATCCTTCTCACCGCTGGGATGACCGAGGATGTCGTCATGGTCACCGTGACCGATGCGGGCGATGGGTTCGCTCCTCAGCCGCGCCGGCCCGAGCTGACCCAGGGAGGCTACGGACTGTATCTAGTGGAGAAGGCGGCACGCAAATGGGGGGTTGATCGGCTGACGGAGGGTACGCGGGAAACTGGAACACGGGTCTGGTTTGAGCTCCTTCGAAACGTTTAGTCAGCGACCGCCTGTTGGCAACACTAGCGCGTTACCTGCTAGGGAAGCCAATCGGAGCGTCAGGGCTGGAGAGAGGTCGCGTTATATGGGATTAGACGACAGACTCTCACTAGACAACAGGCTCTCGGGTCAACATCGAGAGCCATAATCACCGCGATGGGTAGCTGAGCCTCCCATCGATTGACTTTCGCGCTGGCCGGGTAGAGCAACCGTGTTCCACCGACCCTGAACGAACTTTGAGGAGCAGCGGATGAGTGCGATAAAGAGCAGCGGAGGGATCCTGGCCGACGATATGCGCGCGGAGCGCGCAAAGATCGTCGCGATGTTGTGCGAGGCCTACTGGATGGAGATCGAGACCGTGATGAGCTACCTGGCCAACTCTGTCAACCCTGACGGCGTTCGGGCGCAGGAGATCATCGCGTCGCTGCGAGGCGACATTCAGGAGGAGCTCGGTCATGCCACCCAATTTGCGACTCGCATCAAGGAGCTCTACGGGGTGGTTCCAGGGTCGATGGATTTCCAGGCCGAACAATCCTATCTTCAGCCGCCGGAACGTCAGAGCGACATCGTGCATGTCATAAAGGGCGTTATCGCAGCCGAGACCGGCGCTATCAACCATTACAACAAGATCATCAATGCCACCGATGAGACCGACCCGGTGACCAACGACATGGTGATCGCGATCCTGCATGACGAGGAGCGCCACCGCCGTCTGTTCGAGGGCTTTCTGCGCGAGTACGACGAGCAGCTGTCACGGTCCGGTTGATCTCCGGGCCAGCTCGTTTCGCTGTTGCGCCGGCGGGTACTCAATAAACAGCGGATCGCGGGGAGCGCGAGATTGCCTTCGCCAACAACGATAGGAGTGAGCGATGACCGTCAACCCACCGTATGAGCGCGAGGAGACCGAAATGGCCGCCGCGGAAGCCGCCGCGATCGGCGGGCGCACCGGGGATGAGCAGCTCGATCCAGCGGAGCGTCCTGTCAAGGAGGCCGGTGGAGGCGAGGCAGAGGGCTTTGAGGAGTCCGAGGCGATGTTGATCGACCACGCGTCCCACGGCGATCAGCGGCCGGCCCATGCGATCCTCCACAATCAAGGCAGAAGCGAGGAGCGGAACGCTATGCGAGAGGACGCCGAGGCCGACCACGAGGCAAGCAGCGAGATTGACGCCGACGAGCAGCCCGAGCGAATTTGACTAGCGTTGACCCCGTGTGGGACCCTCAGCAGAGCGAGAGTGACGAGACTCGCAATGAGACACACCTGGAGCGCCTCGACCGCAACCTCGAGGAGCTCACGGGCGAGCTGCGCGTTGTTGTCACCGGCGTGCAGGTGCTGTTCGCGTTTCTGCTGGTTGTGCCCTTCGACACCGGTTTTGCGCACGTGGGCGACTTCGAGCAGACCGTGTACATCATCAGCTTGATTCTCGCGGCGCTCGCCGCCGTGTGCACGATCACGCCGTCCGCGCAGCATCGCTTCCTGTTCCGTCATGACGACAAGCAGTATCTGGTGTTCAACTCGAATCGCGTGACGATCGCCGGCCTAGCGTTCCTCGCACTGGCGATGTGCGGCTGCCTGCTGCTGGTGGGCACCAAGCTGTTCGGCGTCCCGATCGGCGTGCTCATCGCAATCCTCGGCGCGATTCCGTTTATGGTGCTCTGGTTTGCGATCCCGTTGCGACGCCTTCGGATGCTCGACGCGCGTCGCCGGCAAGCACAACCCCCGACTGGCGGTTAGCTGGCGGTCACAGCCAGCGGCCGACCGCCCAACTCCTCGCCGGTTGGCGTGGTCAAACGCGCGGCAAGCGGAAGCCCCAGCAGCGAAACTGCGGCCATCGCTCCGAACGCGGCGAGCGGATGGTGAACGAGCACCTGCACGAGCAGCGCGACCACGAGGCCGCCCAGATTGCCGGCCATCCACACGATCGCTCCAGCGGTACCCGCGGCGGACCCGGCCAAACGCTCGGTAGCGGTGAGGATCACCGGCAGCGCGGGCAGCAAGAACAGCCCCATAACCACAATCACCGCGGCGCGGCCACCAAGCCACGGAACCACACCCAGCGCCACGCAGCCCACACAGCCAACCACGACCGCGGCGCGCATGAAGCCCCGTTCGAGACCTCTGCTGGCGACCATCGGCGGCAGTACCGCGCAGCCGAGCACCCCGGCGATCACCATCCCGACGAGCAGCGCGCCCGCCGCGGCTTCTGAGACACCCGCCGGGTGCAGCAGCGTTTGCAGCCAGGTCGCCAGCGCCACGAATATGCCGAAGCCCACGAACACCAGCCCGCACAGCGTGCGCATCGAGGGCGCCCTCCACAGCGCGCGCGCGGTGTTGCCCGCGATCGCGGCGTGCTCAGAGCTCTGATGCCCGGGGCGACGCAGCGTGACGGCCAGAGCGATGGCCGGCAACGCCGCCAGCACGGCCTCGACGACCAGCAGTCGCTCGAGATGCCCGTGCGCGCCGAGGGTGGGACCCAGCAGCAGAGCCACGAGCATTCCTACGAAACCGCCGGCGGAGCCCACCGAGATGCCAGCCGCGCGCTGCTCCACCGGCAAATACTCCCCCGCGAGCTTGCTCACGGCGCTCAACACGATCGGCTGTGCGACCGCGACAGTCACCTGTCCAGCCATCACCCAGGCGAACGTGTCGCCACCCAGGCGTACCAGTCCGCCCGCAGCGACCAACGCGCCGCCCGTCGCCAAGACGGGGCGAAACCAGCGATCCAGCAGAATCCCCGTGGGGATCGCCAGCACCACGTAGAGCAGTGGAAAGATCTCCGCTAGCCATCCCACCGCGCCGACCGACACGTCGTAGTGTCGGGCCGTCTCGGTGGTGATCGCCGCGAACGTCAGCCACAGCACCTGTGTCGCCGCGCACACCAAACTGTAGGCAACGATCACGCGCCAGCGGCCCACCCGTCTCACTTGTGCACGCTCCGGTGGATCATTTCAGACTCGGCTCCAACTCCCATCATGCCAACGCGGCGCGCAGCCTATCTGCTCGCGCCACCCGGCGCGACCGACGTCACGGCTCGGTGTCTATTTGACGCTCGCGAGCGCGCGCGTGAGTGTTTGTTGGGTTTGCGGTCCGCGCAACGCGGTGCGCAGCGTCCCGGCACTGTCGATCACAAAGGTGGTGGGCAGGTCGGTGAGCCCATATTCGGCTCCAACAACGCCTTCCGGGTCGCGTAGGTTGGGAAACGTCCACCCGTATTTTTTGACAAATGAGCGTGCTTTGGAGAGCGATGTGTCGCTCCAGTTGACCCCAACCAGCGTGGCGCGAACGCCCAAGGCGCGCGAGAACCGCTCGAGCGCGGGTGCCTCCTGCGCGCAGGGCCCGCACCAACTCGCCCAAAAAGTGACGAGCACAGGACGACCGCGCAGCGCCACCAGCGTGACTGTCCTTCCGGAGAGCTGTTCACGCGGCAGGGGCGGGGCGGGACGCCCGTCGCGCCCGTCGCTGCCTGCGAGTCCAATCACCACAAACGCCACCAGCGCGGCTGCCGCGACCACGCAGATCAGCAGTGTGCGCAGCGGCGCTCGCGAGCGGTTCATCGCGCGATGAACTATACGGTCGGGCGATCCAGCGAAGTAGCGCCAGATGTCGTGCACGCAGATCGACCCGCTGTTGGCGGGCCGATCCGGGGAGGGAATGAGGGAAGAACGATGCCCTCACAAGAGTGTTGCCCGAACCCACCAATGTCAAACACCGGCAGGAGAGAATCGCGCTCAATCCGCGCCAGCGAGAACCTACAGGCCACGCGTCATTGAGAATCACGCGAAGAATCGGTGGGACCGACCGGGCGCCGTCCGCTCGGCCGACACGACACGAGACGGAGCACGACGCTCAGCTCGAGCCAAGCAGCGACTCAACGCCCCCGTGAGCGTCGTGCGCGCGCAGCGCGTTCTTGACGCTGTAAAGATGGGTGTCGGCGCGCGCCACACATTCGCCGAGGCTCTCGCCCGGCAGCCACTCGCCAATCCCAACCGACCATGTGACCGGTAGGTCCTCGACGCGCAAGCGATCGAGCACCGCGGCCGCGCCCTCAGGAGCGGTGGCGGGCAACAGCAACACGAACTCGTCGCCCCCGTGGCGCGCGAGGATGTCGCCGGTGCGCAGGCGCTCGCGCCAAGCGCGACCCAGGTCAGCGAGCACCCGATCGCCGACGACGTGACCACTCCGGTCATTTATCTGCTTGAAGCCGTCGAGGTCCAGCAGCGCGAGCGTCAGCGGGTTGCCGCAACGCTGAGCGATCGCATGCTCACGGTTGGCTGCCGCCAGAAAGCCGTTGCGGTTGAGCAGGCCCGTGAGTGGGTCGGTGTCGGCTTGGCGACGCAGGCTCTCGCTGAGCTGACCGAGCACGAGACAGATCGACCAGATCGTGACGGTCACGATCACCCAATAGATGACGACATGTGGCAGGCCGCCCAACAGCAGCCCGACGCCGAAGCCAACGGAGATCAATAGGCCCTGGGCGACCACCGCGCGACGCGGGAAGAAATGGGCTGAGTAGATCGCGATCCAGGGGTAGGCAAATGCCGCGACCATCATGCCTCCATGCGTGGCCGCGTGCGCGACTAGGCCGCTCGTCACAAGCGATCCACCGGCCGCGAGCAGCTCGAAGCCCAGCATCGGGATGCGCAACGCGAACAGCCACACGCCGAAAGCGCTCACGAAGGCCAGCGCGCCAGCGGCGGCGATCAGCGCAATCGGCTCATTCGAGCTGATCGGAAAGGCAACGACAGCCATGCACACGAACCCCTTGAACGTGAACAGCAGCGCCAGCGCCCACGCGATCGGCGGCCTGCGCGCGACGACACGGCGCGCCAGTGATCGCAGCAGCGCGAATCCAACCGTGGCCTGAGGCAACGGTGCTTCGGTGAGACTCGCTCCTCCTCGGAGCGACTGAGATGAGTTGTTTGACATCGCTTGTCTATCTCTTCGGAGCGGATCACCCGACGCTTGAGCGCGCAAATAGCACGGCGACAATTATTGTCGCGGGCCCACGGCGGACGCACGCTAGGCTGAGCGGCAGTGTTGCTGTTCAAACCGCGCCAAACGAGCATTGTTGAGGCCGCGCGCGCGCTGCCCGGTCGCGAGCAGCTGATGGCGGTGCCCGAGCGCCACGCGGTGCTGGGAACGCCCCTGCGGATGGACAGCGATCAGATACCCGACAGCGTGCGAACTACGGTGTTCGGAATGGGCTGCTTCTGGGGCGCTGAGCGAATCTTTTGGCAGGCGCCCGGCGTGTACACAACCGCCGTGGGCTACGCGGGCGGCCTGACACCGAACCCGACCTACGAGGAGGTCTGCAGCGGTCGGACGGGCCACGCCAAGGTGGTGCTGGTGGCGTTCGACTCAGCCACGACCGGCTTCGAGGAGATGTTGAGGCTGTTCTGGGAGGGACACGATCCCACTCAGGGCATGCGCCAGGGCAACGACGTGGGCACCCAATACCGCTCGATCATCCTGTGCGCCGGAGACTCGCAGCAGCGCGCCGCGGAAGCGTCGCGGGACGCCTACCAGCGCGTGCTCACCGCCGGCGGTCACGGCCAGATCACGACCGAGATTCTGCCCGCTGAGCCGCCACATCCGTTCTATTACGCCGAGGACTACCACCAGCAGTACCTCGAGAAGAACCCGGGCGGTTACTGCGGCCTGGGCGGCACGGGCGTGGCCTGTCCGATTGGGCTGGTCAAAGCCGGCTAACCAACCAACCGACCAATCCCTCTACGCGACGTAAACGACGTCGTTCCCCTACCGCTTGAGGGTCTTGGGGAGGGGACCCCTCACGGGGTCCAGCTGTTCGTTCTCGCGATGTTCGGTGGGCGCGGCACAACAGCTGACTGGCAGCGCGTGCAAGTGGACCGATCGGGCGAATGGGCCGACCGGCAGACAGACAGACAGACAGACAGACAGACAGACCATATGCGCGGCTGACGCTAAGAGCTTATCTCGGTAGAGATGTGTGGCTGGGATGGTTGAAGATCAGCTTCCAGCCGCCCTGCGTAGCGTCGTTAAAGACCGCGACCCCGCCGGAGCGGGGTCGCGGGGCTGTCACACAAGACCAGCGGCGCGCGCACAGAGGGAACGCGCGCCGCTGGACCTTGGTTTATGCGGTGCTGCTCGCTGGCTCTGGCGTCCAGCTCGGAGCGTGTGGACCACCGAGGGTGGGCACGTCTGAGGGGTACACCTCGTTGCCGTGGATCGCGTGATCGCCGATCTCCAGCTCCTCGTCGGAGAGCCGCAGCGGGATGAAAATCCCGACGAGCTTCAGCAGGATGAACGTCATCGCGCCACTGAACACGATCACCCACAGGCCGGCCTCGGCCTGCCATCGCAACAGTGTCCAGCTGCCGTTGACGAGCAGACCTGAGACGCCCGGCAGATTGGTGGCGCCGGTGCTCTTGACCCCGATGTACTCGACAACGTTGGAGTCCGCCAACAGCCCGACCAACAGGCCCCCGCACAGACCGGCTATGCCGTGCGTGTAGATCACCCCCAACGTGTCGTCCACGTGTCGGAACACGGGCGCCCGACTGAGGAAGCGGATTGACATCCACACGATCGTGGAGGCCACCACACCGATAATGATCGCCCCATAGCCGTTGACGAAACCGGCCGCGGGCGTGATACCGACGAGACCCGTGATCATTCCGTTGACCGAGCCGAGCAGCGACGGCTTGTCGCGGAAAATGTAGTCCCACGCGATCCACACGAGCATCGCTACCGCGGTGCACAAATTCGTGTTGAGCACAGCCGCGGACGCGTCGGCACCCGCGTAGTAGGAGTCACCGCCGTTGAAGCCGTTCCAGCCGAGCCACAGCAGACCGGCGCCGGCGGCAACCATCAGTAGGTTGTTGGGCGCGTCAACCTCGCGGTCTCGTTGCAATCGTGGTCCGATCACCGCCGCCGCCACGAAGCCCGAGATGCCGGCCGCCAAGTGGATCACATAGCCACCCGAGTAGTCCAGCGCGCCGTGCGCGGCGAAGTAGCCGCCGCCCCACAGCAGGAACGCGTTGACCGTGTACACGAACGTGATCCACAGCAGCACAAACGGGATCCACGCCTTGAAGCTGATCCGCCCGAGCACCGATCCCAGCATCAAGATCGGAGTGATCGCCGCGAACACAAACTGGAAGTACACGAGCGAGGCCTCCGGGAAGTGGAATTCGGGCCCCGTCGTGATAGACGGAATCAACGCCTGGCCCTCCTCCCCGGCGTGTCCCAGCACGCTCCCCGGTTCGCCGAGGAACGTCCCAAAGAAGCCTTTGGTGCCGAAGATGCCCGAGCCGGCGTGCGCGATCGGGTTGTCGAAACCCATCTTGAAGGCCCACAGACACCACGCCACCAGCACCAGGCAGAACGCCACGAACGTGAGCATCATGCTGTTGACCGACCAGCGCTTCTGCATGACCCCGCCGTACAGCACGGCGAGACCGGGGAGGCTCATCAGCCCGACGAACGTCGCTGAGGTCATCTGCCACGCGTTGTCGCCGGCGTTGAGCCAGTGTGGATATGACAGCCAGGTCATGTGCCTCCGTTTCCTACCGTTGTTGGATACGCGGAGTCGCCGCCCGCCCACGCGGTGGCGACACGCCTCTCTTTAGCTCCGTTTATGAAACCGGGAGCGGTGAAGCGCGGCTAGGGACACAGTGGCCAACACTTGGCCGACCCGTTTCGACATTTGTATAGATGACCTCCGAGCGCCGTGAGAGACACTGAGAATGCCGTTGGACGGGTGGCCAACCAGAGTTCCCGACCCTCCCAGGGATCCCGAGGTACTTTGACTCAGCAGGCTGCTTGACCTCAAAAGTAGTGAGCATAGGGGTCCTCTATCCCCCTAGCTGGCGCTCTCAGTCGAACCGGAAGCCGGCGCGCCGGCAGGCTTGCCGTAGCGATTGCGCGATCTCCTTTGAGGCGTCCGTCAACGCGCACATGGCGCGTGCGCGCCCACCGCAAGCGTGCAGGCGCGCGGCCCCCAGAGTGCTGGCGAAGGTCACATCGACACAATCGGCCGGCTCGCGCGAGCCACTCGTCAGGGCAAACGCGCCGAGCCCAATCGCGACGGACGCCAAACACGCAAGCAGGGTGGCGATAACCGTCTTCTCACGCGTCCCCCAGCGCAAGGGCTCAGACAAGCGTTTGGACTGGTTGACCATGATCATGAGCGATCGAGCCTACCGGCCGTCAAGGCTATGGGTCTGCGTCCGGCACGTTTTCGGCATCGGGCGCAGCGTCCTCGGTGGCCTGGAACGCGAGCGCGGCCGAGTTGATGCAGTAGCGTTGGCTGCCTGGGCCGGGGCCATCGTCAAACACGTGGCCGAGGTGCCCGCCACAGCGTCTGCACAGGACCTCGGTGCGACGCATAAACAGGCTGTTGTCCGGTCGCAGCTCAACCGCCCTGGCAACCACCGGCTCAGTGAAGCTCGGCCAGCCGGTGTCCGACTCGAACTTCGTGTCTGAGCCAAACAGGTCGCTGCCGCAGCCAGCGCAGCGGTACATCCCCGACGCCTTGTTGTACACGTACTCGCCGGTAAACGGCGGCTCGGTGCCCGCGCGGCGCAGCACCTCGTACTGCTCGGGCCGCAGCTCTAGCCGCCACTGCTGCTCGCTCTTGATCACCTCGCTGTCGTCCACACCCGACCCTCACTGTCGTCCATGCCCGACGCGCTGTCGTCCACACCGACCCTCACTGTCGTCCATACCCGACGCGCTGTCGTCCACACCCAACCTCACTGTCGTCCATACCCGACGCGCTGTCGTCCACACCCAACCTCACTGTCGTCCATACCCAACGCGCTGTCGTCCACACCCAACCTCACTGTCGTCCATACCCAACGCGCTGTCGTCCACACCCAACCTCACTGTCGTCCATACCCAACGCGCTGTCGTCCACACCCAACCTCACTGTCGTCCATACCCAACGCGCTGTCGTCCACACCCAACCTCACTGTCGTCCATACCCAACGCGCTGTCGTCCACACCCAACCTCACTGTCGTCCATACCCAACGCGCTGTCGTCCACACCCAACCTCACTGTCGTCCATACCCAACGCGCTGTCGTCCACACCCAACCTCACTGTCGTCCATACCCAACGCGCTGTCGTCCACACCCAACCTCACTGTCGTCCATACCCAACGCGCTGTCGTCCACACCCAACCTCACTGTCGTCCATACCCAACGCGCTGTCGTCCACACCCAACCTCACTGTCGTCCATACCCAACGCGCTGTCGTCCACACCCAACCTCACTGTCGTCCACACCCGAAGTTGTAGCAGTCCGCGGGCCACAGTCCATAGCAGTCCACGAGCAACAGTCCGCGAACAACAGTCACGAGTGAATCTGGCGCGTGGCGCTACCGCCAGCGCGCGCCCACGCCAAAAAGTCGAAAGCCACAACCGCGGCACATCGTCGGCGTTCGGCCTCGACGTACCCCGCCAACGTCCACAGGCGCGTGTGACACCCGATCGAAACGCACGGCCCCCAAGCGCCGCACACCCAGGCGCGCGGGCTCGCCCCTCCCCTATCCGCTTCGGCGCGCCGCCGCCGCCCTGCTATCTTGATCTTTACGTTCACGTCAATTTCCACAACCCGCTTTGGCGTCCACGCTGACCATCAGAACTACAAGTGGTGGGCGCTGTCGTGCACGAGTCTCGGGATGCTGCTCGCGGCCACCAACTCCGGCACGCTGATCATCGCGCTGCCGAGCCTCGAGCGTTCGCTGCACACGAGCCTGCTCGCGCTGGTGTGGGTGATCCTCGCCTACCTGATCGCCGCCACCGTGCTCGTGCTCACAGCCGGGCGGCTGTCCGATCTGTTCGGGCGCAAGCGCGCCTATGTCGGCGGCTTTCTCGTGTTCGCGCTCGCCTCACTCGGCGCGGGCTTCTCCAGCGGCGCCACCGAGCTGATTTGCTGGCGCGTGCTGCAGGGGATCGGCTCCGCCTTCCTGTTTGCCAATGCCGCCGCGCTCGTCACCGACGCGTTCCCCAAGCAGCAGCTCGGGCTCGCGATGGGCGCCAACACGATGGTCGCCGCGATCGGGCTCGTGCTCGGCCCGGTGCTCGGCGGCGCGCTCGTGGAGATCTCGTGGCATTGGGTGTTTTGGTTCAACGTGCCGCTCGCGCTCGCCGGCGCCGCCTGGGGCGCGCTGATCCTGCGCGAGCTGGCCCGTCCCGACAAGGTGCGCGGCTTCGACACGCTCGGCACCACCGCGTTCCTGGTGGGCCTCACCGGGCTCGTGCTCGGCGTCTCCAAGGGCGGGCTGTCCGGGTGGGGCAACCCGCTCGTGATCGGTGGGCTCGCGTGCGCCGTCGTGCTGCTGCCGCTGTGGGTGGCGATCGAGCGCCGCACACGCGTGCCGATGCTGGACCTGTCGATCTTCTCCAACCGGCTGTTCGCCGCCGCCACCGCCGCCGCGTTCATCAACGGGCTGGCGCGCTTCGCGCTGATGTTCCTGTTCGTGTTCTACTTCCAGGGTGCCCAGTCCAACAGCCCGATCGACGCAGGCATCAAGCTGATCCCGCTCGCGCTCGGGATGCTCATGGCCTCGCCTCTGGCGGGCATCTACGCCGACCGCCACGGCTCGCGTGGGCTGGCAGCCCTCGGAATGCTCGTCAGCGGCGCGGGCCTCGCCGCGATGACAACCCTGCAGGTCCACACCCCCTACTGGCAGAGCATGATCTGGCTGGCGATCGTCGGGGTCGGCTCGGGCATGTTCAACAGCCCCAACACCGCCGCGATGATGGGCGTCGTGCCGGCGCACCGTCGCGGGATCGCGGCCGGCGCGCGCACGCTCCTGCAAAACACCGGCGCCGTGCTGTCGATCGCGTTCGTGCTCGCGATCGTCACCTCGGCCGTGCCCAAGGCCACTCTGTTCGCTGTGTTCTCGGGCGTCACCCGCGGCCTGTCCACGCACGCGCTCGACCCGTTCATCGCCAACATGCACGTCGCGCTGTGGGTGCTCGTCGCGACCTCTATCGTCGGCGCGATCGTGTGTCTGCTGCGCCCACGCCATGTGACGGTCCAAGCACAGGAGCACGAGCAGGAGCTGCAGCAACGCGCACGCGAGGAGCGAGCGGCCCACGACTCCCGGGCAACCCTGCGGACGGGGGTACGCGCGTGAGCGCCAGCCCCAGAGTCGATCACCCGGAGCCACCTGAGAGCGGCACCGAAGCGCGTCTGCGGATCGGCGACGTCGCCCGGCTCGTCGGCACCACGCCGCGCACGATCCGCTACTACGAGGAGCTTGGACTGCTGCCTGAGGCGCCTGAGCGACCCTCGGGAGGCCATCGTCTCTACAGCGCCGCGGAGGTGGAGCGCCTGGGCGAGGTCATCCGCCTGAAGCAACTGCTCGGCGTAACGCTCGACGAGCTCAAGGACCTTTTGACCGCCGAGGAGGCCCGCGCCGCCGTGCGCGCCCAGCTGCGCCGCGACGACGTCCACCCCGAGCGCCGTCGCGAGCTGCTGGCCGAGGCGCTCGGCCACATAGACCGCCAACTCGAGCTGGTCGAGCACCGGGCCTCCGAGCTGGCCAAGCTGCGCAAGGAGCTATGTGGCACGCGCCGGCGCGTGCATCGCAAGCTGCGCGCATTGGACGCGGAGGACCAGCGCACCCCGAGCGCCGCGGGCGTGCAAACCGACACGCAGCGGTGGGGCGGCGCTACGTCCTCCTACAGTGAGCTAAACCCCGCGTCCTAACAGCGGAGAAAGGAGCGCAACCGTGGACCGCAAGTGGTGGACCCTGATCGCCGTGAGCGTGGCGATCTTCATGCTGTTGCTGGACATCACGGTCGTGAACGTTGCGCTGCCGTCGATCCAGCACGCGCTGCACTCCTCCTTCGCGGACCTGCAGTGGGTGGTCAACGCCTACGCGCTCACGCTCGCAGCCTTCCTGCTCACCGCCGGGGCAGTCTCAGACCTGATTGGACGCCGACGCGTGTTCGTCGCGGGCCTCGTCGTGTTCACGTGCTCTTCCGCTGTCTGCGGACTGTCCTCCAGCCCGCTGATGCTCAACCTCGCCCGCGCCGTCCAGGGCACCGGTGGGGCGATGATGTTCTCCACCTCGCTGGCGCTGCTCGCGCAGGCGTTCCACGGCCGCGAGCGCGGCATCGCGTTCGGCGTGTTTGGCGCTGTTACCGGCGCAGCTGTGGCGATCGGCCCCGTGATCGGCGGGATCATCACCAGCGGCATCGGGTGGGATTGGATCTTCTTCGTCAATATCCCGATCGGCGTCGCGGCGGTGGTCCTCACGCTCACCCAGGTGACGGACTCGCGCGACCCGAACGCGACCGGAGTGGACTGGGCGGGCCTGGTGACCTTCTCGGGGGCTCTGTTCCTGCTCGGGTTCGCCCTGATCGAGGGCAACGAAGACGGCTGGGGCTCGACTCGGATAGTCAGCTTCTTGATCGGCGCGGCGGTGTTGCTGATCGCGTTCGTGATCGCTGAGCACAGACAGGCGCGCCCGATGCTCGACCTGACGCTCTTCCGCCGCCCCGCGTTCGCGGGGGCAAGCATCGTGGCGTTCTGCCTTTCGGCCTCGATCTTCGCGATGTTCCTGTACCTGACCCTCTACGTGCAGGACGTGCTCGGCTACGACGCGCTGCAGGCCGGCCTGCGCTTCCTGCCGATCACGCTGCTGTCCTTCATCGTCGCTCCGATCGCCGGCCGTCTCAGTGTGCGCGTGCCGGTGCGGCTGCTGCTTGGCGGAGGTCTGTTGCTGGTGAGCGGCGGATTGCTCGCCATGACAGCCGTCAGCCCAAGCTCGAGTTGGACAGTGCTTATCCCCGGCTTCATACTCGGCGGCGCGGGCATCGGCATGATCAACCCCCCGCTCGCGTCCACCGCGATCGGCGTGGTGCACTACTCCCGCAGCGGGATGGCCTCCGGTATCAACAGCACCTTCCGCCAGGTCGGGATCGCCACCGGGATCGCCGGCCTTGGCGCGATCTTCGAGCACGAGGTCACCAGCAACACGGCGTCCAGCCTCGCCGCCAGCGGGCAACAACACGCGGTGCAGGCAGCCGCCCACGGTCAGCTCTCAACGCTGCTGGTCTCCGGCGAAGTGAGCCAGATCTTCCACACCCTCTCCCCCGCCGCCCGCACGGCGCTCGCGCACGCCTACCGCGTCGGGTTCGTCGAAGGCTTCGACACCATTCTGCTGATCGCGGCGGCGATTGCCCTGGTGGGCGCGGGACTCGCGTTCGCGCTCGTACGCGGCCGCGACTTCATCGCCTCGAGCGCACCAACCGACGCCGGTGCGCAGGCCGTGCCGGAGCTAGTCGGGCGCTCAGGGCGCGAGCCGCTCGTAGCCGGGGCAGGTGAGAACCGGTAGCCGCGGATAGCGTGGGTAGGCCGGGTCATGCCGCGAGCGGACACACAGCGAGAACACAGAGCCACGCGTGTTGGGCACCGCTTGACGATGTCGGCAGGTCTCGCACAGTCCCGCGCTCGGGCCGGGTGGGCGAGATGGAACCGGGCCGTCAACACACACACGGCAAGCGTAGTGCGTGGATGCAACACGGCAAGCGCAGTGCGTGGATGCAATAATCGTTGACTAAGCAACTATGAGCACCTTCTATCGACTACTCGGTTTCCTGCGCCCCTACAAGCGCGGGGTGATTGTTTCCTGGATACTCGCGAGCTTCGCGATGGCGATGAGCGTGCTGCTGCCCGTGCTCACCGGCCGCGCCGTGCAGACGATCAGCACCGGCGCCCAGCACGCCAGACGTCACGAGCTGGCGCTGCGCGCGCACGACCGCCACACGCTGCTGACGTACGCGCTCGCGATCCTCGCGGTCGTGTTGGCGCGCTGGGGGTTTACCTACTGGCGGCGCATGATCGCCGGACGCGTGTCGCTCGGCGTCGAATACGACCTGCGCGAGCGGCTCTACGGTCAACTTCAGCGCCTGGAGCTGGGCTTCTTCGACCACCAGCAGACCGGTCAGCTGATGTCGCGCGCGACCGTCGATCTGCCGGCGGTGCGCTTCTTCCTCGGCTACGGCCTCGTGTTCATCCTGCAGTTTGTGCTCACGATCGTGCTGGCTGGAGCCGTGATGATCGTGATCAATCCCACACTGGGGCTGATCTCGCTGGTGCCGGCGCCGTTCGTGGTGCTGATCTCCTACCGCTACGGCCGCCGCGCGCGCCCCGCGATCCAGGAGGTCCAGCAGCGCATCGCCGAGCTCACCGCGGACGCCGAGGAGAACATCTCCGGAGTGCGCATCGTGAAGTCCTTCGCGCGCGAGCCTCGCCAACTGGAACGCTTCCGCCGCAGCGTTGGGCGCACATTTCAGCAGGCGATGGTCACCACGCGCCTGGAAGCCACCTACAACCCCGTGATCGGCTTTTTGCCCCAGCTCGGCATCGCGGCCGTGCTGCTGCTGGGCGGCAACGCTGTGATCCACGCCCACCTGACGCTCGGCCAGTTCACCACATTTTACCTGCTGCTCAACATGCTCGTCGGCCCGCTGCGCTCACTCGGCGTGACACTCAACCTTGCCCAGCGCGCCACGGCCTCAGGGGCGCGCATCTTCCAGGTGCTCGACCGTGAGCCCACCATCGCTGAGCCGCCGGGCGCACCACCCCTTCCCGCAGGCAACGGCCACGTGCAGCTGCGCGGTGTCACCCTGCGCTACCGCGATCCTCACGACGAGCTCAACGTGGGTACCTACGGTCAAACCAAGGACGTCGAGCGTCTCGAGAGCAGGCGCGCAGTGCTGCACGACGTCGACCTCGACGTGCCGGCGGGGCGCACGGTGGCGCTCGTGGGAACCACAGGTTCGGGCAAGACAAGCCTTGTGGCGCTCTTTTCACGGCTGTATGACCCCATCGCGGGCGTTGTGCTGCTCGACGGTGCCGATGTACGAGGCGTGCGCCTGCAATCGCTGCGCGAAGCCGTAGCGGTGGTCAGCGACGACCCCTTCCTGTTCTCTGCGAGCGTCGCCGAAAACATCGCCTACGCCCGACCGGACGCCCCCATCGATGAGATCGAAGAGGCGGCCCGACGCGCCCAGGCGCACGAGTTCGTCCTGCGCCTGCCGGAGGGCTATGAAACTCAGATCGGCGAGCGCGGTCTATCGCTGTCTGGGGGCCAGCGCCAGCGCCTGGCGATCGCGCGCGCGCTGCTTGCCAACCCGCGCGTGCTGATCCTCGACGACGCGACGTCCTCGGTTGACGCGTCCACCGAGCAGTCCATCAAGCTCGCGCTCGCCGAGGCGATGACCGGGCGCACCACGTTCGTGATCGCCCACCGCCTCTCCACGATCGCACTGGCGGATGAGATCGTCGTGCTCGACCACGGCCGGATTGTCGCTCAGGGCGACCACGAGCAACTACTGGAGACCTCCGAGCTGTACCGCGAGATCGTGGAGCGGGGCCTGCCGGAGCAAATATTCCTCACGAGGGACACTCGCGAGCGGGAGGTCAGCGGACTATGAGCCCTCCCGGCGGCATGGGCCGCGGCGGCAGCATAGGCGGCGGGCGCGGTGGCGGCGGGCGCGGCCTCGGTCCGGGCTTCGGGCGTGGCGGAGCGCAGTGGGACGGCGAGCGCGCCAGTCGCGCGAGTCGCAGACGCAATCTGCGCGGACTGCTGCGGCTGCTGGCCCCCTACCGTGTGCGCGTCGCCGGGATGCTGAGCGCACTGGTGCTTGGCACCGCCGCCGCGTTGGCTCCACCGCTGCTCGCCAAGGCGGCGATCGACGACGGCATCGAACGTCACGACTTCCACACGCTCGTGCTGGTGGTGGCCGCGTTCATCGTCTCCGCGCTGCTGGTGTGGCTGATGACCTATATCCAGACCTACCTCGTGGGCTGGGTCGGTCAGCGCGCGCTGGCCGACCTGCGCATCCGTCTGTTCACGCATCTGCAGAGCCAGCCGATCGGCTTCTACGAGAGTCGCCCCGCGGGTGTGTTGATCTCGCGTATCACCAACGACGTGGAGGCGCTGGAAAGCCTCGTCACGGACTCGGTAGTGACGTTGTTTCAGTCCGGCCTCACGCTGGTTGGCGCAATCGCGGTGCTGCTCTACCTCGACGTCAAGCTCGCGCTGCTGACGTTCTGCATCCTGCCGCTGATCGGCGCGGGCAGCGTCTGGTTTCGCCTGACGTCCGCGGGCGCGTTCCGGCGCACACGCGAGACGATCGGCTCGATCACCGCGTATCTGCAGGAGACGCTGTCGGGCATCCGTGTGGTGCGCAGCTTCGGCCAGGAGCCCCGCCACCTCGCGCGCTTCGCCGAGCTCAACGAAGACAACTGCGAGGCCAACATGGTCACGGTGCGACTCAACGCCGCCTACTTCCCGGCGGTGGAAATGCTCTCTGGGGTGGCGGTCGCGTTGATCGTGCTGTACGGGGGCTACCAGGCCATATCCGGCCACATCACAGCCGGCACCGTAGTCGCGTTCGTGGCGACCCTCTCGTATCTGATCGAACCGATCCAACAGCTCTCCCAGCTCTACACCACCTACCAGTCTGGAATGGCGGCTCTGGAGAAGATCTTCCAACTGCTCGACGTCAAGCCCGAGCTGACCGATCGACCAGGGGCGCGCGAGCTGCAGCGTATCCGCGGCGAGCTGAGCTTCGAGGACGTTTCGTTCGCCTACAGGCCCAGGGGACGCAGGCGAGCACCAGGCGGCGCGCACCACGGGACCGACAAGCTAAACGTCGCTACCAGCGGCAACGGCGCGCGCGCCGCGACCGATGGCAACCACGCACAGGCGCCAATCAACGACCGCGCCACAGCTGAGCAGCCGGCCGACGTGCTGGCACTGGCGCACATTGACCTGCACATCCCGCCCGGTCAGACGATCGCGCTGGTGGGCGCCACGGGCGCGGGCAAGTCCACGATGGCCAAGCTGGTAGCGCGCTTCTACGATCCCACCGACGGGCGGATACTCGTGGACGGGCACGACCTGCGCGATGTCGCAAGCGCATCGCTGCGCTCACAGATGGGGATCGTGCCGCAGGAGGCGTTCCTGTTCTCCGGCACAATCGCCGAGAACATCGCGTTCGGGCGCCCCCACGCCGAGGAGCAGCAGATCCGCCAGGCCGCGGCGGCCGTCGGGGCGCAGGAGTTCATCTCAGAACTGCCCCAGGGCTACAACACCGAGGTCGGCGAGCGTGGCTCGCAGCTGTCGGCCGGCCAGCGTCAGTTGGTCGCGTTCGCGCGCGCGCTGATCGCCGACCCGCGCATCCTGATCCTCGACGAGGCGACTTCCAACGTGGACCTGCACACCGAGGGACGCATCGAGGCCGGCGTGCGCCGCCTGCTCGCGGGACGCACCTCGATCGTGATCGCTCACCGCCTCTCCACGATCCGCGGTGCCGGACGGATCGTCGTGCTCGAGCACGGCCGCATCGCCGAGCAAGGCACGCACGACGAGCTGATCGCGGCCAAAGGCCGCTATTACGAGTTGTACCGCGACTGGACGATCCAAGCGGCGGCGTAACTGTCCCATTGACTATCCTTGCCGTGCCGTCCGGGATGGTGTAATTGGCAACACGCGTGCCTCTGGAGCACGAGTTTGGGGTTCGAGTCCCTGTCCCGGAGTATCTAGGTCTTCACGTTTGGGTAAAGACTGGTTCACGTTTGGGGTTCGCGGGCGTTCTTGGTGTTGGTTGTGGCTCTGTTCGTTTGTGGCGCTGCTCAGGAGAGCTTCAACTCGATTGTGCTGCGTGCATGCGAGGACTCAGCGCGTTGGTAACGCAGCTTTTGGAGCGTCTGATCCTTCGCGATACCGCGTGTTACTACTGCTGCCCCGGTGGCGTCGTCGTCAAGGGCGAAGCGTGCGCCGTACGGCATCAAGCGGAATCATCAGCGTGTGGCGTGCCAGGGGGGAGGGCTCGAACCCGAAGTGGCGGTAGAACGATGCGGCGCGGTCATCGAGTGCATCGACGGTCACTGCGCGTACGGCGAGTTGGTCGGAGGCGCGTAGGACCCGCTGGAGTGCGTCGAGTAGAAGGCTGCGGCCGAGGCCGGTGCCTTGGTGTTGCGTTGTGATGGCGAGGCGTGCGATGAGCGCCACGGGTATCGGGAAGTGTCGGGAGACTCCCTGGCGCACGGTGGATGTTGCTTGGTCGTGTTCGACTTGGGCTGCGACGAGGGTGTAGTAACCGGCGACTTTGCCGTCTGGCTCGGTGGTCACGAAGGTTCGGGCAGCGTCGCGCTGCTGGTTCTGTCCTGCGTAGGCGATCAGCCAGCGGTCCAAGGTCGCCTCGCCGCAGCTGAACTGATCGGCGTGGTGGGCCTTGCGGTCGAACGGGGCGGTTGCGCTGAGCTTCGGCGTCACGCCTCGGGCAGGATGCTTGGCTTCTCGATGAGCCGGCGCAGACCTCGTTCGGAAACGGGGGAGGGCTGCTCCAGTGCGGTCAGGAATCGCTGTGCCGCTTCATCATCGAGGATGTAGCGAGTACGCTCGGCGAGGGTGCGCTCGGCTTCGTGGCGTGCGGCTCGTCGCACGAACTCGCTGAGGGTCTCGCCACTGGCGGCAGCGGCTGCCTGCTCGAGGCTGCGCTCCTCCTCGGTGATCCTGATCTCGATCCTGCGTGTCTTGGTCGGGCTGGAAGCCATACGTAGAGTGTACGGCATCCGTCCGGACAGATCTAGATGGGCATCACGCCAGTTGTCTGCGGCGTTCGTACTTGCTACCCACGTTGGACTGGTGTACGAACGTTCACGATGGCATACGCAGGGTCTCAGGCGGCAAAAGCTCCGACTTCTGGCCGGTACGGCGTTTGCAAGACGTTTGCAATGCGCCCAAAATCCGCATCAGCAAGCCAACATGAACCGTTCTCCCCGACTGAAACCCCGGTTGCGACAGCAACCGCCACGGCGCGTCACACAACGTCAAGTTGTTGTGTGTATGCAGGGATTCTCAGGGATCTGGGAGCGTTGGGTGCAGTGATCGCGGTGCTCGTGCCAGGTGCCGTTTTCGCTCGGCGCCCTGCTGCCTTTGGTCAGTGATAGGGATGAACGGACAAGCAACAGCCAACTTGCCGGCCGCGCTGGAGGAGGATCGACTTCTTCGCCCAGAGCAGGCTGCTTGGTATCTCAACGTCAAACGAGCCGGGTCTATGAGGCCATGCGGGCTGGCCGCTTGCCTTGCCATCGCGTAGGACGGCACATCCGCTTCACGCGCCCCATGCTCGATGCGTGGCTCGCCGAGCAGCCGCACCGATAGCGGCTAGTTGTCTGCGAGTTCGCCAATGAGGGCGCCTACGCGGCGCCCGATCTCGTCCCGCATGGCGCGGACCTCCGCCAGCGGACGCCCCTTCGGGTCAGGTAGCTCCCAATCCAGATAGCGCTTGCCGGGGATGTACGGGCATTGGTCGCCGCAGCCCATCGTCACGATCAAGTCTGCCTGCTCGGCGAGCTCGCGCGTGAGCAGTTGCGGCTTGCGATCGGATAGGTCGATGCCGAGCTCGCGCATGGCCTCGATGACCTCGGGATGAACGTGGTCGCCCGGCGTGGTGCCAGCGGACAGGGCATGGTGGCGGCCGTTGGCTGCGCGCTCGAACAGCGCTTGGCTCATCTGCGAGCGACCGGCGTTATGCAGGCAGACGAACAGGACGGTCGCCATCGTCAGGGCCTAGCTTGGGAGCGGTTGGCTAAGCGAGCCATCGGCGCTCGGTTGCTGTTGGTGGTGCGGCATGACGGCTTCTGCTGCCTCAGCTGGGGTTATGTCGGGGTAGAGCGCCCTGATAGTGAGGATCGCGCAGGTTCCGCCGACGAGCTGCGCGAGGATGAAGCCGGGCACGGACGCGGGCGCGATACCGGCGAAGGTGTTGGAGAACATGCGTCCCACGCTGATCGCGGGGTTGGCGAAACTGGCGGAGCTCGTGAAGAAGTAGGCGCCGCCGATGTAGGCGCCGACAGCGGCCGGCGCCATGCTGTTGCGTCTAGTGCGGGCCAGGGAGAAGATCACGAGCAGCAGGCCGGACGTGGCGATTACCTCTGAGAACAGATGAGCAGGCGAGGCGCGGTGGTGGGTGGAGATACTGATGGCCGCCAGCGCGAACATGCCGTTGGCGGTGATCGCGCCGAGGATGCAGCCGGCTACCTGTGCGGGGATGTAGGCGAGCGCATCGCGCCACGACAGTCCACCAAAAGTCGCGTCGACGAGCGAGACCACGGGGTTGAAGTGCCCGCCTGATACGGGTCCGAACATGAGGATGATCGTGAACAACCCTGCCGCGGTGGCGGCGGCGTTCTCGAATAGTTGGAGCCCTACGTCGCCCGGCGAGAGGGTCTGCGCTGCGATCCCCGAGCCGATCACGAGCGCGGCCAGGAACGCCGAGCCAAGCAGCTCAGCGAATAGTCGGCGGGCAAGCGGGGCGTCCACGCCGGGATCGTATTACATCGACGGACGTGAGTCTTATTGATATAAGTAGATTGATGTCCGTCGATTTGGAGCTGGCGCCCAAGCAGAAGCGAGCGGCCGGCGAGCGCTGCTGCGAGCCCATCGTCTACCCCGACGTGCGGCGCGACGACGCGACCCGCATGGCTGAGGTCGCCAAGGCCCTCGGCGACCCGATCCGCTTGCAGCTCGTAGACGTGCTGCGCAAGCACGCCGGGAAGGTCTGCGTCTGTGAGCTGGTGCCGCTGTTCGACATCTCACAGTCCACGCTCTCTCACCACCTCGGCAAGCTCCGCGCCGCCGGGATTGTGGACTCAGAGCGGCGCGGCTTGTGGGCTTACTACTACGTGATCCCCGACGCACTCGGGGAGCTATCCGCGTGGTTGAGCTGAGCACCGCTGAGACGACCGCCGGCGCCTGTTGTGCCTCTGAGCAGCAGGCGACATGCTGCGAGGCGAGCGCCAAGGCTGAGTGCTGCGATCACGACGAGGTGTGTGGCTGCGACGCCAGCAAGACGACGCAGCCGACTGAGGTCATGGAGGCGTCCCGACGTAAGTTGCCGGACCCCGGCCTACCCGGCTTGCGCGACCATCAGCACGTACCCGTCCGGGTCGGTAAGGCGTATCTCTTGGCTGGGGCCGGGCGTGCCGTCCTCGATGCGCCCGGCCTCGATGCCAGCTGCAAGTAGCTGGTCGCGTAGCGCGGCGAAGTCGTGGGAGTAGAGGTAGAACAGCACCCCTTGACTTGCTGGGTCGATCGGGTCGCCGTCGAGCGTGACCATCAGCTCGGCTCCCTCGCTCTGGAGCGCCGCCCACACGGGACGCTCCTGGTACTTGTAGACGCTCTCGACCGTGAACCCGAGATGTTGGTAGAACGCGATTGAGCGTTCCACGTCCCCGACGTGGACGAACGGGACCAGCCGGTTGACGCGGTGCTCGGTCGGCGAGGTGGCCAGGTCGGGTGCCCGTGGTCCGTCTGCCACCGAGCTCACAGGCTGCCCATCGCTCTGGCCGTGGGCGAGGGCTGCCGCCCGGTCGGTGCAGCCCTTCATCTCCGTGATCTTCCCGTCGCGGATCGTCACGACCATGTAGGCGATCCCCTCGTCCAACGGGCGGTCTACCTGCGCCGGCTGGGCGGGACGGAACGCCACGATCACACGCGGGCCGTCTTGGATCGTCTCCTCGATCGTGCCTTGCAAACGACCGGGCAGGTTGCCTCCGATCACGTCGAGAATCGCATTGCGACTGGCACAGAACTGCCCGTCCTCTACTCCGTGCCACTTTGCGTCCGGCGCCAACGTGTTCTCTAGGACTGTGAGATCACCTTGGGCCATCGCCTCCCAGGCCCGGTGCAGCAGCTCAACCTCATGGGTCTCGTTCATTGCGTTCATTGTTGCTCACCTCTCTGTTGTCGTGGTGCATTTTGGGCGCGACATAATGCACCGCCACGGAGGCGGACGAGGGTAGACCGCATAAGGGAGCGGTCAACGTCAACCAGGCATATAGGAGAAGCTACTCCCCGCAGGGCCGGTGCTCAAGGCCAGAGCGGGGGTCGCTGCTCCAAACTGTTGCTGTGCTCACGATCTTTGGTGCGTACGCTGTCACGTTCATGGTGCTGATGTACGCGCTCGAACGACGCGGCCGGGAATTCATCCTCGCCTTTGCCTGCGGCTGCGCGCGTCGAGCGTCTACGGGTTCCTCGCTGGCACCTGGCCCTTCGGCGTTGTCGAGGCGTTGTGCGCTCTGATCGCCGTTAACCGCTACCGCTCGCAGCCGACCACACCCGCCGAGTCACGGTCCAGCCGGCGAGAACGCCGGGCGGGTCCGCCGGCTTTGGAGCACCTATCTGACATCGTGTCGGAGCTCATCCACCGGTCGCCGCTCGTAGTCACGGCGTCGTGTCGTTCTCGCCCCGCGGTTGGCCCGGGACGCGTCGCGAACCCTCGCCTAGTCCCGGCAGTCGATCCCGCATCCACCTGCGATAGGCCAAGCCGTCTCCGATCAGCGCCATTACTCGGTAGGCCAGGTCATCGGGGGCGCCTCCGGTGGCGCCCATTTCGAGAACGCGTGCACGGCTCAACCACCTGGGGACCAAGGCCCCTGGCGCTCACGCCTTCTCGCAGCTCCATGCCGCCTTGTTCAAGTTGAGCGGAGGGCGCTTCGGACGCAGATGGTCGGGCGTGCCTGTCTTGGTGCTGATAACGGTCGGGCGGAAGTCTGGGCGCCGGCGGGAAACCCCGGTTGTGTACATGCGAGACGGAGATGATCTGGTGGTGCTGCCGGCAGCCGCGGGTTCCGACCGCACTCCAGCCTGGTGGCTCAACCTCCAGGCGGACCCCCACGCGAGGCCGTTGGAGACCTGATCGCAGAGTTCATCGACGCTCTGGGCCTGACCGACGTAACGGTGGTGGCGAATGACACCGGCGTCGCCTACGCCCAGCTCTTCGTCGCTCGCCATCCGGCGAAGCTCTCCCGGCTGGTGCTGACCCCAGGGGACGTCACATGGAACTTCCTACCGGTGGGGATTAAGTGGATGCGCCTGGTCGCCTGGGTACCCGGGGCGATGCTGCCACTCGCCCAGTTCTGGAACAGCCGTGCCGGGCGGCTAGCGATCATGCTTCCACTCACGCGCCGGATGCCCCCAAAGGACGTGCTTGACTCGTGGTTCGAGCCAGCGACACGCAGTGCAGGAATCCGCCGCGACCTGGCCAACCTGCTGAGGTCGGCCACACCGCGCGCAACCATTTCTGCGATCGGGCAGCTAGACAACTTCGAGGGGCGATCGCTCGTCGTCTGGCCACCAACCGGCAATATGGTCTTCCCTTTGCGTCATGGCCGCCGACTCGTGCGGGCGCTCGCTCATGCCGAACTCATACCCGTCCCACAGAGCCGCGCGTTCGTCCCGGAGGACCAACCAGAGCGACTTGCGTCGATGATCGACGAGCTCGTTAGTGAGCCCTCCGAGCAAGCCGATCGTCACGCACCCAGTTGTCGTGCCTAGGGAGGTTGTGAGCGGTGGCCGGGAGCTGCAACGCTCCCGGCCACCCGCCCTACTAAGAAAAGCGACAGAGAGTTCGAGTCCCTGACCCAGAACCCATGAAACGCTGCCCGTCTAGCGACGGGCGATCCCTTAAAGAAGAAGCAGCAGTGGTTCAAGTCCCCGCCCCCGGAATTATGCTCCCGCGCGGCTCCCGCTGGGCGCGAAGAAGGCGGTGATCGCGGGCTCTAGCCCTGGATCGAGTACGAGCAAGACCTCGTCGCCCGCTTCGATGACGGTGTCGGCCTTCGGCACGAAGCCGCCGCCCCCACGCAACACGGAAATGATGAGACTGCCTTCCGGCAACGCGATCCCAGAGACCCGTTCGCCGACGACGGGAGCGCCAACGCTGACCTCCAACTCGATGATCTCGAGGCGCTCCTCTTCGAGCGCCAGCAGGTGCACGAGTCCATAGCGCGGAACCTCATGCTCGATCAGGCGCAGGATTAGGTCCGTGGCGGACACGGCGGGCTGGATGCCGAGCAGCTTGAAGTGATCGTAGTTGCGCGGATTGTTGACGCGCGCGATGATCCGCTCACACAGATACTTCTCCTTGGCGACCTGACACACGAGCATGTTGTCCTCGTCATCTCCGGTGACCGCGATCACGAGGTCAGCTCGCTGGATGCCGGCGCGCTCCAGGACCCACAGCTCGGTAGCGTCGCCGTACTGGACGGCGTGCTCGTACTCTTCCTCGATCAGCAGGTAGCGCTGGCGCGAGGACTCGATCAGCGTGACCTCGTTGCCCTTGAGGATCAGCTCTCGACCGAGGTTGCGACCGACCTTGCCCGCGCCGACGATGATCACATACACGACTTGACCTCAGGTCCCATCCGCGGACTTATGCTGACTCGACGGCAAGCGCGTTCTCGAACATTTCAATCGCATGCTTGGTCGGAGAGATTGTGTGCAGGCCCTGTTCGCCATACCAGCCGGCTCGTGCCGGGTCCATGACTCGCACCAGCACCTTCGCTACGCCGAACCGCCGCTGGGCGATCTGCGCGATGATCAGGTTCGTGTTGTCACCGTCGGTCGAGGCGATGAAAACGTCTGCGCGCTCGATTCCGGCCTGGATCAGCGCGTCGGTCTCGAGCGCCGTGCCGAGCGTGAACTGACCGTCGGCTTCCTCCCAGCTGTCACGCTGCCCAGCGTCGAGACGCTCGTGAGAGAGGGGGTCCTCGTCAAGCACCGAGACTTCGTGGCCAGCGGCGAGCGCCCACTTGGCAACCGCCGAGCCGACACGGCCCGCTCCGACGATCAGAATGAACATGAGACCCCGTGGCACATGGGGCGGAGATTAGACGATGGGTCCGCCGCTCGGCCCTGCGACCGGCGCCGAGCGGGGCGCGTTGGAGTCGCCGGCGGGCAGCCCTCGGGCGCCCTCGACGTTGCCGAAGTCGCGCGCTGAGGGAGCGGTCACGATCACGCGACAACGGGCCTTGCGCACGACGTACTTGGTGACGTCGCCGACGAAGTTCTCGAGCGGACCGCCGCGGCCCCCCAGACGTGAGCCACCGCCGATGCGGGAGGGCTCCTCGGCTCCGAGCACGATCGCCTCCACGCCGCGCCTGCGAGCCTCCTCGAGGATCGCCTGCCCCACTCGGCGCGCCCTGATCGTGGCGGTCGCGACCTGCACTCCCGCGTACTCCTCCCCCACCGCCTTGGCTCGCGCGAGCGCTTGACGAGCGTGCTTGACCTGGGCATCCGGCAGACGCGCGTCGAGCGGCAGCGACATCGGCATCTCGAAGATCCACACCGCCTCGATCGTGGAATTGTCGATCTCCGCGGCGTCGGTCGGCTTGCCGGCGACCAGCAGCGCGGCGGTTTGGATGATGTCCTCGTCCAGACGTGTGCCACACAGAGGGACGAGGATCGATCCGTACTCGCGCTCCGGAAGATGCTCGGCGCGCAGCGCCTCGACAGGGACCGTCACACGCCGCAGCAACGAGGTTTCATCGGCGCGCCGGTAGATCACGTATAGGGCGATCCCCGCGATCATCCAGCCGAGCCCAACGTAGCGCGCGGGCTCGTGCACAACCATCGTCGCGATCCAGCCCGCCGAGCACGCGAGTGCGCCGAACACGGCGAGCAGCGGCAGCTCACCGCCGCGCAGCCGCACCGAGAATGGCGTGCTGTAGGGACGGTTGCTGCCCGGCTCGCTGTAGCGCATCTTTACGACCGACAGATGCGCGATCGTGAACGCCAGCATCGCCCCGAACGCGTAGATACCGACGAGAAAGCTGAGGCTCTCGGGGATCACGAGCGCCGCCGCGATCAGACCAGCGAGCAGGATCAGCACATAGGGGGTCGAGCGTTGCGGGTGCACACGGCCGAGAGCGCTCGGGATCTGGCGGTTGATCGACAGCGAGTAGGCGAGTCTCGAGAGCCCGAGCATCGCCGAGTCGGCGGCCGCGATTAGCGTGCCGGCCGCAACCGCGCCGATCAGGTAGACAAGCGTCTGCGAGAGCCAGTAGGGATGCAGCTGGCGCAGGACATCCACGACGGGAGCGTGGGAGAAGTGGTGGCCGGGGATGATCCCGTTCGGTACCGGCAGCGCCGTGACCGCGACGATCGCCACGCCGACGTAGGCAATCACGACGGTCACGGTGCCGCTGGCGATCAGCCTGCGCAGCGAGCCGCGCCCCGCCTTCACCTCGCCGGCGAGACCTGAGGCGGACTCGACGCTCGTGAACGCGATCGTCGTGATCGTGAGCGCGAAGATCAGGCCCGACCACGTGGGCGCGGTCCCGAGCTGGACCTGCGAGATGAGCTTGTGCGCGTTGAAGAACTGCACCAGTCCAATCGCGATCGCGACGAGCTCGAGCACAAGCGCTCCGACGACGATCAGGCCGATGCGGTACTCACGTCGCCAGCTGAAACCACGCACACTGCTGAACACGACAAACGCGATAATCGCGAACGACAACAACAGCGCCTCGCCGTAGTGACCCAGCGGCGCCCAGAACACGCTCAGATACTGGGTCGCCGCGAACGCGGTGACCGCGATCAGGATCACGTAGTCCAACAGCATCGCCCAACCAGCGACGAAGCTCACGAGCTCATTGAACGCGTAGCGCGCGAACACGGTTAACCCGCCGGGTTCCTGGTGCAGCGAAGCGCCCTCCAGATAAGTCATGGCGGTCACCCCGAACATCACCGCCGCAATCAGGAACACGACCGGGGTGAGACCGACCGCGTGGTCGGCCACGACCCCCAACGAGAAGAACACCGCGGAAGCGAGCGACATGTAGACGACCGCGAACAGGATCGGCGAGCCGAGGCTGTGGCGCAGAGTCGTGCGCGCTCCCTGAGCGAGCTCGGGCGCGCGGACGCGCCCGCTGTGCCCATCCTGCTGGCCCACGGCGTTTGTTGGGATACCACCCTCCCCACCCCACTCCTGTCCCTCCGAGGGGCTCATGCGCCGCGATCCCTCCTGATATTCACGTACACACGCCCCAGCCCAGCCGCGACAAACAGCAGTGCGAGCAACAGCCGGACCGACAGCAGCCCTTCGCGGCCGCTGAACGCCTCGACCACGAGCGTGATGCCGATCGCGACCATCGCCAGCGACAGCACGGTCGTTCCAGCGCGATGAAGCTGCCTACCGGTCATGGCGTCTCTTCCCTGAGCTTAGAGGCTGCACTAGCGGGCGAACACGGCCGAGGTCCGGCACCACACAACGCGGAGCGACCCTCGACCGCCTGCCTATAGGACTCAGGTGATCAGCGGGATGATCAAGATCGCCACGATGTTCGCCACCTTGATCATCGGGTTGATCGCCGGTCCCGCCGTGTCCTTGAACGGGTCCCCGACGGTGTCACCGGTCACTGAAGCGGCGTGCGCCTCAGAGCCCTTGCCGCCGAACGCGCCGTCCTCGATCAGCTTCTTCGCGTTGTCCCACGCGCCACCGCCCGCGGTCATCATGACCGCGAAGAAGAAGCCCACCACGATCACGCCGATCAACAGGCCGCCGAGCGCCTTCTGGTCGATCAGGCCGACGATCACCGGCAGCGCGATCGGCAGCAGCGCCGGCAGGATCATCTCGCGCTGGGCAGTCCGCGTGACGATGTCCACACACGTGGCGTAGTCAGGCTCTTCAGTGCCCTCCATGATCCCAGGGTGCTCGCGGAACTGACGGCGGACCTCCTCGACGACGGCGCCCCCAGCGCGACCGACGGCCTCCATCGATAGTGAGGCGAACAGACACACCATCATGCCGCCGAGCAACAGCCCGATCAGCACCGGCGGTTCGTTGATGCCAAAGGCCAGCGATTCGATCGAATGGTGGCTCTTGTCGGCCAGTTCTTGGCGGAAGCCAGCGAACAGCACGACCGCGGCGAGCACCGCCGAGCCGATCGCGTAGCCCTTGGTGACTGCCTTGGTGGTGTTGCCGACAGCGTCCAGCGGATCGGTGACGTTGCGGACCTCCTCGGGCAGCTCAGCCATCTCGGCGATGCCGCCGGCGTTGTCGGTGATCGGGCCAAACGCGTCGAGCGCCACGATCAACCCAGTCAGAGACAGCTGGCCCATGACTGCGACGCCAACGCCGTAGATGCCCGTGGTGCCGCCGCCGGCGAGCTTCCACGCACCGAGGATGCCGAGCACGAGCACCAGTGCCGGCAGCGCCGTGGCCTGCAACCCGGAGCCGAAGCCCTGGATGATGTTCGTAGCATGGCCCGTCACTGATGCCTTGGCGGTCTTCTTGACAGGCGAGAAGCGTGTCGAGGTGTAGTAGTCGGTGATGCGGAACAGCAGCGCGGTCACACCGATACCGATCAGCGCGCACAGGTAGAACTTGCCCCACGACGGTGGGTTGACCACATTGCCGACCTGGCTGAACGTGAGCCCGCGCATCAGCCAGTATGTGACAGGCGCAAACGCGGCGGCGGCGATCACCCCGGAGAGGATCAGGCCCTGGTATAGGGCGCGCTCGACGTTGCCGGCGCGCGAGCGCACCGCGAACGTGCCGATGATCGAGGCGATGATCGCCACACCGCCGAGGATCAGCGGGAACATCACGACGCGCGTGGACTCGTGGAACGTGAGCACGCCGAGCAGCATCACCGCGACCGCGGTGACCGCGTAGGTCTCAAACAGGTCGGCGGCCATGCCGGCGC
Source organism: uncultured Solirubrobacterales bacterium (assembly GCA_963760155.1). Lineage (GTDB taxonomy): Bacteria > Actinomycetota > Thermoleophilia > Solirubrobacterales > Solirubrobacteraceae > Palsa-744. The sequence continues at coordinate 45,871 of CAVXBL010000008.1, forward strand.
AATCGCCGACGTTGTCGCCGACGTTGTCGGCGATCACAGCGGGGTTGCGTGGGTCGTCCTCGGGGATGCCAGCCTCGATCTTGCCGACGATGTCAGCGCCGACGTCGGCGGCCTTGGTGAAGATGCCGCCTCCAAGTCGCGCGAACACGGAGATCAGCGAGCCGCCGAAGCCGAGCCCGATGAGCGCGTCGACAGCCGTCTTCTGGCTATCGTTGAACACGGCCGTCAGCAGGCCGTAGTAGCCAGCGAGGCCGAACAGCGCGAGCCCGGCGACGAGCATTCCCGTGATCGCGCCACCCCGGAAGGCGACCTTCAACGCCGGCGACACACCGCCCCGGGCGGCCTCGGCGACGCGGGCGTTGGCGCGCACCGACACGTTCATGCCGATGTAGCCGGCCGAGCCCGACAGGATGCCACCGATCGCAAAGCCGCAGGCGACGGCAATGTTCTGGATGAAGATCAGCGCCACGAATATCACCACGCCGACGAGCGCGATCGTCGTGTACTGACGGTTCAGGTAGGCGCGAGCGCCTTGCTGGACGGCCAGCGAGATGCTCTGCATACGCTCGTTGCCCGGCGAGAGCGCCAGCAGGGCGCGCGTGGTCGTCAGGCCGTAGACAACGGCGCACGCGGCGCATACGAGGGCGACGACGACCCCATGGTTCGTCAGAAAGCTGCTCAACAGAAATCCTCCGCGGTCTGATTGGCGTGCCGCGCGAGGACATTCGCGCGCACCTTTGCCCGACGGGCCGCTCGTTACGAGCGCATCACCCGGCGTAAAGGCGGCCGCAGTCTATCGTTTGCGGAGACGGAAAGCAGCGTGACGGTGCTCACGGTCCCCACACACACCGACACCGGTCCACGGTGTCAGTCACACGAGCGCCTTGCGGGCTCCGCGGCTCAGCGTCCCGGCACCCACAGTCTGCCGCTCGCCTGCGCGGGTCCAGGACCCGGTGGTTTCTCCTCGGCGGGCGCGTCAGCCGGCCGCTCAGCAGGCTCGGGCTTCTCTACAGAAGCCGATTGGGACGCGCCAGCCGGACTCGTCTCACGGGCGCCTTGAACCTCGCGGGCGTAAGCCATCTGCAGCTGGGCAACCGCATCGCGCAACGGTCCTAGCTCGCCAGCCATGCGCCGCTCCAGGATCGGCATCAGCCCGCGCACACCGTCGATCGCGTCGCGCACCTGCTCCAGGTCGCGTTCCCCCGCGGCCGGTGAGGAGGCGGGCGAGGAGGCAGGTGGAGATCCCAATCCAAGTCGCCGGCCGCCGATGTTCAGCAGCGACACGGTTGTCTGCAGAATCATCTCGCTGCTCGTTATGCGGCTCAGCTCAGCTTCATAAGCCGCCCGCTGGTCGATCTCCGATCGCTCTTCCTCGTTCGGCCGAGCGTGCGTCGCGGCGCCATCGGGTTGATCGTGTGGCACAGCGCCCACAGGCTGCTCGTGCGTCGCGGCGCCTCCCGCTTGCTCTTGCTCATCGGCCATCACACAGTCACCTCCGCTGAGTAGGTTTGCAGAGTCTCGCGCACCGAGGCGGCAAACACCTCCTCGGGTCCGGCGCCCGCCTCGATCATTCGTCGCTGGCGCTGAGCGCCGTTTCGCTCCGGGAACGCGAGGTCGATGCCGAGCTCGGCGCGCACCGGCTCGGTCCACGCACCGAGTCGCTCCACGATCGCAGCAGCCGGGTACTCCTCGGCACGATCCATCTCGACCATGCTGCCGTCGAGCCCGTAGCGAATCGCGCGCCACATGTTCTCCTCGATCAGACGCGGCGCGGGATCTGAGAACGGGACGCGCTCGTCAACGTCGCGCACCGCCTGCGCAACGCACGCCACGATCAACCCCGCGAGCGCCTCGGACTCCCCGGCGGTGCTCTGCACGTCGCAGATCCTGACCTCGACCGTGCCGAACCTGAAATGGGGACGCACCGACCACCATACCTGCGTGAACTCGACGATCGAGCGTGTTCGTACCAAGAACTCGATGTACTGGCGATATGACCCCCAGCCGCCGAACGCGTCCGGTATGCCACAACGGGGAAAATTGCGGGTGAAGCTCTGTGTGCGCGCCGAGTGCAGCCCGGAGTCCTGGCCGTCGAGATACGGAGAGTTGCACGACAGCGCCAGCAGTAGCGGCAACACGGGGCGCAGACGATCGCACACGCGCACCGCCCGGTCGATGTCATTGACACCCACGTGCACGTGCAGACTGAAAGTGTTGTTGCGCCACGCGACATACTTCAGTCCCTGCTCGACCCGCCGATAGTGCTCGGTGTCGATGATCGGCTGCTTGCGATAGTCGGCCCAGGGATGCGTGCCGGTGGCGCCCAGCGCGGCGCTCTGCTGACCCGCGAGCGCAAACAGGCGTCGGCGCCGCTCACGCTGGCGGACGGTCGCGTCGGCGAAGCTCGCGCCAGGACCGGACACGATCTCGATCTCCGAGGAGATCAGCTCGCCGGCAATCGCAGTCGCGAGTAGCGGATCGCGCTCGATAGCGTCCTCGCGCAGCTCCTCGAAGCGGGGAACGAGCTCGAGCGTCACGGGATCGAGGATCGCGAACTCCTCCTCCAGGCCGACGGTGAGATCGCTCGCTTGCGCAAACGTGGCAACTGCCTCATCGAGATCTAGGCTGGTCACTATGTGCCCTCTGGGTATGACATACGGTTCAATAGTGTCGCCCCCCACGGGCGCCGTGGTGACCCCAGCTTAGGAACCCTGGAGCACCGCACCGGTGTGTGCGGTCAGGTCAGATAGAAGTACAGCGCGTAGAGCAGATCGACGGCGGGGCTTGAGGTGTGGACGGTTACCTCCGGCGGCACCGCCAACAGCGACTCGGAATAGTTGAAGATGATCTTCACGCCCGCCTTCACAAGCTCATCGGCCAGTCCTTGGGCGGCCTGTGTGGGAACCGCGAGCACACCCACAACGATCTCCTCTTCCTCCACGACCCGCCGCAGCTCGCTCGTGTGTCGCACTGTCTGGCTGCCCACCTCGGTGCCAATCTTGGTGGCGTCCACGTCGAAGATCGCCACGACCCTGAACCCGTGGTCGGCGAATATGTCCGATGAGGCGATCGCCTTGCCCAAATGTCCAGCGCCGAGCAGCGCGATGTTGTGCTGGCCGGCTGTGCGCAGGATCTTGCGAATCTGGGACACGAGCGACTCGACGTTGTAGCCAACACCACGCTTCCCGAACTTCCCGAATCCCGACAGGTCGCGACGGATCTGGGTGGAGTTGACGTGCGTGTAGTCGGACAACTCCTGCGAGGAGATCGTGTCCTTGCCCATCTTCTTGGCCTGGGTGAGCACCTGCAGATAGCGCGAGAGCCGCGCGGCAACACCGAGCGAGAGCCTGTCGCCGACGCCCGATTCGCCGTCGGGAATCGAGCTCACAGGAGTTGTCAACTCGTGGTAGGCCATCCTTCGTGACTCTAGAGGATGCGCCCCAGACGCTCCCTGAGAGCATCCCCGTCAACGAAGTAGTCAAACAGCTCCTCGCCGTCCAACGCCACGACCGGGATCCGCTCAAAATAAGCACGGTGCAATGCCTCATCAGCGGTTATGTCAATCTCGGAGAGCTCGAACCCCAGCTGAGATTGCAATCCCAACAGCACGCCACGAGCCTCCACGCAGAGATGGCAATCGGGCTTGGAGTAGAGCGTTATGACCGACATCGCCGCAAGCTCGTGGGCGCCTGGCGACGCGTGCGCGCCGCAGGCACCGGATGCCACATGTGCACGCTCACCGCGGGCGCTCGCCCGTGGCGTAAGCATCCAGCCCGAGGTACTCCGGATACGGTAGCGGCGCTGCGAAGCGCGCCGCGCCGGCGATCATCGCGGCGTTGTCGGTGCACAACACGCTCGGAGGCACGTGCACGTTCGCCCCGAGCTCACGCAAACGCCGTCGCAACTCACCGTTGGCGGCAACTCCACCGCCGACCGCCAGACGCTCCAGCCCGGTGCGCTCGAGCGCCTGCTCGACACGCAACATCAGGTGCTCGATGATCGCCGCCTGGTAGGACGCCGCTAGATCGGCCGCCCGCTCATCCCGCTGCGCTTCGCTGAGCTCGCGCAGCTGGTAGAGCAGCGAAGTCTTCAGCCCCGCGAATGAGAAGTCGAGGCTGCGTCCGAACGCGCGCGTGGCGCCCTGCCCGCCGCGCGAACGCGACCCCGACGCAGGGAATTTGAACGCGTCGGAGCTCCCCTCGGTCGCAAGCCGCTCCAGCGCCGGGCCGCCGGGATAGCCGAGCCCAAGCATCCGCGCGCCCTTGTCGAACGCCTCGCCGGCCGCGTCATCGAGCGTGCGGCCGAGCGTGTCAAAACCATCGTGGTCGCGCACGTGCGCGAGCAGTGTGTGACCCCCGCTCGCGATCAGGCACAAGAATGGCGGTTCGAACGCCTGGGCGCCGTCCTCGCCCGACGCCAGGAAGTTGGCCGCGACATGTCCCTGGAGATGATCGATCGCGGCAAGCGGCAACTCGCGAGCCGCCGCGAGCGCCTTCGCGGTAGACAGGCCAACGAGCAGCGCGCCCACCAGGCCTGGACCCTGTGTGACAGCCACAAGATCAACCTGGTCCAGCGTCACGGCGGCCTCCGCGAGCGCCTGGTCCACGACCAGGTTGACGAGCTCGAGATGATGACGAGAGGCGATCTCAGGCACTACTCCGCCGAACCGGTCGTGGACCCGCTGCGAAGAGATCACGTTCGAGCGGATACTCCCGTCCTGATCGACGACCGACGCACAGGTGTCGTCGCAGCTCGTCTCGAGCGCGAGGATCGTCATGGCGCAAGGATCGTCATGGCGCGAGGACCCAGATAGCCGAGTGGACAATCCTCCCTGGGGGTCGATCGCCACGCTTGTCCGCAGCAAGGACCGTCACACCGGCCCCGGGTTGGGCACGTCGTCGAACGTTCCCGCGAGCGTGGCCGGGGTTCGCCACATCACGAGCGCGTCCTCCCCGTTGTCCTGGTAGTAGCGTCTGCGCAACCCCGCCGCGCGGAAGCCCTCACGCTCGTAGAGGTGGATCGCGACGTGGTTGGAGCGGCGCACCTCGAGCGTGAAGCGCGCCCGCCCATCACCCACACGCTCGTAAAGCTCCGCCAGCAGCGCCGAGGCGACTCCCCTGTGCTGACGGTCGACGTCCACGGCCACGTTCATCACATGCCACACGGTGTCGTAACGGGCGCAGATCAAGTAGCCCACAAGCCGTCCATCGTGGACCGCCGCCAGGCAGACACCCGAGGACTTGGAGAGCTCGAGCACGAACATCGCAAGCGACCACGGCGTGGGAAACGCGCGGCGCTCGATCGCGATCACTCGCGGCAGGTCGGCGTACGTGAGACCCCTTATCTCCACCGGCAGTGACCCCTCGGCCGTGATCCGCGCAGCCGAGGCCACTACAGAACCACCCCTCCAAGCGCACCTGCCTGCCCCCCGCTATGGGGGGTCCCCGCATGGGTGATCTCGGCGTCCGGGCGACGCCTGTAGTCGGGCAGCACCCCGGCATCCCCCGTGGGCGCGCGCTCGGTTGGGCAAGCGCTCGGACGAGCTCCCAGCTCGCAGATCGCGCGCGCGTTAACCCGGTGCAGCGGCGAGCCCTCATCGGGCACGAACACGCGTGGCAGTTCGAGCGCCTCGCGATAGCGCGCCGCGCCATCGCCCACCACGATCCAGCCTTCGACGCTCCCCCGCGCGGCCACTCGTTCAAGTAGCTCGCCCATCTCACCCGGCGCCAGCGCACGCGGTGCTGTCAGCTCGACATCCCCCTCATACGCAGCCGCAAATACCTCGCCGCGCCGAGCGTCGATCACAGCCATCACCCCGACGGGATCATTCACCCCGACGGTGTCATTCACCCCGACGGGATCATTCGCCCCATCCGGCGCATCGGCGCCACCGGTCCCATAAGCTCGCGCCCCAGCAATCGCTGCGGCGGTTTCGTCCGCCGCAGCGCCGCCGGCCGCGTGCGCGAGCGCGCGCAGGCTCGACACGCCGGCCAGCTCCACACCAAGCGACTGGGCAAGGCCCCTGGCGGTCGCGACCCCGATGCGCAGTCCCGTGAAGGTTCCCGGCCCCACACCCACCGCGATCCGATCGATCGCTCCCCAGCCAAGGCCAGCATCGACCAACAAACGACTCGCGAACGGCAACAACCGCGTGGCGTGGCCGGGACGCCGCTCGCCCTCGGGATCGTCGCGCGCCTGAAGCGTGACGCCATCCGCGAGCCTCAGGCCAATCACGGTGGCGGAAGTGGAAGTGTCGAATCCAAGCACAATCATCGTGACGTATCCGAGGCTGGGCGCGCGCGAGCGGTCCGCTCACCGCGCTCGTGCAGCTCAATGCGCCTGCTGTCGGCGCCCCGATGGGTGAGTGTCGCGATCACACGCGCGCCCCGCAGCTCGGCACTGGTCTCCTCGGGCCACTCCACAAACGCGATTCGCCCTGGGCCGAGGTAGTCCTCTAGCAGCTCCGGCTCCTCCTCCGCGAGCCCCCCCAAGCGGTAGAGATCTAGGTGCGAGACGATCACCCGCGCACCCTGGTAGCGGTGGCCGATCGAGAACGTGGGACTCGTCACCGGGTCTGTCACCCCCAGCGCCCTAGCGGCGCCACGGACGAGTGTGGTCTTGCCCGCGCCCAGCTCGCCCCGTACGAGCACGATGTCGCCCGGTGTCAGGGCAGCGGCAAGCTCGGCGCCCAGCGCCTCGGTTTGAGCCGAATCCGAGGTCTCGACGATGCGTGTCGCCACCACACAAGCTCTAGTCAACCCCGGTAGGAAACAGCGAACGCGAGAGCTCAGAACCAAAAAACGGCCGGCCCGCGGGAGAGGAAGCGCGGGCCGGCTGTGGTGCTTGGGAGGATGGAGATGAAGCTGGTATCGGCAAACCGCTCCGCCTGCTTTAGCGGCCGCACGAAAGCCTTCACCTTCATATACGGGCGTCACGCCGATTTGGATGCATCAGAAGAGGCCGAGCTGGTCGACCGCTGCGGCCTGCTGCTCCCCCGTCCGCTGAACGGCCGCCGACGGAGTCGCATTTGCGACCGCTTCCTCCGGTAGGTCGTCGTCCCCATCGAAATGCGGCTGGCGCGGCTCCTCCAGCGCCAACAGATCGGGCAGGCGCGAGAAGTCCTCGCGCAGCGTCTCCAGCATCCGGGGCGTGTAGAGCGCCGCGGCTGGATGGAAGATCGGGTAGAGACGCACCGTGCGCCTGCCGAGCGTCAACTCCTCGGGTTTGCCGTGCAGCCGCGTGATCCCGGTCGGATCGTCGCGCAGCAGCTTCGTGGAGAAGTTGCCGAGTGAGCAGATCACACGCGGTTGGATCAGCTCGACCTGGCGGTACAGGTACTCGCGACAGTTCTCGATCTCGACCGGCAACGGATCACGGTTGCCTGGAGGTCTGCACTTGAGGGTGTTCGCGATAAACACGTCCTTGCGCGCCAACCCGATCTCCTCCAGGAGCGTGTCCAGCAGTTTGCCGGCGCGCCCAACGAACGGGAGGCCCCGCTCATCCTCACTGGCGCCCGGGGCCTCGCCGACAAACATCAGGTCGGCGTCAGCGTTGCCGGCACCGAACACGACGTTCTTGCGGGTCGCGGCGAGCTCTTGACAGCGCACACACGCCTGCGCCTGCGTGAACACCTGCTTGAGGGCTTCGCGCCGCTGCTCGGGCGATTGATCGATCTCTGTGGCCGACACCACGCGGATGGTAAGGGCTCACGCAGGGACATCCCATCAAGCCGGCCAACTGACGACTGGAAAGCTGTGTCCACGAGCGATATGCTTAAGCGAGTCGCGACCGGTATCCCGCAGGGAACTGGACCGAGCCTATGAACGTGTCGATCTTCCATTTGATCCGCCCATGAGGACTTTGCGAGCTGTGGGCGAGTTGCGGGCGGCGCTCGAGCCGGCCCGCCGGGCAGGCCACACGGTCGGCCTGGTCCCAACGATGGGCGCTCTGCACGATGGTCACCTGTCGCTTGTCGCGGCGGCGCGCGCGCGATGCGATGTCGTGGTCATGTCGCTGTTCGTGAACCCCGCCCAGTTCAACGAGCGCACCGATCTGGAGCGCTATCCTCGCCAAGAGGACCGCGACAGCCTGCTCGCCGAGCGAGCCGGAGTCGATTTCTTCTTCGCTCCCTCGCTGGAGGAGGTTTATCCCGCGGGATTCGCCACCTCGGTGGAGGTGCTCGGGCTGACAGACCGCCTGGAGGGTGCCCTGCGGGGCACTGCCCACTTCCGGGGAGTCACGACCGTCGTGTGCAAGCTGCTGAACATGGTGGCACCCGACATCGCCTATTTCGGCCAGAAGGACGCCCAGCAGGTGATAGTCATCCGTCGCCTGGTGGCCGACCTCAACCTCCCGGTGCGGATTGCCGTGTGCCCCACCGTGCGCGAGCGCGACGGGCTGGCGATGTCCAGCCGCAACACGCGTCTCAGCGCCGATGAGCGCGCTCGCGCGCTCGCTCTCCACAGCGCGCTCACGGCGGCCGAAGTGGCAGCTGGCGGTGGTGAGCGATCAGCCGACGAGCTCGTGAGGATCGCGCGTGAGACCATGGCACGATTCGGCGTGCGTCCGGAGTATCTCGCGCTCACCGATCCCGACACGCTCGAGCCCGTCACATACCTGGAGCGACCGACGCTGATGGCGGTCGCTGCGCGCGTGGGCAATACGCGACTGATCGACAACGCGATGCTGCAGCCCGCGGTGCACGCGACAACCGACTCTGCTGCGCCACCGATACCAGGAGCGCTCGCAGAACGGGCTTTCCAATCAGCCACACAGCTAGCCCATCAACCGGCCGCACGGTCTGTTCATCAACCGGCCGTACAGCCGGCACGCCCACCAGCCGTACCCTCCAACCCCCCGCACCCAATGCCAAGAGAGGCTCCTGCCACATGCAGCGCGTGATGCTCAAGTCAAAGATCCACCGGGCCACCGTGACCGATTGCGACCTGCACTACGTCGGGTCGATCACGATCGACCGCGACCTGCTCGAGGCCGCCGACATCCTCGAGCACGAGCAGGTCCACGTGGTGGACATCGACAACGGCGCCCGCTTCGAGACCTACACGATCGCCGGAGCCCGTGGCTCAGGCGACATCAAGGTCAACGGTGCCGCCGCGCGACTCGTGCACCGCCGCGACACGATCATCGTCATCTCCTACGGGCAGTACGACCGTGCCGAGATGGAGCACTACGAGCCGCGCGTCGTTCACGTCGAGGCCCACACCAACCGCATCATCACCGTCGACGACGCGGTCATAGGCGGCCCATGGGCAGCGTAATACTGCGTCCTCCCTCCCTCGTGTGCCGAGAGCACACTTCGGTCGGTGCGTCCTTGTCTTACTTGCCCCCTTGGGTCGCTATGACATCCACCGACGTTAGATAGGAGCACATCGCCATGTCAACTCATCCCACCATCAATGTCTCCTCAGGCGCCGAGCGGCTGCCGATGACGATTCCGAGCCTGATGGACCACAAGCGTCGGGGCGAACCGCTGGTGATGGTCACCTGTTATGACTACCCGAGCGCACGGATCGTCGAGCAGGCCGGCGTCGATCTCGTGCTGGTCGGCGACACCGCGGCGATGACGGTACTCGGCTACGACTCGACCGTGCCGGTCACGGTCAACGAACTGCTCGTGTTGGTCAAAGCCGTCCGTCGCGGTCTGAGCAGCCCGCTACTGGTCGGTGACCTGCCGTTCGGCTCCTATGAGGTGTCCAACGAGCAGGCCGTGACCACCGCGCAGCGTTTCGTCAAGGAGGCCGGTTGCGACGCCGTGAAGCTCGAGGGTGGCGGCGCCATGATCGAGCGCGCGCGGGCGATCGCGTCCACCGGCATACCGGTCATCGGCCACGTCGGGCTGACCCCGCAGACGGCGACAGCGTTGGGGGGCTACAAGGCCCAGGGTCGTACCGCCAACCGTGCCCTCCAGGTCGTGCAGGACGCGCTCGCGTTGCAGGAGGCGGGCTGCTGCTGTGTCGTGTTCGAGGCCATACCAGCCGCCGTGGCGGAGCTCGTCATGGAGCGGATCGAGATCCCCGTGATCGGGATCGGGGCCGGACCGGGCACGGACGGTCAGGTGCTCGTGTGGCACGACCTGCTGGGCCTGTACGAGTGGGGCAGCCCGCGCTTCGTCAAGCGCTATGCCGAGCTACGCCCGCAGATCCTCGACGCACTGCAGCGTTACTCCACCGAGGTGCGCGCCGGCCAGTTCCCGACGAGCGAGTACACCTACTCGATCGACCCGGCCGAGCTGTCGGAGCTGCGCGAGCTGCTGAGCTGAGCACCAGTTGAGATCAGGAACGGGTCGCCCCCGGCGCGCGCGCGGCGTAGTCGATCTTGCGCAACACGCGCGCTGGCGCTCCAGCCACGATCGAAAACGGCTCGACGTTTTTCGTCACGACGCTGCCCGCGCCCACCACGCAGCGCTCACCGATCTCCACACCGCTCGTCACCACCACGTTCGCTCCCAGCCAGCAATTGTCGCCGATCCGCGTCGGTCCCTTGCTCTCGAACCCCTGCCATGTGATGGGCAGCTCGGGATCGTCATAACGGTGACTTGAGTCGGTCACGAAACAGCCGTTGGCCAGCATGCAGTGATCGCCGATCTCCACGAGCCGCTCGGCGGCCACCATCACGCCCATGTTCAGGAACGTGCCGGCGCCGATCCTCACACGCGCAGCCCCCGGCGCGGTGATCCACACGCCCGGCTCCAGCAGCGCGTGCGCGCCCATCTGCAGGCGTCCCTCACGCAGGGCCTCCAGCACGTTGCCATGCACCGGCCAGCGCACAAACGCTTCACGGCGCATGAACTCCCAGTGGATCGCCGCACGACGCCACGGCAGGACGTTGCGCTCGTACCAGCGCCACTTGGCAAGCCATATACGCACTCTCGCCACCCTTCCCCTCATGATCTCATGAGGGAAGGGATAGGTGAGATTTGAAGCGCGCCCTGACGACCCGATCCCTCATCGCAGGATGAGCGACTGGGAGATGGGTGGGTACGTGGCGAGGTCGCTCACGCGCGTCCCGCCGACTTCGCTCTCCGCTTCGTCCCCAACGATCCGTTGGCGCTCGCGGCGCCCGTAGCCGCCTTCTTCGTCTTCCCGCCGCGAACCTTCCCACTTCGGGCGCGACCGTTAGACGCGCGCTCCGGCACAAGCAGCTCGGCCAGGAACTCTCCCGTGTGCGACGCCGGCTCACCCGCAACCTCCTCCGGGGTGCCAGCGGCGATCACCATTCCCCCCTCCTCGCCGCCCTCCGGGCCCATATCGATCAGGCGGTCGGCGCACTTGACCACGTCGAGGTTATGCTCGATCACGACCACGCTGTTGCCGGCGTCCACAAGCCGCTGCAGCACCTCCAGCAGCCGTTGCACGTCGGCAAAGTGCAACCCCGTGGTCGGCTCGTCGAGGATGTACAGCGTACGGCCGGTCGCGACCTTCGAGAGCTCTGTCGCGAGCTTCACGCGCTGGGCCTCACCGCCGGAGAGCGTCGTGGCGGGCTGCCCGAGCCTGATATAGCCAAGGCCGACCGCGTCAAGTGTCTCCAGCCGCCGGCGGATCTTCGGAATGTGCTCGAAGAAGCGCAACGCGTCCTCGACCGGCATCGCCAGCACCTCGGCGATGCTCTTGCCCTTGAACTTCACCTCCAGCGTCTCGCGGTTGTAGCGGCGACCGTCGCACTGCTCGCACGGCACATACACGTCGGGCAGGAAGTGCATCTCGATCTTGATCTGTCCGTCACCACGGCACACCTCGCAGCGTCCACCCTTCACGTTGAAGGAGAAACGTCCCGGCTTGTACCCCCGCGCGCGCGCCTCCTGCGTCTTTGAGAACAGGTCACGGATCACGTCGAACAGACCCGTGTAGGTAGCCGGGTTCGAGCGCGGCGTGCGCCCGATCGGCGACTGGTCCACCGCGATGATCTTGTCCAGCTGGTCGAGACCGTGGATCGCGCGGTGCGCGCCCGGCCGTTGGCGCGCGCGGTGCAGGCGGTTGGCCACCGCCTTGTACAGCACTTCGTTGACAAGCGTCGACTTACCCGACCCCGACACGCCCGTCACGCACGCCAACACTCCCAGCGGCACGCGCACGTCGATGTCGCGCAGGTTGTGCTGGCTGGCTCCGTCAATCTCCACGTAGCCGATCGGCACACGACGCTCCGACGGAACCTCGATCGTCCTCGTGCCCGCGAGGAACTGCCCCGTCAGCGACTGCTTCACCCGCTGCACCTGAGCGGCCGTCCCCTGCGCGACGATCCAGCCGCCGTGCTCGCCCGCGCCGGGGCCAAGATCCACAAGATGGTCGGCGAAACGCATCGTCTGCTCGTCGTGCTCCACCACGATCACCGTGTTGCCCAGATCGCGCAGTCGCTGCAGCGTTACGATCAACTTCTCGTTGTCGCGCTGGTGCAAGCCGATCGACGGCTCGTCCAAGATGTACAACACGCCCACGAGCGAGGAGCCGATCTGGGTTGCGAGGCGAATCCGCTGCGCCTCTCCACCGGAAAGCGTGGACGCCGCGCGGTCCATCGATAGGTAGCCGATCCCCACGTTCTCCAGGAATCGCAGCCGCTCGAAGATCTCGCGCAAGATCAGCCGCGCCACGTGACGATCGGTCTCCGACAGCTCCACCTCCTCCAACCACTCCAGAGCGCGACGAGCCGACAGCGCACAGAAGTCCTCGATACGGGTTCCCGCCACCAGCACCGCGCGGGACTCCGGGCGCAACCGTGCGCCGCCACACTCCGGACACGCCCGCAACGACATGAACTCCTCGATCTTCTCGCGCGTCCACTCCGAGTCGGTCTCCTTGTAGCGACGCTGCAGGTTCGCGAGAACGCCCTCAAAGCGGGTGCCATATGAGCGGCTACGCCCAAACCTGTTGCGATATGTGATCTGCAGCGGCTCCCCGTTGGTTCCCGACAGAAACAGGTCGCGGTGCTCCTGCGGCAACTCCTCCCACGGCGCGCCCAGGTCCACGCCATAGCGCTTAGCGATCGCCTCGGTCACCTGCTCGTAGTAGTTCGACGCGCTACTGGACCACGGCGCGAGTGCGCCCTCGCCGACCGACAGACTCGGGTCAGGCACAACCAGATCGGGGTCGATCACCATCTGCGAGCCCAGCCCCGTGCACCGCTCGCACGCCCCGTGCGGCGAGTTGAACGAGAAGATCCTCGGCTCCAACTCCACCAGCGATGGACCGTGCTCGGCGCACGCGAACTTCTCCGAGAACGTAAACACCGTGCCCGGATCCGGCTTCTCGCCCGGAACGATCTGGGGGGCAGCCGCCTTCACTCCCAACGCACCCGACGAATGCGCACGAGTGGGCGAGTCAGTTCGAACGTGTCCATTCCCATCCTCATCCGGGTGGGTGGGACTTCCATTAATGACGATCTCGATCTCGACCAGCCCATCAGCCAGGCCCACCGCCGTCTCGATCGAGTCAGCCAGCCGCTTGCGGATGTCGTGACGCATAACCAGACGATCCACGACGACGGAGATGTCGTGCTTGTAGCGCTTGTCCAGCACGATCGACTCCTCCAGCATGCGCACGCGCCCATCGATCTTCACGCGCGCGAAGCCATCCGCGCGCATCTCCTCCAGCAGCTTGCCGTACTCCCCCTTGCGCCCGCGCACCACTGGCGCGCACACCATGAAGCGCGTGCCTTCCGCCAGCTCCATCGTCTGGTCGATGATCTGCTCGGCCGACTGACCCACGATCGGCCGACCGCAGATCGGGCAGTGTGGCTTGCCCACGCGCGCCCACAGCAGCCGCAGGTAGTCGTAGATCTCGGTGACGGTCCCGACGGTCGAGCGCGGGTTGCGCGACGTCGTCTTCTGGTCGATCGAGATCGCCGGCGACAGACCCTCGATCGAGTCCACGTCCGGCTTGTCCATCTGGCCCAGGAACTGACGCGCGTACGCCGACAGCGACTCCACGTAGCGGCGCTGCCCCTCCGCGTAGATCGTGTCGAACGCAAGCGAGCTCTTGCCCGAGCCGGACAGCCCCGTGATGACCACCAGCGCATCGCGCGGCAGCTCCAGCGAGATGTCCTTCAGGTTGTGCTCGCGCGCCCCGGAGACGACGATCTTGTTGCTTGAGGCCATCTTCGACCTATTATATTGGGGCGAACAGACGTTCGTGTCGCCGGGACGGCCAGATGACTGCCCGGGTGTCGTGCTGGAACGTCCAGGGACTGTATGCTGAGCCACGTGCACGACCCCGGTCTGCCGATCTCCTACGAGCTGCTCCAGCCCGGCACGCCGGTCTACAGCAGCGACGGTGAGCACGTCGGCGAGGTCGCTCACGTGCTCAGCGTCCCTGAGGAGGACGTCTTCGACGGGATCGTCGTCGAGCAGCGCGAGGGGCCTGGCGCGCATTGCTTCGCCGACGCCGACGACGTCGAGGAGATCCACGTGCACGCGGTCACGCTCAAGCTCGACGCGGCGGCCTGCCGCGAGCTACCCGCTCCCAGCGCCAACCCCGCCGTCATGCACGACGATCCGGGCGATTCCGGCGGCTCCGCGCTGTCGAACAAGCTGCGACGCGCTTGGGATCTGGTTTCCGGGAAGTATTGAGCGGCGCGCGTCCGTGCCCGCGCCCACCACGAGTCAATCCCAGCAAACGGCGCGGCCACTCTCAGGGCACACCTGTTGGCGGCTAGCCGAGCGCCGCGAATGCACTTCGGCGAGTAGCTCAGAGCGACGGCGGCAAATGTCTGCGGCCGCGACGCCCTTCGCGTGCGAGCCGCCGCTCATGACGGGCCTGTAGCCGGGCTTCGACGACATCGAGGTCGGAGCCGGGGCCCAGCAGACGCCAGCTGTCACGCACCAGCGGCAGGAGCGTGAACACGATCACCCAGATCGGCCAGAAGCTTCCATGATGACCGTGGGCCGCAGTCGCGAACCAGATCGCGACGCACACGGCCGAGACGACCACGGCGCCGCCCGCCTCTTGGACGATCCGTCCGCGCAGGCGAGACTTGCGCTCGAGCTGCGCGCGGCGCGCCGCGGCCGTGCTCACGGGTAGGTCCGCGCGCAACGCGTCGAGCTCGGCGCGCGTCTTGGCGGCATACACAACGTCGAGCCGCTGCTCAAACTCCTCGGGCGTCAGCCTCCCGTTAACGGTGTGCTCGCGCAATTCCTCGACCACACTCTCCCGGTCGGCGTCAGATGTTCGGATATGACCCGCTTCGCGCACCATATGAATGTAGAGCACACACGCCCGTCACGGCCTCGTAAGCGTTCGTCCGCTCGACACACGCTTGGCCGGCTCACCGGAGAGGGCTCTCCGGGCGCCACATCACGATCCCTAGCCTTCGATCGCCGCGTAAACCTCGTTGAGCAGACGCTCCGGCTCGCTGATCTGGAAGTTCTCCGCGAGATAGCGGCCCGTCGCCTCACGCGAGTCGCCGTTCAGCGCCATGTTGAGCGCCACGAGCCGCGCGCCATCGGCGTCGTCCTTGATGGGCGGTAGCTCGCCGTGGGCTTGCGCAAGCGGCGCTGGCTCGTCGAGCGGGAGCTCGCTCGCGGGCGACTCGACGCGTGGATCGGCACCTGCCTCCTCCTGCGGCTCCGAGCGCGTTTCAACCGGCGCCCCCGCCGTCGGCGTCGCGACAAGCGGTGTTTGGGTGGGGCCGTTCGGGCTCAAACCAGCCTCCGTGCCCTGCTCGCCACCGGTGCCTCCGTCCCCGCCTCCGCCCCCGGCGCCCTCAGCGTCCTGGCCACGCCCAGCGGCCGCGTCATAGAGCGCCCCCATCTCCGCCTCGACCGCGGCCAAATCCCGACCCAACCGACCGGCGCCGGCACGCAAGCTCTCCACCAAAGCCTGCGTCTCCCCGTCCATCGAGCCGACCCGCGCCAGCAGCAGCTCGGTAGCCTGCGACACTGCCGCCACATGCGCTCGGGCGCGGGTAACCGCCTCCTCGCGGGTTCGCCGCGCGTCCGCGTCGGCTGCCGCACGCACGCGTTGCGCGTCCTGGGCGGCCTCGCGCTCGATCGTCTCCGCCGTCGCTTGCGCCGCCTCGAGGATGCCCTGCACCTGTGTGCCCGCCACCGAAGCGAGCGACTCCTGCCCGCTACCCTCGACCTCACGCTGGATCTCCTCGACCTCGGCTGAAAGCGCACGCAGGTGCACGTCCACGCTCGCCGGGTCATAGCCGCGGCGCACGATCGGGAAGTCGCGTCGTTCGATCCCCTGACGGTCCAGTTCCACGGCGCCCATCCTACGCGACCTCGCTCGCCGTGGCCTCGCTTGGGGATGCCTCGCCCATCGGAGCCTCGGAGGCTTGGACGTCGCGCAGCTCGCGCCGCAGCTCCCTGATCTCATCGCGCAGCTGCGCGGCGTACTCGAAGCGCAGATCGTCAGCCGCCGCGATCATCTCCTCCTCGAGCTCCACCACCATGCGCTCGAGCTCGTGCTGTCCCATCTCCTTGGCCTTCGCCCGGGTTGCGTTCTTGCGGCGTCTACCCTTCGGCACCTTCGACTCGCCTTGCAAGAACTCGGCGATGTCGGAGATGCCCTTCACGATCGTCGCAGCGGTGATCCCGTGCTGCTCGTTGTAGGCGAGCTGGATCGCACGCCTGCGGTCGGTCTCATCGATCGCGGCCTTCATCGCCTTGGTCTGCTTGTCGGCGTACATCAGCACGGTGCCCTTGATGTTGCGCGCGGCCCTGCCGATCGTTTGGATCAGCGAAGTCTCGCCACGCAAGAATCCCTCCTTGTCGGCATCGAGGATCGCCACCAGCGAAACCTCCGGCAAGTCGAGCCCCTCGCGCAGCAGGTTCACTCCCACCAGCACGTCGTACTCGCCGAGCCGCAGATCCCTGATGATCTGAATGCGCTCCAGCGTGTCTATCTCCGAGTGCAGGTAGCGCACCTTGAAGCCCATCTCGATCAGATACTGCGAGAGGTCCTCGCTCATCTTCTTGGTCAGCGTGGTCACCAGCACGCGCTCGTTCAGCTCCACGCGCTTGCGGATCTCGTTCATCAGATCGTCGATCTGGTTGCGCGTCTCGCGTACCTCCACCGCTGGGTCCACGATCCCCGTGGGTCGCACGATCTGCTCGACGACCCGCTGCGAACGGGTGCGCTCATACTCGCCCGGCGTCGCCGACACGAACACCAGCTGCGGAGTTATCGAAAGGAACTCGTCGAACGTCTGTGGACGGTTGTCCATTGCGCTCGGCAACCTGAATCCATAGTCCACGAGCGTGCCCTTGCGCGAACGATCGCCCTCAAACATACCCCCGATCTGCGGCACAGTCTGGTGAGACTCATCGATCAGACACAGGAAATCATCGGGGAAGTAGTCGATCAGGCAGTACGGCCGCTCACCCGGCTCACGCCCGTCGAGAATGCGCGAGTAGTTCTCGATCCCCGAGCAGAAGCCCATCTCGCGCAGCATCTCCATGTCGTACTGGGTGCGCTGGCGCAGGCGATGAGACTCCAGCTGCTTGCCCTCGGCCTCCAGCCGCTCGCAGCGCTCGTTCAGCTCGCGGCCGATCTCCGCCACGCCGTCCTCGATCGTGCCCTCCTTGACGTTGTAGTGCGTGGCAGGCCAGATCGCCACGTGCTCAAGATCGTCGGCGATCAGCTCACCGGTGAGCGGGTCGAACTGCTGCAGACGCTCGACCTCGTCGCCAAACAGGGTCGCCCTGAACGCCGTCTCCGCGTACGCTGGGAACAGCTCAAGCGTCTCTCCCTTCACGCGAAAGCCGCCGCGGGCGAGCACGGTGTCGTTGCGGGTGTATTGGATCGACACGAGCTTACGCAGCAGCGCCTCGCGGTCGATTTCTTCCCCGCGACGCAGGATCTGCATGTTCATCTCATACGTCTCAGGCGAGCCGAGGCCGTAGATGCACGACACCGAAGCGACCACAATCACGTCGCGCCGTGCGAACACCGCGGCAGTGGCGGCGTGGCGCAGACGGTCCACCTCTTGGTTAATCGCCGAGTCCTTCTCGATGTACAGGTCGCGGCTCGGCACATACGCCTCTGGCTGGTAATAGTCGTAGTAGGACACGAAATACTCGACCGCGTTCTCAGGGAAGAACGTGCGGAACTCGTTGCACAGCTGCGCGGCGAGTGTCTTGTTGTGCGCGATCACCAGCGCCGGCTTCTGCAGCTCCTGGATCACACCCGCCATCGTCATCGTCTTGCCGGTGCCCGTCGCCCCCAGCAGTGTCTGGAAGCGCTCGTCCGCCCGCACGCCTTCGGCGAGGGCGGCGATCGCCTGCGGTTGGTCGGCCGTGGGAGTGAACGACGGATCGAGCTTGAACGGTGGCATCCGCTCTACGTTAGCCCGAGCTGGCGGGCATAAGTAGAGCGGTACTCGGCCTGTGCCCGCAACACGCGTTCCACATAAGCCTGCGTCTGGGGAAACGGGATGTCGGAGACCGTCAGTGTGCCGCCCTCGGCGCGCGCCTTGGCGACCCACGCGTCAACGTTAGCCAGTCCACCGTTGTAGGCCGCGACCGCCTCCAGCTCGTTGCCTTCGTAATGATTCAGCAGGTAGCGCAGGTACCAGCTTCCGTAAGCAACATTGATCTTCGGTGTGGCCAAGTCGCCGGTCGTGAAGCGCACACCACCCGAGAGCTGAGCGATGTATTTGGCCGTCAACGGCAACAGTTGCATCAGCCCCAGCGCCCCCGCCGAGGAGGTGCGCGGGTCGAACTTCGTCTCCGCATAGATCACGGCGGCGATCAGTGTCGGGTCGAGGTGCTTTTCCGCCGCCTGTTCGCGGATCACCGACGCGTCGGTCAGCGGCAGCCCGTTACCCGGCAGCACGTGTTGGACGCGCGACACGACCACGGCCGCCAGCACCACCACAAGCACCAGCGCGACGACCGTTCGCACCAGCCGGCGCGCGCGCCTCACCGAAGATCCTGAACCGCCCGCCCTCCGCGCGCGCCTGACTGCCGTATACACGGCGCCTCCGCCACGACCGCGAGCGGCCGTTTGGGAATGTTGCGCAGTCATCTCGACAGCTTGGCAAGCACACCGGCCAGCTCGCGCCGCAAGTCAACTTCGGTACCGTCGTTGTGCACTACAAACGCAGCCCGCTCAGCCTTCTCGGCCTGTGAGAGTTGGCGCGCCGCGCGCTCGTCGGCAAGCTCATGACCGCGCCCCGCCGCCCGCTGCTTGCGCGTGTCCTCCGCTGCGACAACGGCGATCGTCACATCGAAGGCACGCTCCATGCCGGCCTCGAACAACAACGGCACCTCGACCACCGCGGCGCGTGGCGTGGGACGAAGCGCGCGCACGTGCTCGAGCCACGCGGCCATACGCGCGCCGACCAGCGGCCACAACAAGCTCTCCAGCCACGCGCGATCCCGATCGCCGCCGGCGAACGCCTTGCCCGCCACGGCCGCCCGGTCGACCACTCCGCCGGGCGCCACCTCGGGACCCCAGCGCTCGACGACGGCGTGCTTGACCTGGTCCTCGGTGTACAGCTCGTGCACTACCGCGTCGGTCGAGAGAACCTGCGCACCCAATCCTTCAAGCGCCTTTAGAGCGGTCGACTTGCCCGCGCCCATACCGCCGGTCAGACCAACGAACGGCACCGCCGATCCCACGGCCCGCGCTCGTCAGTCTTGTGTCTGCTCGCTGGCGGACTGCTCGCTGGCGGACTGCTCGTCGGCGGGCTGCTCGTCGGCAGACTGCTCGTCGGCGGGCTGCTCGTCGGCAGACCGCTCGTCGGCAGACTGCTCGACCTCGACGGCCAGCGGTTGCTCACCGGCGGCCTGCTCTGGCTCACCGGCAGGCTGCGGTTCGCTCGTGGGCAGCGCTGGCGCGACAGCAGGCTCCGCGGGCTCGTTGGCGAACTCCGCCACGACGGACTGCTCGGCAACAGCTTCCCCAGCCACAGCCCCCCCAGCAACTGGCTCCTGCGCAGGATGCTCCCGCTCGGTTGGGGGCTGATCGGCCACAACCTCGGCTGTGGGTCGCTCCACAGCAGGCTCCTCGACGACTGTGTCGCGCGCGGAAAGCTCATCCACAACGGTCTCATCCACAACGGTCTCGCCGAGCGGCTGCTCGGCGGTCTCCGCCACCGGTTCCACACCCCCATCCGGCTCGGCGGCCGGATCGACCGACTCCTCGGCGATACCTTCCTCGACCGGTTGGGCGACCGCAGACCCAGACCGCGCCAACGGCAGAATCTGGTCCTCGACCCGCTTTGCCGACAACGACAGGCGCCTGCGCTCGGAGTCAATCTCGAGGATCTTCACGCGAATCTCATCGCCAGGATGCACGATCTCGCGCGGGCTCTCCACGTGGTGTCCGGCGAGCTCGGAGATGTGCACGAGTCCCTCGACGCCGTCGAGCACCTCGACGAACGCGCCAAACGTGACGACCTTCGTGACCTTGCCCGCCAACTCGTCGTTGATGTTGTAGGTATCCACGATTCGCTGCCAGGGGTCTTCCTGGGTCTGCTTGAGCCCTAGGGAGATACGCTGGCGGTCGCGGTCGATGTCGAGCACCTTCACCTGCACGGTGTCGCCGATGCCCAGGATCTCGCTCGGATGGTTCACGTGCGACCACGACAGCTCGGAGATGTGGATCAGGCCATCGATCCCGTCGAGATCCACAAACGCGCCGAAGTCCACGATGTTGGAGATCTGGCCCTCCACAACAAGACCGGGCTGCAGACGGTCGAGGATCTGCTGGCGAACCTCCTTGCGCTCCTCCTCCAACACCGCGCGGCGCGAGAGCACCACGTTGTTGCGCGAGCGGTTCAGCTCGATCACCTTCGTCTCGATCTGCGTGCCGAGATACTCGTCGAGATTCGGCACACGCCGAATGTCAACCAGCGAGGCGGGCAGGAAGCCGCGCACCCCGAGGTCGATGATCAGGCCGCCCTTGACGACCTCAATCACTGAGCCGATCACGGGCTCGCCCGACTCAGCGGCCGCCTCGATGCGCCGCCACGCCTTCTCGAAGCGCGCGCGCTTCTTGGACATGATCAGGCGCCCATCCTGATCCTCCTTGGTGAGCACCATCGCGTCAACTTCCTCGCCGAGCGACACCTCCTCGCGCGGATCCACCGACTTGCGGATCGACAGCTCGTTCGCGGGGATTACCCCCTCGGACTTGTAGCCGATGTCGACCAGCACCTCATCCTTGTCGATACGCACGACATTGCCAGTCACGACCTCGCCCTCCTCGAAGGGCTGCATCGTGGCGTCGTAGTTGGGGACTATCTGCCCGTCGATTTCCAGCAGCAGTCCGTTGGACCCCTCGACCACATGAGCCTGGGGATTCTCTATAAGGGTTTGCACCGGTCGAAGCCTAGCGCAGCCGTATCATTGGCTGCCACATGCCTGTCAGAGCGACGAAGCGTGGAGAGCAGCGCACCCGGCTGCGGAGTGACTGCGACGTGCTCATATGCGGCGCGTCCTTCGCAGGGTTGGCGCTCGCGCGTGAGTTGTTCGACACAGGCGCACGCGTGCTGGTTATCGACCGCTACGAGATCGGCGAGCGCCAGACTTCCGCGTGCGGGATCCCCACCGGCTGGCTGGACGCGCTCGAGCTGCGCGGCTC
This sequence comes from uncultured Solirubrobacterales bacterium, assembly GCA_963760155.1. Classification (GTDB taxonomy): domain Bacteria; phylum Actinomycetota; class Thermoleophilia; order Solirubrobacterales; family Solirubrobacteraceae; genus Palsa-744. Next base: position 67,413 of record CAVXBL010000008.1, read on the forward strand.
GCTGCGCCAGACGTTTGACGAGCTCGTCGTGCACACGCCCTGGACAACCGCGCGCTGGCGCCTGCCGTGGACCTTCTCGACGTTCGACTACCGCGAGTTGTGCGCGCTGCTGTGGGAGCAAGCCCACCCAGACGACACCGAGTTCGAGACAGCCACCGTCACGGGCCGCGATGGACACACCGTCCACACAGACCGTGGAGACCTGACGGCGCCGCTGATCGTCAACGCGCTCGGCTGGCGACGAGTGCTTTCCAACGAGACGGCAATCCAGCCGCCGAACGCGCGGTTGTCGCGGGGCCTTGAGGTCCATCCGCACGGCGCCGGCGAGGAGCTCGAGCTGTGGATCGACCCGCGCTACATTCGAGCGGGCTATGCGTGGAGCTTCCCCGCCGGGGATGAGCTGCGCGTGGGCGTGGGCTCGTTTTGGCCCTCACACCATGTCAAGGAGCCGACTGTGCGGCTCGCAAGCGATTTGCGCCTGCCGCCAGAGGGCTACCAGGGCAACTGGATCCCCCACCAGCTACGCGCGTCCGTCGAAGACGGCATCTTCTTCGTGGGGGACTCCGCCGGGCACTGCCTGCCCCTGACCGCTGAGGGGATCCGCACGGCGTTCTACTTCGGGCTCGCCTGCGCGCGCGAGCTGCGCCCCGTGCTCGAAGGCCACGCCGCACGCGCGCACGCGCTTGACAGCTACAGCGCCTTCTCGGACGCCCACGAGCGCAAGTACCGCTGGCTGCTGAACACCCAGCGCGCCGTCGGGCGCCTGACACCGAGCCGGGCAATCACCGTGATGGCGCGCACGCTCGCCTCAGAGCGCGCGTGCGAGTGGGCGTTCAACCATTACCTGCAGATCGCCCCACCGTCGTTCGTCGGCTCCAGTCCACGGCGCAGCGGCTCGTCGGTGCTCGTACCGGCACCAGCCGCGATGTGAGACGAGGAGCGGCGGCATGGGGTCGGGCGTGTGTCCCCGAGCGATCCCGGTCAGGCTACCTCGCGCAGACGTGGACGCGCGGTGTTGAGCACCTGCAGCGCCAGGCGACTCGCCTCGATCGCGCTTGCCCAGGACACCTCCGCGAGCATCCCTGGCGCCGCCACGGTGTCACCGGCCAGGAACACACCGTCGCCGCGATCGACGGCGGGGCGCTCGCGCCAGCTCGTGCCGGGCATGTCGAGCGCGCCCGAGCGCCCGTCCATCACCTGACGGCGGCGCCATGTCTCGCGTGCGCGCCAATCCTCCACGCCGACATCCAACAAACGTTCCAGGCGCAAAGCAGCTTGCTCGACGCTCTCCCCGGGACGAATTGGCATTTGTGCCTGGATCAGCTCCTCGCCATCCGGGGAGATCGACGGGTTGGCGGCAGAGTAGCGTCCGATCCAACCCGACTCGTCCAGATCCGAGACGATCGTTGGGTCTCCACGGCGATGACACAAGCCCAGGTCCAGGCACACGGTGCGTCCGCTATTCCAGCGCAGGCTGTCGTCACCGAGCAACTCACGCGCCTGGTCGAGCTCGGTTGCGAGGATCACCGGCGCGTCGGGCAACGCGTCGACGCGGACACCCGTCTGCACCGTCACGCCCAGCTCGCGCACGCGGCGCTCGAGCGAGTCGATCAACGAGCTCCACCCTCCGGCCGGGTAGCGCACAATCGAGGGAGCGGTCAGCAGCAGGCGTACCATGCGCGACCACACGAATGCCGCCGACAGCTCGCCGGGGTCGTGGTGGAAGGTAAACACGCCCGCCGCCGAGCAGAGCATCGCGGCGGTGGACTCGTCGGTATGGCTTGCCGCCCATGCGCGAAAGTCAGTGTTGACGGGCGCTTCGCGACCGCGCAAGCGCAGGACCGCCGGCAGCGCGCCCAATGGGGGCGTGCGCCGCAATGTGCCCTGCAGTCGTACCCGCGCTCCCGTGAGCCGTGCGCTCTTGTGGGGAGGAAGCACTTCGCGCTCGCGCATCCACTTCCAGAAAAAGCCGTCGTGGTACATCGCATGCGGCCCGAGATTGGCTTTGTAGGGTCCATCGGTACTGCGTCCCCGGCCCCCGAGGCTCTCGTGAGCCTCGACGAGGCGTACGTTGGCCCTCTCCTCCGCGCACGCGATCGCCGCCACCAGACCGGCGATGCCGCCTCCGACAATCGTGATCTCTTGTGCCGCGGTACCGCTGGGTTGTGTCGAGCTCATGTCAAAGCCTCCTGATCCACAGCCGCGGCCGAATGCCCGCCGGCCGCGTGATCTATTGTCCGTGAGCATCACGCTACGCCGGCACTGGTCTCAATTACAGTTCCAGTGATGACCGAGCAGATAGGGCCAGTTGCTGGACCGGGACTGCTGATGGAGATCAATCGCGACGGCGAGCTCCCGCTACACGAGCAGATCGAGCGCTCGCTGCGTGAGCAGATCCGCTCAGGGCGTCTGCGGGGCAACACACACCTTCCCTCGACCCGCGAGCTAGCAGCGAGACTCGGTGTCTCCCGCGGTGTGATAACCGAGGCCTACGGCCAGCTCTCCGCGGAGGGATATCTAACAACACGCCAAGGAGCGCCCGTGAGGGTCGCGGCAGCGGTACGCGGCACGAGCTCGCGGCCACCCGCGCGCTCGCTGCTGCAGAGCTTCTCCTATCACTTCCACCCCGGCCTGCCCGACCTCGCGGGCTTTCCACGCGAGGCATGGCTGCGTTCGTTGCGCGCGGCGTTGCGCGACTCACCGCTCGATTCGCTGGGCTATGGCGACCCGCGCGGTGCGCCCGCGCTACGCGAAGCGCTGGCCGGCTACCTGGGCCGCGTGCGCGGCGCCGACGCCGATCCCGAGAACACGGTCGTGTGCACAGGATTCACGCAGGGCTTCTCGCTGCTGTGTCGCGTGCTGCGCGCGCGCGGCGTCGAGCAGGTGGCGCTCGAGGACCCCGGCTGGCATGTCCATCGCCTGATCGTCGAACAGGCCGGCATGGACGTCGTGCCGGTTCCCGTCGATGCCGGAGGACTGTGCGTGGACGTACTCGCAAACACGGACGCCTCAGCCGTACTTGTGACGCCCGCCCATCAATTCCCCACCGGCGCGGTGCTCGCTCCCGAGCGACGCGCCGCCCTGATCGAGTGGGCTGAGGATGAGCGTCTCATCGTCGAGGACGACTACGACTCCGAGTACCGTTATGACCGCGTCGCGGTCGGCGCCCTGCAGGGTCTCGCGCCGGAGCGGATCGCGCACATCGGATCGGCGAGCAAGCGTCTAGCGCCCGGGATGCGACTCGGGTGGATGTTGTTGCCCTCGTGGCTGACGTGGGAGCTGACGGTCTCAAAGACGATCGAGGACTGTGGCTCGGAGGTGCTCGGACAGCTCGCGCTACGCGACTTCATCGGGCGCGGAGAGCTCGACCGTCATGTACGTCGTATGCGTCTGCGCTACCAGCGCCGGCGCGAGACGCTACTTCGAGCACTCGCCCGTTGGCTTCCCGACGGGCGAGTCAGCGGAGCGGACGCGGGACTGTTCGAGCTGGTGCGGCTCCCCGACGGCGCGCACGAGTCACAACTGTTGCGGGCGGCGGGGGAGCGCGGCGTCGGCGCCGAGGGGCTAGCCCTACATTGTTTCGCGTCCGACGGCCCGCCAGGCGTGCTGCTCGGTTACGGCAACCTCTCAGAGCCCGCGATCGAGCAGGGCGTCCGCCTGCTGGGCGAGGCTTACGCGACACACGGTGCATGAAACGCCCTGGCGGCGTGCGCGCCCGAGGGGACTACTTGCGCACCACGAGCGCCACCCCCGCCACCAGCAGCACAAGCCCAACGATCCGACCCGTGTTGATTGGCTGCTTGGCGATGCCCAGCAGGCCGAAGCGGTCGATCGCGACCGCCACCGTGAGCTGACCGCAGATCACAACCGCCGTCAGCCCGCTGACACCCAGCGTGCGCACCGTTAGCAGCGCGACGGTCACATACGCCGCGCCGAGTAGCCCTCCGACCAGCGCCCACCACGGAGCTTTGCCCACATCGCCGAAACCGCCGAGACCGCCGTAGAACAACGTCGCGATCAGCGCGAGCACGACCGTGCCGACGATGAACGAGAAGGTAGCCGCCTGCACGCTGCCGATCGAGCGCCCCAAACGCGCGTTGACCGGCGCCTGCGCCCCGACGAGCACGCCGGCGAGCGCGACCAGCACCACCGCCAGCAGGCGACTCATCCGGCCTCCGACCCGTGCACGCGGCACGCACCGCCAGGACACCGGCACAGACCGCGGCGCACACTCCTCACTTCGCCTCCAGCCAATTGCGACCTACCCCCACGTCGACCGCCATCGGTGGGGAGTGCGCCCACACGCCGCACATCTCCTCCTCGATCAGCACACAGGCCGCCTCGCGCTCCTCAGCCGGCGCTTCGAACAGCAACTCGTCGTGGATCGTGAGGATCAACCGTGTCGCGAACTCGCCCTCGCGCAGGGCGTCGTGGCAGCGGATCATCGCAAGCTTGATGATGTCGGCGGCGGTCCCCTGGATGACCGTGTTGACCGCGAGCCGCTCGCCGAGCGTGCGCACTTGATAGTTGCGGGCGCGCAACTCGGGGATCTGACGGCGCCGACCCCACAGCGTCTTGACGTGGCCCTCCTGCTTGGCGGACTCGATCGTCTCGACCATGAACTTGGCCACCGCCGGAAAGCGCTCTAGGTACGCGTCGATGAACGCTTTGGCCTCCTCCAGCGGGATGTTGAGGCGATCCGCGAGCCCGTAATCCGACAGCCCGTAGACGATCCCATAGTTGATCATCTTCGCCTTCGCGCGCATGCCCGGATCGATCGCCTCAGGCGAGACGTCGAACACCTGCGAGGCGGTCGCCGTGTGGACGTCCTCGCCGCGCTTGAAGATCTCTTCGAGCACAGGCTCGCGCGCGGCGTGCGCGAGCACGCGCAGCTCGATCTGGGAGTAGTCGACCGAGATCAACAAGTTGCCATTCTCAGCCTCGAAGCAGCCGCGGATCTCGCGTCCCAGCGGCGTGCGAATCGGAACGTTCTGCATGTTGGGGTTGGTGCTCGACAGTCGCCCCGTTTGCGCAACGGTCTGCAGGAAGGTGGTGTGGATGCGTGAGCGCTTGTCCACAAGCTGTGGGAGCACATCCAAATACGTCTTGATCAGCGTCAACAGCTCGCGCCAGCGCTCGACATGAGGCACTATCTCGTGCTCGTCGCGGATCGCCTGCAGCACGCGCGCGTCGGTCGAGAAGCCTGTCTTGCCGCGACGCTTGCGCGACAGGCCGAGCTTCACAAACAGGATCTCCCCCAGCTGCTGTGGAGAGCCGATCGTGAACTCCTCACCCGCGAGCTCATAGATGCGCCGTTCGAGCCCCGATATCTCATCGCGCACACGCGTCGTGATCTCCTCCAGGCACGCAACGTTGAGCCGTACACCGAGTGTCTCCATGTCGCGCAACACCGACACAAGCGGTAGCTCGATATCACGCATGACGCTCTGGAGCTCGCGCTCGGCTATCTGCGCGCGCTGCCAGGCGGCGAGCGCGCCGAGCAGCAACGCTTCGCTCGCCACCGGGTCATCCTCAACGCCCGCGACAAGCGCGCGCTCCTCGCACAACTCGGCGAACGGGTAGCCACGCCGCGCCGGCTCGAGCAGGTAGGCGCCGAGCAGTGTGTCGTGCGTGAGCCCGGGCGGCACCACGCCGAGCGCCTTCGCGTCGTGGGCGACCACGGCGCGCTCGCCACACGCAGCCACGACCTCCTCGGGTCCCGAGCAGTCGCCGACCAGCAGTGTCGTGCGCGACGCTCGGGCGGCTGCCTTCCTGCCGCTGGCCGCACCCGCCGGTGGTGGGTCGGGGTTGATCGCAAAGCGCCACGGGGAGCCGACGGCGAACAGCTCCCCCTCCGGCGTCTCGGCCGCACGCACCGCGACACACAGCTCCTCCGGGGTCCTACCGCTTGCCGCCTGCAGCGTCGCGATGTCGGCCGGCGTGCCGTTGCGCACGCGCCCCGCAAGAGTTATCTCATCTGAGGCGACGGCCTTCGCAAGCTCGGCCTCGCCGAGTGCCTCTTCCACGCGGCGCAACGGGTCGCGTAGCTCCCAGCGGCGAAACACCTCGCGCAACCGCGAGCGATCCGGTTCGCGCGCCGCCTCACTCTTGAGGTCGAACTGCACCGGCAGGTCGCGCTTCACGGTAGCGAGGCTCTTAGACATGCGCGCGTCCTCAGCGTGGTCGATCAGGCTCTGCTTGCGCTTGGGGCCGCCGATGTCGCGCACGTGGGAAAGCACTCCCTCCAGCGAGCCGAAACGCTGGATCAGCTCGCTGGCGGTCTTCTCACCGATGCCGGGGATACCCGGAATATTGTCGGAGCTGTCGCCCTTCAAACCGTAGAAGTCGGGGATCAGCTCCGGCGGGATGCCGTAGCGGTCGATCACCATCTGGCGGTCATACAGCTTCGTCTCGGTGATCCCGCGAGCGGTGGCCATCACCTGCACGAGACCCTGCTCGTCGATCAGCTGGAACACGTCGCGGTCACCCGTCACGATCGTGACCGGCACGCCGGCGCCGCGCGCCTGCTCGGCGAGCGTCGCGATCACGTCATCGGCCTCGAAGCCCTCGACCCGCACGTTGCGGTAGCCAAACGCCTCCACCAGCGGTTCCATCGCGGACCATTGCGCCTTGAGCAGGTCCGGGCGCGAGCGCCGCCCCGCCTTGTAGTCGGCGAACAGCTCGGTGCGCCCCGAGCTGCCAGCGTCCCACGCCACCATCGTCGGCTGCACACCGTGGTCGGTGACGATCTTCACAAGCATCGAGGCGAACCCGAAGATCGCGTTGGTGGGCTCACCGGTGGAGGTCGCGATCGACTCCGGCAGCGCGTAGAACGCCCGGTAGACGAGACTCGGGCCATCGATCAGGAACAGGCGGCGATCCACGCCGAGCACTTTATTAGGAGCCCCACCCTCCCACGCCCCGCCCTCTCCGAGCAAATAACATGCCGGGCCGTCCGGCATCTCGCCGGCCAAACTCCGGGAGCTCGCACGCCGTGAACATCACCCCAAGCGCGCAGTACCGCCTGACCATTCGCGTCAAGATCGACGAGGAGCACGGGGTGCTGGGCAATGTGACCGACGCGATCGGTGAGTGGGACGGGATGGTGATCGCGGTCAACCTCGTCGAGGCCGACGTGGACCACAGCGTGCGCGACATAGTCGTGGACGCCTCGAATCGAGAGCACTGGGAACGCATTCTGACGGCGATCGGGGCACTGGCAGGCGTCGAGGTGATCGACACGACCGACCGCACCTTCCTGCTGCACGTTGGCGGCAAGATCGAACAGCACAACAAGCATCCACTGAAGACGCGCGACGATCTCTCGATGGCCTACACGCCGGGCGTGGCGCGGGTGTGCACGGCGATCAAGGACGATCCCGACAAGGCGTTTCAGTACACGATCAAGCGCAACACCGTGGCGGTTGTAAGCGACGGCACCGCCGTGCTCGGCCTCGGCAACATCGGACCGGCGGCGGCGATGCCCGTGATGGAGGGCAAGGCGTGTCTGTTCAAGGAGTTTGCGGGCGTCGACGCGTTTCCGATCTGTCTCGACACAAAAGACACCGATGAGATCGTGCGCGCCGTGACGCTGATCGCGCCGTCGTTTGGCGGGATCAACCTGGAGGACATCTCCGCGCCGCGCTGCTTTGAGATCGAGGAGCGCCTCAAGGGCGCGCTGGACATCCCCGTGTTCCACGACGACCAGCACGGCACGGCGGTGGTGGTGATGGCCGCGCTACTCAACGCGGTCAAACTCACAGCTCGCAGCCTGCGCGAGCTGAAAGTGCTCGTGATCGGTCTCGGCGCGGCGGGCGTGGCCGTCACGAAGATCATGCTGGAGGCCGGCGTGCGCGAGATCATCGGCTGCGACTCACGCGGAGCGCTCAGCGTCCAGCGCGAGGACTACCTAGACGGCTCGATGAGCTCGGTCAAGCGCTGGTATGCGCAGGCCACCAATCACGAGAATCGCACGGGGAGCCCGGCGGATGTGATCGAGGGCGCAGACCTGCTGATCGGCCTGTCCGGCGCGCGCGCACTGCCGGTGGAGGCGCTCTCCAAGATGAACGACAACGCGATGGTGTTCGCGATGGCCAACCCCAACCCCGAGGTCGTTCCGGAGGAGGCCGCGCGATATGTGCGAATCATGGCGACGGGCCGCTCGGACTATCCAAACCAGATCAACAACGTGCTGTGTTTCCCGGGGATCTTCCGCGGTGCGCTGGACGTGCGCGCGAAAGCGATCACCGAGGAGATGAAGATCGCGGCCGCCGAGGCGATCGCGGCGATCGTTGACGAGCGCGAGCTACGCGAGGACTACATCATTCCCTCAGTGTTCAACCGCGACGTGGCCCCCGCGGTCGCGGCCGCCGTGGCCGAGCAGGCACGCGCGAGCGGCAACGCGCTCGCGGGCCAGGAGGTTGGGTACGCCCATAGCGATACGCTGACTGGGATCCCCCATGGCGGGGGACAGGTGGACGAGTAGCAAGTCCGCAGAGCCACTGCGTTCGGAAGGGGACGGACATGCGGGTGACGGTCACGGGCGCAACGGGATTGATCGGCCCGCGACTCGTCGCGGCGCTGCGCGCGCGCGGGCATGAAGTGACGGCGCTCTCGCGCGATCCTGACCGGGCCCGGAAGCAACTCGAGGACCGGAGGAGACCACCCGCTTGGACCGACACGCCGCCCGGCGCGCTGCGGGCAGCACGCTGGGACCTGCTCAGCGAACCGGCTCCGGCCGACGCGCTAGGGGGACGCGACGCCGTGGTGCACCTGGCCGGCGAGAACGTAGCGCAGCGTTGGACCGCCAGCGCCAAGCGCGCGATCCTCGACAGTCGCGTGACGGGGACCAAGCACCTGGTGCAGGGACTCGCTGCGCTCGACCGGGACCGCCCGCGGGTGCTCGTGAGCGCCTCAGCGATCGGCTACTACGGCCCGCGCGGCGACGAGCCGATCGATGAGGAGACACGCGGCGGAGCCGATTTCCTCGCGCGGGTCTGCAACGCGTGGGAGGCCGAGGCACGAGCCGCCGAGGAGCTTCAGATGCGTGTCGCGATGGTACGCACCGGCGTTGTACTTGACCCCGACGGTGGAGCGCTCGCCAAGATGCTGCCCCCCTTCAAGCTCGGCGTGGGTGGTCCCGTGGCGGGCGGGCGCCAGTACATCTCATGGATCCACGCGGACGACCTGGTGGGGATCATGCTGGCCGCGGTCGATGGCGAGCAGTGGCGCGGACCAATCAACGCGACCGCGCCCGAACCACAGCGCAACAGCGACTTCTCCAAGGCACTCGGCCGCGCGCTGCACCGCCCCTCGCTGCTGCCGGTGCCCGGCGCGGCGCTGCGACTCATGTATGGCGAGATGGCCGAGATCGTGACCGGCGGCGCGCGCGTGCTGCCCGCAAAGGCACTGGTGCTCGGCTACGAGTTCCGCTACCCCAAGCTGGATTCGGCGCTGCGCGCCGCCCTCGGCACAGGCTGACCGGGGTAGTCAATATTTGGGAGCGACTGCGGCGCACAGCGACCGCAGACGCCCCTGGTGGGATCGCGGTTGCGGATTGGTCGAGACCGGCGGCATCGCACAGTGCGTCGCGGCGGCCGACGGGCCGATCAGCCCGATGTGTTGAACGCGCGCCAGAACACAGGCGCACCGTGCACGACCCGGTCGATCGCATAGTCAGACAGCGTCGTTTCGCCGTTCGGTTGCATCGAGTAGACACCGAGCACGGACGGGCGGTCGTGGGTGGCGAAGAACTTGTCGATCACCGCCTGGCGGTTGTCTCCGCTGTTGCCCGCGGCACGAATCGCCGCGAGCACGACGCTCATCGCCTCATAGCCATACAACGCGTACGGTTCACCGGCGGCGGCGAAATGCCGGTCGTATTCCGCCAGCACCCGCTGGGCCGACCCCGGGTACATCCGCGTGGCGAGCAACGGTGAGCCCACGAACGTCGCACTTTCGGCGGCTCCAAGGTGCGCGCTGAACACGCTGTTGAGCATCGTGGCCGACGCGAGCAGCGACAGGTGTGGCGCGGCGGCGTGTAGTTCGCGCCACAGTTGCGCCGCTTCGCTAGTGGCCGTCGCGCTTACGAACACCGCCTGCGCGCCGCTTTCGACGACCTTCGCCAGCTCGCCGGTGAAGCTCGAGCCGGGCGCGATCGCGATCGTGTCGTCGCCCACCACCTTGATCCCGGCGTGCTCGGCATCGTCCTCGACGATCTCTGAGAGCGGTGTATCGAACGGATCCTGATCGACGATCACATATAGCCTGCGCACGCCCAGCCTGCGCAACAGCCCCACTTGCGCGGCGGCCTGCACCTGATCTCCGGGGACAACACGTCCAAACGTGCGCTTGCCGGTCGGATAGAAGCGTTCCGGCTCGTCCTGGTTGGCATCCAGCGAGGAAGTCAGGCCCACATATGGGCTCGATGGGCTGACCTGCAGGATGCCAGCGGCGTTGATCAGCGGCAGCGACACGGCGGTCGCGCCCGAGTTGAAGTCGCCGAGATAAGCGATCGTGGTCGGATCTTGAGCGGCGGCCTTCGCGTCGGAAGCCGTCACACCGGGATCCCACTCCCCGCTGGTGGCGTTGGAGTCATCGAGCGAGGTATAGCTGATGGTGAAGCGGCCAACACGCCCGCCGGCGTTTGCCAGCGCGAGCTTCTCGCCGCCGACGATCTGCTCGGAGATAGCCCCCGAGGGACCCTGCAGCGGCAGACTCGAATAGACCGTAAGCTGCTCGCCGACATTCTCGGCGGCCGCCCCGCTGCCAACGCCGCCGCACCCAGCCAACGCCGGCACGAAGGCAACAGCGGCTAGGCACAGCCAGCGCGCGCGCACCCTATAACTAGTCGCCGCGACGACCAGGAAGGTAGCCGGAGAGGATCTTCACGGAGGCGCCGACGACGGTGATCGCCGTGGCGAGCATGAAGGAATCAAAGCCCTTCGCGCCGAGCGCCCACAGCACGATCCAGATGATCAGGCCGGCGGTTACGGTGAGTACCAGTCCCATGCGCGGGCATCCTATAACAGCCCGCGCGGGTGAGACGCCGCACACCCGGACCGGCTGGTCCCATGCACCACGATGACCGCGCCAACGGCCTGACAGGTCGTCGCAGCACGCGCCGGTGACCCTACCTGGACAGGGCGACCGCGAGCTCCGCGACAACCTCGCCAACGGCGCCCGCGGGGTCCTCAGACTCGGCCGCGGCGCGCACCAGCCGCGTACCGACGATCACGCCATCCGCCCCCGCAGCCGCGGCCTGAGCGGCCTGTGCAGGGGTCGAGATGCCGAAACCGAGCGCCACGGGCACGCCCGTCGCGTCCTTCGCAGCCGCCACGATCTCGGCAAACCGCTCCGACAGCGCCGCACGCTCGCCGGTGGTGCCCACGACCGACACCGTGTACAGAAAGCCGCGCGCGCGCCCCCCGATCAGGGCCAGGCGCTCGGGCGGCGTAGTGGGCGCCACCAGCGGCACGAGCGCGAGTCCGCACGCGTCGCAAGCAGCCAGCACCTCCGAGGCCTCCTCCAACGGCAGATCAGGCACGATCAGCCCGCTCGCGCCGGTCTGCGCGAGGCGCTCCACGAACGCGCCAGCGCCGGGCGCCAACACCATGTTGGCGTAACACATCAGCACCACCGGCACGCTCGGCGCGAGCGCGCGCGCGAGCTCGAGCACGCCCGCGAGGCTCGCGCCGGCTGCAAGCGCGCGCGTGCCGGCCTCGTGTATCACTGGACCGTCGGCGAGTGGGTCGGAGTAGGGCACGCCGAGCTCCAGCAGATCAGCGCCCGCACGCACGCACGCGTGCCCGATCTGCGCCGACTGCTCGAGCGTCGGAAAGCCGCCCATCATGTAGGGCATCAACGCGGCGCGCTTGCCACTCGACGCAAACGCCGCCGCGATCCGCTCGATACCGGTCGTCTCGACCACGCTCACAGTACGGCGCTCCCGCAAGAAAGGCCCTCGCCGGGCCCGCGGGCGCGGCAACCGGCGACGGGGGCGAGATCAGCGGCGCGAGCGAATCTTGTTTCCCAAAAAAAACAATCAGCGTGCACTCAGCACCTCGGCAAGATCCTTGTCCCCGCGCCCCGACAAACACACGAGGTCCAACTCGCCGTCGGGCTGAGCCAGCGTCCAGGCCAGCGCGTGAGCCGTCTCCAATGCCGGGATGATCCCCTCCAGGCGCGAAACCTCGCGGAACGCCGCAAGCGCAGCGAGGTCGGTGACCGCTTCGTAGCGCGCCCGCCCGCTGTCGCGCAGAAACGCGTGCTGGGGTCCCGTGCCGGGGTAGTCCAGGCCCGCGGAGATCGAGTGCGCCGCGATGATCTGTCCCTCCTCGTCCTGCATCACCGCCGAGAGCGCCCCGTGCAGCACGCCGGAGCGACCTCCCACCGTCAGGGGGGCGCCATGGCGGGGCGTGTCGATCCCATCGCCGCCCGCCTCGATGCCGACCAACTCGACCCGCGGGTCGGCGAGGAACGCCGTGAAGATGCCAAGCGCGTTGGAACCTCCGCCCACGCACGCGATCACACGCGCAGGCAAACGCCCCTCGCGCTCGAGCATTTGCGCGCGCGCCTCGTCGCCGATCACACGCTGCAGGTCGCGCACCAGCGCCGGATAGGGCGCCGGGCCGACAACCGAGCCGATGATGTAGTGCGTGTCACCCACATTGGTCACCCAGTCGCGGATCGCGGCAGAGGTCGCCTCCTTGAGCGTCCTCGCACCCGCGTCCACCGCCTGCACGCGCGCGCCGAGCAGTTCCATGCGCTGCACGTTGGGAGCCTGGCGGCGCGTGTCCTCGGTCCCCATGTAGATCACACAGTCCATGTCCAGCAGCGCGCACACGGTGGCCGTGGCCACGCCGTGCTGACCAGCGCCTGTCTCGGCGATAATCCTGTGCTTGCCCATACGCTTGGCCAGCAACGCCTGGCCGAGCGCGTTATTGAGCTTGTGCGAGCCAGTGTGATTGAGATCCTCGCGCTTGAAATACACGGGTCGCCCCACGCGCTCGGACACGCCCTCGGCGCGATACACCGGTGTCGGTCGTCCCGCGAAATCGCGCAGCAGCAACTCCAACGCAGCGCGGTAGGCGGGATCCTCGCGCGCCGCCGTCCAGGCCTGCTCGAGCTCGGCAAGCGCGCCCATCAACGTCTCGGGCACATACTGTCCCCCATAGCGCCCGAAACGATGCTCGACCGTGCTCACGCGGGCGAGCTTATCGGCGCCTGCGTTCGCTCAACAGCCGCGAAGAAGTCACGTAGCCTGGCCGGATCCTTGCGTCCGGGCGCGCTCTCGGTGGCACTGGCCGTGTTGACCGCAAACGGACGCACACGCTCGATCGCCTCAACCACGTTGCCGGGCCCAAGGCCGCCGCTGAGGATCAGCGGAGTCTTCGAACGCCGCCCCGCCAGCAGCGTCCAGTCGAACGTCTCTCCCGTCCCGCCCCGCAGACCCTCGCGCCCGGGCGTGACCGAGCGCGCGTCGAGCAGGTGGAAGTCCGTGTGAAAGCGAGCCGCATCGCGGATGTCGCCGAGACCGGACACCTGCAACGCCTTAACCACGCGCGCGCCGGTGCGTCGCGCAGCCTCCCCGCAGAATGACGGACCCTCATCCCCGTGGAGTTGAAGCAGCGTTAGTCCCAGCCGCTCGCTGACAGCGACGATCTCCTGCATGTGCGCATTGACGAACACGCCGCACAGCTCCACCCGGCGGCGCAGGGCAGTTGTGATGCTCTGCGCTTCCTCCAGCGAGCACCTGCGCGGGCTCGGTCCGAAAAACACCATCCCAATCGCCCACGCCCCCAATTCGACCGCAAGCTCAGCGTCGTCGAGCCGGGTGATCCCGCAGATCTTCACTCTGGTCGAAGCATCAGACATGCCCCAACGGTAGCGCTCCAGCCACAGCCGCGACCGGCGTGCCTACCCTTCAGGCGTGTTGGGGTTCTTCACCGAGTTCGGGCGACCGGTGAGCGTCACTTTGAGGGTCTTGTGTTCATAAGTGCCGTTGCCGCTCGCGCGCAACAATTCGATCGAGATCTTGTCGCCCGGTTTCTTCGCGCCGATCGCGCTGGAAAGGGCTTCGGCGCCGGCGATCGACTTGCCTTCCATCTTCACGATGATGTCTCCGCCGACGGCCACCTTACCGCCGGCGACCTGCACTTCGAGGTTGCCGCCACGGATGCCCGCCTTCGCGGCCGGAGTACCGGCTTCGACGGTCTCTACTAGCGCACCGCTTTTGACGGGCAGATTAAGCGCCGAGAGCGCGCCGTCGATGCTGAGCGTGCTCACACCGAGATACGCGCCGCGCACAGTGCCGCCCTTCTCGAGCTGTGGAAGCTCAGACTTGGCGGTGTTGATCGGCACCGAGAATCCGATCCCCACGCTGCCGTCGTCACCACTGCCGCCCGTCTCGATCTGCGAGTTGATCCCGATCACTTCTCCCGCGGCGTTCAGCAACGGGCCACCCGAGTTGCCGGGGTTGATCGGCGCGTCGGTCTGCAGCACTTTGTTGATCGTAAAGCCATTGGGCGAAGTGATTTCGCGCTGCAACGCAGAGATCACACCCGTCGTGAGCGTCCGTTCCAAGCCAAACGGGTTGCCGATCGCGAGCACGGGATCACCGACCTCAACGTCGCTGGAATTCCCAAGGGTGAGCGGGTGCATCGTGAGGCCTTCGGTTGGTATGCGCAACACGGCGAGGTCGTTGGAGGGGTCCTTGCCGATCACTTTCGCTTCAACGGACTTGCCGTGTTCGAAGCTGACGGTCACCTTCACGGCGTTCTCGATGACGTGGTAGTTGGTCAGGATCGTGCCGTTGCTGTTGATCACGAAACCGGATCCCGTGGCCGTGCCCTGCTCCTGGCTTTCGCTACCCAGACTAAACGGCGATTCGACCTGGTGCACGATCGTCGAGGTTACATACGCGACACCTGGCGCTGTCTTTTCGTAGATGTCGTGGGGTGTCAGACCAGTGCTCTGCTGGGAAGCGTTCGACGGCGCGATCGGCGCCGACTGCTGCACCACTGTCACGGTCTTTTGCGAAGTGCCGAGGCCACGCGTGGCGGCGATCACAGCGACGACCACCCCCCCTCCGATGAGGGCCGACACGAACGGGATCACAAACATACGCTTCACGAGGGTCAGGATGACGCGTTGCGATCAACGCAAAATAAAGAGCACCATCCGACTCTATAAAAGGTCGGAATCCGAGTGCGGTGCCAGCAACGCAACGAGCGCCTGCCGCGGGTCGCATGCGCGCATCAGCGTCTCGCCGACAAGCACCGCCGAGACTCCCTCGCGCTCCAGCTCACACAGCTGCCTAGAAGCGACGATGCCCGACTCGGACACAACGGTTGCCCGCGCGGGCATCTCCTCAAGCAATTGTGAGCTGCGCCGCACGTCCACGCTGAAGTCGTGCAGATCGCGGTTGTTCACGCCGATCATCCGAGCCCCGATCTGTGCAGCACGGGCCAGCTCCTCACGATCGTGCACCTCCACCAGCACATCCAAGCCAAGCACCGTCGCACGGTCGTGCAACGAGGCCAGCTCGTCCCTGTCCAACGCCGCCACAATCAGCAGCACAGCGTCGGCGCCCGCTACACGCGCCTCATACAGCTGGTAGGGATCGACGATGAAGTCCTTGCGCAGGATCGGCAGCCCACACACGGCGCGCGCGACACGCAGATCATCGAGTGATCCTTCGAAGTTGGGGCCCTCAGTGAGCACCGATAGCGCGCTAGCCCCACCCCGCTCATACGCGCCGACAATCTGCGCGATGTCGGCGTCCTCGCGCAAGCGTCCCGCCGAGGGCGAGCGGCGCTTGAACTCGGCGATCACACCGATCCCGGGACGCGCGACAGCTTCATGGAAGCGTCCAACCACTCCATTCGAAGGCCGCTCCTCGCCGGCCCGATCTTCAAGCGTGCCCAACGGCACGATCCGCTTGCGCCGCTCCAGCTCCTCACGCGTTTCGGCGAGGATGCGCATCAACACGTTCGGCGGCCTCGACACGCTCGACCCCGGGGACGGGCGCGCCATCATCCGAGGACCTGTTCGGGCGCATGCCTGTGGCTCGCCCGCACATATCGCTGGAGCGCCGCCGCCGCCTCGCCCGAGGCGATCGCCGCGCGTGCCGCTTCGACGCCCGCCGCGACACTGTCAACGGCGCCGGCCGCGTAGATCGCGGCGCCCGCATTGATCAGCACGAGATCGGCGTGAGCGCCCGGCTCGCCCGCCAACACCGCCTGCGTGATTTCAGCGTTCGCCCGCGGCAAGCCGCCGTCGAGCAATGGGTCGGACGGGTCGGCCAGCTCGATGTCAACATCCGGCGGGGTGAGCGTGTAGCGAGTCAGCCGCTCGCCGTTGACCTCCACGACCTGCGTGGCCGCCGAGCTAGAGACCTCGTCAAGCCCGTCCTCGCCGGCGACAACAAGCGCACGCTGCACTCCAAGTCGCGCTAGCGCGCCAGCGATCGTGTCCAAGAAACTCGCGTCGGCCACGCCGATCAGCTGACGGGTAGCGCCCGCGGGATTGGTGAGCGGTCCGAGCAAATTGAAGATCGTGCGCACCGCCAGCTCGCGCCTGACGGGCACCACAAAGCGGGTTGCCTGGTGGTGGGCGGGCGCAAACATGAACCCAAACCCAGCCTCCTCGATGCAGTTAGCGACCCCTTCGGGCCCAAGGTCGATGCGCGCCCCAAGCTCCTCCAGCAGGTCGGCGGAGCCGGACGAGCTCGTGGCGGAGCGGTTACCGTGCTTGGCGACCGCGCAACCCGCGCCCGCAGCAACCAGCGCGGCGGTGGTAGACACGTTGAACGTGCGCCGTCCCCCACCCGTGCCGGCCGTGTCGAGCAGGTCGAGGCGCTCAGTCGGCACATGCGCCGCCAGCTCGCGCATCGTGCGGGCCAGCCCCGCCAGCTCATCCACCGTCTCGCCCTTCGTGCGCAGCGCGATCAGAAACGCGGCGATCTGGACCTCCGAGACCTCGCCGTGCATGATCTCGGCAAGCACCTCGGAGGCCTCCTCAACGCTCAGGTCGCGGCGCGCGGCAAGCGCGTCGATAGCGCGCGTGAGAAGCTGGTTGGGCATCCTCAGAAAGCCCCTTCCAGGAAGTTCGCCAGCAGCGGCTTGCCCTCGTCAGTGAGCACCGACTCGGGATGGAACTGCACTCCCTCGGCGGGCAGTTCGCGGTGACGCAGCGCCATCAGCACACCGCCTCCGCGCGCCGTCGCTTCCAGACAGTCGGGCAGCCGTTCATCGACGATCAACGAGTGGTAGCGCCCGACCGTCAGCGACGATGACAACCCCCGGAAGATCGTGCGGCCATCGTGCTCGATCGTGGTGGCCTTGCCGTGGACAGGCGCGTGCAGCTTCACCGTTCCCCCAAACGCCTGCGCCAGCGACTGATGGCCGAGACACACGCCGAGCGTGGGGATGCCCGCCTCAGGCAACCGTCTGGCGACGTCGAGCGAAATACCGGCCTCATTCGGAGTGCACGGCCCGGGCGATATCACGCAACGCTCATAGCCGCCGCTCAGCAGATCCTCGACGGTTGCCCTGTCGTTGCGCACAGCGCGCACGTCCGCGCCCAGCTCGCCGAGATACTGGACGAGGTTGTAGGTAAACGAGTCGTAGTTGTCGATGACCAGCACTCGCATCGTCACGCCCCGCCAACCCGACGCGCGTACGCAGTCATACCCAGTCCGCCTGTCGGCAGGCCAACTCGACCGCCCTGATGACCGCCGATGACTTGGCCACCGACTCCTCATACTCGTAGGCGGGCTCGGCGTCCGCGACGGTGCCGCCGCCGGCCTGCACGTGCGCGACGCCATCGCGCACGACCACGGTGCGAATGTGAATCGCGGTGTCCAGGTCGCCCGTGTAGCTGAGATAGCCGATCGCGCCGCCGTAGCCACCACGCTTGGTCGACTCCAGCTCGTCGATGATCTGCATCGCGCGCACCTTCGGCGCGCCCGACAACGTGCCTGCCGGCAGCACCGAGCGCAATGCGTCCATCGCGCCAACGTCCGCACGCAGCGTGCCCGACACGGAGGACACGATGTGCATCACATGGCTGTAGGACTCGATCTCCATCAGCTCGTCAACGTTGACACTGCCGTACTCACACACCCGCCCCAGATCGTTGCGACCAAGGTCTACGAGCATCACGTGCTCGGCGCGCTCCTTCTCATCTTCGAGCAGCTCGCGCGCAATCGCACGATCCTGCTCGGGGCTCGCACCGCGTGGGCGCGTACCGGCGATCGGACGCGTTAACACATGACGACCGGTCACGGTCAGCAACGGCTCGGGGCTCGCGCCCGCCACCTGGAAGTCGCCGAAGTCCAGAAAATACATATAGGGGCTGGGGTTGACCGTGCGCAGGCCCCTATAAATGGAGAACCCCTCCACAGGCACCGCGGAGGACCAGCGCTGCGACGGCACGACCTGGAACGCATCGCCCGCGTGGATGTACTGCACAATGCGCGCCACGATCGCCTCGAAGCGCTCCCTGCTCATGTTCGACTCGAACTGCGGCAGCGCGCGCTCATCAGACTCGCCCGAGTGGCCCCCCTGGGGCACCGGTCCCGCGAGTCGAGCGCGCACTTCGGCGATCGTCTGCGTAGCGGCGGTGAACGCACCTTCGGCGTCCGGCTCGGCGTCGAGGTCAGCATTCGCCAGGATCGTGATCGTGTGCTTGAGATGGTCGAACACAACAAGCGCGTCGGTGAGCATCAGCGCCATGTCCGGCAATCCGAGCGTGTCAGGATTCGGGTCTCCGAGTGGCTCCACGGTGCGCACTAGGTCATAGCCAAAGAAACCGACCGCGCCACCCGCGAACGGCGGCAAGTCTCCCAGCGCCGCTTGTCGGCAACCCGCGACCGCCGCGGACGCCAGCGCATACGGGTCCCCAGGATCCCCCAAACACCAGCGCAGCACCGAGCGTGGACGGAAGCCTATGAACGAGTAGCGCCCCATACGCTGGCCCTGCTCGGCGGACTCGAGTAGGAACGACGGCTGGCCGGGCGCGAGCTCACGCAGCTTCAGGAACGCCGAAACCGGTGTCTCACAGTCGGCGATGAAGCTGTGACGCAGCGGAATCAGGTTCGGGACGGATTCGTCTGGGGCTTGACCCGCCTTCCCCCGCAGATTGGCCTTCGCCGCGATCGCGCGAACCTCGGCGAGCGTCGGCTGGACGAGCAGCTCGATCGCCGCGGTGGGCGGCGTAGCGCTACCGGCGGCGCTCATCGAGCACACGCTCCGCGTCTGGAAGGGCACGTCCGCGACTGTGCACCAGCACCAGCAGGTGATAGAGGAGATCGGCCGCCTCTTCATCGACGCGCACGTCGCTCTCCTCGCGCGCGGCGCGCGCGAGCTCCTCGGCCTCCTCCATCACCTTCTCGCCGATGCGCGCGGGATCGTCGAGCAGCTCAACCGTGTAGGAGCCCGCGGGCCGCTCGAGCGCTCGCTCGCTCAGCGTGCGCTCGAGCGCGGGCAATGTCTCATACGGCGCACCCGGCTCGAACTGCCCGCGGTGAAAGCAGCTGCGTTCGCCCGTGTGACACGCCGGGCCAGCTGGTTCCACCAGCGCGAGCAGCGCGTCACCGTCGCAGTCCACGCGCAGCGAGCGAACCGCCTGGGTGTTGCCGCTGGTGGCACCCTTGTGCCACAGCTGTTCGCGCGAGCGGCTCCACAGATGCAACTCTCCGGTGGCGCGCGTACGCTCCAGCGCGAGCTCGTTCATATACGCGAGCGTCAGCACCTCGCCGGTACTCCAATCCTGTACCACGCACGGCACAAGGCCGCGCTCGTCGTAGTCGAGCAGCCGCTCGATCGTGTCGGCTCGCTGTGCGCTCATCAGCGGGATTGTAGGTTGCACAGCAACAATGGCCTCGCTGCTCGAACGCAAACTGATCGTCGTGACGGGCAAGGGCGGTACCGGCAAGACGACGATCGCCTGCGCGCTCGGTCTGATCGCCGCCCAGCGCGGGCTGCGCACGCTCGTCGTGGAGGTTGGCGGCCAACGTCACATTCCCGACCTGTTTGCAGCCGGCGAACCGCACGGCGACGGACCCGATGAGATGGAGCGCAGCGACCTACCCAGCCCCACACAGCTCAGCGACCCGCCCGACCAAGCCGAGCGCAGCGGCCGGCCCGGCCACAGCGGACGCGGCGAAGATGGCCACCGCGGCGGGGCGGTCGAATTGCGGGAGAGCCTTTGGAGCACATCGATCGACCCCGACCGGGCGATGATTGATTGGCTGCAAACGCTCACCGGTCGCATTTCGGCCCGTCTGCTGGCGTCGAGCAACACATTCCACTATTTCGCCGCCGCCGCCCCGGGAGCAAAGGAGCTGATCAGCATGATTGAGCTGCGCGCGCTGTGCGAAGGGCAGCCCAAGCGCAAAGGCTCCGGGGGCTATGACCTTGTCGTGTTCGACGCGCCCGCCACCGGTCACGCGCTGGCGATGCTGGACTCGCCAAAAACGTTCGCAGCGATCGTGCGCGCTGGCCCGTTGGCCGAGCAGGCGCGAGCGGTACTGGAGCTGCTCAAAGATCCGCGGCGCTGCAGCTACGTCGCGGTGGCGCAGGGCACTGAGATGGCCGTCACCGAGACGCTGGAGCTCGAGCAAGGGTTGCGGCGGCACCTGGAACGGGACTTGGACACGGTCATCGTCAACGGCACCGCGCCACGACGCTTCACCCGCGAGGAGCTGGCGCGCATCTCAACCGCGACCGAGGACAGTTCGCTCGCACGCTCCGCAGGGCACGTAGCTCGCGCCGTACACGAACGCGCTCGCATACAACAAACCCAGATTGCGCGCCTGCGTCGTCAGCGCGTCGCGAACGTGATGGGGCCGAGCGTGCTCACAATCCCGTTCGTATTCACGTCGGATCTGGGTCTCGCGGGGGTGCGGCATATCGCCAGACGGCTCGACCGGTCGCTCGCCGACTGACACCCTCGATCGACAGCCCACTCTGACGATCCGCATCACAACGTCCCTGACACCCTCGATCGACAGCCCACTCCGGCGACCCGCATCACGACATCCGTGTGATGAGGCCGCTCACGTGATACCCAGCCGATCGAGCAGCCCCTCGTCCCCGCGCCAGTCGCGCCGCACGCGCACCGACAGGTCGAGCTGCACGTGGCAGTCGAGCTCCCGTTCGATTTCCTTGCGCGCCGCCGAGCCGATCGCCTTGACCATGCGCCCGCCAGCCCCCACGACGATCCCCTTCTGTGACTCGCTCTCGACCCAGATCAGCGCGCGCACGCGCACCAGATCCTCGCGCGAGCGCTCGATCTCCTCGACGATCGCCTCCACAGCGTGCGGCAGCTCCTGGAATGTGCGTTTGATGGCCGCCTCGCGCACCAGCTCGGCGAGCATTACGGCGAGCGGTTGATCTGAGATATCACGCGCGGAGAACATGAACGCGCCCGGGGGCATCTGCTCCGCAAGATGCTCGACGAGCTCCCCAACCCCCCTCCCGGTGCGCGCGGAGATCGGGAATATCTCCTCGCCGATCCCCAGCTCGACCGCGGCATGCAACACCGCCACTGTCGCGGCCCGGTTGAGGCGGTCCACCTTGTTGACCGCGATCGTGACGGGCGTGCGCACGTCGGCGAGCGCGTGCGCGATAAAACGATCACCCGGTCCTACCCCCTGCTCACCATTCAGCATCAGCAGCGCCGCGTCAGAGCCTTCGAGCTCTTGACGCACGCGCCCCGCCATCCGCTCGGTGAGCGCGTCGCGGGGCCGCTGCACACCTGGGAGATCCACAAGCACAATCTGGTGGTCTCCATCGGTGTGCACCCCCCGGATTGCCCTGCGCGTCGTTTGCGGTCGGTCGGAGACAATCGCGACCTTTGCGCCGACGATCGCGTTGACGAGCGTGGACTTGCCGACATTCGGCCGTCCCGCGAGCGCGACGAATCCGCTGCGCGTTATCGGAGGATCGGGCGTAGCTGATGCGCCCGACGTGATCGGCTCATCCGATCCATGCCGGCCGGGTGATATGTCACCTGCCATGCCACCTGTCTTCCTCACGAAGTGCCCCAGCGCAGCAGCTCGGCCTGCAGCGCGAGCATCTCACCCTCATCAGTCTCATGGTCCATTCCGACCAGATGCAGCGTGCCGTGCACGATCGCCTCGCTCACGTCGAGTGTGTGCTCGGGACAGATCACGATATCGCCGAGCTCGCGCGGAGGGCCGTCTGTAGACGCCGTCGGGCCGGCGCCGTCAATCGGAAATGACAGCACATCAGTGGGACCCTCTTTGGCCCGATGCTCGTCGTTGAGCTGCGTCATGCGCGCGACATCTACGAACTCGACCGCAAGGTGCCCATCACTGACTCCCGCGGACGCGAGCGCCAGCGCGCACAGACGCTCAACCTTGCACTGCGGCAACGGACCTGAGAGCAGCTGCGCGCCGAAAACCTCGACCTCCAGCATCCTCGGGCGAGCCTCAGACTCGGCGGATAGCAGCTGAACGCTGGCCCACCACCGGCTTCGCCGGCGCAGGCGCCGATCGGTCGGGCGTCTCGCGCCGGCTGTGCTCGTCGTAGGCCTCGACGATCCGCTGCACCAGCTTGTGACGCACCACATCCTCACCGCCAAAGCGCACGAACTCGATGCCCTCGATCGAATCGAGCACCTCTCCCACCGCGATCAGTCCCGAGCGCTGCTCGCGCGGCAGATCGACCTGGGTGACGTCGCCGGTGACAACCATCTTCGAGCCGAACCCGAGCCGGGTGAGAAACATCTTCATCTGCTCCGGCGTGGTGTTCTGCGCCTCATCGAGGATCACAAACGAGTCGTTGAGCGTACGCCCGCGCATGAACGCGAGCGGCGCGATCTCGATCACGCCGCGCTCCAAGTGCTGGGTGACCTTCTCCGGATCGAGCATGTCGTGCAGGGCATCGAACAACGGGCGTAGATAGGGGTCTACCTTCGCCATCAGATCGCCCGGTAGGAAACCCAGACGCTCGCCCGCCTCGACCGCTGGGCGGGTGAGGATGATGCGATTGACTTCGTGGCGCGATAGCGCAGCGGCCGCCATCGCCACCGCGAGAAACGTCTTGCCGGTACCGGCCGGACCGACCGCGAACGTGACAGTGCTGCAGCGGATCGAGTTGACATAGCGCTTCTGATTGACCGTCTTGGGCGTAACGTGCAGGCTGCGATGGCGCCACACGACATCCTCGAGCACGCGCGCGGGCGACTCGTGTGCGTCGAGCGCGCCAGTGACCGCATCGATCGTGCCGGGGCCTATTTGATGGCCGTGGCCGATCAGCTCGGAGAGCTCATGCACGACCCGCTCACCAGCGGCTGTGTCGGGCTCAGAGCCATCGAGCGTGAGCAGATTGCCGCGCAGGAACACCCTACATCGCAAGTGCTCGTCCAGCGTACGGAGTACCGCGTCCTGACTGCCAGCCAGCTCAGCGGCGACCTCGTTGGGCAGCTCGATCTGGGTCCTCATCGGCCGGGCCGGCCCCCCGCGGATTTGGGATCGCCAAAGGGCGAGATTCGCGACGCGCCGCTGTATCGCGTAGGGATCATCGCGGAGAGGACCCGCTCATCCGCCTAGCGCCGCCTTGACCAGACCCGAAACGCGCTTGCCGTCCGCACGTCCGTCGACGGCCGCCATCGCGCTCTTCATCGCGGAGCCCATGTCCTTCGGCGACCGCGCACCACTGCTGGCAACCGCCTGTTGCACGATGCTCTGCAGCTCCACGTCGGAAAGCTCGGCGGGTAGATACGCGCCGATCAGCTCTGCCTCGGACTCCTCCGCCCCGGCGAGATCCTCGCGTCCGCCCTCACGGAACGCTCTGGCTGCCTCCAGTCGTCGCTTGCGCTCGCGGCGCAGCACTGTCAGCTCATCCTCAGAGCCTTCCTTGGCGGCCTTCTGCAACTCGGAGAGCACGAGGCGCAGCGCGCCGACGCGTCGCTTCTCACCCGCGCGCATCGCGTTCTTCAGATCGGCTTGGACCTCATCGACGATCGTCATCCTCAGGTCAGGATACGCCGACCGGTCGCGACGCATGCGCGGGCGCGTCGCCCTCAACGAATCGCAACGGAGTCGCGCTGCCGAGACGACCGGGCGAGGAGACGTCCCGGCCGAACAACAAAGCCACGTTCCAGTCCATCAGCAGGCGCAGCTTGCGTCCGAGACCAGGCATCAACATCAGGTGGTAGGTGCGTGCGATGAACCACGCAGGCAGACCACGCCAGCGCACGCCGAGCGTGATCGCGACCGCCTTGTTGTGACCGAGCTCAGCCACCACTCCGGCGGTGCGGTAGCGAAACGGCCGCGCCGCCCGACGCTCGAGCACCGCCGCGATGTTGCGGGCGGCGAGCCGTCCCTGACGGATCGCGTGCTGGGCCGTCGGCGGACACGCCTGCCCTCGTCGTGCCGGGTCCGGCACCGCGGCACAGTCTCCGATCGCCCATACACCGGGACTGTCCGCGACGCGCAACCGCCGATCGACGACGATCCGCCCGTCGTCGTCCAACGGTAGACCGAGCGAGGCAACGACCGGGCTGGGGCTCACCCCGGCGGTCCACACGACTGTGCGCGCAGCAAGGCGCTCTCCGCTCGAGAGAATCGCACCGTTCTGCGTCACGGCGGCGAGCGTGGTGTTCGTGTTGATCTCGATGCCGCGTCCCAGCAGCTCGCGCGCCGCGAACGCCGACAGGCTCGCAGGCACCTCAGGCATGATCCGCGCACGCGCCTCGACGAGCACCCAGCGCATACCCTCAGCGCGGCAACGAGGGTAGAGCTCGATCGCCTGCGCCGCGAAGTCCTGAAGCTCAGCGAGCCCCTCGAGCCCTGCGTAGCCGGCCCCGACAAACACGAAGCCGAGATACTCGGCGCGGCGCACAGGGTCCTCGAGCGACTCCGCGATGTCGAGGCACGCGAGAACCTGATTGCGTAGAGCCGTGGCGTCACTCAGCGACTTCAGTCCACTCGCGTGCTCGGCGAGCCCGGGAATCGGCAACGTGCGCGACACCGATCCAAGCGCGACGATCAGCTGGTCGTAGCCCAGCTGCAACCGCTCTCCGTCAACGCGGCACACGGTCATTACACGGCGTTCCGGGTCCGCGCCTGTGACGTTTCCGATCAACAGCTCTGTGCGCCGCAGCTGCGTACGTAGTGGCACGACCACGTGGCGCGGGTCGAGCGTGGCTCCCGCGGTACCCGGAAGCAGCGGTGTGTAGAGCATGAAGTTGGCGTTGCTGACAAGCGTGACGCGCGCGGCGCCAACGGTGGGAATGCGCTCGAGCGCACGCGCGGCGTAGAAGCCGCCGAAACCGCCGCCCGCGATCACAATGCGCGTGGTCATACACAGACAGTAGACCCGTACCCCCGGTCGAGACCAATGTCACAAGCGTGTTACAAGCTCTCATAGCGCGTGTCAGGAACCATCGGACACGCGCGATCGGCAGAATGGGTGACCGTGAGCGCCTCCCTGTATGCCAATGCCCTGGCTCCGTTCCTCGCGGAAACGCAGCGGTTGCGCCCCACAGGTGCGGAAGTGTTCGACGCACACACTCACCTCGGACTCGACGAGGATGGCCGCTCGCTGGATCTCGACACGCTGCTTTCACAGCTCGACGACGCGGGCGCGCGCAGAGCGTGCGTGTTTCCACTGCACGACCCGGAGCGCAGACCCTCCTACAGCACCCCGAACGACCGCGTGCTCGGGTGGGCCGGCGAAAGCGACGGGAGGCTGATCCCCTTCTGTCGGTTGGACCCCGCCGAAGCACCGGTCGCGGAGGGCGAGCGCTGCATCGCCAAAGGAGCCCGGGGGATCAAGCTGCACCCGCGCGCGCAGGCGTTCACATTCGACAGCCCCGAGATGGACGGCATCTTTACGCTCGCCGAAGACGCGAACGTACCGATCCTGATCCACGCGGGGCGCGGGATGCCCCCGATCGCCGACGGGCTGGCCGACCTCGCGCTGCGCCACCCCGACGTCGTGCTGATCCTCGCGCACGGCGCGATCTGCGATCAGGGAATCCTGACCTCGCGCCTGGCAGATCACCCGGGCGTGCTGTATGACACTTCGTGCTTTTTTCCGATCGACGTGATCGAGCTGTTCGCGCGCGTACCGGCAGAGCGGATCGTGTTCGCCTCAGATCCGCCGTACGGCCTGAGCTCCAGCGGCCTATATATGGCTCTACGGGTCACAACGCGTGTGGGACTCGACGAGCAGCGCACCCGTGGGGTGATCGGCGCAACGATGGCAGCCCTGATCGACGATCGCGAGCTGCCCGCCATCTCCGCTCCACGCGGCGCTGCGCAGATAACACTGCAGGGTCGTCTCGCACGTGCTTACGGCTACGCGAGTCTGGCTGGCCCAGCGCTGTTCAGCGGCGCGGTCGAACAGGCGCAGGGAATGCTCGACCTCGCGATCGCGGTGTGCCGCGACCCAAACCCGGGCGCCGCGGGCGCGGCGCTCGACACGATCGGCGCGGCGCTGGTGGCAGCGCGAACGCTGGTCGAGACAGAAGCGGGTCTGCGGCCCGCCGTCGACCTCCTCTTCAGAGCGGTGGCACACGCGGCGACCGAGCCGCCGGACTCAATCGCGAGTGAGCCACAGGGCAGCCCAATCGCCGCGCTCGAGTCGCCGGCGCTCGCGCAGGCTGTGGCGCGCAGCAAACGCTGAGGCGACTTGCGCCGCCTCGGCGCGTAGAAGCCCACTCGCAATCAGGTGCCGGGGCGGCGAAGCGATCGTGGCGGCAAGGTCGAGGAGCAGAGGCTTCAGCAAATTGGCAAGCACGACCGACGCGGGCTCGCCCTCTATCTCGGGCAGCGCGTCACGCCGCAGATCCAAGCGGCGCGTGTCGAGCTCGATGCCATTGGCGGCAGCGTTGACGGCGATCGCGCGCATACTCTCGCGGTCGTTGTCGAGCGCCAGCACCGGCTGGTAGCCGAGCTGGGCGGCGGCGATCGCGAGCACGCCCGAGCCCGCGCCCACGTCGAGCACCGCTCCGCGCTCTTCGTCGGCGAGAGCAAGCTCCAGCAGCAGCGTCAGGCACAGGCGCGTGGTGGCGTGCGCACCGGTACCGAATGCCTGAGCGGGGTCGATCACGATCTCACACACGCCGGGGCGCACGCTCGATGTCGTCCATGGCGGTCGTATGTGCAGTGCGCACACGGAACTCGCGCTCGCTCCGCCCTCGGATGGCTCGATCAGCACGGGTTGATGAAACTGCTTCCAGCGCTCCGACCAGCCGTCGGGAATCTCGCTCGTGGAGATCTCAACGAGCGCGCGGCCCGCGGCGGCTCGCAGGTCGGGCAAATTGGGCAACTCCCCGGAGGAGCCGTAAACGGCGTATTCGACGAGCCCCTCTGCCCCATCCTGTTCGGGGAGCTCGACCTCCTCCACTCCGCTGGGCGCGAGCTCGAGCAGATCGGCAAGCACCAGCTCCGCGTCGGCACGGCGCACCCGCAGCGCCAGGCGAATCACACGACGGGACCGGAAGGCGCCGGCATTCTGCGACAGTCGATCCTCACCGCGCGCACGATCCGAGGGATCACTCGGCCTGGTGGCGCAGCACGCGGCGCAACTTCGCGAACACAGACTCCTCAGAGCGCAGGTTGTGCTCGGTAAGCGAGTCGTTGAACTGGCCGAGCAGCTCACGCTGCGCGTCATTGAGGTGGCGTGGGATCACGATGTTGATAACAACTCGCAAGTTGCCGCGACGACCTCCACGCAGTGAGGGCATGCCCTGCCCGCGCACGGTGAGCACGCTCGCGGGTTGCGTGCCCAGGGGCACCTCGACGGAGACCGAGCCATCGAGTGTGGGCAGCTCAAGGGTGGTGCCGAGCGAGGCAAGCGGCGCGGCGACATCGAGTGCTGTGATCAGGTCATCGCCTTCGCGCACGAAGCGCTCGTCGGGTGCGACGCGCACGAGCACATAGAGATCTCCGGGCGGAGCCCCGCGTTCGCCTGCGTGACCGTGACCGCTCACACGGATGCGTTGACCATCGGCGATGCCGGCTGGAACGGTCACCTGATCGCTACGCCTGACCGTCTTCTGCCCGTGACCGCGACACTCGCGGCACGGGGAGCTGGGGAGTCGCCCGTCGCCGTGACAGGCGTCACAGGGACTCGTGCGCACCATCTGTCCGAAGGGCGTACGCACGACGCCCTGCAGCTGACCGGCGCCATTGCAGCGCGCGCATCGCTCGATCGGTGTGCCCGGCTCAGCACCATTGCCGTTGCAGTGCTCACAGCGGTCGATCGCTTCATAGGACACCTCCACCCTGCCACCCTTGGACGCTTCCAGGAGCGTCATCTCGACGGCAACGGCGATGTCACCGCCCAGCGACCGACCCGAGCCTGCCCCGAACGCGCTACCAGAGCCGAAGAACGCGTTGAACAGGTCACCGATCGAGCCGAACGCGTCGAAGTTGGGAGCGTAGCCGCCTGAGCGCAGGCCTTCATGGCCGTAGCGATCGTAGGTGGCGCGACGCTCGGGATCGGAGAGAATCTCATAAGCCTCGGCGGCCTCCTTGAACTTGTCCTCGGCGTCCGGGTCGTGCGCATTGACGTCGGGGTGAAGTTCGCGGGCGAGGCGGCGGAAAGCCTTCTTGACGTCCTGCTCGGCGGCGTCACGGGGTAGGCCGAGCACTTCGTAAGGATCACGGGGCGTTGTCGCGCTCATCAGTGTCAGGACACTAGCGCTCGGCGTAGGCGTCTTCGACGAAGCGCGAAAGCTCGTGGGCCGCCTCACGCACGGTGGCGATCGCGCCCGCGTAGTCCATGTGGACCGGGCCGATCACCGACACCGCGCCGAGCTTACGGCGCGCGAAACCGTAGCCGGCCGCGATGAACGCCAGCGAGCGCATCGCAGGGATCTCGTTCTCCCGACCAATGCGCACATACACATCGGACTCGCCGAGCGCGGCGCGCAGTACGTGCAGGAGCGCGACGCGACGCTCCAGCAGGCTCATCAGCTCGTTGATCTGACCGATGTCCCCCACGCGCCGGTCCGACAGCAGGTGAGCTGTGCCGTCAACGTAGAGCGTGTCCTCCGTCTCAGACGCGAGACCGCCGAACGCCGGCACCAACCGCTCGACAAACGCGTGCTCGCTGGCGCCAAGGCCTGGATCGTCGAGGCGCCCCGAGAGCATGCGCGCACCAAGCCCGTAGCCGACGAGCCGCTCGTTGAGGTATTCACCGGACCACCCAACGAGTCCTTGGTCGACCGGCCGGTCGAATGTGGTGAGCAGCTTGGAAACACCTCCGGTGGAGGTGATCACGACGATCATCACGACCTGCGGTTGCAACGCCAACACCTCGATGTGACGAATCGTGGCGGTGTTGATCGATGGCGCGGAGACGACCGCCAGCAGGCTCGTGACCCGCGAGATCGCGACGCTGGTGACGCGCATCGCCTCCTCTATCTCACGGCGTGTCAGCGACAGGGCGAGCGGGTGCGCGGGCGACAAGTTCTGGCCTGTGCCGAGCATTCTGTCCACTACATAACGATGCCCAGCGTCGGTGGGCACGCGTCCCGCTGAAGTGTGCGGATGGGCGAGCAGATCGTGCTCCTCCAGCAGGGCAAGCTCGTTGCGGACAGTTGAGGGTCCACAGTCGAGGCTCGGGTCGGCGGCGATTGTCTTGGACGCCACCGGCTGGCCGCTGTGCAGATAGTCCTCCACCACCTTGCACAGAATCAGCTCCTGCCGGGGGGTGAGCATGCAGATGATTCTAAGGTCTACGCCCCGGGGCCCGCAGACTGTTTTAGAGCTGCAACTCGGCCTCAGCGTTGCGGATGATCTGGTTGCCGGCCTGCTCGGCGACGGTGTCGACGATCACGCGGCCGTCGGCTGCCTCACGCACAGTGCCGCTGACGACGACCTCCTGCTCAGGCACGCCCATGCCTCGGAACTGGACGGACAGCCGCTTGAGCGTGGCGGGCCCACCGGCCGCCTCGGTCTGAGCGCGGGCGACCTGGGCCATGCTCCACAGTCCGTGCAAGATGCGACCGGGCAGCCCGACCGCTCGCGCGAACTCCTCGTCGATGTGTATTGGATTGAAGTCGCCGGAAGCGCCGGCGTAACGGGCCGTGAGGTACTTGTCGGGGGTGACGCGCAGCTCGGGGATCTGCGCACCCACTGAAAGATCGGTCATAGCTCACACTCCTCGAACGATATTGGTCCAGGTTCCGTGACACACCTGCTCACCGCGCTGGTTGACAGAGATGGACTCGAACACGTAATAGCCACGGCCATCGCGTTCTGAGATGTCCTTGACACTGGCGGTGGTGGTGATCTCGTCGCCGGCGACGACGGGCAGTCCCCACTCAAACTCCTGTCCGCCGTGGACCATCATCGCGAAGTTCATTTCAACCTCGGGGTCGAACAGCGATGGAGCCACCGACGGGGAGCTGTAGACAACGGCGAACATTGGGGGGGCGACCACGTCGGCGTAACCAGCATCGCGCGCGGCTTGCTCGTCGAGGTAGAGCGGGTTGGTCTCACCTACCGCTCGGGCGTACTCCTTGATCTTCTCGCGTCCCACCGCATAAGTGGTGGAGGGGTAGGTCTTTCCGATCGCTTTGGTGTTGACTGGCACCGGGAGGGGCTCCTTGTTGGCTCGGGGAGGTGGCAAGCGCCTGCGGATGAGACCGCGGGCGGGCAGTTTACGCACCTTAGGGCTCGCGTGAGCCCTTAAATGCAAAAAGGCGCCTGTGGCGCCCACGGCGGGATGCCGCTGTGGGCATCCCGCCGTGGGGAAGGCGTCGTCGAGGACGCTAGAAGACGACGTCGTCCTCGATCCCGGAGCCAACGCCGACGAGCTCGCGCTGCTCGCCGCCCTCAGCGCCGTCGGTGGAACCCTCGCCCTCAGAGGAATCACTGGAGCCACCGTGATCGCCACGGCCGTCGAGGAACTGAACGCTCTCGGCGACGATGTTGACTATCTGGCGCCTAACGCCCTCGGATGTCTCCCACTCGCGCCAGTCCAAACGCCCGTCGATCGCGACGCGGCGGCCGCGGCTCATGTAGCGGTGCACCGACTCGCCGGTGGCACCGAAGGCACTAACGGTGAAGAAGTTGGGCTTCTCCGTATAGTCGCCGTCGGCGTTCTTACGGGCGGTGTTGCAGGCGACACGCAGGTTGCAGACCGATGCGCCTGACGGCAGTGCCCGCAACTCGGGGTCGCCGGTGAGACGACCAACGAGCACGACGCGGTTGATGTTTGAGTAGGACATGGTGTTCTCCTTTGCTGTTGGCTCGCCCCTAGTGGAAAGTAGGCGGCACCTGGGACGGTTCTCGACGCGAGGCCTCCAAAACCGTCTTTCGGCCCGATTTGGCGGGCTGAATTTGTTGCGTGTCATCACGCCACGGCAGCCTCTACGCCCGCCAGCGAGCTCAGCGGTAGGACGACTACCAGCTCGGACGCGCACGCCTCGGCGACCGCTCGCGAGAGGGCGCGCTCGACCTTCGTGGGCGCGATATAGAGCACACCGGCCACCGTCCGGCAGCGCGCCCAAGCGCGGCAGATCTCAACCAGCCGCCGTGGTGCCTTGACCGTTAGCTCGACCTCGACGACGACCGGCAGCCCCCGGTCGCGGGCGTTCGGCCACAGCACGAGGTCGGGGCGGTGCAGCGCACTACCATCAGTGTGCGCCCCAGCGAGCCTGCCGGACGCGAGCGGAAGGCCATGCTCACGCTCGTCGCGGCGCAGCTCACGCTCACCTGCGACGCGATGATCGGGGTAGCAACGCTCGAGCGCAGCGGCGACCGCGGCACATGTGATCAAGTGGTGCGCGCTCGTGGGGCTCACCCGGCACGCCTGGATACCGCGCGCGCCACAGGCGCGCAGACCAACCCGCGTAGTGGTGAACAGCGCGGGGCGCCCGGCCAGCGGACGATCCCGTGAGAGCAGACCGCGGCGGCGTGCGACGGCGAGCCGCGCACGCGCCGAGGCAAAGCTGACACCGTCACGCAGCGCGAGCGCCTCGGCGGTGACGGCCCCAAGCGAGGCGGCCCAGCGAACGAGCTCGATTTGCTCGAGCGTAGGTGGATGATTCTGGCGGCTCATGTGACTCTCCTTGTCGTGGTCTTGGGGGATGGGTTGGGCTATCTCGGGTCGAAAGGGCCAATCGCAGAGAACACCCGCGCGATGCGCGCCGAAGCGCTCCCGCCCAGCTCGATCACCGCGGCTCGGCCAGGGGCCAGGACACGGATCGCTTCGGGCGCCAGCAGCGGGGCACTCGAGCGCGTGCGCGTCCAGCGACCGTCGTTGCTTTGCGACGTCCGCCACATTCCGCGGTTGCCGGCCAGCCGTGCGATCAGCTCGGCTGACTCGGGCACGACCTGACGATGGACCACCAGTGCAGAGAGGTTGCCCAGCACCTGCTCTAGCAGCCGTGGGTGTCCGTCTGGGCGCAGGTCGGAGAGCTCCTGAGTGCCGAGCAACAGGTTGATGCCGGCCGATCGTGCCCTGCCGAACAAGTGCACAACCCGATCCGCCGCGATCGCCGCGAACTCGTCGATCACGACGACGGTCGCGATCGGGGAGCACTGCAGCGCCGCCATCGTCGTTTGCAAGTCCTGCACAATCGCCACACCGAGCATGTGCGCCAGCAGCGGCCAAGCATCCGCTTTGAGATCGAAGTAGACGACCGCCCTTTGTTGTATTGCGCTCAATAGGTCAAACGTGTGTGCGCCAGACTCAGCGGGATCAAGCCACGGCGCCACGTCGGACTCCGCCATGATCGCCAGGCGGTCACGCACGCCGGCCAGCTCGGCACGTTGGCGCTGGGTGAGTGAGTCCAGATATTCGTAGGTCGCCTGCGCTTGGCGCTCGGGGAGGTCCCTGGCGAGCAGCTCTAGCCGTGCCGGGTCGAGCTGCTCAACCAGCGCCATCAGGCTGACGACGGCTCCGGCCCCACTCAAAGCGCGTACCGCGTGGCCCAAGTAGCGCTGAGCTTGGCGCTGATAGTGGGGCTCTGTGAAGCGCTCACCGGCGAGCGCCCTGTCGGCGATCTCACTGGCCGTACCGTGACCAAACGGGTTGTAGACCGACGGCCCCCGCGGAGTCCATTCGACGAACCGACGACCAGCGGCGCGAGCCGCCTCGGCGAGATGCTCGTGCATCCGGCGGTCGCCCTTGGGGTCGATCACGACAGCGCCGAGCCCGGCTTCGATCGCCCGCGCGCCTATCCACGTCTCAGTGACTGTCTTACCAGAGCCGGTGGCGCCGACGATCAGCGTGTGTCTACCGCCATCGGTCGCGCCGAAGGGTATCGACAACGTTTCGCCTAGCTCTGTGCGTCCGACAGCCATGCGCTCGCCGTGCAGCGCGGTTTGTGCGGGTGAGGCACCGATGCGCTCCGCTAGCCATCGTGAGAGGGCGCGCACAGCGTCGAGTGGACCACGCCGGTCAGCCGCGATCTCAGCCAGGTCGCCGCCGGCCATGACGTCTTCCCGGTGCCAGCGCCGTCCGCGTGTGCCGGCGCACAACGCACCTGTGACAAGCGTGGTGGACCAGCCCGCAAACATGGAGTGGTCGAGCAAGACAACGACAAGCGCCGCGGCGATCCACGTCCAGCGCAGGTGATGTTGGCGCATGACCCGCGCCGCGATCAATCCGACGACTACGCCAATTGCCACGTGTAGGGCGGTTGAGGTCAGCCAACCGAGCATTTCGGCCAGGGACGCCAGCGAGTCGAACGGTGGTTCGTTGCTGTAGGGGGATGACGGCATGAGCCGCTCCTTTCGGTGGATCGGCCAGCGCCGATCATCGTTGGTTAAACCGAGCAGCGGCGAGCTCGGAAGCTCGCCGCTGTGTGTTGCATGGCGGACCGTTTGGGTCCGTCAAGATGAATTCAGATTCCGGTGAGGCGATTGCTAACGCCCCACGCGCTAGGACTAGTCTTGGAGTTCGACCTCACGCGGACTGATGCCGAGTCCCACGCGCGCGATCATGGCGAGCACATCGCTGTGGACCCACGGTGTGATCTCTGTCGCTCCTCCTTCGGGCATGATCCCGACGCGCCGCGCGAGCCAGCTGGTCTCACCACTGACGTTGCCGCGGCGATCGTGCTTGACGATTCCGCAGCGCAACGCGATCTCGCTCATGCTCATGCCATGCCGATCGATCGCGTCGAGCACCGCTTCGCGCAGACCGCGGTTGAGCACGATCGGGCTTCTGCAGAGTCGTTCGAATTCGGAGCACAAACGCGTTACAACCACATTTGGATCATCGCGACGACGTCTGATCGCGTGTTCTGTGAGCGTACGAACAGGCTCGTAGCTCTCCAGAGCGCCAACAACCTCGCGCAGGCCGACCTGCTCCCAGATGGAGTGCTCCGCGCCGCTGGGACGCCGCCACCAGCGCAGCTCGGCGCTCGTGCGCTTCCCAGGGAGCACGCGGAGGCAGTGGACGTTGCCCCCGCGATCCACAACCTGGGCATCCAGCGCCGGAGGATCGACCGGCATGTAATGCCCGCTTTTGGCAAACGGAGCAGTCTGGAGATCCTCGCGTCGAACGCGTTGACACCAGTGTCCACTCGTATCTTCGAGGTAGTGACGACAGATGAGCGCGGCGTTCTCGTGCGGCTCGTCGGCGGCAAGGTGCGCCACGAGTTGACGATCGCAGAGGGTGGCGGTGTCGCGGTCTAGCACGAGCACACTGCCCTCGTGTCCGGGAAGCGCAAGCAGCTCGCGAGCACGACCTTCGGCGTCGACGTAGCCTGCGAGCGGACTACCGAGCTTAATCCCCTCGCTCACGCAAGCGGACGTTGAGATCTTGGGCAGCAGCCGCGTGTGGGGATCACGCCGCCGCGACACAGACCGGGGCCGAGTAGGCAGTGGAGAAGAGACGACAGACGACATGGTGTGCTCCTGACGGTTGAGGCCATTTCGCTTGGTCGATGGCCGGTGTGGGTGTAGGACGGTTGAGGCCACTCGCTTGGTCGATGGCCGGTGTGGGTGTAGGACGGTTGAGGCCACTCGCCTGGTCGATGGCCGATGTTGGTGTAAGCGCCTTGTAGGCCTACGCGGGGGGACCGTCAAGCGGTCTCAGGCGGACGCGTGCAACCGAGCGATAGATGTCCGAGGCCCCTTAAGGGGTCTCGGAGAGCGCCGTCGGAAACATCGATCAAGTACCAAAGCTGGCCGAGGATCGCTCACGAGAGAGCGCTCGAACTGGACGTCCAGGTCGAGCCGCGAAGGGTGATGCCTCCGATCGAATGAGCAGGCAGAGGCAAACACCGGCGAGACACCGATGTGGCCGATAAGCCGTCGTGATCGGCGGGAATGTGTCGGCTTGTCTCTGACTCTCGCGCGGACGAGTTATGAGTGGCCATATCGGCCAACGGCTCGTGGAAACGGGGGAAAGAAGGATCGAGAGTTTAGCCGTTCGCAGCGAAGCGCTCCTCGCATCGGGCAAAGGCGGCTCCGACTTCTATGCGCGCCCGCCGCTGCTTGGCATAACTCCCGCGGATACGGCGATAATCGCGCAAACCGACTGCAGTCGCCCGAACGCATAGCTTCGGGCGACTGCATGACCGTATGTTGCACGCGATGGGCAACTGCACCCACAGACGGGTTTGCTGCCCGTGGGAGTGGGTAGCTTCACGAGCGTTCCAACGTCAATTCGATCTCAAGATCGCCTGACACGAGTTAGACACCCAAGTGAGCAGTTGGCATGAATCGCCCTGGGTAGTCACAATGTCGGCTAGTGGACAAGCCCGATGGACGTACAGCAGGTCCGCCGCCGACCGACAGGACGCGGCCTCGAAATACACGCAGACGTACTCAGACAGTGGCTGACCCTCGCACGAGGATGATCGAGGCGATGCGTACGAGCGTCGGTGAGCAGGGCTACACGATGACCGTCGTGGCCGATGTGATCACGAAGGCTGTGGCGTCACGCAAGACGTTCTATGAGCACTTCGAGGACAAGCACGCGTGCTTTTTCGCACTGAGCGACGAGATCGCCGGCGAATGGACCAACCGCGTCGAACGCGCAATCGGCACGGCGGGCGAGGACCACCCTGCAGACCAGAGCTATACGTGGGGCGATGCCGAGGCGAAGACCATGATCGCTGCGATCGTGAACGAGCTGTTTGACTTGGCGCTCGAGAGTCCCGCGGCGCTGAGGGTACTCGCCGTGGAGTTGACCGCCGCCGGGGCCGCCGGAATCGAACGCCGCGAGCGCGCACTCGATGGACTCGCACGACCGCTCAGCACGGCGCTCGGCGCTGGTCCTTCGGACAGTGGACTGCTATCAAGAGCGATCATAGGTGCGATCCTGCGCATCCTGCATGCAAGAGCGCGCGTCGGCGCACGCGTGCGCCGACCCCGACGGGCCGACCTGCTTGAGCTCGCGCCCGAAGTGGCCGAGTGGGTCTGCCACTACAAGCTGGGGGCGAGCATGACGGCGGTGCCGTCATCGGCGAACGGTGCCGGCGCATCGATGCCAGTGGGTGGCCGCGCGCCGGGCACCCTATCGCTCGGCTCGCGGACGATTGAGCGCCGGGGACTACCACGCGGTGAAGGCAACGTGTCGCGCAGCTTCGTGGTGCACAATCAGCGCGAGCGCATCCTTGACGCGCTCGCCAACCTGTCGGCCGCGCAGGGATATGGCGCGACCACGATTCCCGAGATCGTGCAAGAGGCAGCGGTGTCGGTGCAAGCTTTTTACGAGCACTTTTCGGGCAAGGAGGACGCGTTTCTAGTCGCTTACGAGCTCGGTCACCGCAAGGCGCTTGCGATCGTCGAGCGGACGTACGAATCCAGGGAGGATTGGCCAGCGGGCGTACGTGCGGGGATCTCAGCGCTGCTCGAGTTCTTCGCCACTGAGCCAGCCTACGCCCACCTCGCGTTGATCGACGCTATGACAGCAAGCCCGAAGGCCGCGGCTGCAGCGCACGAGGCCATGAACGCCTATGCCGCCATACTCGAGCCCGGACTCGAGTTCAGCGTCAACGGCCATCCTCCTACGACTGTCACGGTGGAGGCGGCTGCAAGCACACTGCTTGAGCTGTGCTTTGTGTATGTCGCCACTGAGAGAACACGCGAACTCCCAACCCTGACGGCACTCGCCGAAGACGTTGCGTTGCGCCCGTTCACGGGTGTGAGCGTGTCCTGAGCGCTCACACCGAAACAGACGGCGAGCTCGATGTGGAGCGACCTACGCGCACAGTCGTCGTGCAAAGACAATTGTGGTCTTTATTCAGTGGCTCTTTTGTAATCAGCCGTGAATGATGCGCGCATGGCTGGAGCCGATCAGGCGGAGATCGTCGAGCAGATCAGGGCGTTTGGGGGCAATTTGCGACGCGCGCGTCTACAGGCTGGGTTGACGCAGGCCGAGTTGTCGTCCGCCACGCGAGCCCAGCTACCGTCCACCGTTCCACTGGACCGCGCGGCGATCAGTCGTCTGGAGTGTGGCGAGCGCGCGCCGGACATGCCGACTCTGTTGCGCATGTGTGCCGTGCTGAGCGTCAAGCCTGCAGCTCTGCTGCGCGACATCGGTCCAAGCGCCTCACCCAGCAGAG
Source organism: uncultured Solirubrobacterales bacterium (assembly GCA_963760155.1). Taxonomy (GTDB): domain Bacteria; phylum Actinomycetota; class Thermoleophilia; order Solirubrobacterales; family Solirubrobacteraceae; genus Palsa-744. Next base: position 104,931 of record CAVXBL010000008.1, read on the forward strand.
GGCCCCGTCACAACCAACAGACGGGAAGCAATCCGGCGACGCTGTTTGGCGCGAACCTGCGCTGGGCGCGCGCCCGGGCGGGCATCTCCCAAGAGAGACTCGCGCTCGACGCCAAAGTCGATCGTGCCGCTATCAGCGTGTATGAGAATGGCAGACGCGAACCAAACCTGCGCACCGTATTGAAGCTTGCGCTCAAGCTGGAGGTCCGACCCAGCCTGCTGCTCGGAGGCATCGTGTGGAGCAACGACGGCAACAGCTCGAATACTAGGGGGCGCCGCGCGGCGACCGTGGCTCAGGTCATACCACGCCCACCGCGCGGGCCCGGTGCTCCAGCGCGAAGCTAGGCGCCACGCCGAAGCGTGTTCGGGATCGCAGCGGGGGGTGACTGCGGAATCCGAACCCTCTTCCCTTGTCCGCCCATTCGGTTCCTGGGAAGTCTTGAACTCCTCCACCTTCGATGAGATGAATGCCCGTCAACTCGCGTGGCTTGGATCTCGCCTGACCGAGCCAGGACACTGACTAGCCCACATTCCGGATCTCCGATCAAAGGGGATAGTTGCACAACGCCAAAATCATGTCAAGACACCCGATGTGCTTGGACGACAGCCCACCTGCACGAGGGCCGACCGGGACGGCGACGGGGAGCTACGGAGCGGCCTCCTCCGGCTCGCACAGTCGCGCCCAGCCGGCCCTCTGTGAGGGGTTGCCCGGCCACTGAGACGTTAGTCCGCAAGACGCCCTGGGCCAGGCCACGCCGCCTGCGCGCTGACGACCACGACATCATCCTAAAGCCCTGGCCCTCTGTCAAATCCCTAGGGATAGTTCCACTTATTTGTTTCTGACTTGTGGTGTGGTTCGCGCAGCTGACCCTTGTACGACGCTGTGACCAGCTCCTCAGGAGATGACTCTCTTCGAAGAAGATCGCAAGGATCTGCGTAAAGCCATCAACCGTCTTTCAGGCCGACCAGATGTCGCGCAGCTCGAGCATTGGCTCTCGCCTGCGTGGATCGCCTCCCGCCGCGTCCACACGCACCTCCGGGGGCAGACGTGGAACACGCCAAACGCACAAATTCCCCTCGTGGGCGTCACGCTCAGCAGCGAACGCCACGCGCTCGCGCCCAGGGTACTGCCAATCGGAGGGATACTCGCCCGCGTAAGCCCTACACGCTGTCAGCACACGGTCTGCCTGCCGCGCGCACTCACGGGCACGGGAGCGATCGCGGCACACAAACACTACGAACGGAAGCTCTGCTCCCGGGCTCATATAGCGCCCGAGATGAACGCACCAGCCCGCGAGAAAGTGGTCATAACGCTTGAGCTTCGCCGCGCCCGCCGCTTCAGGCAGCCGATCATCGAACTCGACCAGCAACTCCCGCCCACCCTTTGCGCGCAGGGTTGCGTCGGGCCGGATGCTCTGGAAGCGTTCGACCTCGACCCTCCGCTCTGAGTCAACCGTGCGCAGGAAGTCGTGCGGCGTGCGGCCCCCGGGCAAGCGCAGATCGCCCGGGGCGAGCAGCAGCCGTTCGCCTGACTTCGAGCGCATCGGTGGTGCGATTGCCGACTCGTTCGGACCACTTAGCGCAAGCGGACCCTGCTCGAGCGCGCGCTCTACCGCAAAAGCCCAACCAGCGGAGCGAACGTCCCGGCGCGCCTGTCGCAACAACCGATCACCGCTGCGTGGATTGTTGGATCGGGGAGGAGTGGGATCCTTCAACTCAGATATCCCACCAGTGATGTGGTCCGTAACCGACCCGTCGCGTTCCGTGCAGAGAACCAGTCCGGCGTGCGTGATGGAGTAGCACATAGGTATGCCTCCCCCGTCCCGACGATGAAACTGAAAGCGTGCCAGCAGACCTGCGTCGGACAATCGCTTCAGGCGACGTTGAGTGGTGGTCGCGGCGCGGCCTTCGTTGAAGCGGCGGTGAATCTGGCTGCTTAGCAGGTGTCGCATCGAGGCGACCAGCGCAAGGATCTCGATGTCCAGCGGCTCGGGGTCGAGCGCGAGCGCAACCGTCGCGGACTTGGCCCAGCGCACACTGTGGGCGGCGTTCAGGTCGATCAGCTCGCGGTAACTATCCGCCGGCCTGGGTAGGAGCACATCTGCGTCCGTGCCGGCTGTCACGCGGGGGGAGGAGGCCCGTGTGACGTCGGCCGTCAGACTTGCGGTATTGGCGGTCGATGTCGGCGTCTCGGCGCGCGTTGAATCTGCCGCTCCTGGCAAGGGTACCCGCGGGTCCTCAGTCGCTGGACTTTTGGTGGCGAGGGCGGACAGCAGTGCGCTGGTCTGCTCAGACCTCACACCGCCAGACTGGGCGTTACCGCCACCGTTTGCGCCACCGCTGTCCGTCAACCGCCTCGTGCCGTCGTTTTGGCGGGACTTCGCCCGGTTCTCCTCGCCAGCGCGCTCCCAGTGGGGCTGGCTGAGGTCATCGCGATAGCGTCCCCCTCGCTCGGCTTGTCTGGCGGCGTGCAGCGTCAGCCGCCGCTCATCAACCCGCAGAGGGAGCGTGTGCGCCACGAACGGCGCCTGGCGACCCTCCGGCGTGACCCAGCTCGCGATCGCGCTGTGTCTGGGCAGGTGCAAACGCACATCGGGGCGCCCGAGGTCGGACAGGTTGCGGATGCCGGGACGCACCATGTCGGAGAACTCAGCCATCATCAAGCTCGCCGCGTGACGCGCGTCTTCCACGGATGCGGTGGCAAAGTACACGCGGTGGGCAAACAGCGCGTCGAGCTGCGCGCGCACGTCACGATCGATCCACTGCGAGTCGGTCTGCCAGCAGGCGACAGTCTCCAGGCCGGCTGAGCGCTTCAGCGCCATCGTCTCCGCAAAACCACGATTGAGCACGAGCGGCGCCTCGTCCACCTTCAGCGCCACCGCCGTTCCCCGCTCGGCCGCGATCCCGTCTTGGCGGCGTGCGAGCGCCGCGTCGAGCATCCCCACAAGCAGCTGCATCAACACGCTCGTGTTGCCCGCTCCCATCACTCCAAGCGCGCCCTTCACAACAAGCACCTCGCGGTTGGCGATCACCTGATCGAAGCTCACCCTCAAGGAGTCGTTCAGCAGCACCCGCTTGATCGAAGGCGAATTGAGCAGCCTCGCGAGCTTGTTCACCGGGGCGTCGAGCTTGGCCGTGGTCGTGCCACGAGCGTCCGCGAGCTGTGCGGCCAGCTCACCGGTGAAGAACTCAGAAATCTCCTTGAACTCTGGTTGCGCGCGCAGACGCCCCGCGACGCGCGAACGATAACCGTAGCCCTCCTGCCCAACCGACAACAGCCGCGCCGCGTCCCACAGTGTGCTTGCGCGGTCATACGCGAGCACCGCGATAATCGCGTTGCGCAGGTAACGATCGGACGAGGCGCGTATGTCTCCCTCATCAAAGAGGTTCTTCAAGGCCGACACGACGTAGTCGGCGATCGTGTCGGCTGGCGCGTCCACCGCCAGCGGGTTGAAACCACAGGTCGGATGGGCAAAATCCAGCAGCGTGCACGTGCGCTCACGTGGCACGAGGCTGACGGCCGCTTCGGCCGCGTCGCCCTTCGGGTCCAACACGATCACGGCGCACCGCTCGCGCAGTAGATCCTCAGCCACGGTCGCCACCAGATAGCTCGACTTGCCCTGCTCCACCGTGCCCGGCACAGCTATGTTCTGGCGACGAAGCTGAGGGTGGATCGACACCGGGCCGTGAAAATCGCGCAGCGTGCCCATCCCCTTACCCGGACGGTAGATCGCGGGCGGCGCGGGCGCGAGTGGTAGCGGGTTACGGGCAAAGGGCACGGTTGAGTAGTCGATCGACGGCAGATGCCACACGCTCGCGAGCTCCGTGGAGGCGAACACGCCTTTGCGAATCGACGGCAGCGGGTTGCCCTCGCCGCGCAGTACCCGCGCTGTGTAGAGGCCCAACCACCCTTGACGTACGAGAGTTCCGCGCTCCACCAGTCGGTTCTCGGCACCGCTGGCGCGCAGCTCCGAGGCGATCCGCTCGCACACTCCACGGTTGGGTCCGACAACGCGTAGGTCCGCGAAGAACAGCGGGCGGTGCTGGACTTCGAGGCCGCCCTTCAGCTCCTCATCCTCCACCATCGAACGATCCAGCGGCGGCAGGCTTAGCTTGCGCTCACGCGAGAGCCGGTGCTCGTGGCGCTTGTAGGCGCGCTTTGCGTGCCCCTCGAATAGCGCCGGCGTGGGTGTCAGCGCTATCTGCACGAACGCGGGCACCGCGCACGCCCTCATTGTCGTGATCAAACGATTGACGGCGGGTGCGCGATCGTGCTCAAAGCGGTCGACCAACTTCGCCCGCTTAGTAAACACGGTGTGCTTCTTCAGGCGCACGACGCAAGGTGGCGGCCCCGGCGCACGTGTCGCGCGCTGTAGCCGACAGTTTGGGTAAGCACTGCGCAATGCAGCCTCGACCAGCGACTCGAGCCCAGCGGGGCAGGTGAGTGACAGCCATGCCTCATGGTCACAGTGAACCTCCAGACTCACCGACGGTTGACCTGCGAGGAGTCTTCGCCACCAGCGGCATAGCAAACGCTTGTGCAGCACCTCGAACATGTTTACGATCGCCTGTGCCGTCGGGTCATCGCCGCGATAGGGGATCACCTTCAGACGCATATATCGCCGCCTGTGGCGGGCGCGCAGCCGACAGACGCTCGCCAGCAGCATGAACAATACGCCCAGGGTTCCAACGACCACGGCCACGGCGATGGCAGTCGCCGCGACCGTCGTAGCGATAGCAGTCGCGATGCTCACCGGCCAGTCGCGATCGTCAGCAGGTAGGGAGATTGAGTAGAGCGGCACGGAACCCTCAACACCACCCTGATCCGACCGTCCTAACCCAACGGGACGGCCGCGACACACACAAACCGCCGGATCGGCCAGCACGTGCGAGACGTCACGTGGCACCCAGCGCCCCAGTGACGGGTGCCGGAGGGCTGTCCAGGCGTGCCCTCATTTTGTAAATGCGAGCCTGCTCCGATGACCATGCTCAGAAGCAACGACAGGCGCGGATTCACCATGAAGGCCGGTCAAGCAACAGTTCAAAACGTGTCTTGAGGCGACCTCACGATCAGCGATCCACGCGTGCCGCGACGATCGCGATGTCGTCGCGTAGACGTCCGGCGCCGCTTGACAGCGCTTGGCGCTCGAGCTGCTGCACGACCAGCTTGGGCGCCGCGCCCGCATGGTCGGCGAGCAGCTCGCACAGCTCCTCGGGAGTCGATTCCCGTCGCGGGGCGCCCGCATCAAGCAGACCGTCGGTATAGAGCACGAGCGTTGACCCCGACGCAAGCTCCACCCTGATGTCGACTACGTTAGAGCCTTGGCGAACACCGAGCATCATTCCACGCGCGCTCACGCAACTGGTCGAGCCGTCCGCCGCCAGTAGCAGTGGCGGCGGATGCCCAGCCCCGGCGATCACCGCCTTCATGGGCTCGGTTTGCAAGTCCAGGCGCGCCACCACAGCAGTCGCAAAGCGCTGGGCAAGCGCGTGTCCGAGCATCACCTGGTTGACCGCGCCCAACACCTGCGCAGGGCTCGATCGCACAAACGCAAACGCACGCACGCTGTGTCGTACCAGTGCGGTTACCGCCGCTGCCTCAGGTCCCTTGCCGCATACATCTCCGACCACCAACCAGCAGCCCGACGGCGTGGTAAACACGTCGTAGAAGTCTCCCCCCACCTCGCTCTCCTCGCCGGCCGGATGATAAGCGGAAGCGAGCGCGACCTGTTCGAGTACCGGCAGAGTCTCGGGCAGCAAGCTGCGCTGAAGAGTCTGGGCCAATTGCGTGCGGGCCGCGTACAGGTTGGCATTGTCGAGGGCCATAGCCGCACGGTCGGCCAGGTCGCGCATCAGCGTCAGATGCTCCGGATCGTCAGCGCGACCGTTGTGTAGGTAATAGAACGACAGCGCGCCCAGCATCCGACCGCGGGCGATCAATGGGGTCGCTACCACAGAGCGGTAGCCACTCCACGCTATGAGCTCGCGAGATTCGAGCTCGGGCGCGATCCGCTGCAGCGCGCGCGCGTCAGTCAAATCATGCTCCACGACCGGTTCGCGCAAGCGGATCGCGCGTGCTACCGGGTGCTCGCCGTCCATGTCCAATGGATGACTGGTGCGCAACGCCTCCAACCGCCCAACCGCTTCCTCGCGCACCGCCACCGCCACCGTTTCACCAACCGTCCCGTCCTCGCCCAGCAGATCGATCACGCACATCTCCGCGAGCCTCGGCACCGCCATGCCAGCGATCGTTCGCATCGTTTGGCGCGGGTCAAGCGATCGATCGAACATACCTCCGGCCGCTGCCAGCAGCTCCTTCGCCTCGCCGGCCCTGTGACGCCCGCTTCGTCTCTTCCAAAACACCAGCACTCACCCCCGGTTCCAACACATCGTCCCCACATCAAAGTAGAGCAACCAACCGCGAACAGCTTTTTTCAGCGAGACCCGCAGCGCCACGATCTCAATCGAGCAGTGCGCGGTGCCTGTTGCGTAGGCATTTGCTCACATCGGTCTCGTGGCCCGCTCCACCCGCTCTCCGCGAGCGGTCAAGCACCATTCGTTTGGCGCGCCCTTCAACTGCAATCGATCGACGTTTTCGATCAGATCGAGGCGCTCCAAGCGTGAGAGCAGCTTGGATATCTGGCCCTGATCGGCGATTCCAGCCCGGTCGGCTACTTCGCGGTTGCTCGCCCCCGGATGCTCTCTGATTGCGGTCAGCACGCGCACCGTTCGATACGTCAAACGCATATCGAGCCCAGCCATGGGATCCTTACCGACACCTAGCTCGGCCTTCGCACGCCGACGTACCTGTGGCGCCTGGCGAGCCAGTTCTCGGCTCGCCGCGCGCGTGCCGAGATACGGCAGCACGATCATGCTCATCAGCGGTCCGTGCAACCCGATGTAAGGCTTGGCGCTGCGTTCGAGCATGCGCGTGTGGATCACCGCGAACACCGCGCCAATCACCCCTTCGGCGGTCACCTTTGGCGGTTCGCGTCTGATCGTGGCCGCGTTCCGGCCCCGATCGATCACTCGTCGCACTTGCACGAGCACACGCGCGCGCTTCTCGAGCACGCGCGGACCTCCACCAAGCGCGTCCACGATGCACAGGCGCGCAAGCTCAGGCTCCTCTTCGATGAATATCAACAGCGCCGCTAGGCCCGCGCGCACCGCCTCACGCCAGGAGGACTCCTGTGCGTAGGCCTCCATCACCCTTGCTTGCATCTGATCGAGCGTGCGCTCGAACACCGCCAAAAAACAGTCCTCACGATCGACGAACAAGTCATAGAACGTCTTACGCGACACTTTTGCGCGGTTGATCACCTGCGCGACAGTCAAGCGCGCATACCCGTTTTCCTCGATCGCCTCAACCGCCGCGCTGAGCATCCGGGCTCGCTGGATCTCAGTTACGTGGCCACGCGGCAACCCATCCTGCGCTGGGCGCGGCGTCGGCACCTTTGACCGCGTCCTCTTGGAGCGCGTCCTATTGATTGGAGCCATGTTTCCCTGCCTGGTCGGTGCTATTCAACGTTGACTCGAATACCGCTGCCCACGGGCACGGCACTCGGCTACAAGCGCGACGCCTCCGCACACCCTGTCTCGGCCATGCGCCGCACACAGAGGTTCATGGGTTCGAGCGCTCAAGTCGAGCCGTGTCTCCTACTCCGTCTCTGGCCGCCGTCGAACCTCGCGAAACGCCAGTCGCACCGCCAGTCCTGCCCGCCCGGACCTTTTTGAGCGGCGAATCTGACGATCAGCCTTATCCGCCGCAACCAACAAGCTCCAGAAAGCGCTCAAAGTCAGTAACCACGGGGGTTCAGCTCGCGAAAAATGTCTCTGACCGGAGCTCCAAGAGCGAGACACCACAGCCCCGACGCAACACCACGTTCATGGTCGGCGTGATTGTCGGCGCCTCCTAGGATGGCTGTCCAGTGAGCCACGCCGACACCGAATCCGCTTCCACCGAGACCCACATCTCGGCGTATCGCCGCTCGCTGGAGGAGGTCAAGCGCGTGGACGCCGCGCTCTATACGGCGATCGCCGGCATACAGACGCCCGCGCTCGACAGGTCCATGCGCCGACTCTCGCAGGCCGCCAACTACTCGCGGCTGTCGATCGTCTCGGCGGCCACGATCGCCCTGACAGGCGGGCCGACCGGCCGTCGCGCGGCCGCCTTCGGGCTAGCCTCGGTGGCGGTCACAGCGACCGTGGTCAACGTCGCGGCCAAGCCACTCAGCCGGCGCCGGCGCCCGGATCGCACAGCGGAGCAGGTGCCGCTCGACCGCCAGGTGCGGATGCCCGTTTCGACGTCGTTCCCCTCCGGGCACTCCGCTGCGGCATTCGCGTTCGCGACCGGGGTCGCCAGCGTGATGCCGACGGTCGCCATCCCGCTGCGCGCGCTCGCCACGCTCGTCGCCTATTCGCGCGTGCACACCGGCGTGCACTATCCCGGCGACGTGATTGGCGGCTCGCTGATGGGCACAACACTCGCGCAGATCACCACACACGCGCTCGAACGCCGGCAATGACGGCGTTCGTTGCCACGATCAACGGCTCACGGGCCGTCAGATCACGATGCTGTGTCTTGAGCATCCACTTCTCCGCATCGGGATGCCCTTGGGTCAAGGAGTTTATACCTTTTCTCCTTTTTCGTTTTCGTTACTTGTGAGTGCCTAATCAATTTGGAGGGTGTAAAGGTTGACCCTGCTGGCAGAGTGACCAACGCCGCATAGGCTGGCTCTACCACATCGGCATCTGCGGAGCCCACAAGGCCGCCCGACCAAGCTCCTCATCGCCCCGATATCACCGATCAGGGCACCGCGCCTAGCATCGCCGATATGTCCACCGTCCAAACGCGGGAAATGGTCGTCAGGGGCGCCGCGAGCGAAGCACGACGCGGGCACCGCGTGCAGGGATCATCGTGACGTTGCGATGTTGCGCATGCTCGGGGTCGCGCCGGTCGGCTTGCAGGTCTAGTCGCCTTGCCATCGCTTTGAGTACCACGCGCTGCTCTGCCATGGCGAGCGCGGCGCCTAGACAGCGGCGGGTACCTCCGCCGAAGGGGATCCACTCGTATGTTCCGGGCTTGTGTTCGAGCCAGCGTTCGGGGCGAAATGCAAATGGGTCTGGGTAGAGATCCTCGCGGTGGTGCAGTAGCAGGATGCTCATGATCACTGGTGTGCCCGCTGGTACGGCGTAGTTGCCTAGACGCCAAGGCACGGCTACCCTGCGGCCAATCGTCGGAATCACCGGCCTGCAGCGCATTCCCTCGAGGATTGCGGCCTCGACGTGCTCGTCTGCCTGCTCGTCGGAGCGCACCGCGTCACGCAGGCGCTCGTACGCGGCGGGTGTTCGCAGCAGGCGCTCCCAGGTCCACGCGAGTGAGTTGGCAGTCGTCTCAAAGCCTGCAAGCACGAGCGTCAGGAGCTCGTCGCGTAGCTCCTGGTCGCTCAGCGGCTCACCGTCCTCGGTGCGTGCGCGCATGATCAGCGAGAGGATGTCGGTGCGCTGCTCCAGGTTCTCCGCCCGGCGGCGCGCCACGATCACCGGGTAGGTACAGCGATCGAGTATCGCCACGCCCTGGCGCGTCAGACCGACAGGCTCCTTGTGTCCCATGTTCATCAATTCCCCGAGCTTCGCCACCCGCCACGTCGAAACCTGAGCGAGATACTTGACCGCCGCCCGCAGCCGCCGCTCGGGAGTGCCGCGCGCGGGCGTCCCTTCGATCCCGAAGATGCCTGCCATGATCACGTCGAGGGTGATCGCCTGCATCCGTTGCGCCAGCGCGAACGGCTCGCCCACTGGCCAGCGATCGATCTCGCGCTCAGTGGCATCAGCGATCATCTGCGTGTAGCGCTCGATCGCCTCGCCGTGGAAGGGCGGCAACAGCAGCTTGCGCTGGCGCAGATGGCGTGGACCGTTAGCCGTGAGCACCGAGTTCGGCCCAACGATCGGTAGCAGCGGAGACTCCGCCGTCAACGACGGTGCCAGCTCAGGCTTTGCGGTGAACAGCGAGCGTACGTGATCCGGGTGCGAGGTGATGACTGGCCCACCGGAGATCACTCCTCGGACCCTGAAGACTTCTCCCAGCTCTCGCCGCCAGCGGAACATGAACTCGATCTGGCGTTGGCTGATGCGCAGCACCTGCAACGTGCGCGGTAGCGGAACCAGCGGTGGTCCCGCCAACGCCGTGTCCTGCGGATCGAGAGGCCCCGCCGCCGAGGGGAGCGCCTCCCCGATATACGCGCTCCGACGCTCGCCGTCGGCTTCCCGCGACTGCGGTACCTCCGGCCGCGGGTCGGGCTGCGACGTCGCCCTGGTTGAGCTGAGAACCGATGGTGTGCTCACCGCAACCTCATCGTGACAGCCCGTGGGCCTGATAGTCGTTGGGCACAGGAAAAGACGGTAGCGCACTTTCAAGGTATGTCAACCTTTTGGAGATGGTTGCAATCTCGACACGTCGCTACTCGCCTCGCCGTCCGCGCGACGAGCGCCGCGCGCAACTGCTCGATTCGGCCCTTCGCCTCGTCGACGCCGGCGGCTTCGACGCCTTCTCGATCCAGGCCGTGGCCCGCCAGGCCAACCTAACCAAGTCCGTCGTCTATGCCACGTTCGGCACGCGCGAGGACCTTCTGCGCGCGCTCGTGGACCGCGAGATCGACCGCGCGGTGCTCGACATCGCAGCCGCTATCCCGAAGCCGCCCTACGGCGACCCCGACACGATGCTGCACGCCGGGCTAACCAGCATCCTCGAACGCGTCCGCGCTCAGCCCGCCACCTGGCGCCTGTTCGTCCTGCCCATAGACGGTATGCCGCTCGCGGCGCGTGAGAACGTCACCCACCACCGCCGGCGGCTACTCGAACACGTCCAGCCACCCATACTCTGGGGCCTACAGCGCCTCCGGATTGAACACCTCGACCACGAGATCGCAGCCCACATGATGCTGGCGTGCTTTGAGCAGGCCATCCGGCTGACCCTCACCGACCCCAATCGCTTCACGCCCCAGCGCCTGTTGCGATTCACCGAAGACCTCATCACCACCAACGTGCTGAGCCACAAATAGCCCTAGAAAAGCGCAGCTTGTGGGCACACTCGTGTTGCTTGCAGCGTGATCCTCGCAACCCGTGTCCCCACAAACGAGGCCAGATCAAAAGGTGCCTATTTCCAGGCTTTCCCTGAGCGTGAACGACGGGATTCGAACCCGCCACCGCCGAGACCACAAGATGGCCTGGGTGCCGCTCAGGCCATAGACCCCGTGTTTATTGGGCTGGCGCCTGACGATGCGCGCCGGATGGAGCGCGCCTTGCGAAGCCCTGACGGGACGCTGCTCCAAGGAAATCCTGTGCCCGGGTATCTTCGACCAGTGGAACATACACATAGACGGACTCTTCGTGGCACATTGCGCGCTCGAACTCCGGTAGAGGACGAGTATGCGCAGTTTGCCGCCACGACCGCTCGAGCCACGTTCGCGGTGTTCCACGACGACCCCACCTCCGAGCTGTATTGCCCACTGGGATGACTCCAGAAGAGACGTAGCAAGCCATCACGGAGCAGGTAGCGATCGTTGCCGCCGACGCGGCCGTCGAAGCGGTCCGAGGGTACGACGCAAAACCCCAAGACATCAGCCGGTGGCATCCTATCTTCGAGCCCTGGTTCCCGAACAGGCGGGGCGGCTTCGTCGCGGCGATGAGCAAGGCCAATACGACGTCGTCTGGGGCAACCGGCATTCGCCCCAGTTGCTGACGGTAGCCAGCTGCAAGGGACGTAACGTCCAAGCGCGTCTGAGACGGATGTTGGGACTGCGACAGGCCATTGCGGAGCGGGAAGACGCCCACCGGAAGGGCCGGCGGCGCAGACTGCGGGAGACCACCCTTCGGCCGCGACGTTTTACGCCAAGCCGCTTTCCACGCATCCGTTCTTCGACGGCAACGGACGCACCGCGTACGTGGCACTTCAGTACGCCCTGATCCGACTCGGCGCCACGGGCGTCGCCTTGCCCGACCACGACGAACAGCAATGGGCACTCGGTCAAGACTTGCGCCCCAGAGGCCGATCATGTGATCGTTGCTGGCGATGAAGATCCCATCGAAGACATGACCTATCGCATCAGCGACTGCGCCAAGATCATCGACCGCCGGGAAGGTCGCGCCGGATCGGGTCTTCGCGAGCTGTTTGCGGGAGTCAGGCCAGAACCGCGGCCGGTATCGGCGCAGCCCTGAGCACGGCGTCGAGCAGCCCCGGGAACCGCTCGTCGAGATCCTCGCGACGCAGGCTGTTCAGACGGGCGGTGCCCTCCTCGCGCTGATCGATCACGCCGGCCTCGCGCAGGACCCGGAAGTGATGGGTGAGCGTCGACTTGGTGATGTCCAGGTCAAACGATCCGCAGCGTCTGGGGGTCCCGTCCTCGGCCAGTCTGCGTACGACACACAGACGCTGGGGATCGCTGAGGGCGTGGAGCACATCGGCCAGCTGCAGTTCGTCGCGGGAGGGATGGAAAAGGGCCATACCCGCATTGTACGACGATCGGCGTTCTTTGTGGTACGATGCTCGTCGTACTAGCGAACAAGAGGAAGTCAGGTCCTGCCGATGCCTTCTATTTCGATCCCATCTCCGACTTCAACCCCAGCCGTTCGCTCCGCTCCGTCCGTTGGCCGTGGTCAGTGGAGCGGTGCGCGCGCGACCGCGGTCGTCGAGGCGGCGTACATCCTGCAGGCGGTCCGCCGATGAGTGCCGCCGCCGTCCTCCCTCGCCCGCGTGCGCGCCCGCGCGAGCGCGCGAACGCGCTGCTGATAGTGATCTGCCTGGCGCAGTTCATGGTGCTCCTCGATATCTCGATCGTCAACGTGGCGCTCCCGTCGATGCGGAGCGGACTGCACTTCAGCACCACCGGACTGCAGTGGGTGGTCAACGCGTACACGATCACGTTCGGAGGGTTTCTGATGCTCGGCGGCCGCGCCGCCGACCTGCTGGGTCGCCGGCGTGTGTTCTTCGCGGGCGTCGCCCTGTTCAGCACGGCCTCGCTGCTGTGTGCGTTCGCGAGCTCGCGCGGGCTGTTGATCGGCGCCCGCGCGCTGCAGGGCTTCGGCGGCGCCGTGCTCTCGCCCGCGAGCCTCGCGATCGTCACGACCTCGTTCGCCGAGGGCGCGGAACGCAACCGCGCGCTCGGCGTGTGGGGCGCGATGGCGGGGCTGGGCGCCGCCTCGGGCGCGCTGCTCGGCGGGATCCTGACGCAGGCGTTTGGCTGGCAGGCGATCTTCCTGATCAACGTTCCGATCGGCGCCGCCGTGATCGTGGCCGGCCGCCGCGTGATCCCGGAGAGCCGGCGCGAGGACATGCACCCTCATTTCGACGTGGCCGGGGCGACGCTGGTCACGCTCGGCCTGGTGGTCACCGTGTACGGGATCGTCCGCAGCGAGAGCCTCGGCTGGGGCTCCACCGGCGTGCTCGGACCGCTCGCGCTGGCAGCCGGGCTGCTGGGCGCGTTCCTACTGGTCGAGGGTCGCTTCGCCGCGGCGCCGCTGCTGCCGCTGAGCGTCCTGCGGATGGCGCGCCTGCGCGCCGCCAACCTCGTGGTGGCGCTGCTGTACTCGGGCGTGTTTTCGATGTGGTTCTTCCTGACCCTGTACATGCAGCAAGTGCTCGGATACAGCGCATTGCGCGCCGGCCTGGCGTTCCTGCCGCTCACGCTCGGCGTGGCCCTGGCCTCGAAGCTGGCGCCGAGGTTCGTGGCCCGCTTCGGCGTGCGCCCGGTGCTCGGCGCGGGGATGCTGAGCGCCGCAATCGGCCTCGCGCTGCTGACGGGGGTGCGCCCGGGAGGCAGCTACTTCGCGAGCGTGCTGCCCGGCGGCGTACTCGCCGCGTGCGGCCTCGGCCTGTCGCTCGTTCCGGCGACGATCGCGGCGGTGCAGGGCGTGTCCACAGCGCAGAGTGGGCTCGCCTCGGGCCTGCTCAACACCTCGCGCCTAGTGGGAGGCGCCCTCGGCCTGGCTGTGCTGAGCACCCTCGCCGACTCGCACACGAACGCTCAGCTAGCGCGTGGCGCCTCCCGGCTGGGAGCGCTCACGAGCGGCTATCAGCTCGCGCTCGGCATCGGCGCGCTGATCTGTCTGCTCGGCGCCGGAGTAGCCGTCACGCTGCTGTGCTCGCGCACGCTTGAGATCGCGGGCGTGCCCGGGCCGGCGGAGGCAAACAAGCCGGCGCACGGAGAGCGGATCTGCCAGCCTGATCAGGCGGCCGCCGCACAGCTCACGGCCGCCTCCTAGGATGAGCTGACCGTGACATAAGCTGAGACCCGGGAGGTCGCAACGTGGATACGGCAACCAGAGCGCGGCGCGCAAGCTCCTTCGGCGGGGTCGCCGACGAGTATGAGCGTGGCCGGCCGTCATACCCGCGCGCGGCGATCGACTGGCTGCTTGGGACAGATCAGCTCGATGTGCTCGATCTCGGCGCGGGCACCGGCAAGCTGGCAGGCGCCCTGCTTGATGCCGGCCATTGCGTGATCGCGGTCGAGCCGCTGTCGCAGATGCGTGCGATTCTCACCGTCAACCATCCCGGCGCGCGGGTGCTCGACGGCGTGGCCGAGCAGTTGCCGCTCGCTGACGACAGCGTCGATGCGGTCGTGGCGGGAGCGGCGTTTCACTGGTTCGAGCACGACGTCGCACAGGCGGAGATCGCCCGGGTGCTGCGAGCGCCGGGCGTGCTCGGGCTGCTCGGCAACGGCTTTGACACCTCTGTGCCATGGGTGGCTCGGCTGCGAGAGATCCTCGGACCGCCGACGATCCAGAGACCCGGCCACTGGCCGGAGCCGGAGGTTCTGCGCGAGCGCTACGCGGAGGTCGAGGACCGAGAGTTCCCACACGAGCAGCGCGTGGATCGCGCGAGTCTGCGCGACCTCGCAAGCTCCCGCAGCAGCCTGGCGATCCTCGCGCGGGACGAGCGCGAAGAGGTCCTCGCCGAGATCGATCGACTGTGGGAGCAGGAGCCCGAACTGGCTGGGCACACCGATACTCTGCTGCCGTGGCTCACACGAGTGCGGCGCTGCGCACACTTGCGTTGAGCGACCCGCTGCACCGCCGGTGATCAGGGCCGCTGAGAAGGCAGGCCAGAGCTGACAAGTAGCTCGTGATCGGAGTTGGCCCGGAGGAGGCGTGCTCTGACCGATGGATTGTATCCGTGGTGCGGTGATCCTGACCGAACGGGTCAGTCGCGTCCTACGTCGGGGCGCGCTGAAGCCCTCAGCGCGTCTCAGACCACACCTCACCTTGCGAGATTTTTGTTCCCCATTTGTTCCCCCGTCTGCCAACCCACGCCAGCCTACCATCGCAAAAGATGCCTATTTACAGGCTTTCCCTGAGGGTGAGCGACGGGATTCGAACCCGCGACCGCCGAGACCACAACCCGGAGCTCTACCAACTGAGCTACGCCCACCAAGCTAGAGGCGTGAGTCTAGCGATGTGGCGAAGCGCTCAGGCTTTGCGGAGCCGCGCGGGCGCGGCGTCTTCAGAGCTCGACCAGCTGTCAAGCGCGCGCAGAACTTGCTCGATCTGCTCGCTCGTCTCACATGGCCGGTAGTCGCCGGCGCCGCCGGCCACAAGCACGACCACGAGCCCAGCCTCGGTGAGCGAACGGACAGCAAATTCGGCGAGCTTCAGACAGTCGCTCGCCGAACGCTCCGGATAGCGTTCACGCGCGAGCTGCCAGACGGTTGTGAGTGGCACTGGCTCGGTCCCGAGTTTCGCCAACACTTCGAGACCCAGCGAGTCGCCGGCCAACCGCGCGTCTGACTCTGTACCGGTACCAGCCGTCGTGTCGGGGACCGCAGCCTGCTCTGCGACCGGCCGTTGCTCCGCGGAGGCCGTGGCTCCAGGGCCCACCACCCGTCTCCAATACTCCCTGGCCGGAGCGTCTGCGACTGTGGACGCACCCGGAAGCAATTGCTTGGTGACGTCTTGCCCATGCCGCTTGGCGTTGCGCCAACCGCGTCCTATCGAGAGCTGCTCAACCGGCAGCTGCGGACCCTCGAGCACCGTCAGCTTGGCTTGATGAGGGTTCCACTTACGTTCCCCGAGCTCGATCCATTCGCCCCGCGACCACGCGTCGAGGATCGTGTCGTGCAGCTCCCGCTCGGTCAGGTTGAAACGACAGAAGTTGTGCGGAAACTGACGCAGCTCGACGTGATACATGGCGCTAAGGCTCGCAAATCGTCATTCACGACGACTTTCTCGACTCAACCCGCGCTTCTCAGGCGCCGATCAGCAGCACATGCGCAACGGAGACGGACATAGTCGGCGTCATCTGCCATGGCCGCCCAGCGTCCGCAGCGTGCTCGGATGGGCGCTGCTTGGGTTGCCGATGCCCCGCCGAGACGGAGAGCGGCTGAGCAGCGGCGCGACAGTCACGAGAAGCTGGGGCGCGTGGTGGGCACGCCATCCGAATCTACTGCGCTTGTTTGCCGCCGTGGCGCTGTGCTGGTCGGCGACTTATCTCGCTTGGCGGATCGGCTGGAGCTGGCATAAGTCCAACCCAGAGTTGTGGGGGTGCCTGCTACTCGCCGAGCTTTATGGACTTTGGAATCTTGCGATGCTCGCATGGCTTACCTGGGATGTGAAACCTCGCACCCGACCACTCTCCTCGCCCGGGAGAAGCGTGGACGTGTACATCTGTACGTACAACGAGCCGACCGCCGTGCTCGAGGCGACGCTGGCCGGTTGTGAGCTTATGACATACCCGCACACAACCTGGCTGTTGGACGACGGCGCCCGTCCGGAGATCGCCGGGCTCGCCCGTGCGTGGAGCGTGCGCTACATGACGCGTCCCGACAAAGCACATGCGAAGGCCGGCAATATTAACCACGCGTTGCCGCGCACCAAAGGTGAGTTCGTGCTGGTGCTGGACGCCGATCACGTACCACTCCCCGATGCCCTGGAGACGCTCGTCGGCTACTTCGAGGACCCGAAGGTAGCGCTTGTGCAGACCCCTCACGATTTCTCCAACCACGACTCGATCCAACACTACGACCTTGGCCGCCATGAGCAGTCTGTGTTCTTCTCGGCAATCTGCGTCGGTAAGGACCGTCACAACGCCGCCTTCTGGTGCGGCTCAGGCGCGCTGATCCGGCGCGAGGCGTTGCTGTCCATAGGTGGTGTGGCGACTGACACGATTGCGGAGGACTTTCACACGACGATCAAGCTCCACGGTGACGGCTGGCGCACCCACTACGACGACCGCATCATCGCGCAGGGGCGCGCTCCTCACGACCTCGCCGCCTACTTGCTCCAGCGCGACCGTTGGGCACGCGGCAATCTCGCGGTGTTCACGACGCACGAGAGCCCGCTGCGCGCGCGTGGGCTGACAGCGAGTCAGCGGATGAGCTATCTGGCGAGCTTGGTCTCCTACCTGGCCGGTCCCGTGCGTTTGCTGATGCTGACGATCCTCGCAGCGGTGTTGTGGACCGGAGCGCTCCCGCTGCGGATCGCACCACTGGCGCTGGTGGGGCTGTGGGCTCCGGCGACCTTGCTGATGATGCTCGCCGGCTCGGCGCTCTGCCGCGGACAGCAAAGCAGCGGTGAGGCGACCCACTACGAACTGTGTACCGCGGAGATCTTCACGCGTGCGTTGCGCTGTGTGCTGCGACCGGGCCGATCCAACTTTCGGGTCACCCCGAAGGAGGGGATCGACCACGGCGGCTGGGAGGCCGTGCGCCAGTTCCGTCTGCTGCTCGCGTGCGCGATTCTGCTCGCCACAGGCCTGCTGTTGCGAATCGCCCAGGACACCGGTGCGGGGGTGTTGCCGGCGATGCATGGCTTCGCCGGCTGGTTCGTGCCGTTGCTCGGAGTGGTTGAGCTGCGACGTGTGACTCGCACCCTCGTGCTCGTGGGCCGCCGGAGACAGCTGCGTGGCGAATACCGTACCCAGCTCACGGCCGCCGCTGTGGTTGTTGCGAGCAACGAACTGGACGACGATCAGAGCCCTTTGCTGGGGCGCATGCGCGACATCACCCCCGTCGGAGTTGGCTTTGAGATGTCGCGCCCTCTCCAGCGTGGGACTCGCGCGAGCCTCACCGTCCAGCTGCCAGGCATCACCGGGAAGCCGGCGCCGGTGCGCCTGGATATAGAGGTGCGCTCGTGCCTAGAGCACGAGCGGGACTGGCGCATCGGCGCCTCGATCGTTGGTTGTGAGGAGAACGACAGGCGACGGGTGCTCGCCTACTGCAGCGTTGTGTGGCCCTACCGTCGTCTGCGCGGCGAGCTGGAGGCCACGCCATCAACCGCGGCTACACACGGAGAAGAAGCGATCTCAGTCGCCCAGGCACCCAACACGCAACTAGCTTCCACGAGCTGAGCCGCCTACTCCAGCGCCCTTGCGTAGCATGGGTCTTATCGTGCGAGCGATGCGGATAGAGCGGCCGGGTGAGTTGCGCGCCGCTGAGCTCGCCGAGCCCCGTCCAGGACGTGGCCAGGTGCTTGTGCGGGTCCACGCGTGCGGTGTGTGCCGCACCGATGTGCACCTGCTCGACGGCGAGCTTGACATCCCCGAGCCTCCCATCGTTCCTGGTCACCAGATTGTCGGGACCGTGGTCGATCGCGGTGAGCGGGCCACCGGCGACGAACGGCTACAGATTGGCGCGCGCGTGGGCATTCCGTGGCTGGGATGGACATGTGGCCACTGCCGCTACTGTGTCAGCGGCCGGGAGAACCTCTGCGATCGTGCCCGCTTCACCGGGCGGGATATCGACGGTGGCTTCGCGGAGCTCGCGCTCGCCGACGAGCGCTACTGTTTTGCACTCCCCGAGGGCTACACAGACCTCCAGGTGGCACCATTGCTGTGTGCGGGTCTGATCGGATACCGCGCGCTGGGCATGGCCGGCGAAGCCCACCGGATCGGTCTGTACGGCTTCGGTGCGTCCGCCCACATCGTCGCCCAGGTCGCCCGCTTGCAGGGCCGCCGCGTGTTTGCGTTCACGCGCGCCGGCGACGAGCAGACTCAGTCCTTCGCGCTCGAGTTGGGAGCCGAGTGGGCAGGCAGTTCGCTGCAAGCGCCACCTGAGGAGCTCGACGCAGCGATCATCTTCGCCTCCGCCGGTGAGCTGATCCCAGCCGCGCTTCGCGCGGTGGCGAAGGGCGCCACAATCGTGTGCGCGGGAATTCACATGTCCGATATTCCGAGCTTCCCCTACGACATCCTGTGGGGCGAGCGCACCGTTCGCTCTGTTGCCAACCTCACACGTCAGGACGCCCACGAGTTCCTCGCGCTGGTTTCCAGCTTCCCGGTACGGACCGAGGTCCGTAGGTACTCGCTTGCGCAAACCGGACAGGCGCTGGAGGACCTACGAGCCGGACGCTTGCAGGGCGCCGCGGTGGTCGAAGTCGCCCGTGACCGCATCTGACGCGTACGTTCCTGCTTCCAGATACCCTGGGATCGAGATGCTTAGACGCTTGGCGACCCTCGCCACCCTGCTCGCCGTCGGGTTGGCCCCCGCCGGCGCCACCGCCGCGCCTCGAGACGTATCCTCGACGCACGCATACCTCGTGGCCAACTATGCGTTTCTGCGCGCCGCGAGAGCGAGCGAACGCGCGATCAACGCGAAGGTAGCCAAGCTCAACCAGACGCTTGCGGCGGAATGCCCGAGCGTGGGGGCGGGAGCCCCGCAGAACGAAGAAGCACAGCGCATGAGCTACGAGGTTTTTGGCGCGCTTTGGTCAACCCTGTACAACACCGATGCTAAAGCTGTCCAGACCTTCGTACGGGCGGTCGAGCCTTTGCGCTGGAGCAACGGCGCGATCACCCGCATCGCTCATGCGTACGTGACCAGCCTGCGCGAACTCGCGGCGCTGCCATTGCCCAATCTATGCGGCGACGTGCGAGCGTGGAGCGCAACCGGTTTCAAGGCCGTCCCGGCGACCACGGCCCAGTTCGACCGACACGTCGAAGCGATCGAAGGCAAGTCGATTCCACAGCGCCTCCTCGCGCCATACGAGCAGTCATCCGACAAGAGCCTCGCGGCGCACGCCGCGCGCCTGGAAACCCAGCTCCAAAACACCGAAACGGTCGATGGTCTCAACGACTGGGACACGCTACTCCAAACGCTCGCGCTGAATCAGTAGCGGACTCTCATCAAGTTGGCTTGCAACCTTTGTCGGTCCTATGGTGTCGTGTGGGATGATGAGCGCGCGCCGCATAACGCGCAGGTCGCTGCTGGCCGGCGCGGTGGCGAGTGGTCTGCTGCGGGCTGGCGGCGCGCTCACGCCCTGTCACGGGGGCGCCGATCATCGTTCAAGCGCGCATCGTGAGCCGCAAAGGAGAAGTCGTAAACGAGCGAACACTCGCCGAAACGACAACCGACTCTGTGGGTAAGTGGTCACTATCGCGACTCCGCTCAGCGAGGGACACGACGGGATCTGGGTGCAGGCCCTGTGCCCCGGTGGCCGCGGATTCAGCGCAACCGTCTTAGACCCACTAGGCCTCCCAGCGGCCGTGTCGCCCGCACCGTCAAACCCACTCAAATCCAGCATTATCTCAAGCGTTTAGCCGAAATTGAAGCGGGGAACCGAGGAATCGAACCTCGAGCAAGAGTTTGGAGACCCAACCAACGGTCGTGTCCTCCTGCAAGCTGACCAGCGCGCCAAGGCGATACTTGTCAACATGGCGAGCGCGAGCTGACGCTCGAGGAGCTCAAGCAAAACTTCGGGCAGCTCTTCACAGAACGGCGATCAGACTGATCGATAGCCGACACCGACGGGACCGCCAGACGCGTTCGAGACCTTAGGATGAGCAGCATGAAGACGGGCAATAGGAGATCCTCTGCGACAGCACCAGGAGCACTGCTCGGAGACGATCTCAATGCCGCACGCTGCCCAGTTTGCGATGGCACACTTGGCGTACCCGAATTTGGCTCGCCCGATCGCCTATGTCGCCTGCCTGGCGCCTTCTCGGTTGCACACTGCGAAGTGTGCAGACTGGGCGTCACACTGCCAGTGGTTGAAGCTGCGCAACTGGCATCATTCTATCCAACGACCTATGGAGCGTATGAGCTTCCCACTGGAGCTTTCGGACTTGTCTCAAAGGCCATCCAACGCTTGCAATCTTGGCAAACGTTGCGTACTGCGCCGTTGAAGCGCGTTGCCCAGCTCCCCGCCGGCCGTCTTCTCGACGTCGGATGTGGACGCGGCGATCTCGGCGCATGGCTCGTTCGCCAGGGCTGGTCAGTAGTCGGCATTGAGCCTTCCGTGCAGGCCTGCGCCGTGGCTCGGGAACGAGGAATCGATGCCCGCGTAGGCACGCTCGCAGAGGTGAAGCTCGAGTCGGAGACATACGATGCAGTAGTGTTTCGACAATCGCTTGAGCATGTCACCGATCCCGTTACCGATCTGCGCCGTGCTCGCGAGGCACTGTGCCGCGGTGGCATGGTGATCATCAGCGTGCCGAACTTCGACTGCTGGCAGCGCCGTTGCTTTGGCGAGCGCTGGTTCCATCTCGATCTACCGCGACATCGTCTGCACTTCAATGCGATCGCATTGGGCACAGTGCTCGCACGTGCGGGTTTCGCGCACATCGAGACCCGCACGTCCTCCAGCGCCGTCGGACTACCGGCATCGGTTCAGTATGCAATCGCCGGCCAATGCCTGTTCCCAGTCGGGCTGAAGCTGCGTGTCGCAATCGCAGCGTGCGCCCTGACGACACCTTTGGCTTGGCTGCTCAACCGACTAGCCGGTGAAGGCGATGTGCTACACGCCGTTGGCCGCATACGGTAGCGCTGCGCCAAGCGACGCTTCTCCCAACAGATGACCGGTCTTGCTGGAGTTCATCCGGCTTGTCAGAAACAAAGTCCTCGAATTTCTTGATCTTTTGCGTCACTTTCTCGCCAGATATTACAAACTTTTCGATTATGTGGGAACAAGGAGTCGATGTCGTGATCCCGATCTATGGAGGCCGTCCGCTGACCGAACGCTGCCTAACGGCCCTCGCCGCGCAAACGTTCGAGCACCGGGTGATCGTGGTGGACAACGCCTCGCCCGACGACTCGGCGACAGCCATACGCGCCCGCTTCCCCCGCGTCAACGTGCTTGCACTAGGCGCCAACCGCGGCTATGCGGCCGCCTGCAACGCCGGGATCGCGCATGGCGTCGGCGACGCGATTGTGCTGCTAAACAACGACGTAATCGTCCCACCACGATTCCTGGAGCGGCTACTGGCCCCGCTGGCCGCCGATACACGCATAGGCTCGGTCGCCTCCCTGCTGCTACAGCCAGGAGAGCGTGTGATCGACAGCGCGGGGTTGACCGCCGATCCGACGCTCGCGGGCTTCCCGCGTCTCAAGGGTAGGCCCGAGCGCTCCGCGACGACTAAGCACCCGATGCTACTGGGTCCGGCCGGCGCTGCGGGCGCCTACCGTCGTACCGCGTTTGCGCAGGTCGGCGGTCTCGACGAGCGGATCTTCCTTTATCAGGAGGATCTCGACCTAGCACTGCGTCTGTGTGCGACGGGCTGGAGCAGCGTCCTGGCACACGATGCGCGCGCGATCCATCTCGGTTCAGCGACCGTGGTACGAGGCTCAGCGCTGCAGCGCCGAAGCGCGGCGGCAGCGCGCGGATACATGCTGCGGCGCTATGGCGTCCTGCACGGCCGACACGCCGCACGAGCGATGGCTACCGAGGCAATTGCGGTAGCCGGCGACACCGTGCTCTCACACGACTTCGCAGCGCTACGCGGGCGGCTCGCCGGCTGGCGCGCCGCGCGGCGAATCGTGCAGCGCAAACCGCCGAGCGACGGGCTCGACCCAACGATCGGCTTTCTCACCAGCCTGCGCCTGCGTCAAACCGATCGCGCGATTAACGACCAGGGAGGCCTGCAAGGACGCGCTTAAGGCACTCCGATGCGGACCGCCTATCGAACTCTGCCAATCATCCGAGATTGAGTCCCACAAAGAAGAATGCTGAAGCCGCCTTCAAGATCTCGTCCGGCAGCGAGCGGGTTGGAGGCGCTGACACGCTCGTTCAAGCAGATCCCCAGCCGGCTCACTCACGGCGGCGATGAGCTTCACGCGATGACATGCCGTCCACTGGCGCGACGGACGATCGCCTCCTCGACCAGCTCCGCCACCGCTTCAGCCGGGCCGGGATAGAGATAGCGGTCCACGCCGCGCGGCGCGTAGGTATTTCCTCGGTCTGCGCTGGCGAGGATGCACAGCGCGCCTGCGATCGCACTCACATCGTTGCGCGGTACCGCGACCCCGGTCCCCGTCTCAGTCACGATCTCGGCTGCTCCCGTGTTATCGCCAAGGACCAGGATCGGTCGCCCGGCGGACAGGTACTCGCACAGCTTCCCCGTGACAACGTCTTTGCCGATCGAGGTCAACAACACCAACACATCGGCCCGTCGCTGGAGCGCGATCGACTCCGCATGCGAGCACTGGCCGATCTCGACGAGCTGCTCTCCGAGGCCGCTTTCGGCAAGGATACGAGCGTCCTCGCTGTCCATGCGCCCAGCGAGCACTAGGCGGATGCGCGAGCCAAGCTGTGGCTCTTCGGCCGAGAGCTTGCCAATTGCCGCGAACAGCGGACGTGGATCCCTGCCACGCAAACCTGCCAGCTTGCCCGTGTGGGCGACCACGATCGCCCCGTCGGGGATCCCGGTCAGCGAACATTCGGGCAGCTTGTCGTAACGCAGCGGGTCGTACCCGTTGGGCACGTACGCCGCACGCACGCCAAGACGGGAGGCGAAATCGTTCGCGATCCCCCGCGTGGCCGTCATGACGAGGTCTGCTTCCCGCGTCACGAATCCCTCGAGACAGCGGTCAATCGCATCCTGCGGTGGAGTCGGAAACGGCGGACGGTGAGACTCCAAGCGCCAGCCGTCGCGGAAGTCAGCGAGCCACGCCGGCCCGAGGCGACGCACGCTGAGCCCAGCCAAATGAGTCAACTCATACGGTGAACTCGTAACAACGCAATCGATCGGCTCTTCGCGCGCCACCCGGCGCGCGAGCATCGTGGCCTGTGGCACCCAGGTGGCAAGGTATATGTCGGGAACCAGGACGCCGTGGAGCATGGCTGGCAGTGGGGTACTGGGAGGTGTGGCGACGATCTCGGCAGCCGAGGCGTGGCTCGGTGCAGGCAGTTTGCCCCTCCGCATAATTCGTCGCAGGAGCGGCGAAGCCATGAGGTCGCCCGCACGTTGGACGTGACGCTCCTGTGAAACATCTGGAATCTTCCCGAAGGCCGCGGTGGACACAACCGTCACACGATGGCCAAGCTCGCGTAGGTGGCGCGCCATCGCATCCCAACGATTGGAGCCCACCGACGGCATCGGCGGATATGCGTAGCTCACGATCAGAAGCCGACGGGCGGGCACGTGGGCAATCTCAGCAGATCGGAGCGCCGGGCACATACTTAACTGAGGACGTCTGCTGCTAGCCTGCGCCACTCTGACGTGGTGTAGCCGCTTTGATGGGAACACACATGTGTGGAATCGCCGGAATCCTTTCAAGAGCCGACATCGAGGAGCGTGCTCTGGCGGCGATGGCAAACGCAATCGCGCACCGTGGACCGGATGGGGCGGGCTTCCTCATGAGCGACCTGCGCGCCCCACTTGAGATGACCCGCGAGCTGCGGCCGCTCGCCGGCGCCGGCCCCGCTGTCGGCTTGGCTCATCGCCGCCTCTCGATCATCGATCTCTCCAGCAACAACGATCAGCCTCTGATCGACGAGGCGGGCGAGCTCGCGATCGCACTCAATGGCGAGATCTACAACTACCGCGAGCTGCGCATCGAGCTCGAGCGAGCCGGCCGCAGGCTGCGCACCAACGGGGACACTGAGGTGGCGCTGCTCGCTTACGCCGAATGGGGGCCTGCGTGCTTCAAGCGGTTCATAGGCATGTGGGCAGTGGCGATCCTCGACCGCCGTGAGCGCCGCTTGGTACTGAGCCGCGATCGGTTCGGGGTCAAGCCCTTGTACTGGACCATCGCCGATGGGAGGCTCCTATTCGCCTCGGAAATCAAGGCGCTGATCGCTTCTGGCATGGTGCGAGTCGAACCGCACGAAGCGACTATGGCTCGCTATCTGACGAGGGGACGGGTCGAGCTCGGTGATGAGACGTTCCTAGCAGCGATTCGGCGACTACCCCCGGCGAGCACCGCTGTGCTCGATCTGGACGGCGCCTCGCTCGAGCCCCGCCCGCAGCGCTACTGGTCGCTACCACGACCCGAGCCGTCATTCGAGCGCGCCGACGCCGCGGCGGCGGTGCGCGCAGCGCTTGAGGACTCCCTGCGGCTGCACCTGCGCAGCGACGTACCAGTTGGCACTTGTCTCAGTGGCGGGATCGACTCCTCCGGGATCGTGGCGATCTCCAACACGCTCAGGGGCACTGGTATCGACGACACTTTCAGCCACACCGCCTTCGGGTATGTGCCCATAGAGCCGGAGCACTCCGAGCGGCGCTATATGAACCTGGTCGCCGAGCGGTACGCCACCGAGCTGACGGTGGTTGAGCCCGGTCGCGAGGGGCTGCTCTCCGCGCTACCCGAGGTTATCGCCGCGCAAGACGAGCCGTTCGGCTCAGCGAGTATTGCCGCGCAATGGTTCGTGTTCGCAGCGGCCCGCGCTGCCGGCATCAAGGTGATGCTGGATGGGCAGGGAGCAGACGAGGTATTCGGCGGATATCACCATTATCTGCGGCTAATCTCCAAGGACCTCGCGATGAGCGGCCGGCCGCTGGCCTATGCCCGTTTCGCACGGGGGTGTCGCGCATCCGTCGGTGCATCACCACACCCGGTGATGTTCGCCGCAGGCGCACTGCTTCCCGGTCCGCTGCGCAACATGGCCAGTTGCGCGCTGCTGGGGATACAAGCACGCCGCGCTGCGACAAGGGCTTTGAGCAGCCCGTATCTTGCGCCGCAGCTACGCGCGCTCGCGCTCGATGATGCCGACCCGCCTCGCTTTGACGCCGACGCCATGCTTCGCGCAGACGTCGAAGAGCAGAATCTGCCCGGCCTGCTGCGCTACGAGGATCGCAACTCTATGGCCCATTCGATCGAGGCGCGCGTCCCCTACCTCGACCACCGCCTGGTTGAGCTGGCATTTCGAATGTCGGCACTGGATCGCATGGGCGAAGGTGTGCCCAAGCGGGTGCTTCGCGACGCGCTGCACGACGTCCTCCCGCCGGCGATCTTGAGCCGCCGCGACAAGATCGGATTCCGGGCGAGCCCGTCGGCGACCTGGGAGCTCGCTGAGCGTCATCGCGACGCGCTGATTGCAGCACGGTGCGAGCCTGAGGAGCGCTGGTTCGTGCCGGAGGAGTTGGAGCGTTTGATCGACTCGCCGACACGCGGCCCCGAGGTGGAGTTCGCGCTGTGGAGAACTATCAACGCGAAGCTGTGGGCGCGCCGGCTGTGGGGTAACGGAGGGGACCCACAGGCAGATGCCGGATGAGTCGGCAAGAACTGGGTTTCTGGGGGCATTGGAAGCCGATGCCCGCATACTTGTGCGCGGCGTAGTCGCTGTACTTATGCTACCACTGGTAATTCTAGCCGTGGTTCGGGCCCGCTTTGAAACCGTTCGGCGGCGCAAGAGCGGGGCTCTCCCCAGATTGATCTGGGGTCCAGTGCCTATCATCTCGATCAAGTACTGGTCCGAGGCGTTGCAGGAGCGCGGCTTTGAGAGCCGCACCTGCGTGTTTGGCTACTACTCGATCAACGAGCGTGCAGACTTCGACGTGCACTATGACGAGTTCCTGCCTGACGGACTGTTCTTCGAGGTATTCCGTCCTTACGCCGTCTTCCTCTGGGTTCTACGCACAGCGGACGTGTATCTGTGTTACTTCGACGGCGGCTTCATGCAGATGACTGCGCTGCGCCCTATCGAGTTGCCGTTGCTGCGACTGGCCGGAATACAGATCATCGTGTCCCCATATGGAAGCGACATCGCTGTCTGCGGATACCTCGGCGTGGCCGAACATCCTCTGCTTCACGACTATCCGGAGATCGCCACCCGAAGTCCCCAAGTGCAGGCCCGTGTGGATCACTTCACGCAGTGGGCGAATCTGATTGTGCGCAACTATCAATATGGATACCTGCCGCACTGGGACGTGCTGTGGCCGACCCAGCTCGCAATCGACACCGAGCGCTGGTGCTCAGCAGAGCCACTCAGCGAGGCCGATGGTCACACAGGTGAGGTGGTCGTGGTCCACGCGCCAAACCATCGTCACATCAAGGGCACCGACTGCCTGATCAGCGCGATTGGGCGTTTGCGCGAAGATGGGCTCCGCGTACGGCTCGAACTACTCGAGCGGCGTCCCAACGAGGAGGTACGCTCTGCGGTTCTGCGCGCTGACATAATCGCGGAGCAGTTCGTCGCGGGTTATGCGTTGTTTGCGATCGAGGGAATGGCAGCCGGCAAGCCGGTGCTCTCTGCGCTCAGTTGGATGCCTTCGGACGTGCGCAAGGCTCTCGACGCTCGAGGACTGCCGATCGTCGATGTCGAGTGCGAAAATCTCAAGGAAATCCTATGTGAGCTAATCGAAGATCCACACCGGCGACATACGCTCGGAGCATCGAGCCGCAACTTCGTCGTGGAGTACCACTCCTATGAGGCCGTCGGAGCGGTGTGGGAGGCGATCATTCGACACGTATGGCGCGCTGATCCGCTGCCCGTCATTCTGGTCCAGCCGGATAACTGCTAACTTGAACCATCACAAGTGCATCCAGAGCTGCTGGACATCCTCGTCGCACCTGTTTCCGGCGATTCGCTGACGCTTCACGCCGGCGACAAGAACCCAGACACGGCACTCCAATCAGGGGACCTGGTTGCCCGAGATGGGACGCGCTTCCCGATCATAGAGGGTGTCCCACGAATGGTGCCTCAGCATGACTCGTCGGTCACTATGGACCAGGGCGCCATGCAGCATAGCTTTGGTGCCAAGTGGGCATACTACAGAGAGGAGGAGAAGGACCAGCTGGCGGGATTTCAGTACCAGTGGTTCGACCAACGATTTGGATTTGAGGGTGAATCCGCGTTTGCGAATTTTCTCGCCGGAAAGCACTACATACTCGACGCCGGCACGGGACCTGGTCTGTGTGCCGCCCGGTGCGCACGACTCAGTAAGGCTCGCGTCGTGGGTATGGATCTCAGTGAGAGCGTAACCGCCGCGCACCACCGTCACGCCGATCAGAGCAATCTCGACTATGTTCAAGGTGACATCCTTAACCCACCGTTCGCACCGGAGAGTTTCGACTTCGTCGTCGCTGACCAGGTGCTGCACCACACACCTGACTGCGTGCGCGCTTTCCACACGATGGCCGGGCTCGTAAGGCCTGGCGGCGAGCTCGCCGTTTATGTCTACCGTAAGAAGGCGCTGTTGCGTGAGCTTGCCGACGAGCACATCATCGACATAACCTCCAAGCTATCGTTCGATGAATGCCTGCAACTAAGTGAGCAGATCACCGAGTTCGGGCGCGAGCTGTCCCGTCTGGACGCGAAAGTAACGCTCGAGCACGGGGTGCCCTTGCTGGGCATCGAGCCGGGCGAGCACGACGTGCAGCGGCTAATCTACTGGACGATGCTCAAGTGCTTTTGGAACGAGGAGCTTGGCTGGCGCCAGAGCGTGATGATCAACTACGACTGGTATAGCCCTGAATACCGCTCTCGTCACACAGAAGACGAAGTTCTCCAGTGGTGTCATGACACGGGCCTGGAGGTCGTTAACCTCAATGTGATCGAGAGCGGCATCAGCGTACGGGCAGTGCGACTACATTGATGGGCACCAACGGGCGCAGACTTCGTCTTGAGGACTATGACAGCGCACACGTCCAGCCGACAAGCGCTACGGATGCGCGCCCTTGAGAAAAGTGCGGCACCAGTGCTCGAAGCTTAGCAGCGACCAGAGCAGCAGGCGGCGATTCTGTCGTCCGTGGATGTGATCTTCCACTAGGGCGCCAACGCCGACCGGATCCAGATACTCGTAGATCGCGGCGTCGCGTGAGAGCAGCAGCTCGCGAACGTAGTCGATGCTGTCACCGCGAAACCAGCTCGAATCGGGGCCCGAGAAGCCCTGCTTGATCTGGCTGGTGATTTCGTCGGGGACGTAGCGCCTCATAACCCTACGCAGCAGGAGCTTGCCGTCGCGCGTCTTCTGAAAGTAGCGCTCGGTCTTTGGGCCCGGCTCGTTCTCGTTGAGCCGCACGATCTCTCCAAGGTCGCTCAGCTTCAAGCGCACGGGTAGGCGCTGCGCAAACTCGACCAAGTCGTTGTCGAGGAACGGCACACGGTTCTCCAAGCCGTGGGCCATACTGAGCTTGTCCTCAACGACGAACAGTCCGTGCAGGAACGTACGTGCCTCCAGGTACAGCGAGTGGTTGACGTACTCCTCCGCCGAGCGTGGCGCTTCTCCATGTGGCAGCTCTTCCCTGAATATCTCTGCCGTATCGATGTCCTTGACCTCACGCCAGACCTCGGACGCGAAGAAACCAGAGCGCAGCTCATCTGGAACCAGCCTGCTCCAGAAGGTATAATACTTGTGGATGTATGCATCAAAATCATGATTAACGACGGCCCGGTAGTAGCGCCATGGGTAGCCGGCGAACAGCTCGTCGCCACCCGAACCGGTCAGCACCACCTTTACAAAACGGCTCGCAAGCCGAGCGACGTAGTAGTTCGGGTAGCACTGGCCGACGCGTGGATCCTCCAAATGCCACGTCAGCGCCGGCAGGCAGCGCATCATGTCGCCGGCCTTCAGCACCGCCTCATAGTGCTCGGTGCTGAATTGGTAAGACATCGCCTCGGCCTTTCTGCGCTCGTCTACAGCGACCTCGAGCCCCACAAGCGAGGTCATGTCGAACCCAACGGTAAA
Organism: uncultured Solirubrobacterales bacterium; assembly: GCA_963760155.1. Taxonomy (GTDB): domain Bacteria; phylum Actinomycetota; class Thermoleophilia; order Solirubrobacterales; family Solirubrobacteraceae; genus Palsa-744. Next base: position 134,763 of record CAVXBL010000008.1, read on the forward strand.
AGTGTTGAGGTGCGGCAGCGTCCGCGCCGCGAGCGCCGTGACGCTGCCTGAATCCATGCCGCCGGACAGATGGGCGCCAACCTCTACGTCAGCCACGAGCTGGCGATCAACCGCTTGACGGAAGAGCCGATCGAGCTCCTCGATGTACTCTTCCTCGGAGACACCCTCATGAACCTCGCGGAAATCGAAGTCCCAATAGCGCTCAGGGAGCACCGGCTCGGACGCTGCTCGTAGCGTCACGCGATGGCCGGGACGCAGCAACTTCACGCCGGCGAACAGGGTCCCATCGGTGAAGATGTTCTGGAAAGTGAAATACTCGAGCAGGTGCCGTGGACTCACTCTCGCCGCGAGGCTATCGTGCGCAAGCAGCGACTTGATCTCCGACCCAAACACCACCACAGAGCCGACTTCGGCGTAGTAAAGCGGCTTGACACCGTAGCGGTCGCGCGCTAGAAAAAGCTCGCGTTCGCGACGGTTCCAGATCGCAAAGGCGAACATTCCGTTGAAGCGCTCGACGCACCCAGAACCCCAGGCCGCGTAGGCGTTGAGCACCACCTCGGTATCGGTTTGCGTGCGAAAGCGCCGCCCGTCGCGCTCTAGCTCGGCTCGAAGCTCACGGTAGTTGTAGACCTCACCATTGTAAGTGATCACAAAATCACCCGTCGCGTCGAACATCGGCTGATTGCCCTCGGGTCGAGGATCGATGATCGCCAGGCGCCTGTTGGCCAGACCCACAGGTCCATCCGCGTACTGCCCTTCGCCGTCGGGGCCGCGATGGGCGATCACGTCGCTCATGCGACGGAGTAGCTCCATGGGGATCGGCGCACCCGTTCGGTCCAGTGCACCGGCGATACCGCACATAGCTAGGGTGCCCACGCCTTTCCGGCCCCCGAACCCCGCAATCCCTGTGCCTGTGGATGATTGGTCAGATCGTTCACGAGGCAGTACCTTAGCCAACCTGTCGCAATGCAAGGCCGCACGATTCGGTCATAATGAATGATCCGTTCCATCCTAATCGGATGTTGGGCAGGTTATGGGCTAGATACCGCTAGGACAAACATGCGCATTGCGATCTTCGATAATCTGGCCAACAGCGCCTACATTCAGGCCAAGGCTCTGCACCGGCTAGGCCACGCGGTAGATCTCGTCCTAGATCCGATAGACCGCTACGCGATGAGCGATCCCCGCTGGGAGGATCTCGACATCGAACTGTCAACCGACGATCTTACAGATCCGGTGTTTCCCACTTGCCAGCTACCGTCCTGGGTTCGTCGTCAACCAGGGACACTCGCCGGCCGGCCGAACGCGCATGCTAGCCGGCCGACCCGCGCTCTTCGCAATCTTTGGAAGGCCCTCGGACTAGGAAGCGCGACTGTACTCGCGGTGCGTCACGGTGGCCGGCTCGGAGCATGGATGGCAGCAGAGCGAGCCTGGGTGATACACACGCTCGCCACCTACGACTGCGTGATCGCCTACGGCATGGGATCGGTGTGGGCCGCTCTCGCGGGCGTTCCCTTCCTTGCGCAGACATGGGGAGGGGACATCACAATGCTCCCCTTCTATGACACCGGCGATTGGGAGTCACACGAGATCTTGCCATTGCCCGGCCCGCGTGGAGAACTGTTCACACAAGCCAAGCTTCAGCGCATGGGTTACGAACATGCGCGACGCATTCTTCTCACTGATCCTCGCTTCACACCATATGTAGAGCGCCTCGGCCACTCGAGGAAGTCCGTACACCTAGGCTTCCTCATCGATGTCGAGAAATACGTGCCGGGACCCGAGGTCGAGCTGCGCCGGAGCCTGTTGAAAGGAGGCGACGGTCTGATCGTCTTCGTGCCCTCGCGTCAGGACTGGCACTGGAAGGGTTCGGATAGGCTCTTGCGTGGATTTGCACAGGTCGCACATACACATCCCGAAGCCGTACTTGTGTGCGCTGGGTGGGGTGCTGACCTGGAGCGATCACGGCGCTTGATAGGTGAGCTGGGGATCGGCGACCGCACCCGCCTGTTGCCCTATGCTATGTCCAAGGTACGACTGCGACGTTACTACTGTGCCGCTGACATCGTGGCTGACCAGTTCACTGTTGGCTCATATGGATCTTCAGCCCTGGAGGCCATGAGCTGTGCCCGACCGCTGCTCATCAATCTTGAGCACGACCGCTTCGAAGGTCGATTCTCAACGTTTCCACCGGTGATGAACACCTCCGAGCCCGGTGAGATCGCGGAGGCTCTGACCCGTCTGATCGATGACCCCCAGCTCCGAGCCGAACTAGGGAGCCAGGGGCGGGAGTGGGTAATCACCCACCACGGACCATCGCTTGCAAAGCGCGTCATCGAGCTGTGCCACGAGGTGGTCGAGGAGTGCAGTCCCCAGCGACGGGCAGCACGCCAGTGAGACAGCACCTACTCAGACTGGGGAGACAAACGCTGATGTATGGCTTGAGCGCAGTCGCGCTTCAATTCCTGGGCGTGATCACTCTCCCGGTGATGGCGCACACGTTCTCAACCTCCGAATATGGCGTGCTCGAGTTGATCACGACCATGATCGGCGCTGTCGCTATTTTCGTGGATCTTGGCCTGACCTCCGCCTCGCAGCGCTCTTACTATGATTACTCAGATACCCAGACGCAAGAGCGACGTGTGATGCTTGCGACAACAATAGTCACGTCGCTGGCTGCGGCACTGGTGGTAGGCACAATCCTGGTACTGACGCGCGACCAGATATCGGCTTTGTTGACCGGCAGTGACCGTTACGGCAATCTGATCGTGATCGCCGCATTGATTCTTCCAGTTACCTCGGTGATGAACCTATCGCGCGAGATCATGCGTTTGCGCTTTAAGACCTGGCACTACGTAGCCTCCTCGTTGATCTCGGCGATAGTCGGAACGGGGTTCATTATCGTGGCATTGCTCATACTGCATCTCGGGTTGGAGGGAGCTCTGCTCGGCGGGGTCGTCGGCGCAGCGGTCGCCGCCACTTATGGGATGCTGGTGGTTCGCCACGATCTTGCTCGCGGCTATTCACCCAGCGAGCTCAGGACGATGCTCGACTACGGACTGCCGCTCGTGCCAACTGCAGCGGCACTCTGGGCACTGGCTTTGGTCGATCGATTGATGCTATCTCGACTGTCAAATCTGAGCCAGGTGGGCGAGTATGCGATGGCCAACCGCTTGGGGCTGCTAGTGACGTTCGCTGCGACAGCGTTTGCCACGGCGTTTGCTCCGTTCATGTTCTCACTCTATGCCGATAATCCAGAGCAAGAGAAGCTCGTACGAGCCCAAGCGTTGACGTATGTGGGTGTCGTCTTTGCCCTTCTCACACTCATCGTTTCCATATTCGCCCGTGAAGCGCTCGAGATCATCGCACCGCGATTCCAGACCGCCTATGAGGCCGTCGGTCTGATCTCCTTTGGCCTAGCCGCGAATGGCATCGCGAACATCGCTCTCGGAGGAATTGCGTTGGCACGCGAGACGCGCAGCCTATTTATCTATTCAGGTATTGCGGCAAGCGTGAATATCACACTCAACCTGATCGTCATTCCCGCCTGGGGCATGATTGGCGCTGCGGCTGCGACCGCCATCGCCTACGTGCTTCTCTTCTCCCTCTATTACCACAGGGCTCAACGGGTCTACCCAACGCCTTACGAGCTGTCACGGTTGATCCGGCTTGGCGTTCTTACAGCAGTCGCCGCCTCCGTCGGCTTGATTCCGATCGAACCGCCGTCTCTCGCGGTGGCCCTCAAGTCGACAGTCGTCATTCTCTTCCTACTCGGCCTGCGATTCACGAACGTCGTGGGACCTAACGACATTGCCGCTCTGCGGCTCATGGTCCGTGAACGCCTGGCCACTTGACGCCTACCTATAATGAGTCAATGCCCTATCCGCTTGACCTGATCGCCTGCCCATTGTGCTACTCGTCGCTCGAGCCCACTGATACAGGGTTGTGTTGCTCAGCCTGCAACCACGATTTCGCTGGGTATCATAGCGTCAACTTCACTCCGATTCCCCCACCGGACGCGGAGGTCCAGGCCAAGTGGCCACTGTGGGAAAAGTTGCAAGCGAATTTCCTAGCCGCCGCAACTGCCATGCCCGAGCATAGCTTGTCGGTCACCATCCGACCCGACGTGGAAGCGTTTGCTCAGTTCTGCGATTTCGCCGGAACTGTGCTCGACGTCGGCTGCGGCACCCAGAGCTTGCCGACATATGCCGATGTCGGCAGTTGCCGTTTCATCGGAATCGATCCGCTTCCCGGCGCAACTGAGCGCAGCTTCGAGTTCGTTCAGGGCCTCGGCGAGTTCCTACCCTTCCGGGCAAGCTGCTTTGATCAGGTGCTATTCGCGACCTCGCTCGACCATATGCTCGTTCCGCGCCGTGCCCTGTCCGAAGCTCGGCGCGTACTTCGGCCAAGTGGAGCGGTCAACATCTGGTTTGGCGAGATCGACCGTTCCGCAGACGGGCCCCTGCTCGCGCGTGCGCAACGCCGAGCAGCCATGATCGTGCACCGAGTCCGAATAGGCAAGTCCGAAGAGCCCGACTACATTGCTGCGTTGGATCAACCCGACGGAGCGGTCGACAAGTTTCATGTCGAGCACCCCGGCGCGCAGGAGATTGAACGATGGTTCGTCGAGGTGAATCTGAAGCTAAGCGGGGTTCAGCGAGTCGATTTTGCCAACGGCTGCTTCATGCGCGGATCGAGGTCGAGCTAGTCAACTCTCACAATCACAGGATCCCGGCCAACACTAACCGCGCGACTACACGCGGGTCGTGATGACGCTCGACGAATGCGCGTGAGGCCTCACCTACACGCAGTCGAGCTTCTCGATCGCCCACCAGCTCGCGCAGGCTGTCAACTAGCGTAGCTGGCGTCGCCCGCACGATCGGCAGCTCGTCCCCGAACGGGTTGTCACTGGGAGTCTTCTCCACTATGTGGCAGAGCACTGGCTTACCCAGCGCCATCGCCTCGACTGCAAAACCACCGTACCAGCCCATCAGGAGCTGGTCTACCACGATGTCGGCACTGCGTAGACGCCGCAGCACCTCGGCATGGGAGATCCCCTCCAAGAGCTCGAGGCGAATCCGGACTCCTTCCACCTGGAGCTGCTCAATCGCCGCCAAGACATGCCGCGTGCCCTTTACGTCCCGATCTGTTGGTGCATGGACAACCATGATCTCCTCACGGAGGAGCGGCGGATTGGCAGAGATCAACTCAAGTGGGTCAACACACGCATATGGAGTGAAGGTAGAGCCAGGGAGCCATTGCGCGAGGTCGGGGTTCAGATGAAAGCAGCGATCTGCATATCGCAGGAACCGCGCTGCTCGCGGGACGCGGTAACGATCGTCGGCGCGGCACTCCACCTTCTGACAAAAGCAGCATGTCTGAGGACGTACATCGCATCCCTGGAACGTGACAAGAATCGTCTTGCCCGCGCGCTTGATGAGCGGCAGCTCGTTGATGACCCGGCCAAGCACATGTGTCGCGATGAGGCTCTGGCCGAAGTTGAAGTGGATGATGTCGTAGTCGCGCAGGACGCGGCCCAGGAAGGCCATGCGGACGGCAAATCGCCACCAGACGGAGCGACCAACTAGATCGTGTCGGATATCAGCCTCATAGCCGAACGGACTACTGGCAAGAACCGCAACGTCACTTTGGATGCCGAGCTCCCGCTCGGCACGAGAAAGGCCAAAGGCGTTGCCCCCAACATCCGTTGGCGCGTGAAGGATGCGCAGAGAGTCGCCGCCCACGCTAGCCGACCTCGACCGTGCGGCGCAGCCCCTCCTCGAAGCTCACATCGGGCGCACCAACAACCGTACTCTGTTTAGTGATCGAGGCGACCAGATCGGCCTGAGACTTACACGTTGCAAAGCTCGGCATGCGCTCGAGCAACCGGCCGCCGATCTCGGCGATCTCCCGCACAGAGATCACGTCGGGACCTGCCACGTTGAGCGTGTATGAGTCGTCGAGCTCGAGCGTTTGCATGACTGCGGCGGCCGCATCCTCGACGTACACAGGATTCACGCGGATGCCGTTCGGTCCAGCTAGCGTAACGTCCTGGCCACTACGTACTCGATCGAGTAGTCCTGGGATGAACATGTTGCGTTGCCCGGGACCATAGATAAAGAAGAAGCGCAGCGAGTGTGCACGTAGGGCATCGCGGAACTGCTCTACGGCCCACTCGCCGGCAAGCTTTGATACACCATAGAAATTGCTGGGCCGTGGGTCATCCGTCTCTCTTACGGGAGCCGGACTACTGGCATAAATAGCTCCCGAGGATGCGTAGGTGAAGGTGGAACCACCCGCCCTGCGGCAATAGTCGAGCAGGCGAACTGTCGCTGCTGCGTTGACTTCGTGCACGTCAACGGCACTCTGCGGAAACTCGCGGTAGCCACGCGACTGGGCGAGGTGCAGCACGGCATCGACGCGATCCGGTAGCTGCATCCCTAGCGGCTCTGTGAGATCCTGAGCGATCCAGCGCACGCCATCAATCAACTCGGGGGTCGTGCCTGGTCTGTGAAGGGCAACGACCTCAGCCCGCCCGCCAAGCTGCCGCAAGACAACCGAGCCGAGGAAGCCGCTCCCACCAGTGACGAGCACCGTCATGGAGTCAGGCGATCCCTGAGGCTTCGGCGGTGCGCAGCTCGGTGAGCACGCTCGCCAAGCCGTGGCGAAGACTGACGGCTGCCGAGAAACCAAGCAACTCAGCAGGCTTGCGCACATCCCCGACGCGCGGTGGCACGGATATAGATTCTCCCTGATAGATAGGCTCCATCGGGTCACCGATCAGCTCGCCCACAAGCGCGACCAGCTCATTGAGTGTGGCATTAGTGCCGTGACCGATGTTGAAGTCCTCGCCGTTCACCTCGGCACGCAAGGCAAGTATGTTGGCTCGCGCACAGTCCTCTATGTGGACGAAGTCAAAACCCTGGGTACCATCCCCGTTGAGCTGGGGCCGCTTGCCGGCGAGCATGCGCTGCGCAACGGCGGGCACCACGCCGACACGCTGACCTGGTCCGTAAACGTTCATGTAGCGGAGAATTGCAAAGCTGAACCCGTACGCACCGGCGAGTCCACGTAGCAGCATCTCAGCCGCCGCCTTGGTAGCCGGGTAGAACGCGTTTGGGCGCAGTGGGTGGTCCTCACGGATCGGCACTGCGCTCGTTGGTCCATACGCGGAGGAGGCGGACGAGTAGACAACTCGCTTCACCCTGGCATCGCCGGCCGCACGGAACACGTTGAACGAACCGCGCACGTTCGTCTGAAAGGCGATCTCGTGCTCACTGTTGGCCATGTTCAGCGGCAGCACCGCGAGGTGGAGCACCGCGTCAACACCCTCGCATGAGCGCGCGACCGCATCGGCGTCGGCGATGTCAGCGGTCAGCACCTCACAGTCGAGCCCGTCAAGTCGCGACGAGACAACGGCATCGAACACGCGCACCTGCGCGCCCTTCTCAAGCAACGCTCGGACTGTCGGTACCCCGACGAAACCACCTCCGCCGGTGACCATGATCCTTGCTCCCTTTAGTTTCATCAGCCACGCAGGCTATCAAGTACAATGTCCATATATTATGTCGATTCCTCTGTTCGACACCTCGACCCCCCTCGACCAAGTGCGCTCGGAGCTACGCGAGCGCGTGGCCGCTGTGATCGACGATGGCCGCTATATCCTTGGCCCCGACGTAGAAGCGTTCGAGCGGGAGTTTGCCGAGTACCTAGGTGTAGCCGACGCGATTGGAGTTGCCAATGGGACCGACGCGCTCACGATCGCACTGCGCGCCGTGGGGGTTGGGCCTGGCGATGAGGTGGTGGTGCCATCGTTCACGTTCTATGCCTCCGCCGAGTCGATCCCTCCGACCGGTGCCACCCCGGTGTTCTGCGACGTGGACGGCGACTCGTGCAACGTCACGGTCGAGACGGTACGCGCCGCGCTGACATCGCGTACGAAGGCGATAATCGCAGTAGATCTGTTCGGCAGCCCGGCCCCGGTGCGCGAGATCCGCGAGCAAACTGGGTTGCCCGTGATCGAGGATGCCGCGCAAGCGGCGGGCGCGAGCGTCTACGACCGCCGGGCGGGATCGCTCGGGACCGCGGCGACGTTCTCGTTCTTCCCGTCGAAGAACCTGGGCTGCTTCGGCGATGGGGGGGCTATCGCAACCGACGACGAGCAGGTTGCCGAACGCGCGCGGATGCTGCGTTTTCACGGCTCACGCGACAAGACCACCTTCGAGCAGGTGGGATACAACTCCCGCCTGGACACGATCCAGGCGGCCGTGTTGCGCGTGCTGCTCCCCCACCTGGATGCCTGGACGGAGGGCCGCCGTGACGCCGCACGCTCCTATGAGCAGGCAGGGCTTGGAGAGCACGTGCGCATACCCACTGTGATGCCCGGAGCACAACCAGCGTGGCATCTGTATGTGGTACGCCATCCTCGAGCAGACCGCTTGGCAGCAGAGCTGGCGTATGCGGACGTGCAGGCGCGCGGTTACTACCGCACGCCGATCCACCGACAACCGGCCATGGTACGGTGGGCTGCTGGCGTTGAGTTGCCGGTCACCGACGAGCTAGCGCACACAAACTTGGCGATTCCGATCAGCCCTGTGCTCACGACCGAGCAGGTGCTAGAAGTCACGGCCGCGATCCGCGTCGCCGTCTGGAAAGAGTCAGCGGTGGAGCCCCGCGTGGCAGTACGAGCAGGCACGGGCGAGCAATGATCGCGCCATTGCGCGTTGGCGTCGTGGGGCTCGGCTACTGGGGCCCGAACCTGGCCCGCAACTTCCATGTGCTACCGGAGGCGGAACTGGCATGGTGTTGCGACGCATCGCAGGCGGCGCGCGAGCGGGCGTCGTCGATGGTGCCGGGCACTTGCATGACCGACCGTCTGGAGGATCTGCTCGAGGACGAGAGTCTCGAGGCGATCGCGATCGCCACACCCGTGCCAACCCACGCCGAGCTCGCGGCGCGCGTGCTCGAGGCAGGCAAGCACTGCTTTGTGGAGAAGCCACTCGCCCAGTCGGTAGTGGACGCCGAGCGGGCGGTGGAGGCGGGACGACGCGCCGAGCGCACGCTGATGGTAGGTCACCTACTCGAGTATCACCCCGGCGTGCGCAAGCTCAAGGAGTTGGCCGACATGGGCGAGCTCGGTGAGATCCGCTACATCTATGGCAACCGCCTGAATCTCGGCAAGGTGCGAGCGGACGAGAACGCGCTCTGGAGTCTCGGGGCGCACGACGTCTCGGTGGTGCTGCATCTGCTTGGAGAGGAGCCCTGCGAGGTGACCGCCCGCGGGGAGTCCTATCTACGTGAGGGTGTCGAGGATGTCGTGTTCTGCTTTCTGCGCTTCCCATCGGGTATCTCCGCGCACCTGCACCTCTCATGGCTTGACCCCCACAAGGAACGGCGCTTCACGATCGTGGGGTCAAGGCGCATGGCAACTTTTGATGACATGGCTGCCGAGGGCAAGCTTACGCTCTACGACAAGGGGTTTGACGAGAACACGCGTTCCTACGGCGAGTACATCAGCCGCAGCGGGGACATCTTCTCGCCGCACATCCCAAACAACGAGCCACTGCGGCTGGAGTGCGAGCACTTCGTCGAGGCAATCCGCAGTGGTAACCCGCCGCGCTCGGACGGCGCGAGCGGATTGCGCGTCGTGCGCGTGCTCCAACAGCTTCAGAACGAACTGGAGCGCAGCCGGCGAGTTCCGGCACTCAATTCGAGTGCCGCTGCGTAAGACTCCGTGGATCGTCTGCGTCCCACAGCGCCTCATACCACGCGACGGTCGCGGCGATCCCTCCTTGAGCTCTATCGCGAGCCGCCAACCGAGCATCGTGCCGCTTTGGCCCAATCAGTCGAGATCGTCTAGCATTGGACTGCTAGCAGTGCTCCGTTAGGCCTGGCAGGAAACATCATCATGGATGGCTCACCGCACGGGCGAGTATCTACTCACTGATTCCCGCGCGTAGCTCGCGAGCCCGACGGGTGCTTGCGGGGGGAACCGTTCACGATTGTTCGCCCGGCGCGATCGGATCAAGCTCGTGGACATCGGCCGCGGCGCGCAGATCGCTGTCATAGACGAAGAACACGCCAAGGTCATCGCGGACGCTGAGCGCTGTCGCGAGGTGGATCGCGTCCATTGCCCGCAGCGCAGGGATGTGCTTGGCGGTGGCTAGTTCGACGATCTCGGGGGACATCGGGATCAGACTGATCCGTTCAAGCGCCATACTCGCGCGTGCCAGGACACTAGGCGTGCGCAGACGCCGAGCGGTGCAGATCGCCTCTACTCGGATCAGCTCGCTTGCGACCTGGACCGGCCAGTCGCCGAGCGCGTCGCGGAACGCAGTGGTCTGTGGCTCGGCCTTGAACAGCTTGACGAGCGCAGATGCGTCAACGTAGGCGGCCTTCACTCGCCGCGAACCCAACGCAGCGCGTCAGAGGCGGGTGTAGCGCTGCCGGGGTCTGGCTCGCGGGGCGGCGGGTCCATGTCGGCGAGGCTTCCGTGGCCGATCGTGGCCTGGTGGCGTTCGGCGAGACGTGCCTGTAGCCGGGAGCGTGAGTCGGCACCAGCGAGGACTGCCTCGGCACCGCGCAGCGTGAGCGCCCGGATCTGGCTGGCTGCCGAGCGTGTCTCGCGAGGGTCCAGCAGCGACTCGGTCAGTTTGAGAGCGCGCTGCATGTCGGGGTCGTTGGTGACACCGAGGCGGGGATGACGAGCAGCCATAAGCGAATGGTAGCAAACTTGTGTAGCACTTCCAAAGCTCGGGGTCACGTACTCGGAGCTGGATGCTCGGCGATCGGCGGTTCGAACGATGATCGAGCAACTTCGTGGACCACGGGCTTTCTGAGACAGATATCGCCTCGAGTAGGACATTCGGTCAACGCGCGAGCGTGTGAGAATCGGCACACGCTTGCCCCCATTATGGTGCTGGCCGAAGGCGGGAGGGCGAACGCGTTTCGACTGCTGGTTGGCCTGGGTCAGCACTCAGCGCGATTAGTCCATCCGAGCATGGCGCAGCACTGTCGGCCAGTCGCGCCTATAGCCAAGCCTGATCCCTCCCGGTGCGGGCTTCTGTTCTGTCCGGGAGCTGTCCTATCGTGCGTAAGTTGTGTCAAGAGAGACCTAATTGATGTCTCGTTGACGTTCGGATGCGCCGCACCGTAGGCGCCCAAACCGGTTGTGTTTGCAGGGATTTGGCTCTACCGAGCCAACGGGGGACCGAGGAATCGAACCTCGAGCAAGGGTTTTGGAGACCCCCATGTTACCGTTACACCAGTCCCCCAAGGTGACTCTCCTATGATATCTTCAGCAGGCATGCTTGGACGTTTGGGGATCTTGGCCGCGATGCTCGCGGTGTCACTTGTGCCGGCGAGCGCGGCCGCCGCCGCCCAGAGCACCGAGAACGTGGCGTCCACTCACACCTACCTTACGGTCGGCTATACGGCCTTGCACGCTGCTGTGGCGAGCATACACTCGATAGAAGCGAACGTTGACAAGCTCAATCGTCAGTATGCCGCGGAATGCCCGAAGGTCGGCGCTGGATCGCCGCAGACCGAAGAAGAGCAGCACATGAGCTATGAGGTCGCGGGCGCGCTGTGGTCCACCGCCTACCACACGGACACCGGGATAATCCAGAGGTTCATGCAAGCCGTGAAGCCGCTGAGGTGGACCAACAGCAAGATCACACGCGACGCCGACAACTATGCGAAGAGCTTGCTCGAACTGGCCATGCTGCCGTTGCCCAACCTGTGCGGCGACGTGCGGGCCTGGAATGCCGACGGTTTTGCGACGATCCCGGCAAGCACGATCCAGTTCGACCATCACGTCGAAGCGATCGAAGGCAAGCCGATCCCGTGGCAGCTGATCGCTCCGTACGTGGCGCCCGCGGACAAAGGCCTCGTGGCCCGCGACAAGAGTCTGCTGACTCAGCTCGAAAACCTTGAAACCACCCTTGGGCAGAACTGGTGGGACATGACGCTCGAAACGCTCGCGTTGAACCAGTAGCTCCGTAGCGCGACCTTCCGTAGCCCGATCTCCTAGCCCGACCTGATCGTCTCCCGTGGCGCGTGGTCAGCGGATCCCGCGATCGCACGCCAACGCGAGTATTCGACCGATCGACCCAGGACTCAAGCAAGTCGGTCGTCCGGTCGAAAAGGTGTCCAGACCGTACAAGGACATCTTTGTGACTTTTCGCACATTCATTCGGAATACCGTACGACGCGTCGCGCAAAGCGAGGATGGCCTCTCGCTGATCGAAGTGGTGATCACAGCCATGCTCGTGGCTCTGATCGTCATCGGCACGCTCACCGGCTTCCAGGACATCGACCGTGCTTCGGCCGATGAGCGCTTCCACGACGAGGCGGCTCTGCTGGCCGCCCAATCGCAGGAGCAGTTGCGCAGCGACCCCGCGAGCACGCTCGACGCGCTCGCGGGCGCCTCGAAACAGACGCGCACGTACACGGCCAAAGTTGACGGGAACACCTACACGATCACACAGGGAGCCAGCTACTACAACGAAGCCAAACCGGGCGCCGACTGCCTCGCGACAACCGCGAGCGAATCGAGCTCCAAGGGCGACGGCGACTACCTGCGGGTCACTTCCACGGTCACTTGGCCGCAGCTCAAGGCAGCCGGTCGCGAAGCCGTGAGCGAGTCGAGCATCATCACCCCGCCCGACGGGTCGGCGCTCGAGGTCGACGCGACCAATGGCGCCAGCCCCGAAGCAGCGCTCTCGGGTGTGACGGCAGTGGTCAAATACACCGGCGTCGAAGCCACCGAAGCGACAACCCTCGAAGGGACGACCGGCACGGCCGGCTGTGTCGTCTTCGGCGGGATCCCCGCGACGTCCGCGAAAATCGAAATCAAAGAACTGCCCGGTTATGTCACGACCAGCGGCGCCGTCAAAGTGCCACCGAAAGAAGTGACGATCGCACCGAACCTAACGACGCACGACTCGGTCGTTCTCAACGAAGGCGGCGCGATCACGGCAAAATTTATGTACACGCCGAGCAAAGGAACCGAAAGCTCGACATACACATATGAAGGAAAAGTGGAAACCGTTACCGGTGATACATTCGTGGCGTCCTTCGAAGAAGCCACCGCCGCGAACGAATTTACGGTCGGTAGCACAAAATTCGAATACGAAACCAGCGGCGAACACAAGTATAAAACGGTCCCGGGCACATATCTCAGCTCCGCCACTACACCGATGGGCTCAAGCTACTCCAAAGGCGATCTATTCCCATTCCCCTCCGCGGTTATCAAAAAGTACTGGGTGGTATATACCGGTGATTGCAGAGAAAACAACCCGAACAGTATTGACAGTGCCGTGGTAAATACCAAAGCCACCGTCGAACCCGGACTAACAACTACCGTCAATATCCCGACGACCTACCTGGCGGTCAGCGTATACACCGGCACTACCGGGAAAACCGTCGAAGCGACATCGCTGCCGGTCAAGATCACGAACACTGCGTGCGCGAAAGCCCTAACCCCCATCAACGCTTCAGCCGCCAACCTGGTGCACGAACAAAAAACAACCAAAGAAGGACGTCTGGAAGACCCCTTCCAACCCTTTGGCAAAGCAAAGGTGTGTCTAGCATATAACACAACAGGCACCAAAGCCGCCCATCGCACCTATACGTTCGAACCCAACTTGAACGAACCTACTGAACACATCGACGCGATCTACGTTGGAGAAACAAAAAAAGAATACACCTCCACGGGAAGTAAAGACACTATAAAAGTTGCCGAATCCACCACCACCGTCAACTGCTGATGACGCAAGTACCCAGAACTCTTCATTTCCACCACGACGAGCAGGGCTTCACTCTGATCGAAACACTCGTCTCGATCATAAGTGCCGTCGTGGTAGTCGGCGCTCTCTATGCGATCCTGGTCGTGGCGCTCGACCAGACCACGCGGGTCACTGACTACGTGCAGGCAACTCAGGTTGGACGCACCACCATGACAAAGCTCGTCGATGAGCTGCATTCGGCCTGCATCTCGTCGGGGTTTGTGCCAATTAAGGAAGGCGCGGAAAAGACCGGTCGCGAAGAAGCCAAGCTAGTGTTCGTCAATGCCTACACCAAAGAAGCCGAAATCGCCACCGCTTACAAGCATGAAATCGTGTGGGAAAAAAACACAGGCAAGCTTATCGACAGAATATACACGAGCAGCGGTGGCTCATGGCCCAACTTTACGTTTCCCACGACGAAGACCGAAGTCCTCATCGGTGAAAATATTTCCGAGAGCACCAATAGCAGCACCAAAGAAGCCGAACCAGTCTTTCAATACTATAGGTACGCTAAAAAATCCACCGGCCTTACCTCCGAAGGCGCTCTCAGCACACTGGAATTGCTGAAAATGGAAACCAAAGGCACCGGAAAAGTACTCAGTGCCAAAGAAGCAGAAGAAGCTGCTGCCGTGGAAATCAACTTCAAGCAGGCTCCCGCCAGCAAATATTCCACCGAAAGCCCCAACGTTGACCTGAAAAATCTGGTTACGCTCTCCTTCAGCGTACCTAATGCCGAAACCCCTATCGAAGCCAAACCATGCGAATGACGGGTCTACTCCATCGACTTCACGCACGCGCCCGTGCCGACGGGGGCTTCACAATGATCATCGCGCTTGGAGTGATGCTCGTTACCGGACTACTGCTTGTCGTGGCTTATACCGCCGCCACGGGCGATGTCCAGCTGTCGCGCAACGAAATCATCCAGAAGCAGGCCTACTATGCCGCACAGGCCGGCGTGCAGGAGTACGAGTACCAGTTGCAGAGCAACCCTGACTATTGGGAGACGTGCAAGACGCCCGCCAACGTTGTTCCACAGGAAGAAAAAGAAAAAGAATATCGTGGGCATTATGTGATCAAACTACTGACGGCGAGCACCTCGACATCGAAAGAATGCAGTACATCGAACCCATTTGGCACGATGATCCAATCGAGTGGCTCGCTCGCTAATACATTCCGTATCGAATCTGTCGGCTACGCCGGCACGGACAAGCGTACGATCATCGCGACATTTAAAGTCATCGGCTTCTTGAACTACGTCTACTTTACACAATACGAGGTCGAAGATCCCAGCTTGGACGGCGACTCGACGACCGAATGCGAAAAATACTATGCCGAACGTGTCAAATCGGGAGCGAGATGCCAGACGATCCTTTTTGCCAAAGAAGACAGCGTCAACGGCCCTATGCACACAGACGATGCGGCTAATGTGACGTGCAGCAAAGAACTCAATTTTGGACGCTCAGGCCATACCGACGCCGTGGAAATCAACGGTGGCACCTGGCCAAAATGCTCGTCGGGATCAGAACCCACATATAACAACTCCAAGAAAGAACCTACCGTAGGGGAAGAACTAAAGGCACCCCAAAGCGACACAAGCCTGCGCTCTTATGTCGAAGAAGAAAACGAGCTTACGGGTGTCACATATCTGGAACTCAACGGCACAACCAAAGAAATCGCCGTGACTTCCTACAATAAAACAAGCAAAAAATTGGAAAAAGACAAACCGATCAAATGGCCCAAAAACGGCTTGATCTACGTGCAAGCCGGCCCGGAAGGATGTGGCTACACCTACGAGTCCGAAGAATCTGACGAAAGCAACGAGACAAGCCGTGAGAATGAATGCGGCAATGTCTACGTGAAGGGCACCTATAGTGAACCGCTCACAGTCGCCGCGGAAAACAGCCTGATCATCAACGGCAACATCGAGCCTACCAAATTCGTCAAAGGCAAAGTTGGGGAAGCCCCCGAAGGCACGACAACGCTCGGCTTGATCGCAACCGAATACGTTCGTGTATACCATCCGGTCGAAGAAATTAGTCGCAAATGCGAAAATGCGTCCGGCTACCTATCCAGTCCCTGGATTTATGCAGCGATCCTCTCGACGAGCCACTCCTTCATTGTGGACAACTTCGGCTGTGGCGCGAATATGGGCGAACTCAACGTGTACGGCGCGATCGCCCAGAAGTTCCGCGGCCCGGTCGGAAAGGTCTCAGGCAGCGGCTACATCAAGGACTACATCTACGACGAACGCCTCGCCACCGACGAGCCCCCCTACTTCCTGAGTCCGCTGAACGCCGGTTGGCAGGTCGAGCGCGAGACCGCGCCCGCGCCCGGATAACCCGAACGTCTGCCCGCGGGTCCTAGTGGAGCCGACCACACAGCGAAGCCAGTCACGCAGCGAAGCCGGCCACACAGCCAAGCCAAGCACAGACAGCGTCGCCCACGACGCATCCAACTGATCCGTCGTGTAATTTCAAAATGTGGCGATTTCACAAGACAGCTCCATGTCCCAACACCCGGACGCGCTAGCGGCGGTGGTGCTGCACACGCTCGTGACCGAAGGCCGCGAGGGCATGACCGTCGCTCAGGTGGCGCGCGCGTGCGAGCGCGATCCTGACAGCCCAGCCGAAATGCGCGAAACCGAAGCGGCGTTGGGGGTGCTGCTCGAGGACGATCTCGCCGCGCGCGACGGCGAGCTTTGCCGGCCCTCGCGCGCCGCGGTGCGCGCCGCCGAGCTGAGCTTCTGAGGGACTTCCCCATACCAGCCGATCCCGTGGTCTGCCTCCAACCTACCGGCAGTGCCCCCCGGGGGCCGAGGGCTACCCGAGCGCCCGCGCGGAACGCGCCGCGAGCTACCGTACGCCGTCGAACAGCGCCGCTGGGTGTAGTTGGAGCGCCCGCGCGAGCTTGAGCACTGTGCGTAGGTTGGGTCCGCGTCCGCCGCGCTCATACACGCTGATCGCCGCGCGGTCAACTTCGGCGTCGTAGGCGAGCACCTCCTGGGAGAGCCCCGCGTGCTTGCGCGCCGCGCGCAGGTTCGCGCCGAAGCGCAGAGCTGGCTCCGTGGGGAGCCCTGACCCGGGGGACGGCACGGATGGCCGAGCCCTGGCCGGGCCGATCCCATCGAGCAGTTCGGCGGATGTGACCGCGAGCGCGTCGGCGACACGCACGAGCGTGGAGAGGTCCGGGGAACGCTCGGCGCGCTCGAGGAAGCTGATCGCGGCCCGGTCCAGCTGAGTGGCCTGCGAGAGCGCGACCTGTGAGAGGCCCGCGCGCGACCGCGCCGCGCGCATGTTGTTGCCGAACGCGCCCACTTGCTCGTCGATCTCGGGGTCCTTGGTGTGCCTCACGTGCGCATCATCCACGCTCGCCTACAGAAACACCACGGTAAAAACACGAGCGCACCTGCAACGAAGAGTCGCGTGCGAGACCGCGTCGAGGACCGCCGCGGATGGAAGTGTGGTGAGGGTCGGCGAGAACGTGTGCGCAGGGTTGGGCCAGAATCGAAGCACTGCGCGATGGTACCTTCTTGTAGTGGTCCCAGATGTTCGATAACGCGCTTGACGACGCCGTCACGCACGAGCGCCTCGCCAAGGCCAAGCGCCTGCGCGCGGCGGGGATCGAGCCGTTCCCGCACATCCCCACGAAGATGCGCGATGAGATCGTCACGCTGCACGTGGCGCACGATCCAACCGCCCTGCGAGCGGGCGAGCATCCGAGCTTCACCTATCGCCTCGCTGGGCGGCTGATCTCAAGGCGCGGCCACGGCAAGACCACGTTCATAGACCTGCGCGACCACACCGGGCAGCTTCAACTGTACGTGCACGAGGACACACTCGGACCGGAGACGTATAACCGCATCCTCGACCTCGACATCGGTGACATCGTGGAAGTGGAGGGCTGTGTGTATGTGACCCAGCGCGGGCAGCTCGCGCTGAGCGTGCACAGCTGCACGTTGCTGACAAAGGCGCTGCGCCCACCACCCGCCAAGTACCACGGCCTGGAGGACACAGGCACGCGCTACCGCTACCGCGAGCTTGACCTGCTCGCAAACGAGTCCACGCGCGAACTGTTTGTGACGCGCGCCAAGACGATCGACGCGTTGCGCGCGTTCATGGCCGAGCGAGGCTTCATTGAGGTCGAAACGCCCGTGCTGCAGGCGCTCGCGGGCGGCGCCTCGGCCCGACCGTTTCTGACTCATCACAACGCGCTTGACCAGGAGATGTCGCTGCGCATCTCGGTCGAGCTGTATCTCAACCGCTGCCTGATCGGTGGCTTGGAGAACGTGTATGACCTCGGCAAGTGCTTCCGCAACGAGGGCATCTCCTACAGGCACAGCCCAGAGTTCACAATGCTGGAGTGGCTGATGAGCTACTCAGACCACACCGACGTGGCGCGCTTCACTGAAGAGCTGGTCGCGTACGTCGCCGAGCGGGTGCTCGGCACGACCCTGATCGAGCGCGGCGCCCAGCAGATCGACCTGGCGAAGCCGTGGCTCAAGACGACGATGCAGGCGGAGATCGCGCGCGTCACGGGCGTGGATTTCCTCGAGGCCGACCGCGACGAGCTGGCGGCGCTGCTGGACGGCAAGGTGCACCCCGACGCCAGCTGGGCGCAGGTCGTCCAAGCGGTGTACTCAAAGCTCGTCGAGCCCACTCTGGAGCGACCGACGCTCGTGTATGACTTTCCGTTGGAGTCCTTCCCGATCACCAAGGCCCATGCTGAGGATGCGCGCCTGGCTGAGCACTTCGACGCGGTGATCGGTGGCATCGAGCTGGTCAGTGGCGACTCGGAGGTCAACGACCCGGTTGAGCAGTGGCAGCGCTTCGTCGATCAGCGCAAGCAGCGCCGCGCGGACGACGACGACGCGCCCCACCCCCACGACGAGGAGTATGTGCGCGCCCTGGAGTACGGGCTTGCACCCTCGGCTAGCGGCGGCATGGGCGTCGATCGTCTGCTGATGATCCTCACGGGGCATGAGACCCTGCGCGAGGTGGCGCCATTCCCGGTTATGCGCGAGCTTCGCCCCGCCTCCGACGATACCTATCCGCACTCGATCGACTCTCCCCTCGTCGCGAGGATCCCGCTCCCCCTCGTCGCGCTGATCCCGCTCGCCCTCGTCGCGAGGATCCCGCTCCTCACCGCGACGGCGCCCAGCTTTCCTCCAACGATCCTCCTCTCCCCTGCGACGATTCCGATCAGGCGGGCAACGCGGGTGAAGCTATAGTCGCGGGGGACCTGAACGATGAGCGATAGCGCGCACAGCTTCGAGGAGATGCACTTCGAGCCCGCCCCCGCGATCGTGGGTGACGTGCCGGGACCGCGTTCGCGCGAGATGCTGGCAGAACAGGACGAGCTGGAGTCGAGCGCCCGCTCCTATCCGCGCAGCGTGCCCGTCGCGATCGAGGAAGGCCGCGGCGCGACGATGCGTGACGTGGACGGCAACACGTTCATCGACTTCTTCGGTGGCGCGGGTGTGCTCAACGTCGGTCACAACCTGCCGGCGGCGGTCACGGCGGCGAGCGAACAACAGCAGAAGCTGGTGCACGCGCTGGACTTCCCGACCACCCCCAAGCTGCGGCTGATGCGCAAGCTCAAGACGCTGCTCCCCGGGCGCCTACGCGAGAGCGCGCGCTTTCACTTTGGCGGCCCGACCGGCTCGGACGCGATCGAGGCCGCGCTGAAGCTCACCCGCGTACGCACGGGTCGCGAGGCGGTGATCGCCTTCCAAGGCTCTTATCACGGCATGACCACAGGCGCGCTGTCGGTCACCAGTGACGTGGGCTTCGGGGGCGCGGCGAGTAGCCCGGTGCACTTCATGCCCTATGCCTACTGCTATCGCTGTCCGCTGGGACTGAAGCCCGACTCGTGCGAGCTGGCGTGCGCGCGCCTGCTGGACAGCTCCTTGGAAGATCCCCACAGCGGGATCCCCAAGCCCGCGGCGGTGCTGGTCGAGCCGATCCAGGGCGAGGGCGGCACGATCGTCCCACCGGACGGCTACCTCGCGGAGCTGCGGCGCATCACCCGCAAGCACGACGTGCCACTTGTGTGCGACGAGATCCAGACCGGCTTCGCAAGGACCGGCACGATGTTTGCGTGCGAACACGACGGCGTCACCCCGGATGTGATCACACTGTCGAAGGCGCTCGGTGGTATTGGCTATCCGATCTCGTGTATCGCCTACGACGTGGCGTTGGACGGCTGGAAGCCGGGTGCGCACATCGGCACGTTTCGCGGCCACCAGGTCGCGATGGCGGCCGGACTGGCCGCCATCGAGTTCATGCAGGAGGTTGACCTGCCGGCGTACGCGGCGCAACTGGGC
The DNA here is from genome assembly GCA_963760155.1 of uncultured Solirubrobacterales bacterium. Classification (GTDB taxonomy): domain Bacteria; phylum Actinomycetota; class Thermoleophilia; order Solirubrobacterales; family Solirubrobacteraceae; genus Palsa-744. The sequence continues at coordinate 154,872 of CAVXBL010000008.1, forward strand.
GAACTGACGCTCAGCCTGCTGCGCGACGCGCAGGAGACGCTGCCGTCCGTCGGCGACGTGCGCGGACGCGGCCTGATGATCGGCATCGAGCTCGTCAAGGACCACGATACGAAGGAGCCGTGGCCAGAGATGGCCTCGCGGATCCGCACCGAGTGCTTCCATCGAGGCGTGATCATCGAGGTTGGCGGCCACTTCGGCAATGTCGCGCGCTTCCTACCGCCGCTGGTGATCTCGCGCGAGCTGCTGCTGAGAGGCGTGGAGATCTTCGTCGAGTCGGTGCGCGCCGCCGAACAGTCGCTCGCGCGTCCGTCGGCGCTGATCGCCGGCTGAGCAGCGCCAGACCACGGCGGTGCGGCGTCGGGACAACATCGGAACCGCGCTGCCGACTCAACACCGAACGAGCAGTCCGGAGCCGAGGACAACATCGGACCCCCGCCGCCGGCTCTAACACCGAACGAACAGCGCGGCGTCGGGACAACATCGGACCCCCCGCCGCCGGTTCCAACATCGATCGAGCAGTGCGGGCGGAGGGACTCGAACCCCCAAGGGCGTAAGCCCACTGGCTCCTAAGGCCAGCGTGTCTACCAGTTCCACCACGCCCGCAGGTTGCATTAGGACCGCTCCAGATTGTATGGTCAGTGGTGAGATGTCGTCGACTTCGCGCAATCGGACACAGGCGGGCGTGATCATTACGCACCCGAACCGCGGTAAGCCGGTCGTGCAGGCGACCCGTGCGACGGTTGTCATGCTGCTGCTGGCCTCCGCCGCGCTCATTCTGATTGTGACGATCGGGGGTTGGGGCACGCTGGAGGGAGGCATTCCGATCCTGCTGGCGTGGGCGTTCATCTACCTGCTGATGGCGTATTTCGCGGCGCGCTGGAGCCGCGGTGTGCTGCCGATGGCCGCGGCGCTCGCGCTGCTGTTGTTGATATTCGCGATCGTGTCCGCGCCGGCCTGGTTCGAACGCGACAAAGCCGGCTTCGCGGCGCCAAACCTGAACGCGGGGCTGCTGGGCGTGATCACGCTCGTGATCATCCCCGTGCAGATTCTGCTGATCACGTTCACGATGCGCGGCTTCTCCCAAGGTTGGAACGTCGAGCTCGAGAAGCTCGATCCGAACGCGGAGCCGAGCGCGCTCGCTGGGTCGGCCTAATATTTGTTCATTGCGGCGGTGGCGGAATGGTAGACGCGATGCTCTCAAAAGGCATTGTCCGAAGGGGCGTGTGGGTTCGAGTCCCACCCGCCGCATAGAGATCGGTAGAAAACGCGACGCAGCACGTGACGCAGGCGCCCCAGGTGGAGCGTAAGGGGTGAGATCTCCGCGAGCGCGAGCTGTGAAGTCGCTACGATCGCGGAGGCAGTGAGATCTCGCGATGGAGTTTCCCGCCCGAGTGACCTGTGGCGTGCTCAGCCCACGAGCTCAAACAGCGGCTCGGCGAGTGCTGGCGCGGCCGCGAGCACTCCAAGCGGCAGGCGCGCACGCTCGGGTAGCTCACGCACGGTGAGACCCGCGCGCTCGCAGATCAGCGTGCCCGCGGCTATGTCCCACGGCTTGACGGTGCGCTCGAAGTAGGCGTCGTAGCGTCCGGCCGCCGTCCACGCCAGGTCGAGCGCGGCGCTGCCGAAGCGGCGGATATCGCGCACGCGCGGAATCACCCGCGCGAGCACCGCGGCCTGCGCGGCGCGCACGTCGGCGTCGTAGGCGAGACCGGTGGCGACCATCGCGGTCGCCAGGTCCGCGTGATCTGACCCGGCGAGCGGCGTGTCGCCCAGCATCGGAGCGCTGTCGCGGGTGGCGCTGAACAGCTCGTCGCGACACGGGTCGAAGATCGCCCCCGCGAGCGCGCCGTGGGCGTCGGCGACCGCGATACTGACGCACCACTGGGGGATGCCGAACAGGAAGTTGACGGTGCCGTCGAGCGGGTCGGCGATCCAGCGCAGGCCGCTCGATCCATCCCGTGCGCCGCCCTCCTCTCCGAGGAAGCCATCCATGGGACGTGCGCGCGCGAGCTGCTCACCGATTAGGCGCTCGGACGCGAGGTCGGCCTCGCTGACGAGGTCGGTGGGCGAGCTCTTGCTTGTGAGCGCCTGCTCGCGTCCGCCATCGAAACGCTCCAGCAGCAGGGCGCCTGCGCGACGGGCTACATCGACGGCCAGATCCCGGAGCTCGGTCACGAGCTGGGCGTCGATAGTGGGCGTCAGATCGTCGCGGGCACGAGCCGGTCTGTGGGTCGACGCCAGATCGGCATGGGACTGTGTTCGTTCGCCGACCGACGCACGATCGGCTCGGCGAAGTCGCGGTTCGGGCGCGTCGCTCACGAGAACGCGTCGGGGCGGTGCTGCGCCCATGGGCGCTGCGCCTCGATCTGGCCCGACAGCGACAGCAGCGTCGCCTCGTCGCCGGGTCGCCCGACGATCTGTACGCCGCGCGGCAGTCCGTCGGCGCCGAAGCCTGCGGGCACCGAGGCGGCGGGCTGGCCGGTGACGTTCCACGGTGCGTTGTAGGGCACCAGGGCGGTCACGGCGTTCAGCGTCCACAGCCCTCCGTGACCGTCGTACTGGCCGATCCTCGGCGGGGGCTGCGCGGTGGTGGGCGTGATCAGCACGTCGTGATTCTCGAGCACGCCGTTCAGCTTGTGCGCGAGTGCGTGCTCGTGCGCGCGCGAGCGCTCCAGCAGTGCCGGCGGCACGAGCGCGCCGAGTGCCGACATCGAACGCGTGCGGCGCGCGAGGCGCTCGTAGTGGGGCTGTGCGTGCGCTTCGTCGTGGATCCCGCGTAGGTAGCGCACGAGCACGGCAGGCATCGTGTCGAGGCCGTAGTCGGGGTCTTGCTGTTTGACTTCGTGACCGAGCGAACGCAACAACTCGATGGTGTCCTCCAGCGCGCGGCGCGCGTCCCCGTCCAGCCGCGCGATCACCAGCGGCGGGATCTTCATCGAGTAGGCGATCCGCAGTTTGCTGGGCGCGTTGTGAGCGGAGTGCAGGAACGACTCGGCGGGTGGCTCTGGGCGGTCTCGATCGACGGCCGTCGAGCCGGAGGCAACGTCGTGGAACAGCGCGGTGTCGATGACCGAGCGGCTGAGCACCCCGTTGACCGACAAGCCGTGCCACGCCTCGGGTTTGGGCGCCATCGAAACGCGTCCGCGCTGGGGCTTGAGGCCGAACAGTCCGCACCACGCCGAAGGGATGCGGATCGATCCCGCCCCGTCGCTGCCGACCGCGGCGCCCACGAGCCCGGCGGCGACCGCCGCCGCGCTGCCGCCGCTCGACCCGCCCGGAGCGCGTTGCGGATCCCACGGGTTGCGGGTGGCGCCGAACGTGGGTGTCTCGGTGAACGGCCAGATGCACAGCTCGGGCACGTTGGTCTTGCCGATCACTATCGCGCCACCCTCGCGCAGCCGCCGAACCAGCTCGGCGTCGGCGGGGGCCGCGACACCGCTGTGCGCATTGGTGCCGAGCGCGGTGAGCTCTCCAGCGACGTCAACGTCGTCCTTGATCGCGATCGGCACGCCGAGCAGCGGGCGCTGACCGCCGGCGCCGCGGCGCGCGTCGGCCTGGTCGGCTTCGAGCAGGGCACGCTCGGCGAACACGACCCTGAACGCGTTCAGCTGTCCGTCGAAGCGCTCGATTCGCTTGAGGTAGAGCTCGACCAGCTCGCGCGAGGAGATCTCACCGCTGGCGATCAGCTCGGCCTGTCCGGCGATGCCGGCGAACGCTAGGTCGGTGGCATCCATGAGCGCAAACCTACCCGATTGGCCGACCGGCCAGACGCGTGAGCACCAACCATGTTGACCGTCGAGGCGCGTGATAGCGACGCGGCCTGCGACCGCGCGGACCGTCCGTGCGCCCGGGAGCGACGCGTGACGATCAGACAGGTGTGACGGGATTGTGCTTGGCGGGCCATTCGCGGCGTTTGGCAGACGCGTGGTCGAAGCGCCGAATCAGATCGTCGCGCAGCGCGTCAGGCTCGACCACCGCGTCGATCACCAGCTCGGAGGCAAGGTGCAGGATGTTGATGTCCTCGGCGTACTCGCGCCGCAGCTCCTCCGTCTTGGCGGCGCGCGCGGCTTCGTCGTCGATCGCTTGGAGCTGGTTGTAGTAGACGGCGTTGACGGCCGCCTGCGGTCCCATCACTGCGATCGAGGCGCTCGGCAGCGCGATGCAGCAGTCGGGCTCGAACGCGGGGCCGGCCATCGCGTAGAGCCCGGCGCCGTAGGCCTTGCGCACGACAACGGAGATCTTTGGCACGGTGGCTTCGGAGACGGCGCTGATCATCTTGGCGCCGTGGCGAATGATGCCGGCGCGCTCGACTTGCGTGCCGATCATAAAGCCGGGCACGTCGGCAAGGAATAGCAGCGGGATGTTGAACGCGTTGCAGGTCTGAATGAAGCGGGCGGCCTTGTCGGCGGAGTCGGAGAACAGCACACCACCCTTGTGCTTGGGCTGGTTGGCGACGATCCCAATCGCGCGGCCGTGCAGACGCGCGTAGCCGACGATCAGCTCCTTGGCCCAGCGCGAGTGGATCTGCAGCAGCGAGCCCTCGTCCACGATCGCGTCGATCAGCGCGAGCATGTCAAACGGCTTGTTCTCGTCGGCCGGGATCAAGTCGGCGATGGCGTTGGGCGCGGTGGCAGCTCCCGTGGCATCCGACTCGGCTCCCGTGGCATCCGACCCAGCTCCCGTGGCATCCGACCCAGCGTTTGGAGCTGTCTCCCCCAACGGCGGAGACACCGCGGGCGGTCCCGCGGCGGCGGACGGCGCGTCCTGTGTGGGTGGGTGGGATTCCCAATTATTTGGGAAATAGGACAGATAGCGTTGCGCCAGCGCGATTCCGTCCTCGTCGGACTTCACGAGCTCGTGGGCGCAGCCGGACACGCCGGTGTGCATACGCGCGCCGCCCATCTGCTCGAGCGTGACGTCCTCGCCGATCACCATCTGCGCCATGCGCGGTGAGCCGAGGTACATCGAGGCGTTGCCGTCGCGCATGATCGTGATGTCGCAGAACGCGGGAATGTAGGCGCCGCCGGCGGCGCTGGGCCCAAACAGCACACACACCTGGGGAACCACCCCCGACATGCGCACCTCGTTGTAGAAGATCCGCCCCGCGCCGCGCCGACCGGGGAACATCTGCACCTGCTCGGTGATGCGCGCGCCAGCCGAGTCCACCAAATAGACCATCGGGATGCGCGAGCTCATGGCGCGTTCCTGGATGCGCAGGATCTTCTCGACCGTCTTGGGCCCCCACGAGCCGGCCTTGACAGTGGGGTCGTTGGCCATCAACGCGACCGGCCGGCCTTCGATCGTACCGATCCCTGTGACAACCCCGTCGGCGCCAAGACCCTGCTCGTTCCAGTTGGCAAGCAGCGCCTCCTCGGAGAAAGAGCCTTCGTCCAGCAGCAAGCTCACACGCTCGCGCACCGCCAGCTTGCCCTGCGCGCGTGCCTTCTCGCGGTGACGCTCGGGCCCACCGGCAAGGGCCTGGTCGGTCGCCTCGCGCAGATCGGACACGCCGGGAGCCTATTACGCGCACTCAAGCGGAGGCAGCCCGCAAGGCTCCGCCCGATCTGAAAGGCAATGCGGGATCCCGAGAGTCTGCACGATCCGGAATGTGTGCACGAGCGGGAAGGTTCTGCGCCATCCGGAGTCCAACCGTGTAAAGGCCATCTACGAGAAGGAGGCACTTTATGTCCAGCCATGCCACAGGCTCTCCCCTCCAACCAACCAACAACGTCCGCTGTCGCCGGGCGGCGGGACAACGCGCAGGGAAGCTCGCTCTGATGTCATTGCTCACGGCCCTGCTCGCCTGTCTGACGCTCGCGCCGGGCGCGGCCCTGGCGTTCGATCATCCGTTCATCGGACTGTTCTCAACGATCTCCTCTGTCGGCAGCACCGTGCCGGCCAACGGCGACGTGAACCCCTACGGAATCGTGACCGTGCGCCGAAGCGTCGGCTCGCTGGTGCAGGGAGACATACTCATCAGCAACTTCAACAACGAAGAAAACCTCCAGGGAACAGGCACCACGATTGTGCAGATGACCCCGACCGGCAGCCTCTCCCTGTTTGCCCAGATCGACCCGGCCAAGCTCCCCGGTGCGTGCCCCGGCGGTGTGGGCCTGACGACGGCGTTGGCGATTTTGCCCCACGGCTATGTGGTAGTTGGGAGCCTTCCCACCGCCAACGGAGAAGCGGCCACCGCGCAGGCGGGCTGCCTGATCGTGCTCGACAAGAACGGGAATGTGGTCGAGACGATCTCCGGTCCGCCGATCAACGGTCCCTGGGACATGACCTCTGTCGATGAAGGCTCAGGCGCCACGTTGTTCGTCACCAACGTGCTCAACGGCACAGTGGCGTCGGGGGAAACGCCGACCGACGGCGGCACCGTCGTGCGGATCCACCTGCGTATCGGCGACAGGCGTCATCCACCGGCGGTAACCGAAATGGGCGTCATCGCGAACGGCTTCCCCGAGCGCACCGACCCCGCCGCGCTGGTTGTCGGCCCGACTGGGGTTGCGCTGGGCGATGAAGGCACGCTGTATGTAGCCGACACGCAGAGCAATCGCATCGCCGCTGTCCCGTATGCCGCCAACCGACAGACGCCACTTGAAAGCGGTGGCACGACGATCGCCGTGGGCGGCTATCTCAACAATCCGCTTGGGCTGACCATCGCCCCGAACGGCGACATCCTCACGACCAACGGGGGTGACGGGAACATCGTCGAGACGACGCCGATCGGCGCCGAGTTCCAGCCTGTTGACACCGGTTCCGGCGAAGGCGGTCTGTTCGGACTCACGGTGGCGCCCGAACACCAGGGCGTTTACTTCGTAGACGACGCCAACAACACGCTGGGGCTGCTGCACTGACGCACAAGGAAATATTGGGTGGGGTCGACCACAGTCGGCCCCACCTGAGCAGTGTGGGAGTAGGCTCCCGGGTGTGTCGGCAGACGACGACTTTGACCTGTCCGCGGCCGGACTGCGCGCCGATGGTTCGGACGTGCGGATCTCGGTGGAGGTGTTGGCGAGCAAGCTGGAGAGTGCGCTGCCCGCGCAAACGCGAGTGCAGCGTCACGGCGGCGGCCTGCTGGGGCGCGGCGAGAAGCGCGTGCGCGAGTTGCGCGTCAACCTAGGCGACACGTCCTACGAACTGACGGTCGCACAGCGCGTCGAAGGCTTCCGCAAGCGCGAGGTCGGGGGCATCGCGATCAAGCGCGAGTCGCTTGACCCGGGCGAGTGGGTGAACGCGCTGGCCGCCGACCTGCGTGAGGAGGCCGAGCGCAGCGCCGAGGCGCGCGCGGCGCTTGAGAGGCTGATGGGATGAGCGACGTTCACAGACCCTCGGCGTTGATGTCGACGATGAGTCACACGCGCACAACCCACGCTGCTGAGGGTTCGGCGATGAGCGCCAACGAGCCACCGACGCACGCCGCTTACACCACTGAGACTCTCCTATGAGCGCTAACGAGCCACCGACGCACGCCGCCTACACCGCTGAGGTTCTCCTATGAGCGCCAACGAGCCGCCGGCCGACTTCGACGAGCCCGGTGTGAGCGCCGAGGAGCAGGCAAAGTCGCTGGAGCGCGTCGAACGCGGCGGGATCCCGTTGGGCGCCGAACGACGGCTGCGCGAGCTGGGCGAAGAGGGCGGCGCGTTTAGCTCAGACCTGTCGGTCGCCGACTTCGCTCTGTGTCATCGGTTGGGGCTGGCACCGGTGTCGCAGGTGATGGGCAGCTCGATCTACCAGGTGGGCTACCAGACAACCCCATGGCCGGCGGGCATGGGCGGCAGCTTCATGTTCGAGATGGAAGCGCTTTCAGAAGCGTGGAACGAGGTGCGTAACCGCGCGCTGAGCCGCCTGGCCCAGGAGGCTGGGCACGTGGGCGCGGACGCAGTGATCGGCGTGGACCTGCAGACCGGCGCGCACGACTGGGCCGAAAACTCGATCGAGTACGTGGTGATCGGGACGGCTGTGCGTCATAGCCTAGACGCGCGCGCGCGCGACGGCGAGAGTTCCCCCGGACAGACCCATCACGACGGCCGCGGACGGCATAGCGGCGGACGGTCGCACAGCGCGGGCGGGCAGGGGCCAGTCCTGACCGAGCTGTCGGTGGCCGATTACACGAAGCTGCTCGGAGCGGGCATCGAGCCGTTGGGGATCGTTGCGTGGAGCTCGGTGTTCTTCGTTGCGGCGTCCTACTCAACACAGATGATGGGCGGCATGAACTTCATGGTCAACCAGGAGTTGCGCGAATTCACTCAAGGGATCTACAGCGCGCGCGAGATCGTCGTGCAGCGGCTGACCGATCAGGCGACCAAGCTCAACGCGAGCGGCGTGATCGGTGTGCGTATCGCGCACGGCATGCGCCAGGTGTCAGTTGGCGCCGGCACCTATTCGCGCGGCGGCCTGATGGTTACCTTCCACGCGATTGGCACCGCGATCCGCGAGGACGACACGATCCTGCCACAAGCGCCCGAGACGATCATCAACTTGACGACATAGGAGGAGAGGCCAAGCATGAGCCCAAGCAGCCCGAGCACCCATTGGGGCACAAGCACCCAAACGGGCACAAGTACCCAAACGGGCACAAGCACCCTAAGGGGCATAAGCACCAAAACGGGCACGAGCACAATTCCCGGAGAAGGAGCGCGAGTATGAGCGAGATCGACGAGACGGAGAGCGCGTATGACCCCAGCTCGCTTGAGGGCGTGCCGGAGGCGGGACGCGCGCGCCTGCAGCAGAACCGCGCGGGCCTGTTCACATCGGATCTGAGCGTGAACGAGTTCCTGTTGATCAAGCAGGCCGGTTTTGACCCGGTGGGCCTGGTCGTGGGCAGCTCGATCTACCACATCGGCATCCAGGTGGCGGGCTGGAAGAAGAGCCAGGAGATGACGGTGCTCTCCGAAGCTATGTATGGCGCGCGCCAGCTGGCGATGACGCGCATGGAGGAGGAGGCCGACCAGCTGGGCGCCGACGGCGTGGTGGGCGTGCGCTTGGACATCGGCCGCTACGAGTGGGGCCAGGACATGGCGGAGTTCATCGCGATCGGCACCGCGGTCAAGCACCGCGAAGGCGTGCTGCACCGCGCGCCCAACGGGCGACCGTTCACCAGCGATCTCTCAGGCCAGGACTTCTGGACGCTGCTGCGCACCGGTCACCGGCCGGTGGGCATGGTGATGGGCAGCTGCGTGTACCACGTGGCCCACCGGGGCATGCTGAAGTCGATGGCCCAGACGGGCCGCAACGTGGAGCTGTCGAACTTCACCCAGGCGCTGTACGACGCGCGCGAGCTGGCGATGGAGCGCATGCAGTCTGAGGCGCAGACGTTGAGCGCGGAGGGCATCGTGGGCGTGGACCTGCAGGAGAAGAGCCACGGTTGGGGCAGCCACACGATCGAGTTCTTCGCGGTGGGCACCGCGATTGTGCCGGCCGAGGGCCACGACGGCTCGATCGAAGCGCCAACGCCGGTGCTGGACCTGTCATGAGCATCGTCACCAGCGAAGACCGGGGCGCGGTGCGCCATGTAGTGCTGAATCGCCCCGACAAGCGCAACGCGATGAACCAGGAGCTACTGCGCGCGCTGGCGGACGCGTTGCGCGCCGCCAGCACGGAGGAGTCCGTCCACTGCGTGGTGTTGCGCGGCGAGGGACCTGTGTTCTCAGCAGGGGTGGACCTCGCCGAGCTGGCCTCGTTCGCGGGCGAGCCCGGCGTGTTGCGCCCATTCCGCAACACGTTCCTGGAGTGCCCCAACCTGTGCGAAGCGATGCTGAAGCCGGTGATATGCCAGATCCACCGCACGTGCGTCGGCGGAGCGCTGGAGGTGGCGCTCGGCGCCGACCTGCGGATCGCCTCCAGTGACGCCCAGTTGGGACTGCCGGAGGTCAAGTTCGGGATCATTCCCGACGTGGGTGGCTCGTCGCGTCTGCCGGCTGTCGTAGGACTTGGCCGCGCGAAGGAGCTGATCATGACCGGCCGCACGATTGACGCGGCCGAGGCCGAGCGGATTGGCCTGCTCAACCGTGTGGTGGCGCCGGAGGAGCTGGAGGAGGCCACGCAGGCGTTGGTCGACGAGCTGCTGGCCAACTCGCATGTCGCGGTGGGCCGCGCCAAGCGCGTGGTCAACGCGTCCGCCCGCCCGGCGCTGGGCACAACCTTGGAGATGGAGGTGTCGGTGCAGGAATACTGCGTGGCGGCGATACGAGAGCAGGCACGCGAGACTGAGCCGGCCACTACGTAGTCGCGTAGGCCCACCAATTGCGAGCTCGGGGGCGGGTGAGATCGGCGATAGTCACCACTCGCGTGCATCGCTCTCCGGCGGACTGCATACACTTCACAAAATGAAGTGTATGCATCCAGAAAAGCGACATCACACCCCCCGAAAGTACTTCACAAAATGAAGTGTATGCATCCAGAAAAGCGACATCACACCCCCCGAAAGTGCTTCACAAAATGAAGTGTATGCATGCGATTTGGGACACACCACGCGCCGCGATTTGAGCTACCACCCGCCCAAACGTACCTACCACCCGCTCAAACGTACTTTACAAACTGAAGCGTATACATCTAGAAAAGAACATCACACACCCCAAAGCGCTCCACTCACACATCCCGAAGCGCTCCACAAAATGAAGCGTGTGCATGCGATTTGGCACACGCCACCCACGCGAGTGGGACACCACCCGTCCCTGACTCATGCGCCATGCGCGCCCCGCTCGCCTCACCCTCACCACTCCCCCACAATCGCCTCACCCTCACCACTCCTCACAATCGCCTCACCCTTACCATTCCCCCACAATCCGCGGTCAGCGCCACTCCACCGGCCCGGCCACGAGCGTGTGGCTGCCGAGCGGACGTCCTAGCAGCTCCTGCGCGCGGCGCGAGCAGGCCAGCAGCGCGTCGAGGTCGATGCCTGTGGAGATGCCCATCTCGTGCAGCATCGACAGCAGATCCTCGGTGGCGATGTTGCCGGTGGCGCCAGCCGGCACGGGGCAGCCGCCAAGCTCGCCGAAACTCGACTCGAAGCTGGTTATGCCCACCTGCAGAGCGGCGAGCACGTTGGCGAGGCCCTGCCCACGCGTGTTGTGGAAGTGGGCGGTCAGCTGCGGCTCCCCGCCGAGCCCTTCGCGCCAACGCTCGAACAGCTCACCGACCTGCAGCGGGTTGGCCATCCCTGTGGTATCGCCGAAGCCGATCTCCTGCGCGCCAAAGTCGCGCAGCCGCGATGCGATCTCCAGCACTCGCTCGGGTGGTACGCGGCCCTCATAGGGACAACCGAACGAGGTCGAGATGACCGCCTCGCAGCGCAACCCCGCCTCACGCGCACGTCCGAGCACGATCTCTAGCCCAGCCAGCGATTCAGCGATCGAACGGTTGACGTTCTTGCGGTTGTGGGTCTCAGACGCCGACAGGAACACATTGACCTCGTCGAACATGGAGCGCTCGCCGGTGGCGCCGTCGCGCAGCTCTAGTGCGCGCTGCAGCCCGCGCTCGTTGGGGATCAGCACACTCAGTGACAGCTCGGCGGGCACGTCGATCCGCGCCAGCACCGTCTCGGCGTCAGCCAGCTGCGGGATCACGTCGGCGCGCACGAAACTCGTGACCTCCAGCCGCCGCAACCCGGTGCGCGCGAGCGCGTCGATCAGCTCGACCTTGCGCTCGGTTGGGATCGTCTCGGGCTCGTTCTGAAAGCCGTCGCGCGGACCGACCTCCCGGATCTGGACGATGTCGGGGATCGTCATGTCCGCGTCATCTGATCATCGCTGTCTTTGCTCAGCCCCGACGTGGTTTGGCGGGACCGCACATGTGCGGTCCCGAGCAGGGCCGCATGCGGCCCTGCTACCGACCCGTGCATGCACGGGTCGGCCGGCCGGTACATGTACCGGCCGGAACCCCATCACCACATCGACAGGCCACCGCTGACGTTGAGCGTCTGGCCCGTCACATACGAGGCGTCATCGGAAGCCAGAAACGCGATCGCGGCGGCTACCTCCTCGGGCTCGCCGGAGCGACGCAGCACGGTCTGGTTGACCATGCCCTGCTTGAGCCTCTCCCCCAGCTCGCCGAGCAGCTCGGGCGCAGCGTTCAAGAGCGGCGTCTCGATCGGGCCCGGGGCGACCGCGTTGGAGCGCACGCGGTAGCGCGCGGACTCGCGCGCGATCGCCTTCGTGAAGCCGATCACGCCAGCCTTCGCGGCGGAATAGATCGAGGAGCCCTGCGAGCCGACACGGCCAGCCTCGCTGGAGACGTTGACGATCGAGCCCGCGCGACGCTCCTGCATGCCGGGCAGCACGGCGTGAGTGACGGCCAGCACGCCGCGCAGGTTGACGCCCAGCACGAAGTCCCACATGCCCTCGTCGGAGTTAACGAAATAGGAGAACAGATCGGTGCCGGCGTTGTTGACGAGCACATCCACCGGACCCAGTTGCGCCTCGATCGTGGCCACCGCGGCGCGCACCGAGGCGGTGTCGGTGACGTCCAGCGCGCAGCCCAGTCCGTCAAGCTCTCCGGCCAGCTCGCGCGCGCCGTCCTCGTTGATGTCGCCAATCGCGACCTGCGCGCCTTCGGCCGCGAGGCGGCGCGCAGTGGCCGCACCAATCCCCGAGGCGCCGCCGGTGACAAGCGCCGTCTTACCCTCGAATCTCATGCGCAGAGCGTAGCCGTGCGCGGCGAGCGGCGACGCGAGCCTCCTCCCGACGGTCTTCGCGAGTCCCCTCTCCCACAGGCAAACCGGCCCGCCCTCCTATACTCCGCCGCCGTGGAGCCCTCTCCCACTCGTGCCCGTGAGAGCACAGGCCACGTAGCGATCATCGGCGCGTCGGGCGCGCTCGGATTCGGGCTGGCCGTGCGGCTTGGGCGAGCGGGCGTGCCGATCGTGATCGGATCGCGCGATGGGACGCGCGCGACAGAGGCAGCGGGACGCGCCGGCGAGGCGGTGGGGGGCGGCTCGTTCGTCGGCACCGAGAACGCGGACGCCGTGCGTGGCGCGGACACAGTGATCCTGAGCGTCCCTTTCCGCAACCAGTCCGAGACGCTCAAAAACCTGCGTGAGGGGCTCAGCGCCGGACAGCTGCTGATCGACGCCACGGTCCCGCTCGCCGCGGCGGTGAGCGGGCGCGCCACGCGCATGCTCGGCGTGTGGCAGGGCTCGGCGGCGCAAGCCGCGCTCGAGCTGGCGCCCAACGGCATAAAAGTGATCTCCGCGCTGCACACGGTCAGCGCCGCGTCGCTCACCGACCTGGACCATGATCTAGCCCAGGACGTGCTCGTGTGCGGCGACACGCGCGAGGACAAGCGGCGCGCGGCGCGATTGATCCAGCGGATCGACGGGCTGCGCTGCGTGGATTGCGGAAAGCTCGAGATGGCGCGCATCACCGAGTCGTTGACCGCGTTGATGATCTCGATCAACGCCAAGCACAAAACCCACGCCGGCATCCGTGTCACTGGCCTGCCGGACGACCCGTGGGAGTAGACGGCCCATGATGTTCAGCCCCCGCATCGCCGTGCATGCGCGGCGAGCACACGCGCAAACGTGATCGGCCACCCGCGGGCACCATCCGGCTCCAGCGTGCTGCTACTCGCGGGCGGCACCGGTGGCGCGAAGCTCGCGCGCGGCATGCTCGACGTGGTCGACCCCGACGAGCTCGTGGTGATCGCCAACACGGGCGACGACATCGACATCTACGGCGCCCACGTGTCACCCGACCCCGACCTCGTGTCGTTCTGGCTGGCGGACCTGATCGACGCGCGCGGGTGGGGCATCGACGGCGACACGTTCGCGGTGATGGACGCCCTCCGGGTACTCGGCGCCGACGTGTGGTTCAACCTCGGCGACCGCGACCTGGCGTGGTGTCTGGAGCGCAGGCGCATGATCGACGAAGGGCTGCGCCCCACCGAGGCGCTCGCGCGACTGAACGACGCGATCGGCGTGCGCGCGCGCGTGCTACCGATGTGCGACGAGCCGCTGCGCACACACGTGCGCACCGACGCGGGCTGGCGCGACTTCCAACGCTTCATGATCCGCGAGCGCGCCGCCGGAGCGGTGCGCGAAGTCTCGTTCAGCTCCCCCGCTCAGGCCCGCCCGACCGCCGAGCTGCTGGCGGCGCTGCGAAACGCACGAGCGGTGATCGTCGGACCCAGCAATCCTGTCATCTCCATCTGGCCGATCCTCAGCGTGCTCGGCGAGGCGCTCGTGGAGCTGGCCGCGCCGGTCGTGTGCGTGAGCCCCGTGGTGGGCGGCGAGATCCTCAAGGGCCCCACAGCCGCTTTCCTGACGGCCTACAACCAGCCGGTGAGCGCCGCCGGCGTGGCCGCCTTCTACGAGACGATCGCACCCGGCCTGCTCAATGGGATCGTCGCTGACGAACCGGTCGCCGGGATAGCCACGCTCGAGCTTGACACCGCGATGGCCGACAGCGACTCACGCGCCCGCGTGGCCGAGCAAACGCTCGCGTTCGCCGATTCGCTCGCCGGGTAGCCTCTTGGGCATGCGCAGCGCCGCGATCCTCCCCGTCAAGCGCTTCCCGATCGCCAAGCAGCGACTCGGCATGAGCGTCGCCGACTCGCTGCGTGCGGATCTCGCGCGCGCGATGGTGGGTGACGTGTTGAGCGCGCTGCGCGACTGCACCGCGATCGACGCGACGATCGTCGTCACACGCGAGTCGATGGTGGCCGCCGCCGCCCGCTACAGCGGCGCGATCGTGGTCGAGGACTCGACCGAGAGCGGTCAGAGCGCGGCCGTGTCGCTCGGCCTCGCGCGAGCCCGCGAGGAGGGCTTCGAGCGAGCGTTGTGCGTGCCGGGCGACTGCCCCACGCTCGACCCGGCCGAGCTGACAGCGCTGCTCGCCGCGGGCCTGCCCAACGTGAACGCGGACAAGCTCTCCGTGAGCCCCGCCGCCCCCGCTGTGCACACTCCGGTGCTGGAAGTCGTGATCGTGCCCGACCGCCACGGCAGTGGCACCAATGGCCTGCTGCTCACACCGCCCGACGCGATCACCCCGAGCTTTGGCCCCAACAGCCGCGCGCGTCACGAGCGGCTCGCGCGCGACGCGGGAGCAACGTGGCGGATTGAGCGACCCGCGTCGCTGCTGCTCGACATCGACACCGGCGAGGACCTCGCCGCGCTGCGCGAGCGCCTCGCGGGCGAGCGTGCGCGCGCGCCGCGCACACGCGCTGTGCTAGACGGCCGCTCGGGAACGACCGGCCCGCCGGGGACCGCCTCCCCTAGCGCGTCGCGGGCAGCTTGAGCTCGTGAGCGGCCTGTCCGCCCGCAGCCTGCGCGGCCTGCCCGAGGTCACCGCCGGCGCCGACCTGGCCGAGCTGATCGCCGCCGCGCTCGACGCCCAGCATCCCGCACGCCCGCTGCGCGACGGTCAGATCGTGACGATCGCCCACAAGGTCGTGTCGAAGGCCGAGGGTGCGGTCGTGGAACTCGACGGCGTGCAGCCGACCGCACGCGCGGTCGAGCTGGCCGCGAGCACCAACGCCGCCGGCGGCGGCCAGGACAAGGATCCGCGCGCCGTGCAGGTCGTGCTCGATCAGTCCCAGGAGGTCCTGCGCGCGGCCAACGGCGTGTTGATCTGCCGCACCCCCCACGGTCTCGTGTGTGCCAACGCGGGCGTCAACGCCTCCAATTCGGCCGACTCCAACACGCTGATCGTGCTCCCACGCGACCCGGACGGCTCCGCGCGAACGATACGTGCGCGCCTGCGCGAGCTGACCGGCGCGCGCGTGGGCGTGTTGATCAGCGACAGCTTCGGCCGCGCCTGGCGCCATGGTCAGTGCGACGTCGCGATCGGTTGCGCCGGCCTGGCGCCGCTCGACGATTGGCGCGGGCGCACCGACAGCGTAGGGCGCGAGCTGCACGCCACGTGGCTGGCGGTCGCCGACATGATCGCCGCCGCCGCCGAGCTGGCCCGCGCCAAGGACTCGCGCGAGCCGGTCGTGATCGTGGAGGGACTGGCGCGTTTCCTCAGCGACGACGACGGGCCGGGCGCGGTTGCGCTGCTGCGTCCCCTGGCTGAGGATCTGTTTCGCTGAGCAGCCCGCTCCAGAAGCGGATGAACTCACGCTCATGGCCGGCGCCGCATTCGAGCGTGAGTCGCCACCCGTGAGGCGCGTCGGTGAGATTCTCAAGCAGCGCTTCACAGCTCGCCAGCCGTCGTTCGTGCGCTTGGACCTGCGCGGTGGCCAACTTCGCCGGATCCGCGCCGACAAACAGCTTGAGCGTCGCGGCGTCGCGCAGTTCGTAGGTTTCGCGGGCGGGCTGCTCGCGCCACTCATCGAGCGCCTGGCGGCCGCTGTCGGTGAGGCGATAGATCCGCCGTCGTCTGCCGGTCTGCTCCTGTTGCTCTGACAGCAGCCCCTCCTTGGCGAGCCGCGCGCACTCGGTGTAGATCTGTGTGTGCGGCACGCTCCAGAAGTTGGCGGTGCTCACCTGCGCGAGCTGCTTGAGGTCGTAGGGAGTGGCCGGTTGGGCCTGTTCGAGCAGGCCCAACACGATGTAGGAGGTCTCGGTCAGTCGCGGGCTTGACATCGGCTGCAGACTATACTAAGGTCCGAATCATTCGATCCGAACCATTCAGGAGGAATTATGATGGGCACCGCAACAGCCAACCCAGCATCAACTTCGAACGCGGCCTTGAACGACCCGATGGTCGGCTTCTCGACGCTCGCCCAGGAGACCGTCGTGGACGAGCTGCCGCTACAGGGTGAGCTCCCGCAGTGGCTCGCCGGCTCGCTGCTGCGCACCGGTCCCGCGAAGTTCGAGGTCGGCCAAGAGCGCATGAAACATTGGTTCGACGGGCACGCGATGCTGCATCGCTTCACGATCGACGATGGACGCGTCTCCTATGGCAATCGTTATCTTGAAAGCCGCGCTTACAAGGCGGCGCTGGAACAGGGTCGGATCGTCTACGGCGACTTCGCGACCGACCCCTGCCGCTCGCTGTTCAAGCGCGTCCAGACGCTGTTCTCCCAGCGCAAGCTGAGCGAGACCTTGCCAGACAACGCCAATATCAACGTGATGAAGCTCGGCGAGCGCTTCATCGCGATGACCGAGACGCCGCTGCCGGTGCAGTTCGACCCGCGCACCCTGCAGGCGGCTGACGTGCGCCCATACCGGACTCCGGGCCAGCTCACGACCGCGCATCCGCACATCGATCGCGCGAGCGGATCGGCGCTCAACTACGCCGCCAAGCTCGGCCCGCGCAGCAGCTACAGGTTCTTCACGGTTGGCGCGCGTGACAGCGAGCCGCGCGTGGTCGCCTCGCTACCGGTCTCCCATCCCTCCTACATGCACTCCTTCGGGCTCACCGAACACTGGATCGTGCTCGCCGAGTTCCCACTCGTGGTCAACCCGCTGGCGCTCGCACTGTCCGGTCGGCCCTACATCGAGAACTACAAGTGGAAGCCCGAGCTCGGCACGCGCTTCACGCTCGTAGACCGCGCCACCGGCAGGGCGCTGGACGGCTTCCAGACGGACGCGTGCTTTGCCTTCCACCACATCAACGCCTACGAGAACGATGGCGAGGTCGTGGTCAACCTGTGCGTGTTTCCGGACGCC
The DNA here is from genome assembly GCA_963760155.1 of uncultured Solirubrobacterales bacterium. Lineage (GTDB taxonomy): Bacteria > Actinomycetota > Thermoleophilia > Solirubrobacterales > Solirubrobacteraceae > Palsa-744. The sequence continues at coordinate 172,426 of CAVXBL010000008.1, forward strand.
GGTGTGATCGAGGATCTGTACCTAGACCGGCTGCGCGCCGGCAAGCCGATCACCGACGCCACTCCGACCCGCTTTCAGCTACGCCTCGCCGACCGATCCGTGAGCCGCAAGCCTCTCACCGACGGCAACCTCGAGCTGCCGCGCATCAACTACGCGCGCTGCAACGAGCGCCCCTACCGCTACGTGTGGGGTGTCAAAGGCGGCCCTAACGGGTGGCTCGAGCAGATCGTCAAGCTGGACACCATTGACGGCGCCGCCCGCTCCTGGTCGCAGCCGGACTGCTACCCGGGCGAGCCGGTGTTCGTAGCCGCTCCTGATGCGGAGCACGAGGATCAGGGTGTGTTGCTGTCGGTCGTGCTCGACGCGGCCACAGCCAGCTCCTTCCTGCTCGTGCTCGACGCGCGCGATCTGAGTGAGCTGGCGCGGGCACAGGCACCCCACCACATTCCGTTCAGCTTCCACGGCCAGTTCGCGCGCGCGTAGAGCCTCGTCCCTCGCCACCGCACGGGATCAGCTCCGCTGCAGCTGCGGGTATGGTTCGCGCAGTGCGCGGGCGAATCTCCATCAAGCGGCTGCTACTCATCGTGGTGGCCGCGTTCGCGACGATAGTCGTGGCACTCAACTGGACCTGGGGACGTCTGCCCGCAGAGCCTAAGCCAAGCGGCTCGTTCATCCAAGTCGGCAAGCTGCGGATCCACTACATCGAACATCCCGGCAACGGCACGCCTGTCGTGCTCATTCACGGGCTGCCCGGCACGGCCGAGGATTGGGAAGACGTGACGCCGTTGCTGGCCGGGCATCGCACGATCGCGATCGACCGGCCCGGCTTTGGCTACTCGACCGGCGGCTATGTGCCGTTTGACCGCCAGCTCGAAGTGATCCACGAGCTACTTGAAAAGCTTCGCGTCTCGCGACCGATCCTCGTCGGGCACTCCTATGGAGGCACGATCTCGCTGGGATACGCCGAGCGCTACCCACACGAAGTGCGCGGGCTCGTGCTCGTCAACGCGGCCGCCGCCGGCCAGAAAACAGAAGGCTTCGCCGACGTACAGGCGCACTTCGTGAAATTCCTGCAACTGCCCGTCATCCGCCAGATCGCCAACGCGACGTTCGGCCAGCTGCTGATCACGGTGTCGGTCAACCAGGCAGACGCGGAAGCGTTCCACCCGTTTCCGGTGGTGGCCGCGCATCGCCGACGCGTACTGGAGATCAACATGACGCACGGCAACCTGGAGGCCTGGTCGGGCGAGGTCCTTGAGGCGAACGGCGCGATCGCACAGATCGACAAGGGCCTGAGCGGCATCAAGACACCGGCTGTAGTTATTCAGGGCGAACAGGACGAACTGGTCAACCAAAGCCACGGCCGCAAGCTCGCCGCGACGCTACCCCACGCGCGATTGGTGATGCTCTACGGAGGGCACATGCAGCCCTACGATCACCCGGCGGCGATCGCCGCGGCGGTGCGCGACCTTGCTGGGGCGACTTCTAACACCGCCTCGGCCGCTGCTGCTCGCGACCGGCCAACCAAGCTGGTCATCGTCAACGCGCGCTGATATTGCCTTATGAGCCGGCTACGCCGCAACCGGCTGATGCGGCGAGCGCTGAAGTGGGTGACTCCGCCTGATGCCGTAGAGCGTGGTGCGCTCAGCCGCCGGTCGTCCGGCCCGGTGCGCTGCCGCGACGAGCTGGTCGGGGTCGAGCTTTGTGCCGTGATAGCTGCCCGCGAGCCGCGAGATCGACTCCTCCATGAGCGTGCCCCCGAGGTCGTTGACGCCCCAGCGCAGCGACTCGGTTGCGGCGTCGAGGCCCATCTTCACCCACGAGGCCTGCAGGCTCGGAATCGTGCGGCCAAGCGCCAGCCTGAACACGGCTGTGTGCTTGAGGTTCTCCTCACGGGAGATCTCCTCTACCCCATGGGTACGCCCCAGTAGCGTCTGGAAGGGGATGAACGACAGCGGCACGAACTCGGTGATCCCGCCGGTGCGCTCCTGCAGCTCGCGGATGACGCGCATGTGCTCGGCCAGCTCCCACGGCTCCTCGATGTGGCCGAACATGACCGTCGAGGTCGAGCGCAGCCCGGCGCGGTGGGACGCTTCGATGATCTCCACCCAGCGCGCCACTGGCAGCTTGTTGGGCGAGATGCGCTCGCGCACCCCGTCGTGCAGCACCTCTGCGGCGGTGCCGGGAGTCGAGTTGAGCCCCGCATCGCTCAGCTGTGCGAACACCTCGGACGGGGGCAGCCCGGAGATGTCGCACATGTGGGCGATCTCCATCGGCGAGTAGGCGTGCAGGTGCAGCTCGCTGCCCGTCTCGCGCGCGGTGGCCTTCGCCAGCCGCAGCCAGCCTAGGTAGTCCTCGAGATGCCAGTCGGGGTGGATGCCCGACTGGATGCACAGCTCGCTGACGCCGTAGTCGATCGCCTCGCGCACGCGCCGCACGAACTCGGCCTCGTCGTGCTGATAGGCATCGGGCGAGCGCTTGCCCTGGCCGAAGCCGCAGAAGGCGCAGCCGACGGTGCACACGTTGGAGATGTTGATGTTGCGGTTGACGACGAACGTGACCGTGTCCCCCGCGAGCTCGGCGCGCAGCTCGTCCGCGGCCACGCGCATCTGCTCGATCGCCTCGGGGCGCGTCTCGGCGAACAGCGCAGTCAGCTCCTCGGCGCTCAGCGGCGCTCCCGCGCGGCCCTTCTCGATCGCGCCCGCCACCAGATCGGGGCGGATCGGCGTCGGGGGATCCGTTCGACCGGACCCGCGTCTTGGAATGAAGCTCCAGTACTTCAGCTTGATCGTGTCGAGCACTCCCTGCGCGACCCACTCGGGATCGATGTACCGCGGGTACACGCACAGCCGCTCGGTCAGCGCGACCCCGTCGGCCTGTAGGCGCTTGCGCACCTGGTGGGGCGAGGGAAAGGGGTGCTCAGGGGAGATGTGGTCGCCGTTGGCCGAGAGCCCCCCGAGGTCGGTGGCGCCGGCCGCCACCAGCTCGCTCCACCAGTCGGCGAGGTTCGGCGGGATCTGGATGCCCACGTCCCCCATCAACCGGCGCGTTTCGGCGATCAGCAGCTTCATGTCCTCGATCGACACAGCACCCGCGCCCTCAGTTGCCCACTTCGGTAGCGGCAGCGAAGGGCGGGCGGGCAGTCCGGACCCTCCGGCGTGCGTGCTGCCCCCCTCGACGCCCGTGCGCCTGTCCTCACCGCCGACGGTTCCCCCCTCGACGCCCGTGCGCCCGTCCTCGCCGCCGCCGGTTCCTCCTTCCACCCCCGTGCGCCAATACTCGCGCGCGGCCGCGTCGGCGATCTCGGCGGGCTCCTGTCCGTAGTAGCTCTGGTGGGGCACGAAGTTCTGCAGGATCACCTCCTGGATGTGGCCGTACTCGGCGTGCACGGCAGCCAAAGCCTCCAGCGAGGCGATGCGCTCCTCAGCGGTCTCGCCGATGCCCACGAGGATGCCGCTCGTGAACGGGATCCGAAGCTCGCCGGCGGCGCGGATCGTCTCCAGGCGACGGGCGGGATGCTTGGTGGGCGAGCCGGCGTGCACCGTCTGCATCAGCCGCTCAGAGGCCGACTCGAGCATCAGCCCCTGCGAGGCCGTGACCTCGCGCAGGCGCGCCAGGTCCTCGCGCGAGAGCACACCCAGGTTGGTGTGCGGCAAGAGGCCCCGCTCGAGCGCGCGCTCGCACGTCCATGCGACATACGCCGTGAAGTCCTCGTGCCCGTACTCCTCTAGTCGCTCGCGCACCCGCGGGTTGACCTCGGGGCGCTCGCCGGTGAGCACCAGCAGCTCCTTGACCTGCCGGCGCGCGGCCCCGTCGAGAATCCCCAGGACCTCCTCGGGCGAGTAGAGATGCGCGCGGTGGGTGGCGAACGCGCAGTACTTGCAGTAGCACTGGCACGTGCGCGACAGCGAGAGCGTGAGGTTGCGCGAGAAGGTGACGCGACGGCGCATCGGTTGAGTCTATGACCCATCCGGCGCATGCGCCGGATGGCCGAGGGGTGCATGCACCCCTCGATGAACCCGCACATGTGCGGGTTCATGCCATGGCCGCATGCGGCCATGGCGCACAGGTCGCATGCGACCTGTGCGACCCTTGGTTTTTCCAAGCATGCGGCCCGGCTACCGAACCGATTGAAAATCGATACCCCATTCGGGGCACACGGCGGGATTTCCGATCGGCCAACATGTGCCGTCCGGCGCCCCCCCTACATTCCGCGCATGTCCCAAGACACCATGCGTCGTGCTGTGGCCGAGGCGATCGGCGCGTTTACTCTCACGTTTATCGGAGCCGGGGCCGCAGCCGCGGCCGGCGGCATTCACGACACCGCGCTGATCGGGGTGGCGATCGCCAACGGGCTTGCGATCGGTGTGATGGTGTGCGCACTGGGCTACATCTCCGGTGGACACTTCAACCCGGCGATCACCTTCGGCTTTCTGATCACGCGCCGGATCAAGCCGGCGCTCGCGGTCGTCTACTGGATCGCGCAGTTCGCCGGCGCTGCGCTGGCCGCGCTGTTCGTCAAGCAACTGCTCCCGCGAGGCATCACCGAAGCGGTCAATCTCGGCGTACCCGCGCTCGGGCACGGCGTCGATGCAAGCTCGGGCTTTCTGCTGGAGGCGGTCCTCACGTTCTTCCTCGTGCTCGTGGTATTTGGCTCGGCCGTAGACGAGCGCGGCCCGTTCGGCGCGGTGGCGGGCCTTGCGATCGGCCTCACGATCTCGATCGACGTGCTGTTCGGCGGACCGTTCACAGGCGCCGCGATGAACCCCTCGCGCGCGTTTGGCCCGCAGCTTGTCGGCGACCACTGGGCCAACGGCTGGGTTTGGTACGCGGGACCGGTGCTGGGGGCCGCGGTGGCGGCGTTGCTTTACCAGTACCTGTTCATAGGCAAAGCCGGCGACGCCGCGCAACCCGTGCCCGCGAGCGGCTAGTCTCACCGGCCAAGAACAGCTGGACCGGTGCTTACGCGCTCGCCTCGCCAACGATGACTCCGGCAAGCGTCTACCTGGCCCGTCACGGCCAGACCGCCTACAACCTGGAGCGCCGTTTTCAAGGTCACCTGCCGGTCCTGTTGGACGACACGGGACGCGTGCAGGCGACCGACCTTGCCGAGCGTACCGCGGCGGGGACAGCCGACGGGATCCCATTCGTCGCGCTGTGGTGCAGCCCGCTGTTGCGCGCGCGCGAAACGGCTGACATCGTCGCGACACGCCTCGGCTTGGAGCCGCGTGAGGAGCCACGCCTGATGGAGACCGACGCGGGCGACTGGACCGACCGCTTCTTCAGCGACGTGCAGGCCGAAGACCCCGACGGCTTTGCGGGCTTCATCGAGGGCCGCCCCGACTTCGCGTTCCCCGGCGGCGAGTCCTTTGCCCAGCAGGGCGCGCGCGTGGCCGCCGCGCTCGCCGACGTCGAGCGCGGCGATCTACCCGCGCTGGTCGTCTGCCACGGCGTCGTGATCCGCATCGCCCTGTTCCAGCGCGCGGGCCACAAGGTCTCGCTCGCCGAGCGTGTTCCTAACGCCGCCCTCGTTCCGCTCGACCCGGTCGAGGCCGAACACACCAATCTTGGCGGTGGACAAGCGCTGCCGCCAAGCTAGCTCAGTCGCGACTGTCCGTGTCCACCAACCCCGCGACGAGCGCGGCCGCTTCGCGTGCCATGCGCGAACGGGGGATCACGAGGTCGAAGCCGGCGCCTTCGGCTCGACGACGCGTGTCGGGCTCGACGTGGGAATAGAACGCGAGCGTGTGGACTCCGTCGAGCAGCGCCTCGCCTGAGAGCGATTCGACGAGCTCCACACGTCGCGGGACCTCGTCGGTGAGGTCGACGACCAGCGTGTCGGCGCCGGCTAGCAAGTCGCGCACAGAACCCGCGTCGCCGACCAGCTCGACCGTGTGACCCTCTGCGAGCAGCGCGGCCTGGACCCGCGAGCCGAACAGAAGGTCCGGGATGAACGCCACGACACGCGCCATCGACAGGCCCTCTTGTGTCCGCCGCTGAGGCGAGCGCTATTGCGCCCGCATGCGCGCGAACTCCTCGCGCACCGACTGCGGGCGACCCCACATCTGGGTTACCTCGACGCGCCCGGCGCGGTGCTCGCGCAGCACCATCTCGCCCTCGATCCCGGCTTCGTCGAGCAGCCGCAGCGCGCCGTGCGTTGTGGGCGCGGAGGCGGCGTGGCCGAAGCGGTGGGCGACGAGCAGCCGCCAGTGCCAGTCGTGATGCGAATAGGGCTGTGCGTTGCAGGTGACAAGGTACACCGACGCGTCGATGTAGCGTGACTCGTCCGCGATGCGCAGATCCAGCTCGATGTCCGTCCAGTCGTCGGGAAACGAGTCAACAATCCGCTGGAAGGTGTCCGCGAGGGGCATGGAGCAAGCCTATCGCGGCTGCCCCGTTAGACGCCTCCGGCCAACCCCGCTGGCTGCGTCCGACGGGCCGGGCCGGCGGTGAGCGGACCCTCGCCCAGGGCTTGCGCGACGAGCGCGAGGTCGCGCTTGCTGCGCAGGCGACGCGTGTGCTCACGCAGGTCGAAAGCAGCGTTCATCGCCGCCACGAGATCGGCGGCTTGGACATCGACCGCCAGCTTCGCCTTGCGGTGCTCGCTCAACCAGCGAGCCACATCGGGCCAGTGCCATAGACGCGTCCTCGCGTCGGCGTAGGCGACCGGAGCGGGGAAGCCACCAGGACCACGCTGCTGATTGGCGAGCAGCCGAACATACTCGCGCGAGAGCCCGCTGCGCTTCGCGATCGACGCCATCGTGACGAGCTCATCGGGCTCGATGCGCACGACTTGAGACCCCGCCACCGTCAAGGTGACGTCACGAATAGCGCTCGCCAACGCCTCGCTGAAGCTCACAGCCTGACGGTCGAACGCCGCGTACTGAACACCGTCTCGCACCCCGAACAGCGCGTCGTCGCAACCGGCCTCGTAGAGAGCGTCGAGCTGCTCGTCCCCCAGCACATCGGCGCCGGCCAAGAACAGGGTGAAGCTGTGGAGGCTCTGTCTCGTGCTCATTGGTCTTCGCTCATTGCTCGTCTCTGCTCGCTGCTTGCTTCGGCCCATGTAGCGTGGTCGCATCTCTTGACCGCCTCGCGGATGCGCTTGGCGATGTCGACTGGGCGTCGCGGTGTCCCCCAGATCGCGAGTTCGCACCCTCGGCCGCAGGACAGCGTCCCCCAGCGATGCCCGCTTCCTTTAGCGGTCTCTGTCTTCCAGCCCGCACCTTCAGCGTCCTTGATGGCCTTACGAATGTCCTTGTTTGGATGACGGTCTCCGCCGGCCATCAGTCTAGCAATGAGTTGGCAGTTGTCAACTCCTGATCCGCGAGCACTGTCCGCGCGGCCCGAGGGTAATAGCTTGCTCGCATCACGCCGCGACACGCTACGCCCGACGTGCGACGGTACTGCGCACGGACCGCCAAATCCCCGCCTGTCGCGACTGCAATCTTCAGCCAGCGCCGGGCAGCGGGCGGAGCCATGCATCCCGATATCCTCGACTCCGTGGCAGCCATCGAGACAGCAGCGCTCGCTGGCGAGTACAGAGCGCTGACCGCAGCGTGTGGGCTCGTGGACCGCTCCGAGCGCGGCAAGCTCGCGCTCGCGGGCTCAGGCGCCGTCGAGTTCTTGAACGGGCAGGTAACGAACGAGCTGGTCGGGCTGAAGCCTGGCAACGGTTGCTATGCGGCGTTCCTGACCCACAAGGGCAAGATGCTCGGTGACCTGCGCATCCTTGCAGCCGGCAACGATCCCGAGGGCCAGCCAGGGGAACTGCTGCTCGACACCGAGCGCGTGGCGCTGCAGGCGCTGTTCGACATGATCCGCCGCTTCAAGGTGGGCTACGAGGTGCACTTGCACAAGCGCACGCTGGAGAGCGCGCTGCTCTCGTTGATCGGCCCGAGCGCCGTCGAAGTCGCGGCCGAGGCGTTTGACATCGGCCTCTCCCCTATCTTGGTCTCGTCATCGCGTGGCGCCGATTCGGACCCGCCCTCACCCGGCGCCGATCCCGCCGAGCTGCCCGCCGGCGAGCACAGTCATCTCCTCGCGCATCTGGATCGCACCCCGGTGCGCCTGATTCGCACCGACACAGGGATCGACGTGCTGTTTGACGCGGAAGCCACAGCTCCTGTGAGCGCCGCACTGGAACAAGCAGGCGCCACGCGCGTGAGCGACGCGGCGGCGGAGATCGTGCGCGTGGAGCGTGGCCGCCCGCGCTACGGGATCGACATCGACGAAAGCACGATCCCCCAGGAGGCGAGCCTCAACGAGCGCGCGGTGAGCTTCACGAAGGGCTGCTATGTCGGCCAGGAGACCGTGGCGCGTCTCTACTACAGGGGCAAGCCGAACCGCCACCTGCGCGGCCTGCGTATGTCCGAGCCGGTCGAGCGGGGCGCGGAGCTGCGCCTTGGAGAACGCCCCCTTGGAGCTGTGGGCAGCTCGATGATCTCCCCCAGACTCGGCCCGATCGCGCTGGCGCTCGTGCGCCGCGAGGCCGAGCCGGGCGCCACCATCGCAGTAGGCGATCGCGGCGCGAGCGCGCTCGTTTGCGAGCTGCCCTTCCGGTAGGAGAGTCACAGGTTCGCTCTCGGGATCGGAAGCGCCCGCCGGTCCTCGGAGCCAGCGGTGCGCGCGCCGGGTAGGATTGCAAGCCAGTCCCGATCCCCGACACGCGAGGTCAGACAGCACCGTGGCAATCGATCTTCAGCACGTATCCAAGGTGGACGCCGAGCCCGGCGAGCTGCCGCAGACAATGGCCGCGTGGGTTATCCGCGAGGAGCGCCAGGGCGAACCAAAGGACGCCTTCCAGCTGGAGGAGATCGAGGTGCCTGAGCCGGGGGCGTTCGAGGTGATCGTGCGTGTGATGGCCGCGGGCGTCAACTACAACAACGTGTGGGCAGCGCTCGGCAAGCCGGTGTCGGTGATGAAGTACGGCGACCACCCAGAGTTCGGCCATCACATCGGCGGCTCAGACGCTTCGGGCGTCGTGTGGAAGGTGGGAGCGGGTGTGACGCGCTGGAAGCCTGGCGACGAGGTCGTGGTGCACTGCAACCAGGCCTCCTATGAGGATCCCGAGGTGCACGGCCTCGACCCAATGGCGGCACCGTCGCAGAAGATCTGGGGCTATGAGACGACGTGGGGCTCGTTCGCGCAGTTCACCAAGGTCCAGGCCCAGCAGCTGCTGCCCAAGCCGCGCGCGCTCAGCTGGTCGGAGGCGGCCTCCTACGGACTGGTGTATTTCACGGCATACCGCATGCTGATCACGCGCTGCAAATTGCAGGCCGGCCACAGGGTGCTGATCTGGGGCGCGGCGGGCGGTCTGGGCGTTTTTGCGACGCAGCTGTGCGCAGCGGCGGGCGCGCACTGTGTCGGCGTGGTGTCCTCGCCCGAGAAGGGCGAGCTCGTCAAGCGTCTGGGCGCCGTTGACTACATCGACCGGGCGGAGTTCGCGGGGATGATGCGCAAGGGCGGCGAGAGCCCCGAAGAGGAGAAGGCGCGCTTTCTCGCCTCGCGCGAGTTCTCAAAGCGCGTCAAGCAGATCCTCGGCGACGCGCCCGACATCGTGTTCGAGCACGTTGGACAAGCGACGTTCCCCACGTCCGTGTTCACCGTCAAGCCGTTTGGCAAGGTCGTCATCTGTGCCGGCACGACCGGCTTCAACCTCGACTTCGACGTGCGCTACCTGTGGATGAAGCAGAAGGAGATCCTTGGGTCGCACTTCGCCAACGCGTACGAGTGCATGAAGGCCAACGAGCTGATCGAGAGCGGTCAGATCCGACCTGTTCTGTGGCGCACACTCGGCTTTGAGGGCGTCGCCGAAGCGCACCAGTTGATGCTCGAAAACAAGCACCTGGGCAAGATCTCGATCCTCGTCGGAGCGCAGTCAGAAGACGAGGGGAAGACCGCCGATAGATCGAGTTCCCACCCACCCGCAATCCACGCCGAGGTTGGAGGCTGAGATGGCAGGCACTGTGATTGTCCCCTGGTATGCGACGGGCTTTCGATCGGACGCGTTTGAGAAGGTGCTGAACGAGGTCGCGGCCGTGGCGTTGCGCTATGGCGCGAGCTCTTACGCGGTGTACCGCTCTAGAGACGACCGCTATCGCTTTCAACAGTTCGCGCAGTTCGCCGAGCATGTTGACTGGGAACGCTTCTGGGACGGCCCGGAGATGACCAACTTCAGGATGCGCCACTCCGGCTGGTATCAGGTGCCGGTGCTGTACGGCTGGTGGGATCTCACAGCCGGCGCGAGCATCGAGGGCGAGCCGGTGGCGGCGGGCGCCCCTGACGGGCGTTCAGACGGCGGACCCAATGGCCGCACGAGTGGCACGCCCAACGGTCGCTCGAGCGACCAGCCCACTCCCCACTACGTCTGAGGTCAGTGACCGTCGGCGATGCGCGATAGCTCGCTGGGTCGATTCGCGCTGGCCGCGCGACATCCGCCGCTGTGGGCGCGTTGGCTGCTCGCGATCCTCGGTTTCGCGATCCTGATCGTCGCGATCCGGATCCTCACCAGCGGCGGCGAAGGCTCGTCGAGCCCGACCCAATCCGAACGCGCAGCGGAAGTCGAAGCCAATCGCGAGGCTCAGATCGTCATCGAAGAGGACCAAGCTCCGCACAGCGCGCCGCTCCGCTCAGGTATACCCGTGCGAGTCGCGTTGGAGCTCGCTATCACGACCGACGCACACAACCGGATTCTCCACGGCGAACTCACAGGCCCCTTGCAAAGCGTGCGCTGTGGGCCGCCCGGCCCGCTTCGCGGCGGTCGCCGAGCGCTGCGTTGCAGTGCGCACGCCAACGGCATCTCATACCCGTTTGTGGGCGTCGTTGAGCAACGCACACGACGACTGACCTGGTGCAAGGTCGATCCGCCGCCCACCGGCGGGTCGACACCAGAAATCCCCGTCAGCCCACGCTGCCGCGTTTGAGCGGGCGTTATACGCGGGAAGAGCGATTCGGTTGAGGTCAATTCGGTTGAAGTCAATAAAGATGGGAGCAGGCTCAGCACTGCTCTAGCGGCGCCATCGTCAATCCGGCGCCCTTGAGCAGCTCCCAATAGTGCTCGGCGGCCTCCTGGTGGCCGCTGAACACGATCGCTTGGCCCGAGTTGTGGATCACGTTGGCGATCTCGTGGCCGCGCCCCAGCGTGACGCCGGGGATGAAACGCGCGAGCGTGCGAGCGACATGGTCAAACGTGTTGTGGTTGTCGTTGCGCACGATCACCCGCCAGGAGTCTCCCAGCCCACTCCCAGGCGGACCTGTGCGCGGCAGCTCAATCGTCTCGCTCATCGGCTCTCAGGATAAAGCCCGCCGCTCCCCCATACAATTGCCGGTGTGAACAACGAAGAGTCTCCACGCCTGCCCGAGCGCGACCACCCGTGGATGATGCGCACCTACGCCGGGCATTCGACGGCGAAGGCGTCCAACGAGCTCTATCGGCGCAACCTCGCGAAGGGACAGACGGGTCTGTCGATCGCCTTTGACCTGCCCACGCAGACGGGCTATGACCCCGACGACGAGCTGGCGCGCGGCGAGGTCGGCAAGGTCGGCGTGCCGGTGTGTCACCGCGGGGACATGGCGGCCTTGACGGCCGGGATCCCGCTCGGCGAGATGAACACGTCGATGACCATCAACGCGACGGCGGCGTGGCTGCTGGCGCTGTACATCGTGGCAGCCGAGGACCAGGGAGTGGAGCAGAGGAACCTCCAGGGAACGACCCAAAACGACATCATCAAGGAGTTCCTGGCGCGCGGGACTTACGCGTTTCCCCCTGCGCCGTCGATGCGCCTGATCGCCGACATGATCGCCTACACGGTCGAGCACGTGCCGAAGTGGAACCCGATCAACATCTGCTCCTACCACTTGCAAGAGGCGGGCGCCACGCCCGTGCAGGAGATCGCCTACGCGATGAGCAACGCGATCGCCGTGCTCGACGCTACGCGCGACCGGCTCGGGGGCACAGACACCCGCTCGCAGGGAACGAGTCACACGCAGGAGCTGATGAGCGACGTGTTTGGGCGCATCTCATTCTTCGTGAACGCGGGGGTGCGCTTCGTGGAGGAGCACGCGAAGCTGCGAGCGATGGGGATCCTCTGGGAACAGTTGGGCCGCGAGCGCTACGGCGTGACCGACGAGCGACTGTTGCGTTTCCGTTACGGCGTGCAGGTCAACTCGCTTGGCCTGACCGAGGCCCAACCGGAGAACAACGTGCAGCGCATCGTGCTGGAGGCACTCGCGGTCACCCTTGGTCGGAATGCGCGTGCGCGCGCGATCCAACTACCCGCTTGGAATGAGGCGCTGGGACTGCCGCGACCGTGGGATCAACAGTGGTCGTTGCGCATCCAGCAGGTGTTGGCCTACGAAACGGACATCCTCGAGTACCCCGACATCTTCGAAGGCTCGAAGGTTATGGATAGTCTGGTGGAGGAGCTGCTGGAGGGTGCGCGCGCCGAGATGGCGATGGTGGCCGAGCACGGAGGCGCGGTCCAGGCCGTCCCCTACATGAAGGCCGCGCTGGTGGACTCCCACCGTGCGCGCATCCAGCGGATCGAGTCCGGGGAGCAGGTTGTGGTGGGTCAGAACCGCTTCGTCGAGACCGAGCAATCGCCGCTCACCGACGCAGGATCAGGACCCGCCCGCCCGAGCATCCTGGTCGTGGACCCGGAGGTCGAGGCGCAGCAGATCGAGGCTGTGCGCCGCTGGCGCGCCCAGCGCGACCAGCCGGCAGTCAACGCGGCGCTGGCCGAGCTGGCGCGGGTCGCGTCCAGTGAGGAGAGCCACGAGAACCTGATGGTCCCAACGATCGTCGCGGCGCGAGCGGGCGCCACAACCGGCGAGTGGGCACGCACGCTGCGCGAGGTGTTCGGCGGCTACAGGGCCCCCACCGGCGTCGGGGAGGCCAGCGGCGCACCGGGCGACGAGGAGCTCGAAGAGCTACGCGAGGAGGTCGCGCAGCTGACCGAGAAACTCGGTCGCCGCCCGAAGATCCTAGTGGGCAAGCCGGGCCTCGACGGCCACTCCAACGGCGCCGAGCAGATCGCGGTGCGCGCCCGTGACGCTGGTCTGGACGTCGTGTATGAAGGCATCCGCCTAACCCCCGCTCAGATTGCCTCCTCCGCCCTACAGGAGGGGGTGCACGTGATCGGCCTGTCGATCCTTTCGGGCTCTCACAGAGAGTTGATCCCGGCGGTGATCGACGCGTTGCACGAGGCGGGCGTGAGCGCCCCGGTCGTGGTCGGCGGGATCATCCCCGAGCAGGACGTGCAGCCACTGAAGCAGGCCGGCGTCGCCGCCGTGTACACGCCGAAGGACTTCGACATCACGCGCATCGTGCGCGACATCGTGGAGATCGTCGGCGAGCGCAACGGCGTGCCGGCGTCTGTGTGAGCGAGACCGCGCTAGACACAGCTCGAGCCCGCCTCTCGCGAGCGCCTCTGGACGCTCCCAGGGCCATGCCCCAATTTGAAACCTACTATAATTGTTATCGTATCTGATAACATAAATTTATTATGGAGTCGTCGTTTGCGGAGGTCCTCGCGAAGGCCACTGAGCTACAAGAGATCGTGCCTGGCGCCGTCCTTGTAGGCGGAAGCGCAGCGGCGGTGCATGCGGGTCATCGCGAGTCGCTGGATCACGGTGACGTCGTCACAGACCTTGCCGAGCGCTTCAACACGATCCTCGAACATCTCGAAGCGCTGGGGGACTGGTCGACCGCCAAGGTCCAGCCCGGGAAGATCATTCTCGGGGAGCTCGGTGGGATCGAGACGGGTGTGCGCCAGCTCTTGCGCAGCCGACCTCTTGAGACGCTCGAGATCGAGATCGATGGCAAACCGCTGATCGTGCCCAGCGCCGAGGAGATCCTCCGGATCAAGGCATGGCTCGCATTGAGCCGCAACCAGACACGCGACTACCTCGACATCGCGGCACTTACCGATCAAATCGGACTCGATCGGGCCGCCTCGGTGTTGCGGAACATCGACGACTATTACGCCGATGTCAACCGACGGCCGGAGGCCGTCGCTTCGCAACTAGCAAAGCAGCTCTCAGACCCCCGCCCACGCGACGCGCAAGTTACCGAGCAACTGTCAAGCTATAAGGTACTGGAGCCACTCTGGCAGGATTGGCCGACGGTGACGGCAGTGCTGGCGGACCTGGTCGAGCGAATGCTGTAATGACCCCCCGCTTTCGCAATCTTGATTTCGACGCCGCCCAACCGATCGACGCGTGGCCTGCGGAGGCGATCGAGACGCTGATCGACCGCGGGTCGCTCTCGGACTGGCAAGCGCTCGCCGAGACGATTCGTGTCAATCCATGGGGACCAGCGGCGCGCACGGCCGAGACGGTAGTTGGATGGGGAGAGCACTACGGCGTGGACGCGCTCATCGCACGCGTTATTCAGCACGCGCGCAAGGACGTCGCTATGCGCGGTCGCGCCGAGTATGCAGCGCAGATCCATTCGTGGCGCAAGCGTAGTGGAATGACTCTACGCCAGCTTGCGCGCGCCGCCGGGACCTCGGCGTCACGTCTCTCAGATTATGAGAACGCCAAGGTCGCGCCTACAACCGATGTCCTCGGCAGGCTCAGGTACGCCGCTCTACACGCTGCACCGCCGGACGCGGCGCTCGCGCCGGCTTCGACGTCTGAGACGTACGACCGTGAGATAGGTGGGTTCGCGCCATGATAGGCGCGAACCTCGGAGCGCGCCTGCGCGCACGTGACGTGAGTGCTGCGCCGGCGGCGCTGAACCTGCTTGAGAGCACCACGCCAGCGGACCGCGAGCAGGCGGCGGCGCTGCTGCGCGAGGTCTCCCCCGCCGCGCTCGGCGGCGAGGCGCCGGGGCATATCGTCGGCGTGACCGGGCCACCGGGCGCGGGCAAGTCGACGCTGCTGTCGGCGTTGTTGCACGCGTGGCGGGACACCGACCACGAAACTGGTGCGCGCGGGCGGACCGTGGCGATGCTGGCGGTGGACCCGAGCTCGCGCCGATCGGGCGGCTCGCTGCTCGGCGACCGCGCGCGTATCGAGTTCGACCCGGCCGACCGTGGCGTGCTGATCCGCTCGACCGCTGCTGGAGACCGGTTGGGTGGGCTCGCGCGCGCGACGCGCACGGTCGCGCAGGCGCTCGCGGCGGCGTTCGACATGGTTGTGATCGAGACGGTCGGCGTGGGGCAGGCCGAGACCGAGGTGGCCGACGTGGCCGACACGGTCGTCGTGGTCGTGCAGCCGGGCAGCGGCGACGTACTGCAGTTCTACAAGGCGGGAATCATGGAGACTCCTGACGTGCTTGTCGTGACGAAGGCCGATCTCGGCCAAATAGCGCTCGCCACCCGACGCGACCTGAGCGCGGCGCTGCGCTCGCTGGGGACACAGGGCGCGGCCCCCACCCGCGTACTGGCCGTGTCTTCGCTGCCTCCCGCTCAGGGCATCGGGGAGCTGGTGACGGCGCTCGACGAGCACCGCGGCCAGCTCGACGTGAGCGCGCGGCGACTGCGCGCGCGGCGCGCCGGAGCGTTGCTGGACTTCGCCGAGGAGCATGGCGAGCGCGGTATGCGTGCCGTGGGCGGACGGCGCGCGGGCGAACGCCTACTCGAGGCGCAGCACGCCGGCCTTGACACACGCGCGCTCGTGAGCGTGCTCGAGCGGACTGCCGGGACGGGCTGATCCGGTGGCGCGTGAGCTCGCGACCATGTTTGGCGCGTTCGTGCTCGCGGCCGCGCTCGCCGGGGCGCTCGGCGCGATCAACCTCGGCACGGCGCTGGCGTTCGGACAGATCGCGTTCGCGATAAGCACCGTCTACATAATGCTCAAGCGCTGACGTTCGATAGGCGGCGCGATACTGCGTTCTGCGTTCCTCATGTGCACAGCACATTTCGGTCGGTGCGTCCTTGTCTCGCTTGCCTCTCGAACGTCAGAGGCTATGCGGCGCGTTACTGCGTTCTGCGTTCCTCATGTGCACAGCACATTTCGGTCGGTGCGTCCTCGTCTCGCTTGCCTCTCGAACGTCAGAGGCTATGCAGCGCGTTACTGCGTTCTGCGTTCCTCATGTGCACAGCACATTTCGGTCGGTGCGTCCTCGTCTCGCTTGCCTCTCGAACGTCAGAGGCTATGCGGCGCCCAACGGCCGCCTCTGGCCGTAGGCTCTGGGTGAAATGATCGTGTTGATCGGATTCGCGGTTCTGGCCGGCGCCGGCACGGCGCTGTCGCCGTGCGTGCTGCCGGTGCTGCCCGCGCTGCTGGCCTCCAGCGGCGTCGGGGGACGGCGCCGACCGCTGGGCGTGGTGGTCGGGCTGACGGTGACGTTCACGGTGACGATCGTCGGAGTAGCAGATGTGGTGGACGGCGTGGGGCTCGGCTCGGACCCGCTGCGAGATATCGCTGTGGCCGTACTGCTGGCCGCTGGGCTAGCACTGATCGTGCCGGGACTGGCGGACCGCTTGGAGGCGCGCATGTCGCGGATCGCGGCGCTTGGTCCGCGCTCGCGCGGGGACGGCTTTCGTTCGGGGCTGTTGGTGGGCGGGGCGCTGGGTTTCGTGTACACGCCGTGCGCCGGCCCGATCCTTGCGGCGGTGATCTCGGTGAGCGCCGCCAGCGGGCGCACCGTGGCGGTCGCGATCGCTTACTCGCTGGGCAGCGCGGCGGTGCTGTTCGCGCTGACGCTCGGCGGGCGCAAGCTGTTTGACCGCGTGCGGGCGGCGGGCCGCGGCGTCGCGCTGCAGCGCACGCTGGGCATCGTGATGGTGGTGACCGCGGGGGCGATCATCGTCGGCGTGGATGTGGACTTCGACCAGTATGTGGCCGAACATATACCCAATGTGAACTTGACGGCGGGTCTTGAGAAATCGCACGCGGTCGAAAGTCGTCTGCCTGAGATCACTGGACATGGCGCGAAGTTTGCGCAGAGCACGAAAGCGGTGGTGGCGGCGCGCAACGCGAGCGACGCGACGCTGCTGGCCGACGCGCGCGGGCTGAAGGTTCTCGGCGACGCGCCAGAATTCACCGAAACCGAGGATTGGTTTAACACCCCTGGCGATCGTCCGTTGACGTTGACGGGCCTGCGCGGGCACGTGGTGCTGGTGGACTTCTGGACGTACACGTGCATCAACTGCATCCGCACGCTGCCCTACCTGAAGGCGTGGGATGAGGCCTACAGCAAAAATGGCCTGACGATCGTCGGGGTGGAGACCCCGGAGTTTGCGTTCGAGCACGAGGCGTCCAACGTCGAGGACGCGATCAAACAGTTCGGCCTGCGCTACCCGGTGGCGCAGGACAACAACATGGGAACCTGGAACGCGTACGGCAACGAGTATTGGCCGGCGGACTACCTGATCGACGCCTCCGGGCGCGTGCGCTATGCGACGGCGGGCGAGGGCGACTATTCGCAGACCGAGACGGCGATCAGGGCACTACTGGCGGAAGCCGGCTACTCCGTGGGCGGCATGAGCCACCCGACGGACGTGGTGACGCCAAGCGAAGTCGCTACGCCTGAGACCTATCTGGGGACTAACCGTGCCCAGGGGTGGCGTGACGGGCCGAAGTCGGGGCTGCACGACTACGGCCCGAGCGTGCCGGCGCAGCTGGCGCTCAATGAATTCGACTACAGCGGCACGTGGAGCATCGCCGGCCAACCCGCTACGGCCGTCTCAAACGCGGGCATCGACATGGAGTTCGAGGCCAAGAACGTGTATCTGGTGCTGAGCTCCGCGGGCGAACGAGCGCGCACGGTGCAGGTGTTGCTCGACGGCAGACCAATACCTAACAGCCTCGCGGGAGCGGACGTGCACAACGGCGTGTTGACGGTCACCAACGAGCGTTTGTATTCACTTGTGTCGCTGCACGGAGACCAGCAACATCGTCTGTCGCTGCGCTTTGAGCCCGGCGTGTCGGGCTACGCGTTCACGTTCGGGTAGCGATCAACTCCCGAGACCCCTCCGGGGGGCTTACAATGATCGAGATGGAGGGACCTGCCCCAGAGACCACGGCCAGAGCGTGGCTGCGGTGCTACCGCTGCTGGTCGCAAAACCTCGAGGTGCAGGTGCACTACGAGGGGATCCACAAGATCGACGCTGAGACGGGTGAGCGCTCGGAAGTGGTCGACGAGCTGCAGGAGGCGGTGGTGCAGTGTTTGGACTGCATGCACGACCAGCCGCACCTTGGCTTCGCTGGTGGTCGCGTCGAGCCGATCGAGGATCGCTGGGAACGAATGATCGCCGGCACTCCCTGGGTCGCGTCGTGTACCGTGACGGTCGAGGCCGACGATGTGGAGATCTGCTCGGGGCCGGAGGCCGGGGACGCGCTCTCCTACGCGGCGTTCGGCGAGTATGGGGTGCGGGAGTTCTTCACGCACGTGCGCTTCCACAAGCACGACGACGATCAGATCGTGGTGCACTTGCTGGTGGAGCTGTATGCGCGCTCGCTCGAGGAGGCCACCGAGGTGCTGGAGTCCGCGGCGCGGGGCGCCCTGACGATCACCTCATTGGCCGAGGAGTCACGCCCGCCGGCAGCGGCAGCCGAAGCGCACGAACACGAGTAGGGGAGCGCTGGCCGGCGCGATGCTGCGTCTTCGCTCACTTACGTGCGTAGCACGCTGCGCTCGCTGCGTCCTTACCGATCGGAGATCCACGGAATCTCCGATCGGCCAGCTTGGTCAGCGGTCCCCTACTGGCTCGAGTCATCATCCACCAGTCATCATCAGCCCGTGGGCGTGATCGCAGCGAAGATCTTGCTGGCGCCGGCCTTCGTGATGGGGGCGTCGCTGGCGGCGAGGCGCTTTGGCGCTCGCATCGGAGGACTGATCGGCGGATTGCCGGTGGTGGCCGGTCCGATCCTGCTCGTGTACGCGCTAGAGCACGGGCCCGCTTTCGCCGCTGACGCAGCGGCTGGAACGCTGCTGGGACTCGTGTCGCTGTTGGCGTTCATCGCGGTGTACGCGCGTCTGGCAAACCGTATGCGATGGGGGGCGAGCCTTATTTTTGGATGGGGGGCGTTCTTTGCGATGACAGGAGCGCTGAGCGCCATCACATTGGGCGTCGACCCGGCGCTTGCGCTGGTGCTGGCGGCGATAGCGCTGACGTTGCTGGGGATGCCGCGAGCACGCGCCCAACGGCTGAGGGGGGTGAGGCTCCCGGCCTGGGACCTGCCGTTGCGCGCGCTCAGCGCGCTGGCGCTGGTGCTTGCCTTGACCGCGTTCTCCGGTCAGCTGGGCTCGAAATTGAGCGGCTTGCTGGCGCCGTTCCCGGTGATCGCGAGCGTACTGGCCGTGTTCACCCATGCGCAGCACGGCGAGCAGGACGTGCTGCGGATCATGCGCGGGTTTGTGATGGGGCTGGTGGCCTACGCGCTGTTCTGCTTCGTGCTGGCAGTGTCACTTGAATCGCTCGGGATCACGCAAGCGTTCCTGCTCGCCGCGGCCGCCGCGCTGGCGACCCAGACGGTTGCGCTGACCGTGAGCTGGCGCCACCGCGAACCGGCGACCGAGCCGCTCTAGGGGGATTCGGCGTAACGATCTGCGAAACGAAAAAGACCCCGGCGCTCTATGCGGCCTGAGGCCTTCCCAGAGGCTTCTGCGATTGATGGCTGAGGTCCGGCGGGCCGGCAAGCGCACACCCGACGCGCACCTTGGAGCGTGTGTGCGGACGCTGCTCCCCTAGCGCGGAGCCTCCTAGGAGGAGAGCCGCTGCTTCGAGCGCCTCGAGCTGCTCGTGCAGCTCCTTTGGGAGACGCTCGAACTTGCCGAGCTGTTCATGGAAGTGAGGCAGTTGGGCCTTCCATTGCTCGACGTCCACGCGCAGCAGCTCGGCGATGTGCTCGTCGGAGATGTCGAGGCCCGACGTGTCGAGTCCTTCGGGGCCGACGGGCGGCATGATCCCGATCGGCGTGTCGACCGCTGCTCCGTGACCGGCGCAGCGCGCGAACACCCACGCGAGCACGCGCGAGTTCTCACCGTATCCGGGCCACAGGAAGCGTCCGTTCTCGTCCTTGCGAAACCAGTTGACGTAGAAGATCTTCGGCAGCTTCTCAGGGTCTGCTTGACGACCGATCTTCAGCCAGTGCGCGAAGTAGTCGGCCATGTTGTAGCCGCAGAAGGGCAGCATCGCAAACGGGTCGAAGCGCAGCTCGCCGACGGTGCCCGCGGCGGCGGCGGTCTTCTCAGAGCCCATAACCGAGCCGAGAAACACACCGTGCTCCCAGTCGAGCGCCTCGGTGACGAGCGGCACAACCGTGGAGCGCCGTCCGCCGAACAGCATCGCTGAGATCGGCACACCGGCGGGGTCCTCCCACTCCGGTGCGATCGCCGGGTCCTGAGCCGCGGGGGCCGTGAAGCGGGCGTTGGGGTGGGCCGCGGGAGTCTCAGACGCCGGCGTCCAGTCTTTTCCGCGCCAGTCAGTGAGCTGCGCGGGCGGCTCGTCGGTGAGTCCCTCCCACCACACGTCGCCGTCATCGGTGAGCGCGCAGTTGGTGAAGATCGTGTTGCTCTGCACGGTGCGGATCGCGTTGGGGTTGGTGTCCTCGCCGGTGCCGGGCGCCACTCCGAAGAAGCCAGCCTCGGGGTTGATCGCGTACAGGCGTCCGTCATCGCCGAACTTCATCCAGGCGATGTCGTCGCCGACCGTCTGCACGTCCCATCCGGGGAGCGTGGGGATCAGCATCGCGAGGTTGGTCTTGCCGCACGCCGACGGGAAGGCAGCCGCGATGTACTTGACCTCCTTCTCTGGTGAGGTCAGCTTGAGGATCAGCATGTGCTCGGCCATCCAGCCCTCGTCGCGGGCCATCACAGAGGCGATGCGCAGCGCGAGGCACTTCTTGCCGAGCAGCGCGTTGCCGCCGTAGCCGGAGCCGTAGGAGGTAATCTCGCGGGTGGCGGGGAAGTGCACGATGTACTTGTTCTCAGCGTTGCAGGGCCATGGCACGTCGGACGCGCCGTCCTGGAGCGGCATGCCGACCGAGTGCAGGCAGGGGATGAAGTCGCTGTCGCCGAGCGCCTCCAGGGCGGCTGAGCCCATGCGGGTCATGATGCGCATCGATACGACCACGTAGGGCGAGTCGGTCAGCTGCACGCCGATCTGGCTCTTGTCGGAGCCGAGCGGACCCATCGAGAACGGCACCACGTACATCGTGCGACCGTGCATCGAGCCGTTGAAGAGCTCGGCGAGAGCCTCCTTCATCTCGGCGGGGTCGCGCCAGTTGTTGGTGGGGCCGGCTTCGGTCTCGGTGGGCGAACAGATGAATGTGCGGTCCTCAACGCGGGCTACGTCGCCGGGGTCGGAGAAGCCGAGGTAGGAGTTGGGGCGCTTGGCCTCAGAGAGTCGCGTGAAGGTACCGGCGTCGACCAGCAGCTGGCAGAGGCGGTTGTACTCCTCGGCGGAGCCGTCGCACCACTGGACGGAGGCAGGCTCGGTGAGGGCGGCGATCTCCTCGACCCAGGTGAGCAGGCGTGTGTTGGTCGTTGTGGGGGCGGCGGTTGCGGTGGTCTCCATGACGTGCGAGCGACTCCTTGCTGTGTTCGCGGTGGCGTGCGCCCGGCGGGCTGCCGCCGGGTGGGGAGATCCGATTCCCAGTCCCGGGAACGGAAAAACGCCCTCGAGGGCGCTCTTGAGAGCCTATCGCATGATTTGGAGACGTGGCCCCGGGGTTTCTCACCAGCCCCGCCGCGTACTCACGCGGCGGGGGAGACGTGGGCGCTGCGCTGCACCCCCTGGTCTGAGCTCAGGCGCGAGCTCGTGCCAGGGTCCCGAGTCGTTCGAATTCCAAATCGCTGGGCTACTCGACGTTGCCCTCAGCCCCTATGCCGCCGGGCGTGCGCCGAGGAACGAGCACAAGCCGCTTGAACTCGGCGACGAGCACGCCGTCCTGGTTGTAGACGCGCGTGTGTACCTTCACGGTGCCGCGATCGGGCTTGGATTGGGACTCGCGCTTCTCCAACACCTCGGACTCGCAGAACAGCGTGTCGCCGTGGAACACGGGCGCGGGATGCTTGAGCTCTTCGGTGGCGAGGTTGGCGATCGCCTTGCCGGAGACGTCGGAGACGGACATGCCGAGCGCGAGCGAGTAGACCAGCGGGCCGACCACGACGTTGCGTTTCTGCTGCGATTTCGCCGCGTACACGTCGTTGAGGTGCAGCGGGTGGTGGTTCATCGTGATTAGGCAGAACAGGTGGTCGTCTGACTCGGTGACGGTCTTGGCGGGCCAGTGCTTGTAGGTGGCGCCAACCTCGAACTCCTCTAGGTAGCGGCCGTAGGGGTGGGCGCCTGAGGCCTCGCGCGCGGCCTGCTCGGTCTCGACGGTGGGGGCGACGACGGGGGCGTTGCTCATGGGTGCGGTGGGTCTCCTGTGGTACGAGGTTGACGTGCGGGTCTAGGCCAAACTGATGTGCGGGTCTACGCCAAATTCTAGTGAGCGCCGGCGGCGGGCGACCATTCGGGCGCCGTCATCGCAAGCTGAGCGAACCCCTTCGCCACCCTAGATGAGTCGCGATGAGCTTGGCGAGCAGCCATCGGGACGTGGAGGCGATAGCGTTCAGCGTGCTGAGAAGAGATCAAAGTGGACGCCGCGATCGAGCGCGTCCGGACCAGGAGATACGCCTTGCGCAACCCCCGAGCCTTCGACAAGCCCCTCGCGATCGGCGCGCCCGAGCCAGCGCGCGAGATCCCCTTCAAGCCGTCCCGCATGATCCATTTCCTCGACTTCTCAAACGAGAAAATGGTGGCCAAGGTGCCGGACATCGCCCCGACCGTGGACATCATGCTGGGCAATCTAGAGGACGCGGTGTCGGTGGATCGCAAGGAGGCCGCCCGCGCGGGCCTGATCAAGGTGGGACGCGAGATGGGGGCCCCCAGCCCGGAGGGCTGGGTCGGCGACACCGCCCTGTGGACGCGCGTGAACTCGCTGGAGTCGCCGTGGGTGCTCGACGACCTGACCGAGATCGTGGGCGCGATCGGCGACCGTATCGAGGTCATCATGGTGCCGAAGGTCGAGGGTCCGTGGGACATTCACTACGTGGACCGGCTGCTGGCGCAATTGGAGGCGAAGGCGGGGATTGAGAAGCCGATCCTGGTGCACGCGATCCTGGAGACAGCGCTCGGCGTGGCCAACCTGGAGGAGATCGCGGCGGCCAGCCCGCGCATCCAGGGGATGAGCTTCGGCCCAGCCGATCTGGCGGCGTCGCGGCGCATGAAGACGACACGCGTGGGCGGCGGACACCCTGGTTACCGCACGATCGCCGATCCAGACGCCGACGATCCGCAGCTGCCACGTGAGAGCTACCAGCAGGATCCGTGGCACTACTCGATCGCGCGCATGGTGGACGCGTGCACGGCAGTCGGCGCGCTCCCTTTCTATGGACCCTACGGCGACATCAAGGACACGCTCGGCTGCGAGACGCAGTTCCGTGCCGCGTTCCTGCTGGGCTGCGTGGGCGCGTGGTCGCTGCACCCGGTGCAGATCGGGATCGCCAAGCAGGTGTTCTCGCCAGACCCCGAGGAGGTCATCTTTGCCAAGAAGGTGATCGAGGCGATCCCCGACGGGCGCGGTGTGCACATGATCGACGGCAAGATGCAGGACGACGCCACCTGGAAGCAGTGTCAGGTAATGGTCAAACTAGCCGAGATGCTCGCCCGCAAGGACCCGGAGCTGGCGGAGGCTTACGGGTTCGTGCCAGCTGGGGCGTAATGCCAGCGGCAGCATCAACCGCGATCCTGCGGGCCTCCTAGCTCAAAAGGCGCCTCCTAGCTCAAAAGGCAACAGCGACAACAGCGCGCGTGGACGTGCGGAATCTGCCTGCGTGTGCGTTTGCGTTCTCCCCACTCCCCCGCTATTGTTAACCTTATGGCTAACAATGCAGTGCTGGACCGCACGTTCGTGGCGTGCTCGCATCCGATTCGCCGAGGCATCATGGAGCGGCTTGCTGGCGGCGAGATGACCGTCGGCGAAGCCACTGGCGACTTCGGCGTGTCAAAGCCCGCGATCAGCAAGCACTTGAAGCTACTCGAGGAGGCGGGCGCGATCACTCGCGTGATCGACGGGCGCACGCACCGTCTGCGATTGCGCGAACAGCCGCTCGACGAGGCATACGGCTGGATGAGCGCTCAGCGCGAGCTGTGGGAGCGCAAGCTCGACACCGTCGAGGAGTACCTGCGCGAGCGGCGGGAAAACCAACAGCTACACCAAGCCCAAGACCAACCGCAACGACCACCGAAGGAGTCGAGATGAGCAACGTGACCGACACGGCCGACGCCGTGATGACAAGCGAGACCAGCCTGCGTATCGAGCGCAGCTTCGACGCTTCCCCCGAGGAGCTGTTCGACGCGTGGACCAGCCCCGAGGTGTTGAAGCGCTGGTGGGCCGTGCATCCAGAGGGGACCACGCCCGTCGCCGAGGTGGACCTGCGCGTCGGCGGGCGCTATCGGCTGGCAATGGTGAGTCCCGACGGCGAACGGCACACCGTCGGTGGCGAATATCGAGAGGTGGAGCGTCCCAGCCGGCTTGTGTACAGCTGGCAGTGGGAGCTCGACAGCGGCGAGACCAGTCATCTCAGCACAGTGACCGTCGAATTCCACGATCGTGGCGAGCGCACCGATGTCGTGCTCGAGCACACCGGGCTCCCCGACGCGGACTCGCGCGACCGCCATGCCCGGGGCTGGGCGGCGTGCTTGGACATCTTCCGCGCACGCGGATTCTCAACCGCGGCGTGAGGAGCTGGGCGCTTTGCCCGGACAACCGTAGAACGACCGGCACGACTCTCATGGCCGCGCTAAATCCAAACGCACAGTCAAAGCGTCAGTACAACCCAATACGAATAGAAGGAGCAGCGATATGGCGAACTACCTGCTGGCTTACACAGGCGGCGGCATGGCCCAGACCGACGAGGAGCGAGAGGCCGCGATGGCCGCGTGGGGAGCCTGGTTCGGGCAACTCGGGTCGGCGGTCGTGGACGCCGGCAACCCATTCGGTCCCTCCGCATCGGTGGACTCAGGCGGAGCCGACGGGGCCGCCAAAACCGGCTTGACCGGCTACTCAATCCTCACAGCCGACAGCCTCGACGCCGCCGCCGAGCTGGCGAAAGGCTGCCCGGTGTTCACAAACGGCGGCAAAGTCAACGTCTACGAGACGATCCCTGTGATGTAGCGACCCACCTAAGGGCCTGGACGGCTGCCTCCGCGCGGCCGTCCAGGCGAGCTCGCACCAGTTTGGACATCGCCGACCTCCGAGCGCCCGGGTTGCGTGAATTTCGACCGGGGTCAAGCGTAGCCTTGGGTCCCGATGAGCGGACCTTTGCGACGAGGAGCGCGAGCCGGGACGAGCTACGTGCAGGCTGTATTTGCCGCGCTCGGATGCGCGTCGCTAGTGGTATGGCTCGTCAACGTCGTCACGTCCAAGCACCACCATCCCCTGACCTACTGGCTAGTGGTCAGCCTTGGGCTGCTGCTCGTCGCGTCGCTGATCTGGGGCGCACGAAGAGGCTCACCGGGCCCCGACGGGATCCACATCCACATGGAAGGGGGCGATATCATCACTCAGGTAGCTCCTGGCCAAATACCATCCGGAGCACCCCTAGCCCCGGTATCCGGCGACGTAGGCGCAAAAACCGACCACATAGGCGCGAAAAATAAGAAACCACGGAAGCGAGATCGATGAGCACCCCAACACAGACTCTTCCGTTTTACGTCAAGGACGAGGTTGTGCTGGTCGCGAATCTTCTTCCCTGGATCTACCGTCGCCGATTCGAGCGGTGCGTAATCGTGGGTCCGCCGTCAGCACTTCTCTCGGGTTCCTATATCGAGAACTCGCGCTGGTTGGGGCTAGGCGACGATTCGTTCATCGTCGTCGATGATCCCACCGATAGCTCGCACCTGCCCAAAGGTACTGTGTGTTTCGTAGAATGCACATTCAAAGACTGCGAGTTCCAGAACTTCAGCGTGGTGGGAAGCCGAGAGCAGATAGACACTCTGCGCGGGCTGTTCCCATTGAACGCTCCGGCTCAAGCTGCCGGCGCCGGCCGGTAGGCAAGAGGCCGTCGGCGCTCACAGCATGCCGGCCGCCGTCCCGATAGGGTTCCGACGCCCCGTCCCCAAGCAACCAAGGACGCGATGAGATTTTTCGAGTACGAGGCGCGCGAGCTGGTCAAGCGCGCCGGCATACCGGTAACCGACTACGGCTTCACCACCGACCCAGCAGAGGCGAAGCAGATCGCGCAGCGCATCGGCGGTCCCACCGTCGTCAAGTCCCAGGTACTCACCGGAGGACGGATGAAGGCCGGCGGCGTGAAGTTCGCCGACACCCCCGATGAGGCCGAGGCCCATACGCGCGACATCCTTGCGCTGGAGATCAATGGCCACATGCCGCGTGGAGTGCTCGTGGACCCGAAGGCGGAGGTCGCCCAGGAGTACTACGCGGGTGTCGTGTGGGATGGGACGCGCAAGCAACCGGTGATGATCTTCTCGCCGGTCGGAGGCATCGACATCGAGCAGGTCGCCGAGCAGCAGCCCGACAAGGTGGGGCGCCGGCACTTCTCCAACATCCTCCCATTCGGCGACTTCGAGGCCAAGGAGGTGATCGCGTCCACCGGCGTAACCGGCAGCGCGCTGAACAAGCTCGTACCGATCCTCACCTGCCTAGCGAAGCTGTTCGTGGAGCACGACATGACGCTCGCGGAGATCAATCCGCTCGGTCAACTGAAGGACGGGTCGTTCGTCGCGCTCGACGCGCACATGGACATCGAGAACGAGGCGCGCGGTCGCCACAAGAAGCTGCTGGGCGAACTCGGCGTGGGCGACGAGGAGACCCGCCAAGCGCGCGAGGCGACCCCCTTCGAGCTGGCCGGTGAGGAAGTGGACGCCACCGACCATCGCGGCGTGGCCGGCAACGTCACCGAGTTCGACGGCAACCTCGGCCTTGTGATCGGCGCGGGCGGCGGCTCGCTCACGCTGTTCGACGCGGTGCGCGCCCACGGCGGCAAGCCAGCCAACTACTGCGAGATCGGCGGCAACCCCTCAGTCGCCAAGGCGTGCGGGCTGGCGAAGCTCGTGCTGCAGAAGCCCGGCGTGGAGCAGATCGCGGTGATGATGTCGATCGTGAGCAACACGCGCGTGGACATTGTCGCGCGAGGAGTGATCAAGGCATGCCTGGAGCTCGGCATGGACCCGGCCGAGAAGATCGCGATCTTCCGTATCCCCGGCGCGTGGGAGGAGGAGGGCTTCAAGATCCTCAGGAAGTACGGCGTGGACTACGCCGACCGCTCTGTCTCACTCAACGAGGCCGCCCGGCGCGCGGTCGAGAAGATAGAACCCCACCCACCCGTGGCCGCATGAAGGACCCTCGTTCGGACTCACAGGCGCGGACGCGGGATAGGACGTCCCGCGCCCACCGGCTAGGTGCGACGCCGCGACACGCGGACGATCCCAAACCCTCAACGACCGCAATCCAACCATGAGCATTCTGATCGACGCAGACACGACGTTCATCGTCCAGGGCATCACCGGCCGCGAGGCCGTCAACCTGACAAGAGAGTGCCTGGACTACGGCGCCGGCGCGAAGGTCGTCGGCGGCGTGACCCCCGGTCGCCTCGGCCGTGAGGTCCATGGCGTGCCGGTGTTCGACACTGTCGCCCAAGCGGTTGCCCACCACGGCTCGCCGGTCTACGGCTCGGTCGTAACGGTCCCCCCCGCGTTCACCAAGGACGCGGTGTTCGAGGCGATCGAGAATGGCATCCAGCTGATCGTGATCGTCACCGAGCGTATCCCACGCCGCGACGTCGCCCAGATGGTCGAGCTGGCGACGCTCAGGGGCGCGCGCATCATTGGCCCCAACTGTCTCGGGATCATCGTGCCTGACGTGATCAAGATGGGCGGTATCGGGGGTCCCGCGCGCAACGCCGCGCAGGCCTACACGCCCGGCCCGATCGGCGTGATTTCACGCTCGGGTGGCATGACCACCGAGATGTCCTCAACACTCAGCGCGGCCGGGCTGGGTCAATCGACGGCCGTGTCGATCGGCGGCGACGCGATCATCGGCTCAAGCTATGCCGAGCTGATGGGGTTGTTTGAGGCCGACGAGCAGACGCAGGGCATCGTGATCTACACCGAGCCAGGCGGACGCATGGAGGCCGAGCTTGCGCGTTGGGTGCTCGAGCACGACTCGCGACCCGGCGCTCCACACCGTGCGCTCCCGATCGTCGCGTTCATGGCGGGCCGCTTCATGGACGAGATGCCCGGCATGAGCTTTGGCCACGCCGGCACGATCGTCGAAGGTAAGGAGGACACCGCCTCGGAGAAGATCGCGCGCCTCGCGCAGGCCGGGATCACAGTAGCGGAGCGCATCGAGGACATCCCGGAGATGATCGCCGCGAAGATCGCCGAACCGGCGCCGAACCGGGACGGGGTGGCGGGCGCGACACAAGGGAGTCCGGTATGAGGGCCGATGGCATCTTCATCGCTGTGGAGGTCTCCGACGAGGCCGCCCACGACGTGGCGCTCGCCGCGAAGCTCGCCGAAGCCTGTCCGGTGGACATCTTCGCCCAAGCGGATAGCGGAGCGCTCGAGCTCGTCGAGCGCAATCTCGACGAGTGCGTGCTGTGCGGGCTCTGCATGACCGCCGCGCCGAAGGGCGCTGTAGAGATCCTCAAGCTGTATGACAACGAAGCGGCGCTGGCACAGACCTGATCGAGCCAAGGCCACCTAGAACAACGAAGCGAGGCTCGCACAGGCCTGATCGAGCCGAGGCCACCTAACGAAGCGGCGCTCGCACAGGCCTGACCAAGGCCACGCAGAGCGCCACGCTGGTAGCTCAAGCCCTGCCGAGCGTGCGCGACGGATTTCTTAGCCGCAACTTACGCGACCGGGCGAAACTTCCGGCCCGCTCGCTATGTTAGAAACCCTAATCGCACCCTAACGGTTCCCAAAACTCTCGCAGGTGCGCTTCCCACCCGATGGACTCAAGTCCCAACGTGACATGGCAGGACAAGACGCTCTCCCGTGAGCGTCGCTGGCAGACGCTCGACGCGCGTGGAGCGACCCTGTGGATAACCGGTCTGCCCTCCTCGGGCAAGTCAACGCTGGGCGCCGCGGTCGAGGAGCGCCTGGTCGAACAGGGCTGTGGCGCCTACCTACTCGACGGCGACAACCTGCGCTGTGGGATCTGCGGCGATCTCGGCTTCAGCCAGGTCGATCGCGAACAGAACGTCCATCGTGTCGGCGAGTTGGCCCGCCTGTTCGCCGACTCGGGCACGATCGCGGTCGTGGCGGTCGTGTCCCCCTACGAACACACCCGCGCGCTGGTTCGAGAACGCCACGAACACGACAAACTGCCCTTCTTCGAAGTGTTCCTCGACACACCCATCGCGGTGTGCGCCGAGCGTGACCCGAAGGGCCTCTACGCGCGCGCGCGCGCCGGCAAGCTGAATGGGTTCACCGGCGTCGATGACCCCTATGAGCCGCCTGCGCGCCCGGACCTGCTGCTGACGCCGACATTGCCCGTACCGCTCGCCGTGGACGCCGTGCTCGAGCTGCTGCAGACACGACTCACCCCGCAGACGCTCACCATTGCAGGAGCATCAGCCCGACCGTGACGCCCGGCCCGACCGTGACCATCAACGCGAGCTCCCCTGCCTGTGGCTCGCGACGGTCGAGGGCGCACTTCATCACATAGAAGATCGACGGCGTGCCGACGTTGCCGTGCTGAGCCAGCACTTCGTAGCTCGCCTGCACATCCTCACGCGAGAGATCGAGCGCTTCCTGCACACTCTCGATGATCCGTCGTCCGCCCGGGTGCACCAGCCAGTGGTCGATCTCCGCGCGCGTCAAATCCTCCGCGCCAAGGAACTCATCGACCAGCTCGCACAGCCCTTCGCCCGCCACGTCGGGCAGCTCGCGGATCAGGTGCAGATAGCTGTCGTCGGGCGCCAGCTGCATCCGCACCGCGCCGAGCGTCCCGCGAATCTGGTGGACCTTCGAGGCGAGGATCGCCGGGCCACGCGCACCGTCCTCACCATCGATCAGGGCCGCCGCGCAACCGTCACCGAAGATCGAGGAGCCGACCGTCTTGCTGCGCTCGTCGTTGTCGGACGCCCCCATCAGGATGCCCGTCATGCTCTCGGCAGCCACAACCAGCGCCCGCTTGCCGGGGTGCGCGCGCAGCGTCTGGGAGGCGAGCCGCACGAGCGGCACGGCACTGGCACAGCCCACTCCGACGACGTGATACTTGTCGGTCTCGGGATCCATCGCGTAGTGCTCCACGAGCCGGTGCGCCAGCGTCGGGCCGCCGAGCGAGTAGAGGCTTGCGCTGATCAGAACTCCGATCTGGCTGGGGTCGATCCCGAGCTCGTCGACGGCCTTCACCGCGTACCCAAACAGCTGGTCCTCGATCTGCAGCGTGCGTCCCTGCACGGTCGTGGCGAGAAACTCGTCGGTCAGGTTCAGCTGACGGCGCTGCACGCCGCAGCGGCTGAAGATGCGCCGCGCGAACTCGTCGTCTGAGAGGCCAAGCAGCGCCAGCACTTCGTCTTGGGAGAAGGAGGTCTCGGGGTCGGCCAGCGCCAGCTGGCTGATACGCGCGCACCCAATCGTGCGCTCATCGAGTAGCAATGTCTCGGGTACGCTGGCGAAGTCGGCGCCTATGGCTTTCAATGGGACCCCCCTGGGGTCGTGTGGATCGGGGAGCGTGGGCGGTCGGTTCGATGTCCGAGCATATGTGAGCAACCCGCCGGAACCCGCGAAAGAGCGGCCATTCAGCGAGTTTTCTTCATAGACTCTTCATCCTATCGACATACTTCTTCACAAACCGTTCGCGGCACTGCCGTGAATAGTGATTCTTCGCCAACTGCCATAAACCTGGGGGGACGATGAGACTTATCGGAGCCGGCCTGCCGCGCACGGGCACTTTGACGCAGAAGGTGGCGCTCAAGATGCTCGGCCTGACCCCCTGCTACCACTGGGTCAACATCCTGGCCGATCTCGACCAAGTCGGCGTGTGGAACAGCGCACTCGACGGGGCCGCCCCCTGGGAGGAGGTCTTCGACGACTTCCAGGCCACGGTGGACTGGCCCGGCGGCTATTTCTGGCGCGAGCTGATGGACCACTACCCCGACGCGAAGGTTCTGCTCAGCGTGCGCGACCCCGAGAAGTGGGAGCCCAGCTTCAGGGAGACGATCTGGAACATGGGCCACGGCGAGTCGTTGCTGCGACTGATGGCCAGCGCTCGCGGCCAGGTCGATCCGCAATGGAGCCGCTATCTGCGACTCGTAGACCGCATGTTCTGGACCGGTGCCGGCACGTTCTCAGACGGCCACGAGACGCCTGAGCAGCTGATCGCGGGCTTCGAGCGCCACAACGAGCTGGTCAAGGCGACCGTCCCAGCAGAGCGGCTGCTCGTGTGGAACGTGCGCGAAGGCTGGGAGCCACTGTGCGAGTTTCTGGACGTACCCGTCCCGGATGAGCCGATGCCGCACGTCAATGACCGCGAGACCTTCCTCGGGCGCGTCATCGACGGCGCGCTGGCTGCGCTTCAGACGTGGCGCGTCGGTGAGGGGGCGTGAGCAGAACGCGCCTGCTCATCAAGCTGCTCACGATCACGGCGGTGATCGCCGTGGTGGTCGTGTTGAGCACGGGCGCCCTGCAGGGCGCGCACAAAGCCTCCTCGCCGTCCTGCCTGCCGAGCACGCTGGAGCACAGCGCCAGGCTGGAAGGGCTGCCCGTCGATGTCTCACCGGCGCCGGAAACCGACACGGCTAACCCCAACACTCAGGTCAGCTTCCTGGGCGTACCGGCCACGGAGATCCACGAAGTCTCCGTCGTGGGGCAGCGTAGTGGCAGCCACGCCGGCCAGCTGCGCGGCTACTCGCAGGGCGACGGCGCGAGCTTCCTACCCGATACCCCATTTGACCCGGGTGAGCGCGTGCACGTGCGCGCCACGATCGGCGCCGGCAACACCGGCAAGCGGATCGCCTTTCATTTTCGCGTCGACACCCCATATTCGACGGCGAGCGTCCCGGCGTTCCCCAACCCGCAGGCGGCGCCCGCCGACTATCAGAGCTTCGCCACCGTGCCCGGCGTCCAGGCCCCGGTCATGAGCGTCACCGTGGCGGATCGCGATCCAGCGGCGGGCGAGATCCTCACGACCAACGGGCCGGGTCCGGGCCGCTACGGCCCGCTGATCTACACACCACAGGGGCGGCTCGTGTGGTTCGACCAGCTCGCGGGCGGGCTAACCGCCGAGAACCTGAGCGTGCAACTCTACGAAGGACGGCGCGACCTGACCTTCTGGCAGGGCAAGGTGCTCTCGCTCGGCTTCGGTCAGGGCGAAGACATTGTGATGAACTCCCACTACCAGACGGTCGCCCGCATTGCGGGCGCCAACGGCCTGCGGGCGGACCTGCACGACTTCCAGATCGCCCCCCACGACGTCTCCTACACGACGGCCTTCAACGCGATCCGCTGCAACCTGACGCCCGTGGGAGGAGCACGCGACGGCGTGATCCTCGACACCGCGGTGCAGGAGATCGACATGAAGACCGGGCTCGTGCGCTGGGAATGGCACAGCCTCGACCACGTAGCCGCCTCGGAGTCTGAGACCACGACGCCGACCCGCCCGACTCCGTGGGACTGGTTTCACATCAACTCGATCGACGTGGAGCCCGGCGGGAACCTCTTCATATCCGCGCGCAGCACGTGGGCCGGCTATCAGCTGGAAGGCGGCAGCGGCAAGATCCTCTGGCGCCTGGGCGGCCTGAAGAGCTCCTTCAAGATGGGACCGGGCACCGAAACGGCGTGGCAGCACGACGGCCGCATCCTCCCAGACGGGAACGTCACGTTCTTCGACGACGGCTCGAACCCGCCGATCCACCAGCAGTCGCGTGGGGTGCAGATCGCGCTTGACTTCAAGACCCACGAAGCGCAGCTCAGCCGCGTCTACACCCACCCCAACCAACTGCTCGCCGCGAGCCAGGGCAACATGCAAACGCTGCCTGGCGGGAACGCGCTCGTGGGCTACGGCTCGGTGCCCCAGATCAGCGAGTACGCCAGCGGGGGCTCGCTGCTATTCGACGCCCACCTGCCTTACGACATGTCTTTTTATCGCGCCTTTCGCTTCCCCTGGAGCGGGCGTCCGTCGAGCCCTCCGGCGGTGCTCGCCAACCTCAACAACACCGGCGAAGAGACGATCGTGCACATGAGCTGGAACGGCGCAAGCGAAATCGCCGCCTGGCGCGTGCGCGCGGGCGAACGCCCCAACTCGCTCACGGGGCAAACCGTGATCGGAGATAGTGGCTTCGAAAGCTCAACGATCCTGCCCAAGAAGTACGCCTACGCAGAGGTACAAGCGCTGGACTCAGCCGGCCACATGCTCAGCGTCTCGCGGCCCGTTCGGGTCATCTCCTATAGCGCGTCTCTGCCGAACGGCGGGCAGTCGGGATGAGCAAGCCGCTCGACGAAGCGCTGGAGCCTCGCCCTGGCAGGTCAGGGCAGCGCGCGCCCAAGCCCCGTCAACCGTGGCTCGTTGGGCCGAGACTCAGTAGGCCGGCTTGGTGGAGTGCTTGTGCGCGCCGGTCGTCGTCGTCCCGGTGCTCTGGGTCTGGGAGCTGCTCGTCTGGGAGCTGCTTGTTTTACCGCCGCACCCTGCCACCGCCAGGGTGGCCGCGAGGACGGCCAGTAGCGTTAGCATGGCGGCCAGTGACGTTCGTCTCATCGGCCGGCCTCCTCTCATCGTTTACTGAGTTCGGCGCCCACCCTACCAGGCGTCAAACCCGCTTCCCCCGCGCGCGTAAAGCAAGCATTTTCAGAGCAGAGCCAACCCTCTGGCAAGCAGCTCCGCCGCGCTTGCCCCAAGAGCGCCGAACATGAGCACCGTGACGCCGAGCAGCGCGCACGCGGCTGGCTCGCAGCCGTCAAAACGCTGGCTGGGCTCGCGCGAGGCTTGGCTGTTGGGGGTCTGCTGCGTGGCGCAGTTCATGGTCATCCTCGACCTGAGCATCGTCAACGTGGCGCTGCCCTCGATCCAGTTGAGCCTAAATTTCTCAGCGCCCGAACTGCAGTGGATCGTCAACGCCTACGCGATCACCTTCGCGGGCTTCTTGATGCTGGGCGGGCGTGCGGCCGATCACTTCGGCCAGCGCCGCATGTTCGTGCTGGCGCTGCTGCTGTTCGGGCTGGCCTCGCTGGCCGGCGGCGTCGCGAGCGACCGCACGACGCTGATCGCCGCGCGCGCCGTGCAAGGTCTCGGCGGCGCGCTGATGGCGGCGTGCTCGCTGGCGGTGATCACCTCCTCGTTCGCGCCCGGACCAAAGCTCCACCGTGCGATCGGAGCCTGGGCCGCGATGAACGGGCTGGGCGGCGCCGCGGGGATGCTGTTCGGTGGACTGATCACGCAGGAGCTCAACTGGCGCTGGGTGCTGTTGATCAATCCCCCGATCGGGATCGCGGCAGCGGCAGCGGCTTATGCGGTCGTGAGCGAGCGCCACAGGGGATCAGGATCCCACCCGCCCCGCAGCTTCGACCTGGCGGGCGCGCTGACGCTCACGATCGGCCAGATGGTGCTGGTGTTCGGCGTGGTCGAAGCGGGCCTGAAGGGCTGGGACACGCTGGCGGCGCTCGGCCCGATCGTGGCCGGTATCGCCCTGCTCGGGGTGTTTGGTGTGATCGAGACATGGGTGGCCTCTGAACCGTTGATCCCCTTCAAGGAGCTGACCAAGCCGCTGCAGATCGCCAACAACATCGTGCTGCTGTTCAGCGCGTCGCTGTTCCCGATGTGGTTCGTGAGCTCGCTCTATCTGCAGCAGGTGCTCGGTCTCTCGCCGCTGCACACCGGCCTGATCTTCCTGCCGATGACGCTGATGATCATGCTGGTCGCATCGCGCACTGGCAAACTCGTAAGCCACTTCGGCGTGCGGCCGGTTCTCGGCGCCGGCCTGATCATGCTGACTGCCGGGATGCTGCTGCTGGCGAAAATCGGCTCCAGCGGCAGCCCGATCGTCTACATCATGATCCCCGGGCTGTTGACGGCGGCGGGCATCGCGATGTCGATCGTGCCCTCGACGATCGCCGCTACCCAGGGCGCAAAGGAGGGCCAGGCGGGGCTCGCCTCGGGCCTGGTCAACACCTCTCGACAGATCGGTGGCGGGCTCGGGCTGGCGGTGCTCGTCACGCTCGCGACCCAACGCTCGAGCCACCTGATCGGCACCGGCCAGCAGGTGCCTCAGGCGCTGACCGACGGCTTTCGGCTGGCCTACCTGATCGGCGCCGGCCTGGCCGGCGCGGCGGCGTTGGTGACGTTCACGGCACTGCCCAAGCTCTCTACCGCCGCGAGCCCAGCGGCGGCACGACGCCTGGCGGTCGCGATCGCCGTCGTGGTCGCCGGCTTCGTCGCGATCGACCTTGCCTTCGCCGGCTCGCATGGCGCTCCGGTCGGGGCCTACACCACACGCGGCGCCTACAGCTTCGTGACCGAGCCGACGCTGCACCCGCCGAAGCTGCGCGCGGAAGGCACTACCGTGGCCGCCAAGCTCGCGAGCGGCTACATCTTCACCGCCAATTTCTACAACCTCAACTATCCCCCGCTCGTCGGCCAGAGTGGGCCGCTGATCCTCGACCGCAACCTGCAGCCGGTGTGGTTTGAGCCAGTGGGGGAAAAGATGGTCGCCTCTAACCTGAGCCTGCAAACCTACGAACGCAAACCGGCGCTCGCCTGGTGGCAGGGCGTCGTCACCAACACGGGTCAGACTGAGAGCGGCGAAGACGTGGTGGTCAACCAGCACTACCAGCCGGTCGCGCGGCTGAAAGGCAAGGACGGCTGGGTGCTGACGCTGCACGAGCTGCTGATCAGCGGCGAAGACGCGTGGGTCACCGCCAACAAGAACGTCGCCAAGGACCTCTCCAAATATGGCGGGGCTTACAACGGCGCACTGATCGACTCAGCCGTGCAGGAGTACAACCTGAAGACCGGCGCGCTGCTGCGCACGTGGGACGCGCTCGATCACATTCCGTTGGAGGACTCCTACGCCAGCGTGCCGACCAACGGGTTCCCGTGGGACGCCTACCACGTCAACTCGATCGCCCTCACGGGCACAGGGCAGTTCCTCGTGTCGATGCGCAATACGTGGGCTGCCTATCTGGTCAACATCGCAAGCGCCAAGATCGAGTGGACGCTCGGCGGCAAGCGCTCGAGCTTCACGTTCGGCAAGGGCGCCGCCTTCCAGTGGCAGCACGATGTGACGCTCGGACAGGGCTCGACGATCGACATGTTCGACGATCATTGCTGCCAGCTCACCGGCGGCGGCACCTCGGTCCCGGCGACGGGGCCCTCGCGTGGGCTCGTACTCAGGCTGGACCAGAGCGCCAAGACGGCGACGCTCGTGGCCCAATATCCGGGCGGCGACCGCTTCGAAACCGAATACATGGGCGACACGCAGCCGCTGGCGGGCGGCAACACGTTCGTCGGCTGGGGCTCGGAACCGTACCTCTCTGAGTACAGCCGCTCGGGCCAGCAGCTACTTGAGGGACGCTTCCCCGGTCCCGACCTGAGCTACCGCTCGACGCTTGAGCCGTGGGTCGGGCTGCCGCTCAGCCCGCCAGCCGGCGCCGCCCGGCGGGCGGGCGCCAAGACGACGGTGTACGCGAGCTGGAACGGCGCCACACAAGTCGTTTCCTGGCGGGTGCTCGCGGGGTCCGGCGCCGCTAGACTGGCCGCCGTGGTGAGCGCCCCCAAGTCCGGATTCGAGACACAGATCCCCGTGCCGGGGCGTTATCAGAGCTTCGAAGTGCAGGCGTTGAGCGCCGGCGGCCGGGTGATCGGGACCTCCCGGCGATTCACGTCGAATGGGTGATGCGAAGCGCACAATCGCCCCTGCGGGGGTGAGGCCGATGACCGTGCGTGCCGCCGTGGCATTGGTAGCTCTGGCGGGCTGCGTGGGCGTGTGCGCGTGTGGAAGCACAGGCTCCTCGCCGGCGTCGGCGAGCGTGCTGACGCCAAAGGCCGACCTCGCCGAGGCGAAGGCAAACCCGGTCGCTGTGTCCCCGCTGCCGGGTACCGAGGACGCCTCCCCGCACACGCAGATCAGCTTCCTCGGCGAACCCGGCACTACCGTCGCGAACGTGAGCGTGGTGGGCTCGCGCAGCGGCGAACACTCAGGCAAACTCAAGCGCTACTCGACCGGCACGGGCGAGAGCTTCGTCGTGAACAAGCCGTTCCAGGAAGGCGAGCAGGTGGCCGTGCACGCGCTGGTTGGCGTGGGGTCGGCAACGCCCGAGCAGCCGGTCACGAGCGTGTTCACCGTGGCCCATCAGGACTCCGTCAGCCAGGTCGAGTTCCCGCTCAATCGGGGCAATCCGCACGCGGTGCAGCACTATGCGTCCGCCCCGTCGCTGACGCCCTCGACGGTGACGCTGAGCACGCTGGCCCAACCCGGCGCGAGTCCCGGTGACCTGTTCCTGGCGCCCTATCAGGGCGAGGGCTCGCCGGGGCCGATGATCTCAGAACAGGACGGCGCGCTGGTGTGGTTTCACCCGCTGCCGGCGGGCGATCAGGCGACCAACTTCCAGGTGCAGCAGTATGAAGGCAAGCCGGTGCTGACGTGGTGGCAGGGACGCATCCTGAAGGTCGGCTTCGGCCAGGGCGAAGACGAGATCTACAACAGCTCCTACCAGCCGCTCAGAACGATCAGGGCGGGCAACGGCTACAGGGCTGACCTGCACGAGATCCTATTGACAGCGCAGGGCACGGCGTGGATCGACTCGTTCGACCCGATCCACATGAGCCTGACTTCAGTCGGCGGTCCCTCAGACGGCGTGCTGACCGACTCGGTCGTGCAGGAGATCGACGTGAAGAGCGGTCTGGTGATGTGGGAGTGGCACGCGCTCGGACACATCCCCCTGCACGACTCCTATAACACGGTGTCACACAACGACTACCCGTGGGACTACATCCACATCAACTCGATCGATCCTGGGGACTCCGGCGACGTGCTGATCTCGGCGCGCAACTCGTGGGCGCTGTATGACGTGAACATCAGGACGGGCGCCTTCAACTGGCAGATCGGCGGGCCCCATTCGACCTTCAAGCAGGAAGCGGGCGCGAAGACCTACTGGCAACACGACGCCGAATGGCAGCCGGGCGGGCTGATCTCGGTGTTCGACAACGGTTCAACGCCGCCGAAGGAGAAGCAGTCGCGCGGCGTGCTGTTGAGACCCGACTACGCGACCAAAACGGTGTCGTTGGTGAGGGCGTTCGTGAACCCGTCAAAGACGCTGCTGGCGCCCGCACAGGGCAGTCTGCTCAGCCTCTCCGAAGACAACTGGCTGATGGGCTACGGCAACCTGCCGAACTTCACCGAGTACAACGCGGCCGGCCACGTGTTGCTGGACGGATCGCTGGGACCGGGCGTGCAGGACTTCCGCACCTACCTGTCGCCGTGGAGCGGGCATCCGGCCACCCCGCCCGCGATCACCGCGAAGCGCGACGGCTCGAGCGTGACGGTGCTGACGAGCTGGAACGGCGCAACAGAAGTCGCCTCCTGGCAAGTGCTCGCGGGCGCCTCCCCCAGCTCGCTGGCGCCGCTCACCAGCGTGCCGCGCAGCGGCTTTCAAACACTGGCGAGCGTGACGACCAGCGCAGCCTACGTCGAGACCCGCGCGCTGGACACAAACGGAAACGTGCTTGGCAGCTCCGCGCCACTGCGGCTACGGTGAGACAACACGCCCCCACCGGCGCTATCCTATGAGCCCGTGAGCGAAAACTTCTCACTGATCGTGATGTGCATCTGCATGCTGGCGTCGCTGGCGTTCTTGGCTCAGCAGATCCTCGCCTATCACTAGGCACCGGATGCTTTCGGCCGACTCCTGATCGGTCTGCTGGGCTAACGTCGCGGCGGTCGGTCAATGCTGGGCACCGCGCCCGGTTCTGTCCTGCTTGAGCTTCGCAAGCTCACCCTTGGCCGTGTTGATCGGGATGGCGAAAGCGATCCCGACGTTGCCGCCACCGCTGCCGCCCGTCTCGATCTGCGAGTTGATGGCGATGACTTCTCCCTGTTCGCTGGCAGCAACAACGGCGATCACATCCGCTTTGCTTTAGCCGGTCCTAGCGTCACCGCCACGGCCGCTCCGCTCGATAGCCGCGTGCTGGCCCGCACACTCTGGCGCGTGACGAGCAGCCTTGCGTGGTGCCCTCTGGGTCTGGAGACCTTCCCGAGCTCACAATGCGCCTTACGCAGCGCATCTCCAACGGTCTTGAGCGAGTCGCCCTTCAGCGACGGCACCACACATCCCACGGCTGCAGGCACCTGCCCTAAATATTGTTCTGCGAGTTCGCTCTGCCGTCGGCGTTCGCGTTCTTCAATCGCCTCCCGACCTTCCACTTCCCTGGCCTGTGCTTCGGCGGCTTCTTTCGCTTCTCGTGCCGCCTTGGCTTGACGTTCCGCTTCAAGCCGTGGGGCTTCTTCGCCCTCCTTCCTCGCGCCTCCTCCAATCCCCGGTTCCTCTTCGAAGTTCGCAGGGGCACCACCACCGATGCTTCCTGTAGCGCCAGCCTGGGCTGAAGCAAGGGTCGTGAAGGTCACTGTAGAGCCTTCGTTCGTTCCCGTCGAGTTGCTCGCGACCACCCAGAAGGAGTAGGAGTAGCTCGGCTGCAACGATGTCACATCCGTGCTCACGGCTTGAATCTCGCTGTTAGCACCAATCTCGCCTTCCCCGACCTTCTTCACGACAATTGACTCACAGGACCCATCACCAAAAGCCGACTGACATGCGGCATATGTCAACCAAAATTCGTACGTCGCTTCGTGGCCTTCCGGCTTGATCTGCGCCTCCAGGACAGCACTGTCTTCGGTGACTTCCGACACCCACTCGCTGCCAATCTTTGGCGGTGACGCGAGCGCCACAGACGGCACAACGGCGAGGTAGCACATCACTGCGGATATGGTGACGAAAACAAATCTTGGCTGCAATCTCATATGTTTCCTCCAGATATCCCTCGGATTCGTATCCCCTGCATCAAATCCTCACAGATCCAACGCACCCTGTGCGTACGTCATACGCGATCAACAACAACGACAACAAGCCCGACGATCCATCAAGTCGTCTTTTTGCGTTTGCGATGCGGGATCTCACCCTCTTTATGATCTGCCCCTTCTGCTAGCGGCTGAACCAGGAGCGCCGACTCGGGACTCGTTTCCTGCTTCGCCGGCTGGCCGCTTTCTCCACCCTGATGGTAGCTCGCGTATTCGTTTCCGCCTTCTTCTTGCACACGCCGTACTATAGTTCAGTCAGCACGAACACCACACCAACAAGTATCTCCATGATGCCGACGATCCCCGGTGCCCGCATCAGGGTTTCTGCGCTCGAACGGCTCATTATCCTATCGTAACGCTCCCGACCCTCCGTGGTCGCATTTCGTCGCACCTTTGGCAACTGCATACCCGTGAGCCACCGACCCCACGCTATGGTCACTACGCCAATAGCAATCAGCATCACACCGACCAGCATGTTTCCCTCCATTGTAGCCCCGCACACATCACTATTAGTGCGCCTGTCACGGTGTATTTTCCCATGCCGCGACAGTCACACGGCCAGCAGCTAGCGTGAACGAACCCCCGAACGCTGCGATCTTATAGCAGTCGTACTCGGCGAATGGGTCACCACTCGCCGCGGCGCCACATGACAATGTGGCAACAAGTGTGACCCCACCGATCACGGCCGTTCCGAGACCAGCTGCTGCCGCCAGGATTTTTACGACATGCTTTTTACCCAGTGCCAGACTTTGCCAAGTATGCTCGCGTTTAGTCCACATGGGTACTACACCATACTTGCGATTGGCCCACATAGCGGAACTACGCTCGATCTAGATTCTTCATCGGCTTCGGCCCCTGTCAGCGACTGAACCAGGAGCATGGGTTCAACGTGGGCTTCTTGTTGTTCTTTGCTGCCTGAATGGTAGGCGGCGTATTCATACCCGCCTTCTTCTTGAAAAGACCGTGCGCTGCGTCGTATGCATGGCGTGGGCCGCATCTTCTATTCACCCGCTAGCAACAGAACAACTCCGGTCAACAACAGGACGTCGCCACATATGCTCGCCATATGCAGATATTGGTGCACCCGCCTTGACATGTCGGCAAGGAGGGACTGGTGATCTGAAGGAATCTTGCTTTGTACATTCCTCAACCACCTAGGCGTCAGCCACCTCGCCCACACTACCGTCATAGAGCCAACTATGACGAACATGAGGCCCACCATCTAACGAACACCCATATACCGCATCAGGCGTTTCTTCCCCCAAAACCCGACAAGCAAGATCAGCACATAGATGACCGCAAATAGCACGATCACCGCCACTTCATGGGTCGAGATATATCCAACGAGCGCGAGCACGAGGAAGCCAATCGCAAATATGATCAGCATCCCCCGAAACATAGAGTTTGCACGTCGAATAACTGTCTCATTCGGCGCACTTTGTGTTGTTCGCTCCTCGTCCATGTCAGTTCTTAACATCACTCCAAGCTTGCAATGTCGATGCCGCTACCGCGAATGTGAGAGTGCCACCAAAAGCAGCGACCTTGTAGCAGTCAAAGGCCTCAAAGGGATCAGCCGTGATGGCAGCGCTAGCCGCACATCCGGTAGTCGCAAGGAGCGTGGCACCGCCAACAGCAATCGTACTAATCGCCCCAACCCCAACAGCGACCAGTTTATGAATGTTGTGTTTTACCCAGTGCCATATCTTGCCGAATATACTTGCGTCCCTGGCACATGGGGATTGCACCATGTTCATGCTCCCCTCACACAGGGGGACCACGTCCGATCCAGATCCTTCGTGAGTACCGCGGCTTTGGCCTTCCACCCCTGGCCCGAAGCTCGCTGCCTTTTCTTCTAGAAAAGCGGGTTCGGCGTATGCTTCTTGCTGTCCTTTGGTGCCTGGATGGTAGGCGGCGTATTCGTTTCCGCCTCCTTCTTCTTCCCATTCTTCTTCTTCGCCATAGTATCCGCTTAGTTCGGCTTGGTAGGACGCTTCTTGTGCTGCCCATTCTGCGTGCATGGCAGCGTCCGCTGCGGCGTAGGCCGCAGCTGCGGCTGCTTCGCGTTCTGCTTCAGCGCGAGCGGCTTCTTCGGCTGCGATCGCGCGGGCCACGGCTTCGTTGGCTTCCTGAGTGTTTGCTTCGATGAGCTTCGTGGATATCGTCGCGTCGTACATGCCGGTCAGGTCTGCTTCGTTGACGGGGTTCCCGTTGGTGTAGGCATAGCTGTTGTTTGTGGCGCCGGGTATCGGGTCTGTCTGTAGGAATCGTCCAAGCTGGGGTACGTAGGTGCGGGCGCCCATTGTACTCACCCCGGATGGTAGCTGAGTTGGGATCTCGTGTGCACCGAGCCAAGAGTACCTTGGTGGGGCTTCTGTGCTCGGGACTCCGTACTCCGTCGATTCTTTGATCGTCGATGCCAGGCCTGTAGTGGTTTCCGAGAGGTAGGCGGTGGCGATGATGTCTCCATGGAGGTTGGGTAGCTCAAGGACTGTTTCTCCGTTGTTGTCTATCGCCGCGAGGCTCCCATTGATCCCAGGTATGTAGCGCTTCCATTTCCCGGACGGTTCGCTTGACCACGCAGGTGCACTACCGGGGCCAGCGTAGTAGTTGGTTTCGTCTGCAGTGATTTTCCCGGTCGAGACTGTTTCCTTTGTCCTACCTGCCGGATCCAGGT
Source organism: uncultured Solirubrobacterales bacterium (assembly GCA_963760155.1). Classification (GTDB taxonomy): domain Bacteria; phylum Actinomycetota; class Thermoleophilia; order Solirubrobacterales; family Solirubrobacteraceae; genus Palsa-744. The sequence goes on from CAVXBL010000008.1 coordinate 215,076, forward strand.
TATAACCGATCGTCTCGCCAGCCTGTTCTTGAGTCGCAACCTTGTTGTTTACATAAAACGTGCTAGACAGCTTCGAACCTCCGGCGTCGGCTACCGGAAGAGTTGTCGTGTTCCCAAACGGTTCGTATTCGACTCCGCTGTCCGTGAGACGGTCGGCTTCGTCATAGGTATGTTTTTCGACCGTCGGATTTTCAGTGGAGCATTCATTTTTTGAGCCTGGTGGATATATCGTGAGGCCTGTACGGTTGGTGTCTTCGTCATACGTGTAGGTTCGTGTGATGCAACCTTTCCCGACGGGTTCTTCCTGTACCTGGGTGAGCCTACCGGTGGTGTCGTACGTGTAATTCTGTTTGCCGAAGCTACTAGTCTGGCTCGCCCACTGATCGTGGATGGACGGCATCACGGTGTCTTTGAACCATTCACATTTTTCCGTACAGTGCGTTTCCTTCGTGTACACCAGGCTCGTGGGGTAGCCAGTTGGATCATACCCGTATGTCGCGGTCATCCCGTTTGGATAGGTCTCGCTGGTCATCTTACCTTCGACGTCGTAGCTAGCGGTAAATGTCCCTGCGTCCGAGTCGACTAGCTTGGTTAACCGTCATGCGTACTCTTGGATTCCAACCGAAGGTCACTTTCTCGATAGATTGATTGCTATCGTGGAGTTCAATTAGTGGCGTACGCACGAGACGTATCCGAAACACACAACGGCATAGGCGTTGACGACGTCAATAGGACTGCTCTAGCGTCAGATAAAAGTACGTTTGCACCCGGTCTGCAGCTGCTCCCGCGAGACATTCGCACTGACACACAGTGCCTTTACCAGGTCCTGCGTACGCTCGATGATCTCGTGGACGACGATCAGCCACAGGCTACTCCACGGGTCGATGCCGTCGAGCGCTGGGCGCGCAACGAACATCTCGACACCCCCGAGACCCGCATACTGACTGAACTATCACAGCGTCACAAGCTGCCACGGCATGCGATCCTCGACTTCTGCCGGGGTATGCGACACGACATCGCGCGCGAGGTTATCCACACCGAAGACGATCTCGAAATCTACTGTCAGCAGGCGGGCGGCTCGGTGGGGATCATGCTCGCATGCATCCTTGGGGCGTCTCGACCAGAATGCGAGACAAAGATGGCCGCGCTCGGCCGAGCGATGCAGCGAACGAACATTCTGCGCGACATCGACGAAGACGCCGTCCACGGCCGTGTCTATATCGCCCGCAGCACAATCGAGCGTTTTGGAGCACCCGTGCCCGGGGTCCGCGCCGAGCTCCTTCGCGACCAGATCGCTCGCGCCGACGCACTGTACGAACAAGCCGCCGGAGGCATATCGCTGCTCGTTCGCGGCCAGCGAGGTATGACGCTCAGCACCGTCCTCTACCGCGAGATCCTGCGCCAGATCGAACGAGAAGGGTATGGACGCTCGCCCGGACGTGCCGTGGTGCCCGCGTGGCGTAGACGCCTGCTGATCGCCAAGCATCGCTTGGGAATGGGTGGGAAAACACTTCTTGATTTCTCCCAGTCGTCTTGATCTAATCAGTCGATCGGATGGCTGGCAGCAGTGGGTCCGAAGCCCGACTTTCTTTGGCCCGCAGCTTGGATCTCAGGCGTGCTTGCGCGCCGCTTTGAGCCGTTCGCGTTCCTGCTGCTTGTCTACGACGTTTGAGATTAGCTTCAGGAACTGCGTGGGGCCGGTGGCCTTGGCCTTGCCGTAGGTGAAGGCCTCGATCCAGTCCGGGACCTTGCCCTCGGCGGCCATGATGTTGAAGAACTCGCGGCGCATCTCAACGTTGATGCGGGCGTCGCTAGCGGGACCCTTGGTGACCTGGATCTCGGGCATCTGCAGGCGGAAGTGCTGGACGTCGCCGCGCCCGTGCAACTCGACGCCGACCACGAGCTTCATCGGGGCCAGCGCGGGCACTTCCTCGACGAAACGCCGTGCGGCGGTCTCGATCAAAGTCTTCGCGTCGCCGCTCATCAGCTTGCCTCTTTCGGATCGCGGGTATCGGCCACAAGCATCAGATCTTGTGGCGCTGCAATAGCTTCTTGCCGATCACCATGCGTTGGATCTCCGAGGTGCCCTCGCCGATCAACAGCAACGGCGCGTCGCGATACAGGCGCTCGATCTCATACTCCTTGGAGTAGCCGTAGCCGCCGTGGATACGAAAGCACTCCTCCACACAGAAGCGACCGGCCTCAGAAGCAAACAGCTTGGCCATGCCGGCCTCCAGGTCCGAGCGCTCGCCGGCGTCCTTCAGGCGCGCGGCGCGCAGCGTGAGCAGCCGCGCGGCGTCCACCTGGGTGGCCATGTCGGCGAGCTTGAACTGGATCGCCTGGTGCTCAGCGATCGGCTTGCCGAACGTCTTGCGCTCCTGGGAATAGCGCAAGGCCAACTCGAGCGCGCGCTGGGCGATGCCAACACCGCGCGCAGCGACATTGACGCGCCCGACCTCCAGCGCGTCCATCATCTGCGCAAAACCCTTGTTGAGCCCGGCGTGCTCGCCGCCGAGCACGTTCTCGGCAGGACACTTGTAGCCGTCGAACACCAGCTCGGTGGACTCGACGCCCTTGTAGCCAAGCTTTTTGATCTTGGGCGGCACGGTCAGGCCCGCGTGCTCGCCAGTGTTCTCCGAGACCCCCGCCTCCTTCTCGGCGATGAAGCAGGTGAAGCCTTTGTGGCGCGGCTGCGCGTCGGGGTCGGTCTTGACGAGCACGAACACGAGCGAGCTCATTAGCCCGTTGGTGACCCACATCTTCTGCCCGTTGATCTCATAGGAGCCGTCCTGCCCCTTCTTGGCGGACGTCTTGATCGCTTGCACGTCGGAGCCGAGCTCGGGCTCAGACAGCGAGAAGGCGGCGCGGATCTCGCCAGTGGCCATGCGCGGCAGGTACTTCTGCTTCTGCTCGTCGCTACCGAACTTGATCAACAGGTAGGAGCCGATGAAGTGGGTGTTGATGACACCGGAGATCGAGATCCAGCCGCGTGAGAGCTCCTCGACGATCATCGCGTAGGTCGTCAGGTCGAGCCCCATGCCGCCGTGCTCCTCGGGGATCGTGACCCCGAACAGGCCGAGCTCCTTCATCTGCTCGACGATCGGGCCGGGGAACAGGTCCTCGTGGTCGTAGTGCTCGGCGTTGGGCAGGATCTGCTCGTCGGCGAACTGGCGCACCATCTCGCAGATCGCCTTCTGCTCGTCGGTCTTCTCGGTGAAAGGGGCGGGGGCTACGGCCATCGGTGGGGGCTCCAGGGTCGCGTTCGGCAAGTATCGAGAGAATAGCCGCATGAACTTCGCCAGAGACATGCTCGCGGCCCAGCCGGGCACTCGTCGCGCGCTTGTGGAGCGCTCCCGCAGCGGAGATCGTCGCGAATGGAGCTTCGCGGAGATCGAGCAGGCCAGCGGATGTATGGCGGGAGCGCTCGCGCAGCGGGGCGCGCGACGCGGAAGCGTGGTGATGACCCTGATCGGCAACCGTCCCGAGTGGGTGTTGACCATGACGGCGTGTTTCAGATTGGGGGCGGTCGTGTTGCCGTGCACCGAGCAGCTGCGAGCCAAGGACCTGCGTTTGCGCATGGACGTGGCAAAGCCCGATCTGGTGATCGCGGATGAGCGCAACCGTGTCGAGCTGCAGGCGGCGGGACCCGAGTGTCCCGTGGTGTTCATACCCGACGACTCGCTCTACCTCGACACGCAAGCCCCTCCGTGTGCGGATCTCGCGGCGCAGGATCCCGCGTTGATCACGTTCACGAGTGGGACGGCGGGTGAGCCGAAGGCCGTTGTGCACGCGCAGCGATACCTGTATGGCCAGCGCGCACAGGCACAACAGTGGCTCGGCGCCGGAGCGGGCGAGCTCGTGTGGTGCACCGCCGCGAGCGGATGGAGCAAGTCGGCGCGTAACGCGTGGATCGCGCCGTGGCTGATGGGCGCGGGCGCGCTGCTGCACGACGCACGCTTTGACCCGCACGAGCGCTTGGAGCTGATCGAAAGGGAGCGGGTGGACGTGCTGTGTATGGCGCCGACCGAGTACCGCGTGATCGCCAAGCGGGCGACGCTCAGACCGCTGCCTAGCCTGAAGGGTATGGTGGCGGCCGGCGAGGCGCTGAACCCGGAGGTGCTGCGCGCGTGGAGAGACGCGACGGGACTTGAGATCCGCGACGGTTACGGGCAGACCGAGACGGGACAGATGACCGGGATGGGAATCGGCGTGCGCGCGCGCGCCGGCTCGATGGGCAAGGCGCTGGAGGGCGTGCGCCTGGAAGTGCGCGACGGCGAGCTGGTGGCCGACCCGCGCAGCGTGCCGACATTCTTTCTCGGCTACCTCGGCGAGGATGTGCGGCGCGCCCAAAGGGTAAACGGCGAGTGCGACGTGAGCTGGAGCGTGGATGACCGTCGCGAGCGTGGACCGTGGCGAACGGGCGACCGCGTCAGCGAAGACGACGACGGCTACCTGCATTTTCAGGGCCGCGCGGACGATGTGATCGTGTCCGCGGGCTACAGGATCGGCCCGTTTGAGGTCGAGTCGGCGCTCGTGGCCCACCCGGCGGTCGCCGAGGCGGCCGCGGTGTCGGCCCCGGACCAGGAGCGCGGCGCGGTCGTGCGCGCGGTGGTCGTGCTGCGCGCAGGCTACGACCCCTCCCCCAGCCTCGCGAACGAGCTGCAGGAGCACGTCAAGCGTGAGACGGCCCCCTACAAGTATCCGCGCATAGTGGAGTTCGCGGCGGAGCTGCCGAAGACTGCGAGCGGCAAGATCAAGCGGGCGCAGTTGCGGGAGCGATGATGCTGTTCCGACCGGCGCATGCGCATTCACGGCCGTCCGTACATGCTTATTCGTGCCTATGTAAACCGACCGGCGCATGCGCCGGTCGGCCGGACAGTGCATGCACTGTCCGGGACCGGGCCGCATGCGGCCCGGTCTTCCTCAAAATGTTTATTGGTCGAGAGCCACGATCGCGTCGATCTCGACCTGCGCGCCACGCGGCAGGGCGCCAACGCCAACCGCCACGCGCGCCGGAGCGTCACTGGGGAAAAACTCGGCGTAGACTTCCCCCAGCTCGGCGAACGCAGATAGGTCGGTCATGTACACGGTGAGACGCACGGCGTCTGCCAGCGACGCGCCCGCGGCCTCGCACACGACCGTCAGGTTCTCAAGACAACGTCGCACCTGCTCGGCCGCGCTCGTGCCGACCAGCTCGCCGGTGGCTGGGTCGAGCGGGATCTGACCCGAGCAGAACAGCAGTGAACCGGCGCGCACCGCGTGGCTGTAGGGGCCGATCGCCGCGGGAGCGTCGGCAGCCGTGATCGTTGAGCGGTCCAGTGTCACTGGAGCACGAGCCTACATGGTCAGCTAGATTCCGAATGGTGCGACGAGCGGCCAGGATACTCGCGACCGCGTTCCTGGCGAGCAGCGTGTGCGTCGCAATGTTGTCTGCCGTCGCGCAAGCTGAAATCGCGTGGAGTCCGTGTGGGAGCTCCAACGAATTGGCGTGTGGCCATCTGACGGTGCCGGTCAACCCGACCGCGCAGGGATCGGCCGCTACGACAGCTGGAATGATCACGCTGGCGATGCGCCGCCACCGCTCGCCGGTGGGCGAATCCAAGGATGCGGTGGTCGCGCTGGCGGGCGGCCCGGGTCAGTCGGCGATCCCATTCGCGACCCAGTTCGCCCAGATCCTCGGCCCGATCCTCGCGACGCGTGATTTGATCGTGTTCGACCAGCGCGGCACCGGCCTGTCTCATCCGCTGTCCTGTCCCGCGTTTGAACACTTGAAAGGCGAACTGTCGCCCACGGCTGTGGCGATCTGCGCGGGACAGATCGGCCCGACACGCGGCCTGTATACGACCGCGGACACGGTCGCCGACATCGAGGCGATCCGTCAAGCGGGGGGATACGAAAAGCTGGTGCTGTACGGGACCTCCTATGGCACCAAGGTGGCTGAGGACTACGCACAGCAGTATCCGAGCCACGTCGAAGCGCTCGTGCTCGATTCGGTCGTGCCGCCCGCCGGGCCGGAACCGTTTGACGAGACGACCTTCGCGGCGGTGGGCCGTGTGTTGCGCCAGCTGTGCCGCTCGCACGCGTGTGCGCACATCACCCACGAACCGGTGCGCGATCTCACGCGGCTCGTGCAGCGCATGGATGGTGGATCGTTGCGCGGGCGCGCCGTGGGCAGCGACGGCGTGCGCTATCCCGTGCGCGTGTCTTCAAACGATCTGTTGGAGATCCTGATGGCGGGTGACCTCGACCCGATTCTGCGCTCTGAATTCCCGGCCGCCGTGCGCGCGGCCGTACGAGGCGACACGGCGCCGCTGGCGCGGCTGATCGCGCGCGCCGGCGATGCGGAATCCGAAGAAGAAAGCCTCACGGAGGGTTTTGACGTGCCGTTGTACTACTCGACGATCTGCAACGAGACGGCGTTCCCGTGGAATCGCTCCTTGAGCCCACAGGCGCGCCTGGGCGAAGCGATCGCGTTCCTAGGAGCGCAGCCCGCGAGCGCGTTCGCCCCGTTCACTGCCGCCAACGCGCTGGCGCTGAGCGACGCGCCCGACTGTGCCGCGTGGCCGTTCAGCTCGCCAGACCCGGAAATCGACGACGCGCCGTTGCCGAACGTCCCGACGCTGATCCTCAGCGGCGAAGACGACCTGCGCACACCGACCGCGAACGCGCGTGCGGTCGCGAAGCAGATCCCGGACGCGAACCTGCTGGTCGTGCCGAACACGGGCCATTCGGTGCTCGGCTCAGATCCGACATCCTGCGCTGAGAACGCGCTGCAGGCGCTGTTTGCGGGCAAGCCGGTGAAACGGTGCGCTGAGGAGCGGCCCCCGTCGTATGAGCTGCCAACTCCGCTGCCGCCACGCAACCTCTCCGAAGTACCGCTCGCACATGGCGAGCGCGGCCTGCCGGGACGCACCGTCGGCGCGGCTGTGCTGACGCTCGCGGACTTCGACCGGCAGTTTCTGCTGACGCTCGACGAACGGGGCGGCGCGGAAAACCTGTCTGCGAGCTCCTCGCTGCGCACCGGTGGGCTGCTGGCCGGCTGGGGCGGGGTTGTGCATGGTGCGACCATGCTGCACGGCTACTCCTACGTACCGGGTGTCACCGTGTCCGGCACGATCAGCTCGGGCGGGTCCACGCTACGGATCGGCGGATCGGCGGCGGCACGTGGCACGATCAGGTTGAGCGATCATGGGACGCTGACGGGCGTGCTGGCGGGAGAACGCGTCCATCTGACCGCGGCCGCGGCGGCGCGGCTGGAGAGCGGCTCAAGCGTGCTTGCCGCGCCCTCGCGCCTAGCAAGCCTGCTGAGTGATCCGGCGCGACTTACGGCACTGCGCGCGGACGGTGCGAGCGCGCTGTTGCGATACATGTTCGGCGCGCACTCTTGATCGGACGCTGGGAGCCAGCTCCCGTGTGCACGCCACGGCCGCGGACTCTCGGCCACAGCTCGGGACTCTCGGCCACAGCTCGGGACTCTCGGCCACAGCTCGGGGCTCTCGGACACAGCTCACGACTCTCGGCCACAGCTCTATAGATCGTCGGCCGGCTCATTTTCAGGTGTCCTTAGGTATGTGTCGATAACGTCTGTCTGAGTGCTGCGGCGGATCTTGATACTCGCACTGAGCGCGCCGCTGCTATCGACAGCCTTCGCCGCCGTGCAGCCCGCGACGGCTGACGCGCTCACGTTCATCCCATGCGCGGAAACTCAGGAATTCTCGTGCGCCACACTGGGCGTGCCGCTGGATCGCGCCGGCACGCTCGCGGGCACGGTGGCGCTAAGTGTCGAGCGCCTGCAGGTCGGTCCCGCACCCACCAGTAGCGCGGTTGTGGCGCTCGCGGGCGGTCCGGGTCAGGCGGCGCTGCCGCTGGCTCAGGCAAGCGCCAGGCTGATCGCTCCGGCGCTGGACGGTCGTGACCTGCTCGTGTTCGACCAGCGCGGCACCGGAACATCAGGTCCGCTGAGTTGCGCGGCGCTCGAAGGCGACGAACCGTTTGGCGCGATCGGACAGGCCTTCGAACGGTGCGCACAGCAGCTCGGCCCCGCGCGCGGCGCCTACACGACGCAGGAATCGGTGGCCGACATCGAGGCGCTGCGCGAGGCAGCCGGCTATCAGAAGCTCGTGCTATTCGGCGTGTCCTACGGCACGAAGGTGGCGCTCGAGTACGCCGAACGCTACCCGCAGAACGTCGAAGCGCTCCTACTCGACTCGGTCGTGCCGCCCGAACGCGACGACCCTTTCACGCTCGCGACGTTCAAGGCGATGAAGCCAGTGTTCGAAGAGCTGTGCTCGAATCGGGCGTGCGCGGGCATCACCGCCAACCCACTGGGCGATATCGCACGCCTGGCGGCGCTGCTGCAAAAGCACGCACTGAACGGGTACGTGTTTGACGGGTCCGGACACCGCCACCGCGCGACATTGTCCAACGTGGATCTGCTCAACCTGATCGACGCGGGCGACCTGAACCCGGCGCTGCGAGCGCTACTGCCCGCAGCGGTGCAGTCGGCGCTGCACGGCGATCCCGCTCCCCTGCTGCGACTGAACCTGCTGTCGGAGGGGTTGATCCCGAACCTGCCGGGCTCAGCGCTGCGCGCCGCGACCGCCGGCGCCCCACGTCACACACCCCCCTTGACCCAGATCGGCCCAGCCCACGCCGATCTGCGATCCGTCTCTCCGCACTCGGACGCGAGCTCGGACGGGGTCAACGAAGCGCTGTTCGTGGACACGACCTGCGAAGAGGCGTCGTTCCCTTGGCAACGCTCGGCGCCCGCCAGCACGCACCTCACCGAAGCGCTCGGCGCCCTGCACGCCCTGCCCGCGTCGGACTTCTATCCGTTTGACGCGAGCGTCGCGTGGGCCGACAGCGTCGTGCCCGGCTGCGCGCAATGGTCAAACGTCGCACCAGCGCCGCCCGCGATCGCCCCGCTGCCGGATGTGCCCACACTGATCCTCTCGGGCGCGCAGGATCTGAGGACACCAACCTCGGGCGCCGAAGCGGTGGCGGCGCGCATCCCCGGCTCACAACTGCTGGTCGTCCCCTACACGGGGCATTCGGTGCTCGGCACCGAATTCAGCGGTTGCGCGCAAGCGGCGGTGAAGACGTTCTTCGCGGGCGCCGCGGTAGCGCCTTGCGGCGCGACCCAGAACCCGTTCGCCCCAACTCCGATCACCCCCACCAGGCTCGCGCTCGTCAAACCAGTTGGCGGCGTCGCGGGCCGGCCCGGGAGCACGCTCGCGGTTGTGCTCGAAACGATCGTCGACCTCGAACGACAGGTGATCGGCGCGACACTTCAGGCCGAGCAGGAACTGCCGAGCGGATCGAGCTTCGGCGGCCTGCACGGCGGCTACGCACGAATCAGCTCCTCGGCGCTGCAGCTGCATGGCTTGTCATTCGTGAGCGGCGTGCAGATCACCGGTACGTTCCCGATCCAGGCCGGCCACCTGCTTGCCACCGACCTGCACGTCGAAGGCTCCCAATCGGCAGCGGGCATCGTGCGCATCGGCGGGGGCGCACACGTGAGCGGCACGCTGGGTGGACGTCGCTTCGACGTGGACCTCGCGAAGGTGAAACTCGCACGCGCGAATGACAGATCCGCGGGCGCCAGCTGGCCGGCGCTGATGTCGATATACGCCGTCGGGCTTCAGAGCAGCCCGAGCAGATCGCAGGCTTCGCGAGGACTTATTGCCGCAGGCTTCAACGCGGGATGATCGAGTAGATCACGGTCGCCGCTGACGATCGCCTCAGCTTTGGCCTCGCGCGCCAGAGCGACGAGATAGTCGTCATCGGGATCACGTACCGTGGCCTTGATGTCAGTCGGGTCGTCGGTAAAGGTCCCTGCTTCGGCGATGCCGGCAACAATGTCGTCGACGCCGCCCTCTCCGACTCGCTCCAGAAAATAAGGCTTTCTGAGAGCTTCAGCCACCTCATCAAGCAACTCTGGGCAGACGATCAACTCGAATCGCGTGCCGGCCAACTCTCGGTAGAGCAGGCACGGCGGACTCTCGCCATGTGGGCTGACGCTTCCCGACACCAATGTGTTGGCGTCGATTACGAGCCTCTTCAACCCGAAGCTCGCCGTGGGGCGGCGCGTTGACCCCGGACTTCACGCACGGCCTTCAGTGCTTCGCGTTCGATCTCTTCGGAAGGTACGCCTTGAAAGCGCTCCTTCGCGCGGTCGCTCGCCTCGTATCCGAGCTGGATACGCGCCACGCTCTCAAGCAACTCGCGGTCGCTCCTTGCCGGGCGTTGCTTACGTAGACGCTCAAGCAAGACGGAGTCAATCTCGACGGTCGTTGTCGGCGAGACAGCCATAGAGCTTCATGGTATCGCCCGCGTAAGCATCCGCAGACGGTCCGTCCTACGACAGCGAAACAGAAAGGAAGGACCTCCCTACACCGCGATCAAGGCTCGCGGACATACCAGAACGAAATCCGCCCAGCCAGGGAGGCACCACACGTTGGTTCTCCCTTGCGTTGATTGAGGGTGCTATCGACGGTCCCTGAACACCCCGACGTCCCCTAATACGTGTTCCCGACGCTCCCAGGGCAACGTGTCGCTGAGCATCGCCACTACGCTGACTGACATGCCCAACGCGCTCATCCACGAGAGCTCTCCATATCTGCGCCAGCACGCGCACAACCCGGTCAACTGGCTGCCGTGGGGTCCACAGGCGCTGGAGCGGGCGCGCGAGAGAGACGTGCCGCTGCTGGTGTCGATCGGCTACTCCTCGTGCCACTGGTGTCACGTGATGGAGCGCGAGTCCTTCGAGGACGAGCGCACGGCCCGGCTGATGAATGAGCGCTTCGTGTGCGTGAAGGTCGATCGCGAGGAGCGTCCCGACGTGGACGCGCTGTACATGGAGGCTGTGCAGGGCATGACCGGTCATGGCGGCTGGCCGTTGAACGTGTTCCTGACACCAGCGGGACTGCCTTTCTACGGCGGCACCTATTTCCCGCCGGACGAACGCCCGGGAATGCCTTCGTTCATGCAGGTGCTGGTCGCGGTGGCCGAAGCATGGAGTGAGCGCGGCGAGCAGATCGCGATGAGCGGCGAACAGTTGCGCGAGCGGCTGTCGGGCGGAGCGCTACTGAGACCCGCGGCCGAGCCCTTTGACGGGGCTTTGCTCAATTCAGCCGTCGAGCGGCTGCGCGAGTCATTTGACGCGCTCAACGGCGGCTTCGGCCCAGCGCCGAAGTTCCCACAGGCGTCGGTGCTCGAGTTTCTGCTGTGCAGGGCGGTAACCCACCAAGAGCACACTCCGCCCTCCCCCTCGCCCCGCGACCGGTCCCCAACCCTCCCGCCCGAGGCTCAGATGGCCCTCTACACGCTACGCGCGATGGCGGGGGGCGGCATCCACGACCAACTCGGCGGCGGCTTTCATCGCTACGCGGTCGACGAAACCTGGACTGTGCCGCACTTCGAGAAGATGCTCTACGACAACGCGCTGCTGGCGCGAGCGTACCTGCACGGCTTCCAGCTGTCGAACGATCCGCGCCTGCTGGAAGTCTGCCACGACACTCTGCGTTGGGCCTTGCGCGAGATGCGCGGTCCTGAGGGCGGCTTCTATAGCGCGCTCGACGCCGACTCCGATGGCGTGGAGGGACGCTTCTATGTGTGGACGACGGCCGAGCTTCAGAGCGCGCTCAGCGAGGACGCCGACACCGCGATCCGCTGGTTTGGGGCTACCGAACAGGGTAATTTCGTTAACCCGCACCACCCAGCGCCTGGGTTGAATGTGCTCGAGGACCGCGGTGGCGCTCCCGACGCGCGGACCCGCGAGCGCGTTCGCCGCAGACTGCTCGAAGTCCGCGCGCGACGCGTGCGCCCGGGCCTGGACGACAAGCGACTGACGAGCTGGAACGCGCTGATGATCTGCGCTCTGGTCGAGGCTGGCGCCGATCTGAAAACCACGCATATCGACGATACGGGCGCTCGAGCGACGGGTGGCGTCGATCAGCCCGGCGGGAACGCTGAGCGACACTTTCTCACCGCCGCCGAGAACGCTGAGGAGGACTTTCTCACCGCCCGCGGGAACGCTGAGCAGGACTTTCTCAGCGCCGCCGTCGAGTGCGCTGAATTCGTGCTAAGAGAGTTGCGCGACTCCGACGGTCGGCTGCTGAGGACCTACAGCGCGGGCGTTGCAAAGATCGGCGCCTACCTGGAGGACCACGCCTTCCTACTGGAGGCGTTGATCGCGCTATTTGAGGCGACCTGCGAAGAGCGCTGGCTCACCCACGCCACCGCGCTCGCCGACGAGCTGATCGCGCGCTTCTCAGACCCCGAGCACGGCGGCTTCTTCTCAACCGCCGCCGACGGCGAACAGCTGATCGCGCGGCGCAAGGAGCTGGAGGACTCACCGATCCCCGCAGGCGGCTCCAGCGCCGCCATGGGACTGCTGCGCCTGGCTCAGCTGACGGGCAACGAAGAGTACGCCCGGCAGAGCGCCGGGACGATCAAATTGCTGCAGAGCATCGCGCCAAAGCACCCAACCTCGTTCGGACACACCCTGCAGGCGATGCACTGGCAGCTGGCCCCGCCGCGCCCGATCGCGTGTGAGCTGCCGGCTTCGCAAACGAGCCAAAACCGACACATTACACTGTAAGTTTTGTATGTTACGCTTACGTCGTGCGATCTCAAACGAGCCACAAGAGCCGTAAGGGCGAACCCTTCAGCGTTCGGTTCGCGCTGCCCACCGACAGGGTGATCAACGAAGAGGCAGCACGCACCCATCGTTCTAAGAGCGCGATCGTGGAGGCGTTGGCCGAGGAGGCGATACGCACCCGTCGCTTCCCTGGCATCGGCTTCCGCGGCGAGGACGCCGCCCGCCGAGCCTGGGTGATCGGGTCTGCTCTGGACAAATGGGAGATCATTCAGATGCTCGAAGACTTCGGCTCGCCAGAGCGGCTGGTCGCAGAGACCCATCTGACCGAGCCCCAGGTGCGTATCGCGCTCGCCTACCGCGACAGCTACCCGGATGAGATAAGTCAAGCAATCGCACAGAACTGCCGCAAGCCGGAGGATTGGCGAGAGCTCTACCCGTTCATCGAGCTCTCCCCGACCGCATAACCAGCGCTTGCGCCTGCTGCTCGACGCGAATCTGTCCCCGCGCGGGATCGCACGACCGCTGCGCGAGGCGGGCCACGATGTGCTGGCGCTGGCCGAAGATGCGCTCTTCGAGGGGCTAGCGGACCCGGATGTCCTCCAGCTCGCGACCTCTGAGCAGCGCGTGCTCATCACGCGCAACAGCCGCGACTTCGCGCCGATCGCACGCGAGTGGGCTGAGGCTCAGCGAACCCACGCCGGCGTGATCCTGATCTGGACACTCGACCACAGTCAGTTCGCACAGATAACGGCCGCTATAGAAAAGCAACTAAGCCGCCGCCCCCACCAGGAGCAGTGGCGCGGCATCGTCGAAGCGTTCTGATTACAGGATCGCCAGGTACCGATCAAGCTCCCAGCGCGTGACCTGTACGCGATAGTCCTCCCACTCCTGGCGCTTGATCTCGATGTAGCGGTTGAACATGTGCTCGCCGAGCGTGCGCAGCACCAACTCTGACTCGGCCGTCAGCTCGATCGCCTCGCCGAGCGACTCGGGCAGCTGCTCGATGCCCAGCCGTCGGCGCTCCTCGGCGGTGAGGTGGTAGAGGTTCTTCTCCATCGGCTCGGGCAACTCGTAGCCCTTCTCGATGCCCTCCAGGCCTGCCTGCAGCAACACCGCGAAGGTGAGGTAGGGATTGCACGCCGGGTCGGGGCAGCGTAGCTCCATCCGCGTGGCGGACTCCTTGCCGGGGTGATACAAGGGCACGCGCACCAGCGCCGAGCGGTTGCGACGCGACCAGGCGGCGTACACCGGCGCCTCATAGCCGGGCACCAGGCGCTTGTAGGAGTTGACCCATTGAGCGAAGATCGAGCAGATCTCCCGCGCGTGCTTGAGCTGGCCGGCGATGAACGCCTTGCCGACGTCCGACAGGAAGTACTGGTCCTCGGAGTCATAGAACGCGTTCTTTCCCTCGGAGAACAATGACTGATGTGTGTGCATCCCGGATCCGTTCTCGCCAAACAGTGGCTTGGGCATGAACGTCGCGTGCCAGCCGTACTTCATCGCGTACTCCTTGACGGTGATGCGATAGGTCATACAGTCATCGGCCATCTTCAGCGCGTCGGCGTAGCGCATGTCGATCTCGTGCTGGGAAGGGCCGACCTCGTGGTGGGTGTACTCGACATGGATGCCCAGCTGCTCGAGCGCGAGCACTGTCTCGCGGCGCACATCCGAGCCGGCGTCGAGCGTGGTCAGGTCGAAGTAGCCGCCTTCATCGAGCACCTCGGTGGATTTGCTGTCGCGGAACAGGAAGTACTCGAGCTCGGGACCGACGTTGAACGTGTCAAAGCCCATCGCGTGCGCGCGTTCGAGCGCGCGGCGCAACACATGCCGGGGATCACCCTCATAGGGCGTGCGCTCGGGAGTTATGACGTCGCAGAACATCCTGCCCACGCCCTGCTCCTCTGGGCGCCACGGCAGCACGGCGAACGTCGCGGGGTCGGGCATCGCGATCATGTCGGACTCCTCGATCGCGTTGAAGCCGGTGATCGAGGACCCGTCGAAGCCCATGCCCGCCTCAAACGCGTCGTCAAGCTCGGCCGCGTTGATCGAGAACGACTTGATCTGGCCGAGGATGTCGGTGAACCAGAAGCGGATGAAGCGGATTTCGCGCTCCTCCACGAGCGCCTTGACGTCGGCGGCGGTCTTCGGCAGGTCAGCCATGTCGGGCGCAGCGTAGTGGATGGGCCCGCCACCCGCTATGGACGGTTGGCCAAGCGCGATCAGCCGTGCGCGCTGAGGATCGCCACGACGACGAGCAGGAAGCCGAGCAGGACCGCCCATGCGGCGATCATGTCGGGGCGTGGACCAACCCGCCGCACAGCACGAGGTCGTGGGCGCCCGCGCCGCGAGTCGCGGCCGGGCGGCGCAGCGTTCTCAACGATCATCAGGCGCCGTCCGGGCCGGATTTCGCGAACCCCGCGACGCATGGCCGGCATAGGCGCTGGATCGATTCCCGCTCGATCTCGATTCTCGCGGTAGACGCGACTCTCGCGAGCGCGACGACGCTCGATCCGCTCGCGGACATCCTCGACATCGGCCCACCAGGCGCGGGCCTCGGCTGCTCGTGCCATCGCGCGCGGATGCTAACAACGCGGACGGCGGAGCTGACACGATGTCGGAGCCGACACGATGTCGAAGCTGGAGCGATGTCGAAGCCGACGCGATGTCGAAGCTGGAGAGGTGTCGGAGCTGGAGCGGTGTGTCAGTGACCGGCGACGGCGGCCACGAAATCCGCCACCGATTCGGCTTCCTTACCCTGATATAGCCCCGCCGGCATGTCTCCGTTGCCGCGCGCGCGGCCTTCGGCGATCGCGTTGAGCACGAGCGCTCTGCGACCCGCTTCGGTCGGGATCTCCGAGCCGAGTCTAATGTCGAGGTTGGGACCAACCCGTCCGACGGAGTTGGATCCGGCGAGCGTGTGGCAGAACGCGCACGAATCGGAGAACAGCACGCGCCCGTGCTGCTGTTCGGCGTTTAGGTGGACTCCACCGACCGCGACGCTCGCCTTGTCGGCGCCGTTGGCGGTGAGCACGAGCGCGGGAACGATCAAGCCAAACGCGAACGCCAGCACCACGACGAATATCACTAGCCGCTGGCCCAACTTCGACTCGGTATGTAGGGACTCGCGCGCGCCCCGAGGCCCGCCGCGCATGGCGACGAAGAACACAGACAGGCCGACCACGACCCAGAAAGCGATGACTGCGTAGAGCATTGAATCGGCACGATACATGAGGCCCCGGGTCGAAGGGCGTATCCCCGACGGTCTCATGAGAGATCTCTTCAGAAGCCTTTAGCGGGGAGCTAGATACAGCGCTACGCTGGTGATAGGTCACATAACCTGCCCTAGGACAACGGACCTGCTCACATGAACATTCTGCGTCGTCTCCCGCTGTCTCGCCTGCTGCTGCTGTGCGGTGTGATGGTGGCTGTCGGGATCGGCGCGACAGCACTGGCGATGGCCGTCAGCGCGGGCCCGACCCCGCCTCCCAAGCCGCTCCCCGAAGCGATCCACGACGCGCTCTCTGGGGCTCGCGGGCAGCCGATCCAGGGGGTGAGCGCACGCATCCAGTACACGAACCATCTGCTCGAAGGCGCCAATCTCGCAAGCGGCGGGGGTGAAGCGAGCCAGCTCGCCTCGAGCCCGCTGCTGTCGGGCGCCGACGGTCGCCTGTGGATCGGCTCAGACGGCCACGCACGCCTGGAACTGCAGTCTGAAAAGGGCGACACGCAGGTTCTCTACGACGGGCACAGCGTGTCGCTGTACGACGCTTCGACGAACACGCTCTACCGCTACACGCCGCCGAGCAGATCGGGTAACGGCGGCGAGCAGGGCGCAGACTCGGGTTCCACCGGCGTCGGCTCGGCTGGTACGAACTCGGCTGGTACAGGCTCGAGCGCGACGGGCTCAGGCGTCTCGACAGACACCGAACACCACGGGATCCCGACCGTCACGGAAATCGAAGAAGGCATCGCCCATCTTTCAAAGCACGCCATCCTCTCCGGCGCCATGCCCAGCGACGTCGCCGGCCAGGCCGCCTACACCGTGCGGATCTCCCCGCGCGAAAACGGTGGTCTGATCGGCGGCGCCGAGCTCTCGTGGGACGCCTCCAACGGAGTGCCGCTGCGCGCCGCGATCTACTCCACCGCCGACAGCTCACCAGTGATCGAACTGGCCGCGACCGAAATCGCCTATGGACCCGTGGAAAGCTCGATACTCGAATTCACCCCGCCGGCGAACGCGAAGGTCGAAGAAGTCACGTTGCCCACCAAGCATGGCTCGGGAAGCTCAAGCTCCTCTGCGGACAGCGGCCGACCGCGGCTCACTACCCACGGCGAGGGACTTGCCGCGATCGACCTCCTCGAAAGCTCCGTCAAGCCGGGCGAAGGGGAATCCACCGATTCCCAGCTCGAAGGCCTGCAGAAGGTCAGCATCAACGGCGTGAGCGCATCCGAGCTGCCCACCCAGCTCGGTACGCTGCTGAGCTTCGAGCGCGCCGGCGTGCGCTATGTACTGGGCGGCTTCCTCACGCCGAGCGCGATCGAGGAATTCGCACGAGGCCTCTGAAGTGACGGGCGCTGAGGGCGCGGGCGCTGAGGACGCGCAGCCCGTCAAGGCGCGTGGTCTGGTCAAGCGCTACGGCGAAGTTCTCGCGGTCGATCACATCGACCTGAACGTGACCAGCGGCGACGTGTATGGCTTTCTCGGCCCCAACGGCGCGGGCAAGACAACCACGCTGCGAATGGCGCTGGGCCTGATCACCCCCACTGAGGGCGTTGTCGAGCTGTTCGGACGCAACCCGCTGCTCGAGGGCGCCCGCGCGCTTGACGGTGTGGCCGGATTCGTCGAGGCGCCACGCTTCTACCCATACCTGACCGGCCGCAAGAATCTCGAACTACTGGCGGCGCTGGACGGGACGGGCGCTAACCGATCTCCGGTCGATGAGCGCATCGAAGAGGTCCTCGCGATCGTCGAGCTAACTCCGCGCGCCAAGCACAAGGTCGGCGGCTATTCGCACGGCATGCGCCAGCGCCTGGGGATCGCCGCGGCGCTGCTGCGAGACCCGCGTTTGCTGATCCTCGACGAGCCCGCGACGGGTCTGGACCCCGCCGGGATGCGTGACATGCGCGAACTGATTCGCAGGCTCGCGGACGAAGGCATAACGGTGCTGCTGTCAAGCCATCAACTGCCCGAGGTGCAGGAATTGTGCGACCGCGTCGCGATCGTCAACCGAGGACGCGTCGTGTACGAGGGCGCGCTGGCAGACCTGCGTCGCCAGGGGGGCGCGGGCTACCGGCTGCGCACCACCGACGACACACGCGCGCTCGGCGTGGTGCGTAGCCACGCGGGCGTCGAGCACGCCGCCGGCGGCGAGCACGGGATTGGCTTCCAAGCGCGGGAGAGCGACGTGGGTGCCCTGTCGCTGGCGTTGGCGCGAGCGCACATCGGGATCCTCGCGCTCACGCCGGAGCTGGCGACGCTTGAGGACCTGTTCTTCAGGCTCACGGAGAGCAACGGCAGCGGCGAGAACGCAAGCACCGCCGCAGACCGGGCTCCGGCCTTGGGGGCGAGCGCCCTCCTTAGCGGCGAGCCCACAGCTCAGACGACCGTGTTCCCCGTAGAGGACGTGACCGCGCAGGCGCCTGCGCGCAACGAGACGAGCGCACCGTGAGCAGCGCGGCTGTGTCTCCCGCTGTGTCCGCCCGGGCCCTCGCGCGCGTGCGGCGGCCTTCGACGCTCACCATCTACCGCTGGGAGCTGCGCAAGCTCGTCTCCCAGAAGCGCACTTACATGGGCTTTGGGCTAGCCGTCGTTCTGCCGTTGATCTTCGTGATCGTGCAGAACCTGCACCAGCATCACGGCCGCGAGGGAGGCAGCATCTTCGCCTCGGAGATCACCCAGTCCGGGCTGGCGACGCCCGTGCTGATGCTGCTGTTCGAGTCGGCTTTCTTTCTGCCCCTAATCGCGGCGCTGGTAGCCGGGGATCTCGTCGCCGCCGAGGACGGCAACGGCACATTGAAGACGATCCTCACGCGTTCGGCCGATCGCGGCCAGGTGTTCGCCGCCAAGGTCATCGCGGCGCTGAGCTACGGCACGGTCGCCGTGTTTCTGTCGGCCATCGTGGCGAGCGTCGGCGGTGTCGCCTCGTGGGGCTTCAACGAGATCAAAACCTTCTCGGGGAGCATCGTGTCGGCCTCCGAAGGGTTGCTGCTGGTATTCGCGGCCAACGCCTGCTACTTGATCCCGCTGTTCGCCGTGATCTGCTTTGGCGTGTTGCTGTCGACCGCCACGCGCAACAGCACGGCCGCGGTCGTGGGCACGATCGGATTCGTGATCCTGCTGTACATCGTCGCGGGAATCCCCGGGCTGGAAGGCTTCAAGCCTTACCTGCTGACCGAACAGTTCCAGAACTGGCAGGGCCTGCTGCGCACCCCGACCGACTGGGCGCCTGTGCTGCACTCGCTGTGGGTGTGCGCGCTGTACGCGCTGCCCGCGCTGTGCGCGGGGTATCTCGTGTTCTTGCGCCGCGATGTCGCCGGTGGATAGCTCGACTACCGGCTGGTGAACAGGAGTCTACGAGCGCATCTCAGATGATGAGCTACCCTTGTGCATATGACACGCACCACAGTTGACGTCGATACACGCGCGCTCGACGCAGCGCGCGTCGAGTTGGGCACCAAGGGCCTGAGCGCCACGGTCAACGCAGCTCTGCGTGAGGTTGGACGGCGACGCGCGCTTGCGGACTTCGACGTAGCTCGCGACATCGATGGGACACCGGCACAGGTCCACGCCAACCGCAGGGAGCGGTTCACGAGTCAGCGGGCTTTGGCAGCACTGGCTCGTACCCGACGGCGCGCTGGCACAGGAAAGCGAGCACACAACGACCCGCTGAGCTCCGCTCAGCCCACCTCTGCCGGCAGCTCAACGGCCCCGACTTCGACCTCGCCCATTAGCCGCCGGGCCTCCTTCGGGTCGATCAGCCCGGCGCCGAGCCGAGCGGTGGACTCCGCGCCGCAGGCCACCCCGAAACGCAGGCACTGGTCGGGCGGACGACCCTCATACCGCGCGGCGACATAGCCGGCGAGAAACGCGTCGCCCGAGCCACGCCTGGCGATCGGCTCGCGCGGCTCTGTGCGGGCGCGGCGCATACACGACTTGCCTTCGATCAGCACGTCGGCGACGCAACCGTCGGCCATCGTCATGATCGCCTCGTGCGGCCCGAGCCCCACGATCTCGCGCACCGCGAGCAGCCGTTCCTCCTCGCTGCCAAACTCGTGGCCGACGAGCTCCTCGGCCTCCAGCACGTTGGGCGACACGACGTCGGGCTCGGCGCGCACGGCGTGGTGCAGCGGGTCGCCGTCTGTGTCGATCACGGTCGTAACGTCGAGCTTCTGCAGCTCGCGGATCAGGGTGGCGTACAGGTCGAGCTCCACACCGCGCGGCAGCGATCCGGCGAGCACCACGATCGCCGCGCCGCGCGCGAGATACAGCAGCTTGTCGCGGAACAGCTCGACCTCCTGCTCGGACACGGAGGGGCCGCGTTCGTTGACCTCGGTCTGCTCGCCGTTGGTGGGGTCGAGCACGGAGGTGTTGGTGCGCGACTCGTCGCGGATGCGCACGAAGTCGTTGAGGATCGCCTCCTCGGTGAGCTGCTCGACGATGTGCGTGCCGGTCGCCCCGCCGGCGAGGCCGGTGGCGATCACGGGCTGCCCGAGCGCCTTCAGCGCGCGCGCGATGTTGACACCCTTGCCGCCAGCCATCGTGCGTTGCTCGACGGTGCGGTGGCGCCGTCCGAGACGAAAGTTGGGCACCGAAAGCGACTTGTCGATCGCCGCGTTGAGTGTGACCGTGATGATCATCTGCCGCCACCTCCGCCTTGGCGCGTCCCGGCGGCCGGATGGCACCGCTGACGCTTCCAAAAGGCTAGCGGACCTGGGCGCGAACGTTGGGAAGATCTACTTAAATCGTCGTGGAGCACGCGCTTATCGGAGCGAGGTTGTGCCGGGAGGCGCGCCGATGCGCGCACTAACCGGACAGGCCCCAAGCCAGCTCTCGCAGGCGCTCGGCCTCAGCGCGGGCGGCGGCGGGCGGATCGTGTTCGCGCGCGCCGGGCGCGAGATGAGCGTTTGCGATCGAGCGCGACGCGGGGATCAGCCCGCCGGCGCGCCCGGGCACAAACGCGGCGGCCAGGTCCTCGACGCACCCTCCCTGCGCGCCCACGCCGGGTAGCAGGAACACGGCGTGTGGCATCAGCTCGCGCGCGCGAGAGATCTGATACGGAACGGTGGCGCCGACCACCGCGCCGACGTCGCTGAGACCACTCTGCCCCACGCGCTGCTCACCGAACTCGGCGACCATCAAGGCGAGTTCTTCCCACAGCAGGCCGCCCTCGACGAGCTCGAGTGTCTGAATTTCGAAGGAGCTGGGATTGGAGGTGAGCACGAGCACCAGCACTCCAGCCGTGCGCCCTTCGGGTGCCCCCGCCTCGCGCGCGACGGTAACGAACGGCTCGACCGCGTCGATCCCCATCAACGGGTTGACCGTGACCATGTCGGCGTCGAGGCCACGAATCCTCCCCATGGGAGTGTCAACTGAGCCCATCAGCCCCCTCGCGTATGCCTGCGCGCTGACGTCGATGTCGCCGCGCTTGCCATCGGCGATCACGAGCAGGCCCGCCTCGCGCGCGTGCTCGGCGGTCGCCGCCAGCGCGGCCCAACCGTGAGCGCCGAACAGCTCAAAGCGTGCTAGCTGCGGCTTGACCGCGACGCACGCAGGACCGGCCGCGTCGATCAGCGCCCGGCAGTGCGCGAGCACCAACGCGGCGGCCTGCTCGCAGGGCGAGCCGCCTGTGCTCGCGTGAGTTTGCGGCCACAGCGCCATCGGATCGGGGTCGAGCCCGAGCACGATCTGTGACTCGCGCTCCGCTACGCGCGCGGCGAGTCTGTCACCGAAGTCAACGTCGGTGGCGGGTGGGCGGACGGACTCGGTCACCGCCAGGAAGAATACGCTGTCGTCATGCCGCTCTCGCGTATCGCCTGGATCGCGACCGCGCTCGTCGCGCTGCTGACCGCTGCGTTGCTGTTGCTGTCGGGCTACACCGGTTACGCCGCGCTCAGCGTCGCGGTGGGAGCGTCCGCGGCGATCAACCTGTTGTGAGCCATGCGTGCAGCGCGCGTACCGCGCGGCCGCGGTGGCTGATCTCATCCTTGCGCTCGTCGCTGAGCTGAGCGGCCGTCAACCCGGCGGACTGCTCCTCCTCAGGCAAGAAAGCGGGGTCGTAGCCAAAGCCGCGCTCCCCACGCGGACGTTCGGCGAGACGGCCGGTCCAGCGCCCCTCGAACACGCGCTCAATGCCCGCCACGGGATCAACGTACGCGAGCGCGCACACGTAGGTGAGCGGACTGCCGATGGGCGCCTGCGCTAGCAGCTTGGCGAGGTTCTGCTCGTCAGAGGCATGCTCGCCGGCGTAGCGCGCGGAGCGCACTCCGGGCGCGCCGCCAAGTGCCGCGGCTTCGATGCCGGAATCGTCCGCGATGCTCACCTTGCCGGTGGCGGCCGCGGCGGCGCGGGCCTTGCCGAGCGCGTTGGCCTCGAACGTGTCGCCGTCCTCGGGCGGCAGCGTCAGCTCGTCGGGCAAGCGCTCGACCTGCACGCCGGGCAGCAGCCGCGCGAACTCGCGGCGCTTGTGCTCATTGCGCGTGGCCAGCAGCAGGCGGACGGCGCCTGCCGTGTGCCCGGCGCGAAATTGCCCAGCTGTGAAACGATCGTTTTGCTGCCCGCTGCTCACGGCCCGCTCACGTAGTGTTCAGCGTCTGCTGCTGGACGGCGCGCAGCTCCTCGATACCGGCAGCAGCGAGCGCGAGCAGCTCGTCGAGGCTGGCACGCGAGAGCGGTGTGCGCTCCGCGGTGGCTTGAACCTCGACGAGACCGCCGTCGCCGGTCATCACGACGTTGGCGTCAACCTCGGCGTTTGAGTCCTCGCCGTAGTCGAGATCGAGCAGCGCGGCGCCCCCTACGATCCCGCACGAGACAGCCGCGATCGTGCCGGTGATCGGCGTGCGCTCGATGCGGCCCTTGCGCAGTAGCCGCGCGCAGGCGAGCGCCAGCGCCACGTAGGCACCAGTGATCGACGCGCAGCGGGTGCCGCCGTCGGCCTGCAGCACATCGCAGTCGAGGTAGACCGTGCGTTCGCCGAGCGCGTTCAGGTCGATCACCGCGCGCAGCGAGCGACCGATCAAGCGCTGGATCTCAACTGAGCGCCCGTCGAGGCGCCCCTTGGAGATGTCGCGTGCCTTGCGATCGCCGGTGGAGGCCGGCAGCATGCCGTACTCGGCCGTCAGCCAGCCCCTGCCCTTGCCGGTCATCCAGCGTGGCACCCCCTCCTGCGCGGAGGCGGTGCAGATCACGCGCGTCTCGCCCATCGAGATTAGCGCCGAGCCGGTCGCGGTGCGTACGAATCCCGGCTCGATCTCGACAGGACGCAGCTCGTCCGACCCGCGCGCGTTGCTGCGTTTGCGCGCGCCACGCTCGACGACTTCCCGCTTTGGGTCAGACGGCTGACGCCCCTCAGCCGTCGTCGATGGGGTGGGCGGGGCCTCAAAAATCGGTTTGGAGCCCTCGGCCGATGACGACGCGTCCACGGTCACGCGAACAGCTCCGCAATTTGTAGATCTGCGTGTTCGACGACGCCGAGCGGCATCTGCAGGAAGCGCGTGCCGACATCCGCGAACGCTTCGACGTCGCCCGTACACAGGAAGCGATAGTCCCCCTCGCCGCCCGCGCGAGGGTTTTGCAGATCGCGCGTGCAGAGCGCGTGCTCGACCTGGCGCGCGAGCGCGCCCCCGGAGCTGATGAGCTGCACCGCCGGCCCGAGCATCCGTTGCAACATTGAGCTGATCAGCGGATAGTGGGTACAGCCAAGGATCACGGTGTCCACGTCGGCTTTGCGCAGCGGCGCGCACGCTTCGCGCACGCTCGCAACGGCGCGCTCGTCGAACTGCTCGCCCGCCTGGATGATCGAAGCCAGCGTCGGGCAGGCGACCGCGTGCAGCGTGACGTGCGGGTCGACTGCGCTCACGGCGCGCTCGTAGCTGCCGGAGACGACCGTGGTGGGGGTTGCCAGCAGGCCGATCCGCCCGTTGCGGGTCGCCGCCACAGCCTGCAGCGCCTCGGGGCGCACGACGCCGAGCACGTCCACGCCGAGCGTGGTCTCCATCATGCGCCGCTCGAGGATCGGCAGCGCGGCCGCGGTAGCCGAGTTGCACGCGATCACCAGCAGCTTCGCGCGGCGGCGCAACAGCTCCTCGGCGATCTGCGAAGAGAAACGCGCTAGTTCCTCGGGAGAGCGCTCGCCATAGGGGAAGCGCGCCGTGTCACCGAGATACAAAAAGTCCTCGCGTGGCAGTCGCACGAGCAGCTCATGCAACACCGTGAGCCCGCCGACGCCGGAGTCGAACACACCAATCGGACGTGCGCGGGGGTCGATGGAGGCGGTGTGCGCACCCCCCGCGGGTTGCGCGGAGGGCCCGGCGAGATCACCGTCGCTCGGCATCGCGGGTTCGTCGGTGGGCGTGCTGGACACGCGACCCATCATTCCAGAGCGCTACGGTCAGCGGTTGTGCGCGCGCTCGTGGTGTCCAACATGCAGGCGGACACCCGCCATCCCGAGCGGGGTCGGTTCGTGCGCGACCAGGTCGACGCGCTGCGACGCTTGGCCGACTTCAGCGTGGAGCTGTATGAGTTTCCGCCGGGCGCCTCCGCGCTCGCGCGCGCCGCGCGAGCGCTGCGCGGCCGCTACGCGGGCGAACGGTTCGACGTGGTGCACGCCCACTTCGGGCTGAGCGCGTGGCCAGCGCTGACCGTGAGCGCGCGCGCGCGCGCTCTCACGGTGCATGGCACCGACCTCAGCCATCCCCGCACCCGACTCGCGACGCGTGCGGTGCTGCCCACCGTTGGGCTGCTCGCCGCCGTGTCGCGCGCGCTCGTTACGGACATACCTGGCCGTCGCGCGCGCGCGCGCGCGCAAGTGCTGCCGTGCGGCGTGGACATTGAGCGCTTCAAGCCGATCGCGCGCGCACACGCACGCCTTGAGCTGGGTCTGGATCCGTTCGAGCCATGCGTGCTGTTCCCAGCCGATCCAGCGCGTCCGGAGAAGCGCCATGATCGCGCGCTGGCGCTCGCCGAGACACTCGGAGCGCGACTGCTGGCGCTCGGAGGCGTGGACCCACGGCGCGTGCCGCTGTATGTGAACGCGGCCAACGCGGTGCTGGTGCCCTCCGAGCGGGAGGGTTTCGGGTTGGCGGTGCTGGAGGCGTTGGCGTGCGACGTGCCGGTGCTGGCCACGCCCGTCGGAGTCCATGCGCAAGCGCTCGACGGACTGGCGGGCACGCTGTGCACGCCGTGGGAGCCCACACGCTGGCGGGCGGCGCTTGAGCCGCACGTGAGTGCGCGCGACCCGCGCGTAGAGGGTCGCGCGCGCGCGGAGCCATTCTCAGCGGCGGCTATGGCAGAGCGGGTGGCCGGCGCATGGCGCTCACTCGTCGCGGGCTCCGGATAGCATGGGAGTTGTGGCAGGCGCATCCGAAGGGCACACAGCAGACGAAGCTGAGCAGACGCCGCAGACACCTGAGCAGACTCCACAGGTGACTGAGCACGCACCTGAGCAGCCCCAACAGGCACCTGGTTTTGGTGAGCGTGGGCGTATGCGTCGCCGCGCACGTTTTCTGCGCAGAGCGCGCGAGCTGGCCTACCGCGATCTCGGCGGGCTCGTGTTCGACCTGCATCGCTTCGGACAGCGCAACGACCAGCTGGTGCTCGCGAAGCTCGCGATGCTGCGCCAGATCGACACGGAGTTGCGTGAGCTCGAACAAACGCTGCACGATCGCCGCCCGGTGACGGTGCTGCGCGAAGTGGGGATCGCGGCGTGCCCGCGCTGCGCTGCTATCCACGACAGCGACGACCGCTTCTGCCCGGGTTGCGGACTGGCCTTCGACACGAACGCCGACCGGCCAATCTCGACCGCACCGATGGCCCCACAAGCACATACGCCGGCGCCAGCCGCCGCCGCGCCGATCCCACCCGCGGTCCGTCCCACCGCTCCAGCGCCCACTCTGCCGCCCGCTCCGGTGCCTACTCCACCGGCCACTTCGGCACCCACTCCACCGGCCACTTCGGTACCTACTCCGCCGCCGAGCGTGGATCCAGTGCCCGCCACGCCCGCGCCGCCAGTGAAGCCGACGGCCGCGCCCGTCTCCGCCAAGCCGACATCGCCTGAGCCACCCCAGCCCGCGTCATCTCCCTCCGCTTCTCCCGAGCGTGGCGAGCCGGACAGGGCGCCGGAGGACGAACCAACCCAGATCCTGCGACCGCCGGCACCGCGCAAGTGAGCGCGAGCGTCAGCTCTGCGCCGGCGGGCACCGACGCGGTAGGCCCGCCGCAGGGCATACCGCCGCAGGAGCTGTGTCCGCTGTGTGGCACGTCTTTGAAGGCCGAGCAGGACTGGTGTTTGCGTTGCGGGACGGGCGCCCGTACACGACTGGCGGCGCCGCCTAAATGGAAGGCACTCGTGGTCGCGCTGGTGTTCGTCGTGGTGCTGTCGCTCGGCGTGCTCACGGCGGCGCTTGTAAAGCTCGTCGGGTGAGAGACGCATGATCTCGGCGGACGTTCGGGTGAGAGCCGGCACGCGGATCTCGACGCCGCGTACATGACCGCCGCCGGACCCCGCAAGGGCGGCGAACACGCGGATGTCAACGTCGCGGTTGTGGGCGCGGGCGCCGCGGGGCTGTATACGGCGCTGTGCGCGGCACGCGAGGGCGCGAGCGTCGCGCTGCTGTCGGCGATGCCGCTGGCGCAGACCGCAAGCTACTGGGCGCAGGGTGGCCTGGCGGCGGTGCTGGCCGCCGACGACAGCAGCGAGCTGCACCTGAGCGACACCGAGCGCGCAGGTCGCGGTGCTGTGCGCGCCTCAGCCGCCGAGCTGCTCGTGCGCGAGGCGCCCGCTTGTGTGCGCGACCTCGAACGGCTCGGTTTCCACTTCGACGCGGATCGTCGCGGGCGGCTGGCGCTGGGGTTGGAGGGGGGGCACTCGGTCAGGCGGATCGTGCACGCCGGTGGGAGCGCAACCGGACGGCGTCTGCTGCGTGAGCTGTCGGCGCTCGTGGTGGCGCACGAGCGCGTGAGCGTGATCGAGGGAGCGCGCGTGACCGGACTACTGCACGCAGAAGGTCGCTGCCACGGGGTGATATGTCAACCGATCGGAGATCCCGTCGTGCCTGCCTGTGCCCTTCAGGGTGCGCCCTTCAGGGTGTCCCCCGAACCTTCCATAGCGGGGAGCCGGCGAGCCATCGATCTCTCATCGGTCGGCCGCACGGTGGCGGCGCGCGCGGTCGTGTTGAGCACCGGTGGCGCGGCCGCGTTGTGGTCGCGCACCACCAACCCACCGGGCTCGATCGGCCAGGGTTTGCTGCTCGCGCACGGCATCGGGGCGCCGCTCGCGGACCTCGAGTTCGTGCAGTTCCATCCCACGGCGGTGATCGGCGTGGAGGGCAGGGAAGGCTTCCTGATCACCGAGGCCATCCGCGGTGAGGGAGCCACGTTGCTGGACGCACACGGGGAGCGCTTCGTGGATGAGCTGGCGCCGCGCGACGAGGTCTCACGCGCGATTCAAACCCGCTTGCGCGCGAGCGGCGAGCGTTCGGTCAGTCTCGACATGCGCTCGATCGATCCCGCGCTGTTCCCGAACGTCGTAGGCGCGCTGCGCGAGGCGGGGCTCGATCCGACGCGCGAGTTGGTGCCGGTAGCGCCGGCGGCGCACTACACGATTGGTGGGGTCGTCACCGACCTGTGCGCGCGCTCGGCCGTCGCGGGGTTGTACGCGGTCGGCGAGACCGCGTGCACGGGCCTGCATGGAGCCAACCGGCTCGCGTCGAACTCGCTGAGCGAGTGCTTCGTGTTCGGGCGCCGCGCGGCGCTGGCAGCGCTGGAGGAGCCACCCCTTACGGGCAGCGCCGCGGCCGACCCCTCGAGGCCGGCAACTCCAATCGGCCGGGCCGCCACCCGCATGGCGTTGTGGGAGCACGCGGGGATCGAACGCTCAGCCGAGGGCTTGACGAGCCTGCTCGAGGACCCCCACCCGCTGGCGCGCCTGGTCGCACGCTCCGCGCTGGAGCGCGAGGAGAGCCGGGGAACGCACACGCGCACCGATCACCCCGACCGTGACCCGCGACTGGACGGCAGGCACGTGGTGGTCTCCAACGCGGGCGTTGACCTCGAGTGGGAGCTGTGGACCTGAGCGCGGGCGGACAGCCTCGCGCGAGCGTGTTATTGCGCGAGAACGCCATCAGACCCCCGCAGGGGGTCTCCTCCCCTAAACACGCAACAGGCGAAAGGCTAACCCAGACTTAATGAATTACTTCTGTGCGCCTTAGGAACGGCTCTGATACTGGCTAAGTCCGGTCTTTTTGGTCGCGATCGGTGTTGTAGCAAGCGGAACTATGTACCAGTTCAGCCGAGCCATCTACAGGGATCTGGCCCCGTACATCACGGAGTCCAAGACCGACGCGCGCGGCGCCGCCAATCACAAGCACGTGCTGGACGCGTGCGAGTCGGCCGTCGAGCGACTGGCCACCGACCGCCACTACTTCGCAAAGCCCGCGCGCACGCTATTTTGCGACATCAGGACCTATTTCCCGATGGGCGCGCAGGAGCGCGTGCTGCAAACGGTCAACTGCTACATGGGCTTGGCCCAGCGGTTTTTGATCGAACACCCGGTGGAGGCCCACGCGGCGGTCACCGACGAGCCGCCGACGTGCCGCGCGACGACCCGCAAGGGATCCACTTGCCAGCGCGTGCCGCTGCCCCACAACGGTTACTGCCCCTCACACCAGCACCTGGCCGACACCGAGCACAACGAGCGTCTAGCCGCGGCCTGAGCTGGATCGATCGCCTTCCCCGTGTGGGTTGCTCCTGCGGGTTGCTCTTCCGGGCACACAACACTTCATTCTGTGAAGTGCTCCGGGGCGTGCAGGGCACTTTTTCGCCATGCATACACTTCATTTAATGAAGTGTATGCATCGGATTTCAAGGCATCCTCATCAAGGCGTCCCCACCGATTCACGGCATCCCCGTCAAGGCATCCCCACCCATTCACGGCATCCCCGTCAAGGCATCCCCACCCATTCAAGGCATCCCCATCAAGGCATACCCGCCGGACTCCAAGGCATCCGCACCGGATTCAAGGCATCACCATCGAGGCATCCACACCGGACTTCAAGGCATCGCCACCGGATTTCAAGGCAGGGCCACCGCCACCGCATTAGTCTTATCCGGCCATGTTCCTCGGAGTTGACGTCGGCGGAACCTTTACCGACGCGGTGCTTGTGGGCGAGGATGGCACGACATATACGGCCAAGGCGCGCAGCACGCCGGGCGAGGAGCAAGCGGGTGTGCTGGCGGCGATCGAGGCGGTGCTCGCGCGCGCCGGGGCGCGCCCTGAGCGGGTGCGCCGCTTCGCGCATGGTATGACCGTCGCGACGAACGCGCTGCTGGAGATCTCTGACGCGCACCCACCCGCGCGTGTTGCGCTCGTGGCGACCGACGGGTTCACCGACATCGTGGAGTTGGGACGCCAGGCGCGACCCAGCCTGTATCGCCTGTGCGAGGCTGGGCCAACGCCGCTCGCGCCGCCGCAGTTGCGCTTTGGGGCGCCCGAGCGGATGGGTCCGGACGGGCCGCTGCGCGAACTCGATCCGCGTGCCACTGAGGCGCTGCTGGAGCAGTTGGCGGCGGCCGAGCCGGAGGCGGTGGCGGTAGTGCTGCTGCACTCCTACGCCCATCCTGCGCACGAGCGCGCGCTCGGCGAGCTGATCGCGGCGCGCCTGCCCGACGCGCACGTGTCGCTATCGCACGAGTTGGTGGGCACGTTTCGCGAGTATGAGCGGGCCGCCACAACAGAGCTCGACGCGGCGCTGTCGCCGCTGCTCGGCGCCTACCTGCGGTCGCTTGAGAGCGACACGGGCCGGCGCGGACTGCCGCCCGTGCAGGTGATGCAGTCATCGGGCGGGCTGACCGATGCGCGACGCGCGGCGAGACATGCGGCGCTGACGGTGCTGTCGGGACCCGCGGGCGGCGTGGGCGGCGCACTGCTGCTGAGCGAAGCCGCGGGCGAGCGCAACGTGCTGTGCTTCGACATGGGCGGCACGTCCTGCGACGTGTGCGTGATCGACGACGGGCGGGTCGCCGAGACGACCGAGCGCGCGGTGGCGGGCCGGCCGCTGGCGCTGGCGGCGCTCGACATCCACACCGTCGGCGCGGGCGGAGGGTCGATCGCGTGGCGCGACCCCGGAGGGGCGCTGCGCGTCGGTCCGGAGTCGGCGGGCGCAACACCGGGACCAGCCGCGTACGGACTTGGCGGGGAGCGCGCGACGGTGACCGACGCCAACCTGATGCTTGGCCGGCTGCTCGACGACACACCGCTCGCCGGCGGTGTAAAGCTCGACAGGCAGGCCGCCGAACGCGCCGTGAGTGCGCTGGCGCGCGAGCTGCAGCTCGACCCGCTCGCGTGCGCGCAGGGGATCGTGCGGGTCGCCGAGACCGAGATGCGCCGCGCGCTGGCTGTGATGACCGTCCAGCGCGGCATCGACCCGCGCCGCTTCGCGCTGATGCCGTTTGGCGGCGCGGGCCCGCTGCACGCCACGGCGATGGCGGGCGAGCTGGGGATCGAGCGCGTGCTGTGTCCGCGCGCGTGCGGCGTGCTGAGCGCGCTGGGCCTGGCGGCCGCTGCTCCGCGGCGCGACGCGTCGAGCACCGTGATGCTTACGGGTGCGGCGCTTACGCGCGAGCGCATCGCACGTGAGCTGGATCGCCTGATCGCCCGTGCCGCCGGTCAGCTGGACGAGCCGCCAGCGCGTGTGAGCGTTCGCTATGAGTTGCGATACCGGGGCCAGTCGTTTGAGCTGACGGTCCATGATGAGATCGATCCGGGGGATGGTTTGGAGGAGCGGCACGTTCCCCCGCCCAATACGCCCTGCTCCAGCGGACATGCCGACGCAGGGCTGAGGCCCGCGAACAGCGGCCGTGCTCAGTGGCGGCTCGCGCTCACTGAGAACACTCGTGCTCTGACCGACCCATCGCGATTGCGGAAGTCCTTCGAGCGGACCCACGAGCGGCGCTACGGCTATCGCGACGAGCGTGCCGAGATGGAGCTGGTGACGATCCGCGTATCCGCGCTGGGCAGGCGTCCGGCGTTGCGTCTCGCGGGCGCGACGGCCAGGTCGTCCACGCACACGACCACCACCCGCGTGGCGTGGAACGGCGAGTGGGTGACGGCGCAGCTGTGGCGTGGCGAGCTGTCGCCAGGCACACGCGTGGAGGGCCCCGCGCTGTGCGCGATGGAGGAGTCGACGCTGCTGGTGCCCCCCGGCTGGAGCGGCGCGGTGGACGAGCGGGGAACCGTCGTGCTGGAGCGAGCCCGGTGAGCGCCTCCGATGCACCTTGCTCTGTTCAGCGTCCGTCATGGGTGGCGGGCAAGACCCTTGACGCGATCGAGCTGCAGGTGATTACCGGCGCGCTGCGGGCCGCGTGCGAGGAGATGGGCGCGACGCTGGTGCGCGCGGCGCACTCGGCCAACATCAAGGAGCGGCGCGACGCGTCGAGCGCCCTGTTTGACCGCCACGGCGAGATGGTGATGCAGGCCGAGCACATCCCCGTCCATCTGGGGTCGATGCCCGCTGCCGTGAGCTCGGTACTGGACCGCGAACACCGTCCCGGCGTGTCGTGGGTGCTGAACGACCCGTTTGCGGGTGGCACGCACCTGCCCGACATTACGCTCATCACGCCCGTGTTCGCGCGCAACGCTGGTGGCGAAATTGGCGCGCAGGGCGCGGGCGCGGACCGGTGCGAGGGCCAAGACGCGGCCGGCGAGCACGTGCGCGTCGGTCCGCTGATCGGGTTCGCGGCCAGCCGCGCGCACCACGCCGACGTGGGCGGGCGCGTGCCGGGGTCGATGCCGGCCGACAGCCGCACGCTGGAGGAAGAGGGCGTCGTGATCCACCCGCGCCCGCTGAACGCTGAGGCGATCGAGGAGATCGTGACTCAGATGCGCCGGCCACAGGAGCGTCGGGCCGACCTCAGAGCGCAGCTGGCGGCCAACCGCGTGGGCGCGCAGCGCCTCGTCGAGCTGGCGGGACGCATCGGTGTGGAGCGTCTCTCAGACGCGATGAGCGCGGTGCTTGATTACGCGGAGCGGCGCACGCGCGCGTGCATCGCAGCGCTGCCCGACGGGGTGCGCGAAGCCCGAGACGTGCTGGAGGCGCGCGAGGGCGACATCGTGTTGCGCCTGAAGGCGACCGTGGAGGGCGAGCGGATGGTGCTTGACTTCACGGGATCGGCGGGACGCCATGACGGCAACCTCAACTGTCCGCTCGCCGTGACGCTGTCGGCCTGCTGGTTTGCGGTGCGGGTACTGACAGACCCCGACATCCCGCCGTCGGCGGGCGCGTATCGGCCGGTTGAGGTGATCGTGCCGGAGGGCTCCCTGCTGAACGCGCGCGCGGCGCGCGGCGCGGCTCCCGCCGTGGCGGCGGGCAACGTGGAGAGCTCCTCGCGCGTGGCGGACCTCGTGCTGGCCGCGTTCGGCCGCGCGCTGGGCCAGGGCACAATGAACAACCTCACGCTCGGCAATGAGGATTTCACTTACTACGAGACGCTCGGCGGTGGACAGGGCGCGTGCGCGGACGCCGACGGGCCGTGCGGCGTGCATGTGGCGATGAGTAACACGCTTAACACCCCGATCGAGGCGCTCGAGCGCGAGCTGCCGGTGCTCGTGTGCGAGTATGCGCTGCGGCGCGGATCCGGTGGCAACGGCGCCCACAGGGGCGGCGATGGTGTGGTGCGCGAGCTGCAGGCGCTGAGCGACATGACTTTCTCGCTGATCGCCGAGCGCCGCCGCCACCCACCCCCCGGAGCGCGCGGCGGCGAACCAGGCCAACCGGGACGTGACACGTTGATCGGATCGAGCGTGAGCGGACCGGAGGAAGTGGACGACGAGCCGACCAGGAGGTTGCCGGCCAAGGTGACGGGTACGCTGCGCGCAGGCGAGCGACTTCGCATCGAAACGCCCGGCGGAGGCGGCTATGGTCCTCCTCTCAAACCCAATGACCCTCCCGACGTGCCAGCCTGAACAACCAACGAGCCTCAAGGCGCGGGCGCGTGCCTGAGCGCGTCGGCTTCCTGGGCCTTGGGATCATGGGCTCGCGCATGGCCGTCAACGTGGTCAAGGCGGGGTACGCGCTGACCGTGTGGACCCACACCGAGGGCAAGGCGGCACGCTGGGCGCAGGAGCATGGAGCTACGGCCGTGGACACGCCCGCCGAGCTGGCGTCAACGAGCGACATCGTGGTCAGCATGGTCGTGGACGGCGCGCAGGTGGAGAGCGTGCTGTGCGGCCCAGGCGGCGTGCTGGAGGGCGTGCCGCAGCGGGCACAGGCGCGCTATGCGGAGGGTAGACAAACGCCAGAGGGGTTGCTGTGCGTTGACTGCTCGACGATCGCTCCGTCGGACACGCGCCGCATCGCCGCGCGGCTCATGCACGGCGGCGTGCGCATGATCGACGCGCCCGTGACAGGTTCCTCGCCGCGCGCGCAGGCGGGCACGCTGACGATCATGGCGGGCGGCGAGACCGCCGACTTCGAGCGCGCCAAGCCGCTGCTTCAGAGCATGGGCGAGCTGATCGTGCACGTCGGAGAGCTCGGTCAGGGCGAGATGTTGAAGCTGATCAACAACGCGCTGGGGGCCGCCAACGCCGCCGCGGTGGCCGAGGCGCTGCTGCTTGCCGACGCCACCGGCGTGGACCTCGACGCGCTGGTGGCGGTCACCCAGACCGGCTCGGGCGCCTCGGCGCAGATGGAGATGAAGGCGGGGCCGATGCGCGCGCACGACTACACGACGTTGTTCAAGACCGAGCATCTGCTCAAGGACGTGCGGCTGTGTTTGGAGGAAGCGCAAACCGCGGGCGTGCCGTTCCCGGCGGCCGCGCACGCTCGCGACCTGCTTGCCGCGACGATCGGTCGCGGCCACGGCGCCGCGGACTACGCCGCCCTGATCGAGGCCGCCGAGGGCCTCGCTGGTCGGCGACTGTAGAGCCGACGCCCACCAGGCGGGACCCTAGATCCCAACCAGCGAGACCCTACGAGTAAGAAGCTGTGCAACCTCGCAACCGCTCAAAAGCGCAAAAAAAGCGCCCATTTGCAGGGCATTTGGGATTTTCGCTCGGATTTCGTATCTTTAAGGGAGCGGCACCCCGTGCCACTGGCCCCTTGGGGCGGCGCGAATAGGGTTGCGCGGTTTCAGACCATCTCGTATTTAGGTTTCTTAGAAATGCCAATTGCTCTCAAGGAATGGGCGGTCACCGTCCGCGCCCTCGCCGAAGGCGAGCAGCTGATCACCCTGCGCAAGGGCGGTATTCGCGAGCCCGAAAAGCACTTCAAGCTCGACCACGACCGTTTCTTTCTGTACCCAACGTTCGACCATCAGCGCAACGACCTCGTGCGCGAGTCCCATCAGCCCGAGCTGCGCCGAGCGCTGGAGGAAGGCGTGTGGAACGACGGCGAGCCGCCCGTGCAGGCGTTCAGCGTCGAAGGCGGCATCCAGCAGCCCGAGCGTGTGCGCATCAGGGCGTGGGCCGAAGTGGCGGGTCACTTCACGATCTCAGACCCCCGCTGCGTGGACGCGCTGTCGCCGTTCTACGTGTGGACACCCGACTACGCCGAGAAGCGGCTGGAATGGAAGCGGCGCCATCCGCTGCATGTGCTGCTGCTGCGCACCTACAGAATCCCGCGCCCGGTGACGGTCAAGGTCAAGGACGAGTATGGCGTGTGCAGCTCGTGGCTGGAGCTGCAGCGCGAACTGCCCTTTGAGGGCACGCCGGTGCTGTCCGACGGCGAGTTCGAACGGGCCGCCGAAGAGATCGAGGCGATCACGCGCGAAGCCGGGCAGCCGCTGGGCCAGCCCGTGTTGGTATGACGATTGTTTAGATCTTGAAGACCGGGGCGCATGCGCCCCGGTCCCTGACGGTGCATGCACCGTCAGGCCGGCCGGTACATGTACCGGCCGGAACAGCAGGAAGGACCGTCAGACGGCGACTTGTTCGATGTCCAGCTCGCGCACGACGCCGCCCTCAATCAGGTAGGAGCGGATCTCAGGCGCCGAGGGGTCGGCGAGCCCGACGATGATCCACTCGACGCCGGGCCACTTGGCCGCGAAGTTGATGTCGGTCTGCGAGGGGTAGGGCGCCGTGTGGGTGTGCGAGTGGTAGATCGCGCCGATCTCCCAGCCGGCGTCGTCGAACTCGTTGATCGCGGCGAGCACGTCCTTGCCGTCGATCTCAAAGCGCTTGGGGCTGGCGTGGACGTTGCGGGCGCAGCGCACGCGCGTCGCGCGCGCCGGCTGGCCGTCGCGGGCGGGGACGGCACCAACAATGCCGCAGCACTCGTTGGGCGCCTCGGCTTGGGCGTGGGCGAGGATCTGCTCCAGTAGTTCTTGCGAGATGTCCACTTTTGTTCACCACCACACGGTGGCGTCGAGGTTCTCGATCTCGTCAACGGGCAGCGTGTAGATGCCGCTGGAGAGATACTTCCAGCCGTCGTCGGCGACGATGAACACGACATTGCCCTCGTCCAGCTCGCCGGCGATGCGCACCGCCACGCGCGCGATCGCGCCGCTGGAGACGCCCGCGAACACGCTCTCCTCGTCGAGCAGCTTGCGGGTCCACAGGATCGCGTCGCGGTTGGTGACGAAGATCTTGCGGTCCAGCAGCGAGAGGTCGATGATCGGCGGGATGAAGCCGTCGTCGAGCGAGCGCAGACCTTGTACGGGCTCGCCCTGCATCGGCTCCGCGGCGACGATCTTGACCGCGTCGCCGAAGGTCTCCTTCAGGCGCCGGCCGTTGCCCATCAGCGTGCCCCCGGTGCCGAGACCGGCGACGAACGCGGATACCTCGTCGAGCTCCTCGAGGATCTCCAGGGCCGTTCCGTTGTAGTGGGCGCCCGGGTTGGCTTGGTTGCCGTACTGGTAAGGCATGTAGTAGGAGGAGTCGGCCGCGGCCATCTCCAGCGCCTTCTCGACCGCACCGTTGGAGCCCTTGGACCCCTCCGAGTAGACGATCTCCGCTCCGTACATACGCAGCAGCTGGGTGCGCTCGGGCGTGACGTTCTCGGGCATCACGACCTTCAGCGGATAGCCCTTGCGCGCGCAGATCATCCCGAGCGAGATGCCCGTATTGCCCGAGGTCGGCTCGAGGATCGTCTGACCGGGCAGGATCGCGCCCTGGATCTCGGCGTCCTCGATCAGCGCGCGCGCCACGCGGTCCTTGACCGAGCCGGTGGGGTTGCGCGACTCCAGCTTGGCCCAGATGCGCACGCTGGGCTTAGGCGAGAGGCGCGGGAGCTCCACGAGCGGCGTGTTGCCGATCGACTGGACGATGTCCCCGTAGCGACCTCCGCACGGCTTGTTCTGGACCCGGTCCACAGCCATTACTTCACGGAATATAGCGCCCGGCGGCTGTCGCGCCGAATCGGTCGAAACGTCCATCGATTCGGCGCGTGTCGGGTGACGCACTCGCCGACGGCGCCGCTCTAGTGGCCAGCCTGCGCTCCTGGATGAAAACTGGCCAGATAACCAATAAGCTGGTCAACACGATGGCGGAGGACTTCGACTACGACTGGATCGTGATCGGTTCGGGCTTCGGCGGCAGCGTCTCGGCGCTGCGCCTCTCAGAGAAGGGCTATCGCGTCGGCGTGCTGGAGTGCGGACGGCGCTTCGCCGACCACGAGTTCCCGGAGTCCACCGCCGACTACAAACGTTATTTCTGGCGCCCAAAGATCGGCTGGAAGGGCATCTTCCGGCTGACGACCTTCAAAGACGTGTCGGTGGTGAGCGGCTGCGGGGTTGGCGGCGGCAGCCTCGGCTACGCCAACACGCTGTATGTGCCGCCGAAGCAGTTCTTTGAGGACGACCAGTGGGCGGGCATCGCCGACTGGGAGTCAGAGCTGGCCCCCCACTACGACGAGGCGCAGCGGATGCTGGGCGTGACGATGAACCCACACGACGATCCCGCCGACCAGCTGCTGCGCGAGCTAGGCGAGCAGCTGGGTGTTTCCGACACCTACAAAAAGACCCCGGTGGGCGTGTTCTTCGGCGAGCCGGGAAAGCGGGTGCCGGACCCCTTCTTCGGCGGAGAGGGACCCGACCGTACCGGCTGCTCGCTGTGCGGACGCTGCATGGTGGGATGCCCACACGGGTCCAAGAACACGCTCGTGAAGAACTACCTGTTCCTGGCCGAGAAGCGCGGCGCGAAGGTGAGCCCGGAACGGACCGTGATCGACATCCGCCCGCTCGGCGCGGCCCACGGGGCGCACCCTGAAGGGCACACACTGAAGGGCGCAGGCGGGCAGCTCGCCGACGGCAGCGAGGGCTACGAGGTCGAAAGCGTTCGCTCGGGCGCGTGGCTGCGCCGCGAACGCCGCGTGCAGCGCGCGCGCGGCGTGGTTGTGTCCGCCGGGCCGCTCGGCACCAACACGTTGCTGCAGCGTTGCCGCGTAGGCGGCTCGCTTCCGCGCGTCTCCAACCGTCTGGGCGAGCTGGTGCGCACCAACAGCGAGGCGATCCTCGCGGTGACTGTCCCCGAGGACTACCCGGAGAGCCTGATCAAACGGGTCGCGATCAGCTCCAGCATCTATCCCGACGCGCACACTCACATCGAGACGGTCACCTACGGCAACGACGGTGATTCGATGAGTCGCCTGAACACGTTGCTGACCGGCGACGGCACGCGCGTGACGCGCCCGTTGAAGCTGCTCGGCCAGATCATGCGCCATCCGAGGCGCTTCGCGCAAGTGGTGCGTCCGAAGAACTGGTCGCGGCGCACGATCATCATCCTCGTGATGCAAACGCTCGACAACGCGATCGCGCTGCGCCCCAAACAGGGTCCTTTCAAAACGCTGTGGCTGAGCACAGAACAGGATCCCGAGCGCCCGATCCCGACGTTCATCCCGGTCGCCAACAAGGCGGCTGAATGGTTTGCGCAGCGCACCGGGGGCATCGCGCAGAGCTCGTTCACGGAGGCGGCGTTGAACATCCCCACCACGGCGCACATCCTCGGCGGCGCGGTGATCGGCGCCGACGCCACCCGCGGCGTGGTGGACGCCCACCAGCGCGTGTTCGGCTACGAGAACCTACTCGTGTGCGACGGCGCGGCAATCCCTGCGAACGTCGGCGTCAACCCGAGCCTCACGATCACCGCGCTGGCTGAGCACGCGATGAGCCATGTGCCGGCGGCCGGCGAGCCGGCCGAGATGGCCTCGCTGACCGCGGCCTGAGACCGCCGAGGAGCGCTGCCCTCCCGCGGGCGGCGTCTTTCCTAAAGAGCGCTTCGCGTCGAAGACACCGAGGCCGGCGCCGAGCTGAGCTTTCCGGCGCGCAGCCGCAGACGGAGCGGCCCTCTCAACCGCAGCAGCACGTTGAGCACGCCATAGCGGTCGGCGTGAACGCGGGCAATCGCCTCCCATTCACCGTGTCGTCCTTGGCGTTGCAGCAGAGCCGGTTCGCGTGCGTGCGTCAGCAGCGCCCACACGCGCACTTGGCGCCGGTTCACCCGCAACGGGTCGAACGGCAGCGTGAAGCCCCGCAGGAAGGGCTTGGGCCGCGCGAGCGCAGTGTTGCCGCCCGGCCCCGGGGAGTACAGCCCGGCGGGCCGCGGGTACAGACCGATACTGCCGTCGGGCGAGGCCAAGGGCGCACCGCCGTAGGGGTCGATCAGAAACTGCCAGTCCACAAGGCTCACACCGCCCACCCACAGGCGGTGTAGCGCGCGGGAGATCCACGCTGCTTGTAGCGATCCGGGCACACCTGTGGAGCTGGGCGGGGCGCTGTCCCAATTGAGCTCGGTGACCCACAACGGATGGGGTCCGGCGGGCAGCACAGTGTGCAGGCGCTCGGCGCGCGCGAGCAGGTTTGTGAGCTTGGCGACGTCTGAGACCGCCACGTCGAGTTTGGAGACCGCCGGCACGTCGGGGTCAAAGACGGACAACGGATGGAAGGCCAGCACGTCCAGATGCGGCTTCTGCGGGCAGTTCGCACCGGCAGCTCCCAGACAGAGCAGCGCTTCGAGGAAGGTGACGGGCGCCATCGCCCCCACGCCTGCCGGTTCCCCCTCGGGGGCGATACCCGCCGCGATAACCGTGTCGCTCGGCTCTACCGCCTTGACCCCCGCGTAGAACCCATTGAGCATTTGGCGGTAGAGCAGCGGCGAGAAGGCGCTCCAGCGCCGGCCCACCGCCACCCACTGGGGCTCCAGGTAGCGCGCGAGGTTGGGCTCGTTCCAGGCTTGCAGCAATCGCACGCGTGGCAGCGCGGCGCCGGGGTGCAGCGGGTCGGGGAAAGCGCCGTCGTAGCGTTGGGCCAAGGCCGCCGCGAATTCTTCAAGCGCCGTCGGGCTGGGCACCCAGCTGCCGAGATAGGCGTAGGGCCAGCGGTGGGGGGCTTCGGCGAAGGAGGGCGCGTGGGAGACGACCAGCAACGGTTCAAGGCCCGCGTCCACGGCGCTGCGAACGGCCGCGTCGAGCTGGGAGAAGTGGTAGACGTGGCTGGCGGGGTCGCGCGCCTGAAAGTCCGCGGGCGGGTTGGCTTCCACGACGTTGCGCCAGTCCACGGGTATGCGCGCCACGCTTGCGCCGAGCGCCCGGGTCCGGCTCATCGTCTGCGCACGAACTTCGGTGTTTTCGTTCAGCATCAGTTCCCCGTCGGAGACCCCTCGTGCGAGCCCTCCGCTTGGAAAGGGGCCGTACAGCAGCGCGTGGTTCTGCGCCCGAACGATCGCGGGATCGGTATTGGCGAGGGGCACTCCGGTTGGCGGCTCGGCCCCATATGGCCGCGGCGGCCCGTCGGCGCCGGTGCGCGAGGGCAGCGGCAGGATCGCCGGGGGCTGCAGCCACACGATCGCCGAGAGCAACGCCAGTGCGGTTCGGGGTCCCACCAACTGGAGAGTTGGCCCTACCGATGCAACGTCAGCGAATGGCGTCCGAGCGCGAGCTTCGCGCCTGAGCTGGCGGTGAGCGTAGTGATCAGGACCACTTTGACGCTGCGCGCGTGCTTGAGCAGACGCCGGCCGACAGCGGTGAGATGCATCGTGACTGTTACCGCGCCGGGCGCCTTGGCTGTAGCCGTGCCCCGCGCGAGCAGCAACGCCTTGGGCTCTTTGCGCGGTCGCTTGCTTTTGCCCTTCAGGGTATGTTTGCTTGTCGCCGCGAACGCCGGAAGGACGCCGGTGTGCTGGTAGAGATCCTCGACGATCGTTCCAGGTTGGTTGATCGTCACGTGGGTTGACCATCCGGAGCGGAGCAGTTTGACGATCGAGATCCCCGTGAATTTTGAGAACGCCCCGGCGAGCGCGAGTGGTGGCGGAGGCGGGGGTGGTGGCGGCGGCGGGGGCGGACAGCCGCCGACCGGGCGGTCGTACTCACTGGAGTAGGTGAAGGTGGCGCCACCCGCAAGTGGTGAAGTCAGCGACTCAACGGCGTAGACGGTCTGACCACCCGCAAGCGGCGCGAGAAAATCGCCTCCGAAGCTTGACCCGGTAAGCACCTGAACCTGAGCCAGGCCGCCGTTGCGCCTGGCGAAGTAGGAGGGGCGGGGTACGACCGTGTAGTACCCTCCTTCGACGGTGTACCCGGCGGTGCGCTGGCCGGAGAAGTCGGTCGAGCCGGCACATACGGTGGGTTCCAGCGAGGGCAGCCCGTCGTAGTTGACGGTCGTGGCGAAGCCCTGGGATTCAAATGTGACGGTGTCGCCCACCTGGGGCACTTGCGCGAGCCACACGCCGCCTTTGCCGCTCTGCTTGTCCACGACGAGGCCATCGTGGATGATCGAGACGGCGACTTCCGCTTCGGAGTTGACGCTGCCGCTGACATGCTCGATTGAGTCTTCGGGCTGGGTGTCGGCTCCCTCGACAACCGATAGTGAGTATTCGGGCGCTTTGTCGTGTTCGCCCGCGACCGCCGGCGCGGCCAGGGCGCCCCCGGCGGCGAGAGCCGCAAGCGCGACGCAGAGCACGCCCATGAGGCCGCGCATGCTGAGGAGACGACCGGTTCCCACTGGCATGAGAACATAGTCGTTCGCCCGGTCGGAATATTTAGCTCTGGGCGGGAACTTGGACAGATCGGCCTGGGCGGATCGGTCTTGGACAGGTCGGCCTGGACAGACCGGTCTTAGACGGCTCGGCCTGGACAGACCGGTCTTAGACGGCTCGGCCTGGACAGACCGGTCTTAGACGGCTCGGCCTGGACAGACCGGTCTTAGACGGCTCGGCCTGGACAGACCGGTCTTAGACAGGTCGGCCGCCGAACGGCTCGGCCGTGCCGCGGCTCAGCGGCCGCCGGCCATCGCCGGCAGGATCACCACGGTGTCGCCGTCGCCGACGGCGGTGTCGAGCCCGTCGAGCACGCGCACGTCCTCGTCGTTGAGATACACGTTGACGTAGCGGTTGAGCTCGCCGTCGGCGGAGAACAGCTGGTCGGCAGTCGCCGGATGCGTATCGGCGAGGTCGCGCAGGATCTCACCAACGTTCTCGCCGGAGGCTGAGACCTCGCGTTCGCCGCCGACCGACGCGCGCAGCACCGGTGGGATCTTGATCTTGGCCATCAGGGAATCATTACCAC
The DNA here is from genome assembly GCA_963760155.1 of uncultured Solirubrobacterales bacterium. GTDB lineage: Bacteria > Actinomycetota > Thermoleophilia > Solirubrobacterales > Solirubrobacteraceae > Palsa-744. Next base: position 256,381 of record CAVXBL010000008.1, read on the forward strand.
GACTGACTCATCAAGCGCCTAGCGGTCTGTTGGTCAGGCCAGGCCAGGACGCAGTGAGCGAAGTGTGCTTGGCGCATGAGCTGGCCGATCGGAGGTTCCATTTGATCTTCGATCGGTAGGACACAGCCTGGCGCCGGCCAACGGACCGCTAGCCGGCGGCGGCGCAGAACGCCTCGTAGTCGGGGAACACGCCCATCTCCTCGTCTGAGATCTCATCCGGCGGGCGCGAGCAGATCGGGCAGTCGGGGTCGCGGTGGACCTTGACCTCGGTGAGCGTGGCGGCCAGCGCGTCGTACAGCAGCAGCCGCCCGATCGCGGGATCGCCGATGCCGAGGATCAGCTTGACGACCTCGGTGGCCTGCAGCAGGCCCATCGTGCCGGGTAGCACGCCGAGCACGCCGTTGGCGCCACAGGAGGGAGCCAGCTCGGCGGGCGGAGGCTCGCGGAACAGGCAGCGGTAGCACGGACCCTCGTATGGCTTGAACACCGACAGCTGCCCGTCGAAGCCGAGGATCGAAGCCGACACGACCGGGATCTGAAGGCGCACGGTGGCGTCGTTGAGCAGGTAGCGGGTGGGGAAGTTGTCGACCCCGTTGACGATCACGTCGTAGCCGGAGATGATCTCCATGATGTTGGACGCGTCGATGCGCACCGGGTACTTGACGACGTTCACGTCGGGGTTCAGGCCGTGGATCGTCTCCTCGGCGGAGTCAACCTTGGGGATGCCGATGCGCTGCGTGGAGTGGATCACCTGGCGCTGCAGGTTCGACAGATCGACGTCGTCGTCGTCAACGATCCCGAGCGTGCCTACGCCGGCCGCGGCAAGGTAGAGCGCGGTCGGCGAGCCCAGGCCGCCGGCGCCGAGCAGCAGCACCTTGGCGTCGAGCAGCTTCTGCTGGCCGTCGGTCCCGATCTCTCCGATCAGCAAGTGGCGCGAGTAGCGCTCGCGCTGTTCGGGTGTGAGCGCGCGCGGCACGTCAACCTCGTAGCCGCGGTCCTTCCACAGCGTGATACCACCGGTCATCGACTCGACGTGTTCGTAGCCGAGATCGTCGCGCAGCGTGCGCGCTCCATAGGCCGAGCGGTTGCCGGAGGCGCAGTACAGGATGATGTGCGCCGAGCGATCCGGCTCGATCCCCTCGATGCGCGTCTCCAGATAACTGCGCGGCACATGCTTGGCGCCCGGCAGCAACCCTGAGGAAAGCTCCTCGGTCTCGCGCACGTCGATGATCGCAACGCCCTCCTGCAACAGCTCCTTGACCTCGGAGGGATCGACCTCGTCGATTTCGCTCTTCACTTGGCGCAGCAGGTCCGCGCTTGACGGGCTCATCTGAAATCTCCTGAATTGCGGTCGGAATTCATGGGACTTCAGAAAGTATAGCCATACCTATCGCCTCTACCAAACCACGATTGCGAGCGCGCCAGCGCAGCTGTGGAGATGGGTGAGCGTCGTTCTCATACCCTCCTATCGTGCCGTCCTTCAAACTTCGACTCGCCGCGGTGGCCTCGTGTCTGGCGCTGGGACTGAGTAGTTGCGGTGGCGGTCATTCGGCAGGCGTCTCTCCCGCCGGCGATAGCTTTGATGGGGCCGCGTTCCCGCCGGGTCTGCGCGCGCAGGACTTCACGCTTCGAGACCAGCACGGGCGCAGCGTCTCGCTGAGCGACTATCGCGGACAGGTGGTCGTGCTGACGTTCCTGTTCTCGGACTGCCGCACGTGTGTGCTGGTCGCTCAACAGGTACGGGGAGCGCTCGACGAACTGGAAACCGCCCCGCACACTGGCGCGGCCGGTACGAGCACTGGCGCGGCCGGCACGAGCACTGGCGCAGCCGGTCTGGACACGGGCAGTGCCATTTCAGGCGTGCACACGATCTTCGTGAGCACCGATCCAGGCGCCGACACGCTCACGAGCGTGAATCGTTTCCTGGAAGAAACCTCGCTGAGCGGCCGCGTGGAATACCTGACCGGCACGGCGGCGCAACTGCAGCCGGTGTGGCACGACTACGGAGTCCCTCCCGTCAGCGACGGGAAGACCAATTCCGAAGCGGGGATCACCGTGCTGTTGATCGACCGCAAAGGCATCGAGCGCGTGGGCTTTGGCGTCGAACAGCTAACCGCCGAAAGCCTCGCCCACGACATCCGGCTGCTGCGAGCCGGCTGATGACGGACGGCTACCGGCGCTCGCGCTGCCGGGCGCGGGCGGTGGGGCAAACTCATGGCTGATACCCTAGCTCCCAGGTAGGTATTTGAGATGATGTTCTCGACAAAGGCCGAGTACGGCGTGCGCGTGATGGTGGAGCTGGCCCGCAGGGCCAGCGAGAGCGTCGACGGCGCCGAGTCGGTGGTGCCGCTCGCGGAGATCGCCGAGCACGACGGCATGCCGCTGGCCTACCTGGAGCACCTGGTCGCGCGACTGCGCAAGGCCGGGCTGCTGGACAGCCGCCGTGGATCGCGCGGCGGCTACCTGCTGGCGCGCCCCGCCGAGCAGATCACGATGGCCGAGGTGGTGGAGGCGCTGGAGGGTTCGATCGCCCCGATCGAGTGCATCTCGCAAAGCGCCGACGGCAGCATCGTGTGCTCACGCGAGTCAGGGCGCGCGGGATCCTATTCCCACGTGTGTCCCACCAAGCTGCTGTGGACGCGCGTTCGCTTCTCGATCGTGCGCACGCTCAAAGACACCACGCTCGCCGATCTGCTTGCGCCCACAGGGGTGCTTGCCGACGCCCCAGAGGGTGCGCCAACCAGCGCGTTGACCGGCCCACTAACACCCGCGCTTCAGCAGCTCGGACCCACAGCTCTCCCCCAATCTGCGTCTCTTTCACCAAAATCCCAACCGGCCGCGGCAAGTGTGGCTCAGTAAAGGAACCATGGCTGACCTCGAAATCATCAACCTGTATGTGCGCACCGAGGACCGCGAGATCCTCAAGGGCGTCAATCTGAACATCGACCGCGGCGAGATCCATGCCCTGATGGGCCCTAACGGCTCGGGCAAGTCGACGCTCGCCAACACCCTGCTTGGCCACCCTTCCTACGAGGTCACCGAGGGCAAGATCGTGTTCAAGGGGCAGGACATCACCGAGGCGGAGCCGCACGAGCGCGCTAAGTCTGGGCTGTTTCTGGCCTTCCAGTACCCAGTGTCGATTCCGGGAGTGTCGGTGGCCAACTTCCTGCGTATGGCGATCAACGCAAAGCAGGACGAGCCGATCAAAGTTAAGGAGTTCGGCGTGAAGCTGCAACACGCGATCGAGCTGCTGGACGTCGATCGTGCGTTTACCTCGCGCCATCTCAACGACGGCTTCTCCGGCGGCGAGAAGAAGCGCGCGGAGATCCTGCAGATGGCGATGCTTTCACCGGACGTGGCGATCCTCGACGAGACCGACTCGGGCCTTGACATCGACGCGCTACGCACGGTCGCCGAGGGTGTGCAGCGCCTGCACGACGAGCAGGGGCTGGGCGCGCTGATCATCACCCACTACCAGCGCATCCTGCACTACGTCAAGCCGCAGTTTGTGCACATCCTGATGGACGGGCGCATCGTGCTGGAGGGTGGTGTCGAGCTGGTTGAGCGTCTGGAGCGCGAGGGCTATGACCAGATCCGCCAGGAGTTCGGCGGGCCGGGAGAACTCGCGGCATGAGCGTGGCCGCTGATACCGCGACACCGATCCAGGTCAAGGCTGGGCGCCACCGCGAGGCGTCGCTGTACCACGCGCTGGCCGGCGCCGGCGCGGGCGATGGGCGCTCGCTCGCCGAGCTGCGTGAGGCGGCGCGCGAGGCTTTCGAGCGCAGCGAGCTGCCGGTGTGGCGGCGCTCGGGCTTCTGGACGACGAGCTTCTCCGAGTTGGATCTCGATGCGCTTGCCGCGCGCACCCATGAGGGCGTGCCCCATGCCGGGGCGTACCCTAAAGAGCACAAGCAGGCAAGTGAGCATCCGGGCGATGCGGGCGTGCCCGAGTTCGTGAGCAGCGCCATCCCCGAGCGTCCGCGAGCCGGGCGGATCGTGCAGCTCGACAGCTCAGTCGTGCACATCGAGCTGGACCCACAGCTCGCCGAGCAGGGCGTGATCCTGTGCGCGCTCGAAGATGCGGCGGAGGATCACGGGGAGTTGTTTTCGCAGTGGTATTCCAAGCGCCTGACGATCGACCGTCACAAGCTGGAGGCCGCCAACGCGGCCTTTTGGAGCGGTGGCGCGTTCCTGTATGTGCCCGATGGGATCGTCGTCGAGGATCCGTTTGAGATCGTGTATGCGATCTCCGGGCCGGGTGTCGCGCAGTACGGTCGCACGCTCGTTGTTGGGGGACGCTCCAGCGACTTCAAGGTCCACGAGCACGACCTGGCGGCGGACTTCGGCTCAGATGGCGAGACCGGTGAGGAGAAAGGCAATCCCCAGGCTCTGCACGCGGGCGCGTTTGAGCTGTATCTGCAGGACAACGCTCGCTGCCGTCTCGCCCAGGTCCAAGACTGGGGCAGCGGAGACGTGTTCGATGCGTCCACGCGCTTCGTGGGCGTGGGCCGCGACGCGTACTGCCACTGGCTGCCGGCGCTGTTGGGCGGCCACCTGGTGCGCCACCATCTCGAGCTGGCGATCAGCGAGCCGGGCGCAGACATGGCGTTCCGCGGCCTGTTTTTCACCGAGGCCCAAGAGCATCTGGACACCTTCGCGGTGGACCTGCACGAGACCGGGCCCTCCGGCGGGGACGTGCACTGGCGCGGAGCCGCCACCGGCGCGAGCCGCACGAGCTTCGAGGGCTTGATCCAGATCGACCCGGGGGCTCAGAAAACGCACACCTACCTGCAAATCCACACGCTGATGCTCTCCCCCAAGGCGCGTTTGGACGCGATCCCTTCGGTGCTGGTGTCGGCCGACGACGTGTCGGCCTCGCATGGCGGCACAGTGGGCGAACTGGACGAGGCGTCGATCTTCTACATGGCCAGCCGTGGCCTCGACCGCCCCTCAGCGGTGCGACTGTTGGTGGAGGGTTTCTTCGAGCCGGTGCTCGGCCAGCTCGACGACGAGCCGCTGGAAGAGCTGGTGCGCGCCAAGATCGCCGCCAAGTTGGCGGCGGCGCGCGGGGACATCGAGGCGTACGCGACGGCACGATGAGGCACGAGCGGGCGAGCGCACGATGAGCACCGCCGCGAGCGAGCGGACGAACGCCGTGAGCGCCGATCCACCTGCGCCGCGTGGTGGAGAGCACCCTTCAGAGCGTGCGCCCAAAGCTACGCCTCACCCTTCAGAGCGTGTTCCCAAGGGCGCGCTTGACGTGCGCGGCGACTTCCCGATCCTCGCGCGCGAATTTGACGGCCGGCCGCTCGTGTACCTCGACTCGGGTGCCAGCTCGCAGAAGCCGGCGGCGGTGATCGACGCCATCAGCGCCTATCTGCGCGAGCACAACGCGAACGTGCACCGCGGCGTGTACGCGCTGGCCCAGGAGTCGGACGCTGCGTATGACGGCGCCCGCGGGCGAGTCGCCGAGTTTGTCGGCTGGGAGCCGCGGACGACGATCTTCACCAAGAACGTGACCGAGGCGATCAACCTCGTGGCGTATGCGTGGGGCCGCGCGAACATGGGTCCTGGGGACGCGCTGCTGAGCACCCAGATGGAGCACCACGCGAACATCGTGCCGTGGCAGGTGCTGTGCCGCGAGCGCGGGGCGCAGCTGCGCTACCTGGAGGTGGACGAGCGCGGTGAATTGTCGCTCGACCAGCTCGATCGGGAGCTTGCGCGGGGCGACGTGAAGCTGGTGGCGTTCACGCATGTGTCGAACGTGCTCGGCACGATCGTCCCCGTGGCCGAGATGACCGCGCGCGTGCGCGCGGCAGGCGCGATCTCGTTGGTGGACGGCGCCCAAGCGGTGCCGCACATGCCGGTCGATGTGGCCGCGCTCGGGGCTGACTTCTACGCGTGGACCGGCCACAAGGCGCTCGGACCCACCGGCATCGGCGTGCTGCACGGTCGCGCGGAGATCCTCGATCAGATGGAGCCGTTTTTGACCGGCGGCGACATGATCGCCTCGGTGGACTTCGATGGCGCCACCTGGAACGAGCTGCCGTTTAAGTTCGAGGCGGGCACTCCCCCGATCGCCGAGGCGGTTGGGCTGGGCGCAGCCGTGGACTACCTGTCTGCGCTCGGGATGCAGCGCGTGCGCGCGCACGAGCGCGAGCTGACCGGCTACCTGCTGGATCGTCTGCGGGAGGTTCCCGGCTTGCGTTTCGTCGGTCCTCCCGAGCCCGAGCGTCGCGGCGGGCTGGTGTCGTTCACGATCGAGGGCATGCACGCGCACGACATCGCCGAGCTGGCCAACCGCGGCGGCGTGTGCATCCGCGCCGGGCACCACTGTGCGCAACCGTTGATGCGCTGCCTCGGGGTGAGCGCCACCGCGCGGGCGAGCGTGGGCGTGTACAACGAGCGCAGTGACGTGGACGCGCTGATCGACGCGTTGCAGGCGGGCAGACGCATATTCGAGCTTCCGTAGACCAACCCGAACGAACAGCTGATCCAAAAAACCCAACACGCATTCGATTGGCACTTCCCATGGACGACCTGTACCGCGATTACATCCTCGACCACTACAAGCGCCCGCGCAACTTCGGCGAGCTGGACCCGCACGACATGGAGGGGCTCGAGCATAACCCGCTGTGTGGCGACGAGCTGGGCGTGCACATCCGCGTCAAGGATGGGCGCATCGAGGATCTGCGCTTCCACGGCCACGGCTGCGCGATCTCCCAGGCCTCGGCGTCGATCGCTTCCGAGGAGCTGATGGGCATGGAGCTGGAGGAGGTGGGCAAGCTGGACGCTGACTGGGCGATCGAGCTGCTCGGGATTCCCGTGTCGGCAACGCGCCGCAAGTGCGCGCTGCTGGGCCTGAAGGTGGTCAAGGGAGCCGTCACGGGCGATAACAGCTGGCCGGTCGGAGCAGCGTGAATGGGGATGAGCTGTTCGTTCTCGCGTTTTGAGCCTGCCCCCGGGATTCGCTCATGACACTCGGAAGGCAACGGTGAGGGCGATACAATTCCTATCTCACAGCACAGGATTCACAAAGGGAGCCATATGGCAACGCTAGACCGCACGAAGATCGCAAAGCCCAGCCCGATCGTCGAGGACGAGCAGGGACAGCTGCTGGCGCGCAAAGGCATCTCGCGCGAGGTGGTGCGCGAGCTCTCGAAGGTCAAGGGCGAGCCTGACTGGATGGCCGAGAAGCGCGTGAAGTCGCTTGAAATCTTCCAGCGCAAGCCGGTGCCGACTTGGGGCCCGGACCTCAGCGGCCTGAACCTGGACGAGCTGGTGCTCTACTCCCCCCCCACCGCGGGGCGCTTCAAAAGCTGGGACGACGTGCCCGCGGAGATGAAGCAGACCTACGAGGACCTTGGTATCCCCCAGGCCGAGCGCGAGCATCTCGCCGGCGTGGTGGGCGTGTGGCGCCAGGAGCCCGTGTATGAGGGGCTGAAGGAAGAGTACGCAAAGCTCGGGATCCTGTTCTGCTCGATGGACACCGCGATCACCGAGTACCCGGACCTCGTGCAGAAGTACTTCATGAACAAGTGTGTGCCCCCGCAGGACAACAAGTTCAGCGCGCTGCACGGCGCGGTGTGGTCGGGCGGCTCGTTCCTGTACGTGCCCAAGGGTGTGAAGGTGGATCTGCCGCTACAGGCGTACTTCCGCATGGAGGGCGCCGGCGAGGGCACCTTCGAGCACACGCTGATCATCGCCGACGAGGGCTCGGACGTGAACTACATCGAGGGCTGCACCGCGCAGACCTACAGCGTCAACTCGATGCACTCCGCGGTTGTGGAGATCTTCGTGCACGAGGGCGCCAAGGCGCGCTACACGACCGTGCAGAACTGGTCCAAGGACGTGTACAACCTCAACACCAAGCGCGCCGTCGTCAACGCCGAGGGCACCGTCGAGTGGGTCGGCGGCTCGATGGGCGCCAAGTACGTGATGCTGTACCCCGGCTCCTACCTGATGGGTGAGGGCGCGCGCGCCGACCATCTGAACGTGGGCGTGGCGGGCAAGGGCGTGCACAAGGACACGGGCGCCAAGGTGCTGCACATGGCGCCCAACACGACCTCCAACATCCTCGCCAAGTCGATCTCCAAGGACGGCGGAATCATGGGCTACAGGGGCCTTGTGAAGATGGGTCCGGGCAGCGCCGGCTCCAAGGCGCGCGTGCAGTGCGACGGGCTGATGATGGACGGACAGTCGCGCTCTGACACGTGGCCGGACATCCAGATCCAGAACCCCAACGTGGCGGTCGCGCACGAGGCGACGGTCGGGCGCATCTCCGACGACCAGCTGTTTTACATGGGCTCGCGCGGGTTCACCGAGGACGAGGCCGCGGCGATGATCGTCAACGGCTTCATCGAGCCGGTCACCAAGGAGCTGCCAATGGAGTACGCGGTCGAGCTCAACCGGCTTATCCAGTTGGAGATGGTCGGTTCTATTGGCTAGAGCGGGCGTGTGCGCGCGCCCGTAGACACGATTGCCGCACCGCTGTTTCCCACGAAGTTGCCGTGGGTGAACACGCACGGGGGCGCCGCCGCCAAAGGCGGTGGTCAGGCGAGCATCCTGCAGCGCGGCAAGCCGATGCTGGTGGAGTTCTGGGATTTTTGCCGGCCCAATTCGATCCGCACGCTGCCGTATGTGAAGGCGTGGCACGAGCGCTACGCAGGCGACGGGCTGCGCGTGATCGGCGTGCACTGTCCCGGCTTTGCGCCCTCCCGCGACGAGCAAGCGGTGCGCGACGCGGTGGCCCGTCTTGAGATCGTCCACCCCGTGGTGATCGACAGCGAGCTCGAGCTGTGGCAGGAGTACGAGAACCGCGGCTGGCCCGCGCGCTACCTGTTCGACGGGCACGCGCGCCTGTTCGACTACCACTATGGCGAGGGTGGCTACCTCGATACCGAGTTGGCGATCCAGGAGCTGCTGGGCGTCGAGCGCGAGCCGCTTGAGCCGCTGCGCCCCGAGGACGCGCCCGACGCGCGACTGCGTCCGCAGACCCCCGAGCAGGCTGGCGCGTGGTCGGGACCCTATGAGGCGGGTGGCGTGTGGGCGGTGTTCACACCCTCACGGGCACAAGCCGGCACCGCCACGGTGACCGTGGGCGCCGGCGACACAGACGACGACAGCCAGACGCGCTGTGCACGCACGCTGACGGTCGAGCACCCTGGCGCGTACCAGCTCGTCGAGCATGAGCGCCACACGGCCGGCACGCTGGACCTTCAGCTCGGCGAGGGTATCGAATGCCTCGCGACGTGCTTTACGCCGGGAGTGGCTTGACTGCCTGCTGTGTGTCTTTAGGCTGCGCCCATCAGGGTGTGCCCTTGAGGGTAAGTTCTTCCGCCGCGTGGTTGTCGAGCAGTCGCCGCAACATCGGCGGGGTGGATGGGTCTCCATCGTCGACGAGCACGCTGCCGCCGGGCCAGTAAGGGCTCTCGCCGGGCGTGTCGGTGACGAAGTAGGAGTCGTATGTCCAGCAGCCCGAGTTGATCAGCCGTGCGCCGCCAGGGCCGCGCCACTCCGCTTCTACGTCACCTGGCAGAGACCCGGCGCGGTGGGTGTGACCAAAGATCACGTGGGCATCGCCAAGCCCGAGCCGCGCGGCGACTTCCCCCATCGCGCGCAGCCCCGCGCGGCGCAGCTCGGAGCTGGAGATGTCGGCGTTGAACGAGCCGAGCCCGGCGCGGTTGAGCGCCGCGATCGCGAACGGGAACGCGCCCACCAGCGCGCGCGAGCGCAGATCGAGCCCGGCGCGTCCGTTTTTGCGGTCGCCCGCGAGCGCGCGCCACATTCGCACTGTTGACTTCCCGTTGAGGGTGTCGCCGGTGGGGGCCTGGCGGGCGACGGCGTCGATCCAGGCGAACACGGGCGCGCTGACCGCCTCGTAGTCGGCGACGGTCGCGAACGCGTCGGCGGGTCGGCGTAGCGCGCGGGCTGTCGTCGCGATCCCGAGCCGCTCCATCGTGGGGATCGTGAGATGACAATCGAGCTGGTGACCGTGGATCGCGTACACGTCCGATCGCAGCCACAGACCGGGATAGGCAGCGCTGAGGCGCGCCGGCTTGGCCCACGAGGCCAGCGTCGCGAGCATCGTGGAGGCGTCCTCGGCCGCGATGCGCTGCTCCAGCGCGAGCGGCGCGGGCACGGGACCCTCCTCGCGGGCGCGCAGCCACGACTCCATGAGCGCGTGATCGTGGTTGCCGGCGACGACGACGATCTCGCGCCCGGCGAACACTCGTCCCAACTCCTCGAAGAACGGCCGCGCGGCCGCGAGCGCGTCGCGGCGCGGGCCGTGGCGCAGCTCGAGCACGTCCCCGAGCAACACGAGCCGCTCAATATCGTCGAGCGCTTCGATCAGCGCCGTGCGCGCCCCCGGGCGGCGCAGCACATCGGCTCCAGAGCCGGCGCCGAGGTGCAGGTCTGAGATGACCAACGTGCGCACTATCTAGAGTCCACCGCTTGAGCGTCAACGTGCGCACTATCTAGAGCCCACCGCTCGAGCGTCAACGTGCGCACTATCTAGAGCCCAACCGCTCGAGGTCAACGTGCGCACTATCTAGGCCCAACCGCTTGAGCGTCTTTGCTGCGGATGCTCAAGACGCAGCTATGGCTTCGCGGATCTGCTTGGGCAGCATAAAGCGGACGTCCTCGCGCACGACGTGGAACTCGGAGATGTCGTGCACGCCGCGCGCGCGGAAGAAGTCGAGTAGGTCTTGGACGAGATCGTCGGGCGCGCTCGCGCCCGAGCTGACGCCGACTACGCGCTTGCCGGTGAGCCACTGCTCGCGCACCTCGCCGGCGTGGTCGATCAGGTAGGCCTCGGTGCCGCAGTCGCGTGCGACCTCAACGAGACGCACCGAGTTGGAGGAGTTGCGCGAGCCGATCACGAGCATCAGGTCGCAGTCGCCGGCCATCTGCTTGACGGCGGCCTGGCGGTTGGTGGTGGCGTAGCAGATGTCGTCGGTGCGGGGACCCGCGATCGACGGGAAGCGCTCGTGCAACCGTCTCACGATCGAGCTCGTTTCATCGACCGAGAGCGTCGTTTGGGTCACGTAGGCGACACGCTCGGGGTCCTCTACGACCAGCTCGTCAACGTCGCGCTCGCTCTCGACGAGCACGATGTGTTCAGGCGCCTCGCCCATCGTCCCCTGCACCTCCTCGTGGCCGGCGTGCCCGACGAGCACGATCGTGTAACCGTCACGCGCGAAGTGCAGCGCCTCACGGTGCACCTTCGTCACGAGCGGGCAGGTCGCGTCGATCGTGTCGAGCTTGCGCGCTTGCGCGTCCTCGCGCACCTTCGGGGAGACCCCGTGCGCGGAGAACACGGTGAGCGCGCCCTCGGGGATCTCGCCCACGTCCTCGACGAACACGGCGCCGCGGGCGGCGAGCAACTCGACGACGTGCTTGTTGTGCACGATCTGCTTGCGCACGTACACGGGCGGTCCGTGCACGTCGAGCGCGCGTTCGACCGTTTGCACCGCGCGATCCACGCCCGCGCAGTATCCGCGCGGCGCGGCCAGCAGAAGCTTCTCGACAGTGTTCGGCGCTGTCGCCGTGTCAGTGGACACGATCCTCATTGTAGAGCCGCGCAACGGACCGGTATCGATCTCGACTGGCGCGCGTGAGTCGCGGTGAGACACACGCCGCCCGAACGCGATCGATCCTCCCAGTACTCTTGCCTGATGGCACAGCGTCACCTCGACCGGCTCACGGTGGTGGATGCGTCCTTCCTGCACCAGGAGGGACCGAGCTCGCACATGCATGTCGGCGGGCTGACGATCCTCGAGGGTCCGCCGCCCGCGATGGATGACTTCCTCGAGCAGATCCGCCGGCGCCTGCATCTGGTGCCGCGCTATCGCCACAAGCTCGCCTACACCGCGCTCGACAGTGGGCGTCCCGTGTGGGTGGACGATCCGAGCTTCACGCTCGAGTTCCACGTGCGCCACACCGCGTTGCCCGCCCCGGGCAGCTGGGAACAGTTGCGCAACCTGACAGCGCGGATCTTCTCGCAGGCGCTGGACCGTTCCAAGCCGTTGTGGGAGATGTGGCTGATCGAGGGCTTGAACCCAGAGATAAACGAGGGGTCCGACCGAAACCGGGAGACACTCGCCTCTGGCTCGCATCCCCATTTCAGCCAGCCGGCCTCCGGCCGGCTGCGCCACCCTCCCGGCCGCTTCGCGCTGATCTCAAAGACGCACCATTCGCTGATCGATGGCATCGCGGGTGTTGATCTCGCGACGGTGCTGTTTGACGTCTCGAAGGAGCCCGCCCCGCTACGCCATTCGGGCCGTCCGTGGAAACCAAATCCCGAGCCGGATATGGCCGAGCTCGTGGCCGTCGGTCTACGTGGAGCGGTGCGCGCGGGGGCCGAGATGGTCGGCGCGGCGGTCGGCGCGCTGACCCACCCGGAGCGAACGTTGGGGCGTGCGCGCGAGGCCGCGGAGGGCATCGGGGAGGTCGTGTGGGCCGGGCTGAACCCCGCGCCGGCGACGCCGTTGAACGTGGAGATCGGTCCGCACCGGCGGTTCGTGGGCATCGCGGCGCAACTGGAGGACTTCAAGCTCGTCAAGAACGCGTTCGGGGGCACCGTTAACGATGTGGTGCTGACCGTCGTCACGGGAGCGTTGCGCTCATTTTTGATCGCGCGCGGCGTGCGTACCGAAGGGATCGAGATGCGCGCGCTCGTGCCCGTGTCGGTCCGTACCGTGGGCGAACGCCACGAGGGAGGCAATCGGATCGCTGCGATGCGGGGCCCGCTGCCCGTGTACATCGCCGACCCGCTACAGCGGCTGCGTTTCGTCAGACACGCGATGGACGGGCTGAAGGAGTCAAAGCAGGCGCTGGGGGCGGAGGTGATCGCGGGCGCACAAAATTTCGCGCCACCCACGATCCTCGCGCAGGCGTCGCGGTTGAACTTCTCCACGCGCCTGTTCAACCTGATCGTGACGAACGTGCCGGGCCCGCAGTTCCCCCTGTATGTGTTGGGACGCCGCATGGAGCGCGTGTTCCCGGTCGCGTTTCTGCCCGAGAATCACGCGCTGGCGGTCGCGATCATGTCGTATGCCGGCGAGATGAACTTCGGCCTGCTGGGCGACTTCGACGCGCTACCCGACATCGACTCGATGGGCGACTCGATCGAGGCCGAGCTGGCTACGCTGGTCGCGCTGGCCCGCGAAAAGCAAGCTGCTCAACAGCCCGTTACCGCGAAGCCGAAGAGCAAGGCCAAGCCGAAGCGCGCCACCCGCGTTAGCTCCTAATCGAATCGTCCTCCTCCGACAGCTACTACTGACGTCGCTGGGCAAGCGATGTAAGGACGCACCGAGCGAAGTGTGCTTTGCACATGAGTGAGGGAGGACGCCGCAGCGCGCCGCTCAGCGGCGTCAGTAGCCCAAAGCGAACTTCGCGTCCTCGCTCATCTTCTCGGGTGACCACGGAGGCGTGAACACCATCTCCGATTCGACGTTTTCGACACCTTCGAGTTCGCCGACGAACTCTTCGATCTGCTCGGTGACCTGCGGCCCGATCGGGCAACCGGGGGTCGTGAGCGTGAACGTGACGTTCACATCTCCCCCGCTGACCTCCACTCCGTAGATCAGGCCCAGCTCGACAAAATCCAGGCCGAGCTCGGGGTCGATCACGTTGGAGAGCGCGTCCATCACGTCGTCTACGGTGATTGTGAGCTCGGACATCGGTTGCAGTCTAGAAGACCCCAGATTATTCAGGGTTCTTTTAGTTGAGCGAGCCCAGCCTATCCCACTGATACAGCTGAATGCACTCGCCGGCCAGCTCGATTGCCCGCTCGCGCGAGAGGCGGGGCAGCACCGTGTCGAGCGCCTGGTCCTCGGCGACGCCAGTTTGGAATTCCTCCTCGCCGCGGAAGCCCGCGGCGATCTTCAGCGCCTCACGGCGGTTCTCGCCGAGGCTCGGGAACACGCCGACGAGGAACGCGGTGTTGGGGATCGGCTGGCCGACCTCCAGCGACGCGTGCCAGGCGGCGAGCAGGTGCAGGTCGTCCTGGTCGAGATCGGCGATCGCACGGGCGTAGTGGAAGGTGAGCTCCTGGTCGGGCAGGTCGTCGACCCACGCGCGCACCAGCTCGCCTATGAGCTGCCGACGGGCCTCGCGGCCGACCGAATCCGCGATGACTCTGATGGCGTCGTGGGGCTCGATGAAGCAGAGCGGCATGGCGGCTCCCTGGTCTTGCGGAAAGGAGAATGTGACACGCAGGACTCTAAGCGCCGGTGTGGACGGCACTTCTGGATCACAGCTCGAGCGCCGCCTCGGCTCGCTCGAGCGCGTGGGGATCGTTGGTGTCAGGCGGGAAGCCAAGCGTGACGCGCTCATCGGGAGGTCCATCCAGGCTCCAATTCCAAAGCGCCAAATCGAGTGCTTCGACCGGCGTGGAGAGCGCGTGCGCGAGCGCGAGCGCACGCCGCTCGATATGGATCGGATCGCCGATCCCAAACACCCGCTTGGCCGCCTGCGGCGTGGGATCGTTCGCCCATGAGGGGGCGCGCGTGGCGAGCTGCAGCGAGTCGGCGCGTAGCTCATACAGCCCGAGCCGTCCGAGCGTGACCAGCAGTTCGTAGCGTCCGACGCGCCCGAAGCCCGGCAGCGCGAGCCGCTCGAACAGGCGCTCGAAGCGCCGCTGCGGGCTCCACGCGGCCTCGCCCGTGAAGGCCGCCTGCTGCGAGCCGGCGTGTTCGGCGAAGCGGCGGTAGGCCGCGAGCGTTTCTGAGCCACGCGCGGGGTCGTGCGAGCTGCGCGGACCCAGCGGGACGTCTTCCAGGTCGGCGACCCTGCCGGACGCCCAGCTGCAGACGAGCGCCTGGCGGATGCCGACGAACGACTGCGCGCCCTGCAGCGGCGAGAGATAAGCAGCCAGGAAGCACATCCACGTGGCCTGCTCGATGTCATCGCAGTCGCGTGCCTCCCCGTACAGACTGGGCGGCGCCGCCGTCAACGTCAGCAGGCGGCCGCTCGAGAAGCCGATCTCCTCTACGAGCCGCCGCGCGTCGTGGGACGAATGCAGGCCGGGAACCAGCCCGCAACGGTAGCCATCGTCCTCGGAGCGTTGTTCGTGGTGCACGCGCACTTGCTTGGCGCCACGAGTGGATGTCCGTCGTTCGACCCCGCCGCCGCCCGCACCGGCGCGCGAAATCGTGCCCGTCTTGCCATTCGTCTGCGCGCCCGCCTGTGGCCCAGAGGATGCGCCGGCTTTGCGCTTGGGCTTGGCGCGGTGGCTGACGGCGGGCGTGGCCCCAGGCACGGTCTCACGACAGATCGGACAGCGTTGGATGAAGCGGTTGTGGCGGCAAAACGTTTGTGTCATGCCTATAACGCTAGCGAGCCGATGCCGCTAAACCGGCATCTTTCCGACGAAGCAGCGGACCGATCATTCGTCGATCCCCAAAGCCAACACGAGCGTCGCGTTCAGGCGCCGGAGGGTGAGCGGGTCGAGCGCTCCGCGGCGGCGCAGGAGGCGATCCTTGGCGATATTGACGACCCAGTCGCAGTTGGCGACGCTCGGCTCCTGCACACCGTGCGCGTGCGACAGCTCGACCTCGGCGACGTGGTCGCGTATTTTGCTCGTGATCGCGACGCACGTGAGGCGGCTCAGGACTGGGATCGCCAGCTCGCGCGTGACGACGACCACGGGGCGAACGATCGGACCGAAGTCGGCGTCCCAAACCTCACCACGCGCGATCACACCAGAGCTTCGCCGGCCAGAGCGCTCGCGACGTCGAGCATCTGAGCCTCGTCGTCGGCGAGCGGCATGGCATAGGCACGACGATAGGAGGCGACGATGCGCTCCTCACGCGACCGCCGATCGAGCAGCCGGATACCGGCGCGCACCGCCTCGGCGCGCGTGCGGAACCCGCCTTCAGTGACCACCGCGTCGAGCAGCTTCAACTCATTCTCGCTCAACCGCACAGCGATCTGTGACATGCGCTGAGCATACCAGATTGGTATGCACGTCTTTAGCCGTGTTTGCCCGCCGTGTTCCTAGTCCTGTTCAGCGTTCCTAGTCCTGTTCAGCGGTCTTAGTTCTGTTCAGCGGTCTTAGTTCTGTTCAGCGGTCTTAGTTCTGTTTAGCGGTCTTAGTTCTGTTCAGCAATCCTAGTTTTGTTTAGCGGTCGTAGTTCTGTTTAGCGTTTCTAGTCCTGTACAGAGGTCCTAGTCCTGTTCAGCGGTCCTAGTCCTGTTTGGAGTGATTGCTGTCGTGTGTGATGGCGGTCTCGACTTCCCAGCCCTTGCTGGTCAGCGTCCACGCGTTGGGCGCTCCACGCACTGAGCCTATCCCTGCGTTCGAGATCAACCCGAGGCCCTGTAGACGCGCCAACAGCTTGGAGATCTGCCCCTGGTCGGTGATGCCAGCCGCGTTCGCTACCTGCCGGTTAGAACCACCAGGCTGAGCCGCGACAGCCGTCAAAACCATCACCGTGCGATACGTCAAACGCATCCTCAGCTCACGCAACGGATTACCCTCGATACGCGGTCTGGCCGGCTTCCGCGCGGGCGGGGGGCGCTCCAGCTCACGCCGCGTAGCAGCGGGCCCTAGATAGGGCAACACGATCATGCCCATCAGCGGACCGGCGAGCCCCACAAGCCCTACGGGACTATCGCTCAACAGGCGATCGTGCAGCACAGACAGGACACCGCCAACGAGTCCCTCCGCCGTCAGCGGCGGCGGACCATCACCCTTCGCTTCGCTACGCCCTTCATCCACGACGCTGATCATTTGGGCGAGCACGCGTTTGCCACGATCGAGCGCCTTCGGTCCAGCTCCGAGGGAGCCGACGATCAAAAGCCAACCCGCGCCACGCTCCACATCAAGGAAGCCCAGCAACGCGATCAGAGCCGTCCTGACACGCTCAGCCCATTTCGCGCCCGGGTCATACGCATCAAGCACACACCGTGACGCGCGCGCGAGCGCGTCGTCCAGCGCAGCCAGCAAACACGCTTCGCGGTCCTCGAAGACCTCATAGAACGTGCGCCGCGACACACCAGCGCGCGCCACCACATGCGCGACCGTCACATTCCCGACGCCACGCTCACACGCCAGCTCGGTCATCGCCGCCAACAATCGCGCGCGCTGAATATCACCCACACGCCCAGGGCCAACCCCATTATGGTGGGAAGCTGTCAGTCCGTCGGGCGCTGCCCTCGCAGACGACGCCCTTCCTGTAGCGAGCATCTCATTTCTTCTTGCGCTTGACCGTCTTCTTAGACTTCGCCTTCTTGGTCTTCTTCGGGCACCCAGTCGCCGTGATCGGCGTGGACTGTTTGATCGACATCCCGTTGGCCGCGACGAACGATGTGGGCATCACCAGCTTGCTCGCACACAGGTTCCCGTTCGCCGCGAGCGCACTGTCCGGTCCTTGGGGGAGCTTCAGTTCGAACGTGCCGATCGGGACATCGGGGATCGTTCTGAACGTGCTGCTTGTGATCCCGGCTTTGTTGATGAACGTTTCCCCGTGCAGGTACACGGTCACACCCTCACCCGACAGGGCGACGATCAGTTCGGGGAACTTCGCGCCACCATGACTGACGAAGTACGCCGGGCCTTCCAGATAGACCGGTAGCACCGGGGTCGTGGCCGTCGCGCTACCGATCCTCGAATCGGGCGGGCACGTTGCCGGGTTCGCTTCAAACACGCTCGCCGGACAAGCCTTCTGCAACGTCGTCAGGCGGGACGGTAGCTGCTTGGGTAGATCAACCTTGACCTTGCCGATGTTCGCCTGCGTACCGAACGCTGCTTTCGGATAGGTCAGCTTCACGCTCAAGCTCGCACCATTAGCGCGCGATGTTTTCCCGTTCGTGGAGACCGAGAAGATCGGTTTGAAACCCAACGTCGCACAGTTCGTCACCTGGAACGGAACATGCAGCTCGGAAATGGCTCCCTGACTGCTGGTGAGGCTGCCCCCGATTTCCGTGGGAGCACAGTTGGTCGGGTTGAACGTGAAATCAGACCGATCGATATTGACGTTCACGTGCTTGATCTGTAGCGGGATCCCATCGATAATCTGCGGGATCGCATACGGACCCGTAGCGTCACTCGTGATCGTCAAAGCCGCGTTTTCGGGGTTGACTTCGATCTTCGCCCTGACCACGACCTGCCCGAGGTTGAACGGGCCGGCCTTCGCAGGATTCACGATCGACAGACCATACGGCGCGCCGTCATACGGACCGGTGATATACACCCTACCGCCCTTCACAGTATAAGGATTACCTCCCAACCCGACGCTGACCGTTGTTTCACCGATCAGGCTTTCAGGACCACACGTCCCCGTATTAGCCTGCGCTTCCCCACACAACTTCACGCTCGACAGAGTCCCAAGCAAGCCCGGCGGCATCTTCAACTGGATCCCATCCAGATTCTGGTTGCCGTCTTCCCTTGACATCGTCATCGTGAACGGCGTAAACGCACCAGCCTGAATATTCAGACTGCCCGTCGTCAACGACGGATCAAACGGCAACGGATCAGCACACTGAGCACCATTTGGACCGCTTGTGATCTTGAATTCAGAAGAAGAATCCACCGGAGCGTTACCAGACCACGGGCCAATCGAGGCCGTCGTCGTATAATTACCACATAGCGCTGGGGTTCCCAACGGTGCTCTTGATCCCCCGAAGAAGTGCAGACTCAATTCTTCAAAGGGCACCTGCGGCGTGTTATCGAACGTTGAGACGAGCTGTCCGGTAACGGGGTTTGGTTTGACTTCCCCGGCAACCTTGACACGCACCCCTGAGATCGGGTCGTACACTACAATGTACATGGCGATCAGGCTGCCGAACGGGTTCGCTTCCTGTTGAGCCAGGTAGGCCGCGCCGACCAACGGGCGCGGCAGCAGCGGCGTGTGAATTTCGACCGTCCCAATCTTCGATGATTCCGGACACGTCTGTTCAGCCGGGCTTTCCAGGCCGACTTCGCTCAGCCCGCACGCGGACAGGCCGTCCGCCCCCGCCGGGTTAATCGCTACGCCCGCGGGCAGCGTGACCGTGGTGTCCTTCACCGCGGACTCTGCCAAACCGCTTGGGTTCAGACTCGCTTCCTGGGGAACATGCTCCCCGACCGTCAATCCAGTGGGAGTACTGCCCTGCTGCCCATCCGGCGCCACACTGATCGTCGGTTCGAAATTCAACTGGTTGCAGCCGTCCTGTGCGAGCGGGTCACCCGTGCTGTTCTGCGAGGAATATTCAAGGCCCGCGAACTGACCGATCTGTTCCCAAGAGTCAGCTTCGACCATGGTATGCAATGGACCCGCACACGACGTGGGCATGATTACGAACGGTTGAGGCTTTTCGTCAACCGGACAAGACGCTTCAGCGCCGCCCAAATCGATCAATTCATCTGGCGCAATCAGGCACTCATAGTTACGCGAATTATTGTGTCGCGCGTCAGCCGGTACGCCCCAAAAAGTAACTGTGCTTCCGATGAACGCTAGATTCTGCGCGATGTTCGATACGCTCACCACCGCGGCATAATTACCACCCGTGCGTACCGACACATCGAGGATTACGGGACCTACCGGCGTCGGGAAACCAAACTTCGCGGGCTCGCCCACCGACGGTTCAAGGCTATATAGCGGGAAGCTCGCCATCAGCGGACTGGCGTCCTCTTCGTGAACGGTGGTCACCATTACCGTCGCCACACCCACAACCGTGTTGTCAGGACACAGTTCTGTGGCTTTACTTGAGAAGAACAACAGGAACTGGTGCACGCTGCACTTTGGCAAAGGCGTGGGATTGCCCACCAGCCCCGGCGGCAGATCGAAATGCAGATCCTTTGTCATCGCGATCGGCTGAACTTCGGGAGTGTACTTAGAATATGCTTTTTCAGTTACGAACCTCGGAATACTCACGGCCTTTGTATTGAACGTCAGTGTCGTGGTCAACTGGAAGGGGTGCGACCCTGCCTGCGTGTCGGGTAGACCACCTTCTTCTTCGGGGGTGACTTCGTAGGTCTGCACACCAAACGACGGCGCCGGCGCTTCGACAGCGAGCGTCCGCCTCGATGTGTCCGGCGGCGCACCACCGCCGGACACATCGACTTCATTCATGCCGTCACCGGCGCCCGGAGCGACTTTCACCGTTATCTCGAGAATTATCTGTTCATACGGCCACACCTGCTCACCGTATTTGCATTCAACCGTCTGCCCGACAACCGAGCAGAGCTTCGGCGGTTTGAACCCATAAGCTTCAAAGAATTCCAACCTTTCCCCGAAGCCTTCCCCGCCATCCTGCCCAGGATTTTGGCCTCCACCCTCCTGGTGCACTTCGCTTACAGTCATACCGGGCGGCAGTTTATCGACGACGGTCACAAAGCCCTTGGTCGAATCTTCTGAGACAGCTTCCGCCAGATGTTCGGCATAGGTTCCGCTGGTCGCTGAGTCACCGACATTGTCAACCACCACATCGATCCTCGCCCCCGTGCTGTTCGGCGCGGCGGGAGCCGATATCGTCGCCACATGCCACCACGGCTGCGCCGCCACAGCCTGCCCTGCACCAACCAACGCCAATAGCACCATAACGATAATAGTGAACAACGCATGTTTACAGATGGACTTCACGACGATCACCTGTCACCCCTCCCTGTCGTCTTGGCTCTACCAGAATGTTTGGTGGGATAGCGTTTCCTAGCCTGGCGTTCGCACGCAGTCCGTTTGCGCTTATTTTTCTTTTTCCGGCACGTATTTAGTGCCGCGGCGAGCTTCTGTGCGTTTGTCAACGACCTCGATTTCACGCCGGGCGCAGACGGCGAGACGACCACGTTGCCCGTGCCGTTGAACGTCGCACTCGGCGCCGGACCAAAGATCTCCGGCTGCGGCGCGGGAGCCGCCTTGCACGAATCACCCGACGTGCATGGCGGCGGAGACACGGGTTCCGTACGGCACGGAATCGCTACCGAGCAAACATGCGCGTCATATACGTCGTTGGCATTGTCGTAATCTTCAGCGACAAGTTTGGCGGCCGTGATGAAGAACACGTCATTCCCGTTTTCGCTCGCGTCCAGGAACGTCGATTCAGCCGAGGACTGGCCCGAGGAGATCAAGCTCACACAACCACCTGAGTGTTCGCTAAACGTCACGGTCGCGGTTGTACAATCACCTACGCCCGGCGGCTCATACTCATACACGTCTGCCAACCCATTCGTGTCCTGCGGCACAAGCGCATCGCTGCTGTTGAAGAACAAACGCCCTTCGTTAGTCAAATACGACGGGCGGTGAAAAGCCGTATGCCAGTCCATGTACCAGTTCGGCACGATACTGGCCGCCAACCAATGACCGGTATTCACATATTCGTTTTCCGTTTCGCCGTTCCATGAATTGCTCTGATCCATCAACACTTTTTTACTTATCGAGTCATCCACGCCGACAGGTCGCGCGCCGGTTCGATTGCAGGACGCGCACACCAGATGGTTCGCTTCCGCGTCATACATATAAACCTCCTCGTCGGGCTGACTACTGAGCGCATCGGCGTTGTCATAGCCCGTCAAAGACCTGTCCGACATGAAAGCCAGATAATGACCGTCCGGTGATACCCGCGAGGTGATGTGCTCAACTTCATGGAAGGTGTCCCTGACCGCCCAATCCGCTAGATCATCGTTTGAGAGCGTCGCGATGAATGTCGTCTTCCATTCACCACCAGCATCGTGCATAACATAGAGATTGTCCTCTCCCGCTACAGCTCCGTCCGCAAGCACACCCTTGGCGACGAAATACACATACGAGCCGTCTTCGCTAATACCTACTAGCGGGTCCTGCACACCCGCGCTGTGTTCGCCGTCCAAATGATCGGTAGTGAGATCCGTGAGTGCCCCGTTCGCTGGATTCAGCACGTACAGTTCGCCTTCCCTTTCCTGTACGCCTTCCGGTTCCAGGTAGAAGATCCTCGAACCGTCCCTGCTCATCGTCTCGAACCTCGTTTTCCCTCGGAGACGACCAAACGCTACCGTCTTATGCTCAACCATGTCACGCACATACCAGCTGGGATCATTTTCTCCATAGTGAAACACAACCCAACGCCCTTCAGCCGACAGAGCCCACGGGTTACCACCCAGCTGAGTAGTAGTACCAAACGCTGCTCCCGGCCTGGGTTCTTCACGCACCGTCTTCTCATTCGGGACGATATTTACCAGTTGGAGTTCCCCATCGCTCCACTCATACAGATTTTGCCCATATTCTGATTGATTTTCCTTTTCAGAAAAAGCTTCGGCTGTGAGGGCAGTCGCCGTAGAAAAGATAACATGACTTAGATCGGGCGTCGCAGCTTCAAACGCCATGTTTTCTCCTTCGGTGAGAGGGCCCCATTTCCTACCCGCGGGCACGTTCGCCGCCGTCACGAGCGGCTCATACGTTTCACTCATATTGTCACGCAGGTAGAGCGTAGGTTCGGTCGCCGCGGACGATTGCGGCGTATTGCCAAGGTCGAACCTCGGTTCCAGAACACCCTGCGAGAGATCCGACGAAAAATTATAAAAAGCTTCCGAGCCCCCAAGCAGCTCTATCGCCGTTTCCCCTTCAGGGGGAAGGGTCTGCTTCGGGGAGATGTCATGCGTGTGCCAACCGTCTGTGCTACGCCTCGATATTATCGTGGCCTCCGCGGTGGCTTCAGGGCTGCCGACGTGACCGGCTACCCCTTCACCGAGTGGTTCGCTGGCCGTGTACACGATGCCGCTACCGTCGCTCGCGGCCTGCGTGTGCTCGATGTTTTCGATAAGTGCACCGCCTTTATAAGGCGGGGAGACGAGTTCCCACGCACGACCGTCGGGCAACGCGAGCGCGCCACCCGCGATCTGCGTTGTGAACGTATGATCAGGACCTTCGATCCTCCCGACCGTGCTTTCGGTCACGACACGATAATGATAGGTCGTGCCAGCTTCCAGTTCCTGGACGTGATAGGCAACCGTCACATAGCCGCTGCCTTCGCCGACGTTACCAGCAAACACGTGACCGTAGGAGCCGCTCGTACCGTATTCCAAACTGTAGCTCGTGCTCACGCCCAGCGGGTCGATCCTGGCCGACAATGTCACGCTTATAGACGTCACCCTGGTCGTCCACGGACCTTCGATGAGCGCGGACGGAACCTCTTGCAAGCTCTGATCAGAACCAGGATTCGTGCCCCGCGAGTTGTGAGCCACGATCCGCCAGTGATAGGTCGTGCCAGGAACCAATGATTTTTCAGGCAAATGAGCTTCGACGTGTTCGTCGTTGAAACCAGATTCACCGAGCACGACCGGCGCCGTGCTCACGGCGTCAGCGTAACCGCTCGCCTTGAAATCCGTTTCATCTACGTATTCGAACTTTACTTCCGTCGTGTCACCCTCGGGGTTCACGAGCCCTTCGAACGTCGCTGCGCCCCGTGGTTCAGGCATCCCCTTCTCGCTACCGGACTCCACCAGAGGACCCGGCGGCGGCACGGGAAACGCCCACACACCAAAGTGACCGTATTCCGATGTTTCCGCATCGGTCCCATACGTCAGCAGCTCTTTGAGCGCTTCGTCGAAAACCATGCCAGCATACAAACCAATCAGGGTATGCCCACCCAAGCTCGCAAGCTCTTCCCCGGACGGACCGTACTCCTTGAAAGAGCCTTCTTCATAGTAGTTTCCTTCCGAGACCAAGAGATCTCCCGCCGCGCCCAGCGCGATTGACTCGACTGTTTCGCTGCCTTCATCGAACTTCGCGAGCATTTCAAGGCCACCCGGTTCAAACCCATGCACACCGGGCACCCCTTCGACCTTGACAAACACATCACCCACCGAGTTGACCGCCAACGCGGTGACCTTGCCTTCACTCGAAAGCGCCGACAGCGAAATGTTTTCCTTCCACACACCAGACGGTTCGAAGACCTGCACACGCGCCTTATCACCTACGTACACATCCCCACCGGGACCCACAGCGATGATGGCCTTCTCAGACGCCCAGTTGAATTCACCGTTGCCTTCGCCCTGCGTGCCCACCTGGCATTCCGTCGCTTCGCCGGCGACGCACACGTCCGCGCCATTCCTGTTCACGTGCCCACCGAACATGCGCAAGAACCTGCCTTCAGCATCGAACTCCTGCACACGGTAATGAGCGGCGTCAACCACATACACGTCACCGCGAGAAGCACCTGGTTCGTTATCCACAGCCACACCGGATGCACCGCCATTGAACTCACCTACGCCCGGTTCTTCGCTGCCTTCCTCGCATCCTGTCGCGCTCGTACAAACCTGCAATTCATTAGCGCGTTCAGACCCTTCGCCAGGCGGCACCACACCCCAACCCCACGCCCGCACGAATTCCCCCGACTGATTGAACTCGTCGATCCGATTGTTCAAATCATCGCTGACATAAATGTCACCTGTCTGCTGATCGACCGCCATCCCATAACTCACGTGGATCTGCCCCGCTTCTGTGCCCAGCGGACCGAACAGGAACGACCCGCCCACGGCCCAAGCCGACCCCGCGCCGCCCACAAGCACACAACCCAACGCGCACACACCTACCAACACACCCAATACGAGCCGGCGAGCAGCCATCACACCCATCCCCTCCTCGAGCAATCGACAAAACGACCGCCCGAGGAGCCCGGGCAGCACAAAATCGCCACGGGCACCAGACCCGCGGCGAGCGAACGACAAGAAGCTGAAAGCGGGCTCAGCGCGCGCGAGTGATCGGACCGGTCTCTGTGACCGGTCCGGCGGGCGGCGCGACCGCGTTCTAGCGGAGAGCCGGCCCGACCAGAGAGAGAGAGAGAGAGAGAGAGAGAGACGCGTCAGCCACGCTGACGCGTCCTATTACGGACCCGTCTGTGACACACGGACTCTCAAGCACGTTATTCCCCAAAGAAACCACGCGAAATACAACTCCCTCTCAGAAGTGACCCGGTCCCTCTCCCAAGGTCCCCGTTGAAACCCGGTTAGCGTCAACCACGGGGCCAACCCAAACCCGACCTTATGTTTTGCCGTCATCCCTACGTGGAATGACAAGACATGGGTACCTTATACCATGCCCTGCGCAAAAGTCAACCCCCCTGACGGCAGAAAGTTCTCAAAGACCTCAAGAACGAACCACAAATCCAAACTCAGAGGATCGGCATGAGACCTCCAACCGGCTCGCCCAGACGCGCGATACCCGAGGAGCTGAAGGGCTTCTACGCCTTCCATTCCTGCCTGATGGAGCCGTGGGACGATCCCGCAGCGGTCGCGTTCGAGCCGACGAGCGGTGCCCGTCTACGCCCTCACAGGTACGTCACGTCGATCCCAAGACGGTCGTATGTCGCGGCCGCCCGGCCATCGCAGCTGAGCAGGCGACGGCCGTGGTGGTTAGCCGTGGTGGCCACCAGTGCGTCATAGACGGCGCCACCCGAGATCGACAGCTCGGCGAGCCGGTCGACGAAAGTGCGTCGCTCGGACACGGCGAGCACCATCCGCTCGCCGGAGAAGTCCTCGCGAAGATACTGAGCCACGAGACCGGGCTCAGCCCGGAGCGGCTCAGGCAGACGGGTCAGCACGGAGTACACCTCCAACTCTACGTGCGCAACAAGGTCACGCATATCGCCAAGTGCACGTACCGCCGCTTCGTGATGCTCGCTCCAACTCCCGAAGGCAGCGATCACGACGCTGCTGTCCGGCGTCAACGACGGACCCGTTCCAGCGCCTCCCGTACCATCTCAGACGTCAACGTAGGCATGGGGTGATCCGTGACAGCCACAAGCCGACCGTCGCGCTTCTGCAGGCGCATTGGCGTGGCCGGATGCTCAATCTCGAGCCGACCATCGGTGGCGTTCAATTCGAGCTTCTGCCCCGGCTTGAAGCCGAGCTCGTCGCGCAACCGCTTCGGAACCACGATCCGTCCGGCAGAATCGATGGTAGTGACCATGGCAGAATTATACCATCGGCGGCCCATCGCGCGAAGCGTTGCCGACGCTAGCCGCCACGCGCGATCACCGGAGTTTCGTGTGTGATGGCGTTCTCGACTTCCCAGCCCTTTTCGGTCAGTGTCCAAGCGTTGGGTGCTCCGCGCATGGAGCCTACGCCCGTGTTCGCGATCAACCCGAGGCCCTGCAGACGCGCCAACAGCTTGGAGATCTGCCCCTGGTCGGTGATGCCCGCCGCGTCCGCCACCTGCCGGTTAGAACCACCAGGCTGAGCCGCGACAGCCGTCAAAACCATCACCGTGCGATACGTCAAGCGCATCCTCAACTCACGCAACGGATTGCCCTCCACACGCGGTCTGGCCATCTCCCGCGCCGGCGTAGGGCGCTCCAGTTCACTCCGCGTAGCGGCAGGCCCTAGATAGGGCAACACGATCATGCCCATTAGCTGACCGGCGAGCCCCACAAGCCCTGCCGAACTGTCGCTCAACAGCCGATCGTGCAACACAGACAGGACACCACCAACGAGTCCCTCCCCCGTCAGCGGCGGCGGACCATCCCCTCTCTTCGCCTCCTCGCGCCCCTCATCTATAACGGCGATCACTTGGGCGAGCACGCGTTTGCGACGATCGAGCGCCGCCGGTCCAGCTCCCAGCGAGCCTACGATCAAAAGCCAACCCGCGCCACGCTCCACATCAAGGAAACCCAACAACGCGATCAAAGCGGACCTTACCCGCACATCCCATTTCGCGCCCGCATCATACACATCAAGTACACACCGTGACGCACGCGCGAGCGCGTCGTCCAATGCCGCCAGCAAACACGCTTCGCGGTCCTCGAAGACCTCATAGAACGTGCGTCGCGACACACCAGCACGCGCCACCACGTGCGCGACCGTCACGTTACCCGCGCCACGCTCACACGTTAGCTCGGTCATCGCCGCCAACAATCGCGCACGCTGGATCTCACCCACACGCCCAGCACCAAGCCCGCCTATCCCCGCAAGGGAGGAGTTGGGGGCTGTCAGTCCGTCGGGTGCCGTCCTCGCAGACGGCACCCTTCCTGTAGTGAGCATCTCATTTCTTCTTGCGCTTGACGGTCTTCTTAGACTTCCTCTTCTTAGCTTTCTTGGTCTTCTTCTTCGGGCACCCGGTCGCTGTGATCGGCGTGGATTGTTTAATCGACATCCCGTTCGCCGCGACGAACGATGTGGGCATCACCAGCTTGCTCGTACACAGGTTCCCGTTCGCCGCGAGCGCACTGTCCGGGCCTTGCGGGAGCTTCAGTTCGAACGTGCCGATCGGGACATCAGGGATCGTTCTGAACGTACTGCTCGTGATCCCGGCTTTGTTGATAAACGTTTCCCCGTGCAAGTATACGGTCACGCCCTCACCCGATAGGGCGACGATCAGTTCGGGGAACTTCGCGCCACCATGACTGACGAAATACGCCGGGCCTTCCAAATAGACCGGTAGTACCGGGGTTGTTGCAGTAGCCCTGCCGATCCTCGAATCGGGCGGGCATGTCGCGGGGTTCACGTCGAACACGCTGTCCGGGCACGCCTTCTGCAGCGTCGTCAGGCGAGACGGTAGCTGCTTGGGTAGATCGACCTTGACCTTCCCGATGTTCGCCTGTGTCCCGAACGGTGCTTTAGGATAGGTCAGCTTCACGTTCAGGCTCGCACCGTTAGCCCGTGATGTTTTCCCGTTCGTTGAGACCGAGAAGATCGGTTTGAACCCAAGCGTCGCACAGTTCGTGACCTGGAACGGAACATGCAACACCGATACGGCTCCCTGACTGCTCGTGAGGCTACCCCCAATTTCCGTGGGAGCACAGTTGGTCGGGTTGAACGTGAAATCAGACCGGTCGATACTGACATTCACGTGCTTGATCTGTAGCGGGATCCCATCGATAATCTGCGGAATCGCATACGGACCCGTAGCATCAGAGGTGATCGTCAGCGCCGCGTTTTCAGGATTGACTTCGATCTTCGCTCGCACCACGACCTGTCCGAGGTTGAACGGACCCGCCTTCGCAGGATTCACGATCGACAAGCCATACGGCGCCCTGTCATACGGGCCGGTTATATACACCTTCCCGCCCTTGACGGTATACGGGTTTCCTCCCAACCCGACGCTGACAGTCGTTTCACCGATCAAGCTTTCAGGACCACACGTCCCCGCGTTGCCTTCGGCTTCACCGCAGAGCTTCACGCTCGATAGGGTCCCCAACAAGCCCGGGGGCATCTTTAGCTGGATCCCATCCAGATTCTGGTTGCCGTCTTCCCTTGACATCGTCATCGTGAACGGCGTAAACGCACCAGCCTGAATGTTCAAGCTACCCGTCGTCAACGACGGGTCGAACGGCAACGGGTTAGCGCACGGAGCACCGTTCGGACCCGATGTGATCTGGAATTCTGAGGAGGAATCCACTGGAGCATTACCAGACCATGGGCCGATCGATGCTGTGGTCCTATAATTACCACATAGTGCCGGTGTTCCCAGTGGTGCCCTTGATCCCCCAAAGAAGTGCAGGCTCAATTCTTCAAAGGGTAGCTCTGGCGTGTTATCGAACGTTGAAATCAACTGGCCGGTCACAGGGTCGGGTTTGACTTCACCCGCGAGCTTGACGCGCACGCCCGATACCGGGTCATACACGACGAGATACATCGCGATCAACGATCCGAATGGGTTCGCGTCCTGTTGAGCCAGGTATGCCGCGCCGACCAACGGGTTGGGCAGCAGTGGCGTGTGGATTTCGACGGTCCCGATCTTTGACGATTCCGGGCATGTCTGTTCGGCTGGGCTTTCGAGGGCTACTTCGCTCATTCCGCATGCCGAGAGACCATCCGCTCCCGAAGGGTTGATCGCTACACCCGCGGGTAGCGTGACGGTCGTGTTCTTCACGGCCGCCTCCGCTAGGCCTGAAGGGTTAAGGCTCGCTTCTTGTGGAACATGCACGCCCACCGTCAAACCCGTCGGGGTGCTCGCCTGTTGCCCGTCGGGAGCCACCTTGATCGAAGGTTCAAAGTTCAGCTGGTTGCATCCGTCTGTGCCGATCGGTTCGCCCTGAGCGTTCTGGGATGTGTAGGCGAACGGTTCGGTGAACTTCCCGATTTCACTCCATGAGTCCGCTTCGATCGTGGTGTGCAACGGACCGGTGCAGGCCGTCGGCATGATCAAGAATGGTTGGGGTTTTTCTGTGACCGGACAGGACGCTTCGGGCAATTCACCCGGTTCGCTACTCGATTCGACCGCGATCAGGCACTCATAGTTACGCGCACTATCGTGCCGTGAATCGGCGGGGACACCCCAGAGCGTGACAATGTTACCGATGAACGCGAGGTCCTGCGTGATATTTGACACTGTGACGACCACACCGTAATCGCCACCCGAACGCAAATACGTGTCGAGGAACACCGGACCGACGGGCGTCGGGAAACCAAACTTCGCTGGCTCACCCACCGACGGTTCAAGCATATACAACGGCTCACTGACCGCGAGCGGTTTAGCTCCCACACCGTGAAAGTTCGTCACGATCGGTGTCGCTACGCCCACGACCGTGTTATCCGGACACAATTCTGTTGCTTTACTCTTAAAGAACAGCAGAAACTGGTGTATGCTGCACTTCGGCAACGGTGCCGGATTGCCAACCAACCCGGGCGGCAAATTGAAGTGCAGGTCCTTCGTGAGCGCGACCGGCTGCACTTCTGGTCTCCTCAGTTCTGTTCCGATCGCCACGGCCCGCGTGTTGAACAGCAATGTCGTCGTCAACTGAAAGGGATGGGATCCCGCCTGCGTGTCAGGTAGACCACCCTCTTCTTCGGGACTCAGTTCATATGTTTGCACCCCATAGCCCGCAGCGGGCTCTTCCACCGCCAGCGGATGCCGCGAGCTCGCCGCGGGCGCACCGCCACCGGACACGCTCACTTCGTTCATGCCACGACCCGCGCCCGCGGCGACCTTAGCGTTGATTACGATCATGATCTGTTCATAGGGCCAAACCTGCTGACCGTACTTGCATTCCACCGTATCCCCAATGATCGAACAGAGCTTCCGGGGTTCGCGCCCAACAAGCACTTCGAGGCCTTCCAACCTCTGTACAAAGTTTTCTGCACCGTACACACCGGGCCCTTGGCCTCCACCCTCTTGGCGCACTTCGCTCGCCGTCACACCAGGCGGCAGCTTGTTGACGACTGTGATAAAATTTTTCGTTTCACCAGTGAAGACCGCTTCCGCGAGATGTTCATTCGCGGTCCCGATCGTTCTCGCATCACCGACATTGGCGATGATCACATTGATGCTCGCTTCACTTCCGTTCGGAGCCGCGGGGGCCGAAATCGTTAACAGGTGCCACCACGGTTGAGCCGCCGCGGCCCGCCCAACGACACCGAACGCCAACGACCCCGCAACCAGCATCGTGACCAACACATGTGCTCTGATAGACCTCATATTGATCACCCGTTGCCCTTCAGGCTCGCATTGGCCTTACGAGAGTTCTTGATGAGCGGATAGCGCTTGTGGGCCTGCTTTTCGCACGCCGCTCGCTTTTTCCTCGCCCTCTTCTTGTGGCACGCTGTCAATGCTCGCGCGAGCTTCTGCGCGCGCGTCAACGCCCTCGGCCTCACGCCAGGCCCAGACGGCGATACGACCACATTACCCGTACCGTTGAACGTCGCGCTCGGAGCAGGACCAAAAATCGCCGGTTGCGGCGAAGGCGCCGCCTTACACGAATCGCCCGACGTGCACGACGGCGGCGACACAGGCACCGTACGACACGCCACCGTTGTCGAGCACACGTGCGCGTCATACACATCATAAGCTGTGTCATAGTCTTCGCCAACCAGTTTCGATGAGGTCAGGAAGAACACGTCATCACCGTTTTCGCTCGCGTCAAGGAACGTCGATTCGGCCGAGGACTGTCCCGAAGATATCAAACTCACACAACCACCCGAGCGCTCACTAAACGTCGAGCTCGTACTCGTGCAATCGCCAACCCCCGGCGGCTCATACTCATACACATCCGCGAGACCATTCGTATCCGTCAACACAAGCGCATCACTACTGTTGAAGAACAACCGCCCTTCATCGGAAAGATAAGACGGACGATGAACCGCCGTATAAAAATTTATATACCAGGCAGGCACGGTACTAGCCGCCAACCAACTTTCTTCCTGCGAGCTTTCCCCTTCGACGATAATGTGTTCGACGAGACTGCGCCAAGCGCCGCTCTGATCCATCAAGGGTGCCGTGATAATAGTGTCGTGTATGCCGATCGGGCGTGCACCACTAGGATTACACGACGCGCACACCAGACGATCCTCTTCCGCATCATAAAGATAGACCTCCTCGTCAGGCTGTCCGCTGATCGCATCAGCATTGTCATAACCTGTCAACGGCCTGTCCGACATAAATGTCACATAACGCCCATTTGGCGCCACCCGCGAAGTGATGTTCTTGACCTGGAAGAAGTCGTTAGCGACCGCCCAATCTTTTTTATCTTTGCTTGAGAGCGCCGCGATGAAGGTCGTCTTCCATTCACCACCATCCTCATGCATCACATAAAGATTGTCTTGACCATTCACAGCCCCATTCGCGAGTACCCCCTTCGCCACGAAATACACATACGACCCATCTTCGCTGATACCCATCAACATGTGCTGCACCTGCGCACTACGTTCGCCACCCAAATGATCGGCCGTAAGATCAGTCTTCACTCCAGTCGTCGGATCCAACACATACAATTCACCTTCATTGCGCTGTTGTTCACCTTCCGGTTCCAGATAAAACAACTTCGACCCGTCCCTGCTCATCGTCTCAAAGAGAGTTTTCCCATTAGGACGACCGAACGAGACCGTCCTATGCCCAACCATGTCACGCACATACCAATAACGATCCGTTTCAGTCCCATAGTTAAACACAATCCAGCGCCCATCATTAGACATCGCCCACGGGTTCGTGCCCCCGACGTACCCTCCAAATGCCCCAATGTCTTCGCCAAACGCCGCCCCCGGCTTCAATTCTTCACGCATAGTTTTTGAATTCGGCACGATGTTTACCAACTGCAGCTGCCCCCCGCTCCACTCGTACAGATTATCCCTGTGAGCGAGTTCTCCCCCAGCTTGTTCAGTAAGAGTAATAGCGTCCGGAGTGAGGGCAGCCGAATCAGAGAACAGAATATGGGTGAGATCAGGCGTTGCCGTTAGGAATACCATTTCTTCCCAGACATTTGCGTACGATGCTGGAGCCCACTTTGTGCCTGGCGGCACGTTCGCCGCGGTAACCAACGGTTCATACGCTTCGCTCGTGTCGTTACGCAGATACAGCGACGGTTCCCCCACTTCCTGCGACTGAGGGGTATGACCAAGACCGCCACGCGGTTCCAGAATCCCCAAGGAGAGATCCGGCGTAAAGGACTTAAACGCTTCCTGGGAGCCGAACAGGGATTCCGCCGATACCCCTTCCGGGGGCAGGGTCTGCTTTGCAGAGATATCCCGCGTCCTCCAACCATCCCCACCACGCACGGAGATCACAGTCGCGCTCGCGGCGGGTTCCGCGGGGCCGTCGCCCACGTGACCGACGATACCTTCCCCGATCGGGTTGCTCGCCGTGTACAGGATACCACTACCATCGCTGGCTGCCTGGACAGACTCGATACTTTCGATCAACGCACCATTCTTGCTAGGCGGAGAGACCAATTCCCACGCACGACCGTCAGGCAACGCGAGCTCACCACCACCAAGCTGGGTAATAAACGTACGGTCCCCGCCTTGCACTACTCCCACGACGCTTTCGGTCACGACACGGTAATGATAAGTCGTGTTCGCTTCCAATTCCTGGACGTGATAGCTGACCGTCAGATAACCCATACCTTCGCCGACCGTCCCTGTAAAGACATGACCGTAAGAGCTGTTCGTGCCATATTCAAGACGATAGGTCGTGCTCGTTCCCAACGGATCGATCTTTGCTGACAACGTCGCGCTCGTAGCGGTCACGCTCGCCGCCCACGGACCTTCGATGAGCGCGGACGATACCTCTTGAAAGCCCTGCTCAGAACCCGGATTAGTACCCCGCGAGTTGTGAGCCACGACCCGCCAGCGATAGGTCGTTCCAGGGGCCAATGATTTTTCAGGCAAATGAGCTTCGACGTGTTCGTCGTTGAAACCAGATTCAGCGAGCACGAGCGGCGCCGTGCTCGCGGCATCGGCGTAACCGCTCACATTGAAATCGGTTTCATCTACGTATTCAAACTTCACTTCCGTCGTGTCGCCCTCCGGGTTCACGAGCGCTTCGAACGTCGCGGCGCCCCGCGGTTCAGGCGTTGCTTTCTCACTACCGGACTCCACCAGAGGACCCGGCGGCGGCACCGGAAATCCCCACACACCCTGATGGCCGTATTCCGATGTTTCCGCATCGGTCCCATAGACGAGCAGCTCTTTAAGCGCTTCGTCGAAAACTATGCCGGCATACAGACCGATCAGGGTATGCCCGCCCAAACTTGCAAGCTCTTCCCCGGAAGGACCGTACTCCTTAAAGTCACAAGTGCACGGTTCGAAGTATGAGTCTGAAGCCTTGTTCTCAGAGATAAAGAGATCTCCTGAGGTACTTAGAGCGATAGACTCGACCACTTCGCTGCCTTCATCGAACTTCGCGAGCATTTCAAGACCACCAGGTTCAAACCCATGCACGCCGGACACACCTTCGACCTTGACAAACACATCACCGACCGAGTTGACCGCCAACGCGGTGACCTTGCCTTCACTCGAAAGCGCCGACAGCGAAATGTTTTCCTTCCACACACCCGAAGGTCCGAAGACCTGCACACGCGCCTTATCGCCCACATATACATCCCCACCGGGACCCACGGCGATGATCGCCTTCTCAAACGCCCAGTCGAATTCGCCGTCGCCCATGCCCAACGTACCAGCCTGGCATTCTTCCCCCGCGACGCACACATCCGCGCCGTCTTTGTTGACATGCCCACCGAACATGCTCAAGAACTTGCCTTCAGTATTGAACTCCTGCACACGATAGTTACCGACATCGACCACATACACATCACCATGAGACGCACCCGCTTCGTTATCCACCGCCACGCCATAAGCGTTTTGACTGGCGAACTCGCCAGCGCCCGACCCGGAGCGACCCACTCCGCATCCGGTCGCGCTCGTACAAACCTGCAATTCATTGACGAGTTCAGATCCTTCGCTCGGCGGGATCACGCCCCAACCCCACGCCAACACGAAGTTTCCAGACTGATCGAACTCATCGATCCGGTTGTTTTCCGCGTCGCTGACGTAAATGTCACCGCTCTGCTGATCGACTGCCATACCAAAGGAGCCATTCACGGCGATCTGCCCAGCTTCCCGGCCTAGCGGACCGAACAGGAACGACCCGCCCGTGGCCCAGGCAGACCCCGCGCCACCCACCAGCACACAACCCAACGCGGACACACACACCAACACACCCAACAGCAGCCGGCGAGCAGCCATCACACCCATCCCCTCCTCGAGCAATCGACAAAACGACCACCCGAGGAGCCCGGGCAGCACAAAGCCACCACGGGCACCAGACCCGCGGCGAGCGAACGACAACAAGCTGAAAGCACGCTCAGCGCGCGCGAGTGACCGGACCGGTCTCTGTGACCGGTCCGGCGGGCGGCGCGTCCGCGTTCTAGCGGAGAGCCGGCCCGGCCAGAGAGAGAGAGAGAGAGAGAGACGCGTCAGCCACGCTGACGCGTCCTATTACGGACTCGTCTGTGACACACGGACTCTCAAGCACGTTATTCCCCAAAGAAACCACGCGAAATACAACTCCCTCTCAGAAGTGACCCGGTCCCTCTCCCAAGGTCCCCGTTGAAACCCGGTTAGCGTCAACCACGGGGCCAACCCAAACCCGACCTTATGTTTGCCGTCATCCCTGCGTGGAATGACAAGACATGGGTACCTTATACCATGCCCTGCGCAAAAGTCAACCCCCCTGACGGCAGAAAGTTCTCGAAGACCTCAAGAACGAACCACAAATCCAAACTCAAGGGGTCGGCGTGAGACCTCCAGCCTTCCTTCCACGTGGCGCCCGTGCGCGCGGTGAGAGCGCTCAGCCGGAGGACTGAAGCGCGGCTGTCGCCGCCCGTGCGGGGATCGGCAACGCATAACCGCACGCCCGTGCCCGCTCTGCTCCCGCACGGCGCTCGGCGTCCAGCGCGTACAGGTAGTCGTCGAAGTCCACCTGGATCGTGTGGCGCTTGGAGGCCACGTAGCGCTTGCGCATCGCGGCTTGATCCTTGGCGATATCTCGACGCAGCTCGGCCGGTGAGGGCAGCGCGTACTCGCCGCGCAAGTGGTCGCCCACCCACGCGCTCTGGGCCTCGGCTAGCGGCATGATCGCGCCGAGCGGCTGCAACAGGCCGATGAAATACAGGCCGGGGATGTCGGGGTGAAACACGCGCCGGAACAGCTCGATGTGATTGTCCGGCGCCGCCAGGAAGTGCTCGTCGAAGAACGGGAAGCTGATCTTGTAGCCGGTGCAGTACACGACCACGTCGGCGTGCGCTTGGCTGCCGTCGATGAAGCGCACTCTGTCGCCCTCAAGCGAGGCGATGTTCGGCTTCGGGGAGATCGTGCCGTGCGCGATGCGGTCGAGGATC
Organism: uncultured Solirubrobacterales bacterium; assembly: GCA_963760155.1. Taxonomy (GTDB): domain Bacteria; phylum Actinomycetota; class Thermoleophilia; order Solirubrobacterales; family Solirubrobacteraceae; genus Palsa-744. Next base: position 291,886 of record CAVXBL010000008.1, read on the forward strand.
CGGCCTGAGACGGTCGGGTGGGCCTCGCCGAACTTGTGGTCGGGCTTCGGCAGGCCGTAGCGCTCCGGCGGGCCTGTCAGCGTCTTGATCGTCTGGTGGATCATGCGCTGGCGGATCGCAAACGGAACACGCGGGTTGTTGGGTAGCTGGTCCACCGGCTTGCCAAACACATACTTGGGGATGATCCACGCGCCTTTGCGCGCCGCCAGATATGTGTTGGCGGCCACATAGGAGGACTCCACCGCGATGTCCATCGCGGAGTTGCCCATGCCTAGCACCACCACGTCCTTGCCGGCGAACATCGAATTGTCCACGTAGGAGTGGGCGTGTAGCTGCGTGCCCGCAAACGTGTCGGCGCCGGGGAAAGCCGGTTCGGGCCAGCGCGGGTCCCAGTGGTGACCGTTGGCGACGAGCAGCGCATCGTAACTGCGTGTCCCGCCGTCGCTAAGCAGTGTTTCCCACTCCCCATTCTCGTGCTTGCGCACGCGCTCCACCGAGGTCTCAAAGGTGATGTGCTCCCGCAACCCGAAATGGTCAACGTAGCCGTTGAAGTACTCCTTGATGTGGGTGTGATGCGGGAAGTCGGGATAGGAGCTGGGCATCGGATAGTCCGAAAAGGACATGCGCTCGCGTGAGACGTTGATGAACAGGTCGCGGTAGGCGGCCGACATCCCGTTGCGGTTGCCGAACACCCAGTTGCCGCCAACCTGGTCTGACTTCTCAAAGCAGTCAAACGGGATTCCGCGTTCGACCAGCGCCTTCACGACCGCGATGCCCGAGGAACCCGCGCCGATCACACACGCCCGTGGCAGCCCGCTCGCCGCGCCATTTCCACTGCCGACGAGAGCACCGCGACCGCCGACACCGGCGCCTACCTCGCTGGCCGCGAGGCTTCCGTTCTCAGAGGGCTTGGCCACGTGGCCAGTCTAGCGGTCGAGCGTACGGTCAGACAGAGTGCGCTCGACCCCCCGCCTGAGCGCCTCGCTTGCGACATATCGCGTGTTGCGAGTCCGACCCTCACGCACGACCAAGCCGGCGTCGAGCAAACGACGGAAGTCGCCCCCGGCCGTCACCGGCGAGATGTCGGCCTCAGTGCTGTACGCGGCCCTACAAGCGCCCTCGAACAGGCTCTGCTCCAGCGCGATGACGATCCGATCGGGCCAGCCGCGCCCTTCGACCAGCGCCTCCAGCAAGCCCCAGCGCACTGCGGCCTGCTCGATCTGATCGAGGCGCTTCTCGGCCTGCACGATGTGGGCATCCAAGCAAAACGCGACCCAGCCAGCTGCGTCACGGTCGGGCTGGTAGCTGCCCTCCTGCGTCTCGCGCAGTGCTCGATAGTAGGCGGTCGTGTTGTGTCCGAGATATTCCTCGATCGATCCCAACTCGGGTGCGAGCAAGCCGGCGCGGGCGAGCACCAGCGATTGCACGATGCGCGAGACACGGCCGTTGCCGTCCGCGAACGGATGCACCGAGATTACGTGCAAGTGGGCCATCGCGGCCCGAATCACCACGTGCACATCGAGGTCTCCGTGCTCCAACCAAGCGGCCACCTCCTGCATCAGATCCGGCACCCGCTCGCTGGGTGGTCCGACGTACTCCGGCGGCCCACCGTCGGCGGAGGTGACGCTGATCGGACCGTCGCGCCAGCGCCCGGGACGCTTGTCGCGTTGGAAGGAACAGGCGTCGAAATGCAGGTCGAGAATCACGCGCTCGGACCAACTGAACGCCTGATCTTCGCTCATCACACCAACGTGATCCATCGCCCGCGCGTAGTAGCCCAACGCGAGCCGCGCCTCATCACTGTGCTCGACGCCTTCGCCGGCGGCAATCGCAACCGACTCCCCCGCAGAGACCTCATATCCCTCGATCGACACCGAACTGCGCGCGGCGGCGGCCTTGACTTGACGGCGCAGCTGTCCCAACCAGGGCATGGGCACGCCGCCGGCGCGATCGCCCAGCCGGCGGCGCAGCTCCTCAAGGGTGGCCAAGCGCTCGGCAAGCTCAGGGGCGAGCGCGGGAGTCGAAAACAACATTAATAATATTATACACGAATATTCATATATTCGTGTATAAGGCTATCTACAGGGGTTCCGCCGGCATTCCCGGACCCACATGCTGCGGCGGCCCCTCGGGGCCTTCGTCGGCATCGGCGTGTTCGCCAAGGCCGCCGTGTTCGGGGCGCACCCCGTTGACAGACCCGCCGAGCGCGGAGTTGGCCCGCAGCCCCGCCAGGTGGCGATCGACGATCCGCGCGCACTGGCGACCCTCGTTGATCGCCCACACGATCAGCGACTGTCCGCGACGCGCGTCCCCGGCAGCGAACACTCCCTCGACCGAGGTGGTGTAGGGCTTGACGGTTTTCACGTTGCCGCGCCCGTCTCGCTCCACGCCGAGCTGGTCGAGCAGCGACTGCTCGGGTCCGATGAAGCCCATCGCAAGCAGCACAAGCTGGGCGGGTAGCTCACGCTCGCTGCCGGGCACGGGCGTAAACGGCGGCGCGGACTCGGCCCCGGCGATGTGCAGTGCCGCGACGTTGCCGTGCTCGTCGCCTGAGAAGCTGGTGGTCGTGACCGAATAGTCCTGCTCACCGACGGCCGCCATACGCGCCTCCTCCATCGCATATGACAGCCGGTACTTCAATGGCCACTGCGGCCACGGCGTGCGCGCGTCGGGGCGCTGGGCGGGCGGCTCGGGCAACAGCTCCAGCTGCACGATCGAGGCGGCGCCCTCGCGCAGCGCGTTACCGACGCAGTCGGCGCCGGTGTCGCCGCCGCCGATCACGACCACGTGCTTGCCGGCGGCCGTGATCGGCTCGCCCGCGGGCGGCGCGGGCACACTCGGCTCGGGGCCGTACTCGCTCGCGACGAAGCGGTTGCGCTGGTAGAGGTAGTCCATCGCGAAGTGCACGCCGCCCAGCTCGCGGCCGGGCACGCTCAGATCGCGCGACACGCGCGAGCCGACGGCGAGCACGACCGCGTCATGACGCTCGCGCAGCTCGGCCACGGTCACGTCGACGCCAACGTCCACCCCGCAGCGCAGCTGCACACCCTCGTCGGTCAGTTGCTGCACGCGGCGCTGCACGACGGTCTTCTCGATCTTGAAGTCCGGCACGCCGAAGCGCACGAGCCCACCCGCGGCCTCGTCGCGCTCGAACAGCGTGACGCCGTGGCCGGCGCGGCGTAGCTGCTGGGCGGCCGCCATACCGGCCGGCCCCGAGCCGACGACCGCGACCGAGTGGCCGCTCTCGTGGCGGGGCGGCTCGGCCTTCACCCAGCCTTCCTTGAAAGCGCGGTCGATGATCGCCTGCTCGATCTGCTTGATCGTGACCGAGTCGCCCTCGCGGATCTCCAACACACAGGCCGCCTCACACGGCGCGGGACACAATCGGCCCGTGAAGTCGGGGAAGTTGTTGGTGGCGTGCAGCTGGGCGATCGCCTCCTGCCAGCGGTCGCGGTAGACGAGGTCGTTCCAGTCGGGGATCAGGTTGCCGAGCGGGCAGCCGTTGTGGCAGAACGGCACGCCGCATTCCATGCAGCGCGCGCCTTGGTCGCGCAACTCCTGCGTGGGGCGCTCCACGATGAACTCCTGGTAGTCGTGCGCGCGCTCGGACGGATCGCGGTAGGTGATCCCGTGGCGCTCGATCTGCAGGAACCCGCCGAGCTTGCCCATCAGACAGCCTCCTCCTCGGGCTCAGCTTCGGCCGCACCGAGCGCGCCGAACGGCTGACGCAACGCACCGCCGTTGGCGGACGCGTGTGCCGCCGCCCGCACCGTCTCCGCCTCGGCCTGCTCGCGCAACACACGCTTGTAGTCGTGGGGCATCACCTTCACGAACGCGCCCTCGCGCAGCAGCGCGTCGAAGCGAGCGAGCACGTCGCGTGCGACCGGCGAGTCGGTGCGCTGCTCGTGCTCGGCGATCATCTCGCGCAGCTCGATCGCGTCGGCTGGGGAAAGCTCGTCGAAGCCGACCATGCCCATGTTGCAGCGCGCGGGGAACGCGCCGGTCTCATCCAGCACATAGGCGATCCCGCCGCTCATGCCGGCCGCGAAGTTACGCCCGGTGGCGCCGAGCACGACCACGCGCCCGCCGGTCATGTACTCGCAGCCGTGGTCGCCGACTCCCTCGACGACCGTCCACGCACCCGAGTTGCGCACGGCGAAGCGCTCGCCCGCCAGCCCCCTGAAGAAGGCGCGCCCGGACGTGGCGCCGTACAGCACTGTGTTGCCCACAACCACGTTGTGCTCAGCCTTGAAGTGCGGTCCAACCTCGCGCGGCGGGCGCACCGACAGCACGCCGCCGGAGAGGCCCTTGCCGGTGTAGTCGTTGGTGTCGCCCTCCAGCTCGAACGTGACCCCGGGCGCGAGCCAGCCGCCGAAGCTCTGTCCGGCCGAGCCGCGCATCCGCACCACGATCGAGTCCGGCGGCAGTCCCTGGGCTCCGTGGGCGCGCGCGATGTGGTTGGAGAGGATGCCGCCCACGCAGCGGTTGACGTTGCGGACCGGCAGGTCGATCTGCACGCGCGGCGCGCGCGCACCGTCACGCGCGATCGCGCTCGGGGGCGTGGCGCGCGGCTCGCCTTCGACTCCGCTATCGGTGTGGCCTCCAGCCTCGATTACCGCGCGGGCGCGCTCCACCAGCTCCCAATCGAGCGCGTCGTCGAGCACCGCTGGGGGTGCTTCGACGCGATGGCGCGGCGCGGGATGGGTGGGATCCTCATCAAGCTCGATGTGCGCGAGTATGTGCGTGAGGTCCACGCCGCGCGCCTTCCAGTGTTCGATCGCGGGCTGGGCTTCGAGCAGGTCAACGCGCCCGATCGCCTCATCCAGGGTGCGCAACCCGAGCGAGGCCAGCATCTCGCGGACTTCCTCGGCGACGAAGAAAAAGAAGTTGACGACGTGCTCGGGGCGGCCCTTGAAGCGCTTGCGCAGCTCGGGATCCTGGGTGGCGATCCCAACCGGACACGTGTTCAGGTGGCAGGCGCGCATCATGATGCAGCCGGTCGCGATCAGCGGCGCCGTGGAGAAGCCCATCTCGTCGGCGCCGAGCATCGCGGCGATCATCACGTCGCGGCCCGTCTTCAACTGGCCGTCGGTCTGCACCACGATGCGCGAGCGCAGGTCGTTGAGCAGCAGCGTCTGCTGGGTCTCGGCCAGCCCGATCTCCCACGGCACGCCAGCGGCCTGGATCGATGACAGCGGCGAGGCGCCGGTACCGCCGTCGTGGCCTGAGATCAACACGCGGTCGGCGTTAGCCTTCGACACGCCCGCGGCGACCGTGCCGACGCCGACCTCGGAGACGAGCTTGACCGACACCTGCGCGGTCGGGTTCGAGCAGCGCAGGTCGTAGATCAGCTGCTTGAGATCCTCGATCGAGTAAATGTCGTGGTGGGGCGGCGGAGAGATCAGCCCAACTCCGGGGGTGGTGTGGCGAATCGAACCGATGTAGGCGTTGACCTTGTGCCCGGGCAGCTGGCCGCCCTCCCCGGGCTTGGCGCCCTGAGCCATCTTGATCTGCAGCTCATCCGCGTTGACGAGGTAGTGGATCGTCACGCCGAAGCGCCCTGAGGCGACCTGCTTGATCGCCGAGCGACGGCGATCGCCGTTGGGGTCGGGCTGAAAGCGCGTGGGGTCCTCCCCACCCTCGCCCGTGTTGGAACGCCCGCCGAGGCGGTTCATCGCGATCGCGAGCGTCTCGTGGGTCTCGCGCGAGATCGAGCCGAGGCTCATCGCGCCGGTGCAGAAGCGTCGCACGATCTGCTTGGCCGGCTCGACCTCCTCCAAGGCGATCGCCTCGCGCTGCTCGGTCGCGAATCGCAACAGGCCGCGCAGTGTGGCCTTGCGCGCGGAGTCGTCGTTGACGGCCGCGGCGTATTCGCGGTACTTGTGGAACGCGGGGCTATCGCGCAGCTCCGCGCCCGCGGCCAGGTTGCCTTCGAGCGCCGCGGCGACGTTGCCGCCGAACCCGACACTCGCTACCGATGTCGGGGGATGCTCGCTGGCGCTCGTGTACCCGGTTCGGCCCCCATCCTCGAACTGGTCAGCCGAGCGCACGGCGTGCTGCAGGAGCGCGATCGTCTCGGGGTTCCACATGTGGTGCTCGCCGTCACGCCGCCACGCATACACACCGCCAACCGGCAACAGGGGATCGATGAGCGGTCCGCCCGCGGGGTAGGCGCGCGCGTGGCGCTCCAGCGCCTCGACCGCCAGCACGTCCAGGCCGACGCCGCCGATGCGCGAGGCGGTGCCGGTGAAGTGCCGGTCGATCAGCTTGCGCTCCAGGCCCACCGCCTCGAAGATCTGCGCTCCGCGGTAGGACTGGATCGTGGAGATGCCCATCTTTGAGATCGTCTTGAGCAGGCCCTTGCCGATCGCCTTGACCGTGTTCTGCGCCGCTTCCTCGGGCGACAGCGGGACGGGAGCCGTGCCGTTCTCGGCGGGGCGTACGATGCGTTCTTGCGCGACCAGATGATCGAGCGTCTCCAGCATCACGTAGGGGTTCACGGCGCTCACTCCGTAGCCGATCAAGGTGGCGAAATGGTGGACCTCGCGCGGCTCGCCGGACTCCAACACGATGCCCGCGCGCAAGCGCGTGCCCTCGCGCACGAGGTGGTGGTGGACCGAGGAGACAGCCAACAGCGAGGGGATCGCCGCCCTCGACATCCCCAGCATGCGGTCGGACAGGATGATGATGTTGACGCCCTGCGCGATCGCTTCGTGAGCCTGCTCGCACACCCGCTCCAGCGCCCGCTCCATGCCGACCGCGCCCTCGGATGTCGGCCAGGTGATGTCGAGCGTGCGCGAGGAGAACACGTCGCTTGAGATGTGGCGCAGGGTCTCCAGCTCGCGGTTGAGCAGGATCGGCTGGTCGAGCTCGAGCTTGTGGGCGTGATCGGGCGTCTCGTCGAACAGGTTGCGCTCAGTACCGAGGCTGGTTGAGAGGCTCATCACGATTTCCTCGCGGATCGGGTCGATCGGCGGATTGGTGACCTGTGCGAACAGCTGCTTGAAATAAGAGAACAACGGGGGCGCCTGGTCTGAGAGCACCGCTAGCGATAGGTCGTTGCCCATCGAGCCGATCGGCTCGGCGCCTTCGCGCGCCATCGGCTCCAGCAGCACGCGCAGATCCTCCTGGGAGTAGCCGAACGCGCGCTGGCGACGGTGCAGCGGCTGGTCTGAGAGCGTCACCTGCTCGGACGACGGCAGCTCTACGAAGCGCACCGCGTTGCGCGCGTACCACTCGCCGTAAGGCTGCTGGGTAGCGATCTCGTGCTTGACCTCGCCATCCTCGACCACGCGTCCCCGCTCGAGGTCCACGAGGAACAGCTTGCCGGGCTGCAGGCGTCCGAGGCGCTCGATCTGATCGGCCGGCACATCGAGCAACCCGATCTCAGAGCCCAGCACAACGTGACCGTCCTTCGTCAGCACCCAGCGCCCGGGTCGCAAGCCGTTGCGGTCAAGCGTCGCGCCGACCACCCGTCCGTCGGTGAACGCGACCGCAGCGGGACCATCCCACGGCTCCATCAAACAGGAATGGAAGGCGTAGAAGCCCTTCAGCTCCTCCGGCAGGTCGGCGCGGTTGCGGTAGGCCTCGGGGATCATCATCATCACCGCGTGCGGCAACGAGCGCCCGGCGAGCAGCAGCAGCTCAAGCACGTTGTCGAACGTGGCGGAGTCCGAGTTGCCCTGCGTGACGACCGGCAGGATCTTTGCCAGATCATTGCCGAACAGCTCGCTCGAGAGCTCCGACTCGCGCGCGCGCATCCAGTTGACGTTGCCCATCACCGTGTTGATCTCGCCGTTGTGGCAGATCACGCGGTAGGGGTGCGCGAGCTCCCAGCTGGGGAACGTGTTGGTGGAGAAGCGCGAGTGCACCAGCGCCAGCGCGCTCTTGCAGCGTTCGTCGCGCAGGTCGGGATAGAAAGCTCCGAGCTGATAACTGATCAGCATGCCCTTGTAGTTGAGCGTGCGCGAGGAGCTCGAGCTCACATAGAAGCCCGCCGCGGCGTCCTCGGAAGCGGCGACCGCCTGCTCGCACACGCGCCGAATCACATACAGCTTGCGCTCGAAGGCGTCCTGGTCGAACCTGTCGGGCTGCCTTCCTGCCCCCAGGGAGATGTGTCCTTCAGGGCGCGACTGCTCGAGCGCGGCCCCGCCGGCTGACGCACCTGAGGACCCACCAAACTCCATTCCCGCCTGTGCTCCGGCGCGCTCACCCGCGATCGTCCCGGCCCCCACGAACAGCTGGCGGATCACCGGCCGGGAGGCTGCAGCCGTGGCGCCGGTGTGCTCGGGGCACACCGGCACATCGCGCCAGCCGAGCACGCGCTGACCCTCCGCCGTCACCGTGCGTTCCAACAGCGCGCAGGTCCGCTCGCGCGCCGCCGCGTCGGTGGGCAGGAAGCACATCATCACGCCGTAGGCACCGGCCGCTGGCAGTGCGAAGTCCACGAGCGCCCGCAGCAACTCGTCGGGCATCTGCATCAGGATTCCGGCGCCGTCGCCGGTCAGCGGGTCCGCTCCAGACGCGCCGCGATGCTCAAGGTTCTCGAGCGCCGTCATCGCGCGCGCGATGACCTCGTGCGTGGGCACGTTGTCCAGCCGTGCGACCATCCCCACGCCACACGCGTCGTGCTCATAGCGGGGGTCGTAGAGTCCAGCGGCCTGTGATGGCGATGTGTGCGAAGTCATGTGAGTGCTCTCGTTGGACGGCGTGCCCAGAAGGGGCTGCGACGCGTTCGCGGGCGAGGGGTGTCGGCACCTGAGGCGGAGCTTGAAAGCGTAGCATCGCGAGCGCCCATGGGCGCATGGGCGACGTGTGAAATCCGTCTTCTGCGGGCATCATCATTCACGAGACAGCCAGGCAAGATCGGCACGGCAACGGCCCGGAGAGGCGATGACGCCGGACATGGAGCTCGCGCTTGCGGCGCGAGCTGAGAACATTGCGATAGTTCGGCACGCGCTCGGCAGCCTCGGCGAGGCGTTCGCCGTGCCCGAGCCAAAGCTGTCGGACATCCGCCTGGCGGTCACCGAGGCGTGTGCCAACGTTGTCGTGCACGCCTACCCAGACGGCCAGGAGGGTCTGATGGAGGTCGTGGCGAGCGTACAGGACGATCAGCTGACCGTGCTCGTGCGCGATTGGGGGCACGGCATCAGGCCACGCCCCGACAGCCCCGGGCTGGGGCTCGGGCTGTCGCTGATCGCGGCGCTCGCCGAGCAGGTGCAGCTCGGGCACGACATCGAGGAGCACACCGAGGTGCGCATGACGTTCGCGCTGTCCAGCGACGTCGCGAGCATGAACGGCCATCAATCGTGACCGGCGAGACGGCGCGCGCGCAGAAGCAGGCCACCGACGACGTGACACGTGTGCGCGTGACCAAGGGCCCGCTGGTTGGCCCCCTGTTGTGGCGGGTAGTGTCGATGATGCTGGCCCGTGCAGACTGGCCGGTGGACCGGCTCGACGACGCGCTGCTCGTGTGCGACGCACTGTGCGCGCACGCTCCCTCGTATGCGTGCGACGGCCGGCTGACGTTCAGCGTGCGGGCGGACGAGCGCGAGGCAGAGCTGCGCGTGCGAGAACTGACGGCCGAGGGCGCCACGGGGCTGATCCAGGACGCGATCTTGCCGGTCGTGGGCAACGTGCTGGAGCGGATCGCGGACAGCGTGTCGGTAGAGCCGGAGGAGCGTGGCGAGGGCTCCCAACTCGTGCTGGTGCTGAGCGGCCCCTCGAGTCCAACTCGCGCTGTGCTCAGCGGCCCCTCGAGTGGTAGCTGACGACTTCTCAGCTGAAGTTAGGGCTCCCGACCTTTTCGAGGCTCGCTTCCAACGCCTTCATCAGGTCGGGCGAGTCGGGCGGCGGCTCGGCACTGGAGCCGAACGGTAGCGGCTCGCCGGCCGCCTTGCGATCGACCAGGTCGAGCACGGCCTCGCGAAAGGTGTCCTGGTACTTGTCGATGTCGAACGGCTCCGCGATCGACGCCACGAGCCGGCGGGCAACGTCGAGCTCACGCTCATCGAGCTCGACGTCTGCCCCTTCGAGCTCGCGCAGGCCGGTCGTTGGTTTGACCTCCTCGCTGTAGTTCATCGTGAGCATCAGCAACGCGTCCTCGCGAGGACGAATCGCCACGAGCCGTTCTTTCGAGCGCATCACCATACGCCCGATCGCGACCTTGCCCGTGTCGCTCATCGCGCGCAGCAGCAGTCGATAGGAATGAGCGCCGCCGGGTCCCGGAACCAGATGGTAGGGATGGTCGAAGTAGATCGGGTCGATTTCCTCGAGCGCGACGAAGTCCTCAACCTGGATCGTGCGCGTGAACAGTGGTTCCAGCGCCTGAAGCTCGCGCGCCTCGACCGGCACGTAGCGGTCTGGCGCTATCTCATAACCCCTGACGATCTCACCCAGCGGGATCTCTTCGCCGTCCAGTGAGCACACGTGCTTCTGGTGGATGCGCCCACTATCGAGTGTGTGGATCTGGTGAAAGTGGACCGTCTTGTGGGTGACTGCGCTGTAAAGCTTCACGGGCACGCTGACCAGACCGAAGCTGAGCGTCCCCATCCACATTGCCCTTGGCATTTGGGGACATGTTGACCTTATGTTTGGACATTGTCAAGTCCTGCTGTCAACACCGCGCGCGCATGAGCTGGGCACGCAGCGGCGCGGGGATCATGTGGCGGTGTCGATGCCCGCTCGCAGACGCGCCAGCGCTTGGCGGATCAGGCGCGAGACCTGCATCTGCGAGACGCCGATCCGCTCGCCGATCTCAGCCTGGGTCAAATCGTCGCGGAAACGGAGCCTCAACACGGTTCGCTCCCGCTCGGTTATATGCGCCATCAGCGGCTCCAGCGTCGCGCGCTCCTCCGCCCGGTCGAAACCCTGATCTTGTGACCCGAGCGCCTCGGCGACGCTCTCGGTCTCCTCGTCTCGAGTCGAGCGTGGCGCGTCCAGCGAGTTCGCCCTGTAGGCGCCCATCGCCTCGAGCGCCTCGAGCACCTGCTCCTCGGAGGCTTGCACCGCCCGTGCGATGTCGCCCACCGATGGGGAGCGACGCTGGCCGAGTGACAATCTCGCGACCACCTGGTCAACCCGCAGCGCGAGCTCCTGCAGATCGCGCGGAACGCGCACCGACCACGTGCGGTCACGGAAGTGGCGCTTGATCTCGCCGAGGATCGTCGGCACCGCGTAGCTCGAGAACATAACGCCGCGCGAGCAGTCGAAGCGATCGACCGCCTTCACCAGGCCGACCGAGGCGACCTGGACGAGATCCTCGATCGGCTCGTCGGTGTGCTGGTAGCGACGCGCCAGACGGCGGGCAAGCGGCAGGTAGCGTTCGATCAAGAGCTTGCGCGCATAGGGGTTTTTATCGATTCGCATGCTTGCGAACAGTTCGAGGTCGGACAGGCTTGACGATATGTGCGTGACCGTAGCCGCTGATCTGTCCGTAGCCGTCGTCATCAGCTCCTCTTGCCCCTCGCTGGCTCCGCGTGATTGCGGTTTCCAAGCGATTCAAATGACGAGACTACCTCCTCATTGATCAAATTCCAATGTGGCGGACCGCGCACTCATCGTGCGGGTTTCCCTCCATGAGCACAAACCGCCGCGGCCCGGGCATGTGAGACAGATGCCGCGGTGTGGCGTGTCTGTGACGGCGAATCCGCCGGCGCGAGCCCGCTCCAGACGCGCCGACAGCCGCGCGCGCAAATGGTCTTGTTCGCCTGCGAGGAATCGGGCCGTCATCCATTCGCCGGGACGTTCGAGAAACCAATGGGCGACCTCGACCTGCTCAGCCCCATTTTCGATCGCGGCGAGCGCGTACAGCAGCCGCTGCAGGCCGTAATAACGCTGCACAAGCCGCTCGAGGTCCTCACCGTCGGCGAGCCGGTCGCTCTTGTAGTCCACGATCAGACTTGTGCCGTCGGGCTGCTCGACGATCAGGTCGAGCACGCCCGTCACAAGCGGCTCGCCGGGATGCGCGGGCATCAACGAAAAGGCAAACGGGCGCTCGCTGTGAGCACGGCGAGCCGTGCGCAGCCGCCGCGCCGGCTCGGACGCCAGCGCCCCACCGATCAGCGTCGCTATCTCCTCACGCTCGGCTACGCTGACACTCGCGCCGAGCCGCCGCGCGACGAGCGCCACGTCCCGCACGGATGGCGCTCGAGGGTGCGCGAAGTCGATCGACTCCATCAACCCATGGACGATGCTCCCGCGCACACGCGCCTCGATCCCAGCGCCGGATTCCTCGGGCTCACCGTTCCCTCTCGCCCGCACCGCCGCACGGTTCTCGGGGAGCCGCAGAACCCGTTCGAGGTAGTAGCGATAGCCGCAGCGTTCGAGCTCCTCGAGCGAGCTGTAGCTGATCGTGGCGTCCGCGTCTCCCAGCGGTGTGGGCGTCGGAGCGTGGGCGCGCGCAATCGGCGCGGACGTCAACCACTGGACCTCCTGCGGGCCGGACCGCTCGGCGGCGCCGGTACGAACAGCCGCCTGGGCGCCGTCGGGCGCGTTGAACACGCAGCGCACAAGTAGACCGTCACCCACATCCACCGTCAGAGCGTCGCGCGGGCGTTGTTCGGATGCGGCCAACATCGGCGCGTCGGGCGCGAGCGCGGGGACGAGCCACGCGATCGGCGCCACGCCCGGCTTTGACGCCGGCCAGCGCTCAAACGCGACCGCGCCGCTCAACAGCAGCCGATCCTCGGCGCGCGTGCACGCGACATACAGGACGCGATCCTCCTCCTCTTGCTGAGCGTCGCGCCGCTGCTCGCACAACTGCTCGTAGTCGAGCGCCGAGCTGGGCTGCGGATCTCCGAGTTCACGCAGCCGCAACCCCACGCGCCCGTCGGCGCCGTCAACTAGCAGATCTCCCACGCGCAGGTTCGGTTCGCGCCCCAGATCCGCGACGCATACGACCGGGAACTCGAGCCCCTTGGCCGCGTGGATGCTCATCAGACGTATCGCGTCGAGCTCATCGTCGCCCACGGGCGCGTCGGCCTCGCGCCCGTCTTGCACGTGGGCGACGTGTTCCAGGAAGCCGCGCAGGTCACGCCCTTCGCGCGCTTCAAAGTTCCGCGCCAGGCGCACGAGCTTGTGCACATTCGCGAGTCGCCGCTCGCCCCAGCTAAGCGACAGCACGTGCGCCTCATAGCCGGTGGCCATGACCGCGCGCCGCAGCAGATCGGAGATTGGGTGCAGCGCGGCGGAGGCGCGCTCGGCGACGAACAGCTCACGGAAGACCCGCACTCGCTCGCGATCGGTGTCCGACAGGAGGCCGTCGAGCTGTGCGGCGTGATCGTGCATGGTCTGCCACACACCGCCGCTCCCTTCGTGGGCGACTCGCGCGATCAACGCCAACCCGTCGCTGGACACGCCCACCAGCGGCGAGGCCAGCGTCGAGTAGAGCGCCAGCTCATCCAGCGGGTTGGCGAGCGTGCGCAACCACGCGAGCAGGTCGCCGACCTGCTGATGGCCCCAAAAGTCGCCCACCCCCGCGAGCGTGCGCAGGCCGTGACGGCGCAACGCGCTCTCATACACAGGCAGGTCGCCGAGCGCGCGCAACAGCACGACGATCTCTCCCGCGCGCGCCTGCCCGCTCGCGACCAGCTCCGCCACCCGAGCGCCGAGCAGACGCGCTTCCGCCTGGCGCCACCGAGTCGCGTCGGGCAGTCCCTCCAAGACGTCGTCGGCGGGCGCGCTCTCCCAGCCGCGCTTGTCGGTTAGCAACAGCTCGACGATCGCCTCCCCGACGGCGTCGTCCCGCACGCGCCGATCGGTTTGTGTGTGCGGTCGCGGGCGCTCGATGGCCCGCGATCCGGCGCCTGCAACGACACGGCCCGCCTGCAGCGGCGCGAAGCGCGCACCCATACGCCGCGCGAAGATCCGCTCCACGGCCGTGAGGATCGCCGGACGGCTACGGAAATTGCGCGTCAACGCGAGGCTCGCGCCCCGTTCGGCCAGGCGCGTGTGACGCTCACGGAAAAGGCTCACGTCGGCGTGACGGAAGCTGTAGATCGACTGCAGCTGATCGCCCACGGTAAACAGGTTGTCGCGGTCGAGCGCCGCCAGCACTTCGAGCTGACGCGGGTTTGAGTCCTGGAACTCGTCCACCATCAATAGCTCGAAGCGTTCGGCCCACGCCGCGCGCACGTCCACTCGCTGTTCTAGCACTCCGCGGGCGTCGAGCTCCAGGTCGTCAAAGTCGAGCGCCCCGCGCGCGTGCTTGCGCCGCGTGTAGGCCTCGCCGAAACCCACCAGCAGCGCGCCGATCAGCGCGCACGCCCGCGCAGCTCGATCGTCGCCGGCTACGACCGGCAGCCGCGGCTCGCTCTGACCCTGGCTGCGCAAGTGCGCGTAGGCGCCCAGCACCATCACGCGCAGCGGATCGGCGCCGTAGGCCGCCACCAAATCGACCCTCTCGGGGCGTTCCCCGTCGAGGAAGTCCGCGAGCGCGTCGCTGAAGGCGAGCGTGCGCAACCGGTCGGCGAAGCCCTCCTCCAGGATCTCAAAGCCCGGCTCGACGCCAGCTTGCAGTGGATGCACGCGCAGCAACCGCGCGCAGAAGCTGTGGAACGTGCACACGTTGGCCGCCTCCGCTTCGCGCGCAGCCTCGCGCTCGTCGAGCTCCAGCAGGCGCGCTCTGACCCGCTCGCGCAACTCGCCCGCGGCACGCTCTGTGAACGTGATCGCGAGGATCCGCCCCGGCGCCACGTCGTCCTCGCGCACGGCTCGCACGAAACGCTCGACAAGCACCGATGTCTTGCCGCTGCCGGCACCCGCGGCCAGCAGCAGCGACCCGCGGCGGCGCGCGACAGCCTGCTCCTGCTCGCCAGTCAGCGTCCACTTCGCTGGGGCTATCAAGCGGTTCCCGTCCGCCTCATCGGCTCGTGGCCCATCAGCGTTCACAACGCACGTGGCCCATCAGCGTTCATAGCGCTCGTGGCCCATCAGCGTTCACAGCGGCAGATTGTCGGATATGAACAACCGCCGCCATACGCGCACGTGTTGGGCCGCGGCTCGAGCGCGCCCGCTTGAACCTCTTTGGCCGCGGCTCGCGCGGCGGCCTGGCATTCCTCCAGCAGCGTGCCCAGCTGATCGTGCGCGAGTCTGTCGGTGCGTACACAGTCCAGCTGCAAGCCACTCTCACTATCGAGCACCCCGCGCGCCCTGATGTCCCTGCCGGCGAGCGGCTGGTAGAAGCCGCCGGTGGGCGCGTGCCCGAGTAGGTGCAACACCGCGCGCATATACAGCGCAACTTGCCACGCGCCGTCGCTGGCCCACTTCGCGCCCGGTGGGGCGGAGCGGCCCTTGTAGTCGTACACCACAGCCTCGCCCGCCGGACCGACGTCAACGCGATCGATCCGTCCACGCAGCAGCACACCTTCGCCGATGTCAAGCGGCGGCAAGCTGCCCGCTCCAGGCGACGCCTGATCCCCACCAACCGCGCTCGTGTCGGGTAGATCCTGTGGATGCGCCGCGAACCCGAACTCCAGCTCCAGGTGTGTTGGCTCGAGCGGACTCGCCTGCTGCGCCGCGCACTCCAGGTAGCGCTCCAGGTCGGCCGCTAGCCGTCGACGTGCGCCCGGCAGGCGCTCGGGCGACACCGACAACGGGTGGCGCGGCCCGAGCGCGGCCAGCGTTTCGTGCAGCAGCCGCTTGGCGAGACCCACACTCGCGGGGGTCAGCCGTGCCGACCCTGTGCGCTCACGCAAACGCTCCAACGTGTCCTTCAGCGCCGCGTGGGCCAATCCGCCGCGCGCGATCGGCTCGGGGTCCGGGTCGATGTCATCCCCGCGCAGCAGCCGCTCGACAAACCACTTGACCGGACAACCGGCCCAGTTCTCCAGCGAAGATGCCGACCACAGCGCGCGTTCGCGCAACTCGGCAAGCACCCGCTCGTCACGCAGCGGCTGGATCGAGCGGGGCTGCGCGCCGTCTGCCATAGCACCAGCTATGGCCAGCTCGCGCGCCCGCATCGTGTCCGCGGGCCTGCCCGGACCCGGCCAACCGGCGGCGCCCGCGGCGCGACGCGCGGTCCGCTCACGTAGAGCGTCGGTGAACAGGTCGCACACGTCCTGGACGAACAGCGAGGGCGCGAGCGGCATCCCGTCGTCGCCTGCCGTGTGCCAGCTGAGCGTCAGGCGTTCCTCGGGGCGCGACGCGAGCGCGTACAGCAGGTAGCGCTCGGCCGCGAGTGTGTCCGGCCTGCCACGCAGCGCGAGCCCCGAGGCGTGCGCGAGCAGGCGGCGGTCCTCCTCGCCGAGCAGCGGATGCAACGTTGGGGGCGCCGGGAACACCCCCTCCTGTAGCCCGCACGCGAACACCATCCGTACGCGGCGCGCCCGCAGCGACAGCGGGTCAACGACGGCGATCCTGCCCGCTCCGGGCCGCTCGTGGCCTGAGTGCTCCAGCCGCTCCAGCACGTCGGCCAGCTCAGCGGGCGCCGGCGCCAGCTCGGGCGCCGAGCGCGCCAGCTCGCGCAGCTCCTCGAGCGCGTGACGAGCGCCCACGAGCGCCCGTGCATCCTCCAGCTCGTGCTCATCAAGTAGCGCCGCGACCGCGCGTCGTGGAGCACAGAACAGCCTTTGCAGCTCTTGCATGAGCGCGTCGGCCAGCGCGGGCGTCCCGTCCGCGGCGGCCTCGCGCAGCCGGTCGATCCGATCGAGCGGCCAGTGCTCGGACTCCCACAGGGCGCGGGCGGATAGCGCGTCCATGGCGCCCCGCCGGCGCGCGCGCGCCTCCAGGCGGTCGGCCAGCTCGGGGCGTTCGAGCACGCCGGGGGCGCGCAGCCACGCGAGCAGGTCGCCCAACTCCCCGGCGCCGGGCGCGCCGTCGTCCGTCCCGCCCGAGCCCACCGCGCAGCGCAGTAGTCCCAGCAGCGCCCGGCCGATCGCCGTGTGCGCAAAGCGCACACGCGTGCGCAGGGCGTATGGGACGTCGAAGTCTCCGAACACTTCGCCGAGCAGTGCCGCGATCGTCTCGGGGTGGCGGTGCACGACCGCGATCTCGCCGGCCTGCACGCCGGCGTCGAGCAGCGCCCGCAGCTCGCCCGCAACGAGCTCCAGCTCGGCCCGCGGACTACCCCCCTCCAGCAGCCGCACCGCCTCGCCCGGCTGCACACGCGTCGCGTCGTCGCTCAGCAGCGAGCGCTCCAGGTGGTGCAGCGCTTCGCGCGAGCCCGCCGCGTAGTACTCGGCGCGCGCCGCCAGCTCTGTGTGGGCCTCCGCTAGCGGCGCGAGCCGCTGGAAGGTGGTCGCGCGACCGGCGAACACGACGCGGCCTGGCTCATATGCCAACGACACCGTGACGCGCGCCCCGACGATACCGCCGAGCGTTTCGATCGCGTCGAGCTGGGACTCGGTAAAATCGTCAAAGCCGTACAGCAGCACGGGCCTGGAACCCCACAGAGCGGGCTTGCGACGTAGAGCGTCGAGCGTACTCGTCACACGCAGCTCGCGATCGGCGCGCCGCAACTTGACGAGTGCCTCGTTGTATGCCTCGAATACCGTGCACAGCCACTCCAGCGTCGCCTGCGCGCCGCCCCTTCGCTCGGCGTCCTGGCGCTCGCCGCCTGTGTCCGCTTGCGTGGCGCTCAATGCCCTGAGCGCGCCCCGCAGTCGGGCGGGCGTTACGCGCTGAGCCTCAAGCTCCTCTACGAGCCGCGCCAGCGCGCTCGCCATGCCCGCTCGCGCGTCCGCGAGCCGCGCCAGCACACGTTCGCGCGCGAGCGAGCCAAGCTGGGCCTGGGTATCCCCGCCCCGCGCCAGCAGCTCCTTCAGCAGGCCATCGAAGCCCTCCACCCGCGCGCCGAGCACGAGTCCATCCTCGGCCAGCTCGCGCCTGTAGCGCGCCTGATCAGCCTCGGTGGGCACGATCAGCAGTGGCTCTTCGCCGTGCGCGACGTGCGCTCGCACCCTGTCGAGCACTATGTGCGCCTTGCCCGCGTTGGCGGGTCCCGTTACGAGCGCGATCGGCACCGGCGTCCATCCTTACGCACAGACCCGACGTGAGCACCGCGCACTACGCCGCGCTCGCGGCCACCGCCTCCTGGCCCTGCTCCGCCGCCTCGGTCTCTGACTCCGGAGGCTTGGCGCCCTCCTGCGCCCACGGCTCGTTGAACTCGACGCGCCACTTGCCCTCTTCGTCCTGGCTGAGCGCGAGATGCGCGCGGAAGCTGCGGCCGCTACGGGCCTTGAAGCCGGTCACCGCCTTGGAAGTGTGTCCGGCGCGGATCAGCTCCTTGGCGATCGCGACCGACAGCTGCTTGCCGGACTTGCCCTTCCAGATCACGAAGCCGCAGCCCGGATCGTCACGTGCCCAACACGAGTAGCCCTTGCGGTTCTCTTTGATGTCGTGTCCGCACACCGGGCATGGGCCGAGGTTGGCGCGCGGAATGCGCACGTCCTTCAATTTCTCATCCAGCTCTTTGACGGTCAGCTCGGCGAAGCCGGCGATGTCGCCCATGAAGCGCTCGCGCGAGTCTTCGCCGCGCTCGATCTTTCCGAGACGGTGCTCCCACTGGCCGGTCATGTCGGGCGATGTGAGCGCGTGCTCACCGAGCAGCCTAACCACGTTCAGTCCCTTGTCGGTGGCCACCAGCGAGCGCGCTTCGCGTTCGATGTAGCCCACCTGGATCAGCCGCTCGATCATCGCTGCGCGCGTCGCCGGCGTGCCGATCCCCGAGTCCTTCATCGCCTCGCGCAGCTCGTCGTCGTCGACGAGCTTGCCGGCCGTCTCCATCGCGCCGAGCAACGATGCGTCGCTGTAGCGACGCGGCGGCTTGGTTTCCTTGCGCTCGCTCGCGATCTGCAGTGTCTGCGCGTGTTCGCCCTCGTTCAGCTTCGGCAGCTGCTGGTCGGCTCCCTCGTCTTCCTCGGCGGCGGACTTAGCCTCAGAGGGTATTTGCCCATAAACACCGCGCCAACCCGGTATCAGCAGGAGCTTGCCGCGCGTGCGAAACACACACCCGCCGGCCCCCTCGCCCGCGGGCAGCACGGTCGTCTCCACACGCGTGTTCTCGAACACCGCCTCGGGGTGAAACACGGCCAGGAAGCGCCGCACCACCATGTCGTACACACGTTTGTCGTCGTCGCCCATACGATCGACCGCGTGCTCGGCCTTGGTGGGGATGATCGCGTGGTGGTCTGTGACCTTCTCGTCGTTCACAACGCGCGCGAGCGGCAGCACGTCGAGGCCGGTCACGTACGCGGACGCCTTCGCGTACTCGCTGTGGGCGCGTAGAAGCTCAGCCGTCGGCTTGATCTCCTCGACCATGTCGCTTGTCAGGTAGCGCGAATTGGTGCGCGGGTAGGTGAGCGCCTTGTGCTCCTCGTACAATCGCTGCGCCGCCGCCAGCGTGCGGCGCGCGGAGAAGCCGTAGCGCGTGTTGGCCTCGCGCTGCAGGCTCGTCAGGTCGTACAGCATCGGCGCGCGCTCGCGCTGCTCCTTGCACTCGAGCTTGGTGATCGTGCCCTGCTTGCCCTGGCACGCCTCGACGATCGCCAACGCCTCCTGCTCGCTGGAGATGCGCGGCTTGCTCCCCATGTGGAAGCGGCCCTCATACACGCGAGCGGCCGCGCTAGCGTCGTCGTCGTTCTCATCCCCCTGGGCGGCGGGGGTGGACGGCGTCCCGCTCAAAGGCCCGGCGTCGAACTTGGCGTCCACCAGCCAGTAGGGCTCCGGCACAAACGCCTTGATCTCTTCCTCGCGGCGCGCCACGATCGCGAGCGTGGGCGTCTGCACGCGTCCGAGCGACACGGCCCCGTCGAACGACGATTTCAGCCTGATGGTGGCGGCGCGGGTGGCGTTCATGCCGACCACCCAGTCGGCCTCCGAGCGCGAGCGTGCCGCCTGCTCCAGCAGCGCGAAGTCCTCCGCTGGACGCAGTGACGCGAACGCTTGCTTCATCGCCGCGTTGGTCATCGAGTTCAGCCATAGCCTGCGCACCGGCTTGGTAGCTTTCGCCTTCTCGTACAGATACGCGAAGATCAGCTCGCCCTCACGCCCGGCGTCGCACGCGTTGATGACCTCGGCCACGTCTTCGCGGCCGAGCTGCGCGGTGACCACCGACATCTGCTTGCGCGAGCGCTCGTCGCGCACCACGAGCTTGAACTTACTCGGCACGATCGGCAGGTCGGGCATCCGCCAGCGCTTGTACTTAGCGTCGTATTCGTCGGGCTCAGCCAGTTGCACTAGATGACCCACCGCCCACGTGATCACGTAGTCGTCTGCCTCCAGCCAGCCTTCCTGCTTGGCGAACGGCCCCGGCAGCACGCGTGCCAGGTCGCGTCCTACCGAGGGCTTCTCAGAGATCACGAGCGTCTTCGACATTGCGCCAGCGTAGCGGGTGGATGGCCAGGCGTATGCTCGGACCGCCCAGCGCGCGATGCATCGCGAAGCTCGTGCGCCACGATCGACTCCCCCCACCACGCGGGAGGACGTCCGCCGGCCGACCGCTCACCCTCCGATCGGCGCGCGCGGGTTGGCTCCCCAGAACACCTGCGTGCCGAGCATCCCGATCAGCGTGACAAGCACCAGGTTGAGCACCATCGACTTGGCCGTGGCAGTGCCTACGCCCACGGGACCGCCGGAGGCGTTGTAGCCGTAGTAGCAGGACACAAGCACGATCGTCGTGGCCATCGTCATGCCCTTGATCAAGCTGTAGAGGTAGTCGGTTGGATTCTGGTACTGCCAGAAGATCAGCAGGTAGCCACCCGAGGAGACCGAGGCCACCTGATGGACGACGGCGATGTAGGACGCGAGAAAGGCCACGCCGACCCCGATGGCGTACATGAACGGCAACGCCATCCACGCGGCCAGCAGGCGGGTGGCACACAGGTAGGACATCGAGTCGACGCCCATCACTTCCAGGGCGTCGATCTCGTCGTTGATGCGCATCGCGCCGAGCTCGGCCACGATGCCCGTGCCGATCTTCGCCGACATCATGTAGCCGAACACGTAGGGGACGACCTCGCGCAGGTCGCACCAACCGGCGAACGCGCCCGCGTAGGCAGCCGCGCCGGTGGACTGGGTGAAGTAGGCAGCCTCGATGCCGCACCCGGTCAGTCCGGCGATGAACAGCAGCCCCCAGATGACCGCTGTGGAAGTGACGATCAAGATGCCCGACTGGCGCACCGCCTCGCCGAAGAAACGCAGCACGCGCAGGCCCACCACCTCGCGCAGCACGCTGGTGGTGAATTGACCGATCTCACCGGTGGCGGCCAGCCATTCGCGGGGAGTTGGGATCGGCTCACTCATCGACCCGCCTCATCACTCAATGGCTCCCCAACCCACGCCGCCTCGGAGGGCCATGACCCTCCACACAATGGCTCCCCAACCCATGCCCCCCTCGGGGGTATGACCCCTTCCGGGTGGAGAGGAGGCTCACCTGATCACCACAATGTTGGGATGCGTGGCGAGCAGCATCTGGGTGAACGCGTAGTTGAACGCGCCAAAGGCGAGGAACGACACAACGATCGCCTGGTTGACCGCGCGCCCGACGCCCTCGGCGCCGCCGGAGGCCGTCATCCCCTTGTAGCAGCAAACGATCGCGATGATCGCGCCGAACACTGTCGTCTTGACCGTTGAGCCCCACAGGTCGGTCGTCGAGGTGTTGGCGAAGAACGTCACCCAGAACGGACCTAGCGGCTGGTGGTTGACGACGGCGGCGAGCAGGCCGCCGAACAGCCCGAACAGGATCGCGTAGATGTTGAACAGCCCCGTGGCGAGCATCAGCGCGAGGAAGCGCGGCACCACCAGGTTCTTGACGGGGTCCACGCCTAGCACCTGCAGCGCGTCGAGCTCCTCGCGGATCTTGCGCGCGCCGAGGTCGGCGGTGATCGCGGTGCCGGCCGCTCCCGCGAGCACGATCGCGGTGATCAGCGGCCCGATTTCGCGCACGACCGCGAGCACGAAGAACCCGCCGAGCCGATCGAGCGAGCCCAGGACCGTGAGGAAGTTGGCGGCCTGCAGGCCGGGGGCGCCGTAGCTGATGGCGAAGGTCGATACCAGCAGCGGCAGCCAGCAGATCCGTAGCACGAACAGGAACTGCGACACGAACTCGCTGCCGTACGGGTAGGGCGGGCGCAACGTCGAGGAGACCGTCCTGCCGGTCAGGAGCATCACGTCTCCGACTTCCTCCAGGAAGTTTCTCCCTGGAAGCAGCGCGCGTTTGAGGAGCTCTCCCGCGTGTGCGCCGACGCCGACCGCGTCGAGATCCCCTCGCTGTCCGTGCTCCCACCCATCCATTGGACTAGTGTACTAGTTTACTAGCACTTCGTGTTTCTTGCCTGCGAACCACTAAAGTTGGGGGCATGGCAAAACACGACCGTCGCGATGTGAGCTCGTCAGGTGCGCGTCCGTCGGCGCGTGTGTCACCAAGCGCGCGTCCATCCGTGCGTGTGTCATCGAGCGCGCGTCCGTCAGCGCATGTGTCGGGAGCGTCCCTTCCAGTGGCCGCTCGGCCCACTCGCGCGCCCGCCGGCAACGCACAGCTCGATCTCGAGGACCTCGCGATCGACCGCGCCGGGGAGATCCCGATCGGTGTGCAGCTCGCGTGGGCGCTGCGCGCGAGGATCGGCGACGGTCGCCTCGTGCCCGGACGCCGTTTGCCGGGCTTGCGCGAGCTCGCCGAGATGCTTGGGATCAACGCCAATACGGCCCGCGCGGTGTACCAGCGCTTGGAGCAGGAGGGACTGATCGACAGCCGGCAGGGTACGGGCACGTTTGTGGCCAACATCGCGCCAGAGCCGTCGGCCGTTGGTCAGATCGCCGCCGAAGCAGCCCGACAGGCGCGTAGGACGGGCGTCGATCCACGCGAGGTGGCCGCCGCCCTGTACGTGACCCGCCAGCCGGCTGTCGATGCCGCGGCGCGGACCACCG
The DNA here is from genome assembly GCA_963760155.1 of uncultured Solirubrobacterales bacterium. Lineage (GTDB taxonomy): Bacteria > Actinomycetota > Thermoleophilia > Solirubrobacterales > Solirubrobacteraceae > Palsa-744. The sequence continues at coordinate 314,749 of CAVXBL010000008.1, forward strand.
AGATTCCAACTGGAGCGCCCGACGCTTCGGCACGGGCCGCCGAGCGACGCCGGGAGCTACGCGCTCAGATCGCCGCGCTGGAGCAGACGCTCTCGGAGATCCAGGCTCGCCACCCCGGTTTGATCCCCGCGCCGTTAAAGCCGCTAAGGCACGCGGGGCCGCGCCTGCTGAGCGTCGAGGAGCTGGAGCGAGTGCGAGCACAGCTGGTGCGACGCCTGGCGGAAGCCGAGCCGCTGCTCGAAGGGCCCGCAGAAAGCGTGCGAGCTCCCGCGCGCGAACGCCAACGCGTTGCGCGCGGCACGCGTGCGACGACACAAGCGACGCAGTCCACGGAGCCTGAACCCCCCGCCGCCAACGAAGCCCCCGCCGCCAAGAAGCCCGCTCGTCCGCGCGCGCGGCCTCGGCCATCCACGGCCTGACGCGCCGGCTCGGCTCAACCCGCGCTGCATTCTCCCGTGCCGACCATGCGCCCGGCGCCCGCGAGCACACGGGCGACCGTGGCGTTGGCCACCCCATACCCACCCGCGGGCCCAGCGCCGGTGGTGCTCGCGAACACAGTGGTGAGCACGCGGCCTTCGCTGTCGACGAGCGGCCCGCCGGAGTTGCCTGGGCGCACGAGGCCTCGCAGAGGTGTGAGCAGACGCGAGACCGGGCCCTGACCGTAGGCGTTGTCGGTGATGATCTGCTGGGTGACGCCGATTCGCCCTGGAAGCGCGTCGAATGGTCCGTCCTGCGGATAGCCGAGGATCGCGCCGGCGCTTCCGGAGGGTGGATCGTCGGCGAGTGTCAGTGACGGGAGGCTGAGACCCGGGACGCGCAGGATCGCGATGTCGTCGGTGGGATCGAAGGCGATCGCGTAAGCGGACAGTGCCGGTTCGCGGCCTTCGACCTCAACAGTGGTGTCCTGCTCGCCGGCGACGACATGCGCGTTGGTGACTACCACCCCTGGATCAGCGACCCATCCTGAGCCCTCGATCTCAAGCCCACACGCCGTACCGAGCACGCGCACCACACTGCGCGCGGACGCTCGCACTCCCGGGTCGTGTGCGATCAGCGCCGGCGGCGGCCCGACGCTGGGGAGCGGCCCGGCGAGATGCGGCAGTGGGTCGAGGCTCGCGAGCACGTTCAAGATCGGCCCGCTGGGCGGCAACAGCTGGTTGAGCTCGCGCAGTATCTCCGAGCGCTGGATGTCGGCGCGCAGACGCGGCGTGGACGCGGTTTGCAGGACCACCGCCGCGAGGATCCACGCGATCGCCAACCCGAGCGCGGCGCTCAGCAGCGCGCCGAGCGCGCCGTCGAGCAGACCGATACCAGGCAGCACGAGGACGCGACGAATCCTCAAGCCGACACCCTCCAAGCCTGTCGCGAGGATCGCGCCAGCGAGCAGCGCGCCGATCAGCCCAAACGCGGGGGCATAGGGAGAGGCCGATCCCTGCGACAGCAGTAGAGGACCCAGTCGTGTTCCGAGGAATGCACCAATGGCGAACCCGCCGAAGGAGAGCACAGCGACGATGAAGCCCCGCCGGAACCCAAAGATCGCTAGCAGGGCAGCGAATACGACGATCAGCCAGTCGAGCCGTGTCACTGCTCATGTTCTACCGTCCCGAGCTGTGAACATCCTCAATGAGCGCCCCAGGGGGCGTCGTCGACGTGCGCGACGGGTGACACCGGTGTTCGCGCTCGCGGCGATCGCGTTTCTGGTGGGGGCGGTGTTTGGCGCCAACCACCACAGCTCGGCACAGCAGGCCGTCGCCGAGCAGTTCGCACGGGCGTGGGCACAAAGTGACTATCTGACGATGTACAACGACATCGACGACGCCGCCCAGCGGAGGATCTCGCCAAGCGCGTTCGCGGCGGCCTACCAGGCCGCCGCGCGCACGGCGACGGCGACGCGCATGAGCGTTATCGGTCCCGCTCGTCCCGCACCCGGCGAAGGCCCCGGCGACGGCGACAGCGCGATCGTCGTGCCTGTGCGCGTGTATACACGACTGTTCGGAGCGCTCTCGGAGAGCTTCCGCGTGCAAATCCAAAATGACCCGGATGGGCCACGCGTCGCATGGTCGAGGGCGCTTGTGTTTCCGGGACTGCGACGCGACGAGCGTTTGACCAGGCACACCGTCCTGCCGCCACGCGCCGCGCTGCTTGCGCGCGACGGCTCGGTGCTGGCCGATGGACCGGCGAGCGCCGCGGGAGAGCGCAACTCGCCGTTGGGGTCAGCGGCGGACGCTGTCGTTGGAGAAGTCGGCCCGATCCCCGCGGCGCGGCTGGACGAACTGGAAGCCGAAGGTGTGCCGCCCGAAGCGATCGTCGGCAGCAGCGGACTCGAGCTGGCGCTCGACGATCGGCTGCGCGGGACACCCGGCGGCGAGCTGCTAGCCGGCACACGTGTGCTGGCTAGCGCGCCGGCAAGACCGAGCGCGCCGGTGCGCACGACCATCTCCCCCACGCTGCAGCGTGCGGCGACGACGGCGCTCGGTGGACAGCTCGGCGGCGTCGTGGCGATGGATCCCGCGACGGGCGAGATACTGGCCGTGGCGGGCATCGGCATCGACGATCTGCAGCCGCCTGGGTCGACGTTCAAGATGGTCACGCTCACCGCCGTGCTGGAAGCCAAAGTGGCGCGCGCGAGCAGTGTGTTTTCCTACGCGACGTCAAGCACCCTCGACGGTGTGAAGCTCGAAAACGCCAACGGGGAGTCGTGCGGGGGCAGCCTGGCGCTCGCGTTTGCGGTGTCGTGCAACTCGGTGTTCGCCCCGCTCGGGGTGAGGGTGGGCGCGCCTCGCCTGGTGGCAACCGCCGAAGATTTCGGCTTCAACCATCCGCCCGGGGTGGCGGGTGCCGTGGAAAGCACGCTGCCACCCGCGGCGCGGATACAAGGCGAACTGGCACTCGGGTCGACCGCGATCGGCCAGGGACAGGTGCAGGCGTCCGCGCTTGAGATGGCGACCGTGGCGGCGACGATCGCCGACGGCGGCACGCGTCCCACGCCGACCTTTGAAGCGCGCCACGCGACTCGTCCGCGCGTGGTCAGCTCCTCGACAGCGCGCACCGTGCGGCGGCTGATGATCGGCGTCGTGCGCGAAGGCACGGGCACGGCCGCGGCCATCCCCGGCGTGACCGTCGCCGGCAAGACCGGTACCGCCGAACTGGGCGAGCCGAGCTGTCCGAGCGACAGCGAACGCGACGGCAGCGAAGGGTCCGCCAAGAACGGAGAATCCATCACGATCGAAGGCGGGGAATCAAAGCAGAGCGGCGAAAACTGCTCGTCGGGGACCAACGACCCGCAGAACACGGATGCGTGGTTTGCGGCGTTCGCGCCAGCGCTGCGCCCGAAGATCGTGGTGGGAGTGCTACTCGTCAAAGACGGCGCGGGCGGCGAAACGGCCGCCCCGGTCGCCAGACAGGTGATCGAAGCGGCGTTGGGCTGATTGGGAATCGGGAGGGGTGACGGTGTCTTCCAAACCGCACACACAACACTTCACAAAATGAAGTGTATGCATCTGAAAAGTACATACACGGCCCAGGATCGTCCGTACACAGGGCACCAGGATCGCGGCACCGGCATGGGACACTGAACGACCCGGGTCCCATCCCGGGACTGTCAACGACCCGGGGACTAGACGTCGAGCTCGGCGGAGGCCGTTTGGGTGGGGTTGGTGGGATCGACGATCTTGATCTCGATCGGACGGTTGTCGAGCGAGACGATCTTGATCTTGAACAGCAGTAGAGAGCCCTGCGTGGGACCGTTGGCGGCGACCGTGTCGAGCTCAGGGATACGTCCTTTCGGCGCTAGCAGGCCGCCACGGTAGGCGAATTCGTTGGTGGCGGCGGGGACGATCGGGGTGTAGATGTTTTCCTGGGTGTCGCTGATCGAGATGTTGGTCGCCGCCGGGTGGGGATTGGAGCTTTCGTTGTAGACCTGCAGGAAGACAGCAAACCACTCTTCGCCGGGCCCCAGCCTGCTCTGCGCGGGGGTGAGGCCGGTCAGATAGGAGGCGTCTTCTGTGTCGTAGGGATTGAGCTCACGCGAGAGCTGCACCTCGTAGATCAGCGGGCCTACGTCCAAGTAGGGAGCGTTCTGGCCGGACTCGCCGGCGTAGGTACCAGTGGTGACGCGCGTGTGAGAGTCATCCGAGCAGGCGCTGAGCGCGAGCACGGGAACGAGCAGCAGAGCCAGCAGAGCGCGACGGACCGCGAGGCTCCCCGTACGCTGTGGATCGTCCGTACGCTGTGGATCGCCCGCATAACGTGCGCGTGCCCGGCGCGAGGCGCGCGCGAGCTGGTGGGACATGTGGAGGGAGCGGGTCATGCGAGCGGGCAGTTTAGCCACCGGCGAGGGTGATGCGCGCGCCGCGGCCTTCGCCCCGCTCGAGAATTGCGCGCAGTCGCCGCAGAGCCTTGGCGTTCTTGCGCTTCAGCCATGTGCGACCGCCGACCGCCTCGCGTAGCCGGTCCGATAGGACGGAAGTTTGGGTCTCGAGCGTGAATTGGACGCGTGTGGCACTGCCGGATACCGGAGCGAGCTCGTAGATGCCGAGCGTGCGGATGCGGTTGGACTTGCCGGTACGACCAACCTCAACGATTCGGTGCGGGCGGGAGATCTCCGTGAACGTCGAATCGCCCCAACTGAAGCGGTTGCCGGGGGCCTTTACACGGAAGCGAGCGCCGGCACCGCGGCCGACCGAGTCCACCCTCGTGAGGTGCCAGTCCACCAGATAGTGGTCGGTGAACTCGGGGTGGTTGGCGATGTCCTGCAGGTAGTCGAAGACCTGCTCACGGGGGGCGCCGATGACGATCGAGACGGTGACGGGGTCCACAGCGCGGCAGTCTAATGACTGCGGACCCATCCCGGTAGATCCGAGCACCATCCCGGTAGACCCGACCAAATGTTTTGCGCCTATGCGGCGCGAGCGGTGAGGCGCACGGTGTGGCCGAGCTCGCTGTGACGGACGATCTCGGTTGCTAGCGGCGTGGAGCGGCGCAGCTGGCGGCACAGCTCGCAGACGATGCCGGCGCAGCGTTCGTAGACGTGGATGCGCTCGCCGACGAGCGGGGTGCGTTCGCAGTCTATGCAGCGATCGCGATCGGCCGTGAGCGAGCCGACGCCACGCACCAGCAAGAAGCGCTCAAGCTGCTCAACATCGCCGTCGGGAGTGGCCATGCGGCTAGGTTCGCCGTGTTCAGCCAAGCTCCTGCCGAGATCACGCAACGATCTTCACTGATTTTTCGCGGGGACTCGTTTGGGCGCCGATAGGCTGGGGTAGGCTCGAAATACGCGATCGACGGTGCCCCATTCGCCGCGGTCAAAGCCGCTTTTTACCGAACGCAGCTCATTTGACACGCTCGTTATGATTGCCACGAGATTCCACCCTGCAGAAGGTTCCCGATCGCTCGGGAACAAGAGGAACGGGAGGCGCAGCATGGGGTCGCTGACTTCGGGAACAATGGCCGGCGCCGGGTCATGGCGCTGCCAAAGATGCGGATATGTGCTGACGCTGACCTCGCTCGACGCGCTGCGTGACTGCCCCGAATGCGGTAGCCAGGATTTCGTGCGTGCGTCGCTGTTCAGCGCGGCTCCCCACACCGACGAAGTGCGTGCGCGGCCGGAGTCGCGCGCGAGCAGCGAGTGGGTGACGAGGGCTCGGGAGGAGTTGCGCGAGCCGGGCGAGTATGTGCTTTACGAGGATGGCGAGCAGACCAAGACGGTCGCGCTGACGCGCGAGTGGACGAGGATCGGGCGTAGTCTCGCGGCCGACGTGCGGTTTGACGACCCGACCGTGTCGCGGCGACATGCGCTTGTGGTGCGCCAGCCGGACGGCGTGAGGGTGCTTGATGACCGCAGCCTTAACGGCGTGTTCGTCAACGGCGAGCGCGTCGAGTGGAGAACGCTTAACGACGGCGACGAGATCCTGGTGGGCCGTTACTGCCTGACGTTCGTGAGCGTGCCCGTTGACCCAGCCGAGCAGTTGACGCCGACGCGGGTTCAAACGCTCATCTGAGCGCCCGCCGCGCTGGGCTGTCTCGCGCGGGATCCCCACCCCGGGCTGTGTCGTGCAGGATCCCACCCCGGGCTGTCAAACGCGCGGGATCGGCACCCTGGGCTGTCAGGCGCAGGATCCCACCCCGGGCTGAGTCCCCCGACCCGAGATCGGCAGGCGGCGCACGTTCCACGTACTATCGGCCGCGATGGCCATAACGATCGCTGTGCTTTCGCAGAAGGGCGGCACCGGCAAGACGACCGTGGTGCGCACGCTCACTGACGTGTTGCGCAGGGTGGAGGTGAAGACGCTCGCGGTAGATCTCGATCCGCAGGGCAACTTGTCGGACTACTTCGACCTGCCACCCGACAGCGAGCCGACGATTGCCGACGTGCTGGCGGGTACAGCAACAGCCACGCAGGCGATCCACGAAGGCGTGATCCCTGCCAGCTTGAGCCTCGCCGAGACAGAGCTGATGCTCGGCGGCAAGATCGGTCGCGAGATGATGCTGCGACGCGCGCTCGCGGAAGTGCAGAGCGATTGGGAGATCGTGTTGGTGGACTGTCCCCCGTCGCTCGGATTGCTGACCGTGAACGCGCTGGTGGCCGCCGACTACGCGCTGGTGACCGCCGAGGCCCAGTACTTCGCGCTGCAGGGAGTCGAGCAGGCGATGGAGGTGATCGAGGTCGCGCGCGAGCATCTCAACGACGAGCTGGAGCTGGTGGGGGTGCTGTTGAACCTTGCGGACATGCGTACGGTGCACTCGCGCGAGGCGAAGGCGTCGTTGCAGGAGCGCTTTGGCGAGCGGGTGTTTGACACGGCCGTGCGTGGCTCGATCGCGTATGCGGAGTCGGCTGAGCGGGCAGTGTCGATCCTCGACCACCGGCCCGACCTCGGCGCCGACTACATCGTGCTGGCGGAGGAGCTGCTGGCGCGCCTGGCAGGCATGGAAGACGCCCGCGAGCGACTCGCGCGGTTGCGCTGAAGAGCAGCGTCCGCCTGGAGGCGCCACGGGGACGTGCGGGCGCGACGGCCCGGCGAGTCGCTCAGCGGACGATCTGCGGCGTGGGCTGACCGCGTTCGATGCGGCGGCGCTCGGTCGCGGCGACCATCTCGAACTCGGGGATGCACGAACCGTGAGTGAGTGACCGGGGTGCGAGCATTCGTGCGGCGCGCCCGCCGGCGAGCGCCGCCGCGCAGCCCGCGGCCTGGGTACGCGTGAAGGACAGGCCGTAGAGCTCGCGCACGCGACTCGGCAGCGAGCCGAGCATCAGGAGATCGTGCATGCGCTTGCCGAGCTTGTGACTGGATGGCATCGGTATCTCGAACGCTGAGGCGTAGCCGATGAAGCGAGCCTCCTCGGTGAGGTGGAGGTCCTCGCCCGCGAGCTGCTGGGCGTACCAGTCGCGGAACTCGCGATAGGTGGGCGGCGCCACCGAGCGCGGCATCTGGAAGAGCTCGGCGAAGCGTATGTAGTCCTGCCAGAGTGCTTCGCGCTGCGCGCCCGTGAGGGGGCGGACAAGCCGGTCGTAGAACCACTCCGCTGAGTCCGCGATCACGGCTACCGTCCACAGCATCAGCTCCGGGTCGAACGCCGAGTAGGGCGTGCCCGCCGGGTAGTGCGGACCGGCGTCTTCTGGGAGCTCGCCCGCGACGCGCTCGTGCATCGTTGCCACTGCGCGCAGGACACCGTCGGCGTGTGTGCGACTGCCGAAGAAGACCGCCTCGAACATCCCACCCGTGTGGGTGATACGTCTGAAAGGGGTGTCCTTGTTGCGCGTGTGTTCGCTGGTGCCGACATAGTTGAGCGGCTTGACCGCACCGACGCAGAGCGCGCGCTGTCCGTAGAACAGACCGACTGCCTTCTCTTCATGGACCATTCGCAGAATCGAGCGCCCGCGCGGGAAGTAGCCCTCGTCGGTCGCCTCGGGAGCAGACAGCTCGGAGGGCAAAGGGTGGCGCGTGGGAGACACGTCGTTGTCGGCTCCCTCGACGGTCGGTTGACGATGGACGTTTGTCATCGTGCAAACACTACATCTCTCCGTGCAAACGCTACAGCTCTCCCACGTAGGCGCCCTGCGCCTCAAATGGGGCGCGCAGCAGTGTCGCCCAACCGTCGATCTCAGGATGCAGTGCCTCGACGACGGCGCCCGTCTGCTCGTAGAAGCACCACACGAGCACGGTCGGTCCTGCGCCGGAGATCGTGGCCCCGAGCGCGCCCAGCTCGTGTGCGCGTTGCGCCAGCGCGTAGGAGCGCGGGAACAGATGCGAGCGGCGCTGCTGGTGCAGCTGGTCGTGCAGGCCGCGCGCCACGAGATCCCAGTCGCCCTGCGCCAGCCCGAGCGTGAGCAGCGCGCCGTGGGCGACGTTGAAGACCGCCTGCTCGATCGGTACCTGCGCCGGCAGGGCGGAGCGGGCCTCGCTGGTGCGCACGGCTTGGGCGGGCACAATCGCGAGCGCCTCCAGGCCGGTGGGAGGATCAAAGCGAGTCGCTTGCCCATCGGCGCACACGACGAAGCCGCCGTGCAGCGCTGCCGCGACGTTGTCGGGATGACCCTCGATCGCGGTGGCGCACGCCAACAGGTCGGCGTCGAGCTCGAACAGGTGATCGGCGGCGAGCAGACCGGCGACGATCGCCGAGGCGCTGGACCCGAGACCGCCGGTGAGCGGTATGGCGGAGCGGATCCGGAACGTGAAGTCATGGGCGGGATGCAGGCTCTCGAAGGCGCGCACGCAGAGGTTCTCGGGGCCGCGCGCGACGGCGAGGTCGGTCTCCACAGCGAAACTGCCGGTCTCGATCACCTCCAGCTCGAGATGCAGCCCGATCGCCGCCGCGAAGCAGTCAAACCCGGGGCCGAGATTGGCCGAGGAGGCGGGCACGCGCACCACGCGCCTACGGATCATCCCGACCTCCATCTGGCGCCGCCCTTGGAGCGAGCCGACCCGCGGCGGCCGCGACGAGCCGGTTGCCCAGCGGGCGTCCTATGGATCACCCAGGACCGCCTGTTCGATCGCGGCGATGTTGGCCTCGCAGGGGATCACCGCGCCGCCGTTGTGGGCGATCGCGGTTTGCGGGTCCTTGATGCCACGGCCGGTGAGTACGCAGACGACTTGTTGGGCGCCGTCTGAGCCGTACTTGAGCAGGCCGGCGACCGAGGCGGCGGAGGCGGGCTCGCAGAACATGCCTTCCTTGGAGGCCAGCAGGCGATAGGCCGCGAGGATCTCGGCGTCTGAGACCGCGCGAATCGACCCGCCGGACTCCACCGTCGCCGCGATCGCGTCCTCACCGCGCACTGGGTGACCGATGCGGATCGCGGACGCCACGGTTTCGGGGTGCTCCACGGGATGGCCGAGCACTAGCGGCGCGGCTCCCTCGGCCTGGAAGCCAAACAGTTTCGGCGAGGCGCCCAGCTCGCGGAAGCCGCGCCAGTAGGAGCTGATGTTGCCGGCGTTGCCGACCGGGATATAGAGCGCCTCCAACTGTCCGTCGAGATCCTCGTGCAGCTCAAAGGCGGCCGTCTTCTGGCCTTCGATGCGGAATTCGTTGATCGAGTTGACGAGCACGATCGGGTGTGTCTCGGTCAGCTCGCGTACCAGTGCGAGCGCCTGGTCGAAGTTGCCCGCCAACGAGATCACGCGCGCGCCGTGGATCAGCGTTTGGGCCATCTTGCCTTCGGCGATCTTGCCGTCGGGAACGATCACCGCGCAGGTGATGCCCGCGCGCGATGCGTAGGCGGCTGCGCTACCGGCGGTGTTGCCCGTGGAAGCGCAGATGACCGCCTTCGCGCCGTCGCGAACGGCCGCTGAGACCGCGCAGGTCATGCCACGGTCCTTGAACGATCCAGTGGGGTTGGCACCCTCGAGCTTCAACCGCACCGAGGCCCCCACGATCTCTGAGAGCACTGGCGCGCGCAGCAGCGGCGTGGAGCCCTCCTGCAGGCTGACGATCGGGTCGCCTTCCTCGAACGGCAGGCGATCGCGGTAGCGCTCGATCAGCGGCACGTGGCTCTTGCTCATAGAAATGGCGCTGCTCACATGAACTCCTTTGAAGTAGACCCATCCTGGACACGTAGGGCAAGTCGGGCAAGGACGCAGGGAGCGATATGTGCTGTGCACATGAGTGACCGAGGACGCAGCCCGGCGCCGCCATACGTGTCCAGGATCACATGAACTCCTCTTCGATTACACGAATGGCCCGGGGCGTTGAGCGTAGGAAGTCGAGCGCGGCGATGCGTGTGAGCGCCTCGCGCAGGCGCGATTCGGCGAGCGGGTGGATGACCATCATCAGGCGTGCGTGCTCGCCGAGCCCGTGTTGCACGACCGACTTGATCGACGCGCCTTGCGCGCCCAGCTCGTGGGCGATCGCCGCCAGCGTGCCGGGTCGGTCGGCGACCTCCATGTGGATGTAGAAGCCACTCTGCACGTCCTTCACCAGCGGCAACGGGTCCAGCGGTGGCGCGGGCGCCGACGGTTGCAGCATCGTGCTGAGCAGGTCGCCGAGCACGGCGGAGGCGGTCTGCCGCCCACCGGCGCCGGGGCCGGACATCGTGATCTCGGTGATCGCGTCGGACTCGACGGTGACGGCGTTGAAGGGACCGTTGACCGACGCGAGCGGGTGCCCGGAGTAGAGGAACGCGGGGTGCACACGCACCGACAGTCCGCCGTCGCGGCGCTCGGCGGTGCCGATCAGCTTGAGACCAAGCCCGAGCTCGCGCGCGTATTGCAGGTCGTCGGTTTGCAGCTGCTCGATCCCCTCGTAGGGCACCTGATCGATGTGCACGGGCGTGCCGAACGCGAGCCGCGCGAGGATCGCCATCTTGGCGGCGGCGTCGCGACCGCTGACGTCTTCTGAGGGGTCCGCCTCGGCGAAGCCCTGGCGTTGGGCCTCGGCCAGCGCGTGCGCGTAGCTTGAACCGCGGGCCATCTCAGACAGGATGAAGTTGGTGGTGCCGTTGACGATTCCGTGTACGCGCTGCACGTGCGCAGCGGCCAAGGACTCACCGAGCACGCGGATGACCGGCACGACACCCGCGACGGCCGCCTCAAAGCGCAACTGCGTGCCGCTGGCGCGGGCGGCGTCGAGCAGCTCCTCGCCGTGCTGGGAGAGCAGCTGCTTGTTGGCCGTGACCACGTGGCGGCCGGCGCGTAGCGCGGCGAGCACGTGTTCGCGAGCGGGCGTCACCCCGCCCATCAGCTCGACGATCAGCTCGGAGCGCTCGAGGATCTCCGCGAAGCTGCCTTTGGTGGTGGTGAGCGCGTCGCCCAACACCGGCCGGCGGCCGGTGAGCCGCTCGATTTGCGGGGCGCGCTCGTCGAGCAGTGTGGCGAACGCTGCGCCGACCGTGCCGAAGCCCAGCAGACCCACGTTGAAGACGCGCGCGGGTGTGGTTGCTGGGTCCGAGGACACGACCGCGGCGCGGGCTGTCGAGGCGGGAGGGCGTGCAGACCCAACCGAGGCACGCCCAGACGTCGGCTCCGAAGGCATTGCGTCGGACGGTGTCTCGCTAGCGGACATCGCGGGCCGTGAGATCCTCGAAGCGTTCACGCCGGACGACCATGCGGGCGTCGCCGTCTTTGCAGAACACGACCGGTGGGCGCGGCACGCCGTTGTAGTTGCTGGCCATCGCGAACCCGTAGGCGCCGGTGGCGGGCGTGACGATCACGTCGCCCGGGCGGGGATCGTCGAGCGCCGCGTCGCGCACGATCACGTCGCCTGACTCGCAGTGCTTGCCCGCGAGCACGCAGCGCGTGGCGGCGGCGCCCGTGGCGCCACCGCCCGTGGCGCCCACGCCGCCCTCGCCGGCCGCGCAGGGACGATCGGCAACGTGGGCTTCGTAGGTGGCGCCGTAGAGCATCGGACGAAGGTTGTCGGACATGCCGCCGTCGAGTGCCACCCAGGTCGAGACGTTGTGCTTGACGCTCTCCACCGTGTAGAGCGTGACGCCGGCGTTGGCGGTGAGCGCGCGCCCCGGCTCGACCAGTAGCCGTGCGCGGGCGTCGATGCCGGCGTCGCGTGCGGAGCCGAGCAGCGCGCCGACCCACTCGTCGATCTCCGGCGGACGCTGATCGGCGGTGTAGGCGACGCCCAGACCACCGCCGAGGTTAAAGGTGGAAAACCCGCCCATCCGCTCGCCGATCTGCGCCAGGGCCGCGACCGCGCGCCGAAACGGGTCCAGCTCCATCAGCTGCGAGCCGATGTGGGCGTGCACACCCTGCAGGCTCAGGCCCGCGACGCCGCGAACCCGCTCGATCGCAGCGGGCACGTCAACCATCGAGAAGCCGAACTTGGAGTTGGCCTGGCCGGTGGAGATCTTCTCGTGGGTGTCGCCGCGCACGTCGGGCGTGACGCGGATTAGCACCGGTTGGATATCCGTTTCTCCCTCTGGGGAAGACATCGGCGCATGCGCCGATGTCCCCGACCGTGCATGCACGGTCGGGCCGGCCGGCACATGTGCCGGCCGGAAAGAAGAATTGAGCAACCCCTCCAGCCGCGCGATCTCGTCGAAGTTGTCGATCACGATCAGTCCGACCCGGTGCTGCAACGCCATGCGCAGCTCCGCGACGGACTTGGCGTTGCCGTGCATCAGGATGCGCTCGGGCGCAAACCCGGCGTGGAGCGCGAGGTGCAGCTCCCCGCCGGAGGCCACGTCGCACCATAGGCCCTCCTCGGCGAACAGCGCGAGCACGGCGGTGCAGGGGAACGCCTTGGAGGCAAACACCACGTGGAAGTCCTCGTGGCCAGCGTCGCGACCGGCCTGGACGAACGCGCGCGCGCGAGCGCGTAGGTCGTCCTCGGCGACCACGTACGCGGGCGTGCCGAACTCGCGCGCGAGCTCGATCGTGTCGCACCCCCCCAGCTCGACGCGGCCGCGCTCGTTGAGCCGGCTGCCGAGGGGAAACACGTGCGAAAGGCTTGTGCCGGTGACCATGCTGGGATTATGGCGGCTTGGAGCGTCTCGCAAACGGTTGGCGCGCACGGATAGACGCAGCGTGCGATGCGGCAAGCGTGCGTCGAGCATTTTCGTCCGATGCGGCGCCCATTTCGAACACGCTCCGCTGGCCGGCCGGCAAGCCGTCCAGGGAAGGTTTTCGCGTGGCGGGGCGTCAATGTGATCAAACACAGTCACGAAGGGACACTCGATGAACGGTTCAAATGACACGCAGATCGCGAGTTCGCCCCGGCGGCGACCCTCGCGCCTGATGATCGCGGTGAGCGCGGCGAGCTTGGCGCTGGCCGCGTCGCTGACGGCGATCGCGCTGGCGGCGGGCGGCGCGCCGACAGTCGGCTCTGCTGTGAGCTCGAAGCTCGCGGAGCGGATCGTGGTCAATTCGCGCGGACGCACGTTGTACACGCTGAGCCCCGAGACGACACACAACCTGTTGTGCAAGAGCGCCGCGTGCTTTGGCGTGTGGCCACCGCTAACGGTGAGCTCCAGCAAAACCAAGCTCAAGGCCGGATCCGGCGTGCACGGGGCGCTCGGGATCTTGCGGCGCAGCAACGGAACGCTGCAGGTCACGCTGCGCGGGCTGCCGCTCTACACCTACGCGGGCGACAGCGCCGCCGGACAGACCAACGGTCAAGACATCCACAGCTTCGGCGGCGTGTGGCACACGGTGACCGCGTCAACCGGCACGAGCAGCAGCCACAGCACGCCGGCAACACCGGCGCCCAGTGGCTCGGGCGGTGGGGGCGGCTACACCGAACCTGCGGCAAGTGGTGCTCCAGCGGCCTCCACGACTCCCGCGAGCACAACACCGGGCACAACACCTACGACCAGCACAACAACGTCCACTACGCCGGCCGTGACGACCCCGGTGAAAGAAGAACCCAAGAAAGAAGAACCAGGCTGGTAAGCCCAACGGCGAGCGGCGCGGCGACTACCCGCCGCGCCGCTGGATGGACTGACGGCGACGACTCCCGCCGCGCCGCTCGGTGGACTGACAGCGACGACTCCCCGCACCGCTGGGTGGACCGGCGCTGCCCGTCGGCGACGCACTACGCCGTGCTTGCGCGTGGCCGCGCGCGCTTGCGGGACGCGCCGCCGTGCCCGTGCGCGTCGCCGCCACCGTTGGGCCGCGTGATGGGCCCTTCGCGAGCCATCACGGTGAGCCACACGATGCCGATTGCGATCAGCACGATGCTCTCCAGCTGCGGGGCGGTGAGGCCGGCGAGAACCTCCTTGTTGCGACGGATGAACTCGACCAGCAGTCGCTCCAAACCGCTGAACAGGAGATACAACGCGAATATCGCCCCGGGTCGCAGCCTGTCGCGCAGATGCCACAGGAAGTACGCGAGCAGACACATCGAGACCGTCTCGTAGATGGGCGTAGGTTGGACGGTGACTCCGGGCGGCGTGGGAACCGTGCCGTGCGGATAGCCCATCGCCCAGGGCAGTTTTGAGCGTATCCCGTAGTCGCCGTCGCCGGACACCTGGCAGCCGATCCGTCCGATCCCGTAGCCCAACGCCAGCACGGTGGCGCACATGTCGAGGATCACGAGCTTGAACTGGTCACGCCAGCGCATCCACGCGACCACGGCGATCGCGCCTCCGATCGCGCCTCCGTACCACACGAGACCCGACCCGGAGAAGATGTGGCCGAGCAGGTCGTGCTTGACTTCGTTGTAGTTCTGGATCACGAAGTAGCCGCGCGCGCCGACCAGCCCGCCCACGAGCGCCGCGAACACGATCTCGTACGCCCAGTCAACCGGCTTGCCGAGCTCCCGCAGCCGACGCGCGATGACGGCGCCGCACGCGAGGAAGCCAAGCGCGAACGTGACCCCGAACGTCTTGATCGAGATGCCGAGCACAATGACTTCGGGCTTCACTAGGCTTGCGCTCTCGGCGTGATCGACACGCGCGGACTCTACAATCAATCCAGATGGCAAAGCGACACTCGAGCTTCGGCAAAGACACGGGCCTGCAGGCGCGCATGCTGATGACCATGTTCCTGCTGGGACTGATCTACGCGGTGCTGGTCGGCGTGCTGATCGCCGCGGGCGCGGGCGCGGCGTTCATCGTCGTGATCGCCGTGGTGCTGCTGGTCATGCAGCTGTTTACCTCCGACAAGATCGCGCTCGCGACGCTCGGCGCAAAAGAGGTCACGCCCGAGGAACAGCCCGAGCTGCACGGGATCATCGAGCGGCTGTGTGTGCAGGCGGACCTGCCCAAGCCGCGCGTGGCCGTGATGGACACGGCGATGCCCAACGCGTTCGCGATGGGCCGCTCGCAGAAGAAGGCCACCGTGTGCGCGACCAGCGGCATCCTGCGGATGCTCGACACGGCCGAGCTCGAAGGCGTGATCGGACACGAGCTCACACACGTGATCAACCGCGACGTGATGGTGATGACGCTCGCCAGCTTCTTCGCCACACTGGCATCGATGATCGCCCAGTTCACACTGTTCTTCGGCGGCGGGTTCGGCGGCGGCTACGGCCGCGACCGCAACGAGGAGGAGGAGATGATGCTGGTGCTGCTGGTCGCGGTGGTCGTGTACGCGATCTCGTTCCTGCTGCTGCGCGCGCTGTCGCGTTATCGCGAGTTCGCCGCCGATCGCGGCTCGGCGGTGCTGACCGGCCGCCCCAGCGCGCTGGCCTCGGCGCTCGTGAAGATCAGCGGCACGATCGAACGTATCCCGAGCCAGGATCTGCGCAAGGCGGAAGGCATGAGCGCGTTCTTTATCGTGCCCGCGCGCACCAAGAAGTCGCTGATGAACCTGTTCTCTGACCACCCCACGCTCGAGAAGCGCCTGGACGCGCTGAGCCGGCTGGAGTCCCAGCTGCAGAGCGCCGCGTAACGTGTCCGACGGACCCGCGCGGCAGCCAAGCGCACCATCCACACCAACCAACGACGAAACTCAGCGCGTCACTCCATGGGCCTCCGCGACATCCTGACAGGCCGCCACGAGGTCAAGGGTCCGGCGCCCGACCGCCTGTTTGCGATCTCGACCGCGTACATCGCGCTGCAGACAGAGCACAACATCGAACCGGCGGGCGCCGCCGCGATCGTGTTCCAAGCTCTGCAGACCAGCGAGTTCGAAGCCACGATCAAGGAAATGGAAGAAGTGGTGAAGGCCACCGGCGGGGAGAGCGCCACCAAGGTGCACACCCAAGACGACAGCTTCGGCTACCGCTGGATGGTGCTGGACGGCCCCTCGGTGGAAGACCTGGCGGTGGGCATCAACGCGGTGTCGAGCTCGATCGAGACGGCCGGCCACGGCGAGCGGCTGTTGTGCGCCGTGTTCGCCTTCAAGGACGCCAAGGCGCGCCCGGTGTATTTCATCTACAACTACAAGCGCGGCTTCTGGTACCCGTTTGTGCCCGCCTCGGGAACAACTACGTCGAGCTCGACCCAACCCACGGAACGCTCGACCGAGCGCGAGCTGCAGCTGAAGGCGCAGATGGCTTCCGAGCTTCCTATCGAGCCGGAACTGGAGCGATGGTTCCCGTTGTGGGGAATTCCGATCTGACGGTCGTGGACGCGGCGCATTCCTGCGTCCTCGACCGCTCATGTGCGTAGCACACCACACACCACAAGGATGCTACGTTTTCATCCTCCGAAACATCGAATGAACCGAACAATCAGGCCTTTTGGAGGATGGGGTGGAGAGAGGGGACGGTTGGACGCGACGCTCGGCGAATGTGACAGCGGGGATCGTGCTGGTGGTCGTCTTCGCACTCCTCATCTCCGGGTGTGCCGGCGGGTCGGGCTCGGGCACCACGATCGTCCTCTACAGCGCCCAACACCAGCAGACCACCGACGCGATGGTCGCCGCGTTCACAAAACAGACCGGCATCCACGTGCGGGTGGAGCAGAACGACGAGGACGTGCTCACCGCCCAACTGGAGGAGGAGGGGGAGCTTTCTCCGGCGGACGTGTTTTACACCGAGAACTCCAACTGGCTCGAACAGCTCAACCAGCAGCGCATGTTGGCCAAAATTGCTTCCTCCACGCTCGCCGCCATGCCCAAGCAGGACAACGCCGCCAACGGCAACTGGGTGGGAATCTCGGCGCGCATCAGCGTGCTGGTCTACAACACCAGCAAGCTGAAGCCATCGCAGTTGCCTAAGTCGGTGATCGAACTGGCCGATCCCAAATGGAAGGGAAAGATCGAGATCGCCCCGGGAGAGACCGACATGTGGCCCGTGATCAGCTCGATCGTGCGCACCGACGGTCGCAGGGCTGCGCGGCGCTGGTTGATCGGGCTGGAGATCAACGCCGAAGGTAACGACAACGTGCCGGACAACGAGACCATCACAAGCGACGTCAGCCGGGGAACGATCGACATGGGCCTAATCAACCACTACTACTACTACCGGCTGATCGCCGAAATCGGCAAGAAAGCGGTTAAATCCGACATCGCCTACTTCGCCCCGCACGACCCCGGCTATGTTGAGGACATCTCGGGCGCCGCCATCCTGAAGACCTCTAAGCACATGGCCGCCGACCAGGAGTTCTTGAAATTCCTGACCAGCAGAACCGGCCAGGAAGTGCTTGCTCACAGCGACAGCTTCGAGTATCCGATCCGCCCAGGAGTGGCCGCCAATTCCGAGCTCACACCGCTCAGCCACCTGCAACCGACGGACTTCACGCCGGCTGAGCTCGGCGCCGGGCTCAACGCCAAGGAACTGCTTGAAGAAGCAGGGCTTCTCTAGTGTCGGGGCATTAGGCTCAGGGTCGGATCCATGACAGATGTGCTCGTGCCGAGGATCGTGGACGCGACAGCGTTGGATCGTCGTCGCCGTTCACGCCGTCGCGTCGGCCGGGGCCGGCTGGTGGTTGCCCTCGGCGCGTGCATCGCGCTGGTGCTACTGCTCCCGCTCGGTCTGCTCGCCCTCGACGCCCATACCGCTGGTTGGCATGAAATTCATCACGTGCTGCTGGGCGCGCGGGCGCTGCTGCTGTTGCGCCACACCGTCATCCTCTCGCTGCTGGTGGCTGCTCTTGCAGCGAGTCTGGGCGTGGCCACCGCGTGGTGCACCGAGCGGACTCGACTTCCCGGACGGCGAGTGTGGACCGTGCTGCTGGTGCTGCCCGTGGCGATCCCCGACGACGTGGTGGGCTACGCGTGGCACTCGTTCGCCCCCACGATGAACCCGCTGCTGGCCGCAACGCTGGTGATGACGCTCGGGACCTACCCGCTTGTGTATCTGCCGGTGGCCGCCGCCCTGCGCCGCTCCGACCCAGCGATGCAAGACGTCGCGCACAGCCTCGGTGTGAGTCGCACGCGCACCTTCGTGCGCGTCACCCTCCCGCTGATCCGCACAGCTGTGCTGGGCGGATGTGTGCTGGTGGCGCTGACCACGATCTCCGAGTTCGGCACGTTTGAGATTGTGCGTTACCAGACCTTCACGACCGAGATCTTTACCGAGTTCCAGTTCGACGCTCGCGCTGCCGCCGCGCTGTCGGTCCCGTTGGTGTGTCTGGCCCTGCTGGTGCTCGCTGTGGACGGGATCGTCCCGCGCCGAGCCACGCCCGGGACGGGGCCCCAGCGCCGTCCCACACCGGCACGATGGAAATGGACTTCGACGCCAACCCTGCTGGCACTGGGAGCGCTGATCGCGCTGGCGATCGGCTTCCCACTCGTGACGCTTGCCTACTGGATGGCCCAGAGCCAGCACACGACGCTGCCGGCAACGACCACGGTGGGACAGGCCACATGGAACACGCTTACCTATAGCGCGATGGGGGCCACAGCTGCGGTGACGCTAGCGCTGCCCGTGGCGATGATGACCTTCCGGCGCTCCAGCACCCCGCGGCTCGTGCTGCAGCGCAGCACGTTCGTGACCCTGGCGCTCCCAGGTGTCGTGGTCGCGCTCAGCCTGGTGTTCTTCGCCACCCGCTATGCGTTCAGTCTCTACCAGACCAGCGTGCTGCTGGTTGCTGCCTACGCCATCATGCACTTCCCGCTGGCGCTGGTGTGCGTCAAGACCTCGGTCGCACAGGCACCCGCGCGGTTCGCCGACATCGGCCGGTCGTTGGGGCGAGGGTCGATCGCGGTGTTCTTCCGCGTGACGCTTCCGTTGCTGGCCCCGGGGCTGCTGGCCGGGTTCTGCCTGGTGTTCTTGATGGCGGTGACAGAGCTCACGGCTACGCTCATCCTCGCGCCCATCGGCGTGCAGACGCTGGCCACTCAGTTCTGGGCCTACCAGAGCGAAGTCGCCTACGGCGCGGCCGCCCCATACGCGCTGGTGATCGTCGCCCTCGCCGCGATCCCCGCCGCCGTGCTGGCGCTTTGGTTCGATCGGGGACACGCACCCCAACTGGCGCCATCATGAATCCACCGATGGACACGAGAGGACCCGCATGAGCGCGATCGAGCTGCGGGGGGTGTGCAAGAGCTTCGGCGCGACACCGGTGCTGAGGGGTATCGACCTGACGGCGCCCACCGCGTCGGTCACCGCAATCGTGGGAGTCTCGGGGAGCGGCAAGACCACGCTGCTGCGGCTGGTCGCGGGGTTCGAGCAAGTTGACGCCGGCACGATCGCGATTGGTGGCCAGGTACTCGACGACGGCCGGCGGACCGTGGGCCCCCAGCATCGCGGCGTGGGCTACGTGCCCCAAGACGGCGCGCTGTTCCCCCACCTGAACGTGACCGCCAACGTCGGCTTCGGACTGCCTCGACGGGAGCGGTCTGCCACCGCGGGGGATCTACTGGACCTCGTCGGGCTCGCGGGTCTCGGGCGACGCTATCCCCACCAGCTCTCCGGTGGCCAGCAGCAGCGGGTGGCGCTCGCTCGGGCCCTGGCGATCCGCCCCAGCATCGTGCTGCTGGACGAGCCGTTCAGCTCACTGGACGCCGCACTGAAGCTGGAGCTGCGTCGCGATGTCGCGCGGATTCTCACCGAGACGATGACCACGACGGTGCTGGTCAGCCACGACCAGGACGATGTGCTGGCGCTGGCTGACCAGATCGTCGTGTTGGAGGACGGACGGGTGGCCGACCCGCCGGGTCGATCAGTCGGGGATCAGCCCCTCGCCCGTGAATTCCCTGGCGGCTTCGGCGAGTGTGATGTCGTCGGGCGGCAGGATCAGGTCTGAGGTCTCGATCTCGTCGTCGTCAACGACCGACCCCTGCGCGCGCACGAAGTCGAGCAGCTCGGTGAACGCGGCGGTGAAGGCTGCCTCGTCGCCTGTGTCGATCGTAGCGAGCACGGCTGAGTCAAGCTGGTTGAGGCGCTCGTGGAGATCGTCCTGGAGCCGGTACTGGTCCTCCCCGGATATGCGCACGATCATGCCGACTGCTCCTTGGTTGGCTCATCCGCGGCGGGATCCGCTTCGCCGCCCGCTGGAAGCTGACCGGCGTCGGGGGCCGGCGCGCCGCCCGCTCCAATTTCCCCCTTCAGCTTCGCCAGGTCGTCGTCAACGGCGGACTTACTGGAGAGCGATTTGAGCTGACGGTCGATGTCGTCTTCGCCTGGGCCGAGCGCGGTGATGTCTTCGAATGTGCCGGCCGCTTCGAGCTCCTGCACGGCGTCGGCGCGGGCCTTCATGTTTTCGGTCTTGTCAACCGCGCGCTGCATCGCGAGTCCCACGTCGGCCATCTGCTCGCCCACGCCGGTGGCCGCCTCGGAGATCTTGACCTGCGCTTCGGCGGCGGAGTACTGGGCCTTGATGACCTCCTTCTTGGTGCGGAACGATTCGATCTTGGCGCGCAGCTTCTGCTCGGAGTCGGTCAGCTTCTGCTGCTGGGTTTCCAGTTCCGCGACCTGCGTGTCGAGCGACTGCAACTCGGTCTGGGCGATGTTCTTGCGTTCAAGCGCCGTGCGCGCGAGATCTTCCTGGTTGGAGGAGACCGCTTGGCGGGCTTGCGTGTCGAGCTTGACGATCTGCTGCTGAAGCGTTGTCTCCTGCAGCTGCAGGCGCTTCTTGGCGGTCACCACGTCGGCGATGCCCTTCTTGACGTTCTGCAGTTGTTCGACCTGCTTCTGGTAGCTGTAGTCGAGCGTCTCGGCGGGGTCTTCGGCGCGATCCAAGAGCTTGGACACCTTGGCCTTCACGACGGTTGACATGCGCCCGGTCAAACCGGCCATCTAGATCCTCCTGTGGGGCGGGGACGTGGGTCTACAGCGTAGCCCACCGACGAGCCCTACAGTCCATCGGGGTGACGCACCGTGTAACCCGCGTTTTCGGGCCGCAGCGGACGCCAACGGGGACCCGGCAGGTTGGAGGGGTCGTTGGCGGGACTAGTGTCGAGGCGCAGCCCGGCGACCGTCATGTAGGCGTGGCCACCGTTGGCGAAGATCGTGATCCACGTGCCGACGCCCTTGGAACCCCAGATCATGAATTCGGTCGAGTCCATCGGCGTTTCGATCAGATCGGCGCCGTGCAGCGCGTAGGACACGGTGCCCGAACAGTCGTAGCCGGGTGAGATGAACGACGCGTGACCACCACCGTAGATGTAGGGCAGACCGACGATCTGGTTGCCGGCCCAGATGATCTGCTGGACGGCCAGTGGAGCTGACATCGGGGCCGCCGCGAGCCCACCCACGAAACGTGCGGTGCTACCAGGGACGAGCAGCTCGGGCTTGGTGTCGGCCGCGACCCCCACCGTGCTGCCGCCCGTCGCCGATGTGACTTCGCCGGGCGTTTGGGGAGCCACATAAGGAACAACCTGGCCGGTGGCGGTCTTCTCGTAGACCGGGCCCGTGTAGGCGACGCTAGGAGACTTCGAGACGATGGGCGCGTGGGGTTTCTTGACGACCGGAGTCGTGCTCGTGGGAGCGGCACCGCCCACCGAGGCGGGCACGGTGGCGACCGCGGACGGCGCGGCGGCCGAGACGCCACCGGTCGTCGCGAGCGCCGACATGGGCGTGCCGGCCAGTATGAGCATGCCCAATAGCGTTGAGCCCACAGCTCGAAATCGCACAGCAACCTCTTTCGTCGGCCTGCGGGGTTAGCTGACGGGCTAGCGCTGAAAGAGCCTGCGCTTCTCGCGGATGCACCGCGGATTCGCCCCAAACAACTTGGGTCCCCCGTTCCTTGGCTTCTGGCCAAGGATTCGGCGTTCGGGGCGACAAGCTATCAGAGTGCAATGACGGTTGCACGTGGTGACCGGCTTTTACTAGGTTTTCCCCGCAAATACGGGTATTTTGGGCGTCAAATTGCAGTCGTGCGGGCCACTTCTTGGAGCGCGCCCGGCTGTGGCCACCGCGGCAGTTGTCGGCGACGACGGGTAGCGTGAAGCGGATGCGTGGTCTATCCCTGCGCGTCGCCGTTGTTGCGAGCGCCCTGTGCGCGACCCTCGCCGGGTGCGGCAAGTCGCTGCCGCGGGCGACCGTCGAACCCGGCTCGCCGACGGCGAGCACGCTCAGCGGGCGCGGAGCGGCGAGCGTGTCCACCGCGAACACGACCCGCCTCGGGGGGTCCGACCCCACGATCGACGCGGCCGCGGTCGCCGTCGCGGAGTATCCGGGCCTGACCGCCGCGACGCGTCCACGGGCGGTCGTGTTGGTGAACAGCGACGACTGGCCAGCGGCGCTGGCGGCGTCGGTGCTGGCCGGCGCTCCGCTGCGCGCGCCCCTGCTGTACAGCGAAGGCTCAGCGTTGCCCGTGGCGAGCAGCAGCGCGCTGCGCACGATGGAACCGACGGGAATCGGCGCGCTGGGAGGGACACTGCGCGGCCCACCGGACGCAGCACGGGTGATCGGGATCGGCGGGACACCAACGCCCCCGGGCGAGGCCACGCTTTGGATCGGTCGCAAGGACCCGGCACCGGCAGCTGTGGCGGTGGCGATCGAGCGGCTGGTGAGCGTGCTGCGCGGGCACCGTCCCCGCCGGGTGATCGTGACAGCGGACGACGGTGCACCCGCGCTGACGATGCCGGCCGCGGGCCTGTCCGCGCAGACTGGCGCGCCGATCCTGTATGTGGACCGTTTGGGGATCCCCGCGATCACCCGCGCCGAGCTGGCGCGGTTGGGGCGGGGCGTGTCCATATATGTGGTGGGACCGAGCAGCGTGGTCGGCGAACGCGTGCGCACGGAGCTGCAACGGTTCGGGGCGGTGACCCGCATCGCGGGTTCCACCCCGGCGAGCAACGCGATCGCGGTGGCACGCTTCACCGACGGCTCGTTTGGGTGGGGTGTGCTGGAACCGGGACACGGGCTGGTGTTCGCCAACGCGGCGCGTCCGCTAGATGGACCTGCCGCGGCGCCCCTATCGGCGAGCGGTGACTATGGCCCGTTGCTGCTACTGGAAAGCCCCGGCCAGCTTGGGTCGGCGCTGGGCGGCTACCTGAGTGACCTGCAACCGGGCTCGCCGCCGTCGGGGCCGGTGCACGGCGTTTACAATCACGGCTGGCTGATCGGCGACGAAAGCGCGATCTCCGCCATCACCCAGGCGCGGCTGGACGCGCTCCTGGGGATATCCTCTCGTCCGGCGGCGGAACCTGAAGTCGCCTCCCCCACGACGTCCCCGAGCGAAGCGACACCACCCACCGAACCGTGAGCGCAGATGAGCCAAGCTGAGAACCCGAGCCGCGTGCGCAGAGAGCGCGCGGGCGAAGTGAGCGTTGAGGACGTGCGCGAGCTGATGGGTGCGTCCACCCCCCACTTCGCGCTGCAGTTGCGCAACCGAATCGCGCGCGTCATCGCGGGGCTGCCCGACGCCCATCCTGCGCGCGTGGAAGGCGAACGCGAGATAGCGCGCCTGGAGCGCCTCGGTCTCACCGGCGAGACGCGCGGCGCGGGCGCGGGCGCGGGCGAGCGGCCGCTGCCCTCGCTGAACGTCAACTGAAGGCCTGCCGCGAGCGAACACGGCTGCGGGCTACGTCGCAAGCGGGACCGATACTCAACGATGTCTCGATCCCAACCGAAGGAGCCATTGGTCAGCCGCTTGGCTTTTCGGTGTCGCCGCTAGACGTTTGGTCGGTGCTTGGAGAAACGAGCTGGAACTTCGGCGACGGCACCACAGCCAGCGGCCCGAGCGTCAACCACGCCTACACCGTCGCCGGGACGTACGAAGTGACGCTACACGTTGCCGACGTACTCGGCAACGTCACGAGCACCACGGCCAAGGTCACCGTCGTCCCCAAGCGCGCATCACCAATAAGTATGCCGATCGCCTCAACCCAGACGACTGAGTTGCCTGAGTTGCCTTCCTCGACACAACAGAACACGCCCGCGAAATCGGTCACTCTGTGTATGGTTCCCCACCTTCGTGGCAAGTCCTTGAGCCGAGCGCGCCGCGCGCTACAGAATGCGCACTGCACACTCGGCAAGGTGAACCGTCCACCCCACAGGCGAAGCGTGCTGGTCGTAGTCGCACAGAGCGTTCCTGCCGGACAGAAGCTGGGAGACAACGCGTCAGTGACACTCAGGCTCGGCTCACTGCGTTCCCGATGAGGAAGGCCGGGCCACAGTCCTACCGGCCTGAGCAAGCCGGTGAACTTCCGTTCCGTCACGCCTTGGTTGGCCCCACCACGCCGCGCCACGCATTACAAGACGGTGCTCCGGTCAGAACTTTGTCGGAGTCACCCTGCCCATCCTGTGTGATCTTGCCATGGATAACGAAGCTACTAAACCCAGCCCCACATTCCTTGAGAGCAATCTCGAACTCTGCCTGCGTGACGTTGGACACACGAAGTCCACGCCGCACAAGTGAACCCGGTATTAGCAATTCCGCTTCGGCACGGTACCGTGCCGATGTAGACACTTGTTGAACGCATTCGTGTTGAGCGCACTCGTGAAAACCGGTTCAACCCTCGCTCACGCACATCCAATAGACACGCCAGACATCGGTTTTTCCGTCAGACCGTCGGGCCAACACGCAAACCAGCGCGAAGGTCAAAGTAGAACATCGCCATCGCGAGCGCCAAATACGAAGTTACCATTCCCTGAGCCAAGAATTCAAATACCACTGACGCCGTATCGACACCGGATCCAGCGATAATGGCTTGCACGCCAAGTACCGTAATTAGCACGACGAGCCATGACACAAATAGCAAAATCAATACGTGCCAGTAATGACCGGCAGTCAACGCCCAACTTCGCCCCAACGCTCCCACAGTTCCGAGTTTTTCGACCGTCACGATCGGTCCAATAATGAACCACCGTAGCCACAGTATTAGGCCAGGCAAGACAAAAAGCATTCCTGCCACCCCAATACCCAAATATGCGACGGCCTGCGCCATGATCGTCATTGGAACTATCTTGAGACTAGATGTTGTCAAACGGCCAAGTTTGGCGTTTAATTCCTCTCTCAAACTCGAAACGACATACGCATCAACCGCCGCCACAACTGGCACAAGCATCAAGACGCCTACACCGTGGGACGCAGACAACCAGCTAAATCTTTCAGGCGGACGCCCAAAAGGTCCATTACCAGTCGCACGCAACACAATCAAATCGTATATTATTACGACAGCAAAAGAGATTGACAGATAGACCAATGGTCGCGTTCGATGGAGATTGAAACTTGCCATGAGTGCGTAGGCAGTTAAACATGAGCGGCCATGCTCTACCAACCCATGGTCGTCTACCTCATCCATCACAACATCCGACGTCACTAACCTCATATCACTACCACCTAAACTGTCGGTATACATTCCGTCCCGTAATAAGCGCACAGCTCAACGTTTGGCGACTGAGTAAAGTCAGGAAGGCACACTACACGATCCCCCGACAGAAATGCAAGTAGATCGAATAAATTCGTATAGCGACAATAAGATGTAGATTTCAAATGACGGTAAGAGTCCAGTTATACGGCTTGTGGGCTAGGCAACCCGTCGCCAGGAAGGCCCAAGCGCATTCTCGCCATGACAGTGACCACCAGCCTACTCACCAGGACTCATATACAATTTATCCTAGCCGAGTCGTAACATCTATCCGTTCAAGCATCTTTAGACGCTGCATGAACCCCTCGCCCTTGGCCACTATAACCCATGCTCTGCGTATGCGCCGCGCGACCATTTCTCCTTCAACTCCCGGTCCCTGAAACACGCCCGGGTGGCGAGCCACCGGGCGCATCGCTGGCAACGATGCAGGCAACGCCCCCGGGTGCGCTGCGTCAAGTAGCACATTTACTTCTAGGGGCCAATTGTCAACGAGATAAGAAGCCCGAACACAATCGACGAATTCGCGACCGCGTATGTCTGGGTGAGGCCTGACCGCCATCATTACACCGCCACCCTCCAACAGGATCCCTGTGGCGGCTCGCACTGAAAGACTGCAGACTCCTGACGGCATATGTTCCGGACGTTTCCAGCTCCTACTCGGCACCTGAAATTCAAGTGGTGGACCAGGCAGACGCGACTGCGGAATCTCATCACCCCTCGAGTTCAAGGCTGCGAAGTGAGAACCAGGGAAAGGTGCCGGCGTGGCAACGCCCAGTACGCTCCGTTCTGAACTACCACGTATTTCCACAACCGCTGCTCTCAAATGGTCTGGAAGTCCTGTCCCAGTTTGTGTGGGAACAGGTCTATAACCCGCAAGAGCAACGGTCGCAACTTTGCCTGTGGTAAGTACCACCGCGCGATCGACAGGGGTCGTTGAAGACGAACTTTCACCGCTCCAACTTTCAACGATGATCGGGCCTTGGAACGTTGGCAAACGAAACGTCTGACATGCGCTAGCTCCCACACTCAGCGTGGTCACGCACCAGCCGCCTTCCCCAGCCTGGAACTTAGGCTCCAGAAGGACCTCGCCACTGCGCCTCGTCGGGCTCATTTGCCTAAAATAACCACTACGCGAGCGGTCAGTCGTCCCAGCACATGATATTGCTGTCAGTAGGCAGGCGACGACCGCCAACACTCCTAGACCTTGCCGTAGCCATTTTCTGCGACGGTCCCACAGCCTCATCAGCATGGTAGAACGCTATCCAGACATGATTTTAGAGAATATATATGATTGATCATCTCAGCTATCCAAAAGTTCCGCTACATCCCCACCGAATTCCCCATAATAGCCTTCACACTTCCAGTTTTGGGAGGTTTCCCCAGGTCCAGTGAACCAAAAATGGTTACCCCAAGCATACCCCCACACCCAAGCCCTATAGGTCAAGCCTTGCGCACATATGTGCTTTATCAATGAAGCCGCTCGGTACGTTTTATAACCAGTTTGACCATTTTTTCCATTGTTCATCAATTCTTCGAAGGTTTTTGCGCTGGCATTCCATACCCAGATTTGTGTCTTGATCTGTATTCCTGCCACATCCTCTTTACAGTTTACAGCATCCACCAACCATAGCACACCCGGTTCCCCCTCGCCGAACAACGACTTCATAGAACAACTGTTGTAAGCTGCCGCACATGCTTCGCCGGAACAGTTACCTTGAAGGGTCTCAGATCCTTCAAGAGGTGGCGGACCTTCTACACCACCGCCTCCTTCACCTTCGTCCCCTACAGACCCATATCCACCGGCAACCACACTTTTCGCCTGCTCAGCGTTAGCAACCTGTAGCGTCGAGGCTGCCGCAGCAGATGCTTCGAGACCTGGAACGATCGCGCTGATGTACGCAACGACTTTGTTTTCCCCAGTCGGCAGCCCGATCCCTTGAGTTTGGAGCGATCGCCCTGTTTGCGGAACATAGGTCACGCCGTCCTGCGTAACGAGACCGGATGATTCGCTTGAAACTCCCGCCGCACCGAGCCACGTGTACTTCGTCGGTGGCGTACCGTTTAGCGGCACTCCGAACTCAGTACTGTTGTAGCTGGTAAGTATTTTCGTTTCGGTTTCGAGGTCCGATGCCGTCTCTACAACGTCTCCCTGCAGATCGTGGATTTGTAGCGTGACCTCGCCGTTGCTTGACTGTATCGCTGTTAGCGTGCCGTCGATCCCGGGTATGTCGCGGGTCCATTGGATCCATTTTTTTGCTTCTTCTTCGTTGGTCCAAGCCAGTGCTGATCCGGGACCCGCATAGTGCGTTACGGTTTCGAGGACGGGTTTGCCTTCTGTTTCGGTCTTGGTTTCGCGGACGCGTCCTGCTGGATCCATGGAGTACTTGTAGGTCTTGCCGTCTTGTGTTTGGGTTGCGGCCTGGTTGTCGGCGTAGTATTCGGTTTTGATTTCCATTTCGGGACCCCCGGCGTCAGCCCCGGGGAGTTTGGTCGTGTTTCCGAAGGTTTCGTAGGATACTCCATTGTCGATGAGCCTGTCGGCCGGATCGTATTTGTGGGTTTCAGTGGTTCCGCCTTCGGTCGCGCACTTGCCTTCACCGGTCGGAGGCCGACTGGTGAGGCTTGTACGATCGGATTCTTCGTCGTAGCCGTAGAGGCGGGTTACGCAGCCTTTACCGACTGGGGTTTCCTGCACTTGCGTCAGGCGACCCAGTACGTCGTAACCGTACGTATCTGTAGTTAGCGTGTTAGCTCGTTCGAATGTTTCTCCGTGCGCGGTCGGCATAGTGGTTTCTTTGAACCATGTTTCGGGACACGTTTTTTCGCAATGCGCTGTCTTTTCGTAGCGAATGCTTATCGGTTCGCCTGTCGCGCTATACGTGTATGTCGCGGTCATGGCGTTTGGATAGGTCTCGGTGGTGATCTGACCTGCGCTATCACGAGTAACTTTGAATATCCCGGCAGCTGAATCTAGTATCTTTGTCAAGAGCCCGCTGGGCGTTTCGTAGGCGTACCACTGATAAGTGGACGTTTTTTTGCCCCCTGCTTCGATCACGCTAGCGACTTCCGTGGTGCGTCCGTCGATGTCGTACTTATAAGTTGTCACGCTGCCATCAGCATCCGTATACTGTTCGAGCTGCCCCAACGTATTGATAGTCTTCTTGATCGTCTTTGTTTTGCCTTCTACGGTATTGCTTTCTTCGGTAAGTGCACCGAGTGTACTACTGTACGTATCTTTGACGGCTGACACCGGCGTATCGATCCCTGCGGTTATTTCGTTTGAGACAGGGCGTCCGGCGGCATCATAGGTCGTAGTCTTGGTGCGAGTGGTCGAACCAAATTCTTCGGTAACGACTTCTGGCTCGTCCCACGTGTTGTAGGTCTTAACGGTCGTCACAGGCAGGCTTGGGAGCCCGCTGGTTTCAGGTTGCGCCGCAGGCTTTGTCTGACAGACGAGTTCGACCCATTCTGGATGGTTTTGGCATGCAGCTACTTCGGCTTCTCCTTTTGCGGTGTAATAGATCGTCTTGGTGTCGTGGACGGCTTGATCGGCTGGTGCCCATGTCTCGACGCGGTCATCACCACTGTCGACTACATACACGTCACCTGCCGCATTGATCGCGATTCCACCTGGATCGGTGAGCTGTCCTTCACCGTGGCCATATGAACCGAAGGTGGCGAGGAATGCTCCCGCGGCGGTAAACTCTTGGACACGGTCATTGCCGCTGTCAACAATGTAAAGATTGCCCGCCGAATCTACAGCTATACCTTCCGGTTTTTCAAACTGACCGTCGTAATCTCCTTCTGACCCAAATTGTTTGATGTAGGTTCCGGTCATTGAAAGCTCTTGGACTCTATTGTTACCGGAGTCTGTTATATACACATTACCGCCCGAAAACGCGACGTCTTCGGGTTCATCAAATTGGCCGTTTCCCGACCCCGATGATCCGTAGGCTGCAATGAAGGAACCGGTGGCCGAGAACTCTTGGACACGATTATTTTTGGTATCCGCCACCCACACGTTACCGGAAGGGTCTACTTTGTCGCCCCAAGGGTCGTCGAGCTCTCCGGGTTCGCTCCCCGCGCTCCCAAACGTGCGCACGAACGCTCCCGCGGAACTTAGCTCCTCGATCCGGTTATTGCCGCTATCAACGACATATATGTTGCCTGTGCTCTTGTTGATGTCGATACCTGTCGGGTCCAGGAACTGGTCGTTGCCACTACCTTTCGAACCGTAGGCAGCCAGGAACTGTCCGGCAGCGGAGAACTTCTCGATGCGGTCGTTGTTATGGTCTGTTACCCAAATATTCCCCGAACCATCTACTGCTGCCTCTACTGGTGAGTTGAAGTGTCCTTCGCTACTGCCTTCACCGCCGAACTGTGATGAGTAGATCATGCGATTGCCCCCTACTTCAGGGAGCAACCACTCATCGACGCGCGCGTTATACTGGTCGGCTACATAAATCTTGCCCGTGGTGTTAAACGCGAGACCAGTCGGGCCGTGAAGCCCTCCAACGTTTGTGCCGTATTCTCCAAATTCCGTCAGCGGCTTGCCCGCCGGTGAAAACTCATCGACCCTCTCGTTCCCTAGATCAGACACGTAGATGTTCCCGCTCATTGGGTTGACGGTTATGCCTTCTGGCTGCTTCATCTCACCGACGGCAGTACCTTCGCTGCCGAACTTCGACAGATATTCCCCAGCTGGGGAGAACTCCTCAACGCGATCATTCCCGCGATCGGCTACAAATAGCTCCCCTTCGGATATGGCTAGACCTACCGGTTCTACGAACTGACCGTTTCCTGACCCGTGGCTGCCGAACTGCGACCTATATACTCCGGTGGAGGAGAACTCCTCTATCCGATTGTTTGCCGTGTCAGCTACCCACACGTCACCATGCAAATCGACAGTCAGCCCGTACGGTTCCTTTAGCTGCCCGTATCCCGAACCAGTAGACCCGAACATTCGCACGAATTTGCCTGTAGAACTAAAGACATCGATCCTGTTGTTACCAGTGTCAGCTACGACTACGTTCTGGGTGACTGGATCGATCGCGATGCCCGACGCGTCCTTAAACTGCCCTTCTCCGGAGCCTTCTGACCCATATGTTCCGATTAGTGTGCCCGAGGATGAAAACTCCTGGAGGCGGTGATTGCCGCTGTCGTCTACCCATAGGTCACCAGCAGTGTTGACTGCGGTTCCAACAGGATGGTTAAATTGCCCACTGCCGCTACCTTCTGTCGTACCGAGCGACGAAGAGAAGGTCGGCGGGTACACCGATTCGACAGTGCCACCAGGCGTCTTTGTTTCTACCACATCACCCGTTTCATTATACACGGTCGTGTGCGTTAGGGCCAGCCCTTCCGGATTCACTACCGTTGACGTCGGCTCTCGTAGTTTCCAGCCTATACCTTTCTGTCCAGAATAATAGGTTCTCGTTGTGCGTGGTTCTTCTTCTTTGCTTCCTACAAGCACTGATTCGACAGTCCTTGTGAGCAGACCGTGTTCTTCGCCTTCCGGTGCTCCTTCATCATAAAAGTATTTGGTGTGGCTACGTGCCTGTACTTCGGTCCCCCCGACAAGCTTTACGCTGTGCTGTGGCCCCGTCGTTTCTGCAAGCTCGGTTCCTTCATAAGTATACTTGTCTTCGGCGTCCAATAGCTTCCCGACTTCGGCCGATTTGCATTTTTCTTTTGATTCACATGTTTCTTTGAGCGCGGTTGCGCGATTAGCTCCAGTAAGACTGCGGCTAACAGCGTTATCTTCATTGTATTCAGTAGTTGAGATCGCACCGCTCGGGGACTTTATATTTACTGTCCGGGCCTGCGAATCGAAATAGTAGACCATCGCGCGCGTATAATCCTTTGCTGGCCATCCCATCGGTTCATCCGGCGGGAATATGGCGGTCGCTTCAGTCGGATCATCCGTCTGACCCCATTTTTCCCCTTCTTTAGCACTCAATTCCGCAGGCGCCCCGGCACCTGAGACTGGCACGCCATACTCGATCGTGGTCACAGCGGTCGATCCCAGACTGGGCGGGGATGGAGTTTCACTTGAGGCAGTGAAACGTTCCCCGATATGCTCGCTATAGTCTGCACCCGTGAGACTAACCGTGAATGTTCCATTCAATGTCACGGGATAAGCATGATTATACACAAATCGCGCTTCACCTTCACGTCCGTTGAACTGATACTCGTACGGCAACTGACCCGTCCTGGTTCCTTCGAACTCGATTTCGTGCGAGCCCGATTCTTCGCCTTCTTTGGTCACTGTACCTAGTATCCCCCCAGTAACAGACAATGCACCCTTGATGGGACATTCAGAACCTTCGATGGTTATGGTTTGCGGAGACATTGCACTGAAGAGAACCGGCATATGGGGACTGAGGAGCGTTTCTTCATAGGCACCGTAAACTATTTGCGTCGACAGGTCCAGTTCGATGACTTCGCTCACAGAGCAGACCCGAGATGCTTCTACCGCGCAGTATTCGAGGCGGAGGGTAACCGTACCGACCCCCTTAGGACCGAGTGTCCCTTTCCCTTTACCAAACATGCACCTTATCGGCGTGCCATCCACAAATATGTGCAACAGCGAGCTGCTATATGTGATTTCTAACGTGCTTTCAACGTTATGGCCACTAGACTCATATCTCGGTTCTTCCCTAGCGGGGACACTCGCCGTTGCAGCTGTCGATATCGCGCCGCTTCCGCCAGCATTGGTAGCTAGGACTTCCGCGAGGATCGTGTGGCCCCCGTCTGACGTGACCAGGTGATATGTCGGATTGGTCGCACCAGATATGGGCTTGCATTCCTCGCCACCAGAGTTGCAGTCATACCACTGGTAGCCATAGACCTCCGGACTATTACTCCATGACCCTGTTGAGACGGTTACCGTATTACCAACTAAAGGTGTGGTGTTCGAAAGCGTTGGAGGCGTCGTGTTTGCCGGTGCCACTCCACCCAGTCCAGTACTAGCGCCGGGACGACTGACGGCGATGAGTCTGCCTATACTTGGGTCACCTGCGCTTGTACCATACGTCAATAGCCACGGCTCCTGCCCTGGGGGTGAAATTGCTGTGATATCGCCGCCACTGTCGTAGCCGTATACAGTCTTCAGCGCAGGCGAGATGCGAGGATCCCACTCCACACGAAGACGGCCCTTACTATCGTATTCATACTTCGCCACCGGAGTTTGGTGAGGTTCTTTTACGTTAGCCGAGTTATACGTGACAGCGATAACTTCCTTTAGACGATTCTTGTAATTGCCCCATTCTGTTTCACTTTTAGCTGTTGTCGTTTCCGCATATTCTAGAATGAGGCCCCGGCATGGTGCTTCCCACTTGATTTCGGTTTTTGTGCGTACACATGTGGACGACGGATGTGGCGCAAGCTCCAGTTTTGGTCGAGCGATCTTCTTCCCAGCTTCGACTTCGACCGTTTCATATTCGTCGGTCATCGTATCCGTCGCGACAGGCCCTGTCGTAGTGCTCGCCATCCAGACGGTAGACCCTTCAGGTTGCGTAAAGATCGTGGAGGTCCCTTTGTCCTTGTTAGAAAGGATGTATTCGCTGCCTTTGAGTACGAGTGTTAGATTCGAGTCGCCGGTTGGTGCTTCGAACCCCCCGCTGCCTGTCTTTGAAAAATGGGTGAGGCCTTCAGGACCTACTATCATGACGCTGTCGTCGGGTAGGACTTCAAGGCTTGAGACGCTGTTTAGACTAATAGTCCATTGTGGTCCAAGTGGCCCTTCGGCGCCCTCATTCGGGTTTCGCGAGTCAAAGTGACGCGAGACGGTGAGGGGCCCCATTCCGCCGCTTAGGTCAACGTCGCTGGCTTCTAGCGCGAAATCTCCAGACTCCGGGTTTACTGACCCGGGCCCCATGGCTATCGGACTGGCGTGATGGACTAGGAGCTGAAATTTCGAGCTGCTTATGTTGCCGGCATTATCGGTCGCGACTATCGTAATAACGTGTGCGCCCGTGCCAAGTTCAGCGCCGTTGATAGTCCATTCGGTCGATGCTGTGCATGGGCCGGAAAGACAAGATCCGCCTGCGGTACCGATCGCTCTTCCATCTACCTCAAGACCCAGTGACTTAATACCGGAGCTGGGTACCGATCCTTCGCCATCGGTGGCTTCCGCCTTGAGATGCACCTCCGCTTCTCCCATTTCGTAATCTTCGCCCCTTAGTGGGAGACCGCTAATTTTGATGCCGTGCGGAGGTTCGGTGTCTACCTTTAGCGTCGTTTCGCCTTCCCCGTGTTCAGCCGACGACGTTCCCGCCATGGCATCATGAGCATTTGCACGAAATTTATTTGCGCCATTCGTTACATGACCAGTCACGGTAGACCAAGTCACAATTTCACGCTGTTTTGCGACGCATTGGACGCCAAGGCACCCATTTTGTTCCAGCTGGAAGTTTTTTTCGTCGAAGGTGCTTCCCGTTTCGAGATTTGTGGCGGCGACGCCAAGTCCGGCGTCAGACGATTCAAATTCCAAAGCGCCTGAATCGGGACCTATCCATCCGTTACTGCCGTACAAGACGTTTGTCGTCTTGATTCGTTTGCCGCCAGACGTATATTCTATTTCCGGCGATGTCGTATTGTAACTTATCGTGGAGTGCGTTTCCTTTGGCTGACTTAGCAAAAGCTCGGTGGACGTAATCGAACCGCCGTACCACGCTTCTGATTCTTGCGCAAAATCTTTTTTTGCTGTCGCTTCAGCGCTCGATTCAAGCGACGTAATCTCAAAACGTGCGATGTTCCCCGGTGAGCCGCCCGCCTCTGAGCACCCAGACACGGCACATATACTCGCTTCCTTGACATAAGGAGTGCCAGAGAGCTTTTGTTCAGCCCTTTCGCCACCTTCCTTGAAGAGTTCCAACCAAGCGCCCACCACCGGAGACGTTCCACCGCCTTCGGACTCTGCCGGTTCCAGATAATCTGTGAAGCTTTGCGCATAGATTTTGGAATCGCCTTTTGTTTCCGTTGCCCAATATGCCCAATCGCTCCTGGGAAATGGCGCGTCGCGGGTGATACGGAGTTCATTTGGATCTTCAAAGGAAAACCCGCCGCCCACAGCTTCACTATGATGCCAATTGCCGACGACAAGACCTTCGCTACCTGTGTTGACTTCTGGGTCTACCTCGATCGGGAAAAGATATTCACCGGACTTATGAGGGACGATAAGTGTTAGGACATCACCCGTTATCTTTACGAGTACGGGCACCTCGGTGCCAGCGGCGTCAACGACTTTAGGGGCCGAGATCGTGGCTATAACGGCACCTTCCTTGACGACACAAATTCGGCCGGCACGGTTAACCTGAGGAACGAGGTCTGCATGTTCCGGTAGACCGATTCGAAACGATATCTGTTCAGGGCTGCTCGAGGATCGGAGAATTGTATCGATATCGAACCCAAAGGTTGATGGCTTGAACACTGTGTCGCTAGCTGTCTGTGTATTTGAGTAAAACACGGACGTGCCATCGGCCAATACACCTTCCTGACCACCAAGTGATTCCTGGTTTTCATTCACGGGCGTAACGGTGATCCCTACGGCCAGAAGACTGACTCCTTCGTTCAGTGACTTTGGCGCCCGAACTGAGACGAGGGGGTCGATTGGTTCAAAGTTTCCGTTGACATCGTGCAGACCCAGGCTAACAGGACCCCATGTAGTCCGAGAAGTCTCAACGGCCACTGGCACAGAGGATATTGCCAGGGCACGTTGCCCGTCGTCTTCGGTGAGCGTCGCGGTGTACGGATTAAGGTATCCCGTTACTTTCTGTCCTGGTGGGAGTGTGGACAACGGCTCATCGGACTCATCCGCCAGGGTTGGGAACGACTGTGCAGCCAAGTTCTCCGCAGATTCGGTGTCCAGACTTTCGAAGGCGTGAGCGCTAACTTCACGAGCCTCGACAGCTTCCGGGTTAGCGAGCGCTGCCCTCTCGGCAGCTACCTGTTGGTTACCCACCAGCCATTCTGCGCTCGACACAACAGATGGACTTCCGGTCAACATGGTGGAGCCCCCGACTACACCAGGTGATCCTTCAGCCAGCGCAACAGCAGGTCCTATCACAAGACAAACAGACCAACAAGCCACCACCAACGCCCACACTACCGCTAACGTAAACCTCATACCCTATCCTCCCCATTGAAATGACTCACTGACACTTCGATCCCTTTGCTTCGCACACTCAAAACAAACCAGGCACCAACCAGCACAGAGTCCACACCCTGCCTTGTCCTACCGCACGGACGGTCCCAGTACAGGACCCCACACCTAACTTTGCCTGTTAGAACACTGAGCCGCTGAAGGCCCCCA
The DNA here is from genome assembly GCA_963760155.1 of uncultured Solirubrobacterales bacterium. Classification (GTDB taxonomy): domain Bacteria; phylum Actinomycetota; class Thermoleophilia; order Solirubrobacterales; family Solirubrobacteraceae; genus Palsa-744. Next base: position 350,593 of record CAVXBL010000008.1, read on the forward strand.
CGTAGGCGGCGCCGGCGGCGGCCTCCCCGGCGGCGAACAGTGCTCCGCCGTGTTGTGTCCCGAGACGGTTCTTCAGGTGCTCGGCGTCGGGCAATTGTGCGATGCCGCGTCGCACCGAGATCTCGCTGATGCGCACGGCGTTGTGCACGTTGAGCGGGACGGCGTGTTCCAGACCGGAGCGCAGCAGTTCGCCCAGGCCGGGATCGAGCATACGCTGGGCGGCCCTCCGTTCGCGCTGTGGGGGGGCATGGACGGCACTGTCGTGATGGTGGACTCATCGGGTAGCGCGTGTGAGTCCTACTCGGTTTGGTGTGGATTCTCGTGCCTATATCCCAGGCGGGCGGAGATGTCATCGGCGGTGGCCAGGAGGTGCGGCAGGAACTGGTCAACCATCTCCTCGGAGGCGATCATGGAGGTATGGGCGGCAAGGCCGATCGCAGCTAAGACCTCACCGCTCGCGTCGCGTACCGGGCAGGCGATCGCTACCAGGCCCGGTGCCAGCTCTTCGTCGTTGACGGCGATGCCCTCGTCGAGCACGAGCTCCAACTCTGTCCTCAACGCCTTCTTGGTGGTGATCGTGTTCGGACCGTGAGGCGTGAGCGTCAGGTCCGCGATCAGCGTTCGGTGCTCAGCTTCGGGCAGGTTGGCGAGCAGGACCTTACCCATCGCGGTGCAATATGCCGGGAGGCGTGAGCCGAGGCGCAGGTTCAGGTCGATCTTGTGCTGGCCGCGCCGGTAGCTGCGTGCTCGTTCGACATACAGGATCTCCGATCCGTCGAGTACAGATAGGCTCGCGGTGTAGGTAGTACGGCGGCGCAGTTCCTCGACGGCCGCGCGCGAAGCCTCGCGCAAACCCGTCGAGTTCAGCGCGGACATCCCGAGGTCGGCGACGCGCAACCCCAACCTGTACTTGCGGGAGGCATCCTGCTCCAGATAGCCGAGAACGACGAGCGTCGTCACATACCTGTGGGTCGTGGAGCGGCTCATCCCTAGCTCGTCAGCGATTTCAGCGATACCCAGCACCGAACGCTGCGGCGTAAAGCAGCCAAGGATCCCTAGCCCACACTCCAAGGACTGTGAATACCGCCGCTCGCGCAACGACGGAAACAGCTCAGACTCGTCCCGCAACGGCCCTCTCCCGCAGGCGCGTAGACCGTTCGAACCCTTCGCGGGCCCCCTGGACACCGTTAGCACCAGCCACCGTCGCAGAGCCCAGGACCCAACCTGCCGAACCCTCAACCGCCGCTCCCCGCTGCGTATACCTAGACGCCACGGCCCTATCGTGGCTGGAATACGAATCCTTGGAAAGTCCGCAGTCGGACTAGTACCAAAGCGGCTAGTCCCAACGCGGCTATCTGCCTGGTGGCGACTCCAACGGCTGGCGGCGTGTTTTTGGCGCGAGACGACGGGCACGGAACACATAAAGAGCAGGCTTGGCGACGGCCCCGGTTGCTTCAAGGATGCGTTCGGTAGCTGGGCGAGCGAAAGCGGTCCACGCCTGCTCATCGGAGAGATAGAGCGCAACCATGCCCGCCAGAATCAGCCGATGGTGCGGCGCTACTTCATGGGCGCGCTCGACGGTCTCATTTGCAAGCAACGCCAGGCGTTCGGTCATCTCGTCTTGTGAGGAGTAGTGGTCGAGCAGGTTCGGCTGTCCAGTTGCTCGATCTTCAGCACGGTCGATGAGGCTGTCTAGGAGGATGTGCAGCGCCTCGGCCCAAGGCCAGTAAAGGGAGTCGATCGCGTTAACCTCGCTTGACGTGAGGGCGGGATCGGTAGCTGCGGCAAGCTGAGCGAAGATGGCAAGCGAGGAGCCGCAAGCGGCTCCTAGCTCCCACCACTTCAACTCGCCACTGGCAACCTGTTTGTTTGCCCATCGAGCAAGGTCGTCGTAGTCGGCAGCGACGGCAAGATTGATGTCGCTTTGGTAGAACACAACTCGCTGAGCATGGCCTACCACGATTTGGGCGACGCCTGCGTAGGAGGGTAGCTGGCGAATAGAGGCACGGCAGGCATTGGTAAGCCCAGCGAGATAGCCGCCGTCTTCACGGCGAACATGATGCTCGTAATAGTCGTGGTGTGGTAGTCCCGGCTGTAGCGCCTCTACGCACGCACGGTGCAATTTACGAGCGTTCTCCGCAGGCCGCTCGTTTGGTTGCTCCATCAACGTGTCGGCGTAGTCAAAAACAGCTTGGAGGCCTACGAGTAGGCGCGTAACCCGCGCGCGCTGTCTGCGCGGCGTAAAGGTCGCAAATGCAGCCGCGCCCTCAAGGCTTGCCCACTTGCGTCGCTGCGCGTCGAGGGCGAGACTGCGCAACACTGGATCGGGGATGTCGCTTGCGCATCTGCGCAGGCGACGAATCTCGTGTTGGGCGGCGGGGAACACTCCGATCCAGTAGCGACGAGCGGCCGAAGCGAAGGCAATCGTTGTGCGTGTGGATCGTGGGCTCACAACAGACAGCCTTGCGTGCACAGCCCTGCGTGTACCTGGCCTGGACACTCATTCCTGAAAGCTCAGTTCTGGGGAAACGCTCGCAGCCGAGTAGCCCGGAATCGCGACTACGGCGAGCGAAACGCCGCCCACGATCAGCAACGTGAGCATGATCTGGACTACGCCGACGCTGAATGATGCCGGAAAGCTGGTGCTGACGCGTAGATAGTAGTCTGCGAGCGCGTGTCCATATAGTCCGAGGATCGCTCCATCAAGACCGCCGATCCCGAGCACAACGGCACTCTCGATAAGCACGCCGCGCCACAGTTGCGGACGATCAAAGCCTTGGGCCTTCAGCGAGGCCAGTCGTCCACGGCGCTGGTAGATCGTTGCCGAGAGCGCAGCAGCTAGCGCGAGCGCCGAGATCAGTAGGAGGAGGTTCGCCATGTCCCCGAGAACACTCAGACCCTGGCGACCGATAATTTTGACCTCGGCAATGCGTTCGGCAGATGCCTGGACCCGTAGAGCGCTTGTGCTGCCGAGGGCTCGGCGGATCGCGCTCACGCCTTCTGCCGGGGTCGTCCCGGGCTTCAAGTCAATTGCGAGTGTGGTGGGATCGGTGGTCTGCCAGTAGCGGCTATAGTCGCTGGTGTTGAGTGTGATCGTGCCTGGTGGCCAACCAATGTTCGTGGTGACCGCGGCGACCTCGAAACGAGCCGGTCCTGACGGGGTTGGCAAGACGAACGGGCTGTTGATGTGGAGGTCGTGTTCCACAGCAAAACCACTGGAAACCGCCGCCCAGCCATTTTGTTTCATAAGCGCCCTCCCAAGTGCGAGATTGCCCTGTCGCAACTCGCTTGAGAGGATCATTGATGGATTGCCTGGCGGCGCGGCGCGTATCCAGAGACGCTGAGTGCCAACATCAAGAAAAGCGCCTTGATGAGCGCTTACCGAAGCGACGCCAGGGGTCCTGGCGATGGTGGTTGTGATGCCCGGAACATGGAAGCTGTCGGTATCGAAAATGTTTTGATCTGGCGTCACCCAAACGGCGGCGGTGCTCCACTCTTGCGATATGCCCCTGTCGATACCTCCGATGAGATCAGTTCGGGCGCCGCCGACAGCGACGGCTCCGTAGATTGCTAGTGCCGTGATACTCGCAAGGGCAACCGAGCGTGTGGCTGTCGCTTCCAATTCAATCGTTGCTATAGCCACCATTTTCCCGTGATAGTGGTGGGCTATATGCTCAAGCACCCCGGTACCGACTCGAAAAAGAACCGGTATAAAGCATGGGGTGGCCAACGCCAACGCCACTCCGCTGAGGATCGTCAGCCCAGGCTTGACCAACACCATGAGCGAGGCGAGGACAACGATCGCCATACCCAGCAGGGCCGTGTTGCGCACGATGTCATCGCTGATATTCTGCCCTGGCTCTCCTGGGACCTGAAATACGGCGTTAATCCCCCTCTTCTTACGTAGATCGAGGACCGGCAGCATTGAAGCACCGAATGCCGCGAGGACTCCGCAGGAGATAGCCACGACAATGGGCACAAGACCGATCTGCTGATGGCCGGTAATCGGGAAGGTTGTAGCGAGATAGTTCGGTACTTCATCGAAGATGGTGCGCGCCAGTACATAGCCGACCAGGACGCCAACGACAGATGCGGCGAGCCCCAAGGCCAGTGCTTGTGAGCCAAGTACAGCAATGATTTGGCGAGAATCAAAGCCCTGTTCACGTAGTTCCGCTACCTGCCATCTGCGGTCAGGGATGGTTAGCAGCATGGCGTTTAGTGCCAAGAGGAAGCCGACCATCAGGGAGATGGCCGCGAATAGGCTGGTTGACTGGTTGGTCGGTCTGAGAGCGGTCTGTGCGAGCTCTAGTTCGTGGTTGGCGGACTCGACGTTGAGTCGTCCCGCCGCGATACGTCGCAATTCGGCTTCAACCTGCTTGTTCTTACCGGGATATGTTTTGATGAGGACTTGCGTGACGCGGCCAGGCTCGCCCGCGAGGTTTTGTGCCGTGCTCAAGAGTGCGACTACGATTCGGCTGGATGCCAGTGAACCTATAGCGCCTGCGTCGAGTACGGCTTGGACTGACACGGTGTGGCGGGTGCCGTTCACCAGTAGCGTTGCTTGGCCTTCGGTGTGCGCGCCGATGGTATTTGCTACGCCTGAAGGTAGGCCAACGCCCCCTTGGAGAAGTTGAGCGCCGGCGCCCAAGTCTTTTGTTGCCGCACTTTTTAGGGTGACGATACGAGGGCTAACGCCGACGAGCTGGCCGAGTATATGCCCGGCTGGTCCCTCAATGACAGCACTCTCACGCAAGATCGGCACTGAACTCTCAACGCCGGGCAACGCAGATACACGCGCGGCGAGTTCCTGGTTGAAGCCGCTAGGAGAGCGAGCGACCAGTTGCAGGGAGGCGGTGCCGTTGACGGCGTTGATCGCTTCGCGGGTTGAGCCCAGGATGCTGCTGTTGGCAACCAGTACACCAAAGACGAGTGACACGCCGATGGCGATTCCGGCACCTGCCATAAGCTCGGGGGCTCGGTAGTAGCGCCACCGATCACGGTAGATCGCGTAAAGCCCCTGGATGCCCACACCCAAGACGGTCGGGTTAAACGATAAACGCCGCTTTCTTTTCATTGAACGGTAGCGTGGAGGTCAAGGTCCAATCCGTCGCTGAGCGCCCCGTCGCGCAGCGTATGAACGCGCGCGACAAACGCTGTCGCCTGCGGGTCATGCGTGACGAGCAAGACTGGGATCTTCTCCTCGGTACAAATCTCGCTGAGCAGGCCGAGCACTTCGCGGCTGCGCCTGGAGTCGAGGTTGCCGGTTGGCTCATCGGCTAGCAATACGCTGGGTTTGTTGGCCAGGGCTCGGGCGATGGCGACCCGTTGTCGCTCGCCCATAGACATTTCTGACGGCTTGTGGTGGAGACGGTGGCCGAGTCCCAACCGTTCCAGCCAGGGACGAGCCGTATCGTGCGCCTCGCCCAAACACATATTGAGCCCAAAGAGCTTCAACGAGGCATTGTCCAGCGCACTTGCCCCCTGCATAAGGTGGAAGGACTGGAAAACGATGCCCACCGTCTCCAGACGAAAGTGAGCGCTCTCCCGCGTGGTGAGACCAGTCAGCTCCTGCCCGTCGAAGGAGATTGAGCCTGCGTCCGGCTGCTTAATCGTCGCGGCCATCATCAGCAGCGTCGTCTTGCCTGAGCCGCTTGGCCCGTACAATGCGACGAACTCGCCAGGCGCGACGCTCAGCGAGACGCCATCGACGGCGTTGACTGTCTCGCCGCCACTCTCGTAGCGCTTGACTACATCCCGCAGTTCAAGGGTGCTCACGACGCACTCTTGGCACCGCCGGAAAGGATTGGGAAGTCGATGACCTTCCGCCGTGAAGTCGTAGAGCTCAGTTGCCCGTGTGCAAGGCTCATCATCGGTTTGCAGCCACGCAGCGGTGTGGCTTCTTCAGAGGCAATCAACAGCGCACAGCCGATCTTCGTCGGTAGCGAGCGCAGCAGCACGTAGAAGGCGTCGGCGTCTTCTAGCTTGCGGAACACGGCGGGCTCATCAACGAGCAGCAGACGCGGCTCGTTGATGATCGCGCGCGCCAGCTCGACGAGCATTCGTTCGCTCAAACCAAGCTCTGACGTACGACGGCGCGCAAGGTGCGCCGCGCCGACCAGATCAAGCGCCCGCAAGACACGATCCTCTGCGTCGTTCATGTTCGGCGTGCCGCTATAGAGCGGGATCGAGATGTGCTGGAGGACCGATGTCGAGCGGCTGGTGCGCCACTCCCCACGGACAAGCCCGATCCCGCCATGACGGCGAGCGTGCGCAGTCTCGCTGTCGCTCATCTCGACAAGCTCGCGGTCGTCCCATAAGACACTGCCCTCATCGGGCGCCATCAGGCCAGCGGCGATCTCAAGCAGCGTGGTCTTGCCGCCTCGGCGCGAGCAGAGCAGGCCAACCGTCTCGCCGACCTCGATCTCGAAGGAGACGCGATCCAAGACGGCAATCTCACTCCCACCGTCAGGAAAGCGCTTGCTCACCTGCCGGAACGCCAGCAGGCTCACTGTGACCGCTTTTCGCGCCGTTCTTCGAGCTTACGGCAGGCTTCGTCTATCCAATCCTTCTCGGCCCTCAATCGCTTATCCGCAGCCGAGCATTGCAGGCCGATGACCGTCCCCACATACGAAACCTGTGGCGTCTCACGCGCCGTATTCTCCTCAAGTTCCTCGAGAACGTCGAGACGGCGTTCTGCAAGCGCCCGCAACAGGTCGGGGATGTCCTCTTCGGTTGAGAACCCAAGCCGCACATTCAAGTCGCCCCGCACAACCTTTGCCCGTGGGCGAGCCGCCAGCCACGCTTGCCGGGCCTGCCTGCCCTTCTCGGTTGGGTAATAGACATCCAGCGCATAGGGTGGACGGTCTGAGGGCTCGCGCTCGACTCGTATCAACTCGTCATTCAACAATCGTTTGAGATACGAATAGACGTGTTTGGCATCGACACCCCATGACGAGCCCAAGCGCAGGTGGGCGCGACGGGCCACGTCCCAGCCGTGCCCGGGCGCTTCGATCAACGCCGCCAGGACAGCAGCCCGAATCGGCGACTTGCCGTCGAGCTTGACCTCTCCACCTGTCTTTCGTTCAACCATGGCCTAATCGGGCTAATCCTGAGCACCGGAACTCTACAGCAAGCATCCCACGGAGGACAAGCCGGGAATGGGAAACACCAAGCGACCTCGATCTTGCTCGGAATGCCACTGTCGCGCTCACGATGATCCTTGAAGTGATCGACCGTCTCGCAAGGGCCAACGATCCTCGACTTCGACTATGACTTACATGTTCTCTTACAGTCTGTTCTTCGCCCTCGATGGTTTCACAGTCCGCGATACGGCGCGAGCCGCACGACTGGCAGCGCTTTGCCGCGACACCAACCCGAAAGAGCTGCCGTCCGAAAGCCCCCTACGAAGACCACCAACCTAACGAAGCACTACCAAAAACCCGCCGCAACTGAAAGCCGGTCGCGGCGTGCGCGAGAGCGGTCGAGCGGCGTAACGCTGCGGTCAGTCGCGCGCGGCGGCGCGCGCGCGGGCGTCGAGGAAGCGGGCACGCAGCAGCCTGAACAGAAGCACGAACACGGCGATGTCAACGGCGAACATACCGACGTTGACCAGCTGTGACGGTTTGCTGAGGAAGCTAAAACCCAGCACGACCACCGAGTGCAGCACGACGACGGGCAGCAGCGCCAGCAGCAGCGTGTGTGAGCGAAAGCCGCTGCTGTGCTCACGCCAAGTCACCTCGAAGGTGCCGAGCGCGACCGCCGCGATCCCGGCGAGCAGCAGTGGTCCGCCGGCGGACACGCCGTGACGTAGCCGGATCATGGCGAGCACGAACGCGATCGCGCCCGCCAGGATCAGCAGCTCTGAGAGCGGCAGCGGATGCCACGGCGCGGGCGGACGCTCGCCGAAGGTGGTGTGAACGGGCACGTGGCCGCGCGCCTGGTTGCGTGGTCAACGTCGAGGCCGGGACGGCGAGCGCGCCTGTGCGTCAGACCGCGCTCGATCGGCGGCGATCGATCCGCTGGGACGTGGCTTGCGGGAGCGACCCCGCGGACCCCTCGTGTGACTCGCCACGGGCTACGGCCTGACCCGGTGTGCACAGTGCGCCATCACGGTCGATCCTAGCGCCCAAGGAGCGAGTCACTGCGGCCAAGCGCCGAGCGGCGCGGCGCGGCGCTCGTGTGGATATCGGTTCGTTCTCGCGATAGGCGCTGCCAACGATGGACCGTAACGATGGACCGTCTAACCTGAGCGCCGTGGAGGGACGATCGAGCACTTGGGAGCGCGTGGCAGGGCTGCCCGTTCGCATCGATTCCTACGAGCTCGTGGGTCTGCGGGCGAAGGTGTCGAGCGAGTTCGAGCGCCGGAGCACCGTCATCCGCCTCGCGGGCGCCGGGCAGGAGGGCGAGGGCGAGGACGTCACCTACGACGGCGTGGACCACGAGATCCTGCAGGCGGCGGGCGCGAGCCTGCCGTTGCGGGGCGACTGGACGATCGGCTCCTTCAGCGAGCGGCTGGCCGAGCTCGACCTGTTTCCCGAGGCGCCCCAGCGCGATGTGTCGCGGCGCTACCGCGTGTGGGCGTACGAGGCGGCGGCGCTGGATCTCGCGCTGCGCCAAGCCGGCACGACGCTGCACCAGGCGCTCGATCGGACGCCGTGGCCGGTGCGCTTCGTGGTCTCGTTGCGGCTGGGCGAGCCACCCAGCATGGATCCGTTGCGTCGGCGCCTCCGGATCGACCCGTCGCTGCGCTTCAAGCTCGATCCGACGAGCTCGTGGAGCGAGCAGCTGATCGCCGAGCTGGTGGGCACGGGCGCGGTGGAGTCGGTCGACTTCAAGGGCTACTACTCGGGGTCGATCGTCAACCAGGCGCCCGATCCGGTGCTGTATCGACGCGTGGCCGAGGCGTTTCCCGACGCGTGGATCGAGGACCCAGCGTTGACGCCGGAGACCGACGCGGCGCTCGCGGCGCACCGCGCGCGCTTCTCGTGGGACGCGCAGATCCATTCGGTGGCGGACATCGAAGCGCTGCCCTACCCCCCGCGGATGGTCAACATCAAGCCGTCGCGGCTCGGGGGCTTGCGCAATCTGCTCGACGCGTTTGACTACTGCGCCGAGCGCGGCATCGGCAACTATGGCGGCGGTCAGTTCGAGCTGGGTGTCGGGCGCGGACAGATCCAGTATTTGGCCTCGCTGTTTCACGCGGACGCACCGAACGATGTGGCGCCCGCCGGCTACAACCTGCCGGAGCCTCCGGCGAACCTGCCACCGAGTCCGCTGGCGCCGACGCCCTGCGCGCGCGGGTTTCGCTGGAACGCGCACGAAGCCTGACCCAGATGACTCGCGGGCGTCCCGGCGGGGCGCAAAACGACGGTGGGTCCCACCGGACTTGCCGGCGAGACCCACCGTCTGGGGCTACTGCTTCGTTGACTTGCTATTTGCCTTGCGACTGATCCTTATTTTTCGCTTGCGATCACAGCGGCCGCGCTTGCGTTTTCAAGCGTGCCCTTGAGGATCGCCGTGTTGTTGCCAGATACGGACGGCAATTCGAGCTCCGAATCGACGGCTTCGTCGATCAGACCTGTGAACAGGCCGAACAGGATCTGGGAACCGCAGCCTTCTGCGGTCGGCGCCGCGAACGTGTTGTTCACGAGCTTGTTGTTCTTGAGGATGATCAGGTTGCCTTCACCCAGAACTTCAGGTTCACCGATGCTGCCAGTGATCGGTTCATTCGGTAATGGCGGGCTTGTCGTGCCCGTCGTGAGTTCGACGTTCACAGGGTGAGCTTTCGAGCCCACATAGCAGCCGGAGCCAAGGAATTCGTTTTCCAGATGCACCCTTACCGGCAGGTTCAGCGCCGTGCCCGAGGCGGTGAGCAGCGCCAACCTGCTGATTGAGATGTTCCCAACCAGTTCAGTCGAGGCATTTACACCTGTCGGTCCTTTGCTGATGAATTCGTTGAATAGTTTCTTCAGAGGTTCTGGGAAGAATTCAGGCGCCAGGATTTTAAACAGCCCGCCGGGCACACTCTGCGGCGTTTTCGACAGCGTTTCGCCACCGTTGGCCGCGTTCACCCAGGTTTCGGTGCCTGTTGCTTCGTTATCGATGATGCCACCTTGCAGCGTGATCGTTTTCGTGATCGGCACAGCGGTTTTCTTGATCTTGAATTCGCCGCTGCTGGTCTGCGCGAACACGCAGAAGTTGACTCCGGTCGTTTTTGTCGGGCAGTCGCCGAAGTTCTGATAGGGAGCCGTGGGTTTCTTGGCCAAAGCCGGCGCCGCGAACCCGAGTGCCGCAAGCGACACGGCAGCTATCGCGAGGAGCGGGAGCATGCGTCCGATTCCCCTCCCCATATGGGGTTTACCCATTCTAACCATCCTAATCCTCCTGAGTTTGGTTGATACTGCGAAAGCGCCGCCGCCTTCAACTCGACCCGAGCCGAAGACTGACCGACCGTGCCCACTGTGTCTATCTATTCTCAATCCATAGGACACGGCATATTGTTGCTATCGGAATAGACGGCGAACACGGTTCTATAGCAAAGAGCGCTCCGTGTCAAGCGAAAAAATTCGCCGCTCGCCAAACGCGAGGGGAGCTCGCTGGGATTGACATATAGGGACCTAGGCGTCCAGGATCGGTTAGCTGGGATCAGCGCGGAATATCGATCCCAAGAGTCGGCTAAGCGAGACCAGCGTGGCAAGCTGCAGGCTTGAGAGTCGGTTGGTTGGGATCATAGAGAGTCAGCTGGTTGGGACCATGCGTTGAGGGAGTCTCGACTCCCGCGAACGCAACTTCTCTGTCGATCGGCGGTTGAGAGTGCCAAAACCGATAACCTCGGCCCTCGCCGGCCCCCGTCTCGTGGGGTCCAAATGCGGGGCAGGCGGCCTCAGGCTGGAGGCTCAAGCCTAGAAGGGATGGTTCGTGGCAAGCGCAACAGTGCACAAGCGATCTAGCTCGGAAGCCGTCAGGACGGTGCGCTTGACGCTTGGCGCCGTGCGTGACGCTGGAACCGCCGCTCGCCGGGTGGCGCTCGCAAGGATGGTGCTGCTAGCGCTGTGCGCGACCTGTTTGATCCTGGCCAGAGCCCCGCTCGGATTAGCCGCGTCCACCAGATCCCCACTTGGATCGAGCGCGTTCACGAGCGCAAGCGGTGGGGTCGGGGGCGCCATCGCGCCCTCCAGCGGTGGTTCATCCCCCTCCACGGCGAAAGCCGCCCCATCCGCCAAGCGCCCCGCGAAGACCAAGCCGAAGGTCAAGGCGAAGCCGCCGAAGCCAAAGGGTGTGAGCATCTCGAGCGCCGCGTGTGTGCCGACGATCCACTGCTCGACCAACTCACGCCAAGTGTCGCTGGGCGGAGAGCTGCTCATCAAGGGCACCGACCTGCGCAAGGGGATGGAGGTGGCGTTTCCGCACAGCTGGAACGCGCGCATCGCCAGCAACTCCCCCACCGGCCACCTTGCGAGCTCGAGCGTGGGGATGGTGGTGCGCGTCCCAAGCACGGCGCACTCCGGGCGCATCATGATCATGCTCAGCCACGATGGCCACTCCAACTCCTACGGCCCGATCCAGGTAGTGCGCTACGCGCTGCGCCCACCTACACCACCCGCCCCGCCGCCGAGCGCAACGCCGAGCGGCACCGCGTTTGATGGTCAGGGTATGTGGATCTGGTATGTCAGCCAGTCCGACGGCGGCGATCTCGCGTCGATCGTCGCCCAGGCGCACGCCGCCGGCGTGACGACGCTGTATGTCAAGAGCTCCGACGGGCCGACCAACTACTGGAGCCAGTTCAGCCCCGAACTAGTGGCGCAGCTGCACGCGAACGGGTTGAGGGCGTGCGCGTGGCAATACGTGTACGGCAGCGACCCGGCGGGCGAGGCCGAACTGGGCGTGCGGGCAGTGGCGGCGGGCGCCGACTGCTTGGTGATCGACGCCGAGTCGGAATACGAAGGGCGCTATGGCGCCGCCCAGACCTACGTCGCGGATCTGCGGGCAAAGATCGGAACGGCCTATCCGTTGGGTCTGGCGTCGTTCCCGTACGTGTACGACCACACGTCCTTCCCCTATTCGGTGTTTCTCGGCCCGGACGGCGCTCAGTTCAACGCGCCGCAGATGTACTGGAAGGACATCGGCAACTCCGTGGACACGGTGTACGCGAACACGTACATCTCAAACCGCGTGTATGGTCGCCCGATCTTCCCACTCGGGCAGACCTACGAAAAACCCTCCGGCGAAGAACTGGTGCGCTTCCGCGAGGAGGCCCCCCTCTACGGCGCGAGCGGGATCTCCTTCTGGGACTTCCAGGAAACAAGCACGAGCGGCTGGACGGCGCTTGCCGAGCCACTCGCTTCGCTGACAACTGTCACGCCCAACCCATCTTGGTCAGAACTGGCCGAAGGCAGCAAAGGCGATCCGGTGCTGTGGATGCAGGAGCATCTGGCGGCCGCGATCCCCACACAGGCCACGACGGGCATCTTCGACGCCACCACGAAGGCCAATCTGGAGACATTCCAAACGGCTCACGGGATCGCACCGACCGGCGTTACCGAAGCGGCCACATGGCAAGCCCTGCTGGCCCTCGCCCCGGTCGCAGTGGACTGGACCGAAGCGGGACCGAAGGGCTAAGCGGCGGCTCGCGCGTCAGCGAGCCACCGAAAGGGAGCCCAGGCCGCATGCTGGCGAATCTTTGAGCCAAGAGGGCCAGGCCGCATGCGGCCTGGCCCCGACGGCGCATGCGCCGCCGGCCGACCCGTGCATGCACGGGTCGGAAGATCGCGCCGCATGCGGCGCGATCCGGGGTCGTACATGTGCGACCCCGCTATCAGCGCATGCGCCGGCCGAACAACATCACCTCAGACGCGCTGAATGAGGGTGCCCGTTCCCAGACCCCCGCCGCAGCACATCGTGACGAAGCCGATCTCCTTGTCGGAGCGCTCCAGCTCGTGCAGCAGCGTGGTGATCAGACGCGCGCCGGTGGAGCCGAGCGGGTGACCGAGCGCCATCGCGCCGCCGTTGACGTTGACGCGGTCCATGTCGGGACTCAGCTCGCGCTTCCACGCCGCCACGACCGGCGCGAACGCCTCGTTGATCTCGATCAGGTCGATGTCGTCGATCTGCATGCCGTTGCGCTGCAGGATCTTGCGTGTGGCCGGGATGGGTCCCTCGAGCATCTTCACCGGGTCACAGCCGACGGTCGTCTGATCGACGATCCGCGCGCGCGCGGTGAGGCCGAGATCCTTGGCCTTCTGGGCCGACATCAAGAGCACCGCGGCGGCGCCGTCAGAGATCTGCGAGCTGTTGCCCGCGGTGATCTTGCCGTCGGGCTTGAACACCGGCTTGAGCTGGGAGAGCGCCTCGAGGTTGGTGTCGGGACGGATGCCCTGGTCTGTGACGAACGTGTCGCCGTTGACCGCAAACGGCACGATCTCGCGCTCGAAGCGGCCCTCCTCGGTGGCCTGGTGGGCAAGTTTGTGGGAACGCATCGCCAGCTCGTCGAGCTCGGAACGTGGTATCTCCCACTCGTCGGCGATCATCTCCGCGCCGAGTCCTTGGCCGACGATGTTGTGCTTGGCCATCAGCTCGGGCGTGAACGCGAATCCGAACTCCTGCTGAGTCTTCATGCCGGCCGCGAACGGGAAGTGGCCCATGTGCTCAACGCCACCGCCGATCATCGCGTCGTGCACCCCGGCGGCGATCAGCGCGGCGGAGAAGTTGACGGCCTGCTGCGCCGAGCCGCACTGGCGGTCGACGGTCGTGCCGGGCGTCTCGATCGGCAGACCGGCCTGCAACCAAGCGTTGCGGGCGATGTTGAAGCCTTGCTCGCCAAACTGCTGCACACATCCGGCAACCACGTCCTCGACCTCGGCGGGCTCGATGCCGGCGCGGTCGATCACCTCGGTGTAGACCTTCGCGAGCAGCGTGTTGGGGTGGGTGTCCTTGTAGTAGCCCTTCTCCAGGTGGCCACGACCGATCGGTGTGCGCACCGCCTCGACGATCACGACCTCACGGCCGTCTGGTTGCCTCATGATGAAAGTCCTTTGCTCGTGTTTGCCGGTAGTTGCTCGTGCGGCCGGTGCGTCGCTCTTCTGGTGTTCTTTGCCGCTCTTCTGTTGTTCTTTGCCGCTCTTCTGGTGCGGTGTCCGACCGATGTGTCGCCGCTAGCCGCGGCACGTTGCCCTGCGTGGGAAAGCGTCCGCGACGCGCTCTCAGGAATGCGCTGCGTGCCCGCTACCTCTACTGTACCGCCCAGCGGCCCTAGATTGACTGGCCAGTCAACCAAAGTCGGGGCGCGGTTGCGGGACACCGAGCACCCCGCCCGCGAGCACACCGCAATACACCAGACACCAACACCACCAGAAGGGAGTAGGACGCGTGAACGAGCGACTAGCCATAGTCGGCAGCGGCGCCATCGCCTGCGGCCTGGCATCGACCGCTGCGCACCACGGACCGGTGCTGCTGCTGGCACGTTCTCAGGGCTCGGCCGACCGCGCACGGGCTACCGTCGAGAAGACTCTCAGCCGCATGGAAGCCCAGATCGACCCACAGCACGTGCAGATTGTCACGGACTCCTCCGCGCTGGCGGGCGCGTCGCTCGCGGTCGAGGCGGTCATCGAGGATCACGACGTCAAGGCCGGCCTGCTGGCGGAACTGAACGGCATCCTCGGCTCAGACGCGGTCCTCGCCTCGACCACCTCATCGCTTTCGGTCGAGCGCCTGGCACAGGCCTCAGGCCGTCCCGAGCGGTTCCTCGGCCTGCATGTGTTCAACCCGGTGACGCGCATGAAGCTCGTCGAGCTGGTGTTCCCGAGCGTCGCGTCCCAGGACACACGCAACCGGGCGCTCGCGCTGTGCGAAGCGTTCGAGAAGACCGCCGTCGAGGTCCCGGACGTGCCCGGATTCGTGGTCAACCGCCTGCTGTTCCCCTATCTGTTCAACGCGGTGCGGCTACTCGAACAGACCGGGATGGACGCGCAGGACATCGACACGTGTATGAAGCTCGGCGCCGGTCACCCAATGGGCCCGTTCGCACTGCTGGATCTCGTGGGACTGGATGTGTCCAAGGCGATCGGCGAGACGATCGGCGAGACGATCCCGCCGCGTGTGGATGAGCTGATCGCCGCAGGCGCGCTGGGACGCAAGACAAAGCGGGGATTCCTCGCCTACTGAATTGTTGCGAGCTGCCTGAGCAGCGCGCCATATCTGAGCAGCGCCATACCTGAGCAGCGCGCCATATCTGAGCAGCGCCATACATTCCGCGTGTCGTCCGTGAGAATTTATTTAGCCTCACAGGACTTTTAGGTGAGCTTCATCAAGAAGGGCATACTTGGTGGTGCGACACAGATCGCAACGCACCCGCCTCCTCCCAGTGCACACGTTCCGGCCCGCTCCCCCCGCGGGCCGGACGTGTCTTTGGCGGGCCGGACGTGTCTTTGGAGTCGCTAAGAGCGCCCAACAATGTGGCGTCCAGCGCCCCAGTGACGGGTGCCGGAGGGGCTGTCCAGGCGTGCCCTCATTTTCTAAGGGCCGGGGGCCGACTCGCGACGAGCAGTCTCACGCGGCTCGCGCGGGTCCTCCTCGCGGGTGCGAACCGGTCGGCGCCGGCGAATGCGCACAGCCTCGACGCGATTATGGTGAACCGACTCGACTCTGATCGAGAAATCCCCCGAGCTGATCGTGTCGCCGCGACGGGGCAGACGTCCGATTTCGGCGAACACAAAGCCCCCGACTGAGTTGTAGGCGTCGCTGTCAACCGGCAACTCGACGCCGTGGTCGAGCAGATCGGCGATCGAGACATGGCCGCGCACAAACCAGTCACCGTCGGCCAGACGGCGGACCTCGCCGGCGGCGGGATCGGTCTCGTCGGCGATCTCGCCGACGACCTCCTCAACAATGTCCTCGATGGTCACGATCCCCACCACGCGACCGTACTCGTCGACGACGACCGCCAGCGAGGTGCGCTCACGTTGAAGGTCGGCGAGTAGGTCGTCGAGTGGCTTGGTCTCCGGGACGATCGGAGCGTCGTGCATGATCGGCTCGATCGAAGCGTGCGCACCATCGTGCATGAGCCGTCGAGCGAGCGAGCTGGCGTGCACGAGCCCCCGCACGCGATCGCGGTTTTCCCCTTCGATCACCACCAGTCTTGTGTGGCCGCTGGAAATGCACAGCTCGAGCGCCGTTTGCGCGTCCTGGGCTATGTTGACCGTGACGACCGCCGGGATCGGGGTCATGACCTGACGGGCCTCCTGCTCGTGCAGGTGGAACACGCCGGTGAGCATCCCCGCCTCGCCGGGGTCGATGTGGCCGCCGGCGTAGGACTCGGCTATCAGCCGCTTGAGCTCGTCGGGCGAACCCCCCTCGCGTTCGCGGTTCATCTCGACGCCCAGCAACCGCAGGATACGACTCGAGACCGCGGTGACGCCCATGATGACAGGGCGGAAAAGCACGCTGAACGCCTGCAATGGCCGCGCGATTCGACGGGCTACCGACTCCGAACGGTCAACCGCGTAGAGCTTAGGTACCATCTCGCCCGCGATCAGCTGGGTGGCGGCGATCAGGACGAACCCGACGATCACCGATATGGCGACCGCAGCGGTGTGATTGAGGACCCCACCCACCCCGTCGCCGAGCGCCCCCTTGAGGATGTCCGCGAGCGCGGGCTCAGCGAGCGCTCCGATCGCCAGCGAGGTCATCGTCACGCCGATCTGAACGGCCGAGATGTACTCGTTGATGCGATCGAGCTGACTGAGGGCGAGCGTGGCCCCGCGCAGGCCCTCGTCGCGCATGACCTCCAGGCGGGAGCGCCTGGAGCGCACGAGCGCGTACTCGGCGGCGACAAAGAACGCGTTGATCGCGATCAGGAGGACCGCGAGTATGAGCTTCAGCCCGTTCACGCCGGATCGGCGCCCAGACCGGCGCAGAGACTGATGTGCCGCGTCAAGTGACGAGCACTGCGAGGAGGGGGGCCCGTGTCGATCGGCGCGGCGCCGGTCGGGGCCAAGCTACTTCGGGGAGGTCTGTCTTCGTCGTTCATCGGTGGCCGACCGCACAACCGTAGCAGGGGCACTGGTCAGCTTCGCGCGAATCCTTAGAAGGTCTTCAGGCGAGGTTCTTCAGGCGAGGTCGTCGATGCGCGCGGCCATGTCGAAGTCGGCCTGCGTCAAACCGCCCTCGGAGTGGGTGCAGAGCTCCAGGCGGACCTTGTTCCAGCCGTGGAGGAGGATGTCGGGATGGTGGTTGGCCGTCTCGGCAGCATCGGCTACGCGGTTGATGAACGCGATCGCGTGGGCGAAATCCTCGAACTTCCACTCGCGCACGATCGCCCCTCCGTCGCCACCGCGTTTGAGCCATTCGGTGGAGCTGAGACGCTGCTCGATCTCCGCGTCGCTGAGCGGTGTCATCGCTGCCCTAGATTACCGCGAACAGGGACCGGGCCAAGGCCAAAACCGACGCCGGAGCTTGCAATCGCGACCTGCAACAGCGGGCTGCAACCACAACGTGCGCTGGAGCCGCGGGCTGGACCCAGGCGGAGATCGCGTTCGCTCACGGTTCGGGGTTGACGAGCGTCGCCCCGCCGGCGCCGGTCGGTTCGGCGTTGCTCGACTTCGCGGTCGCCACCGAGCCCGCGACTGTGGCGACGGCGATCGCGGCGCACCCCGCCAGCGCAAGCGCCTGGGCGCGGTAACGATCGCCGAGCTGGATCACAAGCGCCGCCAGCGCGCCACCGATCAGGCCACCGATGTGTCCGCCCCAGGAGATACCGGGCAGCGTGAAGCTGATGATCAGGTTGAGCACGATCAGGCCACCCACGCCGCTCTGCATCAGCGGGATCTGACGGGCGCGCATCTCAATTGCCGCCGCGCCCATAAGCCCGAAGATGGCTCCCGATGCCCCAACCGTGAGGGAGTGGGGCGAGACCAGCAGCGCCCCGAGCGAACCGGTCAAGAGCGATACAGCGTAGATGACGCTGAACTTGACGCGCCCGAGCGCCGGCTCGAGCATCATGCCGAGGTAGTAGAGAACCCACATGTTGAAGCCGATGTGCAGCAGATCCTCGTGCATGAAGCCGCTTGTAACGATCCGCCACCATTGGCCGTGCGCTACGCCCAGGGTGGGAACTCCTCGGATACTGCCAAACAGGGCGCCTTCTTCGTAGATCTTGCTCGTCGGCTGACCGTTCAAGCTGAAGCTGCCCTCGGTCAGGAACACCGCCACGTTGATCGCGATCAGCGCGTAGGTGACACTCGGTAGGGTCGTCATGTTGCGCATGTTCATCACACGAGTGCGCTGTTTGGAGCACTCTGGGCAGCGCATCCCCACCGGTGTGGATGTCATGCAGTCGGGACAGATCGGTCGCCCGCAAGAGGAGCAGGCTACGCCCGTCTCGCGCGATGGATGGCGATAGCACGTGGCCATGAGCGGCGCAGACGCTAGCAGCGACGTGAGCGCAAGCGGGTGCGTCCGCTGGTGACATTCAGACTGAGCGGGTGGATCGAGTGGCCCTCCGGCGGCGAGCGGCGGATCGAGCGAACCAGCGGACGACGGTCAGTGAGGTTGTCAGATCGAGGCGGGAACGCTGATGGCCATCTTGCGCAAGCCGAGGCGCATCCGGCCCTTGATCGTGCCGATCGGGGTGTCCAGCATGGCGGCAATCTCTGTGTGGGTGTAGCCGCCGTAGTAGGCGAGTGTGATCACACAGCTCTGCTCGGGCGGCAACCCATCGAGCGCTGTGCGCAGCTCGCGGGCCCTCTCGCGACGTCCAACCTCGCCGTCGGTCAGCTCGCACGCTTCGAGCAGCTCCTCCACACCGCGATCGCCGTCGTCGGCGATTTGATGCGCGACGCTCTGACGCAACACGTCGATTGCGCGATTGCGCACGATACCAAGCACCCATTTCCTGACGCTGCCTCGGTTGCAGTCGAAGTGCCGACGGCTGCGCCAGAACGACAGAAATGCCTCTTGGACCACCTCTTCGGCGACTACCCGTCGTGCGCACATCTGTGTCGCCAGCGCCACCGCGGCGCGCACATGACGCTCATAGAGGAGGGCAAACGCATGCGGGTTGCCCTCTGCCACAAGATCCATCAATGCGTCGTCTGAGAGTCTGCGAGAGACGGGCGCGCGGAGTTCGAACCTACGGTCGAGCACCGAACCGATGGGCAGGCGAGCGACGGACGGCGCGTAGTTGATCCGCGTCGCGGCTGTAAGCGTCTTGTCTTCAAAACGTTCCATATGCCTGACAATCGGAATAATTCCGAGACAGGTACTGTGAAGGCTGTGTCGCGAAATTGCAAGCGAGCGTGCACAATCATCCCGCTCGCACCGACAAACGAAACGCAGAGCAGAGGAACTTCGGCGTGCGCGGAGCGGACGTAAACAAGCGCTAACGCTCGCCGAGCAGCCGGCGAGTGTGCTCACGCAAATCGCCCGCCACACGGCCGGCGGCAGCGCGAGCGCCCAACAGATCGCGCCCTTCAGGGCGCGCGCGGTTGCGTGCACGCAAGAGCACCAGCGCAACGCCGGCGGTACCGCCAACCACCACAGCCGCCGCTGGACGTGCCCAGTTGCGCGGGTCACGCATCGCCGAGAGCTCCCACGCCTCGAGCTCCTCGACCGCGCTCTCGGTAATGCTCGTGAGCGTGTCCTCCAGCCGCCTGACCATGTCTTCGGGAGGCTCTATCGGGGAGAGCGCTTGGTGGAGGAGTCCCTCGAAGCTCGGCGCGGTGTCACTCATTGGGTGTGCCCTTGCCAGACATATGTGTGCCCTTGCCAGACATATCGTCGGCTGTCGTGCCCGACACGCCGACCATCTCCTCGAGCTGCTTGATGGCGCGGTGAATCAGCACCTTCGTCGCTCCGTCGGAGCGACCCATCGCGCGCGCGATCTCGCGGTTGTCCATGCCCAGCGCAAAGCGCATGATCAGCGCCTCGCGTCTGTCGTCGGGCAGCCTTCCTACCCCCTCCAGGACCCGGCTGAGCTCGTCGCGGCCCTCCACTAGCTCCTCGGTCGTGTGCGAGGCGACCAGTTCGGAGCTTTCGTCGATCGGCGAGGCTGGCCGGCGTGAGCGGTCGCGATAGAGATTGGCGGCGAGATTGTGCGCGATCCGGATCAACCATGGACGCAACGGCCTCCCGTCGGACTCGCGCTGGGCTCGCTCGAAGTGGCGGTAGGCCTGCAGGAAGGTCTGCTCGGTGAGGTCCTCGGCGTCGTGATGGTTGCCAACTCGGTAGTAGGCGTAGCTGTAGACGTCCCGGAGATGGGCCCGATACAGCTCGGAGAACTCCGCGTCGAGCTGTGCCTTGGGCTTCGGCGGTTGTTCGGCCACTCATCGCACCCTACCTCCGACGCTCTCAGCCCGATCCTCAGGCAGCGCGCGCGTGGCGCCGAGATGTGTTGCCGGTGGTTTGCTCACGCCGGGCAGCGCCGATGCCACCAAGCCATTCCCACTGCAAACTCACGCACGCCCAAATCCTCTCCGCGACACCCAGCGCGATCGACGGCGACGGGCGCTCAACTATCGGAAATCCGAGCGGGCGGCCACAGCGGAGGGTGACCTTGCGAGGACGTATGCGCCATCCTCGACGCACGTCCTCAGTGCCGATCACAGCTATGGGGACCACTCGCGCGCCACTTTGCAGGGCAAGCCGCCCAACTCCTCGATGGACGCTACCCAGTGGACCGTGACGCACACGTGTGCCCTCGGGGAAGATCACAACGCAATCTCCTCTTTCGAGAATCGCTCTGGCGGTACTCATCGCGTGCTCGTCGCCAGCGCCCCGATCGATCGGGAAGGCACCGAGGCTGTTGAGCAGCCAAGCCTGCCAGCGCCGCTCGAACAGCTCGCGCTTGGCCATGTAGTAGACAGGGCGGCGTGTGAGCGCGCCGATCACGAACGGATCGAGGAAGCTGCGATGGTTCGCGGCCAGCAACACGGGGCCAGACTCGGGGATGTGCTCGCGACCAAGGCGCTCGAGGCGAAAGTAGACCAGGAAGAAAGGCAGCAGGATTGCCCTTGCGAGCCGGTAGATCAGCGGGTTCACGCCGCGCTCCAGGGCGCGCGCGCGGAGCGCGCTCAGATGGCGCGCCCTCGCTTCCGCCTCGCTGCCAGCAGCGCCGGATCGGTCACAGCGCGCCGCGGACGACGGCTCCGTCAACCGACCCTCAGCACCCGCGTCCTCGGCCTCGCGCGCGATAGCGATTGAGTGTGGTCCCATACACTGGGATACCCACACACGCGGGCCGCGTTACAGCAGCCGGGTCGCTACCCTCGATGTTCGCCGCCGGAGTAGCTCAGCTGGCCAGAGCACCTGTCTTGTAAACAGGGGGTCACGGGTTCGAATCCCGTCTCCGGCTTGGCAAGAACTGCCTGTAGGAGAGCGGTTTTTTGACAAAATGTTCAAGTTGGCAGGAAGCGCGGGCGCGGTCGGTCAAACCTCATCGCCGCGCTCTAATCTTTTGCCGATGGCGGAGCAGGTCCCAGCGGTATGCGACGTACTCGACGCGATCGAGCGTCGCAATTGGACACGCCTGCAACGACTGCTCCATCCCGATATTCATTGGACCACCGCAGTCGAAGAGCAACTGCATGGCGCCCATGAGGTGATCGCGCGACTCTCCAACGACCCACCGCCGGCCCCTCCCTCCTACCACGAGGTCCGCGACGGGCTGATGTACCGCTGGATCGACTGCCCAGGCTGACTCCCTGAAGCGAGGCCGATTCTGGTGCTATGACGCTCACGGCCCGCACGAGATAGACCTGCGCTGTTATGCGGTAACGGGACCAACGCGAGCATCACGCGCGGCGAACGCCGGCGACTATCTGCGCTGTCGCTCCTCCCCCTGCGCTAGCGTCCGGAAGCCGTGACGACGACAGGACGACTGGGAGTCGGACACCGATCTCATCGACGCCTGCGTGGGGGCATCCTCGGCATCTTCGTACTGGTCCTCTTGACGCTGGCTGTCGTGTGGCGGGTCGAAACGGAGAGCACGCCACCGCTCGCTATCCGTCGAACTCTGACCGCGTATGTTCGTGTGTCGGGGAGTTTGCCCACACTGGGCTGGCCACGCGAAGGTCAAGCGGCCGTGGAAGTGGAGGGTGTGGGCAGTCTCGGCAGCTCAGGTGCCCACACGCCGGTCCCGATCGCGAGCGTGGCTAAGGTCATGACGGCTTATCTGACTCTGCTCGAGCACCCGCTGGCGGCAGGCGGGGAAGGGTTCGCTATGACGGTCAACTCCGCCGATGTGAAGGAAGAGGAGCAGCGCGTGGATCTCGGACAATCGACCGTGGCGGTGAGGCTGGGGGAGCGGATCACCGAGCGTCAGGCGCTCGAGGCGCTGTTGCTGCCCTCGGCCAACAACGTTGCGGCCATGCTTGCCGTCCACGACGCGGGCGGGCTCACAGCGTTCGTGACGCGCATGAACGCGACCGCGAGGAGGTTGGGTATGAGCTCGACGACCTACACCGACCCGAGCGGCTTCGAACAGGGCACGGTGTCCACGGCGCCCGACCAGTTGAAGCTCGCGCGGGTGGCGATGCGCGAGCCGATGTTCGCCGCGATCGTCGATGAGCCCTCCGCTGAGCTGCCAGTCGCGGGCCGGGTCACCAACTACGATGCTCTGGTTGGAGAAGATGGGTACGTGGGGGTCAAGACAGGGTCAGATCGGGCTGCTGGCGGCTGCCTGGTCTTCGCCAAGCGAGTCACGATCGGCGTTCGGACGCTGACGGTGTTGGGCGTGGTGCTCGGTCAGCGGGAGGGCTCGCTGATCGACGCCGCCCTCGCGAGCGCTCGCCAACTCGGTGACTCGGCTGCCGCCGCCCTACGGATCCAGACGGTCATCCCGGCCGGCGCGAATGTGCTGAGCGCCAGCTCGACTGGCGGTCGGCGGACCACGATCGTGACGACTCATGCCCTGCGGGAGATCGGTTGGGCCGGTATGAGCTTCCCGGTCGAAGTGCGCGTCAGGCCGGCGATGATCCAGTTGCAAGCCGGCGAGCAGCTGGCGAGTGTGACCGTCCGCGGCAGCAGCGAACCTACCGCCAGAGCAGTGGCCAAACGATCGCTCGAAGGCCCGTCACTCGGCTGGCGCCTACGCCACCTGCTCTGATTATCGCTCGAACGACGTTTGACCAGTAGAGCTCTCTGCGGCCAGTTTGTGGACATTTGTTTCCGACTTTTTTGAACCACACCAAGGTGAGGCGGAAGACCGTCTGAGAGGGAGTTTCCGAAGCGCCGGCCTAATAAACCGCGCCTCCGGCCGGCGGCGCGGTTCCCCACGCAGACGATCCTGAATCGTCCTTTGAGTCCCGATCATTTGGCGATCCATACGTCCAATGCTCGTCCTTCGACTATTGTCGCATGCTTGTACGAAGTTCACTGGTTGGAAGGCGGGTCCGAAACCGGTGTCCGCTAAGCACGCTGTGCTCGGGCTCGTGATCGAGCAGCCTGGTTACGCTTATCGGATCGCCTCCGGGGTGCGTCGGCAGCTGCGGTTCGCGGATCTAGCAGACTCATACCCCTATTGGGCGTTGGAGAAGCTCGAGAACGAGGGGCTTGTGCGTAGGGTCGACGAGAACGGCGACCCCCTTGCCGGCGCACCGGGACGACGCGCGATCTATGAGGCGACCCCAAAGGGGATTGCGTCGTTTGACGACTGGTTGCTGTCAACCGCCGCCGAGCCACCACTGCGCGACGAACTGCACTTCAGGATCGCGTTGTGTCGTCCGCGCGATGCGCCGCGCATGATCGAGCTGATCCACGGACAGGAGCTCGTGTGTCTTGGCCGCGTGCAGGACCTCAAGCGCGGCTCAGAAGCGGATATGGCCGGAGGATCGGAGTGGGACAAGATGGTACGGATGGTGTCTCGCGACGCGGAGCTCGCGTTTTGGCACGCCCGAATCGAATGGCTCCAAGGCGTGCGTGAGATGCTTGAAGGGCTACCGGCAGAGATCTGGCGAAGCGCAAGCACACAGGGAGATCGAGCGAGATCCGCACACTGAGCGTCCGACGGTCGCTCGCCTCGACGCACAGTCCGCGCGGGACAGCGTCAACACGATCGAATCTCCCAAACAGGCGATCGCTTTGAGCGCCTATCAAAGCGTGCACGTCTGGATGCGCCCGACCCAGCCCTGTGCGCACCCAAGAAAGGACGCGCCGCCCAGTCTTGAGGCGCACAACATCCGCCCGAGCTGGTCGATCTGTTCAGGCCTGAAAAATTCAGCACTGACTAGCTCCGCCCGGTCCAGGTGACCACCATCTCTCGCGCTCGCACCAGCGCACTGGTCCATGAACGCTCCAAACGCACCCACATTTTGAAACACCTTCTAAAGCGCAAGGAAGCGAGGCCCGGTCGATGACAACCATGTCCCCCATCCGCGGAGGCATTTTGCATCTCCCCACGTCTCATGAGGGTCGCTACTCGCAGTCGCTCGAGCGCGGCCTAGCCATCCTCAGGGCATTCACACCGGATCGACCGTGGCTGGGAATAGCCGAAATCGCCGATACGCTCGAAATGAGCCGTCCGACAACCCATCGTTATGCGACCACGCTCGTGGCGCTCAACTACCTCGAGCAAGGCCCGAGGCGCAAGTACAGACTCGGTATGCGCGCGGGCGATCCGGGTCGCTCGGCTGTCAACTCCACGGCTCTTCGCGGGCTCCCTCACCACTGCCTCACCGATCTGCGCGATCGCAGCACGTGCACCGCGAGCGTCGCGGTGCTTGATGACCAGGACATCGTGTACGTCAATCGCGCCAGGAGCTCCTGGCGGGGACAGAGCGAAGTCAACGCAAGACTTGGGCGCGGGTCGCGCCTTCCGGCCAGCCTTACGGCTATGGGTCGAACGATGCTTGCGCACCGCCCGCCGGGAGAGCAGCACGAGGCGATCGACACAACCGCCAAGCGCACCCGCGAGGCAGCCGCCGCTGAGAAAAAGTTGCACGACGAGCTCGCGCGCATCCGCGGACGGGAGTTCGTGGTCGCTGATCAGCTGCACGTCAAGGGGCAGCGGTGTGTGGCGGCTCCGCTTCGTAACAGCTCAGGCAAGGTGATCGGCGCGGTAGATGTCGCGGCCCCGAAGTCGAGGTTCTCGCGAGCGCAGGCACTGGAGCTGTTGGCTCCGCTCGTCGTGGCCAGCGCGCGCGACATGTTAACGTATCTCGGCTACCGGCCGTAGCGCTCATATCCCCAAATCGGTTGTCTCGCTCTTAGACTGTTTGGAGCATGGATGATGCGGGTATGTGCCTGTCTGTCATGAAGATTGATCGCTGATGCACCAGCGCGCGCGCTGTCCGCGTTGTCACGTCTGGAGTGACGCGTCGCTTGTATGGGCCGCCGGTGACTGCTGCCCCAGCTGCAATGCTCCGATGGTCCAGTTCAGCCGAGCCCCAGATGAGCCGGCCGAGAAGCCACAGCGACGGGGCTCCGGCAGATTTTCGCGACCCCCGCTCAGGGGAATGCCACAGCCCGGGACAGACCGCTGGAGTGAGTCGGACCATTTGAGCGGGAGACCGTAGCCGCCAGCTTGGTGCCAGGATCATGCAATCGGGTGGACGATCGAGTAGGTGGAGCCCGCTTCGACGAAGGACACATCGATCACGTGGAATCCCCCGCCATTGGAACGGAGCGTCAGCTGGAGCGCTTGGCCTGCTGGGCGAGCACCTTGCCGAACGCCGCCTCGACCTGCGTGGTCATCCTCTGCTTGAACACCGCCAGCAGTGCCTCCGAGGCGATCGGGCGCAGAGCGTCGATCGCGTCGATCATCTCGTCCCAGCGCTCCTCCGGTTGACCGGCGTGCTCGAATGGCTCCCACAGCTCTCTGAGGAACAGCTTTACGAAGGCTCGGGAGATCGATTCGCAGTCGCGGCTGACGCGCTCGACGAGCGCAAGCGCGGCGTGCAGGGAGATGCCCAGAGCTGTGACTTCCTCGGCGGCTTTCATGAGCGCGGGACTCGGGACTTCGAAGCGTCCGTCGCCGAGCGGTATGAGCAGCTTGAGCTTGCGCACCCTCTCCACGGTTTTTGTGTCGACGTCGCCAAATCGTCGCGCCAGCTCATCGGCCGTGACGACCTCCGGCGCCTCGGTCGCGAACGGCGTTGTCATGGCGTTGCGCAAACCGAGCAGTCGTACCGCCACTCCTCCGGAGGAGCTCATCAACCGCTCGATCGCGGCCAGATTGAAGCCGTCGGCCTGCAGATCGAGGATCAAGCGCAGACGGGCGACGTGATCGGCGTTGTAGTAGCCGACCCGTGCGCGCACCTCAGGCGCGGGCAGCAGCCCCCGCGACTGGTGGTTGCGGATGTTGCGCACCGACATCCCCACCTCGGCGGCGAGCCGCTCGATCGTCAGGCCCTCGCCGGAGGCTGAGTCGCCCTCGTCAAAGGACGAGTCAGCCTGACCGCGCTGGGGTATATCAGCCGTATTGGTTCGCTGTCCGGGCACCTCAAACAAGGATACTGTATTACATGTAACCTCATTTGAGGTATCATTGATCAAGGTCAGATGAGAGCTCCTTTCCAAAACCTACGTTCCGGTGCCGATGGCTGAGCGTGGCGCGGTCCCGCGAGTCCCCGTAGGCCGTCGGAGGATGCTGAAGCTGGTTAGGTCCTTCACCTCCCCGCTGCTGCCGGACGACTATCTGGAGCTGGTCAACCCGCTCTGGTCAACCCGTGAGCTGCGGGGCCGGATCGAGCGTATCGAGCGCGAGACGCCAAACGCCGCGACGGTGCTCGTGAAGCCCGGTTGGGAATGGGAGGGACACAAGCCCGGGCAGTACCTGAGGCTGGGAATCGAAGTTGACGGAGTGCATCACTGGCGGGCCTACTCGCTGACGTCCGACCCGAAGCGGGCGGACGGTTGCATAACGATCACGCCGAAGCTCGTTGAGAGCGGCAAGGTCTCGCCGTTCCTGTTCAGACGCGTACGTCCAGGGACGATCGTGCGTCTCGGCGGCGTCGAAGGCACCTTCACTCTGCCTGATCCACTGCCCGCAAAGCTGTTGTTCATCAGCGCTGGCAGCGGAATCACGCCGATCATGAGCATGTTGCGCGCGATCGCGCGCGACGGCCGGCTCGGGGATGTCGTGCACGTGCACAGCGCGCGCACGGAGGCGGACGTGATCTTCGGGCGCGAGCTGCGCGAACTGGACACCAGGCACCCGCGCTACCACCTGCACGAGCGCCATACAGGCGCGCAGGGTCGTTTGACCCCCGAGCAGCTCGACGAGCTGTGCCCCGACTGGCGCGAGCGTGAAACATTCCTGTGCGGACCAGCCGGGCTGCTCGAGACGCTCAGCGAGCGCTGGCGGCACAACGGCGAGCCCACCAAGCTGCACGTCGAGCGTTTTCAGCCCGACGCGCACGTCGGTGACGGCGAGCGCGGCCAGGGCGGCACGATCGACTTCCGCTCCAGCGGCCTCCAGGCATCGAGCGACGGCGACCAGCCGATTCTGATCGCCGGCGAGCAGGCGGGCGCCAAATTGCCTTACGGCTGCCGCATGGGCATTTGTCACACATGCGTCGGACGACTGCGCTCCGGGCAGGTACGCGACCTGCGCACCGGACGCGTTCACGGTCAGCCTGGCGAAATGCTGCGCACTTGCATCAACGCGCCCGAGGGCGCGGTCGAGATCGAGCTTTAGCCCAGCCGAGTTTTAGTCCCTAGCTTTAGTCCCCTAATAGAGGAATTCATCATGTCGAGCACCTACACCGACAGCCAAACGGCTTATGCAAGACACAACGAGATTGAGGGCCCCCCGGCGCGCACGGCGTCCAATGGCGGGCCAAGCCAACCGCCGACTCAAACGTGGTTCGAGGAGCCCAACAACCCACTGGCGCGCCTGACGCCGGAGCAAATTGAACAACTCGGTCGTGAGTTCGACGCCATCCACGACGAGGTGCGCGCCTCCCTCGGCGACCGCGACTCACGCTACATCCGCGGCACGATCAAGCTGCACCGCCATCTGGTGCTTGCTGCGCGCGCGATGCTGCTGGGCTCGCGCTACAAGCCGTTGTGGCTGGTGGGCACCGCGTCGCTGTCGGTGGCCAAGATCCTGGAGAACATGGAGATCGGCCACAACGTGATGCACGGTCAGTGGGATTGGATGAACGACCCCGACATCAACTCCCAAAACTGGGACTGGGACACCGCCTCACCGGCCGACGCGTGGCGACACTCGCACAACTACGAGCATCACACGTTCACGAACATCCGCGGCAAGGACCGCGACTTGGGATACGAGATCATGCGCATCGATCCCCATCAGAAATGGCATCCTGTGTATCTGCTGCAACCCCTTTACAACCTGCTGCTGATGGGGTTCTTCGAGTGGGGCGTGGCCCTGCACGACCTAAACTTCGACGCGATCAAAAGCGGCGAGAAGACTAAGGGGCAGGTGGTCGAGGAGCTGAAGGCGATCGGCGTGAAGGCGCGCCGACAGGCTGTCAAGGATTACGTCGCGTTCCCGTTGTTGTCGGGGCGCGCGTGGAAGTCGACGCTCGCGGCCAACTTCACCGCCAACATTGTGCGCAACGTGTGGGCGTATTCGATCATCTTCTGCGGCCACTTTCCTGACCAGACCTACACATTCAGCCAGGAGGAAGTCGCCGAGGAGACGCGCGGCGGATGGTATGTGCGCCAGCTGCTGGGCTCGGCCAACATCGACGGCGGTCCGCTGTTTCATCTGATGGCGGGCAACCTGAGCTTCCAGGTCGAGCACCACCTGTACCCCGACATGCCGTCCAGCCGCTACGCGGAGATCGCGCCGCGCGTGCGCGACGTGTGCCATCGCTACGGGCTGCCCTACAACACCGGCCCCCTGCGCAAGCAGCTCGGCAGCGTGCACCGCACAATTCTGCGCCTGGCGTTCCCCGGCGGCAGGCCGCAGCGCAAGCCCGGTCCCTATCGGCCTGCCGCCTAGAAGTCCTAGGAGGCGACCAGGCGCGTGCGCAGGTGAGCACCGACCTTGCGCTTGACCCGCTGCAGCGCGTTGTCAACCGTCTTGGTGTCACAGCCGAGCCGCTCGCCGACCTGTTCGTAGGAGCAGCCGTCGAGATACAGCGACAGCACGCGGCTCTCCAGCTCCGACAGCGCGGTCGAGAGGCAGCCAACGAGCGAGCGCAACTCCTCGGAGGAGATCACACGGTTGACCGGATCGTTGACGCTGGGTCCGGCGATCGTTTGGTCGAGCGTCGGCACGTCTTCGCCGCCTGCCGCGGGAGTCGATGAGAAGGAGACGTACTGGTTGAGCGGGGTGTGCTTGTTGCGTGTGGCGGTCTTCACAGCCGTGATGATCTGGCGCGTGATGCACAGCTCAGCAAAGTTGCGGAAGCTCGACTCGCGATCGGTGCGGTAGTCGCGGATCGCCTTGTAGAGGCCAACAAGGCCCTCTTGGATCAGATCTTCGGAGTCGCCCCCGGCGAGGAAATAGGAGGAGGCCTTCAGGCGCACGAAACCGTGATAGCGGCGTACGAGACGGTCATAGGCATTGCGATCGCCCTGCTTAGCGAGAGCAATCAAAAAACCATCATCAACCTTCACTTCAGGTTGAGTGTTATGGGAGATTCGTGCCACGAGCAAATCCTTTCTTGATCCCTCAAGGACCAAAACGTGCTCAGTGGCGCACTCCTCCCCTGGCGCCAAAGCTATGAAGTCAACCTTAGGTTGAGCGTTATGGGCGGCAGCTTCGCACAGTTATGGAGCCTTGTCAAGGAGCGTGTCGCGGCCCTGCAAGATTCCGTACAGCAGCGCGGCGGCCGCGGCGGCCACGCCCAGCGATCCCATCGTCCCTCTCAGCGGCAGCGCCACGAGCTGATCGCACGCGCCGGCCACACGCGGACGCAGTCCGCTGCCCTCACTGCCCAACACCAGCACGACTCCGCCGCTGTAGTCGGGAGCGGTGTAGGGCACGGTCGGCTGGGCCATGCTGGGTTTCTCGTGAGCTTTCGAAGGAGAACCACGACCCCCCACCTGCCCACCACCGCCCTCTGGCGGCTTTTCCCCAATTCGTGAACCCGTGGGAGCGCAAGCCCCGTAGGACCAGCACCCGGCCCGGCGCGCGTCTGCCAGAAAGTCGGCGATATTGCGAACGCGCGCTATCCGCATATGCTCGACGGCGCCCGCCGACGCCTTGCACACGGCGGGTGTGACATCGGCGGAGCGGCGCTCGGGAATAACCACACCGGTGGCGCCAGCGCACTCCGCGGTGCGGCAGATCGAGCCGAGGTTCTGCGGGTCCTGGACTTGGTCGAGAGCCACAATTAGAGGCGAAACGACGGCTAGGAGCTCTCGCGCACCGACATACGGATAGCCGCCCGTCTCCGCACAGACACCCTGGTGAGCTGAAGAGCCACAGACACGCTCCAGCTCATCCGCAGCGCACACCTGCTTCTCGACGTCAACCAGCCAGGGCTCATGCGCGGCGCTTGCGCTCGCCCACACTTGAGCGACACTACGAGCCCGGCGCCCGCGCAGCGCCTCGCGCACGGGGTTGCGTCCGTAGAGGATCACGAGCGGGGAATCAGCTCGGCCGGCTCGCCCGCGCGGTCGCGAACCTCCCAGCCGAGCTCGAGCAGCTGGCCCCGCAGCCGATCGGCGAGCTCGAAATCGCGCGCGGCCCGAGCGGCCTCGCGCTTGTCGCGAAGCTCCGCGGCCTCGGTGTCAATCCTCTCCGCAGCAGCGCCCTCAAGCGGGGTGAGATCGCCCAGGCCGATCAGCTCGAGCATCTCGCGCAGATCGCGGCCGCCCGCGGGCTCGGAGCGACGATTAGCCTCGCGCACCCACTCGAACAGCGACGCGAGCGCACGCGGGCTGTTGAAGTCCTCGGCGAGCGCATCGAAGAACGCCTCGCGATGGTGCCCCATCTCCGCCGGGGTCGGCTCACCCTCGACGACACGACTCAGCGCGTTGCGTATGCGCCGGACGCGCAGATCGGCCTCGTTCAGCTCAGCCTGGCCGAACGCCAGCGGCTGGCGATAGTGACCCCCGATCAGGTACATGACGACCGCGTGAGACCCCCACTCCTCGACCACCTCATGCAACGAGGCGACGTTCCCGACCGACTTTGCCATCTTCTCCCCAGTCAGCTTGATCATCCCGTTGTGCATCCAGATTCGCGCGAGCTCGCTTGTGCGCGCGCAGCGCGTCTGGGCGGCCTCGTTCTCGTGGTGGGGGAACAGCAGGTCCGAGCCGCCACCGTGGATCTCGAAGCCGACGCCAAGTGCCTGCTCGGCCATGGCCGAGCACTCGATGTGCCAGCCGGGGCGACCGTCGCCCCAGGGGGAGGACCACCAGGAGTCCTCCTCGGGCTTGCGCGCCTTCCACAGCGCGAAGTCGAGCGGATCGTGCTTGCGCTCAGCGCCCTCCACCCCTTCACCCTGGTCGAGCGCGTCGAGGAGGCGGTGCGAGAGCGAGCCATAGCGGGCGTCCGCGCGCACGCGAAAGAAGACGTCGCCCCCGCTCTCGTAGGCGTGCCCCGAGGCGATCAGGTCCTCGATGTAGGAGACAATCGCCGCCATCGTCTCGGACGCGAGCGGCTCATTGTCGGGCCGTCCGAGCCCGAGCGCGTCGGTGTCAGCCCCGTAGTGCGCAGTCATCTCGGCCGCAAGCTCGACGCTGGCGCGGGACTGGGCGCGGGCCGCGTCGTAGATCTTGTCGTTGACGTCGGTGACGTTGACCACGAGCGTGACCTCGTAACCCTCGTGCCGCAGGAAGCGCGCCAGCAGGTTGAAGACGACGAACGGCCGCGCGTTGCCGATGTGGATGCGCGAGTAGACGGTCGGCCCGCAGGCGTAGATACCCACCTTCCCGGGGTCGCGCGGGCGCAGCGGGATCACTTCCCCGCTGCGCGTGTCGTGGAGCTGGATCTCGCGCATGGCCGGCCAACAGTAGCGGCAGGAGAGGACTCGCTGCTCGATAGGCGATGGCTCGCCGTTCTCCACTATGTAGACTAGACAAGCGCCTTTATGGTAGACTGAGGTTATGGTGACCACCACGATCCGGGTCAGCAAGCCCATACGCGACCGCTTCGCCAAGCTCGCACGCGCCACCGGGCGTCCCATGAGCCAGCTCGTCGAGGAGGCGGCGGACGCGTTGGAGCGGCGGGTGTTCTTCGATCAGCTAACCGATCGCTATGAATCCCTACACGCCAACGCGAACGCATGGAGTGAGATTGAGCAAGAGCGCGCACTGGAGGCAGGCACGCTGCGCGATCGCTCCTCGTGAGTCCCCGCCGCGGCGAGCTGTGGCTGATCGATTTCGGCGAGCCGGTCGGCCGCGAGCAGTCCGGGCGCAGGCCGGCGGTGGTTGTCTCAGCCGATCCGCTCAACGACAGCCGGGCGGGTGTCGTGATCGTCGTCCCTACAACCACCGCCGTGCGCGGTCTGCCGTCGCATATCGAGATTGATCCGCGCGACTCCGGGCTGGAGGAGACCAGCTACGCGAAGTGCGAGGACGTCAAGTCGATCTCCGAGCAGCGTCTGATCGCGCGGCTCGGAGCGGTTGGCGATCAGGAGATGTTTCAGATCGCCCGTGCCCTTCGCTTTCTGCTGGATCTCTGAGCTCAGTCGGCGACCCGCAAACTCACCACCGCCAGCGCGGCGACTCCCTCGCCGCGACCGACGAAGCCAATCCCCTCGCCCGTGCTCGCCTTGACGTTCACGCGCGCGGGCGCGATCCCGAGCACACCCGCCAGGCGCTTGCGGATCGCCTCGCGGTGAGGACTGAGCTTGGGGCGCTCCATCACGACGGTGCTGTCTACGTTGACCAGCTCCAGTCCCTGCGCAACGACGCGCGTGAGCACGGTCTGCAGCAGCTCGATCGAATCGGCATCGCGATAGCGCTCGTCGGAATCGGGGAAGTGCTCGCCGATGTCCCCCAGCCCAGCGGCGCCCAACAGCGCGTCGATCACGGCGTGGGTCAGCACGTCGGCGTCGGAGTGACCGTCGAGCCCCTGCTCGCCCGGGATCTCAACGCCGCCGAGAATCAACCGGCGCCCGGCGAGCAGACGGTGGGAGTCGTAGCCGATACCCGACAGGGTCATGCCGGACACGCCTGGCAGGTAGCTCGATGCGGCATCGACCGACGACGGCATCGCGATCTGCGGAACCTCGACAAGTCGCCCATCTCCCTCACATGACTCCCACGCTAATCGGCTCCAGACGGCGCTTGCGATGCTCGAACACGCAAAGCTCGCCCACGCCGACATCGCTCAGCAACTCCAGCGCGCGGTCATAGTCGGCCCCCACATCCTCGGGGCGGTGGGCGTCGCTGGACAGGGCCACGGGAGCGCCCGCTTCCACGCACATCTGAAGGAACGCCGGCGCTGGGTAAATCTCCCGCGCGTGCTTGCGCAGTCCGGCGGTGGACACCTCGATCGCCACGCCGGACTCGGCGATGCCGTCGATCGCCAGCTCGTAGTAGCGACGCAGGTCGCCTGCGGGCAGCGGACGATCGCGGCGGGCAGAACCCCACATCTTGACAAGATCGGGGTGCGCGAGAATGTCGAACAGCCCGCTGCGCGCGGCCTCACCGAGCGTTTGGAAATAGCCGCACCAGATCTCCTCGGGACTGCGGCCGGTGCTCCACACGCTGTAGTCGTCGGTGTCGAGCGCGTGATCGCGCAAGAAGTGCACAGAGCCGACCACGTAGTCGAAGCTACGAGCGTCCAGCAGGTTCGCAACTCGGTCCTCAGTGCCTGGGATGAAGTCGGCCTCGATCCCGAGACGCAGGTCGGTGCGATCACGCACGAACTCGCAATACGCGTCGAGGTCGTCGTGCGCGAACTCGCGCCACAGTGGGTGCTGCCATATCTCAAGCGCCTGCGCGAAGCGGTAGAGGTGCTCGGAGACGCCCAGCTCCACGATCTCGCGTTCGCCGGCTGCGACGCGATAGCGCTCGGCGTTGGCGGTGGTGAAGAACTCCTCGGCCATGGCGCTGAGATCGTCCGGACGCAAGTGCAGGTGATAGTCGGTCAGCATCGGCGCCAGCCACAATAGATGGTGAGACCACCCAGGTCGGGCGAGCGTGCCGCGGGGCTATTCCCCGCGTCGGGCAACCAGCAGCTCGACGAGCGCCAGGTCCAGAGTCGTCGTGACCTTGATGTTCTCGGGCGGCGCGGGCACGATCACGACGCGCCCGCCGGCGCGCTCCACCAACCACGCGTCGTCGGTGGCCTGAGCGAGCACTTCGTCGGGCACATCCAGCGCCCGCTCCAACGCGTCGCGCCGGAACACCTGCGGCGTCTGCACGGCCCACAGTCCGGCGCGGTCGAGCGTCTCGGCGACGACCGGCAGCGAGCCTGACGGCGGACCGGACTCTTGGCCCATCGCCTCGGACGGCCCGAGTGGGAACGTCGAGCCGGCGCGCTTGATCGTGTCGGTGACCGGAGCGGCCGCGATCGCCGCGTCCACCCCTTCGTGGGCGACGGCGGCGAGCGTCGTGGCCACCAGCTCGGCGGTCACCAATGGGCGCGCTGCGTCGTGCACAAGCACCGGATCGCCCGGCCCGATCGCCGCCAACGCCAGGCGCACCGACTCAGAGCGCGTCGCGCCACCTGGGACGGCGACGGCGTTCGGCCAAGACCACGTGGCGAGCGAACACTCGTGGACCCCGCCCGCGCGCGCGCGCGCGGGCGGCACCGCCACCGCGATCCTGTCGATGCCCGCGACTTCGCTGAGCGTGCGCAGGCTCCACTGCAGCAACGGACGCCCGGCGAGCTCGACCAGCGCCTTGGGACGGTCGGCTCCCAGCCGCTCGCCGCTCCCAGCGGCGAGGATCAGCGCAACGGCCATCGATACGCAGCGGGTCTCATCGAGGGCTTTCGCGCACGCGGCGGACGATCACAAGTGTGAACAACTGCCGCGTGCGCACCCCGACGGGCACAAGCGAGAGCCCGCTACTTTGCGGCCACCGCGAGCTGGCTCGCCGAGGAGGTCGCGAGCAGCTCATCCAGATAGCTCTCAGCCTCATCCTCGTCCTTATCGAGCGCGTACATGAGCTCGGAGGCGAGGATCTTCTTGGCGCGCGTGAACATCTGCTTCTCGCCGGTTGAGAGTCCCTTCTCGCTCTCACGCAGCGCAAGGTTGCGGACAACCTCGGCGAGCTCATAGATGTCGCCGGTCTTGATCTTGTCGCGGTTGTGCTTGAAGCGCCGGTTCCAGTTCTTGGGCATCTCCGACACAACGTCTGAGAGCACGTCAAGCACCTTCTTGACCGTCTCCTCGTCGATTACCCGTCGCAGGCCCGCGAGCGCCGCGTTCTCGGTGGGGACCTTCACTGTCATGTCGTTGTGGAGGATCTTGATCGTCAAGTACTCACGCGTTGTGCCGAGCACCTCCATGTCCTCCTTGCTCAGAACCTTGCCGGCGCCGTGGTGGGGATACACGACGTGGTCTCCGAGCTCGAACTCGATGCACTCGACCTCGCGAGTCACCTCGAGCTCCTCTATGAACGATGTCTCTTCGATTGTTTGTGCGGGGATGGTGTCCTCCTTTGTCGCGCCGGCAATGGGACCGGCCGTGGGTCGTCAGGTCTGCAAGTAGCGGTCCACGAGATTGATCTCCTGCAGCCGGCGAAGGCCCTCGCGGATGTCCTTCGCCCGTATCTCTCCCACTCCCTCGACCGCCTCGAGCTCCGCGTCGGTCGCGGCAAGCAGCTCGTCCAGTCCTCCAAATTCGCTCACGATCTGTGTGACGACCAGCTTTGGCAGGCGCGGGATGCGCGCGAGGATGCGGTGCCCGCGCGGGGCGACGGGATAGTCGAGCGTGTTGAGCTTGCGGTCGTAACCGAGCAGCTCGGCGAGCCGACCGAAGTCGAGCAGGTCCTGGTGGGCGAGACGGCCGACCTGGTCAAGGGCGGAGGCGAACCCCTCGTCGGTGTGGTCGGCCAGGTAGTCCTGCACCAGCGCCGCCTTCTCGGCTGTGGTGCCGAGAATAGTCTCCTCCAGCTGCATCTCGATCAGACGACCCTCGCTGCCAAGCTCGACTATGTAGCGCTCGATCTCGACGGCCATACGCGTGACGAGCTCCGAGCGCTGCAGCACTGTGAGCACGTCGTGCAGCGTCACGCCCTGCTCAAACTCGAGCGCCGTGAGACGCGTGGAGACCTGGTCCAGGCGCTGGCGGTACTTCTTGAGCGTGGCGAGCGCCTGGTTGGCCTTCGACAACACGACGGTGATGTCTTCGAGGATGTACTTGACGCCGTTGACGTACAGCGAGACGACCTCGCGGCGCTGTGAGATCGCGATCACAAGCGCGCTGGTCTGCTTGGACACACGCTCGGCGGTACGGTGGCGAGTACCGGTCTCGTGCGAGAGAATCGTGGGGTCCGGCATCAGCTGGACATTGGCCATCGCGATCTTGGTGGCGTTGGCGTTGAGGATGATCGCTCCGTCCATCTTGGCCACCTGGTAGAGGAACGCCGGGGTGTAATCGATGTCCAGCTTGATGCCGCCCGAGAACAGGAAGCTGATCTCCTCGGGATCGTCGATCGCGATCAGACCGCCTGTGCGGGCGTGCAGGATGCTCTCGATGCCCTCCCGCAGCGCCGTGCCGGGAGCAACCATCTCGAGGGCCCTCACCAGCGCGGGCTCGGGTCGCGCGTCCGTGTCGAATTCTTCGCCGGATCGTGGGGCCACAACTGGTCATTCTAGGGCATTTACCATTTGTTTATCGCCTCCCTAAGCCAGTCGAACAGTGCGAATTGACACCCTGCCGTTGAACAACCCGAATCAGGCCCGTCGCTGATCTCACCGTAGAGCCGCGCGCGCGGCTACGCGGCCACGGAGGCGGGACGACGTCTCCCCGCGGGAAGCGCGATCGATAGCGCTTGGCGCAGCGTGGTCGCCTCGCGTGCCTGCTCGCCGCTGCCGACGGGCGCCAGCACACCTGACAGACCGTGCCTGGCGGCCTCGGCGAGCCGCCGCTCGGGATGGCCGACCCAGCGCAGCTCGCCGGTGAGGCCCAGCTCGCCGAAGCACCCACAGGGACAGCCGGGTCCCATCTCGGGCTCAGGCGAAGACACGGAACCATTGGTGGCCCGCCCAGCGGACCGCACCGGACTGCTCAGCGCGACCCCCTTCGCGGCGGAGGCGACCGCCAAAGCGATCGCGAGGTCCACCCCGGGCTCATCGACACGCACGCCACCAACTACGTTGACGAACACGTCGTAGGGTGGGTGGGACCCCAGACTAATACCTCCATGGCGAGAGAGGATCGCGAGCACCAGCGCGAGGCGGTTGCGGTCGAGCCCCGACACGACGCGGCGCGGCTGTTCCAGCTCGGAGCTGGCCACCAGCGCCTGCACCTCCACCAGCAGCGGCCGCGAGCCCTCCATCGCAACAAGCACCACGCTGCCGGGGGCGCGCGTGGCCTCCGCCACGAAGCGTGCAGACGCGTCGAGCACCTCCACCAGTCCCCCCTGGCGCATCTCAAACAGTCCCGCCTCGTTGGTCGAGCCGAAGCGGTTCTTCAGTGCGCGCAGCTCGCGATAGGGCCGCTCACGCTCACCCTCGAACTGCAGCACGCAGTCAACGAGGTGCTCGAGCACGCGCGGGCCGGCCAGCGCGCCGTCCTTGGTGACGTGCCCGACCAACACCACCGCGGTTGAGCGGGCCTTGGCGAGCTCCATGATGCGCGCTGCCACCTCGCGCACCTGACCGACCGAACCGGGCGCGCCGGTCATCTCCGCGCAGCGCAGCGTCTGCACCGAGTCGATCACGCACACGGCGGGTGCGTGGGAGGCGATCGCGTCGAGCACCGCATCGAGGTCGCACTCGGCTAGCACCGGTACCTGCAGGGCGCTTGGAGAGAGCCGCTCGGCGCGCAGGCGCACCTGCTCGACTGACTCCTCGCCGCTCACATACAGCGTCTTGTGTCCCGCCCCGGCGATATTGCCGAGCGCCATGTTGGTGAGCGTCGACTTGCCGATCCCCGGCGAGCCGCCCAGCAGCACGAGCGAGCCGGGCACGAGTCCGCCGCCGAGCACCCGGTCAAGCTCGCCGATGCCGGTCTGCAGGCGCGCCAGCGGTGCGGCCACAACTTGTGAGAGCGGCACGAGCCGCGCCACATTGGCCCCTGGGATCGCCCGCGGCCGCGAACCGCCGGGGCGACCGTCGGCGCCGGTCCTCGGCACACGCTCCTCGACGAGCGTGTTCCACGCCGCGCAGCCGGGGCACTGACCCATCCACTGTGGCGAGCGCAGCCCGCATTGCGAGCAGACATGGGCTGTTTGGGCGCGAGCCATCGCCGCAGACTACGCGCAGGTCCCGACGACTCCCAGCTCGGCAGCTCGTGCTCGAACGTGGCCTCGCCGGCGACGATGCCCGCGCGATAGATGCGGGCCACCGCAGACCAATCCTCGGAGCTCAGAGGCTCGACCGTCACGCCCGGCGCGCCGGCGCGCGCAGGACGAGAGTCACGCGCGGGACCAACGTCAGCTGTAGGACGGGAGGTGCTCAGAGCTCCGCTCGGCCTACGGTTCGACCGACGGCTCGTCGTCGTCGTGATGCGCGTCCTCGCCCGCCGGCAGCTCCTCGCCGCCGCCCTCCGTGGCGCCAACGCCAACAGGCGTCTTCTGCTTCTTGGGCTTGACGATCGTGAGCCGTACGCCACCGTCATCGCCCTCGCCCTCGGGGGCGGGGTTGACGACCACGGTCGCGCCGGGCGTCAGCTTCTCGCGCAGCACAAAGTCGGCGAGCGGATCCTCGATGTAGCGCTGGATCGCGCGCCGCAGCGGGCGCGCGCCCATCGCCGGGTCCCAGCCCTTCTCGACCAGCAGATCCTTGGCGGGGTCGGTCAGCTCTAGCTGCAGCTCGCGCTCAGCCATCGACTCGCGGATGCGCAGCAGCAGCAGCTCCACGATCTGGCGGATCTCCTCCTTCTGCAGCTTGTGGAACACGATCACGTCGTCGATGCGGTTGAGGAACTCGGGGCGGAACACCTTCTTGAGCTCACCCATGATGCGGTTCTTCATGTCGTCGTAGGTGATGCCGGTCTCATCGTCGGACACGGCGAACCCCAGCGGCGTGTTGCGCGCGATCTCAGCGGCGCCAATGTTGGATGTCATGATCACGATCGCGTGGCGGAAGTCCACCGTGCGGCCCTGCGCGTCGGTCAAGCGACCGTCCTCGAGGATCTGCAGCAGGATGTTAAACACGTCGGGGTGCGCCTTCTCGATCTCGTCCAGCAGCAACACGCTGTAGGGCTTGCGCCGCACAGCCTCTGTCAGCTGACCGCCCTCGTCGTAGCCGATATAGCCGGGCGGCGAACCGACCAGGCGCGAGACCGCGTGCTTCTCCATGTACTCAGACATGTCGATCCGGATCATCGCGTCGTCGTCGCCGAACAGGAACTCGGCGAGCGTGCGCGCCAGCTCGGTCTTGCCCACGCCGGAGGGACCCAGGAAAATGAACGAGCCCGTCGGGCGCTTGGGGTCCTTCAGGCCGGCACGCGAACGGCGGATCGCCTTTGAGATGACCTCGACCGCGGGATGCTGGCCGATCACGCGCTTGTGCAGTTCCTCCTCCATGCGCATCAGCTTCTGCGTCTCAGCCTCGGTCAGCTTGAACACGGGGATGCCGGTCCACATCGACACGATGTCGGCGATCTCCTCCTCGCCGATCGCGGGGCGCTCGACCGACTCGCCGGACTCCCACTCTTCCTCGAGCTCGCGCTTCTTGCCGGCCAGCTTGCGCTCCTGATCGCGCAGCGCGGCGGCCTTCTCGAATTCCTGGTTCTCGATCGCCGTCTCCTTCTCGCGGCGAGTAGCTTCGATCTCCTCTTC
Organism: uncultured Solirubrobacterales bacterium; assembly: GCA_963760155.1. GTDB lineage: Bacteria > Actinomycetota > Thermoleophilia > Solirubrobacterales > Solirubrobacteraceae > Palsa-744. Next base: position 390,355 of record CAVXBL010000008.1, read on the forward strand.
GAACTCGCGGTTGGCGGGCGGGGAGGTGAGCGACTTCATGCGCATCCTTGAAGCGCCCTCGTCGATCAGGTCGATCGCCTTGTCGGGTAGGAAGCGGTCTGAGATGTAGCGGTATGCGAGATCGGCCGCGGCCTGCAGCGCCTCATCGGTGATCTGCACCTTGTGATGCTGCTCGTAGCGGTCGCGCAGCCCCTTGAGGATTTCCACGGTCTGCTCGATCGTGGGCTCCTCGACGCGAATCTGCTGGAAGCGGCGCTCCAGCGCCGAATCGCGCTCCAGGTACTTGCGGTACTCGTCAAGCGTTGTGGCACCGATCGTCTGCAGCTCGCCGCGCGCCAGCGCTGGCTTGAGGATTGACGCGGCGTCGATCGCACCCTCGGCGGCGCCCGCGCCCACGAGATTGTGCAGCTCGTCGATGAACAGGATAATGTCGCCGCGCTGGGTGATCTCCTTCATCACCTTCTTGAGGCGCTCCTCGAACTCGCCGCGGTACTTCGAGCCGGCCACCAGCGCCGCCAGATCGAGCGTGTAGATCTGCTTGTTCTTCAGCAGCTCGGGCACGTCGGAGTTGATGATGCGCTGCGCCAACCCCTCCACAACCGCGGTCTTGCCGACGCCAGGCTCGCCGATCAACACAGGATTGTTCTTGGTGCGGCGCGAGAGGATCTGCATGATCCGCTCGATCTCGGTCTCGCGTCCGACGACGGGATCGAGCTTGCCGTCGGCGGCCAGCTTCGTGAGGTTGCGGCCGAACTGATCCAGCAGCTTTGATGACTTCTTGCCCTCGCCGGGACCGGCGCCCGATCCGCCAGAGCCCGAGCCCTGACCCTGCCGGCGCCCACCGGGGCCGGACAGCATGCGGATCACCTCGTTGCGGATCTTCTCGGAGTCGGCGTCGAAGTCGAGCAGGATGCGCGCGGCCACGCCCTCGTTCTCGCGCACGAGCCCCAGCAGGATGTGCTCCGTGCCGATGTAGTTGTGGCCGAGACTCAGCGCCTCGCGCAGCGCCAGCTCCAGCACCTTCTTGGCGCGCGGGGTGAAGGGGATTTGCCCGGAGGTGACCTCCTCGCCGGAGCCGACGATCCGCACGACCTGCGCGCGCACCCGCTCGACGGTGATATCGAGGCTCTCCAGCACGCGCGCGGCCAACCCCTCCTCCTCGCGCAGCAGCCCGAGCAGGATGTGCTCCGTGCCGATGTAGTTGTGCTTGAGCGTGCGCGCCTCCTCCTGCGCGAGAACGACCACCTGCCGGGCCCGTTCTGTGAATCGCTCGAACATGGGGTACTTCCTTCCTGTGCGGACCGCACGCTTGGCGCCCGCGGTCCCGTGGCGCCTTTCAGGCAGTCTACCAACCGGGTATCCGGCCCCTCACATTGCCCCGTGAGGTCCAGTGTCTGTGTCTTAACAGACCGTCGGACAAGCGCTAGTTGCGCATCGCCGGGAACAGCACTACCTCGCGGATCGACGAACGTCCCGTGAGCAGCATCACGAGCCGGTCGATCCCGACTCCCACGCCGCCCGTGGGCGGCATTCCGTACTCGAGCGCCTCTAGGAACAGCTCGTCGTGGGGCTGGGTTTCCTCGTCGCCAGCGCGCGCCAGCCGCGCCTGCGCCTCGAAGCGCGCCCGCTGCTCGTCGGGGTCGGTCAGCTCGCTGAACGCGTTGGCGATCTCCATGCCCCCGGCGAACGCCTCCCAGCGCTCGGCCAGGCCGGGCTCGGAGCGATGCGCGCGCGCGAGCGGCGAAAGCTCGATCGGGTAATCGAGAACGAACGTGGGCTGCGTGAGCCTCGGCTCGACGTAGGTGGACAGAAGGTCGTCCGCCAGCTGCGGCCAACTGCGACCCTCGACAGGGATCGCACAGCCGCATCGCTGGATCTCAGCAACGAGCGAGTCACGATCGCGGTTGGCGCGGATGTCTACCCCGGAGGTCGGCGTGACCTGCGCGGGCGCACCGACGGCCCGAGAGGGGTCCATGTCCCCGCGCGCCGTCGCCACCATGACCGCATCGGCGAACGTCACTCGCTCCCACGGCGCCGAGAAGCGAAGCGGGCCCTCGTAGCCGATCGCAGCGGCCACAGCGGCCACCATCGCCTCCAGGCGCGCGGCCTCGTCGCTGTAGTCGGCGTAGGCCTCGTACCACTCCACCACCGTGAACTCGGGGTTGTGCTTGGTAGACAGACCCTCGTTACGGAAGTTCTTGCCGAGCTCATACACGCGCTCCAGCCCGCCCACGATCAGCCGCTTGAGATACAGCTCGGTGGCGATCCGCAGGTACAGCTCGCGGTCGAGCGCGTTGTGGTGCGTGGTGAACGGGCGCGCCAGCGCACCGCCATAGAGCGGCTGCAGCACCGGCGTCTCGACCTCCAGGAAACCCTCGCCGTCGAGATAGGCGCGCACCGCGGAGACGATCCGCGCGCGGTCGGCGAACAGCTTGCGCGCGTCTTCGCTTGCGATCAGGTCGAGCTCGCGGCGGCGGTGACGCGTCTCTACGTCGATCAGTCCCGCGTGCTTGTCGGGCGGCGGCCGCAGCGCCTTGCCGAGGATCTGAAAACCATCCACTCGCAGCGTCAGCTCGCCGTGGCGCGAGCGCAGCGGAGCGCCATCCACGCCTAGCAGGTCGCCGAGGTCGAGCGTCAGCAGCCGCTTGAGCCGCTCGGCCCCGAGCACGTCGGCACGCGCGTGCAGCTGGATCTTGCCGCTGCGGTCCACCAGATCGAGGAACGCCATCTTGCCGGCTCCACGACGGGCCACCAGCCGGCCCGCGACGCGGTGGGAGTCCTCGGTCTCCTCCCCGACCACCAAGTGCTCGTAGGCGGCACGCACGTCACAGATGGGCTCGACGTTTGGATAGGAATAGGGGTCTATCTCGGCGCCATCCGCGCGCAGCCTCTGAGCCTTGGCGCGGCGCTCGGCGATCAGCTCTGGCAGGCCGTGCCGTGACGGCTCATCGTGGGATGGGGTGTCGGTCGTCGGCATTGTGAGCTCACTCACCCACCCAGGGAAGGTGGTGATGTATTCCAAAACGAACACATACACTTCACAAAATGAAGTGTATGCAATGAAAATGCACTACCGCACCCCGGACTGCCACACCCCGGGAGCGCTTCACAAAATGAAGTGCTATGTACTTACACAAGCGTATGTGACCGACTGCACAAGCGTATGTGACCTATGCGACCGACTACACAGCGTATGTGACCGACTGCACAAGCGTATGTGACCTATATGACCGACTACACAGCGTATGTGACCGACTACACAAGCGTATGTGACGCGATGGCCACCGATCTCCTGCGCCGACGTGTGTCCAACGCCCGCCCAGCGGAGGACTATTTGAGCCCGACGTCGATCTTCGTGATCTTGAGCTTGCGCGCGGGGCCGCGCGGAACCTGTACGGCGACGACGTCGCCCCGCTTGTGGCCGATCAACGCACGACCCACGGGCGACTCGTTGGAGAGCTTGGCCTCCTCAGGGTTGGCCTCCGCCGAGCCGACGATCGTGTACTTGACCGACTTGCCGGTCTTCTCATCCTTGACGTGCACCACCGAGCCGACGCCGACAATGTCGGTTGAGATCTCCTTGGAGTCGATTACGGTCGCCATGCGCAGCTTATCCTGCAACGTGGCGATGCGGCTCTCGAGCATCGCTTGCTCGTTCTTGGCGTCGTCGTACTCAGAGTTCTCAGCGATGTCGCCGAACTCGCGCGCCTCCTTAATGCGCTGGGCCACCTCGCGGCGCTTGGCGGTCGACAGCAGCTCGAGCTCGTCGTTGAGCTTCTCGAGGCCTTCGGGGGTGAGGATGACGTCCTTCGGCATGTGGGCGGGCGGGAATGAATTCCGTGTGAGTTGACTGAGCGGGTTGGCTTTGATCGGAGCGATCAAAAAACCCGCCGTTTAGGCGGGGATCGCCACTCTTGGGAGCGCAGCGAGCGCAGCAGTATAGCGAGCGTGTTCGAGCGTGGCCGCCCTCTGCAGAGACTCTCCCAGAGTCTTGGCGTGCGTCTTCTCAAGACCCAGGCGCGCCACATACCAGGGGTAGAACTTACGTAGGTAGCGCGTGGCTCGCTCGAGGCCGAGATGCTCGACCGCGCGGTCGATTGTCCAGTTGAGCTCGTTGACGATCTCCGCGCGCGTGGGCTTGCGCGTGCGAACGCCGAGCAGCTCTTCAAACAGCCACGGATTGCCGAGCGAGCCGCGCGCGAGCATCACCGCGGCGGCGCCCGTTTGGCCGAAGGCGGCGAGCGTGCTCGCAGCGTCGCTGAGGCCCCCCGTGAGGATCACCGGCGCTGCGAGCGTGTTGACCAGGCGCGCGGCGAGCTCATAGTCGGGTACGCCTTTGTGGTGCACCGCGGCGGAGCGGGGGTGGAAGGCGATCGCCGCGACGCCGGCCTCCTCTACTAGACGGTGTGCCAGCGCAAAGCCGCTCGTGTCCCCCGGGCGCCTGCCCGAGCGCAGCTTGACGGTCACCGGCAGGCCGCTGCCCTCGCGCGCGGCCTTGGCGAGTGCTACCGCGATGTCGGGATCGTCCAGTAGCGCGGCGCCCGCGCCCGTCTTGCAGACCTTCGGCACCGGGCAGCCCATGTTCAGGTCGATCGCGTCGGCGCCGGCTCGCGCCACCACAGTTGCGGCGGCGCGCATCACAGCTGGGTCCTGGCCAAACAGTTGGATTGACACGAGACCACGGTTACTGTTCTGCACGCCGCTTCGCATGCCGTCACGATCAACGCCGCCGATGTCATCGACGCCGCCGACCCACACCGTGCGCTCGCGCGGGTCGATCCGCAGCATCTCTATGCACGTGCGCTCGTTGCCGTGGAAGACGGCGTGGCTCGACACCATCTCTGAGACCGCCATGCCCGCTCCGTGGCGCTTGGCCTGGAGGCGCACGAACCAATTGCCGATGCCCGCCAGCGGTGCGAGCAGCACACGGTTGGGAACCGGCAGAGTCCCGAGCTGCCAGGAGTCCGTGAGGCGAGACATCGCCCCATTGTGCCGCCTCCACCATCCAACACGCATTCCGCCGCGGCGCGGCGGAATGCGAACATGCTAGGAGGCGTTGAGCTCGTGGATGAGACGCAGGCCGGTGAGCGTGAGCAGGTCGTCGACCTCCTCGATCTCCTCGGTGAACGGCACCACCAAGTGACCGAGCCCCCCGGTGGCGATCACCGCGACGGGCGCGGCGAGCTCGTCGTAGATGCGGCGCAGGATCGCGTCGACGGCGCCAGCGTAGCCGAACACGACACCCGAGCGGATCGCGTCGATCGTGTTCTTGGCGATCACCGTGCGCGGCGGCGCGAGCTCGACCTTCGGTAGGCGCGCGCCGCGCTCGGTGAGAGCGTCGAGCGAGATCTCGATGCCTGTCATCAGCGAACCGCCGACGTACTCACCGTCGGCCGACACCACGTCGAAGGTGGTTGCGGTGCCAAAGTCCACGCACACCGCCGGACCGCCAAAGCGCGCGCGCAACGCCATAGCGTTGACGAGCCGGTCGGCGCCGATCTCGCGCGGGTTATCGTAGCGGATCGCCATCCCGGTCCTCAAGCCTGGACCGACGACGAGCATCTCGTGGCCGAGGTAGCGCTCTGCCATCGCGGTCCATTCCGGCTCCAGGCGGGGTACGGTCGAGGAGACGATCGAGCCGCTGATGTCCTGGAAGGACAGGCCGCGCAGGCCAAGCAGGTTGCCGAATGCGGCGCCGAGCTCATCCGCGGTGGACTCGCGCACGGTGGCGAAGCGCCAGTGCTCGATCAGATGCTTGCCGCGAAAGGTCCCAAAGTGGGTTTGGGTGTTGCCGACGTCAACCACAAGCAGCATGGCCGGGGATTATGGGCCCACCGCGCGCGCTCTGCGCTGAGGGCTATCTCGACAGGCCCCGAGCCGGCCGCACTCCGCCACCGCTGGGCTTGCTGGGCCGTTTTTTCTGAGACTAGTCGGCGAGCCAGCCAGGAAGCGCGTAGGCGGGCGTTGGGCATATGCTGCGCGGTGTGAAGGTGCGGCTATATGCATTGCCGGGATCCCATCCCTGCGCCGCGGTGGAGGTGGCGCTGCGCTTGAAGTCGGTCAACTACGAGCGCGTGGATCTGCTGCCGCTGAGCCCGCTGGTGATCGGACCGTTGCGCTATGGCGGCAGCACCGTGCCGGGATTGCGCATCGATGGCGAGCGGTTGGCGGGATCGCGCACGATTATGCGCCGTCTGGACACCCTCGCGCCCGATCCGCCGCTGTTGCCGGCGCTCTCAGACGCGGTGGCGCGTGCGCGTGTGCTGGAGGCCGAGCGTTGGGGCGATGAGGTGCTGCAGAGCGTGGCGCGGCGAATCCTCGACGCGGCGTTCTTGCAGCTGCCGGCGTGCATGGAGAGCTACGCGGCTGACGTCAAGCTGCCGCTTCCACGCGCGCTGTTGCGCCCGGCGCTTCCGCTCACGGCGCGGCTGATGGCCCGCCGCAACCACGCCCAGGACGAGATCGTGCGGGCCGACCTGGCGGCACTGCCGGCGCAGCTGGACCACATCGACGCGTGGATCGCCGACGGCGTGCTGGGCGGTGAGCAACCAAACGCCGCGGACCTGCAGATCGGCAGCTCGATCCGGCTACTGATGACCGTTGCGGACTTGCGCCCTTTGATCGAAGCGGGCCCACGCACCCGACCCGCGCGCACGCTCACGCGCTGGTTCGAGCCGCAGGCGGGCGAAGTGCCCGCCGGGACCCTGCCGGCCGCGTGGCTGCCCATGAGCGCAGCGGCATGATGCGAGTCGGGGCGGTCGCCTGAGGAGCCAGCCGCCCCGTGACGAGCCGCCCCGGCCGGGCCGAGCTGGCCCTGCAAGAAAGGACGCCGTCGCTAGGAGATCCTTCCGTGACCGAGCTCGAGCCGAGTGCCGGCCCAGCGAACACCCTCGCTGACCGGGAGCACAGCGAGCGCGTCGGACAACCGCCGCCCGGCGGGGGTGGCAAGCTCGAAATCGAGCTCCAACGCGGGAATCAGCACGAAGCGACGCGTGAGCAACTGTTCGTGAGGCAGCGCCATGCGTGCGTGGGCAAGTTCGATGTCGCCGAGCAGCAGGATGTCGATGTCGATCGCGCGCGGCCCATGTCGCGCGCCGCCGGCGGCGCGACCCAGCTCACGCTCCAGGCGCTTGACCGTGTCGAGCAAGTCGAGCGGCTGGAGCGCCGTCTCGACGCGTACACACGCATTCAGGAAGCTTGGCTGGTCGAGCAGCTCGCCGACCGGGTCGGTGTCGTATACCGAGGAGCTCGCGGTTACGCGCGCGCCGAGCGACGGCAGCGCGTTGACGGCTCTCTGCAGATTGGTACGGCGGTCACCGACGTTGGATCCGAGGCCGAGCAGGCCACTGTGCTGGGGCATCGGCGTGGAACGCTATCGGGCGCGTACGATCGGCGGCCGGCGAGCCAACCGGGTCGCGATTCTACGTCGGCGCCGGCTCGGGCGTCGATGAGTGGCCGAACGGCTCCTCGCTCAGCCCGAATCGCTTGTGCAGGCGTCGCAGCGGCCGCGGCGCCCACCAGGTCAACTCGCCGAGGCGTCCCATCAGGGCGGGGACAAGTAGCGCTCTGACGACTGTGGCGTCGATCGCGACGGCAAGCGCTGCCCCCACGCCGAGCTGCTTGATGAAGAAGATGTGCGAGCTGGCGAACGCGCCGATCGCCACGCAGAACAGCAGCGCGGCCGCCGTCACAAGACGCCCTGTGCGCTCCAAGCCCAGGGCTACCGCGTCGCGCGTGGCGAGGCCGCTGTCGTGAGCCTCCTTGATGCGACTGAACAGAAACACGCCGTAGTCGGTTGACAGCGCGAAGGCGATCACGAACAGCAGCACGAGGTTGGACTCCTCCAGGCCACCGATCGGCGTGAAGCCGAGCAGCCCGTCGAGGTGGCCGTCCTGGAAGATCAACACGAGCAGCCCCGCGCCCACCGCGACCGTGAGCAGGTTCATGATGAGCGCTACGAACGGCAGCAGCAACGAGCCGGTCATCAGGAACAGAAAACCAGCGGTCACGACGGCGAGGATCGCGAGCGCGAGCGGCAGGTGTGCGGAGATGGCGGCCTTTTGGTCCACGAACCAGGCCGTTGCGCCGCCCACAAGTAGCGTTCGACGTGGGAGCGATCGTGCGCAAGCGCTTCACGAGCCGCTGATTGGCGGGCGAGCCGTCGAGTCCCCGGGGTTGCTGTTCGATCTCCCACACACCGCCGCCGACGTAGCGCGGAGGAGCTTGGCTGGCCTGCGTGCCCGCCATCTGCTCGGCGCGCGCGGCGATCGCGGCGACCGTGCGTGAGCCGACCACCGACTTCGTCGGGGATGCCCCCGGCGCGCGCACTACCATCGTGGTCGTCTGCGACGGATCGACCGAGAAATCGTGTGTGAGTGCTTCAGCCACCTGACGCGCCTCCGAAGAGGCGGGCAACACGTGCGCGTCGGCGGGTATCAGCGCCAGACCTAGCGCTGGGGAGGCGAGCGCGATCAGCGCCACGGCCGTTACCGTGGCGACCAGACCGGGGCGACGCATCACTGCGCGTGCGAGCCGAAACCAGACGCCCCGCTCGGTTGCACGCGCCGAGCTGGCCGCGCTGCGTTGCAGCCGCGCCGGCGCGAGCGCGTTGATGCGTGGTCCGAGCGCGACCAATACCGCTGGCAGCACGATCAGCGAGACGCCGCCGGCGCAGAGCGCCACAATCGCCCCGCCAATGCCCATCGAGTAGAGGAAGCGCATCGGGAACACGAGCATCGACGCGAGCGCCCCGGCGACCGTGAGCGAGCCGTACATCACGGTGCGCCCCGCCGTTTGTAGCGTGCGCAGAATCGCGGCGTGCGTGTCGGCGCCGCCCGCCAGCTCCTCTCGATAGCGCGAGAGTACGAACAGGCTGTAGTCGATCCCGAGGCCGAGGCCCACGCCCGTGACGAGGTTTACCGCGAAGATCGATAGTCCCGCGAACTGGTCGATCAGGCGCAGCGCCAAGAACGTCACGACGATCGCAAAACCGCCTACGAGCAGAGGCAGCGTGGCAGCGACCAGACCGCGGAACACCCAGAAGGAGAGCAGCAGCAGAATTGGGAATGCGAATGTCTCGGCGCGCTCTAGATCCGAGGAGGTCTGCTTGTTGACCTCGTCGAAGGCCACGTCGTTGCCGCCGAAGCGCACGCCGCTGCCGGCGAGCAGTGGCCGCAGCCGTTCAACCGCGCGGCTCGAGTCTTCCTGTTTGGCGAACGCGGCGAGCACGAGCGTCTGACGACCGTCGCGCGAGACGAGCTCGGGCAGACGCGTCGAGGGATAATCGATCATGCGCTGAAAGCCGGGCTGCGCGCTCAACAATGCGGCCACGTGCGCGCTCTCGCGCTGCGCGAGCATGTCCGCGCGCACGTCGCCTCGGCTCGGCACGAGCGCCACCAGGCCATATGTGGCGGTCTGCCCGGTGGCCCGTTCGAGCACCTTCAGAACCTGCTGGTTCTGAGAACGTGGATCTTGGAAGTCGGAGTTTTCGCTCTTGAGGATCGACACCACCGGTGCCCCGAAGGCGGCGGCGAGCAGGAAGACCGCGCCCGCGATCAGCAGCGTGCGCCGCGAGTGCCCAACGGCGAGGTCCGCGAGACGCGTGATCACGACCGCTCCGAAACGCTTGAGTCCTCGTGGTCCTTGGGCCAACTCATCGTGCATATTATGAGTGACTGCTAACTAATTTGTCAAGGACCTGTGTTTACTCGCCCATCTCGCGTTTCTCGCGAGCTCACGCTTACTCGCCCGCCTCACGTTTACTCGCGACCTCACGTTTACTCGCGACCTCACGTTTACTCGCGACCTCACGTTTACTCGCGACCTTGCGCTTACTCGCCTGCCTCGCGTTTACTCGCCTGCCTCGCGCCACACCTCGACCGATACATCCTCCACCGGCAGCGGGATCGGCGGCTCGGGCTTGGATGCCTTGACCCATATGCCTTCTAGCTCGAAGTCGCCGAGCAGCCGGTCGGCGATCGCGCTGCAGAGGCGCTCGAGCGTCTTGTAGGAGCGCTGTTGGGCCACCAACGCCACGAGCTGGCAGACCTCCGCGTAGTCGACCGTGTCTTGCACGCGGTCGGTGACCGTGGCGTCGGTTTCGCCGACGTCCAAACGCAGATCGATCAGCAGGCGCTGACCGATCTCGCGCTCAGCGTCGCTTACACCGTGATGTGTGTAGAGCGAGAGACCGTTGATCTCGATCGTGACGGTCTCAAAGCCCTCGTCGTCCTGCTCGTCGTCATCATCCTCACCGTAGCCGTGCGGCTCCTCGGCGTCCTCCGGGGAATCGCGCGCTTCATGCTCGGGGCGATCCTCTCCGCTCAGCTCGTCGTGCTCCTCGCCGTCCATTTGACGCTCAACGTAGCAGCCGCCACAGCCAGCGCGGCGGCGACGGGGCCGACGTCGTGAACGCGGAATACGCTGGCACCGCGCTCCAGCGCCATCACGTTCGTGGCGATCGTGCCGGGCAAACGTTCGGTCGCTATCCGTCCGAGGAAGCTCTTGCGCGACGTGCCGATCACGATCGGCCTGCCCAGCGCCACCAGCTCGTCGAGCCGTCCCAGCAGCGTGAAGTTGTGTTCGACCGTCTTACCGAAACCGATGCCCGGGTCGAGCGACACACGCCGTTCCTCGATGCCCTCGCTCACCGCGAACGCGAGACGCTCTTCCAAGAACGCCTTTACATCGTCTACGACATCCCCATAGCGCGGGTCGCGCTGCATCGTGCGGGGCTCGCCGAGCATGTGCATGAGGCAGCAGTCGGCGCCGCTGCTGGCAACCACGCCCGCCATTTCCGGATCGGCGCGCAGCGCGCTGACGTCGTTGATGAGACTCGCGCCGGCCGCCAGCGCGGCGCGCGCCACCACCGCCTTGGATGTGTCGATCGAGACCTGCGTGTCGTGTGCGCGCGCCGCCAACGCTTCGATGACGGGTAGCACCCGTCGAAGCTCCTGCTCGGCCGCGACCGGCTGCGCGCCTGGACGCGTGGACTCCCCGCCGACGTCCACGATGTCTGCGCCTTGCTCCACCAGCTCCAATCCATGTGCGACCGCGGCGTCAGCGCCCAAGAACAACCCCCCGTCGGAGAACGAGTCGGGCGTCACGTTGACGATCCCCATCAGACGGTAGGCACCACTCATACGACCACCCAGCTCCTGACGGAGAACGAGTCAGGTGTGACATTGACGATCCCCATCAGACGGTCGGCGCCTGGCGAGGGGGTGGCCGTCAATCCGCTCAGGCGAGCTTGGGAGGTTCGGGGTCCGTCAGACGCATGTCGGCGGTGCCACCCGCCAGCCCTGGCCGCGGCAATGGTCGCGGGGCTTCGCGGCCGGGTCGGTTGACGGGCGTCGGCGGTAGAGGTACCTCGGGCGCCGGAGGCTCCTCGGCGCCGAACACTTCCTGCTCGTTCTTGCCGTCGAGCAGCGCGAGGAACTCCTCCTTCTCGATCGTCTCGCGCTTGACGAGGATCTCGGAGATCTTGTTGAGGTCTTCCTGATGCTCGGTGAGGATGCCCTTCGCGCGCTGATGAGCCGACTCGACGATACGACGAACCTCGTCGTCGATCTCGCGGGCGATCTCATCGGAATAGTCGGGCTCGGTGGAGAACTCGCGGCCGAGGAACGGCTGGCCGTGCTCGTGACCGAAGACGCGCGGCCCAAGCTTCTCGGACATGCCGAAGCGCATAACCATCTGCTTGGCGGTGGCCGTGACCTTCTCCAGGTCGTTGGATGCGCCGGTGGTGATCTCGTCAAACACGATCTCCTCGGCGGCGCGCCCGCCGAGCGTCATTGCCATCGTGTCGTTGAGCTCGGCGCGGGTAGTCAGGAAGCGGTCCTCCTGAGGCATCGAGATCGTGTAGCCGAGCGCCTGGCCGCGCGAGATCACCGAGATCTTGTGAACCGGGTCTGAGTGCTCGAGGAAGTGTCCGACGATCGCGTGGCCCATCTCGTGGTAGGCGGTGATCAGCCGCTCCCTGGAGCTCATCACGCGGGTCTTCTTCTCGGGGCCGGCGATCACGCGCATGATCCCCTCCTCGAGCTCTTCTTGGCCGATTTCGCGCTTGCCGATGCGGGCGGACAGCAGCGCGGCCTCGTTGATCAGGTTTGACAGGTCGGCGCCGGTGAAACCGGGTGTCTGCCCGGCGAGGGCGTCGATGTCGATCACCTTCGCGAGCGGCTTGCCGCGTGTGTGGACCTCGAGGATCTTGGCGCGGCCCTTGCGGTCGGGCCGGTCAACGGCGATCTGGCGGTCGAAGCGCCCGGGACGCAGCAGCGCGGGGTCGAGGATGTCTGGCCGGTTGGTGGCCGCGATCATGATGATGTTGTCCTTGGCCTCGAAACCGTCCATCTCGACGAGCAGCTGGTTGAGCGTCTGCTCGCGCTCGTCGTGGCCGCCGCCGAGGCCGGCGCCGCGGTGACGCCCGACGGCGTCGATCTCGTCCATGAAGATGATGCAGGGGCTGTTCTGCTTGGCCTGCTCAAACAGGTCACGCACGCGCGAAGCGCCGACGCCGACGAACATCTCCACGAAATCAGAGCCCGAGATCGAGAAGAACGGCACGCCCGCCTCGCCGGCGACCGCGCGCGCGAGCAGCGTCTTGCCGGTGCCGGGCGGCCCGTACAGCAGCACGCCCGTGGGTATGCGCGCGCCGAGCGCCTGAAACTTCTTTGGATTCTCCAGGAACTCCTTGATCTCGTGCAGCTCCTCGACGGCCTCGTCGACCCCGGCGACGTCACGGAAGGTGATCTTGGGCGAGTCGGCCGACAGGCGCTTGGCGCGCGACTTGCCGAACGACATCACGCGCGAGCCGCCCCCCTGTACCTGGTTGATCAAAAAGAACCAGAAGCCGAGGATCAGGACCAGCGGCAGCAGATAGGTGAGCAGCGACGGCCAGATGCTGGTCTTGTTGGATTCGAGGTTGAACTTGGCGCCGGTCTTCCTCAGTTCCGATTCCAGCTGGGGCACCTGTGTCTCGAAGATGCCCACTTCGTATTTTTCTTTGTTGGTCAGTTCGACCGACACCGCGTTGTCTTTGACCTTCAGCTCGGCCGACTTGACGAGATGGTTCGGGATGTCAGTCGAGACGAGCGTTTGGTAGGTGTGTTCGGGTCCCTTCTGCGAGCTGGGCACAACCAGCTTGGACAGGAAGAAGGCGAGTACGACCACGATCAGGATCGGGAACGCGGCGCTCTTGAAGAATCGGCTCATGGCTTGAATCCAGGGTGTGCTGAGGTCGTGGAGGTCATGACCGCCAGTTCCCCAGCGTACCACGAGGGGCTCGAATTACGGGCCGTTTGGCGTCCTGGGGGGTGCGCTACAACCGAGTGATTCGTGCGCGCGCGGTGTGCGTGGAGGCCGCCCGGCATGCCTCTCCACACTAGGCGCCGGAACGGATTGAGAGGATTTGCTGTTCGTTCTCGCGTCAATCTAACGCTCCAGCGTCGCGACAAAGGGCAGGTTGCGGTGGCGCTCGGCATAGTCGAGCCCATAGCCGATCACAAAACAGTCGGGTATCTCGAAGCCGACATAGCGGGTAGGCAGATCGACCTTGCGGCGATCGGGCTTGGTCAGCAGCGCGCAGACCTCGAGCGTCGCGGGATTGCGCGAGCCCAGGTTGCGCATCAGATACTGCAGCGTCAGCCCGGAGTCAACGATGTCCTCGACGATCAGCACGTCGCGGCCCTCGATCGCCACGTCGAGGTCCTTGAGGATGCGCACGACCCCCGAGGAGTCGGTGGCCGACCCGTAGGAGGCGACCGCCATGAAGTCGACCTCGACTGGGATGTCGATGAAACGCATCAAGTCCGAGAGGAAGAACACCGCGCCCTTGAGCACCCCGACGAGCAGCAGCGGACGGGGCGGGTTGGTCCGATAATCGCGCGAGATCGCCTCGGCCAGCTCGCGCACACGGCGCTGCAGGTCCTCGGCGGCCACGAGTACCTCTCCCACTTCTGAAGTCTCCCCAGTTGTTCTGGGGACGACGCGCTCTGGTAGGGGCACGCGACGAAGTGTATTGACCAGCGCGCCAGCTCTGTCAGGCAATGCCCACGGTAGCTAAGAGAGGCTAGAAATGAGCCGCTAATGCTGCTCGCGCGGCTGGATCGGCGTCATGCGTAGCTCGCCGCCCTCGATCAGCGCGCCGGCGAGCCCGCCGACGTGCAACTCGGCGCGCCCGCCGCGCGCGCCGAGCGCGAGGATCTCGCCGACGCGTTCGCCCGCCTGCGGCACGAAGGCGCCGGTGGCGTGCTCGGCGAGACGGATCACCACGAGCCGCCGCAACGCCTGCGGCAGCTGGCGCAAGCGTTCGATCGCGATGCTCGACCGTCCGTCCAGCTCGGCGTCTACGAGCGCGTCGAGCAGCTCGGTCTCCTCGCGCAGCAGCGTCGCGGTGCGCAGCACGTTGGCCCGCGCCGCGGGGTGCACCGCGTCGAGCGCGGGCAGCAGCCGGTGACGCACGCGCGCACGCGCGTAGTGCTCGTTGTCGTTGCTTGAGTCCTCGCGCCAGCGCAGCCCACGCGCGCGGCAGTAGTCGGCGGTGTGCTCGCGCGTGAGCTCCAGCAGCGGGCGTACGAGTCGTCCCTCGCGCGCGCTCATCCCAAGCAGCGCGCGCCGCCCGGGCGAGGCCGCCAACCGGTAGAGGATCGTCTCGACCTGGTCGCTCGCGGTGTGGCCGCTGGCAATCACGACGCTCGCATGTCGTGCGGGCGACCCGAGCTCGGACGGCTCACCGTAGCTTGGCGCTCCAGCGGGCCGATCGAGCCGCTCGGCCAGGCCAATCGCCGCGTCGTAGCGCAGCGCGCGCGCCCACGCCTGCAGGTTGCCCTTCGCGCCCTCTCCCCTGTTGGCGCGCACGACGTCGAGCTCGACTCCTAGCAGCTCGCACAGCTCGCGGCAGTGCAGCTCATCGCCGTTGGACTCCGCGCGTAGCCCATAGTTGACGTGCAGCGCGCGCACTCGCTCGACACCGCACAGCGCCACCGCGACGTCGAGCAGGCACACCGAGTCGCGCCCACCCGACAGCATCGCGACGACCGTGCTGCAGGCGCCCAGCAACCCACCGGCCTGGACTCGTTCCCGCAACTCCTCAACGGTCACCGCCCTTACCCCTCGCCCGCCAGCGCGTGAAACAGCTCGGTCGGCTCGGAAAACCCCTTCAGCCCGATTTCGCCGATCAACTCGAAACGCAGGTCGCTTGCGCCCAAGGCCGTGTCCACGACCGCGCGCGTGACGAGCACCTCACCGCCGGCGGCGCGCGCGACGACGCGTGCGGCCCTGTTGACCTCGCGCCCGTAGTAGTCGCCGTCCCGGTAGAGCGCCGCCCCGTTGTGGATGCCGATCCGTGGCGTGGGAGAGCCGGCGGGCAGCGCCGCGCCGAGCCCCACCGCCCAGGTCGTGAGCGCGACCGGATCGGCACCGACGACCATCACCTCGTCGCCGAGCGTCTTGATCACGCGCGCGTCGATCGGCAGGGTCCGCTCGACGGTCTCGACGAAGCGCTCGACGGTCTCGACGGCCTCTTCGTCGCCGTGCTCCTCGGTCAGGCGCGTGTAGCCGGCGAGGTCGGCGAACGCGATCGTGACGCGCATGCGCCCCTCCTCGGCGATCCCCATGTCGAGGTCGGCCTCGATATGGCCGATCACGTCCTGCTCGACGAAGTGGGCGAGCAGGCGGCCGTGCAGGTAGTTGATGAACGGCAGCGCGAACGGCAGCATCTCGCGCGTGATCGACTCCATCTGCTCGACGACCTCCACGCCGGGGACGCCTTCGCGCATCAGCGGCTCGTGCAGGTAGAGGTGGAACAGCCGCACCTCGGCGTCGGCGATCTGGGCCATCGCTTGCCCATATACGCGCGCTATCTGCATCAGCGCCGATTGGGGGAATCCCGCCGCGAGTATGTTGGCGCCGTAGCGCAGGACCTCGAGGTCCTCCTCGGAGATCGACTCGACCGAGAGCACGCTGAGGCCCATCGCTGTGACGAGCCTTTCGATCATCTGCGGTTCCAGCCCGGCCGCCTGCGAGGCCTCCTCCAGCGTGTAGCGCGTGTTTGACGTGGGCAGCAGTTCGTCGATATAGCCGAACGCCAGGCGCCCGCTCTGGCTGGCCTCGCGAATCTGCTCGACCTTGTGACCACGCGCGCGTAGCCGCGCGACGATCCGCACGTGCGAGGCGGCCGCCGGGGTCCACGTCCCTTCGTACTGTGGCACCAGCCCGTCCCTCACCCAGCGTCTGACCGTCGCCGCGGAGACGCCCGCGCGAACGGCCACCGTGGCGAGCGTCAGGCCTTCGACTGGATCGTCCCCCATGCGCGACCTCTATGCGCCGGATGTCAAGGGCTGTGCCATGCCCGGCAGTCTAGGGTCTGCGTCGTGCGCGACAGCGGGCCGATCCACCTGCGCCCTACCACGACCCTGGCCGGGCGAGTGCTGCTGCCCGGGGACCCCGGCCGAGCGTTGGCGCTCGCGCAACTCCTGTTGAGCGAGCCACTGATGTTCAACCACCATCGCGGGCTGTGGGGCTACACCGGCGCCGCTAGCGACGGCGAGCCGCTCACGATCCAGAGCACCGGCATGGGCGGCCCGAGCGCGGCGATCGTGCTGCACGAGCTGATCTCGCTCGGGGTGACGCGCGCGATCCGGGTTGGCACTTGTGGCGCGCTGGACGGCGCGCTTGGCTTGGGCGATCTGGTGCTGGCGCGCGAGGCGATCGCCGCCGACGGCACGAGCGCCGCGCTGGGCGCGGGCGAGCTCACGTATGCAGACAATTGTCTGAGTGATGCGCTTGCGCGCACGGCGAAGACACGCCACGACGGGCGCATCGTGAGTACCGACCTGTTTTACGAGGTCGACGATCGGCGCAACCACGACTGGCGCGCCGCGGGAGCGATCGCCGTCGAGATGGAGGCCTCGAGCCTGTTCGCCGTGGGCGCCGGCGCCGGCATACAGGTTGCGTGTCTGCTCACCGTCACCGATACCTTCGACTCCGCCGGCATGCGCGCCCGCATCGACGACGATGTGCTCGCGCCGGCAGTCGAAGCGCTGGGCAGCGCGGCCGCGGCGGCGCTATTCGCCTGACGGACACCCCAGTGGCGCGTCCCAACGTCGGAGGCACGAGCAGCGCCCCCGCGCGCACCACGCGGCCCAGCTCAGGCGGTCTTCTTGGGCTTGGACGCGCGAGCGGTGGACCGCCTGGGCGCCGACGACGGGGCCTCGCGCGTAGCGGGCGCCTTGCGTGCAGCGGAGGCCGTGCGTGCAGCGGGGGCCTTGCGCGTAGCGGAGGCCTCGCGCGTAGCGGGCGCCTTGCGTGCAGCGGAGGCCGTGCGTGCAGCGGGGGCCTTGCGCGTAGCGGAGGCCTCGCGCGTAGCGGGCGCCTTGCGTGCAGCGGAGGCCGTGCGTGCAGCGGGGGCCTTGCGCGTAGCGGAGGCCTCGCGCGTAGCGGGCGCCTTGCGTGCAGCGGAGGCCGTGCGTGCAGTGGGGGCCTTGCGCGTGCCTGAAGCGCCGCTCGCCGCGGCCAGCTTCCCGCTGAGTGTCTTCAGCTGATCCTCGATCGTGGATAGGCGCGTGTCGATAGCGCCGTTCGACAGCGCGCGGTTGAGACGATGCACGCCGTCCTCGATGCCCTCCAGGCGCTGGGACACCGAGCGCAGGCGACGTGTGAGGCGTTCGATGTCGGCGGCCGTCGGCAGGTTCAGCGCGCTGAATGCCAGCTCCTGGGCCTGGGAGGCGCGCTCGCGCGCGTCGAACGCGCGCCCGATCGTGCCTGTCACCAGCGGGTTCTCGAGCAGGTCCGCGAGCGCCCTGCCGAGCTTGTCCTCGGTGCCGCTGGTCAAACGCTCGCGCAGCTTCGCCGCGTGTCTGCTGCCGTCGGACATCCGCCAAAGGGTACCGTGCGGTTATGCCTGTGCGCTTGTTCACGTTTGTGCAGATGGAGCTCCCGTGGGAGCTCGGACCGCCCGACGGCCGTTACCTGCTGCGTAAGCCCGTGGGTCCGGGCGAAAACGAGCCGCGGCAGGTGATCGTGCTCGCGACCGTCGGCGCCGAGCGCCGGGGGCTGCTCGGTCGGCGTACGCGCACGCGCCGCGCCGACCCTGAGCCCGAGCCGGCCCCGGTGCCTGTGACGCGCGCGACGGTGATCGACCCGGTTCCCCTGTCGGCCGAGAGCCAGGCGCGCGCGTGGCTTGATCAGCTCGACCCCGAGCGCGAGGCGCAGGCGGCCGCGGACGTGCTTAACCAGGTCCTGTTCGCGCATCGCGTCGCGGGCGCCACGCCGCACATCCACGAGGTTTCGCCCGCCCAGGCGCTCGTGATACGCGCCGGCTTCGGCGAAGGCGAGCACGTGGCCGACGGATTGTGGATGCGTGCGCGCGAGCTACTGCTCTCTGGTAGGCGAGCTCGACGACGCGCGAGCGTGCTGCGCCCGCAGGAGCGACTCGCCGCGATGTTGGCCGGACGCGAGAGTCACCTGCTGTGCGAGGAGCTGGTGCTGCGCGCGCGCCTGGATCTCGACGGGGGCCGTATCGCGCTCGCCGCGATCGAGCTGGAGCGGGCGTATAGCGCGGCGCTCGGCGAGCTGCCAGGGGAGGAGCGCCAGGATCTGCGCGTGCGGATCGAGGAGCTTGCGCAGCTACGAGACGGCGTGGTGAGAGCGGCGCGGGCCGCGCTGCCCACTTCAGCGCCTACAACCGACGTGACGAGCTGCGCGGCAGCCGACGCGAGCGCCGAAGGCACAAACCAAGCGAACACCGACGCCGTCTCATCGACTCGATCGCGCCTGCTCAACGTATCGACCGCCGCGCGCGAGCAGCCTGAGGAGCAGACCATCCGGCACGCGCTGGAGCGCCTGGAAGCGGCGCTGCGCGCGCGCACCGCGCGCGGCTCTAATCTGCGCTGAGGATGGACCCGACGAGAACCGCGATCGGAACCTGGAGCGGCGGGCGCTTCATGCACTTCGGCGAGCCGCTGGAAGACGAGCGTCTGCTTGCGCTGCTGCGTCCCGGCGAGGGGATCGACACGGTGATCAGCGCGGACGCCTACGGCGCCGGTGAGGCGGATCGCCTGCTGGGCCGTGCGATCGTGGGTGTGGATCGCGAGCGGTTTTGCCTGATCGGCGCGATCGGACACGACTTCTACGAGGGTGAGCGCGAGGGCGCGAAGGGCTTTCCGCGCTTCACCGACCCACGCCTGCGCCCTGAGCGCGACTACGGCGCGTATATACGCATGGCCGCGCAGCGCAGCCTCGAGCGGCTCGGCGCCGAGCGGTTCGATCTGCTGATGTTGCACAATCCCGACCACACCGGCTACACGAGCGAAGCGGTGTGGGATGGGATGCGCGCTGTGCGCGACGCCGGGCTGACACGCCTGCTCGGGGTCGCGCCCGGGCCTGCCAACGGCTTCACGCTCGATCTGATCGACTGCTTCGAGCGCTTCGGTGAGCTGATCGACTGGGCGATGATCATCCTCAGCCCGATGGAGCCGTGGCCGGGCGAGCTCATGCTCGACGCAGCCGCCACGCACGACGTGCAGCTGATCACGCGCGTGGTGGACTACGGCGGGATCTTCCACGACGACGTGCGCCCGGGTCACGCGTTCGCGCAGTACGACCATCGCAAGTTCCGCCCTGAGGGGTGGGTCGACGCGGGCGCGGTCAAGCTCGAACGGATGCGTCCCTACGCTCAGCGCCACAACCTCACGATGCTGCAGCTCGCGTGCGAATGGAATCTCGCCCACCCGGTCGTGCGCTGTGTCGCTCCGACGCTGATCCAGGAGAGCGACGCGGCGGGGGCAGCGAGCGGTGGCGAACAGCGCCTCCCAGCCATCGCGGTGCGACCGATCGAGGACAAGCGTGCGGAGCTGGCCGCGCTGCCTTCTGAGTCGCGACTCAGCGACACCGAGGTCGCCGAGCTGCGCGCGATCGGCGACAACAGCGGCTCGATGGCTCTCAAGGGAGCCAGCGTCGAATACGACGGCGCGCTGCTGGCCGACCGCTGGACGCTGGACGAGCAGCTGGCGAGCGTCGCCGAGCGCTGGCAGATCGTCCCTCAGCGCGATCTCGTCAAGTTGGCTAGCCGACCGCCGCGCTAGCGACCGCCGCGAGCTTACGCGGTCAAGTGGGGCGCTTGCGACGCTGACTGCGGCTTCTGAGATCCCGCCCAGTTCTCCAGGAACGACTCGCACGCGCTTACGTCCAGTGGGCGCGCGAACAGGAATCCCTGCCCGGTGTCGCAGCTCTCTTCTCTGAGCAGCGACAGCTCGCGGGCCTGCTCGATGCCCTCGGCGAGCGTCTCGATCGATAGCGACTTGCCGAGTTGCACGAGCGTTCTGATCAAGGTCTCACCGTCGGCGTCCTGGCGAATCCTCGAGATGAACGAGCGGTCGATCTTCAAAGCGTCCACCGGGAAGCGTTGGAGGTAGGCCAGCGAGGAATAGCCTGTGCCGAAGTCGTCGATCGCGACGCGAACTCCCAGCTCCTTGAGGGTCCCCAGCCGGCGCGCGGTTTCCTCAGTGTTGCTCATGATCGTGGTCTCGGTGATCTCGATCGTGAGCGCTTCGGGCAGCAGCCCTGTGTCGCTGAGCGCCTCGCTGACTTCATCGACGAACATGTCTCTGTCGAGCTGCCGGGCGGCGACGTTGACCGCGATACCGACCTGGTGACCGGCCTCGCGCCACTCGGCGCCCTGACGGCAGGCCTCGCGCAGGATCCATCTCCCGACCTCGACGATCAGGCCCGTCTCCTCCAGCAGTGGCACGAAGTCGTCGGGTTGCACGACGCCACGCGTGGGATGGCGCCAACGGATCAGCGCCTCCATCCCTGTGGGGACCATTTCGCGCAGGTCGAACGTGGGTTGGTAGACGACGAAGAACTCGTCCTTCTCGAACGCGTCGCGCAGGTCCATCTCGAGCTCCATCCTGGTCTGGACGATGTCCTGCATGCCCGACTCGAACACGACGTAGCCGTTCTTGCCGTCCCACTTGGCGCGGTACATCGCGATGTCGGCGTCGCGCAGGAGCTCTTCGGCTGTCGAACGGTCGCCCATCGCGACTCCTACGCTGGCGGTCACGACCAGGCGGGTGCTCTCCGCTCCCTTGAGTTTGAACGGCTGCTCGAGCGCCGTCAACAGACGCTCGGCGATCAGCTCCGGTCCGGCCGCCAGCGACATTCCTTCCGCGACGACGACGAACTCGTCGCCTCCCAGCCGTCCAAGCGCGTCGATGTCGCGCACGACGCCCTCCAGACGTGCCGCTACGGCGCACAGCAGCCGGTCGCCGACACCGTGCCCGAGCGTGTCGTTGATGGTCTTGAAGTTGTCGAGATCGATGAACAGCGCCGCGACCGGCGTTTGGTTGCGGCGCGCGCGCACGAGCATCTGCTCGACGCGGTCGAGGATCAGGGTGCGGTTGGGAAGACCGGTCAGGGCGTCGTGGGTGGCCATGAAGGCGAGCTCCTCCTGGCGGCGGCTCAGCTCCTCGTGCGAGCGCCGGCGCTCAGCCTCGAAGGACTGGCACATGCGCACGAGCGTCACGTCGAGACTGCGCTGCAGCATCGACAGCGCCCGGTCGAGCACGTTCGCGGGCAGCTCCAGCTGTGCGGCGATCTCGCGCACCATGTCGTCGGCGGCGTCGCGCCAGCGCAGACAGCGCTTGGTGACCTCATTCAGTGGCGCGGCTCGCTGCGCGGCGAGCTGGCCGAAGATGTTCCAGGACTCCTGCCCGACGTCGCGAGCCACCTCGGGCCCCTCACCGGCCATCCATCTGGCGACCGCGACGGTCGAGACGGTGCCGACCTTCACAAAGCTCTCTTCGACGATCGACTCGAGTACCACACCCGATTCCTCGTTGCGCCTGATGATGCCTGCGACCACCTCGTCGGTGCGCTCGTTGAGCGTCTCACCAAGACGCCGCAGGTCGCGTTCGAGCTCCATGCGGGCGGCCGGCGAGGGCTCCGGAACGTCTGTCACGTCGTTTGCCGCGTCGCTGCTGGATCCAACAGGTGGGATCGACATGGACAAGAACGTCGGCAGCCGTGGGCACTATCTTGAATTATCGAGGCAATTTTAAATGCAATGTCGTGCCAAGCGACCAATGCCAGGGACCCGCGCTAGGGATCCGCGCCAAAGACCAACGCCAGGGATCCGCGCCAGGGACCCGCGCCGCATAGATGGTGGGTTGAGGTGGTGGGCCGTGGATGGGACGCGTTTGCGCGCGCGGCGCGGGCGTCAATCTCACTGCGCGACTGCGAGCAGCCGCTGTTCCGTCTAGCGTGCCTCAAAGCGCGCGGCGCGCTTGTTCAGGAAGGCGGCTATGCCCTCCTTGGCGTCTTCGCTGGAGAACGCCGTGGCGAAGCCTTGCTTCTCGGCCTCGATGCCTTCGTCGAGATCGCCGGCGCCCGAGACGCGCTTGATTTGCTCCATCGCGATCGGTGCTTGCGCGGCGAGCTTGCGCGCCCACGCCAGCGCCGTGTCGAACAGTTCGTGATCCTCGACCATGCGGTTGACGAGCCCGAGTTCGAAGGCCTCTTCGGCCATGATCGGGTCGCCGAGCAGGTTCATCTCGAGCGCCTTGTTCTCGCCGACGAGTCGCGGCAGGCGCTGGGTGCCGCCAAAGCCGGGGATGATGCCGAGCTTGATCTCGGGCTGGCCGAACGTGGCCGAGCGCGCGGCGATGCGCACGTCGCAGGCCATCGCAAGCTCGCAGCCTCCGCCGAACGCGAGCCCGTTGACGGCCGCGATCGTGGCGATTCCAGCCGAGCCGAAGTCGCGCAAGAGCGCATGGGCGGCGTGGATCAATTGCTCGCCGGAGGAGGCGTCCATCGAGGTGAACGCCTTGATGTCGGCGCCCGCGCTGAACAGGAACGGGTTGGAGGAGGCGATCACGAGCGCGCGCACGGGTGTCGGGCCACTCGCGCCGCTATCAGCGCCCCCGCCGACCCTGGAGTGGCCCTCCTTAATCTGCCGCCACACCTTCCCCAGGTCCTCGATCACCCGCGGGGAGATCGAGTTCATCTGGCCGTTGGCGAGCCACGCGATCGCCACGCCGTCGGGGCGCGTCTCGAGCTTGACGAGCACCCCCTCCGAGGACGACGCCGCGGGTTGCTCGGCGGCGGGTTGCTCGGCGGCGGACGACGCAGCGGGTTGCTCGGCGGCGAACGACGCGGCGGGCTGTGCGGCGTCGGGCTGGGGATAGGCGTAGAAGCCCTGGCCGCTCTTCTGGCCGAGCCGCCCCTGGGCGACGAGGCGGCGCAGGATCGTGGGTGGAGTGAAGCGCTCGCCGTGGCGCTCGGCGGCGCTCTCCAGACGCTCGAGCACCGAGTCGAGCCCGTCGGCGTCGGCCTTCATGAACGGCGGCATCAAGCCGCGGCGAGGGTCCAAACCAGCGCCGGCCATCATCCCGAAGTCGATGTCGCGGTGGGTGGCGACGCCCTCTTGCAGCACGAGCGCGGCCTCGACAAACGTCTTCAACGTGAGCAGCTCCACCAGCTCTGCCACGTCGGGCTCGGTCTCGCCCTTGAGGTTGGGCTGGCCGGTCGGATCGTACATTCCGTCGCCGCCGGTCTTGGCGCCGAGCTTGCCTTCGGAGACGAGCTTCTGCATGCCCTTGGGCACGTAAAAGCGCTGCTCGCCGTAGGCGTCGGCGAGCTGTTCGGCGACGTGCAGAACGGTGTCGAGGCCGAGCAGGTTGACGAGCGAGTAGGGCCCCATCGGGACCACGCCGGCCGAGCCGACGCGCTCGTCGATCGCCTTGATCGACAGTTTCTGGGTCTCCTGCTCGCGCCACAGCTCCGACAT
The DNA here is from genome assembly GCA_963760155.1 of uncultured Solirubrobacterales bacterium. Classification (GTDB taxonomy): domain Bacteria; phylum Actinomycetota; class Thermoleophilia; order Solirubrobacterales; family Solirubrobacteraceae; genus Palsa-744. The sequence continues at coordinate 414,137 of CAVXBL010000008.1, forward strand.
GCTGGCAATCAGAATCCGGTTGACGACGAAGCCGGGGACCTCCAGACACGCGATCGGCTGCTTGCGGATCGCCTGGGCGAACGTGAGCGCCGCGGTGACCGTCTCTGAGGATGTCTCATCGCCCTCGACGATCTCCACGAGTCCCATTACCGAGGCGGGGTAGAAATAGTGGAAGCCCACCACCTTGTCGGGGCGCAGCGTCGCTTCACCGATCTCGGCGATCGACAGCGAGGAGCTGTTGGACGCCAGGATCGCGTGGCCGGGCGTGACGGCGTCGAGCTCGGCGAACACGGCCTGCTTGATCTCGATGCGCTCGGGGACCGCCTCGATCACGAAGTCCACGTCGCCGAAGTCCTCGTAGGAAGTCGTGCCGTGGATGCGCCCGAGGATCTCCCCGATCCGCGCGCTGCCCTGCGCGGCGGTGAGGCGCTCCTTCTTGACCAAGCGCGCGACCTGACCCTCGGTCACTTTGCGCGCCTCGTCCAGACCGGCCTGCACGAGATCCTGGTTGATGTCCTTGAGCACGACCGGAAACCCGGCGGCGGCGATCGTCTGGGCGATCTGTCCGCCCATCGTGCCCGCCCCCACAACAGCTGCCTTGAACACGAACATGCTGGTCTCCTCCGATTGCGGTGGCTATTTCAGATCGCGCTGCCCGTTTTGCTGTGCCATCGCCGCATGCGGCGATGGCCCGGGCCGCACATGTGCGGCCCGGCGACGGCGCGCATGCGCGCCGTCGAGGGAGGGCGCATGCGCCCTCCCTTCCGACCCGTGCATGCACGGGTCGGCCCGTCGGCACATGCGCCGACGGGAACCACAAAAAGACTAAACGGCAGCCGGCTCCTCGACACGTCGCGGAAGCAATGTTTCGCGTGCGATCACGAGGCGCTGGATCTGCGAGGTGCCCTCGTACAGCTGCATGATCTTCGCGTCGCGGAACAGCTTCTCGACCGGGTACTCCTTGATGAAGCCGTAGCCGCCGTAGACCTGCACGGCGTCGGTGGCGATCTTCATGGCCGCGTCGGCAGCGAACCGCTTGGCGTGTGAGGACACGAGCGTGTTACGCTGTCCTTGGTCGAGCAGGGTCGCGGACTTCCACGTGAGCAGCCGCGCCGCCTCGACTTCGGTGGCCATGTCGGCGATCATGAACTGGATCGCCTGGTGCATCGCGATCGGCACGCCGAACTGGACGCGTTCGCGCGAATAGTCGGTCGCGAACTCGAACGCGGCGCGCGCGATGCCGGTGGCCATCGCGGCCACGCCCGGGCGCGTGCGGTCGAGCGTCATCATCGCGAGCTTGAAGCCCGCGTTCTCCTCGCCGAGCAGGTTCTCAGCGGGAACCTCCACATCGTTGAAGGAGATCGTGGCGGTGTTGGAGGCACGCTGTCCGAGCTTGTCCTCCTTCTTGTCCACCACCACGCCCCAGTCGCGCTCGACCACGAACGCGGAGATGCCGCGGTGGCCGGCGTCCTTGTCGGTCTTGGCGTAGACGGTGTAGTAGTCGGCGTAGCCGCCGTTGGTGATGAAGCACTTGGAGCCGTTGATGACGTACTTGTCGCCTTTCTTGACGGCCGTGGTGCGCATGCCCGAGACATCAGAGCCGGCGTCGGGCTCGGTCAGACAGAAGGAGGCCAGCTTGGGCGACTCGGTGAGCATGCCCAGATACTTCTTCTTGGTCTGCTCAGAGCCGCCGAGCGTGATCGGCGCGGTGGCCAGGCCGTTGCAGCCCAGCGACGTCTGGATGCCCGAACAGCCCCAGGAGAGCTCCTCCTCGATCAGGCAACCGTCGAGGTAGCCCGCGCCGGGTCCACCGTACTGCTCGGGGATATGAGTGTTCATCAGACCGACATCCCAGGCCTTCTCGATGATGTTCTGCGGCCAGGTGCCGTCCTTGTCGTACTCCCAGGCGAGCGGCCGGATCTCCTTCTCGGCGAAGTCGTGGGCCATCTCGCGCAGATTCTTCTGCTCGTCGGTGAGCGTGAAATCGACCATGGTGCTGGTGTTCTCCTAGGACGTGACGCGGATATAGATTGACTAGTCAGTCAATCCTGGCCTCAGAAGGGTAGCGGACACGATCGCCTCAAGTGAGCCACAATCAAGCGATGGAACCGATCACCGTCGTTGTGGTTGGCGCGATCGTCATGTTCGTGCTCGTCGGCTTGGGATCGTTCCTGGCGGGCGGCAGCGTGTACGACAAGATCGGCGAGGGCGGGCTGTCGGCGGGTCCACCGGGGGCGCCGCCGGCGAGCTCGCCGCAGGGACAGGCTGAGCGCGAGCTGGAGATCCGCCAGATGTTGCAGGCGCGCAGCGACAGGCTGGTGCGCAAAGGCGAGCCGGCGCTCGACATCGACGCGGAGCTGGCGCGACTCGAGCAGCCGGCGGACGACGCGGCGCAGGGAAAACACGACGCGGGCCTGACCGAAGAGGTGCGCCAGCTCGTGATGGCACGCAACGAACGCAGAATGCGCAACGGCCAAGAGCCGCTGGACGTCGAGTCCGAGGTACAACGCACGCTCGACGAACTGACTCCCAACGACGGTTGATCAGCCAACGGGGTCGATCAGCCGACAGCGTCGGTCAGCCAACGGCGACCGATCAGCCAACGGTGCCCGATCAGCCGACGGCGGTTGATCAGCCTTTGGTCAACTGTTCCAGCACGCCGCTGCCGGAGCTCGATGGGCCGCTTGAGCCCTCGACGCCCTGCAGCACCCCGACAAGCTGTTGCAGCGCGGGCAGCAGCTGCGTGAACGGCTCGGGGTTGCTCGGCGCGGGGAATTGCTGTGGCTTGTTGAGGCCTGAGAGTTCGAGCTGCAGCTTGAGCTCGGCGGTGCTGAGCCCGCCGAGGATCGCCTTCGTTTGGGGGGTGCCGGTGACGGTTGCGTCGAGTTCGAGGCGACGCAGAAGATGGTCGCTCTTGCCGGTGTAGATATCGACGTGCGCGGCCGTGATCGAGTTGGCCAGTTCGTTGATGGCGCTCGGCGAGAGCGCGCCAGCACTTGAGCCCAGCCCGAGCGTGCCGCCCGCCTGCGATAGCTTGGAGACGTCGGCGAGGAAGCCGGCGACGTTGACGTTGGCGGTGAGATGGATCGTTTGCGCCCCGGCGATCGTGGTGGTGCCGACTTCAACGGGGTCTGACAGCCAGCGGCCCGGTTCGATCCCGAGCGAAGCGAACGTGGAGTGGACCTTGGCGGTGGAGGCCGTCTTGGTGGCCTGCGCGTAGCCCTGCTGGAGCGCGGTGTAGGTGCTTTCGGGCGTCGAGAACCATGTGCCGGCCAGCTCCACGTACAGCGCCGAGCCGGTCGAGCTGGCGCCTGCCCGCAGGGCGTGGCCGGCGGAGTCGAGCGCCACCTGCAGCGCGAAACGCGGCAGCTTGCCCGTCCCCGCGTTCTGGAACGGGCCACTGAGGGTCACCGAGAGCGGCTTGGTGGCGGCATTCGAACCGCTTGCGCTGAGCGCGAGCGACAGGTTGATGTCGCCGCTTTCGATCTGTGTGCGCCCGGAGAACGTGTCGTTCAGCAGCGACTGGGCGTTGCCGGAGGAGCCGCCGCAGGCCGACAACGTGCACACGCCGCAGATCGCGGCGAGCAGCGCAACTGCCGTGCGAATGGTGGTGTTCTTCAAGAGTGCCCTCACTGCCGAGACCCGGCGGGCGCGCTGCAACGTTTGCTGCGATGCCCGACGTGAATGAGCCTAGCATCAGGCGAATGCTTGACAGGCCCCTGCGCGCGCCGGCGTCGATCGCGGTCGCGATGACCTTGTGCGTCGTCCTGTGGGCGCTGGCGCCCAGCGCGCGCGCGACCCGCACGGTGACCGTGACCGCGGCGCTGCAGAAGCTGCAACAGAGCGGCGCGATCACCGAAGCGTCCTACAGGCAATACCAGGGCGCGTTCAGCGCGGCGAAGAGCTCGCTGCGCAAACTGTCGGGCACGCGCGCGCAGGAACTGGGGTCGGTCGTCGCGAACGTGGAAGCGATGGCGGGCGCGGGCCAGCTGATCGCCTCGCGGCTGCCGGTCGTGTTCAGCACGCTCGAACACAACAAGCTGTGGTGGACAACCGAATCGCTGTTGGGAGCCGACCAGCGTGTGAGCTTCGCCGGCAGTCGGCTGGTGTGGGAGTACTACCCGGGCCAGGGCATCGAGATCCAGTGGCTGGCGACGTTTGGCAAGGCAAACGGGTACTTCCTCGACAAAGAAACGACGGCGCTGAAGGAAGTGTTGGGCGAAGCGATCGCGCTCGCCACGCAACGCGCGGGCGGGATCGCGTGGGAATACATGTTTCACTTCGACGGCGGCGCGCCGCCGTGGACAAGCGGGCTCTCGCAGGGCACCGCCCTGCAGGTGCTCGCGCGCGCGTGGAGCACCACCCACGAACAGGCGTACCTGACAGCCGCCCAAGAGGCGCTCGGGATCTTCAAGACGGGACCGCCGGTGGGCGTGCGGGTCGCGACGCCCGCGGGCGCGACCTACCTGGAGTACACCTACGCCCCGAGCGAGCGCATTCTCAACGGCTTCATCCAGAGCCTCGTGGGTCTGTATGAATACACGAAGCTGACGGGCGACCCGCTCGGCCAGCAACTGTTTGAAGCGGGCGACGCGGAGGCGCGCGCGGAGACGCCCCATTACGACACGGGCGCGTGGTCGATGTATGACCAGCACTCCGAATCGGACCTCAACTATCACGAACTGCTGGCGGAATTCCTCGAACACCTGTGTGAAAAGACGAGCAAGGGTGAGCCGCTGACGCCGACTACGGGACCGATCCCCGGCGATGAAATCTATTGCACCAGCGCGAAGAAATTCCGCGAATACGAGAAGACGCCGCCCGTGATCGCGTTGCTGACGCAGACCGTGGGCACCAACGAACGCGCCGGCGTGCAGATCGAACTGTCGAAGGTTTCGAACGTGAGCATGACCATCAAGCTGGGCGAAAAAACGGTGTGGAGCAACGACGCGACCGTCGAAGGCGGCAAGCCGCGCCTGCTGTGGGTGACGCCCTCCAAAGCAGGCACCTACACGGTCCAGTTGAGCGCGAAAGACCTGGCCGGCAACGAAGAAGTGGCGAGTGGCCAGATCAAGGTGACGGCGTCGAAAAGCAAACGCAAGACGGCTAAGAGCGCGAGCTTTAACCGCACATCGCCGCTCGCACGCCGCCAGTCCGTGCTTTGAGCGCATAGCCGCTCCCCGGCGGCTCACGCTGCAGCGCGCCATACAAGCAACTCATGGCAAACGACCCCGCTCGCACCTGGATCCTGACCGCCTCGCCTGAAAACCACGAGGCCACGCGTGCGCACGGCTTTCAGCGAGCTCGCCTTCCAGGGTCAGCTACGCACGGTCAGCGAGAAGGACGCGAAGCTACTGGTGAAGCGCATGAGCGCAGCTGCCGGCGCTCGGGCGTAAGGGCGAGGGGCCTACGGGAGCAGCTGTAGTGCCTCTACGTGAGCGGGCCGCAATACGCTGAAGTGCCTGTGGTCGAGCGTGGCGAGCTTGCTCTCGCCGAGCCTCTCGACGAGTGCGAGAACGCTTGCGTCTACAACGCCGAGGGACTGATCGTCGTACTGTATTTGGATCTCATGGCAGCGCACGAGATCCATCATCGTGGAGGTCTCGAGCCGGTAGGCGCCGGCCAGCAGATCCTCCATAAAGGAGATCCAAGCACCGGAGCCGAGACGCTGATGACACCAGTAGTCAAGCTCCGCCAAGACCAGGATCGGCACGACCAGATCCTCATCAATGTCACCGAGCAGGGAGACGCAGCGCCGATGGTCTGGGTCGCATGCGTCGAGCACTGCCAACAGCGGCCCCGTGTCGAGTACGAGGGCCACTTACGACGGCGGGTGGGCGATCGGCTCGCTGGTCAACTCCGCGGCGGAGAGGCCGTCGGTCGATCTCGCGACACCGAAGCGCGGGCGACGAGAGGCGTGGAGAGTCCTGGCCTTCTCGTCGATCGCTTCGGCCATGATCGTCGAGAGCGAAACGCCGCGCCTACGAGCCTCAGCCTCGAGAGTGTCGAGCGACGCGCGCTTGGCGGCAACGGTCGTGCGCCGAACATCGGTGCCCACAACGGGATTCATGCATCGTGATTCTATCACGGGTATGCACTACATCGATAGCGCCGTCTGCAGCTCGGTTCCCCGCTGTGTGAGTGTCCAGGCGTTGGCCTCACCCTTGGCGTGGGCGTCGCCCGCGTTGCGGATCAGCCCAAGCTGCTCGAGGCGCGCGAGCAGCTTTGAGATCTGTCCCTGGTCGCGGATGCCGGCGTCGTCGGCGACCTGGCGGTTGGAGGGGTGCGATCCCCGCCCACCCTGCTCGCCGATCGCGAGCAGCACGCGCACCGTGCGATAGGTGAGCCGCATCTCCAGGTCGCGCAACGGGTCGCCGGTAGCTTTCCTGGCGCCAGCGCGACCCTTGGGCGTCGGCCGCGCCAGCTCCTTGCGCGCGGCGACAACGCCGAGGTAGGGCAGCACGATCATCGCCATCAGTGGCCCCACCAGCTCGAGCGGGGACGCTTCGCCGTCGTCCATCAGGCGCGCGTGGATCACCGAGAAGGCTCCGCCGACCACGCCCTCGGCGGTGAGCGGCGGCAGACGCTCACCGTCCTTGACCTCGTTGCGTCCCTGGTCCACGACGGTGATCAGCTGCGCGAGCACGCGCTTGCGGCGCTCCAGCGCCCGTGGCCCCGCCCCGAGCGACCCGTCGATCAACAGCTGGCCCGCGTCACGCTCCATGTCCAGGAACGAGAGCAAACCGGTGAGCGCCGTCCTGAGTCGCGTCTCCCAGCGTGCGTTGGGGTCATACGCGCCAAGCACATGTGCGCTCGCGCGTGCCATTACCTCGTCAAACGCCGCCAGGAAGCAGTCTTCGCGATCGTCGAACAGCTCGTAGAACGTGCGCCGCGACACGCCGGCGCGCTCCACCACACGCGCGACCGTCGCGCTCGGGGCGCCGCGCTCGCACACGACCTCCGTCATCGCGGCGAGCAGCCGCGCGCGCTGGATCTCCGAGACCTGCTCGCGCTCCAGACCGTTGCGGGGCAACCGGGGCGCCTTGAGAGCCGCGCCACCTGCCTGCGCCTGTCGTGTGAAGGGCATCTGCAACACCTCGCCTGGCAAAGACCGTCTCGGACACAACGCAATCGGTGTGCGACGACGGTCTCAGCCTTATTTCTTCTTGCCTTTCTTGGTGGATTTGCCCTGCTTGCCCGTTTTCTTCGCCTGCTTGGTCTTCTTCTTCGGACAGCCGGTCGCTGTGATCGGCGTGGACTGTTTAATACTCATCCCGTTGGCCGCGACAAACGATGTCGGCATCACCAGCTTGCTAGTGCACAGGTTCCCGTTGGCCGCAAGCGCGCTGTCCCGTCCCTGCGGGAGCTTCAGTTCGAACGTGCCGATCGGGACATCAGGGATCGTCCTGAACGTGCTGCTCGTGATCCCAGCTTTGTTGATGAACGTTTCCCCGTGCAAGTACACGGTCACGCCCTCACCCGATAGCGCGACGATCAGTTCGGGGAACTTCGCGCCACCGTGGCTGACGAAGTACGCGGGGCCTTCCAGGTAGACCGGTAGCACCGGGGTTGTGGCTGTCGCGCTACCGATCCTTGAGTCGGGCGGGCATGTCGCTGGGTTCGCTTCAAACACGCTCGCCGGGCACGCCTTCTGCAGCGTCGTCAGGCGCGACGGTAGCTGCTTGGGTAGATCGACCTTGACCTTCCCGATGTTAGCCTGGGTACCGAACGCTGCTTTGGGGTAGGTCAGCTTGACCTTCAGGCTCGCACCGTTAGCTCTTGATGTTTTCCCGTTGGTGGAGACCGAGAAGATCGGTTTGAACGCCAGCGTCGCACAGTTAGTGACCTGGAACGGAACATGCAACACCGATACGGCCCCCTGGCTGCTGGTGAGGCTTCCCCCGATTTCCGTGGGAGCACAGTTGGTCGGATTGAACGTGAAATCAGACCGGTCGATACTGACGTTGACGTGCTTGATCTCAAGGGGGATACCATCGATGATCTGCGGTATCGCGTAGGGACCCGTTGCGTCAGATGTGATCGTGAGCGCCGCGTTTTCAGGGTTGACTTCGATCTTTGCCCTGACGATCACTTGTCCGAGGTTGAATGGGCCGGCCTTCGCAGGATTCACGATCGACAAACCGTATGGCGCGCCCTTATACGGGCCGGTGATGTACACCCTGCCGCCCTTGACGGTGTACGGATTGCCACCAAGACCCACACTGACCGTTGTTTCACCGATCAAGCTTTCCGGACCACACGTACCAGCATCAGCCTGTACTTCACCGCACAACTTGACCGAGGAGAGGGTGCCCAACAGGCCCGGGGGCATCTTCAGCTGGATCCCATCCAGGTTCTGGTTGCCGTCTTCTCTTGACATCGTCATCGTGAACGGCGTGAACGCACCAGCCTGAATATTTAGGCTGCCTGTCGTGAGGGTCGGGTCAAACGGCAACGGGTTGCTGCACGGGCTGCCGTTCGGACCACTGGTGATCTGGAATTCAGAGGAGGAGTTCACCGCTGGGTTCCCCGACCATGGTTCGATTGACGCGGTTGTTGTATACCCGCCGCACAATGCGGGTGTCCCCAACGGTGCCCTGGATCCACCGAAGAAGTGCAGATTCAAGTTTTCGAACGGTAGTTGCGGTGTGTTATCGAATGTGGAGACCAGTTGTCCTGTGACGGGGTTGGGGGTGACTTGTCCCGCGAGCTTTACGAGCACACCGGATATCGGGTCGCGCACGGCGATATACAGCGCGACCAAGCTCCCGAATGGGTTCGCGTTCTGCTGGGCGAGATACGCCGCGCCGACGAGCGGGTTTGGTAGTAGCGGTGTCTTGATTTCCACCGTCCCGACCTTCGAGGATTCAGGACAGGATTGTTCGGCTGGGCTTTCCAGACCGACTTCGCTCAAACCACAAGAGGACAGGCCGTCCGCGCCGGCCGGGTTCAAACCGACCCCAGCGGGCAGCGTGACGGTCGTGTTCTTCACCGCGGCCTCCGCCAGCCCATTTGGGTTCAGGCTCGCTTCCTGGGGAACGTGCACGCTGACCGTCAGTCCCGTTGGACTACTGGCCTGCTGCCCGTCTGGTGCGACGCCGATCGATGGTTCGAAGTTCAAACGGTTGCACCCGTCGGTGCCGATTGGTTCACCCGCACTATTCTGGAAAGTGTATGGGAATGGTTCGGTGAATTTGCCGATATCGCTCCACGAATCCGTTTCGATCGTCGTATGCAATGGACCATTACAGGACGTCGGCATGATCAAAAACGGTTGCGGTTTTTCTTTGACCGGACACGATGCCTCAGGCACTTCGCCCGGTTCTTCGAGCTTTTCGGCTGCTAGCAGGCATTCTAGACCGCGTGCCTCGTCGTGGCGCGGATCCGCCGGGGCACCCCAGAACGTCACTATGTTCCCGATGAACGCCACCGTCTGCGTGATATTCGAGACGCTCACCACCACACCGTAATCCCCGCCCGTACGCACATAGGTGTCGAGGATCACCGGTCCAGCCAAAGTTAGGAAACCGAACTTCGCTGGCTCGCCAACCGACGGTTCGAGAATATAAAGCGGATAACTGGTCGCAAGCGGACTGGCGCCAAGTGCGTGAAAGCTCGTCACGATCGGCGTCGCCACACCCATAACCGTGTTAGCCGGACACTGAATCGCACCTTTACTCGAATAGTATGCCAAGAACTGGTGCACGCTGCACTTCGGTAGCGGCACGGGGTTGCCGATCAGTCCGGGCGGCAAATTGAAACGCAAATCCTTCGTCAGCGCAACCGGCTGCACTTCAGGAGTGTACCTCTTATGATTGGCTTCTGCGGGCGCGTCTTCGAAGCTTTCGATTTTCACGGCCTTAGCGTTGAACATCAGCGTAGTGGTCAACTGGAAAGGATGAGATCCGGCCTGTGTGCTCGGTAGACCACCTTCTTCTTCAGGCGTCAGTTCATAGCTCGATACCCCGTAAGACGGTGGGCCTTCCACCGCCAGCGGCTGCCGCGAGCTCACCGGCGGCGCACCACCACCAGACACACTAACCGTATTCACACCACGACCCGCACCAGTAGCGACTTTGACCGTCAACTCAAGGATGAGCTGTTCATACGGCCACACCTGCTGAAAAAACTTGCATTCCACCCTCTGCCCCGAGACCACACAAAACTTCGGTGCTTTGAGCCCAAAGGTTTCGGCGAATTTGTACTCTTCTTCCACATGTTCCCCTCCGTAAACACCCTTACTCTCGCCTCCGCCCTCTTGCCGCACTTCGCTCACCGTCACACCGGGCGGCAATTCGTCGACCACGCTGATGAGGCTCTTTGTTTCACCTGTGGCAAACGCTTCGTGGAAATGTTCATCGAGGGTCCCGACCGTCCTTGTGTCACCGACATTGTCGATGATCACGTCGATCCTCGCTTCGCTGCTGTTCGCGGCCGCGGCCGCCGAAATCGTGGAAAGATGCCACCACGGCTCCGCCGCCACAGCCACACCCGACCAACCCAACACCAACAATGCTGCAAGAACGATAGTAAGCGGTCCATATTTGCCGAGAGCCCTCACGCCGATCACCTATCGCCCTTCTTTGTAGCCTTCGCCTTACCGGACTTTTTAGCCGGATAACGTTTCCTGACCCGCCGTTCGCACACGACACGCTTCTTCACCGCTTTACTCTTATGACAAGCCTTCAACGCTCGCGCGAGCTTCTGCGCATTCGTCAACGACTTCGGTTTCACGCCAGACATAGACGGCGAAGCCAGCACATTGCCCACACCATTGAACGTCGCGCTGGGAGGAGAGCCAAAGATCGCCGGTTGCGGCGAAGGCGCAGCCTTACACGAATCACCCGAAGTACACGCAGGCGCAGACACAGGCGCCGCACGACACGGCAACGCCACCGTACACACGTGCGCGTCATACACATCGTTCACATTGTCATAATCTTCGCCGACGAGTTTCGCGGCCGTGATGAAGAACACGTCATCGCCCGTTTCGCTGGCTTCCAAGAACGTCGATTCAGCCGCGGACTGTCCCGAGGAAATCAAACTCACACAACCACCAGAACGTTCGCTAAACGTGCTACTCGCACTCGTACAATCACCCACCCCCGACGGCTCATACTCATACACATCCGCAAGCCCATTCGTATCCTGCGGCACAAGCGCATCGCTACTGTTAAAGAACAACCTTCCACTATCCGAGAGATCATCCCACTGACGAGACGCAACGTACGTGTTTACATGCCACGCCGGCGTGATAGTGGCCGCCAGCCAATGACCACGTTCTTCATCATGATAACGGCCCTGCACATGTTCGTTTTCATAAAACCCATTCCACGCCCCGGTCTGATCCATCAGCGGTACTTCGACTCCGCCTGAATTCAGTTCCGGCTTGACGTCGTCGTCGTGTATCCCGACTGGTCGCGCGCCGCTTGGGTTACACGAAGTGCACACCAGACGATTCGTCGTCGCGTCATACAGGTAGACCTCCTCGTCTGGTTCTCCACTGAGCGCGTCGGTATTGTCATAACCCGTCAGCGGCCTATCCGACATGAACGTCACAAAACGCCCATTCGGCGTCACCCGCGAAGTGACACCATGGAGTTCAAAGGTGTAGTCGCCCGCTGGCTGCCAGTCTTTTTCATCTTCACTAGAAAGCGTCGCGATGAACGTGGTATTCCATACACCACCTTCGTCGTGCATCAGATAAAGATTGTTCTGTCCGCTCGTCGCGCCATTCGCGAGCACGCCCCTAGCCACAAAGTACACGTACGAGCCGTCTTCGCTGATACCCATCAACGTATTCTGCACAAGCGCACTAGGTTCACCGTCCAGATGATCAGCGGTGAGATCCGTTGTCGCACCCGTAGCCGGATCGAACGTCACCAGTTCACCTTCTCCGTTTCTACTGACCCCACCGGCTTCTTCCACGAAAAAGAGCCTCGACCCATCCCTGCTCATCGTCTCGAACTTCTTTGGGTTGCCGTGATTGAACATCACCGTCTTGTGTTCGACCGTATCCCGCACATAATAAGTGCTGACTGATCCTTCTCCGTACTTAAACACAACCCAGCGCCCATCAGCAGACATAGCCCACGGGTTAGCGGCACTTTGGTAATTATTGTTGCCAAAGCTCACTCCGGGTACCGACTGGCTGCCACCTGGGAGAATATTCACCACCTGCAGCTTGCCCCCACTCCACTCATACAAATTCGGAGCAAATTCAATACCCGCGCTTGCTGCGGTGACGGCTTCCGGAGTCAAAGCCGCCCAATCAGAAAAGAGAATATGGGTAAGGTCAGGCGTCGCCGCCTTGAATTCCATCTGTTCCCACGTAGCCCCGTAACTTTCAGTACCAACCCATTTTGTGTCCGGCGGCACATTCGCCGCGGCAACAAGCGGCTCATACTGTTCGCTCGTGTCGCTACGCAGATAAAGCGATGGTTCCCTCGCTTCCTGGGACTGCGACGTATGACCGAGACCATACTGAGGTTCCAGGATTCCCAACGAAAGATCGGGCGTAAAGAGGTAGAAGACTTCATTGGAACCGAACATTTCGGTTGCCGTCCGTCCTTCCAGTGTAAGGGTCTGTTTGGGAGAGATATCGCGCGTACGCCAGCCGCCTCCCGCGATACGCGTGGAGAGCTCGGTGGCGCCCGCAAGAGCATTAGCACTATTTCCGACGTGACCGGCTATGCCTTCCCCGAACGGTTCGCTCACCGAATACACGATCCCGCCGCCATCGCTGGCGGCCTGAGAGGTCTCTGTTTCTTCGATGAGCGCACCACCTTTATCCGGCGGAGAGACAAGTTCCCACGCACGACCATCAGGCAACACGAGCGCCCCACCCGTGAGCTGAGTCGTAAACGTATGATCGGCACCCTCGACAGTACCGACGCTGCTTTCAGTCACGACACGATAATGATAGACAGTGCCCGCTTCCAATTCCTGAACATGATAATCGACCGTCACAAAACCCGAGCCTTCACCGACGTTCCCACTGAACACGTGCCCATAGGAAACGCTCGTGCCATATTCCAAACGGTAGCTCGTATCCGCGCCCAACGGATCGATCCTCACCGAAAGCGTCACGCTCGAGGAGGCCACACCCGTAGCCCACGGACCTTCGATCTGAGCCGCCGGTAGCTCTTCAAAACTCTGATCAGGACTAATATTCGTGCCCTGCGAACTATGAGCCACCACCCGCCAGTGATATTTCACACCCGGAACAAGCGTCTTTTCGGGCAACTGGATTTCCACGTGTTCGTCGCTGAAACCGGATCCTGCGAGCACCACCTGCGTCGTGCTCGCAGCGCCCGCGTAACCACTCGCCTCGAACTGCGCTTCACCAACATATTCAAACTTTACTTCAGTGGCATTACCCTCAGGGTTCACCAGCGCTTCCAACCTTGCCGCACCCCGCGGTTCCGCTGTAGCCTTCTCGCTGCCCAACTCGACCAACGGACCCGGCGCTGGCAACGGAAACGCCCACACACCATAGTGACCATATTCACCGGTTTCCGCGTCGGTCCCATATGTCAGCAACTCATTGAGCGCATCGTCGAACACCATCGCGGACATCGTGCGCACGAGCGTCCCTCCACCAAAACTCTCAAGCTGCTCGCCGGACGGACTGTACTCCAGGAAATCACACCTGTCGCACGATACCAATGAGGTTCCTACACCTTGTTCACCTTCTTTCTCGGAGATAAAGACGTCGCCTGAGGCGTCGAGTGCAATCGATTCTACCGCTTCGCTGTCTTCGTCCAACTTCGCGAGCATTTCGATGCCGTCTGGTTCAAACTCACGCACACCAGGCACACCTTCATCCTTGACGAACACATCACCCAGAGCATTCACCGCGAGCGCCGTGACCTTGCCTTCGCTGGAGAGCGCAGCCAACGAAATAGTTTCCTTCCAGACGCCTGACGGTTCAAAGACCTGCACACGCGCCTTATCACCCACATACACATCCCCACCAGGACCCACCGCGATAGTCGCCTTTTGAGCGACCCAGTCGAATTCACTATCGCCTTCGCCTTCGGTACCCGCCTGACATTCGGTCGCTTCGACGGCAAGACATACATTCGTACCGTTCTTATTCACGCGCTCGCCAAACATACGCAGGAATTTACCTTCAGAATCAAACACCTGCACACGAAAATTTCCCCTGTCGACCACATACACGTCCCCACTGGAAGCACCCGGTTCGTTATCGACCGCGACACCATAGGCATTATCGCTAAGAAACTCCCCCGCACCAGACCCGGAGCGGCCCGATGCGCACCCCGTGCCCGTACACACCTGAAATTCACTGGCGCCACTGGACGCGATCACACCCCAACCCCAAGCCCGAACGAAGTTCCCCGACCCATCAAACTCGTCGATCCGATTGTTACCTGCGTCGCTGACATATATATCTCCGCTCGCACGATCCACAGCCATGCCAAACGCTTGAGGATTACCTCCGCTGCCGAGCAGTCCTATAGGGCCAAACAGGAACGACCCGCCCGCGGCCCAAGCCGACCCCGCGCCACCCACAAGCACACAACCCAACGCGCACACACACACCAACACACCCAACCGCAGCCGGCGAGCAGCCATCACACCCATCCCCTCCTCGAACAATCGACAAAACGACCGCCCGAGGAGCCCGGGCAGCACAAAACCACCACGGGCACCAGACCCGCGGCCAGCGAACGACAAGTAGCTGAAAGCGCGCTTTGCATGCGCGATTGACCGATCCGGCCTTTGTGACCGGCGCGGCGGGCGGCCGACCGCGTTCTAGCGGCGCACCACTCCCCATATCCCCCTACGGGGATCACGGCCGACCGCCAGGCCAGGCGAAGGGTCCTAGCGCTTGAGCCGCAGAGAGAGAGAGAGAGAGAGAGAGAGAACGCGTCAGCCACGCTGACGCGTCCTATTACGGACCCGTCTGCGGCGCATCGACTCTCGACCACGCTATGCCCCAAAGATTGCACGCGAAACTCAGGCTCCCTCATAGAAGCGACCCGGCTCCCTCTCCGATAATCCCTAACTGGCTCCTGCAGGTCAGCCTGTGAAGGCAACCCAAACCAGACCTATTTCTCTCAGCATCCCCAGGGGGGATGCCAACACATGAACAACTCTATACCCGAACGACAGCAAAAGTCAACCCCCCTGGCAAGATTTTTCTTGACCAACGAGAACACCAATATTTGCAAGCTGTCTGGGGCACGCGACCCAGCCCTGCGCGGGCCGGTCGAGTCAGGCGGTGGGCACTGGCACTGCGAATACCTGCAAGCCGTCGATGCCTTCGAAATCTGCCGGGTTACACGTGTACACAGGCAGGTTGTTCGCGAGCGCGATCGCCGCGATCATCGCGTCGTAGACACGCGCCGTCGGCTTGCGCCCGGCTTGACGCAGCGAGGCGGCCACGCGACCGAAGGCACGAGCGGCCTCGGCGTCGAAGGGCAGCGGGTCGAAGTCGGCCTCGGCCTGCTGCACGTGGGCTTGACGGACCGCGCGCTCATCCGAGTCATCCGTCAGCAGCGGGCCAACCGACAGCTCCGCGAGCGTTACCGCAGTTGTCAAAGGCTCCTGCGGGAGCGCCGAAGCGTCCTCGATTCTCGCGAGCAGGATCACCGTGGAGGTGTCGAGAATCCCACGCGCGGAGCGTTGCCGGATACTCACAGTGTGCCATCCACAACCGCGTCGATGTCACGACGCAGCGCCGCCGGATCAACAGCCCGAAGCCCACGCCGCCGGGCCAGCAGCACCTCTGCCGAGAGCGGCGCGTCGGACACCGCACGCAGCTTGGCGACCGCTCTCCCCGCGCGCGTGATCGTGATCTCCTCACCGCGCGCAGCGCGATCCACCACGTCGCCGCCATGGTTGCGCAGCTCGCGGATGCTGACGTCGGTCATTTGCCCAATGTATCACGTGTGATACCAGATTCACCGTGAGGGGCATGCCGCCGGCACCCATACAATCGAGCCATGCCATCCGGCAGCCCACAGACCTGGATCCTGACCGCCTCGCCGGAAAACCACGAAGCCACGCGCGCGCATGGGTTCTCGGTGATCGGGATCAAGGAGCGCAACCGCCCGCGCGCGCTACAGATCGAGCCGGGCGACCGGATCGTGCTGTATCTCACGAAGGTGATGGCGTTCGCCGGCTCCGTCATCGTGACCGGCGAGCTGTACGAGGACCGCGCGAAGATCTGGCCCGGGAAGCCAGGCAAAGCCGACGCCTACCCATGGCGCTTCCCAACCGAGCCCGAGATCGTGCTCGAACAGGACGAGTGGGTGGCAGCCGAGACGCTCGCCACCAAGCTCGAGCACATCCGCAAGTGGCCCGCCGAGCACTGGAAGCTCGCCTTCCAAGGCCAGCTGCGCACCGTCTCTGAGCGCGACTCGAAGCTGCTGCTAAAGCGGATGGGAGCAGCCGCCGCCACACGCGCATGACGCGCATGACGCGCGCCTGGGGCACGCTGGAGCCCGAGCAGCGCCTGGCGGCGATCGCGGCGCTCGCGCTGCTGATCACGATGCTCTTCCCGTGGTATCAGCTGCAGAGCCTGAACCGCAAGACCGGCGTGATCGACTCGCGCTCGATCAGCGCGTTCGGCGACGTGTCATTTGTCGAGGCCGCCGTGTTCCTCGTCGCCGCCGGCGTGATCGCGCTGATGTTCGCGCGCGCGGAGCACCGCGACTTCCACATGCCCGGCAGCGACGGCGCGGTCGTGATGGCCGCGGGCGGTTGGGCGGCGCTATTGATCTTTTACCGTGTGTTCAGCCGGCCCGCCGGCCACGGCTACCCGGTCGGGATCCAGTGGGGGTTCTTCCTCGCGTTCGTCGCCGCCGGCGCGCTCGCCCTCGCGGGCTGGCGCATGCGCGCCACGAGTGTGGGCGAAGCGCCGCTGCGACGCACACGCCACGGCGGTCCTCGCGGCCGAGAGCGATCCCACGAACGGCCCCCGGCCGACGAGGACGTCACCGTCGTCGTGCCCCAACACGCACCTGGTGAGCGCTCCACCCCCGTAGCGGCCCGCCCCGCGCGAGCATCCCAGGACTCAACCCCAGTGGTGGAGCACGGCGCCCAACCCCCACAGAGAACGACCCCATCTCCCCCACCCCCACAGAGCCAGCCTCAACCACGCCCGCCCGCGGCCGAGCCACGGGCGGGGAAATCGAGCGGCGCGAGCGAGCGCAAACGCCCCCGCTTCCCGCCCCCGCCGGCGGGCCAGCTCTCCTTCGAGGACCCGCCCCCATTTGAGGACCCGCCGCCGGAGCGGGGCGAGCGCTGAGGCGCCCTATCATTCCCTCGACGATGCCCCCGGACGGACCCGTCTCCTCAGCCGAAGTCGCCGCGGGCCTGCGCTCGGTCGGCTACCTGCCGAGTGAGTCCACCGCGCTAGTGGCGTATCTGGCGACCAAGCTCGGCAAGCCCGTGCTCGTGGAGGGACCGGCGGGCGTCGGCAAGACCGAGCTGGCCAAGGCGCTCGCGCGCTACCTCGAGCGTGAGCTGATCCGCCTGCAGTGCTACGAGGGCCTCGACGAGGCCAAGGCGCTGTACGAGTGGAACTACCGCAAGCAGCTGCTGCGCATCCAAGCGGAGGCCTCAGACACCGGCTGGGACGCCGTGCAGCAGGACATCTTCGGCGAGGAGTTCCTGCTCGCGCGCCCGCTGATGAGCGCGATCGCCTCCGAGACGCCGGTCGTGCTCTTGATCGACGAGATCGACAAGACCGACCAGGAGTTCGAGGCGATGCTGCTGGAGCTGCTCTCAGACTTCCAGATCTCGATCCCCGAGCTCGGCCGCGTGCGCTCCACGACCCATCCGGTCGTGCTGCTCACATCCAACAACTCGCGCGAGCTCACCGAGGCGCTCAAGCGCCGTTGCCTCTACCTGTGGCTCGACTACCCCGCGCTCGAACACGAGCTCGAGATCGTGCGCCTGCACGCGCCCGACCTCGACGAGGCGGTCGCGCGACGGCTGGTGGAAGTCATCGGCATGGTGCGCGACCTGGACCTCAAGAAGCCACCGTCGATCGCCGAGTCGATCGACTGGGCCCGCGCGCTACTGCTGCTCGGCGCCAAGGACATCGACGCCACCACGTTCAATGCCACGATGTCGGTGATCGTCAAGCACCGCACCGACATGGACATCGTCACCGAGCGCGTCGGGCTGAAGCTGGCGCAGGACGCCGAGTCCGCCGATCCCCAGCCAGCCTGAACCCGCGACCAGACAGCGAGAACCCGCACGAGCTCTCCAAAGGCTCACCCGGCAAGCGACGCAAGCCGACGCAGCGTCGGGCTGTCGGACCCCACCAAGCGCTCCACCCACACCCGCGCCTGTTGAAGGTCGAGCGCGCCGGCGTTTGCCATCTCCTCGATGTCAGCCCAGTCCTTCGTGCGGTCGAATAGGGACTTGAACACCGCCAAAGCCGTACAGTCGAGCACCGGGATCGTGCGAGCTTCGAACGGCACGAGCCGTACCCCCCGCGCCACCTCGTCGTGAAAACTGTGAACGTCGAGGAACAGATCGATCGGCGTGTCCTCCCACCACACCCGCGCTTGACCCTCACGCTCGATCGTTTGGAGATCTCCTTCGGTCACCCTCACCCCGTCAGGCAACGCCTCGGCGACGTCCCTGGCTCTGGCGGGATCGACGAACACGTTGACATCAAGGTCGCGCGTGCCGCGCGGCTCTTCGGTGCAGTACGCGAGCGCGATCGCACCCCCGAACGCATGCGGGAGCTTGGCGCGGGAGAGCGCGTCGTGGATTCCCAGCAGCCGCTCACCGAGCAGGCTCATTATGCGAAACGACTCAGCGATGGGTACGCAAGCGCGCCGCGTCGCCGAGCGGGCAGCGCCTCCGCCAAGTCCAACACCTGCTCCAGAATCCTACCCGCCCGCATCGTGTTGACCGGGATCCTCGACGGGCCGATTCGCAGCTCCAGCCCAGCTGCGGCGGCGAGACGCGCAAGCGCGTCGACCCCGGGCTGACGACGCCCATGCTCATAGGCGCTCACGACCGACCTCGGCAAAGCCGCCCGTCGGGCGAGCTCGGCTTGGCGCAGACCACTCTCGCGCCGGATCTCGCGGATCAACTCGCCGGCCACTGTATCCATGACAGCCATCAATCGATATGTTAGCGCATCCGCTAACAGTTTAGTCGAGGCGCAATCGAGCCTCCGTATCATTCTTCCGACATGCTCTCCGAGGAACATTCCTCCTCCACCGAAGCGGCACAACCAGACACTCCGCAGGGGATGGCCGCCAGATTGCTCGAGCTAGGCGAGCAACTGCGCGCCGAGGGTGTCGCCGTCGGCACCTCTGAGCTGCTCGACGCGTTCGCGGTGCTGCGCGAGATCCCGTGGACCGCGCAAACTGATTTCCGTGAGGCGCTGGCCGCCACGCTCGCCAAGAGCCAGGACGACCGGCGCATCTTCGAGCTGGTGTTCGACCGCTTCTTCTTCCGCGCGGTCGAGCTGGCCTCGGTGCGCGAGGGGGTCGAAGACAGTAGCGCCTCCGTACCCGGCCTGGATGAGCTCTCAGAAACCGAACTGGACGCCCTACGCCGCCAGATCGTAGCCGCCCTGCTGGCCGCCGAAGGCGGCGGCGGCGAGGGCGCGATGCGCGACCTGGCGCGCATCGCGATCGCCACATTCGGCCAGCAGGAGCGCGGCTCGGGCGTGATCGGGGTGGACGTGCAGCGCATCCGCCGCGCGCTCGGCCTGCGCGCCGAGCCACAGCCCGAGTTGCCCCCCGAGGATCCCCGTCGCGACGGCGTGCCGCGCGAGGCGCTGCGGCGCTTCGAGGCGCTGATGCGCCGTGAGCTCGAACGCGCGCAGGTGCAGCGCTCCGGGCGTCTGCCACCCGCACGCCCCCTGGGCGAGCTGGACCGCGCGCTCCCGTCCGGCCCGTTGGCTGACCTCGCCGCCGTGCACCGTGTCGTGGCGCAGCTGCGCCGGCGGCTGGCCACACAGGGCAAGCAGGCGCGCGGGCACCGCCGCCACGCGCACGTCAACGTGCGCCGCACGATGCGCGCGTCGCTGCAGACCGGCGGGGTGCCGGTCGAGCTGCGCTACCGCCCGCGTCGTCCGCGCCGCCCGGAGATCTACGTGTTGTGCGACGTGTCCACCAGCGTGACCTCCGCATCGGTGTTCTTTCTGTCGGTGCTGCACGCCCTGCACGATTCGTTTCGCAAGATGCGCTCGTTCGTGTTCATCGAGCGCATCTCAGAGGTCACCGACGTGTTCGAGCACGAGCGCGACTTCCGCAAGATCTCAGAGCGCATCTCCACCGACGCCGGCGTGGCCGACATCTCCGGCTACACCGACTACGGGCGCGTGTGGTCAGAGCTACTGGAGTTGATCCAAGACGACATGAACCCACGCGCCACGGTGATCGTGCTCGGCGACGCGCGCACCAACGGCCGCGACCCGCGCGCCGACCTGTTCGGCCTGCTCGCGACGCGCGCAGGGCGCACCTTTTGGCTGAACCCCGAGCCGCGCCTGTACTGGAACTACGGCGACTCCGTGATCGCCGCCTACGAGCAATACTGCACCGCCTTTGAGTGTTGGACCACCGCTCAGCTGGAGGACTTCGTGAAGGCGCTCACGCGTCCTGTGATCGCCGCCGCGCGCTAGCATCAAAGCGAGTCAGACAACCAGGGGAGCTGGCGGACAGGCCGGCTGAGATGGCGCACGACGAGCAGATCCGGCGCCGACCCTTCGAACCTGTGGGGTAATGCCCGCGGAGGGAGCGCAGTGTCCATCCAACTGAAGTCCCGCGAGCGCCCAACGCACGAAGCGAACGGCGCGCGCGACGGCGTCCACATCGACGCTGTCAGCCGCTCCTACCAAGACCGCCACGGCGCGCTCGTGCCCGCGCTCGCCGCTGTGTCGCTGCGCGCTGAACGCGGCAGCGTGCTGGCGGTGGTGGGACCAAGCGGCTGTGGCAAGACAACGCTGCTGGAGCTGATCTGCGGCTTGCAACAGCCCGACGCCGGCCGGGTCACGTGCGAGCCGGCCGTGCTGATGCCCCAGCGCGACCTACTGCTGCCGTGGCTCACCGCGCTCGACAATGCCGCGCTTGCGTTGCGCATCGCGGGGCGCTCGCGCCAGCACGCGCGCGCGGACGCGCGCACGCTGTTCGCCGAGCTGGGCCTCGGCGGCTTCGAGCGGGCGCGTCCGCACGAGCTGTCCGGGGGGATGCGCCAGCGCGTGGCGTTCCTGCGCACGTTGCTGTCGGGCAAGCCCGTGCTGTGCCTGGACGAGCCGTTTGGCGCGCTCGACGCGATCACGCGCGGCGAAATGCAGAACTGGCTGGCGGGCGCACTGCTGCGCGAGCCGCGCACGGTGGTGCTGGTCACGCACGACGTGGAGGAGGCGATCGTGCTGGCCGACCGCGTGGCGATGCTCTCACCGCGCCCAGGCCGCGTGCTGGGCGAGCTGGCGGTCGAGCTCCCCCGCCCTCGCGACCCCATTAGCCACGAGCTGATCGCGCTGCGCCAACGCGCGCTGCGCGCGCTGCGCGCGGGAGCCGGCCAGATGACGGACGACGAACGCCCAACGACCGCGCGACACGACCGCGACGACGACCAGAACCGGAACCGGGACCCGGACCAGAACCGAAACCGGGACCAGGACCAGAACCGGGACCGGGACCAGGACCAGAACCGAAACCGGGACCGGAACCGGGACCCGGACCAGGACCGGGACCAGGGGCCGTGAAGCGACGCGTCGCACACGCGCTGCCGGCCAGCTTGCTGGCACTCGCCCTGCTGGGAGCATGGGAGGGGTATGTCGAGCTCGGGTTGGTCAACCCGATCGTGCTGCCCGCTCCCCACGAAGTGGCCGCGGCGGCATGGAACAACGCGGGACTGCTGGCGGCCAACCTCGAACTGACCGCGCAGGAGGTCGGGCTCGGCGTGCTGCTGGCGCTGCTGTTCGGCTTCATACTTGCAGTGCTGATCCACCTCTCGCCGGCCCTACGTCGCGCTGTTTACCCACTAGCGGTCGGTTCCCAGGCTGTGCCGGTCGCGCTGATCGGCGTGCTGCTGGTGTTCTGGTGGGGCTTCGGGGTGTTGCCAAAGCTGTTTGTGATAGTGCTGATCTGCTTCTTCCCCGTGGTCGTCACGACCGTCGACGGGCTCGCCTCGGTCGATCCCGACCAGCTCAAGCTGCTGCGCACGCTCGGCGCCTCGCGCTGGCAGGCACTGCGCTTCGGCGAGCTGCCGGCCGCCGTGCCGGCCGCGCTGAGTGGCGCGCGCATCGCGCTGGCGGTGGGAGTGATCGGCGCGTACATCGCCGAGACATCGACGGCCACCTCGGGCCCCTACGCCGGACTCGGCCACCAGATCAACGCCGACATCAACGGACTGCAGACCCCGCGCGCTTACGCGGCGGCGGTCGTGCTGTTCGTGTTCGCGATCAGCTGCTTCTACACGCTCGCCCTCGCCGAGCGCGCGCTCGCACCGTGGGCCAACCGGCCGGGCCCACCAGATATCACCTATGGACCCCCAACACGAGGAGAGAACCGTTGAGAATCCAGACCAGCGCGCGCCGCACCGTCATATCGCTGCTAGCCGCCTGCGCCTGCGCCGCGACCCTCGCGGCGTGCGGCGCCAAGCAGGACACGATCTCCTCGCCCGGCACAAAGCCGTTCACGGTGATGCTCGACTGGTTCCCCAACGCCGACCATGCGCCCCTGTATGCGGCGGTCTCCCACGGATATTTCGCCGCGGCCGGTCTCGACGTGCGTCCGATCGTGCCCTCCGAAACGGCCGAACCGCTGAAGCTGCTCGCCGCCGGCAAGGTGGATATGGCGATCTCCTACGAGCCACAGCTGCTGCTGGCCCGCGACCAGGGCCTGAAGCTGGTGTCGATCGCCGCGCTCGTGCAACGCCCGCTGACCTCGATCATCGCGCTGGGAAGCGCGCACGTGCAGAAGGTGGCGGACCTCGCCGGCAAGCGCGTGGGCACCGCCGGGATCGGCTATCAGGCGGCCGAGCTGCACACGGCGCTACAGAGCGCCGGTGTGAACCCGAGCAGCGTGCAGGAAGCCGACGTCGGCTTCAACCTCGTGCCCGCGATGCTGTCGGGCAAGGTGGCGGCCACGCTCGGTGGCTACTGGAACTATGAGGCGCTGCAGCTAGAGGAGATGCACAAGCACCCTGTCGTGATCCCGATCGACCAGGCGGGCGTGCCCACCTATGACGAGCTGGTGCTGGTGGTGCGCTCTGAAGAGGCGCGCCTGGACGGGCAGGACCTGCGCGCGTTCCTGCAGGCGCTCACACGCGGTGCGCAGCAGGTGCGCGCCGACCCAGCAGCGGCGGCGACGCTGATCGTCAAAGCCAACCCAGCGGCACAGGAGAAGCTACAGCTGGCCTCGATCGAAAAGACGCTACCGGCGACGCTACCGACGAACAAATCCCATCCCTACGGCTGGCAGGAACCATCCGCGTGGGCGGCGTTTGGCAGCTGGATGCTCGCGCACGGTCTGATTCACTCAAACCCCAACACGACGGGCCTGCCGCCGTTCACCAACGAGTTCCTGCCCGGCCAGGGGATATAAACAACCCCCGGGAACTGGTCACGATGGGACCGGACTCTCTGGACTATACGCGATCTACCGTGAGCACTGGCGCTACTACCGAGGTCCCGAGTTTATGGCGGGCGTCGGGATCGCTATTGGTGTTTCGCTCGTCTTCGGTGTGCTGGTTGCCAACAGCAGTATCTTGAGCTCAACGCGCGAAGTAATTAACGCCGTCAACGAGGTCCAATCCGTCACTGAGCGTCCACCCATGCGTCGAGGCGAAGAGAGCGGCCGTGGGTAGTCCAGCGAGACGCGGACACGAGATCGGTATGGGCGTGTGGCGGTCGCATCCGTAGCCGCCCGCGCCCACACCCGTACTTTCCCGCGCTCACGCCGTACTAGCGGGCGATAGCGTTTCCGCACGTGACGGAGCAGAGCGAGCAAAACACCGAACGGCGGTCGCCCGGCGCGCGGGACACGATTCGGATCGTACTGGCCGACGACCACGCGGTCGTGCGCAGTGGTTTGCGGTTGCTGCTCGAAAGCGAGAGCGACTTCGAGGTGGTCGCCGAGGCGGGCGACATCGAAGGCGCCCAGCGCTACGTGCGTGGGCATCGTCCCACAGTGCTCGTGCTCGACTTGAACATGCCGGGCGGATCGAGCCTCGAGACGATCCCCCAGATGCGCGAGCACAATCCGGACACGCAGATCGTGGTGCTGACGATGCAGCAGGAGCCGGCGTTCGCGCGCCACGCGCTGAGCGCGGGCGCGATTGGTTATGTACTCAAGGAGGCCGCCGACGACGAGCTGGTCGAGGCGGTGCGCAGAGCGGCGCGTGGCGAGAGCTATCTGAACCCACGCCTCGGTGCGCGGCTCGCCTCAGAGCCAGCGCCCGGTCCACCCGACGACCTGAGCGAACGCGAGGTTGACGTATTGCGCCTGATCGCCCTCGGACACACCAACGCCGAGATCGCCGAGCGACTGTACCTATCGGTGCGCACGGTGGAGACCCACCGCGCCCACATCCAACAGAAGCTTGGTCTCTCCTCACGAGCCGAGCTGGTCGCCTACGCGCTCAAACGCGGCCTGATCAACGCCTCTTAGAGACCACACGCAGGCTCACCCGCAGGCCCCCTCCCACACAGACCCACCCACAGGCTCTCACCCACACAGACCTACCCACACAGGCTCGGCATGACGACGCGAGGGCCACGCTGCGGAATCCGACGCCCGCGGATGCCGGCCAGGTTCAAAGACCGTCGCTGATTGCGGGTAACTACCAGTTGATTTCCGTGCGGGCAGGAGGACACTCTCAACATGTGGGAAATCCACGAGTGGAGCGGGTGGTGCACGCGGATGGACAAGCTCGACGCATGCGAGAGCGTGCAGGTCGGCATGTGCACCCAAGACTGCCCCGAACGCGCCGCCAATGTCTCAGCACCGCCCCCCGACCCGAGGGCGATGAAGACGGCGCAGCATCCACCGGGACAGACCGACGTCCAGAACTCCCTACCTGGACGCCACGGAAACGGTCGCGTGCGGAACCGAAGGCGAGTTCCGCGCGCGACCCTCCGTCTGAAGTAGGTCACTCAGGCAACAGCCTATAGCGGCGCGTGTCTGGATCGCGCTCCAGCAAGCCGGCCGCCACCAGCGTCAGCACGTAGCGGTGGACGGTGCTCGTATTGAGGTCGAGCTCCTCAGAGATGTCCTTGATACCCAGGTCGACGCCTTCCGGCGGAAAGCAGGAAAGCACAAGCAGACCCGATAGCAGCGAGCGCGACAGCCGTCTGTTGCCCTGAAGCGCGCGGTATCTCTCGCTGAGCGCCTGATGGGCGTGAGATCCATGGAAGCCCGATCCCGCAACCAGCGCCGACATGCTTGACCCGGCGTCGTCTCCCAACACGGCCCGCATGACGTGATCCACCTGGTTGCGCGACAACGTGATCG
The DNA here is from genome assembly GCA_963760155.1 of uncultured Solirubrobacterales bacterium. Lineage (GTDB taxonomy): Bacteria > Actinomycetota > Thermoleophilia > Solirubrobacterales > Solirubrobacteraceae > Palsa-744. Next base: position 439,603 of record CAVXBL010000008.1, read on the forward strand.
CGATAAACGGCTCGGCCGACCTTCCCTCGCCACGCGCTGGATTTGCCGCTCCGTCGCCGCTCGGTTCGTGCACACTGAGCTCTGGCGCACGCAACTCAGGCGCACGACGGTCCTCAGATCGCGACTCCGGCTCGGTTGACCGCTCGTCACCCACAAGCTCACCCAGGCGCCGCTCGTCCGCGTCTCGGGAACTCAACGATGTTGTCGCGTTCGGGCGAAACCCCGGAAGGCACGAGCAGACGGCCGTCGCTGAGCGATCCGATCCGATGGGCGTGCACCATCGAAGGCATGTCGGGCACCGTGATCAGCACCCCGAGCCAGTCTTGCTCGGCCGTGTTGCGCAGCAGGCTCATGACCTCCTCGCGCTGGAGCACGTCGAGGTTGGCGGTCGGATCGTTGACAACGAGCAGGCTCGGCTGTCTGACCATCGCGTGGGCGATCGACACGAGCGTGCGCTCGCCGTCTGTCAAATCCTCCCAGCGCCCTTTCGAGCATTCAGCCACCCCGACTCGCGCAAGCGCGGCCGCCGAGCGACGTCGCGCGCGGCGCAACGTCTGCTGTTTGAGCAGTGGCAAAGCCACATAGTCGAGCATCTCCAGCTCGTCGCTCTCGGGCCCGGTGCGTCTGGCCCAACCGATCTCCTCGCGCAAGAGGCGCACAAGCTCGGGCCTTGACATGCGACGAAGATCCTGGCCCTTGAAGTTGACGACGCCGCTTTCGGGCGCCTCCAGGCCCGCGGCCACCTTCAACAGGGTCGTCTTGCCAGAGCCCCGCTGTCCCCACACAGCTACGCACTCGCCCGCGTACACCAACAGCGAGATGTCCCTCAGGACAGCCGTCTCATGCGGTCCACGCCAGTAGCTCTTGCTGACCCGCTCCAACGAGAGCCGCACTTGTGTGCTCAAGCGACCCTGTCTCCCCGCGCCGCGTTCTTGCTCTGAACGCTGTTCAGCTTGTCCATGATGACTCGCGCCTTCTGCAACCACTCGACCCTGGCCTGCAGCTGCTTGATCTCAGCGTCGCGTACCAACAGCACCGCAACTTCCGGCCACACTCTGGGGCCGCCTCGCGGACGAGTCACTGGACGCTTGAGGTCTTCGAGACGAGCAAGGCAATCCTGCTCCTGCGCCTGAGCCAGTTCGATCAAGCGCGGCAGGTTGTGGGGTTTGGATAGTGCGATCTTCATGTACAGCTCGTCACGCACGGGCGCCAGAGACGAGTCGCCAAGCATCCATTCCTCGAAATGGTCCACTCCCTTGGACGTGGCTTCGTAAATTGTGCGCGGGGCCGCGCGCTCGTTCGTGCCGTCCGCCCGTGAACCGGCGCTGCGCACCAGCTCATCGGAGCTGAGCTGGTCGAGCGCCGAATAGACGCCTGTAAGGGCAAAACCCGAAGACCCGAACCTCTCCCGCAAGCGACGCGCGAGATCGTAGCCGTAGCCTGGCCGCTCGATCACGAGTCCCAGCACTGCGTTCTTGGCCGACATCGCTTGGCGAGCCCTCAGTTCAATGCTTCCGCTGACATCAGCACAGATTATGCTAGATCGTGGCTAAATGTGTCCTTGTACGGAATAATTTCAATGAGCAGGTATCTGCTGGCGGATCTTTAGGACGTCCTCCCCAACGATTCGGCGATCACCGGCGAGAAAACCCGGGAGCTCCAATTCGATGCGCGCGCCGCCCGCGCGCGCCGCCGTTGCGGTGATTCGCCCACCGTGTGCCTCGGCAATCGCGCGCACGATGGCGAGCCCCAACCCCGTCCCACCCGAGGCTCGATCGCGCGCGGAGTCGGTGCGGTGGAAACGGTCGAAAACACGCTCGCGCTGGTCGGGCTCGATACCAGGACCGTCATCTTCGACCACGAATCCGACCCACCCTCCGGTGAGCTCGGCGACACTCAAACGCACGAGCCCCTCCTCGGTGACGTGCTCGATCGCGTTGCCGATCAAATTGCGCAGCGCCTGCGCGAGGCGATCCGGGTCGGCCCGCAACACCCCCGCCGGCACTGGCCCAAGCTCGAAGCGACGAGCGGCGAGCAAGCTCATCCCATCCCACAGTCCACGCACGAACTGGGGCAGCTCGATCGGCTGGGTCCGCAGAAACTCCGTTTGCTCAGCCTTCGCGAGCAGCAGCAGATCGTCAACCAGACGAGTGACACGAACGATCTCTGCCTGCACGAGACGCTCGACGCGCCGCAACTCCTCCTGGGAGGGCCTGTCCTGCGCGGCCAGCACTTCGAGCTGGCCGCGAATCACCGTCAGTGGCGTGCGCAGCTCATGCGAAGCGTCCGCCACAAACGCCCGCTGTCCCGCAAACGCCTCGGTCAAGCGATCCAGCATGTGATTGAACGCGTCGGCCAGCACCCGCAACTCCTCGGCCTCGCCCGCGACCCCGTGTATGCGCGGATGCAGATCACCCGCGTCCACTCTGGCCGCAACGACCGCCATCCGGCGCAACGGACGCGAGACGCGCGTGCCGATCATCCATGCTCCGGCCAGAGCACCGATCAGGGTCAGCACCGCCGCGAGCATGAATGTGCGCACATCGCTTGAGAAATCAGGATCGACCTGACCAGAGCCCGTGGCCCCCACACCGGTATAGACAACCACGAATGTGACCCCTGAGGAGAGCAGCACCACGAGCGCCACCCACGCTGCCAAACGCCAGCGCAATCCACCTGGAGCGATGCGCTTAGTCACCGTTGCCCAGCCGGTAGCCGACCCTACGCACGGTAAAGATCGGGGTGGGACTGTTGGGACGACCCAGCTTGCGCCGCAGATAACCGATGTAAACATCGACAACGTTGGTCGTCGGATCGTGCTGGTAGCCCCAAACAGCGCTCAAGATCTGCTCACGCGAGAGTACGTGTCCACCATGACGCATCAGGTAGGCAAGCAGCTCGAACTCGGTGGTGGACAGCGCCACGGTCTCACCCGCACGGCGGACACCACGCGTCAGCAAGTCCAGCTCTATATCGCCGCTCTGCAGCGTGGTGGCGGATGTCTGCGCCGCGACACGCAACTGCGCGCGCATCCGCGCCAACAGCTCGGCGAGCGAAAACGGCTTCACCAGATAGTCAACGGCGCCAGCGTCCAAGCCCGTAACGCGATCCTCGATCTCCGCGCGCGCGGTGAGCACGATCACGGGCAAATCCGGCTTTGAGCTACGCAGTTTGGCCAGCACTTCCAGTCCGCCGATCCCAGGGAGCATCAGATCGAGCACGACCATGTCGAAGCTCTCGCCCAACGCGCGGCGCTCCCCCTCGACTCCGTTGAGCACCGCCTCGACAGCGAACCCCTCGGCACGCAGTCCTCGCTTGAGGAAGTCAACGATCCCGGGCTCATCCTCAACCAGCAGTATGGACGGTGCGAGCGCCGGGTGCACAGCCGGCTCAGCCAAGTCGGGCATTGAATCAGGATAGTTATCACGCGGCGGAATATCGACGGCTCGTTTCGATGACTTTTCTCATCATTCGGTTACCGAACGCTTAGCAACGGGCCACACACTGTCCCGATGTCATCTAAACCAACCAACATCAGAGACGCGGCCCTGCGCAGACTGAACCGCATCAACCGCTGGTTGGTAGCGGGCTCTGTGGCGCTCACCGCCGCGTTCTCGGAGGTAGCCGCCAACGCGTTCCCCGGCAAAACCATCAAGGTCCCGGAGACAGCCGGCTCACGCTCGCGCACACGCAGTGGCTCCAGTGAATCGACAAGCGGGCGCTCCGGCTCGTCCAAATCGCTCCAACCGCCCACACAGGCGCCGCGGTCGAGTGCCACTCAAAAAGTGGCGCCCGCTCAGGAATCAGCCCCGGCTCAAGAATCCGCACCCACACAGGAATCCACACGCGCTCCAGAATCCACACGCGCTCCAGAATCCGCGCGCGCGCAGGAACCAGCACCCACACAGGAATCCGCACCCGCGCAGGAATCCGCACGCACACAGGAATCCTCAGCACCGGTCGTGTCCGGTGGGTCCTGACACGATGACGTCATCCGTCGCACGCGCGAGCTGGCACGCACTCGGCACAGGCGTCGAGCTGATAGTGACTGATGGTGGCACGTTGACGACAGCGCGCACGATCGTCGAACGCCAGCTCGAGCAGATCGACTTCGCGTGCAGTCGTTTCCGTGAGGACTCCGAGCTAACCCGCGTCAACGCGCAGGCGGGCCACACCATTGCGCTGAGTCCGCTGCTGATCAACACAATCGAAGTCGCGCTGCGAGCGGCCGAGCTGACCGGCGGCGACGTCGATCCGACAGTCGGGGCCGCGCTCGAGCCGACGGGATACGACCGCGACGGACGACTGCTCGTCCGCGCGGGCTGGAAAACGATCGAGCTCGACCGCGACCGCGCCACCGTCAGAGTGCCGGTTGGCGTGAAGCTCGATCTGGGAGCCACAGCCAAGGCGTGGGCAGCCGACCGCGCGACTCGCGCTGTGCACGACGCGACCAAGTGTGGAGTGCTGCTCAGCCTGGGAGGCGACATCTCAACTGCCGGATCCTGCCCCGCGGGCGGCTGGCCTATCCACGTAACCGACGATCATCGCAGCGGGCCCGACGCTCCTGGCCAGACGATCTCGATCGCGGGCGGCGGTCTTGCCACGTCCAGCATCACTGTGCGGCGATGGCGTCACGCAGGACACACGATGCACCACATCATCGACCCCTCAACGGGAGGCCCAGTGAGCGGGATCTGGCGCACGGTGAGCGTCGCGGCAGCCGACTGTGCCGACGCCAACATCGCGGCCACCGCGGCGATCGTACGCGGCGCGCAAGCCCCAGAGTGGCTGGCCGAGCTCGGACTGCCGGCGCGGCTTGTCGCCCACGACGGCAACGTGCTCACAGTCGGATCGTGGCCGGATCAGGAGCGATCCCGACGAGTCCGACCATCGTGACATCCGCACCAATCGCATTCAGGCGTCTGACTGGCTCCGGTGAATCGCCGTGAGCGCCGCCGTCGCGGCAGCGGGACCAAGCGCCTACTGGTATCTGACCCGCTCCAGCGGAGCGGTCGCGCTGCTGCTGCTGACGCTCGCGCTCGTACTCGGCGTCATCGACGTGCGGCGCTTGAGCAGCGACACGTGGCCGCGCTTCGTGGTGGACTCCCTGCACCGCAACGTGTCGTTGCTCGCGCTCGCGTTCCTCTGCCTGCACATCCTCACCGCGGTCCTCGACAGCTTCGCGCCGATCTCGCTGATCAACGCGGTGATCCCGTTCACGGGTTCCTACCGCCCGCTCTGGCTCGGGCTCGGCGCGGTCTCCTTCGACCTGATGCTCGCGGTGATCATCACAAGCCTGCTGCGCCGCCGGATCGGCCACGCGACCTGGCGTGCCACACACTGGCTGACCTACGCCAGCTGGCCGATCGCTCTGCTGCACAGCCTCGGTAGCGGCAGCGACGTGAAAAGTGCCTGGCTGCTCGCTCTCAGCGTCGCCTGTCTGATGGCGGTGCTCGTCGCGGTGTTGGCACGTGTGGCCGCCGGCTGGCCCGACCAGCTCGCCCGCCGCAGCGCCGCGCTGGGAGCCACCGGCGCGTTCACGCTCGGCCTGCTCCTATGGCTCCCGGGCGGACCGCTCGGTAAGGAATGGGCACGACGCTCCGGCACACCACAGGCGCTGCTCGGCCACTCCGCAAGCCACGCATCGAGCTCAACTGAGGCTAATCGGTGACGATCAGCGCACACACTGTCGCTCCCCTTCTAAAGCCACCGGCAACGAACGAGCGCACGCCGACCGCCGGTCTTCCGCGACTGTTGAAGGGTGTGCCCGCGCAGGGGGCGATGAGCCTGCGCAGGCACCTCGAAACTCACGGCGAGCTGCCAAGCACTCGCGGACGCGACCGGCGCTGGCCGATCGGCGATCCCGCCGATCGACGATCGGCCGCCGTCCTGATCGACCAGATCGAACAGGCTGGGCTCGGCGGTCGCGGCGGAGCAGGCTTCCCGATGGCTCGCAAGATGCGCGCGGTCACTGCCGCTCGTGGCAAACCGATCGTCGTGATCAACGCAACCGAGGGTGAGCCGGCCAGCCTGAAGGACCGCACGCTACTGGAGGCATTGCCGCAACTCGTACTGGACGGCGCCGCGCTAGCCGCGCGCGCGATCGGCTCCGACGTCGCGATCCTATGCGTGCGCGAGTCGGCCGGCGTCGCGCTCGAACGCGCCGCACGCGCACTCGGAGAACGTGATCGATTGCCGGGCAACTGGCCACGGATCCTGCTCACCACCGTGCCCGAGGGCTACGTCGTCGGACATGAGTCAGCGCTCGTCAGCCATCTGAACGGTGGCCAACCAAAGCCCACGTTCACCCCGCCGATGCCCTTCGAACGCGGCGTGCGACGCCGCCCAACGCTTGTCAACAACGCCGAGACACTCGCCCACGTCGCGTTGATCGCGCGCTACGGCCCGCGTTGGTTTCGCGAGCTTGGCCTCGCTGACCAGCCAGGCTCGACGCTCGTCACTCTGTCCGGGCCGCTCGTCTATCCAGGCGTATACGAGGTCGAGCACGGCGCATCGATCTGCTCACTGGTGGACGCCGCAGGCGGGACACGCGATCGTGTGCGCGCCGCGCTGTTTGGCGGTTACGCCGGCGCCTGGGTCGGCGGCGACGCGCTGCCGAACCTCACATTGTCCGACGCGCAGCTCGCGCCGCACGGCGCGTCCGTAGGCGCGGGGGTCGTGCTGCTGCTTTCAGAGAGAGCCTGTCCCGTAGCCGAGACAGCCCGGGTAACGAGCTGGATGGCGGGACAGAGCGCGGGGCAATGCGGACCGTGCGTGCACGGCCTTGACACGCTCGCGCGCACGCTCGAGCAGCTGGCCAGCGGCACAGTGGCCAGTGGCACAGCCACGAGTCGGGGCATCGAGCGCGTCGAGCAGCTCGGCGCGCTCGTGCGCGGACGGGGCGCGTGCAGTCATCCCGACGGCGCCGCGCGCTTCGTGATCAGCGCAGTTGACGTGTTCGCCGAGGAGTTCGCCGACCATGCGCGCCACGGAGCGTGCGAGCGCTGCAGGCGCCGACCCGAGCTGCCACTGCCCGCACGCGCGCGCGTGGCCACGACTGCATGAGTGTCATGAGCGACAAGACCACAACCGAGCACGCGACCACGGTTGCCCTATGACCCAGCGTCTGCGCCTGAACCCGGTCGCGTGCGAGGCCCACGGCATGTGCGCCGAGTTGCTGCCCGAGCGGATCTCATTGGACGAGTGGGGCTATCCGATCGTCGACGAGCGCCCGCTACCTGCTGAGCTGATCATCCACGCCCAGCGCGCGGCGCAAGCGTGTCCGACATTCGCGCTGCTCGTCGAGCGCGAACGCGCTCGTCAGTAGCCCGATCACGTCGTCAGAACGTGCACGGCCGCCAGGCCGCACCACCGTCCATAGCCAGAGAAGAACGCACGCACATCCTCTTCGCTGGCACGCACCCGTGGATCTCCACCGCTCAACCGCCGCCCCACGTACTTCATCAGGCCCACGTCTCCCGCCGGCAGCTGGTCGTGGCGACCCTGCCCATGCAGTGCCAGCATCTCAACCGTCCATGGCCCGACCCCGGGGATCGCGCGCAGCCTGCGCCAGCCGCGCTCGTGGTCGGGGTCGTGCAGGTCGAGGCGCCCCGAGGCGACCTCGCGGGCGACGCGCACCATCAGGCGCGCGCGCGACCCCGACAGCTCACACGACTCCAGGCGCGCGGGCGCGGCGCACGCGAGCGCGGCGGGCGAGGGGACGTCGCGCAGACCGCTTCCTCGAGCGCAGCGCGGACCGAGCGCGGCCACGATGCGCCGCTCGATCGACGCGGCCCGCTCGAACTCGATCAGCTGCTCGCAGATCGCCCACGCCAGCGCCTCAAACGGCTCAGGCCGGCGTCTGACCCGCAGCCACGGACGTCCACGAACCGAGCGCCCGATCAGCGGATCGTCGGCGTGCGCGCGATAGAACGCGCCGAGGTCCTCGTCCAGGCCGAGCGCGAAGCGCATACGCTCGATCCCGTAACGCGCCGCCTCCGGGGTGCGCGCGTCCCCACCGAACAGCACAGCGTTTGAGCTTGTTTGGGCGACTCGCACCAACACCGGATCAGCGCCATAGTGCAGCAACCGTTCCAGCACGCTCCCGCGACGACGCAGCACACCATCCATCCCTGCGACCAGCGGCAGGCGAAACGGCGCGGCGGGCCTGACCTCGACGCGCAGCTCCACTCGCCGCTCAGCGGCTCCTGCTCGGCGAGGAACCCAGCAGGTGCACATCCACTAGCAACGAGCGCGAGCTCACGATCTCGACAAGCTCCTTCGCCGAGCGTTTACCACGATCCAGGCGCCGAGCTGGGTGAGCCGCGACAATCCTTTGACGACGGCGACGACGACCCAGCACACCGACGACCATCGCACCGGCCACGAAGCTTCCAGCGGCCACAGCGGCTGTCTGAACCGCGGGCGCGGTGGCCCGCGGCGCCGGCAGCCGCGACTGGGGCGCGGGCACAAGCACCGGGAGCGCGTCCACTTCCTCGGTATCGCCGCGTTCGATCACCGCGTTCAGTGTAAAGGGCGCGTCAGATCACAACGCCGGGTGTCCGTCCACCACGACGCCGTGCTCGACGATTGGACGCTACAGCTCGCGCTCGTAGATCCGGTAGCGGCGCACGATCTCGCCGCCCATACCTTCCATAGCGCGATTCATCGGCTTGTTGACCTCCAGGATCCAGCCCATCTCCCCACCCTTCTGGGGTGTGCGTTCGGCCGCGTCGAAATGCATCTGGTAAAGGCGTGCGGCCACACCCGTGTGTCGATACTCGGACTTCACGCCCAGCACGAACACGCGCACCGCGTTGATCTTCTTGCGCTCGCGCAGCGCGGTAATCCAACCGAACGGCAGCAACCGGCCGTTCAGCTTGGCTAGCACTTGGTTGAAGTCTGGCAGCGTCAACGCGGCGCCTACGACCTCGCCCGTGTCCTTCTTTTCGGCGAACAGCGCCCAGTTCTCGTCCAGTACCGGCTTGAGGTCCTTGGCCATGTGGCGGACCTCCTCCTCGCTGAGCGGCACGAAGCCCCAGTTGCGTTCCCACGCCGAGTTATAGATCTCGAGAAAGCGGGTGATCTCGGCGTACAGGTCTTTCTTGCGAAAGCTCCTGCACACGATGCCGTGCTCTGACTCGAGCTTGTCAGCCGTCTCCCAGATCGCCGGGTGCACGTTCTCGCGTCCCGTGACATGCAGACTCCACATATAGAGGTCCATTGCCTTGACCAGGCCGAGGTCCTGCTCGAAAATACGCTGGTAGTAGGGGTGGTGCCAGGGACACAGGATGATCGGAGGACGCTCGTGACCCTCCACTAGCAGACCGCACTCGTCGTTGGTGGTGAAGTCCATCGGACCCACCATGCGGTCGCGTCCGCGCTCGCGCAACCACTGCTCGGCGGCACCCAGCAGCGCGCGAGCCACTACCGGATCCTCCTCGCACTCAAACCAGCCAAACATGCCCCAATTGTTGTCCTGGAACTCGTTGAAGTTGCGATCGATGTGCGCGCTTATGCGACCGACCGGCTGACCATCGCGATAAGCCAGGAAATACTGCGCTTCGGCGTGCTTGAAAAACGGGTTCTTCTGCTGGTCCAACCGTTTCTTCAGATCCATCAGCAGCGGCGCGACCCAGTTGCGCTCGTTACGATACAGCCGCCACGGCAGCTTGATGAAGGTGCTCAGCTCGCCCCGGGATGTGACCGGGCGGATCTCGACGCTCGTTGTCTTACCCGCAGACTCGACAGCCATCTCCGCCCACACTATAGGAAGAGGGAACACGCCGATGCCCACATCGAAAGACGTCTTCGCGAAGGTCCGTGGCTACGAGCGCGAAGCGCTTTTGCAGGCGGCCCGCGAGGCCGACCTGATGCCCTACTTCCGCACGGTCGAGTCGCCCGCCATGCCCGTCGTGGAGATGGAGGGAGCGCCACGCATCATGCTCGCCTCCAACAACTATCTTGGGTTGACGGGCGACGAGCGCGTCATGCAGGGCGCGCGCGACGCGCTCGCCCGCTATGGCACGGGCCTGACCGGCTCGCGCCTGCTCAACGGCACGACCCCGCTTCATCTTCGAGCTCGAGCGCGAGATCGCGCAGTGGATGGACGCTGACGACGCGATCGTGTTCACGACCGGCCATCAGGCGAACGTGGGCACGCTTGGAACGCTTTTGAGCGTGGGCGACACCGTCGTCGTGGACTCGGCTGACCACGCGTCGATACTCGACGGAGTCCTGCTCTCCAAGGCCAAGATGCGCCCTTTCAGGCACAACCGCATGGACAAGCTCGAGCGTGCGCTGCAGCGCGCCAAAGACGACGGCGGTGGCGTACTCGTCGTGGTGGACGGTGTGTTCTCGATGGAGGGCGACGTGGCGCCGCTCGTGGACATTGTGGAACTATGCGAGCGCTACGACGCGCGACTGATGGTGGATGAGGCACATGGCGCGGGCGTACTCGGCGCACGCGGCGCGGGCGCCTGCGAGCTGCTGGGCGTGGAGCGGCGGGTGGATCTGCGGATGGGCACCTTTTCCAAGTCGCTCGCCGCCTGCGGCGGTTTCGTGGCGGGCCCCGCCGAGGTGATCGACTACCTACGGATCTCCAGCCGCGCGTTCCTGTTCACCGCTTCGGCAGTGCCCGCGGCGCTCGGCGCGGCGCTGTCGGCGCTGCGAATCATCCGCTCGAGCGAGGGTCCCTCGCTGCTCGCCCAGGTCCTCGACAACGCACGCTACTTCGCCGACGGGCTGCGCACGCTCGGCTATCTGACGCTATCGGGCGAGCCGGTGCGTGTGGGCCCCGAGCCCGACAGCCCGGCGCTGAGCATCGCCACGCCGATCGTGCCGGTGCTGGTCGGTGACGACTGGCAGGCGGCACTCTTGTGGCGCGCGCTATACGACGGCGGCGTGTTCACCAACTGCGCGCTGCACCCGGCGGTACCGCCAGGTGGGGCGCTGCTGCGCACAAGCGTGATGGCCACCCACGATCGCCCAACGCTCGATCGGGCGCTAGAGGTGTTCGCGACGGTCAAGCGCCAGTTCGAAGCCGAACACGGTCCGCTGCCGGCGGCAGAGTAGGCATCTCACACACCGTCCGCTGCGCCAACACACTCCGCTGAGACGCCAGCGCGAGGATCGCGAACGACCCACGCTTAGAGCGCGCTTCGACTAACCGAAATCGCCGAGCGCTCCGAGTGCTTGTGCACATTTTCACAAGGCTCAACATCTATAAAAAAGCCCGCTTCTAGCGAACGTTCTGGACGAACACGGTTGACCCCGCGCCTCCCGCTGGCTAGCTTCTCAGGACGCAACGCACGATCGTTCGAGGTTCGCCTGCGGGTCACCGGTAGAGGGGTACCGGAGACTCTCGCGACAGGCCTCGCGAGGGAGAGTCACGGACGCTCGCGCAGACGCGCTACTCGTCAACCAGCCAAGCTTGTTGCACGCCACGGGACGGCCGCGGCGGCGACGGGGAGTGAGCACACATGAACGTCACCGCAACCATTGTCCCTACAGGACCTCAGCACATGCGTGCGCTCGAACGCGCAAACAAGGTACGTCTCGCCCGTGCCGAGCTCAAGCGACGTGTCGCCGGTGGCGAGATCAGCGTCGCGGAGGTGATCCTCGCGTGCCCGTGGGAGGCCGACAGCATGGCGGTCGCAGATCTGCTGATGAGCCAGCGGCGCTGGGGTCACACTCGTTGCCGCAAGTTTCTCGCGCAGGTTCCGATGTCCGAGCAGAAGACGATCGGCTCCATGACCGAGCGCCAGCGCCGCACGCTCGCCGCGATGCTCACCACCACAAGCCCCATGCCCGCGCCCAGCCCCTGGCTCACGGCGCGGCGGACACCTTCAGACATTCAGCAACAAACAGCGTTCGTCGGTTCTTAGCGAAGCGACCAGCTGGCGCGCGACCAGTTGAAGCGCGACCAGCTGGCGCTAGCGATCTACCGGCTAGAGTCGGCGCGCTCGAACGGCTCCGGAGTCGGCGCGCTCAAACGGCTGGGTGCGAGGTTGGCGTAGCTACGGGCAGCCGGATGACAGCTTGACCTGCCACCAGCCCGCGAGCATCCCGATCAGACCAAGGCGCGGCCGTACCTCCCACACGCCACAATGCCCATCTCCGAGATCAGCGACGGGCACGCGCACGAACTTGTAGTGACCGGGTTCAAGCTTCATCCGTTGCAGCAGCGCGCGCGAACGGCGCTCGAGCGCGGAGCGCTCGGCGACCTGACCGCGGACCTCGCCGACACGCAACGCGAGCCGGTCGCGCAACCGCTCCAGCTCTGCCAACGTCAGCAGGCGCGGCCCGCTGAAAGTCTCCCCGTTCGAGTCGCGCGGGGAGATGTGCGGAAAGGTGTGGGCGACCAGCCCGGATAGCTCGCGCTCGAGCTTGGACACCTGCGCGCGCAGCGCCTCGCGTGCCGCACGCTCGTCACTCGCTGCCCAATCGCCGAATATGGGATTGGTATCAAGGCGATCGACGCTGAGTTGCTCGGCCATGCTCTGTTCTCCTCCCGCTTGGTCCAACTCGATATTAGCTTGAGATCTAGCCGCTGTCCATGAGCGCGGAGCGGCACATCCACAGGGTCTCCTCGACGTGCAAAGCCGGCACCCCGGCGACCTGCACCGCAAACAGCGTCAGCCGGCGCGTGGACGCGGTCGGCTCATGCCCGGGCGCGGGTTGGCCGAACAGCATCGCCAGCGCACCATCCGCATCGGCGATGACGAGCCTGCCGCCCCCCACGCTCGGGGCTTGCGAGCCGCGACCCAGACACTCGTCCGGGCGACTCAAGCGAACGCCGAGTGGACCGCTGACTGTGTCGGCATCGAGCGCCCACACCGCCACGGCGGTGTCGATCAACGCGATCGTGAGAATGTCGGCGAGCAGCCCTTCTGAGAGGAAGCCCCCGTCGAGCATCCGCTCGAGCACGGCCGCCTCGATCGGCGTCCTCGTCACATCGGGATCGAGTCCGATGTGACGGAAGAACACGCGGTAGGCGGCCGGGATCGCCTCCTGGCGCACGTTCACGGCGCGCGCACCGCGCCACCGGTTGGACAGCTCGCGCAGGCGCGCACGGATAGCCGGCGTCGAGCTGCCGGTGAGCGAACGGCTGCGCTCGAGCCCGACGGTGGCGAACATCAGTCCAAGCCCCCTGAGCTCCTCTTGAACGTCGTGCTCACACCAGCCACGCACGGGGCCCGCGTCGGCTTCGGCGGGCAGCGAAACTCGACCAGGGTCAAAGCCTGACGTGCGCTTGAGGCTCATGCGCGCCCCGGTCTCCAGCCACGTGCACGCGAGGCGGCCAAAAGCTCACTGACGCGCGCGCGCAGCGTGGCCAGCGGCGGCCTGCCCAACAGCGCCGCGCTCTGCACGACACCGCCCGGGTACACAAACGTGATCTGAGGGCAGCTCACCATCGTGTAGAGCTGTCCGAGCCTCCCTTCCCCATCGACGCCCACCGGCACCGTCAGGCGTTTGGAGCGCACCAGCCGCGCGATCGGAGCGGCTTCTTCTTTGACCGCCACCGCCGCGAAGCTGACCTGTGGAAAGGAGTGGGCGAGCGCCTGCAGGTCGTCGAGCACCCGGGCACACGATCCGGCGTCGAAGAACAGCGCGAGCACAACCGGACCCCGTTCGTACAGTTCGCAGATATTAAGGATCCCAGGGCCTCGCTCAGAACATGCCGGGACCTTGCCCGCCTGCCCGTCGTTCGCGTGAGTCGCAACGTCCACTTCACCGGCAGGCCCACCGAGCGCAAACGGCGCGGCAAACGGCGGTATGCGAGCGCCCGGCTGGATGCTCGCCGTGCCCTTGCGCCCGCTCAGCGCGACGTGAACGGTGAATGCGGCTAGCAGAATCGCCGCGAGGATCACGACATAACGGCCGTAGCGAGCACCCGCGATCCCAGCATCCGGCGGGCCGATATCCGTGGGAGGTCCCGGCGAGCCGGAGCGGCTCATGGCGCGGTCAATCCACGCCGTCTCGGTCGTCTCGGCAGGCTCGCTCCAACCGTGCGCACGCCGCGCCGGATGCGCTCTGTCAGCGGTTGCTCGCTTTCAGCAAGCACCACGGCCGCCGGCAATACGACGAGCACACCAACCAACGAGACAGACAGGTTGACCAACGTGACAAACCCAAAGTCACGCAGCATCGCGATATCCGACAACGTGAGCACACCGAACCCGGCGATCGCGGTCACACCAGAGGCGGCGACCGCCGCGCCCGTATGGCGGTAGGCACGGCGCAGCGCCTGCACGGTCGAGTGCCCCGTCGCGCGCTCCTGGCGGTGACGCTCGGACAGCAGCACGCTGAACTCGGTCGAGATCGCGATCACCAGCGCCCCGAGCGTGACCGACATTGGGTTCAGCGGGATGCGCAGCGCAAACAGCACCAGCGCCGACCAGCCCGTCGCGAGCACGATCGGCGCAAGCGGCACCAGCGCGCGGCGGCGGTCTCCTCTGAAGATGACCAACAGGATCACAGCGACGGCCGCCAGCGCCAGCAGCAACATCTCCACACGCCGCCACGGGGAGGCGATCTGCGCTCCCGCCTGCGCGGCCAGCACCGACAGACCCACGAGCCGCGCGTGCACGCCCACCGGCGGACGTAGGCTTGACTGCATCTGTTCGATCACCTGCTGCTGTTGCTGGAGGCCCATCAGCCGGATGCCGAACGCCAGCGTGGCGACCCGCCGATCAGGGCTGATGACGGCTTCGGAGAAGTACGGTGGGATCGCCGCCAGCAGGCCGTCGATGCGCTTCTTCGTGAGTTTCACGCTCGCGCCTTGTTCTTCTTCGAACAGATCTGGGAGCGAAAACGCCGGGCACAGCTGCGCCCGTCCACAGCCCTTGGCGGAGCTGTAACCGAAGTGCTTCAGCACGGCGTTCTCATACGAGCTCATCCATTCGATCGTCGCTGGCTTGGTGAGCGAATTCGAGCTAACCATCAGGTCGATCTCACCGCCCACTCCGGTCGCACTCTCCAGCGCGCCCAGGTTGTGCAGCGAGGACAGGTTCTGCGGGGCCAGCTTGGAGATGTCGGTCTGCACCTGCGTTTGGGTGTCCAGACCCCACCCCATCGCGGCCAGCGCGAGGCCCACGCCAAGCACGCGGCCGGGATAGCGCACGGCCCGCTCCAGCGCCATGTTCGACACGAACCGGCTCGCCGCGTTGTCGGTCAGGATCTCGCGCGCGCCCTGCCACCCTGGGGCGAGCGGCTTGGCCAACGCGTGCACAGCGGCCATCACGAACGCGCGCACGAGCGCAAATGGCATGGCAAACCCCCGCGCTGGGCGCGCGCGCGCGCGCACGTCCGCCGGCGCGCCAGGCAACGACGAGCCGAAGACGTCGGACGGGCGTGACGCACGAGCGAGCAGCACGAGCGCCGCCGACCCGGCGCTCAGCGCGCACACAAACGCCAGCGCCACGCCGAGGACCAGCAACAGGCCGAAGCCGCGCACCATCGGCACTGGCGAGAGCATCAGCACGAGCAGACCGCCGATGCTCGCCAGCGCGGCGGTCGCGATCGTCGGCACTCCGCGCTTGGCGGCGTCGTGCACCGCGCGGATCACTTCCTCGCGGCCGGCTTCAGGAGCGTCTCCCCCAAGCGCCTCCCCCACACGCGACTGGAACTGGATCGTGTAGTCGACCGACAATCCGACCAGCACCGGCAACACGGCGATCGAGGCCATCGTCAGCGAAGCGCCCCACAGCGCCAGCGCTCCGAACGTGAGCGCGGCGGCCAGCAGCGCTATCCCCAGCGGCAACATGCGCGGGCGGCTCCTGAAGATCAAGCTCAGCGCGAGCGCCATCACCAGCAACACGGCAACCAGCAACAGCTCGATCGAGTGCGAGATCGCGCCGGTGAGATCGCTGACGATGACCGGCTCACCGGTGATCAGGTAGGACTCGCCGTTAGCGAGCTGCCATTGGCCCATCGCGACCGCCGCGCGGATCAGACCGATCGTGTGCGAGCGCTGCGCTTCGGAGAGACCCGCCTTCAGCCTGATCGACACGAGCGCGGCATCGGGGCTCGGGAACAGGTAAGCGAAGCGCTGCTTGGGCGTGCCGGCGGGCTTGGTCGAGTCAAACACGACCGACGAGACGAATTCGTGGTCTTCAAGGCTGGGCGCGCTGTGCAGGCCATAGCGAATCGCCAGCGCGCTAATTTCCGCCGCGAAGCCCGCCATCGTGGCTTTGCTGGCTTCTTCGCCCAGCGCGCTCGCCTGCTGGGAGCCCAGCCCGCGCCCAATCGCCGCCTTATAGACGGTCGCGCTCGCCTTCTTCGCCTCCGCCTCGGCCTGGGCGCTGCGCGACGCGAGCGCGTCATCGACCTGTTCGGCGGCCTCGTTGAGGAACGTGCCCGGCCCAAACACAACCTTCACAGTTTTAGCCCGCACAAGCTGACCGCACGGTCCGCTCAATCCACCCTCCTGCGCCAGACCCGCGACCGGCACGTTGCCGGAGAGGCATCCCTCGAGTCCCACGAGCCGCTCAATGTCCGAGCTCAGCACGAGCTTGCGCAGGTCGCCTTTGACGAGCACCTCGATCGGCTCTTCGCCGAAATTCGCGTAGAAACGCTGCGTTTCCCTGTAGGTCGAGCTAGACGTGCCGACCAGCGTGTCGGTGGCGGCCGTCGGACGCAGGCTGAGCGCAGCAACCGCACACCCTACCCCGAGCACACCCAGCAACAGGATCGTCAGCAGCGGCCTGCGCACCGCGCGACCGGCCAGACCCGAAAACAACTCCCCTGCGCTCACGTTCAAAGGCTAGTCAATCGAGGACCATCACTGAGCCGCCAGATGGTCGGATCGTCGTTCCTGGCAAGGACGCGCCGAGCGTAGTGTGCTTTTGCACATAAGTGAGGGAGAACCAGGACCCACTTGTGGGCACAGGGACGACGAGGCGTCCGCCTGGGCTACTCCATCCCCAGCGGACCCTGTGACTCGCCCGAGAGGAACTGGCGCACGAACGGGTTTTCGGAGTCGAACAACTCAGCCGCGGGGCCGGACTCGACGATGCGCCCGCGCCACAGCACCGAGATATGCTCGGCTACGCGACGGGCACTCATGATGTCGTGGGTGATCACGACGTAGGTGCCGCCATTCTCTTCGTGGACCTCTTTGATCAGTTCGCACAAGAGCGCGGTGCGCACAGGGTCAAGACCGGAGTCGGGCTCGTCAAACAGCACGATCTCGGGGTCCAGCACGAGCGAGCGCGCGAAACCGGCGCGCTTACGCATCCCGCCGGAGAGCTCGTTGGGCATCTTCTCACCCGCGTCGCCCAACCCGACCTCGCGCATGCGCCGGCGCACGATCTCCGCGATCTCATCGTCACCCTTCTCGGTGTGCTGGCGCAGCGGAAAGGCGATGTTGTCGTACAGGTTCATCGAGCCGAACAGAGCGCCGTCTTGGAAGAGCACGCCGAACTTCTTGCGAATCTCGAACAGATCATCGTCGGGCAGGCTGGGGATCGACTGTCCCTGCACGATCACGTCGCCCTCATCCGGGTAGAGCAGCCCGACGATGTGCTTGATGCACACCGACTTGCCGGTGCCGGAGGGACCAATGATCATCGAGATCTGGCCTTCGGGCAGACCCATGTTCAAGCCACGCAGCACGTGGTTTGAGCCGAACGACTTGTGCACGCCGACGAACTCGATCGCGTCCGGCACACCGGTGGGACGGTTGACGCCCGTGTGGAACTCGAACTCGCTGCTCTCGTCCCGCCCGCCCGCCCCCCGCGATGGGGGGTCCCCGCTAGGGGGCCCCTCGTCGGCCTCAGGCGTGTTGTGCTCGCGTGTGGCCATAGCTATCCCCCGATTGGAGCTTTCGGGTTTGCGCCCCAGAAGATCTGGGTGCCGAGCATCCCGATCAGGTGCACGAGGATGATGTTGAGCACCATCGACTTGGCCGTGGCGGTGCCCACGCCGACCGGACCGCCGCTGGCGTTGTATCCGTAGTAGCAGCCGACCAGCACGATCGCGGTGGCCATGAACATCGCCTTGATCAGGCTGAATAGGAAATCGGGTGGGTTCTGGAACTGCCAGAAGATCAGCAGGTAGCCGCCCGAGGAGACCGTGGCGACCTGCTGGACGACCGCGATGTAGGAGGCCAAGAAGGCCGCGCCAACCCCCGCCAGATACATGAACGGCAGCACCACCCACGCGGCGAGCAGACGTGTGGCGCACAGAAACGTCATCGAGTCGATGCCCATGACCTCGAGCGCGTCGATCTCATCGGAGATGCGCATCGCGCCGAGCTCGGCGACGATCCCGGTGCCGACCTTAGCCGACATCATGTAGCCGAACGCGTAGGGAATGATCTCGCGCAGGTCGCACCACGCAGTGAACACGCCCGCATAGGCGGGCGCCCCCTGGGCCTCGAGGAAGTACGCGCCCTCGATGCCGCACTCCAAGCCCAGCACGAACATCAAAGCCCAGATGATCAGCGTCGAGGAGACGATCAGGATCCCCGCCTGGCGCAGCGACTCGCCGAAGAAGCGGAACACGCGCAGACCCCACACGTCGCGTACGACGTTGCCCGCAAAGCGACCAACCTCACCGGTCGCTTCAAGCCATTCGCGCGGCGTGACGAGCAGTTCGTTCATGTCTGCACCACTAGCTCGATCTGGATGGTCGAGCGGTGACGGGCTCCGGAGGGACGAGGACGCAAGGAGCGTGGTGTGCTCGGCACACGAGCGACTGAGGACGCAGCTGGGCGAAGGTCATCGGCCGTCCAGATCACTTGATCACGAGGATGTTGGGGTGCGTGGCGAGCAGCATCTGCGTGTAGACGTAGTCGAACGCGAAGATCGCAAGGAAGGTGACGACGACGGCCTGGTTGACGGCGCGTCCGACACCCTCGGCCCCGCCGGAGGCGGTCATGCCCTTGTAGCAGCACACAATCGCGATCATCGCGCCGAAGATCGTCGTCTTCAGCGTCGAGCCCCACAAGTCCGTGGTGGAGGCATTGGCAAACAGCGTGTCCCAGAATGGGCCGAGCGGCTGACCGTTGACGAGCTCGGCGAGGATGCCTCCGAAGATGCCAAACAGGATCGCGTAGATGTTGAACAGGCCGGTTGCGAGCATCAGCGCGAGAAAGCGCGGCACGACGAGGTTCTTGACGGGGTCCACTCCAAGCACCTGCAGCGCGTCGAGCTCCTCGCGGATCTTGCGCGCGCCCAAGTCGGCGGTGATCGCGGTGCCGGCCACACCGGCGAGCACGATCGCGGTGACGCTGGGACCGATCTCGCGGATCGCGGCTAGCACGAAAATCCCTCCCAGACGGTCCAGCGCGCCGAAGATCGTGAGGAAGTTAGCCGCCTGCAACCCGGGCGCCGCGTAGCAGATCGCCACCGTGGAGACCAGCAACGGGAACCAGCACAGGCGCAACGCGAACAGGAACTGCGAGACGAACTCACCGCCATAGGGGTAGGGCGGGCGCAAGGCGGAGGACACCGTCCTGCCGGTCAGGATCATCATGTCCCCAATTTCCTCGAGCAGATTCCTAGTCGGTAGGAAAGCCCGCTCGGCTGCGCTGCGAACCATCTCGATACCCCTCCTCGGACGAACGACCTGTGACCGCGCGTCCAACAACTCTAATGACCGCACGCCCAACTCTACGCGATCGGCAGGCCGAACGCCACCGACGTTGATATCGTGGCGCGCGTCGTGAGGGTGGGTAAGGCGCTTCCGGGGATATCGCTCGCTATGTGTGGCGTGGTGCTCGGCATGCTCGCCGGCGGATGCGGCGAAGCGCAGCGCGACGCGCACGAACCTAAGGGCGTCTACCAGGTGGAAGTCGTCAAAGCGCGATTCCCGGCCAGGCAGGCGATCTCGCACAGCACACAGCTTGCGCTGACCGTGCGCAACGCGAGCGCGCACACGCTTCCGAACGTGGCTGTGACACTCTACTCGCTCTACTACACCAGCACCTATCCACACCTTGCGTCGAACAAGCGACCGGTGTGGATCGTGAACACAGGGCCGGGAGCGGTCTCCACCAGGCCGATACAGACCGAGGAAATCAACCCGCCGGGCGGTGGCGAAACCGCGTATGTCAACACCTGGGCGCTCGGGGCGCTGGCGCCGGGCGCCAGCAAGAGCTTCGTGTGGCACGTGACGCCCGTGAAGGCTGGACTGCACACGGTGCACTACACGATCGCGGCGGGACTCGACGGCAGGGCGCGCGCGCAGCTGAGCGGTGGCGGGGCGGTGACGGGTAGCTTGGTGGCGCAGATCGCGCCCGCGCCCCCACCGACGCACGTGGACCCACAGACGGGCCAGGTCGTCGCGGGAGCCAACCCGGTCCCCGCAACACCACAGCCGGCCTCCCCGTAATAGGGGCCTGTCCCGGTAGACCCTAAAGACTGGACCCGTTCCGTCCCGTTTGGCCGCGTGTCGAAAGATCGCGCGCGAGCTTTCGCCAGCTGAGCGATACCTGCGCGTGCGCGGGGGGCTACGATGCGATTCGGCCCCACGCCCACAGACACTTGACGCCCAAACTCGACCAGGAGGAATCGAGCCCGCTCATGCCAAGAACCCGCCAAACGAATGTGACAGCCGCGCAGTGGAGCGCCAACGGGAGCGCGCTCGGCTCACTAGACCTGACTCTTCCCGGAAACCAGATCTTCGCCTCGAACGTGTTCAGCGTCGCGGTTCAGCGCCATCGCTTGCCGAAGCACGTGTTCAAGGCGCTGCAGCGCACGCTCGAGCGTGGCGAGGCGCTCGACACGACGCTCGCCGACGCTGTCGCGCAGGCGATGAAGGAATGGGCGATGGAGAAGGGCGCCACCCATTACACGCACTGGTTCCAGCCGCTCACGGGCTCGACCGCGGAGAAGCACGATTCGTTCTACGGTCCCGCGGGCGACGGTACAGCGATCGCCGAGTTCTCAGGTCAGGAGCTGATCCAGGGCGAGCCGGACGCCTCGAGCTTCCCGACGGGCGGCATCAGGGCGACGTTCGAGGCGCGCGGCTACACCGCCTGGGATCCGACCTCGCCGGCGTTCATCCTGGAGAACCCCAACGGCGCGCTGCTGTGCATCCCGACGGCGTTCACCTCGTGGACGGGCGAGGCGCTCGACCACAAGATCCCGCTGCTGCGCTCGATGGACGCGCTGTCGGGCGCCGCGGTGCGCGCCCTGGAGCTGCTCGGCGTGCAGGACGCGCAGCGCGTGTTCACGACGATCGGCTGCGAGCAGGAGTATTTCCTGATCGACGAGCAGTACTACTTCGAGCGGCCCGACCTGCTCACGACCGGGCGCACGCTGTTTGGCGCCAAGCCACCGAAGGGACACGAGCTCGACGACCACTACTTCGGGTCGATCCCTGAGCGAATCCTCGCGTGCATGCTGGAGTGCGAGCTCGAGCTGGCGAAGCTGGGCGTGCCGATCAAGACGCGCCACAACGAGGTCGCGCCCAACCAGTACGAGGTGGCGCCGATCTTCGAGAACTCGAACGTGGGCGCCGACCATCAGATGTTGACGATGCAGATCCTGCAGAACACAGCGCGCCGCTATGGCTTGGTGTGTTTGCTGCACGAGAAGCCGTTCGCCGGCGTCAACGGGTCGGGCAAGCACAACAACTGGTCGATGGGCACCGATACTGGTTTGAACCTGCTCGACCCCGGCGACACGCCGCACGAGAACCTGAGCTTCCTGTTCTTCTGCGCGGCGGTGATCCAGGCGGTGAATGCCCACCAAGCATTGCTCCGCGCGTCGATTGCCAGTCCCGGTCAGGACCACCGCCTGGGTGCCAACGAGGCGCCGCCGGCGATCATCTCGATCTTCCTTGGGGCGGAGCTCGAGCGCGTGTTCGGCGCGATTGAGTCGGGTAAGGCGCAAACGTCGAAGCCGGGCTCATTCCTCGGCCTCGGCACGCCCGTACTGCCACCGCTGCCGCTGCACGGGGGCGACCGCAATCGCACGAGCCCGTTCGCGTTCACCGGCAACAAGTTCGAGTTCAGGGCGCTCGGATCGAGCCAGTCGCCGGCGCTGCCGAACACAGTGCTGAACACGATCGTGGCGGAGGCGATCGACGATCTCGCGGGCAAGCTCAAGGCCGCCATGAAGGGATCCACCAGCCTGGAGAAGGCCGTGACGCAGGTCGTCAAGGAGAGCTACGCCGCCAACAAGCAGGTGGTGTTCGGCGGCGACAACTATTCTGAGGCGTGGCACTCAGAGGCCGAGAAGCGAGGCCTGCAGAACCTGCGCTCGACGCCCGACGCGCTCCCGTGGCTGGTCGAGAAGGGCACCGTGGGACTGTTCAAGAAGTACAAGGTGCTGTCCAAGCGCGAGCTGGAGTCGCGCTTTGAGGTGTTCACCGAGCAGTACGCGGTGAAGATCAACATCGAGGCCGAGACGGCGGCGCAGATCGCGCGCACGATGCTGCTGCCGGCGGCGGTGCGCCATCTCAACGAGCTGAGGGCCACCGGCCTCGCCGAGCTGGTCGAGGAGGTCGAGCCGCTCGTCAAGGAGCTGTTGTTTGCGCTGGTGAAGCTCGAAGACGCCAACCTTTCAGACAACCAGCCGGACGGCTCGGCGATGAAGTGGGCGATCTACATGCGCGACACGACGATCCCCGCGATGGACGATGTGCGCGACGTGGCCGACCGGCTGGAGAAGCTGGTGGCCGACGATCTATGGCCGCTGCCGAAGTACTCGGAGATGTTGTTTATCAAGTAATACCAGTGACGACTGGTGAGGACCAGAGCGCCTGGTCCTCACCACCGAGGCGCCACACACCCACCGCCAGACCAGCGTCGCGGCCGACCTGAAGGCGCGCGGCGACGGCGTGCGCGTCGAGGTAGTAGACGGTGTGGCGCACACCCGAGGTCTCGTAGCTGAAGCTCATTTCGCCCGAGGCGGGATCGCGCAGCGGGGTTGCGCCGACCGCGCCTGCCAGAGCGGCGATGCCCGAGTATTGATAGGCGACTGCCCTGCCGGTCTGCGTACCCGTGGGCGAGACAGGCCAGTCGAGTCCGTACATCGGCACGCCCAACACGAAGCGGCGTGCGTTGGGCAGCGAAGCGATATACGCGGCCACCTTGCGGACCCACGGCAGCGGCGCGATCGGACCGGGAGCCGAACCTTCCCAGTGCACGCCCCAGGCGAGCACGAAGACTTCGTCGGCGAGCGCGGCCAGCTTGGAGTCGTCATAGAAACCGGTCGAGGCGCGCGCGTCTTCGTGCGTGACGCCGTCCACCACGACCGCCAGCCGCTTGCCGAGCGCGTGCAGCCGCTTGCCGAGCGCGGCGACGAACGAGTCGAGCGGCGCGCGATCGGACGCGCCGTCGTTCTCGAGATCCAGGCACAGGCCCCTGTAGAGCGGGTTGCCGGCGAGCGCGAGCAGCCCCGCGAGCGTGCTCTGGCGCAGCGCTGGGTCGGTGAGGATGCGATGAACCGCGGCCTTCTGCTGGCAGCTGAAGCGCGGCATCACCGCGACCTGCCGGGCAGACGCGTATTCCTCGACAGGCGGTTCGGCCTCGCCC
Organism: uncultured Solirubrobacterales bacterium; assembly: GCA_963760155.1. GTDB lineage: Bacteria > Actinomycetota > Thermoleophilia > Solirubrobacterales > Solirubrobacteraceae > Palsa-744. Next base: position 463,091 of record CAVXBL010000008.1, read on the forward strand.
GCGATCTGCGCGTCCGGCGCCCGGCAATAGAAGTAGGTCGGGTACAGCACCCCGATCGCGCTCGTGTGGCTCTCGAAGTCCACCAGCGAGTCCGGTGAGCCGGCGAGCAGGAACGCACGCAGCGCAGCGCCGCTCGCGACCGTCACGCCTGCCGAGCACGCAAGCGCCAGCGTGCAGAGGACCGCAAGGCTTGCTGCTTTCAGCGCGTGGAGCCTCACGAACCACAGGGTAGGCAGCTCAGCCGCCGAGCCCGGGCAGTTCCCAGATGCTCTGGTCCTCGCTACCGAGATGCCACAGACCGACACCGAGGCCCAGCGATTCGGCAAGCGCGACCCGCAAGCCGATCGATTGCTGGTCGGTGTACCAAACCGAGTGGATAACACCTGCTGAGTCGACGTAGGAGAAGTGAGGGTCGGCCGCCGTCGATTCCCATTCGGGGGTGACGTCGTACTCGCTCGCGAGCGCCATCACGTTGTCGTACTCCAGCGGCGTGCCCGGGTTGGAGGGTCCACCGCCGTCCGGCCAGTCGATCCCGTACATCGGCATGCCGAGCACGAACTTGCTTTTGTTGGGCAGCGTCGCGGTGTAGTCGGCCACACGCGTGAACCAACCCAGTTCGTCGAGCGCACCCGGCGCCGAGGTCGTCCAGTGCAGTCCCCAGTCGAGCACGAAAATGTAGTCCGAGGGCACCGACAGAGCCGCGTCGTCGTACATCGCTGCCCGCCCGGACATGATGTTGTAGTACTTGGCCGTGACCACCGTGGAGAGCTTCTCCCCCTGGGAGTGCAGGCGTGCGGCGAGCGCAGTGATGAACGCAGTGAACGGGTTGCGCTCGCTCGGCGCGGCGCCCTCGAAGTCGATTTGAAAACCGGCATAGCTGTAAGTGCTGCCGAGTTGCGCGAGTCGGTTGATCAACGCTTCCTGCTTGCTGGGTTCATTGAGGATTTCATCCTCATCCGTGGGGTTCTGACAGTTCAGACGCGGCATCACGGCGATCTGGCGCGCCTGCGCCCAACCGGTGACCAGTGGGTCGTTGTTGCCGGTGACCGTGCCCTGTGCACCGCAGTTGAAGTCCGTGGGGTACACGACCCCGATCTGCTGGTAGTGGGCCTGTAGGTCCTCGAAGCTCTGATCGGTGGAGGCGAGTAGGAACGCCTGCACGTTGCCGTGTGTAGGCGTCGGGTTCTCCGTTTGGATCGCAAGCGGTGAGCTGGGCGGACTGATCGCGCCGAGCGAGTCCACCGCGGTGACGGTGATTTGGTAGCCGGTCGATGGCGCGAGACTCGTGAGCGTCGTTTCGGAGTTAGCCGTTTGACCCACGGGCGTGTCGTTACGGAACACGCGGTAGCCGACGATCTTGCCACTCACCGCTGTGCTTGGCGACCATTTGACGGTGGCTGAGGAGGCCGTGACTTCGGTGGCCGTTATGTCGGTCGGCGCGGGCGGCGGGGTGTGCGTCGTGAACACGTCTAGGTTGGGCGCTGGGGCGCTGAGGTAGCCGGCGGAGTCCAGTGCACGAACCGTGAAGGTGTAGTGGCGCTCTGAGGCGAGTGTGACCGTCGTGGTCAATCCGGATACGACGCGCTCGGGCTGGCCGTCCTCGAATACCACATAACCGTCGAGCTTGCCGTCGGTGGAGCTGCCTTCGTTCCACGCGAGCGTGGCGGAGGTATCGGTGACCTTCAGCGCCGCCAGCTGCGTGGGTCCGTCGGGCGCATCGTGAGTTGTCGAGAGGCGAAACGACGCGCTGCGCGAGCTCTGGTGCTTGGCGGCGTCGATCGCGCTGACGGCGATCAGGTAGGTGTGCAGCGAGGAGAGATGGGAGAGGCGCATCGTCGTCGCGGGTGTCTGCCCGACGAGCGCGTCGTCGCGGTAGAGGCGATAGCCGGCGATCCGCGCGCCGCCGGGAGTGCTGGGCAGCCACCACATGGTGGCGCCGGCGCTGCTGACTTCGGAGGCGCTGAGCGTGCCGGGGGTGCTAGGCGGCGCGTTGTTGGACCTGTGTGTGTGAATGTGAAAGACGTAGTCGGCGCCGATCAGCAGCGCCCTGCTGGCGGGTCCGACGCAGCCGCTGACGTCAACCGCCGCGACCATCACACGATGCGAGTGTGCCTTGCTGAGCTTGACCGCGTAGCTGTGGCCGTGGGTCTGGCCGACCACGGCTCCGTCGCGCTCGATGCGGTAGCCGGTGAGCGGCGGGTCGGCGCCGCGAACGGTGTGCCAGCCGATCCGCAGGCCCCCGGGGACGCGGGCCAGGACGTGCAGCCCAACTACCCGGCTGGGCGCACGGAAGCTCTTTACGCGGCGGCGTACCTGCGCGCAGGAAAGTGGCCCTGGAGCGCGCTGTGAGTGCGTGGAACGGCGTGAGCTAGAACTGGGGCGCCCGCTGGAGGCGCCATACGGCGTTGGGTCGCTGTTCGCCGTGAAGCCGTAATTCGGAACGGCCCCAAACGCCGTGTCGGTGGCAAACGGATTGATCTGTCGCAGGTCACCCTCGATCTCGTGCGCGAGCGTGACGGGGGAGCGCAGCAGCGACGGTCCGAGCACGAGCACAGGCGCGACCGACAGCGGCAGCAGCAGCATCGCCAGGATGCGCTTGAGCGCGGCCATTTCGTCCTTCATCTCAGGCGCCTCCCTCGCCGCCGCCGAGCAGACCGGCGGTGGCCGGGCGCGTGCCCCAGGCGGCGGTGCGACATGTGGCGATCGCGTAGTAGGTCTGCCACAACATGATCGCCAGGTAGAAGAAGACGAACAGGATCCCGTACATCCAGATCACGCTGTAGTTCTCCTGGAAAAGAACGTAGTAGAGCGAGTAGACGACGGCGAGCGAGTAGATGCCGGCGATGTAGATCAGCGGCAGCGAGCCGTGGTGGGCGAGGATGCCCCAGAAGATCGAGTGCAGCGCCGCGACCGGGGCGATCAGCGGCAGCACGATGCTGAGGTAGGTGAAGGCGGCGGCGACCGGGTGCTTGCGCCAGATAAAGCGCGAGACCATCAGCGACTCACGCGTCCAGGAGCGCTTCCAGCGTGTCTGCTGCTTGACGAAGGCGCGGAAGGTGGTCGGCACGATCGTGTGGGAGACGGCGTTCTTCTCATACAGGACGCGCCAGTCGCGCAGCACGCAGTTGGTGAGCGAGCGGTCATCGCCAAAGGTGGACTCGACGCCGAGGAACGTCTGGCTTTCCCACCACTGAAGGCGCCCCATGATCGCCTCGCGACGGTAGGCAGAGAAGCAGCCCGAACAGCAGGTGACGGCGTTGAAGACGGACTCGGCGGCCTTCACAACGCGGAAAGCGACGAAATAGCGCACAGCCTGCATGCGAGTCAGCCACGTGTCGCGTACGTTGAGCACGTTGGCGTGCCCACACACAGCCCCCACGCGCGGGTCGGCGAGCGGTTGCACGAGCTTGCGCAGGGCGTCGGGCTCAACGACGGAGTCGGAGTCGACGAACACGATCACCGCGGCGGATGTGGCGCGGATCCCGGCGGCCATCGCCGCGCGCTTGCCGCGATTCTCGGGGAAGTCGATCACCTGCACGCGGCCGGCGGCGCGGTCGGCCACGCGCCGCATCTCGGCCAGCGTGTCGTCGGTGGAACCGTCGTTGACGGCCACCAGCTCGAGCTTTTCGTGCGGGTAGCTGAGCTGCAGCAGCGAAGTCAAAGAGGCGGCGATCGCGTCCTGCTCGTTGAAGCCGGGCATCACGATCGCGACGTGCGGCTCGATACCTGCGTCGGGCTTTGAACGGTAGAACAGGCTGAACAGGAAGCGCGAGAGGATGTAGGTGGTCACACATGTGCTGTAGAGGCCGAAGAAGAGGTTGGAGAACATCACCTGGATGAACTCGGCCTTATAGGCGATCACAGCGGCGATCAACCAGATCAGGTAGACGATCGCGAACGCCTTCAGCACGAAGTTGACGATCTCCTGCTGGGAGGGCATTACGGTGCGGGCGAGCTTGCGCGAGCCGAGCAGCACGACACTGAGCAGCAGGTTGATCACAGCAGGAAGCGCAAGCGGCCAGTGGGCGTGCGGTAGGTGCAGTCGAGCACCGCAGGGCAGCGCTGCAGCCACCCATAGTCGTGGTCGGGGTGCACCGTGGTGAGGATCGCGAGGTCGTAATCCTCGGGCCCGAACCCGCCGGCGTCGCGGCGGGGATCGGGGTCCACGCCTGCAAGCGGCTCGCCGTCGAGCGCGATCTCAGGGACGAGCGGGTCGTGGTAGTCAACTTGCGCGCCTTCGCCTCGCAGCCGCGCGATCAGCTCGAGCGCGGGCGCTTCGCGCGTGTCGGCCACGCTGGGCTTGTAGGAGACTCCGACGACGAGCACGCGCGCCTCAGACAGCCGCTTGCCAAGCTCGACGAGCACCTCGTGGGCACGCGTGGCCACGTGACGAGGGCGCCCGGCGAGCTTGCGCAGCGCCTCCTCGGCGACGGTCGCCGGGCGCCCACGCTCGCGCAGTGGATGCAGCAGGTAGTGGGGGTCGACCGCGATGCAGTGCCCGCCGACTCCCGCGGAGGGGTAGTGGGCGAGGAATCCATATGGCTTGGTGGCGGCGCCGTCGGTGATCTCGATCGGCTCCAGGCCGTGCGTGCGGCAGGCTTCTGCCATCTCGAAGGCGAGCGCGATGTTGACGGCACGGAAGGTGTTCTCGTACAGCTTGACCATCTCGGCGGCCTCGGGCGAGGAGACGCGGTAAAGGCTCTCGCAGGTGTGGCGCAGCAGCTCGGCGGCGCGCCGGAAGCAGGTCTCGGTGACCGCACCGATCACGCGCGGGGTGAGCAGCTGCTCATGGCCTGCCACGCCGGGATCGATGCGCTCGGGAGCGAACGCGACGAACACGTCCTCGCCGACGGTGAGGCCACGCTCGGCGAGCGGCTGTACCAGCAGCTCGCGCGTAGTACCAACGTAGGTGGTCGAAGTCAACACGAGCGTCTGCCCGACGCGTGCGTGTGCAACGACAGCGGCACACGCGGCGCGCAGGATCTCGGGCGCCGGTTGGCAACGCTCGTCGATCGGCGTGGGTACGCAGATCAGCACGAGGTCGGCGGCGTCGAGCGCGTCGACGCGGTCGGTGAGCAGGAAGCCGTCGCCAGCCAGGTGCGCGCGCAGATCCTCACGCTCGGCCGCCAGCAGCTCGGCCTCGCCCGCACGAATCGCCTCCAGGCGCACGGACGAAATGTCGATCCCGACGATCCGGCAACCGGCGTTGCGCAGCGCGATGGCCGTCGGCAGGCCGACATAGCCGAGACCGACAACGGCCACAACGGCATGCTCGGCGACAGGGACGTCCGCGGTCGGCACGACGGTGTCAACGTCAAGTGGCTGCTCGACCGAAACGGTGGCGATACCAAGTGGTTGCTCTACGAGGGCAGCGGTGTGCAGCGATCGCTCCAAGGCGACGGTGTCGATAGCGACTGACTCGGAAACAGCAGCGGGCTCCGGACTGGAGAGCGTCCCCGCGGTTAGCTCGGGGGTCATCGGGGTAGCTCGTTTGCGAGTGTCATGCGGTGCGCCTCCTGAGTCGTGCTTGTCGCTGTGTGCGCGGGGAGCATGCACTACGCGTGGAAAACTTCCAGGGTCACTGGACGATTGATGTAGCGTCGTCCCCAATCGTCATACGTGCATGTCGTTCCAGGGGCGCGATGGCGCCGTGACAAGCGGGCAATGTACGTAGTGCTTTTCGGGACACCAGGGGTTTCCCGCACCAGGACGAGCCAACTTTTTCAGGCGTGCCACTGGTTCAGCCAGGGACGACATCCTGTCGGCCGATCGTCGTCCCGCGACGCCGCGCCGGCGCGTTTCTCAGGCGGCGCTAGCCACGGGTGCGCCGTGCCAGCGCGTGCCGGGCGGGAGCCGCTCGCCACGCAGCACGACCGAGTGAGCGCCGATGCAGGCACCCGCGCCGAGCGTGGTGTCGGGCAGCACGGCCGAGGTCGGGCCCATCGTGGCGCCCACACCGATATTGGTGGGCCCGATGCGCAACAGACGGTCGTGGAAGACGTGCGTCATCAGGCAGGAGCCCCGATTTATGCTGCAGCCGGCTTCTAGCTCAACGACGTCGTACTCCGTTATGGCGGTGGTTTCACACCACACGCCACGACCGACCTTGCTGCCCATCGCACGCAGGTAGAGCGACAGCAGTGGCGTGCCGATCGCAAAGCGCAGCAGCCACTCGCCCGCGAGCTGCTCGTGAACGGTGTTGACGATCTCATCGCGCCACACGAAGAACGACCACAGCGGATGCTCGGAGCTGCGGTAGCGCCCGATCAGCGCCCACTTGACGGCGACCGCGAGCGCGGCTGAGAGCAGGCCTGAGCTGAGCACCACCAGCGGGGAGAGGGCGACCATCGCGGCGATGCCGAGCCGGGCGCCGAGCCGGTCGAGCACGAGCAGGTCGAGCAGGCCGATCGCCAGCGAGACCGTGTTGGGGACAAGGATCCGAATCGCGTCCATGACGCCGCGCGCGAGGACCAGGCGTAGCGGCGGCTCGGTCGTCCGGGCCGGGTCGGTGGCCCTACCCCGAAGGGCATAGCCGGAGGGCACACGGCGAGCGGGCGGGCGCGGCAGCTCGATCGCGGGTACGCCGAGCCAGGAGGTCCCTCGTGCGACCTGGCGAGGAGCGAGCGTGAGCGCGCCGACGAGGCTGTCGTCGCCGAGCGTGGTGCCCTCGCGCAGGACTGCGCCCGGACCGAGGAAGCTGCGGTCGCCGATCTCGATCGACGCCATGTGCAGCCAGCCCCCGCGCGAGCGTGCACAGCAGAAGCCGACGTCGTCGGTGGCGTGGCTGAGCTCGCCGAAGGAGACCAGCGGATTCAGGCCGGTCGAGGTCGATATCTCCGTGCGCCGCCCGACGCGAATGCCCATCAGCCGCAGCCAACCACGCGTGTAGAGCGAGGCGTACAGTGGGAACAGGATCTCGCCGATCGACTCTTGGATGTCGCCGGAGAGCCATAGCGCCCAGCCGAGCGCTCCATCCCCCCTGTGCCAACCCGGGCGTACGAGCTTCCACAACAAGCGCAGCGTGAGCGCGGCGAGCACGGCGAGCGTGACGGTTGAGAGGCTGGCGATCACAACCGCGTCGAGCAACAGCCCGAGCAGCGAGCCGCCGATCCAGGGAACGCCTGAGCCGAGCAGCGCCAGCACAGCGATAGCGGGCGCGAGGGCGAGCAGGACGAGTAGGCCCTCCAGCAACATGCTCGAGGCGTAGAGCGCCTTCCAGGCGCGCGTGTGCCGGCCGGGCGCGGGACTCTCCTCGGGCCAGTTCTGCGCGGCCAGGCCAAGGTAGCGGGCAGGGCTGCCACCCCAGTGCTCACCGGCCGGTATCGAGCCGGAGACGACGCTTCCGGGCTCGATCTCGGCGCCCTCGCCGATGTTCGCGCCGGGGGCAAGCAGGGTGCGCGAGCCGACGCTGGCGCCGGCGCCGATGTGCAGTTCCCCGATCACCAGCTCGTGACCGTCGATCCACCAACCGTGCAGGTCAACTTGGGACTCGACGGTTGCCCCGCGACCGATGTGCACGAGCGAAGTCAGCGTGGGCATGCTCGCGATGTGCGCGTCACGATCGACCTGCGCGCCCATCATCCGGGCATAGCGCGTCGAGAAGGGTGTGCCGGCCAGGCGGGTGAGGTTGCAGTGCTCGCTGAGACGCTCGAGGAACCACACACGACAGGCAAGCCAGGAGTCGCGGGGATAGCGACCGGGACGCGGACGCGGCAACAGGATACGGCGGGCGAGCACGGCGATAGCAAGCCGACCTATCGGGCTCGCGAGCGCCAGCCACGCGCCTATCAGCCACACCCATCCGACATGAGGCAACCCGTCGGATTCAATGTTGCCGAACGCGAGCGCTGCGAGCACCCACTGGGTCGCTGCCAGCGCGCTGAGCACCAGCACGCCGCCGAGTTGCATCGCGCCAAGCCGCCACGACGGGATCGGCACGGACATGTGCCGCTCACCGGAGCTCTCGCTGAGCTCCTCCAGACGCGCGGCGAGCTGACCCAGGCGCCGGTGCTCGTAAACGTCGGAGACCGCGACGGACGGGAACCGCTCGCGCAGCACTGAGATCAGCTTGGCGGCCGCCAGCGAGCTGCCACCGTTTGCGAAGAAATCGGTGTCGGCGCTCATCGCCACCGGGCCGAGCTGATCGACGAAGCGCTGGGCGAGCCAAGCGGCGGTGGCGCTCAACGTCGGGTCGATTGGGCCGGCCGTGTCGGAGGGGGGCCAAGGGAGCGCGGCGCGATCGATCTTGCCGGAGCGCGTGCAGGGCATCCGCTCCAGCACGACGACGAGCGGCGCGAGCCCATCGGGCAGCAGCTCGGCGACCTGGGCGCGCACGTGGTCTGGGTTGACCTCGCCGACGACGTAGCCGACGAGCAGCTTGTTGCCAACGGCGGTGCTTTGTACTACGGCCGCGGCCGTGCGCACGCCGGCGACGGCGCTCAGCTGAGCCTCGACCTCGCCGAGCTCCAGGCGGCGACCGGCGATCTTGACCTGGTGGTCGCGCCGACCGACGAACTGCAGTCCTTCGGCGGTCTCGCGCACGATGTCGCCGGAGCGGTAAGCACGCTCCCAACCCAACGACGACAGGGGGGCGTAGCGCTCAGCGTCCAACGCGGGATCCAGGTAGCGGCCGAGCCCGACGCCCGCGATCACGAGTTCGCCGGGCTCGCCGAAAGCGACCGGAGCGCCGGACTCGTCGATCACCGCTATGTCCCAGCCGGCGAGCGGCCAGCCGATCCTCACGGGTTGATCGGGCAGGATACGGGCGGCGGTCGTGACGACGGTGGCCTCGGTGGGGCCGTAGGTGTTCCAGACCTCACAGCAGGTAGCCAGGCGTCGGCCGAGCTCGTTGGAGCAGGCCTCGCCGCCGAGGATCAGCAGGCGCACTTCAGTGAGCGTCGGCCGGTCCCACATGGCTGCGAGCGTGGGTACCGTCGAGATGACGGTGATCGCGCGCGCCGCGAGCCACGCTCCGAGGTCAACTCCGGAGCGTACGAGCACGCGTGGGGCGGGCACAAGCGCGGCGCCGGCAGACCACGCGAGCCACATCTCCTCGCAGCTGGCGTCGAAGGCGACCGACAAACCGGCGAGCACGCGGTCTTCGGGATGCACGGTCCACAGCTTGCGCTCAGCTTCGACGAAGGCCGCGGCGGAGCGGTGGGTGACAGCGACGCCTTTGGGCTGCCCGGAGGAGCCGGAGGTAAAGATGATCCAGGCGTCGTCATCGGCTACCTGCCTGTGTGTACCCGGGAGGGTGTGTCCTTCAGGATGTTGGCCCCCACCATCGGAGGCTCCCGTCGTAGGGGGGCCGTCTGGAGCCAGTCGCTCGGCGCAAGCTAGATCACGCCGCTCGGCGTGAGCTGGACACAGAGACCGTAGGAGCAGGCCGTCTTCGAGCGCCGCGCAAACGTCAGCCTGCTCCCAGATCGAAGCGGTCCGCGCCGGCGGGTCGTCGGCGTCGACGGGCACGTACGCGGCACCTGCGTGCAGCACCGCCAGGATCGCGACGTAGAGCTGTGAGGAGCCGCTCTGCAGGCGGACGCCGACGCGCTCGCCGGGACCGATGCCTGCTGCGCGCAGCCTGTCAGCGAGCTGCTCGACGGCGTTGGAGAGCTCGTCGTAGGTGAGAGCCGCGTCCTCGGCGTCGATCGCCAGGCGCGCGCCGTGCCGCTCGACGGTGGCCGCGAAGATGTCGAGCAGCGTGCGGGTGGTGGGCGCCTCGGCGCAGTCCACGCGCACTGGCTCCAGGGTGATGTCGCGACTGGCCATTGTAAGAAAACAGTAAACCGGCGACGTGTTCGCAATAGCGGTATCGCACATTTATGTTTCGTTAGGAGCACGCAACTCCTCCCCACTCCTCCTCCCGACCCTGACACAGCCGTGTCAAGGTTGCTTGTGCGCTGCTAGCATCCGAGCGGATGCGTGACTATCTACAGGCCGTGCGCAGTCATGTCGTGATTTACGACGGCGGCATGGGCGCGACGCTCGAGCAGTTCGACCTGACCGCCGAGGACTATGGCGGTCTCGCCGGCAAGTGCCACGAGGCGCTCGTGCTGAACCGCCCGGACGTGATCGAAGGCGTGCACGCCTCGATGCTGGAGGCCGGCGCGGAGGTGCTCGAGACCGACACTTTCCAAGCCTCGCGCCTGAAGCTGGACGAGTGGGGCCTGGCCGACTACACGGTCGAGGTCAATACGAAGGCGGCGGAAATCGCGCGCAGGGCCGCCGGCGAGCACCGCTTCGTCGCCGGCTCGATCGGGCCGACGGGCTTCCTGCCGGCATCGGAAGACCCAACGTTGGGCCAGGTCCGTTTTGGAGAGCTGGTCGAGGTCTTCACCGAGCAGGCGGAGGGATTGATTGATGGAGGGGTCGATCTACTGATAATCGAGACGGCGCAGGACATCCTCGAGGTCAAGGCCGCGATATTCGGCGCTCGAGCGGCGTTCAAGAGCACAGGTAAGACCTTGCCTATCCACGCATCCGTGTCGCTGTTGCCCAACGGCGGCAAGATGCTGCTGGGAACGGATATATCAGCGGTGTTGTGCACGCTGGAGGCGCTCACGGTGAGCGTTGTGGGTCTAAATTGCTCGACTGGCCCGCAGGACATGCGCGACGCGATCCGTTTCCTGGGCGAAAACTGCTCGCTGCCGGTGGCGTGCATCCCCAACGCGGGGTTGCCGTTGCAGGGACCGGACGGCGAGACGATCTTCCCCGAGCAACCCGAGCCGTTGGCCGAGGCGCTTGCGGAGTTCGTCGAGCGCTACGGCGTGGGCGTGGTCGGCGGCTGCTGCGGCACGACCCCCGATCACATCCGCGCAATAGCGGAGCGCGTCGGTGGACGCAAAATGGAGCCGGGGGTGGGTGGACGCCCCAATCCTCGCCCGCCGCAGCTCTCCTCGATGATCGCCGCCACCGCGCTCGTGCAGGAGCCGCGCCCCACAATGGTGGGCGAGCGCGTCAACAGCCAGGGTTCGCGCAAGGCCAAGGAACTGCTGCTGGCTGACGACTACGACGGACTGGTGCAGATCGCCGAGGATCAGGTGGCCGGCGGCGCGCACGTGTTGGACCTGTGCGTTGCCCTTACCGAGCGCGTCGATGAGGACGAACAGATGCGTCTGCTGGCCAAGCGCATCTCGCTCACCCAGGAGCCCCCGATCCAGATCGACTCGACCGAGCCGGAGGTGATCGAACGGGCACTCGAGCAGATCCCGGGCCGCGCGATCGTCAACTCGGTCAACCTGGAGGCCGGGCGCGACAAGCTCGATCGCGTCGTTCCCGTGGCGCTCGCCCACGGCGCGGCGTTGATCGCGCTGACGATCGACGAGGTCGGGATGGCGAAGACCGCGCAGCGCAAGGTCGAGATCGCACAGCGGATTCGCGACCTGTGCTGCGAGGAGCACGGGCTCGACCCCGAGCTGCTGATCTTCGACTGCCTCACGTTCACGCTCACGACTGGCGACGAGGAGTGGCGACCGTCCGCCGTGGAGACGATTGAGGGCATCCGCCGCATCAAGGCCGAGATCGCTGGCGTGAAGACTTCGCTGGGCGTCTCGAATGTGTCCTTCGGCGTGTCGCCGGGCGCGCGCGCAGTACTGAACTCGGTGTTCCTGCATCACTGCGTGGAGGCGGGGCTCGACCTGGCGATGGTCAACCCCAACCACATCACCCCCTACTCGGAGATCTCAGACGAAGAGCGCGAGCTGGCCGACGATCTCGTGTTCAACCGCCGCGAGGACGCGCTGGAGAAGTTCATCGAGCACTTCGAGTCAAAGGGCGAGCAGGAGACACAAACGACGGCCAACCCGACCGAGGGCATGGAGCCGGAGCAGGCGCTGCACTTCCACATCCTGCGTCGCCGCAAGGAGGGCGTGGAGGACTGGATCGACGCCTCGGTGGAGAAGATCGGCGCGGTGGGGACGCTCAACGACGTGCTGCTGCCCGCGATGAAGGAGGTGGGCGATAAGTTCGGCGCCGGGGAACTAATTCTGCCGTTCGTGCTGCAGTCCGCCGAGGTGATGAAGAAGGCGGTCGCACGCCTTGAGAACTACCTGGACAAGATCGAGGGCTACACGAAGGGCACGGTGGTGCTGGCGACCGTGTTTGGCGACGTGCACGACATCGGCAAGTCGCTGGTGAACACGATCCTCACGAACAACGGCTACACGGTGATCGACCTCGGCAAGCAGGTGCCGATCCAAACGATCCTCGACGCCGCCCAGGAGCACGAGGCGACCGCGATCGGCCTCTCGGCGCTGCTGGTGTCCACCTCCAAGCAGATGCCGGCCTGTATCCAGGAGCTGCACTCCAAGGGTATGCGCTACCCGGTGCTGATCGGCGGTGCGGCGATCAACCGCGCGTTCAGCTATCGCGCACTGTATCCCGGTGGTCGCGAATCAGACGAGCAGTACGAGCCGGGCGTGTTCTATTGCAAGGACGCGTTCGAGGGGCTGTCGGTGATGGACCAGCTGATCGACGACGGCGCGCACGAAGCGCTACTTGAAAAGCTCCGTTCCGGCGCCACGGCATTCCGCGAAAAGGGAGAGGAGCCGGTAGAGGAGCTCAATTTCGCTGATGACTCGGTGCGCTCGAATGTCAGCTCGAACGACCCCATACCCACTCCTCCCTGGTGGGGTGTGCAAGAGCTGGCGGTGGACATGGAGGCTGTGTACAGCCACCTCGACACGCACGTGCTGTTCAAGCTGCACTGGGGCGGCAAGGGCGTGAAGGGCGAGGCGTGGCGCCAGCTCGTGGACGAGGACTTCCGTCCGCGGCTAGAGCGCATGTGGGCAGAGCAGAACTACCTGCACTCGCGCGCGCTGCTGGGCTTCTTCCCTTGCTACGCGCAAGGCAACGACATCGTGGTGCTGGACCCGCGCGTGGCCGGTCTCGGCGCCGGCGCTCATCCGAGCGCGACCGGTACGCCGCTCGACCCGACCGACCCTGCCAACGAGCTGACGCGCTTCGTGTGCCCGCGCCAGCCCAAGGGCGACCGCATCTGCCTGGCCGACTTCTTCCGGTCTGCGCTCGGAGCGGACGGCCAACCCTCCCGCGACGGAGCGCCGCCCGCCGAACTGGATGTGATCGCTGTGCAGGCGGTCACAGTCGGCTCTGAGGTGACCGAGCTGATGGCAAAGCTCGAGGCAGAAGGAGAGTTTGCCGAGCAGCTGTTCGTGCACGGGCTCGGCGTGCAAACCGCTGAGGGGCTGGCCGAGTGGCTGCACGCGAAAGCGCGCGAGATGCTCGGGATCCCCGCTACCCAGGGCCGGCGCTACTCGTGGGGCTATCCCGCCGTGCCCGAGCAGAGCGAGCATTTGAAGGTCGAGAAGCTACTCGACCTGGGCCAGATCGGGATGACGATCAGCGACGGCTACGCCCCTATACCCGAGCAGTCGACGCTCGCGCTGATCGCCCACCACCCGCAGGCGATCTACTTCGGCACGCGCCAAGGGCGCCTGCTTCCCGACGGCTCACCCGACGACATCATCAAGGGCTCCTACCGCGACCCGTCGCTGACCACCTTCGACGGTGCCCGGCAGCTCGACGACGAGGGCCCGCCCGCCGGCGCGGTCGAAGAGGAGGATCAACCGGCGATCGCGTCCTGACGAGCGGCGCGAGCGTCCCGCTCATGACCCCCTGTCGAATGAGGGGTATGGCGAAGAAGGTTCGCGAGGTGATTTTTATCCTCGAAGCCCATGGTTGGTATCAGGCGCGCCAGCGTGGAAGTCATCGCCAGTTCAGTCATATCGATCACGCGCGGCTGGTTACGGTCGCGGGAAAGCGAAGCGATACGATCAGCGTAGGTCAGTTGGCCGACATCAGACGCAAGTCTGGGATCAAGGAGCTGCGATGACGGAGTACCTCGTTATCTACGAAACCACTGAGGACGGCGGTTGGGGCGCGTATTCACCTGATCTACCCGGTTGCATCGCATGCGGCGCGACCAGGGCCGAGGTGGAGAAGCTTATGCGCGAAGCGCTTCCTATGCACATCGAAATGATGCGCGATTCCGGAGAGCCGGTGCCTGAGCCCGGTTACTTGGCGGAATTGGTCAGCGTCTAGGTCCCCCGCGCAACGATCAACGCAAGCTTACCCGCGCGATCAAGCCGCTTGATCCGCGCCTCCTCACGCATCGCGGTGCTGCGATCGGCCATCGGCAGCGCAAGCGCCAGCTCGACCGGCAGCCGGCTGGCTGTGTAGCGACTAGCGTTGCCGGCCAAGTGCTTGGCCAGACGGCGCTCCAGGTCATTGGTCCAACCGGTGTAGAGCGAGCCATCGCAACAGCTCAGCATGTAGACCCAAGCGTCGCTCATGGGGTGCGATTCTGCGTAGCCCGCACCGCTCCTGCCCGCGCGGTTCTGAAGCGCGGCGTCGGGTCTGTCAGGACTGGACCCGTGAGGGCGCCTGCCGTGCGGCTCCGCTGCCTGGCAGCGGCCCGAGCTTCACTGGCGAGGCGTGCATCGTGCGCAGGCGCACGTCCTTCCAGGAGAGCCCCTCGCCCACGAGCGCTGGCGCGCCCATGATGACCGCGGTGGCGACCTCGACGGCCTGCAACACGATCCCGTAGGCGAGCGCGTCGGCGGAGGGCACGTGGTAGGCACCGGCCAGCACCGCCACGCACGCCGCCTGGAACACGCCAACATTGGCCGGCGTGGCGGGGATCACGGCTGTGACGTTGACCGCGAACAGCACCGCGGCGGCGGCTCCGAAGCCGACCTGAGTGGGGAGCCCGAGCGCGCGCAGCAAAAGCCAGCAGGACATCCACTGCAGGCCCCACGCGCTGAGCTGGATCGCGGTCGCGATTCCCGCTTGGCGGGGGTTGCGAAAGATGCGCAACCCGGCGCGCACACGCAGCAACGCCGCGCGAACATTTGTGAGCAGACGTCCAAGGCGCCGCGAGCGCGACACGGTGGCGCGAGGAACAAGCACGGGCGCCAGCAGCAGCGCGATCAGCGCCGCGAGCGGGGCCAGTGCGACCGCCAGCAGCGCGCTCGTGTGCTTGCCGGCGAAGCTGACGCTGGAGAACATAACCCCGCCGAGGATCGCCAGCGCAAGCAGGTTGAGCAGGGTCTGGGAGACCATCGTGCCCAGCACCACCGGCAGCGTCTCGCGCGCGCGCCCGATCCGTCGCGCGACGATTAGCGCACGCGAGGGCTCGCCAAGGCGGGCGGGCAGCGTGGCGCTCATCAACACTCCGATGAACGTGCCCTGCAGCGCGTCGCGGCGGCGGGCTGGGCGCCAGGTGGCGGCTGCCTTAAGAATCGCGTGCCAGGCGATCCCGCGCACAAACATCGACGCGCACATCACACCCACGCCGGCCGCCACCAACCCGGGGCTCGACGCGAGCAGGCTGGCAGCTACTTTGGTGACGCCAATCTTCTGCAGCGCGAGCAACGCCAGTGCGATTCCCGCAAGCGAGCTGCAGAGCAGCGCCGCGCGCGAGAGCACGCGTAGCGCACGACCGCGCGGCGGCGGCGCGGGCTCGAGGCTGGGCAGTCGGCGGGCGCGTTCGCGTGGGCGCAGGTCGGCCGGCGCGAGCCCGTGACGCACCGCCACGCGGGCCAGACGGGTGGTGGGCTGTCCCACAGCGATCGCCTCGCGGTAGACGTCGGTGACCTCATCGGCCACGTGCGCCCACGAGAAGCGCTGCGCGCGCTCACGCGCGGCGGCCGCCATCGCCGCGCGCCGGGCGGGGTCCAGCGCGAGCGCACGCAATGCCTCGGCCAGCGCGAGCGCGTCCCCGGGCGCCACCAGCAGCGAGTCCACGCCGTCGCGCGCGACATCCCGGTAGCCGGGGATGGCGGACGCGACGACGGGCGTCGAGGCGGCGAACGCCTCGGTCAGCACCATCCCAAAGCTCTCCCCGCGAAGCGACGGCGCACACAGCACCTCCGCGCGGCGCAGCTCGCGCAGCTTGTGCTCCTCGGAGACCTTCCCCAACGCGCGCACCCCGCGGTCGTCGAGCAGCATCGGCGCGATCTCCGCCGCGGACGCACCGACGAGCGTGAGCGTCGCGGGCACCTGCTCGCGCAGCGCCTCGAACGCGCGCAACAACACCGGCAAGCCCTTGCGCTCGACGGCCTGGCCGATGAACAGGATGCGCAGCGGCCGCTCGCCGTCGGGCTCGCGCTGCTGCTCATCTTCCTCGGCACACTCCGGCAGCAGCGCCCTGTCGAACACAAGCACCCCGTTGGGCACGATCCGGTAGTGCCCGCCGTAGAAGCGCCGCGCCGTCCACGCCGCGGCCTCAGACACCGCGATGCGCGCATGCAAGCGGTTCATGCGCCGCCGTCCGTCGAACACGAGCGCTCCAAGACTGTTGGTGAGCTGGTTGGTGGAGTAGGTGTGAAACGTGCCCACGAGCGGCAACTCGCCGCTTGACATGAGCGCGTCCCAACCGATCATCGGGACGATCGGCTCGTGGATGTGCGCCACGTCGTAGCCGCCGCAACGCAGCTCGCGGCGTAGCGCCAGGACCGCCTGGGGCAGGCCGGTGAGGTTGGACACGGCACCGTTGGCTGGAACGCCGAACGTGCGCCCCAGCGAGACGAAGTTCTCGGGAGCATCAAGCGGCTGCGGGCGCGCCCCGCGGTGCACGCGTCGCGACAGCGCGTCGTCGGGGTCAAACGGCGCGAGGATACGCGGTTCGTGGCCGTTCGCCGCCAGCTCGGCCGAGAGCGCCTCAATGTGACGTGTGACGCCACCTGGGTAGCTCCACGAGTACGGGGAGACGAGAGCAATCCGCACGGCTAAACTGTAACGGTCGCAGGGGCGAAGACGGGGCGAGCCGTTGACGCTCACGTCGCAAATGTCGCCCTGTCGGAGGGTGACGCCCCAAAACCGGTCGCAAATGTCGCCCTGTCGGCGGGTAACGCCCCAACCGGTTGAAGGCTTTCGCGTTGCTAGGTTGAGCGCGTTTACCGCGTTTGCTGAGCAGTGACGGCTCGCTCGACCTCGCGGCCCTTGGGGCTCAGTGCCCACACGTTGCGCTCTCCGCTTCTGTGACCGGGGCCGCTGTTCTCCACCAGGCCGAGACGATCGAGGCGATGCAACAGCTTGGATGTTTGTCCCTGATCCGCGATGCCCGCGGCTTCGCCGATCTGGCGATTGGAGGAGCCCGGGCGCTCCGCGAGCGCGATCAGCACCTTCACCGTGCGATATGTGATCCGCATCGCTAGCCCACGCAACGGATCGCCCGAGACGCTTACCGGCCGCACCACGCTATCGAGCACCGGCTTCTCCAACTCTCGGCGTGCCGCGGCGGGACCGAGATATGGCATCACGACGATGCTCATCAACGGGTTGAGCAACTCGATCAGTGGACGCTCGTCAGCGTCAGTCATCCGTGCGTGGATCACCGAAAAGACCGCCCCCACGACACCCTCCGCCATCAACGGCGACAAACCCAAACCCGTCTTTGACTCCCCGCGCCCGGAGTCCACCACGGCGACGATTTGATCCAGAGCACGTTTGCGGCACTCGAGCGCCTTCGCGCCCGCCTCCAGAGATCCAACGACCAGCAATCGGCCCGTCCCACGATCCACATCAAAGAACGACAGCAAACCGCCCAACGCGACCCTTAGCCGCTCAGCCCATCTAGCGCCCGGGTCATACCCATCAAGCAGATACCGCGAGGCACGCTTGGCGCCCTCCTCGAATGCCGTCAGGAAACATTCTTCACGATCGTCGAACAGCTCATAGAAAGTTCGGCGCGAAACACCCGCCCGGTCAACTATGTGCGCGACAGTCACCTCGCCCGCGCCGCGCTCCCACACCACGTCAGTTATAGCCGCGAGTAGACGCGCGCGTTGAATATCTATAACGTCGCCACCCTCGCGCTTGGAAACGCTCACGCCGTCGCGCGATAGCTCATACGCTCCGGGTCTGCGGCGGACCGCGCTCAGTCCGTTCTCAGACGCCGCCCGTGTTGGCTGCGCCCTTCCATTGGTGTGCATGTCATTTCTTCTTCCCGTGCTTGTTCTTCTTGGACTTCTTTGTCTTCTTGGCCTTCGCCTTCTTCGGACACCCTGTCGCGGTGATCGGGGTGGACTGTTTGATCGACATCCCGTTAGCCGCGACGAACGACGTCGGCATCACGAGCTTGCTCGTACAGAGGTTCCCGTTCGCCGCGAGCGCCGAGTCAAAGCCCTGCGGGAGCTTCAACTCGAACGTGCCGATCGGCACATCAGGGATCGTCCTGAACGTGCTACTCGTGATCCCAGCTTTGTTGATGAACGTTTCCCCGTGCAAGTACACGGTCACGCCCTCACCCGATAGCGCGACGATCAGTTCGGGGAACTTCGCGCCACCATGACTGACGAAATACGCCGGACCTTCCAGATAGACAGGCAACACTGGGGTTGTGGCTGTCGCGCTGCCGATCCTTGAGTCCGGGGGGCATGCGGCGGGGTTCGCTTCAAACACGCTCGCCGGACACGCCTTCTGCAATGTCGTCAACCTTGAGGGTAGTTGCTTCGGTAGATCGACCTTGACCTTCCCGATGTTCGCCTGGGTACCGAACGGCGCTTTGGGATACGTCAGCTTCACATTCAGGCTCGCACCGTTTGCCCGTGATGTTTTCCCGTTCGTTGAGACCGAGAAGATCGGTTTGAAAGCGAGCGTGGCGCAATTCGTTACCTGGAACGGAACATGCAGGACCGACACGGCCCCCTGACTGCTCGTGAGGCTCCCACCGATTTCTGTCGGAGCACAGTTGGTTGGGTTGAACGTGAAATCAGACCGGTCGATACTGACGTTCACGTGCTTGATCTGTAGTGGGATCCCGTCGAGGATCTGCGGGATCGCATACGGACCCGCTGCATCAGAGGTGATCGTGAGTGCGGCGTTTTCCGGGTTGACTTCGATCTTCGCCCTGACGATCACCTTCCCGAGGTTGAACGGGCCGGCCTTGGCGGGGTTCACGATCGACAAGCCATACGGAGCGTCCTTATACGGGCCGGTGATGAACACTTCGCCACCCGTCACGGTGTAGGGGTTGCCACCCAAACCAACGCTGACGGTGGTATGACCGATCAGGCTTTCGGGACCGCACGTACCGGCATTAGCTTGTGCTTCTTCGCACAACTTGACCGAAGAGAGCGTGCCCAACAGTCCCGGGGGCATCTTCAACTGGATAGCGTCGAGGTTCTGGTTACCGTCTTCGCGGCTCATCGTCATCGTGAACGGCGTGAACGCACCAGCTTGAATATTCAGGCTGCCCGTCGTCAGGCTCGGATCGAACGGCAACGGACTAGAGCATGGGCTCCCGTTGGGACCAGAGTTGATCTGGAATTCCGAGGAGGAGCCCACTGGACTATTCCCGGACCACGGAACGATGGACGCTGTGGTCCTGTAAGTACCGCATAGCGCCGGGGTACCCAATGGCGCTCTCGAACCGCCGAAGAAGTGCAAGCTCAATTCTTCAAACGGGAGCTCTGGTGTGTTATCGAACGTCGAGACCAGCTGACCGGTCACAGGGTCGGGTTTGACTTCGCCCGCCAGCTTGACGCGCACACCGGACACCGGGTCATGCACGACGATATACATCGCGATCAACGACCCGAACGGGTTAGCGTCCTGTTGGGCCAGGTATGCTGCGCCGACCAACGGGTTTGGTAGCAACGGAGTATGAATTTCGACCGTTCCGATCTTTGACGATTCAGGACAAGTTTGTTCGGCTGGGCTTTCGAGGGCTACTTCGCTCATCGCGCATGCCGAGAGACCGTCCGCTCCAGAAGGGTTGATCGCGATGCCGGCGGGCAACGTGACCTGCGTGTTCTTCACGGCCGCCTCAGCCAACCCACTCGGGTTCAGGCTCGCTTCTTGGGGAACATGCACACCGACCGTTAGTCCGGTGGGGGTGCTGCCTTGTTGTCCGTCGGGGGCGACCTTGATCGATGGTTCGAAGTTCAAGCGGTTGCAGCCGTCGGTGTCGATCGGTTCGTCCGCACTGTTCTGGAACGTGTATTCAAATGGTTCGGTGTAATCACCAATGTTGCTCCAGGAGTCCGCTTCGATCGTGGTATGCAACGGTCCCGCACAAGAAGTCGGCATGATCACGAACGGCTCCGGCTTTTCGTTGACCGGACACGACGGTTCGGGTTCTTCGGTACTGTCTTCGAAGGCCTCTAGGCATCCCAGGCCGCGGGAGTTATCGTGGCGTGTATCCGCGGGTACTCCCCAGAACGTTACGATGTTCCCGATAAACGCGAGTGATTGGGTGATATTAGAGACGGTCACCACGACACCGTAATCACCACCGGTACGTACGTAGGTGTTGAGTATCACCGGTCCGAGCAATGTCGGGAAACCGAACTTCGCGGGCTCACCCACAGACGGTTCCAGCATGTACAGCGGCTCGCTCTGTGCCCGCGGACTGGCTTCGAGACCGTGAAAGTTCGTGACGATCGGTGTCGCTACACCCACGACCGTATTGAGAGGACACACTTCCCTACCTCCGGTTGCGGCGATCTCCAGGAACACGTGGAGACTACACTTTGGTAGGGGTGCGGGATTGCCGATCAGTCCCGGCGGCAAATTGAAACGCAGGTCCTTCGTGAGCGCCGCTGGTTGCACTTCGGGACTGTACTTTCTCTTTTCCTTTTCTTCCGGGTTTTCGAATGCTGGGATCTTGACTGCTTGCGCGTTGAACATTAGCGTCGTCGTCAACTGGAAGGGGTGTGATCCTGCTTGCGTGTTGGGTAGTCCTCCTTCTTCTTCGGGGGTCAATTCATAGCTCTGCACACCGTATGACGGTGGGCCTTCGACCGCGAGCGGATGACGCGAACTGACCGGTGGCGCACCACCACCAGAAACACTGACTTCGTTGATACCGCGACCGGAGCCGCCAGCAACACTGACGGTGAGCTCCAGGATCAACTGTTCATAGGTAAAGACCTGCGGAGCAAACTTGCATTCCACAGTCTGACCCGAAGCGCCCTGTCCCGAGACAGAACAGAGTTTCGGCGCTGTGATCCCAAAATCTTCGAAGAATTCAAACTTTTGTTCGAGGCTTTCCCCCTCCTGCAAACCCGGTGCTTTACCTCCGCCCTCCTCGTGTATTTCGCTGACCGTGATACCAGCCGGCAATTTATCTATCATCGTTATGAAACCCTTGGTTTCATGATCAAGGACGGCTTCCCTGATATGTTCGCTGAAGGTTCCCGTGGTCGTTCTCCCATCGCCAACATTCGCTGCTATCACATCGATCCGGGCTACACTGCTGTTCGCGGCAGCCGGTGCAGAGATAGCAGACAGATGCCACCACGGCTCCGCCGCGAGCGCCTGACCGGCACCAGCCAACGTCCACAACACGACGGCAATAATGATCGTGAGCAACGCTTGTCTAGGTATTGATCTCATGATGATCACCTCGCGCCCTTCCCGTTAGCCTTCGCCTTACCGGATCTCTTCACGACGGGGTAGCGTTTCCTCGCCTGCCGTTCGCACACCGCCCGCTTGCGCTTGTTTTTCTTCCTATGGCACACTTTCAACGCGTCCGCGAGCTTCTGCGCGTTCGTCAATGACTTCGATCTAACACCGGACACGGTCGGTGAGACGGTCACATTACCGGCACCGTTGAACGTCGCGCTCGGTGCCGAACCGAAGATTTCCGGTTGCGGCGACGGAGCAGCCTTACACGAATCGCCCGAAGTGCACGGTGGCGGTGACACGACCACCGCCGGACACGGCACCGTCGTCGTGCAAACGTGCGCGTCATACACAGCGTTTTGATCACCGGCGTCTTCACTCACCAGTTTCGCGGACGTGATAAAGAACACGTCATCGCCGGTTTCGCTCGCTTCCAAGAACGTAGATTCTGTCGATGATTGACCCGATGAGATCAAGTTCACGCACCCACCAGATCGCTCGCTGAACGTCGCGCTAGCGCTCGTACAATCACCAACCCCGGGCGGCTCATACTCATACACGTCAGCGAGCCCATTCGTGTCCTGTGGAACAAGCGCATCGCTGCTGTTGAAAAACAAACGTCCATCTTCTGAAAGATAAGACTCGTGCTCGGTCGCGACCGTGCTTTCCACGTGCCATTCCGGAGCGATATCCGCCGCCAACCAGTGACCACGCCCTTCATTGCCCTCTTCCAGCCCCCCGTCCCATGCGAGGCTTTGATCCATCAGAATGGAATAGAACTTACCATTGAGTTCGGAGACATCGTGTACGCCGAGCGGGCGGGCACCCGATGGATTGCACGAAACGCACACCAACTTGTTCGTTTCCGCGTCATATAGGTAAACCTCCTCATCGGGTTGTCCACTGACCGCATCGTCATTGTCATAACCGGTCAACGGCTTGTCCGACATGAATGTCAAATAACGCCCGTTTGGAGTGACCATCCTGGTAATATTAGCGAGTTCCGAGCCCGCTACTTCCGCGTGATCCCAATCTTTCTGATCTTCACTTGAGAGCGTCGCTATGAAAGTCGTTTTCCATGACCCGCCTTCTTCATGCATCACATAAAGATTGTCCTGTCCCCGCGTCCCCCCACTCGCCAACACACCACTAGCTACAAAATAAACATACGAACCGTTTTCGCTAATACCCACAAGCGTGTTACGCACACCAGCATCAGGTTCACCATCAAGATGATTCGCGCTGAGATCCGTACTAACCCCACTCGCCGGATCAAACACGAACAGTTCACCTTCAAGATTACTATTTTCCTCCTTGACGCCTGCTTCCGGTTCCAGGTAAAACACCTTGGACCCATCCCTGCTCATCGTCTCAAACCTAAGCCCTGCACTTATATGACGAAACGGCACAGTCACCGTCTTGTGCTCAACCATGTCACGTACATACAAATGTCCCATCCGGAAGACGACCCAACGCCCATCACTTGAAAGCGCCCACGGATTATTAGCATTACCTTCACCCATAGCGTTGCTCCCAAAAGACGCTCCAGCCTTAGTTTCGCCGTCCGGGAGAATATTCACCAACTGGAGATGACCATCGCTCCACTCATACAAATTTTGACCCGTACCGTCACCCCCAGTTTCAGTCAGGGCTTCTGGGGTGAGAGCATCCCAATCGGAGAAAACGATATGACTGAGATCCGGGGTAGCCGCCATGAAATTCATTTGCTCTCCGTCATCCTCTAGTTCGGGCTCCCATTTCGTACCAGGTGGCACGTTCGTCGTGGTGACCAGCGGCTCATAAGTTTCACTAGTATTATCGCGCACGTATAGCGTAGGTTCGCTCGCTTCCGGGGACTGCGGGGTACTACCAATGCCTCCTCCCAGCGGCTCAAAGACCCCCAAGGAGAGATCCGGTGAGAAAGTCATAAAGTCTTCCGAGGATTCGATCAAATCAAAGGCCGCTTGCCCTTCCGGTGGAAGGGTCTCTTTCGGGGAGATATCACGTGTCCTCCAACCATCCGCGTCACGCGTCGAAATAATCGTCGCGGCCGTAATGGATTCAAGGTTATGCCCGACATGACCGACTATCCCTTCCCCTATCGGTTCGCTCGCGGAATATACGATCCCGCTGCCATCGCTCGCGGCGCGCGACTCCTCCACATTTTCGATCAAAGCACCAGTATCTGGTGGCGAGACCAATTCCCATGCACGACCGTCAGGCAATGCTAGTTCACTGCTCGCAGGCTGCGTGGTGAACGTACGATCGGTACCCTGCACTGATCCGACTTCGCTTTCGGTAAGGAGACGGTAGTGGTAGACCGTGTTCGGTTCCAGTTCCTGGAGGTAATGGCTGACCGTCACATAACCCATGCCTTCACCCACGCTCCCAGCCAGCACGTGACCATAGGAAGCGCTCGTACCGTATTCAAGGCGATAGCTCGTGACCGCGCCCTGCGGATCGATGCTCGCCGACAGCGTCACGCTCGTAGCTGTCACGTTCGCGGCCGATGGACCTTCAATGAGCGCGGGCGGAATCTCTTCAAAGCTCTGATCCACACCACGATTCGCGCCCTGCGAGTCGTGTCCCGTCGCACGCCAGTGATAAGTCACACCCGGGAGCAGCGCCTTCTGCGGCAGATGGACGACCACCTGCTGGTCTTCAAAGCCCGAGCCGACTAGGACGGGGGACGTACTCGTGGCACTCGCATAACCGCTCGCCTCGAAATCGGCTTCATCGACATATTCAAAGTTCACTTCGGTGGCGTTGCCCTCAGGGTTCACGAGCGCTTCCAACCTCGCCGCACCCCGCAATTCGGCTGTAGCCTTCTCGCTGCCTGACTCCACCAACGGACCCGGCGCTGGCAACGGGAACGCCCACACACCATAGTGACCATATTCCAGGGTTTTCGCGTCGGTCCCATATGTCAGCAGCTCGTTGAGCGCATCGTCGAACACCATGGCGGAGTTCGTGGACACGAGCGTACCTCCACCAAAGCTCTCAAGCTGCTCGCCGGACGGGCTGTACTCCAGGAAATCACACCTGTCACAGGGTACCCCTTCTTTCTCGGCGATGAAAACATCGCCTGAGGCGTCGAGCGCGATCGATTCTACCGCTTCGCTGTTTTCGTCGAACTTCGCGAGCATTTCCATGCCGTCTGGTTCAAACTCACGCACACCAGGCACACCTTCATCCTTGACGAACACATCACCCAAGGCATTCACCGCGAGCGCCGTGACCTTGCCTTCGCTGGATAGCGCAGCCAGCGAAATAGTTTCCTTCCAGGCGCCCGACGGTTCAAAGACCTGCACACGCGCCTTATCACCCACATACACATCCCCACCAGGACCCACCGCGATAGTCGCCTCTTGAGTGATCCAGTCGAATTCACTATCGCCTTCGCCTCCGGTACCCGCCTGACACTCGCTCGCTTCAACGGCAAGACATACATTCGTGCCGTTCTTATTCACGCGCTCACCAAACGTACGCAGGAATTTACCTTCGGAATCGAATACCTGCACACGGAAATTTTGACTGTCAACCACGTATACGTCCCCACTGGAAGCACCCGGTTCGTTATCGACCGCGACACCATAGGCATTTTCGCTAGCAAACTCCCCCGCACCCGACCCATAAAGGCCTCCTCCACAGCCTGTCGCGCTCGTACACACCTGAGATTCATCGAGCTCCGTTTCCGCTCCTTCACCCGGCGGGATCACACCCCAACCCCAAGCCCGAACGAAGTTCCCCGACCCATCGAACTCGTCGATCCGATTGTTATTTGCGTCGCTGACATATATGTCTCCGCTCGCACGATCCACAGCCATACCAAACGCTCGAGGAGTTCCGCCGATCTGCCCGGCTTCCACGCCCGGAGGGCCGAACAGAAGCGACCCGCTACCAGCCCACGCCGAGCCCGCGCCCACCAACACACAACCAAACGCGCACACACACACCAACACACCCAACGCAAGCCGGCGAGCACCCATCACACCCATCCCCTCCTAGAACGATCGACAAAACGACCACCCGAGGAGCCCGGGCAGCACAAAACCGCCGCGGACACACAGCCCGCGACGGCAGAAGAACAAGCAGCTTTAGACGCGCCTATTGCGCACGAGTACCCCTTGGGGCACAAATGACCAAGCCGGGCGCTACACCCGGCGGGCCACGGACTGTCGCCGTGGCTAAGGGAGCTAGCGCTTAGGCGCCAACAGTCCCAGAGAGAGAGAGAGAGAGAGAGAGAGACGCGTCAGCCACGCTGACGCGTCCTATTACGGACGTGCCGGCGGCACACGGACTCTCTACTGCGCTATTCCCCAAAGAAACCACGCGAACAACAACTCCCTCTCAGTTGCGACCCGGTCCCTCTCCCAAGGTCCCCGTCAAAACCGGTTAGCGTCAACCCAGAGACCGACCCAAACCCGACCTTATGTTATGCCCAGCACCACCATTGATGCCAAGACGAAGCTATCTTATACCCAAGACTCAAGTGTTGTCAAGGGGTCATCCAAAAGATCTTTCGAGCAACCCAGATTCCGCGGCCCACACCACGAACCAGCCCTACGCGACTACCAGACCCTACCCGCCACGCCACGACGATAAACGGGGCGTCTACTGAACACGACCGGCGCCGTCCAACCGCTCCCCCACAACATACCCGCGTAGCGTCCTACCTGGTTTGCTGGGTGATGGTTGCTTGCTGGACTTGGTGGCCCTTGGGGGTCAGTGTCCATTGGTTGCGCTCTCCGCTTCTGGGTCCGGCTCCTTGGTTTTCGACTAGTCCGAGGCGGTCTAGGCGGCGTAGCAGCTTTGATGTTTGTCCCTGGTCTGTGATGCCCGCCGCTTCGCCGAGCTGACGGTTTGAGCAACCAGGGTTCTCCGCGAGCGCGACCAGCACCTTGACGGTACGGTAGGTGATCCGCATCGCGAGACCCCGCAGGGGATCCCCGAGCACCACCACCGGCCGTGTCGTGTTCTGCGGTACGGGCTTCTGTAGCTCTCGGCGAGCCGCGACGGGACCGAGGAACGGCATCACGACCATGCTCATCAACGGATTGGCTAGCTCGATAAGCGGATAGGCGTCTTCGATCATCCGCCCATGGATCACGGAGAAGACCGCGCCCACAACACCCTCAGCCGTCAAGGGTGGCAGACCCAAACCAGTCTTGCTCTCAGCCCGTCCCCTATCCACCACACTGACGATCTGGGCGAGCACACACCGGCGACGCTCAAGCACTCCAGCGCCCGCGCCCAACGACCCGACGACCAACAACTGGCCCGTAGCACGCTCCGCGTCAAAGAACGACAGCAAACCCGCGAGCGCGACCCTGAGACGCTCAGCCCACTTAGCCCGCGGGTCATACCCATCAAGCGCATACCTCCAAGCACGCCTAACGCCATCCTCGAACGCCGCCAAGAAACACCCATCACGATCATCAAACAGCTCATAGAACGTGCGACGCGAAACACCAGCACGATCAACGACATGCGCGACAGTCACACTACCCGCGCCACGCTCACACACCACATCGATCATCGCAGCCAACAACCGCGCACGCTGAATATCAACAACATTCCCGCCCTCACGACCAGACCCAGGCGCACCATCACGCCTAACACCACACGCCCCCGGCCTATAAAACAAGGACGTCAATCCATCATTTGACGCCACCCCCCCAGACAGCGCCCTTCCAATAGTAACCATCTCATCTCTTCTTATGCTCGATCTTCTCCAACTTCTTAGCCTTCGCCATCCCGCCCTCCCCGCCCTTCTCCTTCTTGGTCTTGGTCTTCTTGGCCTTCGTCTTCTTCGGACACCCTGTCGCGGTGATCGGGGTGGACTGTTTGATCGACATCCCGTTAGCCGCGACGAACGACGTCGGCATCACGAGCTTGCTCGTACAGAGGTTCCCGTTGGCCGCGAGCGCCGAGTCAGAGCCCTGCGGGAGCTTCAGTTCGAACGTGCCGATCGGCACATCAGGGATCGTCCTGAACGTACTGCTCGTGATCCCAGCCTTGTTGATGAACGTTTCCCCGTGCAAGTACACGGTCACGCCCTCACCCGATAGCGCGACGATCAGTTCGGGGAACTTCGCGCCACCATGACTGACGAAATACGCAGGGCCTTCCAAATGAACCGGCAACACCGGGGTCGTGGCCGTCGCGCTACCGATCCTCGAATCCGGCGGACACGTCGCGGGGTTCGCTTCAAACACGCTCGCCGGACACGCCTTCTGCAATGTCGTCAACCTTGAGGGTAGTTGCTTCGGCAGATCGACCTTGACCTTCCCGATGTTCGCCTGGGTACCGAACGGCGCTTTGGGATACGTCAGCTTCACGTTCAGGCTCGCACCGTTTGCCCGTGATGTTTTCCCGTTGGTTGAGACCGAGAAGATCGGTTTGAACCCCAACGTCGCACAGTTAGTCACTTGGAAGGGAACATGCAACTCGGAGACGGTTCCCTGACTGCTCGTGAGACTGCCCCCTATTTCTGTCGGAGCACAGTTCGTCGGGTTGAACGTGAAGTCCTGTCTATCGATCGACACGTTCACGTGCTTGATCTGTAGTGGGATCCCGTCGAGGATCTGCGGGATCGCATACTGACCCGTCGCATCGGACGTGATCGTGAGCGCCGCGTTTTCCGGGTTGACTTCGATCTTCGCTCTGACGATCACCTCTCCGAGGTTGAACGGGCCGGCCTTCGCGGGGTTCACGATCGATAGACCATACGGTGCGCCGTCATACGGGCCGGTGATATACACCTTGCCGCCCTTGACGGTGTAGGGGTTGCCTCCCAGGCCAACGCTAACCGTCGTTTCGCCGATCAGGCTTTCGGGACCACACGTGCCCGCGTTACCTTCGGCTTCCCCACACAACTTTACACTCGACAGGGTCCCCAACAAGCCCGGGGGCATCTTCAACTGGATCGCGTCGAGGTTCTGGTTACCGTCTTCGCGGCTCATCGTCATCGTGAACGGCGTGAACGCACCAGCTTGAATGTTCAGGCTGCCCGTCGTCAACGACGGGTCGAACGGCAACGGACTAGAGCATGGGCTCCCGTTGGGACCAGAGCTGATCTGGAATTCCGAGGAGGAGTCCACCGAACTACTCCCAGACCACGGAACAATGGACGCTGTGGTCCTATAAGTACCACATAGTGCCGGGGTACCCAACGGCGCTCTCGAACCGCCGAAAAAGTGCAAGCT
The DNA here is from genome assembly GCA_963760155.1 of uncultured Solirubrobacterales bacterium. GTDB lineage: Bacteria > Actinomycetota > Thermoleophilia > Solirubrobacterales > Solirubrobacteraceae > Palsa-744. The sequence continues at coordinate 491,665 of CAVXBL010000008.1, forward strand.
CAATTCTTCAAACGGGAGCTCCGGCGTGTTATCGAACGTCGAGACCAGCTGACCGGTCACAGGATCAGGTTTGACTTCGCCCGCCAGCTTGACGCGCACACCGGACACCGGGTCATACACGACGATATACATCGCGATCAACGACCCGAACGGGTTAGCGTCCTGTTGGGCCAGGTACGCCGCGCCGACCAACGGGTTAGGTAGCAACGGAGTATGAATTTCGACCATTCCGATCTTTGACGATTCAGGACAAGTTTGTTCGGCTGGGCTTTCGAGGGCTACTTCGCTCATCGCGCATGCTGAGAGACCGTCCGCTCCAGAGGGGTTGATCGCGATGCCGGCGGGCAACGTGACCTGTGTGTTCTTCACGGCCGCCTCAGCCAACCCAGTGGGGTTCAGGCTCGCTTCTTGGGGAACATGCACACCGACCGTTAGTCCGGTGGGGGTGCTGCCTTGTTGTCCGTCTGGTGCGACCTTGATCGATGGTTCGAAGTTCAAACGGTTGCAGCCGTCGGTGTTGATCGGTTCGTCCGCACTGTTCTGGAACGTGTATTCAAATGGTTCGGTGTAATCACCAATGTTGCTCCAGGAGTCCGCTTCGATCGTGGTATGCAACGGTCCCGCACAAGAAGTCGGCATGATCACGAACGGCTCCGGCTTTTCGTTGACCGGACACGACGGTTCGGGTTCTTCGGTACTGTCTTCGAAGGCCTCTAGGCATCCCAGGCCGCGGGAGTTATCGTGGCGTGTGTCTGCGGGTACTCCCCAGAACGTTACGATGTTCCCGATGAACGCGAGTGTTTGGGTGAGGTTGGAGACGGTCACCACGACACCGTAATCGCCACCGGTGCGCACATAGGTATTGAGTATCACTGGTCCGAGCGGTGTCGGGAAACCGAACTTGGCTGGCTCGCCCGCAGACGGTTCCAGCATGTACAGCGGCTCGCTCTGTGCCCGCGGACTGGCTTCGAGATCGTGAAAGTTCGTGATGATCGGTGTCGCTACACCCATGACCGTATCGACAGGACACACTTCCCTGCCTCCCGTCGCGGCGATCTCCAGGAACACGTGGACACTGCACTTTGGCAGGGGTGCCGGATTGCCGATCAGTCCCGGCGGCAGATTGAAACGCAGGTCCTTCGTAAACGCCGCTGGTTGCACTTCGGGACTGAACTTTCTCTTTTCCTTTGCTTCCGGGTTTTCGAATACTGGGATCTTGACTGCTTGCGCGTTGAACATCAGCGTCGTCGTCAACTGGAAAGGGTGTGATCCTGCTTGCGTGTTGGGCAGTCCCCCTTCTTCTTCGGGGGTCAATTCATAGCTCTGCACACCGTATGACGGTGGGCCTTCGACCGCGAGCGGATGACGCGAACTGACCGGTGGCGCACCACCACCAGAAACACTGACTTCGTTGACACCACGGCCCGAACCGCCAGCAACACTGACGGTGAGCTCCAGGATCAACTGTTCATAGGTAAAGACCTGCGGAGCAAACTTGCATTCCACCGTCTGACCCGAAGCACCCTGTCCCGAAACAGAACAGAGTTTCGGCGCTGTGATCCCAAAATCTTCCAAGAATTCAAACTTCTTTTCGAGTTCTTCCCCCTCTTGCAGGCCTGGTGCTTTGCCTCCGCCCTCCTCGTGTATTTCGCTGACCGTGATACCAGGCGGCAACTTATCTATCATCGTTACGAAACCCTTGGTTTCATGATCAAGGACAGCTTCCGTGATATGTTCGTTGAAAGTTCCCGTGGTCGTTCTCTCATCACCAACATTCGCTGCTACCACATCGATCCGGGCTACACTGCTATTCGCGGCAGCCGGCGCGGAGATAGCAGACAGATGCCACCACGGTTCAGCCGCGAGAGCCTGACCAGTATCAGCCAACGTCCACAACACTACGGCAATGATCATCGTGAGCAACGCTTGTCTAGATATTGATCTCATGATGATCACCTCGCGCCCTTCCCGTTAGCCTTCGCCTTACCGGATCTCTTAGAGACTGGGTGGCGTTTCCTTGCCTGTCGTTCGCACGCCGCCCGCTTGCGCTTGTTTTTCTTCTTATGGCACACTTTCAACGCGTCCGCGAGCTTCTGCGCGTTCGTCGATGACTTTGATCTAACGCCGGCCACGGTCGGTGAGGCTGTCACGTTACCGGTACCGTTGAACGTCGCGCTCGGCGGCGAACCGAAGATTTCCGGTTGCGGAGACGGAGCAGCCTTACACGAATCGCCCGAAGTGCACGGTGGCGGTGACACGACCGCCGCGGAGCATGGTACGGTTGTTGTGCAAACGTGTGCGTCATACACAGCATTTTGATCACCGGCGTCTTCGTTCACCAGTTTCGCGGATGTGATAAAGAACACGTCATCGCCGGTTTCGCTGGCTTCCAAGAACGTCGATTCTGTCGATGATTGACCCGATGAGATCAGGTTCACGCACCCATCGGATCGTTCGTTGAACGTCGCGCTAGCGTTCGTACAATCACCGACCCCGGGCGGCTCATACTCGTACACGTCAGCGAGCCCATTTGTGTCCTGTGGCACAAGCGCATCGCTGCTGTTGAAAAACAATCGCCCATCTTCTGAAAGATAAGACTCACGCTCGGTCGCGACCTCGTACTCCACGTGCCATTCCGGAGCTATATCCGCCGCCAACCAATGACCACGTTCGTCATTGCCATCCTCCGCCGCGCCGTTCCACGCTCCGCTTTGATCCATCAAAATAGAATAGAACTTACCATTGAGGTCGGCAACATCGTGTACGCCAAGCGGACGGGCACCCGATGGGTTGCACGAAGCGCACACCAACTTGTTCGTTTCGGCGTCATACAGGTAAACCTCCTCATCAGGCTGTCCGCTGACCGCATCGTCATTGTCATAACCAGTCAACGACCTGTCCGACATAAACGTCAAATAACGCCCGTTCGGAGTGACCATCCTAGTAATAGGAGCGAGTTCCGAGCCCGCTACTCCCGCGTGATCCCAATCTTTCTGATCTTCACTTGAGAGCGTCGCTATGAAAGTCGTTTTCCATGACCCGCCTTCTTCATGCATCACATAAAGATTGTCCTGTCCCCGCGTCCCCCCGCTCGCCAATACACCACTAGCCACAAAATAAACATACGAACCGTTTTCGCTAATACCCATAAGCGTGTTACGCACACCAGCATCAGGTTCACCATCAAGATGATTCGCGCTGAGATCCGTACTGACCCCACTCGCCGGATCAAACACGAACAGTTCACCTTCAAGATTACTATTTTCCTCGCTGACGCCTGCTTCCGGTTCCAGGTAAAACACCTTGGACCCGTCCCTACTCATCGTCTCAAACCTAAGCTCCGCACTCATATGACGAAACGGCACGGTCACAGTCTTGTGCTCAACCATGTCACGCACATACAAACGTCCCATCCGGAAAACGACCCAGCGCCCATCGCTTGAAAGCGCCCACGGATTATTAGCATTACCCACACCCATAGTGTTACTGCCAAAAGAGGCCCCAACCTCAGGCGTGTCGTTCGGGAGAATATTCACCAACTGGAGATGACCACCGCTCCACTCATACAAATTTTGACCCGTACCGTCACCCCCAGTTTCAGTCGAGGCTTCCGGGGTGAGAGCAGCCCCGTCAGACAAAACGATATGACTGAGGTCCGGGGTGGCCGCCAAGAAATGCATTTCCTCTCCGGCATCCTCCAGTTCGGGATCCCATTTCGTACCCGGTGGCACGTTCGCCGTGGTGACCAGCGGCTCATACGTTTCACTAGTATTATCACGCACATACAGTGTAGGTTCGCTCGCTTCCGTGGACTGCGGAGTACTACCAATGCCTCCTCCCAGCGGCTCAAAGACCCCTAGCGAGAGATCCGGTGAGAACGTCATAAAGACTTCCGCGGATTCGGACAAAGTATTAGTGGCTGTTTGCCCTTCCGGTGGAAGGGTCTCTTTCGGCGAAATATCACGTGTCCTCCAACCATTCGCGTCACGCGTCGAAATAACCGTCGCGCCCGCAATGGATTCAGCGTTATGCCCGACATGACCGACTATCCCTTCCCCTATCGGTTCGCTCGTGGAGTACACGATCCCGCTACCATCGCTCGCGGCCCGCGAACCCTCCACATCTTCGATCAAAGCACCGGTATCTGATGGCGAGACCAATTCCCACGCACGACCATCAGGCAACAGCGCACCACTAGCCAATTGTGTAGTGAACGTATGGTCATAACCTGTGATACTCCCAACCGAGTTTTCGCTCACAACACGATAATGATAAGTAGTGCCTGCTTCCAAATCCTGCACGTGATAACTAAACGACACATAACCCATACCTTCACCAACGCTACCGGCGAACACGTGACCATACGAAACACTGCCACCATATTCCAAACGATAAGACGTGCTAACACCCAGCGGGTCGATCTTCCCTGACAACGTCACGCTCGTGGAAGTCACATCCGTCACCCACGGACCTTCAACCAGCGCAGACGGCACCTCTTCAAAAACCTGATCAGAACCAATACTTGTACCTAGCGAACTATGAGCCACTACACGCCAATGATAAGTCGCACCCACGACCAAGCTCCCCGCAGGCAAAACTGCTTCGACATGTTCATTCACGAAACCCGAACCCCCGAGCACCACCTGTGTCGTACTCACAGCATCCGTATAACCACCAGCCCTGAAATCCGCTTCATCGACATATTCAAACTTGACTTCGGTCGAGGCACCCTCAGGATCCACAAGCCCTTCCAACACCGCCGCACCATCCAACCCAGGCGAAGACTTCTCACTACCAAGCCCCACCAGCGGGCCCGGAGACGGTGGCCCAAACGCCCACACACCGTAATGCCCATATTCATGATTTTCGTAGCCCGTCCCGAAGTTCTTATCATTAGTCCCATACACCAACAATTCACTATGCGTTTCATCAAACGCCATCGCAGGCTGCGAGGCTACTAGCGTACCCCCGCCAAAATCCTCGAGCTCCACACCAGAAGGACCGTACTCCAAGAAACCACATTCACCACAACGGTAAAAGGGTTCGGCTTCGGAGATAAAAAGATCACCCGCGGCACCCACCACAACCGACTCTACCGCTTCACTATTTTCATCATACTTCGCGAGCATTTCGATCCCATCCGCTTCGAACCCACGCACACCAGGCACACCTTCAACCTTCACAAACACATCACCCGCGGAATTGACCGCCAACGCCGTGACCTTCCCTTCACTTGAAAGCGCGGACAATGAAATGTTTTCCTTCCACACACCCGAAGGTTCAAAAACCTGCACACGCGCCTTATCACCCACATACACATCCCCACCAGGACCCACCGCGATAATCGAGTGCTCGGACGCCCAGTCGAATTCGCCGTCGCCTTCCCCTTCCGTGCCACCCTGACATTCCGCTGCTTCACTCGCGACACACACGTCCGAACCGTTCTTGTTCACATGCCCACCAAACATGCGCAAGAACTTTCCTTCCGAATCGAACACCTGCACACGATGATTGCCAGTGTCCTCCACATACACATCACCATGCGAAGCACCCGGTTCGTTATCCACCGCAACACCGGCAACACTCCCTGCATTAAACTCACCCACCCCCGACCCATAAAGGCCTTGCCCGCACCCAGTCACACTCGTGCAAACCTGAAATTCTTCTTCACCGGGCGGGATCACACCCCAACCCCAACCCCGCACAAATTCGCCCGACCCATCGAACTCCTCGATCCGATTATCGCTCTGATCAGAGACATAAATATCGCCGCTCTGCTGATCGACCGCCATACCATCCGAGCCCTGAATCTTGATCTGTCCCGCTTCTTCGCCCAACGGACCGAACAACAACGACCCGCTACCAGCCCAAGCCGAGCCGGCGCCCACCAGCACACAACTAAGCGCGCACATACACACCAATACACTCAACACAAGCCGGCGAGCACCCATCACACTCATCCCCTCCTCGAACGATCGACAAAACGACCACCCGAGGAGCCCGGGCAGCGCAAAACCGCCACGGGCACACAGCCCGCGACGGCAGAAGAACAAACAACTTTAGACGCGCCTATTGCGCGCCAGTACTCCTTGGGGCACAAACGACCAAGCCGGGCGCTACACCCGGCGGGCCACGGACTATCGCCGTGGCTAAGGGAGCTAGCGCCTAGACGCCAACAGTCCCAGAGAGAGAGAGAGAGAGAGAGAGAGACGCGTCAGCCACGCTGACGCGTCCTATTACGGACGTGCCGGCGGCACACGGACTCTCTACTGCGCTATTCCCCAAAGAAACCACGCGAACAACAACTCCCTCTCAGTTGCGACCCGGTCCCTCTCCCAAGGTCCCCGTCAAAACCGGTTAGCGTCAACCCAGAGACCGACCCAAACCCGACCTTATGTTTCGCCCGACACCACCATTGATGCCAAGACGGAGCTATCTTATACCCAAGACTCAAGTGTTGTCAAGGGGTCTTCCGCGCGATCTTTAGAGCGCACCCTTGAGTGGACGGCTCCAGTCGCGCCAAGCGCGTTCAATCTTGCTACAGCGAGCCCGCGGGCGCCAGCCAACGGCTCTCGAACTCCAGCGAGGTGCGGGCCGCGATGACGTCGTAGTCGCGGTCGAGCCATATAATCGCCCTGGCTGATGAGCGAGCGACACTTCGTCAAGTACACCTTCCTGAAGCTCGATCCGGCGTGGCGGCGCCTCGACCCCGACACGCGCGCGGAGGGCAAGCGCGAGTTCGCCGCCGCCTGTGAGGACTTCGCCGACGGGCACCTGCTGCAGTCCTTCTCGCTCGTGGGCACGCGTGGCGACGCCGAGCTGCTGTTGATCGCGGAGGCCGAGAACCTCGACCGCATCCACGAGTTCCACGTAGTGCTGGCCCAGAGTGGGCTGATGAAGTGGGCCGAGATCCCCCACTCGTTCCTGGGCATGCGCAAGAGCTCGGAGTACTCTGAAGACGAGCGTGTGCGCCCGCGCGGGTTCCGCGGCAAGTACGTGTTCGTGTACCCGTTCGTCAAGTCGCGCGAGTGGTATGCGCTGCCTGCGGAGGAGCGCTGGCGGATCATGCAGGGCCACATCCAGGTCGGGCGCGAATACCCGGGCGTCGATAACCACACTACCTATTCCTTCGGACTCGACGACCAGGAGTTCGTGGTGGCGTTCGACACCGACGATGTCGGCACGTTCCTCGATCTCGTCCAGCGCCTGCGCGGCACCGAGGCGTCGCGCTTCACGGTGCGCGACACGCCGAGCTTCACGTGCATCGCGTGCTCGCTGGAACGCGCGCTGAACGCGCTCGACGGCGAGCCGATCGCGCTCGCTCGTACCCGTGAGGGTGACGTGCCGGCGCTGCGGGCAGGCTGAACGGATGAGCCCTTCAGCGAGCCACGCCGGCTCAAGCGCGCTTAGCGCTACGGCCAAGCGCAAAGCCATCTCCCAGAAGGCCGCCGTCGAGCAGCTGGCCGCCGCCGATCCGATCATGGCCGGCTTGATCGAGCAGTGTGGCGTCATCTCGAGCCCTCCGCGCAAGAGAGCGGACCCACAGGAGCACTACGGGGCGCTACTACACGCAGTGGTCAACCAGCAGCTGTCGGTCAAGGCCGGGGCCGCGATCTACGGGCGGCTGCAGCAGCGCTTTGGGGGCCGCCCACCCACCCCCGAGGAGCTGCTGGCCGACGATCCCGAAGAGCTGCGCCTCGCTGCGGGCCTGTCGCGCTCGAAGGTCGGCTTCATGCGCTCATTGGCCGAGCACATCCTCTCGGGTGAGCTGGAGCTTGACCGCCTCGATGACCTATCCGACGATGAGGTGATGGCCGAGCTGGTCGCCGTCAAGGGCATCGGCGAGTGGACCGCGCACATGTTCCTCATGAGCCACTTGCATCGTCCCGACGTGCTGGCGCCTGGAGACCTCGGTATTCGCCGCGCGATCGAACGCGCCTATGGCCTCCAGGAGATCCCCGACCGCGAGACGATCGAGCGCCTGGCCGAGCGCTGGCGCCCGCACCGTACGCTGGCCTGCCGGTACCTGTGGCGCTCCCTCAACAACGAACCGGTGGCGCGTCCAACAGGGCACCCAGGCAAGGCGAGCGTCAGACCGCGGAAACCTGCTCTTCCTCAGCGACCCTGAAGGACGAGCCGCAGCCACACGCGGCGACCACGTTGGGGTTCTCGACCTTGAAGCCGGCGCCCTGCAGGCTTTCCTCGTAGTCGATCGTGGAGCCCGAGACGAACTGCAGACTCTCGTTGTCCACGAGCAGCTTCAGTCCGTGGCTTTCGAACACAACATCGTTGCCGCGCTGCTCGTCGAAGGCGAGCTGGTATTGGAAGCCCGAGCACCCGCCGCCGCGCACACCCACACGGAGTCCCGCGAGGCTGACGTCGGCCTGCTGGGCGTCGAGGAACTCGTGAACCTTCCGCGCACCCTTGTCCGTGATCGAAATCATCGCTTTCCAAAGTATAGCGTCGCTCTTCTTTGGGCTAACCTGGGTGGACAGTGCCCACCGCCGAGCAGATCAAGCAGCGCATCGAGGCCTCTATCCCCGGGGCGCGAGCCGAAGTTGAGGACTACACGGGCGGGGGCGACCACTTCCGTGCGACTGTCAGCTCGCCGGCATTTGCCGGGCGCAGCCGCATCGAACAGCACAAGCTCGTGTATGCCATCTTCGGGGATGAGATCGGCGCAGCGATTCACGCGCTATCACTGAAGACACAAGCTCACGGTGAGCAAGGCGCCGGCGCCGACGAGCAACAGCACGTCTCACCGGCAGCCACATAGGACCACCACAGCCAGGAGCCAGCCATGTCCGACAGCGAGCCCAACCCCATCCGCGACGCGATCGCCGAGGCGATCAGCGAGCACAACACGATCCTTTTCATGAAGGGCACACCCGAGGCCCCCGCCTGCGGCTTTTCCGCGCGCACGGTCGCGCTGCTGCAGTCCCTGGAGGCGCCGTTCGCCGCGGTTGACATTCTGCCCGACCCGCGCATCCGCCAGGAGCTCACAGCGATCTCGAACTGGCCCACCATCCCCCAGCTGTTCGTCGGCGGCGAGCTCGTCGGCGGCTGCGACATAGTCACCGAGATGTACGAGTCCGGCGAGCTCGCCGAGACGCTCGGACTCCCCGAGCGTGACGGCGCTCCAGCCGAGCCGCTCTCCAGCGGAGCGACGCAGCCAACCGGATTCACGCAGATCGAGAACCGGCTCGGATAACGATCACGGCGCGCGGGGCACGCCGTCGGTTGCGGTAGGGTCCTCGCGCCCCATGACTCCTCCCGTAGCGGTCGTCACCGACACCACCAGCTATCTCCCGCGCGAGCTGGCCGAGCGCGAAGGCATCCATCTGGTCAGCCTGTACGTCGGTTGGCAGGGTCACCCACAGCGCGAGATTGAGCTCGATGGCTTCGACGCGTTCTACGCGCGGCTGCGCACAGATCCCGAGCTGCCCACTACCTCCCAGCCTTCGATCGGCGACTTCTTGGCGGTGTGGGAGCCGTTGCTCAACACGGGCCACGAGATTGTCTCCGTGCACCTCGCGGGAGGCATCTCAGGCACATGCGAGTCAGCTCGCCAGGCCCAGGGCCTGCTGGCCGAGCGCGGACTGGGCGAGCGCGTGCAGGTGATCGATGGCGAAACGGCCTGCGGTGGACTCGCCATGCTGCTGCTCGCCGCCGCCGCGGCCGCGCGTGGCGGCGCTGAGAAGGCCGCCGTCGCCGAGCGCGTTGTGCAGACGCGCAAGGCTCTGAAGATCTGGTTCTGCCTCGACACGCTCGAGTACCTGCGTCGCGGCGGTCGCGTCGGCAACGCACAGGCATGGCTCGGCGGCACGCTCAAGATCAAGCCGATCCTCTCGCTGGAGTATGAGATCACTCCCGTCGAGCGTGTGCGTACCGCCAAGCGCGCGTTCGAGCGCATGGTCCAATACGCTCAACAGCTCCACGACGAAGGCGCCGACGGGTGGGTGGTCCAGTACATCCAAGCCGAGGAGCAGGCCGAGCGTCTGATGGACTGCTGCCGGGGGATATTCGGCTCAGAGCCCCTGTTCTGCTCAGAGGTGGGTCCGGTGATCGGCACCTACACCGGCCCTGGCCTGATCGGAGTCGGCGCGATCCCACGCTCACTGCTGTCCTGAGCGCCACTCAGGAAAGCGCCCAGGACAGCAACTCGGTACCGCCGCTCAGGACTTGATTAGCGGCCCAGCCTTGGCGAGTACCTGCGCCTTGGTAAGCGGTAGATCGAACCCGCCGTTGGGCGTGGGGCTCTTTTCGATCAGCAGGTTGATGGCCGCCGCGTGGCGCGCCTCGACCTGCACGATACTGCCGGCCACGCCCAGCAATGTCTTGCTTTTCAGCGACGGCGCGGCGCCGTTGTAGGCACCCACACCCGTGTTCTCGAGCACTGACGCGAGCGCAAGGAAGCTCTTTTCATTCGTCGTGGGGAATACGAACGTGGGCTTCTTCACGGGCTTGGCACCGAGTTCCTTGATGGCACCCGTGAGCGCGGCGACGTGCTGCTGCTCCTCCATGCCGAACTCTTCGGCATATGTCTTAGCCTGGCCGCTGAGTCCCACCTGCCTGCCCTTGACCTCATAGAAGGTGCTCTCCAAGTACTCCAAGGTGAGCGCGAAATTGAGGATTTCCGCATCTCCACCGCCCGCTTCCGCGAGCGCCTGGGAGACAAATGGCCCCACGGCGGCGGTGCCATAGACGGCACCAGCCGCCAGCGCGCCACGCAGCATGAAGCTCGCGCGAGTTATGCCGTGCACCTCAAACGCAGCCAGTTCCGGGTGAGTGAGCGTGTTATCGATCATGATCTCAGAAACTCCTTTTCGCATTGCGCTTAGGCCAGGAACGGCTTTACAGCCGCGAGGACAGTGGACATATCAGCCGGTATGGCGAATGCGCCGTCAGGTGTAAGCGGCTTCTTCACCAACGTGCCGAGCGTGGAAGCGTGACGCGCCTCGACCGAGTGGATCGAAAGCGCGGCGGCCAACACTTCGGGGCTCTGGATATTGCCTGCCTGCCCGAGATACGCCGAGGCCCCGAGGTTCTCGACCGTGTAGGCCAGCTGCGCCACCTGGTTGGCGTTTTCGATCGGGAACTTGGCCGCCGGCTTGGTCACCGGGGTTCCGCCGAGCTTTGAAACGGTGCCCTTGAGCGCCAGCACGTGCTCCTTCTCCTGGGAGCCGAAGCTCTTGATCAGCGCTCCCACCTTGCCGTTGAACAGTCCTGCCGCGATCACGTTCTCGTAGAACTGGCTCTCCAGATACTCGAGCGTGAGCGCGTAGTTGAGAATCGCCACGTCGCCCGCGCCAGAGCCGGCCCGCACCGTGGTAGCGGTGGCCGCTGTGGATGTGGTGCTCGAGCTTTTACTGCTGCCGCACGCGGCGAGCACAAACGCACCGAAGCTTGCGGCACCCGCCCCGCCCACTGCCTTCAGGAACCGCTTGCGGTCCACGTCATCGCGCGCCAGTCGCTCGACGATACCCGCCGTCTGGCCGACGGTCTCCTGCTGCTCGGTGTCTTGCGACATGCTCGCCTCCTCGATTAGGGACTGTGACTACCCCATCGATTCGCACCGAAGTATGCGGCGGATCAGTTCAGCCGCGGCGGCGTTTGCGGCGCCGACGGCGCCCGAGCATCAACACGCCCACGACCGCCGCGCCGATCCCAAGCTCGCGCTGGTGGCGTTGCAGCTGACCGCGCCAGTCGGTGATGCGCGCAACTTCGCCATGCAGGTTGTTGAGCGACACCGCCAGCTCCGCGCGGTTTGACTCGATTGAGCTGCGGATCTCAGCTGTCGAGCGTTGGGCCATCGAATGCCCCCCTTCCAAGATCGCTGTCGGATTTGCTCTCAGCGGGCGTCTGTGCCGACCCGTCCGGTGTCGGGGATTGCGTCGCGGCAGCTGGGCGCGGGCTGGGCGCGGCGGCGCTTGCCGACGCCTCGGAGGACGAGCTCACGGTCTCGCGGATCTTGTGCGCTTCCTCGATCGCCATCGTGGGCACCGGCGGCGCGCCCGATTTGACGGCCTTGGCCGCCAGCATCCCCGCGATCGCACCGAGCACCACGAGGATCAGGGCCATCGCGAAGAAACCCCAGAAATATGTGAAATCGTTACCAATCGGCAGCTCGTAATAGAGCAGCCACGCGCACCCGATCAGCACGAAGAACAGCGCCGTCAGGAAGAACACTCCCGCGACGATCGCCACGACTGCGCCCTTGGCCAAACGGGTTGTCTTCTCGGCGATCTCGGTCTTGGCGAGCTCAATCTCCTCGCGGATCAGCACGCTCGCGCGCTCGGAGACCTCCGTGATCGCCGCGGCGATGCCCTGCTGGCCTGCCTGCCGCCCGCTATGGGTGGCCCCCCTGCCCGGGGGGCCTGTTTCCCCACCAGTGGGGCGTGTCGCGCCGCCGTCCGGGCCTCCCGGCGTGTAGCTCACTCCGGAGGCTCCTCGTCAAACACGCGCCTCCATAGCTGCGCGGCCGCCCGCTGAGTGATGATGCTGGCGAGCGCGCCCACAGCGGTGAGCAGACCCGACCACATGATTCGCTTCACAAGCTCATTGTCCATCCGCGGAAGTCTAATGGCAGAGCGGACGACCTTGGCTGCAGGGTCCTTCGCGCGAGCACCGCCAAAGCGCGCTCTGGCCGAATCGTCTCGAGCGCGTACCGGGCGTGCCTAGACTTGGAAGATGGCCGAGATTCCCCTTCAGGACTTCCCACTGTTCCCGTTGGGCATAGTCGCGCTCCCCACCGAGAGCGTGCCGCTGCATGTGTTCGAGGACCGCTACCGCACGATGATCGAAGAGTGCCTCGACGACGAGCGCGAATTCGGGATCGTGTGGCTCTCTGAGGACGAGCTAAAGCCGGTTGGCTGCGCGTGTGAGATCGAGCGCGTGCTCGAGCGCATGGACGATGGGCGGTTCACGATCCTCGTGCGGGGCACACGCGTGTTCCGTCTACTCCAACGCCAGGACGACCTGCCTTATCCCGCCGGTATCGTCGAGTTCCTAGCGGAGCGCGAGGAGACACCCGACGGCGATGTCGCGCGCGACGCGCATGAGCTCTACGCCGAGCTCCTGGAGCAAGCCACCGACCGTACGCTTAGCGAGCAGGAGCTCGCCGCGATGAACGCCTACAGCATGGCCGCCACGATCGACTTCGGCGCCGACGCCAAGCAGGAGCTGCTGGAGCTGCGCTCCGAGAACGCGCGCCTACGCCTGCTCACGCTCCTGTTCCGCGCGGCGATCAAGCAGATCGAGCTGGTCGAGCGTGCCCAGCTGAGAGCGCGCTCCAACGGCAAGGTGCACCTCGCCTGAGCTGTCCGCTGTCGGCCACCGCCGCGCTATCCAGCCGATGTGGCGACCAGCGCGAGGCCGGCCCTCGCACTTCACGCGCCCTGCTGGGACAACCCGCACACCTGCTGGCCCACCGTCAGCACGAACAGCGCCAGCTTGTGCAGCACCGTCTGCTGACCCGCCGAGTTGTCGCTGAAACGCACGCTGCCTTCCGCGTCGCGCACGTAGTAGCTGAGCACCGAGCCCGGCCTGGCAGACAGCGACTCGTGGTTGGAGGACGGAGTCTGAAGTTCTTCCTGGATCGTGCGCGCTTCGATTATCTGCGGGTCGCTCAAGCGCTTTTCGGGGTGGACCCTGATTGCGTTGCATCGCACGACGCCTTCTTCGGTCACCAGCAGCGTCAGCCTCGCGCCGGGCGCGCTGCCTGTGCGATACACAACGAACAGGTCCGGCGAAACGATCCCGCCGCACCCCGCCACGATCCCCGCGGCGACCAGCGCCACAATCGCCACGCTACGACGGACCACTATCGCCACCCTAGCAGAGCGTCGCGCAAGTAAGCAACGATCCGCGGGGATATGTGATCCGCGGGGATATGTACAACATCGAGTTCATGTACGGGTTTCCTCTCCCTGGTCGATCTCAACACCCGAGTCATCTAGCGCGAGGTCGGGCGATTCCGGAGTCTGCTACGGAGTCGTCTTAGTTCAGAATCCGCTTGGCTGCAGGGGATTCCCAGGGTCACGGGGTTTTAAGACCTCACCGATGTGCGATGGAATGCTGTCACAGCACTACAGCTACGAGCTCGACAACGTCGGGTATCTCGGCCCGCGATCGGTCGATGAGCAGTGGCGCGAGGCACGAGCTACTGCTCGATCCCTGGGCTCGCCAAGCATATCCGCCGCCCAAGGGACCTCGGTGGATGATCGGGTGTCGCGGCCCTCGCGCTAGGCGTATGGTCATCTGGGCTGATGGCCCGCGCTGGCTCGCGAATCGGAGTCGGAAACACTGCTGGCGAACCCATCGCGGGTGCTTAGACTCAAATATCGTCACGCGGTAGGATTCCATTCATTCATCAGCGGATGGGAGGTTGAGTGCTGGGAAAGAGCGAACCTTGGGCCGGTTGGTTGACGGGTGGGTCTCCGTGGAAGGGACCGTTGCTCGCCTTGCTGCTTGAAAAGCCTGGTCACCCTTATGACCTTGCCAACCGGCTGATCCAGCGTGCTGGCCCTGCGTGGAGGCTGGATCCGAACGATGCGGGTCGTGTGCTGTTACGAGCTGAAGCCCTCGGCTTGGTGAGTTCGAGCATGGTTGAGTCCAAACGTTCGCATCATCGTGTCCGTCTGTATGAGCCGACTGAGTCGACGGCCACCGCTGTGGAGCATTGGATGAGCAGTATGGTGCCGGCGGAGTCTTTCCGCGCGGAGTTGTGGGCACGCATGGTGGTCTCTGGTCCTGAGCACGCACCGGCTTTGCTGCGAGCGTTCGACCATTGCGAGCGACAGTTGTTCGATTTGCTCAAGGAGCACAGTAATCCGTTTCCAACTGAGACTTGGACGGGTTTGCAGTAGTTGGAGCTTGCGCGTGAGGGCGTGGTGATTCGGGTCGAGGGGGATCTGTCTTGGATCGAATTAGCGCGTGGCATGATTCGTGAGTTCACTGGCTTGCCGTGACCTTGCTTGACGTACGTGATCTATGCAAGTCTTTTCCCGACGGGACTCGAGAGGTGGCTGTACTCGATCGGGCGTCCTTCGAGATATTCGAGGGCGACTTTGTAGGGCTATGGGGTTTGCGTCGTTCGGGCAAGTCGACGCTGTTGCGTATCTTGGCGGGCATCGAACTGGCCGATAGCGGCAGTGTGCTGTTTGACGATGTCGACTTGACGGCGCTCACACCGGATAGGAGAGTCCGGCTGTTGCGCAACCAGGTTGGACTGGCATCGTTCGGTTGGCCGGCTCATCGTAACCGCTCAGTTTGTGAGCATGTCGCTTTGGCGGCGTCTGCTGATTATCGCGTTACTGGTCGCAGGGCGCGCGTGTTAGCTCGTCGTGCGCTACATCGCGTCGATGTGGGCGATTGTGCCGAGTCTCTGCTTGACAGGCTCTCGTTGGGAGAGCACATACGTGTCGAGTTGGCCCGCGCCATTGTGCGAGCCCCACGGTTGTTGCTGGTGGACGATCCGCCGGGGCTGCAGAGTCCACGCGAGAACGCCGAACTGCACAAGTTGTTGAGGTCGTTTGGCACCGAAACTGGTCGTACCATGCTGATTGCTTCGTGTGAGCTTGAGTCGATCAAGAGTACTGAGCGAATGATGGCGCTCGGCCAGGGTGAGTTGCGCACGATGGACGAACCGGGTACCGTTTTGCCCTTCCCGGATCGCACCGGAACCGGTGGCCCGTGAGCCGGTTGCAACTGTGTGATGTTGTCAAGCACTACCGCAGCGAGGGAGAGACAGTCCGCGCGGTCGATGGCGTCTCATTGACGCTGACGCCCGGCGACTTTGTCGCTCTGTATGGGCCGAGCGGTTCTGGTAAGACGACGCTGTTGTTGCTAGCTGCAGGTCTATTGAGCCCTGAAAGTGGGAAGGTGCTCTTTGAGGAACGCGACATCGGCGGTTACACGGCGCGTGAGCGTGCGGACTACCGTCGCCGTGATGTCGGGATCGTCTTTCAGTCATTCCACCTGATGGCCGGAGCGTCCGTGCTCAACAACGCGGCGATCAAGCCACTGGCCGACGGGGTTAGCCCTCGTAGGGCACGCGATATGGCGCGTCCCTGGCTTGACCGTGTCGGTTTGATCGACCGGCATGATTATCGCCCACGTCAACTTTCGATGGGGGAGCGACAGCGAGTGGCAATCGCTCGGGCTCTGGTGAACGAACCGAAGATGCTGCTGTGCGACGAGCCGACTGGCAACCTTGACTCCAAGCGTAGCCGTGAGATCCTGGTACTACTGCGAGATATCTGTCATGACAGATGTATCCCTGGATTGCTAGTTACCCACGACCCGCAGGCGACGGAATATGTGGATCGTGCATATACGCTCAGCGACGGGGAGCTACGCGAGGGTGTTAGTCCCGAGCTTGCCACGCCATGAGACTGTCTGCTCTAAAGACTGTCGCGGGAGTGCCTTCTCGATTGCGAGCATTGTGGGACCTCTATGTTTGGAGGGTTCGCCAGCATGCGACACAGGAGCTAATGGGCGGGGTTGGGATCGCTGTTGGTGTCGCTTTGTTCTTTGGTGTGCTGCTGGCGAATGTCGGCGTTACAGGCTCCAGTGCTGAGCTTCTGTACCAGATCGTCGGCTCGGCACGGTACGCGCTCTCGGCGCGCTCCCCTGAGGGGTTCGATGAAGGCTTGATCACAACGGTCAGGGGACTGCCCGGCGTGCAGGTGGCTTCTCCGATTCTGCGTGAGCCGGCGACCGTCGTTGGTTCCAAAGGTCGCAAGTCAATTGAATTGATCGGCGTCACTCCGAGTATTGTCACCTTGGAAGGTGAAGCGACGCGTAACCTTGGGGCGGGAGCCCAACTGCTCTCGGGTGGCATTGGGCTACCTGAACAGCTCGCACGTCAGATCGGTGCGCGAGCGAACTACCCGGTTACTATTCTCGCCGGAGGCGCGTTGAGTCGAGTTATATTGCGAGCAGCGCTTGGATCGCAGACGATAGGCCCGGTGGCCGACAGTCCGATCGCAGTCGGGTTGCTACCAACAATCCAAAAGATGACGATCCTGCCAGACCGTGTCACTTCGATTCTAGTGCGCCCGCAACCCAGAGATGATCGACTGGTCAGCGGCGAGCTTGAGAAAATCGGCGGCGGTCGCCTCAATGTCGCACCGGTTGACAATGAGATCCGGTTGTTGCGAGAAGCCGCTAGGCCGAGCGAACAGTCAACGAGATTGTTTGCCGCGATCGGGGCGATGGTCGGCTTTCTGCTGGCTCTCAATGCGGTGCTCATCACTACGCCCGAGCGTCGTCGTTTCACGGCTGAGATGCGTACGCTCGGCTTCACCCGCCGCTACATACTCGTCATTTTGACATTCCAGGCGACGATCTTGGGTATTGCCGGTTCGGTTGTGGGGGTCGGGGTTGGGTACGTCTTGTTTCAGACTATCTTCCACAGTACGCCTGGGTTCTTGGCATCGGCTTTTCTGATCAGCTCACAGAACGCGCTTCCTGTATTGCTGGTACTTGTTGCCATTGCGTGTGGGGTAATCGCGGCATTGGCCGCATCGATCCCGTGCCTTACGGATCTGCGCTCTGACGTAGCTGACGCGGTGTTGCGAGAGCCCGGCGAAGCCGGACAACGAATGACATCTGGGCTGATGGCAAGGCTCGCGCTGGCGGGGGTGATCTTGACGGTTGTTATCTCGCTCGCGGTGGCGCTGGCTCCCGGTCTGACTGTAATCGGGGGCATGACGCTTGCCCTTTGCACGCTCTGCTTTGTCCCGATCGCATTTTCGGGAGCACTGTGGCTGCTGGTGAGGATTGGCGACAATGTGCGTGGTAGCGCGTTGCCTCTCGCGGCCGCAGAACTCACGTTGACAGCCACTCGTTCGGTTGCGCTTATGTGCATTGTCGCGCTTGCCGTATATGGGAGCGTCGCGGTTGGCGGAGCCCGCCACGATCTGCTCCAAGGGCTCGATCAAGCGATAGCCCAGGAGTGGAGTGCCGCCGATGCCTGGGTTACACCTGATGAGAACATCTTTGATGCCGACAGTTTTCGTGCGGGAAACACGCTCAAAAAGCTCGCGGCAGTACCTGCTGTCGCCAGTGTATATGCCTACCAGGGTGGGTTTCTCGACGTCGGTACACATCGTTTGTGGATACGTGCCCGACCGTCTAACAACCCAGCGATGATCCTCTCAAGCCAGCTAGTGGAAGGCGACCTGACGGTTGCCACAGGGCACCTGCGTGAAGGTGGCTGGGCGGCGGTCTCCAAGGGGTTCGCAAGCGAACACCATCTCGGGATTGGTGGATCGTTCGAGTTGCCGACACCGTCGGGGACCGCACGTTTTGCGGTTGCTGCGGTCACCACGAATATCGGATGGCCCTCGGGGACCATTACGATCAACACAAACGACTATCGTCGCGACTGGTTGAGCACCGACCCCACAACGCTCGCTATCGATTTCAAGCCCGGCATAACCAGTGACCGTGGCCTTCTGGCTGTCGCCGGCGCGCTTGGCTCTGATCCGGGACTACGGGTCCAGGGCTTCGGTGCGCGCATTGCTGCGGTCGAGCGTACCGTAGCCGAAGGGTTGGCCACTCTCGGTCAGATAGCAACGATGCTCTTGATTGCGGCGGCGCTTGCGGTGGCTTCCGCGCTCAGCGCAGCTATATGGCAGCGCCGCGCCTACCTGGCGTCCCTGAAGGCTCAGGGCTTTGACCGCCTGCAACTGTGGCGAGCGATCCTGCTTGAGGCGTCGGTGCTCATGCTCATCGGCAGCGTAGACGGCACCGTATTCGGTGTTTACGGACACGCACTGGCAAGTCGCTGGCTCAAGCAATCAACAGGCTTTCCAACACTGTTCTCGCTTGCCGAAGTGCAGGTTCTTGCAACCCTGGCCCTTGTCGTCGGCATAGCCTTGCTGGTAATCATGCTCCCGGGATTCTCCGCAGTTCAAGTGCCGGCTCGCGAGAGTTTCCAGGAGTAGGCATGAGACGTTGGTCCGGCGCGCCAGTCAACTGCAGAGCCAGAGCAAGCAACCGCAATCGAAGATGCGTACTTCTCGTGGATCGGAGCCGTCAACTCGCTGTTTGAAAGCCTAATCGATCAGCAGAAGGACGACGCACCGGCCCGAAAGCCGAATCGAGCTACTTGATTTTCTAGTACAGGAATCTCAAGTAACGGCATTGCATCTTTTCACAGACGCTTGAGCTCGGTATTCATAGTCCGTAGGAGGCCATTATGAACGGGATCCAAAGCAATACGAGCAAGCTCGGCCAACAACACGCGCACAAATGCGACCGTTAAGCGTGAACCGTGCCGCTCGGCGACGCCCGACAGGAGTTTGGACGACGCGACGCCCTGTCGGGTCGCGCGCCGCATCTTTGGGGTGTGGTGGTAGAAGAGGTATTGATTGTGTTTGTCGAGGTGGCCTTACTAGGCTTCCTGCGGATAATTCTACACGGGGAGAAGGGCGGATGACGTCTTGGGCGCGAGCGCTGGTTGTGTGTTTCGTTTGCTCTCTTATGGGTCTGGTGTTGCCTGGGGGTGCGTTTGCAGAATCTTCTTCGTCACTTGGTGGTGCGTCCTCGTCGTTGGGTGGTCCGTTGGTGGTGTCTGGTGCTGAATTGTTGTTGGGTGGCGAACAGCTGCAGCTGACTGAAGAAGCTCGGCGTGATAATCCTGAAGCGGTCGCGGCGCGTGAAGCGTCGCGGACTGAGTTTGAGGGTTTGGATGCGGTACAGGCGGCGATGTTGGCGCGTGAATCGTTTCCGCGTGTGGTGGATGATCCTGCGGGTGGTCCGCCGCAGTTGCCTGAGGGTCAGCGGATCGTTGGTTATCCGACTGCTACGACGGCTCAGTTGGAATTGCCGGATGATAAGGGCGCGGTGTTGGAATCGTCGAGTCCGATCGCGATCGATGTGTCTCCGACTTCGCGTGTGCCGATCGATCTTTCCTTGAGCGAAGAAGCGGGTCAGTTCCGGCCGGTCCGGGGTCTTGTGCCGGTTGGTATTTCTAAGCGTTTGGCGGACGGGGTTTCGCTGTCTGATCAGGGTGTGTCGTTGGCGCCGGTTGATGGGCAGGGTCAGTTGCTTGGGGGTTCGGAAGGCTCGCTTGTGGGTGTTGGTGTGTTGTATGCGAACACGTTGACAGACACGGATATGCTCGTGAAGCCTACGACGAGTGGGTTCGATCTGGATGCGTTGTTGCGGTCTGTCCAGAGTCCTGAGCAGCTGTACTTCCGGGTGGGGATGCCTGCGGGTGCGCAGTTGGTGAGTGACAGTCAAGGTGGTGCTAACGTTACTCTGGAAGGGCAGACGATCGCGAGTGTGTTGCCGCCGGCGGCTGAGGACGCGGCGGGAAGTTTTGTGCCGGTCTCGATGAGTGTCGTGGGTGATGTTCTTGTTGTGAGCGTGGATCATCGTACTGGTTCCTACCTATATCCGATAGATTTGGATCCACAGATCATCGACAGTCAGTTGACGAAGTCTGGTGCCAAGCGTTCGAACTGGGAATTCGATACCGAACCTGCGGGAAGCAGCAAGTTTGGTCATACTAATGCGGCGTGTAAAGGACCGGGCGAACAGTATCTGGAAACATGTGCTACGGGTGAATACAAAGAAGGCGAATTCGCGGTCTGGGTCTATCAGACTAGAGGCAATTCGAAAATCTTTGAGTTCAAAGGCGAAACGGAAGCGGAAAACACTAGCGCAAGGATTGAAAGTCGTATCGAACTCCAGGATGGTGGAACGACTGAAGAATCTCAGTTACTTTCGACTGAATTCAAAGAACCAAAATACACAAGGAAATCATTGGGCGAACCGTTGTGTCCCAAAGGTAAAAGCACCTGCACATCTAGTTATGGGGGAGAAAAAAACGCGGTACATTTCCAGCAGTCGACGACGGGCAGCGCCAGCAAATTCTTTGACTATCTGTACACAGGCGAAGTCTCTATCTCGGAGCCCGAAGAGCACGCCACGACTAAGTTTAACACGACATCGCTGGAACTCGAAGGGGAAGTTCTGAACGCCAAAGGCGAAAAAGAAAAAATAAAACGCAAAAATGTGATGGATGGTGGTGGTTGGTTGAGTGAACACGATGGCGCCGCAGAGTTGATATCCGAAGACAAGGGTATAGGGGTGTCGGCGACCCAGCTCGAATTCGAAAGCTCGTCAGGTAAATGGGAACAGATCGCCAAACACAACTATCTCACCGAAGAAGATCTCTGTAAGGGTTATCAGTGTGAACCCAAGGATGAAGAATTCTGGGTGCTGAGCCCTAAGCTGCCTAATGGAGAAGATAAGATCCGTTACCGGGCAGAAGATGGAATACCTGGGACGGAGTTAACTGAAAGCGAAGGTGTCGCGACGGTTAAGGTGGACACGTCAAAGCCTCGCAAGCTAAAGATCGTTGGGCTTCCGTATGGTAATGAACTCAGTGAAAGGTCCTATCAGCTCACGGTTGAAGCGACGGACGGGGAAGGTTCGACGGTGGCTAGTTCGGGGATCGAATCGATCGCGTTGTACATCGATGGTGGTCTAGTTGGGACTGACGGGGGCACGGGCGGCAAAAAAGGCGCTGAAGGCACTTGCACTGCCTTTAGAGGGGAATGTACGGGGAGTGCCAAGTGGACATTTAATGGGTCGAAGCTGGGGGCCGGCAAGCATCAGATCGAAGTGGTCGCACGTGATCGAGCTGGTAACGAAGAACGTTTCTATGATCCTGTATCGATTCGTCATTCTACGCCTGTGGCTCTTGGTCCCGGGTCGGTTGATCTGGAGTCTGGCGACTACGCGCTGAGCTCCACCGATGTCTCGATGGGTTCTGGCTTGACCGTCTCGCGTGCCTATAGTTCGCGAGCGACAGAGCAGGGCGATGAAGGCCCGTTGGGTCCGGAGTGGGGTCTGACCGTCGGTGATTCGTCGGAGTCGTTGGTCGAACTGGTCGATCACGGCATGCTATTGACGGGCAACAATGGCAGGCAGACGATCTTTGCATATATAGAACCAAAAGAACCTAAAACGGAACCGCCGATATATGAATCGCCGATCGGTGACTCGAATCTCAAGCTTACGGTAGAAGAAAATAAAACGACGAAAGTAAAGGAAGCTTTCTATCTAGAAGATGCCGCGGACCACACTGAGACGAAGTTCACCCTGCCGGGTGGTGGTACCACGTTCTGGGTGCCAACTAGGCAGGTGGGGGCGGTCCCAAGCGATACGGTTACCTATGCCTATCAGACTGCGGAACAGTATAACGTGTATCCTTTGCCATGTTGTAGCAATCCTGGCTATGCTGGGATTGTGACAGGTTCCGATGGAAACCTATGGTTTTCGGAGTGGGGCACCAAGAAGATCGGTAAGATCACGACTATGGGTGTAGTCACGGAATATCCGGTTCCCTCAGAACGGACACCTGGATATATCACTGCAGGTCCCGATGGTAATCTGTGGTTTACCTGGACTAATAATAGCAACGGTAAACAGCGCGGTATCGATAAGCTCACCCCATCCGGGAAATTCACGGAATATACGCTACCTGAAAGCAATGATGAAACTACAGATATTACGCCTGGCCCGGATGGTGAACAGGCGCTTTGGTTCACACAAGCGAGTCCCACAGCTGCAGAAAGGAGCACTGAACGGATCGAGAGAATCACGACATCGGGTCAAATCACTGCGGAATACCCTTTGCCGGAACCCGAAGGAGAAAGAACACGTCGCCTTGGTCGCATAGTAGCGGGTCCTGACGAAAATCTCTGGTACACCGTTGGCAGTTCTGAAAATAACTACGAAAAGATCGTTAAGATGACCACTTCAGGTGTCGCGACGGTCTACACGCTACCTCATGGAAACAACTCTGTGAGAGGACTCGCCGCAGGCCCACCTGGCGAAAACGCATTGTGGCTTACCGAGGATTATGAAAGCCCCGGAGAAGGACACCATCAAAACTACAGTATCGCCAAGATAACAACATCCGGGTCGATTAGCGAATATGCTCTTCCTGAAAATAGTGGTCCAGAAGCGATTACTGCTGGACCGGAAGGGAACATGTGGTTTACAGATACTTTGAGCGCAGCTATCGGGAAGATAACTCCGGCGGGAACCATCACGTATTACGGTGGCAGCAAAGTCGGGGACGCTAGAGCCATAACGCTTGGCCCTGATAATAACCTGTGGTACGCAAATGAAAATAGTGGTGGCTCCATCGGTATGATCACGCCGGCGGGTCTGACTACCGAGCCCACAGAAGCGCTCGCGCCTGTTCCTGCCAAAGTAACGTGCACGCCAATGAAAGAAGGCTGCCGGGCACTAAAATTCAAGTATGCGACTGAAACCACCGCGAAAGGAGAAGCTGAGAGCGAATGGGGTGAATATAGGGGTCAACTGGTTAAGATACTGATGGATGCGTACAATCCTGTGACTAAAAAAATGGAAGAACCAGTTGTCGCTGAATATAGTTATGATAAGTTGGGGCGGTTGCGTGCCGAGTGGGATCCGCGTATCTCGCCGACGTTGAAGACAACATACGGCTACGATGAAGATGGGCATGTGACGGCGCTCAATCTACCCGGACAGGAGCCGTGGTTGTTTAATTATGGTATGACTACCGGGGATTTGAGTACGGGACGTCTCTTGTCGATAACGCGGCCAAGCGCTTCCATACCCTTGGAAGGTGGTGTATCGGCACCTGTCAACACAGTGGTGCCGGCCTTGGTGGCCGCGGAAGCTGGTGTTGGTGTGACGCTCAGCGTATCTAATGGGTCTTGGAGCAACGGTCCGCTTGCGTATAGCTATCAATGGCTTGAATGCAATTCTGTCGGGCTCGAATGCACAGTGATCGCGGGTGCTACTAACCAGACCTACACGCCTGTGAGCAGTGAGGTGGGCCATACTTTGCGTGTGGAAGTGCGTGCAAGTAATAGCAATGGTACGGTCACGGCGAGGAGTGGGGCGAGCGACGTCGTAGACGTCAGTCTACCACCTACGTATACATCTAAGTTTGGTTCGAAGGGCACGGGTAACGGTCAGTTCGAATCGAGTTATTATGGTATTGTAGGGCGGGGAATGTGGGATGCTGTGACGAGTTCCGGTGACTTGTGGGTATCCGATCCTGGCAACAATCGTGTGCAGGAGTTTTCGTCCTCTGGAGAATATCTCGCACAGTTCGGTGTCCCGGGCACGGGCAATGGGCAGTTCAAAGAACCTCAAGGGATCGCGATAGACTCCGAAGGTCATCTGTGGGTTGTTGATAAGGGCAACGATCGTGTGCAGGAGTTCTCCTCCTCTGGTGGGTACCTGCGCCAGTTCGGTGCTGTAGGTACGGGCAATGGGCAGTTCAAAGAACCACGTGGTATAGCCGTGGATTCCAACGGTCATGTGCTTGTGGTTGATACGGGCGACGATCGCGTTGAGATGTTCTCCTCGTCGGGTGAATATATTACTCAGGCCGGAAGGGCGGGAATAGGCGAAAAAGAATTTAAAGAACCGTGGGGAATCGCTGTAGACAAATCGATTGATGGTTTTAATTTGAAAGTAGCGCTAGTTGTAGATAAGGGCAACAATCGTGTGCAGATATTGAATGACGGTAGCAGTTCGCTCTCGACGTTTGGTTTGTTTGGTAGCGCAGGGACCGGGAACGGGCAGTTCGAGGAGCCACGTAATATAACGGTCGATGCTAATGGTCATCTATGGGTATCTGATACAGAAAACAATCGGGTACAAGAGTTCTCATCGCATTTGGAATATCTCACGCAGTTCGGTTCGACCGGCACCGGCAACGGTCAGTTCAAATATCCGGAAGACGTGGCCCTGGACAATAATGGTCATTTGTGGGTCGCCGATGCTGCGAATAGCCGTATGCAGGAGTTCACGGAGCCCCCGATCGCAGAAGGACCGCCTTCGCCGCCGAGTCCCGGGTCAAGCGCGGTGACGACCATCGACTACAATGTGCCCTTGGAGGGCTCTGGCGCACCGGCACAGATGGGGGTAAACCCGACGACGCACAAGCCTGAAACCGAACAGTGGGGGCAGACCGGGGACATGCCGGTGGAAGCGACTGCGATCTTTCCTCCTGACTCGCCGCAGGGCTGGCCAGCATCGAGCTACACGCGCGCGACAACATATTATCTTGATGAAGAGGGCCGGTTGGTCAACGTAGCGACACCAAGCAACGGGAAATACGGTTCGATATCCACGACCGAATACAACGAAGAAAACGACGTGACACGCACGCTGACGCCTGACAATCGCGCTACCGCCCTCGAAGCGAGCGAAAAATCGGTCGAAATAGCGACGCTGTTGAGCACGTTCAATACGTACAAGAACAAGTGCAGCAGGGAATCAGAATTCAACGAAGAACGAGAAAGCACAGAATTCGGAACACGGTTGTGCGAAACGGAAGGTCCGGAGCACATGGTCAGGTACGCTGGGACGAAAGGACAGGAAGAAGGTGAGGCCCGTGACCACGTCAGGTACTTCTATGACGAGAAAGTGCCGTCCGAAGGACCAAACAAAGAATCCTTTAGCAAAGAAACGTTCAACCTCGTGAGCGAAACGCAGAACCTCACCGAGATACTCGGCAGCAAAGGCAGGGTGGAAGAGGAAATAGAACCGCGCACGACGGTAACTTCCTACTCAGGACAGAACAACCTGGGCTGGAAGCTACGCGCGCCTACATCCACCACAACCGATACCGAGCTGGGGGGCCAAAAACTCAAGCACACGACCATTTACAACGAAGAAGGCCAGGTCACGGAAACAAGGACCCCTGACGGGGAAAGCGGGAGCTCGGCGCACGACGCCAGGATCGTGTACTACACGGTTGAAAACGAAGCGGAAGTGGCGAGCTGTCGCAAACATCCGGAATGGGCCGGGCTTGTCTGTGAGACTCTGCCAGCCAAGCAACCCGAAACTAGCGGAGTGCCCAACCTACCGGTCACGGAAACCACGTACAACATGTGGGACGAGCCCGAAACAGCCACAGAAACCTTTACGTTCGCTCCGCACCCCACTGCGGTACGTACGAAGAAAGATACCTACGACGCGGGCGGGAGACTAACGAGCAGTGAAACAACGGTCACAGGCAACGAAGACAAGGCACTGCCGAAGGTCACGTACGAATACGAATCCAAACAGGGCGTGATGGACGCGGAGAGCGCAACTATCGCTGGTAAAACAAAGACAATAACGGACAAGTTCAACACTCTCGGGCAGCTTACTGAATACACGGACGCGTCCGGAGAAAATACGGCTAAGTATACCTATGGTGGTCCAGAAAAGGACTCCCAGGTTGAAGAAGTAAGCGATAGTAGCAACGGAGCTAAAAATAGACAAACCTACGCGTATAACAAAACGACGATGCAGCTAGAAACGCTATGGGACTCGGCAGCCGAAACATTTACTGCCTCCTATGACACCGAAGGAAAGCTGACGAGCGAGACATACCCAAACGGGATGTGCGCGAACTACACATACAACTCTGTCGGCGAAGCGACACACCTCGAATACATCAAGACCACCAACTGCTCAGAAAAAACAGCGCCCGTGTGGTACAGCGAAACGATCGACTCGACCGTACGCGGCGAAACGCTCAACCGCACAAGCACACTCGCCACCGAGAACTACACCTACGACACACTCGGACGACTCACCGAAGCACAGGAAACACCCGTGGGCGGCGGATGCAGCGTACGTCTCTACGAATACGAAAAGGAATCCAACCGCACAAAGCTCACATCACGCAAACCCGGCAGCAAAGGCGAATGCGCAACCACAGGCGGCGCCGAAGAAAAACACACCTACGACGAAGCGAACCGCATGACCGACACCGGGATCGAATACGAAGGACTCGGCAACATCACAAAACTACCCGCAACCGACGCCGAAGGACACGAACTAAAAAGCACGTTCTACATAGACGGCGCCGTCGCCTCACAGACACAGAACGGCGTGACCAACGAATATGCTCTCGATCCAGATGGACAGGCACTGACGACCACCACAGGCGGCAAAATGACGATCAACCACTATGATGGATCAGGCGAAACCGTCGTGTGGACATGTGAAGCCGCGACAGGCACGGAAACGTGCGAAAGCGGGAAATGGACGCGCAACATTCCAGGTATTGATGGAGCCCTTGCTGCCGTGCAGACCAACGGCGGAACGCCGGTGCTACAGTTGCATGACCTCAAGGGCGACGTCATCGCTACCGCGGAACTGACCTCAAACGCAACCAAATTGCTATCCACCTACAACAGCACCGAGTTCGGCGTTCCGAACGACGAAAAAACACCGCCTCCGTTCGCGTGGCTGGGAGCCGCGGATATCTCCAAGTCACTCTCGTCCGGAGTCATCACCTACGGCGCCACGTCATACGTCCCACAAACCGGGCGCTCGCTGCAGACCGTACCAGTCGAAAGCCCGGGCTACCCGACCCCGATTGGAGGCGGCACCTACGCCACCTTCACAGCAGAACCGTGGAACATGCAAGGTGGCGCACGCGTCGAGGCCGAAGCACCAGGAATCGCCGCGGCGGAAGGACGTGAAGCTGAAGAAGCGGCTTGTCAGGCTAACCCGACTTCATGTCTTGAAGACCCGCATTTTGATGGCCTAGTTACAGCCGGGAAAGTTCTAGAACTTGCTGAAGCTCTCAAGAAAAAGGCAGCTAACGGCAATGTATACGCTGAATATATAGGTTTTGTACCCGAGGCGGGCCAGCTCGCGTCGGCCGTCGGCATGTCGTATACACAATATGTAGTCGCAATGGCAGCGAACGCAGAAGGATGTTTCAATGGTATCAGTTTGCTGGAACTTAGCAAATATGTTGGCGAGTGCTACATAAAATACTGGTATGAAACGCTGAATATTAATACGTGGTTTCTAAAAATAAACCTAGAATGGCCTCTGGGCCTTTCGACGGAAGTGTGCGGAAAACGGTCACACGAAAAGCCGGGTTACTATTATTGTTGGGGGCAGAAAGCATGGTTCCTTGGTGAAAAAATGTGAGAAGAGTGACCATATGGATGGACTTCAAAGCTCGGATAGCTACAAAGTCGTCTTATCTCCCGTGAATTTTAGTGGCGAGGCTGTGGTACGCTATAGCCATGGCATGCGACGGGTACACTGAGCTAGTGATCGGGGACCGGTCGCAACTCGAAGCTGCAATTGATCGGCGCATGCAATCATGGGGCTGGACTGCATACGATCCTATAGGTCTATGTAAGACATATGATCTCGTTGGTCGGTTTACGCGCGGGAAGGCTGACGAGGACGTCATTTCTCTCGTCGAATTTGCTGCGGACACAGTATACACCGGCCGTATGCCAGATTCGTTGACTCGCCAGGATCGGCGACGGCCCATGCCTTTGAGGGTTTGGGTAGGACTCCGATATCCGCTCGCAGATCAGTTTGTCGCAAAGATTTTGGGGAGAGCGTGGCACGGGTGCATCACGATGCGCGAGATCGGTGTTCCGGATGATATTCTCTACTTTCCGTCGGCTGAGCGTGACGTATCTAAAAAGATAGGAGATATTGCTGAGGCGCTTGTGGCACTCTCCGAGGCCCAGACGAGAGTCTTGGTTCAAGAAGTGTCGAGCGTGGAGAAGCTCTGTAGCGAGGTGCGCTGCGAAATTGAAGATCCGCCAAGGGTGGCCAGCGTAGGTCCCCCAAAGCCAGCCCCGGGTCTATTGGCAAACGGTGCGGATCGCCACATTTCGCTAATAGGCATGTTGGTTTGCGCAGGGCGAGAGGGCGTTGCGCGCGAAGAGTTGGGAAAGCTAATTCGGTTGGAGGGTAAAGATAGAAAGTCCCATGATCGACACTACTTCATTGAGGGAATGAAGCGGTTACTCGACAAGGACGTCGTAAGCGATACATTGCGTCGCTGGGATGTGTGCCCGTTAGCCCAGGAGCCAGATGCGTTACTTACGTTGTTCGAAACAGAAGAGCGGCAGAACGCGTTTGAGGCGCTTTGTCGTAAAGCGAGAGGGATGAGTGAAGAGGATGTCCGCGTGGCACTGGAAGAAGTGGAGACTGAACGAGGATTTGCGAAAGAACCGTTGGCCGTGGAGTTTTATGTGACCCGTGCGATGGATAGAGTGTCGGTGACAAGGCTAAGGAGCATTTGTCGGCGGATACAGTGGACGAAAGGTGCGTCGGACGACGACCAGCGTGACAGGTCGGTAATTGAGATCCTCCAGACAAATAGGAAGGATGTCGCATTACACGACTTGTGTTAACCGGATGGCGTAGTTTACGAACTTATAGCAGTGACAAAGGACTGGTCAACAGTGCGTCTTACAGGACGCTCCGAGGTTTGGCTAGAAGACGTGGCAGGATGCATGCCACGTGACAGTGAGGGCGTTTATCTGCCCGAGGTATGGTTCGAGCAAGATAGGGAGGAAACCACCCGGTCGAGGCCTGTGAGTGTCCATATTGGTGTAAAAGAGGTTGGTGTGCTTGATGAGCTTGCAGCAAACCGATATAGGCCTGTGCTAGACGTCGCAAATGACTTGGGTGAGATAGCGTGGACGCATGGACGACTGGTTAGAAGATCAAACCGACGGGCGGGATTTTTGCTAGTAGTACCCCTTCCGTGTCCGTCGCCGAAATTGACGATAGATTTGCCAGGCAGTGAGTAGGCCAGGGTTTAATTGAATCGAAACTGTGTATAAAGCTACGAAGAGAGTGAGTCAATCGTATGAAATATCGGCGCATTTGGTTTGTGACGATAATTAGCACAGTGGGCCTTGGGGTCTTCGGTGGCGGATGCGGTTCGGAGGCACGCATCAACCCCACGGGCGCTACTGCCCGGTCTGTACACGCATCCGGCGGGGTAGCGTCGATCACGAGTAATGAGAAGTCGCGGACTACTCGTAATGACTGTACTTCTGGTTGTCTGCCAGAGGGCGCATTGAGCGGGGGCGAAAAAGGAATGGTACAGCGTAATAAGGCACAGTTCGAAAGCTTTGGCCAGGCAGCAGATAGGACCCAACGAGTGGCTATTATACTTGAATTGCATAGGTATTTTACCGCGATTCGTAACGGTGAGTATAGGCTTGCGTGTAAAAGGCTATCGTCAGAATCGACGAGTGAATTTCAGCGGTATGGGGATGCACAAATGCGCAACAACGGTAAGGCATGCCCCGAACTGTTGGCACGGATTTTTGGTTCTTCCCATGGAGAAAAAAGCGAAATAGAAAAACTTAGCATAACAAACATAGGTGCGATACGTCTTGATCACGGTCATGGATATGTACTGCTTAGAGTATCTGAACACCCTGAAGAGCAAGTTATGAGTATTGTTTACTTTTATGGTCGCTGGTTGCTCGCGACGCCACAGCCATATTCGCTGTCTTATGCGAGTCCCGCGTCTTAGGTTGTACAGCACGGTTTGGAGATGGATGGGGTTGCAGAACGGCGCACGCGTCGAGCCGATACCCGGCAGCAAAACAGCGCATAGCGGCAAAAGTCGCGCTAAACCGCCTCGCGCGACGACACCTATACAGGGCGGCGACGCGGCTGGCGAGCGGGAGCGAAGGTGAGCGAAGGACCACAGCCAAGCGGCGCGATCATCGGCTGCGCCTGGTGCGGACCAGAGCAGTGACCTCTCGCACTATGACCAGCCTCTAGTCACAAAGGCCGGCGGCTCGGATGCCGGCTGTGAACGAGCCAAATCTGCGCTTGACGGTTGACGCGGACGGGTAGCCGTCGGGGGATTCCTCGCACTCTTCCTTGGTGGGAGCCCGGCCGAGCTGGCGGGCCATGTGTTGTAGAGCGCTGATCACCTGCTCGCCATCCCACGTGGGATTGTACGGGGGATGGCCGGCGGCGAGCATCATGCTCGTCCAGTCACCGAACACGATCCTCGCCGCACTCGCAGGCGGCCAGCGAGGGAATTCGCGCTGCCAGCGGCTGGGTCTGCCGTTAGGGCTGGGCCGCCAGTCCACAGTCGTGGGGGGTCGTCCCTCAAACTCCTCCCAGGCAGCGACTGCGTCGAGTAGCTCCCGCGCGCTCCAGCGCTTGGGATTGCCGCGCCGGGTCGCGCAGCGGTGGCACAGTTCGGCGTACCCCACGACCGGGCCCGTGCATTGCGCGCAAGGGTGCGTCTTCCGATAGTTGTAGACGGTCACGCGACTCACGCCGAGCTCGGCCATGATCTCCGACACCGAGGCGCCCGCCGCTGACATCGCCTGTGCACGCGCCACGCGCTCGGCGATCGGAAGGTCGTGTTCGTGGCGCGCGAACGGCGGTAGACCGGCAGCTTCGAGCGCTTGAGCCCAGGAGCGAAAGTAGCGGTACACCGTAATCCAGAAGTACCCCGTTATTTGATATTAGATCTGGTGGTCTTCATCTAACTGACAACCAAAGCTCGTTTCGTAACCCCCACCTAACATCCCCAGTCGAACGGCCGACGTGTGTCACGCGGCCACCGCGACCCCGCCGCGACGCGGGTCACCCGCGCCGATCAACGCGCCTGCGCGGCGTTGCACCGCCTGCACGCCGCCGAAGAACAGGTTGAGCTCGTGAAAGCTCACGACCTCACGCTGCCCCCCAAGCCCGGCCAGCTCGAGGCCGGGCTCGTGATACACGATCCCATCCTCGAAATGCGCGCGTGGAGCGCTGACCGCGTCCGGCGCGCTCAAGCCGTGATCAACGACCCCCACGATCGTCTGCAGTAGCGCCGAGCGGATGCGGTTTGAGCCGGCGCTGCCCAACACCAGCTCTACCTCCCCACCGATCGACGATCGAGGGGATCGCCGATCGGCCAGCATCACGATCGTCGGGGCCATCATGCTCGGCATCCGCCGGCCAGGGGGATGAGTGTGGAAACCCAGCGGGCTGAGGTCCTCCTCGCCCATCACGTTGTTTAGGTGAATGCCCGTGCCCGGTACCACCACGCCCGAGCCCTCCCCGTTGGTGCAGGTCACCGAGCATGCCCTCCCATGCGAGTCCAGCACCGAAATGTGGGTTGTGGATCCGAGCCTCGAAGACAGGAAGCACGCCCCAAATCCCTCCTCTGAAAGGCCCTGTAGGAACTCCGCGGTGCGCTCCCCCTGAGCCGCTTCCATCGCGCCGACCAACACGCCCAGCGACGGCGGTGCCGGCTGCGCGTGCAGCAACCCCAACGAATAGGCCAGCAGCGTGCCACCCGCCGACGGCGGCGGGTTGGTGAACACATCGCGGTCGCGATAGCGCACGCTCAACGGGACCCGCTCGAGCGCCCGGTAGCCGGCGAGCTCCTCGCGGCCGATCGACCCGCCACGCGCACCAAGCCAGTCGCACACCGCGCCTGCGATGTCCCCGCTGTAGAACGGCTGCGCACCGTCGCGCCCGAGCCGCTCGAGCGCGTCCCCCAGCTCGGGGTTGCGCAGCGACTCACCCTCACGCAAAACCGGCCCGTGCGGCGCCCACAGGGCCGCGCACTCTGGCGTTGACCGCAGCAGATCGGCGAGGATCCGGGCGATGTACGCCTGCCCAGCGTTGAGCACCACCCCCTCGCGCGCCAGTCTCACCGCGGGCGCCGCCAGCTCGGCGAGCTCGATCGTGCCCCAACGCGCCGCCGCCTCGCACACGCCCGCGGGCGCCCCATACACGCCACAGGAGGCCGGCCCGATGTAGAACACTTGCACCGCGTCGCCAAACGACACGTCCACCGCCTCCAGCTCGGCCGCGCTACCGTCACGCGCGCGTGCGGGCGCCTGCACGAAGAAGTCCAGCAGCGCAGGTTCCTGCTCGCCGCCGGCGACCATCATGTAACCGCCCGCGCCAAGCCCGGTGAGCAGCGGCTCGGCCGCAAACGACACCAGCATCGCGCCGATCGCCGCGTTAACCGCGTTGCCCCCACGCCGCAGCACCTCCGCCCCCGCCTCGGCGGTCAGCGGATGGCCCGCCGCCACAACACCCTTCTCGCCCGCGCTCATGCCTTCAGCGAATCACACCCGACGTTTTACGGCGTCCGCGCGACGCGGCTAGCTAAAAATTTGGGATGAACTCTGGGACGTCTATATCGCTCACGACCAAGCCGCCGCGGCGTGACTGACGACCCTCGCGCGGTGCCGCGGGACTGGTGCGCTTCACGCGCGGCTCGCCGGCCGGCTCGCGCATCTGTGGGCGCGCGTCGCGCGCGCCGTAGCCGGTGGCCACCACCGTCACCCACACCTGATCGTCGAGCTTCTCGTCGACCATCGCGCCGAAGATGATGTTGGCGTCGGGGTGCGCCGCCTCCGAGACCGCCTTGGCGGCCTCGTTGACCTCCCACAGCGACAGGTCACGCCCGCCGGTGATCGACAGCAGGATCGAGCGTGCGCCATCCATCGATGTCTCCAGCAGCGGCGAGGCGACCGCCTGCGCGGCGGCCTCCGGAGCGCGGTTCTCGCCAAAGCCCATGCCGATCCCCAACAGCGCGTTGCCAGCGTCGGACATGATCGTGCGCACGTCGGCGAAGTCGAGGTTGATCAGGCCCGGCAGCGTCACGAGATCGGAGATTCCCTGCACGCCTTGGCGCAGCACGTCGTCGGCGACGCGGAACGCCTCGACCATCGCGGTCTGCTTGTCGAGCACGGTCAGCAGGCGGTTGTTGGGCACCACGATCAGCGTGTCGACCTCCTCGGCGAGCGTCTCCACGCCGCGCTCGGCCTGCTCGGCGCGGCGCGAGCCCTCGAAGCCGAACGGCTTGGTCACGATCGCGACGGTCAGCGCGCCCACTTCGCGCGCGATGCGCGCGACGATCGGCGCGGCGCCGGTGCCAGTGCCGCCGCCCGCGCCCGCGGTGATGAAGATCATGTCCGAGCCCTTCAGCAGCGACTTGACGCGATCGTAGTCGTCCATCGCTGCCTGCCGGCCGACATTCGAATCGGAGCCCGACCCGAGGCCGCGCGTGAGCTCAGCGCCGATGTGCAGCGTGATATCCGCGGTGGACTGTTGCAGCGACTGCAGGTCCGTGTTGACCGCGAGGAACTCGACGCCCTCGACTTCGGCTTCGACCATGCGGTTGACGGCGTTGGTGCCGGCGCCCCCGACGCCCACCACGCGGATCACTGGGTTGGTGGGCGCCAGCGCTTCGCCGAACGGGCGCGACTCTTCGCGCACGAGCGCCTCTTGGCGACCGCGCAGCTCCGGGGACGGCGGCGGCGTTGCGCGCCCGGGGCGATCCATCAGGCTCTCGGGGATCTCTGAGGAGAATGCGTGGCGCAGACGCTCCTGTGGGGTGGGGATGCGCGCGTCGCGCTGCTCCTCCAAGCTCGGGCGCAAGGAGGGGTGCGGAACGCCGCTGTCGCGCGGACGCTCAGGCGCGGATGGCGCGCGCTCGGATTGCACCGGCGCACGCTCGGCGGGGACATTCGGCGTGGCGGGCGATGCGTGCGCGCCGCTGTCCGCGGCGTCAGGCCGCGGGTGGCCCACGGCGTCGGGGCGCGCGCCGCCCGCGGCGTCGGGGCGCGCGCCGCCCGCGGCGGTGGCGGCGTCGGGCTCTTGGCGCCCTGCAGCGCCTGGATCGTGCTCGAGTTCCTCGGTCTTGCGGAACAGAGCCGCGAGCGGCCCTTCCCGCATCGAGGCGCGTTTAGGGTTTGCCATGAGCCAGAACCTCCTGTGCCAGCTGGCGGTAGGACTGCGCAGCGACACCATCCGGCTCGTACTTGAGCACCGACATCCCCTTCACGGGAGCCTCGGCGAAGCGCACCGTCTTGCGGATGCGCGACGCGAACACGCGGTCGCCGAAGTTCTCCTCGAGGATCTCGATCGCCTCCTTGGCGTGGATCGTGCGCGAGTCCACCAACGTGGGGAGGATACCCTCGATGTCCACATCCGGATTCAGGTTCTCACGAATCATCGCCAAGGTGTTTTGCAACTGGATGAGCCCGCGCATCGATAGATACTCACACTGCACTGGCACAATAACCTTGTTGGCGGCGGTAAGCGCGTTGATCGTCAGCAGGCCGAGGCTGGGCGGAGTGTCGATGCAGATGAAGTCGTAGTCCTCGAGGATCGGTTCGAACGCCTTCTGCAGCGAGCGCTCGCGGCCGATCATCGTGGACATCGCGATCTCCGCGCCGGCCAGGTCGATCGACGCGCACGCGACGTCGATCTCCCTTTTGCGGATCACCTCACGAATCGTGGCGCGCTGGGTGAGCACGTCGTACATCGACAGTTCCAGCGTGTCGGGGTCGATGCCCTGGGACATCGTGAGGTTGCCCTGCGGATCCATGTCGACGCACAGCACGCGGTGACCCTCCTCCGCGAACGCGGCGGCGAGGTTGAGTGTCGTCGTTGTCTTGGCCACGCCGCCCTTCTGGTTGGCGAACGCGATGACCTTGGCCCGAGTGCTCACGGCAGGCTCCGATGGTCGATTTTGGAAACCTTCGGGTGGGTATTCGCACAGCGAGGGACGATTCCTGCACGCCGTGCGGGTCGTGTGCACGGAAGTACGATCCTGCGGTGCCCGCGCGCCGCGTCAAGCTGGAGAGTCGCCTGAAGGACAAGCGTGTGTGCGTGTGCGTGGGCGCGGGCGGCGTGGGCAAGACGACCGTCTCGGCCGCGCTCGCGCTCGGACTGGCGATGGGAGGGCGCAGAGTTGTGGTGGTGAGCATCGATCCCGCCAAGCGTCTGGCGGGCGCGCTCGGGCTGGCCGAGTTGCCGGGCGAACCGCACCGGATCGAGCAGCGCACGCTCGCCGAACACGGGATCGCGGCGCGCGGCGAGCTGTGGGCGATGATGCTCGACTCGAAGAGCACCTTCGACGATCTGATCGCGCGTCTGTCCCCCGATCAGCGCGCGCGCGAGGAGATTCTCTCCAACCGTATCTATCGCGAGCTCTCCTCGGCGGTGGCTGGCTCGCAGGAGTTCACGGCGATGGCAAAGCTGTTTGAGCTGCACCGCGATGAACGGTGGGACACGATCGTGCTCGACACGCCTCCCTCGCGCGACGCACTGGACTTCCTGGACGCGCCCGATCGACTCACACATTTCCTCGAGGGTCGGGCGCTGAAAGTGCTGCTCACGCCCGGCGCTGTCACGCGCGGTCTGCTCGGGCGCGGTACCGGCCTTATGTTTGCCGTGTTCGCGCGCGTCACGGGCGTCAACATGATCGGCGAGCTGTCGGGCTTCTTCGGCTCGCTGTCGGGCGTGCTCGACGGCTTTCGCGAGCGCACGCGAAGCGTCGAACAGCTGTTGCGCGACCCCGCTACGGGCTTTCTGATCGTCAGCTCACCCGAGCACGGGCCGACGCGCGAGGCAGCGTTCCTGCATGCCCAACTCGCCCAGGCCCACATGGGGTTCGCCGGGCTGATCGTCAACCGCTTCCACGATCAGGGGCTCGACGGGCACACGCGCGAGGACGTCGCACGGCTCTTGGCGGACGAGCTCGGCACGACGCTCGCGGCGCGTGTGGCTCACAACCTGGCCGACTTCGACGTGCTCGCGCGACGCGACCGCGCGAGCGTGGACGAGCTGTCGCGCGCGCTCGGCGAACCCAATCCGCTGCTCGTGCCTCATCTAGACGGCGACGTGCAGGACCTCGACGGGTTGGCTGTCATCGCCGAGCACCTGTTCGCCTGAGTCCTCGCCGGACAGCAGCAGCTCGTCGGCGAGCGACACGAGGTCGGACGGGAGGTGATTGCAGATGACGTCGCGCAACAACGCGCGCAGGTGATCGGAGAGCTCGCGCGCCAGCGCGAGGCTGGTTGCGCACGCGACGTCCTTGCCGCAGATCGCCTGGCGCTCCAGATCGATCGCCGCGAGCGTGCGCTCGGCCAGTGTGGCGCGCACGTCTGGTGTCGCGCACAACGCGGCCAGGCGACCGGCGAGCAGCCCATCCGGCGCGCCACGTGGCTCGAGCTCCGACGGAGCGCCCAGCAGCGCGCGTAGCGCCAGCAGATGATCGCTAAGACCCTCGTACTCGCTCGCGCGCTCACAGCCCAGCTCGAAGCGACGCAGCGCCCACGCGATCTCGTTCACGTGCTGGCCGATCGGCGACCCCGTTGATCGGCGATTGGTGCGCCGGGCGACGAGGTTGCAGAACGCGCGCAGCTCGTCCTCCTGCTCGGCGCGCACGACGAGCATTCCGTGTGGGCGTCCGCCGCGACCAAGCGCGATCGTCTCCCATGGCGCACAGCCGATCCGCGTCCACGCGCGCACGCCCAGCGCGATTCGCCCATCGCCGAACAGGCGCAGCGCGCGCAGCAGTTCACGCATGACATCCTCGCCCTCGGCGAGCGCGGTGTGGGGGTCTGAGCCGTCCGTGCTGAACACCACCAGCAGGTGTTCCGCTGCGTCGCCGGGCGCGATAGGACTGTCCGCGCCGTTGCCCGTGGCGCCGCCTGCTCCACCACCGCCCGTACTGCCGTCCCTATCCGCCCACATCGCCTGCTCGGGAACCCCCCGCAGGCCATCGGGCTGGGCGATCAGCAGACCACGTGCGAGCGCCAGCTCCGGCGAGGCGATCGTCAAGCCATGCAGCGTCGCCACGAGCGTCAGCTCGCCCGCCGCGACAAACGCCGCGCCGTCGAGGCGCTCGAGCGCGCGCTGCAAACGCTCGGGACGTGGTTCGAAGTCCGTTTGCTCGTCGAACACTTGCGCCAACAGCGCCAACAGCGCGGCGTCACCGCGTCCGCGCGCCCAGCGACGTGCTGGATCCACGCCGCTTGAGATCAGATAGCGCTCGAGCGCGTCGAAGCGCTCGAGCAGCTCGACCGCGCGGGCATAGCTGTCGAGGCGGCGCAACTCGGCAAAACGCTCGGCGACAAACGCGCCGGTCAGCGGGCAATAGCAGTACAGCGGGGAGGCGCCACGCCCACGGGCTGAATGGGAGGCGAGCTCGAACGGCACCTCCTGACCCGCTTGGACGTCCGCCTGCAGACGGGCGGCTGCCTGCTCGATGAACTCGACAAGGGCCGTCTGCAATTGGAGAGAGCGCACGGTTCGCTCAGTTCGCGACGGGCAACAGCGCTCCTGCTCTGCGCAGCGCGCGTTGCACGTGCGCCGGGCGCCGGCGAGCAGGCCAAACGGCTGACTCGACGCCATCCTTGGCAGCGTCCTCGGGCGAGTTGCGGCTATCTTTGAGCTAAGCCACAGCGGCGGCGAACCGCTTCCCCAGCTGCCTCATGGCCAAGCGCGAGCCAGCGCTCCGCGGGCGCCCCGCAGCTCTCTCTAAGCTAAGCAACAGCGGCGGCGAGCACCGCTTCGCTGGCTGCCTCATGGCCGAGCGCGCTTGTCCCCGCGTAGGGGAGCCAGCGCTCACCGTAGGAGCGCATGTCTTCAACGATCGGCAGCAGCGCCAGCCCCTTTTCGGTCAGCGCGTACTCGACGCGCGGGGGCACCTCGGGGAAGGTGTGACGCTCAACGATCCCCTCATCCTCGAGCGCCCGCAAGCGCAGCGACAGCGTGCGCGGGCTGATCCCGGCGAGCGAGCGCTCAAGCTCACAGAAGCGTGCGCGCCCCTCGGCAAGGTCACGTATGAGCAGCAGCGTCCACTTGCCGCACACCACCTCAGCGGTGCGGCACACGGGACAGGTGTCGTCTGCAGCCATTTCAACCTTTACTTTACCAAGTGAAGTAGCGCACCGTCAGGTGCGGCCCATACAGTTCGCCACGACATGGTCGGGGGATCGCTCGCGACAGAGGCAATGCATCCCACCCTCTGGGAACCGGCGCACGAGGATGTGCCCACCCGCGGCCGACCGATGTCAACGCGCGTCGAGGCCGCCGCAGTTCCCCACCGCAAGCTGGTCCAAGCTCTGCTGGAGCTCTCGCCCGATACCCTGCACGGCGTCGCTCGCTCGTTGGCTAGAGCAGCTTCACATGAGCGAGCCGTGCGCCTGCTGGCCGGCATCGTGACAGTCAGGACGGCGCTCGACGGGTACCCGGCAAGCGCCGCTGAAGCACTGTGCTGGTTTCTTGGAGATACCCGCTCGCGCGCAGCTCGTCTTCCGCCACAGCTGGAGCGACTCGGCTGGGACGGCCAAGCCGACGAGCAACTCGTCGCGCTGCTGCCCTACGTTCTCGATCCCTTCGGACTGACCACCAGGCGCGCACTGATCGCCGGACACGCCTGCGGGGCCGAGCGAGCGTCACGCAAGCGACTTGGGGCCTTCTACACACCCGGCGACGTGGCCAGGGCGCTCGCCAGGGAAGTCATCACACCCCGAACTCGACGCGTGCTCGATCCCGCGTGCGGCGCCGGCGTGTTCCTGCGAGCAGCGTTCACCCGGCTGGCGTGCACGCTGCCGACTGAGCGCGCGCTTAGCTGTTTGCACGGCGTGGACATCGACGCCGCCGCCGTTGATGCGTGCGCGCTTGTGCTCACGCATGACTGGCTGGCGCGCGAGCCCCTGGGCGAGCAGGAGCTGCCGG
Organism: uncultured Solirubrobacterales bacterium; assembly: GCA_963760155.1. Lineage (GTDB taxonomy): Bacteria > Actinomycetota > Thermoleophilia > Solirubrobacterales > Solirubrobacteraceae > Palsa-744. The sequence continues at coordinate 530,977 of CAVXBL010000008.1, forward strand.
TCAACCGTTTCGAGCGGGTGTGCACACAACTCGTGCACGCCGATGCGTTGGAGCTCTTCGCCCAATCAGCCCGAGCGGAACTCCACGGTGAGCGTCCCGAGCAGCTTGGCCGCTCGCTGCCGCCGCGCTTCGATGCGATTCTGACAAACCCCCCGTTCGCGCCGGTAGGCTCTCGCGCGCAGGACCTGAGGGACGGATTCGAGTCATTGCGGGCGGCCAGCAATCCCTCCGGCCTGAACATGATGTGGCCGTTTTGGGAGCTCGTGTCGCGCGCCGTGACAAGCAGCGGCCGTGTTGCGATCGTGCTGCCGCTGTCCTGCGCCTACCTCAGCGGGAATGCCCCACGCGCGGCGCGCCGGGTCGTGTTTGAGCGCGGCACGTGGGAGATGCGGTTTTTCGACAGGGCGCCAGATGCGCTCTTCGGCGACGACGTCAAGCAGCGTGTGGCGCTCGCGCTCAGACGTCCGGGCACGCCCGGGCTGCTCCGCACAAACGCTATGCGTCGCTGGTCGGCGGCACGGCGCGCAACCGTGCTGGCGAGCGCCGCCGGCGAAGGGGTGGATCTGCCGGTCCAAGCGGAGCTTGTATTGAAGATCGGCTCGATGGTCGAGCGCGAAGCGATGGAGCGCCTGCGGTCGCTCGCCGGCACGCTCGCCGACGCGGCGATTCACGTGCGGCTGAGGCCCGCGACGGCGCTGGCCCACAGCGAGCGAGCGATGGCGATCGCACCAACCGCGTACAACTGGATCGGCGCGTACCGCGACAACGCGATCGCGCGCGAGGCGCGCCGCGCCGTCTCGGGAAAGCTCGTCGAGCTCACCTTTGCCGACCCGACGCTGGCGGACGCCGCCTATGCGACGATCGTCTCGCGTGTGTTCCTGTGGTGGTGGAGAGCCACCGGCGACCTGTTCCACGTCTCGCGCTCCACCCTGCTAAGGGCTCCATTTCCACTCCATTCCTGCACGGGTGAGCAACTCGACAGATTGGCCACGGCGGGCCGAGCCTGCTGGCGCGCGGCCCAGGACACGCCGGTGGCGTCGGTCAACAGAGGTGTGCTAACGGTCGCCTACACGCCTGCCACCGACCACGAAGCGCTCGACGTGGCCGACCGTGAGGTCTGCGCGGCATTTGGTCTCAGTCCCACGTTCGTCCGGTTCGTCCGCGATGATGCCGCCCGTCTGCGCAGCGCGGGGAGGGCCAGTTGACCGACACGATGCCACCAACGACCCACACCACTCCACCGACAGCCGAGCAAAAGCAGGCCAGTCGCCTCACCAAGGAGGAGTGGCGCGAGTACACGAAGACGGTGTGGTCGATCGCCAACACCAGCGACCCGGAACACCCGGCCGTCTTTCCGCCGGAGATTCCCCACCGGCTGATCAAGATGTTCAGCTTCGTCGGCGACCGCGTGCTCGATCCCTTTGCCGGAACCGGCACCACTCCCCACGAGGCGCTCGCGCTGGACAGACGCGCCGTGGCCGTGGAGCAGAATGGCGAGTTCGTCGAACGGATCGAAGCCGCTCACCAGGAGTTCATCGCCGATGGAGACCTGATCGTCCGTAGAGGAGATTGTCGCGACCTCGGCTTCCTCGACGATGAAAGCGTCGGGCTGATCGTCACCTCTCCTCCGTATTGGAACAAGGCCGACTACGGCGGTAATGGGTGCAACCTCGGCAACCTAGCCGGATATCGAGAGTTCCTGCGCGGCATGGAGCCCGTGTTCGAGGAGTGCGTGCGTGTGCTTGCGCCCGGGCGCAAGCTGGCGCTCGTGACCGCAAACGTCAACCAGTTCACCGACAATGGGCTGCTGACCTTTCCGTTGGCGGCCGACATGCTCACGCTGATGCGCTCCACCGGGTTGGTGATAGTCGGCGAGGTCATCTGGAACAAGGACGGGACGGGCGGGCGCTGGGGTTCCTCCGGAGCTCAACGTCCCATCTTTGGCAGCTACCCCTTCCCGCCGAACCTGCTGTTCAAGACCGTGCACGAGCACATACTGATCGTCGCAAAGCCTCCTTCGAAAAAGGTGCGAAACCCACGGGCACTACCGTACGAGACGCTGATGGCCTGACGCTCGTGCTCCCCGTTGTGCTGCTGCCGTACAACACTGACAGCCTGAAGCTCCTGCTGTCGCCGTCGCGCTGTCGCCCACGAAAGGCCGCGCGGCGTACAACACACTGACAGCCTGAAGCTCCTGCTGTCGCCGTCGCGCTGCCGTCCACGAAAAGCCGCGTGGGTTACAGCGGACAGCCGGGCCAGACGGCTGCGAGCGCCGCGTGCGCGACGATGACCCGTCTTGTCGCTTCTATGTACCGACCGATCGGCACGCTGCTCTGGTTCAGCGCGTCCACCGCTTCGTACTCAGCGTCCCCCGGGAACAGCACCGCATAGCGAAACGGGCTCGGACGGCGGTCCACAACCACGAGCAGCAATCGGCTGGGGCCGGGGTCTGGGCGTCCATCGGGCTCGGGAAACTCTAGTCGTCGGTTTCCGCCGATCCCGATCACGAGCGGATTGGACATCATGGCTAGACGGGTCCCCGCGCGGTTCACTCCTTCGCGAGGGACGGGTGTGCCAGGAGTTGAGATACCGAAGAAGTCGCGCAGTATGTCCCTGTTTAGCTCCCACTGCGGCCAGCGGCGGCGCCCTCCGAAGGACAGCCGCGCGATCAGCACACTGAGGCCGGGAGCTGACGGGCGTGCGGCTGAGGCCGGGCCTGTGGCCGGTGGCGGCGGTCCGCTCAACGGCGGCGGCGAGGGCACCCGTCGCCGGGGAGCACTCGAGCCCGAGCGACGCGCCCCAGGGCCCGAGCGAGCTACGGTCTGCCCGGTGGCAGCTCCTGGGTGTCCCCCCGCTACGGTGAGCTCGCGCGGGAGGCGACCCGAACGCGTCAGCGAGGCAAGGCGCGACGGGGTCGCGCGACCGACGATCGAGGGGTCATGGCTGTCCAACCACGGCGCGAGCGCGTCGGCGAAGCAATCCCAGGCCGACGCTTCGTCTGCGCGAGCGAGCTCGGGACGCCAGACGATGCTCGCCTCATCGTTGGTGTGCAGGCCTCCTCGGGTGAGATTGGACGAGCCAACCACGACAAGGGCTCGCGACGCGCTCCGTAGGGCGCGAGTCGGATTGGGATCTGTTGGCGCGCCGTCGGAGAAGACGAACACCTTGGGGTGAAATGTGGCGCCGGGCTCCGCTGAGCCAAGCAGCAGTCGTCCGCCGGGTGCAACCGCGTTCATCAAGTACCACGCAGCGTCGTAGGTGCTTCCAAGCATGTCGATTCCAACGGTGATGTCGACACGCCCACCGGCGGACACGAAGCCGTGCAGGAGTCCCTCTACGTAGCGGACGCCGGACATCTTCGCGAAGGCGACCACGACCGTCAGTCGCGTCCAGCCACCGTTGCGAAGCTCACGTTCGATAACTTCGCCGGCGCTGTAGGAGCTTGGACCCCCGAGATACTCGACGCTCATAGAGTGAGTGCTTGGTGGACGAAAGTGAGCTACTTGAGATCTTGAGACTGGGCGAGAGCTCGGGTTGGGCAGAGCCGTGGGCTCTACCCGACGCCGAGTGGGGCCTGCTGGGCACCACCGCCCGGCAGGCCCGAGCCTGAATGCGCAGGCGCGTTCGGCTGGGAGGGTACAACCGGTCCCGGCGCCGCGGCGCCCTCACGACGAGCCTGGGCTTGCGCGACGTCGTCCATCGTGGTGCCCTTGCGCCCATCCGATTGCAACAGCAACTTGAAGTCGTGCGGACTGCTGGCTACGCGCAGCGCCTCGTCAACCGTGACCCGGCCCGCCTTGACGTGGCCGAACAGCGCCTGGTCGAATGTTTGCATGCCGTAGTACGCGCCATTTGAGATCGCCTCACCCAGCTGGCCGGTTTGATTGGGATCGACGATCATGTCGCGCACGCGCCCGGTCATGCGCAGGATCTCGCAGACCGCCACACGCCCTCCGTTCGCGCCTGGCACCAGCCGCTGGGAGATGACGCCCTTGATCGTGCCGGCGATCATCGAGCGAGCCTGGTTGTGTTGATGGGGAGGGAAGAAGTCGAGCAGACGGTTGATCGACTCCGGCGCATCGACAGTGTGCACAGTTGACAGCACGAGGTGGCCGGTCTCGGCGGCCGACAGCGCAGTGCGCACCGTCTCCTCGTCGCGCATCTCCCCCACGAGGATCACGTCGGGGTCCTGGCGCAGCACGCGGCGCAGCGCGCGCTCGAAGGACTTCGTGTCCATGCCGACCTCGCGCTGGTTGATCACTGAGCGCTTGTCGGTGTGCACGAACTCGATCGGATCCTCGATCGTGACGACGTGCTTGTTCATCGCCGCGTTGATGTGATCGATCATCGCGGCCAGCGTCGTGGACTTCCCCGAGCCGGTGGTGCCCGTGAGCAGGATGATCCCGCGCTCTTCCTCGGCCAGTTCGCGCACGACAGTCGGCAGGGCGAGCTCCTCGATCGTTGAGATCTTGGCTGGGATCGCGCGACACGCCAGCGAGATGACGCCGCGCTGGCGAAACGCGTTGACGCGGAAGCGCGCGACGCCTGAGATTTCAAACGAGAAGTCCACCTCGTGGTCGTCGGCGAACTCCTTCAGCTTGACCTGGTCGTGGAGCAGCTCGTGTAGCGCGTGTTCGGTGTCCTGCTCGCTGAGCGGTTGTGCCCCTGAATCGGGCGCGAGCGCTCCCTGTACGCGATACAGCGGCGGCGAGCCGACCTTCAGATGCAGGTCGGAGCCGTCGCGAGCCACGAGCTGACGCAGCGCTGCGTGTACGTCGAACATACGCACTGCATCGGCCGCTGGGCGACCGAGCTTGAACGCCGAAGTCGGACGCTCATAAGCAAACGAGATCGGTAGTCGCCCGGGAGATCGGTAGTGGGCCGGAAGCCGGTAGTCGCCCTAGAGATCGGTAGTGGGCCGAGTCAAGTTGTACGGGTATGTGTGAGCTTTCGCGCATACATACACTTCATTTTGTGAAGTGTATGTATGCGATTTAAAGGCCATACCCACCACCCTCAAACCATCTGCACGAGTTCAAGCTCCACCGCCCTCAAGCCATCAAGCCATCCTCATGACCCCAAGTCCCGCCACCCTCAAGCCATCCTCATGACCCCAAGTCCCGCCACCCTCAAGCCATCCTCATGACCTCGAGCCCCGCCACCCTCAAACCACCCCACCGTCCTCGGCGGCCAGTCAAGGACGCTTTGTGGCTGGGGGCGATCCTCCAAGTAGCGCGTCAGGCTACGTCGCGGAGCTTCTGGGCCTCCGCGAGCGACTGCAGCTTCTTCAGCGACTGGTTCTCGATCTGGCGGATGCGCTCGCGGGTGACGTTGAACGTGCGTCCGACCTCATCGAGCGTGCGGGGGTGCTCGCCGCCGAGCCCGTAGCGCAGCTCCAGCACGCGGCGCTCGCGGTAGGAGAGGTTCTCTAGCGCCTCGCGCAACGCCTCCTTGGTGAGGATCTCGGCGGCGCGCTCATACGGAGACTCGGCGCGCTCGTCGGCGATGAACTGGCCGAACTCGGACTCCTCCTCGTCGCCGACGGGCTTCTCCAGCGACACAGGGGCCTGCGCGGAGCGCTTGATCGAGTCGACCTCTTCGGGGTCGATCCCGGTGACCTCCGCGATCTCATCGGCGGTCGGCTCGCGTCCGAGCTCGGTGACGAGCTTGCGCTCGGCGCGACCAATCTTGTTGAGCTTCTCGACGACGTGCACGGGAATGCGGATCGTGCGCGCCTTGTCGGCCAGCGCGCGCGCAATCGCCTGACGGATCCACCAGGTGGCGTAGGTAGAGAACTTGAAGCCCTTGCGGTAGTCGAACTTCTCCGCGGCGCGTACCAGCCCGAGCGTGCCCTCTTGGATCAGGTCGAGGAACGGCAGCCCCTGGTTGCGATAGTTCTTGGCGATCGACACGACCAGGCGCAAATTGGACTCGACCATCTTCTGCTTGGCGTCGAGGTCGCCGCGCTCGATGCGCTTGGCGAGATCGACCTCCTCCTGGGCCGTGAGCAGGCGCACCTTGCCGATGTCCTTGAGGAACAGCTGCAGCGAGTCGGTCGTCATGTCCGGCTTGAGGTCGAGCGCCGTCTTGGCCTTGCGCCGACCGCGCTTGTCGGGCGCCCGTTCGACCAGCGAGCCGGCCGCGGTCGCCGGGTCGATGTCCTCGACGAGCTCGATCTCCGATTTCTCGAGGTACCCGTGCAGCTCCTCGACGTCGGACTCGTCCAGGTCCAGGTCGGAGGTCGCGGTGGATATCTCCGCGAACGTGAGCACTCCTACCTGCTGTCCCTTGGTCAGCAGGCTCTTGACCTCATCCAGCTCTTGCAGTTCCACCACAGACATACTTTTTTTCCATTTCCTTCGGGAGACTCCCCGAGGTTGCGTGACCCGTTGACAGGTCCCCCAGGGTGCTGCTCGAGGACTACCTTAGCCGGGTTGTGGCCGAAACCCTCCCGACAGTACAGCTCAGATGTACGGGTTTATCCTAACGCCTCCTCGCCTCATTGCGGATGGAAATTGTCGTGGCGCGCTCGACAAGGCCGGCGATCCGCGGGCGCGTCGTGCACGCGATGGGCAAGTGCGCGATGATTGATGGACGATGAACGACGCCGAGAGCCCCAACGGCCGCGAGTCGGACTCCATCTCCGAGGGCGGGATTCTGGCTGCGCTGCCGCGCTCAAGACCACAGCGCACGAGCCCACACAGAGCCGCGGCGCGAACCGGCAAGCCGACCTTGACGAAGACGAAGACAAAGACGAAGACAAAGAGGCCCGTTGGAGCGCGCGCTGTCAAGAAGCCGGCTGCAACCACGAGACCGGCCGCGAAACCGAACGTCAAACCAGCCGAGCAACGCGCACCGAAGCAGGGTTACGAGCCGGAGGAGGAGGTCGAGCTGGGAGCCACCGTGCATCCACCGGGCAGCGTGGAGCTGGTTGAGTCGGTGGCAGACATCGTGGGCGAGCTCGCGGGCACGGGACTGGCGGCTGGCGGACGCCTGTTGAAGGACGCGTTCTCGCTGTTGCGCCGACCCTGAACCTCCGGCGCCGACCCTGAACTCCGGCGCCGACCCTGAATCTCCGAGGGGCGAGCGTGTATACTCGCGCCGACGCCGAATTCTCGCGACCCAGGTTGTGAGGAACGGGGGACCCAATGCGGACTGCAGCATGATCCGCGGGGGCGAATCGGCCTGAGTCAGGTCGTAGCGCAGAGGTAGAGCGCGAGCCCGTCAGCTTACCCCGTAGGCGCACACAAGAGATGAACCGTACGTTTGCGAACAAAACGCTGCTCGCTGTTGCCATCGCGCTTGCGTGCGCGTGCACGGCGAGCCCAGCCGCGCTGGCGAGCACCGCTACGTCAAGTGCGGGTGGAGCCAGCGCGCCAAATGGAACACCGGCCGGCGTGCCCACGAAGCCCAACACGAAGGCACAGATCGCGACCTGGTTCGGACCTGGCTTCTACGGTCAACAGACCGCCTGCGGACAGACAATGACCCCAGTGATCGTTGGCGTCGCGAGCCGAACGCTGCCGTGTGGCACGTTGGTGCTTGTCGATTACAAGGGCCGTCAGCTGACGGTGCCCGTGATCGACCGCGGTCCGTATAGCCACAACGGCGCGATTTGGGACCTGACGTGGGGTGCCGCGAGCGCGCTCACGATCACCGAGACAGTGCGGGTCAAGACGAAGATCGTGGGCCAGGCGACGAACAGCCCGTTGCTGGGTGTGCCCGCGGAAGCGCAGCCCACGACTGAAGCGCTCGCGAGCGGCGGGACGGCCTCGGCCTGATCAGATCGCGCCGCGTGCTCCCGCCGCGGTCGTGCGGCGAGAAGACCTGATCCGATCGCGCCGCGCCTCTCGCACAGCCGTGTAGCGACAAGCGGTGGGCCGAACGATCGGCGGGATCGACGCACGCGTGCACGCCGATGCGGCCCGCTAGCGTTGCGGCGGCGGATCGGTGTGGGCGATCGAACGCCCGGTGGCGCGCGCCGAGTAGACGCCTAGATCGGCGCGTGCGGCGAGCGCCGGCGCCTCCGTGCCGTCGTCGGGGCATACGGCGATCCCGATGGCCACCTCCAGTGGCACGCCTCGCTGGGTGGCCGAGCCGCGCACCAGCCGTGCGAGGCGCTCGGCGAGCATGCGCGCACCGGTGCCGTTGGTCTCAGGCGCCACGAGCCAATAGCGACCGCGGGTCTCACGCGAGAGCTCGTCGGTAGCGCGCATGCCGCGGCCGAGCGCACTCTCGACCTGGGCAACCAGGCCGTGTAGCTCGTGCGGTGTTTCCGAGCGTTCCAGTCGCGCTACGTCCACGATCTCGACCAGCAGCACCGCGAACGGCAGGCCGTCCCGCGCGTGGCGCGCGAGCAGCCGCCCGACGGAGGAGACCCACGCGGACGGTCCCTCCTCGCGGCGCACGTCCCTGATCTCGATCTCCGGCGCCGCCGGCTCGGTGGGCTCGATCGGCGCGCGGGCGTTGTGCTCGTCGACGAGCTTCGTAAATGTGTAGTCGCCTGCGCGCGTGGGGATCGGCTGCAGCGCAACGGGCGTGTCGGGTTCCGCGGGCAAGCGTGGTGTGGGAGACACCTCGGAGGGGGACACCTCGGAGCTGTTGGGACGCACGAACGGGGATGGCGTTTGAGCCGTTGGGGAGCGCTCGAACGCGGATGGATGTCCAGACGCCGACGACGGCGCGGGCGAGGAGCGACGCTCCTCCTCGCCATTCAGTGAGTCAGAGTCGGCGGGCGGGTGTGGCGCGAGACGTAGCTCTGGTGTGGAGCGCGGATCGACGCGTGAGGGCTCCGACGGCGAGGGCTCGGGTGGGTTGCGACGATCGACCGCTGGTCGAGAGGGCTCATCAGTGGAGCGCGCCTCAGTGGAGCGCGCCTCAGTGGAGCGCGCCTCAGTGGAGCGCGCCTCAGTGGAGTGTGCGTCAGTGGAGCGCGCCTCAGTGGAGTGTGCGTCAGTGGAGTGCGCCTCAGCGTGAGAATCCGCGACGGCCAGCAACGCGACTGTGGAGGACACCTCGGCGAGCCGTTCGGATAGCTCCCTGATGCGCGCGGTGTTGGCGTTGCGCAGCTCGGCGTGCAGCGACTCCCACAGCGCGTCACAGAGCGCCTGCGCGGCGCGCGCAGCGCGCGCCAGACGCTCGGCCAGGGTCCCCTCGGGAGACACTCGGTCGGGGCGGTCACTCACAGGAGGTTGATATCACCAGCGAAGGACACGACGCTGCCTCATCGACAATTCGAGGCGCGCGCTTTATACGCGTATAGCCTTCCAGCATGAGTCGCAGACCGAAGATCGCGACGATCTCAGAGCTCGATGATCGAACCTCCGAAGACAGGGCGAGCGGCGCGATGCGTTCGGTGCAGGCCGCCGACGTGGCACTGCCGGAGGCGGAGCTGCGGGAGCTGTGGACGCCGGTGCACCTGGAGCGCCTGGCGCGCACCTACTGGCGCTTCCTGACACGCGTGACGCTGGGGCTCATCCGAGTCCTCTACAGCGACACGGAGCGGTCGGTGGTGCTGCTGGCCAGTCCGCTCAAGCTGCTCACGTTCGATGCGCCGGAATACGAGCTGGACGCGGCGCACGGGGTGGTGCGCTGGCGAATCGCGCGCGGCGTACTGCTGGCAAGGCGCGGGCGTGGGGCGCACGGCCACCTGCAGATCGAAGTGCGACGCGTGCACCAGCGGACCCCCGGCGAGGCACGTCTGCATGTGGAGGTCGAAGTTGCCAATTTCCACCCCGCGATCGCCTCGGGCTTCGGGCGCCATGTCTACAACGCCACGCAGGCGCGCATCCACGTGTTTGTGACCCACGGCTTCCTGCGCTCGCTGGCGCGGCTGGATCTGGCTGAATCGAAGGTAAGGAACCTCGTGCTCGCGGAGAGCCCAGCCGAGTCGCAGGCCGGCGACATCGGACCGTCTGAGGACCAGTCTATGTCGGAGAGCCAGACGCCTGAGGGGGACGATCCCCGTGGGGGTTCCTAGCCGAAGCGCCCGTTACCGCCGAGCGCGCGCAGCTTGGCGCGGTCGTGGGTGGCGCGCACGCGTCGCACCGTGCCCGAGCGGGTGCGCATGACCAGCGATTCGGTGGTGGCGCCTCCGGCTGAGGGGTAGCGCACGCCTTGCAGCACGTCACCGTCGCTGATGCCGGTGGCTGAGAAGAACACGTCCTCGCCGGCTACCAGGTCGTCGCGATCGAGCACGCGCTGCAGGTCATACCCGGCGTCTAGCGCGGCGCTGCGCTCGGTCTCGTCGCGCGGCCACAGTCGGCCGAGCAGCTGGCCGCCGAGGCACTTGATGGCGGCTGCAGAGATAACGCCCTCGGGCGTGCCGCCGATGCCCCACAGCAGGTCTACCGGAGAGCGCTCGGTGACAGCCAGCAGCGACGCGGACACGTCGCCGTGGGCGATTAGCCGCACGCGCGCGCCGGCGGCGCGAATCTCGCGGATGGCGTGCTCGTGGCGGGGGCGGTCGAGCACGACGACGATCACGTCGCCGATCGCGTGGCCCTTGCGCTCGGCGATCAGCTTGACGGTCTCAGACAGCGGGCGGTCGAGATCGAGCAGATCGGCGATCTCGGGTGGCCCGGCCATCTTCTCCATGTAGACGCAGGGGCCGGGGTCGAACATCGTGCCCTTGGCGGACAGCGCGATCACGGCGAGCGCGCCGGGCCAGCCATGGGCGGCGAGCGTGGTGCCCTCCAGCGGATCGACCGCTATGTCCACTTCCGGCGGGGAGCCGTCGCCGATGCGCTCGCCGTTGTAGAGCATCGGCGCCTCGTCCTTCTCGCCCTCGCCGATCACCACCGTGCCGTCCATCGAGATGGAGTGCAGCGCGTAGCGCATGCCGTTGACGGCGGCCTGGTCGGCGGCCTCCTTGTCGCCGCGGCCGACCAGCGGCGCGGCGGCGAGCGCGGCGAACTCGGTGACGCGCACGAGCTCAAGCGCGAGGTTGCGATCGGGACGCGTGGGTGAAGAGTCGGTGCTCATTTGCGGAACCATATATCGACGGGGCGCCGCAGCCACGGGGGAGGGCGGCTAGGATCGTGGCTGACATGACCGAGATCGGCTTCGTCGGACTGGGCAAGATGGGCGGCAACATGGTGCACCGCATCCGTCGCGACTCCGACCACGAGCTGGTGGCGTTCGACTTTGACAAGGGCGCGATCGCCAGCGCGGTCAAGAACGGCGCGCGCGGGGCCAGCTCGCTGGCGGATCTCGTCAAGAAGCTGAAGACGCCGCGGATCGTGTGGATCATGGTGCCAGCGGGCGAGGCGACCGAGCAAACCGTGCAGAAGCTGGCGAAGCTGCTGGAGCGGGGCGACACGATCGTGGACGGCGGCAATTCGAAGTGGACCGACGACAAGCGCCGCTCAAAGGAGCTGTCAAAGCAGGGTCTGCAGTACGTGGACGTGGGCGTGTCAGGCGGCGTGTGGGGAATCGACGTGGGTTACTGCATGATGGTGGGTGGCCCGCCGGCGGCCGTGAAGCGGCTGGCGCCGATCCTCGACGTGCTGGCGCCGCCGACCAGCGCGGACAGCGTCGCGGCGATCGGGCAGCGCGGCTGGATGCGCTTCGGCGGCTCGGGCGCGGGGCACTACGTGAAGATGGTGCACAACGGCGTGGAGTACGGGCTGATGCAGGCCTACGCCGAGGGCTTCGACGTGTTTGACAAGTCCGAGTATGAGCTGGACAACGCGAAGATCGCGCACCTGTGGAACCAGGGGTCGGTGGTGCGCTCGTGGCTGTGCGAACTGGCGGCGCGTGCGTTCGAAGCGGACGGCAACGAATTGCAAGCGATCGAGGGCTGGACAGAGGACTCGGGCGAGGGCCGCTGGACGATCGAGGACGCGACCGCTAAAGACGTGCCAACGCCGGTGATCACCGCGTCGCTGTATGAGCGGTTGAGCTCACGCGGCAACGGCGAGTTCTCCCACCGCGTGCTGGCCGCGCTGCGTAACCAGTTCGGTGGGCATGCCGTGAAGAAGCCGCCCAAGAAGTCGTGACCGTCCTCGCCACGACCGAGCTGGGGGTCGAGAACCCGCTCACGGCCGGTCTGGAGCGTCTGCCGGTCCCTCCCACCACGCTCGTGATCTTTGGCGCCACGGGCGATCTGGCGCGACGCAAGCTGCTGCCGGCGCTGTACAACCTGGCGCACGAGGGAGCGCTGCCGGAGCGCTTTCACCTGGTGGGGGTGTCGCGCCGCGAAAAGGAGCACTCGGACTACCGCGAAGAGTGCGAAGAGGCGATCGGACAGTTCTCACGACGCAAGCCGGATGAGGAGGTGCTGAAGCGGCTGCTCGAGCATGTGAAGTATGTGCCCGGAACGTTCGACGACGAGCGCGCGTACGAAAAGCTCGAAAAGGTGCTCGACCACTTCGAAGAGCATGTGGGTGAGCCTCTGAACAGGGCCTTCTACCTGTCAACCGCGCCGTCGTTCTTCCCTGTGATCGTGGAGGCCCTCGGCAAGCAAGGGCTCGACCGCCATGAGGGCGCCGAGGTGAGGGTGGTGATCGAGAAGCCGTTTGGTAGCTCTCTGGCGGAGGCACAGGAGCTGAACCAGCGCGTGCTTGGAGTGTTCGAGGAGCAGCAGGTGTTCAGGATCGATCACTACCTGGGCAAGGAGACGGTGCAGAACATGATGGCGTTCCGTTTCGCCAACGGCATGTTCGAGCCGCTGTGGAACCGCAATTACATCGAGCAGGTGCAGATCACCGCCGCGGAGGACATCGGGATCGGCACGCGCGCCGGCTACTACGACCACGCGGGCGCACTGCGAGACCTGATCCAGAACCACATGCTGCAGCTGCTGTGTCACGTAGCGATGGAGCCGCCGGTGAGCTTTACCGCTGATGAGGTGCGCAACGAGAAGGTGAAGGTGCTGCAGTCGATTGCCGAGCCGCTCCAGGACGATATTCCCGAGATGGCGGTGCGCGCGCAGTACGCGGCGGGGCACGCTGGAGGTGAGGATGTGCCGGGTTATCTGGAGGAGCCGGGCGTGCGGTCGGACTCCACGACGGAGACGTTCGCGGCGCTGCGCCTGGAGGTCAACAACTGGCGCTGGGCGGGCGTGCCGTTCTACCTGCGTACCGGCAAGCGGCTGGCGCGCAAAGTGACCGAGATCGCGGTGACGCTGAAGCCGGTTCCCCACCTCGCGTTCAGCCAGGATGGCTCACTGGGGGTGCTGCCCAACCAGCTGATCCTCACGCTGCAGCCGAACGAGGGGGTGTCGCTGCGACTCGGCGCGAAGATCCCGGGCTCGCGCATGGTGATCCGCCCGGTGCACATGGAGTTCCTGTATGGCACCGCGTTCCTGTCGCAGTCCCCGGAGGCGTATGAGCGGCTGATCACCGACGCGATGCGCGGCGACGCGACGCTGTTCACGCGCGACGACGAGGTGGAGGCGCAGTGGCGCATCTGCGACCCGATCCTGAAAGCGTGGGCCGAGGCACCGGGACCACTGCCGCAGTATGAATCGGGCTCGCAGGGCCCGAAGGAGGCCGCTGACATCCTGCGCGCAGAGCAATCGTGGCGTGCGATCTGAGTTGATGGGCCTCCTGTGTCTCTCCCGCACCGCCGTTCATCTCGCCGGTCCCGCCCGTGCCTGCGCCGCTCCCGGCGGCCCCTGTCGCTTGCCCCCTAGACCGGTCGGCTCTCTCCCCCGTGTCTGTCGCTGAATCCCTCCCCGACGCCGTGTGGAGCGCCGAAGGCACGACGCCCGACGCGATCGAAGCGGCGGTGCGCGAGCTGGTGAAGCAGCGTCACGCCGAGAACGGTGGGCTGGCGCCGTCGCGTGCGCTGAACATGGTGACGTTCGTGGAGAGCCGCTACAGCGGTGAGATCGCAAACCGCCTGGAGCACGTCGGGCGCTACCACGCGTCGCGACTGGTGGTGGTCTCCTATGACTCGCGCCGCACGCGCCTGGATGCGCGCGTGGTCGTGTCATCCGAGAGCGAGCCGGCGGCGGGGGAGCTGGGACTGCTGCGCGAGACGGTCACCGTGGAGATCGGCGAGCGCCACCTCGACGACCTCGTGACGATCGTCAACCCGCTGGTGGTGACCGACCTTGCAACGTTGCTGTGGTCCCCACACGGCCATCCCGAGGCGGTGGACGCGCTGCTGGAGCTCGCCCAAGCCGTGCTGGTCAACTCGCTGGACGAGCCGTCGTGGCGCGAGGCGGTGGAGCGGGCGTGCGAGCTGCGCGACCGCGCGTATGTGGTGGATCTCGCGTGGCTGCGGAGCACCCCGTGGCGCGAGCGCGTGGCGGCCGCGTTTGACTCACCGTCGATGCGTGCCGAGCTTGCGCGAGTAGAGACCGTGACAGTGCGCCACCACCCTGACTCGACAGTCGCGGCAATGTTGCTGGTTGGCTGGCTGGCGTCGCGCCTGGGTTGGGAGGTGAGCCCGTTGCGCGCGAATGGCCGCGGCCTTACTGGCACGACGAACGCCGCCGTCCGGGCGAATGGCTACGCCCTGACTGGCACGACGAACGCGGCCGTCCGGGCGGACGACGCACCTCCGGTGGGCGCCGATGACACAAAGCCCGGCGGCCCGGGCGACGCGCGCCCGCGCGCCATAGCGATCCGGCTCGAGCGGGCGCCCGACCAGCAGGTGAGAGGTCTCGAGGGCGTTGCGATCACCACCGCCACGGGCCGCAGACTGAGCCTGCGGCGGGGCACGGGCGGCCTGCGTGCCCGCAGCCGCGACGTGGACGGGCGCGAACGCGAATGGACGATCCTCGGCGCGTCGCGTGGCGAGAGCGGGATCCTCGGCGAGGGCATCCGCCAGTCGCTGCTACGCGACCCGACTTACGGACCGGCGCTCGCGGCAGCCGAGGCCATGACTCCCTGAGCCAGGCGAGCGTTGCTCGAGTCCGCCGGACGCCACCCCGGCCTCAGGATCCGGATGATCGAGACAACCAGAGCCCCGAGCTCGCGTCAACCTTCTACAGTGAGCGGGCGAAGCTATGGCAACGATCGCGCCCCGCGACCCCATCGCTCCCCGACACCCCCTTCCGCCAGGCCCGGAGGAGGCGCTGGCGACGCTGGACACTGTCAGAGAGAGCACGCTCGCGCTCGTCGGTCATCTCAGCGAGCGCGAGTTGAGCAGTGTGCTGTCGCCGATCATGAGCCCGCTGGTGTGGGATCTCGCGCACATCGCCGCGTATGAGGATCTGTGGCTGGCGCACCGTCACGGCGGCCTGGCGTTGCTGCGTCCCGACCTCGCGGAGCTGTATGACGCTTTTGAGACGCCGCGCTCGGTGCGGGGCGAGATCGAGCTGCTCGCGCCGGCGCAGGCGCGCGCCTATCTCAGCGACGTGCGCGCACGCAGCGCCGAGGCCCTCGCGATGCTTGGCGTGGGAGATGGGACCATCTACGAGCTGGTGCTGCGCCACGAGCTGCAGCACTCAGAGACGATGCGCCAGACGATGGCGCTCGCCGGACTGCTGCCGGCCGGAGAGCCACCGCTAGAGCCGCTCGCTGGTAGCGATGAGTGGATTGAAGTGCCCACAGGTCCGTTCGAGATGGGCGCTGGACCGGACGGGTTCGCCTACGACAATGAGCGTCCCCGTCACACCGTCGAGCTGCCCGCGTTTCAGATCGCGCGCCGCCCCGTGACAAATGCGAACTGGGCGCGCTTCAAAGAAGGCGTCGCGGCCGCACATCCCGACGCGTCGGTCTGCCATGTGGACTGGTTCGAAGCGCAGGCTTATGCCACCGCGGTGGGTGCACGACTGCCAAGCGAGGCCGAGTGGGAGAAGGCGGCGAGCCTTGGGCTACTCGCCGACGTGGGGCGTGTGTGGGAGTGGACAAGCAGTCGCTTCGACGGCTACCCGGGGTTCGTCGCGCACCCCTACCGCGAGTACTCCGAAGTGTTCTTCGGCGGCGATTACCGCGTGCTGCGCGGTGGCTCATGGGCAACAAGCCCACGCGTGGGTACAGTGACGTTTCGCAACTGGGACCACCCCATACGCCGCCAGATCTTCGCGGGCGTGCGCCTGGCACGACAGGAAAGCTGATGGAGCCGATCATTAGTCCGGCAAACGACGCGTCGGAGCAGAGCGCGATCACGATCGACTCCTACCTGCAGGAGGGCCAGGAGCGTTCGCTGGCCGACGACGTGCTCGACGGGCTTACGCGCCCATTCAAGGAGCTACCGCCGAAGCACTTTTACGACGCGCGCGGGGCGGAGCTGTTCGACCAGATCTGCGAGTTGCCGGAGTACTACCCGACGCGCACCGAGCGCTCGATCCTGAAGGCCGCCGCGGCGCAGCTCGCGAGCACCACCGCCGCCACCGAGCTCGTGGAGCTTGGCTCGGGAACGGCAGCCAAGACCAGGGTGCTGCTCGACGCGCTGCACAGCGCGGGAACGCTGAAGCTGTATATACCGGTCAACGTGGCCGAGACGCTGGTGCGCGACTGCGCGCAGGAGCTCACTAGCGAGTATCCCGGCCTGCGAGTGCACGGCGTGATCGGCGACTTCGAACGCCACCTTGACCGGGTGCCCGACCCCACCGGGCCGCGCCTGGTGGTGTTTTTGGGCGGCACGATCGGCAACTTCCCGCCTGGCAGCCGCCGGCGCTTCCTGCGCGAGATATCACGGCTGCTGGGCCCCGAGGACTACCTGTTGATGGGCGCCGATCTCGTCAAGGACCCGTTGGTGCTCACCCAGGCCTACGATGACGCCCAGGGCGTGACGGCCGAGTTCAACCGCAACCTGCTGCGTGTGCTCAACCGTGAGCTGCAGGCCGATTTCGACCCCGATGACTTCGATCACGTGGCACTGTTCAACCGCGAGCACGAATGGATCGAGATGCGTCTGCGTGCCCGCCGCGAGCACACAACGACTGTGCGCGACCTCGACCTGTCGGTGCATTTCGAGCAGGGCGAGGAGATGCGCACCGAGATCAGCGCCAAGTTCACCCGTGACCGCGTCAGCAACGACCTCGCGGCCGCGGGACTGGAGCTCGTGAGCTGGCTGACCGACCCCGAGCAACTGTTCGCCCTGACGCTGTCGCGCCCGTCGCGACGCGCCGGCGACTCGCTCTGAGGCCGGGAGCGATCCACACTGTTCCGCGATCGGCGTCCAATCCCCGTGGCGTGCAGGTAGGCTCCGTGCCGGATGCGAATCGAGGGTAGCTCAGCGATCGTCGTCGGGGGCGCCTCGGGTCTTGGCGAGGCAACTGTGCGACGCCTGCACGAGTTGGGGTCGGTGGTGACCGTGGCCGACGTCAACGCTGAGAAGGGCACGGCGTTGGCATCGGAGCTGGGCGCCGAGTTCGTGGCGTGCGACGTGCGCGAGGAGACTCAGGTGCAGGCCGCGGTGGAGCAGGCCGGCGCCGTTGACGGGGGCCTGCGCATCGCGGTGTGCTGTGCTGGCATCGGCTGGGCGCAGAAGGTCGCCGGCTCGAAGGGCCCACACCCGCTGCTGCCGTTTGAGACGACCATCCAGATAAACCTGATCGGCACCTTCAACGTGCTGCGGTTCGCGGCCACCGCGATGATCGCGGCAGACCCCTTGGAGGATGGCGAACGGGGCGTGTGCATCAACACCGCCTCGGTTGCGGCCTACGACGGGCAGATAGGCCAGATCGCCTACTCGGCCTCCAAGGGAGGGATCGTGGGGATGACGCTGCCCGCCGCCCGCGACTTGTCGAGCCAGGGCATCCGCGTCAACACGATCGCCCCGGGCCTGTTTGACACACCGCTGCTTGCCGCGCTACCGCAGGAGGCACGCGAGAAGCTGGGCGCGGGCGTGCCCTTCCCGCAGCGACTCGGCACTCCCGCCGAGTATGCGCAGCTCGCGGCTCACATCGTCGAGAACCGGATGCTCAACGGAGAGGTCATCCGTCTCGACGGCGCGCTGCGCATGCCCCCGCGATGAGCAAAGCCGTTCAGCGCTGGGCAACGCCGTTCAACCACCTTGCAACGCTTGTGCCAATCCGGGAAGCTCATGGGGGGGAGCCGCGGCCAGCCGTTCCAGCCGCTGCTCCTCCTCGGATAGAGCGGCTAGTGCCTCTCCAATCAGCCGATGCAACTCGACCAGCTCCTGCTCGCCGCCTGATTTGCCACTGAGCGCAACGGCCCGTAGTGTTGAATTTATCCCTCCGAGCGTGTGCTGCAGTTGCTCCTCGCGCGTCCATGGCGAAGATCTCGTATTGGCCGACTCACAGTAGTAACACCGCCACGTCTGTTCGCCAGCGCGATACCACTCGTGGGCGCCGCAATCACTGCGCCCCTTGGGGACGACTCTCGACAGAGCGCCGGGAAGTCGCTTGCGCAACCACGCTCTCGTTCGATACCGACCGCCGCTCATGCTTGTCATGGTATCCCCCTCATAGCCGCTTGCGTCTGTGTCTCAGTCCACGAAACTTCTCCTCTCGCTGGTAGCGGCGACGCTCAGCTCGTGGCAAGCTCCTGTCGCGAGCGCGACGTGAAACCTCATCATCGCTGAGATTCTGAAATTCGCTTTCCCGTTGCCGCCTTCCCATGGACGAGGCAGAGTAGGCTGCGCTTGGGACGGTATGTCACTTCGTCGGCGCTACGCATGCCCTCCCGCTCCATATGCACGAAGATCGGTGGCTGGGCCGGAGGGGGCTTCCGACCCAGCCACACAATGGACAAACCTGAGAAGCGGAGGATGTGCCTCTCAGGTACAGGGAGGGATGCTTCGGATGATGCTCATAAATCTTATCAGGAATATAGAGTTTTAGGACAGTCGTTCCACCAGCATCGCCATGCCCATGCCGCCGGCGACGCACATCGACTCGATGCCGTACTTGCCACCCTTGGTCTCGAGGTTGTTGAGCAGCGTGGTCATGATGCGCGCGCCGGTCATCCCGAACGGGTGACCGAGCGCGATCGCGCCACCGAACGGGTTGAGCTGCTGTTCGGTGATACCGAGCTCGGCCATGCACGGCACGATCTGCGCGGCGAACGCCTCGTTGATCTCCACCACGTCGATGTCCTCGATCTTCATTTTCGTGTTCTCCAGCAGCTGTTTGATCGCCGGGATCGGACCGAGGCCCATCACCTCCGGGCGGATCGCGGCGACGGTCGAGGCGATGATGCGCGCCTTTGGTTTGAGGCCCAGCGCGGCGGCCTTTTCCTCGGACATCACTAGCACCGCGGCGGCGCCGTCATTGAGCGGACACGCGTTGCCGGCGGTCACGGTCCCGTCGGGCTTGAACACGGGTTTGAGCGCGGCCAGCTTCTCTAGGGTGGTGCCGGGCCGCGGGCCGTCGTCCTTGGTGACGACCGTCTCGTCCACGTCGATCTCGTTGCCCTCCTTGTCCACGTCTTTGTGCGCCGGCACGGTGACGGGGATGATTTCCCGGTCGAAGTGGCCCGACTCCTGGGCGGCCACCGCGCGGGTCTGGGAGATCAGCGCCCACTCATCCTGGGACTCGCGGCTCACTTTGCGTTCCTCCGCTACGTTCTCGGCGGTCATGCCCATCGGGATGTACACGTTGTAGAGCGAGCCCTCCGAGCCGTCCACCAGCGGATGGAACTCGAACTGGGCGCTGCCCCGGCCTGCGCGCGAGACGGCCTCCACGCCGGCGGAGATGTAGGTGTCGCCCTCGCCCACTTTGATCGCGTGGAACGCCATCCGGATCGTCTGCAGCGAGGAGGCGCAGAAGCGGTTGACGGTGGTGCCCGGCACGTGGTAGTCGAGGCCGGCGATCAGGCTGGCGATGCGCGCGATGTTGTAGCCCTGCTCACCCTCCCCGTAGCCGCACCCCATCATCACGTCGCCGATTGAGGTTTGCTCGACCTGCGGGTTGCGCTCGACGATCGCCTTCAGCGGGATCGCCGCCAGGTCGTCGGCGCGCACTGACTTCAGCGACCCCTTCACGGCCCGCCCGATGGGCGTGCGCACGGCGTCAACGATCACGGCTTCAGGCATGTGCTGTTTCTCCTTGGGTAGGTCTTTGGGTCGGGATGGATCGAACGGGGATCCGCCCCGCGCGGCGTGAGCTGCGCGAATCCTACGCGAGATCGGGCTCGGCGCTAGTGCTTCTTGGGCTTGGTGTGGTGCTTCGGTGAGAGGATCGTGAGGCTCTTCGCAGCGAGGATCGTGAGGGTGGCGAGCTTGAGCGTGACCGGCAGCTTGGCAAAGCGGGCGAGGAGTTTGCTTCCGGTCGCGTTGAGCGAGACCGACACACTGAGTGTCTGGCCAGCGGCGAGCGTGAAGTGCGTGGCGCCCACACCAACCGTCTTGTAGGTGGTGCGCGGCTTTGAGTGCCGGGCCACGACAGCGATGAGCTTGCCTGAGCGCAGCTGCTCGCGCACCGTGAGGTCCGCCGCACCAGCGCAGGTGGCTTTGATGCAGTGCAGTTGCACGACGACGCGCTTGCCCACCACTTTGGCGCCGAGCATGGTCAGGATCCCCACAGGCAGGGGTTCCGCATTCGCGACAATGGGGGCGATCGTGATCGGATAGGAGCTGCTCGTTTGGTTGCCGAGGCCATCACGGGCCGTGACGGTGACTGTGTAGGTGCCGGGAGCGGAGTAGCTGTGGCTCACCTGCGCCCCGCTCGCGCTCGAGCCGTCGCCGAAGCTCCAACTGGGGGCTTCGCCGAGTCCCGACCAAAGGTCGAAGAAGCTGGCGCTCATCGCCACAGGCTGACCCGCCACCCCGCTCACGGGAACGCCCGCGGCAAGCAGATTGGGTCCCCCTGCGTCATAGGCGGCCGCCCTCAACCTGATCACGGTTTTTTTGGCTTCGACGGCTGTCCAGAACGCGGCCACGCTGCCGTCTTGGTCGGGAACCAGTTGGTTGAGCACGACCTCTTCGGCGGGCGTGTCGAGGTCGGTGAAGCTGTCCGGCTGGGATGCCGTGTCGAGCCAGCGACTGCCCTCCGCCACGAAAACCTTTTTTTCGCTCGGTTCGCCCGACCACGCGAAATACGCGTCGTTGCCGAGAAACGCCACCGCCCCTACGCCGGGCTGGAAGTTGGTCGGCGACACGCACTGTGGTGCGCTGAAGAAGTCGCCGCCGGCGGAAGCGCGCACGACGCCGACACAGTCTTCCGCGGAGCTGGCACCCTGGTATCTGTAGAGCACATAAGCCTTGTCCGTGGGCGACACGCCGGCCGCCATCGGTCCGCTCGAGGACCCACCGGGAGCGACATCCACCGGGGTGGTCCACGAGCCCGTCGCCCCATAGCGCGTGACTGCGTTGACGTCGAGCGTTTTGGTGCCCGTGTAGTGGACGTACTGGAAGGCGATCACCGCGCTGCCGTCCGGACTAACGCCGAGCGCGGGCCCGAACACGTCCGAGGTGGATTCCGAGCCGGTCACGTCTTCCGGCGAGCCCCACACTCCGCTCGAGGCCGGTCAACGCACGGCGTCGAGGGTGTGGCGTGTGTTGGGCATCTCCAGCCGGAACGCGGCCGTGAGATCGCCATTCGCGTCGAAGCCCAGCGCGAGCCCTTCGCTGGAATCCGACGGCGGCGAGATCTGCGTCGCCGCACCCCACGCGCCGTCGGGCGGGTGGACCGCGACATCGATGCGATGACCACCGGGCGAGGGGATCGTCGGGTCGAGGTGTTCGACGCCGGCCGCCGCCGTTGCGTTGGCCGAGATCGCGGGAACCAGCGTCGAGCCGATCCCTTCCGTCTGAGTCGCGTCGCGGGCGATCGTGGCCGGCGCCCCCCAGCTGCCGCTGCCGGGCGCACGGTAGCTCGCCAGATACGCCAGCGGCGCGGTTTCCGGGTCGTTGCCTTCGAGCACCGCCCACTGCAGCACGGCTGCGCCGTCGGGTGCCTCGGCGAAACCGATCTGACTGGGGATCGAGTTGGTGCTCGAAGCGATCCGCAGCTGTTCCTGGTAGCTGCCACCGGGCGCGATCACCCCCACGTGGACAACCGTTTCGATCGGCGCGAGCGACACCACTTCGAGATAGGCGACCGTCGCTGTTCCTCCGGTCTGATAACCGATCTGGACCGTGGAGTCGGACGGGACCCCGGACAATGCGAAGTCATTCGGCGCCGACCACCCAGGCGAGGCCGGCGCATCGTTTGCCAGCGCCATCACGCCCGCGCACACACAGGCCAACGCCACGCCAGTCCTCAAGAGCCGTCGAGCCACCGGCGCAGCATACGCGTTGCAGCTGACAGCGCTATTGCGCATCTGTCCAGACCCATCGTGCGTGCCACACAGCCACGGCCGGCCCGAGATCCGGAGACTGGAGACCCTGAGATCCAGAGACTCGAGACCCTGAGATTAGACCCGCAGGCTCGAGACCCAGAAGCGCGAGACCCGCAGGCTCTAACAGAAGCGGGAGACCCGAAGGCTCTAACAGAAGCTCGAGACCGGAGGCTCTATAGGTCCAGGCGACTGACGCCCAGCTCGTCGAAACCGACGTGGTGGGCGAGCTCGTGGCGCACCGTCTTGGTCACCTGTTCGCGCAGCAGGTCGGGGTCGTGGCCAAAGTCACGGCGGATCGTGTCGCGAAAGATCACGATCCGGTCGTGCGTGTCGTTCCTCCTGCCGCCGCCGCCCTGATACAGGCCGTACGCGCCGCGCGCGCGGCCCCCGTCGGAGATCACCACAGCCACGTGGGTCAGCGCGTTGCGCAGCAGATCGGGCAGATCGTCGAGCGCGTCGCGCACCAGCTCTTCGAAGTCGTCGTCGTCGAGCGGGTCGAGCGCCATGAACTCCGCTTCGTCGGGGTCCACTACGAGCCCTTCGCGCGCCACCTCCTCAGAGTGACGCACGAGCTCTTCGAACTCGGCCTCCGACTCCGGGTTGCGCCAGTCGGCGAGCCGCACGGCCACGATCGCCGTGACGCCCGCGATCGCGGCGAGGACGACCAATCCGAGCGCGATCTCCTCGACCGCCCTCACAATGCCAACCGGGCTGAGCCCCACCCCTACGACAAGCGCGATCAGGCCGACCGAGAGGGCGACCGGCGCGGCCAGCGCGATACGGCGAGTGCTGCCGAAGGTCCCTGACGACCTCGACACACGCATCCCATACCTACTTGAGCGTTCGAAACGTACGCGGACACACGCCCAACGGTGCCCTGTGCATGTGGTGTGTCGGTCGGCGCATAGCTCTGCCCTACTTCAGCGTCCGAGCGATCACGAGCCTCTGGATCTCGTTCGTGCCCTCGTAGATCTGGGTGATCTTCGCGTCTCGCATCATGCGCTCAACCGGATACTCCTTGACATAACCGTAGCCGCCCAACACCTGAACCGCCTCAACGGTAACCGCCATCGCTGTGTCAGAGCAGAACACCTTTGCCATCGAGGAGTACTTCGCGCGCTGGGGATGACCCTGGTCGGCCATCGCGCACGCCTTGTACAACAGCTCGCGCGCGGCGGCGGTCCTCGTTTCCATGTCGGCCAGCTTGAACTGGATGCCTTGAAACTCGTTGATCGCTTTGCCGAACTGCTTGCGTTCGCGCGCGTAGGCCACCGCGTAGTCGGTCGCGCCCTGGGCGATTCCCACCGCCTGTGCCGCCGCGCCGAGGCGTGTGCGCTCGAGCGTGCCGAGAGCTACGCGCAGGCCCCTGCCGACCTCGCCGATCACATTCTCCTGGGGCACTCTCACGTCCTCGAAGATCGGCTGGCCGGTCGGCGAGGCCCTGATGCCCAGCTTGTGCTCGAGCTTGCCCACGCTGAAGCCCGGTCGGTCGGCCTCGACCACGAACGCGGTGATCCGTTTGCGCTCGCGGTCGGTCACGGCGAACGTTATGTAGAAATCCGCGACGCCGAGATTCGAGATCCAGTTCTTGGTGCCGTTGATGACCCACTCGCCTGTCTGTCCCCCAGCATCGGCGGTGCGCTCGTCGCCGTCGCCGTCCCACACAGCAGTCGTTTGCATCCCTGCGGGATCAGATCCCGCTTCGGGCTCTGACAGCGCGAACGCCGGCGAGCACTCGCCCGACGCGCACTTCGGCAGGAAGCGCGCCTTCAGCTCCTCGGAACCGAACAGCTGGATCGGCAGCGTGCCGAGCTCCTGCACCATCAGGATCAGCGCGCAGGCAGCGTTGACCTTGGCGATCTCCTCGACGCCCATGTTGAGCATCAGCGTGCCGGTGCCGGTGCCGCCGTACTCAGTCGGAAACGGCAGGCCGAGAATGTCCTGCTCGGCGAGCACTTTGCGAATGTCCCACGGGTACTCGGCCTGCTCGTCGATCTCCGCCGAGCGTGGCGCGATCTTCTCCTGGGCGATCTGGCGGATCGTCGCGCAGAAGTCCAGGTGCTCCTGCGGGATGGTGTAGACGTCGGTGAGGGTCTCTTGCATGTCAGCTGATCCTAGTCGGCCCGCTACGCTCATGCCCTGATGAGCACCGCGGTCGACCCACACCAGACTGACATCGATCCGCAGCAGCTCGCCGAATGGATGGCCGGCGACCCCGATCTGCAGGTGGTAGACGTGCGCGAGAGCTATGAGCGCGAGGCCGGTTATATCGCGGGCTCGCGCCACATCCCGCTGGTGGAGCTGTCCGCTAGGGCAGCGGAGATCGCGCGCGACCGTCCCGTTGTGTTCTACTGCCGCGTGGGCGCCCGCTCGGACATGGCCGCGCAGGCGTTGCGCGTGGCCGGCGTGACCGCGCTGTCGATGCGCGGCGGGCTCGTGCGCTGGGCGAGCGAACACAGGCCACTTGCGCCCGCGGGCGGCGTCGTGGCAGACCACTGACAGAACCCTGAGAGGAGATCCACATGCAGGCATCTGAGTACCCCAAGGTGACGGTCGGCGATGGTTATGCGGTCGCCGAGGATCTCGACGCGCTCGGCGAGGGCTACGGCTTTCGCAAGCTGCGCAAGGGCCTCGGCGTGACCGCGTTTGGCGTCAACGCGATCACGATGCCGGTGGGTTATGAGACGGGCAAGCACTACCACGACGTTCAGGAGGAGCTCTACTTCGTGCACCGCGGCACGATCGAGATGGAGTTTGGCGACGGCAGCGTCCACACGCTGCGCGAGGGTGGCTCCGCGCGCGTGGACGCCGCCACGTTGCGCAAGATTCGCAACGTGGGCGACGGCGACGCGACCTACATCTGCGCCGGCGGCAAGGATGGCTATGTCGGACGCGACGGACGGCAGCCCGACGGGGAGCAGCGCGTTAGCGGGCCACCCGGCGCTGCTTAGCCCTATCCCGGTAGGGATGTGCCCGGGTAGGGATGTGCCCGGGTAGGGATGTGCCCGGGTAGGGATGTGCCCCGGTAGGGATGTGCCCCGGTAGTGAGCCCTTAGTAGAGCAATTCCTTGACATAGCGCTGGTGCAGCCGCCCGAGCGCGGTCTTTTCGGGATGGAAGCCGATGTCGTTGAACAGGTATCCAGTGACGGGCGCCCACGCGATGATCAGGTAGACGCCCACCAGCAAAGCCGTGACACGCAGCCGGCGCGAGCTCGACAGGGCCGCGAACGGCAATATCCACAGCACGTACCACGGGAGCACCCAAGCGAGTGTCACCAGCAGGGCGACCGACGCCCAGCCTGCGGCCGTGAGCGATTCGCGCCGACGCCACGCGAGCCACGAGCACGCGCCCACCGACAGCACGAGTGCACCGCTCAACAGTACCCGCAGGGCATTGGTCTCGCCTCCCTGCCCGAGCGCCAGACCGAGCAGATTTGGCAGGCTGACCATGGTCACCAGACGACCCTGGGTGGCCAGGTCGGGAAAGTGAGGACCGAACGCGATCACGCTGCACACGCCCAGCAGCACACCGCCCAGCACCATTCCAAGTACGACTCGCAGGAGATCGCGGCGACGATGCAGCAGCCCCGCCAGTACGACCGGCAGCAGGATGCCGGCCGACGCCTTGATCGCCACGGCGGCCACAAACGCAGCGCCGGCGCCGATCAGCGTCGGCGACCAACCCGGCGCGTGAGCCTCACCAGCCACGTCCGGCGCGAGCGCGCGTGACAAGCGCGGCGCGTGAGCCTCACCAGCCACGTCCGGCGCGAGCGCGCGTGACAAGCGCGGCGCGTGAGCCTCACCAGCCACGTCCGGCGCGAGCGCGCGTGACAAGCGCGGCGCGTGAGCCTCACCAGCCGCGTCCGCCGCGAGCGCGCGCGCGCCGTTCTGCTGGAGCGCGCCCCCCATGCAGCGTGCGCGCAGCAGCAGGTAGAAGCCGAGCACCACGAAGAACATCATCAGGAAGTCGTTGTGGTCGCCGCCGAGTCCCCACACCAGCACGATCGGGTTCAGGCCGACAAACACGATCGCCACGACCGGGTCGCGGCCGATCGGGGATCGACGGGATCCCCGATCGTCCAGCAGACGCGCGGACTTCCACACAAGCAGCACAGTCCCAAGACTCGTGAGCATCAGCAGCGCCTTCAGCGTCCAGAACGATGCCGCCACGCCGAGCGGCACAACCGCGAAGGTGAGCAATGTGAACAGCGGACCGTAGGGACTCAACAGCTGGTGCCAGTTGCTGAGCGCGTAGCTGGGGTCGTTGTGGGGCTCGAGCACCGGGATCGTGGTGTAGGGGTTGAGGTTGTGCACGATCTCCATGCGCCCATAGTTGACGTAGTTGAAGATGTCCGTCAGCGCAAGCGGCGGCGAAAGAAACATGAGGGCGTGGACAGCGACGATCGCGACGATCGCCCAGCGGGCCGGCAGGCGCGGCACATAGCGCAAGCCCACCAGGTAGCTCACATACATCAGCACGATCGCGCCGCTGAAGAGATACTTCAGCCCCTTGCTGTTGCGCGTCAGCGACGGCCACAGCCCACCCAGAGGGCCCGCCATCCAGTGCGGGAAGTAGCCCTGCGTGGTGGTGGCCGCGAGCAGGCTGGGGCGGTCGGCGGCCGCCACCACGACCAGCGCGCAGCACGCGACGATCGTGATCAGACACGCTACGCCGATCGCGGTGGCGGCGCGCGGGTGGGCGCCAGCGTGAGCGCGTGCGCGGACGGTCGTGCGAGCGTCCACACGGGAACCGGCGCGCCCGCGGAGGGAGTCCCGCGAAGGCAGATCGCGCGCGTGCGCTTCTACGCGCGCATGCGCTTGCGCGCGCGGGCGTAGAGCGCGCCGCGTGCGCGAAGCCCAGCGTTTAACGTCGGCGGGGTCCCGCAGGACCCCGATGACATGCTCGGCGCTCAACCATCCGATCCGCGCACCCCGGTGGGGGTGTGCTCCGAGGACGCGAGGCCCCAAATGGCTCAGAGCGTCGTGACGTTGACGGCCTTGGGGCCCTTGTCGCCCTGCTCCGCGTCGTAGGACACCTTTGTGCCCTCCTGCAGCGAACGGTAGCCTTCGCCGTTGATCCCTGTGTGGTGGACGAACAAGTCCTTGTCGCCGTCATCGGGGGTGATGAAGCCGAACCCCTTGTCGTCACTGAACCACTTCACTGTGCCGGTAGGCATGTGATTTCCTCCACGATATGTGCGTGCTGCTACGCGGAGGATGCTGCTAGAGCTTCGACCTGCGAGCGCTTGCACTGCTTTTCGCCGGGTTTTCTAGCCGGCCAGACCGCACGACGGTAGCACGTCGATGGGTGTGTGTGTTAGCAAGTGGTATATGCCCACCCACGTGACCTCCACCGCTTCTGAGCGTGCGCTCGAGCTGCGACGCCTGCTGCCCCCCCAGCCCGTGGCCACCGTTGAGCGGCTGATGGACGAGCTGGACCTGGCCGCGTGTGCGCGCGCCGGGTGCCCATCCAGACCGTATGTGGTGCTCAACATGGTCAGCACCGCGGACGGTCGCGCGACAGTCGGCGGGCGCTCGGGCGCGATTGGCGGGCCGGCCGACAGACAGCTGTTTCACGGGTTGCGCACCGTCGTGGACGCGGTGATGGCCGGCGCTGGCACGGTCCGCGCGGAGCGTTACCGACGGCTGGTCCGAGACGAGCGCGGCCGCGAGCTGCGCGCTGAGCGAGGGCTCGCCGCCGAACCGCTGGCGTGCGTTGTGTCGGGACGCCTCGCCCTCGATGAGCAGATCCCGCTGCTATCGGACCCGCGGGCGCGCGTGGCAATCATCACGCCCTCCGCCGCCAGCCTCCCGAAGCAGTGTTGCGCCGAGATCGACTATGTGCGCGCCGCGCGCGCGGGCACGCTCGACCTGTCCGGCGCGATGTCCGAGCTGCGCGAGCGTCTTGGGGTGCGCACGCTGCTGTGCGAGGGTGGCCCTCATCTGAACGCGCAGCTGCTGGCGAGCGGGCTCGTGGACGAGCTGTTTCTGTCTCTGTCGCCCCTGCTGGCGGGCGGCGACACAACAGGCGAGACGCTGCGGATCCTCAGCGGCCCGGAGCTCGACCCTCCGGTCGCGCTGGAGCTGGTGGGCGCGCTGGAGCACGAATCGCACCTGTTCCTGCGTTACAAGATCATCCATTGACGGAACCAGGACGCGCATGTGACTATTTATTTGAGGCCCGCACGGCGTATACGCCGTGCGGCGGGGCCGCACATGTGCGGCCCCGTAGCAGGGCCGCATGCGGCCCTGCCGACCGGTCCGCATGCGGACCGGTCAACTACATAAACATGACCTTTACGAGCCATCCACCAAGCGTTCCCGCGCGAGCACCGCGACGTTGAGCACCACGCTGTTGGGCACCATGATCGGACCGTCCTCGGTCGCGAACGTCGTGTAGAGCAGCCCGAGCTGGCTGACGGTGCCCTCGATCTGACCGGCCAGCGGGCCGCCCTGCAGGCGCACGCGGTCGCCCACCCGAAACGGCCGCGCGCTTGTGAGCACCGTGCCGGCGAACACGTTGCCGAGCGTCTGCTGGGCGGCGAGACCGAGGATCACTGTTGCCGCCGCGCCGCCGAGCGCGAGCGCGCGCGCTTCCACGCCAACGATGTCGAGCGCGATGATCAGCGCCGCCGCGAGCGTCGCGAGCCGGATCACGAAGCCGAACGTGCCGGCCGCGGCGGGATCCATGCGCCGGAACAGCGCCGGTCCGAACGCACGACCGACGTCGCGCGCGATCGCCCAGCCAAGGATCAGCAGCAGCACGACGGTGACGAGGTCCACTGGGGTGGTCAGCCACGCCAGTTCCCCGTGACCGTGCGCGTCGAGCCCCAGCAGCGAGTAGCGGTGTTCGTAGAGCACCACCACCCCCACAAACAGCGCCGCGAGCAGCAGCGCCTCCCAGCGCGCGCGTCGCACCACGCCGGGGCTGACCTGGTGCAGCAGGCCAACTTCCTCCCACGCCTGGCTGCGCGTCTCGAACATCTTGGGTGGGGTTCGCGGAGGAGTCATTGACGATCAATGATGGTGCACGAACGACGTGCCCGTCGCCGGTGCAATCGAATCCCCAAGACACGCCGCCGTCCCGAGCGCGCTACAACAGCCGCATTGCGTTGGCGCACCCCGCGTGGGGCGACGCGGGCTCAGGCCGCGTGGGGCGACGCGGGCTCAGGCCAGTGTGTAGATCACCATCGCGCCGCCAAACACCAGACAGTAAATCGCGAACGGGATCAGCGTGCGGGTCTTGAACCAGCGCACCAAAAACGCAACGGTAAATACCGCGGTGACCGCCGCCGCGAGGCACGCAACCAGCGCTTGTCCGCGGATCCCGTCGCCAAGGTGGCCCAGCAGGTCGGGCAGCTTGACGATGCCCGCGGCGAGGATAACCGGGGTGGCCAGCAGGAACGCGAAGCGCGCCGAGTCGCTGTGGTCGAGCCCGCGCGCCAGACCCGCGCCCATCGTGACGCCGTCGCGGCTGATGCCGGCTACGAGCGCGGTCGATTGGGCGATGCCCACCACCAGCGCCTCGCGATACTCGAGCGTGTCGAGCTCGCGCCCCCCGTCGGCCTTCGCGCCCTCGCGCAGCGCCAGTTCGCGCACCTCCGCGCGGCGGCGGAAGCGCTCGGCGGCAAACAGCACTAGGCCGTTGACCATCAGGAAGACCGCCGCCACTTCTGGCTTGGCCGTGAGCGTGCGCAGCTGGTGCTCGAGCGCCAGGCCGATGATCCCCGCGGGTATCGTCGCGACGACGATCAGCCACGCGAGGCGCTCGGTGGACGTATCGGCGCGGCGCTTTCCTAGCGTGGCGAAAAACGCGCGCACGATCTCCACCCAGTCTTTCCAGAAGTACGCCAGCAGGCCCAGCGCACTGCCGACGTGCAGCATCACGACGAACGCCAGCCAGAACGATTCCTGTTCAGATTGCGCGTCAACCAGCTTGTTCCAGCCAAACAGCGTCGGAAACAGCACGGTGTGGCCGAGACTGGAGATCGGAAACAGCTCTGTGACGCCCTGCAGCACGCCGAGCACGATCGCCTGGAAGTAGCTGATCGCGGAGGCGAGCAGCGTTGTGATGAGCAGCTGGGACACGCGGCGAGAGCATATGTGAGCCCGGAGATGGGTAGGGACAATCGTGAGGCGGTTCTCATGAATTTGATGACCCACGTTCGTGCGCTCCAAGAGCACGATCCGCCAATCTTCCACGTCCAGCGCCGAGATCCGCGCGGCCGCTCGCCGCAAAGCCACAATGCCGCACTGGTACCCTGAGGTTGTATGCGCACACTGGTTCTGGACCCCCCTACAGCCGGGTTCGAGCAACTGATCGAGCGCCGCCGCCGCTCAGGTCTTGATCGCCTAGACGAGGTGTGGGAGGGTGTTTTGCACATGATCCCCGCCCCGAACCTCGCGCACGCGCGCATCGCCCAACAGCTTGCTGAGTTGTTTGGGCCGGCCGCACGTGCGGCGGGCTTCGAATCCGCCATGCACGAGTTCAACCTCGGTGACTCGGAGCAAGATTTTCGCGTGCCCGACGGCGCGCTGCACCGCCCAGGAGCAGCCGGCACCTGGCTCCCGACCGCAGCGCTCGTTGTGGAGATCGTCTCGCTGGGCGACGAGAGCTGGGAGAAGCTGCCCTTCTACGCCGCTCACGAAGTCGACAAGGTGCTAATCGTCGATCCGCAGGAGCGATCTGTTAGCTGGCTGGCGCTCGCCGGCGAGGAGTACCGCCCGATCGAGCGCAGTGGTCTCGTCAACCTCGGAGCGGATGAGCTGTCGGGGCTGATCGACTGGCCCGCGGTAGCGGACACCACGCCTGTCCAGAATCCGTAGGTCTGTCCGGAATCGGTAGGTCTGCCGGCGCCACGTTGTGCTGAGGCGCAACCGCCTTTGACTCAACCTCCTCGTGAGGCCTCCCGCGCCGCTGCCCGGCTGCCAGCCTCAGCCGCCGCCGACTCGACTTGCCCGACCGGCTGCGCGCGTGCGCCACGGCCCAGAACCCACACCATCGCCAGCGCGATGAACAGCACGCACGGAATGATCGCCAGCAGCGCGGCGTCGCCGCCAGGCCAGCTCGCCCCGGCGCCCTCGGCGCCCCAGAACATGCCAAACGAGCTGAGCATCACGCCCACGGCGAACTTCATCGTGTTCTCGGGCACCCTGGCAAGCGGAGCCCTGATCGCGACGCCCGCGGCCACGACGACCAGCACCGCCACCCCGGCGGCTGCCCCCGCGAGGGTCACGTTGTGCTGGTTGGCGCCGAAGGTGAGCACGATGAACGCGACCTCCAAGCCCTCCAGCAGGACTCCCTTGAAGGCGATCGTGAAGGAGTAGCCGTCAAAGCCCGAGCGCGGACTGGCGGCGGCGCGCGCCGCCTTGGTCTCCTGCTCGTAGGTCTCGAGCTCGTCGCGCTTTGCCTTCAGTCCCGCGCCGCGCAGGATCGCCTTGCGCAGCCACTGCAAGCCGAAAATCAACAGCAAGCCACCGACCACCACCCTGAGCGCCTCGATCGGCAGCGAGCTCAGCGCCGGGCCGAGCGCGACCACGATCACCGCGAGCGCGAGCGTCGCCGCGCCGACGCCGCCGAACGCCGATGACCAGCTGCGCGTCGTGCCGACGGCGAGCACAATCGTCAGTGCCTCCACCGCCTCGACCGAACAGGCGAGAAAGACCGATAGGGCGAGTCCGATCTCGGCGCCGCTCATGTTGCTGCTTCTCCCGCCGCAGGACTAATCATAGGTGCTTCGGACGGCCTGTTACATGCGCCCGCGGCGCCGTGTCACCCAACCGGCTCCAACCACGAGCAGGACGACGACGATCCCCACGACGCGCAGGTCCACCAGCGTCGAGCCGCGCGCGTGGAAGACGAATGCCGCAATCAACACCAGCCCCAGGAACACCAGCCGGATGTAGATGAGATTCCTGTTGCGCCCGCGACGACCCATGGTCAGACACAGACCCTATCCGTTGAGCACACGACAGTGGCCGCGCCCGCGATCACGCACTTCACACCACTTTCACACAATAGTCCCCGACTGGTCACAAAGTTGGCCATTTGCAGGGAGAACCTTTTAGTGTGACCACACGAGTTGACATGCACTGCCACTCGACCGCGTCACAGGTGTCGAGGCTTGGGGTGCAACGCGCGTTGGGCCTGCCGGAGTGCGCGACGCCTCCCGAGGAGGTGTACGAGCTGGCAAAGCGCCGCGGGATGGATTTCGTGACGATCACCGACCACGACACGATCGACGGGGCGCTCACGATCGCCGACCGTCCAGGCGTGTTTGTCTCCGAGGAGCTGACCGCGCACTTCCGTGGCGAGCCCCAAGCGGTGCATGTGCTGTGTTACGGGATAACGCCCGAGGACCACGAGTGGTTGCAGGCGAACAGCGGCGACGTGGAGCTGTGCGCGATGTACATGTACGAGCGCGAGATCGCGTGCGCCTTGGCCCACCCCTACTACGCGGTCGGGGCGCCGCTGAGCGCGCGCCACCGCCGCCGGCTGGCCGATCTGTTTGATATCTGGGAGACCCGCAACGGCGCGCGCGCACGCGAGCTGAACCGCCCGGCCGCGATGTACGTCGCGACGCTCGACGGCATCGGCATCGGCGGCAGCGACGATCACGCCGGGGTTGACATCGGGCGCACCTGGACCGAGGCGCCGGCGGCGGCCACTGCGGACGAGTTCCTGGCGCACATGCGCGCCGGCGCGGTGAGCGCGAAAGGCAAGCAGGGCAGCGCGGCCAAGTGGGCGCACGCGGCGATCGCGCTGGCGGCCCGTTCGCTGGGTCGCGGTGAGCATGAGGGCACCCCGCCGAACCTCGACCCGCGGCGCGTGATGGAGATGGTGCGGCGCGTGCTGCGCGAGGGCGACGCGCGTCACGGTTCAAGCAGCGCGGATCTGAGGCCCGCCGACGCACGCTGCCTGCTGCGGGCGTGGCTGGCGGCGGTCGAGCTGGACCATCTCGACGAGCGAGGTTTGATCGAGTACATGCAACACGAGGACTTCAGCCACTCTGACCTTTACCGTCGCGCGTGCCGTTTGCACGAGCGCAAGCTGCGCACCGCGGTGGAGCGGGCCGTGCGCGCCGCGACGGGCGAGCTCCAGGCGCGCGCGAGCGCACCGAGCGTGGGAGTCACAGCCACCCCCAAAGCGGTTACCGTCGCGAACCCCGAGCTTGCACCGACGGCCGGCGCGAGCAGCGACGTGGCGGCGGCCGCTACCGAGCTGTTTGAAAGTTGTGTCGCCGCTATCCCGTACGCGCCGGCAACCGCGTTCTTGGCCAACGAGCAGGCAAAGCTCGCGCGTTACGCCGCGGCATCCGACGGCGAGCCGCCGCGCGTGGCGATCCTCGCCGACGGGATCGGCTCGACGCACGGTGTGACGCGCACGATCGAGGAGATCCGCCGCCGCGGGGTGCCGGGCTTTGAGATCGAGGTGGTCGCCACCGACCCGGATGTTGACCGGCGATTGTCGGCCGTGGCGGAGCTAGAGGTGCCCTTCTATCCGGGCCTGCGGATCGGCGTGCCGAGCCTGTCCGCCGCTGCGCAAACGCTCGCCGACGGTGCGTTTGATGCACTGCACGTGTGCTCGCCCGGTCCGGCGGGAGTCGCCGGCGCGTTGCTGGCCCGCGCGCTGGGGTTGCCGCTGCTCGGCAGCTACCACACCGAGCTGACCGCCTATGCCAAGCTGCGCTGCGAGGACCCACAGCTTGCCGCGGCGATGGGCCTGACGGTGGGCGCCTTTTATAACGCGTGCGACCTGGTGCTCTCCCCCAGCCCGGCCTCCGACGAGGCGTTGGCGGCGATCGGGGTAACGCACGAGCGGGTGCTGCGCTGGGACCGTGGCGTGGACACTTCGCGCTTTGACCCCGCGCTGCGCGATGAGTCGTTGCGGGCGAGCTGGACGCGCCGCGCGCCAGGCCGGCAGATCGGCGCGGGCGGCCCGACGAGCTGGGCTCCCGCGAGGATCGACCCACACGGCGCGCAGGCCGTCAACGTGCTGTACGCCGGGCGCATCACGCGCGAGAAGGGCGCCGAGCTGCTGGCCGACACATTCCTGAGAGCGCACGCGCGCGACCCGCGCCTGCACCTTGTGCTAGCCGGCGGCGGCCCCGAGCAGGAGCGTTTGGCACAGCGCGTCGGGCCGCACGCGAGCTTCCTCGGCTGGTTGCAGGGAGCCGAGCTGGCGAAGGCGTACGCGTCGGCCGACGTGTTTCTGTTTCCAAGCTCCACCGACACCTTCGGCCAAGTGATCCTCGAGGCGCAGGCCTCCGGACTGCCGGTGCTGGCGGTGGCGCAGGGCGGACCACTGACGCTGGTGCGCGACGGCGCGACGGGCCTGCTGCGCGACGGGGACGCCGGAGCGCTGGCGGACGCGCTGGTAGAACTGGCCGGCTCGCCGGCACTGCGCGAGCGCTTGGCGCGGGCCGCTCTGGGCGCGGTGCGCGAGCGCACGTGGGAGCGAGCGCTGGAGCGCCTGGCCGTCGGCTACAGGCGCGCGCTGGCACTCGCGGCCACAACGTCGTCGCAGAGCGAGCGCTTGGTCGCATGAACACCGCGCGCCGCACAATCGCCGTGGCGCTGCACGACATCGAGCCGGCGACGTTCGAGCGTTGCGCGCTGATCCGCGACTGGCTGGACGACCACGGCGTCGATCACGTCACACTGCTGGTGATCCCCGCGCGTGACCTGCATCCGCTCGCGGAGCGCTCGCCGGAGATGGTGAGCTGGCTGATCGAGCGCGAGCGCGGCGGCGACGCGATCGCACAACACGGCTTCCAGCATCTGCGTTCGCGGCGCGCGCGCGGGCGCTACCAGGCACTGAGCGGGTTTAGTGCGTACGACGAGGCAGAGTTTCTCGGTCTCGACGCACACGAGACGCGGCGTGCTGTGAGCGCCGGATGGCGCGTGCTCAAGCTCGCGGGAATCGAGCCGCGCGGCTTCGTGGCGCCTGCGTATGCCTACACTCCGGCGTTGCGCCGCACACTCGGTGAACACTTCCACTGGTGGGCCGCTCGGCTGAGTCTGCACCGTTCGCATCCCTCGCGGGCGTCACTGTC
Organism: uncultured Solirubrobacterales bacterium; assembly: GCA_963760155.1. GTDB lineage: Bacteria > Actinomycetota > Thermoleophilia > Solirubrobacterales > Solirubrobacteraceae > Palsa-744. Next base: position 566,178 of record CAVXBL010000008.1, read on the forward strand.
CGTTCAATCGGCCGCAACGATCGTTATCGGTAGTCAGCGTTCCGCGGACGCGCGCAGCTTAGAGGAGGATCAGCGCTGCGATCGGCTCGGCCCGCCACTCGGGCTCACAAGCTCGGGGCGACTGCGCCGCGCGCTGTCTCCCGCACTGCTGCGCGCCGGCGCGCTCCTGTCAGGGACAACCCTGCGCCTGGACCTGCATCCCTCAGACCTCGATCGCCCTAGCCACATGCTCGCGCTGGAGTGGGTGCTCAATCACTCGGCCGCCAGCCGAGACGCAGTGACCTACGACGAGCTGGCGTTCGCCGTATAGCCGGCACCCTTGGGCTGGAGTACGACGAGCCGGCGTTCGCCGGGTAACCGGCACCCGCGGCTGGAGTGCCAGCGCTGCTCAGATCCGCGATATCGCGGTAGACAAGTCGCTGGAGCTGCGCACGCCGTCCGAAGCTGCGCACGCCGTCCGGAGCTGCGCACGCCGTCCGGAGCTGCGCACGCCGTCGAGCTGACGCAGATCGAACCGGCTTCGACGCGCCCGTGCGCAGCTGTAGTCAAAGCGGCCCACTGCGAATCGAGCCGGCCCATTACGCCCACCCATGGACAAATTATAGGACGTTTGCTAGGCAAATTTAGGGGACTTGACAGCGGGCTTCTTACCGGGCATAATACCGGACTAGGTTCTACGCTGGGATTAGCGGACGTCAACAGGCGCCACTTTGATCTCAACCTGGACCAGAGCATCATCTAACTAGGATCAGACGAGCAGAAGGGTAACCACCATGAAACGAACGGGCATTATCAGCCTAGCGCTGATAGTCGTTTTCGCCCTCGCGGCAGTTGCGTTGAGCGCGTCAACAAACTCAGCAGTTGCGCTGAGCGCGTCGGCGGACCAGACAATTGCGGTGAGGGCGTCAACAAACCAAACAATCGCGGTGAACGTGCCAGCGAACCAAACACTAGTGAGTGTCGGAGAAATATCCACATTAGCGACGTCAGTTGGAGCAACAGGGATTTGCGCAATCGTCTTCGCGGTATTTATATCGGCATCCTCGCTATTTACACAAGCCGATTTACTCGCAGATCGAAAAATTAAAGTACTATTAGAATTAGGAATAATAAATTACACACATTTTCGTCCTAAAAAAATTGAGCCAAAGAGCGTCGGTGAACTTAAACAGTCGCTTTTACTCATAATGATAAAGATGTTTACGCCAGGCAAACGGATCACTGCAGTGCCTTTATGGACACACAACAAATCAATACGATCACCGTTACCTCTCGGTGGATGTACTCTTTAAATGCGAGCAACGACCGCGACAGCAGCGCTGCAAGCCCCGCGGAGACGAGGAACTTCACGTCGCCGGGGACTGGTGCGTGCATCGGAGGCGATCAGGATGATTAGTTCTACCGCGCTCAAGGAGCTAAATGAACATCAGACAATCGGTAACGTACTGAGAGCACTGCGTGATCAGGTGGGACTCAGTGAACGCGATATCGCACGAGCTGCAGGCGTAAACGAAAGGAGCGTTAGACGCTGGCTAACGGGAACCGAGCCAACCCAAGACAAGGCAGACCGAATCGACGACCTAAGAACAGTCGTTAGAGACCTAGGTGAGATGCTCTCCGAAGAGAACATCGTCTCCTGGCTACATAGTAGAAACACAGGCCTCGATCGGCAACGACCGCTGGACGTCTTGACACAACCGGACGGATATGAGCGTGTCGCCGCCGTAGTAGGAGCGCTTCTTTCCGGAGACTTCGACTAGGACTGTGGATAGCCGGCAATCAATCCGTTGACAATCGTGCGGGGCGACTAAATGTTCGCCCCGCACGGATCTATGACGCGCCACCCGTACGAACAAAGGACTCATGATATGCCCAGATCGTGGGAAAATCTGCCCAATCACGAAAACCTTAGTCCCCGAATAGACACGGTCGATCGATTAATATGTTTCCGCACTACCAGCCCCAACCGAGATGCGCTTTTAGTCCAAGGAGCGTGCGCCTGGGGAGGTCGCTACCATCGGGCAGGACAGCCAAAACCCTTGTATGCGTCGCTCTCGGAAACTACCCCGGTTCACGAGTTGGAACGTCGAAGCGGCATCAAGTTGACAGGCGCAACAGTGCGAATGACACAGCTGAGCGTTTCCGGTCGTCTTTTGAACGTTGTAGATCCCGATGGTCAACAGGGACTTCAGGTATCAATAGGCGACCTAATCAGTCCGGACCTTACTCTTTGCCATGCAATAGCAAATTTCGCCTTATCGCTCAGCGTCAGCGGCTTGCTGGTGCCGAGCGCCGCCATGCCTAGGGAGACAAATCTGGTGATTTTTTTCGACTCCATCGACGAGACGGTAAGCGAGATCAGCTGGACTCTGATGACCATTTAGAGGCTGGCTCTGGAGTGGGTGCTGGAGTGGGTGCTGGAGTGGGTGCTGGAGTGGGTGCTGGAGTGGGTGCTGGAGTGGGTGCTGGAGTGGGTGCTGGAGTGGGTGCTGGAGTGGGTGCTGGAGTGGGTGCTGGAGTGGGTGCTGGGACGCTCGTCTCGCGTTCGTGAAGATGTGACATACGAGGAGCTGGCGTTTGGTCCAGAGACCGCGCGGGACGGCGCTTGACCAGCCACACGACGGCGACGATCAGCAGCATCCCGCACAGCAGCCAGCCCAGCGTTGTTGTGTTGACCCCCACATACTTCAGACCGGACGCGGCGACCACGAACGTGATCGCCGGACGGACGTAGCGGTCGGGGGCGCTTGAGGACACGAGCGAGCCGATGAACACGGCAGGAACGCTGCCGAGGATCAGCGAGCTGGTGACGCCGAACTCGACGTGCCCAAACGCGAGCGCCCCGAGCGCAGCCGCGAGCGTGAGCGGCACCGCCTGGGTCAGGTCGGTACCGACCAGCTGGTTGGCGCCGAGCATCGGATACAGAAACAACAGCATCACGATCATCAGCGAGCCCGAGCCGACCGAAGTCATCCCCACGATGATCCCGCCGATCATCCCGATCGCCACCGTGGGCAGCGGGCGCGCGACGACGTCGTGCACGAGCCCGGTGCGTCCCCCGCCGGCGCGCCGATCGAGCGCCTGACGCAACACCATCGCGCAGGCGCCGACCAGCAGCGCGGCGCCGAGCGCCAGCTCGATGTTTTCCTGAGCCGCCTTGCCGTTGCCCATCAGGTGCAGCAGGTAGGCCCCGGCGAACGCCGTCGGCGCCGAGCCCAACACCATCCAGCCGACCAGACGCAGATTGACCGTACCGCGGCGCAGATGCACGCCGGCTCCGATCGGACGCATCACCACGGCCGCCACTAGATCGCTTGAGATCGCGGCCGCGGGCTGCACCCCGAACAGCAGGATCAGCATCGGTGTCATCAGCGCTCCGCCGCCGGCGCCGGTCATCCCGACCAGGAAGCCGACGAGCGCGCTGCCGAGCACGATGTAGGGATCGATGTGAATGACGGTTGCGCTCCTCGTGATCGCGGTAACACTGTGTCCGCCCGCCCACCGATGGGTCGATGGCTGACGGCGAACGGCAAAGGCACATGCTCAAGCCGACCGCTGAGAATAACCGTGCGGCGGCTTTCTCCAAAATCGCGGTCGCGCCTACCCCGCTGAGAACAGTCCCGCGCTGAGCGGCTTTACCGCGGACAGGCCGGCGTAGCCGAGCCGCGACAGCCCGAAGATCTGCTCGATCGTGGCCAGCAGCGAGAAGTGGTCATAGACTTCCTGCACGAGGCCGCCGCCTTTGATGAGCGGCGAGAGCAACAGCAGCCCCACCTGACCGCCGCCCTGTGCTGAGAGCGCGGCGGCGCCCTTCGGCGCCGGCAGGTTGGGGAATTGCGGCTGCCCACAGCAGGAGCTGGAGTCCTCGAATTCGCCGCTGGAGGGGGCCTCGTCGACGGTGATCGCGAGCAGGCCGTTCTTCTTGTAGGCCTTGGATGAGAGGATTTGCGGCACGATCTTCTGCAGAAACGCGTCCGCCGCCATCATCCCCGACGCTCTGCCGGGCGCGCACGCGGCGGGGCTGCCGTCGTCGCAGGGACCGGGAGCGATGTAGGAGAAGCTGGGGGTGCGCGCTTCGGTCGCGAGATCGACCCCCAATCCATTCATCCCCACGTCGTGCGTGGCACAGGCCGGCGATTCGACGATGCCCTGGAAGTACACGAACGGGTTGCGCCACGTCTGGTAGCTCGGCACGACCGTCTGACCACTCGGCGGCACGGCGGTTGGATCAGCCGCGCCGAGGGCCGGATGGGCGCACGCGGGCGACCCGCCCGTGCCTTCGTCGAGCCCTTCGATGTAGCCCTTCCAGGAGAGCCGCTTGGCGGCAAGCTGGCCCATCAGCGTTGGCGTGGAGGCCGGATACACGCAGCCCTCGCCGAGCGCCTGCGCGTCTGAGCCACTGCCGGAGGGCACGATTTCGGTGTAGGTGGGACAGTTGGCGGCGGTCGCTTCGGTGGGCCCCTGTCCGCTCAGCAGCGCGATCTCGTTGGCCAGCTCTTCGTGGGCGACCGCGTAATAGCGCAGCAGCAGCTTGCCCTGTTTCTCCAGGGTGCCCGTCAGATAGTGGGCGGGCGATGAGGGCCCAAGCGCGGTCGCGTAGGGCTCGTCGCTGAGCATCACGATCCACACGTGCTTGATCGCCGAGAGCGTCGCTTTGGAATTTTTGGGGGGCTGTCCCTGGCTCGCTCCCGAGGATTTTTCAGAACCGCTCGGCGTGGTGGTCGTTTTGCTCGCGGGCGCCGGCTGGGAGGCTTGCGAGGATTCGCTCGACCGGGCCGGCGCCGGTTCGGGGGTCCTTTCCGTTTCCAGCGGCGGGGGCGTGGCGGGCGCGACCGAAGATGTGCTCGTCGGCGTGGACGGCGCGGGGGCGCGCGCCACGAGCAGCTTCAGCGGCCGGCGCTGAGCGGCAAGTGTGTCGAGCGCGTCGTTGGCGGTCACGCGGCCCAGCAGCACGCCGAAGCCCAGAAACGCAGCGATCAGCGCGGCCCACACCAGCGGTGAGGGCATCGGCAGCGCGCCGATGCGCTGCTCGAAGCGGCGCAGCGGATCAAGGCTCAAGACCCATTGCCCAGCATCCGGGCGATCTCGGCGAGCTCCATTTCACGCTCTTGGAGCGTCGCGGCGCGGCTGACGAGCACGTCGAGACGGAAGTGGTCGCGGATCGCCATCTCGTAGGTGAGACCTCCGAGGTTCCACTGCAGCTCGGCGATCTGTGTCGCAAGCTCGTCGTGGCGACGGCGCAACTCCAGGCCGCGCTGATACGCCGGGAGCGTCTCGCTCATTTCGTCAGGACCACGTTCGGGAGATTCTTGGATTTTTCCTCGTAGCTCTGCCCGCTTTCCTTGCCTTTGTTCAGGCTTTTCAGGACGCTCGACGACGCGGGTTTGGTGATCGAGGAGCCGGCGCCGGCTGCTTGCTTGACTTTTGCTTCGGTTTTCTTCTTGGTGGAGGCGGCCGGCGTTTCGGTCGAGGGCGTGCTCGTCGCCGGCGTGCCGCTGGCTGCGCCGGTGCTCGCGCCGACGGCGATCACCTGCGCGGGCGGCGTCTTGGTAGTGCCCACCCCGGCGCGCCCAATCAGCACGCCGACGCCCATCGCGAGCAGCAACACCCCGACGCCGGCGATCAGCGCGAGGCTGTTGTTGTGTGTGGTTGGCGCCGCCGACGAAGCGGGCGCGTGGCCGAGCGGGACAGGCGATGTTTGCGGCACGCTCTGCACCGCCCCGACGGCGCTCGACACACGACCGAGTTGCGAACCACCGAACTGCGGGCCACCGAGCTGCAGGCCACCGAACTGCAGGCCACCGAGCTGCGGGCGCGGCTCGCCGCAATGCACGCAGTAGCGCTGGTCGTGCGCCAGCGGCGCCGCGCACTGCGCGCAGCGCTCATTCGTCACTGCCGGGATCGGCTGGGTCGCGGCGGTCGCGGGCTCGGGAACAGCCGTTGTGGTCGGCTCCGGCTCGGCGACGGCCGTCCCCGACTCGCCGGGGGCGGTGGGCTCGCTCACGCTGAGATCGTCCACCCTTAGCGGCCCCTCACTCGTGACGATTCTGTGAACGGCCACGCACTTGCCATCAGCTCACCCTTCTTCACTGGTGTTGGCACCGGGCATCTCGTTGAACGCACAGCGGAAGTTCTCTGGCTGGGACACCGGCTCGGAGCCGGCGAAGCCACCCTTGGTGCCGTTGGAGTAGACCGTCACGTACTGCAACGTCGACGGGGCCGGCACGGCCGGCAGCGGCACGGGGTCCGGTTCGCCGGTGCGCGGATCGCCGGTGGAGCCGACGCTTACGCCCTCCGAGCCGGCGGCGTCCGAGCCGGCGGCGGTCGTCACAAGCGTGGCGCTCATCTCGCGCTGGTCTTTCAGACCTACACTCGCGTCCTGCTCGACAGTGGCGGTGTCTGGGTTGTCGTGGATCGTGGACTCGAGCCGCACGCGACCCGCCGCGCCGATCAGCTGCGCGGCGCTCGGCAGGTAGCCGCCCATCTTCACGCACGCCTGACTCGCCCAGAAGTAGTCGTTTTGGCCGGCCTCAGCGTTCGTGAGCGGGTAGGGCGATGTCATCAAACACCACGTGCCGAGGTTCACCGTGGACGGCGGACAGCTGGGTTCGACGTCAACAAGCGTCTTGCCGCTGAGGTGCGTGGCGTTATTGACGGTCGGGATCGCCGAGGCTGGGAACCTACGGTTTTTGCCCAGCAGCAGCAACCCGCCGGCACGCGGCTTGGTGCTGATCGTGTGCCCGGCGATCGCGCTCGCGACCGCTTGGCGCGCGGCGCTTGCCAGCCCGGTGCTCGAGCCGACCAGCGCGAGGATCGAGATCGCCAGGGCGACGTTGCCGTTGTGGCGGGAGATACGCCGTCTCATGTTCGCCTCCTTGGGCGGTGGGTTGAAATCGGTTGTGATGAGGAGATCTGCGCCAGCGCCGCGCCGCGCGGACGACGCCTGTCGCGGCCGATCGAGGCGCCAGCACCCGCCAGCACGAGCAGGCCGAGCAGATACACCGCCATGTGCGAGGAGCCGCCGCCGGAGCCGCCGCGGGAACCGCCGCCGCTCGCGTAGGCGCGTGCCGCCAGCGGCAACCGGTTCAGGGTTCCTGTTGGCGCCGTGAACGGAGTGCCCTCGTGAGACGCTCGGTAGCGTGCGAACGCCTGCGACTGCTCGGGCGCGGCCTCCTCTTCGCGTTTTTCTTCAAACACGCGCACGGTCGCCCCGCCGGGTGGGATTGGGTCTGTGAACGACGCGGCGGGCGGCGGCGGGACAGCCGGGACCGCGCCGAGCGCGGGCAGCTTGACGACCGGCAGAAACGCCAGCGGCAATGCCACCTTCGGCGCGGGCTTGGGCGCTGGCTTGGGCGCCGGCACGACCGCCGGCGGGGGCGGCGGCGGAGCGATCGGCGCGGGCGCGGGCGCGGGTGACGGCGGCGGCGCTGTGGGGGTCGCGGGTGCCGAGGAGGTCTGCGCCTTGAAGTGGCTCGAGCTGAGCGGCACCGTGCCGCACGGCTGCTCGACACTGCCACCCTGCACGGTCACCGGGACCGAGTAGGACAGCCCCCCCGCGGAGATCGTGACGATTGTGGTGCCGGCGTTGAACGCACACAGGATGCCCGAGCGGGGGTCGGGGATCGGGTGGCCTTCCGCGTTCTGCAGCGGCTTGCGCAGGTTGGTCGAGTCGGGGTCCTGCTCGACGAAGTTGGCGATTTCAGGTTCAGATGAGCTGAACGTGTATTCCGGTTCGATCGCGCTCGAACAGTCCGACTGGCGGCAGATCGCCGCTGGGAATTCGGCATAGGGGTCCGCGCCGGGCGGGTTGGGGTTGCCACTGGACGCCGAGATCGGTCCCCAGCGGTCGCCTGAGAGTGGCCGGCGCCCGATCCCCTCGAACAGCGCGGGCGAGCTGCGCCGCAACAGCGTCCCGTCAACCGGATCCAGCGACAGCGACTGCACGAGCGGAATCATCCGCGCGCTGACGGGCGCCACGTTGGTGGCGGAGTTGCGCTTGGAGACTTCGACGCTGAGCAGCAGATAGCCGGTTGTGCCGAACAGCGCGTCGGGCTGGCCGGGCGTGAAGGAGTCGGAGATCGCGGAGCGGTAGCCGAGCGCGCCCGTGCCGAACTCGGGGATCGTCGTCGATCCGCCCGATGGAATCTGGCTCGTGCGAGTTTCTTCGGGACGCTCATACAGGTACGCGGACGCACCCCCTTCGACCATGATCTGCGCCTCTTCGCTCGCGTCGCTCGCGACGTTCAGCGCCGGCGGCAGATTCGGGTTCAGCTCGCGGCTGCCCACCACAATCGCTGGGATCCCACGCGCCCGCGCGTCGGCGAGCATCCGCGCGAGCCACGGCGCCTGCGGTTCAGCCGGGTTCTGCAAGGGGTCGCTGGCAGCGAGCGAGCCGCGCGAGTTGTCGATCACGATCACTCGCACCGTGCCGGTCGGGCCGCTGGAGTCGAACGCGTAGTGGGTGCGCGCTCCCGGTCCCGACGTGGCTGCGCCTGGCGGGATGTCGGCTGTGCTGACCCCACTCGGCGTGGGCCCTTCGCCAAACGGCGCGTCAAACGAGCCGAACGCGGCGCCAAACGCGGCGTCCTCGCCTCCTTCGCTGTCGCCGGCCGACAGCGCCGGGTAGACCGGCAGACCGCCCCCGCCCGCGAGCAACTGCGCGTAGCGGTCGGCCTCGGCGACCGACTCGGGGCCCTCGCCGGGCGTCTCGCGCCCGCCGGTGTAGAGCAGCATGCGCGGGCCGTTCGGTTGCGTGGAGAGCCCGTCGATCTCGCTCAGCGCGGCGCTCAGGTTGCGGTCGGGCGCGATCCCCACGTCGGCGAGCGACGCGCATGGTTCGACACACTCGGCGTGGCCGCCGACGGCGAATGTCGCCACGCTGCCCTGCAGCGGTATGGGCGAGGCATCCTCGCCCGGCGGGCCGGGCGGGTTGCCGGGCGGCGCGAAGCTGTAGATGCCGGCCGTCTGCACGTTTTCGCGGATTGTCTGACCGCTGCCTTTGGCGGTCGTCCCGCGCCCCGTGTCGTCGGCCTCGCCGCTCCAGCCCCCGACCGCCCAGCCCGCGCCGTCGGCGCCGACGTCGAGCGCCATGATCGGGTCGGCCTTTAGCGGCTTGTCCTGGCTGTCGCCGGCGTAGGCCGCACGCTCCTCGTCCTCCCAGCCGCCTGGGGTTTCGCGCAACAGATAACCATCGCCGGGTAGCGGGTTGGGCGGGATCAGCGGCGGCGGAGTGTCGGGTTCGACCGGCGGCAGCACAAGCGTCGGCGGGTACTGGAAGTCGGGCACGACCGACAGCAGCGCGCGCACTTTCGAGCCTTCCAGGTAGGCGGCCGCGGCCACGGCGGTCTCGTCGACGATCGGTTGTTCGGAGAAGTGCCACGGCGCGCCCGCGCTGTCGCGCTCGAGCACGACGTCACGTCCCGCCAGCACAGCGCCCCCATTCGGCAGTCCCGCGACCACGTTCAGCTGCGGCACGCTCGGCAGGCTCGACAGCAGCGCGTGGACTTCCGCTTGCACTTTCCAACCCGAGCCTTCGTTGACGAGCAGGTCGTGTTCGGCGACGACCATCGCGTCCGAGCCGGCGAACGCGACGGAGCTGAAGTTGGCTTCCTTGAAGCCGGATGGCAGCCCTGCGGGTCCTTCGGAGGGCACCTGCGTCCAGCTCTTGCCGTATTCGAGCAACACGCCGTCCTGGCCGACCGCGTAGCCGATCCCGGAGTTGGACGGGTCGAACGCGATCCCGTCGAGATTGCCCTGGAAGCCGTCGAGCGGCGCCGCGGGGTCTTTCTCCCACAGCCCCGTTTCCGCGCGCCAGATCCACATTGCGCCGAGATTCCCGACCGCGAACGCGCGGTTGGGTTCGGGCCACGCCACCGCGCGCAACGTCGGCGAGCTGACCGCGCCACTGCCGGTCTGCAGGAACTCGCGTTCCCAGCCGTGACCGGACGTGTAGCGCGCCACGACGCCATCCGCACCGACCGCCAGCGCCTGCGCGCCGAAGTCGCCTGGTGCGCTGCCGGGCGCGGGCGCCACCGCCGTGAACGGCGCGCGCGCCGACACCGGCCAGCCCACCAGCCGCTCAGGTTGCTGGACAGTCGTGATCTGCACCGGGCCTTCCAGCCAACCGTCGTCGGGACTGTAGAAGGCGCCTCCGGGCGCGTTGTCGGGACCAGCGCCGGGCATCCGCGTGAACGTCGTGCCTTCGAAGCGCAGATAGGAGCCCATGTTGGTCGTGTCTTCACCGCCAACCAGCAGCGGGTTGGTGATGATGCGCGTGCCGTAGCCGGGACCTTCGAACGCGAAGCTGCGGTAGCCCGCCACGCGCCCGAAGCGCGCGCCAAAGGGGTGTTCGCACAGTGGCTGGCTTGAGCTACCGCGCGCGTCGCACCAGCTGCCCGTCAGCTTGGCTTCGGCGACGTTGAAGTAGAGCGTGAAGTCATAGCCATCGTCTCCACCACCGGGCGCCTGCATGTTGCCGTCGATCCACACGCCTTTTTCGGTGACCGTCAGCGGCTGGGCGGAGCCCGTCAGCGGTCCGAGTTCTGACACGCCGTCGGCCGGCGTTTCTGCGACGGCGAACAGCGCCGAGCCGAGTGGGACCGGCTGCCAGCGGTATTCACCGCTCCCCACTTCGGTGCGCTTGAACAGCAGGATCCCAAGACCACTGCTCGGTTCGGCCTCGCCGAGCAGCCACAGGTTCTGCGGCGAGCTGCCGGCGATCGCCACGATCTGAAAGCTGCCCGTGTAGCCCGCGGGCAGTTCGACCGGCTCGCGCGTCCACTGTTCGCCGTTCCAGCGCACGACGCTCAGCTCGCGTGGGCGCCCAAGCGCGCCGAAGAACGCTTCGGTGTGGCTGCCGTTCTCCACAGCCGCGTCGGCGACCGCGCCCGCGCCTTCCTTTTCGGCGAGCGCCTCTGTCTTCAGTTCGCCGCTTTCACTAGTTTCGTCGCCTTTACTAGATTCACTGTTTTCACCGGATTTGCCGCCTTTGGCCGATCCGTCGGCTTTGGCCGATTCCCCGGCCGGGGCACCGCCGCCGGAGGCGGTGGTCAACACGCCCGCCGGCGGTTCGGGCAGCACGCGGAAACGTCCGCCGGGGTCACGCGCAAGCACGACGGTCTGTTTGCCGCTCGGGCGCGTGGAGTCCTCCCCAACAAGCAGCCCGCCACCATGCGGAGTGATCCGTGCCGAGAGGCGGTTGGGGTCCATGCCGCGGTACGGCTGCCCTGCTTCAGTCAGCGGCGTTTCGGCGATCGTCCAGTCGGGGTCCCTATCTGTGGCACGCTCGAACACGAGCTGCCCGTGCGCGTTCGCACCACCGACCGCGGGCGCGAACGCCGTCTGTTCGGTGCCACCGGAAGGTGGGACGTCGAGCGGCAACACTTCATACGCCCACGCTTCGCCGGGCGCCCCAGCGGTCGCGGCGCCCATCAGCACGGACGAGCCGTCGGCGCTGCCAAGCACCGGTTGGGGCGTTGGTTCGCCGGCGCCGGTTCCGGCCGCGCGCGCGCCGTGTCGGCCACCATGAACGATGAGCAGCGATACGAACAGCAGCACAACGAGCGTGAGCGACGCGCGGCGACGGTACGTGCGTGCGTCCCGACGCGCGGATGGCGTGTGTGTCGGCTGGTGCTCAACCATGCCGGCGTACGCTTGTGGTGACCGCGTTCGGGCCGGTGCTCACGCCTTCTGGTCCGCTCGCGGGGACCGGCTTCGGCGTGGTGAGCTCTTTCGTCTTGAAGCTGAGCGCGTCCGGCCAGCGCTTGCGTTCAAAGCTCAGCGTGAGCTTGCGCCGACCGGGCTCCAAGCGCTCCTCGCGCGTGCGCGCGATCACCTTCCCATGCAGCTTCGCGACGAGCTGCACGTCGGCCAAGCGCGTCAGCTGAAAACTGATCGTGACCGTCAACCCGCGGCGCGATACCTTGACGTCCTTCAGCAGCGCGGGAATCAGCTCGGGCACGGGTTCGCTCGTGGTTTTCGTTTCGACCGCCACGGGCGGCGGTGCGAATAGCTGTGAGTCGTCGGGCGGAGGCGTGTCGGCCACGAACTGTTCGACCGACTCGTTGGGGCGCACCGTGATCGTGCCGGCCCAATTAGGGTCGCTGTCTTCGGGCAGCACCGTGCCGTTGGTGTAATGGAACAGCCAGCCCGCGGAGGTCACCATCCACGCTTCTTCGGGTCCGGTGGCGGCCACGAGTTGCGCGCTGCCGCGTCCCGCGCCGCTGATTGGGAGAGAGTTGACATCAACGTGGGCGTCACCCTCGGAGCTGGGTTCGATCAGGACGACCTTGGCCTTGTCCGTCGCGCTGCCCCGCTGGGAATACGGCTGATCCGCCGCCCAGGCCGCCTGAGCACCGGGCACCGGTGAGACGTCAACGAAGCGATCTTCGGAGCCGAACAGCGAGGTTTCGAGCCCCAGCTGTTCGAAGAACGATCCGCTGTAGCGAACCGCCACCGGCGGGCTCGGCACCGAGCCTTCCTTCGGCGCGTCTGGACCCGACGCAGCGCCGCCGCCGGAGAACCACAGTTCGCGTTCGTCGGCTTTGGCGGACAGCAGCTCGGTGCCTTCGCGCGGAACGCCCGGATACGGATATGGAAGGAAGCTCGTGCCTGTGAACGTTTCGCCGATCAGCTGGTGAATCAGGACTGGACCAAGCGGCTCCGGGTTGGCCAGCGTCACCGGTTCGCTCGTGTTACCCGCCTGAGTGCCCACGAACGTGCTCTCGTAGAACGTGCCGTCGAAATACGCGAGGCCGCTGACGCCGCGTCCCTGCGGCTGGTAGGAGCTCGTCAGGTTCGTGCCATCCCAGTGCAGATGAAAGGCGCCGATGTGCTGAGCACTTGGATCCTCACTGCCGATGCCGGCGAACCAGCAGTCGTCGGGCCCGTCGCACGCCGCGGCGTCCATTGGACGAAAGGGTTCGGGGGACTGAAAGGAAGTCGAGTAGGAGCCGACTACCTCGCCGTCCTCGAAGTGACACAGGCCGAGCCCGGAGCCTGAGCGCGGCTCGCTCGGTTCGGTGATGACCCAGAAATCGTCAGGGCCGGCCCAAGCGATCCGCGATACTTCGCCGGCGCCGCCGCACACGGTCGATAGCTGGTGCCAGTCGCGTCCGTTCCAGAAATAGAGACCGGCCGGGACAACGGCGTTGCCCTCGACGCTCAACAGGCCCTCGTTGGGTGCGTAGAACTGCATGTCATCGGGGACGCCTAGGGGTACCTTGTAGGGCGTGCCGGGGGGCGGCGCCGGCTGTTCCAGGCGCCATGTCGCTTCGGCGCGCGCGACGCCGGCACCGGCCCAAGCGAGCGCCGCGACGACGGCGACCCCAGCCAGCAGAGCCCCGGTCGCCCGCGAGATCAAGGCCCGTGCTCCGCGTCCTGCTCGGGGGCTCGCCGGACTATGTCGCGCAGCTCGCTCAGGTCGATCTCGCGCACGGTCGAGAGCAGCGCGTCGAGCGCGACACCGGACAGCGTCTCGTGCTCAAGCAGAGCGTGCGCGGTCTCCTCCACGGCCTGCCAGTTGCGCTCGAGGATCGTGGCCGCCCGCGCCTCGGCCTCGCCGACAAGTCGCTCGACTTCGCGGTCGATTAGATCGAGCGTCGAGGGTCCGACCGAGCCGAGGTCCTGCAGCGAGGCGCCGAGGAACACCTCGCCGCCCTTCTCACCGATCGTGACCGGTCCGAGCGCGTCGGACATGCCGAACGACGTGACCATCGTGCGCGCCAGGTTGGTGGCGGCGTGCAGGTCGTCGCTGACGCCGCTCGACAGGTGGCCGAACGCGATCCGCTCGCCCGCGGTGCCGGACACGATCACCGTCAGCTGCGCGTGCAGGTCGGGCTCTGTTTGGATCAACTGGTCGCGATCGGTGAGCATGTGCGCGGCGGCGCCGAGCGTGCGCCCGCGCGCGACGATCGACAGCTTGCGCGACGCGGTGGCCTGACCGAGCGCCTCCGCGACGACGGCGTGGGCGGCCTCGTGGATCGAGATCAGCCAGCGCTCCGCGTCGGTGAGGATGTGCTTCTTGGCGGGACCCGCGACGACGCGGTCGATCGCCTCCTCGAGCGTCGCTTGATCGATCTGTTCGCTGGCGTCGCGCACCGACAGCAGCGCGGCCTCGTTGATTACGTTGGCCAGCTCGGCGCCGGAGAAGCCCGGTGTTTGGCGCGCGATCTCCTCGAGCGACACGTTAGGCGCTAGCGGGCGCTTGTTGCCGTGCAGGCGCAGGATCTCCAGGCGCCCGTGCACGTCGGGCACGTCGATCGTGACCTGCCGGTCAAAGCGCCCGGGGCGCAGCAGCGCTGGGTCGAGGATGTCGGGGCGGTTGGTGGCGCCCATCACGACCAGCCCGCCGTCGCCGGAGAAGCCGTCCATCTCCACGAGCAGCGCGTTGAGCGTCTGCTCGCGCTCGTCGTTGCCCTGCCCGATGCCGGCACCGCGCTTGCGCCCGGCGGCGTCGAACTCGTCGATGAAAATGATCGCGGGCGCCGCCTTGCGCGCCTTGCGGAACAGGTCGCGCACGCGCGCCGCGCCGACGCCGACCAGCGACTCGACGAAGTCAGAGCCCGACAGTGAGAAGAACGACGCGTCGGCCTCGCCTGCGACGGCCTTCGCGAGCAGCGTCTTGCCGGTGCCAGGCGGCCCCACTAGCAGGATGCCCTTCGGCGCGGCCGCACCCACGTTCAGATAGCGCGAAGGGTCGGCCAGATAGTCGCGGATCTCGCGCAGCTCGGCCACCGACTCGCCGGCGCCGGCCACATCGGCGAACGTCGTGCGGTGGGTAGTGCCTTTGCCCTTGCGCTTGCCCTTGCCAGTGAACTCGGAGAAGCCGGCGATACCGCCGGCGCCGCCGTCGGCGCTGATGCGCATGAAGAACGCGAACAGACACACGAGCAGCACGATCGGGATCAGGAACTGCACGAGGATCGCACGCGGTGCCTTGCCCGACTGCTGATCGACCGTGATGATCGCGCCCGAATGCTCGAGGCTCTGCAGCAGCTGCTGGGTCTGCACTCCAGAGGAGGGGTAGGCGGCCCAGTATTCCAGCGGCTTGCCCGCGAGCATGCTCGGCGTCGCGGTGGAGGCGCCGAACACCGTTGCACCCGTCTTCTGTGACGGTTCCCTGAGCGTGACCTGCACGCGGTTGTCGTGGTCGAGCAGCGTGGCGGTCGCGATCTGGCCGTGGTCGGCGAGCACCAGCACACGGCTGATCGGCAGCTGCGGGCCATGGCTTGAGGGCCCGATCGCCCCGAGCAGCGAGAAGAACGTGATCAGCAGCCCGGTGGTCGCGAGCACCAGAAGCAGCGCGATCTTGTCGCGGAAGATCATCCGTCGCGCGCCCGTTGCGAAAGCAGCGAGCGTGACGAGCGCGGGGTTGCGCTTGTGCGCGAGGCCGGAGCGCACCTGCGCGCGCTGGACCGGTCGCGGAGGCGTCGCGGGACGGCCGTTGGCCTGGGGGGGCTGAGCTTGGGTGTCGTCGTCGGTCATGGGGTGTTGAGCTTGTGTGCGTTGAGCTTGCGATGTTTCGAGCTTGCGATGTTTCGAGCTGCGTGCGTCGAGCTTGCGATGTTTCGAGCTTGCGGCCCACGGCACAGCGCGCGGACGGCGCCCGGCCCAGAGAGGGGTACCGGACGCCGTCGGCGGCTCACGCGAGGGCTGTCAGCCCGCTTGTCCTATTTCTTTTTGCCTTTGCTTGCTTTTTTGGTGCTTTTTTTGGTCGCCAGCTCCGCTTGCGTGAGCGTGATCGTCTTGCTCGCGCTCGCCGCACTGCCACCGGTCGGCGTGAACGTCACCGTGATCTTCACGCTGAGCTTGTGGCCCTTGGCTTTGGCGAGCTTGCTGAGCGCCGATTTCGAGATCGCGAGCGTCACGGTCCCGTTGCCGCCGGACACGCTGGAGTTAACGCTCGCGACGGTCACGCCGCCAGCGGTCGCTTTGATCTGCACCTTGCCAGCGTCGGGTAGGACGAGCGACAGGACGATGTCCTTGTTCTTGACCTTGGCACCCGCGATCGAGAACGCGTTGCTGGGGACCACACTCGCTATCACGATTGGAGTGATCGTCGGGGTCGTGGTCGGGGTCGTTGTTTTCGGTTCTTCTTTCGTTCCCGTGGAACCCGCGGTCTTGTTCCATCCGATCGCTTCGACGCCCTTCTCGGCGTCCTGAACGATTTCATTTGGCAGCGCCGCGTAGTCGAAGCTCGGCAAGCTGTATTGGCCTGCCTCTGACACGACGGAGGTCAAGTAGTCCTTGACCGTCCGTGCCCTAGCTTCTTCTTCGCCACCCGTCCCGTAGACCGACGCGTCGTCATCGAACGCGAGGTCGTAGGTCAATGCGCACACTGGGTAGGCGGTCGTGGGCTTCTTGGTGATCGCTTCGTTGGTGTCGCCCGTCGCGATCGCTTTCGACCAGTCGGCGAGCGTGGGGTCTGCGTTGGGACTTTCACTCGCACGTGGGTACCCACGCCAGTCGGCCCCGGTACAGTTGGCGCCCTTCGTTTCCGCCCCCCCGTTGAAGTGGGCCGTCGCTTCGACGGTGGGCTCAATAAAGACGCTTTCATCAACTTTCCCAACTGCGCCAGCGGCGCTTGATGGTTCGACCGGCTGTAGTGGGATCCAATAAGTGCGGTGGTTCTTGGTTTCTTCAAAGCCTCCAGCACCCGGTTCACCAGTTGAGTTGGAAATCATGTAGTAGCCCTTTTCCCGGGCCGTCGCCATGTCCAGGTAGCCGATCGAGCCGCTGGTGGCGATCACCGCGTTAGAGAGCGAGCCGCCGCTTCCTTCAAGCGCGTGGCAGATCTGATTCCCATCCGCGTTCGAGCATTCGTTCTTGGCCGGCGTGTTCTCAGCGGCCGTTCCATTGGCGTCGGTTGTTCCTGTCCCATCGCTGACTGCGATAGGCGTTCCCGGTTCAGACGCACCTTTCAGCGGCCACGCGGTGTTTGTATTACCCACCTCGCTACCAGCGGCGGTCCACAGTTTTTCGCCTCCTTCACCGCTGACCAGCGGGAGCAGCGCAAGGAAGTGCTTGAAATTGTAGGTGGTACCGGAGGTATCTTGCCGGACGATGCGAATAATCGGCGTTTCGGCGCATTCTTTTTGATCCTTGCTCACCCCGTCGACTGCCTTTTCCAGGAAATCATGTTCCGGCACGATCTGGCCCCATGTGGTGATGTGATGCTGCCAGATTTCGCCTAGCTGCTGATCGGTTATATGAACGCGCAAGGTCTGATTGGAGAACTTGTCCTTGGTGTAGCCACCCGTGGGGTCGTTGTTGTGATCTTCTTCTCCGGGGTTGAGTGTTTCGCCGCTTTCCAGCGGCACCGGTCGTCCACCGGTGCTGGTGTCCCCATTACCGCCGTCTTGAGCGGGGTTCTGCAGCGCGCATCCATTGGGAAAATGCACTACTACCGTGATCGCCGCTCCTGCGACCGGTATCACGTGTACCTCGCCCGCCCCCGCTGTGCCCGCTCCCGTTGGACCATTGTCCATATTTTTCTCTTCTTCGGGGTCGGGCGCAAAGTCAGCTGCTCCAAAGCGAACGTTGGTCGAACGAAACCCTGCTTTTGTCCATTCTGCTTCAGTGGCACTCCCAAATTTACAGCTTGCGGCTGGGATGCCAGCCCCCATCGCGTCGAGCCCACAGCCACTGCTTGCCGTCGTAAACGTGACTTTCGGTGCGCTCGCGCCGCACCCACCGTAGATGGTGGTGTCGAAGATCTGAGATATCCAGTTCGCCTGGGCGAGCTTCTGCAGCGAGGAGCCCTCACCTTCGATCGAAGTGCCCTGGCATTCTTTCAAGGCGAAAGCAGCGTGCGCCGGAGGCGCTGTGGCGGCGGAGCCGACGGCCAGTACAGCCATCACGCAGAACGCCGCCAGTATGGCGTGGATAGGACCGCGTTCGGCGGTCAGGGGAAGGCTTACGCGCATGAGCGTGAAATTTCCTTTCGAGAGAGTCGGGATACGTTCAGGAGCAGAGTCGATGAACGATCCCGAGTCTCACAGTACCCGGGGGCGGACACAATCCCTGTTTACAGAAGCGACACATCATGGTCACAGCAGTGAAACATGTCCGTCGTCGGTTGTGGGCACGATTTCACGACTTAATATCTGGCTCGTAACGAATTGGTAACAATCAGATCCTTGCGAGACCAATAGAGATCAAGGCTCGCGCGCTGACCTGGCTATTCTGGGGAGCGCCTGCATTGACTGAGGCGCCTGCATTGACTGAGGCACCGGCACTCATCGAGGCGCCCGCACTCACTGAGGCGTCCGCATTGTTTTGGAGTGTCTAGACCCTCTTATTTGATTTGCCCTTGGTGGTGCCTTTCGCCGCCTTCTTTGTCGCCCGCAGGGAGAACGTCGCGCTCGCTTCATCGGAGAGGGCTTCCGCGGGTGCGGGCGGCGTGAAATCGACCATGATCGACGCCTTCAGCTTGCCGGCGCTCTTGAGCTCCTTCGAGTACTTTGAGGCAAGGTTGAGTACAATCGTCGTCGTGCCCTCCGAGCGAGCTGCGTCCACCGCGTGAGCCAGCACGACTTTCTTCTTCTTCGCCTTCCCACCCACCTTCGTCGTGACTGTGCCAAGAGCCTGCGCGGTCAGCTTGCCGGCGGCGGGCGTCTCGACAAGCAGAATCAAGCCGCCATCCTTGCCGCGCTTGACCTGAAGGCCGAGTTCGGGCGCGGGGTCCGTCGATAGTGAGAAGCCGCTTTCCTCGGAGTTGACCCCGGTCGGCGACGGTGCCGTGCCGACCGGAGCCTGGAGGCTCGCGGCGAAGGCGTCGGAGACACCGTTGGCGTCACCGCTGATCAGATTTGACGCCGCCGAGACGAACGCGACGCTCGAGCCGTCGGCGCTGATCGTCGGGTTGGCGAGCACCGAGCCGTTCAGTTCCGCCCCTTCCAGGCCGGTGATGGTCCGTTCCAGCGTGTCTGTTGACAGATTGATCACATACAGTTCGCTCTGCTTGGCCTCCTTGCTGAAGCTTCCGACCGGTACTGGCTCGGCGAGCACGAACGCGTTGCGCTGCGAGACGAACGCTATGTGCGTTGCGTCCGCCGACAACGCGAGTGAGGTGATCGAGGCGCTGCCGTCACCCTGCGCGCCGTTGACGGCGAGCGTCAGCTCGCTTGTGCCGGCCTTGCGCGTGACGCCTGGCGCCATGCTGGTGAGGAAGAGGTCGAGCGCGTCGGCCTTGAGTGTGTTCGGCCGCAGCGAACTGCCCGCGAGGAACGCGACCGTGTAACCGTTGGCGCTGAGGCTCGGCGTGACTCCGCTGAGACCCGTGAGGCTTGCCTCGGGATATGTGAGCGGACCGTAGCAGGGGCCGGTGGCAATCGGATTCTGTGTGACTCCTTCGCCGGGCTTGCATTCTGGGTCTTCGGGGTCTGAGATTCCCGTGATACGTCTGGTGTTGGCGCCTGGTTGCTGCCAGCGCCGCCACATGTAATAGGGGCCTGATTCTTCTTCGGCTGTCTCGCCCGGCAGGAAGACCGTTTGCGACGGCGCATGAAAGCCCAGCCAGGTGACGGTCGAACCGTCAGCACTGATCGCCGCCGGACCGTTGGCGCCACCCGCGGGCTGTTCACCCACCATCGTGCGGGTGACGAGCGTCGTTGTGCTGGCTTGCAGATCGCGCACGAACATTTGATCCTTTGGCGTTGCGGGCGTGGATCCTTCGGGAAGGCTCGACGGCAGTTCGGCCGCCCGGAACAGCACGTAGCGTCCGTTAGCGCTGATCGAAGTGTTTGGCCACACTTCGGCTCCCGGATCGCCTCCCGGGATGGGCGTCGGGATGAGCGTATTGTCATACACGGCTGGTTGTTCGCTGCCGTTCTCGGCCGAGACGAGCGTGTAGGCGCCCGCTTGACCCTGCACCTTTTCCATGTCGCGCTCGTACACCTGGATGTTTTCGGTCTTGGTCGGCTGAACTTGGGGGATGAGCTGCTGAGCACTGGAGAAGGCGACGTAGCGCCCTTCTTCGCTGACCGACGGGTCCGCGGCTCCACGCACCAGCAGCTTGCCGGCTTCCTTGCCTTCGCTGACGACGAGATCGCCGCTCGCGACGATCTGCAGCTGTCCGCTGTCGCGGTCGTAACGGAAGATGCCGCCTTCGCGTAGCGTGCCGGGCGGTTCGGCGGCTTTTCTTTCCTGTTGTGTTTCCCCGTCGTCTTCGAAGAAGTTGGTCGCTTTCGTCTGAAACACCACGTACTTTCCGTCGGCGGAAATGTCAGCGTCTGTCGTCGGCGCGTTGCCCTGTTCGTCGGAGGCGTTGTCAACCGAGACGAGTTCCGCCCCGAACCCACCCGCGGCGGGCCCATACGCCGCCCAAGCAGACGAGGCCACCGCAAGCGACACGGCGAGCAGCGCCGGCCCGAGCAGCGCCGGCCCGAGCAGCGCCGCGACTGTGCGCCGTGCACGGGTGGCGTCTTGTCGTGCGCGCAGCCACCAGCCCAGGTGAGACACGAGCGAGACGATCGGCACCAACCCACGCGCCGGCAGCCGCAGGACCGCGCGCGGTGACTTCACGAGACCCCCACCCGCTTGCGCACCGTGGTCTTGTTGGCAATATTGTCGGACGCGCTGACGAGGACCGTGTAGTTCCCCGCGCGCGCGTACACGTGCGTGAGCGTTGTGCGCCCATGCCCGGTCGAGCCGTCCCCGAAGCTGACTTTTACCGACCCGCGCTTGACACCGGGGCTTTCGTCCTTCGGTTCGTCGGTGACGCGCACCGTGACGCCTGCGCCGTGCACGTGCACACGCACGCGCGGCCCGGAGCGCTCGACCTTCAGCGTGGCCGGAGAGCTGTTAACGACCTGCCCGAGCGAGTCGGTGGCCTGCACTTGGATCGTGTGGATGCCGTTTTCGACCTGTTCTGGTCCCAGTGTGTATTCGGTGCCGGTGACGTTTTCGGCGACTTCGCGGTCGTCGACGAGGATCGAGTAGTTGATTGCGCCGGCGCCCGCGAGCGGCGCTTCCCACTGGAACGGGATGCGCGCCGTCTTGACCCAGCCGTTGGGGACGTCAGCTACGAATTCGCCCGGTGGGGCGCGCACGACGACGGCGGCGATCTGGGCATTAGCTCCGCTTCCCTGAAGGAATCCGAAGATCGCGTCGCCGCGCCCCGAGCCGCCCATGCCGAGCTGCTGCACCGCGCCGCCGTGAGGCGCGGCGACGAGCGCGTGGTTGGGGGTGCCGTCGGCGCGGCGTTCGAGCACAGCGACGGCGCCCGAGTCGTGCAGCTGCACCTTCCATGCGCCCGCCAGCGCGCCGTCGGCGGCGCGCGTGAGCAGCGGGTCGCCTGGGACTTCCGAGCCATCATCGAGCCGCAGCGGCGTGCCGACGCTGGTTTCGGTGCCGTTGCCGGCGAAGCTCTCGTCGCCGACGCCGTAGCCGACGTCAAAGCCGCCCTGGCCGTCGACGGCCATGCTGAGCGGGCCGATCGCTTCGCTCGGTCCTTCGCCGCCGGCGGGACCTTCGACCGGCCTGGCAGACCCAAACGCGGAGCCCTTCGGAGAGAACGATGACGGCAGCTCAGCGACGAACACGCGTGCGTGCGTGAAACCGGAACCCGGCGAGGGCTGCTGGCGCCAGGCGACCGCGCCCTCACCGAAGCCGCCCACGTCCACTGCCAGCTCGTCGGCCGCTCCGTTGAGCGGTTGCCCGTTGAATGTCGTGGGGCTGACGTCGAGCAGGTTGCCGGGCGTCATCGCGAAGATGCGTCGCGCGTAGACGCGGTTGATGAAGTTATCGTCGGGCTCCTGCCAGACGAGCAGCCCTTGGCCGGTTAGGTCGATCGCGACCTGCGGCGAGTTGAGCGCCGTGGGCTGCGGGACCGGCTGGGCGACGTCGCGGTTGAGTGGTTCGCCGAACGTGGACCAGTACTGACCGTCGAAGCGGGCCATGCGGATTTCGTCCTGTACATAGCCGGGCGGGATGTTGGGCGTGGAGGGGCCACTGACGGCGGTGATCACGCGGTAGGCGACGAGCGCCTGCCCGGCACCGTCCATCGCGATCGACGGGTAGGTGCCGGTGGCTTGGCCGATGTTCAGGTCTACTGGGACAGGCGCTTGAAAGCCGCTGGAGCCCGGGTCCATCGTGGCGGAGAACAGCCCGTCGGTGGTGGAGGAGTAGTGGTTGGCCCACACGACCTCAAGCCGCCCGCCTTCGCCAGCGGCGATCGCCGGGAAAGAGGATTCGAAGTCCTCACCGGTGTCAACGCGCTGGGGCGCGTTCCATTTGTCCTGCGCGTATTGGGCGACGAAGACGTGGGCGCGACCTTCGACGCGCTTGCGGTAGACGATCCCACCGGTCCCGTCGGGAGCCATCGCGGCGCCTGCGAATTCGACGATTTCGGTACTGGGGCCGTCGATCGGGGCGACAGCGGAGATCTCCGCGCGCCCGGGCGGGGCAAAGACAAGCAACAGCACGAAAGTCGCCCCCAGAGTTGGTGCGTTGCGAAGGACAGCCCTGGACGGCCGCGCGCGGAGGAGCAGGCGCGTGCGGAGAAGCAAGCGCGGGAAGAAGAGCAAGCGCGGGAAGAGGAGCAGACGCGTGCGGAGGAGCAGACGCGGGAAGATCTTCCTGCCGGACGCGTGAGACACCTGCACAGGCTGAACGGCGCGGAGGCGCTGCTTGTGAACGACTTGAGAAGTTCGAGCGCCGCGCAGCGATGTTCACCAATTCTTCTCAAGTTGAAAACGTCCTGTTCACCGTGGTGGGCGCGTGGGGCTCGACACTGGCGCGGACGCCCCGCCGGGCGATCCCTGCCCGATGGCGGCTGCAACCGCCGGACAACGTATGCAAAGGAGCTCCGACGTGCGCACAACCCGCACCCTGACCATCACGCTGATAGCCACGTTTGCGTTTGTGACGCCCGCTGCGGTCGCGGGCGAACGCGCGCTGACGATCGACGGCTCGACGTCGATCTTCCCACTGATGACCCAGCTGGCGGCCGCGTACCACAAGGCGACGCACGCGCCCACGCCGAAGGTCGGGCAGGGCACCTCCGATGCGGGTGTCAACGATGTGGAGGCCGGCCGCGTGGACATCGCCGACGTGTCGCGCAACCCAGAAGAAAGCGATCCGCAAGGGTTGGAGTTCACGAAGATCGCGCGCGACGGCGTGTGCATGATCACCAACCCGAAGAACCCGATCTCGAACCTCAACCAGCAGGAGGTGCAGGCGATCTTCACCGGCAACGTGCGCGAATGGAGCGAAGTGCCGGGCGCGAAGATCACGGGGCCGATCGACCTCGTGGACCGCATCGCGTCCTCCGGCACCCAGGACGCGTTCCAGCACATCTTCCTCGGGGAAACCCTGAAGATCTCTCCCAGCGCGGAGGCCGAGGAATCCAACGGCCTGGTGCAGAACAAGGTGCACGTCGACGAAGACGCGATCGGCTTTGTGTCGTTTGCGTTCACGAGCGGCGTGAACGCGGTCGGCTACCAGGGCGTGGCGTGCACGCTGCAGAACGCCAAGTCCGGTCAGTACCAGGGCGTGCGTAACTTCTGGATGGTGACCAAGGGCGTGCCGAAAGGCGCGGCCGCGAAGTTCATATCGTGGATCACGAGCTCGAAAAACGCGATCGCGCGCAAGATCATCGCGTCGCAGTGGATCCCGATCCATTAGTGACCCGCACCCGCGCCCACCGGTGAGAAGAGGATTGGAGTGAGAGCCCGGCTGTCGGCGGTGTGGCGGCCGGGCGCCGCTGCGAGAGAGCGGCGCGCCGAGCTGACGCTCGGCGCGCTGGCCACCGTCCTGCTGCTGGTAATTACGCTAATCGCGGTCACGGTGCTCTCGAAAGCGTGGCCGTCGTTCGCTCACAACGGCCTGGCCTGGTTCGGGTCGGGCGGGGACGTGGACACGCAGCTGAGCGCGATCATCAACGGACCCAAGGACCCGGCCCACTACGTGTATCACTTCCGCGCGTGGCCGCTGATCTGGGGCACGCTGCTGAGCTCCGGGATCGCGGTCGTGCTGGGCATGGCGGTGTCGATTTTCGCGGCGGTGTTCATCGTGGAGTTCGCGCCGAATGCAGTGCGCACCGTGATCGACCCGGTGATCCGACTGTTGGCGGGCGTGCCGTCGGTCGTGTACGGGCTGATCGGCATCTTGGCGATCGCGCCGTGGATGGAACACAACCTGTTGTCCACGCAGCGCAAGCGCTCGGTGGAGTACGTGGTGCAGTTGACCGGCGCGAACCTGACCGTGGCGACGCTGATCCTGACGCTGATGATCGTGCCGATCATGGTGGCGATCGTGGTGAGCGCGCTTGAGGCGGTGCCGCGCGCGTGGACGGAGGGGTCGGTGGCGCTGGGCGTGAACCGCTGGCGCACGAGTTGGCGCGTGTCGCTGCGCACGATACGACCGGCGATCGTGGCGGCCGCGGTGCTGGCCACCGCGCGCGCGCTGGGCGAGTCGATCATGCTCTCGATGGTCAGCGGCTCGCGCGGTTTTGCGCCCAACCCGCTGGACGGGGTGACGTTCTTTTTCGAGCCGGTGCGTCCGCTGGCGGCCACCATCATCGACTACATCGACTCCATCTCGGTGGTGCCGCTGGAACAGACGTTGTATGCGATGGCGGCCGTGCTGCTGGTGTCCTGCGCGCTGCTGTCGCTGGCCGGCTGGGCCGCGAAGCAGCCGATGAAGCGTTACGGAATACGGGCATAGGCGATGGCGAGCGCGCCACAGACGCTGACGCCGCCGCGTCCCATGACACCACCCGCGGGCGCGCCGCGTACGAGCGCGAAACGTGACTCGATCGGCAGCTGGCCAGCGGCGGATCGCGTCGCGTATGCGCTGTGCTGGATCGTGGGGATCGGGCTGTGCGTGGTGACGGCGGCGATCGTGGGGGTCATGCTCGTGAAGGGGATCGCGTATCTGCGTCCGAGCTTGTTGCTGGAACACCCGACGGCCGCGCAGAGCCAGGCGGGCTCGGGCGGTTTCCTGGATCCGATCGAGGGGACGCTGCTGCTGAGCGCCGTGGGGATCGCGATCGCGGCGCCGCTGGGCGTGGCGGTGGCGGTGTGGCTGTGTGAGTACCAGCGCCCGGCGTGGCTGGCACGCCTGGTGGAGTCGAGCGTGGAA
The DNA here is from genome assembly GCA_963760155.1 of uncultured Solirubrobacterales bacterium. Lineage (GTDB taxonomy): Bacteria > Actinomycetota > Thermoleophilia > Solirubrobacterales > Solirubrobacteraceae > Palsa-744. Next base: position 591,261 of record CAVXBL010000008.1, read on the forward strand.
ATGATCGCGGGGGCCCCGAGCGTGTTGCTGGCGATGTTTGGCCTGGTCGTGTTTGCCCGGCCGGTGTTGGGCTTTCTCTCCTACACCTCCGCCGGCGGCTCGGTGACCGGCAGGTCGTTCCTGACGGCCGGCGCGATGATGTCGCTGATCGCGTTGCCGCTGGTGGTGGCGTCAACGCGCGAGGCGCTGGCACAGGTGCCGGCGCACGTGCGCGAGGCCTCACAGGCGTTGGGCAAGACCAGGGCGACCACGATCCGGCGCGTGCTGCTGCCGTCGGTGCGCCCGAGCGTCACCAGCGGGGTGACGCTGGGAATCGGACGGATCATCGGTGACACCGCGATCGTGGTGATCCTGCTCGGCGCGGGTCTGCGTGTGGAAGGCGCGGGTGGGCTACCGGGCCTGTCGATCCTGCGCGGTACAGGCGGGACGCTGACTAGCTACGTGCGCTACAACTCGCCGGCCGGCGAAGGTAATGCGCACGAAAAGGCGTATGCGGCGGCGTTCGTGCTGCTGTTGATGGTGCTGGCGCTGAACGTGATCGTGATGCGTCTTAGCTCGGGAGGTCCGGGAGCGCGGGCGAGCATGAGGAGAGCGGTGCGCTGGAGGCCCGTGTGGACCCGGTGATGCCCCCGCCCGTGCGGCGAATCGCACCAAGAAACCGACCGACAGTGGTGGCGCCGCCGTCGAACGGAACCGGGCGTTCCGCTCCGACCGTCGTGGCTCCCGGTCCTGTGGGCACGCCGCCGGCGTTCGCCGTGCCCCTCGCCGCACCGCCGGCCCCGGTCGCGGGCGCGCGCAGTCAGCATCTCGGCCGCCCTCCCTCGGCTGAGGCAGTCGAGCGCATGCGGATCGAATCGGTGTGGCTGGCGTACGACGAGCGCTGGGTGGTGCGTGACGTGAGCTTGCCGGTGCGCCGCGGCGAGGTGCTGGCGCTGATCGGCGCGTCGGGTTCGGGCAAGACTACGCTGCTGCGTTCGCTGAACCGTCTCACCGAGGTGACCGCGGGCGCGGCGCGGGCGGGTCGGATCACCCTCGACGGGCAGGAGATCGGCGAGATCGAGGTGAACAGCCTGCGCAGGCGCGTGTCGATGGTGTTCCAGCAGCCGAATCCGTTTCCGATGAGCGTGCGCGAGAACGTGGCGTATGCGCTGCGCGAGGAGCATGCCCCTGGTCGCAGGCGCAAACGTCGCTCGCGCGCCGGTCTGGAGCCAGCGGTGATCGACGCGCTGCGACGCGCCGGCCTGTATGAGGAGCTGGCCGGTGATCTGGATCGTCCGGCGCTGCGCCTCTCGGGCGGTCAGCAGCAGCGCCTGTGCATCGCGCGCGCGCTGGCGGTCAAGCCGGAGGTGCTGCTGTTGGACGAGCCGTGCTCGGCGCTTGATCCGATCTCCACCGCGACGATCGAGGAGCTGATCGTGGGGTTGCGTGAGAGCGTGGCGATTGTGATCGTGACGCACAACCTGCAGCAGGCGATGCGGGTGGCCGACCACGTCGCGTTCATGCACCTCGGCGAGCTGGTGGAGTATGGGACAAGCGGGCAGCTGTTTGACCGTCCGCGTGAGCAGCGCACACGCGAGTATGTGAGCGGGGCGTTCGGGTGATCACAGCGCGCGTCTTGTGGCGATGAGCCGAGCCCGTGGCCGGGGCCGGCGGCCGGGGCCGTCAGGCTGGTTGCGGTTTTGGATGGGGATGGGTGGGTCGTTCTGGATGGTGCCCAGCGCGCTGGTGATGATTTCTGTCGCGGTGGCGTGCTGCGGCTGCGAGTCCACGCAGGAGCGGAGCGCGGCGTTGGAAAAGGTCGCCAAGCACGAGACGCTGGCCCTGCGGGGCGTGTCGGTGAGCAGAGAGAACCCGAGCGTGCGGGTGCTGGCAAGTGCCGTTGTCCATACGGGCGACGCGACGGCGGTGGTCGTGACCGTGCGCAACAGTTCCTCGCGGACGCTGGAGAACGCGCCGATCGAGATCACCGTGCGCGACGCGCGAGGCGACGTGCTGTTTAGGAACGACCAGCCGGGCGAAGCGCCGTCGCTGACCAAAGTGTCGCTGCTGGAAGCCGGCGCGCAGAGGGTGTGGATCGACGATCAGGTGCAGGTGACCGGCACCCCCGTCTCCGCGAGCGCGCTTGTGGGCGAAGCCTCACCGGCTTCGGGCGCCGTGCCTCGAGTGAGCGTGTCAGGCGTGCGTCCAGGCGGCGAAGGCGGCGCGACGGGCAACGTGATCGACCGCTCGAGCGTGACACAGCAGAGTCTCGTGGTTAACGCGGTCGCGCGTCGTGCGGGGAAGCTCGTGGCGGCCGGCCGAGCGATCCTGCCAGAAGTGGCGGCGGGCGAGTCAGTTCCTTTCCAGGTTTATTTCGTGGGCAACGCAAGCGGCGCGCGCATCGAAGCGAGCGCGCTTCCCACCACGTTCTGATCGGCACCGCCGTCAGCGCCCACGGGATGACGGTCCCCGCCGCGCGGGAGTGTGGGTGTGGGCACAGCGCGGCCTGCGTTCACCGCCCAGCGCTCAGTGGCGTTCACCGCCCAGCGCTCAATGGCGTTTGCCGCCCGCGCTCAATGGCGTTCACCGCCCAGCGCTCAATGGCGTTCGCCGCTCAGTGCTCAGTGGCGTTCGCCGCTCAGTGCTCAATGGCGTTCACCGCCCAGCGCTCAATGGCGTTTGCGGCCCAGCGCTCAGTGGCGTTTGCCGCGTTTGAGCATGATCCCCTCGATCCGATGGGCGACCGTCTCGCTGGCGTCAACCGCGGCCTCCAGCGATTCGAAGATGTCCTTCCAGCGGATCACGACCATCGGATCGGCCGCGCCTCCTTCAAACAGCGAGGAGACGCCGTCGCGCAGGAGCCTGTCACCCTCGTTCTCCAGACGATGGATCTCGACCAGGTGCGGCCCGGGCTCCGCGCCGGCGCCGAGCCGCTCCAGCGCCTTGACGATCTGCTCGTCGGCGCCGACCAACACGTCGGCCATCTCGACCGCCTGCTCCATCGGCGCCTCGACCCCGTAGAGGTAGAGCAACGCAGCGGTTTGCTCGGTGTGGTCGAGCACGTCGTCGAGCGCGGTGGCGAGCGCGTAGCCGTCGCCGGCGTCGAACGGCAGGCGCAGACGCCGTCCACTGCCATTGAGGCGGTGGATGATGTCGTGGGTGATGCGGTCGCCCTCCTGCTCGAAGGACTTCAGTTCCTCAGCCAGGCCGGAGCGCTCGGGCAGCTCAGCGAGCAGCTCGCGCAGGAGCAGGCCCGAGCGCAGGATGTTGCTACCGGCGTTCTCGACGAGAGTGACCAGGGTGGGGTCGGCGGAGCGACGCAAAAAGCCCATCCGGCAAGCGTATGCGCCTAGCGGCGGCCACGTCGTGCGCTTCACGACTTTTTTACGAGTCGATCACGAGTTTGCAACGCCTGCGCGCCCACAAGCGCGCGACCCTACTCAGCGGTGGCCGTGCACCAGGACAGCTCCAGCACCCTGTATGCGGGCGAGCTCGAGATCAGGCTCGGTGAGGGCCTCGTGCTCGCCACCGGTCGCGCGTTGACGCTGTCGGTGCGCGAGTTCGAGCTACTCGTCGCCCTTGCGCACAGGGCGGGAGCGATCGTGACGCGCGAAGAGCTGTATGCGTCCGTGTGGGGCGGCGAACTGCGCCTCGGCGACCGCTCAGTGGATGTGTATGTGAGCAAGTTGCGCAATAAGCTCGAGGAGGCCATGCCCGACCGGCGCTTCATCCACACGCACCCGGGATTCGGGTATCGATTCCAGCCGCAGCCGACGGCGGGGCCTTCACGAGATGTTCACAACGGTTCGGTATCAGATTGAAGAGACTGGACGGGCACTGAGCCGGCGCAGGGGTTGACCTGCCCTCGTTGGCGCCCAAAAACCCAGTCAGAGGAGAAGTTGTGAACAAGAACAAGATCGGCGCGCTCGCGAGTTGCGCGCTGCTCGCGCTGACTCTCGGCGCGTGCGGCAAATCCAGCTCCACCAACTCCACGAGCACGACCGGCAGCACCAGTTCAACGTCTGCGACCATCTCCGGCGCCGGCTCGACGTTCGCGGCCCCGGTCTACGAGCAGTGGGGTTCGGGCATCTCAGGCCTGACCGTCAACTACAATCCCGTCGGCTCAGGTGCGGGAATTACAGCGCTCGAGGGCAAGACGGTTGACTTTGGCGCGAGCGACCCGCCGTTGAAGCCGGCCGACTTCACGACGCTCGAAAAGGTCGGTCCGGCTCAGCAGATCCCAATGTTCCTGGGCGCGATCACCGTGTCCTACAACCTGCCGGGCGTCAATAGCGGCTTGAAGCTCAACGGCAAGACGATCGCTGACATCTTCCTCGGCAAGGTCAAGACCTGGAACGACGCGGAGATCAAGGCGTTGAACCCGGGCGTGTCGCTGCCGAGCACGGCGATCACCGTGATCCATCGCTCCGACTCCTCGGGCACGACAGCCGGCTTCACCGGCTTTCTGTCGGCTGTGGATCCCGAATGGAAGAGCGAGGTCGGCGAAGGTAAGGACGTGCAGTGGCCGGTCGGCACCGGCGCGAAGGGCAACGCGGGCGTTGCGGGCGCGGTCCAGCAGACCACGGGCGCGGTCGGCTACGTCGAGCAGGCGTATGCGCTGCAGCACAAATTCACGTACGCGAGCGTGCAGAACAAGGCCGGCAAGTATGTCGAACCTACACTCACATCGACTAGTGCCGCGGCGGAAGGCGTCGAAGTCCCGGCCGACCTCGGGTTCGCGATCAAAAACCCCTCCTCCCCGGCTGCGTACCCGATCACCTCGCAGACGTTCGTGGTTGTGTACAAGGACATGTGCAAGGCCGGCGTGCCCGGTGGTGAATCGGCTGCGCAGGGCGTTGTGAAGTTCCTGGACTACGGCCTCGGCGAAGGCCAGAGCATCCTCAGCAAGGCGGACTATGCGGCGCTGCCGGCCGCGATCCTCGCCAAGTCAAAGGAAGCTGTGGCGAGCCTGCAGTGCAACGGGAAACCGATCACAGGGTGAGCACAAGCCGCCGTCCACAGCCGGGTAGAGTCACGAGCATCGTGACGTCAGCGGTGGAGATGAAACCGAGCCACGTCCGGCGTGGCTCGGTCGGCGGCTAGGAGCAAAGCACGTGGAGAGCGCATCACTCACAGGCAGCGGCCGTTCGATGTTGGAGCGGCCGCTGCTTGCGCGCCTCCCGGACCGAGCGCTGAAGTACGGCCTGACGGCGCTGGCCGCGTCGATCCTCGCGCTGATCCTCTATTTCTTTATCCAGCTCGTCGGCGAAGCCGGCCCAGCGTTTTCCAAATTCGGTGTGCTGGGCTTCACGTTCGGCAATGACTGGAATGTGAGCGCCAACCACTTCGGCGCGCTGCCGCTGCTGGTCGGGACGCTGATCAGCTCGACGCTTGCGCTTGTGATCGGCGTGCCGGTCGCCGTGGCGACAGCGGTGTACATCACCGAGCTGTGTCCACGCGGCATACGTGGTCCGGTGACGATCCTGATCGAGCTGCTGGCGGCGGTGCCCTCAGTGGTGTACGGGCTATGGGGGATTTTCTTCCTGGCGCCCAAGCTACAGCCGGCCGAGCAGTGGGTGGCCGACCGTCTGTCGTTCGTGCCGTTCGTCGGCGGGGGTTTGGTGACGATCCCAAACTACTTCATAACCGGGCTGGTGTTGGCGATCATGATCCTGCCGATCGTGAGCGCGATCTCGCGCGAGGTGATGAGCACCGTGCCGGTTGACCACAAGGAGGCGGCGCTCGGGCTGGGGGCGACGCGCTGGGAGATGATCCGCACGGCGGTGCTGCCGTACTGTCGCACGGGGATCACGGGTGCGGCGATGCTCGGTTTGGGCCGCGCGATCGGCGAGACGATCGCCGTGACGATCCTGATCGGCGACGCGCCGCAGCTGAACAACCACCTGTTCGGCCAGGGCTACAGTCTCGCGGCTGTGATCGCGAACGAGTTCGGCGAGGCCCAGGAACTGCATCGCTCGGCGCTGTTTGCCGCGGGCCTCGTGCTGTTCGTGCTAACGCTGCTGGTAAACGTGGGTGCGCGCGTGTTGGTGATGCGCTCCGCGCGCAGCAAGACACCTAAGCGGACCGCGCGCGATTTCGGCGAGTCCGGTCCGGCGCTCGGGACAGCGTCCGGCGCATGAGCAGAAAGACCAGCATGCAACAGATCATCACGCAAAAGCTCGGCACGCGAAAGGCCGACGTGCGAAAGGCCGACGTGCGAAAGCTCGACACGCGAAAAGTCGACACGCAAAAGCTCGACACGCGAAAAGTCAACACGCAAAAGCTCGACACGCGGAAAATCGACACGCAAAAGATCGACACGCGGGAGGGACGCTTCGATGCAGTGGCCGTCATCGCCAAACCAGTGGGGAGGCCGGGGTCGTGAGCGCGAACGCCCACATGCTGGAGCGCTTCGCGGTCAGCCCCAAGCGCCGCCGCCGCGACCGGTTCGCGCGCGGCGCGATCTTGGCCGCGACCGTGATCGCGCTTATCCCACTGGCGCTGATCGTGTACTACCTGCTGAGCAAGGGTCTCGGCTCGTGGAGCTGGAGCTTCTTCACGACCGATCCGACCGGCAACACGTTCTTCGCGAGCTCCTCGATCGGCGGGATAAAGAGCGCGATCCTCGGCACGATCGAGATCGTAGCGGTGGCCTCGGCTCTGGCCGTGCCGATCGGCGTCGGCGTGGCGGTGTGGCTCGTGGAGTACGGGCGAGGCAGCGGCTTTGCTCATACGGTGCGCTTCTTCGTGGATGTGTTGACGGGTGTCCCCTCGATCATGTTTGGGCTGTTTGTGTACATCGTGCTGATCATCGGCACCGGCAGCTCCTACGCCGCTTACAAGGGTGCGTTTGCGCTCGCGCTGCTGATGCTGCCGGTGGTGACGCGCTCAGCCGAGGTGGTGCTGCTGCTGATCCCCGGAGCGCTGCGCGAGTCGGCGTTGGCGCTTGGCGCGCCGCGCTGGCGGGTGATCTTCAAGATCGTGCTGCCAACCGCGCTGCCTGGGCTCGTAACGGGCGTGCTGCTGGCGATCGCGCGCGCAGCCGGCGAGACCGCCCCGCTGCTGTTCACCGCTGGCGCGACGCTGAAGACGGGCTTCGGACTGAGCGGCTTCATGAACTCGCTGCCGATCCAGATATACACGGACGTCACATCTGCCACCACATCCGTGGTAAACCGTGCGTGGGGAGCGGCCTTGACACTAGTCGTCATGATCCTCCTGCTCAATCTTTTCGCGCGCCTGGTAGCGCGTAGGAGCAGTTTGGGATGAACGCCGATGGACATACATCAGATACAGCGCCGGCCCAACACGCAATCGACACCCCAGACACACGGAACACAACAGACACGCCGTCCCTACCATCCGCTGCGCGCACTACGGACATCCCTCCCCACATCCATCCCCACGACATGCTCGAGCCCAAGCCAGACCGCCCCCCACAGGCCTCCCAGCCAGATCTCACCCCCAACAAGCGCACGCTCGCCCAAATAAAGGCGGGACATGGTGTGAAGCTCGAGCGACTGCGCGCGTTCTACGGCGATGTCGAGCAGGTCAAGGGCATCGACCTCGACTTTCACGCCAACGAGGTGACGGCGATCATCGGACCGTCGGGCTGCGGCAAGTCGACGATGGTGCGCTGCATCAACCGCATGCACGAGGAGATCCCCGGCGCGCGCGCGGAGGGCAGGGTGCTGCTCGACGAGTTCGACATCTACGACCCCGCGGTCGACGTGGTGGCGGTGCGGCGCGCGATCGGCATGGTCTTTCAGAAGCCCAACCCGTTCCCGACGATGTCGGTGTTCGACAACGTTGCGGCAGGCCTGCGCCTGTCCTCGCGTAAAGCGAGCGACCTGCAGCACAAGGTCGAGTCGGCACTGCGTGGCGCGGGATTGTGGGAGGAGGTCAAGGACCGTCTCGGCGAGGCGGGGGCAGGTCTGTCAGGCGGCCAGCAGCAGCGCCTGTGCATCGCGCGCTCGTTGGCGGTCGAGCCCGAGGTGATCCTGATGGACGAGCCGTGCTCGGCGCTGGACCCGATCGCGACGTTGAAGATCGAGGAGCTGATCGACCAGCTCAAGCTGCGCGTGACGATCGTGATCGTGACCCACAACATGCAGCAGGCCGCTCGCGTGGCCGATCGTACGGCGTTCATGCTGGGCGGCGAGCTGATCGAGGTTGGCCCAACCCAGCAGATCTTCACGAACCCCGGCGACCCGAGAACTGAAGAATATGTCACCGGAAAGTTTGGCTAGCATGAGCACCAGGCGCCGCGCGGCGCGGCCCGTCCACGGCCCAAGCATCTCGATCCCAGCGGCTGTTTTGTCGTGAGCCCTGACGCGCACATCGACCACTCGCCGCCGCTGACCGCGCAGCAGGGCAGGCTGCATTTCCAGCAGGAGCTGCAGGGGCTTGAGACGCGCGCGCTGGGTGGACTGGACGTGGTCGTTGAACAGCTTGATCGCACACTGGAGGCGCTGGCCCATCAGGATGTGGAGCTCGCCCAGATGGTGATCGCCGACGACGACCGCATCGACGGACGCTATTTGGAAGTACATCAGGGCATCCTCTCGCTGCTGGCCACCCAGGCTCCCGTGGCGGGCGATCTGCGGCTGGTGGCGGCGTTGCTGCACGTGATCGTGCATGTCGAGCGGATGGGCGATCAGTGCGTGAACATCGCCAAGCTGATCCCACTGTCTGGTTATGAGCCGCCCGTGCGCCCGGAGGTGCTTGAGGCACTGCTGAAGATGGGCGCGCACGCGCGCTCAGAGATCGTGCAGTGCAAGGCCGCGTTCAGCGGTCGCGATGTGGGTCTGGCCGAAGACCTGGCGCGTCAAGACCGCGAGATCAACCGTCTCAACCGCGAGATCTTCCGTCTGGCGCTCGAGATCGGAGATGACCCGGACACACGCGAGTGGGGAATGCACATGATCCTCGTGGCGCGCGCACTGGAGCGCGTGGGCGACAACGCGGTGGACGTGGGCGAGCAGGTCGCGTTCGTCGTGACCGGCCTGTTTCGCGAGTTCTCCGATCAAACGAACCCGCTCGGACGCTGAGCGAGCCGCGGGACCCGTTGTGTGGCTCGCGGGACCGTTGTGTGGCTCGCGGACCGTTGTGGGTAGGCCGCAGTACCCACTGTGGTGGCTCGCGGACCGTTGTGGGTAGGCCGCAGTACCCACTGTGGTGGCTCGCGGACCGTTGTAGGTAGGCCGCAGTACCCACTGTGGTGGCTCGCGGACCGTTGTGGGTAGGCCGCGGGACCTATTGTGTGGTGGGTCACGACGATCCGTCGCGGGACGCGCACTTGCACAAGGCTCGCGCCGTGCGCCCAAACAGCGCCATGGCGTGTGAACATCCTGTGACTATCGTCTGCGCCGCTTGCCAATCGTGTCTCAAGCACATATACACTCCGCCCAGATGACGGCGGGCATCCTCTCCACGGATGAAGGGGTCGCTTCGAGCGCGGGGGGCACGTCCTCTCTGCGCGTCGCGGTGCTTGATCGCGATAGCGGTTTCATCCAGGTCCTTGGCAAGCGTATGGATCGCCTCGGCTGGGAGCACCGTGTGCTCGCCAGCCCGGTACCGACGGACGCGATCGCGTCGATGCGCCTCAGCGCGCTCGTCGTCAACCTAACGGTGCTCGGCCCGCAGGCATGGGAATGGCTCGAGCGTCTGTGTGGCGCGTTGCCGGAGCTTGGGATCGTCGTGTGCACCGGCCCTTCGACCGTCGCCCAACGCGTGCGCGGACTGCGGTTGGGTGCTGATGACTGGATCACCAAGCCCTGTCATCCCGAGGAGGTGATCGCGCGCGTGCAGGGGCTCGCCAGGCGCCGCCGCCGCGCGACCGCGCGTACCGAGTCAAAGCCTGTGTCCGCCGGTGAGGTGGAGATCCGCTGCGATCGTTTCCAGGCGTTCGTGGCCGGGCGCAGCCTCGAGCTGACGCGTCGCGAGTTCGAGTTGATCGAGCTGCTTGCGAGCGGCGAAGGACGCGTGCTCGAGCGCGAGGAGATCTACTCGCGCCTGTGGGGCTACGCAATGGTGCGGGGCGACCGCTCGGTGGATGTGTTCGTGCGCAAGCTGCGCCAGAAGCTGGAGAAGGCCTCGCCCGAATGGCGCTACATCCATACTCACTTCGGGATCGGCTACCGCTTCGCCGCCGAACTGGTTGACGAGGCGTTACAGGACGCTTCCGCGAGCGACGGCGCGAAGGATGGCGCAGGCAAGCGCGACAAGCTAGGCGCTGGCGAGCGCGACGCCCGCGATCAGGGCGAGCTCAGCGGGGCGCAGCACGAGTATGAGCTCAGCGCCGGCGCCGCTTAGTCGCACGACCACTAGGCCACCCTTCTTCAAGTCCACGCGACCGCCGGCGAGCTCGCCGGCCACGCCGGAGAGATCGGGCTCGTGACCGACAAGCAGCAGTGGTCCATCCGCGCTGGTGCCGGCCAGCAGGTCGAGCGCACCGCGTGCGTGCAGCCCACCGGCGAGCAGCGGATGCAGCTCGAGCAGCTCACGCTGAGACTCGCTCATCTGTGCCAGCGCGAGCTCGGCGGTTTCACGGGCTCGCGCCTTGGGGCTCGCGAGGATCGCGCCGAACGCGACCCCCATTCGCGCGAGCGCGACGCCCGCGACGCGTGCCTGACCCTCGCCGCGCTCGGTCAGCTGACGTTCGGCGTCGGGACGGGAGCCGTGGGGTTCTGCATCGGCGTGACGAAGCAGCCAGAGCTGGCGGGCCATAGCCATGGTGTTCTGCGAGCATAGAAGAGTTGAACGCGACGATGAGCAATGAACACGACGAGCGGCGCGATGGTGAGTCCCGCGGCGAGCAGGTCGCGTCGTCGCCCAACCATCGCCTGGACGACCCTTCGCTGTATATCAACCGCGAGCTCTCCTGGCTGGACTTCAACGAGCGTGTGCTGCAGCTCGGCGAGGACGAAACTACCCCGCTGCTGGAGCGCGTGAAGTTCAGCGCGATCTACACGACCAACCTCGACGAGTACTACATGGTGCGTGTGGCGGGGCTACACGATCAGATCGACGCGGGCGTAGAGAACCCCAGCCAGGATGGCCTGACGCCGTCGGAGACGATCGCGGGGATCCGCGAGCGCGTGCTGGAGCTCGGCACACGACTCAGCGACTGCTTTGAAGGGCGTCTGCGACCCGCGCTGGTCGAACATGGTGTGAAGGTAGTCGGTTTCGAGCAGCTCGACGACGAGCAGCGCGCCCACCTGGCACAGCAGTTCCGCCGCGTGATCTTCCCGGCGCTCACGCCGCTCGCGGTGGCGCCGGGCCGGCCGTTCCCCTACATCTCGAACCTGTCGCTGAGTCTTGCGGTGCTGGTGCGCGACCCCACAGGCGGCGAGACGGTGTTCGCGCGCGTGAAGGTGCCCACCGAGATCCTGCCGCGCTTTGTGACCGTGCGCTCGACCGACGGCGCCGGAGCTGATAGTGGACCCCATCAAACGACGCTGGTGCCGCTGGAGGATGTGATCGCCCACCATCTCGATGCGTTGTTCCCGGGTATGGAGATCGTCGACTACGACGTGTTCAGGGTCACACGCGACGCTGACCTGGAGGTGTCCGACGACGCCGCCGATCTACTGCAGGCAGTCGAGGATGAGCTGCGCCGTCGTCGTTTCGGCGAGATCGTGCGCGTCGAGATCGGCTCCAGTTGCTCGGAGCGGCTGCGCGAGGAGCTGGTGGGATTGCTCGGCGTGCGCGAGGACGAGGTCTATCCGGTTGACGGTCTGCTCGACATGGGAGCGCTGTGGCAAATCGTGAAGTTGCCCGGAATGCCGGAGCTGCGCAACGCGCCGTACACCCCCGTGACACACCCGCGCCTGTTGCACCACGAGGGCGAGCGTCCGGACGTGTTTGCCACGATGCGCGAGGGCGATGTGCTTGTGCACCACCCCTACGACTCGTTCGCCAGCTCCGTCGAGCGCTTCGTCGAGCAGGCGGTGGCCGACCCCAACGTGTTGGCGATCAAGCAGACGGTGTACCGCACAAGCGACGACTCGCCGCTCGTGCCGGCGCTGATCGCGGCCTCGGAGCGAGGCAAGCAGGCGGTGGCGCTCGTCGAGCTGACGGCGCGTTTCGACGAGCGTATGAACATCCACTGGGCCAAGGCGCTGGAGGAGGCGGGCGTGCACGTCGTGTACGGGCAGCCCGCTCTGAAGACCCACGCCAAGTGCGTGCTGGTGGTGCGTAGAGAGGGCGACGGGGCGCGCAACTACGTGCACGTGGGCACCGGCAACTATCACTCGGCGACCGCGCGCCTGTACACCGACTTCGGGCTGTTCACGATCGACGAGGAGATCGGCGCGGATGTGGCTGACATGTTCAACAACCTCACCGGCTACGGTCGCCCGTTGGGCTATCGCAAGGTGCTGATCGCGCCCGCGCACCTGCGCGAGGGACTGATCGCGCAGATCGACGCGACGATCGCGGCACATTCGCAAGAGTCGCCGGGTCGGATCGCGATGAAGATGAACGCGCTCGTCGACGGTCATTGCATCCGCGCGCTGTATCGTGCGTCGCGGGCGGGCGTGAGGGTCGATTTGAACGTGCGCGGGATCTGTTGCCTACGCCCCGGCGTCGCGGGCGTCTCGGAGAACATCCGCGTGGTGTCGGTCGTGGGGCGTCTGCTCGAGCACTCGCGCGTCTACACGTTCGAGCGCAACGGCGAGCGCGTCGTGTACATCGCCTCGGCCGACCTGATGCCGCGCAACCTTGACCATCGCGTGGAGCTCGCCGCACCGATCGAGTCGACCGAGCTGCGCGCAGAGCTGATGGACACGCTGGAACGCGCATTCGCCGACAACCAGAGCTCGTGGGAACTGAAGGCGGACGGCAGCTGGCGGCGACGCCACCCCGTCCCGGGCGAGCGACCGCGCAACATGCAGCTGGAGCTGATGGAGCTGCACGCCCGCCGCGCCGCCGAAGCGCGCGCCGCCGACCGCGAGACGTCCCAGCCCTCAGCGCGCTGAGTTCAGCCCTCGGCGTGACTTCGCGCCCACCACTTCTGCTCTCGCCATTCGTACTCGCGGAGCTCGACTACCTCATTGCCTCACGCACCGGCTTCGCCGCGCGCGCGCCTGCTCGAAGAGGTCAAGCGCGGTGCCTACACACTGGAGCCCATGGTGGCTCATGACATCGCCAGCGCGCAGGCAATCATAAAGCGCTACGCCGATCTAGGGATTAGCCTCGCCGATGCGTCGATAGCCGTGCTAGCGCGGCGCCACAACGTGCGAGATGTCTTGACGCTCGATGAACGACATTTGCGCATCCTGGGCGCCGATGGCAAATCTTTTCGACTTCTGCCGGCGGACGCATAACCGCGGAGCGACGGGGCAAACCCAGGCCTTATGCTCACGTCGGTTTGGGCTGTGTATGATCGCCGCAAGAGTCTGTGGCTGTCCGCTGGGATAGTGCCGGGTCGATCTGGGAGAGAAAATGTCTGACCCAACCAACCTATGGGAACAGGGAGGAGCACTGACATACAGCACGCCCCCCGCGGAGATGGGTTTGAGCGTGGACCGCCAGTCGATGCTCGCGAGTCTCGCGCGTACCAAAAACCAGCTCATAGGCTGGCCCGGCGGTCCCCAGGGTATCGTTAACATGATCGCCAGCAATGTCGCGAAGAACAGCTTGGGTGTCGAGGTGCTGACGTTGCAAGCCTCGCAGCTCATCAGCAGAGAGATCCCGCCAGTGGCGAGAGACTGGTGGTTTCTGTCTCTGAAAGTAACACTCAGCAGCAGCGCGGGCTACGCGTACGACAGCGGGACACGGCGAGGTCCGTACTTGAAGGGTTTCTCGGTCAAGGTGAGTGCGGTCGAACCCGCGGCGACTGCCGTGACCACCCATGCGAGCGTCCCTGAAACTCCGGTCGGCACCAAGGAGGTGACCGATACGATTGAGGGTTCGCTATCAGGCAACATCGGCATGTTTGGAGAGACGGTCACCGGTGGCGTGGGCGGGAGCGTGAGCTATAGCCACAGTGTCGGGCATTCCGTCCCGGACCTCGAGATTGACAACATCGGCACACCGGCTGGCGTGGTCGCATGGGCGGCGAAGGTGAATATGGTCGGTGACAACCCGCATATAAGCGGCTTCGGCATCGCCCAAGATATCCCCGACGTGCCACAGGTGGGCCGAGCAAACTTCCAGCAGGAGTTTGCGTGGGTCTGGTTCTACCCAAAGAGCGATCGCGTCTTTCCCAAGAACCCAACGACCAAGACAGAAGGCTTCTTCAGCTTTCGCGCTGAGGTGGACCTTACCTACGAGTTCGCCTGGACCAACCTGATCGGGATGCGCCTGCAGGCACCGGTCAATCTGACAATTCCGCTGCAGGCCTCCTACCCGCCGGACCCCTAAGTCGCTTCCCCGCTCGTGCTTGTCACGGACGCCCCTCGACTGGGTCCGACCGATGCTCGTCGGGATGTCGGTCTGGGTGCTCATCGGGATGTTGGTCTGGATGGCTGGGATCCACCGGGGGATCCGAGTGGGAACCAGATCCACCGCCCCCACCGCCACTTGGGCTGCCCCAGCCGCTGCCCGAGGGCCGCTCGCCAAGGCTCACCGCCTGGCGCACGCTCTCGCTGACGAGCTCATCGTCGCTCTTTGCTTGCATCGCCGCTGGCTCGATATAGATCGGGGAGCTCGGGTTGAAGCGATGCAGGGTGGCCATGAGGGGCCCGGCGATCGCGTCGGCGGCCACAAGCAGTGCGGTGTCTATGATCAGTGACACCCCGCCCGCACGCAGCGTCTCGCATTGAAACGTGCTGGCGACGAAGTCGCTGAGATACAGCCTGGCCGCCTCGCGTTGCCCACACCGTGCGCCCATGGCCTCCTGATTGTCCAGGGCATACATTCCGCGAATCATCGACAGCTTGAACGAGCGCGAAGCGACCAGGGTACCGACCGCGTTGACCCCCAGGATTGGAGACTGTCCGACATGCACAGTGATCAGGTAGCGGCCGCTCGGACGCTCCAGCAGGGAGAGCGCGACTGAACCCTGGAGGGCATGATCGGGAAGGGTCGAGTTCAAGATCGTGTGCATGCGACCGTCGGGCACATCAAGGACGCTGTGGCCCGCAATGGTGATCATCGAGGACATCCCAATCGCGAAGACTCCGCTGAGCGGCACGCGGTTGAGGAACTGGGAGGCGTTGAAGTCGCCGAGTCCCTTCCAGGCGCCGCTGAGCGCCGCCGCCGCAGCGGCCGGACCGTTGGCCTGCAACGCGTGAATGTAGCTAGTCTGCGTGGCCTGGTCCAATTGGGCGAAGTAGCCAGGAAAGCCTCCCATCAAAGAGCGGAGCGTCCGGTAGTCGCCAAGCGGCGCCCCCTCCGGCGCGGGCGGCTCACGGCTGATGGAGAGGCTGATATGCCCACCCGAAGACGGAGATGCGTCGGAGGAGAGCACCAGTCGCCCAGTATCCTGTACGGACAAGGGCGCAAGGATGCTGTCGAGCTCGCGCCAGATCGGCCCGTATACCTCGGCTTGACGGGCAGCGAATCCCCGTGCGTCCGCCCTTACCTGCGCCTGGAACAGGGCCGGGAGCTCCCCCGCAGAACTCCATTTGCTGCCGACCAGGCCCTGCACTGCGCTGTTGGCGATGTCGGTCCTGACCTGCTGCACGCGGATCGAGCGTGTCGCTGCTGTCGCAAAGCCGCGAGCCAGTTGAGAGGACCCTGGAGGCAGCGTGAACCTAGGGTTATACAGCGGCCAGGGCATCGGCTCCCTCACACCGGTGGGATAGTCGTCTTGGCAGAAACCTTCAGTCTAATAGCACGGCAGGTTCGCATCTCAGCCTCGAGCGCGTGAAGCCACTCAAGGACAACGATTCCATGAGCCAACACGGCCGCCTAAAGGGTGAGATCGGTGCCCTGGTAGTGGGTCCGACCGCTCACCGCCTGCCGCGCCAAACGACCGCGCTGAGCCAAACGCGGACCGTGCTACGCCGGGCTGGGGAGCGCGTCGAGCGCGTCGCGCAGCTCGTCCACTATCTGATAGTCAAGTCCCAGACGGTGGTCATGGCGGTGGCGTACCACGCCCTGCTCGTCGACCACGATCACCGCGCGCGCCGTTGAGCCCACACCTGGCATCACAGCGCTGTAGGCCTTCGCAACAGACTTGTCCTCGTCGGCCAGCAGTGGCACGTTGAGGTTGTTCTTCGCGACAAACCCCTCGTGAGACTCGACACTCTGCGAAGAGATCCCGACGACCGTGGCGTTCAACGAGGCGAAGTCCTCCGCACGATCGCGATAGGAGCAGAACTGCTTAGTACACACCATCGTGTTGTCGCGAGGATAAGGGTTGGACGGTCGCCGAGCAGAACGCACCAACGTCTGCGATCGCACTGTCACTTGGGTTCGTCAACCGACTCGGAAGCCTCTCCAGGCGACTCCACAGGTTCCGGCGGCGGCCCCACGATGCCTTCCGCCCACTCCACCGCGCAAGCAGCCCAACGCAGGGCTTGATCACGGTCGAGTGCAGCCTCTGTCATGCCGTAGCGAACCCGAACACCGAACTCTGAAAGACGGTCCACACCGTCCAACTCCTCGGGCAAGTCGAGGGCGTTGTTTCTGCACAGCTCTACAAAGCCATCCAGATCATGTGAGTACGGATACTCGATCCCACGCCTGGCGAGTGCTGCCTTCAGAGACTTCTCAACCGCCTGCTGAGCATGAAAGCCGAGAATGGCATCGGCCACTCCCGCTACAGGCAACAGCGAGCGCGCCGCGAACTCGTCGTCGCGCGCCCGCCCGAGTAGGATTCGCGCAAGATCAGCCTCGGACATCAGGCCGCGAGAACACGACCCTCAAGGAGAGCCGCATGGATGAGGCTCCCGCGCACATCGCGCCAGTCCTCGGCTTCACGCTCGCTTACGACCAGGACATCAGCAAACAAACCCAGTCCGCGGAGCGTTCGCCGAAGCCGAACCGACTCCTCCGTCGTGTCCTCGACCAGCAGCTCGACCACAAGAAAGTCCAGGTCACTCCGAGGGCCGGCGTCACCCCGCGCGTGTGAACCGAACAGGATCACACGCGCCTGCGGCGGAGCCGCCTCAGCCAATCGTCAACCGGCCTCGACAATAAGCGCCTCGTCAAACACGCTCCAACAGTAGCGTGCAAAGCGGTCAGCGAAGAAGTGCAGGCGCTTGCCCTGTGATGAGACCTGGCATCGCGTGGACGATGGTTACGAGTTCGACCTCATCAATCCAGTCACAGCCTAACCCCGACGCCTACACTCGCTTGGCATGGGCGCACTCGACCTCGATCCCGAGAAGATCGACCTCGGTTACGACTGCGGCGCAACCGTAGCGAGCACCATCGGCGAGATTCGGCGTAGCCCGATGCTGGCGTGCCCAAAATGCGGCTCGATGATTCACGTCGATGGCAGCGATCTTGACCGGGGCCTCCGCAACGTCGATCGGGCGTTCGACAAGATGGACCGCGCGATCAAGCGCATCGGACAGTAGCCACGCCGCGTTCAGTTAGCGGTTGGCGCCGGCAGTGCATCGAGCGCTGCCTTGAGGTCGTCAACCGACTGGAAGTCGAGTCCCAGCAGATGGTCGTGTCTATTGCGCACGATTCCTTGCTCGTCAATCACGATCACGGCGCGCTTGACCCCTGTTAGTCCGGCTGCGCTGAACGACTTGGCGACTGCCTTGTCCACATCTGCTAGGAGCGGCACCGTCAGGCTCTTTTTCTCGATGAAGCTCTTGTGCGACGCAAGGTCCTGCGACGAAATCCCGACAACCGTCGCCCCGAGTTCAGCGAAGGCGTCTGGGCTGTCTCTATAGCTGCAGAACTGCTTTGTGCAAACAGGCGTGTTGTCGCCGGGATAGAACAGCAACACAACCCGCTCTCCACGATGCTCTGAAAGCTTGAATGGCCCGCCTGTGCCCTGAAGCTCAAAATCCGGCGCCTGCTCCCCTACTCGCGGTGTCTTAGCCATCTCTGCTCCTCGCCTCGGCTTGGTTGCGCGTCGCGACCAGGATAACCACGACGGGCACAGCGAATCCCGGCACTGAACCATAGCGAGCGGCCGGCGCAATCGATACAACCTTCAGGATGACAACACATCAGCTGCCGCGACTGCTCACGACGCTCGCCGTCTGCCTGCTGCTCGCCGCGTGTGGGCATGGCGCACCGGCGGACACCGCCACGCCCACGACCAACACGATGGCTATTAGGAGCCCAGTGCACGCCGCGCGCGCGCAGCTGCTCGACTGGCCCGAGTTCGGACTGAACCCCCAGCGCTCGGATGCGAGCCCTCTCTCGACCGGCATCACGGCCACGAATGTCGCTCACCTGCGTCGCGTCACCGTCAACCTGCCGGGCACGGTCAACTCGTCTCCCATCTACCTACACCAAGCAAGCGTCGACGGTGTCGTGCACAGCGTGGTGCTCGTCACGACGACCTACGGCAAGACGCTCGCGCTCGACGCGTCAAGCGGGCGCATCCTGTGGACGTTCACGCCCACTGGCTACAGCGGATGGGCCGGCAGTGCGCAGATCACGGTCAGCTCGCCGCTCGCCGATCCGGATGGACACTACGTATACACGGCTTCGCCCGATGGGGTGATCCACAAGCTCTCACTCGCTACCGGGCGCGAAGTTCGCACAGGTGGCTGGCCGCTGTCGGTGACGCGCGATCCCACGCGCGAGAAGCTCGGCGCAGCGCTCAACATCGACGGGCCTTATGTGATTGCCGCTACCAGCGGCTATCTCGGCGACACACCCGTCTACCAGGGCCATGTTGTGTTGATCGGCCGTGCGAGCGGGCAGATCGCCGCCGTGTTCAACACGCTTTGCGCGAACCGCCGTCAGATAATCGTGCCGCGCAGTTGCTCGGCGAGCGACTCGGCGATCCTCTCGCGTGGTGGGGCGGTCGTCGAGCCGGACGGTGGGCGCCTGCTGATCTCCACGGGCAATGGGCCGTGGAACGGCACGACCAACTTCGGCGACAGCGTGATCGAGCTGACGCTTCCCAACCTGCGCTATCACCAGGCCTTTACGCCCATCAACCAGGCCGAATTGAACGAAGACGACCTCGACCTTGGCTCCAGCGCACCGGTGCTGCTCGGTCAGAACCGCGTGATGATCGCCGGCAAGGACGGGGTCATGCGCGTGCTGTCGCTCTCGCGACTCGACGGTCGCCGACCCTCGGCACCCAACAGGCTCGGCGGCGAACTCCAACGTCTGCCACTGCCAGGCGGTGGACAGCTGTTCACAGCACCAGCCGTATGGACCACACCGGTCGGGCTCCATCAGAGCGCCGGCACCATTGTGTTCGTCGGCGCCGAACACGCCACGGCGGCCTACACGCTGACCGGCGGACGACTGCGGCTGGCATGGCAGAACGACAACCCTGGCACGAGCCCAGTTCTGGCCGGAGGTCTGCTGTACGTGTACGACCCCGCCGGCGGCGGGATCTATGTCTACCGTCCACGATCGGGACGTCCGATCGCCAAGCTGGCGGGCTCCCCCGGACACTGGAACAGCCCGATCGTTGTGGACGGCCACGTCATCGAGCCCGAGGGCGATGCCAACGAACACAAGACAAGCGGCACGCTGAACCTATTCACAGCGCGATAGCGCAAACCGCGCAGTGAGCTCACAAGCTGCGGGCGCCCTTCAGCTCACAAACCGATCCAGCTACCGGGCTCATAGGCTGAGCAACTCGCCTGTGTGTGTTCGTAAGCTGAGCAGACGTATGCAACTCGCCTGTGTGTTCGTAAGCTGAGCAGACGTATGTGTTTGTATAGGCTGAGCAACCCATGTTCGTAAGCTGGGCAGCTAGCCTACGTGTTCGTAAGCTAAGCGAGTCGCTATCGAGCTCGTAAGCTAAGCGAGTCGCTATCGAGCTCGTAAGCTAAGCGAGTCGCTATCGAGCTCGTAAGCTAGTCGAAGTCGCTTCCGTCCCTCCACCGCGTGTCCCCCACCGCGGCGGTCCGTCCCCTCTCCATCAGGTTCACGAATGCTCAAGTTCGCCCGCTGGTCCACAACCCATCGTCTCTACATAGCGATCGGCTGGCTGGTCCTGCTGATCGTCGTCAACGCGTTCGCGCAGTCCGCGGGCACGTCCTACTCCAACAACTTCACGCTGCCCAACTCCGACGCGCAGCGCGCCTCGGACCTGCTGGCCCGCAGCTTTCCTGCGCAGGCCGGCGACCGCGACACGATCGTCTTCAAGACCGAACACGGCGCCGTCGAGGAACCCTCGGTGCGCGAGCACATGAGCGCGCTGTTCGCCGACGTCGAGCGCCTGCCGCACGTATCCGGCGTCATCAGTCCCTACGCACCCAGCCAAGCAGGCAAAGCGATCTCGCCCAACGGACAGATCGCGTTCGCGACCGTCGTGTTCGACGAAAAGGCCAACAATCTCCCCAAGAGCGCGGGCGAAGGCGTTGTCAAAGCGGCCGACGCGGCACGCACGCCGGGCCTTCAGATCGAGCTGGGCGGACAGGCGATCGAGCAAACCGAGCAGGAAGGCTTCGGACTGACGACCGCGGTCGGGCTACTGGCGGCGATCGCCGTGCTGCTGATCACCTTCGGCTCGCTCGTCGCGATGGGCCTGCCGATCGTCACGGCGCTATTCGGTCTCGGCACCGGCCTCGGCCTGATCGCACTGTTCACCCACGTCGTAGACACGCCCAACTTCTCCTCCGAGCTGGCGGCGATGATCGGGCTGGGCGTAGGGATCGACTACTCGCTGTTCATCGTCACGCGCTTCCGCGAGGCCTACACGACACCCGGCCACACCTTCGGCAACGTGCGCGAGTCGGTCGTGCAGGCGATGGACACCGCCGGACGCGCCGTGCTGTTCGCCGGCTGCACCGTCGTGATCGCCCTGCTCGGCATGATGCTGCTGGGCGTCGACTTCCTATACGGAGTGGCGATCTCCGCCTCGATCGGGGTGCTGTTCGTGATGCTCGGCTCGCTGACGCTGCTGCCCGCGCTGCTCACATTCGCCGGCGCGCGTCTCGTGCGGCCCGGCAGGCGAGCGCGGCGCCGTGGCACGAAGGCGACCGACGCCAAGCACGGCCAGACATGGGTGCGCTGGAGCCGGTTCGTGCAGGCCCACTCGTGGCCGATCGCGATCGCTTCGGTGCTGGTGATGCTGTTGATCGCCGCTCCCGCGACCGCGCTGCGGCTGGGGTCAAGCGACGCCAGCAACGATCCTGTGCACTTCACGACATACAAGGCCTACCAGCTACTCGCCGAGGGCTTCGGCAAGGGCTTCAACGGACCGTTGCAGGTCGTCGCCCAGGTCCCCCAGACCCCCAACCCAAGCCATGAAGCGGCTGAACAAGGCGTGCTGCTAAGCACCCCCACGAGCAACAGCGGCAAGCAGTCGGTCGAAAAGCTGCGCGCCGCACTCGCCGGCGTAAAAGATGTGGCGGCGGTCGCGCCCGCGAAGTTCAACCCCGCGGGTGATGTCGCCACGATCTCGGTCTACCCCAACTCCTCACCACAGGACTACGCGACCACACAGCTCGTAGAACGGCTGCGCAGCCAGGTGATCCCACCGGTAGTCGCGAGCACCGGCATGCACGTATACGTCGGCGGCATCACCGCCGGATCGGTCGACTTCGCCAACGTGCTCGGCAAGAAGCTGCCGTTGTTCATCGGCGTTGTCGTGCTGCTCTCAGCACTGTTGCTGATGATCGTGTTCCGCTCGCTGGTGATCCCACTGCAGGCGGCGGTCATGAACCTGCTCAGCATCGGAGCCTCGCTCGGCGTGATCGTCGTCGTGTTCCAGTGGGGCTGGGTCGACGGGCTGATGGGGGTCAAAGGCGGCCCGATCGAGTCGTTCATCCCGGTGATGCTGTTCGCGATCGTGTTCGGACTATCGATGGACTACGAGGTGTTCCTGGTCTCGCGCATCCACGAGCAGTGGACGCGCAAGGGCGCCAGCCAGCGCGCCGTCAGCGAAGGCCTCGCGCTGACCGGACGCGTGGTGACGGCGGCGGCGGCGATCATGATCTGCGTGTTCCTGTCGTTCATGCTCGGCGAAAGCCGCGTCATCAAGGAGTTCGGCCTGAGCCTCGCCTCCGCGGTGTTCCTCGATGCGGTGGTCGTGCGCTGCCTGCTGCTGCCCGCGGTGCTGACGATCCTCGACGATGCGACCTGGAAGATCCCCTCGTGGCTTGACCGCAGCCTGCCGCGCTTGAACATCGAGGGCAGCGCCGCCCGCCTGAGCCCCGCCGACGAAGCAGAGCTCGCCTCGTTGGCCACCGACAAGGAGCCGGTAGCGGCCAGCGCGCGCGGGGAGACGCAGGGCTGAGCGCGACATCGGCCACGTCCCTGTCGGTAGCGGCCACACCCAAACAGGAGCCGGCCTCCAATCGCTCTGACCTACAGCGGTGCTCTAGGCGAAGGGGTCACGCGCGTCGATTCCCTCATATCGGCGAAAGTCGCGATCGCGCGTGTAGACCACGGCCAGGAGCGCTCGCGAGCGCGCTTCTGTGCGCGACGGCGCTCACGGCCACGGCCACGATCGCGCGCGCGGCCGGACCGGCAAACTCCGGACGATCGGCTCTGATCGTATTCATCGGCCCCGCCCAGCCTGCCCGCGTCCGAGCGGGTGTGCCCTTCAGGGTGCCACTGGCCGGTCGCTCCGAAGGCGACATCGTGGAGAGCGAGCTTGCGTCGATCCCCACGCTCTCCACCGGCATCCTCAGCGCCACCCAGGGCTCCTACAGCACCGCGCAGATGGTGCTCGACATAACGCAGGGAGCGCGCGTGTCGAGCTCGGCCTACAAATCCTCCTCCCCGCCGTTCCTGTCGCTGCCGATACCCGGTGAGCAAGCCACCGCGCAGGCCACCGCGGTTGGCGCCAACATCGCGGCCGGCGCCAACATCGCGGCCGGCGCCAACATCGCGGTAGGAGCCAACCTCGCGGCCGGCGCCAACATTCCCGTTGGGACGCGTCCTGACAGCGCAGTCGCCAGCGCGGCGCCCAGCCAGGTCGAACCGTGGCACACGGTGCTTACCCGCGCGTACAGCGCCCCCCAGCTGCTAGACCCCGGCCTGCTGGCCACCCAGATCCCAGGCGGCGGCGCCTACGTGCCCACCGACGGCGTGGAAGCAGTCGACGGCGTGCTCGCCGCCGATCGCAGCGGGCACGTGGCCGCGGTGCTCGGCTCCTCCGGCACGACGCTCAGCAGCATCCGCGCCCTCCGTGCACACCACAGGCTCATCGTCGCCGACCTCCCGCTCGGCCCCGCCGGGTACGCTGACCTGCGCGCGCTCGCCGCGTCGCGCCCAGCCGGTGAGCTGCTGATCGCAATCCAGCGAGTCCCCGACGAGCCCAACGACACCACTGCGGGGCAGGGCGGCAACGAACTGCTGTGGATCGCGCTCGCCGGCGCCTCCCCAGCGGGGACCGCCCCTGGCGGGGGGCTGACACGCGAATCGGGAGAACAAACGCTCACTTCGCAAACCACCAACCAGCGTGGCCTGGTGGCCGCGATCGACATCGGCCCCACGATCCTCGACCACCTAGGCCTGCCGATCCCGTCCGACATGCGCGGACGCCCAATCCGCACCGACGGTGCGCTCGACAGCGCGAGCCTGCGCGCGCTCAGAGCGCGTCTGCTGGTCATCGGCTCGCGCCGGTTGCCGGCTGGCGCATGGCTGATGGTCACCTGGGCGCTGCTGCTGGCGGCCGCGCGGGTTGCGTTCGGGACGAGCGGTCGTCGCGCGCGAACCGCCTGGGCGATGCGCAGCGGCGCACTCGCGGTGATGTGGACACCAGTGGTCGTGCTCGTCCCCGCCGCGCTCGAGCCCAGCCGCACCGCGGAGTTCTCGCTGATCGTGGGCCTCGCTTTCGCCCTCGGCGCGCTCACCGACCGGCTCGTGCCATGGCCACGCGCGCCGCTCGCGCCGGCTGTCGTCGCGGTGCTCGCGTTGACCGTCGACGCGCTCGCCGGCACGCAGTTGCTGATGCGCTCGCTGCTCGGCCCAACGCCGGCGTTCGGTGCGCGCTTCTACGGGATCGGCAACGAGCTGAAGTCAGGGCTCGCCGTGCTCGTGTTCTGCGCCGTGGCGGCGGCGCTCTACCCGGCGGTTCGCTCGCGTCGCGCGGCAACAACGATGGCGTGCGCGGGCATCCTGCTTGCCATCGTCGAGGGCTCCGCGCGGATCGGTGCGGGTGTCGGCGGAGTGATCCTCGTCAGCGCCGGCACCGCCGTGGCGAGCATAATGCTGCTCCCAGGCAGCTTCAGCCGTCGGCGCGCACTGATCGTGATGGCCGCCCCTGTGATCGGCCTCGTAGCGCTCGCCGCGATCGATCTCACAACCGCGCACGGCACTGGGCATTTCACCGGGAGCGTGCTCGACGCCCGCTCGCCCGGCGACATCCGCGACATCATCGTGCGCCGCTACAGCGCGGCCTGGGACGAGCTGAAGAACCACCTGATGCCGTTCGCCACCGTCATTGCGCTCGCCGCCTCGATCATGGCGGTCCGCCGCCGCGAGCGTGTCTGCGCACCCGTCGCCTCCGACCCCGCCTGGTTGGCCGCGCTGGCCGGAGGTCTCACCGCAGGTGTGATCGGCGCGTTGAGCGAGGACTCCGGCCCGGTGCTGCTCGTCGTCGCCGTGTTCACCCTCGGTTGTGTGATCAGCTATCTGTGGGGTAAGCCAACCCCACGACTACCCGCTCAGGCCACTTCGCGGAAGGGATTCTCTATGCAAACCGAGCCGATTACCTGACCGTCGTTCAGATCCTCGGTAAGCAAGCGCTCACAACCGGCGCGGGCGGCAGCTGCCACGACAAGACCATCCCAGTAAGAGATTCGTGAGGAACGACTGATCTGGACCGCACTTCTCGCCAGAGTGATATCGACAGGCACTACCGGGTGTTGACAAAGCCGGTCAAGCCCTTGCTCTGCCTCTGGCTCGGACAACCGTCCGGCAAGCTTGCGAGTCACGGTGACGTAGAACTCGCCGAGAACCTGTGAGCTCAAGACCAGCTCGCCGTACTTACCAGAGGCAAGCACGCTCTGAGCAATGTCTCGCTTGATGGGCTCTGCGTCATCGATGGCATAAACGAAGACGTTCGTGTCGACGAACGTCCTATCGCTCATACAGCTCGTCGCGCGTCCAGACGCGACCCTCTGGGCCACTACTGGCGCGGACCGACTTGGCCCAGGTCACGAAATCCTTCATGCCCGGTGGTTGCGGTCTATCCGCTACCAGCTCTTCCAGGTAGTCGCGCACAAGCGAGTTCACAGATGTGTCCTGTTCGAGGGCACGAATCCTTGCCTGTTTCAACAGCCGGTCATCGATGGATAGCGTCAGATTGGTCATCAATCATACCCGTGTAGCACGGATAAAGTGTAGCACGGAAAGATGGACAAAGGACGCCATCCTCACGCGGCGCAGTCCGAGCACGAGCCGTGCAGCACGATCTCGTGCTCGGACACGGTCAGAGGCACCCTCTGGCTGAGGTTGGAAATCGCCTGCTCAAGCGCCTCATCGGAGAAAGGCATCACCAGACCGCAGCCGTCACACACGAGATGGTGATGGTGCTCGTCGTGGGCACACACGCGCTCGTAGCGCACCATCGCCTGACCGGTCTCGACACGCTGCACGAGTCCCAGCCCTTCCAACTCATCGAGAATCCGGTAGACACTCGCGCGACTCACACGCCGTTCAGCTCGCTCCAGCGCGCTCTCGATCTCCACGGCCGTCAGCGCGCACTTCTGCGTGTCGAGCAGCTCCAACACCGCGCGGCGCGCGCCGCCGCGCTTGTGGCCGGCCGCGGCCAGCGCCGCCTCGGCGCGCTCGATCCAACCTCGATCCGACGCGGACGACACGGGGCTCGGCGCACGGGCGCTCATGGTGCGATGGTAGACGCCCGCACCACCGGGATCACCGGCGACAGGGAGCAAGTGCACCTTGGGGGCACGCTCACGTGAGCACCGTGTGCCGTTCGGGGACGTGCGTCTCCTCGGAGCCGCCGGCCCCTGCCGCGCGTCCGCGGCGCTCCCACGCCGCCCATCCGCGCGCGAGCGCGTACCACGCCGCGCTCGCACTGCCGACGAAGAAGCCCACGGGGTAGTTCGTCGCGTAGGACGCCGCGATCGCGATCCACACGGTCGCGAGCGCGAGCACCACCGACAGCGCGAGCGCGCGCTGCGGGCTCGCGGTGAACGAGCGCGCCGCGGCGGGCGCGCCGATCATCAGGCTGAAGATCAGCAGCGTGCCCACGACCGGCACCGTCATCGCGGTCGCGAGCGCGACCACCGCGAGGAAGCACAGCTCCATCCGCGCGCGGCTCACGCCGCGGGCCTCGCCCACCTCGCCGAGCACCGAGGACAGCAGCAGCGGGCGGTACAGCAGCGCGATCGCGGCCACGCATACGGCCGCCAGGCCCGCGGTCGGCGCGAGCTCGTTGGGGCTGATACCCAGCACCTCACCGAACAGCAGCGAGTAGATCTGCGGCGCGTACTCGACCGTCATGTTCAGGAACAGCGCGCCTAGGCCCAGCATCGTCACGAGCGCCAGCGCGGTCACCGCGTCGTGGCGGCCGCGGCGGCCCAGCACGCCGATCGCCAGCGCGCCCAGCAGCGAGAACACGCCCAGCCCCACGATCGCGTTGACCCCGATCAGGCTCGCCCCGGCCGCCCCCGCGAACGCGCCGTTGGGGATCGCGTGCGCGACGAACGCGGAGCCACGCAACACGACGAAGAAGCCCACTAGGCCGGCCACAACCGCGACGATACTCGCGACGGTCCACGCGTTCACCATGAAGCCCGAAAACACCCCGACTCCTCCTACGCCGGCCCGCTCGCCGACTCCATGGCCCGTCCAGCGGGCGTGACGCGGCCCGCCCGCTCGCGCCGGCGCCCCAACGGTCCCGCCACGAGGTAGAAAAGGAAGATCAGCGTCACCACGAAGAAGCTCACCGGCCACCCGCGCCCAACCGGCGGCCAGTAGTAGCTCTCGTACGCCAGAGCCACGCCCGCCCACACCGCGAGCACGCCGATCGCGCTCGCCGCCGCCATCGCGCGGCCCGGACTGCGCGTCAGCCGCAGAGCGGCCGCCGCCGGGCCGATCAGCAGCGCGGTCGAGAGGATCGCGCCGATCGTCAGCGCCGCCAGCGCGACCGTCACCGCCAGCGCCAGCAGGTAGCCCGCGCCAATTAGGCGCACGCGCACGCCGCGCGCAGCCGCCAGCTCGGCGCTTACGGTACTCAGCAGCAGCGGGCGGTACAGCGCCAGCACGAGGCCCACCGCCGCCGCGCTCAGCGCTGCCGCCGCCGGCAGCGTGGCGCTGGAGATGCTGAACACCGATCCGAACAGGATCGTGATCGTCGCGCCGGTCGTGTTGTGGTAGGTCGCGTCGAAATACAGCAGCAGCGCCGCCACGCCTAGGCCCGCACCGAGCACGATCCCGGTCGCCAGATCGCGCCCGCGCGCGCGCTGGATGCCGATCAACTCCATCGCCCCCGCCGCCACGAGCGCCATCGCCATAAAGCCCCACAGCGGACCTGCACCCACCAGGTACGCACCCGACCCGCCCGCCGCGCCAAGATCGCCCAGCGCCTCGCCCGCGAACGACTGCCCGCGCATCACCGTAAACACTCCCACCACGCCCGCCACGATCGCCACCGCCGTGCCGACTCCCAGCGCGATCCGGACGGCTTCCTCGGCGAAGAAACCGCTCATGCTGGGAACGCCAACTCGTGGCCCTTCAGGTCTCCGTCCGCGCCGGCCACGACCAGCAGGCGCCCGTGCACACGCAGCACGTCCACGTGGTGGCCGTACAGCGCGCTCAGCACGTCCGCGCGCACTACCTCCTCGGTCGTCCCGCTCGCCGCACGCCCCCCAGCCAGGTACACGATCCGGTCCATCGCGCGCACCAGCGGGTTCATCTCGTGCGCGGAGATCAACACCGCGATCCGCTCCCGCCGCGCGATCGCCGACATCAGCGCGACGACTTCGTCCGCCCCCGCCAAGTCGAGGTTCGCCAGCGGCTCGTCCAGCAGCAGTAGCCGCGGGCGCGAGATCAGCGCGTGCGCGATCAGCACACGCTGCTGCTCACCGCCCGACAGCGTCCCCACGCGCGCGTCGGCGTACGAGCCAGCCCCCACAGACTCCAGCGTGCGCTGCACCAGCTCGCGCCGCGCGCGCGAGGGGCGCGCGATCCCCAGGCGGTCGCCGTCCACGCCGAGCGCGACCAGGTCGCACGCGCGCAGCGGCATGTCCGGGTCCAGCAGGAACTTCTGCGGCACGTACCCCATTAGCACGCTGCGGCCGCGGCCGCGCACACTCCCAATCGCGGAACGGGCAGCTGACGCGCGGGGCTCACGGGTGAGTGAGGACCGAGTGGTGGGGGCTCCGATCGACATGGTCCCTGTGCTCGGCGCCTGCAGCCCGAGGATCACCCGCAGCAGCGTCGTCTTGCCGGCGCCGTTTGAGCCGATCAGCCCAGTGAACTCGCCCGCCGCGATCGCGAAGCTCACGTCTTCGAGGATCTGCCGGCCCGCCAGCCGCACGCCCACGCCGCGCAGCGACAGGATCTGCTCCCCGCCCGCGTCCCCCGGCTCGGGTTGGCCCGCGGCGGGCACGGCGAGAGACTGGCGGGCGGGCGTCCGTGCCATCACAGCTTTTCAGTCGATTCACCGTGCGCGAGCGCGCGTTCCAGCGCGTTCAACTCCGCGACCATCCAGCTCTGGTAGTCGAACCCCGGCGTCGGCATCGTCTCGTACACGCCGACCACCGGCACGTCAGCGCGCTTGGCCGCGGTCAGGAACGACGCCGTCAGTGAGTCGGTCACCTGCTGGTTGTACACAAACACCTTCACCCTGTGGCCAGAGAACAGGCTGTTCTGCAACGTAACGTTCTGCGGCGCTGGATCGACGCCGTTCATGATGTCGGCCTGCAACGCAAACGGCGTTTCGTTGTGCATGCCCGCGGCTTCCAGCATGTAGTCGCCCACCGGCTCGGTCGTGGCCACCGGCGTGTTCGGGTAGCGCACCTTCAAGCGCACGATCGCCGCGTACCACGGCCGCAGCGAGCGTTCGAACTGGGCCGCGTTGGCCAGGAAGTACGCGGCGTGCGCCGGCGCCAGCTTCGTCAGCGCCGCCGCCACCGCGCGCGCGACCGCCGGCATCGTCCTCGGCTTGTACCAGAGGTGCGGGTTGGGCGTCGATTCCGGCAGCCCCAGTAGTTTCTGCACGTCGATCACCTGACGCCCGCTGCTTTCACTGGCCGACTCGATCTTTCCCATGAACGTGTCGTAGCCCACGCCGTTCTGCACCACCAGCTTCGCCGCCGCGACCGTCTGCGCGACGCTCGGGCTCGCCTCGAACGTGTGCGGGTCGGTGTTCGGGTTATTCATGATCGCGCTCACCCGCACGTAGCGGCCGCCGACCTGTTTGATCACGTTCGCGTACTCGTTCTCCGCCCCCACTGCCACGATCTGTCCATTTGCGGCACTCGCCGCGCCGCCTCCGCCACAGCCCGCGAGCGCAGCCGCGCCAGCGGCGAGCACCACCAGCGACAGTGCCGTCAGGAGGGAGCGCGCGCGCCGCCCCGGGCGCCTAAATCCGCGCGAGCGCGGCATGCCCCCCACCGTGCGACCGTGCCGGCGCACACCGCCCGCATGGAGCGCGGCCACCGGCGACGGGACGGCGGTGGCTCGTGGACGTGGACGCGTGGTCCAACATGCAGGCGTCATTGAGCGGGAGCTCACCCTCAAGCGTGGTCTACGCATAACGCGCCGCAACATACCATAAATAAGACTGAGTCTTGTTCTCAGCTTGTGTGGTTCCCCACCGGCGTGCCGATCACGCCATCATTGATGCGCACCTCCCCAACCCCATCCCAATGACCGGAGGCACCGCCGTGCACACGCTCAAGCTCGACTCCGACGCACTCCACACACCCACCTACGCCGGGCGTAGCTTCTCCCACGACGTGCCCAAGTACCGCGTGCCCAAGCAGGGCATGAGCGCCGACGCCGCCTACCAGCTCGTGCACGACGAGCTCAACCTCGACGGCAACCCCGCGCTTAACCTCGCCTCGTTCGTAACGAGTTGGATGGAGCCACAGGCCGATCGCCTCGCGACCGAGACGCTCAACAAGAACCTGATCGACCAAGACGAGTACCCGCAGACCGAGGTCGCCCACGAGCGCGTCGTATCGATGATCGGGCGGCTGTTCCACGCGCCCGTCGGCTGTCAGTCCACCGGCACCGCCACGATCGGCTCCTCCGAGGCGATCATGCTCGCGATGCTCGCCCACAAGCGCTCCTGGCAGCGCCGCCGCGAGGCGGCCGGGCAACCGACCGATCGGCCCAACATGGTGATGGGCGCCGATGTCCACACCTGCTGGGAGAAGTTCGCGCGCTACTTCGAGGTCGAAGCTCGCACGATCCCGATGGAGGACGGCCGCTACACGATCTCAGGGGAGCAAGTCGCGCCGCTACTCGACGAGCGCACAATCGCGGTCGCCGGGCTGCTAGGCACGACTTTTACCGGCCAGATGGACGATCTCGCGTCGATCAACGAGCTACTCGCACGCGTCGAATCGGAGCGCGGCTGGCACATACCGCTACACATCGACGCCGCCAGCGGTGGCTTCATCGCACCCTTCTCACAGCCCGACCTCGAGTGGGACTTTCGCCTCTCACAGGTCCGCTCAATCAACGTCTCTAACCACAAGTTCGGGCTCGTCTACCCCGGCATGGGCACCGTTGTGTTCCGCGACCGCTCCGACCTGCCCGAGGAGCTGGTGTTCCACATCAACTACCTCGGCGGCAACATGCCCAACTATTCGCTCAACTTCTCGCGCCCCTCCAACTCGGTCGTGCTGCAGTACTTCAACTTCCTGCGCCTCGGCGAGGAGGGCTACGCCGACATCGTCGCCGGCGTGCTCTCAAACGCACACGCGCTCGCCTCCAAGCTGGAGAGGATCGAGGGTCTGGAGCTGCTCAACGACGGCTCCTCCTTCCCGATCGTCGCGCTGCGCGCCAGCGACCCCACCACCACCGACCTCACGCTCGTCTCCCACCGCCTGCGCGAGCACGGCTGGATCGTGCCCGCCTACACGCTGCCGCCAAACGCCGAGCACATCACCGTGCTGCGCATGGTCATCAAGGAGAACTTCTCGCGCGACATGGTCAACATGCTCTCCCACGATCTACACACCACGATGCGCACGCTGCACACCGAGCCGAGCGCCAGCCACCGCAGGGCGCGCACCCGGCCACACTGCTAGCCCCCTCAGCGCCGGAGGACCATCGGGGTCTTCCGAGGGACCATCCACAAGGGGCCTGGGGTGGTGGATTTACATTTTGGGGGGCCTACACTTTACTTTTTGTAGTGTTAGCGGTCGTATTTGAACATCGACAACCCGCCGGTCCAGCCCCCCTTGCGAGACCGTTCAGGTTGTGGAGCCCTCTTCCTGCGGCCGCTCGCCCTCCTCGGCAAGCGCCCTGCGCCGACCGATCAGCAATACCACCAGCACGACAATGATCACCACGATCAGGATCCCGCCCGCGATATAGCGCAGTTTGTGTTTTACCGGCGCGGCTTTTTTCGTCGTCACCGCGGCAATCTGCACGCGCGCGTGGTCAGCCTGCGCTTGGGCCACCAGCTTGCCCTGTTCGCTCGACGCATACGCCACCGTCATGTGCCCGCCGTTGTTCAGCGAGATGTGCAAGTGACCCGTCGGGGTCCCCGAGTGGAACGTCAGTGCGTGTATTTCTCCATGGTGCAACTGCCCTTCATAAGCCTGCACGCTCTCCTTCGTGAAATGGATCACCGTGGTCGCGCCCGCCCCCACCGCGAGCACCGCCGCGGCCAGCAGCGCGCACACGGCCGCCAGCATTGCGTTCAATCGTCTATTCGATCTGTTCATGGGCTGCACCCTAGCGTTCGGAGGAGACATGCTCTACTACACGCGCCCCGTGTCGTTGCGGTAGGCGCGGCGCGCGAGCACGGTCAACACAACCGTCCAACCGGCTAGCACGATCCACGCCTTCGTGCCCAATGGCTGGCCCCCAAGCGCGACGTGGCTGGCCTGCACCAGCCAGTAGGAGGGCAGCAGCTGGCCGAGGTCATACAGGAAGCCGTGGGTTGGGATCGGAAACCAAGTGCCGCCCAGGAACGCCAGCAGCGCGACCCCGCCACCCATCGCCGGCCCGATCGATTCGGGGGTCAGCATGTGACCGATCGTGATCCCCAGCGCGGCGAACGGGATCAGACACACGAGAATCAGCACGGTCATCTTCACCCAGTCGCCCGCCGACATGCTCACCCCGAGCGACGCACCCGCGACGAACAGCACGAGCATGCTCAGCAGCGCCATCAAATACGCCGTCTGCACCTTCGCGCGAAAATACGCGCGCGTGGTCAGCGGGCTGATGCGTAGTTGGCGATTCCACCCGACCGCGCGCTCCGCGGCGATCCGCGCGCCGCAGGAGAGCATCGAGCTCATCGTCCCAAACGCGACCATCCCCACCATGAAGTACATCGGCGCCGAGATGCCGGTTTTGTCCAAGTCGTGCACATCGCGGTTCGGGCCCGCGATCAGGAAAAACAACACCAGCGGGAACCCCAGCGAAAGGATGAAGAAGCGCCGGTTACGCAGCGTGCGCAACAGCTCGTAGCGGGTGTACAGCAGCGTGCTCACCGAATCGGCCCCGCTGCTTCGCGCCGTCGGATCGCCCCCGCTACTCCGATCACGACCACGCGCGTACGCGCCGCACTGAGCCGCCTCATCGGGCCAGCTCTCCCGACTCGATCGCGACCGCCTGCGGCGGGGCCTCGTCGCCAGTCAGCTGCAAGAACGCCTGCTCCAGCCCGGCGGACACGATCTCGATGTCGCGCGCGTCGCCGTGCACGTCCAGCAGCGCGCGGATCGCGGCGTCCGAATCCGCGCAGCTCAACACCACCGCCTCGCCGCGACGCTCGGCGGCGGTGACGCCGGGAAGTTGTTGCAGCGCATCGAGGTCCGCGCCGGGCAGCGTCGCGCGGATCGTGCGCGTGCCCACCATCGCCTTGATCTCGTTCGTCGGCCCGTCGGCCACCACCTGCCCATGGGCCATCAGCACCGCGCGATCGGCGTACGCGTCAGCCTCCTCTAGATAGTGGGTGGCGAACAGCACCGTGCGCCCCTGCGCCGCCAGCCCGCGCATCGTGCTCCAGAACGAGCGCCTGCCCTCGACGTCCATCGCGACCGTCGGCTCGTCGAGCACGAGCAGCTTGGGGTTGCTCACGAGCGCCACCGCGAAGCGCACGCGCTGGGTCTGCCCGCCGGAGAGCTTCTGCGTGCGCTGCGCGCCAATCTCGCTCAGGCCAGTCAGCTGCAGCGCTTCGTCCACCGGCAGCGGCGAGGGGTACAGCGAGGCCACCATCGCGACCAGCTCGCGCACCGACAGGTCGCGGATCAACGCGCCCGTCTGCAGCATCGCGCCCACCGACCCCGCGTCGATCGCGGCGGTGGGCGCGTCGCCGAACACCGACACACTGCCCCCGTCGGGCTCGGCCAAGCCCAGGATCATGTCGATCGTGGTCGACTTGCCCGCCCCGTTGGGGCCCAACAACGCCACCGTCTCGCCGGCGTCGATTGAGATGTCAATGCCGCGCACCGCTTCGATCTGCCCGTAGCTCTTGCGCAGGCCGCTGGCCCGAATGGCGTTGGTCACCGGTTGCAGCCTAGCGATGAGCGGGATGGTCACACCAAGACCTTCTAACTCAGGCTGAGCCGTCGGACGCGGTGCCCTGAACTACAAGGGCTCGTAAGGGGCACTGCCGACACAGCTCGGAAAGGGCGCTTTCCATCCCCCTGGCAAAAGGAAAGGAAATGGCCATTTTCTTTCCAACTCCGCTAGAGTTGGCAAGCACTCTTTCCAAGTCCCAATCCGATGGACCCAGCCAACTTCACCGACAATGCCCCGGGACGCCTCGTCGCCTACGACGGCCACCAGGCATTCGTGCCCGACCCACTTCCGCCGACGCTGGAGTTTACGCCAGAGCTCGTGACGCGCCTAAGCAAGGCCGACAACGGCGTCGGCCTGTTGGCGGGCACAGGCCGCAACCTAACCAACCCAATGCTGCTGATCGCGCCATACCTTCGTCGCGAGGCAGTGTTGAGCTCGCGCATCGAGGGGACGGTGAGCACACTCGCCGATCTCTATGAGGATGAGGCCACGGGGAGCGCCCGGGGCGACGTGCGCGAGGTTCGCAACTATCTCACGGCGCACGAATACGGACTTAAGACCCTCAAGGAGATGCCGCTCTGCCTACGCCTCCTGCGAGACGTGCATCGACACTTGATGAAGGATGTGCGCGGCCAGGAGCGCCACCCGGGCAAGTTTCGGACCTACCAGAACTGGATCGGCCGCGAAGCCAGCGCACCGATCGCTGAGGCGCGATATGTGCCACCGCCGGTGACCGACATGAAGAAGGCCCTGGGCGCCTTGGAGACATTCCTCCACGACGATTCACTGCCGACGCTTGTCGTGGCCGCCTTGGCCCATTACCAGTTCGAGGCCATCCATCCGTTCGGCGACGGTAACGGGCGCGTGGGCAGGCTCTTGATATCGCTGTTGCTCCACGAGCGAGGCCTGCTACCGCAACCGCTTCTCTATATCTCGGCCTACTTTGAGCGAAGCGGCACCGAGTACTACGACCGCTTGCTGCGAGTCAGCACGCATGGCGACTGGCAAGGCTGGCTGAACTACTTCCTTGTGGGCGTGGAGATTCAATCCCACGCCGCCGTCGAGGACGCCGAGCGCCTGCTCGACCTCCAGGCTCGCTACCACGAGTTGCTTGTGCAAGCCAAAGCGCGTGCCGGCGCCCGGCAACTCATCGACCAGCTATTCATCAACCCCTATATAACCGCCTCGCGCGCAGCGGCACTCCTCAGCGTTTCTAGACCGACAGCGCGCGCTGCAATCCGTGACCTGGTCGAGCAGGGCATTCTCAAAGAGATCACGGGGCAGAAGTGGGGCCAGATCTTCACGGCGGACGAGATCTTCCGGGCTGCCCGCGGTGGCGTGGACGCGGACGATCTCGACGGAGATGAGGCGAGCGTTTGATCGACGCCATCGGTCCTACACCCGTCTGGTAGCCCGACGGTAGGCGCTGCGGGCCCAAGCTATCGCCGCAGACGTGCCGCCTTCAGCCGCTCGGTCTTGCCGAGCGCCACCTTGCGCATGCGCACGGTCTCGGGCGTCACCTCGACGCACTCGTCGTCGCGCACGAACTCGAGCGCCTGGTCGAGCGTGAGCTTGCGGTGGGGTTGCAACCGCTCGTACACGTCAGACGTCGAGGAGCGGATGTTGGTGAGGTGCTTCTCCTTGACTGGGTTGACGTCGAGATCGTCCGCGCGGGAGTTCTCACCAACGATCATGCCCTCGTAGACCTCCTCGCCAGGACCGACGAACAAGGTGCCGCGTTCTGAGAGGCTCACGAGTGAGTACTGGACGGTGGCACCACCGCGGTCGGCCACCAGCACGCCGGTGGTGCGCGTGCGCAGCTCTCCCGCCCAGCGCTCCCAACGCTCGAACACGTGGTGCATCAGGCCTGTGCCGCGCGTCTCGGTGAGGAACTCGGTGCGGAACCCGATCAGCCCGCGCGCGGGCACGATGTACTCCATCCGCACCCACCCGGTGCCGTGGTTGGTCATGTGCTCCATGCGCCCCTTGCGCAGCGCCAGCATCTGCGTGACGACGCCGACATAGTCCTCGGGCACGTCGATCGAGAGGCGCTCGAACGGCTCGTTACGGTGGCCGTCGATCTGGCGGATCACGACGTGCGGCTGGCCGACGGTCAGCTCGAAGCCCTCCCGGCGCATCATCTCGACGAGCACCGCCAGCTGCAGCTCGCCGCGACCCTGTACCTCCCATGATTCAGTGCCCACCCGTCCGGTGTCGATCACGCGCAGCGACACGTTGCCGACGAGCTCACGATCGAGGCGATCACGGATCTGGCGCGCGGTCAGCTTCGAGCCCTCCCGCCCCGCGAGCGGCAAGGTGTTCGTGCCGATCGTGATCGACAGCGAGGGCTCGTCAACCGTGATCACCGGTAGCGGGTGCGGGTCCTGCGGATCGGCGAGCGTCTCCCCGATCGTGATCTCGGCAATGCCGGCGACGGCGATGATCTCCCCCGGCCCGGCTTCGGGAGCGTCAACGCGATCGAGCGCGTCGGTGACATACAGCTCTGAGACCTGCGCGCGCTCGACGCTCCCATCGGCGCGACACCACGCGACCTGCTGGCCGCGCTTGATGGAGCCGTTGCGCACACGACAGATCGCCAGACGCCCCACATATGAGGACGCGTCGAGGTTCGTCACAAGCGCCTGCAGCGGATGCTCGGGGTCGTGCATCGGGGCGGGAATGCGCTCCACCAGCAGATCCAGCAGCGGCGCCAACGTGCCCTCGGTTGGCGTCGGCGCGTCAGGGTCGTGCTCCATCGTCGCGATCCCGGCCCGCGCGTTGCAGTAAACGATCGGGAACTCGATCTGCTCCTCGTCGGCGTCGAGGTCGAGGAACAGCTCATACACCTCGTCGATCACCTCCGCCACGCGCGCGTCGGGACGGTCCACCTTGTTGACAACGAGGATCACCGGCAGGCGTGACTCCAGCGCCTTGCGCAACACGAAGCGCGTCTGCGGCAGCGGGCCCTCGGAGGCGTCCACAAGCAGCAGCACACCGTCAACCATCGTCAGCCCGCGCTCCACCTCGCCGCCGAAGTCGGCGTGCCCGGGAGTGTCCACGATGTTGAGCTTCACCCCGTTGTGGCGCAACGAAGTGTTCTTGGCGAGGATCGTGATGCCCTTCTCGCGCTCCAGGTCCATCGAGTCCATCACGCGGTCGGCCACATCCTGGCCGGCCCTGAACGCGCCCGACTGCCACAGCATCGCGTCAACCAGCGTCGTCTTGCCGTGGTCAACATGGGCCACGATCGCGACGTTGCGTATGTCCTCGCGGGGAACAAGCACGGGCGGACAGGCTAGAGACTCGACGCGGGTGAGGCCGATCCGGCTAGCCGCGCGCCGCGAGCGCGCGCCTGCTCATGCTCACGGAGAAGCGCAAGAACGCGCGCGGAACGCGCTCGGCACGCGCCACGACATCCTCCAAAGCGGCGGCAAAACGGCGTATCTCCTGCTCCTCGACGACCAGCGCCGGCAACGCCTTCACGACGTTCATGCGGTGTCCCGCCACCTGACACAGGATGCGATGCTCATGAAACAGCGGACCCACGATCAGTTGGGAGAAGATGCCCGGCTGGGCTCGCTCGGCCGCGTTCCACACCGAGCGCCGCGCGCCCCCCGTGGGCGCCCCAAACTCGATCGCCCACATCAGCCCGCGTCCGCGCACCTCAGAGACAACCTCATAGCGATCGACCAGTGGCGTGGTCAGCTCGAGCAGCAGCGCACCGAGGCGCTCAGCGCGCGCCACCAACCCCTCGGTGTCGAGCACGCGCAGCGTCGCCAGCGCCGCGGCAGCGGCAAGATCGTTGCCGCCGAAGGTGGAGCCGTGGCGCACCGCGCGCTCCATGCCGTCGAACACGCGCTCAAACGCGGCCCGCGAAACGAGTACCGCGCCGACCGGCACGAGCCCGCCGGAGAGCGCCTTCGACACGCAGATCAGGTCGGGCTCGAGCTCCCAGTGCTCGAGCGCGAAGAACCGCCCCGTGCGCCCCAGACCGGTCTGGACCTCGTCGCACACGAGCAGCGCGCCCGCCTCGCGACACAGCCGCTGGGCATCCTGCAGATAACCGTCGGGCGGCAGGTTGACGCCCTTGCCCTGGATCGGCTCGACGACGAACGCCGCCACGTCGCCGCGCGCCAGCTCGCGCCGCAGCGCGCGCGCGTCGCCGAACGGGACCGCATCGCAGCCGCCTAGCAGCGGCCCGAAGCCGTCGCGAAACTCCGCGTTGCCGTTGAGCGACAGCGAGCCGAGCGTCAACCCGTGGAAGGCGTGCTCGGCGTAGAGGATGCGCGCGCGCTCGCTGGCGGCACGCGCGATCTTGATCGCCGCCTCGACCGCCTCGGTGCCGCTGTTGGCGGGCACCATCGCGGCGACCGAGCCGGGGGCGCGCGCTAGCAGCTGCTCTGCGAGCACCCCGTTCAAGAGCGTCACCCCGAGCTGTGGGAGGTTGGCGGTGTGCGCCTCCATCGTGTCGCGCACCGCGGCGATCGCCTCCGGGTGGTCGCGCCCGATCGCGAACACACCGTAGCCGCTGAGCAGATCGAGGTAGTGGTCCCCGCGCGAGTCGATCAGGTACGCGCCCTCGCCTCGAACCCAGGTCTTGTCAAACCCGAGCGTGCGCACTATCCGCCCGAGCTGCGGGTTGAGATAGCTGTCGTTGAGGGTCATCTCCTCGCCCGCCCTGTCGGCAAGGATCTCCCGCACCGGAGGGAGCGTGGGCATAGGACTAAAGCCTACGCCAGGCACCGCGCGCACCGGTGAGGCGCGCGAGCCGGGTCGTATGGCGGGTGAGGCGCGCGAGCCGGGTGTATGTCGGGGTGAGCCGCGGCCGCGGCGAGACGGGCCGCTCAGCCGACCTGAGTGCGTGGACGGCGCGAGTTGCGGTTGCCGGGGCGCTTGGAGGAGCGCCGCGGACCCTGCGATTGGCGGGTTGCCTGGCGGGTGGCGTCGCTCGGAAAACCACCGAGCTCGAGCTCCCGATGCAGGCCGAGCGCGCCGACCATGCCGGCGAACTCACGCGCCTGCTCGTGCATCACGAACGTCACGCCGATCCCGTCGGCGCCGGCGCGCGCGGTGCGCCCGACGCGGTGTACGTAGTCCTCGCGCGTGGCGGGCATGTCGTAGTTGATCACGTGCGTGATGCCGGACACGTCGATGCCGCGCGCGGCGACGTCGGTGGCGACAAGCGTGTTGACGTGGCCGGCTTCGAAGCGCGCGAGCGCCTTCTCGCGCTGTGCCTGGGACTTGTCGCCGTGCATCGCGACAGCGGGCACGCTCGACGCGG
Source organism: uncultured Solirubrobacterales bacterium (assembly GCA_963760155.1). Classification (GTDB taxonomy): domain Bacteria; phylum Actinomycetota; class Thermoleophilia; order Solirubrobacterales; family Solirubrobacteraceae; genus Palsa-744. Next base: position 630,199 of record CAVXBL010000008.1, read on the forward strand.
CCAATCGCTTGACGAGCCGGTCGGCGCCGCGCTTGGTGCGTACGAACACGAGCGTCAGCCCGCGCTCGGGCGCACGCAGCTCGGCGACGAGCCGGTCGACCTTGCCCTCGTGGGAGACGGGCACGAAGCGGTGCTCGACCGCGCCCTTGCGCTCGGCGGAATGCGCGTGCTCGTGGCGGCGCGGGTTGCTGGTGTAGGCGGCGGCGACCTTCCCAACCTCGCCCTGCAGCGTGGCTGAGAACAGCAGCGTCTGACGCTCGCGCGCGCACATCTTCACGATCCGGTCTACGACTGGCTTGAATCCCATGTCGAGCATGCGGTCGGCCTCGTCGAGGACGAGCAGGCGAACCTGCTTCAAGGACACGTCACGGCGGTCGATCAGGTCGAGCAGGCGTCCGGGCGTAGCGACCAAGATGTGGGCGCGCGCAGCGATGCGCGCCTGCTTGACGATGCCGGCACCGCCATAAACCGCGGCGATCGACAGTGCGCGTACGTGGGCCAGCGGGCGCAGATCCTCGACGATCTGCTGCGCCAGCTCGCGCGTGGGCGCGAGGACCAGCGCCGAAGGACGGGCATCGCTGTCGCGCAACCGCTCGACGAGCGGCACACCGAAGGCGAGCGTCTTGCCCGAACCTGTGGGCGACTGGGCGAGCACGTCGTGGCCGGCGAGCACGTCGGGGATGACCATACCTTGCACCGCGAACGGCTTATCGATGCCGCGCTGGGCAAGCTCGCGAACAACGACCTCGGACACGCCGAGGTCGGCGAATGAATCGGACTTCATGTTGTGATGCTCCTTTTGTCGCGGCCCTGTGACCGCACATGCGAAGGGGAGATTCGTACTGGCCCCATCCGCGCCTCGGCGTCCTTCGGACACCTGCAAGAAGCACCAACAAAGACAAGAACCTCGCGGACGACATTTGTCATCCGTGTGGTCACCGTAGCAGCCTGGCGGGCAGCTCACCAAATCTGGCCGCACACGGCCAGGGCGTGATCAGCTCGCGAAACTCTTTGTCGCGCGTCGCTCGGGAGCGATGCGAACGACATCCCAAGCCAACCCGACACTCTCCATCCCGCGGATCACGAGCGCGGAGATGTCGAGCTGGCGCCAGCTGAAGCCGTGGAAGGCCGAGGTGGGGAAAGCGTGATGGTTGTTGTGCCAGGCCTCGCCCAGCGAGAACGGCGCGAGCCACGCGAGGTTGCGCGAGTGATCGCCGGTGTCATATGTGCGTCGCCCGAAGAAGTGACACAGCGAATTGATCGAGTAGGTGACGTGGTGCAGCAGGAACATGCGCACCGCGCCACCCCACAACAGGCCAGTGAGACCGGCGGTGAGGGTGCCGCCGATCAGGTAGCCGAGCCCAAACGAGGCGAACAGCCCCCCGATCGCCCACACGAAGAAGGTCTTGTCAACAAACGACACGACCGGGTCGGCGACCAGGTCGGGCGCGTAGCGTTCGCGGTGGCCGCGCGCGGTGTGGATGAACAGCCAGCCGACGTGTGCGTGGATCAAGCCGCGCAGGACGCCCTTCAGGCCGGTGCCGTGATCGACGTGAGGGCTGTGCGGGTCGCCGTCGCGGTCGGAGAAGGCGTGATGCTTGCGATGGTCGGCGACCCAGGAGATGACGGGGCCCTCAATCGCGGCGGAGCCGAGCACGGCGAACACGAAGCGCAGCGCGGGGGATGTCTTGAACGATCTGTGGGTAAAGAGACGGTGGAAGCCGACCGTGACACCGAGCGCCGTGAACAGATACATGATCGCGAACACGATCAGGTCCGAACCGTGAAGCAGACCGTCCCACAGCTGCCAGCCGGCGAAACCGAGCGCGACGATCGGGCCGACGGTTATGAGCCCCGTGAGGAAGCGGTCGAGATTCTCGAACGCTGGCGGCTGGACGTCCTCGGGCGTCGGACCGTCGAGGGCAGGACCGTCCAACACGGGGCGCTGCACAAGGGCGTCGCTGGAGTCCGGCCGGGCGGCTGCGGGGCGCTGGATAGAATCGGTGCTCATCGGTGTGCTCGCCGCTGGAAGGTAGCACGCCGACGAGACGCGACGAGACGCGACGAGCCGCTGCACCAGATTGGATTACCCGTTTAAACGCTTGCCAAACACTGGCTGGAGGACCAATGCCATTTGCCAAGACTGAGCCACTGCGACGCGAGCTCGCCGCGGCGCTCCCCAAACGCGACTTCACCGTGCGCTTCTGGGACGGCACCGTGTTGCCTGCGACCACCGGCAACGGAGATTCAAACGGCCAGGGCACGGGACCCATATTCACCGTGCGCTCGCCCAAGGCGGTCGCGCACGTGGTGCGGGCCCCGGGCGAGCTGGGACTCGGCCGCGCGTATGTGGCGGGCGACCTGGAGGTGGACGACCTCGACCGCGTGATCGGGCTGATCGACGATTTCGAGGAGCCGCGGATCGACCGCGCGACTCAGGCGCGCCTGGCGATCGCGGCGCTGCGGGCGGTCGGCTTGACGCTTCCGCCACGGGCGCCGAAGGGCGAGCTGCGGTTGAAGGGGCGCAGCCACAGCAAGGAGCGCGACGCCAAGGCGGTGCGCCATCACTACGACGTGGCGAACGAGTTCTTCGAACTGTTTCTCGATCAGTCGATGACTTACAGCTGCGCGATCTTCTCGCGCGGCGCGAGCACACTGGAGCAGGCGCAGCGCGCCAAGCTCGACCTTGTGTGCCAGAAGCTCGCGCTCAAAGAGGGCGAGCGCGTGCTCGACGTGGGCTGCGGATGGGGCGCGTTTGTGATCCACGCAGCGCGCGACTACGGCGTGAAGGCCGTGGGTATCACGCTGTCGCCACCCCAAGCCGAGCTCGCGCGCCGACGGATCGCCGAAGCGGGCCTGAGCGACAGGGTCGAAGTGAGAGTTGCCGACTACCGCGACGTGCACGGCGAGCGCTATGACGCGATCGCGTCGATCGGCATGGTGGAGCACGTTGGCGAGAACCAGATCGACGTTTATGCCAAACAGCTGCACAGCCTGCTCACCCCGGAGGGGAGACTGCTCAACCACGGGATCGCGCACCTGCCCCCTTATGACGGATACCACGGGGACTTCACCCAGCGCTACGTGTTCCCCGACGGCGATCCCCAGCACCTCTCGCGCGTCCAGCTCGCGCTGGAGCGCGCCGGCTTCGTCACCGAGCACGTCGAGGAGTTCGGACAGGACTACAGCGACACGCTCAGCGAGTGGATCCGCCGGCTAGACGAAAACCTAGAGCGCGCCGAGCAGATCGCCGGCCCCGAGCGGCTGCGCGTATGGCGCCTGTATCTGCGCTCGGCGCGCAACATCTTCGACACGCAGTTCGTGTCGATCTACCAGACGCTCGCGAAACCCGCCACAGGCAAGGCCCCTGCAAGCCCCGTTCGCGGCTGGCCCTGATCTCTCACAAAGCCCCTCCCAGGGGTCGAGGGGCAAGCTTGACAAGGATGCAGCGAGCGCAGTGTGCTGTGCACATAAGCGAGCGAAGACGCAGTCAGGCGCCGCTCATCGGCCCCAAGGAGGCCATGACGTGCTTGACGACCGTGTAGTCCTCCAGCGAGTACACGCTGAGGTCCTTGCCGTAGCCGGACTCCTTGAACCCGCCATGGGGCATCTCGGAGACGAGCGGGATGTGGTCGTTGATCCATACGCAGCCGAAGCGCAGCGCCTTGGATACCCGCAGAGCGCGGCCCACGTCGCGGGTCCACACCGATGAGGCGAGCCCGTAGCGCGTGGCGTTGGCCCATTCGATCGCCTGCGCCTCGTCGCTGAAGCGCTGCACGGTGATGACGGGGCCGAAGATCTCCTCCTGGATCAGCTCGTCGTCCTGTGCCAGTCCGGCGACGACGGTCGGCTCGTAGTAGAAGCCCTCGCGTTGCGGGCGCGCGCCGCCGGTCACCAGCTCGGCGTGGGCGGGCCGGCGCTCCAGGAAGCCCGCGACGCGGCCTAGCTGACGCGCGGAGTTGACCGGGCCGAGCGTGGTGTTGGGCGCGAGCGTGTCGCCGATCACGAGGGCGCGCGCCTGCTCGGCCAGCCCCGAGACGACGTCGTCGTAGACGTCGGCGCCCGCCAGCACACGGGTGGCGGCGGTGCAGTCCTGCCCCGCGTTGTAGTAGCCGGTGGCGGCGATCGTGGCCAGCGCGGCGGCCATCTCGCAATCGTCGAACACGATCACGGGCGCCTTGCCGCCGAGCTCCAGGTGCACGCGCTTGAGCGTGTTGGCCGCGGTGCGCGCGACGTGCTTGCCGGTGGCGACCGAGCCCGTTAGCGAAACCATGTCGATATCGGGGTGCTCTAGCAGCGCCTGGCCCGTGGGCTCGCCGGGGCCCATCACGACGTTGAGCACTCCGACAGGCAGGATGTCGGCCGCGAGCTCGGCGAAGCGCACGGTGCTCACCGGCGTGGTCTCCGCCGGCTTCAGTACCACGGTGTTGCCGGCCGCCAGCGCGGGCGCGATCTTCCAAATGGCCATCATCAGCGGGTAGTTCCATGGCGTGATCTGCCCGATCACCCCGACCGCTTCGCGTCGCGTGAACGACGTGTAGCCCTGCGTGTACTCGCCGGCGGCGCGGCCCTCCAGGCAGCGCGCGGCGCCCGCGAAGAAGCGCAGATTGTCGGCCATGACCGGGATCTCATCGCGCGAGACCGCCTCGATCGGCTTGCCGGCGTTGAGCGCCTCCAGGCGCGCGAGCTCCTCGCCGTGCCGTTCGACCGCGGCTGCCAGGGCGAGCAGGGCCAGCGCCCGCTCGGAGGGGGTCGCCTGCGACCAGCCCTCGAAGGCCTGCCGCGCGGCCCGCACGGCGCTGTCCACGTCGTGCGCGGTCAACGCCGGCGCGCGCCAGAGCTCCTCGCCGGTGGCGGGATTGAGCACCGCCATCGTGTCGCCGGCGCTGACGGGCGACTCCCCGTCGATCAGGTTGCGAAGCGTTTGTGGGGCGGTGGCCATCGCGCTGCCTCCTTGAATCTGGCGTGGGGTGTTCGGGGAGCTAAGTGTTGGTGGGATTTGCTGTTCGTTCGATCCGCCCTGAACGCGCCCCATCAGGTGTAGGGAGCGACGCGAGCGCGTGCGCTACGACTGGATGGACGATCTCGCCGGAGCGCACGTTGACGCCTTGGCGCAGCGCCTCGCTGCGCTGGATCGCCGTGTTCACCCCGCCGGCCAGCTCGATCGCGTAGGGCAGCGTGGCGTTGGTGAGCGCGTAGGTCGAAGTGATCGGCACGGCGCCGGGCATGTTGGTGACGCAATAGTGGGTGATGCCGTCCAGCTCGAACGTCGGATCGGAGTGCGTGGTGGGACGCGAGGTCTCAAAGCAGCCGCCCTGGTCGATCGAGACGTCCACGAGCACCGCGTGGCGCTTCATCAGGGCGAGCTGCTGTCGTGAGATCACGTGCGGGGCGCGTCCGCCGTGGATCAGCACGGCGCCGATCACGAGATCCGCCTGGGGCAGCATCTCCTCGATCGCGAGCGCCGAGGAGTAGACGGTTGACGCGCGTCCGCCAAACGCGACTTCCAGCTCGCGCAGCCGGTCGATCGAGCGGTCGAACACGAACACGTCGGCCTGCATGCCGATCGCGATGAAAGCGGCGTTCATGCCGACGACGCCCCCACCGATCACGAGCACGGTGGCGGCGGCCACGCCGGGCACGCCGCCGAGCAGGATGCCGCGCCCGCCCATCGGCTTCTCGAGCATGAACGCACCGGCCTGCGTTGCGATCTTGCCCGCGACCTCGCTCATCGGCGCGAGCAACGGCAGCCCTCCACCGGAGTCCTCGACCGTCTCATAGGCGATGCAGGTGGCCCCGCAACGGCGCAGCCCCTCCGCCAGCTCGGGCTCGGCGGCCAGGTGCAGATAGGTGAACAGCGTGTGCCACTCGCGCAGCAGGGCGACCTCCGAGCGCTGCGGCTCCTTGACCTTCAAGATCAGCTCGGCGCGCGCGAATAGCGTCTCGGCGTCCGCGACGATCGCCGCGCCCTGCGCGCGGAACTGGTCGTCTGAGATCGCGCTGCCGGCGCCCGCGCCCGCCTGAATCAGCACATCGTGGCCGCGCGAACACAGCTCGCGCACCCCGGCTGGTGTGATCGCGACCCGGTACTCGTCGGGCTTTATCTCAGTGGGCACTCCGATTCTCACGAGCACGACCCCCTATCCAAAAAGAACACGCACGCGGATCTCATCGCGCCAGCTCCCGTCCCCGCAGCGCGAGCCAGAACTCGATCCGGTCGCGCGCGTGGGTGAAGTCGCGGCCTGTGAGCTGCTCGACGCGCTTGATGCGGTAGCGCAGCGTGTGGCGGTGGCAGTAGAGCACCTGCGCCGCGCGCTCCCAGTGGCCGTTGTTCTCGATGAACACGTCCAAGGAGCGCAACAGCTCATCACCGTATTCCCCCTCGTCGGCTTCGACCGGGCCGAGCACGCTCTGACAGTAGGACGCCAGCGCGTCGTCGTCCTGCAGGGACAACAGCAGCTGGAACGCGCCGAGGTTCTTGTAGGAAGCGACTTCAGGCGCCGAGCCGTTGGCTAGGCGCACCGCTTCCAGCGCGCAGCGCGCCTCGTGGAAGGAGCGTCTGAGCATGTGCGTCGGCGCGGCGCGCGAGGCGGAGGCGCGTGCTTCGCCGAAGCGCGCTTGCAGCTCGCGGCGGATGCGTCCCGCCAACTCGATCGGGTCATTGTTGTCGTTGCCCTCGCGCGGCGGGGGGCTCACGGCCGTGGACGCGGCGTGCGCGACGATCGCCGCGCCGGGCTGCGTGGGATTGGACTCCGCCTCGCAGTCAACGACCGCGCACAGTAGCCCGTTGCGCAGCGCGACGAGACTGTGCACACCGGCGCGCTCGAGCATCGCTTCGAGCGTCGAGGCGGCCGTGCCGGGCTCGCGCAGCGCGAACGCGAGCACGGCGGCGGTCTCGCCGATCCCGAACGGGCGCAGGCGCGCCTGCAGCTCGTCGGGGTAGAGCCTGCCCGTCAGCGCCTCCGCCAGCACGTCACCGGCCATGTTGCGCTGCAACAGCTCATAGCGCTCGTTGAGCAGCTGCGCGAACACGCGCTCGGTGACCGCGATGAACGGCAGCTCATAGGGCACCTCAAACAGCGGGAAGTCGAGCTTGCGCGCCGTGTTGAGGATCGCCGCCGGCAGCTTCTTGTGCACGAAGCCGGTGCCGAAGCCCAGACCGGCGATCTCGTGCGCAGCGAGCCGCTCGATGAGCTCGCGCTGGGGCTTTGCGCCGGAGAGCTGCAACCCGGTCGTCAACAGCAGCTCCCCGCCGCGCAACCACGGTGTGGGGTCCAGCAGCTCGGTCGAGTGCACCCAGCGCACCGTCGCGCGCGCGTTCTGCTCGCCGGTGGCGAGCGTCAGCCCCAGCTCGTCCACGAGACTCTCGACCGTCAGCACCTCAAGGCACTCCGCTTGGGCTCACCGAATCCGCGATTCGGTGAGGGTTGTTCGACGCAGGACTTGAACCCAGCCAACCTGCGATTCGGTGAGAGTTGTTCGACGCAGGACTTGAACCCAGCCAACCTGCGATTCGGTGAAGGCTGTTCGACACAGGGCGTGAGCTCATCAAGTCTGGTGATTCGGTGAGGTTTCGAGATAAGGAGCACAGCCGCTCGCCCGCTCTATCTGTCTACGATCCGCTCCCACGCCTCGCTTAGCACGGGGCGCAGGATCGCCTCGATCTGCTCGAACTGCTCGCGATCGGCGATCAACGGCGGTGAGAGCTGCACGACCGGGTCGCCGCGGTCGTCGGTGCGACAGATCAGCCCACGCTCGAACAGCGCGTGGGAGAGAAAGCCGCGCAACAGCTCCTCGGACTCGCGCGCGTCGAAGGTGAGCTTTGAGTGCTTGTCCTTGACTAGCTCGATCGCGTGGAAGTAACCGGCGCCACGCACGTCGCCGACGATCGGCAGGTCGCGCAGGCCCTCCAGCATCGCGCGGAATTCGCCCTCGTGGGAGCGCACGTGTTCGTTGATGCGCTCGCGCTCGAGCACGTCGATGTTGGCCATCGCCACCGCGCACGCCATCGGATGCCCGCCGAACGTGAAGCCGTGGTTGAAGATCGCGTGTCCGTGCAGGAACGGCTCGGCGACGCGATCTGAGGCGATCACCGCGCCCATCGGCGCGTACGCCGATGTCATGCCCTTGGCGATCGTCATTATGTCCGGCTCGCAGCCATAGCGTTCGCACCCGAACCAGTGCCCGAGGCGTCCGAAGCCGCAGATCACCTCGTCTGAGATCAGCAGCACGCCGTGGCGGTCGCAGATCTCGCGCACGCGCTGGAAGTAACCGTCCTGGGGCACGAAGCAGCCGCCGCCGTTTTGCACCGGCTCGAGGATCACCGCGGCGACCGTGTGGGACCCCTCGAAGGAGATCGCCTCCTCGATCGCGTCCGCCGCCCACAGCGGATCGCGGTCTTCGGCCCAGCGGTAGGAGTTGGTGTTGGGCACGTGCCGTCCGCCCGGCGTGAGCGGCTCGAACGGTTCGCGCAGCGGCGGCAGCCCGGTCGCTGTGAGCGCGCCCATCGAGGTGCCGTGGTAGGCGAGGTTGCGCGAAATGATCTTGTGCTTGCGCGGCTCTCCGCACGCGGCGTGGTAGGCCTTCGCCAGCTTCCACGCCGACTCGACCGCCTCCGAGCCGCCGGACACGAAGAACACGCGGTTCAGATCGCCGGGCGCCAGCGCGGCGATGCGCGCGGCCAGTTCGATCGACGGCGGGTGCGCGTAGCTCCAGTTCGTGTAGAAGCCGAGCTTGGCCGCCTGCTCGGCGGCGGCCTGACCGAGCTCGGCGCGTCCGTGGCCGACGTTGACGCAGTACAGCGCGGACAGCCCGTCGAGGTAGCGCTTGCCGTGCGTGTCGTACACGTAGCAGCCCTCGCCGCGCTCGATCACCGGCAGCTCACCGCCGTGCTCGTAGGCGCCCATGCGCGTGAAGTGCATCCACAGGTGGCGCTGGGCGAGCGCGCGCAGATCCTCACGCGCGACCGCCGTGCGCGCCACGGCCGATCGAACGTCCGTCCTCCCCTCGACAGCCGCCGGCGCCGGGGGTCCCGCGGCGGGCGCGGTGGGCGCGACCAGGTTTTGAGGTTCATTTGACATAGACACCTAGGACAACGGTACCGCTCGCACATGTACCTATCAATGCGCCGCTCGTTTAACAAGCTGTCTAGTCGTTGTACGAAATGTACAAAACGCGTGCGACTTCTTGGCGGTTGCGCACCTTGTGTGTGCGCCGATCCAGTCCTAGCCTTTTCTCATCTGCTTGTAACGATCACAACTTGACCGTCGCGGGCGACCGCTCAACGGACCGGCGACAGAGAGGGTTACGGCCATGGCCAGCCACAGCTTCGCAGGAGAAGCGTCCCGGGACGAGTCGGGTGTGATCGACAAGGGCCTGAAGAAAAACGCGATCGGCTACCTATCGAACATCGTGATCGGCGTGGCCTCCACGGCGCCCGCGTATTCGCTTGCCGCGACACTGGGGTTCATCGTCGCGGTGAAGGGTGTGGGTGTGCACGCGCCGGCGGTGCTGCTCGTGTCGTTCATCCCGATGCTGCTGATCGCGGCGGCCTACAAGTACCTCAACCGCGCGGACCCCGACGCCGGCACGACATTCGCGTGGACCACGCGCGCGCTGGGACCCGCCACCGGCTGGGTCAACGGCTGGGCGATCTTCCTCGCCGACGTGATCGTGATGGCTTCGCTCGCGCAGATCGCGGCGGTGTACACCTTCAAGCTGTTCAGCTGGGAAGCCGCCTCCAACTCCAAAGGCGCGATCATCGCGGGCGCGGTCATCTGGATCGCGCTGATGACGTGGATCTGCTGGCGCGGCATCGAGCTGTCCGCGCGCATCCAGCAGATCCTGCTCGGCGCGGAGATCCTGATCCTCACGCTGTTTGCGGTGGTGGCGTTCAGCAAGGTGCTCGGCGGCCACCCGAGCGGTTCGATCGACCCCGCGCTCTCGTGGTTCAACCCGTTCGCGCTCAAATTCGGAGCGCTCGTGGACGGGGTACTGCTGGGGGTGTTCATCTACTGGGGCTGGGACTCCGGGGTGGCCGTCAATGAGGAGTCCGAGGACCCCTCTGAGGGACCCGGCCGCGCGGCTGTCGTCTCGACGATCCTGCTGCTCGTGATCTACGTGATCGTGTCCGCCGGCGCACAGGCGTTCCATGGCACCGGCTTCCTGGAAAGCAATAGCGCGGATGTGCTCAGCGCGCTCGGCAAGCCGGTGCTCGGCTCGATCCTCTACAAGCTGCTGATCGTCGCCGTACTGACGTCCGCGTCGGCGTTAACCCAGACGACGATCCTGCCGACCGCCCGCACCACGCTCTCGATGGCCCATTGGAAAGCGGTGGCGGCGATTCTTGGTCGTATCCACAAGCGCTACCTGACCCCCGACGTATCCACGATCGGCATGGGCGTCGTGTCGATCGTGTTCACGGTCGTGCTGCTGCTGCTCTCAGAAAACGTGCTCGCCGACTCGCTGACGGCGATCGGCTTCCCGATCTGTTTCTACTACGGCTTTACCGGGATCGCGTGCTTCGTGTACTACCGTCGCGAGCTCGGCAAGAGCGCCCACAACCTGTTCTTTCTCGGCCTCGCGCCCCTGCTCGGCGGGCTGATGTTGTTCGGCGTGTTCATAAAGGCGATGATCTACTACGGCCACGCCGCCAACGTAGAATCGCCGCCAATCGCCGGTATCACGCTGCCGATCTGGATGGGCATCGGTGGGATGCTGTTGGGGGTGGTGCTGATGCTCGTCTCGCGGCCCTTCTTCCGCGATTATTTTCACCGCGAACTGGAGACCGCCAGGCCGGGTCTGCTGGAGGAACCCGTGGAGCACGCCCCCGCGCATTTCTGAGGAACGAGCCCTGGGGCTGCCTGCCGTGGAGGCCGGGGAGCCAGGCGCGCGGACGGGAGGCCGCGCGCCTGCTCCTCACAAGGGCCCGACTCGACGCTGGCGCTCCCCCGGCTGCTGGCAGCTCTACTGATATGTCAGGCCGTTTGTCAAGTGGGCAGGGTTGGTCGCGTCCGCTGGGCGGGCGTGGTTTGGGGTGGTCGGGAGGCCGGGGCGCCGGGCTCGGTGTCGGCGTTGCCAGTCTGATGATGCGGGGGTTGGCTACCCCAGGGCCCGGTTTCGTGCTGCCAGCGTGCGCTGTCTAGGAACGGGCGTGGCACTCCGTTATCGGGGTGCTGCCCATAGTAGTTCCGCGCGTGCTGGCCGCTGATGGCGCGGCGCCCCGGCCTCCCGACCGTGGGGCTGTCAGCCGGGGGTCAGTCGGCGGTTGCTGCTGCCCAGAGGAAGCACGCCAGCTCGCGGGCGCACGCGACGACGATCACGTTGTGCGCCTTGCCGCGGCCGTGCATCCGGTCGTGAACCCGGTGAAGCCTGTGCTGAGCACGGTTAGCTATCTGCAAGACATGGTCGGGCTGGCCCTGCTGACGGTTACGGAGCGTTACCCCGATCCGTGGGTCTCGCCCATAGTGCCAGGCCGACTCGACGAGCAGCCGGCGAGCGAAGCCCGAGCCTGTCTTCGTGATCGATCCCTGGTGCGATGACTCCCCGGACTGGTGAAGGATGGGGTCAGCCCGAGCCACGCACTCAGTGCGTTCGCTCGCTTGAAGCGCTGCCAGTCCCCGCCGAGCTCGAGGTGCAATGCGAACGCTGTCAGTGTGTCAACGCCCCGGAAGCAGCGGAGCCTCGCGACGGTCGGCCACCACGCCTCGTCTTCTGCCAAGCGCGAGAGCCGCTCCGCGACCTGCGCCTTGCGCGCACTCAGGCCGTCGACGGAGGCGATCAGATCAGCGAACACCAGCTCGCTCGCAGTCTCATCGAACTGTTGGGCTGCGAGCCAGCGCCGGTGCGCGACAGTCCAAGTCGAGGACTCGGGGTAGACCCGGCCGTGACGCAACAACATCTTCGAGACCCGGTGACGAGCCGTCATCAGATCCCGCCGGCACGCATCGTGCGCGCGCATCAGCTCGCGGGCGGCCTCCACCTCGACCGGCGGGACCACAACACTCGTCAACGAGCCGGCCAGCAGCAACCGCGCGAGCAGCTCCGCGTCCTTGCGGTCAGTCTTCACCCGATCCGAGGCGCCCCGGGGTGTCTTGCCCGGCGCGATCACCTCCACGGCCACACCGGCCGCGCTCGCGGCGCGATAGAGCCCGAACCCGGTCGGCCCGGCCTCATAGCAAGCACGCACCGGGCCAGGCAAGCTCTGAAGCCACGCGACCGGCTCCTCGACGCCCGGCCCGAAACGCGCACGCACAAGCTCACCCGTCGAAACGTCAATCGCCGCGGCATGCGTCGAACGGGCATGGACATCGAGCCCCGCATAAGTCACCATTCCGGTCATGGCCGGACCTCCTCATCTTCTGGGGTCAGCCGGAGCGGTTCTCCGGCCAGACAAACCCCCGCGAGGAGTGTCCGGCCTACCTCCGACGGTCAACCCAGCGGGCGACCTACGACATAGGGTCTAGCCCGTGCGGCGAGCCGAGCTCGGTCAACCGTCAGGGGAAAACTTATGGTGCTGTTGTTGTTTGTGTTGTGATGGTGGTGTGTATGGTTTGGCCGCGGTGGGTGAGTGCCCATGCGTTGGGTTCGCCCTTGGCTTGTCCTTGTCCGTGGTTCTCGATCAGCCCGCTGTCGCGTAGGCGTGCGAGCAGACGCGAGGTTTGTCCCTCGTCGGCGATACCGGCGTGCTCGGCTATATGACGGTTTGATGGGTAGGATCCCCGCGCGCACTCGGACGCGATCGTGGATAGCACGCGCGCGGTACGGTAAGTGAAGCGGATCGGTAGTCCCTTGAACGGGTCGCCACCGTTGCGGGGCACGCTACGCGGGATGATGGGCGCGGGGCGCTGCAGCTCCTGGCGTGCCGCGGACGCCCCCAAGTAGGGATGGACGATCATCCCCATCAGTGGCCCCGTGAGCTCCACCAAACAGGAACCATCCACGGCGGCGGCGGTGACGCCGGACAGCACGGATTGTGGGTCGCGCTCAGACGGGGCTTTCTCGGTGCGGGTGCCGCCAGCCCCCACCGAGACTGGGTTGGCCAGTAGACGCGCGTGGATGACCGACAGCGCTCCACCGACGACGCCCTGCGCGGTGAGCGGTGGCGGCTCGTTGCCCGCCCGCGCTTCACTACGACCATCGTCGATCGTCTCAGCCAGCGTCGCGAGCACGCGTTTGTGGCGCTCGAGCACCAACATTCCCGCCCGCGGCGCCTCTACTACGCACAGGCGCGCGAGATCCGGTTGCGCGTCGAGCTGCTCCAAAAGAGCCGTGAGCGCAGCCCTGACACGATCACGCCACCTGACGGGCGCCTCGTACGCGGACCGCGCACTCTGCGCGAACCGCTGCACAGCCGCGTCGAACGCACCCAGCAAGCACGCTTCGCGATCAGCGAACAGCTCATAGAACGTGCGCCGCGACACACCAGCCTGCTCACACACACGCCCAACCGTCGCGGCCTCCAGACCATTCATGGCGACCAGTTCACCGATCGCGAGCAGCAACCGGCGGCGCTGCATCTCCGCGACATGCCCACCCCCGCGCCTCACGGCCCCCACCACCGACTTACGAGCACTATTGACGCGCGTGCTCACGACACGCTCCCCGAACCTGTGTCCCGAACCCAACCAGTCATATCAGCACTCATCGCGCCCTCCACCTCAAGACCCTTCGCGGTCAGCGTCCACGCGTTCGGTGCGCCCCGGCCAGGCGCAAGACCCGCGTTGCACACCAACCCAAGACGCTCCAACCGCGACAACAACTTCGAGATCTGCCCCTGATCGGCAACCCCCGACGCGTGCCCGATCTCGCGATTGGAACCACCCGGGTGGGCGGCCACCGCCAACAACACACACACCGTGCGATACGTCAAACGCATCCCAAGACCACGCAACGGATCAGCAGGAGCGTGCCAGTGCCTGTCCTGAGTCTCCGGCACGGGACGCTCAAGCTCCTGCTGAGCAGCGCGCGCGCCCAAATAGGGCAGCACGATCATGCTCATCAAAGAGCCCGTCAACTCGACAAGCGCATCACTTTCGAGAGCTGATGGGGAGCCCCTACCGAGATCCTGCATGACCGGGAGCGATGGAGCATCGAGCAGCCGCGCGTGCAGCACAGACAGGACCCCACCGAGAACACCCTCGGCCGTCAGGGGCGGTAGCCCCGCCCGTCCTCTAGTGACTGAACCGGGCCTGGACTCCCCGCGCCCTTCATCGATGACAGTGATCATCTCGGCGAGCACACGCTTGCGACGCTCGAGCGCCTTCGGTCCAGCCCCGAGCGAACCGACGATCAAAAGCCAACCCGCGCTACGCTCCACATCAACGAACGAAAGCAACGCCGTGAGAGCCGTCCTGACCCGCTCAGCCCATTTCGCGTGCGGGTCATACGCGTCAAGTACACACCGCGACGCGCGCGCGAGCGCGTTGTCCAACGCCGCCAGGAAACACGCTTCGCGGTCCTCGAAGATTTCATAGAACGTGCGCCGCGACACACCGGCACGCGCCACCACATGCGCGACCGTCACATTCCCCGCACCCAGCTCACACGCCAGCTCGGTCATCGCCATCAACAGCCGCGCGCGCTGAATCTCAACCACACGCTCAGGGCCAAGCCCGTCTGTCTCCGCGAAAGGGGAGTGGGAGGCTGTCAGTTCGTCGGGCGCCGTCCTCCTAGACGGCGCCCTTCCTGTAGTGAGCATCTCATTTCTTCTTGCGCTTGACTGTCTTCTTAGACTTCTTGGCCTTCTTGGTCTTCTTCTTCGGGCACCCAGTCGCAGTGACCGGCGTGGACTGTTTGATACTCATCCCGTTAGCCGCGACAAACGATGTGGGCATCACCAATTTGCTCGCACACAGGTTCCCGTTCGCCGCGAGCGCGCTGTCCGGTCCTTGCGGGAGCTTCAGTTCGAACGTGCCGATCGGGACATCAGGGATCGTCCTGAACGTGCTGCTCGTGATCCCGGCTTTGTTGATGAACGTTTCCCCATGCAAGTACACGGTCACGCCCTCACCCGATAGCGCGACGATCAGTTCGGGGAACTTCGCGCCACCATGACTGACGAAATACGCGGGGCCTTCCAGATAGACCGGTAGCACCGGGGTCGTGGCCGTCGCGCTACCGATCCTCGAATCTGGCGGGCATGTTGCGGGGTTCGCGTCAAACACGCTATCCGGACACGCCTTCTGCAACGTCGTCAGGCGAGACGGTAGTTGCTTGGGGAGGTCTACCTTGACCTTCCCGATGTTCGCCTGCGTACCGAACGCTGCTTTGGGATACGTGAGCTTCACCTTCAGGCTCGCACCATTGGCCCGCGATGTTTTCCCGTTCGTGGAAACCGAGAAAATCGGTTTGAACGCGAGGGTCGCACAGTTAGTGACCTGGAACGGAACATGCAATACCGATACGGCTCCCTGACTGCTCGTCAAGCTCCCACCGATTTCTGTTGGAGCGCAGTTGGTCGGGTTGAACGTGAAGTCCTGTCTATCGATCGACACGTTCACGTGCTTGATCTGCAGCGGGATCCCATCGATGATCTGAGGGATCGCATACGGCCCAGTGCTATCGCTCGTGATCGTCAAAGCCGCGTTTTCGGGGTTGACTTCGATCTTCGCCCTGACCACGACCTGTCCGAGGTTGAACGGACCGGCCTTCGCGGGATTTACGATCGACAGACCATAGGGAGCACCGTCGTAAGGGCCGGTGATATACACTTTGCCGCCCGTCACCGTGTAGGGGTTGCCGCCCAACCCGACGCTCACCGTTGTTTCGCCGATCAGGCTTTCAGGACCACACGTACCAGCATCAGCTTGCGCTTCCCCGCACAACTTCACGCTCGATAGCGTGCCCAACAAACCCGGGGGCATCTTCAACTGGATCGCGTCCAGGTTCTGATTGCCGTCTTCCCTGGACATCGTCATCGTGAACGGCGTGAACGCACCAGCCTGAATATTCAGACTGCCCGTCGTCAATGATGGGTCAAACGGCAACGGGTCACTGCATGGGCTCCCGTTCGGACCACTGGTGATCTGAAATTCAGAGGAGGAGCTCGCCGCTGCATTCCCAGACCACGGCGCGATCGACGCCGTTGTCGTGTAGGAGCCACACAGAGCCGGGGTGCCCAACGGCGCCCTCGAACCACCGAAGAAGTGCAGCGTCAAGTCTTCAAACGGCAGCTGCGGCGTTTCCTTGAACGTCGAGACCAACTGCCCAGTCACAGGGTCCGGTTTGACTTCGCCCGCAAGCTTCACGCGCGCACCGGAAACCGGGTCATACACGACGATATACAAAGCGACGAGACTCCCAAACGGGTTCGCGTCCTGCTGGGCCAAGTACGCCGCGCCGACGAGCGGGTTCGGCAACAATGGCGTGTGGATTTCGACCGTACCGATCTTCGAGGATTCAGGGCACGTCTGTTCGGCTGGGCTTTCGAGAGCTACTTCGCTCATTCCGCACGCGGACAGGCCGTCCGCACCCGCAGGATTGATAGCCACACCCGCGGGCAGCGTCACAGTAGTACTCTTCACCGCGGACTCCGCCAGACCGGTCGGATTCAGACTAGCTTCCTGAGGAACATGCACATCGACCGTCAAACCTGTCGGCGTGCTACCCTGCTGCCCGTCCGGGGCTACCTTGATCGACGGTTCAAAGTTCAAACGGTTGCAACCATCCTGTTCGATCGGTTCCCCGAGCGCGGTCTGAAAAATATACCTAAACGGTTCAGTGAACTTCCCGACTTCACTCCACGAGTCAGCTTCGACACTCGTATGTAGCGGGCCCGTGCACGATGTCGGCATAATCACGAACGGACGCGTCTTTTCGCTTACCGGACAAAGCGTTTCCGGACCACCAACTTCAGCCGACTGCACGGCCAATAGACACGTCAAGTTGCGCGAGTTGTCGTGTCGCGCGTCGCCCGGCACGCCCCAGAACGTGACGATGTTCCCGATAAACGCGAGGGCTTGCGTGATGTTGGACACGCTCACCACAACACCATAGTCACCCCCGGTGCGCAACGAAGTGTCGAGGATAACCGGACCGGCAAGTGTCGGGAAGCCGAACTTTGCCGGCTCCCCAGCCGACGGTTCAAGACTGTACAACGGCTCACTGACTGCAAGCGGATTGGACCCGTGCGGGTGAAAGGTCGTAATGATCGGCGTCGCGACACCCACGACGGTGTTATCGGGACACAGTTCTTTGCCATCACTTGAGAAGAACTGCAAGAACAGGTGCAGGCTGCACTTCGGCAGCGGCGTGGGGTTACCCACGAGCCCCGGCGGTAGGTCGAAGCGCAGATCCTTCGTCAACGCGAGTGGCTGTACTTCCGGGCTGAACGTGAACGGAGCCCCACTATGGATGGCTACAGCCTGCGTGTTGGAGATCAGCGTCGTGGTCAGCTGGAAGGGATGTGATCCAGCCTGCGTGTTTGGTATGCCGCCCTCTTCTTCGGGAGTCAGTTCATAGGCCTGTACCCCATACGATGTTGGCCCTTCCACTGCGAGTGCCCGCCGTGAGCTGAGCGGCGGCCCACCACCGCCTGACACGCTGGCTTCATTTGGCCCATGGCCTGCGCCCGTGGCTACCTTGACGGTGATCTCAAGGATGATCTGTTCATACGGACGTACCGGTGGACCGTATCTGCATGCCACTGTCTGTCCGGCGATCGAACAGAGCTTGGGCGGTACAAAACCATATGGTTCGAAGAATTTGAGAAATTCTTCAAAAGCTTCCTGTCCGTATTCACCGATATGCTCGCCTCCACCCTCTGCACGCACTGCCGTCGCCGTAACACCAGGCGGTAGCTTGTCAACTACCTCGATGAGGCCCTTGGTTTCACCTTGGAGCACTTCCCCGAGGTGTTCATTAACGGTCCCGCTGGTCTGCATGTCACCGACGTTTGCCACGACCACGTCAATCTTTGCTTCCGTACTGTTCGGAGCAGCAGGTGAGGATATCGTTACTATGTGCCACCACGGCTCGGCGGCCGCAGCCTCACCCGTCGCACTCAATACCAACAGCGACACCACCACAATAGTGAGCAACGCACGTTTGCCGATAAACCTCACGATAATCACCTCTCGCCCCTCTTGCTAGTCCTGACGGTACTGGACTTTCTCGCCTTCTTCCCCTTGGTCTTCTTGGGTTTGCTTTTTGTCCTGTTGCGTTTACCCTTGGCGCGCTTCTTGGATTTGGCCTTGGCTTTGGGCTTAATCACACCCTTCTTCGATTCTTCGACCACGTTGCCCGTACCGTTGAACGTCGCACTCGGCGCGGCACCAAAGATCTCCGGCTGCGGCGAGGGCGCTGCCTTGCACGAATCACCCGACGAGCACGCAGGCGAGGACACAGGCGCGATACGACATGGCAGCGCGGTCGAACACACGTGCGCGTCATACACGTCGTTGACGGTGTCGTAGTCTTCGCTCACCAGTTTCGCCGCGGTAATGAAGAACACGTCATCGCCGCTTTCGCTTGCGTCCAGAAACGTCGATTCTGCCGCGGACTGCCCTGAGGAGATCAAGCTCACACAACCACCCGAACGTTCGCTGAAGGTCACACTCGTGGTCCTACAATCACCGACGCCCGGCGGCTCATACTCATACACGTCCGCCAGCCCGTTCGTGTCTTGCGGCACAAGCGCATCGCTGCTGTTGAAGAACAACCGTCCTTCATCGGACAGATAAGGCGGACGATGAGTCGCGACGCCCCAGTTGGAGTACCAGTTCGGCGCGATGCTGGCCGCCAGCCAATGACCAGATTCCCCACCACTCATAGGTGCCCACGCTCCACTTTGATCCATCAGGACTTCTCCAGGTCGGGCGTCAAACACGCCGACCGGCCGGGCACCGTTCTGATTACACGATGCACATACCAAACGGTTGGTTTCCGCGTTATACAGATAAACCTCCTCGTCGGGCTGTCCGCTAAGCGCATCGGTGTTGTCGTAGCCCGTCAACGATCTGTCCGACATGAACGTCACATAGCGTCCATTTGGCGTCACCCGCGAAGTTATACGCTTAATTTCACTGCCTGTGTCGCCCACCCCACTCCTATTGTGCCAGTCTTGTTCATCTTCGCCAGAAAGCGTCGCGACGAACGTAGTTTTCCATTCGCTGCCATTGTCGTGCATCAAATAGAGATTGTCCTGCCCGCCGGTTGCCCCATTCGCGAGCACTCCCTTGGCGACGAAATAGACATAAGAGCCGTCTTCACTGATGCCGACCAACATGTTCTGCACATCAGCGTTCTTTTCGTTCCCTAGATGATCGGCGGTGAGATCCATAGTAGTCCCGGTCGCGGGATCCAACACGTACAGTTCTCCTTGTTCTTCCTCTTGTTCGGTGCCATTTTCGGGTTCGAGGTAGAAGAGCTTCGACCCGTCCCTGCTCATCGTCTCGAACTTTGTGGATCTATGGGCGTTACCAAACGGCACCGCTCTATGGTCAACCATGTCGCGCACATACCAGGAAGGACGTCCCCCTAGCTGGTTGTAATGGAAGACGATCCAGCGCCCATCTTCAGACATGGCCCACGGATTGGCATAGGTTTGGCTCTCATAGGCGTTACTCCCGAAAGAGGCTCCCGGCTGCGATTCTTCACGCATGGTCTTTTTGTTTGGAATGATGTTCACCAGCTGTAGCTGTCCTGCGCTCCAGTCGTACAGATTCTGCGAGTATTCTTCGTCAGTTGCTTTTTCAGTACGAGCTTCCGGCGTCAAGGCGGCCCAGTCACTAAAAAGAATATGAGTGAGATTGGGAGTTGCCGCTAGGAATGACATCTGTACCCAACCCCCCTGGTACCCGTCATTGCTCCATTTCGTGCCTGGCGGTGTGTTTGCAGCTGTGACAAGCGGTTCGTATGTTTCGCCGGTGTCGTTGCGCAGGTAGAGCGTCGGTTCGGTCACTCCTTCGGACTGCGGCGTATTACCGAGGTCATACCGCGGTTCCAGAACTCCCCGCGAGAGATCTGATGTAAAGGGCAGGAAGGCTTCTGCTGCTCCGAACAAGGCAACAGCCGACTCGCCTTCGGGTGGGAGGGTCTGTTTTGGAGATATGTCACGCGTCCGCCAACCATCTACGCCACGTTCTGAGAGCACCGTGGCACCCGCAGTCGCATCGGCGTTGTTTCCGACGTGGCCGACTATACCTTCCCCGATTGGTTCGCTCGCCGCATACACGATCCCGTTACCGTCGCTGGCCGCCTGTGCGTGCTCGACGTTTTCGATCAAGGCACCACCTTTATCCGGCGGAGAAACCAATTCCCATGCGCGACCGTCGGGCAACGCGAGCGAGCCACCGGCAAGCTGCGTCGTGAACGTGCGATCGGTGCCCACCACCGTCCCGACTTCGCTTTCGGTCACGAGACGGTAATGGTAGGTCGTGTACGCTTCTAGTTCTTGGACGTGATAGCCGAGCGTGACATAGCTCATGCCAGCACCGACGTTCCCCGCTAGCGTATGCCCATAAGATGTGCTTGCACCATATTCCAGGCGGTAGCTTGTGCTCGCGCCCAACGGATCGACCTTCCCTGAGAGCGTCACGCTCGTGGCGGTCACACTCGCCGCACTCGGACCTTCGATATAGGCGGGGGGTATCTCTTCAAAGCTCTGATCAAACCCGGTACTTGTCCCCCGTGCATTGCGAGCTACGACTCGCCAGTGATAGGTAACGCCGGGAACCAGCGCCTTCTGCGGCAGGTTGACCACCACATGTTGGTCTTCAAAGCTCGAGCCAATCGATTCGGGCGTTGTGACGACAGCGCTTGTGTAACCGCTCGTCTTGTAATCTGCTTCATCGACGTATTCGAACTTGGCTTCGGTCGCCTCACCCTCCGAGTTCACGAGTGCTTCGAGTGTTGCGGCGCCACGCAATTCCGGCGTCACCGCTCCGCTCCCAGGCTCCACCAGCGGGCCCGGCGAGGGCAATGGGAACCCCCACACACCGCCTTCGCTGTACACAAGCAGCTCACCGAGCGCTTCGTCAAGCACCATGCTGCTCAAGTGACTCACGACGTCCCCACCGAAGCGCGCGAGCTCTTCACCCGTGGGACTGTACTCCTTGAAATCACAAACACACGGTTCAGAAAAACTGGGACTGCCTTCTGCGATAAACAGGTCGCCCGCGGCGTTCAGTGCGAGAGACTCGACCGCTTCGCCGGCTTCTTCGTCGAACCTCGTCACCATTTCGATGCCGCCCGGTTCAAACCCACGCACACCTGGCACACCTTCATCCTTCACAAATACATCACCAAACAAGTTGACCGCCAGCGCCGTGACCTTACCTTCGCTCGAGAGCGCAGACAACGAAATATTTTCCTTCCACGTGCCGGATGGTTCGAATATCTGCACGCGTGCCTTGTCGCCTACATACACATCGCCGCCGAGACCAACCGCGATATAAGCCTTTTCATACGCCCAATTGAATTCACCGTCGCCTTCACCCTGCGTGCCCGCTTGGCATTCTTCTCCGGCGACACACACGTCCGTGCCATTTTTGTTTACGTGCCCACCGAACATACGCAGGAACTTTCCGTCGGAGTCAAACTCCTGCACGCGATAATTGCCATCGTTGACCGCGTACACGTCTCCCCGGGAAGGACCCGCTTCGTTATCCACTGCGACACCAAGGACGTTGTCGCTATCAAACTCACCGGCACCCGATCCGTAGTGGCCCTCTCCGCATTCGGTCACGCCCGTACAGGTCTGCAATTCATTGGCGCTTTGAGACCCTTCACTTTGAGACCCTTCAGCGCCCGGGATCACGCCCCAGCCCCATGCCAACAGAAATTTCCCAGACTGATCGAACTTATCGATCCGGTTGTTTTCTATGTCGCCGACATATATGTCACCGCTTTCCCTGTCGACCGCCATACCACGCGAACCCAGCAGGGAGATCTGTCCGGCTTCTTCTCCTATAGGTCCGAACAGGAACGACCCGCCCGCGGCCCAAGCCGACCCCGCACCGCCCACAAGCACACAAGCCAGTGCACACATAGACACCAATACACCCAACAGCAGCCGGCGAGCACCCATCACACCCATCCCCTCCTCAAAGAATCGACCGAACGACCACCCGAGGAGCCCGGGCAGCACAAAACCGCCGCGGGCATCGAGCCCACGACGGCAGAAGAACAAGTAGCTCTAGTAGCGCCTACAGCGCGCGAGAAACCAAACCGAGCGCTACACCCGGCGAGCCGCGCAGCGAAGCCGCGGCTAAGTGAGCTAGCGCCTAGACGCCAGCAGTCCCAGAGAGAGAGAGAGAGAGAGAGACGCGTCAGCCACGCTGACGCGTCCTATTACGGACCCGTCAAAGCGACACGGACTCTCAAGCACGTTATTCCCCAAAGAAACCACGC
Organism: uncultured Solirubrobacterales bacterium; assembly: GCA_963760155.1. Classification (GTDB taxonomy): domain Bacteria; phylum Actinomycetota; class Thermoleophilia; order Solirubrobacterales; family Solirubrobacteraceae; genus Palsa-744. Next base: position 652,549 of record CAVXBL010000008.1, read on the forward strand.
GAACAACAACTCCCTCTCGGTAGCGACCCGGTCCCTCTCCCAAGGTCCCCGTCAAAACAAGTTGGTGTTGACCACAAGAACCGACCCAAACCCGACCTTATGTTCGCCGCACACCACGCTGGCACACGGACATAGGCTACTTATACACGCTGCTGCCGCAGTTGTCAACCGTCAGGGGAAAACTTATGGTGCTGTTGTTGTTTGTGTTGTGATGGTGGTGTGTATGGTTTGGCCGCGGTGGGTGAGTGCCCATGCGTTGGGTTCGCCCTTGGCTTGTCCTTGTCCGTGGTTCTCGATCAGCCCGCTGTCGCGTAGGCGTGCGAGCAGACGCGAGGTTTGTCCCTCGTCGGCGATACCGGCGTGCTCGGCTATATGACGGTTTGATGGGTAGGATCCCCGCGCGCACTCGGACGCGATCGTGGATAGCACGCGCGCGGTACGGTAAGTGAAGCGGATCGGTAGTCCCTTGAACGGGTCGCCACCGTTGCGGGGCACGCTACGCGGGATGATGGGCGCGGGGCGCTGCAGCTCCTGGCGTGCCGCGGACGCCCCCAAGTAGGGATGGACGATCATCCCCATCAGTGGCCCCGTGAGCTCCACCAAACAGGAACCATCCACGGCGGCGGCGGTGACGCCGGACAGCACGGATTGTGGGTCGCGCTCAGACGGGGCTTTCTCGGTGCGGGTGCCGCCAGCCCCCACCGAGACTGGGTTGGCCAGTAGACGCGCGTGGATGACCGACAGCGCTCCACCGACGACGCCCTGCGCGGTGAGCGGTGGCGGCTCGTTGCCCGCCCGCGCTTCACTACGACCATCGTCGATCGTCTCAGCCAGCGTCGCGAGCACGCGTTTGTGGCGCTCGAGCACCAACATTCCCGCCCGCGGCGCCTCTACTACGCACAGGCGCGCGAGATCCGGTTGCGCGTCGAGCTGCTCCAAAAGAGCCGTGAGCGCAGCCCTGACACGATCACGCCACCTGACGGGCGCCTCGTACGCGGACCGCGCACTCTGCGCGAACCGCTGCACAGCCGCGTCGAACGCACCCAGCAAGCACGCTTCGCGATCAGCGAACAGCTCATAGAACGTGCGCCGCGACACACCAGCCTGCTCACACACACGCCCAACCGTCGCGGCCTCCAGACCATTCATGGCGACCAGTTCACCGATCGCGAGCAGCAACCGGCGGCGCTGCATCTCCGCGACATGCCCACCCCCGCGCCTCACGGCCCCCACCACCGACTTGCGAGCACTATTGACGCGCGTGCTCACGACACGCTCCCCGAACCTGTGTCCCGAACCCAACCAGTCATATCAGCACTCATCGCGCCCTCCACCTCAAGACCCTTCGCGGTCAGCGTCCACGCGTTCGGTGCGCCCCGGCCAGGCGCAAGACCCGCGTTGCACACCAACCCAAGACGCTCCAACCGCGACAACAACTTCGAGATCTGCCCCTGATCGGCAACCCCCGACGCCTGCCCGATCTCGCGATTAGAACCACCCGGGTGGGCGGCGACAGCGACCAACACCCGCACCGTGCGATACGTCAAACGCATCCCAAGACCACGCAACGGATCAGCAGGAGCGTGCCGAGTAGCCTGTCACTGCGTCTCCGGCAGCGGGCCGCTCGAGCTCCTGCGCGCCGCGCCGCGCCCAAATAGGGCAGCACGATCATGCTCATCAAAGAGCCCGTCAACTCGACAAGCGCATCACTTTCGAGAGCTGATGGGGAGCCCCTACCGAGATCCTGCATGACCGGGAGCATGGAGCATCGAGAGCCGCGCGTGCAGCACAGACAGGACCCCACCGAGAACCCCTCGGCCGTCAGGGGCGGTAGCCCCGCCCGTCCTCTAGTGACTGAACCGGGCCTGGCCTCCCCGCGCCCTTCATCGATGACAGTGATCATCTTGGCGAGCACACGCTTGCGACGCTCGAGCGCCCTCGGTCCAGCCCCGAGCGAACCGACGATCAAAAGCCAACCCGCGCTACGCTCCACATCAACGAACGAAAGCAACGCCGTGAGAGCCGTCCTGACCCGCTCAGCCCATTTCGCGCGCGGGTCATACGCGTCAAGTACACACCGCGACGCGCGCGCGAGCGCGTTGTCCAACGCCGCCAGCAAACACGCTTCGCGATCCTCGAAGATTTCATAGAACGTGCGCCGCGACACACCGGCACGCGCCACCACATGCGCGACCGTCGCGTTCCCGATGCCGCGCTCGCATAGGAGCTCGGTCATCGCGGCGAGCAATCGCGCGCGCTGGATCTCACCCACACGCCCAGGGCCAAGCCCATTCTCGCGGGAGACTGTCAGTCCATCGGGCGCGGTCCTCGCAGACGGCACCCTTCCTGTAGTGAGCATCTCATTTCTTCTTGTGCTTGACCGTCTTCTTAGACTTCGTCTTCTTCGCCTGCTTGGTCTTCTTCTTCGGACACCCGGTCGCGGTGATCGGCGTGGACTGTTTGATCGACATCCCGTTCGCGGCGACAAACGATGTCGGCATCACCAGCTTGCTCGCACACAGGTTCCCATTGGCCGCAAGCGCGCTGTCCGGTCCTTGCGGGAGCTTCAGTTCGAACGTGCCGATCGGGACATCAGGGATCGTTCTGAACGTGCTGCTCGTGATCCCAGCCGGACTGATGAACGTTTCCCCATGCAAGTACACGGTCACTCCCTCGCCCGACAGCGCGACGATCAGTTCGGGGAACTTCGCGCCGCCATGACTGACGAAGTACGCCGGGCCTTCCAGATACACCGGTAGCACCGGGGTTGTCGCCGTCGCGCTACCGATCCTCGAATCAGGCGGGCATGTCGCCGGGTTCGCTTCAAACACGCTAGCCGGACACGCCTTCTGCAGCGTCGTCAGCCTGGACGGTAGTTGCTTGGGTAGATCGACCTTGACCTTCCCGATGTTCGCCTGGGTACCGAACGCTGCTTTGGGATAGGTGAGCTTCACGCTCAGGCTCGCGCCGTTAGCTCTTGATGTTTTCCCGTTCGTGGAGACCGAGAAGATCGGTTTGAACGCCAACGTCGCACAGTTAGTGACCTGGAAGGGAACATGCAATACCGATACGGCTCCCTGACTGCTGGTGAGGCTGCCCCCGATTTCCGTGGGAGCACAGTTGGTCGGGTTGAACGTGAAATCGGAGCGGTCTATAGAGACGTTTACGTGCTTGATCTGCAGCGGGATACCATCGATGATCTGCGGTATCGCATAAGGACCCGTCGCATCAGACGTAATCGTGAGCGCCGCGTTTTCAGGGTTGACTTCGATCTTTGCCCTGACGATCACTTGTCCGAGGTTGAACGGGCCGGCCTTCGCGGGGTTCACGATCGACAAACCATATGGCGCGCCCTTATACGGGCCGGTGATGTACACCCTGCCGCCCTTGACGGTGTACGGATTGCCACCAAGACCCACACTGACCGTTGTTTCACCGATCAAGCTTTCCGGACCACACGTACCAGCATCAGCCTGTACTTCACCGCACAACTTGACCGAGGAGAGGGTGCCCAACAGGCCCGGGGGCATCTTCAGCTGGATCCCATCCAGGTTCTGGTTTCCGTCTTCTCTTGACATCGTCATCGTGAACGGCGTGAACGCACCAGCCTGAATATTCAAGCTGCCCGTCGTCAACGACGGGTCAAACGGCAACGGGTCACTGCACGGACTGCCGTTCGGACCACTGGTGATCTGGAATTCAGAGGAGGAGTTCACCGCTGGGTTCCCCGACCACGGTTCGATTGACGCGGTTGTTGTGTACCCCCCGCACAATGCGGGTGTCCCCAACGGTGCCCTGGATCCACCGAAGAAGTGCAGGGTCAAGTCTTCGAACGGTAGTTGCGGCGTGTTATCGAACGTGGAGACTAGTTGTCCGGTGACTGGGTTTGGTTTGACTTCTCCAGGGATCTTCACGCGCACACCGGATATGGGGTCGTGCACCAGGATGTACATCGCGATCAGGCTTCCGAACGGGTTGGCTTCCTGTTGAGCCAGGTATGCCGCACCGATGAGTGGATTGGGCAACAACGGCGTATGGATTTCAACTGTCCCGATCTTTGAGGATTCGGGACACGTTTGTTCGCTCGGGCTTTCCAGGCCGACTTCGCTCAAACCGCACGCCGAGAGGCCATCCGCGCCCGCAGGGTTGATAGCCACACCCGCGGGTAGCGTTACGGTTGTGTTCTTCACCGCGGCCTCCGCCAGACCGGTCGGGTTCAGGCTCGCTTCTTGGGGGACGTGCACATCGACCGTCAATCCGGTGGGAGTGCTCCCCTGTTGCCCGTCGGGGGCTACCTTGATCGATGGTTCGAAGTTCAGCCGGTTACACCCACTCTGGCCGATCTGTTCACCTTCATTGTTCTGGAACGTGTATCCAAACGGTTCGGTGAACTTCCCGTTTTCACTCCACGAGTCCGCTTCGATCGTAGTATGCAACGGACCTGTACACGACGTCGGCATGATCAAGAGCGGCTGTGCCTTTTCATTGACCGGACACGACGTTTCCGATTCCGCTCCGAGGCATTCAAAGTTGCGCACGTTGTTATGCCGCGGATCGGACGGGACCCCCCACAACGTGACTATGTTCCCGATGAACGAGACAGCCTGTGTGATATTGGAGACCTCCACAACCACACCGTAATCACCGCCTGTGCGCAGATAAGTGTCGAGGATCACGGGGCCGAGCGGGGTCAGGAAACCGAACTTCGCGGGCTCACCCACCGACGGTTCCAACATATACAACGGAGAGCTATCTGCGAGCGGACTGGGCCCAACCGGATGAAAGGTCGTCACGATAGGCGTCGCCACACCCACAACCGTATTATTAGGACAGGTAACATGGCCGAAGCTCAGGTAGAATTGCAAGAACTGATGCAGGCCGCACTTCGGCAGCGGTGTCGGATTACCTACCAATCCGGGTGGCAGGTTGAAACGCAGATCCTTTGTAAACGCCAACGGTTGCACTTCGGGACTGCGTTCAGCGCTTTGGCCTTCCTCACCAGGTGGCTTGGGAATGTGGACAGCCCTCGTATTGAACAACAACGTTGTAGTCAACTGGAAAGGATGGGACCCAGCCTGCGTGTTCGGTAGACCTCCCTCTTCTTCAGGAGTCAGTTCATAGCTCTGCACACCATAGGACGGAACCGGCTGTTCCAAAGCGAGAGCTTTCCGCGAAACGATACCCGCCGCTCCGCCGCCCGACACGCTGGCTTCGTTCATGCCGCGGCCGGCGCCCGCGGCAACCTTGACCGTAATCTCAAAAACGAGCTGCTCGTAAGGCCGTACCGGCATCGCGTGCTTGCATTCCACCGTCTGTCCAGAGATCGAGCAGAGTGGCGTCGGCACCGGGACCCCGAAAGCGGCGCCAAGTTTATTGAGCAGTTCTTCAGTCTCAATTTCTGGTTCTATAGACAGCTTTCCATCGCCCTCTGTCTGTGCAGCTATCGCCGTCACACCGGGTGGCAACTTGTCTACCACACTGATGAAACTCTTAGTTTCATCACGGAACACCGCTTCTTGCTCATGTTCGATAAGGGTCCCGCTCGTCGGCGCATCCCCAATGTTGGCGAAGATCACATCGACCCTCGCTTCGCTGCTGTTCGGCGCCGCGGGCGCCGATATCGTCGCCACATGCCACCACGGCTCGGCCGCCACAGCACGCCCCGCCAAACCCAGTACCGACAACAATACCATCACGCCGGTGAGCAACGTAAGCTTCTTAAAGGAGTTCACGATGATCACTTGTTTCCCTTCCTGTTGGGCTTGGCTGTACGAGACTGCTTAGCAGCTGGATAGCGTTTCCTGGCTTGCCGTTCACACACAGCCCGATTGCGCCTGTTCTTCTTCTTGCGGCATACCTTCAACGCCTCGGCGAGCTTCTGCGCTCGCGTCAACGACTTCGGTTTCACACCAGACCCAGACGGCGAAGCGAGGACATTGCCCACACCATTGAACGTCGCGCTGGGAGGAGAGCCAAAGATCGCCGGCTGCGGCGACGGAGCGGCCTTACAGGAATCGCCAGAAGAACACGCGGGCGGCGACACCAACACAGTAGGACACGGTACATCCGCCGAGCACACATGCGCGTCATACACGTCGTTGGCGGTGTCGTAATCTTCGCCGACCAGTTTCGCAGCGGTGATGAAGAACACGTCATCGCCCGTTTCACTCGCTTCGAGGAACGTTGATTCAGCCGCGGACTGACCTGAGGAGATCAGACTGACACAGCCACCCGAGCGTTCATCAAACGTTACACTCGTACTTGTACAATCCCCCACACCCGGCGGCTCATACTCATACACATCCGCGAGCCCATTCGTGTCCTGTGGTACAAGTGCGTCACTGCTGTTGAAGAACAATCGGCCACTATCGGAAAGATAAGCTGGACGATGCGTCGCCTCAGACCAATTCACGTCCCAGTCCGGCGCGATGCTCGCCGCCAGCCAATGACCATTTTCTTTGAATTCCGGTTCATATTTACCATCCCACGAGTCACTCTGATCCATTAGTACTTCTTTAACAAGTTTGAGATCCTCCACACCGATCGGCCGTGCACCGCTCGGGTTACACGACGCACACACCAAATGGTTTGCTTCCGCGTCATACAGGTAGACCTCCTCGTCGGGCTGACCGCTGAGCGCGTCGGTATTGTCATAACCCGTAAGCGACTTGTCCGACATGAAGGCCACATAACGCCCATCCGGAGACACACGTGAGGTGATTTCTCCGAGCTGCCCCGCTCCATTGAAGACCTGCCAGTCTTTTGCGTCAGCGCTTGAGAGAGTCGCGACGAACGTTGTCGTCCACTTACTACCATCGTCGTGCATCGCATATAGATTGTCCTGCCCTTTCACAGCGCCGTTCGCCAGCACACCATGGGCGACGAAGTACACATATGAACCGTCTTCGCTGATGCCCATCAACTGGTCCTGCACTCCAGCGCTGCGTTCGCCTTCCAGATGATTGGCCGTAAGATCCGTGTTGACTCCGGTCGCCGGATCCAACACATACAGTTCACCTTCTGTCTCACCAAATCCCTCGAGGTTTCCGTTTGCGCCACTTTCCGGTTCCAGGTAGAAGAGCTTCGACCCATCCCTGCTCATCGTCTCAAACTTTGTGCCCCCCCCATCGTTCCCCTCATGGCGACCAAACGGCACCGTCTTGTGCCCGACCATGTCACGCACATACCAGTTACCGCCACCCTCACCGTAGTGAAACACTACCCACCGCCCATCTTCAGACATCGCCCACGGGTTGCCGCCGTCACCTTCACCGCCATCACTACTCGTACCAAATATCGCGCCCGGTTGCGGTTCTTCAACCATCGTTTTTTCATTCGGAACGATGTTTACCAACTGGAGTTGTCCCCCACTCCACTCGTACAAATTAGCCACATAGCTATCTAGTGCCATTTCGTCAGTGATAGCTTCCGGAGTCAAAGCCGCCCAGTCAGTAAAAAGGATATGAGTTAGGTCCGGAGTCGCCGCTAGGAATGACATCTGTTCCCAGCCGGCCCCATAGCCCGGATACCATTTTGTACCCGGTGGCACGTTTGCCGCTGTAACCAGCGGCTCATACATTTCACTATTATTGTTACGCAGATAAAGCGACGCTTCCGTCGCTTCCTTAGACAGCAACGTATAGCCGAGGGGGCCCCGTGGTTCAAAAACGCCTAGCGACAAATCCGGCGTGAACGTCATAAAGGCTTCCGCCGCTCCAAACAGGTAATCCGCCGGTTGCCCTTCAGGCTGGAGCGCCTCCTGCGGAGATATGTCGCGCGTGCGCCAACCATCGGCGCCGCGCGTAGAGAGCACAGTGGCACCCGCGGTTGCGTCGGCGTTGTTCCCGACGTGACCGCTTATCCCTTCCCCAATCGGTTCGCTCGCGGCGTACACGATCCCACTGCCATCGATCGCCGCCTGGGCATGCTCGGTGTTTTCGATCAGCGCGCCACCTTTATCGGGCGGAGAGACAAGTTCCCACGCACGACCGTCAGGCAACGCCAGCTCACCGCTCGCACGCTGCGTGGTGAACGTACGATCGGTGCCCTGTACTGACCCGACTTCGCTTTCGGTAACGAGACGGTAGTGGTAGACCGTGTTCGGTTCCAGTTCCTGGAGGTAATGGCTGACCGTCACGTAACCCATGCCTTCACCCACACTCCCAGCCAGCACGTGACCATAGGAAGCGCTCGTACCGTATTCAAGGCGATAGCTCGTCATCGCGCCCTGCGGATCGATGTCCGCCGACAACGTCACGCTCGTATCGGTCACGTTCGCGGCCGATGGACCTTCAACGAGCGCAGGCGGAATCTCCTCAAAGCTCTGATCGGCACCACGATTCGTGCCCTGCGAATTGTGTCCCACCGCACGCCAGTGATAAGTCACACCGGGGGCCAGGGCCTTCTGCGGCAGATGGACGACCACCTGCTGGTCTTCAAAGCCCGAGCCGATTGGGACGGGGGACGTGCTCGTGGCACTCGCATAACCGCTCGCCTTGAAATCGGCTTCATCGACATATTCAAAGCTCACTTCGGTGGCGTTGCCCTCAGGGTTCACGAGCGCTTCCAGCGTCGCGGCACCCCGCGATTCGGCTGTAACCTTCTCGCTGCCCGACTCCACCAACGGACCCGCCGTTGGCAACGGGAACGCCCACACACCATAGTGACCATATTCCCGGGTTTCCGCGTCGGTCCCATATGTCAGCAACTCATTGAGGGCATCATCGAACACCATCGCGGACATCGTGCGCACGAGCGTCTTTCCACCAAAGCTCTCAAGCTGCTCGCCGGACGGGCTGTACTCCAGGAAATCACACCTGTCACACGGTACCCCTTCTTTCTCGGCGATGAAAACATCGCCTGAGGCGTCGAGCGCGATCGATTCTACCGCTTCGCTGTTTTCGTCGAACTTCGCGAGCATTTCCATGCCGTCTGGTTCAAACTCACGCACACCAGGCACACCTTCATCCTTGACGAACACATCACCCAAGGCATTCACCGCGAGCGCCGTGACCTTGCCTTCGCTGGATAGCGCAGCCAGCGAAATAGTTTCCTTCCAGGCGCCCGACGGTTCAAAGACCTGCACACGCGCCTTATCACCCACATACACATCCCCACCAGGACCCACCGCTATAGTCGCCTCTTGAGTGATCCAGTCGAATTCACTATCGCCTTCGCCTCCGGTACCCGCCTGACACTCGCTCGCTTCAACGGCAAGACATACATTCGTGCCGTTCTTATTCACGCGCTCACCAAACGTACGCAGGAATTTACCTTCGGAATCGAATACCTGCACACGGAAATTTTGACTGTCAACCACGTATACGTCCCCACTGGAAGCACCCGGTTCGTTGTCGACCGCGACACCATAGGCATTTTCGTCATCAAACTCCCCCGCACCCGACCCCGACAGGCCTCCCCGGCATCCCGTCGCGCTCGTACACACCTGAAATTCGTTGGCACCTTGGATGACACCCCAACCCCAAGCCCGAACGAAGTTCCCCGACCCATCGAACTCGTCGATCCGATTGCTCTGTGCGTCGCTGACATATATGTCTCCGCTCGCACGATCCACAGCCATGCCAAACGCTTGAGGATCTCCGCCGCCGATCTGCCCAGCTTCTTCGCCCACAGGACCGAACAGGAACGACCCGCCCGCGGCCCAAGCCGACCCCGCGCCACCCACAAGCACCCCCATCGCGCATACAGACACCAACACACCCAACAGCAGCCGGCGAGCACCCATCACACCCATCCCCTCCTCGAAGAATCGACCGAACGACCGCCCGAGGAGCCCGGGCAGCACAAAACCGCCGCGGGCATCGAGCCCACGACGGCAGAAGAACAAGAAGCTCTAGTAGCGCCTACAGCGCGCGAGAAACCAAGCCGAGCGCTACACCCGGCGAGCCGCGCGGCGAAGCCGCGGCTAAGTGAGCTAGCGCCTAGACGCCAGCAGTCCCAGAGAGAGAGAGAGAGAGAGAGAGAGACGCGTCAGCCACGCTGACGCGTCCTATTACGGACCCGTCAAAGCGACATGGACTCTCAAGCACGTTATTCCCCAAAGAAACCACGCGAAATACAACTCCCTCTCGGTTGCGACCCGGTCCCTCTCCCAAGGTCCCCGTCAAAACAAGTTGGTGTCGACCACGCGGACCGACCCAAACCCGACCTTATGTTCGCCGGCGCCCTTTCCGGACGCAGACATAGGCTACTTATACACGCTGCTGCCGCAGTTGTCAACCGTCAGGGGAAAACTAGGGCTGGCCGGACCGCCAGGTCAAACGCCGGGCGGTGAGTGGCCTCGGGCAGCGTGCAGCCACTACGCGACATCCCGGGCGCTGTCCCGAAGCGCGTGAGCCGTCGGATTTAGGGAGATGGCCTCACGCTCGTCTCCACCGCCGCCCGGTGCCTACGCTGGCACGTGGAGTTGCCGTTGGAAGCTGAAGTCGAGCACGGGCTGTGCCCGCTCGTCCGCAAGCGCAAGCGAGCGATGATAGGGCGATACAGCCAGGTCGCGTTCCACGGCGCGAGAAGCGAACGCCAACCCTCTACCGTCGCGCAACAGCGATGACAGGACCGCGTTTCCTGTGGACGGTACATGCGTTGGAGCGCCTGACAGAACGCGGACTGACACGCAACGCGGTCGAGCAAGCTGTCCGCGAGCAACACCCTATCCGCGAAGCGAACGGTGGCGAAGCTGACTGGCGGATCGACGCGGGACGCTTCTTCGTCCTATACGACTACCCAGACGCGGGAGATATGGACGCGATCCGAATTATTACCGCCTGGCCCAAGCGCCGCAAGCGTAGACGACATCTGAAGCCAATCACCGACGAGCACAAGAGCTATCCTGACCGATGACCGTGTACGCTTACTACGACGCAGAAGCGGATATCGCCTGGCTGCCGACCGGCCACGCCGAGCGCGTGGTAAGCGAGGAGGTCGAGTGGGGACTGATCGACCACGACGCGACGACCGACGAGATCGTCGCCGTAGAGATCTGGGCTGCCAGCAGGCGACTGCCGAAGGCGATTCTCGACACCCTTCCCGCACCCGGACGCCCTCACGGCGTGGCGGCCTGAAGGACACGCCGCCACACGGCTCACCCCGCCGCCGGCAGCTCCACCAGCCCGTGCGGCGAGCCCAGCTCGGTGAGGCGCTCCAGGAAGGGCGCCGGCGGGAATGCCTCTGGCCCGAGCACGCCCGTGCCCTCCCACGCGCCCTCGTCGAGCAGCTCGAGCGCCACGACCGGGTTGATCGCGGTCTGCCAGACGACGGCCTGGCTGCCGTATTCGCGCATCGTGTGCTCGTTGTCAACGATGTGGTAGAGGTAGCTGGAGCGCGGCGAACCGTCCGTGCCAATGCCGGTGACCCATGTGCCCGCGCAGGTGCGCCCCGTCATCCGCTCGCCGAGCGTGGCGGGGTCGGGTAGCGTGGCCGCCACCACGTCGCGTGGCGCCACCTGCACGCCGCGTACCGACACAGGCTCGGTGGAGTCAAGGCCCAGCTTGTGCAGGGTGCGCAGCACGTCGATGAACTCTTGGCCGAGCCCGTACTTGAAGGTGACTCGCTCGCAGTCCACCCAACGTGGGATCAGCACGACCTCCTCGTGCTCGACGTTGACGCACTCGACCCGCCCGATGCCCTCGGGGAACTCGAACGTCTCGGGCTCGGAGAACGGCGCGGTCGTGTAGAAGCCGCGCTCGCGCTCCCAGATCAGCGGCGGGTTCAGGCACTCCTCGATCGTCGTCCAGATCGAGAATGTGGGTGCGAAGTCATAGCCGTCAACGACCAGGTCGGCACCATCGCGCACGCCCACCTGATCGACCTTCGCGAACAGCTCCTCGGCGGCGTAGCGGGCGAACACGTCCGACAGGCCGGGCTCGACGCCGATCCCGACGAGCGCGAGCAAGCCGGCTTGCTCCCACTGATCGTGGCGGGCCAGCTGCACGTCGCCGAGCATCACCCCCGGCAGCTCGTGCGGACGCTGCGGGTGGGGGTGGGAGAGCGTCATCGCCATGTCCAAATATGTGGTGCGCGCCTGAAATGCGGCGTCGAAGATCGGCTCGTTGAAGCGCGGGTCGCACGCGTTCAGCAGCGCGTCGGGGCGCGTCCGCTCGATCAAAGCCACGAGCGCGGCGCGGTCTGAAGCGTCAACGCGCTCGGCGGCGAAACGACCGGCTTCGCCGAGCCGTGCCACCACGTCGTGGGCGCGCGCCGCTGACACGTCCGCGAGCCACACCTGCTCGAATGCCGGGCGGCGCTGAGCGATTGCCGCAAACGCAGCTCCGACACCGCCGGCTCCCACGACGAGCACGCGCATCTGCCGATTGTTGCGCACAACTGACGTATGCTCCAGCCAACTGATGGCGAGCACCCTCATGGACAGGCCCTCGACCGCGAGCGTCGAGCGGCCCACGGCGCGCTGGGCGCCCTCCCCCAGGATCGGCCGCGGCGAGCTGCTCAGCGTGATCCTCGGCGGGATTGCGCTCGCAGTGCTCACGAGCTGGCCGCTGGTGCTGCACATGTCCAGCAGGATCGCCCCGGATCTCGGCGACCCAGTGCGCACGGCGTGGGAGATCGCGTGGGTGGGGCACGCGATGTTGCACGACCCAATGCACCTGTTCGACTCAAACGCCTTCTACCCGCACCCGCTCAGCCTCGCCTTCTCGGACTCGCTGCTCGGCTATGGCCCAGCGGCGTTCTTCGGCTCAGGCACGATCGCCGCGCTGGTCCGCTACAACTTCTTGTTCCTGTTCGCGTGGTCGCTGTGCTTCGTGGGCGCGTGGCTGCTCGCGCGCGAGCTCGGCGTCGGCAAGCTCGGCGCGGCGGTGGCGGGCGTGGCGTTCGCGTACGCCCCCTACCGCGTGACCGAGGCCGGGCATCTGCACGTGATCTCCAGCGGCGGCATCGCGCTGGCGCTGTTTTTGCTGCTGCGCGGCTACCGGCGTGGTTCGCAAGCTTTGGTACTGGCGGGCTGGCTCGTGTCGGCCTGGCAGATCAGCCTCGGCTTCACGCTCGGGCTGCAGTACGCCTACCTGCTGCTCGTGCTCGCGCTGATCGCCGCCGTGTGGTGGTGGCACGAGCATCCTGTGTCCCGACGGGACCCCGCCGCGACGGATGGCGCCAGCGCGAGCGAGAGGTCTGCCGCGAGAGCCAGCTCCGCCTCGAGACGCACGCGCCACGGAGGGCCAGTGGCGAGCCTGCGCACGCTCCCTCGCAAGCTCGTAGTGATCACTAGCGTCGGGATCGCCGTGGTCGGCCTGGTCACTGTCTATCAGGCGCGTCCCTACCTGAAGGTGGCCGCGGACTACCCGACCGCCAAGCGCACGCTCAGGGAAGTCGAGAACTACTCCTCGGGGCCGTGGGCGCTGCTGTCGGCGTCATCGGAGAACCGCGTGTGGGGCTCGATCACCGCGGGCGCGCGCGAACATGTGCATTCCAAGAACGAGGACGTGTTCTTCCCAGGCGGTGTGATCCTCGTGCTCGCGCTGGTCGGACTTGCCTCGTCTATATATACGCGCCGATTGCGCATCGGCCTGGCGTGCGGGATCGTGGTGTGTGCCGTCCTCGCGTTCGGGATGGGCCTTACGGGCGCCGGCTATCCCTACCGGCTGCTGTATGACTACGCCCCTGGCTGGGATGGGGTGCGTGTGCCCGGACGCATCTTCACGCTCGCGACGCTGTTGCTTGCGCTACTGGCGGGCGCGGGCGCGTGGCGACTCGCCGGGGTCGCGCGCGGATGGGCCGCCGGGCTCGGCCCGCGCGCCGCCGCCTGGATGGTGGCCGTCGTCGGCGCCGGGCTGTTCGTGGGGGTCCTCGGCGAAGGGGCCGGGCATCTCGGCCACCCCGTCGTGCCGCAGCCCGCGCGGGCGGAAATAGGCCTGCCGGGCCCTGTGCTGGACCTCCCCACCGATGGTGCGCTGGACCGTGTGTGGCAGTACTTCTCAACCGACGGCTTCTACAAGATCCCGGTCGGCAACAGCACCTTCGACATGCCCGACGTGGACGACCTGCGCGGCGGCATGAACGGCTTCCCCGACCGCGCCAGCGTGGAGAAGCTGCGCTACTACGGCATTCGTACGGTCGTGCTGCACACGGTGTTGCCGAAAGATCTTCCACCTGAACATGGTGCTGTGATCGCCGAGCCTCCGGACCCGACCGTGGCCGCGGCCAAGCCGATCGCGGGGCTCGGCATCACCCGCCGGCGGGTGGGCGATGTCGTGATCTACACGATCGGCCCTGGGCCGAAGGCGTTGCACGCAAAAGACTGATGAGCTCGCTCAGCACTCCGATGCCTCCCGCGGCGGGCACGCCGCGCCGTGCGGGGCGCGCGACTGGCCTGCTCACCAAGAAGCGCCTCGCGCTGGTGGCGATCCTGCTCGTGGGGCTTGCCTACGCGACCATGATCCAGAGCTTCTCTTGGAACCAGAGCTCCCACTACGACCTGATCCGCGCGCTCGACAACGACAAGACGACGATCGATCCCTACCAGGAAAACACGGGCGACAAGGCCTATTACAAGGGCCACTACTACTCGGCGCGCGCGCCGGGCCTTGCCCTGTATTCGCTGCCGTTCTACGCGTTCATCGAGAAAATTGGGGCCGAGAGCTGGGCCTACAAATCTGAAGCGCAGCGCAACGACGACGAGATCGTGTACTTGATCGGGCTGTGGGGCAACGTGCTGCCGGGCTTGGCGCTGCTGCTGCTTGTCGGGCATGTGGCAGAGCGCCTGGAGCCCGGGTATGGCGCCGCCACGGCGGTGATCCTCGGCCTCGGCACGCTCACGTTGCCACTGTCCACGCTGCTGTTCAGCCACGTGTTCTGCGCGTTCCTCGGCTTCGCGGCGTTCACGCTGATGTGGCACGAGCGCGACGGGCCGCCCAACCCGTGGTATCTAGGCGTGGCGGGCCTGCTGATGGGCTACGCGGGCGCCTCGGAATACCCGATGTTCTTCGCGGCGCTGGTGCTCGGGTGCTATCTGCTCTCGCGTCGCGACTCGCTGCACCCACGCGGCGTGCTCGCGCGCGCGGGCGCGTACGTGCTCGGTGGCGTGATCGGGATCGTGCCGCTGCTCCTATACAACCACTACGCGTTTGGATCCTGGACGCACCTGGCCTACTCCGACATCCCGCGCCAGCAGCAGGGTTTCTTTGGGATCGGGCTGCCGAGCCTGCGGGTGCTGGCCACGCTGCTGCTGGACTCGCGCGGCCTGTTGACGATCTCGCCCGTGCTGGCGATGGGCGCGATCGGCACCTGGATGCTGTACCGCCGCCCCCGATCGCGGGGGACACCCCATATTGGGGCGCAGGCAGGCGGCAGGCGCGCCGAGGCGCTCACGATCACAGGCGTGTGCGTGCTGTATCTGGGCTACAACTCGGGCTACTACCTGCCGTTTGGAGGCGGCTTCATGGGTCCGCGCTTCTTGATGACGCTGCTGCCGTTCCTGGCTCTGCCGATCGGGATCGCGCTGAAGCGCTATCCGGGCCCCACGATCGCGCTCGCGGGCGTGTCGCTGACGACGACGATCATCGCCACCGCCACCCACCCGCTGATCGGCTATGAGAACGAGACAGTCACCTGGATGCGCTACCTGCGTGAGGGTTTCTTCCAGCCGACGATCGCGAGCGCCTACGGCCTTGGTCGCGGCTGGGGCGGAATTTGGCCGTTCTTGCTGGCGGCGGGCGCCGCCGTGGTGCTGGGCACACTCGCCACCGCGCGCACGCGCATCTCACGCGCGTCGCTGACGGCGGGAGTGCTCGCGCTGACCGGCTGGTGCGCGTTCGCGCTGCTCGCACCAACGCTGCTGGGGATCGACCACCAGGGCCTACTGGACATCGTCAAAGCGGGTGACAACACCGCCCTGCACAAGGGCTTTGGCAACTACCCACTGCGCACACTGGCCCCATTCGCCGCTGCCGTTGGCCTCCTCAGCCTGATCTGCGCGCGCATCCTCGCCGGCGGCACGGCCAAGCGCCGGACGCGCACAGCGGGAAATCGCCTAGTCCCACACAGCTACTGAGGCGGTCGTGGGTCGAGCGATGCCAGGACGCAGTGAGCGAAGTGTGCTACGCACACGAGCGAGCGAGGACGCCGCAGCGCGAAGCGCCCACGGCCGCCTCAGTTTTTTGCGACCTTGACTTTGCAATTAGCCGCGTGCAGCTGCTTGCAGACGGTGACGTAGCCCGGCCGTGGTTCGTAGCGGGCGTTCATCAGCCCGGCGTCGAAGCGCGTCGAGGCGGTGCCACCGGTCCAGTCGTAAATGTAGAGCCGCTTGATGCGGGGGAACGCCGCGGCGATCTTGAACATGTATGACAGCGCCTTGGAGGCGCGCGTTAGACCCGAGCCTTTCTTGTTGGGGAATGCCCCGCCGAACTGCACGATCCCACCGGTCTCAGTGAGCCATAGCTGGCCGGGCACGCTCGCGAGGATGGCGCGCGTGCGCGACTCGGAGAAGCGGTTGGTGTCGGAGTAATTGTGCAGCCCCCACAGGGTCGGCATAGAGGTTTTCAGGCGGGCGATGTCATGCTTGAATTCGGCGATGTAGCGCAGGCTGGGCGTTACGACCGGCTGATCGAGAATGTCCAGGCCGAGGATTGTGCAACCGTGGCACACGCCCTTCAGCGCCTTGTAGTACTGGGCTGACTGCAGCGCTGAGGGCGAGACGAGCGCCGTGTGTTTTTTGCCTTTGACAATTTCGACGATCGTGCCGCGGTTGGCCTCGTTCCACGGCTGGTATTGCTTGACTTTCGGGAACAGCGCGAGGAACTTCTTTACGTCGCTCTGGTAGACGGCGACGCTCGGCATCTTCGTGGGCGTGTACTCGGAGTGGTAGAAGGCCACGAGCACCTGCTGGTGGGCCGCTTCGGCGGCGCCGATCCAGTCTCTGGCGAGCTGCAGCGAATAGGGTCGCACGGCGGCGTCATACGGCGCTATGTAGCGCGCGATTTTCGTGTGCAGCTGCAGCCACAGCGGGTTCGTGAACATCTCGGTCTGCTGATCGCCGATGCCGGTCAGATAGGCGGAGGAGATGTGCGCGCGAGGCTTGGAGGAGGAGCCGGCGAGCGCGCCGGAGGCGGTTGTGCCGTATAGCGCGGCGAGCGCGCAGACGAGTGCACAGAGCAACGGCAGGGGTCGGGGCGAGATATGGGAGCGAAGAGTGTTGAGCATGGTCATTGCAACAGCCTATGTGCCGAGACGTTGCGCTGCGCAACCTATATTTCAAGCTCCCTCGCCGTGGACCTCCCCGCGCGCCTCGCCGTGAGCTTCCCCGCGCAGCGTGGGGTCGGCGACGATGCGCACGTCCACGCCTGGCAGCCCCTCCAGCAGGCGCGTGACGAGCGGCTCGCGAAAGCGTCTGACGCCGCGCCGTGCCGTGGGTGCGCCCATCAGCACGTAGGTGGTGCCGAGACGGTGGGCAACCTCGATCGCGACGGCCGCCACGTCGTCGCCCTCTTCGACCAGCAGCCGCGCGCCGAGCATCGCGGTGAGGCGCCGCAGCGACTCGAGCTGCTCGCGGTCCTCGGCACTGGGCGTGCGGCCGGGGGGGCGCACGACGAGCACGTCCAAGCGCGCGCCGAGCCGCTCGGCCGAGCGCGAGGCGCGCCGCACGATCCGCTGCGAATGCGGCGCGAGCGCCACCAGCGCGAGCAGCCGCTCGGCGATCTGCTGCGTTCCCGCGCCACCCGCCGTGCGAGTCCGACCGACGACCCCGTCGATGTCTTCGTCGCGACGCACCACGACTGGCGCGGGCGCGAGCCGCTTGATCTCGACACCCTCGGCCACGTGGCGCAGGGCGGTCTCGCGCAGCGCGTTGAGGTTCTCGATCTTGAAGAAGTTGTTGAGCGCCGCGGGCACGCGCTCGCGCGGGTAGACCTTGCCGGCGCGCAGACGCTCGATCAGCGCCTCCGGCGTGAGATCGATCAGCACGACCTCGTCGGCGCCGGCGAGCACTTCGTCGGGGATCGTCTCGCGCACGCGTGTGCCGGTGAGCTGGATGATCTGATCGTTGAGGCTCTCCAGGTGCTGCACGTTGACGGTGCAGATCACGTCGATGCCGGCGGCGAGCACGTCGCGCACGTCTTCGTAGCGCTTCTCGTGCTCGGTGCCCGGCGCGTTGGTGTGGGCGAGCTCGTCGATCAGGCACAGCTCCGGTTTGCGCGCCAGCACCGCCGGCAGGTCCATCTCGGCCAAAGGGGTTCCGCGGTAGTCGATCATGCGCGGCGGGATCTCCTCGAGGCCCTCGGCCTGCGCGGTCGTTTCCTCGCGCCCGTGGGGCTCCAGGTAGCCGATCGCCACGTCGCGGCCGTTGTCGGACTCGGCGCGACCCTCGCCCAGCATGCGGTAGGTCTTGCCGACGCCGGCGGCCATCCCGATGAAGACCTTCAGCCTGCCCCGCTCGGGGACGCTCGATCCTGCTTCTGGCGGCATGCGTGCATTGTCTCCCACGTCGGCGGGTCACGCCCCGGTGGTTCGCAGCATCCGCTTCGATCGGCGCCTGCCGGCCGGCAGGCGCCACCCGGCCGGCATACTCGCATGAACCCCGGAAACCACTCTTGTGGCTTCTGGTACGTTATCGAGACATATGCTCAGGCGATGGGTCCTATTGTTTTCGGTGAGTGCCGTTGTAGCCGTTGCCCCAACCGGTGCAGCCGCGGCATCGAGGCAGAACGTGGCCGCGGCGCACAACGCTCTCAGCGCCGGATACACTGCGCTGAGCGCTGTGATACGGACTTGGCCCAACGTGGAAGCGAGCCTGCACAGGCTGGACATGAGATTTGCCCGGGAATGTCCCGCCGTCGGCGCCGGCTCACCGCAGAGCGGACCGGAGCAGCGATTGAGCTATGAGGTGGCGGGCGCCCTATGGGCGACGGCCTACCACACCGATGCGCCCATAATCCGAAGATTCATCAACAAGGTGACCGGATTCCCTTCCTCCAATACCGCCCTCAATCGCCGTATCTACAAGTTTCTCAACGGGTTGGACGAAATGATGGCACTAAAGGTCCCGGACATTTGCAACGACGTTCGTCAATGGACGGCGAGCGGCTATCGGACGATCCCAACAAGCACCTTGCAGTTCGACGCCCACGTCGAATCGATCAATGTCGAAGTCCCTTCGCCGAAGCTCGCGAACCCCTATTTGGTTCCTTCGGATCAAGCGCTCGTACCCAAGCTCGAACACCTCGTCACCAGGTTTGAAGAACTTGAATTCACCATCGGGCAGCAGTACTGGGACACGCTGCTCGAAACACTGGCTTTGAATCAGTAGCTAAGCCCCGAGCAGGTTGTGCACGATCAGGTCGATCAGCTTGATCCCGATGAACGGCGCGATGATCCCGCCGAGCCCGTAGATCCACAGGTTGCGCCGCAAGAGCGCACTGGCGCCGATCGGCCGGTAGCGCACACCGCGCAGCGACAGCGGGATCAAGAGCGGGATCACGATCGCGTTGAAGATGATCGCCGAGACGATCGCCGATTGGGGCGTGCCGAGGTCCATGATGTTGAGCACGTGCAGCGGCCCCTTGGGTGGGTGGGGTCCCAATCCTGTCGCGTAGGTACTGACGAAAACTGCGGGCAGGATCGCGAAGTACTTGGCGACGTCGTTGGCGATCGAGAAGGTGGTGAGCGCGCCGCGCGTGATCAGCAGCTGCTTGCCGACCTCGACGATCTCGATCAGCTTCGTCGGGTTGGAGTCCAGATCGACCATGTTGCCGGCCTCGCGCGCGGCCTGGGTGCCGGTGTTCATCGCCACGCCCACATCGGCCTGGGCAAGCGCGGGAGCGTCGTTGGTGCCGTCGCCGGTCATCGCCACGAGCCGCCCGTCCTGCTGCTGCTCGCGGATCAAGGCGAGCTTGGCCTCGGGGGTCGCTTCTGCGAGGAAGTCATCGACGCCCGACTCCTCTGCGATCTTGGCGGCGGTGAGGCGGTTGTCACCGGTGACCATCACGGTCTTGATGCCCATCGCGCGCAACTGGTCAAAGCGCTCCTTCATGCCCTGCTTGATCGTGTCCTTGAGGTAGACGACGCCAAGGATTTGGTTATCGCGCGCGACCGCCAGCGGCGTGCCGCCCTCGCGCGCAATGCGGTCGAGCTGCTCGCGCAGCTCGGGCGGCGCCTGACCGCCCTCATCCTGCACGAACTTGACGATCGAATCGCCGGCACCCTTGCGCAGCCGCCGCCCATCGATGTCGACGCCGCTCATGCGCGTCTGCGCGGTGAACGGCACGAACTCGGCGTTCAGCGTCGTCATGTCGTGCTCGCGGATGCCGTAGGTCTTGGCGAGCACCACGATCGAGCGGCCCTCAGGCGTCTCATCCGCCAGCGAGGAGAGCTGCGCGACCTCAGCCAACTCGGACTCGGGCACGCCCGGCATCGGGATGAACTCCGAGGCCTGGCGGTTGCCGAGCGTGATCGTGCCGGTCTTGTCGAGCAATAGCACGTCAACGTCGCCGGAGGCCTCCACCGCGCGGCCGGAAAGCGCGAGCACGTTGCGGCGCACCAAGCGGTCCATGCCGGCGATCCCGATCGCGCTCAGCAGCGCGCCGATCGTGGTAGGGATCAGCGCGACCAGCAGCGCGATCAGCGTGGTCTCTGAGATCGAGGTGCCGGCGAACAGGCCGAACGGCCGCAAGGTGGCGACGACGATCATGAAGATCAGCGTAAGCGCGGCCAGCAGGATGTTGAGCGCGATCTCGTTCGGCGTCTTACGCCGCTCGGCCCCCTCGACTAGCGCGATCATGCGATCGAGGAACGACTGGCCGGGCTCTTGCGTTATTTCCACGACAATCCGGTCGGAGGTCACGCGCGTGCCGCCGGTGACCGCGCTGCGATCGCCACCGGACTCGCGGATCACGGGCGCAGACTCGCCGGTGATCGCGGACTCGTTAACCGTGGCGATACCCTCGATCACGGTGCCGTCGCCGGGGATCAACTCGCCTGCCGGCACGACCACCACGTCGCCGCGCGTGAGCTCAGAGGCAGCGCGGGTGGAGCCGTCGCGCATCGTGGCGACCGTCTCCTTGCGCATGTTGCGCAGCGTGTCGGCCTGGGCGCGCCCGCGACCCTCGGCGAACGCCTCGGCCATGTTGGCGAAGATCACCGTCAGCCACAACCAGAAGGCGATCGTGAACGTGTACCACGCCGGCTCATGACCACCGCCGAGTGGTTTGCCGCCGAACACCTGGATGATCCACGTGCCCGTCGTGATGAGCGAACCGATCTCGACCACGAACATGACCGGGTTGCGCAATTGCACGCGCGGGTCGAGCTTCTTAACGCTGTCGAGCAGCGCGCGCCTGACGATGTCGCGCTGGAACAGCGAGACGGCCTGGCGTTCGTGGGCGGCTGGAATCTGCGCTGACATCAGACCCCTCTTCCTGTCAAGCGGTCGAGGGCGAGATTGAGTTCGAGCACGTTCACGCCCGGTTCACCTGAAAATCCGAGCCCGCGCCCTGACGTGTACTTGGAGATCAGCGCGTCGACGGTTGCGCGAGAGAGATGGCGCACGGCCGCAATGCGGTAGGCCTGGATCCAGGCGTTGGCCTGCGAGATTTCGGGGTCGAGGCCTGAAGCCGAGCTGTTGACGGCATCGACCGGGATCCTCGCGACGGTCAAGCCAGGGTCGTATTCCTGTTTGGTGGTTGGATTCTTGTTCAGTTCGAGGTAGGCCTTGATGTTTTCTTCATTGGCTTCCTTGGTCTTCACGCTGTTGGGACCGTGATTGGAGAAGGTGCTGGCGGCAGCGTTATAGGCGCCGCCTTCGGTAGCGGAGGGACGCGACCGGAAGTAGCGCAAGTCCGGTTCGGTGACAACGGCGCCTTTCACTTCCTTGGGCTTGCCGTTCTTTTCAAGGACCGGCGTGCCGAAGTTCTGACCGATGATCCGCGAGCCGACGAGCCGGCCGTTCACATAAACCTTCTGTCCGTTGGCGTCGTCCGGGAAGGCGACCTGGCTGATGCCGGTGATCGCGAACGGGTAGACGAGACCGAGCAGAATCGCGAACACGATCATGGCGATGATTGAGGTGAGAATGTCGCGCTTCATGTCAGTAGAGATGTCCAGTCAGGCCCTGCACGATCGGGCCAAGCAGCAGGGCGGGGAAGAACGTGAGCGCGCCGACGAGAATGATCACGCCGATCAAAAGCACCACGAACGTGGGGTTGTCGGTACGCATCGTCCCGAGGCCGGCGGGGGTGACGCGCTTGCCGACCAGGGCGCCGGCGATCGCGAGCGCGAACAAGATCGGCGCGTAGCGCGCGAAGAGCATGTCAAAGCCGCCGAGCAGGTCGGCGAAAGTGATTCCGTGGGAGCCAAGACTGCCGGCGTTCGGCTGGATGAAGCCGGTGTAGCCGGCGAAAGCGGAGCCGTTGTTGTTGGCCTGAGAGAGGTAGGCGTAGAAAGTCTCGGAGAACCCCTGCGGCGTGCTACCGCCGGCCTTTGAGAGCGCGACTTCTGAGATCGACGCGCGCCCGGCTTTGCTGGCGGTGGCAAGCGCAGTACAGAACAGCGCGGCCAGCGGCGTGATCAGGATGCCGAGACCCGCGAGCTTTATCTCCTTTGCCTCGAGCTTCTTGCCCAGCCACTCCGGCGTGCGACCCACCATCAGGCCCCCGATGAACACGGCTAGCAGCACGTACATGAGGATCGAGTAGAGGCCCGTGCCGACACCGCCGAAGATGACCTCCGAGGCCGACAGGTTTGCGAACGGCACCGCGCCACCGATTCCGGTGAACGACTCGAGCGCGCTGTTGACCGCACCGCAGGAGGTGACGGTTGTGACGACGTCGAACAGCGCCGAGCCCGCGATCCCGAAGCGCTGCTCCTTGCCTTCCATGTTGCCGCCGCCGGAGCCGGAGATGACACCGGTGTGAAGGCCCGCAGCGTGCTGGGCGGGCGAGCCGTGGGCCTCGGCGACGTAGGCGACGGCACAGGCGCCGAGGAACATCAGCATCACCGCGCCGTAGATCGCGTAGCCCTGGCGGCGGTTGCCGGTCATGCGCCCATAGGTGAAGATCAGGGCCGCCGGGATTATCAAGACCGCAAGCATCTCGAAGAAGTTGGTGAACTGCGTCGGGTTTTCGAAGGGGTGGGCGGCGTTTGTGTTGAAGAAACCGCCACCGTTGGTGCCGATCAGCATGATCGAGTGCTGGGAGGCGACCGGTCCCATGGCGATCGTTTGGGTGAGACCGGTGATCGTGTGCACGATCAGGTAATTGGAGAAGTTGGCGATCACGCCCTGGGAGGCAAGCACAAGCGCGACGAGCACCGACAGCGGTGCGAGCACATACAGGATCGTGCGCACCAGGTCCTGCCAGAAGTTACCGATGCTCTTACCCCGCCAAACCGGTTCGGCGCCGCACCGGCCGTACCGGTTCGGCGCCGGTCCGATGATTCCCCGTATCAGCGCAACCGCCACGACGATTCCCACGCCCGCCGAGAGCCAGTTCTGCACGGTCAGCCCGATCATCTGGCTGAGGTAGCTCATCGTCGTCTCTCCGCTGTAGAACTGCCAGTTGGTGTTCGTCATGAACGACGAGGCGACGTTGAACGTGACATTCCACGGCGCCGAGTGATAGCCCAGCGGGTTGAGCAGATGGGGAACCCAGGGGGCGTCCTGGGTTCGCAGCACGAAATACAAAAACAGCCAGCCGGCAAGTGAGAAGACGATCAGGCTCTTCGCGTATGCCTTCCAGTCCTGCTCGCGTGTGGGATCGACACGCAGCAGTTTGTAGAGAAGCCGCTCGGGGCCGGCGAATATCGGTGAGAGGATCACACGCCGACCGGAGTACACCGCTGCCATATAGCTACCGAGCGGTAGCGCAAGCACGGTCAGGATGGCCCCGAACAGGAAGATCGTGAGCCAGCCCGCGAAGGTCATTGTCTAGAACTTCTCTCCGCGAATCAGCGCGTAAAAGAGGTAGCCGATGATCAGCACCGTGACGATGAGCCCGAACACGTCGGCGCCGCTCATGTGCGCGATCAGGTCTCCGCTGATGAGATTGGGGCTCATATGCGGTCGATCCCCTCGATGATCAGCAGCAGGATCGCGAACATTGCGATCCCGATAACGATGGCGACGACGTCCATGTCCACCACTATTAGGCGTGGCCCATTACGCCCGCATGACGATTTGGCATCGTCACATAACGATTTTGTGACGATTCGCGCCGTCCGGTTGTTCCCTCACTCGACGTTTGATCGCGCGGCGATGGGCTACGTAGCCGCCTTGCATATCACAGGCGGCAGATTTTGTGTCCGCTTGACATTGAATCTAAACACCTGTATAGATACGAGCATGATGCCATCGACTTCCGGTTGACCACAGGCGGAGTTCTGGGCGCCTCGCTACAAGCTCGGGCGAAGCGTACGCAAGATGATCGCCGATCTCGATCCCTACGAGCACGATGCTGAGATCACACACCTCTCGACGGAGGTGCTGACCCCGCCGATAATGACCCACATCGGCTACGTGAGCGCCGCGGCACGTACGGTGGCGGTGCCCCGCGTCGCCAGAACGGTCTACCGCGAAGGCACGGGCGACCAGATCGTGCGGCCCTGGGTGCGCGATGCGGACACGCTGACCTTCTTCGGCGAGCTGATCCGTCGCGGGCACAGCAGCCCAGAGGGAACAGCGGCCTGCGAACGGATCCAGCAAATCCATCGGGCCGTTGGCGGAATCCGCAACGAGGACAAGATATACACGCTCGCCCTGATGGCCTACTCACCGCAGCGCCTGGCCCGGGCCATGGGCCGACCCATCCACAGCGATGTCGAGAACCGAGCGCAATACAACTTTTGGCTCGGTGTCGGACGCGCCATGCGCGTACGCGACGTCCCGGAAACGCCCGAGGAGCTGAAGGCCTGGACCCACGATTACGAGACACGGCTCTTTGAACCCTCACCCGAGGCGCACGACGTCGCCGAGGCACACATACGGGCGATCGAGCATTGGTTTCCCGGTCCCTCAAAATGGCTGGCGCGCGCCATTCTTATTGGAACAATGGACGCGCGTGTAGCGCAGTGTCTCGGCTATGAGCCGACCAAGAAGCCGTTTGGCACTCTAATGCGAGCCGGCTGGTTCAGCTTCGCCACCACCACGCTTTTGCGTCCCGTGCGACTCGACAGCTCGTGGGTGAAGTCCTTCAGCCGCGTCGGTCCCAAACCTGATCTGGAGAGCATCGGCTACGGCTCATACGCCGCCACGAACGACCCGTCATGAGGAAGTTCCATATTCTCAGATGAACGAGGATGATGAAGTCCTCGACGCCCGCGCGGAGCAGGCACGCGGCCATCCCGAGACCCGAGAAGCCCGCGCCGACGATCGCGATCGGATAGTCCGTAGCATTTGGCACCGTGAACGCTTTGGACTCGGTGGCGTACGCCGTCATCTTGGCCGCGTGGAGCGAAGGGTCGGCCTTGCCGCTACATCGGCGAGGATCGGGCACAGGTAGCGGCGCGCGAAAGCGCGGACCTCGTCCGGATCGTCGAGGTCCATGAGCGTCTTGGGCATCAACAGGAATGAGAGGATCAGGCGGACCACGATCTCGGCGACGCTCAGCAGCTCGCTGTCTACACGTTCGTCCTCGAACTCCTGCGCTATCCGCATGGCAAGGAAGTTCCGAGCGGCCTCCACAAACGGAGCGCCCTTGACCGTTAGATATGGGAGCAGCACCTCCGGCTCACTTTCGAGCACCCGCTGCAGCAAACGGTGCGATCGTACCGCCTGGAGGGTAAACGCGAAACCCTCCACCACCATCTCCTCCGGCTCGCTGTGCGCGTCTATGACAGCGTCGAGGTCGCGCAGGAACCGATGGAGCTCGCGCAGCATCACTGCTTCGATTAGCGCATCCCTGCCTGGAAATCTGCGGTATATCGTGACGCGCGAGAGCTTCGCCCGGTGGGCGATCTCCTCAATCGTGCTGCGCGCCACGCCGAAGAGCTCAAATTGTCGTAGGGCCGCGTCCGCGATCCCCGCCGCGGTTGCATCGCCGATGGCAAGCTCACTTGTGGCGATCGCCTTGCGGACGAGACGCTCGGCCAGATCGCTCATAGGGCAACCTCTTCTTGCTGGGTATTGAGGTTGTTCTCGTTTTCTTTCCGAGAGAGGGAGATTTCGCTCGACGGCTGGTTGGGCGAGGCCTGAGACTCAGCGCACATAGCTGACCACCACCGGGAGAGCGCCTCGGTCGCTAGCCGCTTAGACGGCCACGATGAGACAAGCGCCTCCCGGTGGTGTGAGGCACCCAGAGCGGCAACAGGGCGTCGCCCCATTGAGGGCCTGCCTATGAGCACCCGCCACGGTACCTCCTGGCCAGTGTTTTTCAAGCGAACCTCGACCGAGGAGGAGAATCCATGGGCGCAACCTGCGGGATCGACTGGGCCAGTGACTGGCATGACGTTCACATCGCCGACGAGCATGGAGAGCCGCTCGTTGCTGAGCAGTTCAGCCACGACGAGCGTGGCATCAGCGCACTGATCGAGCTGCTGCGCAGCAGTGAGGTTGAGTGCTGCGCGATAGAGCGTCCCGACGGACTGCTCGTGGGGCGACTGTTGGCGGCCGGCATCGTCGTGCTGGCGATCCACCCCAACCAGGTCAAGGCGGCGCGTGATCGCTTCCGCGCAGCGGCAGGCAAGAATGACCGCTTCGACGCTTTCGTTCTGTGCGAGTTGGCCAGAACCGACCGCCACCGCTTCCCCGTGCTTGCGCCCTCGGGGGATGAGACACTGGCACTGAAGGCGCTTGTGCGCACGCGTGAGGAGCTCGTCGACGCCCGCGTCGCGCTGGCTAACCAGCTGCGCGCCCAGCTGCAAACGTTCTGGGCAGGTGCTGGACGGATCTTCGCCGATGTTGACAGCCCGATCGGACTCGCGTTCCTGGCGCGCTATCCGAGTCCCACCGACGCCCGCAGCCTCGGCGAGAAGCGCCTTGAAGGCTTCCTCGCGCGTCACGCCTACTGCGGACGTCGCGCCCCCGCCGAGCTGCTCAAGAGGCTGCGAAGCGCTCCTGAGGCCGCCATCGGGGAGTTCGAGCAGGACGCAAGACGCAATGCCGTGATCGGCCTCGTCGCCGCCCTGACACCGATCGTCGAACAGATCAGCCAGCTCACAAGCCAAATCGCCGGCGCCACTCGAAGCCATCCCGACGGTGCGATCTTCCTCGCTCTCTTCCGCGACCCCAAGAGCGTCGTGACCGCCGCCGGTCTGCTCGCCGAGATCGGCGACAACCGCGCCCGCTACCCGACCAACGACTCGCTCGCCGCAGACGCCGGCCAAGCCCCCGTCACGATCCAGTCCGGCAAGCGCTCGAGTGTCACCTTCCGCTGGGCCTGCGACAAGCGCCTGCGAAAGCACGTAGGCGTTCTGGCCGACAGCACCCGACACTGGCACCCATGGGCGCGCGATGTTTACCAGCGCGCCCGCGACCGCGGGTGCGACCACCCCCACGCAATCCGCATCCTCGGCCGCGCCTGGACACGCGTACTCTGGCGCTGCTGGCAAAACCACACGCCCTACCAGCCAGCCCGCCACACCGCCCTCAACAAGATCCTCGCGCAAAAAGGTTGACACAGGGCGTCTCATAGGGCAACCTCGCGACGGTTTATCGGCTGAGGATCAAGCCGCTCGGTCACCACGACCCTTCCGCCCCGGTTCGGAACGATTGTGATCCCGCGCACCATTGGTTTCTCGGGTTGCGGTCGATCTGCCCGTATGCGCACGTTGCGCAGGATCGCCGTCAGGATCACCCGCATCTCCATCAGGGCGAGGCTCGCTCCCGGGCACCGACGCACGCCGCCCCCGAACGGCAGCCAGCTGTAGTTGCCCGGGTCGTTGCCGTCAAGGAATCGCTCTGGCCGGAACTCTCCCGGCTCGGGGTAGATTTGTGGATCCCTGTGGATTACGGTCATCGGCACGATCGCCAGCGTGCCGGCGGGAACGGTCCACCCGTCGATCACCAGCTCCTCGGTGAGCACCCGGCCGATTTGCGCCACGACCGGACGGATCCGCATCGTCTCCTTGATGACGGCGTCGAGGTAGGTCGTGTCGCCTTCGTCGAGTCGCTCGAGCAGCAGCCTGAGTACGTCTGGTACTCGCAGCAGCCGCTCCAGCGCCCAGGCGATCGAAGTGGCGGTCGTCTCATGACCCGCCACAAGCATTGTCACCATCTGGTCACGCAGCTCCTCGTCGGTCATGCGTTAACCATCGTCCCCTCTAGCATCCAGCAGCATCGAGAGCAGATCTCGGCGCGACTGTGCGCTGGCATCCTGTGCTTTGATCGCCTCGAACTCCCGGCGACGCTCGGCGATCTCGGCGTAGATCAGCGCATCGATCCGATCGCGCTTGCGACGATAGCGTCCCCAGGGGCTCCACGGGCCGAGATCGAGGCGCCCCCACTTTGTGACGTAGCCGGGCATGACCAGCGGGTCGAGGTCGAAGAGCACCGGCAGCAGTCCACGGAGCTCGTCGCTTCGCGCCGGGTCGCGCATTCCGAAGACGATCTTGAGGATCACGGCCATCGCGATCCGATCGGTGATCGGACGCAGCGAGAACTCCTCTCCGACGGGCCACGTAGCGATGTCCTCCAGCGTGCGCTGCTCAGCAAAGGCTTCCCACTGCTTCAGCCGCTGGCCGTGCAGCGGTGAGAGCACAATCTTGCGCAGCCGCAAGTGCTCTTGCTCATCAAGCACGATGACAGCATGCGGTCCGGTCGATTGACGCAGGATCGCGTACGCCTCGCCCGCATGGGCGACCGAAGGTGGCAGCGTGAGTATCTGCTTGGCGGCGGACGCAGTGGTGAAGCAGACGATCTTGCCCTCATACATAAACGGGAAGCGCATACGAAACACATCGCCGTACTTCTTGGCGTTTCGATTGAAGAAGCTCTGCTGGCCCGTCGCCCACTGCAAAGCCTGAACGGCTGCCGGCATTGCCGAGCCGGGGACATAGTCGAGCGAGCTGCGTGAAACACTCATACTGGAAATGTAACATACGTTCATGCATCGCTTCTACTCGTGACCAGCGTCAACTCGGGCACCGGCGTCAAACTCAGTCGCCGGCGACTGCTCGGACGCCGACGTCAAACCCAGACGCCGACGTCAAACTCCGCTGCCGGCGACTACTCGGACGCCGGCGTCAAACCCCGACGTCAAACTCGGCTGTCGGCGACTACGCGGAGAAGCGGTAGCCGACGCCAGGGTCTGTGACGATCACGCGTTGGGTCTGTCCATCGCCCTGAACCTTGGCGCGCAGACGCGCTATGTGTGTGCGCAGCGTTTGCACATCGTCGCCGTACTCAGGACCCCACACCTCGCCGAGCAGTGCACGATGGGTCATCAGTCTGCCCCTGTTGCGCACCAGCACGCGCAGCAGGTCGAACTCGATCGGGGTCAGGTGCACGTTCTCGCCTGCCCGACGCACGGCACGTGCGGCAAGGTCGATCTCCAGCTCTCCGACCGTTATGCGTGGCTCCTCATCTGAGCGACCCCCTCGGCGCAGCGCGGCTTGCAGGCGCGCCACCAGCTCGCGCGAGCCGAACGGCTTGGTGATGTAGTCGTCCGCACCGGCCTGCAGCGCACGCACCTTCTGCTCCTCCTCGCCGACCGCCGAGAGCACGAGGATCGGCATCTCACTCCACTCGCGCAGTAGACGCGTGAGCTCGACACCGTCCATGTCGGGCAGCATCAAGTCCACGATCGCCGCGTGCGGCGGGCGCACCGCCGCACGGTCGAGCGCCTCGGCGGCCGTTTCTACCGGCACAACCTCAAAGCCTGCGTCGCGCAGCACGACCCGAAGGGCACGCAGGATCTGCGGCTCGTCGTCAACCACGAGAATCCGTGCCGCCGAAGCCGGCTGTGGCTCGGCGATCAACGCACGTGCTCAGGGCTCGTCGGGGGTTCGACCTCGTGCTCCGGGGCGGCGGACAGCTGCTCGGAGACCAGCGGCAGCTCGAATACGAACGTGGCGCCCTGGCCCGGTAGCGACTCGACGTGCAGCCGTCCACCGTTGGATTCGGTGAAGCCACGCGCGATCGCGAGTCCCAACCCGGAGCCGCGGTGCCCTCCCTGTGGTGTGCCGGCGCGATAGAACGGCTCGAATACCCGCTCCAGCTGCGCCGGCGGGATGCCGGGGCCGCGATCGACGATTCGCACCACCAACCGGTCACCGGCGGGACCGCCGCTCGGCCCCTGCAGGGGAGCGAGCCCGGTGTCGAACGCCGCGCCCGAGCGCTCCTCGTCTTGTATCGACTGTGCCGAGGGTGTCGCGGGCGCGCCGGCGAGGCTGCGTACCGCGCGCGCCCTGACCGACACGGGATGGCCACCCGAGTGGCGACGTGCGTTCTCCAGCACGTTGACGAACGCCCGCTCCATTTGCACTGGGTTGACGCTGACGAGCGGCAGGTCGCGATCGATCGAGAGGCTGAAGTCGTGCTGCTCGGGGGTCAGCTCGGCGAGCGCCGCGCGCAGTACCTCTTCCACCGAGCTGCACACCACATGTGGCTCGGCGGCGCCGGCTTCAAGGCGCGAGAGATCGAGCAGGTTGTCCACCAGACGCGAGAGCCGGCGCGTCTCCTGTTGGATGATCGTGGTCATCTCCAGGCGCTCTCGCTCGGACAGCGAGCTCGAGCCGACCGCGTCGCCCGCCGCCGAGATCGCGGTGAGCGGCGAGCGCAAATCGTGGGACACGGCTCGTAGTAGAGCCGTCTTGACGACATCGGCGCGACGCAGCGCCGCCGTCTCGACCACGTCGGCGAGCAACGACTCACGTTCCAGGGCAGCGCGCAGCAGCGACTCGAGCGCGGGCACGATGCGCTCCTGCAGGCGGCGCAGTGTCGCCTCGGAGGTATCGGAGGGAACCAGCAGTGTCCCCAGCCGGCGCGGACCGTCGCGCAGCGGGAACGCCACCCGCCGTTCGTCGCCGTCAACGGCGTCCAGCTCAATCGCGGCGGAGGGCAACTCCAGCACTTGGGAAAGGCGTGCTGCGGCCGTCGGCAAATCCTCCGACAGGCGCCTGCCACCCAGCAACAGGCGCGCCATCTCAGCCGCCAGATCGGCCTCACGGCGACGTTCGGCGGCCTCGCGCGCTCGTGCACGAGTCAGCTCGGCCACCGAGCTCGCGAGCATCGCGGCCACCAGGAATGCGATCAGCGCGACCCAGTTGTCGCCATTGCTGATCGTCAAGCGCCCCACCGGCGGCAAGTGGAAGAAGTTGAAAGCGAGCGCGCTCAACAGCGAAGCGCCGACTCCGAGCCACACGCCCCAGGTGATCGACACGATCAGCACCGCCAGCATGTACACGACGCCGAGCGACACAACCGGCGCGACCTGTTCCAGCGGATAGATCAGCAGCGTGCAGAACGCCACGAGCCCAACCGCGACGAGCATGCCGGCGCGCCGTGAAGGCGGCTCGGTGGTGAGCAGGAAACCGAACGAGCGGGCCATCGGCTCAGCGTAACGGCAGACGCAGCGGAGTTGCCGGCCGCGCCACGGTCGAGGGCGCCCCGTGGGGCGCCCTCGACTGCGGGGTTGGTTGTGTGCGACAGGGTTGGTTGTGCGACAGGGTTGGTTGTGTGCGACGTGCTACACGGGAATTACTTTCGAGACGCCCGTGTCAGCGGCCATGTCCGTGACCGGCGCCTTTGTTTGATTGACCGCCGTGGCCCGACCAGCTCTTGTGGCCCGACCCGTGGCCGTGGCCCGATTTATGCGGCGGAGCCAAGGGCGGCGACCGGTGCCCGTGGTGGCGCCGGGGCGGCACGGGAGGAACCGGGAGCGGGATGATGCTCGTGATCTCGCCGGTGGTTTCACTCATGATGACCGCTGGCGAGCGGGGGGCGTTCGGATCGAAGTCGAACATGTTGCCGAGCGTCCCGGCGGTTTCGTCGGCTGAGCCGTCGCCGATGTGCCCGAGGTTCCAGTTGTCCTCGATGAACTGTGTGATCGATGCCTGCTCGGTGAACGTGTTGTCAACGTAGTTGGGACGCGCCCACGGCGAGATCACCAGCAGCGGCATGCGCGGACCGACGCCACAACGATCGTTCTGCGCGGGCGGCGTGGTTGGATTCCCACACTTCCCGGGACCGTCCAGCGAGTCGATCGTGTCCTGCGACGGTCGCACGATCGGCCCCTCTTGATGGTCATACCAGCCGTCGGAGTCGTCGTAGGCGATGATGATCGCCGTGTTCGGCCAGTAGCTCGACTGCTCGATCTGGTTGATCGTTTCCACCAGGAAACGCTGTTCGTCGAGCGGATCGGAGTTACCCGCGTGACCGTTCTCATACGCCGGCGGCTTCAGGTAGGACACCTGCGGCAGGTAGCCGTCTTTGAGCGCCTCGTAGAACAGCGAGAGGTCGTACTGATGGTTGACCGCCTCGTCGGCCGGCGTACCGGGAGGATCGCTGAGACCGACCTGCGAGACAGAGCTCGGCGCGACATGGTCGGGGTTGGAAGTGCTGGCGTAGAACTGGAAAGGCTCGTGATGCTCGACGTAGTCGCTCACGGTGGCTCCGCCGATGTTCTTGTGGGTGGTGCCGCACACGGCCCTGCCGGCGTTGACTTCCGAGGGCGCGAAGCCGCCCTGGAACCAGCCCCACGTGACATCCTTGGCGTTCATCAGGTCACCGACGTTCTGACCGCTCATCGAGATCGTCACTCCGCCCGGCGTGCCGTCGGCGTTGAGCGGGACGCTGGGGTTGCTGCACTGGTCGTAGTACGGTTCGCCGTCGCCGAACAGCGTCCCATTGGCAATCGCGCTCGAGCTCCCGCCGTGCGCTTCGGCGCCGTGGGTCTCACCGGATATGAGGTTGATCGCGCCGGGGCTTGAGGGACCGAACTGAGTGCTGTAGGAGTTGTCGTTGAGCGAGAAGTGCTGCGCGAAGTTCCATAGCGCTGTGACCGTGTTGCCGTCGTAGTAGTCCATCACGATCCCCGCCGGCCCGTAGCTGTTGGAGTCGGGGGTTGTGCTCTGCGTGCAGCCGCTGCCGGTGGTCTTCTGCACGAACTTGTCCATGCGGCCTTCGTCGAACGCTTCCTGCTCGGCCGAGTAGCCGTGGTTCTGATCGCAGGTGAGCGCCTGGCTCGGTTCAAGGCGCTGGGGGTTGTACTCGTTGGGGTTTTCGGTGAGCAGCTTGGTGGTCAGCCCATTTACGGCGGGTGTGCCCGGCAGTGGCGTGAAGGACGGCTCGCCGGGTGGGTTGGTGGCGTGCGGATAGCTGCCGAAATAATGGTCGAACGAGATGTTCTCGTCGAAGATGACGACCACATGCTTGATCGGCGTGGTCGACGCGGCGATGAACGATGGTGGTGGGGACGCGCTCGACATCGAGATGCCGAGCACCGCCGCCCCGGCGGCCAGGACCCCCACACCGCCTGCGATGAGCTTCTTCCCAGTGCGCAACGGAGCTTCTCCTTTTTCGGACGCTTGGGTGGCGGATCGACCAGCCACACGCCCCCGGCCACCCGTGAGAGAGCGCGAGTGAATCGTGCGACGATCACTTGGCGCCCGTGTCAATAACCCGTCACCGACGCGTTGCGATTGTGTGTACTAACGCGCCGCAAATACTTTGTGTCGTCTTTGTAGAAACGTTGTCATCGGTGTGTGTCACCTTGATCGTCAAACTGTGAATCGGCTCCGTACGACGACAGCCAGGATGTGGGTACCGTTTACAAGTTGACAGCAAGAGCGCCACGTTCTGGTAACAAACTCGCTCGCCGGCGCGCCTACGGTGGTTGTTGTGATCGGACCGCTTGCACACTCGCGCGGCGCACGACGCGCGCTGGTCCTCGTGCTGCCCGCCGCGATCCTGCTGCTCGTCGGCGCCGCGCTAACCCCCGGCAGCTCGGCGCGTTGACCGGCCCGCTTCGGGGTCAAGTCGATCGCTGCGCGCGTCGGCGCCCCCAACCCGCTCGGCGTGCGCATAACGAAGGTGTATGGGTCAGACATCCCGGCCCGCATCTACGGCACTGAGATCGCCGACCTGGAGGATCAGGGCGTCAACACGCGCGGGGAAATGGTGTCCGAGCTTTCACCGTTGTCGGCGGTGGCCTTCGCGCGGCCGGTTGGCGCCTACAAGAGCTACGCCGAGCACTGGACCGAAGTTGCCGAGCACGAAGCGAGTGTTCTGCGCGGTGCGCTTGCGGCCGGCACGCGCACAGGCGCGCAGTCGGCTTGGCGCGCCACCTGGAGCGCCTACCTACACCTGGGCGCCGTCTACGGCCTGTTTGGCGCCCTCAACCAGGAGATCGACGGTATGCCCGCCGGTCTGCTGCCCGGCGGCACCGCCGATCCTCACTTCACCGGACTGCACCGCATCGAGATGGGATTGTGGACCGGCGCCCAACCGCGATCGCTTGTGGGGTTCGCGGTGACACTCGCCGGCGACTTGAAACGCCTGCGCGTGATCCTGCCGAGCGTGCGGATCACACCACTTGAATACGCCACCCGCGCGCACGAGATCCTCGAGGACGCTCAGCGCGACCTGCTGAGCGGCACGCACGTGCCGTGGAGCGGCGAAGGCGTGCTGGGGATGGCCGCCGGACTGGCGGCCACGCGCGAGGTCGTCCACACGCTCGAACCGCTGCTCGACGGCCGCGAAAACACCGAAGCGGCCGTGCGCAGTGAGCTGCTGCTGCTGGGCTCGGCGATCGCGAGCATCCGCCGTAACCACCATGGACTGCCGCCGCTCGGACAGCTGACGATACGCGAACACGAGCTGCTCAACGGGACGCTTGCGGGCGCGCTTGGCGCGCTCGAGCTGCTGCCGGAGACGCTCGAGACGAAGACCGCGCCGCCGATCCCCAAGATCCCCGATTCGCCGCCACCGGCAGGCACCGAATGAGCCCACACGTCGTGCGCGAGCTCAGAGAACCCTCGTCGGTCTCCGTGCACGCCGGGGGCACACCGTGAGCCCGCTCGACCGCCGCCAGTTCGTCAAGCGCTCGCTCGCGGTTGTGGGCGCCGGTGGGATCGGCGCGCTGGCCGGCGCGCTGGGCGAGACCGAGCTGGGCACGGGCGCGACGGCGCCGAGCGCCACCGCTCAGTCGCGTGAGCTGCTGCAGCGCGAACTGCGCACGCGCGTGCCATTTGACGGCCTCCACCAGGCGGGCATCCTCACGCCCGCGCCGGCGCAGGCGTCGTTTGTCGCGCTCGACTCGATCGCCCCCAACCGCGAGCTGCTGGCGGACACACTGCAAACGCTCTGCGCACGCGCGCGCGGGCTGTCGCAGGGCGAAACGGTCGGTGTGCAGGAGCTCGACGACCCACCGCCCGACTCGGGCATCCTGGGCGCGTTCGACGCGCCCGACGCGCTGACCGTGACCCTCGCCTTCGGCGCCTCGCTGTTCGACGCCCGCTACGGGCTGGCGGCACGCAAGCCGAGACGGTTGCGCCCGATGCCGAGCTTCCCGGGCGACGAACTGGACGCGACGCGCACCCACGGTGACCTGCTGGTGCAGGTGTGCGCCGCGCACCGCGACACCGTGACACACACGGTTCGCGAGCTGATGCGCGTTGTGGCCGGACGCCTCACGCCGCGCTGGCGGATCGACGGCTTCCAGAGCACCCGGCGCGGCCCGGCTCCGCGTAACAACCCGCGCAACCTGTTCGCGTTCCGCGACGGCACCGCCAACCCGCAAGTCAGCGACGCGAGTCTGATGAACCGGCTGATCTGGGTGCAGCCACGTGCGGGCGAGCCCGCGTGGGCGAGCGGTGGCACCTACCAGGTGGTGCGCACGATCAGGATGCACGTCGAGTTCTGGGATCGCGTGGGGATGTTCGAGCAGCAGAACATGATCGGCCGCTATCGCGTCAGCGGCGCGCCGCTGGGCGGGACCGACGAGTTCCAGGACCCCCGCTACGAGCTCGATCCGCTGGGCAAGCGGATACCGCTGAACGCCCACATCCGCCTAGCAAATCCACGCACACAGGCGACCGAAGGCCAGCGCGTCCTGCGCCGCGGCTACAACTACGACCGCGGCCTGGACGAGGCCGGCAACCTCGACCAGGGTCTCGTGTTCGTCGCGTTCAACCAGGACGTGCAGCGACAGTTCGCGACGATCCAGGGGCGCTTGGCCGAAGAGCCGATGATCGACTACATAACCCCCGTGGGGGGCGGCTATTTCTTTACACCACCGGGAGCGCGCGGACCGGCGGACTGGGTCGGCTCACGGCTTTTCGCATGAATTTGAGCCGGCGGAGAAAGTCAACTCGATCGGCAGTGTCAGCATTTGCATGAAGCTGCGCCGCGGAATATCCACAGATAGACCCAAAACCCCTACAAACGACTCGAATTCCTCAAGTACCGCGCGGTTTGAGTCGATTGGATCCGCATGACGAGCAGTCGCCCAACTTCGCGATCTATCTGAGCGCGCAACGCTAGCCTTAGGAGGATCTTGGCGCGACTGGCCAACACACTTCGTCACCTCTCGGCCTGTTTGTTGGGGACGATCGGCATGCTGTGCGCGGCGACGAGCGCGATCGCGACGCCGCTACCGCAAGCGGACTACGCCACGCGCCCGGCCTGCGCGGCGCCCTCGCCTGGACGGGCCGCCTGCCTGGCGCTCGAGCTGGAACCGGCGACGCCCGCGGCGCGAAATCGGGTCCACTCGCTCACCACCAAGAGCGCTCCGCGCACGAGCCTGGCAAACGCGGCGGAATGCACGGAAGACTACGACGCGACCTGCGTGACCCCGCTGGAGTTGCGCAACGCCTACTTCCCCGGCGAAACGCCCGAAGCCCCCGCTTCAGAACCCCAGACGATCGCGCTCGTCAACGCCTACAACGATCCAAAAGCCCAGGCCGACCTTGAAACCTATGAAAAAGAATTCGGGCTGAACAAGTGCCCCGCAGCGACAAGCGCTTGCTTTGAGAAGGTCAACCAGCTG
The DNA here is from genome assembly GCA_963760155.1 of uncultured Solirubrobacterales bacterium. GTDB lineage: Bacteria > Actinomycetota > Thermoleophilia > Solirubrobacterales > Solirubrobacteraceae > Palsa-744. Next base: position 689,424 of record CAVXBL010000008.1, read on the forward strand.
GGCGAAACCGTCAACCTGCCGTTCCCCGCGAGCGAAGCGGCCAGAGAAGCCGAACTGTCGGTCTGCGAAGACACGCACGCGAGTAGAGCGACGCGCGAAGCGGCCTGCGAAAACGTAGTGGAAGCCGAGGGTTGGGCGGTTGAGATCTCGACCGACATCGAGGTCGCCCGCGCGATCTGCCAGAACTGCAAGATCCTGCTTGTGGAGGCCGACTCGGCGAACTACCCGGACGTCGAAGCGGCCGAGGACACGGCCGCGGCGCGCGCGACCGAGGTATCCAACTCCTGGGGCAGCGAAGAACCCCCCACCGGTGGTGCGGCTTTCAATCATCCCGGCACCGTGATCACAGCCGCCGCCGGCGACGACGGCTACCTCAACTGGACGGAAGCCGCGGAAGCCAGGGAAGCCGAGGCGGACGGGGAGAGAACCGGCTACTTCGCGGGCGCCGACTACCCGGCCTCCTCACCCGATGTGATCGCGGTCGGCGGCACGCGACTGAACCTGATCGGCGGCGCTTGGCAGGGCGAGACCGTGTGGAACGACGACCAGGGCACGTCCACTGAAAACTATGGCGCTGGTGGCAGTGGCTGCAACCCGCGGTCCGAAGCCCAGACATGGCAGCGCGAAGTCCCAGATTGGCCGGCTGTGGGCTGCGGGAATGGGCGCGCCGTCGCCGACGTGTCAGCCGACGCCGATCCCTATACAGGAGTCGCGGTCTATAACTCCGTCCCGGACTTCCATGCGGGAGAAAACGACGGCGAAATTGTCAATACGCCCGCGTTCTGGTCGCCGATTGGTGGCACGAGCGTCGCCTCACCGGTCATCGCGTCCATGTTCGCGCTCGCGGGCGGCGCCCATAGCGTTGCCTACCCGGCTCGAACGCTCTACTCACACTTGGGATCACCGGTCCTGCATGACGTGACGGCGGGCGGCAACGGGCAATGCGACGACGACTACTCCGCTGGCTGCGCCGGATCGCTCACATCGCCGCTCGACTGCGGTGCGGGCGCGTGGATCTGCAACGCCACCACCGGCTACGACGGTCCGACGGGCGTCGGCACCCCCAATGGGCTTGGCGCGTTCAAGGTGATCGCAACTCCCGCGAAAAGCCAGGGCACGCAGGGCGCAAGCCCAGCCGGAGGCTCTGAAGGCTCACTTGGCGCGAGCGCCACGGCTGGCGGCTCCGCCGGCGCCACAGGTGGCGCGACCACGCCAATCAAGACGAACATAAGGCCGGCGCCAGCGCCCGCCCGCATATCGGCTCTCGCGCTCACCGCCGACGCGCGCAGCGCGCTGCGCCGCGACCGGTTCACGCTCTCTCAGCTCGCGTTCATCTGCACGCTGAGCCGCGCCACAACGGTACGCGTCACGCTCTCCATAAAGGTCCGTTCGGGCGCGCACATCCACTGGCGCACGCTTCACACTTCGCTCACGTTCTCCGCGCTGAAGGGCCTGAACCGTCGCCGGCTGCACGGCGCCGGCGCGCTGCGACCGGGCCTCTACCGTCTGACGCTCACGCCCGCCGGCGGCGCGGCGCGGACGCTCGCGATTCGCGTCCTTTGAGCTCGCGCTACTGCGCGCGTCGTCGCGAGCTCGAGTGCCTCTCCGGCTGACGTCCGGGCTCACGCTCGCCAGTCGGGCGAGTGCCTTCCCCGCTGACGCCCGGGCTCACGCTCGCCAGCCGGGCGCTCACGCAGTTCAAGCTCGAGCGCTTCGCCGCGCGCGGTGAGCCACCACGCGTTGGGAGTTCCGCGCGCCGGACCGCTGCCGCCGCGGTTGACAAGCAGTCCCTGATACTCGAGGCGTGTGAGAATCTTGGAGATCTGGCCTTGGTCTACGACGCCCGCACGTTCGGACACCTCGCGGTTGCTGCCACCCGGAAGCCCAGCGATTGCCCTGAGCACGCGTACCGTGCGATATGTCAACCGGGCGCCTGGTTCATCGAGCATCGAGCGTCCCGCTGGCGAGGGAACGATCGGCGCCAGCAGGGATCGTGGCCGTGGCACGGGCCGGTGCAGCTCTCTACCAGCGGCGCTCGCTCCCAGGTAGGGGAGCAAGATCAGGCTCATGAGCTCGCCGTGCAGGGTGATCAGCGCGGGCCCCTCCCCGTCGGATTCGCCATACCCGTTCGACGGCATTCGCGCCGCGCGCGAGCAGACGCGTGTAGAGCACGGCGAGAACGGCGCCCACCACTCCCTCCGCGATCACCGATCCCGGGCCGCTACGGGCGCTGGAAAGGGCGGGTCTGGAGACTTCTGAGCGTCCGCGATCGACCACTTCGCACAGCTCCGCGATCACCTGCGAGCGACGCTCGAGCACGCGTGGTCCCCCACCCGCGGCGTGCACGACGCACAGTTGCGCGATCAGCGGCTGCTCGTCGAAGAAGCCCAGCAATGCGGCCAGGCCGGCCCTGATGCCCTCACGCCAACCGTCCTCGGCGCCATAGGCCTCCACCGCGAGCGTCCGCGCCTGCTCGACCGCGTAGTCGAAGGTCGCCAGAAAGCAGTCCTCGATGTCGGAGAACAGCTCGTAGAAGAGCCTGCGCGAGACACGGGCGCGCGCGATCACGCGCGCCACGGTGACCGACGACACGCCACGAATGGCCACCTCTTCGGCCATCGCTCCCAGGATCCTGGATCGCTGAATCTCCTCCACGGTTGGCCGCGGCAATCGGGCAGACCTGTCCCCGATACGCTCGAGGAGACCCCCAGATACTCCGCGTAAGCTTGATATTACCCTTAGTCAGCATCTGCCTACTGTCCAGTGACGGTCAGGGCGTATTGCGGTGACTCATCGGAGACGGCGCCTGCCGGCGAAAGCGCTCCTCAGCTGGGACTTTGTGCCTGTGCAAGTCCGTTTGCAGGAGCTGCCTCACGCTTGTGATCGGGGCCTCGCGTGGCTAGCTTGCGCAGGGTGCCACCACCACGCCGCGCGCGGATCCGCTCGCAAACGCCAACTCTCCGATGAAGATCGACAGCTTCCGCCTCCCAGCTCTGCGGCTGCGCTACGCGCTTGCCCTGCTTGCCCTGCTCGCCGCCGCCGCGGCCGCTCCGGCGCTCGCCGGCCAGTCACAGGGCTCACTTGAAAGCAGCATCGACTCCGGGGCGGCGAAGGAGGGCTCACTCAGCGCGGAAATCCAGGCCGATTCCGGCAAGATCGACGGCTTCCAAGGAAGCATCGCTGACCTGCAGACACGCCTGTCGGCGCTCGAATCGAGCCTCGCGATCGAGCGCGCGCTGCTCGACCGTCTGCGGTCGAGACTAAGCAGCGCACGCTCTCACTTGTCCTCGCTTCAGGTCGAGCTCGCCCAGGACCGCAAGGTGCTCGTCGCGCAACTCGTCGCCGCCTACGAGGCTCCACCCCCCAGCATCGTTACCGTGATCCTGCAGGCACACGGCTTTGCGGACCTGCTGGAGCGCATCGACGATCTCAAGGCGATCGGCCAGGAGAACGCAAACGCCACCACGCAGGTGATCGACACGCGTGCCGCTGTGGCGCACGAAACCAAACACCTGGCCGTGCTCACGGCCAGCCACCAGCGCGAGACGACGGCGGTGCTCGTGCAGCGCGACGAGGTCGCCCATCTACACCTGGCGCTGCTGGACCATCAGCTGCAGTACATCCACGCGCGCGACCAGAAGAGCGCACAGCTCGGCGAACTGCGTTCTCACCAGCAGGCGCTTGAAAAGGAACTCGTGGCGATCGCGGTGCGCGAGTACGCGTCTGAGCGCCAGTCCTACGCGAGCGGCTACTCGGTCGAATCTGGCGGCGCTTCAGGCGAATATGGTTTCTTCCAGGCGCCCGGCACCAACTACAGCGTTGGCGTCGAGCCGATCCTCGTGCAGCGCCTCAATACGCTCGGCAAGGCACTGCACCTGCATCTGATCGGGATCTCCGGTTACCGCACTCCGCAGCATTCCGTCGAGGTCGGGGGCTTTGCGAACGATCCCCACACGCGCGGCGAAGCGTCCGACACGCCGGGGATCGAAGGCGTGTCGGAGTCGATCCTCGAAAAGTTCGGGCTCACGCGGCCGTTCCCTGGACCCGCCGAGGCCGACCACATCCAGCTACTCGGCAGCGCCTCCTAGACGCTTTCAGGTTATGCGCCCGTAGCCGTCGCGCACTACCTCGGTGGCGGCGGTTCAGGCGCCTGAGCGCCGACGAGGACACTCGCGGCGGTGGCGTGCAGCGGGCGTCCGCGGGCTTCAAGTTCGAGCGCTTGCGCGACCTGCTCGCGCAAGCGTTTGATTTCACGTTGGCGTAGGAGCACACCCACGGCGAGCAACGCCACGACGGCGAGGCTGACCAAGCCAAGCGCCGCCTCGACCTTGGAGCTGAGGCTCGTTTGGGTTGTGATGTCTCGCGGTGGCAGCGCAACCCTATGGAGACTCGCGGGTGTAGCGGATGGGGGAGCTGCGGGGTTGCCGACGGGCCGGGTGTTGCGCGCGATCGTCACCATCGTTTCCGGCGAGAGGCTGTAGGTGAGCGTGTTTTCAATCCAGTAGACGGCCTTGCCTTCCCTCCAGGCGACCGTCTTGATGTGTTCGCCGTCGTAGAAGAGGCTGTATGTGCGCGACCCCACCCGAATCGTCTGGCTCGGGTCGCTAAGCAGGGGCAAACCGGTCCACAAGCTGCCCTGGATGTCGTAGTACTGCCCCAGTTCGCCGTCGTTGACGACGATCACGTAGGAGGGGTAGCGACGGCGGCCGTTGGGGCTTTGGATGCCATACAGAAGCAGTTCGTCGGGGGAGGCTTCCGCTGTGGTCTTCTGGTAGATAGGCAGCTCCAGGGGGAACGGCAGGCGTGGCGCCTGCGCGAACGCTTCTGCGAGCGTCGAGCTCGGGGTGGGAGCGAGCGATAGCGACGCGGGGACGGCGCGGTGATGCAGGTCGACGGAGCGCACCGCACTGTTGAGCTTGTGCTTCGGGATCGCCGCTGTGCCCGCCAGGAACGAGTGCGCCGCTTCTTCGAGCTGCTGTTGCGTGGCAGTGTCGTAGGTGGGGAGCAGGTTGACGTGGAACGGCACCTGGCGTACCGGCTTGCCGGCCGATTCCGCCAGCAGCTCTAGTAGCTGCAGCACCTGTTCTTCGCCGTGGAGATCGGTTTGGACGGCCTTGCCCAGAACCTGCTCGAACTTTTCGCGGTTTTCAAAGAGTGTTGAGCCATACTGCGCCTTCGCGTCCAGCAGAAAGCGCTGATCGCGAGCGTCACGGATCAACGAAGTACTTTCGTGGCGATTGGCAACGAATTCGAGCGCCTGCTGTCCGCACAGGCGCTGATAGCCCGGCTCGAGGTTGATTTCGAAGTACTGTTCGGCGCCCGGTTCGCTGTTGCTGTGGTAGTAGCGCTTGTCCACGGTCATGTACACGCAGCCCATTTCATCGACCGCGTGTTCGAAGCGTTTGAAGTCGGTGACGAACACGTGGTTGACGGTTATGCCGAGCACGTTCTTGATCGTTTCCACCATTAGCTTGACCCCGCCGGAGGTGCCGCCACCGTCCTCATAGCCGTAGGTGTAGGCCGAGTTGATGCGGTTCGTGATCACTTCGCCGGTTGGTGACGTGAACGTGACTCGCAACTCACGAGGGATCGAGAGCATCGAGATCGTCGGCTTGCTGGGGTCGATCCGTACCAACAGCATCTCGTTGGAGTGCGGCAGCACAGCTCCCCCGAGGTTGTCCTTCGGGGCCCGGCGTTCATCGTTGCCGACCAGCAGCAGCGTCTCGGGTTCGCCTGTGCTCGTGGGAATGAGCACCTTCGACGCCACCTTGACCGCCTTGTTTTGGTTGAGCGCGCTGACGACGGCGCTGACCTCGTTGCGAACCAGCATGTAGGTCCCCGCGCCCGCGAACACCACGATGCCAAGCGTTCCAAGCAGAAAGCGCCTCGCCATCCACCAACCACGACGCGGCGGCTCGGGAGGCATGGTCAAACTCAGGCCCCGAGCACAGTAGGAGCGCCGTAGACGCTAAGCGCCTCGGGCAGCGCCACGGTGCCGTCCTCGCGCTGACCGTTCTCGAGCAGGGCGATGATCGTACGCCCGACGGCCACGGCCGTGCCGTTGAGCGTGTGGAGTGTCTGCACGCGCTTGTCGCGACGCATCCGGATATTCAGACGGCGCGCCTGGTAGTCGGTCGTGTTGGAGCATGACGTCAGCTCGCGATAGCGACCCTGACTCGGTAGCCACGCCTCACAGTCGTACTTCTTGGCTGCTGAGTTACCGAGATCGTTAACGGCGATATTGACGACGCGATAGGGCAGTTGAAGATCGATCAAGATCTCCTCCTCGATCGCAAGGATGCGTTCGTGCTCTTCGGTCGAACGCTCTGGCTCAACGAAGCTGAACATCTCCACCTTGTCGAACTGGTGGACGCGGAAGATCCCGCGTGTGTCCTTACCGGCGGCCCCTGCCTCACGACGGAAGCACGGCGAGAAGCCAGCGTAACGCAGCGGGAGACGCTCGGCCGGCAGAATCTCATCGTCGTGCAGCGAGGCAAGCGCGACCTCGGAGGTGCCCACTAGATACAGGTCGTCGTCGGTGAGACGATAGATCTGCTGCTCGGTATCGGGCAGAAAGCCCGTGCCGTACAAGGCACGCTCGCGCACGAGCACCGGCGGGATCACGGGCTCGAATCCGTGACCCCGGAGCTTCTCAAGGGCAAAGCGCACGAGCGCCAGCTCAAGCATCACCAGATCGCCCTTCAGATATGCGAAGCGCGCACCCGACAATTTGGCGGCGTGATCCATGTCGATCATCGCGCCCGCCAGTTCGAGGTGGTCGCGCACACCCGGCGTCCGCGCGCCCGCGATCTGCTCGCCCGCCGCCTGCTCGCCCGCCGCCCGCTCGCACCCCTCCCGCTCGCCGGCCGCCCGCTCGCCCTTTCCGACGGCTTCGGCCACCCCTCCGCGTGCACGCTCGACGCCCGCGCCCAGCCGCGGCTCGCCCACACGCCTGACCAGCTCGTCCTCCGGTCCGGGCGCGGCCGTCGGGTCGGGCAGGTTGGGCAGCGGCGCAAGCGCTGCCTGCAGCCGCTCTTCGATCTCCGCCAGCTCGCGGCTGAGCTGCTTCTCGCGCGCGCCCAGCTCGCGCTGACGCTCGATCGCCTCGGCGGCGTCCTCGCCCGCGCGCTTGGCCTGCGCGATCGCGTCCACCGCTGCGTTGCGCGACGCGCGCAACTCCTCCACGCGCGGGATCAGCGCGCGCCGCTGACCGTCGAGCTCGAGCACCAGGTCAAGCCCCGCGAGCGCATGCTCGCCGCGACGAGCCAGCTCGGCTCGCACCCGCTCGGGCTGCTCACGAATCAGCTTGACGTCGAGCACGTCACCCTCACGCCTGAGGCCCGACGTGGTGGACAGAGCGATGAGTCGAGCTCGCCGCGCTCATCCTGAAGCCCTATTTGGTTGACAGCGTGATGTTGACCGACGGCACGTGCTGCGCCTGTAGCCCGGAGTAGGCAGCCAGGAATTTGGCGATGTCGATCGCATCGTCGCCAACGACCAGATTCTCCGGCATGATCGCCCCCGAGAAACCGCCGTTGCGAATCGCGTAGAGAACCTGTTCGACGTTCTCCTTGCGAATGTTGAAGTTTGGTCCGTTGGTCTTCACACGATCCTTGATCGACGTCGCCGACCCCTCGGCGCCGACGACCGCCAGTGTGTGGCATCCGGAGCAATGGTCGCGGAACAGTACCGCGCCGCGATAGTCGGGGTTTGACTTGGACAACGAGATGGTCTGTGTGCCACACGCTCCCAGCCCACCGGCGACGGCGAGCAGCGTGGCTGCGAGCGCGAGCATCTTCAAGGACGGCCTCATGCGCGCCGGAATATATCGGTTGGCGTCCGTGCCGGAACCGATGGCAGGATCCGGCGACCCTCAAAACCCGTGAGCTGTTCCCGCGGCGCGTAGCGCCAGGAACACGACTACCAGCGCCGACAGCGTCATTACGCCCATCTCGCGCCGCACGATCGCGGCGACTAGCTCATGCTGCTCTGTCTCGGGCAGCGCGCCGACCGCCTGTGCGTCTGCCAGGTCGCGCTGATCGAGGACCGTCTGCGCCGAGCTGACACGCAGCTGCTCGGCGACGAATCCCACCGCGAGCGGCAGCAGTGCGTATAGGTAGAAGAGTCGTTCGCTCGAGTAGTGCCCAGCGGCCGCCAGCACGCCGATCGCCACCGCGTAGACGAGCGCACCCACCTGCGCGACGCGTAGCGCCACCCAGAAGCCACGGCTGCTCTCGTAGCGATACCAGCGCCACCCCCCGAGCAGCGTCGGAGCGACATTGAGGGCTGTCAGGGCGAGCGCGCCCGCAACGACTGCCTTATTCATGCTGATCCGGTGCTGGGAAAGCTGGCGATGCTTTCAAAACCCACATGCATACACTTCACAAAATGAAGTGTATGCATCGACATTGATGCACAACACAGGCAGGCTCCTTACGCTCATCAGCAGGCACCTCACAACAACACAGACAGGCCCCCCTCACGCTCATCAGCAGGCCCTCACATGACGCAGGCAGGCCCCCTCACGACTACCTGGATAGGCACCTCACAACACGCGGGAGAGCCCCTCACAAACAACCCAGGCAGGCCCCCTCACAACACACGACTGGCCCCCGATCTCATCTCATCTCGTTATAGGCGGCCATTGAGGCAATCGTCACTATGTAACAGTTTGTCACAAGGGTGATATAACAGCGCGCGTGCTGCGCAGCTATCTCCCGGCGATCGTATTCCTCGTCTTGGGCGGCTCCGTGGGCGGGCTGTTCGCGGTGCTCAACACGATGGTCGGCCCACGCCGCCGGGTCAAGCACAAGCAGGATCCCTACGAGTGTGGGCTGCCCTCCGAGGTCAAGCGCGGGATGCGTTTCGGGATCAGCTTCTATCTGATCGCGATGCTGTTCATCCTGTTTGACATCGAGGTCGTGTTCCTCTACCCGATCGCGCTGCAGCTACGCCTCTACGGTGGGTACGCGCTGGCCGAGACGATCACGTTCATCGTGCTGCTGTTCGTCGCGTTCGTGTACGTGTGGCGCAGGGGAGCGCTGGAGTGGAGATAAAGCGCGAGCCGGCCGGCGCGACTGGCCCCGGTGCGCGGCAGTCCGCCACGCCCACCAGCGCCGGCTCTGCGGATCCGCGCGCGTTGCGCGTCAACAGGCTCGCCTCGCACCAGCTGCTGCGAGGCGCCGAGCTACTCGGTCCAACGCAGCCGGCCACGATGGACGACCCCCAAGAGGGGACCCCCCATAGGGGGGGGCAGGCAGACGAGGAGCTCGAACGCTATGTGCACGAGCGCGTGCTCGCCACCACGCTCGAGAAGGCCGTCGCGTGGGGGCGCTCGAACTCGTTCTTCCCGCTCGCTTTCGGGCTGGCCTGCTGCGCGATGGAGCAGTTCCAGACCGCCGGTCCGCGCATGGACATCGCGCGCTTCGGCTTCGAGGCGTTCCGCGCCTCCCCCAGGCAGGCCGACCTGATCATCCTGGCGGGACGGGTGTCGATCAAGATGGCGCCGATCATCCGCCGGCTGTATGACCAGATGCTCGAGCCGAAGTGGGCGATCTCGATGGGCGCGTGCTGCAGCTCGATGGGCGTGTTCAACAACTACGCGCTGGTGCCGGCCGACAAGTTCATACCGATTGACGTGCACGTGCCCGGCTGTCCGCCTCGGCCGGAGGCGTTGATGCACGGGATCCTGAAGCTGCGCACGATGGTTCAGGACGATCCCGACGCGGGTTGGCGCGAACGCTACGGCGCGCAGGGCACCGAGGAGATCCTCCCCGGTGCCTGACGCCACGGGGCTGGAGCTGCTAGCCAAGGAGCTGCGCGAGAGCGAGGGCGTCGGCGCGAACGCGATCCTCGGCACGCTGCACTTCCGCGGTCGCGCGACGCTCGAGGTGGCGCCGGGCAGCATCCGCGCCGTGCTCGCCCATTTGCGCGAGCACGGCTACGCGTCCCTGATGAGTGTGCACGGCGTCAACTATTACCCGCATGAGCCTCGCCTCGGCGTGCACTACGAGCTACTGGACATGTCGAGCGTCGATCGAATCACCATCACGTTGCGGGTGCCCACCGAGACACCCGAGGTCGAGTCCGTCACCCCGGACGGCCCCGACGGCTCCGGCTGGCCGACCGCCAACCACCAGGAGCGCGAGCTGTATGACATGTTTGGGGTCGTGTTCGGCGGCCACCCCGACCTGCGGCGCATCCTGATGCCCGAGGACTACGAGGGCCACCCGCAGCGGCGCGATTTTCCCGTCGGCGGCGAACCGGTGATCTTCACCTACAACGAGGGTGACTCGCGGGGAGCGGCGCAATGAGCGCGTGTAGGCCTACCGCGGAGAGTGACACTGTGATTGTCCGCATGCCTACCGAGGTGGGTGGATGACCGTCGCCGATCAGTCCACGGGTGAGCCCGAGCAGCGGATGTCCGACTATCGCCGCCGGGAGGAAAGCATCACGATGTCGGTCGTCGAGGAGCCGATCGCTGAGGGAACACACGAGGAGCTGTTCACGCTCAACTTCGGCCCGCATCATCCTGCCACCCACGGCGTGCTTCGCCTGCTGGTGACGCTCCAGGGCGAGGTGGTGCGCTCGATCAAGCCGGTCGTCGGCTACGTGCACACGGGGATCGAAAAGACCGCCGAGGACAAGGCGTACTGGAAGGTCATCCCGGTCGTCGAGCGGATGGACTATTTGTCCTACTACTTCAACGCGATGGCGTTCTGTGGCGCCGTGGAGACGTTGGCCGAGGTGGAGGTCCCCAAGCGCGCCCAGTATCTGCGCGTGATCCATCTCGAGCTGAACCGCATCGCCTCGCATTTGATCTGGCTCGGCACGAGCGCCCTGGATCTCGGCGCGGTGTCGATCTTCCTGTATTGCCTGCGCGAGCGCGAGCTGATCCTCGATCTGTTTGAGATGTCCTCCGGGGCGCGCATGCACACGCGCTACTTCCAGGTGGGCGGCGTGATGGAGGACATTCCGCATGGCTTCATCGAGAAGGCACGCGCGTTCACGAAGGTGATGCCCGGTCGCGCCGACCAGTACGGGGCGATCCTCAACTCGAACGAGATCGTGCTGCAGCGCCTGCGCGGCACCTGCCCACTCGACGCCGACACATTGCTGAGCCTTGGCGTCACCGGCCCGTTGTTGCGCGCGGCGGGCAATCCGTGGGACCTGCGCAAGGCCGCTCCCTACAGCTCATACGAGGACTTCGCCTTCAAGATCCCGGTGGGCACCGTGGGCGACAACTACGACCGCTTCGCCGTGCGCCTCGCGGAAATCTACGAGTCGGTGAAGATCATCGACCAGGCACTCGACGGGCTGCCAGAAGGACCGCACATCACGACCGACCGCAAGATCGCGCTGCCCCCGCGCCACGAGCTGGCGACTTCGATGGAGGCGCTGATCCACCACTTCAAGCTCGTCACCGAGGGCTTCAGGGTGCCGCCGGGCGAGGTCTACTACCCGATCGAGAGCCCGCGCGGAGAGCTGGCATGCTTCGTGCGCTCCGACGGGTCCTCGAAGCCCGCGCGCGTGCACATGCGCGATCCCTCGTTCGTGAACCTGCAGGCGCTGTCGCGGATGGCCGAGGGCTCCTACATCGCCGACATGATCGCCACGCTCGCGATGCTAGACCCGATCCTTGGGGGGATAGACCGATGAGCCACGTCTATACCGGAATCGATCATGTGACTCAAGCGGGTCATGGGTTGACCGGTACATCGGTTGAGGGAGGCATCGACCGATGAGCGTCAGGCGCTACGCCCACGGCTCGCGTGTGCCGGGCTGGTACGAGCCGGTCGATCCGGCGAAGCCTCCCGCGCTTGTGCCTGACCCCGCGGACGTGCAGGTGCCCGCCGAGCTGCGCGCCGAGATCGAGGCGCATATGGCGCTGTATCCCGACAGCCGCTCGGCCGCTTTGCCGGCGCTCGAGGCCGCGCAACGCGTGCACGGCTGGTGCTCGCCTGAGGCGATCGACCAGGTGGCGTGCGTGATGGGAATCACGCCCGCGTATCTGGCGGCGGTGGCGACTTTCTATGACATGCTGGACACCGAGCCGGTGGGGCGTCACAGCGTGTATGTGTGCACCAACATCTCCTGCTCGCTGCGCGGCGCCGACGCGCTGTATGAGACGGTGTGCGACGCGGCCGGGGAAGACCCGGAGTTCAATGTGCGTTCGTTTGAGTGTCTGGGCGCGTGCGATATCGCGCCGATGGCGTCCGTTGACGGCGTGTACGTTGGCCCGCTCACCGTCGAGGACGTGCCCCGGATGCTCGACGATGCCCGTGCTGGTCGGCCGGTGCTGCCGGACAAGCAGCTCGCGAGGATGCGGGTTGCCGACCCGCACGCTAACTCCCAGGAGTTCCCGGCTCACTCGGCCCAGCCGGCGATGCCAACGCCGGGATCTCTGGGTCACGCGCCCATACCGGAAGTACCCTATGGGGACCCCGCGGGGACGCCGGACGCGCCTAAGGGGGATCCGCGATGACCGACATGTTGCTGTTCGCGGACATTGACGAGCCGGGCTTGGCCACGATCGACGTGTATGCACGCCGCGGTGGCTACGAGTCGCTGCGCAAGGCGCTTGCGATGGAGCCCGAGACGGTGCTCGCCCAGCTCGAAGCCTCCGGCCTGCGCGGACGCGGCGGGGCGGGCTTCGCGATGGGTAAGAAGGTGTCGTTCCTGCCGAAGGGCGCGATCGACAAGTACCTCGTGTGTAACGCGGATGAGTCCGAGCCGGGTACGTTCAAGGATCGCGAACTGATGCAGAAGTCCCCGCACATGCTGATCGAGGGGATCGTGATCGCCTCCTACGCGGCCGGCGCGAGCCGCTCGTTCATCTACATCCGCGGCGAGTATGTGCACCAGGCCGACGTGCTCGACGCCGCGCTCGCCGAAGCCACGGCAGCTGGGTACATCGGCGAGGACATCCTCAAATCGGGGCACTCGCTGTCGCTGGTGGTGCATCGCGGCGCGGGCGCGTACATCTGCGGCGAGGAGACCGGCCTACTCGACTCGCTCGAAGGCAAGCGCGGCAACCCGCGCCTGAAGCCCCCGTTCCCCGCCAACCAGGGCCTCTACCAGGGCCCGACCCTGATCAACAACGTGGAGACGCTGGCCACGGTCCCAGCGATCATCAAGATGGGTGGTGAGGACTACGCGAAGCTCGGCACCGAGACCTCCAAAGGCACCAAGCTCGTGTCGGTCTCCGGCCACGTGCAGAAGCCGGGCAACTACGAGATCGAGCTGGGCACCCCTTCTCGCGAAATCATCTACGGTCTCGCCGGCGGCCCCCCGGAGGGGCGCGAGATCAAGTGCTGGTTTCCCGGAGGCTCCTCCTCCCCCGTCCTGACCGCCGACGATCTCGACCTCCCGTACGACTTCGACTCGATGGCCAAGGCCGGCTCGATGCTTGGCTCCGGGGCGATCATCGTCGTGGACGACTCCACCCCAATCTTGGACGTGGCCCTGAAGGTCGCCAAGTTCTACCGCCACGAGTCCTGCGGCAAGTGCACCCCCTGCCGCGAGGGCACCAACTGGACCGTGAAGGTGCTCGAACGGATAGACACCGGCGAGGCCACCCCCATGGACATCGAGATCATGGCGAGCGTCCAGGAGCACATAATCGGCAACTGTCTATGCGTTCTGGGCGACGCGATGGCAATGCCCATCGGCTCGATGATCGCCAAGTTCCGAGACGAGTTCGAAGCGCACATCGAGCAGGCCCGCGCCCGCAACGACCTCACTCCGGCCGAGCCCGAGCCGGCCCTCGCCGGGGGTGTAAGCGCCCATGCCTAGGCCTGAACCCAGAACGATAACGTTCACTATCGACGGCCGCGAGGTTCAGGTCCCCGAAAACGCGATGCTGGTCGACGCCGCCAAGCTGGGCGACGTGGAGATCCCGGTCTTCTGCTACGAGCCCAAGCTAGGCAGCCCGGTGGGCGCGTGCCGCATGTGCCTGGTGGAAGTCGAGGGCATCCCCAAGCTGCAGACCGGCTGCTCCACGCCGGTGAAGGACGGCATGGTCGTCCACACCCAGTCCGAGCGGGTGAAGATCGCTCAGCAGGCGGTGGTTGAGTTCCTGTTGATCAATCACCCGCTCGACTGCCCGGTGTGCGACAAGGGCGGCGAGTGCCCGCTGCAGGACATCACCTTCGGCTGGGGGTCCGGCAGCTCGCGTTTCGTGGACGAAAAGCGCCATTTCGTCAAGCCGCTGGAACTGTCCCCGCACATCGCGATCGACCGCGAGCGTTGCATCCTGTGCTACCGCTGCGTGCGCTTCTCCCAAGAGATCTCAGAGGACTACCAGCTGGTGCTGCTGGAGCGCGGAGCGCACTCCTACGTCTCGACTTTCGACGGGCACCCCTACGTGGCGCCGTTCAGCGGCAACATCGTCGAGCTGTGCCCGGTGGGGGCGCTCACTTCGCGTGACTACCGCTTCCGTGCGCGTCCGTGGGACATCGAGGACGCGGGTTCGGTGTGCACGTTGTGTCCGGCGCAGTGCAACGTGACGCTGACGGTACGCGACGAGCAGGCAATCAGGGTGTTGGCGCGCGAGCACCCCGAGGTGGACGACGGCTGGCTGTGCGACCGTGGCCGCTTCGCTTATCCGCGCCTCGGCGCCGAGGGCCGCGTGACAGACCCGATGATCCGCGACGGCGGCGAGCTGCGCCCCGTTCCGTGGGAGCGCGCGCTCGCAGAGGCCGCCACCCGCCTACGGCGGGCAGGCGCGCACACCGGAGCGATTGCCGGAGCAGGCGCCACCAACGAGGAGGGCTTCCTGTTGGCGCGCGTGCTGCGCGAGCGTCTTGGCTCCCCGCACATCGACTCGCGCGTGGCGGGCACGCTGCCGCTGGAGCTGCATCGGGCGCTGGCCGAGCCGGCCCTGCAGGCGAGCGTGCCGGACCTGGAGTTCGCGCACACAGTGCTGGTGCTCGAGTGCAACCCGATCGAGGACGCACCGATCCTCGACTTGCGCCTGCGCAAGGGCGTGCGCCGCCACGGCATGAAGCTGGTGCGCGCGTACGCCGCGGACCTGCTGAGCGAGCCGTCGGCGCGCGAGCTCATCGACACGCTGTCGGCGGCCGGTGAGGAGATCGTGGTGCTGTGGGGCGAGCGCCTCACAGCCGGCGCCGACGGCGAGCGGACCGCACGGGCGCTGCTGGATCTGGCCGCGAGGCTCAACCTCGCGGATATCAAAGGCGCGGGCCTGCTGGAAATTCCGGCGCAGACCAACGGGCGCGGGCTGCGCGAGGCGGGCGTGCTTCCGAACGCGGGCCCCGGCTTGAGTGCGCTCGAGCGGGACGGCCTGGACGCGCGCGGGATCGCCGAAGCGCTGAGCGACGGCGAGCTGAGCTGCCTATACCTATTGGGCGCTGACCCACTGACGGGAGGATCCCATGACGGGGGACACCCTGAAGGGCATTCCGAAAGTGCACCCGGCGAGCAGACAGGCGAGTCAGACCACGCGTTGTGGGCACACGCGCTGGAGCGCGCGACCAGCGTGATCAGCCACGCCACGCACCTCACCGACGCGATCCGCGAGCACGCCGACGTAGTGTTCCCGGCCGGCGCGTACGCCGAGAAGGAGGGCACGATCGTGCACCCCGACGGGCGTGTGCAACGCCTGCGGCCGGCCGCAGCCCATCTGGGCGAAGGCCGCGCGGAGTGGTCGGTGATCGCCGAGCTGGCCGAGCGGGTCGGCCTGGACCTTGACGTGCGCAGCGGCGCGATGGCCTCACAACAACTGTTCGATGCGGTCGGGTTCTACGAGGGCCTGACGCTCGAGCGGATCGGCGGGCGCGGTGTGCGCTGGCCGCAGGGCGAGACGGCGGTGGCCTCATGAAGCCTGAGCAGATCGGCGGGCGCGGTGTGCGCTGGCCACAGCGCGAGACGGCGGTGGCCTCATGAAGCCCGAGCGGATCGGCGGCGACGCGCGGCCACGGCAACCCTCCACGAGGGCGGCCTGCTGATGCTCGCGACCGTTGGCTACTACGAAGCGTGGTGGATCCAGATCGTCAAGGCGATCGTGATCTTCGCGGTGGGCCTGCAGCTGGTGCCGGTCGTGCTGATCGCCGAGCGCAAGCTGCTGGGGCGCTTCCAGGCGCGCTACGGCCCCAACCGCGTTGGCCCCTACGGTGCACTGCAGCCGATGGCCGACATCGTGAAGCTGCTGACCAAGGAGCAGTTCCGCCCCTCGACCTCGACGGGCTTCCTGTTCGCGCTGGCGCCCGTCATCTCGATCCTGACGGCCGTGGCGGCGTTCGCGATCATCCCGTTTGGCAACGTGCAGCACATCTTCGGCACGCCCGTCGGGCTGTACGGGATCGACGTGTCGATCGGTCCGCTGTACCTGTTTGCGTTCGGCGCGGTCGCCTTCTACGGGATCATGCTCGGCGGCTGGTCCTCGGGCTCGAAGTACTCATTTCTCGGCGCGATGCGCGGCGCGGCCCAGCTGATCTCCTACGAGGTCTCCCAAGGACTCGCTCTGGTCGGCGTGATCTTCACAGCCGGCACGCTGTCGCTGACGGGCATCGTGCAGGCCCAACAGGGCATGTGGTATGTCGTGCCACAGTTCTTCGGTTTCCTCGTGTTCCTTGTGGCGGGCTTCGCGGAGACCAACCGCGCGCCGTTTGATTTGACCGAGGCGGACGCGGAGCTGGTGGGCGGCTACAACACCGAGTACGGTGGCGGGCGCTTCGCCTCCTACTACTTCGCCGAGTATCTCAACGTGCTGGTCGTCTCGGGCATCGTCACGACCGTGTTTCTCGGCGGCTGGCTGATGCCGTTCGGGATCCACCCGCCCGGCTGGGTCAACCCGTTCGTGGTGCTGTTCAAGATGGGCCTGATGACGTTCCTGTTCATCTGGATCAGAGCCACGCTGCCGCGTCTGCGCTACGACCAGCTGATGAGCTTCGGCTGGAAGATCCTGCTGCCGCTGGCCACGCTCAACGCGCTCGTGACGGCCGTGCTCGTAGTGGTGACCCACGGGTGAACCCAATGCCACACCCAACCCTCCGCCTCCTAAGGGTGGCGGCCTTGAATTGGATGGGTACCCCCAACCCCGTCTCGCCTTGGAGGCTGTCATGAGCTGGAACCCAGGCGATGACGTGGTCAAGGTGATGCGCACACCGCCGCCGGGCGCTGCGCGCGGCACCTACCGCGCGTTTGGCGAGACGTTGCGCGGCCTGAAGACCACGTTTGGGCGGATGATGGAGAGACCGGTCACGGTTGAGTATCCCGAGCAGAAGACGCCCGTGTACCCGCGCTTCCGTGGCCGCCACAAGCTGCACCGCTTTGAGGATTCGGACCCCACCCACCCCGGCCTTGAGAAGTGCGTGGGATGCTCCCTGTGCGCCGCCGCGTGCCCGGCGGACTGCATTCGCGTGGTGGCCGCCGAGAACACGCCCGAGGAACGCGTGTCGGCCGGTGAGCGCTACGCGGCCGTGTATGAGATCAATCTTTCCCGTTGCATCTTCTGTGGTTACTGTGAGCTGGCGTGTCCGTTTGACGCGATCACGATGGGTCACGACTACGAGCTGTCCGACTACACGCGCGAGGATCTGATCTTCACCAAGGAGATGCTGTTGGCCGAGCCGCTGGAGCGCACGCCACTGCGCCGGGAGGGCGAGTAATGAAAAGTGCGCCGGGCGCGGAGGATCGGTTCGAACGAACAGCTATCCCAAAAAATTTGGGGGACCGCTAGTCGTGTCGAGCCTCCTGTTCTTCATAGCCGCGATCGGCGTGATCGCGGGCGCCATCGGGGTCGTGACCCTCAGCAACCCGTTCTACAGTGTGCTGGCACTCGTCGGTCACCTGCTGAGCCTGGCAGTGCTGTTTTTGTTGCTGCGCGCGGAATTCGTGGCGGCCGCCCAGGTCGTGGTGTATGCGGGCGCGGTGATGGTGCTGTATGTGTTCGTTGTCGCCTACGTGGGCGGCGAGGATCAGGCACTCGACGACCAGCTCACGCGCCGCGCGCGCTCGCGTAGCGCGGACGGACGCAAGCTGAGCGGCACGCTGTTCGCGGGCGTGCTGCTGGTGGAGCTGTTCATCGCGCTGTTGGGCAGCGGGCTGAAGATGGTGTCCAGTGTCGGCGCACCTTACGCTCCCGGTCCGCGCGCGTTCGGCACGCCCGCGTACATCGGCAACCTGCTGCTGACGCGCTTCCTGCTGGTGTTCGAGGCCGCCTCGCTGCTGCTGCTGATCGCGGCGGTTGGCGGCGTCGTGCTGGCGCGTCGCCGCGGCGGACTGGAAGACGAGGGCGAACGGCTGACGCCGCTCGACATCCTGCGCCCGCTCGGCACCGGCACGATGACCGAGGGTGTCGAAGGGCTGGCGCTCGCGCACGCGCGCTCGGGAGGCTCCGAGGAGCATGACGCGGATGGGGGCGGCTGGTGAACATCGGCTGGTACCTCGCCGTCTCAGCGATTGTCTTCTGCGTGGGCGCGTTCGGCGTGATGACGCGCCGCAACCCGCTCGTGGTGCTGCTGTGCTTGGAGCTGATGCTCAACGGCGCCAACCTCTCGCTGGTCGCGTTCTCGCGCATGTGGGGCAACGGCGACGGTCAGATCCTCGCGCTGATCGTGATGACCGTGGCCGCCTGCGAGGTGTGCATCGGGCTCGGCATGATCGTGGCGATCCACCGCCGCCGACTGCCGATCGATGTGGACGAGCTACGGGAGCTTCAAGGATGAGGATTTGCGGTTCGTTCTTGGCGGCGATCGAGCGCTGCGCGCCATCAGCGAGGGTGCACACGTGAGCACGACCACGTACGGCTGGCTTGTCTTGGCCTTCCCGCTGCTCGGCACGATCGTGATTGGTGCTGGTTATCGGAAGTTGCCAGGCCGCACAGCGGGCTGGATCGGCACGGCCGCGATCGGCCTCGCGTTCCTGGCCGCGCTCGGCGCGCTGTTCTCACTGCAGGGCCACGCCTCTCACGACCGCCAGTTGGTGTCCTCTATCTGGAACTACGCTTCCACGGCCGGGATCGACGCGCAGATGTCGATCCTGGTGGACCCGCTGTCGGTGTTCATGATCCTGGTCGTCGCGGGCGTGTCAACCACGATCCACCTCTACTCGGTGTCCTACATGGACGCCGACCGCGGCTTCGCGCGCTACTTCGCGTACCTCAACTTCTTCGTGTTCTCGATGCTGCTGCTGGTGCTCGCCGGCAATTTCCTGCTGCTGATCGTCGGCTGGGCGTTTGTGGGCGCCGCGTCGTATCTGCTGATTTCCTTCTGGTACCGGCGCACGACCGCCACGCGCGCCGGCATCAAGGCGTTCGTGATCAACGTGATCGGCGACATCGGACTGGTGCTGGGCACGTTCTTCATCTTCAAGCACACCGGCACGCTCGACTTCCTCAAAGCGTTCGCCGCCGCCCCGCACGTGTTCTCAAGCGGCGAAGGCGACGTCACTGCCGGCTGCCTGTTGCTGCTAGTGGGCGCGTTCGCGAAGTCCGCGCAGATCCCGCTACACACGTGGCTGCCCGACGCGATGGAGGGCCCCACGCCCGTCTCCGCGCTGATCCACGCCGCGACGATGGTGACCGCGGGCGTGTACCTGATCGCGCGTATGCACCCCTTCTTCGAACTGGCGCCCGCCGCGCAGGATGTTGGCGCGATCGTGGGTGCCACGACGCTGTTGGTGGCCGCTACGATCGCGCTGACCCAGACCGACATCAAGCGCGTGATCGCCTACTCCACGATGTCGCAGATCGGCTACATGATCATGGGCGTCTCGGTCGGCGCCTACGCGGCGGGCATGTTCCACCTGATGACCCACGCGTTCTTCAAGGCGCTGCTGTTCATGGGCGCCGGCTCGATCATCGGCGCGATGGGCGGCGAGCAGTCGCTGCAGAAGATGAAAGGCTTCAAGCAGGCGATGCCGTTCACGTTCGCATGCTTTGTGATCGGTGGCCTCGCGCTGTCGGGCATCCCCCCCTTCTCGGGCTTCTTCTCCAAGGACGAGATCCTGCTCGTCACCGCCGAGCGCGGGGGCTGGCACTGGGCGCTGTACGTCGTCGGCTACATCGGCGCGTTCTTGACCGCCATCTACACGTTCCGAATGATCTTCCGCGCCTTCTACGGCGACCCCGTCGAGCAGGCGCGTGAGCTCGAGAGCGGACACCTCTACCACGCCCCCGAGCCCACCAATCCAGGGGCACCGGCCCCGGAGGGAGTGGTCGGCGAGGTCGAGGACACCGACGTAGGCTTCCCCGGCCCCACCCACGCGATCGCCGAGCGTGCGCTGCCGATGCGCGTGGCGATGGCGATTCTCGCGGTCGGCGCGGTCGGCGCGGGGCTGGTGCAGATCCCCAACGTGGACTATGTGATCGACAAATTCCTGGAACCCAGCTTCGCCGGCTCGGTGCTGTACACGGTGCATACGCGCAACGGGCTGCTCGTGTTCGGGCTGATCCTCGGCACGCTGCTCGGCCTGTCGGGGATCGCGATCGCATGGCGTATCTGGGTCGTGGGGGCTGGTCGTCCGGCGACCGCGATGCAGCAGCGCTTCAAGCCGCTGTACACGCTGTTCGTCAACAAGTGGTACTTCGACGAGCTGATCGACGCGGCCGTGGTGCGCCCGGCAGCAGCTGCAGGCCGCTTCGCGACCGGGACGTTCGAGCGGGTGTTCGTCGATGGCGCAATCGTGGGCGGCACCACCGCGGTTGTGCGCGCCTGTTCGGCCTCGGTGCGCGCCGCCCAAACCGGCCTGCTGCGCTACTACGCCGCGCTGCTGGTGCTCGGCGTGGGCGCGCTCGGCCTCTACTTCCTGCTGCAGGCGTGACACAGACAGCGACGAGCCACCCAACCTCAACCTTCATCCGCCCAATCCTTCCCCGCCAACCCACACACCCCCACTTCTAACCCATGCCCCCCCTTTCCATCCTGATCTGGCTGCCCGCCGCGTGCGGGCTGCTCGGCGCGCTGATCCCCTTCGGCTCGCGCGCCGGTCGCACCCAACGGGCGCACCCTGAAGAGCGCACCCTGAAGAGCGCAGACCGACACGGCAAGTGGGGCGTGCCCGGAGTACTGGCGCTCGCCGGCACAGTCGCGGCGCTGGGTCTCGCGATCGCCTACATCGTTCAGTACGGCCCCGGCTCGCACGGCCTGAAGGACGTCACCGACATCGTGTGGATCGCCGAACTCGGAATCCACTACAAGCTCGGCGTGAGCGGGCTGAACGTGCTGCTGGTGGGACTCACGACGCTGCTGTTCTTCGCCGCGATCCTCGCCGCGAACCTGCGCACGTGGGATCGCCCCCGTCTCTTCTACTTCCACATGATGCTGGCCGAGTCGGCGGTACTGGGCGCGTTCCTCGCGCAGGATCTGGCGCTGTTCGTGGCGTTCTTTGATCTGATGCTGATCCCCTTCTACTTCCTGATTTTGACTGGGGACCCCACCCGCCCCGGTCCCGACCGCGTGAAAGCCACGATCAAGCTCGTGATCTACACGTTGGTCGGCTCGCTGCTGATGCTGGCGGCGGCGATCGCTACCGGCGTGCTGGCGGGCGAGCAGAACGGCGGGCACATCACGTTCGTGCTCTCCCAGCTGCAGGGGCTGCCGCTGAGCAAGGGCTCGCAGGAGTGGATCTTCCTGTTCTTCGCGGCCGCGTTCCTTGTGAAGATGCCGGCGTTCCCGCTGCACGGGTGGATGCCCGATGGGTACCGCGCGATGCCGATCGAGGTGCTGATGGTGTTCAGCGGCGTGCTGTCGAAGGTCGGCGCGTACGGTTTCTTGGCGATCGTGCTGCCGCTGTTCCCGCAGGCTGCCGCGCACTTCCAGACGCTGATGCTGATCCTCGCGCTCGCCTCGATCGTGTACGGCTCGGCGGTCGCGTTCACGCAGACCGACGCGCGCCTGATCGCTGGATATTCATCGGTCGCGCAGCTCGGGTTCATCACGCTCGGCATTTTCGCGCTGAACCCGCAGGGCGCGCAGGGTGCGCTGCTGCAGATGGTCAACCACGGCCTGGTGGTAGCGCCGATCTTCTTCATCATCGCGCTGCTGTCGGCCCGCGCGGGCGGCTCTGAGGACATCCGCGAGATGGGCGGCATCGCGTTCCGCGCGCCCGTGCTCGCGACGATCTTCCTGGTCGTAGCACTCGCCACACTGGCGATGCCGGGCTCGGCCAACTTCGTCGGCGAGTTCCTAATCCTGCTGGGCGTGTTCAAAGCCAAGCTCGCAATCGCGGTGGTCGCGTTCAGCGGCGTGGCGATGGCGAGCGTGTACGCGCTGCGGCTGTTCATCCGCACGATGCACAACCGCGTCGGCACAGGCGTCGAATCGCGCGACATCAAACCGCTGGACGCGCTCGTGCTGGTGCCGCTGTTGGCCGTGATCGTATTCCTCGCGCTCTACCCCCAGGGGGCGCTGAAGCGCAGCGAAAGCTCCACGAGCGCCTCTGTCGCAGCAGCGCACGCCGCTCTGATCCCAACCTCCTCGACACTCGCGAACGTCGAACCATGACCGTGCTCGCCACCGCCTATCTCAAAGGCCCCCATGTTGACTTCGCGGCGCTGTCGCCGCTGATCGCGCTGCTCGGCGGCGCGGTCGTGGTGCTGATGGTGGGGCTCGTCGGTTCGCGCTTTATCCGTGAGCAGTTGGTACCAGCGCTCTCGCTGGTCGCGCTGGCGGCGGCGCTGGGCTGCACGATCTGGCGCTGGAACACGCCCGAGTCGATCGTCGCGGGCGCGCTGCGCGTGGACCGCCTGTCGCTCACGCTGAACATCATCTTGATCGCCGGCGGCGCGGCTACCGTGCTGCTCGCGTGGCGCTCGCGCGCCGCCGAGGAAGCTTCGCATGGAGAGCTGCACGCGATGCTGCTGACCACGATCGGCGGCATGGCGCTGCTGGGCGCCGCCCAGAACACGGTCGCGCTGTTCCTCGGCTTGGAGCTGCTGTCGATCCCGCTGTACGTGTTGTGCGCTACCGAAATGCGCCGCGAGCGCTCGTTGGAGTCGGGCCTGAAGTACCTGGTAGTCGGCTCGGTCGGATCGGCCACGCTTCTGTACGGGATCGCGCTGCTGTACGGCGCCACCGGCGCGACCGACTTCAGCGCGATCGCGAGCGCGATCTCTGGTAGCGGCCTGGCGACCAATGTGATGCTGCTGACAGGCATCGCCCTGTGCGTGGCCGGCCTGGCGTTCAAGGCTTCCGTCGCGCCTTTCCATCAGTGGACACCCGACGTGTACGAGGGCGCGCCGACACCGATCACCGCGTTTATGGCGGTCGCCACGAAGGTCGCCGCGCTGGGCGTGCTGCTGCGACTGTTTGACGTCGCGCTGATCGAAGCCCACGCAAGCTGGGGCCCGGCGCTGGCGGCGCTCGCCACGATCACGATCCTGGTCGGCAACGTCGGCGCGCTGGGCCAGTCTTCGTTGAAGCGCATGCTCGCGTACTCCTCGGTCGCGCAGGCCGGCTACATGCTCGCGGGCGTCGTCGTGGCGTCTAAGCTGGGGGCGCAAGCGACCGTGTTCTACCTCGCGGTGTACGTCGCGATGAACATGGCCGCGTTCGCGGTGATCGTCGCGCGCGAACGCGAACTAGAAGCCCAACCCACTCAAATACCCGGTCCGCAGGACCGGGTCCCAGCGGGTCGTGTCGGAGACAGCGTGCGGGCGATGGCCGGCCTCGGCCGCGAGCGCCCGTGGCTGGCGTGGCCGATGACGATCTCGATGCTGGCGCTCGCCGGCATCCCGGCCACGGCCGGGTTCATCGGCAAGTTCTATTTGATCGACGCCGCCGTCGCGGGTGGCTACACGTGGCTGGGCGTGGTGATCGTGGTCGGCTCGATGATCTCGCTCGGCTACTACCTGCCGGTGATCGCGACGATGTGGATGGGAGCGACCACCCCCGTGAGGACTCCGCCTGCCAGCGCGATTCCGGTCATCGCGGGCGGCTCGCCCGAGCTGGATGACGACCCGGATAGCGATCCTGAGGACGCAGTCGGCGAGGAGCGCACAACCACCGCGACACCAAACGGAGACACCCCGGCGAGCATCCGCCCCCACGCGCAGCCAGAGATCGCGTTCGTGGCCGTGCTGGCCAGCGCCGTGACGATCTTCTTCGGGATCGTCCCGCAGCCGCTGTTCAACCTCGTGCACGGGGTCGGCAGCGCGCTGGGGTTGCTCTGACATAACGGCCTTATTGGCTCGCCGAGGAGACTTCGCAACCCCTCGCGGACGTTGTGCTACATTGCATACATGTCGGTAAACGTCTCCGTCCGCCTGGACGACGCCCTCGCCGAGCGCTTGCGCCTACGTGCCCGCGCTGCCGGCGAGACCCTCTCCGACCGTCTCCGCCGCTACGCCGAGGAGGGCACGCGCCGCGAGGAACACCCGCTGGTCACGTTCCGCGACGGACCGACGGGCCGGCGCGCGAAACTGCTTGGCGGACCGGACGTGTGGGAGGTTGCGATGTGGATGGAGGACCTGGCCGCAGAGCCCGATCCGCTCGCCGCGCTCGTCGAGGACTTGACCCTCACACGCTCGCGGATCGACGCCGCGCTGCGCTACCGCGACGCTTACCCGGACGAGATAGCGGCGCGTATCGAGCTGCACCGTAGCGAGACGGCGGCCGCTGAGACCCTTTGAAGCTGCTGCTGGACGAGATGTATCCGGCCGACCTGGCCGAGGCGCTCAGGAACGTGGGCATCGACGCCTGCACCGTCGTCGAACTGGGGTTGGGCGGCGGCTCCGATCCCGACGTCTTCGCGGCCGCCATCGAGCAGGGCCGCGCGGTGCTAACCGAGAATGTCGCCGACTTCACACACATCTCCGCCGAGCATCTCACCGCGGGACAGCACCACCCGGGCATGCTGATCGCCCTCTCCTCCCGCTTCTCACGTCGCCCCGCGGGAATCGGACCGCTCGTCAGCGCGGTCCGTGCCGTCGCCAATCAAGAGCTCGACGACCGCGTTGTGTATTTGATTAACCGAGATAGCTGAGCAAAACAGCGACGTCGAGGTCATGCACGCCCTCGAGCGGACAGGGCACAACGTCTCCTGCGCTGTAGAGATCGCACTGTCGATACCCGTCTGGCCCAGGTCGTGTGCGGACCTCGACGGACCTGCCGGGCACGTCCACGAGCCAGTAGGTGGAAATATCCGCGCCTGCGTATAGAGCCGCCTTCCGGCCTCGGTCGAGTCGGTGCGAACTGATGGCGACCTCGACAACGAGCCGTGCGGTGTGAAGGAGTCTTCCGCGAGGAGGTTCGCGCTCGCTCACGAGCAGGTCGGGTTCCGGCTCGGAGTCGAACGCCACTTCAATCGGATCCTGCACTTGCGTCCACCAGTTCGGCTCGCTCGCGAAATGGCGCATCAGTCTGGTCACGACGACCACATGGTCGCGCGACTTCGGGCTCATCTCGACCAGAAGCCCGTCGAGCAGCTCGATACGCCGGCCATCGAGCGCGCCGGTGTCGAGCATCCGGTTGTACGTACCCACGTCGAGCCGGTGAATCGGATCCTCGCGAGCGGCGCCCCTGTTGACGAGCAGACCGTTGAGCAGCTCGACGTCCATACCGTCGAGCGCGCCCGCGTCGAGCAGCCTCCGGTAGGTGTCCGCGTCGAGCCGATGAAGCGCCAGCGTGTTTTCAAGCTGCGTGGCCATATCCAGCTCATCGTACCGCCCCACCCAGGGCGGCCTCCGGAGCACCGGCTGGCGACGGATCGTCAACCGGCGAGCGCTCGCCGGCGATCCTCGACATGTTTGCGGGTCCCACAGGAGCTCATCCGACAGGACGAGTACGACGGGACCGGGCGCAGCGTAGGAGGCCTCGTTCTACACCCGCCCGGCTGCCCCTGCTGCCTCTTCGGCCGCCAGCAGCTGGCGCTCCACCAGATCGAGCCCGGCGTCCCAGAACCCTGGGTCGGCGAGATCCACGCCCACGATCTCCCCCAGCTGTTGCGGCGAGCGCGAGCCGCCGGCCGCGAGCAGCTCCAGGTAGCGCGGCACGAGCTCATCGCCGCGCTGCTCGTAGCGCTGATAGACGGACAAAGCGAGCAGTTGTCCGTAGGCGTACGCGTACACATACCCGGGCGAGCCGATGAAATGCGGCACGTACGACCACCACGAACGGTAGCCCTCGGTGATCTCCACGGAGTCACCGAGCATCTCCGTCTGGCTGTCGGCCCACAGCTCGCCGAAGCGTTCGACCGACAGCTCGCCGTGCGTGCGTCGAGCCGTGTGCACGAGCTCCTCGAAGCGGTTCATCGCGACCTGGCGGAACACGGTGGCGACCTGACCCTCGATGTTCTCGGCCAGCAGCGCCAGCCGCGAGGCCGGCGAGCTGTCCTGTTCGAGCAGCCGCCCGAACACGATCGTCTCGCCGAACACCGACGCGGTCTCCGCGAGCGTCAGCGGAGTGCCCTGGTGAAAGACGCCCTGGCGGGCGGCGAGCGCGAAGTGCACGCCGTGGCCGAGCTCGTGCGCGAGCGTCAGCACGTCGCGGCGGCGCGAGCTGTAGTTGAGCATCACATACGGGTGCACCGAGGGCACCGCGGAAGCGCAGAATGCGCCGCCGCGCTTGGCGGGGCGCACGGGCGCGTCGATGTAGTGGCCGTCGAAGAAGCTCTGCGCGGCCGCGCCCAGCTCGGCCGAGAACGACGAGTAGCAGTCGAGCACGATCTCGCGCGCCTGCGCGAACGAGTAGGTGACCTCGTCTTGCGTGACGGCCGCCATACGATCGTAGTCGGCGAGCCGCTCCACGCCGAGCAGGCGCGCCTTCAGCCGGTACCAGCGGCGCGGCAGCTCGTAGCGCGCGCGCACCGCCTCGATCAGCGCGGCCACCGACTCGTCGCTGGCCTCGTTTGACAGGTTGCGCGCCGACAGCCAGCTGGGGTAGTGGCGCAGGCGGTCGTCGGTGGACTTGTCGGCGAGCAGCGTGTTGAACAGGAACGCGCGTGTGCGCAACCCGGGGGCGAGCGCCTCGGTGATTGCCTGCGCGGTGGCGCGCCGCAGCTCGCGGTCGGGCGACACGAGACGGCTGAGCGCCACGTCGAGCGCGACGGTCTCGCCCACCGCTCTCTCGCGCTGGGTCCCTCCATCGCCTGCTCGCGTCTCAGCGCTCTCGCCGGCAGCTGCGATGCCGTCCACTCGCGAGGACCTCTCGTCCACCGGCAACCGCACCTCGATCGCGGAGGTCAGCTCGTCGAACAGCCGCGACCACGCGCTCGCCCCAGTGACCGCCTTCTCGGCGAGGATCTTCTCCTCCGGTTCGCTGAGCAGGTGCTCGCGGTAGCGGCGCACGTTGCGCAGATGGTGGGCGCAGAACTCCAGGCGCTCGTCGCCCAGCAGCCGCTCGGCCTGCTCGTCCTCCAGCGCGGCCCATTCCAGCTCGAAGAACAGCAGCGTCGTCTCGATCTCGGTGGCGCGCTCCTGCAGCTCTTGCATCAACGCGCCCGCGGCGGGGTCGGCCGTGTCAACGGAGAAGCGCAGACCGGCATATGTCCCGGCGCGCCCCACCAGCTCCTGGATCATGGCCAACTCGCGCATCGCGCGCTCCAGCCCGGCGCTGTCGAGGCCGGCGAGCTTGCCGGTGTAGCTGACCGCGAACGCCTGCGAGCGCTCCAGTGCCTCGGCGAGCTGTGTCCGCGCGCCGTCGGAGCCCTGGCCGTCGACGAGCGGGTCGAGATTCCACGCGCTCGCCTGCAGCTCGGGGTCGGTCGGTTCGGGAGCTAGCTCGGTCGCCATCGGTCTCGGCAGCTTAGCCTGGATCCACCGTGTAGCTCTGTGGCTGGTGGCGATTAACGTGTTTGATGGTTTGGTGGGTGCCTAGAGGATGCTTCTATGAAGTCAAGGTGTCCAGACCGCTCCCGCCGTCGCGTCCCCTCTGCGCTGCCAGCCGTGCGGGCTCCCGAGCAGAGCTCAGGTGGTGACCGATCTTGAAAACCCGCGACCCAAAATCTAGAGATGAATTTTGGCTCTCAAGTCTTCTAGCAATTCCAAGGGAACACTGAGACCGATACGGTCCTCTTCTTCGACCACGAGCCAGGCACCGCGAATTCGTCGCGCCACGATCTCACCCTCAGACCCTGGTGCCTGGAAGATCCCTGGATGTCCTGCCAGGGGCTTCATGGCGGGCAGGGGTGGCGGTGTGGCGCCTGGACGTGACGCGTTGAGCAGCACAGCGGAGGTGAGATGGTGTTCGTCGTGGTAGAGATAGACGGTACTCACGCACGAGAGCAACGCTCTACCGAGCAGCCCACGGTAGGGTCTGATCTGTCCGATCCGGGTCGCCACATCCCCTTCTATTGCCACGCTTTCCTTAGGAAGCCCAGTCAGGGTGAGCTCGCAGTCACCTTTTGGAGTACGCGCGGGCTCTTCCCAGTGCAGCGTGCCTGGCAGCCCGACCGCCTGCGGCCTGCCGGACATACTCTTCTTCCTGATCGGCTTGTCTTGCGCATCCAGCGGCGTCAACCGAGGACAGAGCGCACTGTCCACATCAATGCTCGGGTGCCCGTTGTGACGGAGCACTTCGACGGCCGCCGCACGCAGCCCGTCGGGGAGCGTGGCGTTGGTGAACGTCGGGATAGGCCTGCCGCCATACACTGACACGGCCGCGACTTCGCTCGTCGTCAACGCGAAGATCTCGATCCTCGCCTCGTCCTCTTTGCATCCCGCTTCATCGAAGATTGGCCCGGTCGAGGTCGTTGTCGCTTCGCCGCAGCCAGCGCTTCCTTCCGTGGCCATTCGATAGCTCGTCGCCACGCACCATCCGGCCCATCCACCCTGCAATTCCGGTACCAGCAGCACGCGACTGTTCGGCACCGAGCGTGAAACATATGCGCTGTGGGCAGAGCTACGCGAGCACCCCGATGCCGCGAACACGCAGATGAGGACTGTCGTCAGTACCGCGATCCGATTCATGCTTCTTCTGCGCCCTCGCCAATTGGCGACATATCCACGGGTCCCTGCTTCATGCAGCTGCCGACCTCGGCCTCCCAGCCAGACGCCGACCACTGCGTACGTCCATGGACACCTCACTGACACCCCCAGAACCACAGGTGATACCAACTTCCCGTTGCTGGACACTTCCACGTATGTTCGAAATTACCACCTTCCTGGCCACCCATTCCTTAGTGAACTTCTGACCGGCCCTCCCCAGCCTGACCTCGTTGCCTTCGAATTCCGAGGCACCCGAAGCGCGGTACACGCTCAGCGTGATCGTCAGGCCGCCCACGGTGTCGCCGGCAAGGCGATGCGCCAATGAGACACTCCAAACGCGTAAGCCCTCCCAGCAGATAACGCTGCAGTGTCTGCTTCGATGACGCGGCCCTTCAATGGCTTGGTGTGTTGCGGTCGGCGAGTGACGACAAACCCAGTGCGTGCGTCCCGGTGCCGATCGCCGGCGTGAGGGCTACTCGCTCGCGAGCGCCTGCAGCATGTCCAGGCGCGCTGCGCGGCGCGCCGGCAGCTGTGCCGCCAGCAGGCCCACGAGCGCGGCGACGACGAGCAGGATCGCGAGCGTGCCGATCGGGAACGCTTGCACGTAGCCGGAGCCGGACAGCGTGAAGGTGGTGACGAGCACCGCGCCGACGACACCGATCACGAGCCCGAACACGCCTCCGATCAGCGCGGTGATGACCGACTCGTAGCGGATCATCTGGCGCACCTGACGGCGGGAGGTGCCGATCGCGCGCATCATCCCCAGCTCGCGCGTGCGCTCGTAGATCGACAGGATCAGCGTGTTGACGATCCCAAACAGCGACACGATCACCGACAGCGCGAGCAGCACATAGATGAGGTCCAGCAGCGTGTTGATCTTTTCGGACTGTTCCTGCATGAACTGGGCGGCGGTGCGCGAGTGGGCTTGCGGGAACGAGGCTTTCAGCAGCCGGTTGACGGCGGGTTGCACCTGCGCGTTGTTGACGCCGGGGGCGTAGGAGACGAAGTCCACCGCGTCTTCGCGCTGCCCGAACGCGCTGCGCGCGAGCGCGAGGGTGATCGTGAGGTCGCCCAGCAGGCCCACGTTGTCCTGTGCGATCCCGCGCACGGTCAACAACACGTGGCGGCCGGTGGGTGTGAGCACCGAGATGCTCTGACCGACCTTCAGGTGGTGTGAGCTGGCGTAGCTCTTGCTGAGGATCGTGCCGGTCGGGCCGAGCGCGAGCAGGGTCGCGTTCGAGCCCTGCTTCCATTCGAAGTGGTAGGCACGCTCAAACGACCGCGGTTCGACGGCTCTGAGCGTGGCGTTGCTGGAGCTGCCGTGCAGGCGCCCCTCGGTGGAGGCGATCGCGGTGACGCTCGCGACGCGCGGGAGCTTGCGCAGCGCCGGCGCGACGGCCGCCGGGATGCCACCGCTGGCCTGCGAGTTCTCGACGATCAGGTTGCCCGCGAAAGATCTGCTCTCGGCCTGGTCGATCGTGGCCTTGGTGCCGTCCGCGAGCACCGCCACGAAGGCGACCAGCCCAAGGCCGACCGTCAGTGCTGCCGCCGTGATGAGCGTGCGCCCGGGCTGGCGGACCGAGTTCTCCCGTGCCAGGCGGGCGGTGATGCCGCGCCAGGCGATAAGCGAGCCGATCGCTCCCGCCAGAGCGGGGACGATGCGGTAGTGGCGTGTCGGGCGCTCGCCGCCACGCCGCAGCCGCAGCCACAGCCACGCGGCGCGCGCGCACCACACAATCGCGAGCACCACGGTCACGCCGTGTCCCAGCACGAGGCCGAGCGCGAGCACGACGATCAGCCCGAGCACGAAGCGCACGATCAGCGCCCGCCGGGTGGGCAGCGGTCGCGGCGGGATCGCGACGCCCTCGCGCATCGCCGCCAGCGGCGCCACGCGCGTGGCCCTGAGCGCCGGCGGGATGCCGGCGAGCACGGTCACCCCTGTGCCCACCAGCAGCGAGACGACGATCGTGCGGGTCTCCAACACCGTGCCGTTGTCGGGCAGGTCGGCGCCGAACGCCTTGAACAGCCCGTCGAGCGCGGGCGCGAGGGCGATCCCACCGAGCAACCCCAGCGCCGCTCCCACTATGCCCAGCAGCAGCCCTTCGTAGACGACCGAGCGCATGATCTGCGCGCGCGAGGCGCCGAGCGTGCGCAGCAGTCCAAGCTCGCGCGTGCGCTGGGCGACGGTGATGGAGAACGTGTTGAAGATGATGAACGCCCCGACCACAAGCGCCACGTAGGCGAAGATCAGCAGAAACGTGCGCAGGAAGCCGAGGTCTTCTTCCAGTTCGGCCGTCTGGTTCGCCGCTTCCTGGGCGCCGGTGCGCACCGTGAGCGTCGCCGGCAGCGCGGCGCGTACACTCAAGGCCAGCTGCTGCGGTGAGATGTTGGGGCCGGCGGCGACGTTGATGCTGTCGTATTCGCCTCGCTCGCCCGCGACGTACTGCGCCTGCTGTGGGAGCAGGAGGGCGACGCTCGTGCCGCCGAACGATTCGCTGCCCGCGAACCGCGCGATCCCGGAGATCGTGTAGAGCCGGGCTGGAGCCGCTCCCGCGATCACGATCCGCTGGCCGAGCTTCAGATGGTTGCGCTCAGCGGTCGCCTGGTCGATCGCGACCTCGTCGGCCGCGACCGGCAGATGACCCTCGGTCGCGGTGAACGCCTCGAAGCGCGCTGGCTGCTCAGCGTCGACGAGCGATGGCGCGCCGCCGCTGCTGAGCCGTGTGCCGCTGGTGGTGAGCAGGGTCGCGCGGCTCGAAGATGGCGCCGGAGGCCGCCGCTACGCCGCGCACCGCGCGCACGCGCGCGAGCGTTGCTTCGTTCAGTGGAGCTGTTTCGGTCCCACGACCGAGCGTTTCCTTCGCGGTGACCACGACCGACTTCTTCTGGTAGGCGGTGGCGAAGACTTCTGCGAATGCGTGGTTGATCGTGTCGGTGAGCACGTAGGTGCCCGCCATCAGCGCGACGCCGAGCGCGACCGCGATCGCGGTGAGCAGCACCCGCAGCTTGCGCTGCAGGAAACCTCTCAGCACGAGCGTGAGCATCAGCCCACGGACTTCATCAGGTCCAGCGCCTGCTCGGCGCTCGCCGCCTCCCCGTCGTGGGCGATGCGCCCGTCGACGAGCACCAGTAGCCGGTCGGCAAAGGACGCGGCGTGCGCGTCGTGGGTGACCATCACGACCGTCTGTGAGAAGTCGTCCACGGCGTGGCGCAGCAGTTCGAGCACGTCGCCGGAGGCTTTGGAGTCGAGATTGCCGGACGGCTCGTCGGCGAACACGACCGCGGGCCGCGACACGAGCGCGCGCGCGACCGCGACGCGCTGTTGTTGGCCGCCGGACAGCTCGGCGGGACGGTGGCGCAGCCGGTCGCGAATCCCGACCGTGTCGATCAGGCGGTCCAGCCATTCGCGGTCGGGCTGGCGCCCGGCGATCGACAGCGGCAGCAGGATGTTCTCCTCAGCGCTCAGCACCGGCAGCAGGTTGAAGGTCTGGAAAATGAACCCGACGCGGTCGCGGCGCAGCTGCGTGAGCTTGCGGTTGTCGAGGTCCTCGAGCTTCACGCCATCGATCTCGACCGATCCCGACGTCGGGCGGTCGAGCCCGGCGAGCGTGTGCATCAGCGTCAACTTGCCGGATCCCGACGGGCCCATGATCGCGGCGAAACGCCCGTTGGGGAAGCCAACGCTGACGTCCACGAGCGCGTCAACGGCCGCCTCGCCCTCGCCGTAGCGGCGAGAGACACCGTGCGCCTCGACGATGTTGTGTGGCCTCCCGTTGACGTCCACCGCGCTCATAGCGCGAGTGTAATGGCCCCCGCGACGCGCCGAGCACGTTCTGGTGGCGGTGCGCCGGGGTGGGTGACACGCAGCTGGACAGAACCTGCGGAGCGTGCGGAGCGAGGCGGCGACACGCAGCTGGACAGGACCTGCGGGGCGTGCGTGGCGAGGCGGCGCGGGGACGCCCGACCGGGGTTGTAGGATCGCCCGCCACCGTGCACGAGACCACTCCAGCCGTGTTCCTGATCGCGCGCCCCTCGATCGACGTCGAAGGGATGCGCGGCTACCTGCGCGACGTGGGCGGCGAGTCGTGGCTGGAGAACCGCTTGCGGGAGGCCGGCGGGGCGCCCAACGGCGGCGAGCTGATCGTCGAGTTTGGCGGGCGCGCGTGCTACCGCAGCTGGGAGCCGGGGTTGAACCCAAACGTGACGAAGGTGCGCACCGACCAGCGCGAGTATTTCGCCAACATCCTGCGCAGCGCGCACGGCAGCGTGCTGGAGCACGCCAACTGGTCGTTCGCGCTGCGCAACGTGAGCCGTGTGTTCACCCACGAGCTGGTGCGCCATCGCGCTGGCTCGGCGTTTAGCCAGGAGAGCTTGCGCTACGTGCGCTTGACCGACATCGGCTTCCGCGTTCCCCCAGCGCTGGAGCCGCTCCGCGAGCAGGTGGTGAGCATCGTGGAGCGGCTGGAGGAGCTGCAGGTGAGCGCCGCCAGTGAGTTGGGCATCGACGATCAGGGCGTGCCGTTTCACGTCAAGAAGGAGGTCACCTCCGCGTTGCGCCGGCTCGCGCCGATCGGCCTGTCAACTGACATCGTGTGGAGCGCCAACGCGCGCACACTGCGCCACGTGATCGAGATGCGCACGGCGGAGGGCGCCGAGGAGGAGCTGCGACTCGTGTTCGACCTGATCGCGCGCGTCATGCTGGTCGAGGCGCCTGGGCTGTTTCAGGACTTCACGCGCGGCGACGACGGTGCGTGGGTGCCCGAGCATCGCAAGGTGTAACCGACCCTGATCTGCAGACGGGACGTGCATGCACGTCCTGGTCATTGGCGCATGCGCCAATGACAGACGCGCCACATGTGGCGCGTCACGGGGCCGCACATGTGCGGCCCCGCCGGCCGGCGCATGCGCCGGCCGGAACAGCCCTACAAGTCACCCGACGACACGCCGCCGACGCCGGTTTATGCGCGAGTCAGACGGCCCGACCGCGTCAGGCGTCCATCGTGCGCGTGCGCCACGCGCCGAGCGCGAGCAGCACCACGATCCACCCGACAAGCACGACCAGCGCCATGCCCCCCGACATCGTGACGGTCGCGCCGTGGCCGCCTTCGGTGCTGACGGGGCTGAAGTGTGCCACCCCCTGGCTCAGCAGCGCATCGCGCAAACTACCTAGCGATTTGATCGTGGCGAGCAGCGGGCTCGCCACGATCAACCATGCGATCAACGCAATGATCGCCCCCGGCTTGGAGGTAGTGAGCGAGGCGAAGCCAACCGCAACCACGCACATCATGCCGGTGGACAGCAGCATGAAGCCAAGGCCGTTGAGGATCAGCGAGCCACTGGGCGTGGGCAGCCCCGAAGCGAGCGCGAAGCTGCCGGCCAGCAGCACCACGTAGGCGGATAGGATCACCGCGAAGCACACCGCGAGCGCCGCGGGCACGCGCGAGGCAAACAGCGCCCAGCGCGACCGACCGGTCACAACTAGGTCGCGGAAGACCCCGGCGGCGGCATCCCCAGCGCCGGCCTCAACGCCGATCAGCAGCGCTGAGAGCGGACCGAACAGCAGCGCGATTACGCGCAGACCATCGGAGAAGTTGTGCACACCCCCAGCGGGACCGTGTTCGGCCGGGTTGGACGCGTGCTGGATGGCTCCAACCAGCAGGAAGATCACCGGCGGCGCGATCGCGATCACCAGTGACCAGATCATGATGCTGCGTTTCTTGCGCAGCTTCAGCACGTCGGCACCGAACATCTGCGCTGCGATCGTGGTGGGCGAGCCACCGCCGCGTGTGCGGTTGGGTGCGTCTGCGGTGGGTGCGACGGCGTTCACGCCTTCACCTCCTCGGGGGTTGCGGGGTCGGCCAGGCGAGATGTGACCTCCAGGAAGCGTCGCTCGAGGCTCTGGCGCACGGGCTCCAGGCGGTACACCGCCAGCCCGGCGTCAACCAACGCCGTATTGATGGCGGCGGCCCGGTCGGCGGGAGAAATGCCGGGAGCATCGATCAGCACCACCCGCAGCCCCTCGTCGGAGCGGTGCGATTCGAGCGCCTGCCCGCACCCTTCGATCACGCCGAGTGCTCGCTCGGCGTCGCCGACGCCGACGATCAGTTCGTGCTGGGTGCCGCCTTCGGCGAGCTCGGCGATCGGCCCTTGGGTGATGATCCTGCCGCGGTCCACGATCGCGGCGTGGTCGCAGATCTTCTCGACCTCATCGAGCAGGTGAGAGGAGACGAAGACCGTGCGACCCTCCTGCTCGACCATCGCGCGGATCATTTCGCGGAACTCCTGAATGCCGCCAGGGTCAAGGCCGTTGGTGGGCTCGTCGAGGATCAGCAGCAGCGGGTCAGCCAGCAAGCAGCGCGCGACACCGAGGCGTTGGCGCATACCGAGCGAATACTTCTTCACCTTCTCATCGGCACGCTCGGTGAGCCCGACGCGAGCAAGCGCCGGAGCGATCCGCTCGTGTGCCTGTGGGCCGCGCACGGCGGCGACGATGCGCAGGTTCTCACGGCCGGACATGTTGGGGTGAAAGCGTGGCTCCTCCACGATCGCGCCCACCCGCTCCAGCGCCTCCGTGCGCTCGGAGGGCACCGGACGGCCCAGCAAGCTCATGCTCCCCGCGCTCGCTGGCGTGAGCCC
Source organism: uncultured Solirubrobacterales bacterium (assembly GCA_963760155.1). Taxonomy (GTDB): domain Bacteria; phylum Actinomycetota; class Thermoleophilia; order Solirubrobacterales; family Solirubrobacteraceae; genus Palsa-744. The sequence goes on from CAVXBL010000008.1 coordinate 724,945, forward strand.
GAGCAGCATCCGGATCATCGTGGTCTTGCCCGCCCCATTGGGTCCGAGGAAGCCGAACGCGCTGCCGCGCGGCACGCGCAGGTCCACATGGTCGATCGCCGCACGCTCGCCAAAGCGCTTGGTCAGACCGACAGTCTCGACGGCGCTCCCATATGTGTCTTTGCCCGCGGTCAGCGGCTGATGATCGAATGCTGACATCGTTCTCCTTGTCGAGGTTCAGCTTGTGGGACACCGTGTGGTCGCGATACGGTGGCGCGATCGGGCGGTGATGTGTAGCGGGTGGGACATGCCGACACTGTGATCGACGCAAGCGCACCTCACCATAGGGGATTGCCCGTAGGGCGCGCGGCATTACACAGGCCCTCACCCCACCGGCACGCGAAATCGTGCCCGGTGTGGCACCGACAGCCGAAGCCAAACGATCAGAGCCCGTCGAGACTCACGAGCTGACGCTGTATCGCCCAGCGGCTCAACTCGTGTCGGCTGGAGAGCTGCAGCTTGCGCAGCACCGCCGACACGTGCGCCTCGACGGTCTTGATCGAGATGTCCAGGCGCTGGGCGATCTCCTTGTACATGTAGCCCCGCGCTATGTGCTGGAGCACTTCGCGCTCGCGCGCGGTGAGCTGATCCAGTTCGGCCTGCTCCCCGGGCGAAGGGCCGTGGGCGAACGCGTCGAGCACGAACCCTGCGAGCCGGGGAGAGAACACCGCGTCGCCTTCGGCCACGCGACCGACCGCCTCGGCCAGTTCCTCACCAGAGATCGTCTTCGTCACATAGCCCCGCGCGCCGGCGCGAATCACGGCGATCACGTCGGTGGCGGCGTCAGACACCGACAGCGCCAGGAACCGCAGCTCGGGAAGCGCGGGGGCAACCCTGCGGATCAGCTCCACCCCGCCCCCGTCGGGCATGTGCACGTCGAGCAGCACCACGTCGGGCTTGGTTTGCTCGATCACCGCCACCGCGTCGGCCACCGTGCCGGCGTCGCCCACGACGCTCACGCGGTCCCCCAGCTCGGCACGCACTCCGGCCCTGAACAACCCGTGATCGTCGACCACCACCACGCGCACGCCCCCGTCGATCCCAGCGCGCGACTCGTCTACATCGTCCTGAGATTCGCGCGCGTCCTGCGGCTTGGGTACGTCTCCAGCCAGGCGAGATTCGGAGCGAGTGCTCATGCGGGTGTCAGCTCCATCACGAGATCCACCTCGGTGCCCTCGCCGGGTGCGCTGTGCACCGCTGCGCGCCCTCCGTGGCGCTGCATCCGACCGAAGATCGAGTCGCGCACACCGCGACGATCCGGCGAAATGGCGCTGGGGTCGAACCCAACGCCACGGTCGCGCACGAACACCTCCACACGCGCGGGCTCGACCTCGGCGTACAGATCGACGCGCTCGCTGCCGGCAAACTTGGCCGCGTTGGTCATCGCCTCGCGCGCCGCCTGTACGAGCGCGTCGAGCCTCGCGTTAACCCCACCGTCCCCGACGATCACAACCTCGATCGGCACACCGTGCAGCTCCTCGACCTCGCCGGCGGCCATTTCGAGCGCGGTCTTGACGCTGTCCCCGGCGCGCGACCCCGGACGCTCGAACAGCCACCGCCGCAGCTCGCGCTCCTGACGGCGAGCGAGAGTCGCGACCGCCGCCGAGTCCCCAGAGCGTGTTTGGATCAGCGCGAGCGTCTGCAGGACCGAGTCGTGCAGATGCGCAGCCAACTCGGCGCGCTCCTGCTCGCGGATGCGCGCGGCGCGCTCGAAGGAGAGACTGCGCGCGAGCCTCAGGATCCACGGCCCGACGACGATCAGGAGCACAACGAGGATCACGGCGGCATGACCGATCGCGCTGGTGTCAGGGCGCACCACACCGACGGCGTGCAGGAACCACAGCGCCACCACGATCTTGAGACTCGTCACGACAACTCTCGCGGGAGAGCGAAGTCCGAAGGAGCGACGGTGGTTTCCCATCTGTTGCCCGCCGTCGCCCTGCTTCACCGGCAGTCTGCCGAGCGCGACTTTCCCAGCGGCCGCCCGGGGGATGTGTGTGCGCACCGAAACCATCGCCCACCATGATGCCAGCGGTGAGCGCTCGACCCTATTGGGGATGACCCTATGTGCACAGCCCTGGACGGCTTGCTGCTAGTCCTCTTGGGCCTGTAGCTCCTTGACGCGCTCCTGTAGTTGTGCGGTGACAGCCGGATCGCGCAGCGTGGTCACGTCCCCCAGGGCGCGCCCCTCGGCGATGTCGCGCAATAGGCGGCGCATGATCTTGCCCGAACGCGTCTTGGGCAGATCGTCCGACCAGATGATGCGCTTCGGGCGCGCGAACTTGCCGATCCGCGCAGCGACCGTTTCGCGGATGCTCTCGACCTCGGCCTCGTCGCCCTGCAGGTCGCCCTGCAGCGTGACGAACGCCACGATCGCCTGCCCCGACTGCTCGTCGTGCTGACCGATCACGGCCGCCTCGGCGACGTCGGGGTGGGCGACGATCGCCGACTCGACCTCGGCGGTGGACAGGCGGTGGCCGGACACGTTGACCACGTCGTCGATGCGTCCGATCACCCAGATGTAGTCGTCGGAGTCCACGCGAGCCGCGTCGCCGACGAGATACGTTTCATTGCCAAAGCGCTTGAAGTAGGTATCGATGAAGCGCTCGTCCTCGCGGTAGAGCGTGCGCAGCATCGACGGCCACGGCTGGGTGAGCACGAGCAGGCCCTGGCCTTCGGTTATCGGCTCACCGGTTGACTCGCTGAGCACCTGCGCCTGCACGCCCGGGAACGGCTGTGTGGCGGAGCCGGGCTTGGTGGCCGTGATGCCGGGCAGCGGCGTGATCATGATCGCGCCGGTCTCGGTCTGCCACCAGGTGTCCACGATCGGGCAGCGTTCGCCCCCGATCACCTTGTGGTACCACAGCCATGCCTTCGGGTTGATCGGCTCGCCGACGCTGCCGAGCAGCCGTAGCGAGGAGAGGTCGTGCTTGGCGGGCCATTCCGGGCCCCACTTCATGCACGCGCGAATCGCGGTCGGAGCGCAGTAGAGGATGCTGACTTTGTAGCGTTCGATCAGCTCCCACCAGATGCCCTTGTGGGGATAGTCCGGCGCGCCCTCCCACATCACCGACGTCGCGCCGTTGGCGAGTGGGCCGTACACGATGTAGGAGTGTCCGGTGACCCAGCCAACGTCAGCCGCGCACCAGTAGACGTCGGACTCCGCTTTGAGGTCGAACACGTAACGATGGGTGGCGCTGACTCCTGTCAGATAGCCACCGGTGGTGTGCAGAATCCCCTTCGGCTTGGCCGTCGAGCCGGAGGTGTAGAGGATGTAGAGCGGGTGCTCGGCGTCCAGCGGCTCCGCGGGACACTCGCGATCCGCGGCGGCGCAGATCTCGTCGTAGTAGACATCGCGCCCGTCCGTCATCTCGCACGGCGTGCCCTTGCTGCGCACGACGACAATCCTCTGCAGCGTGGACAGGTCGCCCATGACCTCGTCCACGCGGTCCTTCACGGGCACGGTCTTGCCCTTGCGGGCGGCGCCGTCAACGGTTATCAGCGTGCGCGCTTCGGAGAACTCCATGCGCTCGCGCACCGCCTCGGCCGAGAAGCCGCCGAACACGACGTTGTGGGGAGCACCGATGCGCGCGCACGCGAGTATCGCGACGACGACCTCGGGGATCATCGGCAGGTAGATGCCGACGACATCGCCCTTGCGCACGCCCTGGTCCTTCAGCGCGCTCGCGAAGCGCTTGACCTCCGCGAGCAACTGGGCGTAAGTGATGTCGCGCCGCTGGCCGTCCTCGCCGTGCCAGTGCAGCGCGACACGCTCGCCTCGACCGGCGGCTACGTGCCGGTCGAGACAGTTGTGGGACGCGTTCAGTGTCCCGCCCTCAAACCACTTGTAGAAGGGGGGGTTGGAGGCGTCAAGCACCCGCCGCCACGGTTGGAACCAGTCGAGCCGCTCGGCCTGCTCGGCCCACCATGCCTGGGGATCGCGCGCAGCCCGCTCGTAGACAGCCGGATCGTTCAGCAGTGCGCCCTTACGAAAGTCGGCGGGCGGCTCGAAGCGCTCTAGCTCGAGCATCCGAGCCAACTGCTCGTCAAGCGTGTCCGCGTTGGTCGCCATGACTACACCTCCATTTCGCTTGTCGCTATGGGCTGAACCTTGCCTTCCGTCCGCATGCGGCTGACTCTACTCGCGGCCGAGAGGAAACACCGGTAGAACTGTGCGTTTGAACGTCGAGTTGGTGACCACCGCAAACGACGCGTACCATGCGGCCGCGGCCGTGGCCAGACCAACGTAGCCGCCCCAATGGGTGACGGTCAGGTGCGGTCCGGTCGCGCCGATGGCGAGCAGGATGAAGGTGGGAGTCAGCAACACGAACACGAGCAGCACCGCTCCGTTGACGCGCAGCGCGGCGACGGTCATGTAGGCGGTGAAGATCGCCCATGCCCACAGGTACACCCCGACCGAGTGCCCGACATTGCCACCGATGCTTTTTGCGTAGAACACATTCAGCGCCCAAAAGGAGATCCAGAAGGCGCCGTAGGAGGAGAACGCGACCGCGCCGAACGTGTTGCCGGTGCGGAACTCCCACATGCCGGCCAGCAGCTGCACGATCCCGCCGTAGGCGAGCGCCAGGCCGAGCACGACCGGCACGCCCTTTTCGTTGACCAGATTGGAGTTGTACATCGAAAGCACGAACGTTGTCATCGCGAACCCGGCGAGGCCGAGCGGCGCCGGGTTGGCCGGCACCCAGGAGCTCGCCGCTGGGCGGTCTCCAGTGTCGGCCTGAGCGAGCGGCGGGCTGACGCCCTGCGCTGGACGAGGATGGATCGACGCTGCCTCCATGGGACCCTCCTTCGCGCCGCCCAATCTCGGGCGGCATTGATGCTTGTGTAAATCTTCGTCCGCAGGCGGCTGACGCCAACCAGCGGTCTACTTCTCCTTATTCCCGTTGACGCCGAGCGCCAATCCTCTGCTTAGGTCACCAAACGGACCGCGTGCGGCGGCGATATAGGACATATCGGCCAACGCCCACGAATCGACCAACGCCCACGAGCGGCACAGCACCGTCATCGAAGTCGGGCATCCTTATCGAGGTCGGGCATCCTTATCGAAGTCGGGCACCGATATCGAAGTCGGGCATCGTCATCGAGGTCGGGCATCGTCATCGAGGTCGGGCATCGTCATCGAGGTCGGGCATCGTTATCGAGGTCGGGCATCGTTATCGAGGTCGGGCACCGATATCGAGGTCGATCAGCCGCGCTTGCGACGCTTGCGCCTGGAGCCTGTGCCGGCGGGAGTCGGCGCTGGTGCCACGTCCCCGTTGGACTGATCGCCGTTGCGAGCGCTGTTCGATCCTCGCGAGCGTCCACGCCCGCCGCCATCGCTCTCTGCTTCGCGTTGGGCGCGCATATCGGCCTGGGTCGGCCACGGGCGCGCCTCGCCCGCTGCCCACGCTGGAGGATCGCCATTCGGCCAGTTTCCCCACAATAGGATGCCTGTAGCGACAAGCCAGAAGGTGGGGATCAACTCCAGCGTTGGACTGTTGAAGAACGGGAGAAACAGCAAGCCGGAGAGGATGCCGAGCACGCTGAGCCAGCGTGGGAGCAGACCGGCGCGCATCGCGCCCATCATTGCGGCGATCATTCCGACGGTGAGCGCAAGCGCGGCGAGCAGACCCAGCAGGCTTAGGAAGACGCCGCCCGAGCCGGTCGCCAGCAGCGCTTTTTCGACGGCGTGGTTGGTGAAATCGTCGGAGCTGACGAAGTTGTGCGCTTCGATCGCGAGCACTACCTCGTGGATCAGGTTCAGCGATGCGTAGCCAATCCCCCCGATGAGCACGAGTAGCCGCGCCGCCGGCCACGTCTCGGGCCGACGAAAGCGAGTGCATTCACCTATGAACAGAAGCACGAGCGTCAGCGCCAGCACGGCGACCGCCATCAGCACGTTGCCGGCGATCAAGCCGAAGGCGTGGTGGTCGATGTACTTGATCTCCCCGGCCCTGGGGCTCACGGCCGGATTGCCTTCGCCGCGCAGCGCCGGTTCGAGTCCCTGCACGATGCCAACGGTGGGCAATTCTTTCAACGTCGCGTTCAGGATGATCGCGCTCAGCAGGTAGAGCACGCCACCCGCCGCGGCGGGCACACCAAGTCGCGCGCGCCGCGCCGTCTCGAACGCTGTGCGCTGCTGGATCTCTGCCGTGGCGGCCATCGGCACGGCAGTGTATGCGCTAACGCTAGGATGCAACGCATGGAGGGCGGAAGCTTCGGTGACCTGTTTGGCGACCCCGAGGAGTTGCAGCGTCGCCTAGCGCAGTTTGCCGAACAGATGCACGGCCAGCAGGCGCTGGCGTGGGCCGACAACGCGATCAAGCTCGCCGTCAACATGACGGTGGCCGCCGTCAACCGCGTCAACGTTCAGGGCAGCGCCGAGGATCAAGCGCAGCAGATCCGCCGCGTGATCGCGCTCGTGTTCCCTGAGGCGGTCACTCTCGTGCGCGAGGCGCGCGAGGGTCTGCAGTAGCGCGCTCGCCCGCAGCGACGCTCCAAGCGGTCGTGCTCACAAACGAAGGATCGCCATCGACCACATGCGGTGCGCGCGGCGCCCCGGTAACGCGCTCGCCCGCAGCGACGTTCCAAGCAGTCGTGCTCACAAACGAAGGATCGCCATCGACCACATGGCGCGCCCACCTTCACACTGGTGCGCGCGGCGCGCGCGGCGCCCCGGTAACGCGCTCGCCCTCGCCACCGGGTTCGGACTCGCGCTCCTGCGCGCGCGACGCGCGCCCGGCCGCGATGACTTCTTTGAAGGAGCGGAAGCGGAAGATGAAGACCACGGCGCCAAGACCGGCGAGGGCGGTGAACGCGGCTATCGCGATCTGCTGGCCGACTGAGTAGGCGGCGACCACCGCGGTGGGAGCGCTCGCGGCAAACACCTTGACGAGCAATGCCTGCTGGACGCCGGCGCCACCGGGCGTGAACGGCACCGCCCCCGCCACCTGGCTGACTCCAAACACGAGCAGCACGTTGTCGACAGAGCCACCGACGCGAAACGCGTCGAGCAGGAACCAGAAGGCGGTGAAACGACACGCCCACGCTGCCGCCTGCCAGACGGCGACTTCGCGCAGGTAGCGACGGCGGTCAGTGAGGATCGTGAGTCCCTGGCGCACCCGCGCCCAGAACGCCTTGACGCGCACGGACAGCAGCGCGAACGCGATCAGCGCGAGGATCGCGAGCAGCGTGATCAGAAAGAGCGTGAAGCGGAAATGCTCCGCGAGATAGGAGATGTCGAACGAGCCCAGCTTGGAGAAGTCGGGAGGCTTGGGAAAGACGCCCTGGGAGAACGCGAAGATGAGCACAAACACGCCCACGGTGGCGTCGAAGATCGACTCGACGAAGAATGCGGAGGCGACGGTGGGATAGGACGCTCCGGGGATCGAGCTGCGCGTGAGGAACAGCTTGATGATGTCTCCACCGCGGGCGGGCACGACATTGTTGAAGCCGACCGCCGCCACGTAGGCGCCCAAGATGCGCCGCCACTGAAAGCGGACAGCCGGGTAGGCGGCACGCAGGCTGTGGAAGAAGGCGCGCGAGCGTAGCGTGAGGTTCAGGCCGAAGAACCCCAGGCCGAGCACGAGCGCGCCCCAGTGGACCGCCGCCAGGTCGGAGAAGAACTGTCCCGCCGCTTCGACGAACGAATCGAAACTGTGCGCGACCGACGTCAACGCGACCGTCGTCAGGCCATGCGCGTTCGGTTCGGCAAGCGTGGGCACCGACCCAAGCCTACGGCGAGCCCGCGCGGGTGGCGACCAACCCCCTCGCGAGAGCAGCTCAACGCCGGGGTATACCTCAGAAGTCTTCGTCGTCTTCGGGCGCGACGCCTTCTTCGTCGAGCTCTACATCGAGCTCGTCGGTCTCGAGCTTCTCGTCATCCCAACTGCGTGGCGAGCCTGTGTGTTAAGAGCCGGCGAGCGCCGCCAGCACCAGCTCGTCGTGCTTGGCCGGCTTGACGCTGGCCAACACCTGAGCGATCCGTCCCGCGTCATCGATCACGAACGTGGTGCGTTCATTGCCCCAATAGGTGCGTCCGTACATCGACTTCTGCGCCCACACGCCGTATGAGTCCGCGACCGCGTGATCCTCATCGGCGAGCAGGGAGAAGTTCAGCGCCTCTTTTTCGTGGAACTTCTTGACCTTCGCGACGCTGTCTGGAGAGATGCCCAGCACCACCGCGCCGGCCTTTGCGTAGTCGGCCTGACGGTCGCGAACGCCGCACGCTTGGGTCCTACAGCCGGGTGTCGCCGCCTTTGGGTAGAAGTAAACGACGACCGGCTGACCGCGGAAGTCGGAGAGCTTCATTGTCCTGCCGTCCTGGTCGGGCAACTCGAAGTCGGGCGCCTCTTGTCCTTGTGCGATCACGCCTCGGATCCTAGCCGGCTCGCCCGAGGCCGCGCCGTCCACCAGCGATGTGCTGTGCGCGTCGAGGAAGGAATCGCCTTGGCGGGAGTCCATTGAAGTGATGAGCTCGAGTGATAGAGCTGGCGCCGAGAGCTGGGCGCCGGCGTCGGTGAATCTTCGTCGGATCGACCGGCCATCGCGGTGTCGCCCGCCGCCCCCTTGACCGACAAGGATGCCCGCCCCAGCCGCGGGCATCCGGTGCTGGGCACTGACAAACGATCATCCATAAGAGGAGCAGCGATGAGATTGCGTAAGCGTTATTTGCCGTTGGTGGCCCTGCTTGGCGCGGCGTTGGCGGTGATCCCGGCGATGGCCAGCTCGACCGGCTCCTCGACCGCCACGGTCAGCGGCCTCGAATCGATCATGTGGTCCCCGATGGAAGTCGCGATCACGCCCGCAGGGACGGTGACTTTCCAAAACGCATCTAGCAGCGTGCCACACGGGATTGTGTGGAAGAGTGGTCCTGAAACCCCGGTGTGCAGCGGCGTCCCGATCGACGAAGGCAAGACCGACTGGCAAGGAAACTGCACCTTCTCAAAGGAAGGCACTTACGAATATTACTGCTACGTGCACGGCACGAATATGTCCGGCACGATCTACGTCAACCCTACCGGTACCGTGCCCACCACGACGGGCGCGACCCCAACAACGACCACGACCACAATGCCGACAACCACGACTCCGCGTGGCGGCTCGCCCCCCGGCGGGGGAACGGCCGGTGGACAACAGTCTCCCGGTCCGACCGATTCGCTGCGCGGGGGCACCGTTCAGTTGGCCTCAAGCCAGCGTGGCAAGAGCATACGGGGCTCCGTTCAGGTCGCTCAGAGCGGATCGAAGCTCATGGTCGAAGTGCTGGTCAGTGCAGCGCGGCTTGCCGTGGCCCGCCAGCACCAGCTGCTGGTCGGGCGACTGGTGCGCGCCTCGCTTACCGCCGGGAGGGTGCGCTTCTCGGTAGCGCTTGATGGGAGGGCGACACGCGTGTTGCGCCGGCGGCGACTGCCTGTCACTGTGCGACTCACCCTGACCGCACCGGGCGGATCGACTTCGACCCGCACGATATCCGTAGTGTTGCGGCGGTCCTGAACGACCCACCCTACTCCCAGGCGGCGAGCTGCACGAGCGTGTTGCTGGTGACCCCACGCGCGGCCAGGATGCAGGTGTGTCCGGCCTGCCGCCAGGTCACGACCGTCGCTCCCGCGGAGTTGAGGATGTGGAAGCGAACCCCCCTGAGGGTCGTGGCGGCGCCGCTCGGAAGCGCCAGCGCGCGGCCTGCGACGATCGCATAGCCGATGCGCTCAGGGACGGCGCTCGTTGGGCTGTTGTGGGTGTAGAAGACGGTCGTGACGATGCGCCCCGCAAGGCGATCCACACGAGCGCCAGCGGTCTGCCAGCCAAAGCTGCCCTGCCAGTAGGGATAAGCGATTCCTTCGACGGAGCTATCGAGCTTGCCGCGGTCGCGTGAGCTCTCGGCTGGCGAGGCGAACGTCGCCGGTCTCAGCGCCAAGCGCGCTGCTTGGCGCACGGTCGGCTCGCTCGCGGTCCCGGCGGTGAGCGCGATGATGAAAGCCACGGTGGCGGCCACGGCCAGCGCGCCCACACCGGCGAACCGCCGACGCACGGCCGCGCGCCGGCGCCGGTGGGACGCGCTGGCGACCACCGATTCAATCGAGCTGTGCAACGCGGCAGGCGCCCGCACGTCCTGCAGCGAGCTGAGGATGGCGACGGCCTGTTGTTGGCGTTCCAGCGCGCCGGCCAGCTCGGGGGAGTCATTTATGTGCGCGAGCAGCGGCTCGCGCTGGCGCGCTGGGAGGGTATCGTCCGCGAGCGCCGCCAATTGCGCCTCGATGTGCTTCTGCTCATTTTTCTTCTGTTCGGAGTTCATGGGTGACCTCGCTGAATAAGACTCCCTTGAGGGCCGTGACCTTCCCGCGGAGCCTCCCGCACCGAGTCTTTAGTTGCTGCGTCCACGCGTGAGCCATCGGCGCCGTCGCGCGCACCCGCCCAGTCGGAGTGCTGCGCTTCAACCGCCCTGGATCGTCCATCGGACGTGAGCTGCTCGTCGCCCACGCGCCCATCGCGGGCTGGCTCCGGGCGAGCCGGCGCGGGCTGGTCACGCGTGAGCTCGCGCGCCATCCGCTCGCGCGCGCGGAAGACCCGGGTGGCGATCGTCGCCTCGCGCGTGCCGAGAGCCTGCGCGGCCTCGCGATAGGAGAGTCCCACCACGTCCACAGCGACGAGCGCGAGGCGGTGGTCCTCAGAGAGCGCCGCGATCGTCTCGAAGACCTCATGTGTTTGCATGGCCTCTTCAGGGCGATCCGCGGTCCGGGGATCGACCGGCTCGACCTGCTCGAGTGGCGTTGCGCTGATCTGTGGACGGCGTGAGGCGGTGCGACGCTGGGTCAGGAAGGTGTTGCGCAACGCTTGCATCAGGTAGGCAAGTTCGTCCTGTCCACGTAGGAACCGCGGGCGAGCGAGGATCTTGGCGAATGTCTCTTGCACCAGGTCCTGAGCGTCATCGGGTGACCCGCAGAGCGCCCACGCGGCGCGATAGAGCAGGTCTGTGTGCCGTGGCAGTGACCGGGGGTCCAGGGCAGCCATCAGAGCCCCGGCCGCCACACGGGAAGCGGGTCCATAACGCAGGACTGTAGCGCTCGTGCGGTTGAGCATGAGCGCGAGCTTCGGTTCGCAGGCTGGGGATGTGTTTTACGAAGCCGGGTGAAAGGTTTTGCGCTACGGCGGTGTCTATAGAGGGACGGCGACGCAACCCATCCCAAGCTTGACACCCAAACCATCCCGATGCGGGAAGGAGCATTTCATCATCGTCCATTGAGGATTGCGGCTCAAGTCTTGGGAAGTATCGGCGCTGGGAAGCGTCAAGCATGTTGACGGGGACGGGAGACCCACACAAGGAAGCGCTCGCCGACGATCGGCAGCCACTCCTTTTGGGCCGCCGCGATCCAGGAAAAGACTAGTGGTGGAGGAGCAGCGATGAGATTGCGCAAGCGTTATTTGCCGTTGGTGGCCCTGCTTGGCGCGGCGTTGGCGGTGATCCCGGCGATGGCCAGCTCGACGGGCTCCTCGACCGCGACGGTCAGCGGCCTTGAATCGATCATGTGGTCCCCGATGGAAGTCGCGATCACGCCTGGAGGGACGGTTACCTTCAAGGACACTTCGCGCAGTGTGCCGCACGGAATTATCTGGAAGAGTGGCAATCCTGAAACCCCGGCGTGCAGCGGCGTTCCTGTTAACGAAGGCAAGACCGAATGGGAAGGCAGCTGCACCTTCTCAAAGGAAGGCACCTACAACTACGAATGCTATGTGCACCACATGTATATGACCGGCAGGATCTACGTAAACACCGCCGGCACCATACCCACCACCACGATTACAACTACCACGACCACGACCCCCACCACTACAACCCCCACGACCACAACCCCAACAACCACTACGCCCACCACCACAAGCACCACGCCGACCACAACTGGAACGACGCCTACTACGACGAGCACGACGCCGACACAGACCACCGCGACCACATCACAGGCCACGGCCGCGCCGCCTATCCAAACCGGGACCGGCCAGCAGCCCGCCGGCGGGAGCTCCTCCCCCCTCCACGCAAACACACCACACGACTCGCTGCAAGGTGGATCGCTGCGTCTGGCGACGAGCCAGACTTTGAGCGTGCACGGCTCAATTGAGGTCGCTCAGGCCGGTTCGCGCCTGGAAATCGAGCTACTGGCTCCAAGCGCTTCAATCGCCACGGCCGCCCGGTCTGTCGTCGTGGGACACTTGCTCAAGGCGAAAGTGTCCGCCGGGCGCTTCTCGTTCAAAATAGCGCCCAGCGGCAGGCTACAGAGCGTGCTGACGCGTCGTGGACAGATCGCGTTGACAGTCAGGATCGTCCTCACCCCACCCCACGGGACGCGACTCACGCGAACACTGACGGTCACACTGCGCCGGTGAGTTTCTGTCAGAGACAGTCCCACCGATGCTTGAAATGACCCTGCATGCGCTGAGACGATCCGGGGTTGTTAGCGATGGCGCAGCGTGCCGCGGTCATCGCACTAGGCTCTCCCGGTGGTCTCAGAGCTTGGGAGCAGCAGCGATGTAGTCACCGGTCGCGACGGCCGCTCGCGTTCGATGATCGTATCGCTGCTCGCGGCAACGCTGCTGGTCGCGCTGAAGCTCGTCACGGGGTTGATAACGGGCAGCCTCGGCCTGATCTCGGCCGGTGTTGAGTCAAGCGGCGATGTGCTCGCGGCCGCGTTGACGTTCTTCGTGGTGCGCGTGGGACGGCGGCCGGCCGATCACGATCATCCCTACGGGCATCGTCGCGCCGAGAACCTGGGGGCACTGGGCGAGGCTGGCATTCTCATCGTCGGGGGCCTGTTTGTCAGCGTCGAGGCGATTCGGCGGCTGATCGGCAGCGCGGGGGCACTGCAGGCGCACTGGTATGTGTTCGTGGTGATCGCGGTCGCCTTGACTGTCAACTTGAGCCGTACCGTCATCTCATTGCGCGCGGCGCGACGATTCGCAAGTGCCGCGCTGCGCTCCAACGCTTTGCACTTCGCGAGCGACATGGCTGGTTCGATCGCGGTGCTGATCGGGCTGATCGCGGCGCGAGCCGGGTTTCAGCAAGGCGACGCGATCGCGGCGCTTGTGGTGGCGACGTTGATCTTCGCCGCTGCGGCACGGCTGACAACGAGCAATGTCAACGCATTGATGGATCAGACCTCGCCGCGGGCGCGCGCCGCGGCCGAACGTTCGATCGCGGCGCTCGGACCGGAGATCGAGTTGCGGCGGCTGCGGTTGCGAGAGTCCGCGGGTCGCTATTTCGCCGACGTCGTGGTCGGTGTCCCGCCGGGGCGAGCGGTTGTGGAGGGCCACCAGGCGGCAGACACCGTCGAGGCCGCCGTCGCGGAGGCGTTGCCCGGCAGCGACGTGGTCGTGCATGTCGAGCCGCGCCATCGTGGTCTGGACTTGCGCGAACGTGTGCTGCACGCTGCCCTGTCGGAGTCGCTTGTATGCGAAGCGCACGACATCACGATCTTCGAGCAGCGGGAGTCCGTGAGCGTCTCTCTGCATCTGAAGTTCCCGGCCGATCTCGACCTGCGCACCGCCCACGAGGTGGCCGAACGCGTCGAGCGGAGGATCGGTGCGTGGCCTGGGGTAGCCGATGTGCAAACCCATCTCGAGCCGCTGGAGAGTGCGCTGCCCGCTCGCCCACCCGACGCACACGCCGACCGGCTCGCGACACGTGAGATCGAGCGGCTTGTGCGTGAGCGAACCGGCGCGGACCCACACAGAGTCAGACTGCTGGCAACTGACTCCGGTCGCGTGCTGTTCCTCACGCTCGGTGGGTGCCGCGGCGAGTCTCTGAGCGATGCCCACCGGCTCGCGAGCGAGCTCGAGGAGGAACTGCGTCGGCGGCTCACGGACATCGCGGACATCGTTGTCCACACAGAGCCATAACCACCGCCGCCACGATTGCCCAGCCGCACGGGCTGGCACTCGCACCGAACCGCGACATCCTCACCACGCCAAGACGCCACCCGCTTCAACGACCCTCAGCCGCGCAACCCCCAGCCGTGGCTACTAACGCAACCTGGCAATGATGATCGGCGAGCTGGTCGGATGGAGACTGCCGCCGAGCGGCTCGGCGGTGACCATCACGCGCCGCACGCCGGCGAGATCGCCGGGCACGCCTACCGACGCGCTGCCGCCGCGGTTGACGCCGAACAGCGCGTCGGTCGGCTGCGGCGCCGTGCCTTCCCGGGCGAGCCACAGCTCATAGATCTTGTCGCGCGGCGGCTGGGGGATGCCGGAGACGACCAGTTCGGCGTGCGCACCGACCTGGCGCAAGACGGCGTGGGCGCCAACCGGCACAGAGGCCAGCTGTGCTGTGGTGACATGCGCCGCGGGCGTGGAGGTGCCCGTGTTGATCGCGATCGCGCCAACCAGCAGACCGACGCCCAGCGCGAACGCCGCGGTGAGCAGTTGTGGGCGACGCACGCGCAGACGCGCACGCAGACGCGCACGCTGAGGACGATCGGCGCCGGCGCCTGACGCACGCAGCAGCTCGGCCTCGGAGCGAACACTGTCCATGATCCGCTCGCGCAGCAGCTCAGAGGCGACCACACGCGGGGCAGCCGCCGGCAACGAATCGGCGACCGGCTGTAGATCTGACACGGCGGCAGCGCAGACCCCGCAGCAGGCAAGGTGCTCACGGTAGTGCTCAGCCTCCGCCGGCTCCAGCGCGCGCAGCACATAGGCGGCGGCCTGTGCGCGCTCCTCGCAGGCGTCGCGGCCCAAATAGCTCACGCGACCGCCTCCGGCGTGCCCAGCCGAGTGCGCATCTTCTCAAGTCCCAGGCGCATGCGGCCCTTGACAGTGCCAATCGGGAGATCGAGCATCTTGGCGATCTCGGTGTGGGTGAAGCCACCGAAATAGGCCAATTCGATCACACGGACCTGCTCGTTGGGAAGGCGCTGAAGGACAGTGCGAATCTCCTGAGCCTCATCGCGGCGGACTACCTCGACGTCGGTGCGATCGGGCGCCTCGAGGCGTTCCTCGAGACCTTCGTCGCTGACGTTCTTGCGGGTGCGCACCCCGTCACGGCGCAACCCGTCGACCGCGCGGTGGTGGGTTATGCCGAGGATCCAGTTGCGCACGCTTCCACGCGAGCGGTCGTAGCACGTGCCGCTGCGCCATGCGGAGAGAGTGGCCTCTTGCACCACGTCCTCAGCGAGCGCACGCCGTCCGATCATGCGATAGGCCAGTGAGAACGCGGCATCGAGATGACGCTCCAGCACAATCTCAAACGCGGCGGCGTCGTTTTCACAAACCAGTTCCATCAGCTCCTCGTCGGCGAGCTTACGCAAGCGCGTCGGCGAGCGCGCGAGGGGGGATTTGAGCGAGCTCATCTGACGCGGTCAGGGAAGTTCATCGAGGGCTATACGCGCTGAGCGCCGTCCGCGGATCACACGAACACAAGGAGTTTGGCAGCGATCCCGGTGATCCAAGCGGGACCCAGCTGCGAAGACCAACCGATCGATACGCAACCCCAACCGGAGGAGCTCCAATATGGGCCTCGACAATCCAATCCATCTGATGTTCCTGCTCGTCGTGCTGCTGCTGGTATTCGGAGCTAAGCGACTGCCCGAGTTGGGCCACTCGCTCGGTACAGGGCTGCGTGGCTTCAAGGACGCGGTCGGCGGTGAGAGCCCACATGCGATCGGCGGCGAGAGCCCACATGCGCAGATGAGCGCCATCCCGCAAGAACGGCCCCAGCCGCAAGTCCAGTCAGAGCGCGAGCAGTAGGAGCAGCCATGGCAGTCGCCGTCGGTAGGATCGGCCATGAAGAGCGGCTCAGCTGGGTTGCCCATCTGGACGAGCTGCGCACCCGGATAATCGTGTCGCTCGTGGCGATCGCGGTGGCGTTCGGCGTCTGCTTCTGGCAGAACCACGCGCTGCTGCAGTTCATCAACGCGCCGCTGGCGCACGAGACCCAGAAGCAAGTGCGAGCCGGAGACGGTCCACTGGGCGCGACCTACTCGGTACAGCAGAGCTCGCGCGACGTGGCGGTGGCGCTCGCGACGGTGGTCAGCGCGCTGGAGCGCCCCGGCAGCGGCGCCAGCGCGGCGACCCGCGTCTCGCTTAGCGCCACCGCCCCGCGCCTGCGAAGCGACATCTCGCGGCTGTCGGCCGCACCCAGCGGCAACAAGCCCGTGACGCTGGGGATCGGCGAGCCGTTTAACACGACGATCGGTGTGACGCTGCTGTTTGCGCTGATACTCGCGCTGCCGGTCGTGCTGTGGGAGCTGTATGGGTTCGTGCTGCCAGCGTTCAGCCCCGGTCAGCGCAGGATCGCCAGTTCGCTGATGCTGGCGATCCCGGTGTTGTTCGTGATCGGCGTCGCGTTCGGCTACCTGGTGGTGCTGCCCGCCGCCGTGCATTTCTTTCAGAACTTCAATAGCGGCCAGTTCAACGTGCTGGTGCAGGCCAGCCAGTACTACCATTTCGCGGCTGTGATCCTGCTAGCGATGGGGTTCGTCTTCCAAGTGCCGGTCGGCATCCTGGCGGCCACGCGCTCCGGTATCGTCACGCCACGTCAACTGGCCCACAACCGCCGCTACGCGATCCTCGCGTGCGCGGCTGTGGCGGCTTTCCTACCGGGCGACGCGATCACACTGCTGCTGGAGACCGTGCCGCTGTATCTGCTGTTCGAGGGCAGCGTGCTGCTGGCACGGATCGTGGCACGCTACGCACCGGAGAAGGATGGGAGTGAGGACCGACTGCCAGCGTGAGGGCCGCTGAATTGTGCGCGCACGACGCTCACTTCAATAGGCGCGACAGACGTCTGTCCTTGAGCGTGCGCCCACCCGTCTGACAAGCCGGACAGTAGGCGATCACGTGATCCTCGAAGTGGACCGCCTCAAGCGTGGTGGCACAGCGCGGACAGGGGTCGCCCTCGTGACGGTGCACCCGCAGGGGCATCGGCAGCTTGTCGGGGATCGGCAGCGTGACGGTGCGCTCGTAATGGTCGATCGCGCCGCCCAGCGTGCCCACGATCGTCTGCTCCAGCGCGGCGGTCTCCGGCTCGCTGAGGTCGCCGGCGCGCTTGAACGGTGAGAGCCGGGCGGCCCACAGGATCTCGTCCACCCACGAGCGTCCGATGCCGGCGATCACGCGCTGGTCGCGCAGCACGGTGTGCAGCGGGCGCGCGGCGTTCAGCAGTGGGCCCAGTGGCGGCGGGTCGGGCCACGCTTCGGGGCCCAGTGTCGCGATCGACTGCTCGAGCTCCAGCTCGTCGCGGCGCAGCAACTTCACCCACGCCGCCTGCTTGGAGCCGAACTCGCGCAATCGCAGCTCAGCCTCGTGTGAGCCGCCATCAAGCAACACCCGCATCAACACACGCGAGGTCCGGTCGCGCGGCCCGGCTCGACGGTCGTACAGCTGCAGGCGGCCGGCCGACATTAGATGGATCAGCAGCAGGAGATCGTCGGAGAGCTCGATCAGGAAGTGCTTGCCGCGCCGTCCCACCCGCTCGATCGTGGCGCCTTCAAGCGCCGTCAGCGGCGGGTCGAACGTGCGCATCGCGTTTAGCCCGGGCGCGCGCGCCGAGACGATCTCAGCGCCACGCAACGCACCGTCGAGCCGGCGCGCGGTGATCTCAACCTCGGGCAGCTCCGGCATCGCTCCATCGTAGGGCGACGCCGGAGCGCCGAGGGTTCGGCGAGCGCGGGCGGCGGCCGACTACGAGGCGCCGATCGACGGTCCGTTGTAGACCTTACCGGCGGCGCTGCGCCAGCTCACGCGCCAGTGGGCGCCCGGCACCGAGGAGTCCAGCGCCCAGTAGCCGAGCGAGCTGGTCTGCACCACCTTCAGCGTACGGAAGCTGCTCGAGCCCCTCGGCTGTACCAGCACGCGTACTTTCGTGGCGCCTTCGGCGGGTCGCACGAGCCCCCACAGCGAGTAGCCGCGTCCCTGTTTGGAGACGACCAGCGGCAGCGGGAAGCCGAAGTACAGCGGCTTGAGCTTCCCGCCGAAGGTTTCTAGGCCCGTTTGGAAGCCGATCACTCCGCCGTGCACGCTCGCGCCGGCTTTGCCACCGCGCGGGTCGTCGCGCAGCAGGTACTGCGAGAACGCCGCCACGCGCGGGTTTTCCCAAGCGATCTTCTCGGAGATCGCGTCGTATTCGGCCTGCTTGGCCAACGACACGCCGAGTTCGTTGGGGACGCTCTGGATCCCAAACTCGGTCAGGTAGATCGAGATGCCGGCGGGGATCGCGTGCGCGGCGGCGGCCTTGTTGAGCGCGCTGGACAGGCGCGAGAGCACGCCGATCGTGACGTCGTCGGGTTCTGGGGGACGGTAGAAGGGCGTGCCCACCGTGTAGGCGTGGTCGGCGTACCCGTACGCCGGCAACATCCCGCACGTGCCTGCCTTCTGGTATTTCGCGTTCAGGCAGAGCGTTCCGCGCAGGAACGCGAGCGGCGCAACGTCGTGCAGTAGGCCCCTTTCCTTGATTTCCCTGCGACTCAGCCGGTCCGAGCCGGTCGGCGCCGTTTCGCCCATCAGCACCTTCGGTTTGGAGATCCCGGCGGCCTTCAGCCCTTCGTAGCCGGCCTCGAACAGGCCACGGTAGATGCGCGGCGAGGCCGGCGTCCCGTTCGAGTTGAACTGTGGCAGCAGGAACGCTGGGTGGTTGGGCTCGTTCCAGACCGCGTACACGCTGACCTCGCTGCCGTAGTGCTTGCCCACGGCCGTCATGAATTCCTCGAAGTCCCTGTCGTCGGGGCGCGTCACGAGGCTCTTGTCGTCGTGACCGGCGGTCGCCCACTCGGGCACCGGCGAAGTGACAGTCAGCAATACCGGCCATTTCAGCCGCTTGGCTTCGGCCAGCAACGGGTCGTAACCGCCCCAGTTGTAGCTGTCCGGATTGGTCGCTTCGAAGGTAGGCTTTTTGGTGCTGTGGGCGCCCGGGGCGACGTTAGCCCAGTAGAGCTCCACGCGCAACGCTTTCACGCCGAGCGACTGCAGCTTGACGAGTGTCTTCGCGCGCTGGGCCGCAGTCACTTGCACCAGTTGGCTGGGATCCTCAAAGAACATCGTCTGGTTGTGCGACGCGTGCGCGGGAGCCGCGTTCAGCGCGCCGACGAGCAGCGCCACGCAGGCGAGCGCGACGATCGGCAGCGTTTGGATTCTGCGGTGGGGGAGTGCGTGTATGTCGAGCATTGGGGGCTTAAGACACCTTGGCGTGGAGGATGTTGCGGTCGGCGGGTTCGCTTCCGGCGTTGCGACTGATTGCGGTCCGGCAACTCGCGGCCATCGCAGTCGGCTGTTACCCGCCGCGGCGCAGACGACGCGGCGTTCGTTGTAGCGTGCGAGCCAATGACTGCAGCAGTTGCGCCGGACGACATTGTTTACAGCCACGCGGATGTCGCGCCCGACGCGCGTCCCCCGCTGCTCGTGTTGGAGGCGCTCGAGCGCTTCCTCGACCAGTATCAGCTCGGCACGGGCGCGATCAGGGCGCAGCCGATCGGCGACGGCCACTCCAACGTGACCTACCTGATCGAGCGGGATTCGAATTCCACCCACCCGCAGCTGGTGCTGCGTCGCCCTCCGCGCCCACCCCTGCCCCCCAGTGCCCACGACGTGCTGCGCGAGGCGCGTCTGCTGCGGGCACTGCAGGACACCCCGGCGCGCGTGCCCCGCGTGCTGGCCGTGTGCGACGACGAGTCGCTGATCGGCTGCCCCTTCTACGTGATGGAGCGCGTCGAGGGCGAGGTGATCGTGTGGCAAACGCCGGAGGCGCTCGACGCGCCCGAGCAGCGCAAACGAATCGGCGAGCAGCTGATCGACGCGCTCGTGGAGATCCACGCGGTCGATTGGCGCGCCGCGGGCCTGGAGGGTTTTGGCAAGCCCAGCGGCTATCTGGAGCGCCAGTTGCGGCGCTTCGGAGGGCTGTGGGAGCTGAACAAGACGCGTGAGATTCCGGGCGTCGAGCGCGTCGGAGCATGGCTTGCCGAGCACAAGCCTGATCCGAACCCCCCCACCCCCGCGACGATCGTGCACGGCGACTATCGACTGGGCAACACAATGTTCGCTACACAAGCTCCGGCCGAGCTGGTGGCGGTGCTGGACTGGGAGATGGCCACGATCGGCGACCCGCTCGCCGACCTCGGCTATCTGTGCATGTTTTGGACCGAGGCGTATGACCCCGAAGGCGGCCTGCGCGAGCATCTCGGCAAGGTCACCCGTGCCGAGGGTTTCTCCACGCGCGCCGAGCTGATCGCGCGCTACGAAGAGCGTTCGGGGCGCTCGATGCGCGAGATGCGCTGGTACACAACGCTCGCGCTGTGGAAGTCTGTGGTGTTCATGGAGGGCAACTACAAGCGCGCCGTAGCCGGCACCACCGACGATCCCTACCTGAAGCAGTTCGGCGAGGGCGTGCTCGAGCTTGCGCGCCAGGCCGAGGAGGTGGCGTTCGGTGGTTGAGCCGACGCGCAACACAGCGCCCGAACCGGCCGACGACGCCCCGAGCGCTCCCCCGCCGTCCTCCGACGATGGCGTTTCACAGGCGACGGTCCAATCCGCACAGCCCGCGAGCCGCAACGGCCGCGAGGGTTTGCTGATCGACTGGGGCGGCGTGCTCACCACCAACCTGTTTACGTCTTTCCACGAGTACTGCGTGCGCATGGAGATCGACCCGGCTGAGCTGGGCAAGCGCTTCGGCGCCGACCCCGAGTTCCGCGAGATGTTGATCGCGCTGGAGAAGGGAGCCCTCGAGGAGCTCGACTTCGAGCAGCGCTTCGCCGGCCTGCTCGGCGTGGCACCTGACGGCTTGATCGACGGGCTGTTCGCCGGGGTGAAGCCCGACGTCGCGATGATCGACGCAGTGCGTGCAGCCCGCAAGGCTGGCATCCGCACCGCGCTTGTGTCCAACTCGTGGGGCGTGCATCGCTATCCGCACGACATGTTCGACGAGCTGTTCGACGGGGTGGTGATCTCAGCGCAGGAGGGCACCCGCAAGCCGGCGCGGCGCATGTACGAACTTGGGGCAGAGCGGGCGGGGGTGCCCGCCGAGCTGTGTGTGTATGTCGATGACCTCCCCTTCAACCTGACGCCCGCCCAAGAGCTGGGGATGGCGACCGTGCATCACACCGACGCGGACACCACGATCCCCGAGCTCGAGCGCCTGCTCGGGGTGTCGCTGGGCTACGGCGCCGCTCCTGTTCAGGAGTAGACCCAGGCCAGACCTCGCAGCTGGTTGGCGCGGTAGGACACCGTTTGCCGTCAGACTCAGACAGTCACACGCCTGACGCATGCCCGAGCAAAATGTAGTAAAAAGTCGGCAGTACACTGGGATGGCCCGAGGTACCGCACCTCCACATTGCTGAGGGCAGGCGAGGACTCTACCCTGCCTTTTCTTAGTCCCTTTTGCCTCGCCCGTACAGCACCTTGAACAATCCCGCGATCAGGCGCGTGGTGCGGGCCTTGTAGGGGAACATGTGCGCCTCGCGCCGCAGCGCCACGCGCGGGGTGATCACGATCGCCTGCTGGGCGCAATACTTGCGGATGCCGCCAGCGCCGTGACGCGAGCCGAGGCCGGACGCCTTTGCGCCGCCCATGGGCAGCTCCAGCGCCGTGTAGTTGACGATCGCGTCGTTCACGTTGGCCGCGCCCGCTTCCAGGCGCCGCGCGAGCGCCTCGCCGCGCTCGGTGTCGCGCGTGAACACCGACGCGCCGAGCCCGTAGGGCGACTCGTTGGCAAGGCGCACACCCTCATCGGCGTCGGCGATCTTCATCACCGGGAGGGTCGGCCCGAAGGTCTCCTCGGTCATGATCTTCATCGTGTGGTCCACGTCCACGAGCAGTGTGGGCTCGTAGAAGCGCCCGCCGACGTTCTCCACCGCTTTGCCCCCGACCAGCACGCGCGCGCCCTTGTTGACCGCGTCTGAGACGTGCTCTGAGATCGTGTCGAGCTGCGGGGGGAAGGTGATCGCGCCCACGTCCACCGAGCCGGGGCCGTGCGGTGCGCCGACACGCAGCTTGCGCATCTTCTCGGTGACCCGCGCGACGAACTCGTCGTACACGGGTGCCTCGACGTAGGCACGCTCGATCGAGATGCAGATTTGTCCGGCGTTTAGCATCGAGTAGTACACCGCGAGGTTCGCGGCGCGCTCCAGATCGGCGTCGGACAGCACGATCATCGGGTCCTTGCCGCCGAGCTCCAGCGAACACGGGATCAGCCGCTGCGCGGCCGCGGCGGCGACCTTGCGTCCGGTGGCGGTGGAGCCGGTGAACATGATCATGTTGACGTGCTCGGTCAACGCGGCGCCCGTGGACCCGCGGCCCGTGGCGACTTGAAACACGCCGTCGGGCAGGCCGCACTCGCGCAGCCCCTCGGCCAGCAGCAGCGAGGTCAGCGGCGTGACCTCGCTGGGCTTGAGGATCACGCTGTTGCCGGCGGCGAGCGCGGGGATGCAGTCGCCGAAAGAATTGGTCAGTGGGTAGTTCCACGGCCCGATCACGCCGATCAGCCCGAGCGGGCGGTAGCGCAGGATCAGCTTCTTGCCCTTGAGCATGATCTGCGACGTTTTGACGCGCTCGTCGGCGAGATAGTTAGGCGCCTCCTTGGCCCAGAACCCGAACGCGCCCGCGGCGTAACCGATCTCGGCGAACTCGGCGTCCTCGTAGGTCTTGCCGGTCTCCGAAACGATCGTTGAGATCACTCGCTCGGCGTTGTCGATCAGCCACTTCTGCGCGCGCAACAGGATGCGCGCGCGACCCTCGAAGCCGAACGCCTCCCAGTTGGGCTGTGCGGCGCGCGCGCGCGCGGCCAGCTCGGCGACCGCGGCCGCGTCGAGGTCGGGGACGTGCGCGACGATCTGTCCCGTGGCGGGGTTCTCGACTGGGATCTCCCCACCAGCCGTGCCGTTGGCCTGTGCCGCTCCGTTGTGAGCCTGTGCTGGATGCTGCTCGACGGTCGCCATATCGCTGTCTCCCTGCCTCGGTTCGCTCTTGACTTCGCCCTTAGCGAACAAGGCTACACCCGATTGGCCGTTTGGCCAGACATATTTGCTGTTCCAGTCGGTGCATGCACCGACTGGCCGGCCGGTACATGTACCGGCCGGGGCCACGCCACATGTGGCGTGGCCTACTCCGACAGCTCGACCGAGGCGATCCCCACCGGCTCGACCGGTTTGTCACCACCGTCGGTGGGCACCCCCTCGAGGCTGTCCACAACGTCCATGCCGCTCTGTACCTGACCGAACACGGTGTGCTTGCCGTCCAGCCATGGGCACGACTTGGCCGTGACGATGAAGAACTGCGAACCGTTGGTGTTGGGACCGGCGTTGGCCATCGCGAGCGCGCCGCGCACGATCTTGTGCGAGTTGATCTCGTCCTCAAACGTGTAGCCGGGACCGCCGGTGCCGGTGCCCTGCGGACAGCCGCCCTGGATCATGAAGTCGCTGATGATGCGGTGGAAGTTGAGTCCGTCGTAGAAACCGTCGGCGGCGAGCTTGCGGAAGTTGGCGACCGTCTTGGGCGCGTCCTCATCGAACAGCTCGAACACGATCGTGCCCTCGGTGGTTTGCATTGTTGCTGTGGACATCCAGGTGGCTCCTCTACTAGTCGGCGGCTGGAACGAGGCACGATAGCTATGTGCCACACGATGGGCTGCTACCTGGGCAAAAGACTCAGGAAGCCAGTCGATCATCTGGGCTTATGCCACCCGCCAACCGCTGACTCAGCTTCTCCAGTCGTGGACGCAACGTAGGCAGTTCGCGCTCAACGACATCCCAGACGAGCGCGAGATCGACGCCGAAGTATTCGTGGATGAGCTTGTCGCGCATACCGGCGATCCGCCGCCACGGCACCGCTGGCTCCAAAGCGCGTGTCCTGTCCGATATGCCCTTGACCGCCTGGCCGATAATCTCGATGTTGCGAATAACGGCATCCTGGGTCTTGCCGTCTGAGAAGAACGCTTCGCTGCCATCGACGGTGTAGCTGAAGATCGCGTCGATTGCTTCGATGGCGTGCAGCAGATAGGCACGCTCGTCCTTCACAGCGACACGGCCTCGGCGTAGATGCGCTCGCGCAGATGTGGGCTCACACCGCCGTCGCTAAGCACATCGACGTGGGTGCCGAGCATGTCCTCCAAGTCCTGCCACAGCCCCACGAGGTCGATCAGGCTGCGCCCCGGTTCCATCTCGACCAAGAGGTCCACGTCGCTCGACGCATCCGACTCGCCGCGCGCCATCGAGCCGAACACGCGCACGTTGCTCGCACCGTGCTCAGCGGCGGACCCCAGGATCTCCTCCCGCCGAGCACGCAGCCGTCGAAGGTCGATTTGAGTAGATACGGAACTCATGCTTGCTACCACGTTACCGTCGCTTGGGGCGATTCAGCTACTCGACAGCCAGCGAGCAGACATCGGGAAACCTAGTTATAGGTCCAAGTTGGCAACGATGTGTATCGGTAAGTGCCGGAGGCGCGACGGTGGCCGTACCAAGCTAGCTGTGTTCGCCGACGCAGCAAACGTCGAAGTCAAACACGAGATGGGATTGGCGCTTCCAAAAGTCCTCGTTGTATTCGGGGCTGATAACACGACCGATCGGCACGATGGCGGCGACAGTCGCGCGCTCACCAGGACGGTTTGTCGAAGACGGCACTGACGTGATGGTGTCCCAAGCGCCACCGGCCGCAGTTGAGATGCAGCCGCCGTGCTGCTTTAGGAAATAGCCAAGTAGCGCAGCAGTCTTGACGAGGAAGTCCCACGCCATCTTGCTGCCGTCATCGTCCTTGTAGTGCTTGAGCTGGTAGTGGAGCTGGAAACCGACCTCGTACAAGCTAATCGGCACGATCAACGAGCAAGGCCGCGACACTTGTCCCTCGACTTGCTCGCAGCTCCAACACCGCGTATGCGGGGGATTCGGCGGTCGGTGGCAGTGATCGCATATGCCGTCGCCGACGCGCGGCACTGGCGCGCAGATAGTTGCGAGTGGCAGGGCAACCTCGCGAACCGTCGTCATTACTGCCTCCGGGCCTAGAAAAGCTGCAATTCAGTGACCGGCTCGCGGTCTGATTCGAGCGCCGCAACCACATCTTCAACGCCGTGCACAACCTGGGCTCCGCGTCTGCTCCGATATCGCTGCGCCCATTCCTCCTGCAGCACAAGGCTCTCGACGAGAAAGAGGCGCTTGCCATGCTCCAAAGCGAGACGTGCCTGCATCTTGGCGCCGCTCGTAGCGCTGGCCTCGATCACGACGGTGCCAACGGCGACGCTGCTTGTGACGACGTTGCGCAGCGGAAAGTTGGAGCCGCGAGGCGGGGCGCCTGGCCAAAACTGAGAGAGCAAAGCGCCGCTCTCGGCGATGCGCTCGGCGAGAGCAGCGTTTTCCTTTGGGTAGACACGATCGATCCCCGTACCCATGACCGCGATGGTCCGCCCGCCTGCGTCGAGTGC
The DNA here is from genome assembly GCA_963760155.1 of uncultured Solirubrobacterales bacterium. GTDB lineage: Bacteria > Actinomycetota > Thermoleophilia > Solirubrobacterales > Solirubrobacteraceae > Palsa-744. The sequence continues at coordinate 750,368 of CAVXBL010000008.1, forward strand.
AGCGGTATGGGCCTCCGTGTCGATCCCGGCCGCCATGCCCGAGATCACGTGACGCCGCGCTCCACGAGAGCTGCGGCCATGTCGCGCGCTACGGCACGTCCTGCATCCGAGGCCCGGCGAGTGCCGACGATCGCGACCGATCGCGAATCATCATCTTGGAGCGTGCCACGGACAAACAAGAATGGCGGACAGTCATACACGCGACGTAGGTTCTGTGGGTACTCATTGTCGAGCACGCTCAGCAGACGAGTGCTGGGGCATTCCGCGAGCGTTCGCTCGATGACGTTCGCCCATTGCTCGACCATCGCTTCGCCGACCCGATCCGCTAGACCCTATGTCGTAGGTCGCCCGCTGGGTTGACCGTCGGGGGTAGGCCGGACACTCCTCGCGGGGGTTTGTCTGGCCGGAGAACCGCTCCGGCTGACCCCAGAAGATGAGGAGGTCCGGCCATGACCGGAATGGTGACTTATGCGGGGCTCGATGTCCATGCCCGTTCGACGCATGCCGCGGCGATTGACGTTTCGACGGGTGAGCTTGTGCGTGCGCGTTTCGGGCCGGGCGTCGAGGAGCCGGTCGCGTGGCTTCAGAGCTTGCCTGGCCCGGTGCGTGCTTGCTATGAGGCCGGGCCGACCGGGTTCGGGCTCTATCGCGCCGCGAGCGCGGCCGGTGTGGCCGTGGAGGTGATCGCGCCGGGCAAGACACCCCGGGGCGCCTCGGATCGGGTGAAGACTGACCGCAAGGACGCGGAGCTGCTCGCGCGGTTGCTGCTGGCCGGCTCGTTGACGAGTGTTGTGGTCCCGCCGGTCGAGGTGGAGGCCGCCCGCGAGCTGATGCGCGCGCACGATGCGTGCCGGCGGGATCTGATGACGGCTCGTCACCGGGTCTCGAAGATGTTGTTGCGTCACGGCCGGGTCTACCCCGAGTCCTCGACTTGGACTGTCGCGCACCGGCGCTGGCTCGCAGCCCAACAGTTCGATGAGACTGCGAGCGAGCTGGTGTTCGCTGATCTGATCGCCTCCGTCGACGGCCTGAGTGCGCGCAAGGCGCAGGTCGCGGAGCGGCTCTCGCGCTTGGCAGAAGACGAGGCGTGGTGGCCGACCGTCGCGAGGCTCCGCTGCTTCCGGGGCGTTGACACACTGACAGCGTTCGCATTGCACCTCGAGCTCGGCGGGGACTGGCAGCGCTTCAAGCGAGCGAACGCACTGAGTGCGTGGCTCGGGCTGACCCCATCCCTTCACCAGTCCGGGGAGTCATCGCACCAGGGATCGATCACGAAGACAGGCTCGGGCTTCGCTCGCCGGCTGCTCGTCGAGTCGGCCTGGCACTATGGGCGAGACCCACGGATCGGGGTAACGCTCCGTAACCGTCAGCAGGGCCAGCCCGACCATGTCTTGCAGATAGCTAACCGTGCTCAGCACAGGCTTCACCGGGTTCACGACCGGATGCACGGCCGCGGCAAGGCGCACAACGTGATCGTCGTCGCGTGCGCCCGCGAGCTGGCGTGCTTCCTCTGGGCAGCAGCAACCGCCGACTGACCCCCGGCTGACAGCCCCACGGTCGGGAGGCCGGGGCGCCGCGCCATCAGCGGCCAGCACGCGCGGAACTACTATGGGCAGCACCCCGATAACGGAGTGCCACGCCCGTTCCTAGACAGCGCACGCTGGCAGCACGAAACCGGGCCCTGGGGTAGCCAACCCCCGCATCATCAGACTGGCAACGCCGACACCGAGCCCGGCGCCCCGGCCTCCCGACCACCCCAAACCACGCCCGCCCAGCGGACGCGACCAACCCTGCCCACTTGACAAACGGCCTGACATATCAGTAGGCGCGCGATCACGGCCTGACCCTCGTCATAGAAGACATGGCTTCTGTCAGCGACAGCAACCGCACTGCCGGCTTCCTCCACAACATCGGCGACCTGATACCAAGGACCAGGAGCAACCTCTGTCAGTGCAATGAGGGTTGCTTGCTCGCGAAGCTCGGAGGCCGTCATGGCGAACATACGTTCGACTGTACCACGGACAGGGGACGCTCGCGCAGACCGGCGGGGCGAGCAGTGAACCAGGTCACAGGGTGATCGTACCCGCCACGTAGGCCGTTGGTCGCGGAAGAGAGACGGTTATAGGGACATCTTGACAGCGATGTGCATTGTTGCGGTAGACATGGCGGGTCTCCGCTGACGGGTCGGCGGCAGGGTCGCGTGGCACGATAGCGAGCGACGGCGGGTATACGCGGATGAGCTTGGCTATGCATATAAGCGCATTGCGGACGATCGCCTCAATCATCGCAATCGCGGACGGCAAGACGTACCACCGCGGGCGTCGATTTGAGTCACGTATCTCGCGGTGTTACGATGCGATACAGATGGCAGCCGTACCAATCAGTATCCGCCTCCCCGAACAGACCGTTGGCCGTCTCGCCGACCGCGCCGACCGCTCGAACATGCCCTCGCGCACACTCGCGCAGCGCTACGTCGAGGAGGGTCTGCGCATGGATGAGCACCCGCTGATTCGTTTTGCCGAAGGCCCCTCGGGTCGTCGCGCGCGACTCCTCGGCGGCCCAGACGTTTGGGAGGTGGTAACTGTCGCCCGCGACAACAACGGTGACCTCGCCGAGACGGCGGCGTATCTAGAGCTTTCGCTGGGCCTAGTGCAGGCTGCCGCCTCCTACTATGCGGCCTACTCGCGGGAGGTTGACGAGCACATCGAGCTGGGTCGCCGCGAGGCTCACGACGCCCACGCTGCTTTCCTAGCGGCCCGTGACGCTCTGAGCAGTTGAAGCTGCTGCTGGATGAGATGCTGTCTCCCGCTATCGCACGGGAGCTGCGCTCACGAGGCCACGACGTCCAAGCGATCGGAGAGCACCCTGAGTGGTGCTCATTTGCTGACCGTCCTGTCGTTGACCTCGCCCGCGACGAGCATCGAGTGATCGTGACCGACAACCTGGTCGATATGCGACCCCTACATTACGAGGCGATCACGCCCGGTGGCCCAGGCGACCAGGGAATGATCTTCATTCCCGGCGGCTATCCCCGCACCCGTGCCTATACAGGCAAGATCGTCGCCGCTCTGGAGCAAAAGCTGTCGGCGCATCCCGGAGATGACGACCTGGCAAACAGCGAGGACTGGCTATAGGCCTACCTTGACAACACTCCTGCATCGTGGCGTGACGCCATACGTGGAGGGCACGCGTTGGGCCTAAAAAGACGCCTTACGTAGGTCCGACGTCATACTACATTTATCGGTGACCATTGGAGCCAAACGCGCTCAGGTGGCCACGGCGAATCCGCCGGAAGATGTAGAACCGTCTCAGATGACGCACCGCAAACAGTGAGGATCAACGCGCTCGTTCTGACTACTGGACTGTCTGGTTAGCTTTTGTATTCTGACTACCGCGATGTCTGCAATAGTCTGAGCGTACGAATGATTCAACAGGCAGACGCTGGATCAGATACGATTTCGCGCTATGGGACGGGTGGCTACCACATCGGACGGGTTCGGACGGGAGGTCATCCTGGGCCTTTTGGTTGAGGAGGAGTCCAACTGCTATCAGCTAGATCGGCGTCTTTCAGAACGCTTCAGCTCGGCGGAGTACACGCACGGTATGGCCAGCAAAACGATCAAACGCCTCCTTAGTGACGGTCTCGTGTGCGCCGTTGACGCTGGAACGCGTCTAGGGTCGGGCACCGTGAGCCGGGCCGGGATCATCACGTATGAGCCCACGCCTGCTGGTGTCGAGCGCTTTCACCAATGGATGTGGGCTTCGGTTGCGACGCCGCCCGTACGAGAGGAACTTCACGCCAAGATAGCCCTCTGTCAACCGCGCGACATGCCACGAATGATTGCCCATGTCCGTGAGGCTGAGACGGTCTGTGCCGGAAAACTCCAAGACTTGAACCGGGAAGTGCGGTCACGCCGCCAAGACGCCGACCCCGATCATTGGTCGACTCGCATGGATGTCGTCGTCAGTACCGGCGATCAGGCGTGGTGGGAGAGCAGAATTAAGTGGCTACAGCAGGTTCACTCATACCTCGAAGAAGAGTGGCGGAACTACCAGGACGATCTGCCCAGGCGATCGGCCGTCCAGCAGTTGGCCTGATGAATGTCCTACTCTCGCTGCGAGATGTCTCCCTGAGCTTTCCACGCGGGCGCCGTCACGTCGAGTCGGTGTTCTCCAATGTGTCGCTCGACGTTTATCCGGCCCAGCTGGTGGCCATCCTTGCCCAGCGTGCTCAGGGCAAGACGGCGCTCCTGCGCGTTGCGGCAGGTCTCGATCAACCAGGTCGTGGCGAAGTCTTGTTCAAAGGAGAAGACCTGTATCGGATGAGCGACAAGCGGCGTTCGGGACTATTGCGCCACCACATTGGCTTTGCTGAGCCGGACGGCCCCGATCTTGAACTGCCGGTGGTGACCTATGTGGCATTGTCGATGTTCGCGGTGGTGGGAAAGCCCGCCGCCTACAGACAGGCAATGAACACACTCGCACGCTTTGATGCCGCCGATCTCGCTGAGCAGCAATGGACGAACTTGTCTGATTCCGAGCGGGCCTTGGTGGCACTTGCCCAGGGGATCGTCCGTAAACCCGAGTTGCTGCTCGTGGATGACCTGACAGCGACGCTTGGGATCGAGGCGAAGGAGCGAATCGGTCGCTTGCTACGATCAGTCGCTCATGAGGATGGGCTGGCGGTCTTGATGACCGTCTCGGACGCTGATGCGACTACTTGGTGCGATCGCGTCGCCACTCTATCGAGCAGTGAACTTCTCTTGCCTCCTACGTCTCCCGAGCAGGGAGAGAAAGTGATCGACTTTCCGGGTGACCAGTCGAGACTCGCACACTCGTGATGCTTGAGATAGTTGACCTCGTAAAGCACTATCGGGTTGGTGACAGCGAGCCGGTGCGCGCAATCGACGGAGTGTCGTTGTCGATCGCACCAGGAGAGCTAGTGGCGTTGTACGGGCCTAGCGGTTCGGGCAAGACAACGCTGCTGACTTTGATTGCGGCGCTCGCGCGCCCCGATGCCGGACGAGTGATCGTGAATGGCCTCGAACTCGGCTCGCTCTCAGACGCTGAGCAATCTCGATACCGACTACGTGACCTCGGCTTTGTCGATCAGACCTTTGACCTTTTGCCAGGAGGCAACGTAGTTCAGAACGCGGCCATGAAGCTGTGGCTGCTCGAGCACTCACGCAAGGCCGAGCAGCGCGTCCGTCCACTGCTCGTGCGCCTTGGCTTGGGCGATCGCCTCAATCACCGCGCCGACCAGCTGTCGATGGGCGAGCGGCAGCGCGTCATGATTGCGCGGGCACTCTCGACCGGACCTAAGCTGCTGCTCGCCGACGAGCCAACTGGCAACCTCGACACCCACCGTAGCCGCGAAGTTTTGAGCCTACTCGCTTCGGTATGTCAAGAGAACGGGACCGCCGCCTTGCTGGCGACACACGATCCGCAGGCAACAATGTTCGCCCACCGTGTACATACGCTGCGCGACGGTCAGCTCGGCGCCTACGAGCCTGACGAGTTGTTCCCACTGCCGCACGATCGCCAGGTCGCCCGCTAGTCATGCCCCTATCAAACATTGTTCATCTCTACATGGTGCGACTAAAAGCCAGAGTCGTCCTCGTACAGGAGGCATTCGTCGTCCTCGGGATCGCAGTCGGAGTAGCGTTGCTGTTCGCCTCGCAGATCGCCAGTACAAGCCTCAACGGCTCCGTGGCACGACTGACCAACGGCGTGATCGGACAGTCCAAGTACCAAATAGAGGCTCGGAGCTCCACAGGTTTCAACGAAAGACTACTCGGTGAGATACGCCGACTCCCAGGCGTATACGGGGCTATACCAATCCTTGAACAACAGGTCAGTATCAGCGGCCCACACGGCACGCGGCCGGTCGATCTCATCGCAACCGATCCACATGCAGTAAAGCTCGTTGGACCTCTCCTACATCACTTCACTGCCACACAGCTCGCTCACCAACAGGCGCTCGCGCTGCCTGAGCCTATCGCCCGCGCAATCGGTGTCGGCCAATTGGAAGAAGTCAACCTGCAAGTCGGTGGTCGGCGAGTGTCAGCGATTGTAGCGCTGGAACTTACTTCACGCAACATCGGAGAGCTTGTCAATAGCCCCGTAGTGATCGCACCACTCGCGTACGCACAACAACTTTTGGACACGCCCGGCCAGATTAGTCGCGCATTTGTACAGCCACAACCGGGACGCGCCCGCGAGGTTCAGGCTGGCCTTACGCGGCTCGCGGGTGACCGACTGAACGTCGAGCCTGCAAACTTTGACGCCATGCTTTTCGACCAAGCAGCCGCGCCGATTAACCAATCAACCAACACCTTTGCGGCCATCTGCGCGCTAGTCGGATTTATATTCGCGTACTGCTCGATCTTGCTCACCATCGACCTGCGGCGTGCTTTGATTAAAGAATTGCGTCGTGGCGGTGCCACTCGTTGGGAAACCTGCAAGGTGCTTCTTTTTGATGCCGTTGTCCTAGGTGTCATCGCGTCCATACTAGGGCTGGCTATCGGTGATGCTCTGTCCCTGCTGGTCTTCCCTTCGAGCGCTGGTTACCTCGCGTTTGCCTTCCCGGTTGGTACACAGCGGATCATCAACTCGCAGGGCGTCATCATAAGTGTCGCGGTCGGAATGCTGGCCGCGACCGTTGGGGTGATCAGCCCGGCACGAGACCTCTGGAAGGGACCGGCAATCGGACACGAGGCGCCCGGCGCCCGGAGTGCGTTTAGTCGTCGGTCACTAGTCTCGTTGACCGGAGCACTTCTGTGCCTGGCCGTGACGACAGCGATCCTCGTGGCGGTTCCTCAGTCAGCGATCCTAGGAATAGTCGCTCTGCTCGCTGGGCTGCTATTGCTCTTGCCGGTACTCATCGACGCAACGACTGTCATCTTTGATCGCGTGCAAGACCTTGCAGGAAGCGCAGCCACGAAGATCGCCGTTTACGAAATACGTTCACCCAGGACACATGTTCGCTCCATCACAATCGCCGCGATCGCCGCGATGGCGGTATTTGCCAGTGTCACCATTCAAGGTTCGCACGCTAATCTTCAGGGTGGACTAAATAGACTGGTATATCAGCTATCCACCGTCGCGAACGTGTGGGTTCTTCCGTCCGGCCAGCAAGATTTGCTAGCTACAACACCCCTGATTGGTCAGCGACACTTTGACTTCGAGCGTCTCGGTGGAGTGCAAAGTGTCGGTCTTTATCGAGCGAGCTTTCTCAACTATGGTGGCCGCCGCACTTGGGTACTGGCACCGCCATCCACTGCCAAGTGGCCGATACCACCTAGTCAGCTAGTGGGCGGGGACAGCCTAGCCGTTGCCACTGCCCGCATCAAGGATGGTGGTTGGGCTGTGATCTCCGACGCGATTGCAAAGGAGCAGCGGCTGCATATCGGTCAGCAGTTTACGCTGCCGACGCCTCGCCCTATAACCATCCGGCTGGCCGCAACCGCGACCAACCTAGGATGGCCGCCTGGCGCAATTGTCCTCAATCCACGCGATTACGTGCGGGGCTGGGGTGACTCAAGTCCTAGCGCTTACAACATCATGCTCGGACCTGGCGCCTCTAGTTCTAGAGTCACCGCTGAGATACGAAAGGCCATCGGTCCTGGTACGGCGCTAACGGTGCAGACTGCTAGCGAACGCGAACTCAGACAGGATGCGGCTAGCCACGAAGGGCTCGCTCGGTTGACCCAGATCGCTCTACTTGTCCTGCTGGCGGGCGTGCTCGCAACGGCCACTTCGATGACCGCCGCTATCTGGCAGCGACGCCGACAATACGCCCGAATGAAGGTGCATGGTTATACGACCAAGACGCTTTGGTTCGCTCTCCTATGGGAGAGCATCATTTTGTTCGGTGGCGGTTGCGCACTTGGCGCCGCGCTCGGTATTTATGGACAGATCCTACTAAGCCGTGCGCTACTCACGGTCACGGGCTTTCCGGTTAGGCTTTCACCAGAAGTTCTTCTCGCAATCGGCAGCTTCGTAGTCGTTACCCTAGTCGGTGCAACGATCGTTAGCATCCCTGGCTACCGAGCGGTTCGCGTAGCGCCCTATCCGTACAAACGAAGATGAGAGACTAAACGAGCAAAATAATTATAGGCTGTACTCTATGGCAATACAGTCATTGTAACGACAAGCCTTCTACCTCGCTATCCCCGATACAACTCGGGGCCTTGGTTTGTATCGCCTCACGACAGCTCACCTGGGGACTTCGTGCAGTCAACAGAGAGGTAAAACGATGGCGGCGGCGTGCCCAACATATTCCAAATGAGATCATTCGCCAAGACGCACTTGCGGCACTAAGCGGCAAGCGTCCTCATCTCGACGGAGCAGCGCTGTTTTGGACCCTACCGAGACGACGCAACGTGTCTCTACTGCATACGCTCGTGCGGTACGAGATCATTCTTGAGTTCCTTGACAATCTAAATGAGCGCACCGTAGCCGCGGGAGAGCGAAACGGTCGCCAACTCCATCTTGCACTCGTGGAGGCAGTAGATATTAGCCGTCCCATATCTGACTACTATCTTTATCACCCCATGCAGGACGACGGTGGTTTTCTTCGCTCCCTCGTGGAAGCCTGTCGCCTCTCTTGCGTGACGCTGGTCAGCTACGGTGCAGTACGCGCGCTTCTAGTACGCGAAGCAACGCGGGCAGGCGTACTAGCGCTGAATCATGATCCTGACCCAGCCCGACGCGACGCGGCATTGCGCCTTTGGGTGTCCCAACACGTTCTCGGGGAGACGCCGTATAGCTGGTTTGAGTTGGCTGGCGCCGCCACATCGTCGCTGACGGTACACATGCTGCTATCTCAGGCTGCAGAACCAAGTGTGGACCATAGAGAAACGCGGCATAGCCGCCGAGTTTACTTTCCAGGCGTAGCACTGCTCTCGACTATGCTCGACAGTTATGTTGACCAATGCGAGGACTTGGCAACAAATCACCATAGCTATATCGGTCACTACGGGTGTAACCAAGATGCCGCTCAACGACTGTGCGAAATTATTTATGACACGTTCACCGAGGCCCGGACTCTACGGCGCGGACATCGTCATGTAGCTATCGCCGCAGCGATGATCGCGCTATATCTGTCTGACGACAACGCACAGGCACCGAATCAGCGGCACTACACAGCACAGCTAGAGCGTGCGGGCGGTCCATTGACTAGACTTCTAATCCCGATCTTGCGACTATGGCGAATAGTGTACGACCTGCGCAGAGCATAGGGTGACGTGAATGCCTCACGTCAACACGGCAGACTTGCCAGGCTCTTCGTCACTTCCGTCAGTAATCCAAACGTCGCTGATGTGGTTCAGGCCATTTGAGTACATGACTAGGCGCAGTAGACTATGCGGAACGCGGTTCACCGTACGCGCGACAAGCAGGCCACCACTTGTATTTCTGAGTGAGTCGCGCGAGGTGATCTCAGTGCTAACGGCGCCGGAGGAGACTTTGCGTCCGGGCGAAGGTGGCGCGACCGTATCGCCTATTGTCGGTGAGCGCTCGTTCATGTTGTCTGACGGAGACGCACATCGTATTGGCCGCAAGACTGCAATTGCGGCTTTTCACGCGCGAGCGGTCAATCGACACACCGATATGGTGGTCGATGCCGCTCGACGTGCTCTTGCTAGGTGGCCGACGGACACACCTGTTGCGATGCACAATGGACTCCGAGCATTGACGCTTGAAGTTATATTGCGCACCCTCACGGGTCGCTTAGACGGCGCTCTCGATTCCCAAACGGCTTTGCTGCATCGGCGTGTCCTTGACATGCTTGCCGTGACGGCTAGTCCGACGTTCGTAGAACCGCGTTTGCGTCATGGTCCAGGTAAGCCTATATGGCAGCGATTCTTGCGCCATCGGGCGCAAGTTGATGAGCTGCTGACAGCGCTCATCACGGATAGTCAGGCGGTGAAGGAACAGAGAGACGACGTACTTGGACTTTTCGCCACCCTGCCGACTGAAGATAGCGACCAAATCTCGGTAAGGCAACTCCGCGATAACGTAATGTCGCTCATCCTCGCTGGTCACGAGACGACGGCGGCTCAACTGGCGTGGGCGTTCCAATTGCTTGCCCACAATCCGGCCGTGCGGGACCGGCTTATCCGTGAGATTGAAGCTGACGTGAGCGACGAATATCTGACAGCCACCATCCAAGAGGTCTTGCGTCATCGCTGTGTGTTCGTGTTTGCTATTCCGCGAGCCATCGCCAAGCCGGTTGATATCGGCGGCTGGACCTACGAGCCGCCAGCGCATCTTTTGGCGTGCATCTACTTGCTGCACCACGACCCGACTGTCTATGCCGATCCGTATGCTTTTCGTCCAGAGCGCTTTTTGGAGTCGCCGCCGGACCCTCAGACGTGGATACCGTGGGGTGGCGGTCGTAAGCGTTGCCCCGGATTGCACCTGGCGACACTTGAGATGAAGGTGGTACTGCGCACCGTGCTGGAGGAGAGAACTCCGTTCGCCGCCACAAGGCGGATGGAGCGTCCGAGCTGGCGGAGCGTCATCGTGACGCCGCACGCCGGTTCACAAGTCGTTCTTAGCTCGCGTCGCTCGTCCAGCACGCCTCGTAAACGTTCCCGATGCCGACCGATAGAGACGGGTCTCTAGAGACGGGTCTCTATTCAGGCTTGAGCAGGAGCGTCATCGTTGGCCGCGATGAAGGCTCCAGAGGTCAACGCTCTTCGCCGTGCTGCACTTGATGTCGCAGGCAGTGCAACGACTGCTGTCCACGGACCTTCGCACGAAGACAAATTTGAGCCTCATGGGCAGTGACAATCGGTTATCCGGGGAGAAGGGTAGGAAAGCTCAGAAGCCACCGGCAGACGGTCAACCGATTTCGCCTGAGCCCGATCCGCGACGCTCTCTATCGCTCGAATACGGATTGGCGCTGCTTCAATGCTTTACCGCCGATACACCGAGGTTGGGTATTTTTGAGCTAGCCGATATCGTAGGATCAAGCCGACCAACTACCCATCGTTATGCGAGCACTCTACGGGAGCTTGGCTATCTTGAGCAAGACAAAAATCGTAAGTATCGCCTGACGTCGGCGGCGCAGTACCCAGGAGCAGCCATAACCGGGAGAATCCGCCGCGAAGTTCCAGCCCTTGCAGTTCTCGAAAGTCTCCGTCGTCAGACCGGATACACGGTCAGCATGGCGGCGCTTGACCAAACGACGGCTATCTATTGTCACAGGTTGCACGCTCACCGCAAGGGTCAGTATCACGCAGACGGCGACATTGGTGTTGGGGCACGTCTCCCGCTCTACTCCACCGCAGTCGGAAAGGCTCTCCTCGCACACATACCCGTTGAACAGTTTGTAGACCTGCTTTTACATATCACACTAAGGCGTTCCACGTACAACACGCTGACAACAAAGGCGTTGCTCAGTGATACAATAGAACAGTGCAGGCTTGACGGAATTGCTGTCAGCGACCAAGAGTACCTGCTGGGCGCGAGGTCGATCGCGGCACCTGTAACCAACTGGCACGGCACACCGCCTATGGCTGTTGAAATTACCGCCCCTGTGGCAGACTGCACAGTGCAAGAGCTGTTGGCGCTAGCCGGCCCAGCATTGCGAAGCGCGACAGAAGAAATATCTGTTAGGGAAGCCAGTAACCAGTTTAGCTTAGAGCGCCTAACAGAATGATAACGCTGCGCATCGTTGCTGTTGACATCGCGGGGTCTACTCTAAGCGTCTTGGGCGTCGGTGTGGATCGGCGAGCCACGACAGCGAGCGGCTCAGCTCTTGACGCGCTCCAGGCGCAATGGCTTGCCACGCAGCTCACGCCCGTCGAGCGCCTCGATCACGCGTTCGGCCTCGGCGGAGGGGACCGACAGGAAGGAGAAGCGCTCGAGCACGCTGACGTCGCGCACCGCCTCGCCGTCGAGGCCGGTGGCGGAAGTGACCGCGGAGACGATATCGGCGACACGCAGCCCGGCCGCGCGGCCCCCGGCGAGCACCAGCTTGACGGCGGGTTCGGAGCCGTCACGCGAGATGTGGGGCTTGGAGTGGCGGCGGGGACGCTCAGAGACCGGCGTGGGGGTCGCCTTCGCGCCTGCCTGCCACGCCGCGATCTTGGTGCCGATGTGCGCCTCGATCGCCTCCAGCTCTCGCTTCTGGCGCGCCTCCACGAACGTGATCGCGCGACCCGAACGTCCGACGCGCCCGGTGCGCCCGATGCGGTGCACGTAGGTGTCGGGACTGGTGGGCACGTCGTAGTTGATGACGTGCGTGACGGTCGAGATGTCGAGCCCGCGCGCGGCCACGTCGGTGGCCACCAGGATCGGCACGCGCCCACCCTTGAACGCCAGCATCACACCGTCGCGCGCGCCCTGGGTCATGTCGCCGTGCAGCGCGCGCACGTTCATGCCGCCGTCGCGCAGCGTACGAAACAGCTGGTCGCAGCGAACCTTGGTGCGCACGAACACGATGGCTTGATTTGAATTCCCACCCGACCCATGCTCGGCGCGCAGCACCTCAGCGAGCTTGCTCGGCTTGTCGCGCGTCTCGACCGGGAGCTGAAACTGCGCGACGGTGTCAATCGTGAGCGTGGCCGCCTCGACCTGGATGATCTGCGGGTCATACATGTAACTATCGGCCAGCTTGCGAATCGGCGGGGGCATCGTGGCGCTGAACAGCGCCGTCTGGCGCCCCGAGGGGGTCATCGAGAGAATCCGCTCGACATCCTCCAGGAAGCCGAGGTCGAGCATCTCATCCGCCTCGTCGAGCACTACGAAGCGACAGTCGTGCAGCACGATCGAGTTGCGCGAGATCAGGTCGAGCACGCGCCCCACGGTGCCCACCACGATGTGACCACCGGCGCGCAGCTGGGCCTGCTGTGTGCGGATCGGCGCGCCACCGAACACGGCCACCACATCGACCCCGCTGCGGGCGCCGTAGGCGCGCAACGCCTGGGTCACCTGGATGCACAGCTCGCGCGTGGGCGTCAGCACGAGCGCCTGCACCTCGTGCTCGGAGGGATCGATGTATTGCACTATCGGCAGGCCAAACGCGGCCGTCTTGCCGGTGCCGGTCTGCGCCTGGCCGATCACGTCGCGGCCTTCCAGCAGTGGCGGGATCGCCTGCTCCTGGATCGGGCTGGGCGACTCGTAGCCCAGGTTGCGCAGCGCGGCGAGCGTCTGCTCGGTGAGGCCGAGCTCGGCGAAGGTCTTGGTCATCCGAGGGGAGCTTAGGGCACGCGTGGCGCGAGCCCTCACGTGGCCGGACCCGTTTGACCGCGACCCCTACCGCGCTTGGCGCTCATAGCGAGGGGTCCAGCAGCAGCTTGCCGGTGGTGCGCCGCTCGCGCAGGTCAATCTGAGCTTGGGCGACGTCGCGCAACGGGTATGTCGCCCCGACCACCGCGCGTAGCTCGCCGCGGGCCGCGCGCGCAAACAGGTCAGCGAGCGCATCGGTGAACATCGACGGGCGCTCCAGCGTGTGGAACAGGTAGAAACCGACGACCGAGCGGGAGTGGCGCAAGAGCGAACCGCTCGAGACCCGGTTGGGTTCCTGGGTAGCGATCCCACACACCACGAGTCGGCCGAAGTGGGCGAGCGCGCGGTAGGAGCGCTCAAACGTCTCTCCGCCGGCCATCTCGAACACAACATCCAACTCGCGGCCTTCGTTGGCCTCGATTAGTCGCTCGGTCAATCCCTCGGGAGCGGAGTCGATCGCCGCGTCTGCGCCGAGCTCCAGCGCCAGCTCGCGCTTCTCAGAGCTCGAGGCGGTCGCGATCACCCGACCGGCGCCGAGCGGGCGCCCAAGCTGGACCGCGAGCGAGCCCACACCGCCGGCCGCCGCGTGCACGACCACGCTCTCGCCGCCGGCCACGCGGCCCGCTGTGCGATACAGGTGCCAGGCCGTCAGCCCCTGAATTAGGATCGCGAGCGCGGTGGCGTCGTCGAGCTCGTCGGGGATCGGGAAGCTCAGCGCACGCGGCGCGATCGCGTACTCGGCGTATCCGCCGCAGGACAGTAGCGCGACGACCCGCTCACCAGTGTCCTCGCGCACGCCCGCCACCTCCACCCCCGGTATCAACGGGAGCGTGGCCTTGCGCACATAGGAGTTGGTACGGGTGTGCACGTCGGCGAAGTTGAGCCCGGCGCGACGCACACGGATCAGCACATCATCGGGCCCGGGCTGGGGAACGGGCAGCTCGACGAGCTTCAGAACCTCGGGCCCACCGAACTCGGTCATCTGGATCGCGCGCATGCGCATCTGTCTCAGGCTATAGCCTCGATTCGTCACGCAGCGTCCGGTGGGGTGGGGCGGAGAAGATGGGTGCGAGCGTCGATCAGAATCCAATTAGCACTTGACCGGAAGCATTCTGATACTTTGATAATCGCATTAAAGTTCGCCCGCGTGACATATTGTAGACCGCCATCGTGAAGGGAGTCGCGAAGCTTGATCTGCCGTCGGTAGGACCTAGCGCCAGTACTCGGGGACGCTGGGTAAGACCGGTAACTGTCAAATCGGGGTTTCGCTGCACGCAGTCGGTGGTAAGGGCACGGCGGCGGTCGAGCGACACAGGCGATTGACGTCAGCTAGGGGACTCCACGTCCTCGGCCGCCGGTGACGCTTCGCCCTCTATCTGGCCCCGTGCCCACGCCACGACCGAAGTTGCCCAACTCAATGTCGTCTCACGGCCAACGATGCTTGGCTGATCATCGTCGTATCGCAGACCAGCCGCATAGGGCGTAAGCCGATCTACCCCAGCCAGCTCCTCCGGCAGACTCACTCCGGCCTCCTGACAAAGATCCGCAAGGCCCCCGATGTCGTGAATAAACGGGAACTCGACGTCCCGCGCCGCGAGCACGGCCTTGAGCGACTTCTCGACCGCTTGCTGAGCGTGGAAGCCCACGATCGAGTCCGTGACCGATTCAAGCGGGAGCATTGCTCGGGCCGCCGCCTCGTCGTCGGCCGCCCTGCGCAGTAGTTGCTCTGCCAGGTCACGGCCGGTAGCCATCAGGCAGCCAGCTCTCGACCCTCGGCGAGCGCCGCATGGATCAGGCTCCCCCTGACGTCCCGCCAGTCGCGGACCCTCTGCTCGCTCGCGACGATCACATCTGCCGCGAATAGAAGACCGCGCAATGTCCTCCGCAAGCGCACGGACTCCTCAGCCGGGTTCTCCACCTCCGGCTCGATCACCAGGAAGTCAAGGTCACTGTGCCTGCCAGCCTCGCCTCTTGCGTGTGAGCCGAAGAGGATGACACGCGTACCTGGCGGGGAAGCTCCAGCGAGTCGTCGTCCTGCCTCGTCGATTGTCGCCTCGTCAATCACGCGCTCACGGTAGCGCGATGCGACGACAAGGCACAACCGAGCAACGACGGTTGCCGAGCAGCATGCGCGAGGTCTCCAAGTCGTCGGTTCCCGCTCGACGCCCATGGGGCATGGTCTTCCAGCTCCGCTTTGACAGCGACCAACATCGTGTTCGCTCTTGTGCTGGTGGTTGGATGATGCGGCTGATCGTGCGTGCGATCCCTGGTAGGCGGCTGGTGCGGTTGGGCGCGATCGGGTGGTGGCGGACGCGCGGCCCGGCGCCGATCGAGGGGAGCTGTGCGCCATCGCCGATCGCGACGAGCTTTGGGCCGGCATCGCTGCACGTCCGTCCGATAGGGTCCTCCGCCGATGCCAATCACCGTTGTCGGATCGATCGCTTATGACGCCGTGAAGACGCCCTTTGGGGAGCGCGAACGGATGCTGGGCGGCGCCGCGGTGCACTTCGCGCTGGCTGCCTCTTTTTTCGAGGAAGTACGGGTGGTCGGGCCGGTGGGCGATGACTTCGGTGAGCGCGAGCTGGAGCTGATGCGCCGCCGTGGAGTGGACGTGTCAGACGTTGAGCGCGTGCGCGGCGGCAAGACCTTCTTCTGGCGCGGTGAGTACGGCTGGGATCTCAATTCGCGCGAGACGCTCGACACACAACTGGGCGTGTTCGAGGGCTTCCAGCCTAAGCTCTCCGCTCGCTCGCGCGAGAGCGATGTGCTGTTCCTGGCCAATATCCAGCCCGACCTGCAGCTGGAGGTCCGCGAGCAGCTCCCCGACGCGCGCTTCGTGGCGCTGGACTCGATGAATCTGTGGATCGACATCGCGCGCGAGCGGCTCGTGGAGGCGATCAAAAGCGTCAACTGCGTGATCCTCAACGACGCCGAGCTGCGCCAGCTGACCGGCAAGCCGAACCTCGTGTCGGCCGCGCGGGAGATTCTCGGGTGGGGAGCGTCAGGCGCGGATGGCTCGGTGCTCGGCGATGCGCGCGCCGGGAGAAGCGGCCCGAGCGTGATCGTCGCCAAGCAGGGCGAGTACGGCGCGGCGCTGATCACAAGCGAGGGCTTCTTCGCGCTGCCGGCGTATCCGATGGAGAGCGTGATCGACCCCACCGGCGCGGGTGACACGTTCGCGGGCGGGTTCGTGGGATACATCGCCGCCCATCCTCAGCAGGAGCGCTCGGACGAGCTGCTGCGACGCGCGATGGCGCACGGCACCGCGCTTGCGTCCTTTAACGTGGAGCAATTCGGCACCGAGCGCCTGGAGCGACTGACCGGCGAAGAGATCGCCGCGCGCGTGCAGGAGCTGCAGGAGATAACACACTTCGACGGCGCGCCCCTGCAGCTACGCCGTTAGACGATGAAGCCGGTGCCCTTGACGGCGGCCAGCACCTTGCTTGCGCTGTAGGGCGTGTCGAACGGACCGTCGGGGCAGATCCCTTCACCGCTCGGTTCGTTCAGTAGGCCAATCACACTGGCGTGACGGGCCTCGACCGTGAGGATCGATAGCGCGGCCTTGACGTTGGCGGCGGCTTTGATGTTCAAGGCCTGTCCGGAGTAGGCGTGCACGCCTGTGTTCTCCAACACCTGCGCTGTCTTCATGAACGTTTCCACGCTGGTGTTGGCGCCTTTGAAGTCGAATTTGGGTTCCTTGACCGCCTTCGATCCGAGCGCTTTCTTGAGGTATGCGACGTGGGCGTTCTCGTCCCTGGTGGTGATCTTCAAGAACGCCGCGGCCTGGGAGCTGAGCGACATGTTGGCGGCGCTCGCGCCGTTGTAGAAGGCGGCCTCGAGGTACTCCAGCGTGAGCGCGTAGTTGAAGATTCCGATGTCGCCTTTGCCGAAGCTCGCCGGTGGACGGCCGTCGCTGCCGCTGCCGCTGGCGAGCGCGCTTGGTGCGAGCGCGCCCAACAGCGCCCCGCCGCTCATCGCCACACCGGCCGTGACCGCCGACTTGCGCAGAAACGCCAGGCGGGTATCGCCCTCGTGGAGACCGTCGATCGCTTCGGCGTGAGCCTCGCGAAGCGCTCCGTCGAGATCTATCTGCTCAAGATTGATCGTATGTGACATGGCGATGCTTCTCCTTGGTCGTAGTCGGGCTGGATGGGCGGATTTCGGGCGTTGGATGTGCTGTTGTCCAAGCGCCGGACTCAATGTGGGAGGTATTCGCACCATGCACGCAGCCTGGATCACACCGGTGGAGACGTCTTCCGTCATCACGACCCAGGTAGTACTCTCAGTAGGAGTGGATGCCTGGACCTTCATCTGGCTGATGGTGTTGTTGAAGATCCCGATCGTGGCTCTGTTCCTGCTCGTGCGCTGGGCTGTGCGCCAGACGCCGGAGACCGCGGCCGGAGAGGACGGCGGGATCGGTCCACGTCCGCGTCCACCGCAGCCGCACCACCCTCGTGCGCGCCTGCCGCGTAGGCCGCGTCGCGGTCCGCACGGAGACGCGCCGCTGCGTGCGCCGGCGCGCGTGCGCACGGTCGTCGCGCGCGGACGGCTCGCGCAGCGTTAGGGGTCGGTCCCACGACAGGCGTGTGAGTTGGTGTTTAGGCTTGATCGCGCGCGCCACGCCGAGACGTGGAGCGTGAGCACGCGACGCTTGCCGCGCGCGCGCCTGACAGAATCAGCCGCGATGAGCCAGCTCACACCCTCCTCGGTGTTGTCCGACGGCACGATCATGCGGCTGGTCGCCGACGGACGCATCAAGATCGACCCCTGGGAGGAGAGCATGGTGCAGCCGGCGAGCCTCGACCTACGCCTAGGGGGCTCCTTCCGCGTGTTCCACAACCACAAGGTCACCGCGATCGACCTGCGCGACCCGCCGCGCAACCTGACCGAACAGATCAGCGTGGAGCAGGACGAGCCGTTTGTGATCCATCCCGGCGAGTTCTGTCTCGGGCGCACGCTTGAGCGCGTCGAGCTACCTGATGACATCGTCGCGCGCATCGAGGGCAAGTCGAGCCTGGGACGGCTCGGCTTGATCGTGCACGCGACCGCCGGCTTCTGCGATCCGGGCTGGAAGGGCACGCTCACGCTGGAGCTCAACAACCTCACGCGAGTGCCGATCCGGTTGTATGCGGGTCTGCCGATCGCGCAGCTGTCGTTCATGACGCTCGACGCGCCCGCGCTACGCCCCTACGGCGATGCCGGCCTTGGCAGCAAATACCAGGGTCAGGTCGAGGCGACCGAGAGTCGTTATGGAGCTCCGCGCTGAAGCGCGGGCGAGACGCTTCACAAATTCCGCACCGAGAGACGCGGCGCGGTGACGCATAATCGAAGGGACAGCGACGACCGGTAGGAGGACAGATGAGCACCGACGCACAAACGACTACTCAGCAGACGACAGCGAACGGCGCTCAGACACCGGACACGCTGAGCGTCACCGACAACCGCACGGGCAGGACCTACGAGCTGGCGGTGACCGATGGCACGGTGCGCGCGATGGACCTGCGCCAGATCAAGACAGACGAGCAGGACTTCGGGTTGATGGCGTATGACCCGGCGTACACGAACACCGCGTCGTGTCGCTCGGCGATCACCTACATCGACGGCGAGGCCGGCATCCTCCAGCACCGCGGTTACCCGATCGAGCAGCTGTGCGAGCGGTCGAGCTACCTGGAGGTCGCGTATCTGCTGATCCACGGAGAGCTGCCTACCCAGAGCCAGCTGGACGAGTGGGTGTATGAGATCACGATCCACACGTTTGTGCACGAGAACGTCAAGGACTTCATGCAGGGGTTCCGCTACGACGCGAACCCGATGGGAATGCTGGTGGCCTCGGTGGGGGCGCTGTCCACGTTCTACCCGGACGCCAACCGGATCCACGACGAGCAGGTGCGCGCGATGCAGATCATCCGCCTGCTGGCGAAGATGCCGACGCTGGCGGCGTTTGCGTTCCGCCACAACATGGGACAGCCGTATGTGTATCCCGACAACGAGCTCGCGTACGCCGGCAACTTCCTCGGGATGATGTACAAGATGACCGAGCTGAAGTACCAGCCCGATCCGCGGTTGGAGCGGGCGCTCGACGTGCTGTTCATCCTGCATGCCGACCACGAACAGAACTGCTCGACAAGCGCCGTGCGTGGCGTGGGCTCATCCCAGGTAGATCCCTATTCGGCGGTCGCCGCGGGCGTGGCCGCACTGTATGGGCCGCTGCACGGCGGCGCCAACGAGCAGGCGTTGAGGATGCTGCGCCGGATCGAGAAGCTCGAGAACATCCCCGACTTCTTGGAGAGCGTGAAGGCGGGTAATGAGCGTCTGATGGGCTTCGGCCATCGCGTCTACAAGAACTACGACCCGCGCGCGCGCATCATCCGCAAGTATCTCGACGACGTCTTTGAGGTGCGCGGCAAGAGTCCGTTGCTTCAGATCGCGACCGAGCTGGAGAAGCGGGCGCTGGACGACGACTACTTCACGCAGCGCAAGCTGTATCCCAACGTGGATTTCTACTCGGGGCTGATCTACGAGGCGCTGGGGCTGCCGGTGGCGATGTTCCCGGTGATGTTCGCGATCGGGCGCACGAGCGGCTGGATCGCGCAGTGGCTCGAGATGATCGAAGACTCCGAGCAGAAGATCGCGCGCCCACGCCAGATCTACACGGGCGCGCGCGATCGCGCCTACGTGCCGCTGGACCAGCGTGGCTAGAGCACTAGCGGGGCTAGAGAACCAGCGTGGCGCCGTGCCGGTGTAGCCAATCGCGCTGCGCGCGCCAGCCTGGACAGCGGCGCTCGACCAGCGCCCAGAAGCGCGGCGAGTGGTCGCGGATGTCGAGGTGGCAGACCTCGTGCCAGACGACGTAGTCGAGCACCGGCGCGGGAGCTAGCAGCAGGCGCCAGTTGAAGCTCATCGCGCCCGACGCCGAGCAGGAGGCCCAGCGCGTGGACTGCGCGCGGATCGACAGACCCGCGTAGGAGACCCCCACCGAGGCGACCGCCGCGTCCAGGCGCGTTGCGATCTCCTTGCGCGCGAGTCTGCGGTACAGGCGCTCCACCGCGGGACGGTGATCGCCCGCGGGCACGAACAGCGTGTCCCCGTCTATGTGCGCGCGTGTGCGGCTGGGCTGCGGGACGAGCGTCAGCGGGGTGCCTAGATAGGGGACGGTCCCGCCGCGCTCGGCGACCTGTGCGAGCGCTTGGCGCGCCTCGCTCAGGCGCCGCTCGATCCACGGCGCCAGCTCGCGCACCGCCGCGGCCGCTGCGCGCTCGGAGGCGTGCGCGGGGAGTACGACCTCGACGCCGGTGTGGGCGCGCACGTTGACGCGCACCCGCCGCGCGCGTGTCGAGCGGCGCACCGTGTAATCGATCTCGCCGGCCTGCTTGGGCTCTTTAGGGTGTGTTCCATCATCGGGTGTGTGTGCGCCACCATGGGCTGCCTGTCCCCCCTCTTGGGATACGTGCCCTCCGCCATGGGGGGTGTCAATCAGGTTGTGCACGCACGTGAGGGTATGTGGTCGGGCGGGTGGATAATGCACTGCTGCATGTCCCGCTCGATCGTGAAGCTGCCGCCCGAGGTGCGCGAGCCGTATGAGGTCTATATCAACGGCGTGCCTCAACGCGAGGGCGTCAACTTCCAGGTGAAGGGTCGTCGGCTGATGTTCGAGCGCGAACTGCGCAAGGACCACATCTCCAAGCGCCGCTGGCTGCTGGGAGCGTGGGGCGTGGGCACCTACAAACAGGACGACTCGATCGACGTGCGCTACGAGGCAGCCGACGGCTCGCCGCGTGTGGCCGAGGCGCTGGAGATCGAACCGGCGTAGAGCGAGTGCTGCCACGGCCGGGCGAGCTTCAGCGCCCCGAGGATCGCGCGCGTGGCCGGTGAGCGGTTGAGCGTGTAGAAGTGGATGCCGGGCGCGCCTGCGGCCAGCAGCTCGGCGCACTGCAACGTGGCGTGGGCCACGCCGAAGTCGATCACGGCCTCGGGCTGGGACTCGCGCGCGTGTAGCTCGCGGCGCAGCCCGTCGGGGATCTGCGTGCCGCACATTTTCGTCATGCGCTCGAGCTGGCCGATCTGGGTGATCGGCAGGATGCCGGGGATGATCGGCACGCCGATTCCGGCGGCGCGGGCGCGCTCGACGAAGTCGAAGTAGAAGGCGTTGTCAAAGAACAGCTGGGTGATCAGGAAGTTTGCGCCGGCGGCCACCTTCTCGGCCAGATGATCGATGTCGGCCTCGGGGCTTGACGCGTGGATGTGGGTCTCCGGGAAGCACGCGGCGCCGATCGCGAACGGGTAGTCGGCGCGGATCAGCTCGACCAGCTCGCGCGAATACTCGAGCCCACCATCGGTCTTGACCCAGTCGTGCTCACCGGCGGGCGGATCGCCGCGCAGCGCGAGCACGTTGTCGATCCCGGCGGCGTGCATCTGCTCCAGCGTGGCGCGCAGCTCGTCCACCGTGGCGCCGACACACGTAAAATGGGCCATCGCCTCCAGGCCGTAGTGCTCCTTGATGCGCTTGACGATCTCGATCGTCTTCGAGCGCGTGGAGCCGCCCGCCCCGTAGGTGACCGACACGAACGAGGGCTCCAGCGTGCGCAGCTCCCTCAGGGCCGCGTACAGGTTCTGCTCGCCCTGCGCGGTCTTGGGGGGGAAGAACTCGAACGAGAAGACGGGTTCGGGCCCGGCGAGTAGCTGATCGATTCGCATCGCCAAAGGCTAACACAGCTGTGTCAAGGTTTGGATGGCTCCGGCGCCTGGCGGCGCCTACGCTGTGGCGTGCTCGGTGGCGCTCCAGCGCTGCGGGTCGCCAACTATCCGCCGCGCCTGCGTGAGCGTCTCCAGGTGGGTGAGCATCGCCAGCGTTTCGGTCAGCAACCACGGGCCAGCGTGGGTGGAGAGCTCGTCGCTGTAGATGCGCGGGATCAGCTCGAAAGCGGTGAGCGGCCCCTCGCTGATTGCGCCGGCGACCTTCGCGAGCCGCTGTGCCACGAGCGTGCGGTTGCCGTCGATGTGGGCGTGCACGTCGGTGAACGTGCGTCCGTGGCCGGGCAGGCACAGGCGCGCCCCGAGACGTTCCACCACGTCGAGCGAGGAGAGGAATTCGCCGACCGGGTCGGGCGAGTAGCCGTAGTCGAAGAACAGCGAGATGCGCCCGAGCAGGTGGTCGCCTGAGATCAGCAGGCGCCGCTCGGGTTGGAATAGGCACACGTGCGAGGGCGCGTGGCCGGGCGTCTCGTGCACTGTCCAGGGCCCGAGGTCCGTGTGCACGACGACTCCGGGCAGCAGCTCGCGGTCGGGCTCGATCACGGCGGCGACGCCCGATTCGTGACCCTTGCGCTCGGCCGCGAAGCGTCGCAGCGGCTCCTCGGGGACGCCGCTCTGGCGGGCGACCTCGATGCGTCGTTCGAGCATCACTTCGGGGTCCGCGGCCATCGCGCTCATGTGCTCGTGTTTGGGGTGCATCCACAGCTCGCAGCCGGCGCGCGCCACGATCGTGGCCGCCTGGCCGTAATGGTCGGAGTGGGCGTGCGTGCACACGACCAGGCGCACGTCCTCGACGCTCAACCCGCACATGCCGAGCGCTCGTTCGAGCTGCGTCATCGAGCCGGGCTCGCCTGCCTTGTGCCCTTTGGGTGCGCCCGGCGGGGTGTGCATGCCGGTGTCGAACAGCACGACCCCGTCGCCCGCCCTTACCGCCCATGCGTTGCCGTGCGGCACGCCGGGCCAGGGCAGCGGCAGGCGCAGGCGAAAGACGCCGGGCAGCACACGCTCGCCTCGTCCAAGCTCGCGTTTACGGGCAGGCTCGCTCACCGGCGCGGAGACTACTAGCGACGATCGTGCCTAGACTTGATCGCAACGCGGCGCGGCAAAGGAGACGGCATGATCGACGAGGACGGGTCCCAGCAGAGCAAAGCGGCAGCCAAAGTGCAGGAGGCGGCTGCGAACATCCACAAGACGGCGGCGAGCAGCAAGCCGGCGGCGGACGCTGGAGCTGAGGCGGTGGCGCGCCGCTACTTCGAGGCGATCGCCGCGCGCGACGTGGAGGCGGCGGTGGACCTGTGGGCCCCGGGCGGGCGCGAGAACGTGCGCGGTCAGGTGGACGTGACCGCGCCGGAGGGGGTGCGCGAGTTCATCGGCGCGCTGATCGGCGCGATGCCGGACATGCGGATGGAGGTCCTGGAGACGACCACCGAGGGCGAGCGCTGCGCGCTGCAGTGGCGGATCACGGGCACGTTCGCGGGACCGGAGTCGTTCAACGGCGTGGCGCCCACCGGCGATCCGGTGATCCTCGAAGGCGTGGACGTGTTGAGCGTGCGCGACGGGCTGGTGCAATCAAACGAAGCGTTCCCCGACGGGCTTGGCTTCGCGCGGCGAATTGGGCTGATGCCGCCGCAGGGCTCGACCGGCGAGCAGCGTCTGATGGGCGCGTTCAACGCGAAGACGCGCGTGACGAACATCCCGATGCGCGACGCCGAGCTGGTGGCCGAGGGCGTGTGGGTGGTGCAGGGCCAGCCGGGACGCTGCAACGTGTATCTGATCGAGGACGCGAGCGTCAACGGGGTGACGTTGTTTGACGCGGGCGCGCGCACGATGACGCGCGCCGTCGCGAGCGCTGGAGCGAAGCTCGGCGGCATCAAGCGGGTGGTGCTCGGCCACGGCCACACCGACCACCGCGGCACCGCGCCCGCGCTGGGCGTGCCGGTGCTGTGCCATCCCGACGAGGTCCAGGACGCGGAGGGCAGCGGCGGCTTTCGCTACTGGCCACGGGATCTGATCGGACTACCGACCCCCCAGCGCCAGATCCACAGGGCGATGCATCGCTGGGCGTGGGACGGCGGGCCCGTGAAGATCTCGGCCACCGTCAACGAGGGTGACGAGCTCGCCGGCTTCAAGGTGATCGACCTGCCGGGCCACGCGCCGGGTCAGATCGGCCTGTGGCGCGAGTCGGACCGGCTGGCGCTGGTGAGCGACTGCTTCTACACACTCGACATGTGGGGCCGCAGCTGCGAGCCGCACGTGCCGGAGGCGACGTACAACTACGACACCGAGCAGGCGCAGGCGAGCATCCGCAAGCTGGCCGAGCTGGAGCCCGCGGCGGCGTGGCCGGGCCACGCGAAGCCGCTGACCGGCGACGTGCGCAGCCAGCTGCTGCGCGCGGCCGACACGATGTAGAGGTCTAGAGCGTGGATCAGCGACGCCGAGCGTGGCAAAGACGCGGCGTGCGCGTCAGAAGTCGGCCGTGCGGGGGTCCGGTGAGCGCGCGTGGGTAAGCGTGGTCGCGCGCGCGCGAAGCAGAGCGAGAGCGCGCCCACCTGCGACTACACCGACGCGGACGGCAACGTGTTGAGCTTGCGCGGTTCGCTGACGCCGGGGGCACGACGCGAGTACGCCGACACGCTGGCGGGCACCGGCGGGCGAGCGGCCGCGACCCGGGAGGACGCGTGGCAGCGCGCGGTCGAGCTGCTGTTCGAGCGCCTGGCGGTGCGCTGGACGATCGCTGGCGCGCCGATCGAGCGCCAGCGCGAGCTGCTGGCGCGTCTGCGCGTCGCGTCCCCACAGGAGCGTGCGTGGGTGCGCGACACGCTGCGCGAGCATTGCGCCGAGCATTTCCCAGATGTGAGCGCGCCTTAGACGTTCTACCTGCTGACGTCCCGAACGCAGGCTCGGGGTAGGCGTTATCTGCTGGTGCGTTCTGTGATCGCGTGCTCGATCTCGGTGCCCTTCTCGGTGAGTATCCACGCGTTTGGTGCTCCGCGGGCCTGACCGGCACCGCTGTTCTCGATCAGGCCGAGCCTCGATAGACGCGACAGCAGCTTTGAGATCTGGCCTTGATCCCCAACGCCCGCGGCGTGCCCAACCTCACGGTTAGAGCAACCCGGATCAGCAGCGACAGCGACCAGCACCCGCACCGTGCGATAAGTCAGACGCATCTCCACATCACGCAACGGATCCGCAGGAGCACGTCGGCGCCTGTCCTCAGAGACGGGCACAGGACGCTCGAGCTCCCGCTGAGCAGCCCGCGCCCCCAAATAAGGCAGCACGATCATGCTCATCAAAGGACCAGCCAACCCCACCAGCCCCTCACCCTCAAGAGCCGACAGGCAGCCCCCACCGAGATCCTGCGTGACCGGGAGCGACGCATCATCGAGCAACCGCGCGTGCAACACCGAGAAGACCCCACCAAGAACACCCTCAGCCGTCAAAGGCAACAACCCCGCCCGACCCCGACCAGAACCAGCCCCAGACTCCCCACGCCCCTCATCGATAACCATAACCACCCGAGCCAGCACACGCTTACGACGCTCAAGCGCCCTCGGTCCAGCGCCCAACGAACCGACGATCAAAAGCCAACCAGCGCCACGCTGCACATCAAGGAAACCCAACAACGCGACCAGCGATGCCCTGACCCGCACAACCCACTTCTCGCTCGGGTCATACGCGTCAAGCACACACCGAGACGCGCGCGCGAGCGCGTCGTCCAATGCCGCCAACAAACAAGCTTCGCGGTCCTCGAAAACCTCGTAGAACGTGCGACGCGACACACCAGCACGCGCCACCACATGCGCGACCGTCACATTACCCACACCACGCTCACGCGCAAGCTCAGTCATCGCCGCCAACAACCGCGCACGCTGAATCTCACCCACACGCCCAGGACCAAACCCATCCGCCGTCCCAAAAGGAGCACGAGAGACTCTCAGCTCATCAGACGCCGCCCTTACAGACGGCGCCCTTCCCGTAGTAAACATCTCATTTCTTCTTATGCTTGACCATCTTCTTAGACTTCGCCTTCTTGGCCTTCTTGGTCTTCTTCTTTGGACACCCGGTCGCGGTGATCGGCGTGGACTGTTTGATCTGCATCCCGTTAGCCGCGACAAACGATGTGGGCATCGTGAGTTTCGCATTACAAAGATTCCCGTTCGCCGCGAGCGCCGAATCAGGTCCTTGGGGGAGCTTCAGTTCGAACACGCCGATCGGAACGTCGGGGATCGTGCGGAACGTGCTGCTCGTGATCCCTGAGGGACTGATGAACGTTTCCCCGTGCAGGTAGACCGTGACGCCCTCACCCGATAGCGCAACGATCAGTTCGGGGAACTTCGCGCCACCATGCGACACGAAATACGCCGGGCCTTCCAAATGCACCGGCAACACCGGCGTGGTCGCCGTAGCATTACCGATCCTCGAATCCGGCGGACACGCTGCCGGGTTCGCCGCGAACGTCGCCGCCGGACACGCCTTCTGCAACGTCGTCAACCGTGACGGCAACTGCTTAGGCAAATCAACCTTGACCTTCCCAATGTTCGCCTGCGATCCGAACGCTGCTTTGGGATAGGTCAGCTTCACGCTCAAGCTCGCACCGTTCGCCCGCGAGGTTTTCCCGCTGGTTGAGACGCTGAAGATCGGTTTGAACCCGAGTACCGCACAGTTAGTCACCTGGAAAGGAACATGCAAGATCGACAGAGCGCCCTGACTACTGGTCAACGATCCCCCAATTTCCTGCGGACTACAGTTCGTCGGGTTGAACGTAAAATCAGGACGATTGATCGACACGTTCACGTGCTTGATCTGCAACGGGATCCCGTCGATGATCTGCGGGATCGCATACGGACCAGTCGCGTCAGAAGTGATCGTCAAAGCAGCGTTTTCAGGGTTCACTTCGATCTTCGCTCTGACCACGACCTGTCCGAGGTTAAACGGGCCAGCCTTCGCGGGGTTCACGATCGACAAACCATACGGCGCACCGTCATATGGACCGGTGATATACACTTTGCCGCCCGTCACGGTATACGGGTTTCCTCCCAAGCCGACGCTGACCGTTGTTTCGCCGATCAAGCTTTCAGGACCGCACGTACCAGCGTTACCTTCAGCTTCCCCACACAACTTCACACTCGATAGGGTCCCCAACAATCCTGAAGGCATCTTCAGTTGGATCCCATCGAGGTTCTGGTTGCCGTCTTCCCTCGACATCGTCATCGTGAACGGCGTGAACGCACCAGCCTGAATATTCAAGCTACCTGTAGTCAATGTCGGGTCAAACGGTAGTGGGTCAGAGCATGGTGCCCCATTCGGACCGCTCGTGATCTTGAATTCAGAGGAGGAATCCACCGAAGCGTCGCCCGACCACGGCACGATCGACGCCGTCGTGGTATATCCGCCGCATAGCGCGGGCGTGCCAAGCGGCGCCCTGGATCCCCCGAAGAAATGCAAACTCAAATCTTCAAAGGGGAGATCTGGCGTGTTGTCGAACGTCGCGACAAGCTGGCCGGTGACCTGATTGGGTTTGACTTCGCCCGCGACCTTGACGCGCACGCCCGACACCGGGTCGTACACGACGATGTACATGGCGATCAACGATCCGAACGGGTTGGCATTCTGTTGTGCCAGGTACGCCGCGCCGACCATCGGATTTGGTAGCAGCGGCGTGCGGATTTCAACCGTCCCGATCTTCGACGATTCAGGGCATGTCTGTTCGCCTGGGCTTTCAAGGGCGACTTCGCTCATCCCGCACGCCGACAGACCGTCCGCTCCGGCGGGGTTGATCGCGACGCCCGCGGGCAACGCCACCTCCGTGTCCTTCACCGCCGACTCTGCCAACCCGGTCGGGTTCAGGCTTGCTTCCTGGGGAACATGCTCGTCCACGGTCAACCCGGTCGGCGTGCTCGCCTGCTGACCATCCGGGGCTACGTTGATCGACGGTTCGAAGTTCAAACGGTTGCACCCGTCAGTGCCGATCGGTTCGCCCGCGGTATTCTGGGAGGAGTATTCGAAAGGTTCGGTGAACTTCCCGATCTGTTCCCACGAGTCCTCTTCGACGGTCGTGTGCAACGGTCCCGTGCACGACGTCGGCATGATCACCAACGGCCGCGACTTTTCATTCGCAGAACATGACGGTTCAGGACCACGAACTTCCATATCCCACGGTTCTGCGTCGTCAATGCATTCGTAGTTGCGGATGTTGTCGTGACGCGGATCGGCCGGGACACCCCAGAACGTCACGACATTCCCAATGACCGCCGCGTTCTGCGTGATGTTCGGGACCGTCACCACCACACCGTAATCCCCACCAGTACGCACAGACGTATCCAACACTACCGGTCCCGCGAGCGTCTGGAAACCAAACTTCGCGGGTTCCCCCACCGACGGTTCGAGACTATACAAAGGTTCAGAGACCGCCCACGGCACAAACGGCGGCACACCATCGGCCTGGACAGGGTTGCGACCCTTGACGATGGGCGTCGCGACACCCACTATCGTATCATTGGGACAGAACACTCCGGTCTGGAGCATCCGCGTGAACTGCGCCAAACTGCACTTCGGCAACGGTGTCGGATTGCCCACCAGTCCCGCAGGCAGGTTGAAACGCAGATCCTTCGTCATCGCGACCGGATCCACCTCCGGAAGGATGTCTCCAGTGGTTTCCTGCAGACCGGGTTTCGTCTCGCTGTTCAAGATCAGCGTCGTCGTCAACTGGAATGGGTGCGAACCGGCCTGCGTCGCCGGCAACCCACCCTCTTCTTCAGGCGTCAGTTCATAGGACTGCACCCCAGAGCCCGGAACGGGCTCTTCGAGCGCGAGCGCGTGACGCGAGAGCACCGCGGGAGCACCACCACCAGACACGCTGACTTCGTTCAAACCAGTACCAGACCCCGGCGCGACCTTCACCGCGATAGCCACGATAATATGATCGTAGGGACGCACAGGCCACGCATAAGCGCACCTCACCGTCTGACCAGAGATCGAACACAACCTCGAACGACCAAACAAACTAAGGAAATATTCGATCTCCTCCTGACCACCACCGCCGCTCCAGCCGAAAGGCGTGCCTCCGCCTTCGGCGTGCACTTCAGTCGGAGTGACACCCGCCGGCAGCGTATCCACGACCGTCACGAAATGCTTGCTTTCCCCCAATAGCGCTTCAACGGCGTTTTCGTGTGCGCTACCCGGGGTTGACGCGTCGCCGACATTCGCGATATCCACGTTGACGGTCGCTTCACTGCTTTTAGGGCTCGCGGGCGAGGAAATGCTCACCACATGCCACCACGGCTCCGCCGCCACAGCCTGACCGGCACCACCCACCACGATCATCGCCACGACAACGATACTTATCAGGACGCTTCTTCTGAGAACGTTCGCGATCATCACTCGCCGCCCTTCCCGCTCGTACGGGCCGCAGCAGACCTTCTCGCCCGCTTACCCTTGCTCTTGCTCTTGCTCTTGTGCTTCTTGTGCTTTACGTGCCGCTTTGGCTTCTTGGTCTTGCGCTTGACAACCGCCTTCTTCGCTTCCACGATCACGTTGCCGGTACCCGAGAACGTCGCGCTCGGCGCGGGACCAAAGATCTCCGGTTGCGGCGAAGGAGCCGCCTTGCACGAATCGCCCGACGTGCACGCAGGCGGCGAGACAGGCACAGTACGACACGGCACCGCACTCGAGCAGACGTGCGCGTCATACACATCAAACGCCGTATCGT
Organism: uncultured Solirubrobacterales bacterium; assembly: GCA_963760155.1. Lineage (GTDB taxonomy): Bacteria > Actinomycetota > Thermoleophilia > Solirubrobacterales > Solirubrobacteraceae > Palsa-744. Next base: position 780,066 of record CAVXBL010000008.1, read on the forward strand.
AATCTTCACTCACGAGCCTGCTCGTCGTGATGAAGAACACATCATCACCCGTTTCACTCGCGTCGAAGAACACCGATTCCGACGAAGACTGCCCCGAGGAGATCAAACCCACACAACCAGCCGAACGTTCACTGAACGTCACGCTAGCACTCGTACAATCACCCACCCCAACAGGCTCATACTCGTACACGTCAGCCAACCCGTTAGTGTCCTGCGCCACCAACGCATCGGTGCTATCAAAGAACAAGCGACCATCATCAGACAAGTAACGCGGCTGATACGACGTGACATCCCCGGATTCGTGCCACGCCGGGGGAAGGATACCAGCCACCCAATGACCATTCGCATCAAATTCTCTGTCGTTCTCCCCGCTCCACGATTCGGTGCTGTCCATCACCAACCCTTGGGGTCCCCCCTGGAGGAGTCCTAGGAGTCCTGGTGGCCGCTCGTGCACCCCCACGGGACGGGCGCCCGTCGGGTTACACGACGCGCACACCAAACGTTCAGCGGTAGCGTCATACACATAGGTCTCCTCATCCGGTTGCCCGCTGAGCGCGTCACGATTGTCATAACCCGTCAACGACCTATCGGACATGAACGCCACGAAACGCCCATTCGACGACACCCGCGAAGTAACCCACGAGAGTTCCAGATAGCTGTTGCCGCCGTGCGCCGAAAACCAGTCTTTTTCGTCTTCGCTTGACAGCGTCGCGATGAACCGCGTCGTCCACACACCGCCAACATCGTGCGACAAGTACAGGTTGTACTGGCCGCTGGACGCGCCGCTCGCGAGCACACCCTTAGCCACGAAATAAACATACGAACCGTCTTCACTGGTCCCCACGAGCGTGTCCTGCACACCAGCATTGTGTTCGCCATCCAAATGATCAGCCGTCAAAGCAGTCTTCACGCCAGTAGCCGGGTCCAACACGTACAATTCACCTTCATCCTCTTCACGACCTGACTTCGCGCTGCTTTCCGGTTCGATATAGAACACCTTCGATCCATCCGCGCTCATCGACTGGAACTTCGTAAGACCATTTTCACGACCGAGCAGCACAGTTTTTTCCTCCACCATGTCACGCACGTAATAGATCCCCGTGCCCACCTGTCCATACCTGAACACTATCCAGCGCCCATCAGCAGAAACAGCGTGCGCGGTCATACCCGCAATACTCCCTTCGCCGCTACCCAGCTCCGCCCCAGGCACCGATACGCCATCAGGAAGAATGTTCACCAACTCCAGGTGTCCACCACTCCACTCATACACATTCTCGTCTCTTTCCTCAAAAGGATGCGCGTTCGGGGTCAAAGGAGCGTCGCTCTCGAGAATCACGTGCGTGAGATCGGGCGTCGCAGCAGCAAATCGGACTTCTCCGCGTCCCTTTATCTCATCAGGCCCAAATTCCGTGCCCGACGGCACGTTCCCCGCGGTCACGAGCGGCTCATACGTTTCATTGACGTCGTTACGCAGATACGGTGTCAATTCAGTAGCTTCCGCAGACTGCGCAGCCACAGTCCTACGCGGTTCAAACGTCGCCATCGACAGGTCAGGCGAGAAGAGATGGAAAACTTCCGAAATATTGAACAACTGCCCTCCAGTCTCCCCTTCCGGCGGGAGGGTCTGTTTCGCAGAGATATCACGCGTCCCCCAACCAGACCCCGTACGCCGCGAAAGCACCGTCGCGACATCATTGGTATTGCCTCTATTGCCAACGTGCCCTGATATACCTTCGCCGAGCGGTTCGCTCGCCGAGTAGACGATCCCGCTACCATCCGCCGCGGCCTGAGCATTTATGTTTTCGATCAACGCACCGCCTTTATCCGGCGGGGAGACCAGTTCCCACGCACGACCATCAGGCAGGACCAGCGAACCGCCCACAGCCTCGGTCGTGAACGTGTGGTCGGCGCCTTCTACGATCCCGACTTCGCTTTCGCTCACGACACGGTAATGGTAGACCGTCAGCGGCTCCAACCCCTGGAGGTGGTAATCGACCTGCACATAACCCATGCCTTCGCCCACACTCCCACTGAGCACGTGCCCGTAGGAACTGCTCGTACCATATTCCAACCGGTAAGACGTGTTCGCGCCCAACGGGTCGATCTCTGCTTCGAGCGTGACACTCGAAGCGGTCACGCTCGTCGCCCACGGACCTTCCACCAACGACGGCGGCGTCTCCAGGAAACTCTGATCGGGACCGGTGCTCGTACCCTGCGAATTGTGCGCCACGACCCGCCAGTGATACCTTACACCCGGAACAAGCGCCATCTGCGGCAAATGGACTTCGGCGTGTTCTTCGCTGAACCCTGAACCGATCGTGACGGGAGCGGTACTCGTCGCGCCCGCATACCCCGACGCGTCAAAACCCTTTTCATCGACATATTCGAACTTGACTTCCGTCGTGCTCCCCTCCGGGCTGACCATCGCTTCAAACGTCGCGGCGCCCCGCAGTTCCGGCGTCGCCTTCTCGCTACCAGTCTCGACCAGCGGACCGGGCGGCGGCACCGCAAACCCCCACACACCAGAGTGACCATATTCCGAAGTGTCCTCATCAGTGCCGAACACGAGCAACTCACCCAACGCTTCGTCAAAAGCCATGCCCGCTTGCATCCAGAGGAGCGACCCCCCACCAAAAGCCTCCAACTGCTGACCCGAGGGACCGTACTCCTTGAACGAGCCCCCTTCAAGAAGTTCGCCGTCAAGTATGCCGCTTCCGTCTGACACGAACAGATCGCCCGCGGCATCGAGCGCGATCGACATGATATTTTCGCTGCCTTCATCGAACTTCACCGGCGATTCCAGAAACAACGGAGCTTCCATCTCGCGCACACCGGGCACCCCTTCGTCCTTCACGAACACATCACCCGCGGCGTTCACCGCGAGCGCCGTGACCTTCCCTTCACTCGAAAGACCAGACAACGAAATGTTCTGCTTCCAAACACCAGAAGGTTCAAAGACCTGCACGCGCGCCTCATCACCCACGTACACCTGGCCCCCCGGACCAACCGCGATATTAGCCCGATCGGACACCCTGCTGAATTCGCCGTCACCCGCCCCTTCCGTACCAGCCTGACATTCTTCGCCCGCGACACACACATCCGTGCCGTTCTTGTTCACATGCCCACCGAACATCAAAAGGAATTTCCCCGACGGATCGAACTTCTGCACGCGATCATTACCGAAATCAACGACATACACATCACCAGTGCCCTGATCCACCGCCACACCCCCGGGACGCCCGACCGCGCCGGCACCAACGCTCAACAAGAATTCCCCAGACCGATCGAACTTCTCAACCCGATTGTTATAAGGATCACTGAAGTACACATCGCCGCTCACCTGATCCACCCCCGCACCAAACGAACCACGGATACCAAACTGCCCCGCTTCTTCACCCTGCGAACCAAACAGGAACGACCCCCCACCAGCCCAAGCCGAACCAGCGCCACCCACAAGTAGGCAGGCCAAAGCACAAAACGCCACCAACCCAAGCCTACGAGCGATCATCAAAGCATCCCCTCCTAGAAGAGCGATCCACACGAGACCCGCGGGACCGCGGGCATGACAAAACCGCCACGGGCACACGACCCGTGGCGGTAGAAGAACAAGCAGCTCTAGACGCGCCTACTACGCGCGAGTAACCAAGCCGAGCCTTGTGCTCGGGGAGCCGCGGACGCTTCCCGCGGCGATCGAGCCTAGCGTCTAGACGCCGGCCATCCCAGAGAGAGAGAGAGAGAGAGAGAGAGACGCGTCAGCCACGCTGACGCGTCCTATTACGGACCCGCCTGTGACACACGGACTCTCAAGCACGTTATTCCCCAAAGAAACCACGCGAAGCACAACTCCCTCTCTGTTGCGACCCGGTCCCTCTCCCAAGGTCCCTGTTGAAACCCGGTTAGCGTCAACCACAGGGCCAACCCAAACCCGACCTTATGTTTGCCCAGCGTACCTTCGACACACTGGGTATCGAGTACTATAAGCACTAGATGGGTAGCTTGTCAAGCCCCCTGACATAAAAAGCCGTAGTGGTAAGCGCGGGACCGCGGACGAAGATCGGCGGCGACGGGCTGCCAACCACCGGCACGCCGCGTCGAGCGCCGCAGAGGCGGAGCGACAACTCCACGCGCGACAGCGGCGTACGCGCGCCCTTGACCGGCGCTTCCCTACCGCCGGGCGAGCATCGTCGGACTGCGCGTTCAGCGGCGCACGTCGAACGCGCGCTGGCGGCGGGGTCCGTAGCGGTAGATCGAGAAGTGGTCGTCGAAGGTGGCGACGCTGTCGATGCCGAGACGCTCCATCACGGCAAAGCTGGTGCGGTCCACAATCGAGAAGCCCTGGTCGGGAAATGATTCGCCGATTCGCCAGGCGACGTCGAGATCGCCGGAGAGGACTGTCTCGACAGAGGCTAGACCACGACGCATTCCCGCCCAGAAGCGCTCCGCCACGGACTGCCCAAGATTGTCTCGGGCGAGCCGCCAGCACTCGACAAGCACATGATCGCTTGTCCACAGACTGCCACCGCCGGAGATCACCATACGAGCACGAGCATGGTGGCGATCTCCACGGTCAAGGGTGGCGTAAAAGGCCGAGGTATCGACAAACATAGTCAACGGTCGGGCTGGCCGGTCTCGCGCAGATACTCCTTGCGGAGCGATTCACCCAGATACTTATCCACGTTGCTGGATATGTCCGACCGGCCCGAGTCGCCAATCCCGAAAATCTCGCTGATGTCGCCCTTGGGCTGCTCGCCGAGGTCGCGATCGACTACCTGGCGGATGTACTCCGCGAACGAGATTCCACGCTCCGCGGCGCGCCGCTTCGCGCGCCGGTGCGCGTCGGCGTCGAGCGTCACCTGTGTACGTACCACCATGGTGGTACCACCATAACACCACCCGGACTGAACCGGAAGCCGAGCAGCAACTGACACCTTGGAAGGCGTTGAAGCGATCATGCCCAAAACGCTACTCCGCGCTTGCGACGGTATTCGGCGCGCGGCCTTCAAACAGGCTCGCCAACCAGCTCCAGCCAGGGCCCATGGGCGCTGTCGGCCGACACGAAGCGGGCGTTGGCGGGATTCAGCACAAACTCGTGCAGCTCCCCGTCCAAGTCCTCCGCCTGCCCCTCTCCTTTGGAGGCGCTCTTCAGGACGATGCGTACGCGCAGGCGGCGACCACCGTCGTGCACGCCGACGACCGTGCCCGACTCGAAATCACCACCGAAGTGCTTGATGCGTGCCGCGGCGCCTACCCGTGGGAGTGGTCTTGAGGGGCCGAGCATCCTCTGATGGTAGGGCGGTGGGCGACGCACCCCGTGGCTTGTGTTATCCGCTGGTGCGTTCTGTGATTGTGTGCTCGATCTCGGTGCCCTTCTGGGTGAGTATCCACGCGTTGGGTGCGCCGCGGGCCTGACCGTTACCGCTGTTCTCGATCAAGCCGAGCTTGGATAGACGTGTCAGTAGCTTTGAGATCTGGGCCGATCACGGCGACTGGGTGTCCGAAGAAGAAGGCCAAGAAAGCAAAGAAGAGGAACAAGAAGAAGTCTAAGAAGACGGTCAAGCGCAAGAAGAAATGAGATGCTCGCTACGGGAAGGGCGTCGTCTGCGAGGACGGCGCCCGACGAACTGACAGCCTCCCACCGCATTGGGCTTGGCCCTGAGCGCCCGGAGAGTGGGTTTGGCCCTGGGCGTGTGGGTGAGATCCAGCGTGCGCGGTTGTTGGCGGCGATGAGCGAGCTGGCGTGTGAGCAGGGCGCGGGGAACGTGACGGTCGCGCATGTGGTGGCGCGTGCGGGTGTGTCGCGCCGCACGTTCTATGAGGTCTTCGAGGATCGGCCAGAGAGAGAGAGAGAGAGAGAAGAGAGGGACCGTCAAAGCGACACGGACTCTCAGGCACGTTATTCCCTATAGAAACCACGCGAAATACAGCTCCCTCTCAGAAGTGACCCGGTCCCTCTCCCAAGGTCCCCGTTGAAACCCGGTTAGCGTCAACCACAGGGCCAACCCAAACCCGACCTTATGTTTGCCCAGCGTACCTTCGACACACTGGGTATCGAGCACTATAAGCACTGGACGGGTAGTTTGTCAAGCCACCCTGACAGAAAAAGCCGCTCAGGGAATGTCCGGCGATGCGCCGAGTACCGTCCCAAGCGCGCGCTTGACTTGATGAGGTGATCGCGACCATCCACATCCTGTGCGAGACCACCCCGTCGCACGGGGTAGCCGTCGTCAACGGCTTGGTTGCATGGGCGACCTTCCTGAGCGCGGGAACGGCGTTTGGCTCTGGACTGCCGGCCGCGGCGCAGGCCTTCGACTCCACGAGGCCCGATGTGCGTTCCGATCAGATCAACCGCGGCCTCGGCGTGGGGTTCTTGGGCGGCATGGGCGTCGGCTTCTTGATGTTCATTGTCTTCAGCGCTAGGATCGTCTCGTGAGCGACTTCGACCGTACCGACGCCTGCCTGACCGCACTGACCGGGGCGCTCATGATCGCCGCGCTAATGCTCTATCCGCACTTCTGGGTCGCGATGGCGATCTTCGCCGTCGGCTGTAACACGATGGTGGCGCGGCACATCGACTGGAAGTGGAAGGACAGCGAGCGCAGGAGTCAACGCGAGCGCCCCGTCACGCATACCCACTCCGGCAGACACGCGAACAGGTAGTCATGGCATACCCTGCCACGCGGGACCGAGCATCGTCCGATGGTAGAACGGCTGGCGACGTACCCCCGGCCCGTGTTATCCGGTGGCGCGTTCTTTGATCGCGCGCTCGATCTCGGTGCCCTTCTCGGTGAGCATCCACGCGTTCGGCGCGCCACGGGCCTGACCAGCTCCGCTGTTCTCAATCAGGCCGAGCTTCGACAGACGCGTCAGCAGCTTTGAGATCTGGCCCTGATCCCCAACGCCCGCCGCGTGCCCAACCTCACGGTTAGAAGAACCCGGATCAGCGGCGAGGGCGACCAGCACCCGCACCGTGCGATAAGTGAGGCGCATCGCCACATCACGCAACGGGTCCGCGGGAGCGTGCCAGCGCCTGTCCTGGCACACGGGCACGGGACGCTCAAGCTCCCGCTGAGCAGCCCGCGCCCCCAAATAGGGCAACACGATCATGCTCATCAAAGGACCAGTCAACCCAACCAGCGCATCACTTTGGAGCGGGTAGCCGTCATCGAGACCCTGCATGAGCCGGAGCGATGCAGCGTCTAGTAGCCGCGCGTGCAGTACCGACAGAACCCCACCGAGAACACCCTCGGCCGTCAGGGGCGGTAGTCCCGGCCGTCCCCGAGTGACTGAACGGGGCTTGGACTCCTCGCGTCCTTCGTCGATAACGGCACCCGGTCCCTCTCCCAAGGTCCCCGTCAAACGTTTGCTGTCAACCACAGGGCCAACCCAAACCCGACCTTATGTTTGTCCAGCGTACCTTCGACACACTGGGTACCGAGCACTATAAGCACTGGACGGGTAGCTTGTCAAGCCCCCCTGACAGAAAAAGCCTTAGTGGCAGTGCGAGAGCGCGGCCGAAGGTTGACGGCGGCTGACCGCCAACACCGGCACGCCGAGGCGAGGCGAGCGCCGCAGAAGCGGAGCGGCAACCTCACGCGTGCAAGCGCGCGCAACCTCACGCGCTATACAACCTCACGCGCGCCATCCGCGTGCGCCCGCCACGACCGCTACCGTCCACAGACGATGCGCCGCACCAAGATCGTCGCCACCATCGGGCCCGCCTCGCGCGAGCCCGACACGCTGCTTGCGATGGTGCGCGCCGGGATGGACGTCGCGCGGCTGAACTACTCGCATGGCACGCTGGCTGAGCACGAGCAGACCGTGCGACGCGTGCGCGACGCGGCCGGGCGCGCCGGGCGGCCGGTGGCGATCCTGCAGGACTTGCCCGGGCCAAAGTTGCGGATCGGGCCGTTGCGCGAGGACATCGTCGAGCTGAAGCCCGGCGACATCGTCACGTTTAGCTGCGGCGAGGAGCGCGTTGGCGACGCGCGCCACATGTCGATCACGTGGCCCGGGCTGGCCGCGGCGCTGACGCTGGATGAGGTGCTGTATCTGGCGGACGGCTCGGTGCGGCTACGGGTGCGCGACGTGCGCACGGACGCGAGCGAAGTTGACGCCGAGGTCGAGGTCGGCGGCGCGGTCGCCTCGCGCCAGGGGCTCAACATCCCCGGGCCGGCCGACGCGCTGCCCTCGGTACCGGCGGAGGATCTCGAGCTGTTGCGCCACGGCGAATCGATCGGCGTGGACATGGTCGCGCTGTCATTCGTGCGCGACCCCTCCGACGTGCAGGCCGTGCGCGACCACACGCGCCTGCCTCTGATCGCGAAGATGGAGAAGCCGCAGGCGGTGGAGCGCGCCGAGGCGATCATCCACGCCGCCGACTGCGTGATGGTCGCGCGCGGTGACCTCGGCATCGAGATGCCGATCGAGCAGGTGCCCGCCGTGCAGAAGCGGCTGCTCGAGCTCGCCGGCTGGCTGGCGCGTCCGTCGATCACCGCCACGCAGATGCTCGACTCGATGGTCACTTCATCGCGTCCCACGCGCGCCGAGGTCGCCGACGTGTTTAACGCGATCCTCGACGGCACCGACGCGGTGATGCTCTCCCAGGAGACGGCGATCGGTGCCTACCCCGTCGGGGCGGTCGCGATGATGGCCGCCGTCGCCGAGCAGGCCGAGGCGATGGCGCCGTACGAGCATTGGAACACCACCCGCGTGCGCCGCACCGACGCCGACCCCGCCTACACCGTCGCCCACAGCCTGTGTCTGGCCGCGCGCGAACTGAAGCTCGACGCGCTGATCGTGCCCACGCTGTCCGGGCGCTCCGCGCGGCTGGTCTCAGCCCACCGCCCGACCGTGCCGATCTACGCGCTCTCCCCCGGGCGCGAGACGGTGCGCCGCTGCGGTCTGATGTGGGGCGTGCAGGCCTCCTCGATCCGCCGCCACGAGACGACCGAGGAGCTGATCGCCGACTCCGCGCGGCGCGTGGTCGAGCTCGGCTGGTGCGAGCGCGGCCAGCGCGTGGGCATCACCGCCGGCCTGCCCAGCGGGCGACCGGGCACCACGTCTTTGATGCAGATCCAGCTTCTCTAGCTCGTGGCGCCCACTCCGGTGCGCGCGTAGAACTTTTCCTCTTCGCGCCCCAGCTCCGTTACGGCCGCCTCGCCATACATCCACTCGCGCGCGATCCGATGCCAGTTGGCGCCCGCCCGCAGTTGTGAGAGCACCGCGAGCGTCAACATCTCCGTGCGGCGTCCGAACAGGTGCTCCGGCGCCATCGTCTGATGGCGCATCTCCCTGAAGTGGCTCGAGCGGGGATCGGCGCCCTCGATCATCACCTCGGTGGCGATCTCCGGCGTCAACTGCACCCGTTCGTCGGTCGTGTACCACCAGATCGTGTCCTCCAGAAACGCCAACAGGTGATCGGGGTCGACCCGCTCGGGTTCGGGCAGGAAGCCTGGCTCGGCCAGCAGTCGGTGCAGCGCCTGAGCGTCTTTCTCCGCCACCGCGCGCTGGCAGGCGAGCTCCAGCTCCACCGGGCCGCGCTCCAGACGCTTGAACAAACCGAAGTCCAGAAACGCCACTCGCCCGTCCTCCAACAGCATGAAGTTGCCCGGGTGCGGATCGCCCGAGAACTCGCGATGGCGGTAGAGGCAGCCCAGGTAGAAACGAAACACGATCTCGCCAATGCGGTCGCGCGCGGCCGGCGGACAGTCCTTCAGCTGCTCGAACCCGGTTCCCTGCACGAAGTCGCTGACAAGCACCCGCTCGCGCGAGAGCTCGCTCACGATCTCCGGGATCACGATGAACGGGTGGCCACTGTAGATACGCGCCAGCGAACGCTGATTCTGGGCCTCGAGCTCGTAGTCGAGCTCCTCGACGATCCGTTCGCGAATCTCCGTCGCTACGCCCTTCACGTCGAGCGCGGGCGTCATGCGCTTCAAGAGGCGCATGATCATGTCGAGGTTCTGCAGATCCGAGCGCACCGCGGATGCCACGCCCGGGTACTGCACCTTGACGGCCACCGCGCGACCGTCCAGCAGCGTCGCCCGATACACCTGGCCGATCGACGCCGCCGCGATCGGCTGCTCGTCGAAGTCCGCAAACACGTCTGAGATCGTCGCTTCGAGGTCGTCCTCGATCACGCGCCTCATCTGCTTGAACGACACGGTCGGGGCCGCATCGCGCAGCTTCGCCAGCTCGCGCTGGAACTCCTCACGGTGCTCCTCCGGCACGAGCCCCACGTCGAGGAACGACATCACCTGCCCGAGCTTCATCGCCGCGCCCTTCATCGTCCCGAGCGCCGCCACGATCTGCTTGGCCGTCTCCAGCTGACGACGCGCGCTCGCCTCGCGCGCCGCCTCCTCGCCGCGTCCCACGTTCGCCGCGCGCGTCCCGAACTGCTTGACCGCCTCGCTCGCGGCCAGCCGCCCCACCGTGGCGGTGCGGCGTACTCTCGACGTGGGGATCTTCTCCTGCGTCACCCTTTGATTCTAGGGTTGCGCGGGAATATCGACACGGGAGCCCGGCACGATGTCATCCTTGCCGTCCGTCCAACGCACCCATGCCTTCTTGCCGCCGTCGTAGTCGGCACCGAGCAGGATCAGCGTCGCCGGCTCGCCGAGCGCCACGCAGCGCTCCGAGCCCTCCGCGTCCAGTCCGCGCCACACGCGGATGAACGCGTTCTCCTCCCACTCCCGCGCCACGCTCGTGGCGTCGGTGTGGCCCGGGTAGACGATCGTCTCTCCCGGCAACTCCATCAGCGTGCCCATGATCGAGTCGCGCAGGTCGGTGTAGGTTGTGTGGCCGGGCGCCCGCACGCCGCCCACCGAACCCCGGAACAGGGTGTCGCCCGTGAACACCAGCGCATCGCCGCCCTGAAATCCGCCGGGGCCGGCTCCCGCGCCCGGACGCGCGCTCGGCGTGGGCGGGGTGGGCAGCTCCACGGCCGACACCAGGAACGACAGCATCCCCGCGGTGTGCCCGGGTGTGCGCAGCGGTCTCAGCTCGAGCGACCCGAAGCGCAACACCTGACCCGCCTCGACCGTGCCGAGCTCAGCTCCCTCCCCCAGCACGTCCCCCATGCCGCTCAGCAGATCGCGCTCGAGCGGGTGGGCCAGCACTTCGAGTCCTGGCCAGCGCCGCCGTAGAGCCCCCAGCTCGCTGACGTGGTCGAAGTGGTGATGGGTCAACAGCACGTGCGTCGGCTGCACCCCAAGGCGCTCCGCCGCCTGCGCCAGCGGCGCCACAGGGCCACCCGCATCGACGAAGAAACCCGGGCCGCCTTCGCCGTCGGCGACCAGATAGGTGTTCGACAGGAACTGCTCGTTCATCGAGCGCTCGACGATCATCGAGGGATCCTCCCAGGTTGTCATCGAAGGATCCTCCCAGGTTGGCGCTCACGCCGCGCCCCGGATGGACCCTTGGAGCGGCGACGCTCGTCAGTCCAACATCCTGGATATCGGCTCGGCATACACGCTTGCGGATGGCATTACCCGCACTCGCCCTTTCGTCCAGCAGAGCCACAATCGCCTCACTGACACCTTGACATACACACCAGCGTATGGTTTTGTGCGGGAGCAGTTCTATCAAGACTTGACCATAACTATGGGGGAGGGTGGCAAGGATCATGGGGCACGACTTGAGAGGGCGCGCGCGGACACGCGCGCCACGCTGGATGCGATTGACGGCGCCGGTCGGGTTTCTGCTCGCGTGCGCGCTGCTCGCGGGGCTGCCGGCAGCGGCCTGGGCGACATCGCCGAATTACGATATGCGAGGCGAATGGGCACTCGAAATCACCGCCAAACCACCGACGCGGAACGGGTCCGTGGTCGCAGTCATCAACAATTTTGAACCAACAAGCGGCGAATACTCGGGCCCCGCCACTTTCGAAGGACAGATCCCAGCGTCGATCTCGGGGATCACGTCCGGCGACAACGCCTCGATCAGCATGACTGCCACCATCCCAGGCGACGGCACAATCACCTTCACCGCTCCAGATGCCGTCATCGAACCGGTGGCAAACACGATGACCGGAGCGGGTGCCTACTTTAAGGAAGGCAAAGAATTCGAAACCGGTACGGTGATTGGAAGAAGGATCAAAACCTACACCGAAGTGCAAGAACGAGAAGAGCGAGAAGCAAAAGAAAAGCAGGAACGCGAAGAAGCGGAAGCCAGGGAAAACATCCGGGGCGAATGGTCGCTCACCCTCAAAGCAGGTCCACAGACCTCGAATGGAACAGCGCTCATCACAGCGGCGGCGAACACCAAAAACGAATTCGCCAGCAGCGCCGCCCTGTTCGAAGCTGTCGTGCCCGGTAGCTTCACAGGCACCCTCGAAGGCGCCAACGCAACCGTGACGGTCACTACCGAAGCCTTTGGATCGATCCCGGCGAGCAAATTCACCAGCTCGACGATCAAAGTTGAATCCAAAGACGGCTCCATGTCGATGTCAGGCGAAGGCACGCTCACCGTCGGCACAACAGAGATACCCGGCGCCACCGTGACGGCCATCAGGACCAAAACCTACAAAGAAGTCACAGAACGACTGGCCAAAGAAAAGCTCGAAGCCGAAGCCAAAGAAAAACTCGAACGCGAAGCCGAAGCCAGGCAAAAGCTCGAAGCCGAAGCCAAAGAAAAGCTGGAACGCGAAGCAAAGGAAAAGCTCGAACGAGAAGCGCGTGAAGCGGCGGCAAAAGCCGCGGCGGTCAAAGTCACCCAGCCGGTGGGGGGCAGCAGTGGCGCCACCCCAGCGCTGGTGTCGGTCAAGCTGACCGGCAAAACTTTCTCCGTCGGCAGCTCAGAGCTGGTGTCGCTCCAGGTCACGAACCCAAACCCCTACGCGATATCGGGACGCATCACGTTGCTCGTGGCCGGGTCCGGTGGAACTGGAAAGTCATCCGCCTCCAAAGGTGGCGCGACGAGCAAAAACACCGCATCGCTTGGAACCGTCTCCTTCGGGATCTCCTCCAAAGGAGCGCAGCTCGTGAAGCTGAAGCTCTCGCACAGAGCCCGCACCGAACTGACCCACCACGCGATTCTGCGCGCGATCGTCTCGATCACCACGCGAGCCGCCGGTCAAACCAGCACGACCGAGACGCTCAGCATCACGCTGCACGCCGCCAAACCGGCGCGCGCCAAGCACTGACACACTGCTTGCAGCGGGCGGCCCCGGCGCCGGGGCCGCCCGCTGAGCTCAAGCGCTCTCTACACTGCGACGCGTGCCCCTGAGCTCAAGCGCTCTACACTGCGACGCGCGCCCCTGATCCACACCTGCTATCGCATCACCAACGTCAACCGCTCGGTCGCGTTCTACAGAGCGCTCGGCTTCGAGGAGGTCGGCCGCATCCCGATCCGCGACGAGGCCGTCAACGTGTTCATGAACCAGCCCGGCGACGGCAACATGCCACGTTTGGAGCTGACCCACAACTTCGGCGTGGACAGCTACGACCTCGGCACCGTTGCCAAACTGGACCTATATAATTTAGCGCAGGCTGCGGACGGAAATCTGGCGACCTGCACGGGCAATGACGCGCGCAGGCACGAGCCGGAATAGCCGTCGATCCTACCGGGTAGGATGCGCGAAGCACGTTCGCACGAGGGCGAGAGGTCGTGCAATGGTATCCACGTCCGTCACTCGCCGCTATTGCCGGCCAAGCTCGGCATCGACAACGGCGAGCAAGCTCAGTAGGTCGTGCTCAACAACGTACATCAGCGTTGGCAGTTCGAGGTTGGTGTAGGCATGAGCCATCACGTTGCGTGCGCCTCGAATCTCGCGCCAGTTGATCTCCGAGTGGCGGTCACGCAGAGCATCCGACAGGCGGCTCGTCAAATCTGAGATGCGGTACAAGCGCATGATGATCGCGTCCTGCACGTCGGCGTCCTCAAAGAACGCATCATGGCCGTGCACCTCTAGGGTTCTCTGGACACGCTCGATGTCTGAGCGGATTTGGCGAAGACGCCGCTCGTCCTTGTCCTCGCTCACAAGGGCACGGCTTCTCGCGCGATCTTGTCCACAAGGGGTTTCACGTCTGGCCGCTCGTAATACGGATTGCTTGCGTCCACCGCAATCACGTCTACATGACAGCCAAGTGTGTCCTCAAGGTCTGCCGCGAACGCGAACGCGGCGGTAGGGGGGCGATCCGACCGAAGATCGACTAGAAGGTCCACGTCGCTGCTTGGATCGACGTCGCCTTTTGCGACTGATCCAAACACACGGATGTTGACGACACCGCTGCGCGCGGCAAGCGCTTCGATTTCGTCGCGGCGGTTACGAAGATCAGCAAGGCTGTACGGAGGTGCGGCCATGCTGCAAGGATACGTCGCATCGTGGCTGCTCGTTGCAGAAACGTCGGGACCGACGAGGCACCTTCAACGGTTGGAAGTTGACAGTAGAGCGCAATCAGCCGCAGGCAAGCGCCCCATCAGATCAACGTCTCGTAGACTTGCCCGCGTGGCCCTCATCCACACCTGCTACCGCATCACCGACATCGACCGCTCGGTCGCGTTCTACAAAGCGCTCGGCTTCGAGGAGGTCGGCCGCATCCCGATCCGCGACGAGGCCGTCAACATCTTTATGAACCAGCCCGGCGACGGCGACATGCCACGTTTGGAGCTGACCCACAACTTCGGAGTGGACAGCTACGACCTCGGCACAGGCTATGGCCACATCGCGATCACCGCCACCGACCTCGACGGCGCACTCGCGCGCCTAGCCGAACAGGGCATCGAGCCCGAGAAGCCGCCTTACAGCGTACGCGAGGGCGGCTCACGCCTATGCTTCGTCAAAGATCCCGACGGTTACCGGGTGGAGATCATCGAGCAGAGCTGAAAGTCCAGTAATACAGACAGATTCTTACGCTTCGTGCAATAGCCGCACACTCGCGCTAACGCGATCCTTGATCCTCAACCACTAGTGTGCGTATATCGCCGGACGGTAGCGGGGCTCTGGGATTGGCTTACCCGCCTCGTGCGCCGCCGAGAGCCAAGCCTCCTTAGCTCGCTCCACCTCCGCTAGAACCTGCTCAGGACTTGCGCCCAAAGCCGAACATGCCTCTAGGTCAGGGATGTCGGCTACATAGGCGGCATCCTCGTCGCTATAGAAGACGTTGATGTGGTAGTCGCTCACGATCGATCCTCCAGTCTCAAATCGTAGCGCTCGACCAGTCTCATCAGCTGACGGACTTGATAGGGCTTGGCCTGGCCACGAATGGACTGAAGACTGACAAGCTCTGAGATGGCGGGATGGACGAAGACGTGATGACTACCGCTGACACGGCGCAACTCGAGGGTCGAGATTTTGGAGATGTAGGGACGCTCGATGTATCAAAGATCTGATTCTGATGGAACCGAGCTCATCGATAACTGAAGCCAGCCGGGACCATTGACATGGTATGCTGGCATACGTGGTACGCACGACTGTAAAGATCTCCGAGGAGCTCGATGAGCGGCTGCGGCATGAGGCCAGACGCCGCGGCAGCACCATCTCAGACGTCACGCGCTCGGCACTCGAAGCCCACCTACGAGGCGGACGTCGCCAACTGCGAGCCGCTGCCGCCGGTCACAGCGGCAACACCAACATCTCCGAGCGGATCGAGCAAATCATCAGCGCGGAGCTGAACGATAGCGCTCATCGTTGACGCCGGGCCACTCTACGCCTACGTAGACGGCGACGACGCCCATCACGAGGCGTGCCTTGAGTTGCTGGAGACCCATCCCGGCCTCCTGATCGTCCCGACCCTCGTCATTACCGAGGTCGCATACCTGATCGCGAGTCGTCTCGGTTGGCAGGCCGAGACTCGATTCCTCGGCGACCTCGCGGCCGGCGAGATGAGCCTGGAGCCGGTCAACCCCAAGGACACCCTGCGAATCGCAGAGTTGGTCGCGCGCTACCACGACCTTCCCCTTGGCACCGTCAACGCATCAGTCATCGCTGCCGCCGAGCGCCTTGGCGTGACCGAAGTGGCGACGCTCGATCCCCCCCACTTCACGGTGGTGCGTCCGCGCCATGTTGAGGCATTCAATCTCCTCCCCGACCGCGTCTAGGTGCCCTAATCGCCGCTTTCCCCCTTTCTGACTTCACCCTCCCGTCAGAGTGCAAGACCACCAGCGATAGATCGACCTCGTGCCGTGCGTGAGTTGCAAACCGTCCACTCCCTCGATGGGTACCGGGTGGAGATTATCGAGCAGGATTGAGCTACACACCTATAGACGGATGTGACGCTGCTGACGCACCTGTTCGAGAACCACCTCCTCCTGTTAAGTTTGCAAGGTGGCGGGCACAACAGAGCGCCCGATGGGCGCCGCGGGTATCGCTCTCCTGACGCTGGCCGCGGGCCAGTTCCTGATGACCCTCGACAGCTCCGTGATGAACGTCTCGATCGCGACGGTCGCCAAGGACGTGCACACAACCGTGACCGGGATCCAGACGGCGATCACCCTCTACACGCTTGTGATGGCATCGCTGATGATCACCGGAGGCAAGATTGGTCAGATCATCGGGCGCAAGCGCGCCTTCGCGATCGGGTGTGTCATCTACGGCTGCGGATCGTTCGTCACCGCTATCTCGCCAAACCTCGGCGTGTTGATGCTCGGATGGTCGTTCATGGAGGGCGTCGGCGCCGCGCTGATCCTGCCCGCGATTGTCGCGCTCATCGCCTCCAACTTCGCGCGAGCCGAGCGGCCGCGCGCCTATGGGCTAGTCGCCTCCGCCGGGGCAATCGCCGTGGCGGCCGGTCCCCTTATCGGCGGACTCTTCACAACCTACCTATCATGGCGCTGGGTATTCGTGGGCGAGGTCGTGATCGTAGCCGCCATCCTCGCGCTCACCCGCCGGATGGCCGACCCCACGCCCGAGGCACGAACGCGGCTCGACCTAGTTGGGACTGTCCTGTCAGCGTCCGGTCTCGGGCTCATCGTGTTCGGCATCCTCCGCTCGGGCGCGTGGGGCTTTGTCCAACCCAAGCCAGCAGCCCCCGAATGGCTCGGCCTGTCCCCAGCGATCTGGCTGATACTCGCGGGCGGAGTCATTCTGTGGCTCTTCATGCAATGGGAGAACCGACGACTTGCCGGCGGCGCCGAGCCCCTTATCAATCCCGCGATCCTGCGGAGCCCGATCTTGCGCAGCGGGCTGATCTCGTTCTTCTTTCAGTATCTCCTGCAGGCTGGGCTCTTCTTTACGATACCCCTATTCCTCTCAGTCGCGCTCGGACTCTCCGCAATCGAAACGGGTGTCCGGCTCCTGCCGCTCTCGGTCACACTGCTTCTGGCCGCCGTGGGCATCCCCAAGCTCTTCCCAGATGTATCGCCGCGCAGGGTTGTCCAGCTTGGCTTCCTTGCGCTCTTCGCCGGGATCGTGGTCATGGTGGCTGCACTCGATGCAGGCGCCGGACCCGAGATCGTAACGTGGCCGATGCTGCTTGGGGGCCTCGGCATTGGGGCGTTGGCTTCGCAGCTCGGGAGCATCACCGTGTCCTCAGTTCCCGATGAGCGAAGTGGTGAGGTAGGCGGTCTCCAGAACACCGTCACGAACCTCGGCGCATCAATCGGGACCGCACTGGCCGGTGCGGTGCTGATCGCCGCCCTGTCGGCCTCCTTTCTGACCGGCGTTCAGCAGAACCCCGCTGTGCCCGGCGAGGTCAAGTCCAAGGCCACGTCGGCCGATTTGGTAGCCGGCATTCCCTTTGTCTCAGACAAGGACTTGCGAACAGCGCTCGATAAAGCCCACGTTGAGCCAAAGACAGCCGACGTCGTCGTCGAAGAGAATGCGACGGCGCGCCTCGACGGGTTGCGCTCGTCATTGTCGGTACTCGCCGTAATCGCCTTGCTCGCCTTGTTGTTCAGCCGCATGATCCCAACCGAACAGCCCGGTTTGAGCGTCTCAGCAGCGTCGCGGTCCGAGCCAACGTAACTGGCCCACAAGGCTTGCGCCGTGCGTCTCGGGCGCGGTGCGGTCTCGCTCATATAGTGGGCGCTCGTGGAACTGGGGCTAGCTACCTTCGCCGACGTAGCACCGGACGCGTCGCCGGCCCGCGTGGCCCGGCGTCTGAGCGAGCTGCTCGAGGAGATCGAGCTGGCCGACCGGCTCGGGCTCGACGTGTTCGGCGTGGGCGAGCACCACAGGCGCGACTACTCGGTATCGGCCCCGACCGTGGCGCTCGCCGCGGCGGCTGCGCGCACCGAGCAGATCCGCCTGACGAGCGCCGTCACGGTGCTCAGCTCCGCCGATCCGGTGACCGTGCTCGAGGAGTTCTCCACGCTCGACCTGCTCTCTGGCGGGCGCGCGGAGATCATGGCGGGACGTGGCTCGTTCACCGAGTCCTTTCCGCTGTTCGGCTACGAGCTCGAGGACTACGACGAGCTGTTCGCCGAGAAACTGGAGCTGCTGCTGGCGCTGCGCGACTCGGAGAGCGTTAACTGGTCCGGGCGCCACCGCGCTGCGCTGCAAGACGCGACAGTGTACCCCCGGCCGCTACAGCGGCCGTTGCCGGTGTGGATCGCGGTCGGCGGAACGCCGGCGTCGGTTGCGCGCGCAGGAATGCTCGGGCTGCCGCTCATGATCGCGATCATCGGTGGCGCGCCCGCGCGCTTCGCACCGCTGGTCGAGTTGTACCGCGAGGCGGCACGACGCGCAGGCAGAGACTGCGCGCGACTCGCGCTCGGGATCAACTCCCATATGTACATTGCCGATGACGCCAAGCGCGCGGCCGACGAGTTCTTCGGCCCTTACTCGCAGATGATGAACCGCATCGGACGCGAGCGTGGCTGGCCGCCGATGAGCCGCGCGCAGTTCGACGCGGGTTGTGAACCCGACGGGCATCTGTTCGTCGGCGCGCCTGAGCAGGTGGCCACCAAGATCCTCGCCCACCACGAGCTGTTCGATCACGACCGCTTCCTCGGTCATATAAGCGTTGGCGTGCTACCACACGAGCGCGCGCTACGCGCGACCGAACTGTTCGCCACCGAGGTCGCGCCACGCGTGCGCGCGAGCCTTGAAAGCCCTACAAGGGACATCGACCCTGAAAGCGGTCCGCGGGCCGCGCTCTAACCGGAGACACCGACCCCGGAAGCAGTCCACGGCCGCGCTCTAGCCGGACGCCGCCGGTGACACAGCCGCTCGTGAAGATCGTGCTATCGCGGCTGGCGCGCACGACAAGCGCAGTAGTCTGGACGAATCACTCTAGATGCACCAACCCACCACAGAGGAGTAGGTCGTCATGCCTAACCCAGTCGTTCACTTCGAGATACTCGGCAAAGACACCGAGGCGACACAGAGCTTCTACGCCAACATCTTCGACTGGCCGATGGAAAAAGTGATGGACAGCTACGCGATGGTCAAACCGGTAGGCGATGACGGCATCGCCGGTGGCGTGGGTGGCGGCATGGGCGGCTCGGATGGCCACTCGACGTTCTATGTCGAAGTCGACGACCTGCAGGCGACGCTGGATGCGGTCGAGACGGCAGGCGGGAGCACGGCGCAGCCGCCCATGGACATTCCGAACGGACCGAGCATCGCGCTGTTCCGCGACCCCGACGGCAATCTCGTCGGCCTCGTAAAGACTCAATAGGCAGACGCCAGGCGCACGGGCGGGTGGACCGGAGATCCGCCCTTGCGCTTGACGATACGCTTCGCCGGCGATGGCACACACCGGCAAGATCGCCAAGAACCTCGAGCGCTTCGCGCAGGCAGTCGCGGCTCACGACCGCGAGAACCCGACGCACACTGCGTGGGGGATCGGCCTCGCCCACTTCGACATGGAGCGACTCGGCTTGGAGCAGGGCGAGGAGATCCTGCCCGGCATCACGATCCACGCCGACGGCGGGCAGAGCGCGAACTTCCGCGTGCTGTGCGACGGGCAGCACGACGAGGGCGCGGTCGAGTCAGAGCAGGAGGTCGTGAGCGCGGTCTCCACCGAGGCGGTGCCGGTCATCTCGCCGGGCGGCTCACCCGGCCAGTCACCTCGCGAAATCTAATCCGCCTCAGGACAAGGCCGGCAGCGGCACGCCGGCGCGCACGGCGATCATCCCCACCAGCCGCTCGATCGTGGGACACTCGATCCCGTGACGCGCGGCCGCGCGCAGCACAGCGCCGGGAATCGCATCAAGCTCGGGCTCACGCCCCGCGGCAATGTCGCGCGCCATCGAGCTGCCGAGCGTGGCGTGCGCCGCGGTGAGCTCGCCGAGCGGGTCGCCGGTCGAGATCGAGGCGCCCTCGGCGCGTGCCACAGCGCAGCCCTCTTCGATCGCACCGAGCAGATCGGCGCACAGCTCTGGGGTCGAGCGAATCTCACCCAGCAACCGGTCATAGGCACTAGTGGCACACGCGAGCGCGTTGAGGCGCACAAGCTTCGACCACATCACCTGGGGCTCTGAGTCACCGACTCGCGCGGGCACACCAACGCTTGAGAGCGTGCGCGCGAGCCGCTCCATCGGCATGCGCGCCGCGGGATGGCGGGAGGCCATCTCCACCCGCAGGAACTGGCTGGTGTGGAGGACCACGCCCGGCTCGGGACGATCGGCCTCGACGCGAATCGTGCCGGCGACCACCACGCCGTCACCGAAGCGCTCGCGCAACACAGAGATATGGTCGAGCCCATTGAGCAGCGGCAGCACCAACTTGGGGACGAGCTCAACACGCTCGATCGCTTCGCGCAAGCCGGCGGCCTTGGTGGCGAGGATCAGCGCGTCCACGGACTCATCGAGTCGTGAAGCCGTGCGCGGATAGGCCACGAAATCCCCCAGCAGCACGCTACTGACGCGTAGGCCCCGCTCGGAGATCGTGGCAACGGTGGACTGCCGCGCAAGCACAAGCACCGGTGTGCCCGCGCGATCGAGCGCGCCGGCAATCAGCCCACCGACCCCGCCCGGTCCGAGCACGGCAACTTTCACGGCAGCGGATCGACGAGCACGCCGGGGTTCATCACGCCGCGCGGATCGACCGCGGCCTTCGCGCCACGTAGGGCAGCGGCGAACGGGTCAGGACGCTGGCGGTCATACCACGGACGGTGGTCACGCCCGACCGCATGGTGATGAGTGATTGTGGCACCCTCGGCGAGCAGCACGTCGGAGACGGCGGCCTTGATCGCCGCCCACTGCTCGACCTCCTCCCCGCGCTGTGCGGGCGCGAGCACCGTGTAGTACGGAGCGGGACCGTCGGGATACACGTGCGTGAAGCGGCAGGAGACGTGCGCCACCCCGCTGACACCCTCGGCCGCAGCCCGCGCAGCGCCCATCACACGCTCGTGAAACGCGGGAAAGCGATCCCATGTGACAGCCGTCTCGAAGGTCTCTGAGAGCACGCCCATCGCGACGAAGATGTCCCGTATATAGGGGGCGCGCAGGAACGCTTCGCGCCACGCCCCCAGCGCGCTCGTGTCTCCTGCACCGTCTGCACTGCCGCGACGCTCAGCCACGACGCCTCCCTGCTCGGCACAGATCGCAAGCGCGCCGTCCATCAGGAAGTCAACGGGATGCTCGGCCGACTCAAAGCCAAGCACCAGTAGCGCGAAGGAGCCGTCGCCAGACATCGTGTAACGCGCCTCGGATGGGTCGATCAGCCGACAGTTGCTCGGGTGAAGACCCGATTGGGACAGAGCACGCACACACTCGGCCCCCGCCGCGAACGTGGAAAAGCGCACGCCCGCTGAAGCACGGTGGTTGGGTCGTGGCTGCACGCGCACCCACGCCTCGGTGATCACGCCGAGCGTACCCTCCGAGCCGGCTAGCAGCCGGTCGGGACTGGGACCCGCGCCCGAGCCAGGTAGCCGCCGCGAGCACCACACGCCCGCTGGCGTGAGCGCGCGCACCGACTCGACGAAGTCCTCGATGTGGGTCCACACGGTCGCGAAGTGACCGGCGGCGCGCGTGGCGATCCAACCCCCCAACGTCGAAAGCTCGAACGACTGAGGGAAGTGGCGTAGCGTGAGGCCGTGATCGCCAAGCTGGGCCTCCAGGTCCGGGCCACACGCGCCTCCTTGGATCAACGCGGCACGCGCGACGTGGTCCACCTGCAGCACGCGGCGCAGCGCGCCGAGATCGACCGTGACCGCGCCGTTGTAGGAGGAGTCAACAAGCGGTTCGACGCCGCCGACGACGCTTGTGCCACCGCCGTAGGGAATCACGGCGACGCGCTCGGCCGAGCACCACTCCAGCAGACGCTCCACATCGATCTCATCGCGCGGGTGCGCGACAAAGTCCGGCGGGTTGGGAAAATGACCGCGGAAGCCGCGCACGACATCCGAATAGGATCCGCCGAGCGCGTGGGAGGCGCGTGTGTGTGCGTGGCTCGAACAGATCGGGGCCAGCACGGAGGGCGCCACCACACGCGGCGCGGGCAGCGTGACCGCCTCCAGGCCCACGGGCTGCTCGATTTCTACCGGTGGAAAGCCGAGGTGAGCCGCGAGGCCGCCCGCGGCCGCACGAACCTCATCGGGCGAAGGCTGCTCGTCCTCAAACCCCCAACCCCAGTGCTTGCGCCGACGTGTGCTCACCGGTGCGAGTGTACGGGGACTCTCTCGACTGACCCTGGGTCGCGACATCTTTACCTATACAGCCCCTCCGACGACTAGCCTATGGGTGGATGGCGAGCAGAGCGCAGCCGCACACAAACGAGATGCCGGAGATCCTGGCGCGTGGGCCGTGGGAGCTGGACCAGGTAAAGACGCGCTGGCGCACCGAGCACTACGAACCCCCGCAAGAGTACGTCCAGGCGGCTGACGCGGAGATCGCCGAACTGCGCCAACGCGGCTCGCCTAGCCACGACGGTCTCGCGGGCAGACTGATGGACTACAAAGACGGACCGCGTGGCATAGAGCTCGAGATGCAGCCGCTGAGATGGGCGCTAAGACTGGTGGCCGACGACGCGTCAAGCAGCATGGCGGCACTGTGCTTGACGCGCGCGGCGGACGGGCGCTGGCTGGCTGGCAGGCGCGCGGCGTGGGTATCGTCCTGGGCGGGACGTTGGGCGCTAGGGGCCGGTGGCGCGGTGGACCTCGGCGAGAACCCGGCGGACACCCTCGTCAGAGAGCTTCAGGAGGAGTGGTCGGTGACCCCCGAGCGCGTGCGTGGCGAGGCGCTCGTGCGCTTGCCCCACCGACTTGTGATGTTTGTCGGGCAGGCATGGCTGGCTGACGGCGCCGAGGTGATCCCCGATCACGAGCACGACGAGTACGCGTGGTGGCCGAGCGACATCGACCGATGGCCACCGGAGGCCGGGGAGGGTCTGCGCAGAGTGGCGCAGTGGTTGTCGCAATGAGCGACGCCGGATTGAGCCGGCGGGCAGACGAGGTTGATCTCCCATCCTCGATCGGGGCCAGCGGCTCATCCGCCACCATCCGCGACTCGACCGCCGCCGCACCGTCCACCGCGCCCGACCTATCGAAGCTGACGAGGGCGTCCGCGACAGGTCCCGTGTCGCTCGCGTTCACCCCGCTGAAGTGGACGTCTTTCTTTCACTCATGTGTGTACACGTCGTTGCTGATATGCGCATTTGCACTGGGTAAACCACAACCGGAGACGTTTCTGCTGGGATGGACGCACGGACTCCTGTGGATCGGCATGTCACTTGCGTGCATCACCGCTGCACGCATGAGAATCGTCTCATTGCGGCTGGCTGTGGCCGTGGCGGTGCTGGGCGGTATCGGACCATTTTTCGGCAGCTGGGAGTTCGTGCGTACCCAAAGGGCACAGGCGCACACGCGCCATCGCACACCCTGAACGAGGCCGGCCACCTGGGCGCAGTTCCGCGGTGCAGCGCGCTAGAGTGAGGCTGGATGGCCTCCGGCACGACGATCAATGAGACGATCGACGTCGTGACCCCTGCCGCCGGCGAGTCGGTCACCGAGGGCACTGTCCTCGAATGGCACGTAAAAGTCGGCGACTTCATCAAGGTCGATGACACGATCGTGGAGATCTCCACCGACAAGGTGGATGTCGAGCTGCCGTCACCCGCAAGCGGGACGGTCACAGAGATTCTCGCCGAAGAGGGCGAGACAGTCGGTGTGGGGCAGGTGATCGCGCGGCTGGCCGCGAGCGAGGATCAGTCAGACGGCGCCGGCGCCCACCTTGCCCAGACGTCGAGTGACAAGGCAAACGGCGCACCCGCCCCCGAGCCTTCGAGAGCTGTGTCACCCAGCGGCGACGGAATGGCCCAAACGCAACCGGGCGCAGACGGAGCCGTCCAAGTGCCCGACGGGGTGAGCGTGTCACCCGTGGCGGCGCGCGTAGCGGCCATCGAGGGCGTGGATCTCGCCGCTGTGACGGGCAGCGGTCCGGCAGGACGTATCGTGAAGGCCGATGTGCTTGGCGCGGCCGCCGCCACAAGCGGGGCGACACAGGCCAACGGTGCGACCACCGCACCCTCAGGGGCGCAAGCCGGCGAGCGCCAGCAGATGAAGGGCGCGGCGGCGATGCTCGCCCGCTACATGGACGAGTCGCGGCAGCTCCCGACGGCCACGAGCTTTCGCACCCTAACGGTGACCGTGCTCGATGGGCGCCGGCGCGAGCTGAAGGCGGCGGGACACAAGGTGTCTTTCACTCATCTGATCGCGTACGCGATCGCGCGCGCCGCGAACGAGATGGAAACGATGACCCATCACTTTGCCGAGGTCGACGACAAGCCCTACCGGGTTATTGACGGCCACGTGAACCTCGGGCTGGCCGTGGACGTCAAGAAGAAGGACGGCACCCGCACACTGATGGTGCCTGTCATCCGTGACGCCGGCGAGATGCCGTTCGCCGCCTTCCTCGCGGCCTATGACGCGCTCGTGGAGAAGGCGCGCACGAACACACTCACGGCTGACGATTTGGTGGGTGCCAACATCACGCTCACCAACCCGGGAGGAATCGGCACCGTGGCATCGGTGCCACGACTGATGAGCGGCCAGGGAACGATCGTGGCGAGCGGATCGATCTCCTATCCGGTGGGCCTCGGCGAGATCGGCGAGCAGCTCGGCGCGGAGAAGGTCATGACGATGACTTCGACCTACGACCACCGCGTGATCCAGGGCGCGGAGTCCGGACGCTTCCTCGCGCTCGTGGAGGGACGCCTGCAGGGCGAGCACGACTTCTACGAGAGCGTATTCTCTTCACTCGGCGTCGAGCTCGGAGCGCCGCCGAGCGTACCGAGGCCCGTCGCCGCGGCGCCACCCGCGACCCCTCTGCAGGCCACAGCGCCCGACGAGCAGATGCTGCAGGCGGTGCAGGCCGCGAGCACGCTCGTGCACAGATTCCGCAGTCACGGACACCTCGCCGCGCGTCTGGACCCGCTCGGCTCTGAGCCGGAGGGTGAGCCGCAGCTGGACCCGGAGGCGGCAGGTTTGACGCCACAGGTGATGGCCCAGATCCCAGCGCGCATCCTGCGCATGTACGTACCGGGTGAGACGCTCGCCGAGGCGCTGCCGCACCTACGCCAAACCTATTGCGGCACGATCGCGTATGAGATCGAGCACATCTCCTCCCACCGTCAGCGTGTGTGGCTGCGAGAGCAGATCGAGTCGGGGACGTTCCGCCAGCCGCTGGGCGCCGAGCCGCGCAAGGCGCTGCTGAAGCGCCTGATCGAGGTGGACGCGCTGGAGCGCTTCATGCACAAGGCATACCTCGGCCAGCACCAGTTCTCGATCGAGGGGCTGGACATGACCGTGCCGATGCTCGACGAGCTGATCCAACTGGCGGCCGGGCGCGGCGGACACGAGGTCGTGATCGGGATGGCACACAGAGGACGACTCAACGTGCTCGCGCACAATCTCGGACGCCCCTACGACACGATCTTCGCCGAGTTCGAGGGCGCCTCGACGCTGGAGGCGGTGACGACGATCCCCCAAGGCGGCACAGGTGACGTCAAGTACCACCACGGCACGCAGGGCTCCTACGCGCTGCCGGACGGCGGCACGATCCGCGTGAACCTGGAGTCCAACCCGAGCCATCTCGAGTACGTATCACCGGTCGTTGAGGGCGCGACGCGCGCCGCGCAGACTTCGCGGGGTGGCCCGCGCGCCCACCAGGACACCAACGCGGCAGTGCCGATTGTGATTCATGGCGACGCATCCTTCCCCGCCCAGGGCGTGGTCGCCGAGACGCTCAACCTGCAGGCGCTAGACGGGTATCAGGTGGGCGGCACCGTGCACCTGATGATGAACAACCAGATCGGCTTCACGACCGACCCGGATGACGCCCGCTCGACGCGTTGGGCCTCAGATCTCGCGAAGGGCTTCGACGTGCCGATCATCCACGTCAACGCCGACGACGTGGCGGCGTGCATGAGCGCCGTGGGACTCGCGTTCGCGTTCCGCCAAGAGTTCGGGCACGACGTGCTGATCGACCTGATCGGCTACCGACGCTTTGGCCACAACGAGTCCGATGAGCCCGCCTACACCCAGCCGGAGATGTACGCGAAGATCAAGACCAAGAAGCGCGTATACGAACTGTGGGCCGAGCAGCTGGTGAGTGACGGTGTCGTGAGCCGCGAGGACGTGGAGCGACTCGGCCAGGAGGTGTGGGACAACCTGACGATCCTGCACCAGCGCCTGAAGGCGAAGATCGCGGCAGCCGCCGAGCAGGGCGCAGTGGACCACGGCACCGGCGAGTACCAGCTGGACCGTTCGCCGAGCCCCGACGTGAATACCTCCGTCGCCGCCGCGCGCGTGCGCGAGCTGGGACTCGGACTGTTGCGCACACCCGACGGGTTCACGGTGCATCCGAAGCTCGTCAAGCAGCTGGAGCGCCGTCGCGAGGCGCTCGCGGAAGGCGACACGGACACGCGCATCGACTGGGCGCACGCCGAGGCACTGGCGTTCGCGTCGTTGCTGACCGAGGGCACACCCGTGAGGCTCACCGGCCAGGACACCGAGCGCGGCACGTTCAGCCAGCGCCATCTGGTGCTTCACGACGCAAAGACGGGGCAGGCATTTTGCCCGATCCAGAACCTGCCCGACGCGCTGGCGCCAATGGAGCTGCACAACAGCCCCCTCTCAGAGTTGGCGTGCATGGGTTTCGAGTATGGCTACAGCCAGGAGGCACCCGAGACGCTCGTGCTGTGGGAGGCGCAGTTCGGCGACTTCGTCAACTCGGCGCAAGTAATTATCGACCAGTTCATCGCGTCGGGGTTGGCCAAGTGGGGCCAGACCTCGCGCCTGACGCTGCTGTTGCCGCATGGCTACGAGGGCTCTGGCCCCGAGCACTCCTCGGGGCGGCTCGAGCGCTTCCTCGCACTCGCCGCGGAGGGCAACATGCGCGTCGCTAACCTAACGACGCCTGCCCAATACTTCCATCTGTTGCGCCGCCAAGCGTTGATCGCCAAGCAACGCCCGCTGGTGATCATGACGCCGAAGTCGCTGCTGCGGCTACCGCAGGCCAGCAACACGGTCGAGGATCTCGCCGAGAACTCGCGCTTTGAGCCGGTACTCGCCGAGCCAGGGATTGTCGAGGAGTCGGTGACGCGACTGGTGCTGTGCACGGGCAAGATCTACTATGACCTCGCGGGTCATCCTGACCGCCAGGACAACGACAGAGTGGCGATCGGCCGCGTGGAGCTGCTGTACCCGTTCCCCGAGCGCAACATCAGGGAGCTGATCGGCCGCTACCCCAAGCTGAAAGAGATCCTGTGGGTACAGGAGGAGCCCCGCAACGTGGGCGCGCGCGCACACATGTTCCCGCGCCTGATGCAGATCATGCCGCGGGAAATCCACTTTGGTTTCATTGGACGTCCGGAGCGGGCAAGCCCCGGCGAGGGTTACCCAGCAGCTCACATCAAGGAGCAGAGCCGCATCGTGAGAACCGCGCTCGACCTGAACGTGCCTGTGTCGCAGTACCCGAAAAAGACCCCGGGGGAGCGATGACCGGGGTGAGCGAGAGGG
The DNA here is from genome assembly GCA_963760155.1 of uncultured Solirubrobacterales bacterium. Taxonomy (GTDB): domain Bacteria; phylum Actinomycetota; class Thermoleophilia; order Solirubrobacterales; family Solirubrobacteraceae; genus Palsa-744. The sequence continues at coordinate 807,908 of CAVXBL010000008.1, forward strand.
GCGAGATCTGATGCTGTGGCGACGATTCCTGATGATCTGGCGCCAGCGCCGCCGCAAAAAACGGATGCGCGGCTGAGCCGCGTTCGCTGGTCAGACCCGAAAAGCGCTGCGCCCCGTCACGCGCCCGGCGCGTCGATCCTCGGCAGTTCTACCGGCCGCGCCACAGCACCACGCCTTCCGGCGCGTCGCTTCGCGACGGTTCTACCTGCCGCGCCACACCGGTGCGCGCTTCTCGCTGAACGCGGTGGCGCCCTCGCGGGCGTCCTGGGAGACAAACACCGGGTCGGAGATCGCGCTCTGCGCGTCCCACATCTCCGCAGCCGACCAGTCCCACTGTTCTTGCAAGATGCGCTTGGAGGCGATCAGCGCAAGCGGCGCGTTGGCGGCGATCTCGCCGGCCAGCGACAGCGCCATATCCACCGCACCACCGGGCTCAGCGAGGCGATTGACGAGTCCGACTTCCGCGGCGCGCTCCGCGACGATCGGCTCGCCGGTGAGCGCCAGCTCCATCGCGAGGTGATAAGGAATGCGCCGCGGCAGGCGCAGCAACGCGCCGCCAGCCGCCACGAGTGAGCGCTTGACCTCAGGGATGCCGAGCTTCGCTCCGCGCGCGGCGACGATCAGCTCGCACGCGAGCGCAACCTCCAAGCCACCGGCGACCGCGAAACCCTCGATCGCGGCGATCAGCGGCTTGACCGATCCACGCCGCACGATCCCAGCGAAACCTCGGTCGCCCACCCAGGGACGCTCGCCGCTGACGAACGCCTTCAGATCCATGCCCGCGCAGAAGCCCTTGCCGGCACCGGTGAGCACGCCGACGCTGAGCGAATCCTCGCCGTCGAGCTCATCCAGCGCCGCGGCGAGACCTTCAGCGAGCGCCAGATTGACGGCGTTGCGCGCGTCGGGTCGGTTGAGCGTGATCAACAGGATGCCCTCGCGGCGTTCCGTGAGGACCGGCGGCGGCTGATCGGGGTCGGTGGCGTTCATCGACTGGAGATTATCTGGCCGGACACAACGAGCACCAGTGGCTCGCAGCACGGAGGTCCTGCCGATCTGCTCGAGCGCGAGCCGCGCTGTTATGCCGCAAACAGCCGCAGCTCGGGCTCACGGTTACCGCGCAGCACTTCCGCGTCGACCTCCACGCAATCGATGCCGCGTGACTGCGCGAGCACGCGCGCCTGCGGCTTGATCCACTTGGCCACGAGCACCCCGCGGCAGGCGGCCATCGCGGGGTCCACGCGAATACGCTCCAAATAGCGCGTGAGCTGCTCCACCGACTCCATTGTGGCAACGCGCTTGATCTCGACCGCTATCCACTCGTCCTGCGTGTCGCGGCACATGAGATCGACCGGGCCGATATCGGTGGGCCACTCGCGGCGCACGAGCCGAAAGCCCTCGCCGCACCAGTGGGGCGCGTCGGCGAGCAGTTCCTGTAGTTCACGCTCGAGCCCTTCCTTCTCCAGCGACGCCAGCGCGTCGACCTCGTGCTCGATGTCGTCCATCACCTCGGCGACGGCGATCTCCAGCCGCTCATCGTCGCGCCGCTTGCGCACCACCAGTCCTGTCAGCGTGCCGCTGGGATCGCGCTCCTCGCTGATCACGGTCGGCGGCGTCATCCAGTTGAGCGGCTTCACGTTCGGCGAGCCGCCGTCGGCCCACACCATGAACGTGCCGTCTCCCTTGCACATCAACAGCCGCACGGCCTCAGGCAGCACGGTGGTCGTGCGGCCGATATAGGACACCTCGCAGCGAGCGACGATCAAGCGCACCGGCCGGACGGTATCCGGTGGGCCGGACCTCAGCTCAGCTGGGCAGACGCTGCCTCACGGCGTATGCCGTTCGCGGTCATACGGCGCACGGCGCTCGCCCTCCTACGGCGTGTGACGCTCACGATACGCAAGGCGCTCGCCCCTCCTACGGCGTGTGACGCTCACGGTCCTCCGGTGCAACCACCGCGTCGGGCGGCGCGCCGTCGAGGTTGATCGCCTCGCGGAACTCGCGCATGCCCTTGCCGAGCGCGCGCGCCACTTCCGGCAGACGCTTGGGGCCGAGTACCACCAGAGCAATGGCGCCCAAGAACAGTAGGTGGACGGGACTGTCGATTCCCACAAGGTTAGGCTAGCGCGCCGGTCAGGCAATCACCGCCGATGCGACTCGTACTCTCTTGCGCGTGGCGCAGGAATCCTCGCCCAAACCGGGGCGCCCATACCCCCCGCCGCCCGCTGGCGAGCCGTTCTGGCCCGCGCAGCTGACCATCCTCGCCGCGATCGGTCTGCAGCTGGTACTACCCGCGCGGCTCGCAGCCGGACCCCTGTGGCTGGTGCCGTCATTTGAGGGCGCACTCCTGTTTGGCATGTTCATGGCCACACCGCGCCAGCTCGAGCGCGAGCATACGCGCCGCCGACGCGTGGCGCTCGGGCTGACCGCGTTCGTGACCGCCGCCAATATCTACTCGCTCGGAGCGCTCACCCACCTACTACTGCATCACGACGTGTCCAACGGCCGAGAGCTGATCGTATCTGGGGTGCTGATCTGGATGACGAACTTCCTGATCTTCGCGCTGTGGTACTGGGAGATGGATCGCGGCGGCCCCGGCAAGCGCGCCGCCGGCAAAGACCGCATGCCCGACTTCCTGTTCCCGCAGATGGCCGACGATCGCATCGAGCCACTCAACTGGCGACCGAGGTTCATCGACTACCTATACGTGTCGTTGACCAACGCGACCGCCTTCTCCCCCACCGACACGATGCCGCTGAGCGCGGCGGCTAAGAGCACGATGGGGATCCAGTCGCTTGTCTCGCTGGTGACGATCGGCTTGATCGTCTCGCGCGCGGTAAACATCCTGGCGTAGTAGTTCAGCCAGATCCTGGCGTAGTAGTTCGCCAGGCACGCGAGCGCCAAGCCTGCGCTGAGCTCCCATCTTCCGGACATTTGGCGTCACGTGGCACCCACTCATCCCCGCCGCGGCCTATCGTGCTGAGTCATGAGCGCTTTCCTCAACGCCACCCTCGAACAGGGGGAAGCTGTGTTGCGTTTTCCCTACGACGATCGTGTGCGCCTACTGCTACGCGCGATTCCGGGACGGCGCTGGGATCCCGGCGAGCGAGCGTGGATAGTGCCGCTTGACCCCGAGCGCGCCGAGGCGCTCACGCGACTGTTCGCGAGCCTGGCGAATCCGCCTATCCTCAGCGACGCGCTCGGACGGACGCTCGAGCGTCAGCGCGCACGGCGCGACCATGGCGAGTGTGTGCTGGACCTGGCACGCCCGGACGAGAGCTGGTGGCTGACGTTCGCCACCGACCATGCGCCAGAAATTGTGGCCGCGCTGTTGGCCCATCCGCACGCCCAACAACTATCCGTGCTCGGACGCGCGTTGATCCCACTCGATGAACACGCGGCACGGCTGGTGGACACGCTGCCCGCGAGCACGAACCGCCTGCGGCTCACCGAAGACGCCGCTCACGCGCTGACCGAGATCTCCCAGCGCCCGGCGGCCCGTCCCGGCGCGATGACACACGATGTGGAGCTGCGCCGCGACCGCCGCAGAGAACACTGGCTGCTGATCGCCGCCGAGCACGCCCCGCTCGCTCGTGTACTGGCCGGGCGAGCCGGCCTCCACGCGCTCGAGGGGCCCGAGGGGACGTTCGCAGTGGCGGCCGTCGAGCGCGACGCTCATCTGATCGCGGAGCTGCTTGACAAGCTCGAGATGGCGAGTGTCGACCCGCGCGCGCAGAGCTGGCTGGCGCGCGCTGCCACGTGGCGCGGCACGATCGACGTGGCAGGCCCACCCGAGCAGCCCGTGTTCCTGCTGCTCGGAGACCACGCGCGCCTGCCGCCCGATCTCCGCGAACTGGCCGCAAGCGCGCCCGGCGGAGCTACTGTGCCGCTAACGCTCGACTCGTGGCAATCGATCGAGCCTCTGCGCAGCTTCACGAGCGCCGCCGCGCGGCGCTGCGTGGCGGCGCTCAAGGAAGGTCGTCCCGCTCCACCCGCGGTGCTGGAGCTGTCCGCTATCCACGACGATCCCACCTTCGTACTGGCGCCCGGACACGACGGGGAGCAACTCGACGCTTTTGGCGCACTGGTGGGCGCAACGCCGCACCGACCCCATGGCTCTACACGGGGCGTGGTCAGGCGACGCGGCGACCACGGTCAGCTCCCCGCGATCCGCGCCGACCCCTTCTGCGTGGAGGAACTCGACCGCTTTCTCGCCGAGCGAGGGATCTGGATCGACCCCGAGGCGCTCGTCGTGCTGCAGCAGATCCGCGAGCAGCACGCCCACGCCGCCGGCCTGGTAGCACTCTCCTGCGCGACCGACGCCGCGCTCGAGCTTCCAGGCCTCGGCGGAGAGCTCAAGCCGTTCCAGCGCGCGGGCGTCAGCTACCTGTTGGGCCAACGCCGCGCGTTCCTAGCCGACGAGCAGGGACTGGGAAAGACGATCGAGGCGCTCGCCACGCTCCAGGCCGACGGCGCCTATCCGGCCGTGGTGGTGTGCCCAGCGAGCCTCAAGCTCAACTGGATGCGGGAGATCGAGCGCTGGCTGCCGGACCGCACCGCGCAAGCGCTCAGCGGTATGGGTGGACGCTCGCCCAGCCGCGCCACCGATGGCGCCAGCGGCTCGGACTCGCCGAACGGACAACGCGTCGCCAGCGACGGCGCCGACGGCGGGGGGCCCGGCAGCAGGGGACCCGGCAGCGGGGAGACCAACAGCAGGGAGACCGACAGCGGAGAGACCGCAGACCGAGAGACCAACAGCGAGAGGACCAACAGCGGGAGGACCAACAGCGGAGAGACCGACAGCGGAGAGACCGCGGCCGCGAGCATCCCCGCGGCCGACATCACCGTCGTCAACTACGACATCCTCGCGGCTCGCGGACCGGCACTCGCCGCGATGGCGCCCAGAGCGCTGATTCTGGACGAGTCCCATTACTGCAAGAACGCAGCCGCCAAGCGCACCCAAGCGGTGGGGCGCCTCGCGGCGAGCCTGCCGAACGAGGCCCTCGTGCTGGCGCTCACCGGCACCCCGGTGATGAACCGCCCACCTGAGCTGATCTCCCAATTGCGGATCCTTGGACGACTCGCCGACTTCGGCTCGGGCGCCCAATTCGGGCGACGCTTCCACGGGCCGGACGCGTATGTGCGACTGCACTGGCATCTGCGCTCACGCTGCTTCGTGCGGCGCTTGAAGGCCGACGTGCTGCCGCAGCTGCCAGCCAAGACACGCGCAGTGGTGCCGGTCGAGCTTGACAACGAGCCCGAGTATCGGCTCGCCGAGCACGACGTGATCGCGTGGCTGCGCAGCCGCCCGCTGGACCTTGGCGAGCTCGACGCGAAGGTCGCCGCCGCGCTGCGCGCCGAGCGCCTTGTGCGTCTCAACGCGCTCAAGCTGCTGGCGGCGCGCGGCAAGCTGCACGCGGCGCTCGCGTGGATCCACGACTTCTGCACATCCGGGGAGCGGCTGGTGGTGTTTGCCCGCCACCGCGAGATCCAGCGCGCGGTACTCGAGCGCTTCCCCTCCGCGCTGCACATACTCGGCGATGACACCCACGCCGCTCGGGACGCCTCGCTGCACGCCTTCCAGGCCGCTGCCGATTCCACCAACCAGCTGATCGTCTGCTCGATCGAGGTCGCCGGCCAGGGCCTAACGCTCACACAGGCCTCCAACGTCGCGTTCCTGGAGCTCGACTGGACGCCCGCCAAGCACGACCAGGCCGAGGATCGCTGCCACCGGATCGGTCAGCAGGACGCCGTCAACGCCTGGTATCTGCTCGCGGCGGGCACGATCGACGAGACGATCGCCACGCTGCTGGAGCGCAAGCGCGCGGTGATCGGCGCCGTCACCGACGGACTCGATGAAAACGACGAGGGAATCGTCAACGCGCTCGCGCGCGAGCTGACCGGCGAGCCCTACCGACACCTACGCGCGGTGGCCTGAGTCTCACACCGTCCGCACACGTGCAGGCCTACCAGATAGGTCCCTAAGCCGTCTGGGTCACCCGTGGTTCGATCTCAAGCGCCTGCGCCACGAGATCGTGGACCTCGCCACCCGCGCCGAGTTTGAGCGCCCGGTCCAGCGCCCGCAAGGCACCCTCGCGATCCATCAGCAGCAGACGCAACCTGCCCAACCGCTGCCACGCACCGGCGTCAGTGGGACCGCGCTCGGCCGCGCGCCGCGCGGCCTCCTCAGCCAAGTCGATCGCCCCCATGTCCTCGTAGATGCGCGCGGCAAAGCGATGAGGGGCTGGCCGCTGGCCGTCCACACGAGCCCAATCGCGCGCCGAGCGAGCCGCGGCGTCGAGGTTGCTGGCCTGCCAGAAGGCAAGCGTCATCAGCCGCAGCACCCCCACGTTGCGTGGTTCGGCATCGCGCGCATACACCAGTCGCTGCGCAGCCAGCACATACTCGCCTTCAGCCATCGCCCGCTGCGCCGCCGTCATAAAGCGCTCCACGCGCTCCTCGGCTGGGTCGGGCTTTGAGAAGTCCACGAACTTCATGCTGCCCGCGGGCACGGTCCTAACGCCGTGGCTGAACTTCACCCGGGCCCACTGCTGCACCTCCTCGTCCTCGGCGCTGTCGCCGCTGAAATAGATGCCTTCGACGGTCCCCACTCCCCACTCGGGATATGAAACGCAGCGCGCATAGCGGTGCACGACCGAGTGGTCGGGCACGCGACTTCCGAACGGGTCGTTGCGCGCGCGATCGGCCGCGTGCTCGCGCGCGCGCCGCTCGGCTTCGTACGCGCGCCTACCGGCCTCCTCGCGCGCCCGGCGCGCCGCTGCCGCGCTGACCTTCACAGCGCTGCGCGACACCTTCCCGCCGCGCGAGGTTTCCGCGATGCGCACCAGATGATCGGCGGCCTCGTTGATCGCCTTCAGATGGCGCTCGTGCTCGAACTGTCGGCCCGCCGGCGCGATGTCGGGATGCCAGCGCTTGGCCATCCGCCGACGCGCGAGCTGCACGTCACGCTTGTCGAACGGCGGCTCGATCTCCAACAGGAGCATCTGCTGCTCTATGTCGAGGACAACCCCGGGCATGACATCAATACGTTACCGGCCCAGTCCGACTCTGACCCGGAGCGCCACAGGGCTTGCCGGGTCGATGACGCTTTCGCGGCACTCACGAAAACCGCCCTCCCAATCTCCAAAAGGCTCGCCCGTGCAGCGCAGCGCGCCACGCACGAGAGCCAGCGTGTGGAACCGCCTATCCTGCGTGCGATGTCCTCCCAGTACATCTTCACGATGCATCGCCTGTCCAAGCTGCACCCGCCCGACAAGACCGTGCTCAACGACATCACGCTCGCGTTCTACCCAGGGGCAAAGATCGGCGTGCTCGGCTACAACGGCGCCGGCAAGTCCACGCTGCTGCGGATCATGGCCGGCGCCGATCAGGACTATCGCGGCGAGGCGATGCTCGCGCCCGGCGCCAGCGTTGGGATGCTCGAGCAGGAGCCCCACCTGGACGAGTCCAAGGACGTCAAGGGCAACGTCGAAGAGGCGGTCGCGCCCACGCGCGCGCTGCTGGACCGCTTCAACGAGCTGGCCGCCAACTACTCTGAGGACACCGCCGAGGAGTTCGGCAACATCCAGGCGAAGATCGAAGCCGCCGACGCGTGGAATCTCGACACGCAGCTGGAGTACGCGATGGACGCGCTGCGCCTGCCCCCGCCCGACGCGCAGGTGGGCACGCTGTCAGGCGGCGAGCGCCGCCGCGTCGCGCTGTGCCGGCTCTTGCTCAGCGCACCCGACCTGCTACTGCTAGATGAGCCCACCAACCACCTCGACGCCGAGTCGGTGGCGTGGCTGGAGCAGCACCTGAGCGACTACAAGGGCGCGATCGTGGCGGTCACCCACGACCGCTACTTCCTCGACAACGTCGCCGGCTGGATCCTCGAGCTCGACCGCGGCAAGGGCATCCCGTATGAGGGCAACTATTCAAGCTGGCTGGAGCAAAAGCAGAAGCGCCTCGCCCTCCAAGAGCGCAGCGAAAAGGGCCGCGAGCGCACGATCGCCGCCGAGCTCGAATGGGTGCGCACCAACCCCAAGGGACGACGCACCAAGTCAAAGGCGCGTCTCGCGCGCTACGAGGAGCTAGTCGCCGAGGAGCGCAACGTCAAGCTCGACGAGGTCCAGATCCACATCCCACCCGGGCCGCGCCTCGGCACGAAGGTGCTCGTCGCCGACGGGCTGCGCAAGGGCTTCGGCGAGCGGTTGCTGATCGAGGACCTCTCCTTCGAGCTCCCCCGTGCGGGGATCGTGGGCGTGATCGGCCCCAACGGCGCCGGCAAGACCACGCTGTTTCGGATGATCACCGGCGAGGAGCGCCCCGACGCCGGCAAGCTCGAGCTTGGCGACACCGTGCAGCTCGCCTACGTCGATCAGTCGCGCGACGCGCTCGATCCCGACAAGACGGTATGGGAGGAGATCTCCGACGGGCTCGACCACCTCAAGGTGGGAGACCGCATCGTCAACTCACGCCAATACACCGCCGGGTTCAACTTCAAGGGCTCTGACCAGCAGGCGCGCATCGGCAAGCTCTCCGGCGGCGAGCGCAACCGCGTGCACCTCGCCAAGCTGCTGCGCTCCGGCGGCAACCTGCTGCTGCTGGACGAGCCCACCAACGATCTCGACGTCAACACGCTGCGCGCGCTGGAGGAAGCGCTGCTCGCGTTCCCTGGTTGCGCGGTAGTGATCTCCCACGACCGCTGGTTTCTAGACCGCATCGCCACGCACGTGCTGGCATTCGAGGGCGACTCGCTCCTCACCTGGTTCGAGGGCAACTTCGAGGCCTACGAGGAGCACCGCCACGAGCGTCTCGGCGCCGCGGCCGACCGGCCCCACCGGATCAGCTACAAGCGGCTCGTACGTAATTGACTGGCCAGTCAGCCAGTGCTATCGCCGGGTCGATATGCTCGCCGGTGCATGGACACCGTCTTTGATCGCGACACCGCCGTCACACGACTGCCCGGGGACACACCTGACGGCGCTGAACGCAACGATGGCTCGACGGGGGGGTCCACAGCCCGCTTCTCCGCTGAGATCGCGCCCGGCTGGCGCGCCGGCCGCGGGCCCCACGGCGGCTACCTCGCCGCGATGCTGCTGCGCGCGCTGATCGACACCGTCAACGATCCGGAGCGCACGCCGCGCTCGCTCACTATCCACTACACCAGAGCGCCCGCACCCGGGCCGATCGAGATCCTCGTCACCGTCGAGCGTGCGGGCCGCTCGCTCAGCACCCTCTCGGCACGCATGCGCCAGGGTGCCAAGGTGACCGCGCTGGCGCTCGCGGCATTCTCGGTCCCGTGGAGCTCACCGGAGGCAGACGAACTGCCGATGCCCGAACTGGCTCCGCCCGACGCCGAGCGGCACTCCACGCCGAAGCTGTTCAAGGGCGCCCCCGAGTTCACTCGTCATCTGGTCATGCAGCCGCGCATCGGCGCCGTGCCGTTCGCCGGCAGCGGCGCCCCGATGCGGATCGGCGGCTGGACCGGTCTGCCCGAGGCTCGCCCCGTCAACGCACCGGCGCTCGCGCTGTTCTGCGACGCGTGGTTCCCCCCGTCGTTCATCGCGCTCGACTCGCCCGCGATCAGCCCCACGGTGGACCTCACGATCCACTTCCGCCGCTCCATCTACGACTGCGACTGCGACCCCGCGGCGCTGTGCCTCGGCGTGTTCGACACACGCCTGCTGCACGACGGGCTGTTCGAGGAGGACGGCGTCATCTGGGCGCCTGACGGCAGCGTGCTCGCTCAGTCGCGCCAGCTGGGGATCATCATGCCCACCGACAAACCCGTGCTGCAGCCGGCCACGCTCGGTAGCGACCAGGCCGCCGCCTGATAGCGGCTCGAACGACCCCCTATCCAAAAAATCCACCAACCGACCAGCTCGACTCAGATTGCAACCACTCCCTACCTAACACAGGAGACACCCATGAGCGACTACACCGCGAAGCACATCAAAGACATGGAGGCGGCCTTTGGCGGCGGTTTCGTCAAGGCCCGCGCCGAGCTCGGCGTCAGCTCGTTTGGCATGCAGGTCATCCAGATGCCGCCCAACTACGAGGACTACCCCCTGCACGACCACGCCGAGAGCGGCCAGGAGGAGGTCTTCCTCGCGCTCGGTGGATCCGGCTGGATCGAGATCGAGGGTGAGCGCGTCGAGCTCGAGCCTGACCTGTTTGTGCGCGTCGGCCCGGCGCCCAAGCGCAAGGTGTTTTCAGGCCCCGAGGGCCTGCGCATGCTCGCGCTCGGCGCGGCTCCCGGCAAGGCGTATGAGATCAACCCGATGACCGAGCTGGAGGGCGCCAACCCTCCGCTCTCAGCCTTGGACGGCACCAGCAACTAACCCCACCCGCGCTTGGCATGGACACCCACTGTGGGTGTCCATAAGCGTGACATCTCAGCGGGCGCAAAAGCTCGCCGTACAGCCTCAGCGCAGCGGCGACGCGAGTGCTTCTAGCGGGGAGGGAAAGTGCTTCTAGCGGGGGAGGATCGGTTTTGCCATGGATCAATCATAGCGCCGTAACCTACTCAGCCCGTCCTGGCGAGACTTGGTCCTGAGCGTTTCGTCTGCCGTCATCTTGCTCTGGCAACATTGGCGAGCACATGAGTGCACAACTGGCTACTCAAGTCTTTGTCGAGGACGGTCCCAGCTGGGTGCCATACGCAATCGGGATCGGGACGGGGCTGACGGCTCTCGTCGCCCTCCTCACAGCGATCATCGGGTTGACCAGCCTCAGGCAGAACCACAACGACGCCGTCAAGAAATACAAACAAGAACGCGATCATGCGCTTCAAGCGCGAGCTCTCCACTACATGGAGCGTTATGACGGGCGCCATCACATCGACCCACGCGTCCGTCTCGATCAATTCTTTATGATCGAACCCTCCCAGCAGGGGGAGCGTATCGAGACATGGGAGGCGATGAGCTTCAAGCAGGCCACGCTCACCGTCCAGGGACTGAACTTCTGGGAGGAGCTCGGCGGAATGTACAACCGAGACCTCGTAGACCGCGAGATCACCGATGACTACTTCGGTCCCGAGGCCGAACACATCTGGAAACGAATCGCCTGGTTCGTCACATACCAGCGCAGCAAAGATCCAGATGCGATGATCGAAATGCAGCATATGTGCGAAACCATCCACCGTAGACGCCAGGCGGAAGGGAAGCTCGTCGAGTCGATATCCGAGCCTGCCAAAGTTGGGTTGGGCAGACCGCCTACCGGCACAACCGCCAGCAATTGAGTAGCCCTAACGCTTGAACGAAGTATCCGCGTCCAGCACAAGCGCGGCCGCTGCGATCAACGCCGCGGCTGCGTGCACATCCTCCAGCTGCACCAGCTCCACAGGCGAGTGCATGTAGCGCAGCGGGATCGACACCAGCGCCGTTGGCACCCCGCCGCGGCTGAGATGCACCGCGTCGGCGTCGGTGCCCGTGTTGCGCCCGATCGCCTCCACGGTGAACGGGATGGACTCGCGCTCGGCCGTCTCGTACAGCAGCTCTGACAGACGCGGATGAAGCGTCGAGCCACGGCTCAGCACGGGGCCGGATCCGAGCTCGTGCTTGCCGGCCTCCTTGACGTCGATCCCGGGCGCGTCGGTGGCGTGCGTGACGTCAACGACAATCGCCGCGTCGGGCTCCAGGGAGAACGCGCTCGTGCGCGAGCCGCCGAAAGTGGTCTCCTCCTGCGCGGCCGCCACCGCCACAACCTCCCAGCCGGACGCGCCGCCCGCCTCAGCCACCAGACGGGCGGCCTCCAGTGCGACGAATGAGCCGAGGCGATTGTCCATCGCGCGTGAAGCCAGCCGCCCATTGGGCAACTCCACGGGCTCGCCGTCGATCACGGCCACGTCGCCGATCCGCACCAGCTCGCCCGCCTGCGCGCCGTCCTTAGCGCCCACGTCGATGTGCAGGTCGCGCACCTCCGCCACCTTCTTGCGCTCCTCCTCACGCAGCAAGTGAATTGGCTTCTTGCCGATCACGCCGGAGATCTCGCCGTCCCGGGTGCCGAGCACCACGCGCTGGCCCACCAAGATCTGCGCGTCCCAGCCGCCCACCTCGCGAAACCACAGGTAGCCCTCGTCGTCGATGTGGGTCACGATCAACCCGATCTCGTCGATATGGCCCATCACTATCAAACGCCTCGGGCCTGTGCCCCCCGGCGTGCCCGCGCGCGCCCGCGCGGACGCGTCCGATGTGGGCGCTCGCGCAGCCACACGCGCCGAGGGCGTGCCCACCATGTCGGTACTCACCTGCGCGCCAAACGCCGCCGCCGCCTCGCGCCATACCGCCGCGGGCGCGGTCTCGTAGCCGCTCGGGCCTCGCGCCGCCAGCAGGTCGCGCAGCAGCGGCGTGAATCCGCCGCCGGCGCCAGCCGCCCCGCCGCCAAGCGCACCCTCGCCGTCGGGTCCCTCCTCAGCGGCGCTCACGTGCTCAGCAGCTGTCGCAGGACGTACTGCAAGATGCCGCCGTGACGGAAGTAGTCGGCCTCCTTGGGCGCATCGATGCGTACCGTCGCCTCGAACTCAACCGTCTGTTCTCGCGACGATGCACCTTCGCCGCCGCCCTCGCCCGCCTTCACGGTGCACGTCTTCGGCAGCTCGCCCGCGTTCAGCGGCTCGGCGAAGCCGACGATCGAGAACTGCTCGTGGCCGTCGATCCCCAGCGACTTGGCCGACGCGCCCGCGGGGAACTGCAGCGGCAGCACGCCCATACCGATCAGGTTGGAGCGGTGGATGCGCTCGAAGCTCTCAGCGATCACAGCGCGCACCCCGAGCAGCGCCGTGCCCTTCGCGGCCCAGTCGCGCGAGGAGCCCGTGCCGTACTCCTTGCCGGCGATCACCACCAGCGGCACGCGTTCCTCCGCATAGCGCATGGCGGCGTCGTAGATCGACGTCTGCTCATCGTCCGAGCCTTCGCCCATATGGATAGTCACTCCCCCCTCTGTGCCGGGCACCAGCTGGTTGCGCAGGCGGATGTTGGCAAACGTGCCGCGCATCATCAGCTCGTGGTTGCCGCGCCGCGAACCGTAGGAGTTGAAGTCGCGCGGGGCCACCCCGTGCTCCTGTAGGTACGCGCCCGCGGGGCCATCGCGCTTGATCGATCCCGCCGGGGAGATGTGGTCGGTCGTGACGCTGTCGCCGAGCAGCGCCAGCACACGCGCGCCCTCGATGTCGGCGAGCGGCCCCGGCTGCGCCGGCATCCCTTCGAAATAGGGCGGCAGACGCACGTAAGTTGAGTCGGCCTCCCACTTAAAGCGATCGCCCTCGGGGACCTCGAGCGTATTCCAGCGCTCATCCCCAGCGAACACCTCGCCATAGCTCGCGCGGAACATGTCGGAGTGAATCGCCTCAGCGATCGTCTGCGCTACCTCGTGCTCGGAGGGCCAGATGTCGCGCAGGTACACGTCCTGTCCCTGCTCGTCCTGGCCGAGTGGGTCGTCCACGATGTCGATGTCCATCGTGCCCGCCAGCGCGTATGCCACTACCAACGGGGGGGACGCGAGGTAGTTCATCTTCACGTCGGGGTTGATGCGCCCCTCGAAGTTGCGGTTGCCCGACAGCACCGACACGACCGCCAGGTCGCCGTCGGCGACCGCCTTGGAGACCTCGTGCGGGAGCGGACCTGAGTTGCCGATGCAGGTGGTGCACCCGTAGCCCACAAGGTCGAAGCCGAGCTGCTCCAGCGATTCGGTGAGACCCGCCTTGTCGAGGTACTCGGTGACCACCTTCGAGCCGGGCGCCAGCGAGGTCTTGACCCACGGCTTGCTGCGCAACCCGCGCGCGAGCGCGTTGCGCGCGAGGATGCCCGCGCCAACCATCACCGAGGGATTCGACGTGTTGGTGCAACTGGTGATCGCCGCGATCACCACGTGGCCGTGGTCGAGCTGCGTCGCGGTGCCGTCGGCCAGCGTCAACTCGACGGCCGTCGGCGATGCGGCGGCGCTCAGACCGACGCCCCACTCGCCGCCGTTGGCCTGCGAGCTGGGGCTGTGCGCAGGGGAGGCGCCGGGGTCGTGGGCAGCGGAAACACGCGCCTCCTGGGCGTGCCCGGGCGACACGCCCGCCGGGGGGTCGCTTGAGGGAAAGCTCTCCGCGGAGGCCTCGTCGGAGTCGTCGTAGTCGGGCACGAGGCCTTTCAACGACTCCCCGAACGCGCGCTTGGCGTGCGCGAGCGAGATGCGGTCCTGCGGACGCTTAGGACCCGCGATACTCGGCACCACCTCTCCCAGGTCCAGCTCGATCCGCGCGGAGAAGGTGGGCTCATCGGAACGCTCGTCGTGCCACAACCCCTGCTCGCGCGCGTACGCCTCGACCAGCTCGATCCGCTCGCGCGGACGGCCAGAGAGCTCCAGATAGCGCAGCGTCTCTGCGTCGATCGGGAAGATCGCGCAGGTGGAGCCGAACTCAGGTGACATATTTCCGATCGTGGCGCGGTCGGCAATCGGCAAACCAGCGAGGCCAGCGCCGTAGAACTCGACAAACATGCCCACCACGCCGCGCTCGCGCAGCATCTCGGTGACGGTCAACACGAGGTCGGTGGCGGTGGCGCCCTCCGGCAGCGCGCCGTGCAGCTTGACGCCGAGCACGCGCGGGATCAGCATCGGCATCGGCTGGCCGAGCATCGCGGCCTCGGCCTCGATCCCCCCGACGCCCCAGCCCAGCACGCCGAGCCCACCCACCATCGTGGTGTGCGAGTCGGTGCCTACCAGCGTGTCGGGGTACGCCTGCGGCGGGCGCTCGGCGGCGGCCTCACCCCCAACGGCGGCCTCACCCCCAACGGCGGCCGCGCGGCCGCCGGCCGCAGGGCTCCCACCCTCGTCGCTCGAGCACACAACGCGCGCCAGATACTCGAGGTTGACCTGGTGCACGATGCCCGTATCGGGGGGCACGACCGCGAAGCGCTCAAACGCGCCCTGGCCCCAGCGCAGGAACGAGTAACGCTCCTGGTTGCGCTCGAACTCGCGCTCGGCGTTGACGCGGAACGCGTCGCGCGTGCCAAACGCGTCAACCTGCACCGAGTGGTCGATCACCAGCTCGGCCGGCACCAACGGGTTGATCTTGGCGGGATCGCCGCCCATCGCGGCCATCGCGTCGCGCATCGCGGCGAGATCCACCACGGCGGGCACACCCGTGAAGTCCTGCATCAGCACGCGCGCGGGCGTAAACGCGATCTCCTTGCTGGGCTGCGCACCGGCATCCCACGAAGCGAGCGCTTCGACGTCGGCCACAGCTACCGACCCGTTGCCCTCGGTGCGCAATAGGTTCTCGAGCAGCACCTTCAGTGAGAACGGCAAGCGCGCCACGTCGAAGCGCGCCTGCAGCGCGTCCAAACGGTAGATCTCGTACTCACGCCCTTGAACCTCGAGTGTGTTTTGTGCGCCAAAGCTGTTCTGCGACATGGGCCTCTCCGGCAGCTCGCGGGTTGTTGCTGTTGCGGTCGGCTCCCAGTCTCGCAGAGCGGCTCAGCGGGCGGGCGCGCGCGCGATAGCTCCCGTGACGCCGCCCTTGCCGTTGCGCTTGCCCTGCAGCAGCGCCGCGTCGCACACCTCCAGCAGTTCGTCTGCGCTCATCGGCGCGCGCCACTCCGCGACGCCCATCGACCCAGACACGCCGCGCGAACCGTCGGGGAAAGGCACCTTGCGCATGTGCTCCAGCGCACGACCAGCGGCGGCCACTGCGCTCTGCAGGTCGGCGTTGGGCAGGATCACGACGAACTCGTCGCCGCCGTAGCGCGCCACGCGGTCAAACGCGCGAAACTCGCCCGTCAGCGCCTGAGCTACCCGGCGGAGGATCGAATCGCCGGCCTGATGGCCGTAGCGATCGTTGACGAGCTTGAAATCGTCGAGATCCACGATCACGCACGACAGACGCCCTTCAGAGCGTTGCGCGCGGCCGATCTCCTCATGCAAACGGCGGCGCATCGCACGGTGGTTCAAACATCCGGCGACCGAGTCGGTACCGGCCTCGGCGCGTGCGCGCACAAGCGCCAGCCCAGTCGATCCCTGGTCGATGAGCGCCGCGGCCTGCTCGATCGAGCGCTCGTCGTAGGGCTCGGCCTCGCGGCGCACCAGCACCACGACCGCTTCGACCTGACCGCCGAGCGACAGCGGCGCGAGCAGCGCGCAACCGAGCGCGCCGCTGGGGGGCGGCGCGGTGAACGACAGTCGCGGCACACTCGCGGTCAGCTCGCGCGGCCCGATCGCCAGGAAGCTGCGGCCGGTGCCAGCCACCCAGCTCACACCCGGTGGGCGCTCGGCGCGTGGCTGCAGATAGCTGATGCGTGCGTCGCCGTCGAGCACATACACCAGCACCGGCTCCTCCTCGGCGGTTGGGGTCAGCTGGTGGATGTGGACCTCCTCGGCGCCCATCACCGCGATCAGCTCGCGCGCAAGCGCGCCAAACACCGTCTCGCTGTCCTGTGCGGAGTCGGCCAGCGACATCAGCCGGCGCACGCCCGCCAGCAGCGACGCAACGTCAACGTCGTGCCCGCCATCGTTGGCGAGACTCCCGCCAATCTCTTGCGGATCGCCGTTGGTGAAGAGCGCGCTCATCCGTCCAATCTAGCGAGCCACGGCGATGGCCCGGGGAGCGGTCACCCGCCGCGCAGACCCGCCACTCCCACTATTTGAATTTGAGCGTGACGCGGGCTAGGGAACTTGCTCCTTTCGCTGTCGGCACGAACCCGATGCGCACGCGCACCGAGAGCTTGTGGTGGGCCGCCAGCGCTTTGTGGCCCCTGCCCGAGAGCGGCACGTCGAGCGTCACGTCGCGTGCTTTACCGGGACGCTTGTTGATGGTGCGCACGTTCTCACCGCGAGCGCTCACGCGCCCCGCCGCGGGCACCCTCACGGTGATCAGCGCCCTGGTACCGCGCACGCGCTCAGAGACAACCGTGACCGGACAACCGGACACCGCGATGTTTGTGCCCTGTTTGATCACCTTGCCGTTTTGGGCGGTGATCGTGGTGGGCATCACAAGCGCCCGCTTGCACAGGTTGCCGTTGGCGGTCAAAACCGAGTTCTTGCCGACGGGCAGCTTAGTTTCGAAACTGGATATCGGCACGTCGGGCAACGACGCGAAGTCAGACGTCGTGACCCCTTTTTGTATGTTGGTGTTGCCCACTAGGATCACGCTCACACCGTCGCCGCTCAGTATCAGATCGAGGTCTGGGAACGACGCGCCGCCGTGCGACACGAACAGGGCGTAGCCGGTCAGCTTGCCGGGTAGCACGGGAGTTGTGACCGTGGCTTCGCCCACGCGCGAAGTGGACGGACACGCCAGCGGATTCGCGTTGAACGTCGCTTCCACACACGCGTTTTTGAGCGTGGTCAGACGCGAGGGGAGTTGCTTGGGCAACGTCACCTGCACCGACTTGATGTTGGCCTGTGCGCCGGCTGGATAGGTGACCTTCACATCCAGCGCGGCGCCGTCGGCTCTGGAGGTTTTTGCGTTCGACGACGCGCTGAATTTTGGATTGAACGCGAGCGAGTCGCAACCCGTCGCCTGGAATGGCGTGGAGAGAGTTTGGGTCGTGCCGAAGGTCGAAGTGAGCGTCGTGGTGACGGCGAGCGCACCACAGTTGGTCGGGTTGATCGCGAAGTCGGGACGGTTGGCGTTCACGGTGAGCGTCTTCAAGCGCAGCGGCACGCCGCCGACGATCGTCGGGAGCTGGCTGCTCACCGTTACCTGCGAGCTGAACAGGTTGACCGTGATCGTCGCGCGCGTGACGATCTTGCCGTAGTTGAACGGCCCGACTTTTTCAGCCGGCACTACCACCGATAGGCCGTAGGGCGCGCCGGCGTAGGGACCGGTCAGGTAGACAGTGCCCGACAGGGAGTAGGGGCTCGGGCCCGACCCGAGCGACACCGTCGCGACACCGATCTGGCTAGCCGAGCCGCATTCCCCCTTTTCGGCCTGCGGTTCGCCGCAGAGCGCGACGGTCGGGATCTTGCCGAGCAGACCCTCGGGCAGCGTGGCGCTGAGCCTCGACAGGTACTGCTGTCCGTCGGCGCGCGCCAGCCCATACGCGAAGCTGGTGTTGGCCCCGCCGGTCGCGGGCGTGGACACGGCGCCCTGGTCCAGCGTGAACGGAAGCGGCGCGGGACACGCGCCGGCTTTGCCGTTGGAGTCCACCGTGAACAGACTGAACGGATTCGCCGCCGGCCCGCCAGAGTAGGGTGTGAGGCTCGCACTGGTGGCCGCCTGACCGCACACAAGCGGATTGGCCAACGGCGCTTTCGCCCCACCTTCGAACCTCAGAATCAGTTCCCTGAAAGGCAGTTGGGGATTCTCGGCAAAGGTGGCAGTCAACGTTCCGCTCCTCAGATTCGCGCTGACGTGACCTTCCAAGCGCACGGACACGCCATAGCGCGCCGACTCAGCGTCGATAAAGATCCGATACTCCTGCCCTGAGGCGGGTTCACCACTCTCCGGTTCGCCCAAATACACATTCCCGACGAGCGATCCCGGCGGCAGGTCGGGCGTTTCGATCGTGACCGTGCCGACCTTGGATGAGGCGGGACACGCAACGTTGTTTGTCGTTTTGATCCCGATCTGCCCATCGCTGCACGCTGTCAAACCGTTGGCGGCCGCTGGGTTGAGCGTCATCCCTTCAGGGAGGGTGACCACAGCGTTCTTAAGGTCTGGCGAGTCGATCTCGCTTGCGGATTGACTCTGCGGCACTTCGACCCTGACAGTCACGCCGTCGGGCTGGTCTGACTGCGTAGTTTGGGGTTCGAGCTTGATCTTGGGTTCGAATTTGGTGTTTGCGCAGCCTTCGACCCCCACCGGTGTGTGCGTGTTGGTTTCGGACACTTCGCCGGTGTAGGATTCGACGCGGATATGGGAGCTGGTGGACGTCGAGCATTCGCTCGGCAGCGTCAAGAACCCTGTGCCGGCGGTGCCGTCGAATATGAGCTTCGACTTAAGCAGTGGCATCGCCTTGGAGATGTCGTTGATTTCAAAGTACTCGTGATAATTAGTGCTCCAGCTCAGGTGCCCCACGAGAAAGATGTGTTCGTTGGCGAGCCCCGGCACCGACAGGTGGATGCCGAACTCCAATGGCACCCCTGCGGGCTGTTCGAGGTTGTACACCTGACCGGTGACCGTCGTATTCGCCAGCAGAACAAACACGGTCGCTTCATCTTGACCCACTTCCGTGTCCGATTCGCATTCGTCTTTTTCAAACTTGACGACCGCGCACTTTGGTAGCGCTTCAGGATTGGCCGCCAGTCCTGGTGGGACGTTGACTCTGACGTTCTTGACGTTGCCGATCGGTTCGTCGCCAAGTCCCTTGGATTCTGAGTTCAGTTCAAAGGAGGTGATGCCAACGGGTGGATGTCCAGCCGCCTGGGTGTAAAAGAGTTCATGGGGGCTCGAGTAAGTGCACGCCGACGTGACGCACGTGCCGGCTTCGAAATGTTCTTCGGTAACGCCAAATGACGCGCCGAACGCCACGGGCGCCGACAGCGCGACACACGCGCAGACCAGCGTCCCCCCAAGCCAGATACGAGTCTTGAGCCTCATCTCGTTCTCCCTCCAGACCAAGTCCACCGTAGGACCCGCGTTCACACGGGCCACTTCGCCTATACCCGCATCGAGGCGCCCCAACCGTGAAAAGTGCTCGCGGCGAGGCTCGACGGCGAGGCTATAGCGGCGGTTCGCAGACGATCAGGTCGTCCGGCGAGCCGCCGCGCACCCTCTATCGGAACAAGATCGTCACGTAGGCAGTCGAGCTTTTCTGGCCTTTTGCCTTCGGTATGAAGCCGACGCGCACCCGCACCGCAAGCCGCACGCGCGCGAAGAGCGCGTTGCGCCCAGCGCTTGAAAGCGGCACTTCGAGCGTTACGTTCTGGCTTTTGCTCGGGTGCTTGTAGACGGTGCCGAGGCTTTTCCCGCCGCCGCTCACGCGCCCGGCGCTCGGCACCCTGACTGTGACGATCGCCTTGGTGCCGCGCGCAGCGCTGGAGACGACTGTCACCGGACAACCAGACACCGAGATCGGCGTGTTCTGTTTGATCACCTTGCCGTTTTGCGCGGTGATCGTGGTGGGCATCACCAGCGATTGCTTGCAGAGGCTGCCGTTGGCGGTCACGGCCGAGTTTTTGCCGGTCGGTAGGTTCTCTTCGAAGCTGGAGATCGGCACATCCGGCAACGACGCGAAGTTGGTCGTGGTGACCCCTTTCTGAATGTTTGTGTTGCCGACCAAGATCACCGTGATGCCGTCGCCGCTCATCACAAAGTCGAGGTCTGGAAACGCTGCGCCACCGTGCGAAACGAAGTAGGCAGGACCGGTCAGCTTGCCCGGCAGCACCGGGGTCGTGACGGTCGCCCCGCCGACGCGCGCGGTGGTCGGACACGCATAGGGGTTCGCGTTGAACACCTTTTCCAAACACGCGTTTTTGAGCGTTGTCAGACGCGACGGCAGCTGCTTGGGCACGGTCACGAGCACCGACTTGATGTTGGACTGCGTGCCGCTGGGATAGCTCACCTTCGCGTTCAGGGCCGCGCCGTTGGCGCGCGAGGTTTTGCCGTTAGAGGAGGCGCTGAACTTCGGTTTGAACGCGAGCGAGCTGCAGCCCGTCGCCTGGAACGGAGTCGAGATGCTCTGTGTAGCGCCAAGGCTGGACGTCAACGCCGTTTCGGTCGTGAGCGCACCACAATTGGTCGGGTTGATCAGGAAGCCCTGCCGGTTGATCGCGACGCTGAGCGCTTTGAGACGCAGCGGGATGCCTTTGAAGATGGTGGGCACTTCGCCCGCCACCGTGACCCGCGAGGTGTAGGGGTTGACTTCGATGCCGGTGCGCACAACGTCGTTGCCGAGGCTGAACGGCCCCACAGCCGCGTTGATGACGGTAGTCATGCCGTACGGCGCGCTGCCGGTGGGCCCGGTCAGGAACACGGGCCCGGTGAACTGCACCGGCGTGGGACCCGAGCCCACAGTGGCCGTGGCGGTGCCGATCTGGCTGGTAGCCGGACAGTTGCCATTCGACGCTTCCGGTTCTGGGCACAGCGGCGCCGCCGGGATCTTGCCGACGAGCCCGAGCGGCAGCGCGGCGCTGACGCGCGAGAGGTACTGCTGGCCATCCGCCCGGGCAAGGTTGAGCGTGAAGTTGGTGCCGGCCCCACCCGTGGTCGGGACCGACGCGGTGCTCTGGGTGAGCGCAAACGGCAGCGGCGCGGCGCACGCTGCGCCGCTGCCGTTGCTGTCGACCGCAAATGCCGAGGACGGCAGCTTGGTGAACGCAGTGCCTGTGTATGGAATGAGGCTCGTTTCGGTCTTCGCCGTCCCGCACACCAGCGGGTTGGCGATCGGCGCGAGCGCGCCGCCCTTGAAACGCAGGATCAGGTTGCTGAAAGGCTGTTCGGGATTTTTGGAGAAGATCGCGCTCACGCGTCCCGTCGCTTCGTTGGTCCTCACTTCGCCCTGCAGGCGCACATCGACCCCGTACCGTGTCAACTCAGCGTTGACGTAGACCGTGTAGGGAGACCCCGTGATCGGACCAGATTCAGGTCCACCGAGGTAGACGTTCCCGGCCAACGATCCTTCGGGAAGCGTGGGAACATTCAAAGAGACCGTGCCAATCTCTGATTTTTCGGGACACTTCACCCCGAAGAGAGGGCTGTGAATCATCGCCTCGGCGGCTGTGCAGGCTTCCAAGCCCGCCGCGGCCGACGGATTGAGCGTCATGCCTTCCGGCAACGTGACGCTCGCCGTTTCAAGCTGCGCTGAGTCGGGTTCAGTGACAGGAACGTGGGGCACACTCAGTTCAGCCGTGATGCCGTCGGGCTGATCCAGCCGCGTGGTTTCCGGCGTCAGCACGAATCCCGGCTCGAATGGCACCAAGTCGCAGCCCGTGAGACCGATCGGAGCGGTGTACTGCTTACTCACCGTGCCTTCGGCGGTGGTCAGTTTCAGAGTCGTGGTGTTGTGTCCAGGGCAGCTGGTCGCATTCGTGAGGAAGGCGCCGTCGCCACTTCGACCATACGTGACCAGACGCGACCTGATCAGCGGAAGCTTGGGAGACACGACGACTTCGAAGTAGTCGTGATAGTCACCGGCGTCGGTGCCGTTTTCTTCCTTACCCCATTCGACGTTGCCTTCGATCAGGGTGTGCGCATAGTACTGCTGTTCTTCGAGGAATTTCTGTTCAGCCAGCGACGGGAAGCCTCCGACCCCCGGTTTTGCGCCTGCTTTTTCTGCTTCTTCGAAGCCCAGTTTCAGCAAGCCTCCAGTGAGCGGCTTTGGAAGCTCGAGCGCTGTCCCGTACTCCGCGGCGCGGCCCACCGACGGCACCAGGTTGTAGGTGTGGCCCGTCAATGGCACGTCGCCCACCCCGCTACCGGCGTACACCGTAGCTTTTTCTTCGCCGATCACGGTATCCTCGGCGGGGTTGTTTTCTTCGGAGTTGCACGTCGGCGCCGCGTAGAACCCGGTGCCCGGGACAGCTTCTTTTTCGCCGAATTCCGCCTGGGTACATTGAGCCACGGCGATGGGACTGGTGGCGAGGCCTGGGGCGACATCGGTCCTGACGTGCGTCACAGCGCCGGTTGGCACCGCTTCGCCTTTCGCGTAATCCCCAATGTGCGTGACTATGAAGTCCGTGACACCAACGGGTATGTGTCCCCCAGCCTGCGTATACCCTTCCGCTTCAGCTTCTGCCTTGGTGGGTTCCTTGGGTATTTGGAGTGGTCCGAAAAGGGTGCTGCCAACCGTTTCTTCAGCGCACGCATCATGGCCTTCAATGCAGTTGACAGCGACGAACTTTTCCACTCCGAACGCCCCCTGCGCCGCCGGCGCCGAGAACGCCACGATCGCGCAAGCAACCGTTCCTAGAAGCCAAACGCGAACCCTGAACCCCATGCCGTCCTCCTCTTGAAGCCAAACAAAACGTATTCTTATGTAAAGACCAGTCTACGCAGACAACCCTCGTCTACCCGGATCGATGCGGTCCCAGTCCTCATAAAGACGCAGAATCGGACCAACGGGCTTCGAGACGCCCGCTTGATCGGCCTGCAAGCTTCGCCAACCCGCCACCGTGGCGTGCCGCTGAGCATCACCGCGACGCAGTCGGTGCCGTGACACACGAACACAGCTATGGGAGCGCCACGAGCTACGTGGGATGTGCGGTGGCGCGCCCGTGAATCTCCGCAGCAAGACGAGCACCCGCTACCGACGGCAGCGACTAATCTGAGGGATAGATTCCAATCATGCGGCGTCTGCACCAGACAGATGAGTCCAGCCAGGAGGAGGGCGACGCGAGCGGTCCGGCGCCGACCCCGTTCGATCGTGGCTACCTGACCGATGGCATGCGGCTGTTCCACATCGAGCGCACGCTCGTCGAGGACTCGCATGGCGAGCTGCTTGTCGAGCTCGAGGACTGCGCCACGCTCGATCTGATCGTGTGTTCGGCGCGCTCGGTGGCCGAGCTCGGCATGCGACCCGTGCAGCCGCTCGCGCGGATCGCCACGTGAGCGCACCGACCGGCGCCGAGCTGCGTGTCGAGCGCGTGTCAAAGAGCTTTGGCAAGATCAGCGCGCTGCACGAGGCGTCGCTGCGCGTCGACCCGGGCGAGGCGGTGCTGATCACGGGACGCAGCGGCTCGGGCAAGAGCACGCTGCTCGCGTTGATCGGCGGGTTGGACCAACCCGAGCGGGGCACGGTGCTGATCGACGGACGGGCGATCTGGCGCGAGCCACACACCGCACGAGCGCGCCGTGAAGTGGTGGGCTTCGTGTTTCAGCGCCACCTGCTGCTGGACACGCTGTCGGCGCGCGCCAACGTCGAAGTGCCGCTGCTCGGGGCGGGCATGCGCCACACCGAGCGGCGCGCACGCGCACTTGGACTGCTCGAGCAGGTCGGCTTGGCCGATCGCGCGGAGCACGTGCCCGCGCAGCTGTCCGGCGGGGAGCGCCAGCGTGTCGCGATCGCACGGGCGCTCGCCAACGAACCGCGTCTGCTGCTCGCCGACGAGCCGACCGGGGCGCTTGACTCGCTCACTTCCGAGCGCGTCCTCGATCTGCTGTTCGGATTGCGCGACCGACTCGGCATGACGATGATCGTCGTTAGCTACGACAGCGAGATCGGAGCGCGGGCCGAGCACACCGTGACGATCGTCAACGGTCTGATCCACGATCACGACGCGCAAGCACCGGCGAGCTGAGCGGATGCTGTCGATAATCCTGACCAACCTGCGACGACACCCCACGCGCACCCTGTTGACCGCAGCCGGGATCGCGGTCGGGGTGGCGACGATCGTGGCGCTGCTGTCGTTCACCCAGGGGCTGCGCGAAAGCGCGGCTGGTTTCGTGCATCTCGGCGGGTCGGAACTGGGCGTGTTTCAGGCGAACGTGTCCGAACCGACGACATCGGTGCTGCCCGAATCGCTGGTCAGACGGTTGCAGGCGCGTCCGCAGGTGGCACAGGCGACGCCGCTGCTGTTGATCGTCGAAGCAGTCAAGGACGATCCCGCGGCGGTCGTGTTTGGCGCCAAGCAAGACGGCTTCTTCACACGACAGCTGGTGGTCGTGAGCGGCGCGCGACCGAGCTCGTGGCAGACCGAAGCGCTCGTCGGCGATCGACTCGCAGCGCAGCTGCGATTGTCCCCCGGGAGCGTGGTCAAGATCAAGGGCGGCGCCTACCGAGTGGCGGGCACCTACCACTCGGGCATCCTGTTCGAGGATTCGGGTGCCGTGCTCAGTCTCTCAGAGGCACAACGACTCACCGAACATGTGGGTGAGGAGACAAACGTGATCGTGCGGCTTTCGCCCGGGACACGCGCGCGCAGCGCCGCGACGGCGATCGAACGGAGTATCCCCGGTACGCAGGCGATCACCAGCCCCCAGCAAGCACTGCGGGCGGGCGCCAACGGAGCGCTGATCTCCAAGGCGATCCTCGTGATCGTGGCGATCGCGATCATCGTGGGGGTGATCGGCGTGACAAACACGATGGCGATGTCGATCGCCGAACGCCGCGGCGAGCTGGGACTGCTGAGCACCGTCGGCTGGTCGCCGGGACGAGTCGCGGCACTGATCCTCGGCGAGGGCGTCGCGGTGAGCGTGCTCGGCGCGGCAGGCGGCCTGCTGGCAGGCGTGATCGGCGGCGATCTGCTCGTGCGCGCGCTCGGCGTGAGCGGCTACGTGTCGCCGTCGGTCACCGCTTGGGGCCTTGGCCGCGGACTGCTGGTGGGCGTGGCGATCGGCGTGCTCGGCGGGATCTACCCGGCGTGGAGAGTCACTCGCATGACGCCCCTGAAGGCGCTGTCGGGGACGTAAGCGGCGATCGTTCGGCGGCGCGCGGCGTGTGGCCAAAACGCATAGGCTCCCGGCACGCATGCGGTGGCTCGTGGATGGCATGAACGTGATCGGCACGAAGCCCGACGGCTGGTGGAAGGACCGCCACGGGGCAATGGTGCGACTCGTGGGCCTACTGGAGCTGTGGGCGGCGTCCGGCGGAGAGGACGTGACCGTCGTGTTCGAGCAGCCACCGAGACCACCGATCCGCTCGACCGTGATCGATGTGAAGCACGCGCCCCGGCCCCGACGCGACTCCGCCGACGACGAGATCGTGCGGCTGCTGAAGGCCGAGGCCGAGCCGGGGCTCGTGCGTGTGGTGACTTCAGACCACTGGCTGTCAGACCGCGTGCACGCCGAGGGCGCGAGCGTGGAGCCCTCGGAGTGGTTTCGGGGACAGATCGAAGCGGAGCGATGAAACAACACGGGCGGCGCGCCCGTTCGGTGTCCTCCGCCCGACGCGCACACGCCCGACTGTTCAGACGACCGACGGCAGTGAGCCTTCGGCACCAGACGCGCACACACCCGACCATTCAGACGACCGGCGGCGGTGAGCCTTCGGCGCCGGCCAGCAGCGCCGGATCCCATTCGCACACCGCACAAGCGTGACGGAACGCCGAGCGGGCGAAGTCCAGCGCGAGCGCACGCGGCTCGGGGCTCGCGCGCACGTCGTCCCAGTCGAGCACATACTCGCCGAGCGTCGCCTCCCAGTGTGCCGCCGCGGGGGAGAGCGTCGCAGCGGCAAACCCGTCCGGGGCCGGGTGCGCGTAGGCGTAGAAGGCCGCCTTGTGGTAGCGCGCGTCGCCCGGCCACCATCCCACGGCGACCTCCTGAACGTTCATCGCGTTGCGCATGATGAAGTCCTCCGAAGGGGGGTCGGCGGGCGCACCGGAGAACAGGTTGACCGCGAGGTCGAACGAGCCCCACCACGCGTTTACGGGCGTCGAACGTGCACGATACGGCGCGCGAAACGCCGCGAGCACGAGCGCGGCGTGAGTCGCGGCGGCGAAGTAACGGGTGACGTGAGCTGGGTCGTAGCGCGTGTGCTCGTCATCCTCGTCAAGCGGCACGCTCCATGAGACCTCCTGTGGCGTCGGGTCGATCTCGACCGCGCCCGCCAACGCGCGAACCAGCTCGAGTAGCTCGCGTGTGACTTCACCCACCGGCCGGTCGGGAGCGAGCGCGACACGCGAAACGCGCCCATCACTGTGTTCGATGACCGCCTCGTGGGCGCGCAAATCGAGCGCGACCACAAACGCTCCCGAGCCGTCGGGCGCAGGTAGCGCCAACGTCTCCCAGCCGCGCGCGGTCAGCCGCAACGCGGCGTGCTGCAGCTGCGGCTCCGGCGGCGCGAGCGCGACCGCCAGCTTGCCGAGAACCTGAGTGTGCGCGTGCAGCGTGTCGCAGGTCGCGCTCCACTCGGCGTAGGGCAGCGCGGGCCACTCGAGGGACATGGACACACGTTACACACACCCGCATTGGACACGCGTCCCAGTTCGGGAGGGCTGTAGGTTTGTGCGATGCCTGTCGATCTTGAGCTGGCCACACGCGTGGAGGGAGACAGCGGCAGCTATAGCGCCGTGCTCTCCGATGAGTGGGAGATCTGGGGGCCAAACGGCGGCTACCTCGCGGCGATCGCCCTGCGGGCTGTGGGCGAGGAGGCCGAGATCCGCCGGCCTCGGAGCTTCTACTGTCACTTCCTCAGCTCACCTGCCTTTGCGGCGGTGCACGTCGATGTCACTGTGCTCAAGCGGGGCCGGCGCGCTGAGTCGTTCGCGGTTGCTATGACACAGGACAGCAAGCCGATCCTGCACGCGTTGGTCAAGACCGCCACCGACGGCCCCGGATACTCGCATCAGCATCAGGTTATGCCCTCCGTGGCGCAGCCCGATGAGCTCAAGGTCTACGAGCATGTCCTCGCGCCTGGGCGCCGCGCTTTCCGCTTCTGGGAAAACGTCGAGCGGCGGCCCGTCCTCGCGGACGCCGACGATCGCTCGCCGATCGTGCGCGAGTGGACGCGCTTTCGGCCGACACCCTGCTTTGACGATCCGTTCGTCGATGCCTCGCGCGCGCTCATCCTGCTCGACACGTTCGGGTTCCCGGCTGCTTACCAGCGCTATCGCTCGTGGGAGTACCTCGCGCCCAACCTCGACACGAGCGTGTGGCTGCACCGGTTCAACCCCGCCTGCGAATGGCTGCTGGTCGATCACCAGTGCACCGTCGCCGAGCATGGGCTCATGGGCGTTAACGGGACCGTCTGGGATACCAACGGACGGCTACTCGCCAGCGGGTCCGCGCAGTTGTGCTGCGTTCCCAACACGCTCTGATTCGGCGTTCGCTTCAATGAGACTGCTCGCGCGGCAGCCGCGACGCTCGGCGTTGTGTGAGAGGCTTGCGTGATGAGCCTTCGCTATCGCGCCCTCTATCGCTTGAGATTCACCCCGTGGGATCAGGACCATGTCCCCTCCGAGCTGTCCTCGCTCGTGGAGGGCCCATCGGCGCTCGCGCCAGGCCACGCACTCGATGTCGGCTGCGGCACGGGCACTCAGGCGGTCTATCTCGCTCGGCATGGCTGGCGGGTCACTGGTGTGGATGCCGTAGAGCGGGCGCTCGCGCAGGCGCGACGTCGGGCCGACGCGGTCGGGGTCGATGTGCGCTGGGTCGCCGCAGACGTGGCGAGCTTGTCGAGCCTCAGCCTGGAGAGCGAGTTCGGGCTTGTGCACGACCGCGGCTGCTTTCACGACCTCCCCGACCCCGCGCGCGACGGCTACGTGCAGGGGGTCAGCTCACTCGCCGCGCCGGGCGCTACCTTGCTGTTGATGGCCTTCGCGCGCGGGCCACGCCGGATCGGGGCGCCAAGCGGTGCCTCCGAGGAGGAAATCCAGCGACGCTTCGGCTCACGGTGGGACGTGCTCTCGGTGCAGAGCGATTCTGGACCCGCTCCGCCCGGGCCAATGCGGCGCGTACCGCGGATCTGGTACCGGCTGCGACGGCGGTCAGAACCGACCGTCAGCGACTGAAACTACCGCGGCCCTCCAGGTGGGCGCTCGTGGCCAGTGCCGCCGCGGCGCTCGGTGAGCGTTCTCGATATCTTGAGCATATGGATACTTCGGATATCGCAATGGACCACGAGGTCGTCGTGATCGGTGCCGGCTTCTCGGGCATCGGGGCGGCGATCAAGCTCGACCAGGCTGGCTTCCGCGACTTCGTCGTGCTCGAGGCCGGGGACGGTGTCGGGGGCGCCTGGCACTGGAACACCTACCCGGGGATAGCGGTTGACATCCCGTCCTTCAGCTACCAGTTCTCCTTTGAGAAGCGCAGCGACTGGTCACGCGTGTACGCGCCGGGGACGGAGCTCAAGGCCTACGCGGAGCACTGCGTGGACAAGTACGGCGTGCGCGATCGCATCCAGCTGAACACCAAGGTGGTCGGGGCGAGGTTCGACGAGGACGCCCACGCGTGGCACATCCAGACCGCGAACGGCGAGCAGATCACCGCGCGATACGTGGTCGGCGCGACAGGCGTGTTCAGCCAGCCCAAACCGCCCGAGATCGAGGGCCTCGACTCCTTCGTCGGCGCGACCATGCACACGGCGCGCTGGGATCACTCGGTTGACCTGCGCGGCAAGCGCGTCGGGGTGATCGGCACGGGCGCCTCGGCGATCCAGCTCATCCCCGCGATCGCCCCTGAAGTCGAGCTCCTCACCGTCTTCCAACGCACTCCCATCTGGTGCCTACCCAAGCTCGACGCCCCGATGAGCCCACGCGCGCGCCGGGCACTGCGCTCGGTGCCCGGCGCCGAGCTCGCCACACGCTGGGCCAGCCAGGCCTTCGTGGAGCTCACCTTCGTGCTCGCCGCGCACTTCGCCGGCACGTTCCCGGGCCTCACCGCTCGCGGCGAAGCCACCGCTCGCAAGATGCTGCGCGAGGTCAGGGATCCGGTCGTGCGCGAGAAGCTCACGCCTAAGTACTCCCTCGGGTGCAAGCGTCCGAGCTTCTCCAATGAGTACATCCCCGTCTTCAACCGGGAGAACGTGCTGCTTGAAACCTCCTCCATTGAGGCGATCACCGAGACGGGCGTTTGCACGAGCGACGGGGTCGAGCATCCTCTCGACGTGCTCGTCCTTGCAACCGGGTTCAAGGTATTCGACTCCGGGAACCTGCCAGCATTCGAGATGTTGGGCGCGGGTGGTGTTGATCTCGAGGAGTGGTGGGATGCCAACCGGCTGCAGGCCTATGAGGGCGTGAGCGTCCCCGGCTTTCCGAACTCCTTCTCGATCCTCGGTCCCTACGGGTTCAACGGCCAGTCCTACTTCGGTCTGATCGAGACCCAGATGCGCCACATCGTGCGCTGCCTGAAGCGGGCGCGCAGCGAAGGCGCCACGCGCGTGGAGATCACGCCCGAGGCCAACCGTCGCTACTTCGAGTCGATGCTCGGGCGCCGCCACAACCAGGTCTTCTTCCGGGGCGCCTGCTCGAACGCGAACAGCTACTACTTCGACAAGCACGGCGATGCACCGTTCCGGCCCAGCCTCTCGCTCGAGGCGGCCTGGCGCAGCGCCCGCTTCGACCTCGAGGACTACGCGTTCGCACGATGACCCGTCTGACGCGTGCAGAGTCCCAGGCGCGAACCCGAGCGCTGATCGTCAACGCGGCCACCCGCCTGTTTCTGCGCGACGGCTTCCAGGTCACCTCCCTCGAGCAGATCGGCGAGGACGCGGGGTTCACCCGCGGCGCGGTCTACTCCAACTTCCCCAGCAAGACCGCGATGGGGATCGCCGTGATCGATGAGCTGTACGAGCGCATGGCGCGCGATCTCAGACATTCACTCCAGGAGACCGACAGCCTCGATGAGTGGTTTGACGCGCTCGCTGCGTGGGCGGATGCCACCATCGGCGAACCGCAGTGGACGCGCTTTGAGATAGAGCTCGCGGCATTCAGCGCTCACGACGACACTTACAGGGCCGCCACCGCCGCTCGCCACGCGCGCCTTCGCGCGGGCTGGGCCGAAGTCATCGCTGCGCGGCTCGGCGAGGACTTCCCGATCGACCCTGAGGCGCTGAGCACCATCATCCTCGCGCTCGGACTCGGCACCGGGGTGCAGCGTGCTGTCGAGCCCGACCTTCCCGGGTCGGGCTGGGTCGAGCTCTTGCGCGTGCTCGCCGGATCGATCCTCACGGGTGCCCGATGAAGGCCGTGAGCTGTAAAGAAGGCCAGTTGACGGTCGTCGATCTGCCGACGCCTGCCCCCGAAAGGGGGCAGGTATTGATTGATGTCCTTCGCTGTGGCATCTGCGGATCGGACCTTCATGCTCGCCATCACTGCAACGAGATGGCAGACGTGGCTCTGGAGACCGGCTATGCGGACTTCATGCGCTCCGATCAGGACGTTGTCATGGGACACGAGTTCTGCGGTGAGATCGTCGAACATGGCCCCTCCTGCCGGCGGTCGGTGCCGACGGGGACGACGGTGGTCTCGTTGCCTCTGCTGCGTGTCGGGAAGGACATCCACGCCACCGGTCTGTCGGTGGCGGCTCCCGGTGCCTATGCGGAGCAGATGCTCGCGCAGGAGTCTCTCACCGTTCCCGTGCCCAATGGCCTCGCGCCCGGAGTCGCCGTGCTGACCGAGCCGATGGCTGTCGGCTGGCACGCTGTGCGCCGAGGCGAGGTCAAGAAGCGCACCGTCGCGGTCGTCATCGGCTGCGGGCCGATCGGCCTGTCGGTGATCTGCATGCTCAAGGCACACGGCGTGCGCACCGTCATCGCGAGCGACTTCTCCGCGGGGCGTCGCGCGTTGGCGAGGGCATGCGGCGCTGACGTCGTCGTCAACCCAGCACACGAATCGCCCCACGCCTCAGCCGAGAAGCACGGGCACCTCACCGCGGTTCCCGCCGCCCTCGACCTCGCAGTTGACGGTATGGGCAAGATGCAGCGGCTGCCGATTCCCTGGCATCACACCTGGCGCGCGGCCGAAGCGCTCGGCCTGGCCAAGCCCAAGAGCCCCGTGATCTTCGAATGCGTGGGCGTGCCCGGGGTGCTCGACCAGGTGATCGCGAGTGCGCCTCTGTTCTCCCGCGTGGTCGTCGTCGGCGTGTGTATGGGTACAGACAAGATCAGGCCGGCGATGGCGATCAACAAGGAAATCGAGCTGCGCTTCGTCCTCGGTTACACCCCCGTCGAGTTCCGCGACACGCTTCACATGCTCGCCGAGGGAAAGGTGAACCCCGGTCCTCTCCTCACCGGCACCGTGGGACTCGACGGCCTAGACGGGGCCTTCGAGGCACTCGCAGATCCCGAGGCCCACGCGAAGATCCTGGTCAACCCGAAGAGCACCGCCGCCGCGCCTTAGACACGGGCGGGCGGGCGCAGGTGTGGCGTAGCGTGTGCAATCCGATCCCGGGCACGCCTGCGCGCTTCGCTGCTGGCGCGAGAACGCGATTCCTGAGGTTCTGCGGGGTGTGTGGTCGCCCACTGCGGTTGAGGTCCTCGTCGCCGGCCGTGGGCGGCCGTAGGGCGCGCAGCTGGCCGGCGCAAAAGCCCTACAGCCGCACCAACACTGGCGATCAGTCAATCAACGAGGAGCGCGCCCTGAGAGATTCGAACTCCCGACCTTCGGTTCCGTAGACCATTTCTGGGGTGGTGCGGGGTGTTGCCGTCTTCCAGCGATTTGGCGCTATCACTAAGGGTTGCGCCTCCACGCCATCGCGACTGTGGAGCCTAATGGCGTGGGGCATGTTTGCACTTTGTTCGCACTTTGGATCGATCTTCCCAGGGCAACCATGATCGTCGTGCCGACGCCTTGCTGCTTTACAATGGAGATATGCACCGAACCGCTGTCGCACGCAATGGTGCCGCACCGAGCGCGGCGATTGAGAGCCGCCGCGAGGCTGCTGCTGATGCGCTCGGTCTACTCCGCGCCGAGGGGCTTGAGCCGAGCCCCGCCCACGAAGCACTTGCCGCCCGATGGGTGGCAGGCGAGATCGATGACGAGCAGTTCGAGCTGCTCAACCTGGAGCAAGTGCGCGAGCGCCTGGCTGCCACAGCCGGTCGATAGTTGCTGAAGCCAGATGGCGAAGGATCCCTATGTCTACCCAGGCAGCGGTGTCCTGCGCAACAACCTGGAGATCCACGACCAGCAAGAACTCTCGCTGGCGGAGGCGGTCACATCGGTCGCGTCCGCCAGTGCCGTCCTCGCGGTGCCAGGACTTGATTTTCTCGCCATACCCGCATTCAGACTGGTCGTGAAAGACCTTCCTGTCCTCATCGCGGTACTCGTCCGAGTTCGTGTGAAACGCCGAGACCTTGCTCATGCTGGAACCACTCCAATCTTCTCTCGGGTCGCCTGCGGTCACAGGACTTGGAATACCCAAGAGATCCGGCCGCATCGTGTCAAGATGTCCGGACGGATCAACCAAACGTGTGTTCGGCGCGTCCGTAACGTTTGGGAGCATGCGGTACGCCTTCTGCGTACTCCAATCGCTGGCGGCGGCTCGGGCGGTCACCCGAGCCGCAGAACGAATCGAGGTGAGCGCCGCGTCGGAGCGTCCGACGTGGCGCTCATCTTCGTTTTCTGCGTCAGACCCCACGAGCGCCGACAAGGCCCGGCTACCGAACAGATCGTTTGGCACGCATCGTGATCAACAGGTACAGCGCGATTCCCACGGTCGCAAACGGAACCACACACACGAAGCCGCCGAGCACCGTTGCGCTTGCCAGACTGTCGCCGGTCGTGTGATATACGGCAGCTGGTCCACCAAGGCTATTTGCCGATACGAGATAAGCGGCCACGAAAAGAGCTGTGCTCAGGATCGAGAGCGCTAGACGGCGGTGGTCTATAGAGGCGAGTCTCGCTCTACTCCGGTTTCCAGTTGGGCAACACGAATGTGGAGCAGGTCCGGGCCGCCGATAGACGCGGCGACGCTCAGCTCGTCCCGGCTGGGTCCCCGTACTGCCTTGACCAATGCACCGGCAAGCGGGCGGTCTCCGTATCGTGCGACCGCTTGTCGGTCGGCGGCCAACTCGCAGTCGGTGGTGTAGCGAGCACGCAGCGTGTCCAATACCGGCAGGAAGAACAACGCGACCGATAGCGAACGAGCAAGCACGATCTTCAGAGGGTCCAAGTTTTGGACGTGGTAGCGCTCGTGCTCGATCACCGCGCTCAGCTCATCGGCGGATGCGGATTCGACCAGGCCCCGGCTGACGGCAACGCGCGGTGCCAACAAGCCATATACGAACGAGAACGACTCGGGGGCATCCACGAGCAGAACACGCCCCTGCAACCCGGCGCGCGCCGCAGCGAATTGGAGTGCATCGGGCACTGTCTGCGCCATCGCAAACACGTACCGAGCGAGGCGCCGAGACGCGAGCAGTTGACGCGCGAGCGACCAGGTGGCCAAGCCGACACCAGCTATCACCAGGGCAAGTAGCGCGAATGCAGGCAGCATCGACGTGTTCGCGACCGCGCCGACTCCGCCTCCAGAGACGCGAGACAGCAGGAGAGGCACCAGCACCCCTCCCAGTGCCCCACAAAAGACGATCGCACCCACGAGCATCGCGACCGCAAGGAGCATGAGGAAGTCCCGTGTGGCGCGATCTGGTCTCATCTGTCCTGCGCGAGCAGCGCTCGCAAGCGCCTCAAGACAGCAGGATCGGCGCGTGCCTCGTCCACGAAATGTGCGACGGCCGCATCGCCATGCGTGCGGATCACCTCACGAACAGCGAGACCTGCTGCATCGGGAGCCGTCGCTTCGTAGATATAGCTTCGTCGCTCACCGTGGCGCGAGAGAACATTCTTTGCGGCAAGCCGGTTCATCACAGTCATCACCGTCGTATAGGCCAGGGGCTCGGCTCGTCGCGTGTTGAGCGCATCGAGGACATGGCGTACCGGTACCGGCTCCTCTGCCTGCCAGACCGCCTCCATCACCTCGGACTCGAGCGGAGCAAGATCGGCGCTCCCCTTCTTCGGCCTTCCTGCCACCTGCCAAACATTACTACATTTTTGTCGTATATGCTCGCCCGCATGACTACAGAACATGACTACGCAGCCACCGCCCGAGGCGCCATCGAGATCGTGTGCTCGGGCGACCTTTCGAGAATGAAGGACTTCTACAGCCCCGATTTCGTGGACCACGTCAACGACACAACCTTCCGCGGCTACGAGGGGGGTGAAGAATCGGTCGCCTTCTATCGCGCCATCTTCAAGCAGCTCCGGATGCAAGCGGAGGAGCAGATCACCGAAGGCAACCGAGTCGCATCCAGATGGGTACTCACCGGCACCTACCGCCGACGAGCGGTGACGCTCCGAGGCACGACGATCAGTCGCTTCGCGGACGACGGCCGAATCCTCGAAGACCACGGACACACCGACACCGTCAGTCTCCTACGCCAGCTCGGCGTGCTCCGAACACTTGCGCTGGCAACCGAAATCCTTACCCGACGCGTGAAGCTCCCCCAAGGCGCACTCCAACGAAGCTAGCCGGCGAGCGGCGCATGCCCCATCGCCTCATGAGTGCCGCCATGTGTTCGCACTTCTGTTCGCACCCCGGCTCGTCGGGCTGCTGACTACCGAACCCAGATACACCGGAACCCGCACAACTGTGCGAGTTCCGCGCTACGCGCCCTGAGAGATTCGAACTCCCGACCTTCGGTTCCGTAGACCGACGCTCTATCCAGCTGAGCTAAGGGCGCAGAGCCGCTTAGTGTAGAGGGCCAACGCAACGCCTACCAGTACTGAGGACCGTGACCGCGTGGCAACGTGTCCAGAACTACAGAAAGTCTGTGGATGTCGTCGTGCGGCCATATTGGCTTGTCCGATGCTCTCTGCGTGCGAATAGGTGCGCATAGAACATCCGTCCATGCCCCCTCCATACATGGCCATCTGACGGGATCATGGCTGGACCGTGTTTACGTCTTTCGAACTGTTTTCACAGGATCGCCGCAGAGCCGCGTTCAGTCGGAGGACACGGCCGGCCGAGACGACGACTTCGCGCCACGAGACACCTACCCGCTTGCTGTGGTATCTACCGCTGGCAGCGTTTGCGACCGCGTCTGTGGTTGTACTGCCGGCGGCGCTCGTAGCGACGTTCGAGCCCCGAGGCAGCTGGCTGTTGATGGCGGCCTCCACAGCGTTGACCATCGGTGCCTCAGTTGCGATCGCGAGCGTCGAGGCCGCGATCTGGACACGGCGGCCCGGATCGCGCGACCTCGTGTTCGCCGAGCTGATGCTATGGGGGTGGCTACGCAGGTGCTGGACAGAGCGACGTCTAGCCCAAGCTCGAGCCCTGTATGACTCCGTCACGAAGGCCGGCCTGACGGTGAGCATCGAGCAGCTGGAAGATCTAAGCGAGCGCCTGCAAGCACGCGATGCGTACACCCACGGACACAGCCAACGAGTCGCGCGCCACGCGGAGAGCATCGCCCGCGCTATGCGCCTGTCTCCCACGGAGGTCGCGAAGATCCGCACGGCGGCGACGGTTCATGACGTGGGCAAGATATACACCCCAAGGGAGATCCTCAACAACCCAGGGACCCTCACCGACAGGGAATACGCGATCGTGAAGCTCCACGCCGGCGACGGCGCGGACATGCTGGAAGCCGCCGGGGACCCCCAGATCACCGCCATGGTTCGCCATCACCACGAGCGGGTGGACGGCTACGGCTATCCCGATGGCCTGCTCGACTCGAACATCCCACTCGGCGCTCGAATCATCGCCGTAGCCGACACCTTCGATGCCATAACCTCCGACCGTCCTTACCGGTCGGGAAACTCTCACAAGAGGGCACAGGAGATTCTCTCCCAGCAGGCCGGCTCCCAACTCGACAGCGCCGCGGTCGCCGCCTTTCTCAGTCGCTACTCCTCCCGGCGCTCGGTCGCATGGTTTGCGTTCGCCGCAGCAGTCCCCCAACGCATATTTGCGGCGCTGCAGACAGCCTCGCCGAGTATCGGCGTCGCCGGTGGAGGGATCACTTCGATACTTCCCGCTCTAGGCGCAGCGAGCCTGCTCACGCTGTCTCCCGGCTTGAAGCATGACACGGCAATCGTACGAGGCGCCTACCGCCGACCCGTGGCGGCGCGGTCTCACCAACGGGCCATTGCGATCGTCCGGCCTACATATAGGACGCGACGCTCTACCGGACCGACAGCAAGCGCCCAGCCGGCCCAACCTGGGCGCCGCCGAACCCACGGGACCGTGCGCATACCGGTAGCACGCACCCTTCTAGGGACACCCGTGTCCACACGAAAGACAACAAGCGCGCCAAGCGCGCCCGCTCCAACCAATCCCAACACACGCACGCGCGAACCTGTAGCTGCAGCGCCTGTAGCCACGGTGCCCACAACACCGCCAACGACGAGCTCGCCGCCCCCCGCGCCCCTGCCTCCCCCTACGCTTCCCGCGCCACCGCCAGCTAATGAAACCCCACAACTCCCTGAACCGCCAACCAGCCCGCCAGTGAAACTCCCCAGCGTCCCGCTCCCCAGCATCCCTCCACTCCCTATCCCAAGCGCCCTGGCCTCAACCACAGAAGCGCTTGGCGTTAAAATATCCTGAGTTCAGGTTTGTACGTCGCCGTGTTCGCTGACTCAGCGCCGAGACCGGCCGCGCGGGCGGTCGCGAGACTCGCCGAGGAGACCCAAGCCAGGTCGCTCGACGGGGCCTCGCCGGGCTCGTAGACGATCGTCAGATCAAACTGCTCGGACATACGCCAGACGATATCGCCACGAGGGCCACCGGAGGGTGGCGTGTGGACGGGACTAACGGGACACTCTCGAAACATGACACTGCCTGGAAGCGTGGACCACGGCCGGCCCCAGCCGCATCTTTACCAGGAGCCTCGCCAGGAGTTCTCTCCTAGCACGAAGCGAATCGATGAAGCGGCGGCTGCCGCAGTCAGTCGATGCTGCCGCGTGGCGCGACCCACACGCCGGTGAACGCGAGTTCGGTGTGAGTGGCGATCGTGTCGTAGTCACGGTCATAGTGCAGCACGCCGACGCCCGCGCTTGCCGCCACCGCAGCGATCAACAGATCGACCGGCTTGACACGATGGGAGATACCTTTGGCAGCAGCCAGTTCGGTCTGTGCGCTGAGTGCTCGTGTCGCCGCCCCTGCGGTCAAAGGAGCATGTACTAGGGCATCGAGCCGCTTGGCGAGCGACTGAAATCCTTGCTCATCGCGTGCGCTGTAGCGCATCCCCAGGAGCGTCGGCGGACATGTCCACAACTCGCCGGCGGCCAGCGCGTTGTCAAACCTTTCACGGTGAGGGCCAGTGAACCGGCGGTCGAGGGCTCTCGCCCACGCGGAATTATCGAGCAGCAGCGGTTGCCCATAGCCGCTCAATGGCTCCAACCGTGCTCGCGAACCTCGTAGGCGGCATCGACATCGAGACCCTCACCAGTGCGCAGTTGCTCCACGAGCTGATGGCGTAGGGCGGCGTTGCGATCCTCCTGTTCGCGCGTCTGGTCGAGCTCGCGCAACTTCTCACGCGCGCCTCTGACTACGAGATCGCCAAGATGCACGTGCTCTCCGCGGCGCCGCAGTGCATCAAGAGCCTCATGGACAGGGGGCGTCTCGGTGGTCGAGTGGCGCGGGAAACGAGTAGGCACCCAGCTAGTGTGGCACTTGGTGCAGCACCGCATGCCGGGCCGCGAGGCCGACACAGGGGGACGGGGCTAACGGGACGACTCTGAAACACGCCCCCGCGTAGCAGCGCATCTGGCAGCTACACCAGAACCGCTTCGGCGACCAGCTGAGAGGCGAGACCGCCAGGGACGAGCGGAAACCCGACTAACAGCCGGAGTGGGCGCGCGATTGACTCCGCACGACAACTGTGTCGGAGATCTTTCCGGTTCGATCCCTGACGCGGACCTCGCCGCCGCCCTCTCGACGAGCTAGCGTGCGCGCCTGAGCGACTGCCTGCTCCTGCGTGGCGGCGTGAGCAGTGGCACGGCGATGGCAAAGGAGGCGCTCAGCCAGACCAACGTCTACGTGGCCGCCAAAAGGCCACCATCAACCCGCCGATGGCTATCCCCACGTAACCGAGGACGCGTGCAATGCTGACACAAATAACTACCCCCACCAGGAAGATCAGAACCCCCCACGCGGCCGGCCGCCAAGATTCATATCCGAAGGGCGTCACCCGTGTGACATTACCCTCAAGAGGCACTGATATGCGCCTCTGGACCTGGAA
The DNA here is from genome assembly GCA_963760155.1 of uncultured Solirubrobacterales bacterium. Classification (GTDB taxonomy): domain Bacteria; phylum Actinomycetota; class Thermoleophilia; order Solirubrobacterales; family Solirubrobacteraceae; genus Palsa-744. Next base: position 846,379 of record CAVXBL010000008.1, read on the forward strand.
GGTCCGAAACATTGTGAAGCTGCATGCCGAGCGCTTTAGCGAACGAGCTTGAGTCAGGCAAACTCGGAGGCAAGCGTAAGCCCTACCTGTGGCAACGTCCGGCGTACGCGACGGTCAAAAGACGCGACGCTTGCCCGATGCGCCTGCGCTGTGGCGAGCGCAAACCCGTCTGCCAGGGTGATATTGAGGGCGCGATGCCGCGCCGCGTCAACCGCGATTGCCGGTGTCGGAGCGACCAGACGGATGCCCAACGTCGTCAAGGCATCGATCGCAGCACGCAGATCACGCTCGTCGCCTGCCGGCCTCACGAGCGTCTCGGCGTAGTTGATCAACGAGAGCAGCAGCGGAGTGCCGCTGGCAATCAGGGTCCTCAGTCCCTTAGCCACATCGGCGTGGTGGGCATCGCGCCGGTCGAGCGCAGCGATTACGACATCGGTATCGAGCACACAGCCACTCACGCTCGCTCCCCAGAGCGCAGCTGCTCCAGATAGTCGGGCTCGTAGAGACCGTCAAAGACACCCAAGGCTTGCTCCGCATCGCGCAACACACGGCGCACGATGATGCGATCGGCTCCTTCGGCTTCAATAGTGACCTCGTCGCCTACGCTCAACCCAGCACGCTCTAGCGTTTCGACGGGAAGCGTTATCTGATGCTTGCTCGAAATCTTCGGCATACCTTTACCATATCGTAAAGGCGGGCGCAGGGCTGGACGGAGAGAGAGGGACGACGTTCGAACTCGTACTTGGTCTGGAAGCGCATCGAGGAACTGCATACGCAGCGCTTTGACCCTCAGTAGCGAGCGCGTGCTGAGTGGTCAGGCGACTGCTGTTGCGAGGTCTCCGGCTCGTCTGCAACTCCACCCGTTCGCCGCCACGACATTGCTAATGACGATCCCAGTTATCGTGACCGCAGCACCTGGTACTGGCGCTACCAACGTAAGCCCTACTCCAACTATCGCGACACCAGCGCCCGCCAGCAGGATCGCGCACTTGAATCGAGGGCCGAGATCGCCGGGCGTATACCCCTCGCGCAGCAGCCGATCGAGCTTGGCTCGAAGCTCTGCAGCCTCCGAAGCTGCTTCCTCCTCGATGATCGCGCAAGCGGCCGTAGTCTCGCTCAGGATCAGCCCTTCGGGAAGCATCTCCATGATGCTCTCACCGAGCGGCGGCTGGCACCGAATATGGGCTAGCGCTTGTTTTTCAAAATCTGCTGGCAACTCGCGAATGGCGTTTCGTAGCCCATGGCTGTCCTTCGCAATGTCATCAATCAGCACAGTCATCTCGCTCACGAGTTGCGTTAGCTCGGGACGGTCACCCTCGATGCGTGCCGCCTCTGGCTTGGAACCGAGATATCCGGTCCACACGTCATCTAGCGCGCTTAGTCGCTGAACATTGGTCGCGAACCGAATAGCCATCTGCTGTGTAGCCAGCGATCCAGCATCTACTGGCAACGGCATGACTCCCATTAATTCTCCAATCACTTAGACGATGTCGGTTATAGGAATCTACAGAACGTACGGTTGCCACGCATTCATGTTCGTCGCTCTCGGCTTCGAGGCGGCCGTAGATGTCTGCCTGTCGGATCGCGAGATCGCGCTTCGATCCCGGGCGCATCGAGAGGACTATTGGGCCGGGATGAGGCGATGGTTGGTGGATAAAGGACGTGGCTGCGAAGGGTTTCGCGATCGTGAGCTGCGACCTCGCCATCGTCGAAAACGATGACGAGCGCCAGGCCGTCATCGACTCCGACGCACAGATCATCGCTTTCGCTCTAGCCAGCTACAACCGCTGGCACATGATGTGGGGACTCGCCCGTCATTGGCTTCGATTGAGCGCCATCTTGGAACCAGCCCCCTGATTTTGCGTGTGTGGGCAGGAAGCCGTGCTCCCGAGAACCTGCTTTAGCTGCCTGCCCTGAAGCACCAAAGCGAAGTTTCGAACAAGAGCCTCACGCCCGGCGAAATGGGGCTAACGGGACGGCTCTCAAAACATGCTCCCATTTGGGAACGCATCCGCGAGCTGCATACGATGCGTTTCACGGGACGGCGTCATTAGGAATAGAGCCGTAGGGGCGTGCACTCAGCAAGCCGGTCGAAGTCGGCATCGGCATGCAAGATGGGCGCGCCAGAGCGAACGCACGGCGCGGCGATAAGACAGTCCAGAGTCTTGCGAATCGTCACACCTGCGCGCCGGGCACGGCGATAAAGCTCCGCCGCCAGAACGAAGCCCTCCAGACCGTCGAGACGCAAGACCGGAAATGCCTTCAGGTGGCCTTCGACGAGGCGTGCTTCCCTTTCAGAGCGAAAGCCCTGGAGAACCTCAGTGAACACGATGTCGGTGAGCGCGATCGGCTCGCCACCCTCGATCAACTCCACGCAACGCAGCGCCTGCGGCGAGCCCCTGTCGTTCAGAACGTCGATCCAGACGCTCGTGTCAACGACGATCACGAGCGTCCGCGACGGCTCTCGTCAAGGTTGCCCTCCCAGCGAACACGCCCCCGTAGATCGAGCACGCCGATGCGCCGATGACGAGCGACCAGCTCTCGCAACGCCACGTCAACCGCCTCGCGCTTGGTCTGCGCCCCGATCAGCTCTTGGGCTTCGTGAAGCACACGGTCGTCGATCTCGATGTTCGTCCTCATACACCACAGTATACACATTCAAGGGTGTACGTCTGGACGCAAAGCCTGGACGGAGAGGGAGGACGGAGAGGGAGGACGGAGAGGGAGGACGGAGAGGGTGGTGTGTGGTTTCAGCTGATAGGCGACAGATGTGTCAGGACATAGGAGACATCGAATGAGAGGGGTTCTCCTGTGGGGATGGCGCGGTTTCTGGTCGAGGCGCATGTGTTGGGGGGTGTGCCGGTCGGTGAGCTGGCGGTGGCGCATGGGGTGCATCGCAGCTGGATCTACAAGCTGTTGGCGCGCTACCGGGACGGGGGTTATGAGGCGTTGGAGCCCCGCTCCCGGCGGCCCAAGTCGTGCAAGCACGCAACACCCGAGGATCTCGCGTGGGCGATCGTCGCGCTACGCGAGCGGCTTGAACGGGAAGGCCATGATGCTGGGGCGCACACGATCGCCTATCACCTCGCGCAAGAGATTGGCCAGAGCGACCGGGTGCCGTCGATCTCAACGATCTGGAGGATTCTCAAGCGGGAGCGCTTGATCGTCGCTCAGCCGCAGAAGCGGCCTGCCAGCAGCCTGATCCGCTTCCAAGCAGAGCTACCGAACGAAATGTGGCAAACCGACGTCACGCATTGGCAGCTCGCCGACACCACCGGCGTGGAGATCCTGAACATGATCGACGACCACTCCCGCCTGTTCCTGGCCTCTCAAGCGTTCTCGACAGTCAAGGCGCCCAACGTCGTCGAGGTCTTTCATAAGACCGCCGGCCTGCACGGCCCGCCGGCGAGCCTGCTCTCCGACGGAGAAAGTCAAGTGCTCTTGTCGTTGGTGTGCTCCTGTGGTTGAGTTTGGGTGGGTGCGGGTGACTGACGTAGCGAAGCGCAGGCGTCAGGGGCTTGTGGCCTGCCGCGCGGCTTTGCCCTTCGAGGGCCTTTGAGATGCGCGCCCCGGTGTCGCGCCCGCACCTCCTTTTGCCGGCCCGCTGGATTTCCAGTCTGTGATGAGCCTGCGATAGGCGGCCTCCGCTTGGCGGGAAAGCTCTCGCTCGGCGTCAAAGACCTTCTTGGACTTGCCGCCAGCGATGCCGCGGCGTCCCTTCTGCGACGGGGCGCCGGCGAGCAGCTCGAGCTGACGGATCTTGTTGCGGGTCATGGCTGGCCTCGCGAACGCATAGTCCTCATCGCGTGTCAGGAGATGCCAGAACAGCACGACCAGCTTCCGGGCGGTGGCCGTCGCCGCGATCTGCGGGCCGCGACGGGCGCGCACGCGCTCGAAGAAGGCCCGCATCGGCCCGGGGGTCATCGTCACCTTCCAGGCGACCTCGCCGAGCATGTGCCTAGCCTCTGAGGCACCAGCCTTGGAGATCCGCCCATGACGAGCTGGACTGTTGCCGGACTGACGAACGCGTGGATCTAGACCGAGATAGCTGACGAGCTTGCCAGGTGAGGAGAACCGGCGGATATCACCGACCGATGCCATGAACGTCGCAGCGGTCTGAACGTTGACGCCCGGCACCGTCATCAGCCGCAGGATCTCCGGCCACGCGAGCGCGTGCCTTGCGATCTCAAGGTCCAGGGCCTGGACTTCAGCATCGAGGAAGTCAACCTGGCGCAGACACCCGTCGAGAGTCAACCGCTCGTCCACTGGCAGTTCCAGCTTGGCGAGCCATAGCCGGCCCGCCTTGCCGAAAGCATCGGTGACGGGTGGCCGTTCGCAGAGATTACGCGCGAGCACCCCGTGCGCCTCGTTCTTCGCCCGCGTCCTGGCGCGCACGATCCGCTCCCTGCGATTGGTCAGCCGCCGCAGCGTTCTTGTGCGCTCATCCGGCGTCCAGACCTCATCCAGCAGACCCGAGACCAACAGCTTGGCTAGCGCCCTTGCATCCAGTCGATCGGTCTTCGCCTTCGCCTCCGTGATCGACTTGAGCTTGCGAGTGTTGGCAACAACGACCCGGACGCCGTGCGTTTGCAGCAGCGAAACGATCTTGTCGCTCCCGGTCGTCGCCTCCAACGCGACGAGATCTCCCGGCACCAGGCTCCCAGCGAACAGCTCAAGAGCCTCCACTCGTGTCGGGATCCGACCCGCTGATCTAACCACGTCATTCTCGGCGATCGCGACCTCGCAGAAGTCACGATGCACATCCAACCCAAACCCACGCACAGCTCTCCCTTCGTCGATAGGCGGGAGCGCAGCGGGACACACGACAAAGACGGATTCGTGCTCTCAGCACACCCGGACAAGTCGCAGGGACGGCCATGAACAACGTCGAGCTCGCAGCTCATCGGTGAGATCGGCCTGCCCTACCGCGTCTCCCAACAATGCCCCATATCCCGGGAACACGATCCTCCCGGCGGGGTCGGACGACAGTTTCATGCCCGGACAACGGAGCGGTGTTCACCGCCACCCCGCGCAAAGGCAAGGTTCTGCTGCAGTCAGAGCTCGAGCGCCTTGGCGTCACCTTCAAGAACTCCCGGCCCTACCACCCCCAGACGTGCGGGAAGATCGAGCGCCTGCACCAGACACTCAAGCGCTACCTCGCCCGCCAGCCCGCCGCCAGGACCCTCCAGGAGCTTCAAACCCAGCTCGACACGTTCGCGCACTACTACAACACGATCCGCCCGCACAGAGCGCTGAACGGTCGCACCCCGCTACAGGCATACAGCGCACGGCTCAAGGCCAGGCCAACCACCAACCCAGCCCCAGACACCCACTTTCGCGTCCGCGGGGACAAGGTCGACCAGACCGGCACCGTGACGCTACGCCACCACAGCCGCCTGCACCACATCGGCATCGGCAGAGCCCACAAGGGCCGCCCGATCAAGCTGCTAATCGCAGATCGACATATCCGCATCATCGACCCGCAAACCGGCCAGCTCATCCGCGAACTGACGCTCGACCCCACACGCGACTACCAGCCAATCAGACAACCCTGAACCGTCTACGATGTGCCGAGACATCAGTCTCCGATGTCCCGACACACCACAAGACGGAGAGGGAGGGATTCGAACCCTCGAACGAGGTCACCCCCGTTACGCGATTTCCAGTCGCGCCCGTTCAACCGCTCCGGCACCTCTCCTTGACTCGCGATGCGCGAGCGACTCCTTGAAGGCTACGACACACACACGCGCGCCGTTGCGCGCGCGCCGTTGGTAGGCTCTGTGTTGAGCCGCGTGTGCGCGTCTCACGAGCCCGTCCCACGACCCGGAGATAGCCGATGCTTCTTGCCGCCAGCGCAGCGTTCAGCAAGGATGTTGGCCTGCTCGCTACGTTCCTCGGGATCGGCGTGATCGTGAATGTGATCGTCGTGTTCATCGCCGTGCAGGTTCGCGGCGAGCGCCACCAGAACCAGCAGCACCGCTAGATCTCGGTCGGCCGCGGACCTGCGCGCCGCCGACACGGCCGCAGCTCGGCGGCGGGCGCGCTCACGTAAGCTGTGCGCCCGTGCGTGCCGTGCAAATCAGCGAACTGTCGGGGCCCGACGGCGTGCGCGTGGTCGACGCGCCCGAGCCCGAGCCGACCCACATGTTGAGCCCCGGCGAGGGGGTCCTGATCGACGTGGCCGCCGCGGGGGTGTCGTTTCCGGACGTGCTGCAGACGCGCGGGTTGTATCAGCTCAAACCGGAGCTGCCGTTTGTGCCGGGCGCGGAGGTCGCGGGGACGGTGACGCACGCGCCCGCGGGCAGCAGCTTTGCGAGCGGCGATCGAGTGATGGCGTTCACCGTGCTCAGCGGCATGGCCGAGCGTGCGGTGGCGCCCGCGTATCTGACGTTCGCGCTGCCCGAGCCGCTGGACTTCGCGCAGGGCGCGTCGGTGATCCTCAACTACCACACGGTGTACTTCGCGCTGGCGCTGCGCGGCCGTCTGCAGGCGGGCGAGCGGGTGCTAGTGCACGGCGCCGCGGGCGGGGTGGGCACCGCCGCGCTGCAGGTAGCCAAGGCGCTCGGCGCGTGGACGGTCGCGGTCGTGTCGAGCGAGCAGAAGGAGCAGGTCGCGCGCGAGGCGGGCGCGGATCAGGTGGTGCGCTCGGACGGCCCCTGGCGCGAGCAAGTAGTGGAGCTGAGCGGCGGTGGCGTAGACGTGGTGCTGGACCCGGTGGGCGGCGATCGCTTCACCGACAGCCTGCGCTGTTTGCGCGAGGACGGTCGCGTGCTGGTGGTGGGCTTCACCGAGGGATCGATCCCCGAAGTGAAGGTCAACCGTTTGCTGCTGCGCAACGTGTCGGTGGTGGGCGCCGGGTGGGGCGCGTACGTGATGGGCAATCCCGCGCGCAACCGCGCCAACGGCGAGGCCATCGAGAAGATGATCGAAGACGGGTTTGTCAGGCCGATAATCGGGTCGTGCTTTGCGCTAGAGGACGCTGCTGACGCGTTCCGCGTCATCGACGAGCGTCAGGCCGTGGGCAAGGTGGTGTTGGAGACCGGCTGAAGCAATTCAGGGTGTGACGATCGCGAACGCGGGGTCGCCATCGTCTAGCAGACCAAACAGCTCACCCAGCTTCGCCCCGTCGCCCTCAACGACGAACGCGCCGCTTGAGAACAGCTCGGTGACGTCCTCGCCCAGCAGCAGCGCGTCGAGCGCGGCGCGGGTGAGCTTGACGGTTGCGTGCACGTCGGGCGCGAGACGTCCGCTCACCGCCGACAGCGCGCCGTGCTCGACGCTCACCGTCCAGCGCTCATGCACGTCGGTGAAGTGCCAGCCGATCGCGATGTCCGCGTCCCACGCACGTGGCCCGTCCAGACGCGCGCCGAGCGCGTCCCACAGCTGCTCGATCGACAGCGCGCGCGCCACGTCGGCGCTAGCCACGCGCCGCCCGGCGGGAGCGGGCGGCGGCCCCTCGCGCAGCTCGTGCGCGCCAACGAGATACAGGTTGCGCCACACCGCGCTCTCGGACTGGTAGCCCAGCTGCTCGAGCGCCTGCGCCTGCAGCTCGCGCGCGGACGCGCAATCCGGCTCGGCGAACACCGCGTGGGCGCAGAGCTCAGCGACCCAGCGGTAGTCGCCCTGCTCCAGCGCCTCGCGGGCTAGGCCCAGCAACGGCTCAATCCCACCGGCCAGCTGCACATAGCGGCGCGCCAGCGCTTCGGTGGGATGCGGGTCCAGATGCGCGGGGTTGCCATCGAAGAAGCCGAGATAGCGCTGATAGATCGCGCGCACGTTGTGGCTGACGGTGCCGTAGTAGCCGCGACAAGACCACTCGCGCGCGAGGCTCGGCGCCAGCGTGACCTCGGCCGCGATCTCGGTGGGCGTGAGGCCGCGGTTGGCCAGACGCAGCGTTTGGTCGTGCAGGTAGCGGTACATGTCGCGGTGGCGCGCCAGGTGGCGCACAACCCGCGCTTTGCCAAAGCGTGGCCAGTGGTGCTGGGCGAACATCACATCGGTGCGCGCACCAAACAGCTCGATCGCCTCGCCCAGGTACTTCGACCAGCTGAGCGCGTCGCGCACAAGCGCGCCGCGCGGGGTGAGCACGTTGTGCATGCAGTGCACCGCATTCTCGGCGACACACAGGACCCCGAGACCAGGAAAGTGAAAGTTCATCTCGGCCGGGGCCTCACTGTCGGGGACGAGTTGGAACACCACGGGAACGCCATCAATTTCCTCCTCCTGACCAGTGACGGTGACCTCGTGGGTTGGCGGGATCAACGTGATGTGTCCGCTGGACGTGGTCTTGCCGATGCCGGCGTCCAGCTGTCCGCGCGGCCCGCGCGCGAGCCGCGGCGCAAACATGTAGCCGGCGCGCCGTGCCATCGCGGTGCCGGCCAGCACGTTCTCTGAGACCGCGTGCTGGAGAAACCCGACAGGCGCCCACACCGGCAGCTCACCGGCGTGCACCGCGTGCTCGCTGACCACACCCTTGACCCCACCGAAGTGGTCGACGTGGCTGTGGGTGTAGATGACCGCGCTCACCGGCCGCTCGCCGCGATGGGATCTGTAGAGCGCGAGCGCCGCGGCCGCGCACTCCGTCGAGATCAGAGGGTCGATCACGATCACGCCGCGCCGGCCCTCCACGAGCGTCATGTTGGACAGGTCGTAACCGCGCACCTGGTAGATGCCGGGCACGACTTCAAACAGACCGTGCATGCCATTCAGCTGCGCCAGTCGCCACAGGCTCGGATGAACCGTGTCCGGCGATGGGTCCTCGGGATCAACGAACGCGTAACTGTCCATGTCCCACACGACGCGCCCGCGCTCGTCGCGCACCAGCAGGCTCGGGGAGCTGGCGATCAGACCGCGCGCGGCGTCCTCGAAGTCCTCGCGGTCCTCGAACGGCAGCTCTTGCAGCAAGGCGGCGTGCAGCGCGCGCGTGTGCGCGCTCGCGGGTCCGGGGGTGGGCTTCTCAGAGGCGGTGGGTATTGTGCGGCGACTATGTCAAACGCCTACGACGGCACCGTGTTGGTGGCCGGCGAGCAGGGCTACGAGCAGGCGCGCCGCGCCGCGGTGCTGGCTGTGGGCCATACAGCCGCCAGACTGCAAGAGCGAGGGCAGATGACACCCCTCATCGACATTCAGATCGCAGACGCAGCGCGATCTACGCAAGCTCCACCCCGGCGACCACCGCGCAGCCCTGCGCGCGCGGAAGAACGCCTGTGGATGGCCTCGAACCGGATCGCACAGGGCCAGTTCCCGCGATGGGCGACGGGAACACGATCTATACATTGGCCGATGCAGCCGGCGACTGACAAAGCCGCCGAACATGACTAGAATTATGGTCATGCCTGAGACCTTGCCTCTGTCGTACGTAAAGACGCACCTGTCGGAGATCGTCGATCGCGTCGAGGATCAACAAGACCGCGTTGTTGTCACACGCAACGGCAGAGCTGCCGCCGTGCTGATGAGCCATGATGACCTAGAAAGCCTGGAAGAGACGCTGGCGATCCTCTCCGACCCAGCGCTCATAGCGCAAATCCGCGAAAGCCGGCACGCCGCTGATGAGGGCGAGCCCGGCGCCACGATCGCGGACCTGCGCGCGGATCTGGAGCGCCGCCGCAAAGCAGCGGCGTGAGCGATGCAAAATGGCGGCTGCGGGTCATGCCCCCCCGCTCGCCGCCAAATCGACCGTCTCCCAATCGCCGTAGCAGCCGCGGTGATCGAGACACTCGATGCCATCGCAACAAACCCGCGGCGACTCGGAAAGCCACTGCGTTTCGAGCTGGCTGACTGCTGGTCCGCGCGTCGCGGCCCTTACAGGATCATCTACCGCATCGACGATGCTGCAAACACGATCTCGGTGATGGCTGTGGCACATCGCGCCGACGTATACCGCCCCCGATGACAAGGGCTAACGGAGAGGGAGGTGTGTGGTTTCAGCTGATAGGCGACAGATGTGTCAGGACATAGGAGACATCGAATGAGAGGGGTTCTCCTGTGGGGATGGCGCGGTTTCTGGTCGAGGCGCATGTGTTGGGGGGTGTGCCGGTCGGTGAGCTGGCGGTGGCGCATGGGGTGCATCGCAGCTGGATCTACAAGCTGTTGGCGCGCTACCGGGACGGGGGTTATGAGGCGTTGGAGCCCCGCTCCCGGCGGCCCAAGTCGTGCAAGCACGCAACACCCGAGGATCTCGCGTGGGCGATCGTCGCGCTACGCGAGCGGCTTGAACGGGAAGGCCATGATGCTGGGGCGCACACGATCGCCTATCACCTCGCGCAAGAGATTGGCCAGAGCGACCGGGTGCCGTCGATCTCAACGATCTGGAGGATTCTCAAGCGGGAGCGCTTGATCGTCGCTCAGCCGCAGAAGCGGCCTGCCAGCAGCCTGATCCGCTTCCAAGCAGAGCTACCGAACGAAATGTGGCAAACCGACGTCACGCATTGGCAGCTCGCCGACACCACCGGCGTGGAGATCCTGAACATGATCGACGACCACTCCCGCCTGTTCCTGGCCTCTCAAGCGTTCTCGACAGTCAAGGCGCCCAACGTCGTCGAGGTCTTTCATAAGACCGCCGGCCTGCACGGCCCGCCGGCGAGCCTGCTCTCCGACAACGGAGCGGTGTTCACCGCCACCCCGCGCAAAGGCAAGGTTCTGCTGCAGTCAGAGCTCGAGCGCCTTGGCGTCACCTTCAAGAACTCCCGGCCCTACCACCCCCAGACGTGCGGGAAGATCGAGCGCCTGCACCAGACACTCAAGCGCTACCTCGCCCGCCAGCCCGCCGCCAGGACCCTCCAGGAGCTTCAAACCCAGCTCGACACGTTCGCGCACTACTACAACACGATCCGCCCGCACAGAGCGCTGAACGGTCGCACCCCGCTACAGGCATACAGCGCACGGCTCAAGGCCAGGCCAACCACCAACCCAGCCCCAGACACCCACTTTCGCGTCCGCGAGGACAAGGTTGACCAGACCGGCACCGTGACGCTACGCCACCACAGCCGCCTGCACCACATCGGCATCGGCAGAGCCCACAAGGGCCGCCCGATCAAGCTGCTAATCGCAGATCGACATATCCGCATCATCGACCCGCAAACCGGCCAGCTCATCCGCGAACTGACGCTCGACCCCACACGCGACTACCAGCCAATCAGACAACCCTGAACCGTCTACGATGTGCCGAGACATCAGTCTCCGATGTCCCGACACACCACATAACGGAGAGATCGGGACGGTTTGCAAACCATCGAGCCAAGCTTGACGCCCTGGTCAAGCTGCTCATGGAACCCGCCGGTCGCCAGGCGCGCTCGCAAGCAGCCGCGGCGGTCAGGCGGCTTGACGGCCAGGCATCCGATGTATTTCTGTGTACGTCAGTCGGAGCGCTGTGCCCGGCCAGCGAGGTGCGCACCGACGCGCATCGCCCGCGGCATCCGGCGCGCGAATGCGACCGCAAGCCTGTCTGAGCGGCGCATGTATCCGGTTGCCCCGTCGAGCAGAGCTCGTGGTGTGCGCTCATGCCCCAGCGCGTAGAGGTGCCATGTGCCTGGGACCCCCTTGAGTTCGTGCTCGCCGCGATCGGCGAACTGCATACCCGAGCCGATCACGAGCTCCTTGACGGTCGAGGACACAACGATTTCGCCGGCCCGGGCGAGCGCCCCAACACGGGAGCCGATGTGGACCGCGAGACCGCCGAGGTCCTCTCCGATCGCCTCACACTCGCCTGTGTGGACGCCCACGCGCAGCTCGATCCCCAGTTCCCCGGCGACCTCGTGCAGAGCCTCGGCGCAGCGAATCGCCCTGGCGGGCCCATCGAAAGAGGAGAGGGAGCCGTCTCCGATGTGCTTGACGATCCGCCCGCCGTTCTCTGAGACGAGGCGATCCACGAGGGAGTCGTGGCGCTCGAGCAGCTCACGCCAAGGGCGGTCGCCCAGCTCCGCGGCGAACCTGGTGGAGTCGACTATGTCGGTGAACAGGACGGTGGTGAGTATGCGGTCGTGCCGGCGAGGCTGGACCGCTCCGGTAACGAATCGCTCGACCTCGTTAAGGATTGCCTCGCAGACCTCTCGGTCCCCTACGTGGAAGGCGTGATCGCGACTGGAAAAGCTGAGGAAGCGGGCGTCGGGGATCCCGGCCGCGAGCAGTTCGCCGGCCTCGATGGGGATCACCCGATCTTCCTCGACGTGCAGCACCAGCGTGGGCAGGTGCACCGATGAGAGAATCTCCCGCACGTCGATCTCCAAGACGATGTCAACTAGGGCCCTCGCCATCCGCGGACTTGCGGCGGCTCGAGCGAACATTCCATAGAAGCGCCGCTCGAGCTCACCGAGGCTGGGGGCGAAGAGGTCCGCGAGGCGGCTGCCGTCACCCCAGTGCTCGAGCAGATCTTCGAACTCGTGCAACTCGGTTCGCGTGCGGACGGAGGTGGTAGGGGAATAGGAGTCCGGGTGGGCAAGTATGTCTGCGAGGGTGGCGAACCCGCCGTACAGCACCAGCGAAGAGATGCGCTCCGGATGGGTCGCCGCCAGCAAGACAAGGCACGGAGCGCTTTCGGAGATCCCGAACAGCACAGCCCGCTTGGAGCCGGCGGCGTCCAGCACGGCCTCGATGTCGGCACAGCGCTCCTCCAGTGTGGGTAGGTGGGGAACCGGGTCGGACAGTCCCGTGCCGGGCTTGTCGTACAGGATCAGTCGCGCGAAGGAAGCCAGCCTCGTCAGGAAGCCCGCGAATCGGGGCTCGGTCCACTGCAGATCGAGGTGGGTGACAAACCCATGAGCAAGCAGCAGGTCAACAGGGCCCTCGCCGACCACCTGGTAGGCAATCGAGACTCCGTCGCGCTCTACATAACGGGTCGAGGGAGGCTGCACAAAACCAAGTCTGACAGGCTCCACTGGTCGCATATTTGGGAGGCGGCGCTTTGAGCCACGCGAGCACCCGGCGCAAAACGGGGATCGCGGGACGATGTTCGAACTCTGACCCCAGCACTCAGGGCGAGAGTTCGAACATCGATCAAATGGCGGAGAGGGCGGGATTCGAACCCGCGATGGAGTTTAACCCCCATACTCGCTTAGCAGGCGAGTGCCTTCAGCCACTCGGCCACCTCTCCCAGGACTCGGGAAAGCCAGTGTAGAGATTGTGGGCCATCACAGCGTGCCGTGCGTCGGACGGCGCACGCATTGCGCCAACCGTCACTGCCGCGATATGGCGTCCTGACGCGCTCATTCGCCCGCGCGCCGCCCTACCGCCAGAGCGAGCGCCTCCGAACTACCGGCGTAGGCACCCACTCTTACACTCAGCGGCGCTCGCGTCGCCGGCTGACTTTGCCGCGACGATGGCGACGCAGCGAACGCGTCTTGGGTGTCGTGGCGCGGATGACCATGATCGAGGTTGTGGCGGTGTTGTTTTGCTCGTCGATCGCCTCCGCTGTCAGCTTGTGCTTGCCCGGCTTGAGCAGGCGTGCGCCATACCACACCATGCTGCCATTGAGTGTGGTGGCCCCACCGTGGACGTAGAAGTTGCGGATTATGTGACCGTCATCGTAGAGCGAGATCTCATAGACCCGCGCGCTATCGCTCGCGGTCACCGTGATCGGCAGAGTGTTTGTGTAGCGCACACCCGCCTTCGGGCTGAGCAGCTTGACAGTCGGCCCCTGCTGGGCGCCACACTGTTCGGTCAGGCGATCGCCATCGTGGGAGTAGTCGGCCAGCGCCGCGTACGCCGGCTTGGGCACAAGATTGGACTGCAGCAGCCCGTAGCTGCCGATCGGGCTGCCAAACGGTTCTGTTTCCTGCAGCCCGAACCAGATGCCCACCTGCACGTAGGGATTCTCGGCCAAGCAATGGTAGGCCTGCAGCAGGAACGTGGCCTGCTGTTCGAGACTCACCCCGCCCGCCTTCTGGCCCGCCCACGCGCCCGAGTCACAGATCTGCGAGGAAGTGTTCCAGCCAAGCTCGGTCATCCAGATCGGGCTGTTATCGCCGTTGGCAAGCTCGACTTCATGAACCGTCCGGTAGCCCAGGAACGACCAGCGGTTGATGCGCGGGTCGGTGCGCCCGTTGCGCAAGATTTCATTGGGGGAGGCGATGTTGCAGGCCGTGTCTGTGTGCACGCCCACCGCGTCAAACGAGCCCTTCGCGCCGTCGGCGTAAAGCTCGGAGAGGAATTCATAGTCGTTGCCAGTCAAGCCCCCCAACACCACTGTGGCGCTCGGGGCAGCAGTCTTGATCGCCGGATAGGCCGCCTTCAACAGCGCCGTGTAGGCGGCCGGGTTGGGGCCGCTCGCCCACCACAGTGAGTCGTCCTCCTCATTCCAGATCTCCCACGCCGCCACACGACCCTTCAGGCGCCTAGCCATCGTGCCCACGAAGCGAGCGTAGTCAGCAGGATCCCGCGGTGGCATAGCCGGATCGGCCGAGCCCGACTCCCATTGGGGTGTGTTGACGACGTCGAGGATCACCTTCGTGCCCTTTGGCAGCGCCGCCAATCCGGTTTCCAGCGCGCTCAGCTCCGGTTCGTTGAGATGGCCGGGGCTCAGTTCGAACGTGTTCCACGGCACGAAGCCCCTCACCCAGCTGACCCCGAGACCGGCCAGCAGGCCGTCGCTCTGCGGCGAGAGTCCCGTCGGGCCGTTGACCACGACCCCCGATTCAGCGCCCTGAGCGCTCGCGCCGGCGAGCGCGAGCATCAGCGCGAGCACAGCTAGTGGGACGATAACTAGGCGAAGCGGCCGCACATCACCTTAGATCGGTCGTGTGCCGGCAACACTCAACAGACAGGCGTCACTATCGGCGGATGTCGAGGGCCTTGGCTTTGCGCGCAGCGCATCCGACCACCTCGACCTTTGTGGTCTGATGGACGATCGCGCCGTTTTGGGCGATCAGTTCGGTCGGCATCGGCAAGCTCGCGGGCGCGCGCTCGCGCACCTTGACAGCACGATGCACGGTTCGCCCGTGCTCGTGCTGGGTCACGTCGCGTAGAGCCGTGACGGTCTTGCTCAGCGCGCACAGGCTCGTGTTGGCGCTCAATACCGAGTGTGGGCCCTGCGGCAGGTTCAACTCCAGACTGTCGATCGGCACGTCGGGGATCGCATTGAAGGCGACGCTCGCCGTGCCGGCTTTGTCGATGACTGTGGAGCCGCGCAGGTTGAGCCTCACGCCGCCGCCCTGCAGGACGACGACCGGGGATGGAAACGCGGCGTGGCCGTGAGACACGAAGTACACCGGCCCGTTCAACTGCTCGGACAGCGTCGGAGTTTGCGCTGTGGCGCTACCCACCACAGACGTTTTTGGACACGCCGCCGGGTTGGCGTTGAACGTGGTGTCCGGACACGCGCTCTGCAGCGTGGTGAGCCTCGAGGGCAGATGTTTTGGCAGCTCGATCTTGATCTGCGCGAGGTTCGCCTCGGCGCCTCGTGCCACATGGGGGAACGCGAGCTTCAGCTCGAGGCTCGCGCCGTCGGCGAAGCTTGTGCGCGCGCTCGTGGAGGCCGTGAGCTCAGGTTTGAAAGCGAGGCTGTCGCAGTCAGCGAGCGCGAACCGGTCGGACGGGTCGGCGCTCGCGCCTTGCGCGCCTGTGATCGTGGCGGTGATCTGTTGTGCCTGGCAGTTGGTCGGGTTGACGATGAAATCGGGCCGGTCGATGTTGAGGGTCACGCTCTGTATGCGCAACGGGACGCCGAGCACGATCTGTGGCAGCGGATCGCTGGTGATCGTCAGCGCGGCTGTTTGCGGGTCGATGTTGATTTGCGCGCGGATCACGACCGGCCCGAGGTCCAACGGTCCCGCTACGGCGTCTGTGATGATGCTCAAGCCGAACGGCGCGCCCTCATATGGACCCGTCAGGTACATGGCGCCCGGCATGCGGAGCGGTTGAGACCCTGAGCCCACGGCCACCAGCGAGCTGCCGATGCGTGAGGCTTCAGGACATTCCCCGCTGTTGGCCTGCGACTCTTCGCACAACGGCACGCTCGACAGCATCGCTGAGAGTCCCGCCGGGGCGTGCAGCTGTATCCCGGAAAGGAACTGTTCGCGGTCGCCGCGAGTGACGCTCAACGTGAACGGGCTGAACGAGCCGGCGCTCGCGTTGACGCTCCCCGCGATGAACCCGGGGTTCAGGGCGGGTGGGTTGACGCAACCCGTCACGTCGTAGTAGGAAGACGGTTCGGCGTCTGGCGTGTAGGGCGCGCTCCACGGTTCGAGCTCAGAGCTGGTGCTCGCCGGACCGCACGTCGCGGGGTTGGCAAGCAGAGCGCCGGGTCCACCGAAGAGGTGGATGCTCAATTCGCTGAGCGGCAGTTGCGGGGTTTCTGAGAGCCGCACCGTGAGCTGGCCGGTCGCGGGGTTGACCTGGACCCGCGCTTCGAGCTTGATCAGCACGCCTTCGTCGTGTTCGGTGTTGGTGCCGAGTTCCACGTACAGCCGATAGAGGTTGCCGTCGAGCGCGTCCTGTTCGCTGCACGCGTGTTGACCCCGCCCCCCGCATCCAGGCGCTGCCAGGTATACGCGGCCTTCGATCTGATGCTCCAACAGCGGCGTGCTCGCTTGGGCTGTGCCGATCGTCAACGCCGCCGGACAGCGTCCGGGCGCAAGTTCGGATTCACCATTGGAATCGAGCTGTTCGCCCAGTCCCACTTCCCCCGGCTCAAGCGGATCCCCGCCTGCGTTTAGGCCTGTTGGGATGTCGATGCCGGTCGGACCAGTGGGCTCGCACGCCTGCAGACCGTCGCCAACACTCGGGTTGATCGACAGGCCCTGTGGCAACGTCACGGTCGCCCCGCGCAACGGCGGCGTCGAGACCGTTCCCGCGTATTCGATCTGGGGAGCCTTGATGCTGACGTTCATGCCGACAGGCTCATCCGCGAGCAGCGTTTCCGGCGTCACCGTGATTTCCGGTTTGAACGACGTTCGTTCGCAGTAGGCCATCCCCGGCAGCGTCGCCTGGGCTTGTGCATAACGTTGCGGTTCTTCCCAGGAGTCCGCCCACACCGTTGCCGTCAGCGGTTCGGTGGAGCAGCCGCTCGGCATCGTCAAGAACGCCACCGGTTCTTGGCTGCTGGACGCACCACCGCCGTTACAGCTCCATTCCTTATTCGCGTCCACCGTTATGCAGAAGAGACCGCGCTGGGGATTGTGGATGGCGGCGGCTGGCACACCCCACAGTGTGGTTTCCACGCTTTGGGGGGTCGCACCCGTATCGCCCAGCGCAAGCTGATTCGCGGCGACCGAGAGCGCGTATCCGCGTGGGGTTGGAACGACGCGCCCAAGCAGCCGGGGTGTGTAGCCCAGCTCGGTTTCAAGTCCCAACACCGCGGATTGGCCGCCCGCCGGCGTCAGGTTGACGATCGGACCGACTATCGCCAGCTGGTTGCCTTCAAGTGAGGCGTGGATCACAAACATGCCGACCTGTGTGTCTGGCGGGCACGGCGGATCGAACGTCGCCTGTTGCGGCGAGCAGCGCGGGACCGCCTGGGGATCTGCCAGCAGACCCGGCGGGAAGTCGATGACCACGTCCTTCGGTTCGTGCGTCGCCGCGACCGAGCCCATACCACCTTCTGCGCCTGAGAATTCGACCGTGCTGGTCAGCCCATCAGGATGACCACTGGCCTGAGTGAACGCGTACGGTTCGTTTACGAATCCATACCCGGGGATGTCCGCGCTAGCCGGGGCCACCTTCGTTTCGGTTGTCTGCAGTGAGAACCCGATCCCAAACGCTCCAGCCGCGGCAGCCGACGCAGCGGATGCGCACACAAGCAGCGCCGCGCCCAGCAGCACGCTCACCGCGAGACCCGCCAGAGCCCTGAACCCCACTACGCGTCCGTTCAGCGACCGCTTTGCAGGAACGAAAATCCGTCGATGCCCCCGCGTGCACTTGTCCCCCGTCATTTGACAGCTCAGCGGGGAGGGCAGGGGACGCGGTAGTTGGCGGTGGTCTGCGTGGCGTCCTGGAAGCTGACTATCGCGCTGAAGGGGTAGCCACCTTGCGGGCATATCCGGGGGAGTCGGACGCCGTGCGGACTGTAGGAGATCGTGCGGCCGTCGACCTGACGGTGGTAGGTCAGGTGCGACGGTCCGATCGTCGAATCGAATGTCTCAAGCGCTAGATCCGGGCCTTCAGGCCACGCCGGGATGACTGGGACAGACGTGTCCAGCTGTTCACTCCCCGGCAGAGCGCCAGACAGCAGCATGCTCGGAAGCACGAACCGTGCGAACACCGGTTCCAGCGCTTCGAGGTAGAACAGCACTTCCAGGCGATCCTCGACAGATGGTCCCATCAGCGCGTTGAGCGACGCCTTCTCCTGAACGCTTTGGGAGCCGACCGGCACAACCGCCGTAGCCTCGCCGAACCCGATGCGAGCGTTGGCCGAGCAACCCTGCAACCCTCCGTCGATCAGGGCGATCGGATCGCAGTTGCTCTCCCCCAGCGTGGTCGTGGCGATACCCATGTCGGCGGGCAGCAGCAGGTCAAGGCCTGTCACCGGGACCGGAGTAGCGCCACCCGGACCGCTGACGCGCAGGGCAAGCTCGATCGTCGTGCGCTCTCCCGCCACATTGGGGTCCAGCGTGACCTTCAGCTTGACGCCCTGCGACGCATCGGCGCGGCTCGCGAAGCACGCGATACCGGCGAGCACTAGCGCGAGGGACCGAGCGAGACTCATCGACGTCCTAACCGCTTCTTCCTGTCTTGCCTTATGGATTGGCCGTGAGGTTTCTTCCTGTCCCGCCTTATGGATTGAGCCAGCCATGAGCTTTGACGGTCAAGGCGAAGGTGTCGCGGTCGATCGTCCCGCTGATCCCGAGATCCTTGCCGAAGGCGTGCCTATAGGTGCCGGTGCCATGGGTGATCGTGAACGTTCCGCCGAAGTAGCCGGTGGAGTTCTTCACGATGTAGTTCGCTACCGCGGTACCGGTGATCGAGCCGCCGCGCGGAAAGACCGTGACGACTGCCGTCACATGCCCCGTGTGGATCGTAAGAATGGTTGTCACGGGCGCGTTGTACGTACCGGTGGCTCGGCCGTGCTCAACTAGCGATGCCCCTTCTTCGCTCGCGAGCTCCAGTTGAGCGTTCTCGACGAGATACTCGGTCTTGCTAGCTTTCGCTGTCGCGTGGCCGGCCATATCCGATGCCCATGCGGACGGTCCGATCGCCACCACGGCAAACGCAGCCGTAGCCGCGCATGCGGAGACCGTCAGTCGGGCGGCGACTAACCCCAGACTATGTCTCATTAGTCCTCCTCCTCACAAGATTTCCCATGCAGATACGCAAGCCGTGACCGGCTTGGTCCTTTTTGTTTCCGACTTGTGTTGCCCATTCGGGGAAGCGTTCCCCCACGAGATAGAGCTCCTAGGCGCCCATCTCCCGCTCGTGTCCATGCCAGTATACATTCCAGATGCCTTAGATATCCCGAGCAATGGGTTCCTTGGCCCAGGCGGCTTCGTTGCGTCTCCGCCACGGCCCGGCAGCTGTCCGGCAGCTCGTCCGTTACTTCGCCGGCCGATCGTTCCGCTCGAGCGTGGGCGAAGCCGAAGCTGCTTGAAGCGCGCACTGAAATAAGGGGAAGCGAGACCTGGGAAGCAGCAGGCTCTCGCGCTCCAACCGCAAGGCCCCGAACCTAGGCCTCCTAGAGGCTTCGAGTGCCTATCGAAACACGTGCACATCTCCAATCGGCAGAGCACCATTGGCTGTATGTGACAACGGATGCCAGCCCGGTACATATGTGATATTTGGCAACGGCCGCACACGGTCGCTGTCTCGCTATCCCCGGACGATACGTATGTCCGAGATCTCTGAGGCACAACCTAACGGAGGGGGGGGGATTCGAACCCCCGTCGGAGGGATCTCCCCCGAAACAGTTTTCAAGACTGCCGCATTCAACCACTCTGCCACCCCTCCGGGCAACGCTCTAAGGCTAGCCTAACCGAGCGATTCGATCCCATTTGCGACCTTTGGCCGCTGGAGCAAATCGTCCCAGTTGGCCAGCATGGAGGTCTTTACCAGTGCGGCGTTCGGCATCCGAGGCTGTTGTATTCTTTGCGGCAGTGCCCAACTGGAGGATCCGCAGCGGAGCCCAGCGGGACATCGAGCAGGTGCTGCTCCTCTGGGAGGCAGCGGGCAGCCCGCGCAGCGTCACTGACACGCGGGCAGGCCTGCAAGCTCTGCTCGCCTTCGATCCGGACGCGCTGCTGGTGGCGGAGACCGGCGGCACGCTGGTCGGGTCGTTGATCGCGGCGTGGGACGGGTGGCGAGCGAGCTTCTACCGACTCGCTGTCGATCCCGACCGGCGACGTGAGGGGATCGCGACCGCGCTACTGCGCGATGGCGAGCACCGCCTACGAGCGCGCGGCGCCGTCAGGCTCACCGCGATCGTCATCGAGAGCGACGCCGCTGCGACCGGTTTCTGGCTCGCCGCCGGCTACGCAAGACAGCACGACCGCCTGCGGTTTGTGCGGCACGCCGAGCGTTGACCGCTTCGTCATGACGACATATTTGGCTCGTCTTTTCGGCTGGCCGAGCGTTTGACAGAGCGCTTGTCTATGTCTGTTTGTGCGTGTTCGCGTAGGTAGCCATCAAGGCGCATGCTCCCGTGTTGGGGCGCGATCACGTCGGTGCGGCTGATTGCCGCAAGGAAGTCGAGCATCTCGCCGCGGCGACGGTCTGTGAGGCGGATCACCGGAAGCACAGTCTTGAAGAGGCGATGTGGGATTTGCAGAATCCGTGTCTTGCGGCCCACAGCGGCGAATGCCATCTCGACCTCTTCGCGCCTTGTGATCGTCTCGGGACCGCCCACGTCGATCCGTCGGCTTGGGTCGTTGATTGCCTCTGCGCAGGCGACAGCAAGGTCTGCCTCGTGGATCGGGTTGCTGCGGGCACTGCCGTCGCCAAAGCTGATAGCCAACCCACGCCGTGCGAAGTCGAGCAGGTCGAGGTAGGAGTAGAAGAAGCCGTTGGCGTGCACCACAGTGTGCTCGATGTCGCTGGCTTCGAGCTCGTTGACGAAAGTCGTGTGTGCCGCCACGTAGTCGAGGTTGGATAGGTGTGGACCCGCGAAGACGGTGACGTAGACGAACTTCCGCACGCCCTTCGTGATGGCCGCGTCGAGAAGGACACGGTTGATTTGAGGGTTGACCTGGCCGAAGGAGCGACGGTCGCCGATCCGCTTGAGCGTGCATGGTTGTCCTGCCGCGGACACGAGAACATCGACATCCTCCAACGCGTCGTGCAGATCCTCGCGGGCGTCGTGCAACTCGATCACGAAGGTTTGCTCGGCGCGCTTGACAAGATCGCGCTTCTCGGGATCACGGATCAATGCCCGCACGCGGTAGTCGCGTGAGGCCAACTCATCGACGAGCTGGCGTCCGAGATAGCCACTCGCGCCGGCGACCAAAACCCGGGTCACTGGGAGCGCGTTTGGCAATCGGCTGCTTGGCGGTATCTCATTACGCCCTCAGGCTAAGGCACATCTGGTCCTTCTGACAGGGCCAGCTATGCAGCCGCGTAAAGGACCAGATACTTCCCTTGTGCAAATTCTGTTCTCCGTCCCAGCTCACACTCATTCACAATCGGAGATTGTCATCAGGTTGACGTGCTGGCCGGATTGAAGCTTGGAGGAAGTAGTGAGAACAGGGACGAGTCGGGCGTGAGACGTTAGACACGTTGCGCCACACCAAGGATGTGCGGGTCCGATGGAAGAAACCACGCGGGACTGAAAGCAAAACGCTCAAACGCCTTGATCTGGAAACCGGCCTGTTCGATCGCGCTCGTCGTGTCGCGCGCCAAATGACAGCCACCGGCGATATGCGGCCAGAACGTCGCATCAGCGAGCCGCTGAAAGCGCGCTTCCCACTTGGAGTTGGCGAGCACGTGCTCGTAGAAGCGCAACTCGCCTCCGGGACGGATGACGCGGTAGAGCTCCGCGAGTGCCGCGCGCTGGTCGAGCACGGTGCAAAGTACGAGTGAAACAACGCCCGCATCGAACGATCCGGCCTGGCTGGGCAGACGCTCAGCGCCACCATCCTCTACAGCGATCGGGATCGGAGCTTGCAGCGCGGCGCGCTGCGCGCGCTCGCGCAGGTAGCGCTCCGGCTCGACAGCTATGACCTGGCTCACTGAGACCGGGTAGTGGGCAAAGTTGGCGCCGCTACCAGCACCCAGCTCGAGCACCCGCCCACTCAAACCTGTTAGCAACTTGCGGCGATGCTCGGAGCCGCCACGACGCTCACTCATCTCAGCAACCCTCGTGTAGACACGAGCGAACACTGGATGTGGAGTGTGTTCGGCCATCAGTTGCTGGCAAGAGTATCGACAGCTGGCGCCGCAGTCTTTTGAGATACACCGACTCGTCAACTTCAGAGCTCCGCCCAGTGGCAAACTACCCACTGCTACACTGTAGCCCAATGGCTACGGAAGTTCCCCAGCGCGAGCTTCGTAACAACACAGCCAGCCTGCTACGCCGCGTCGAAGCCGGCGAGCGGCTGCGTATCACCGTCCACGGCCACCCCGTCACCGAGCTCGTGCCCGTCGATCGGGCGCAGCAGTTTGTGCCCTTCGACGAACTCGTGAACAAGCTCCGAGGCACGATGCTTCCCAACGACCGCCTCGATGACGAGCTACGCGAGCTCGACGAGGTCCCGCGCGACCCATTCGCGTGAAGCGAGCCCTCCTCGACACCTCATTCGTCATCGCGCTCGCCCGCGGAGAAGACCTCACGCTCGAGGACCCACCCGAGGAAGCCGCGATCTCCGCCGTAACCCTCTGCGGCCTACATCATCGTTTGAGTCGCGACGCAGCGCTGGGCACCTACTAACCTCTGCGCCAAGAAGGAACTTGAGGCGCCAGGTCAACCGGCGCCAACAGGCTTAGCTATCACTGATGATGAACGATCGGCACGACACCACGAGACATGAGGCGCCTCTTCGGCTACGTTCGAAGACTGCCTTTATTACCTGGGCACACGATAGTCGCGAGTGGGAGAAAACGATCGCGACCCTGGCCTTTTCGCTTCGCAATCTTGGCGTCGAAGCCGATGTTGATCTATTCCATGTTAACGATGTCGACGTCAACTGGGCGACTTATGGGATACGGGCAATCAGGGACAATAACTTTGTTCTAGTCGCCGTGAGTCCCGCATTTAAGGCGAGATGGGAAGGCACCAACAACCCACGACACGGGGCCGGGGCGGCACGTGAGGCAAACGCTCTGAAGGCGATTTTTGACGACGACCAGCATAACTTCTTCGAGCGAGTCAAGATCGTCGTTCTACCAGACGCAACGCTCGCAGATATACCTCTTGAGCTACGGTCAGTCGGTCAGCGCTTCGAGGTCTCCTCATTCGATCTCGTCGGACTCGAGGACCTGCTACGAACGTTGACGGGTCAAAAGGCATACCCAGCACCGCGTGTACGGAGCGTGCCCATTTTGCCGCCAAAGTTTATGCTCGAGGCTGATACCAGTGATTCATCGCTTGTGCGGTTGAGATCACGCCTAGCACAGCTCGACGCTCGTCTCAGTGACAAGGTGATCGGTGACGAGGCGCGGCGCGAGAACCTTGACACCGAGCGCATTACAGTTCAGGCCGCACTCGAGACGGTATCGCAGAGGGTCAGCGAGGATGTTGGAGACAGCGCGCATAGAGCGCCACACGTGCGTAAGCGAATCCTGACGATCGTCGGGTCACTTGGCGCCGCGGGCATTACCGCGGTGGTCGTGCTGACACTAACCTCCAACAGCGCTGCCGCGCGGCTTACGGCTCGATCGGGATCGCTTAGCCTCAGTTTCACCCAGCCGTGGCATCGTGTTAGATCTGGCATGTCTTTCCCGGGCCTAGAGATCGAGAGCCCAATATCACTCGCGAACGGCACTGCCACGTTGGAGGCGGGACCTATTCGCAACTACGCCCCAGTCCCAGGCGACCCCCCCAGTACAGTGATGGCACAGCTTGGGGTGCCGTCGATGAAAGGAACAGCTTCAATCGGGTACGTGAAGGTTACGCGAGATACTTGGGATGGTTCGCTCGGTACGCTGTCGTACGCTCTGCTTGTCATTCCAACCGAAACAGGTGATCTCGCTCTCGCGTGCATATCGAACAGTCCGGCCAGCTTGTCTATTTGTAACCAGATCGCCGCGTCAGCACGGGTCTCGGGTGTCCGGGTTCTCAGCCCTGGACAACAGCCGAAACTCGTCGATGAAATAGCAGCAGCTCTGGCGCCAGAGCTAGCGGCTCGTCGACGCGCCCGCGATGGGCTTGCGTCGTCGCACTTGGGATTTCGCGCGGCGGCTGCACGGGATCTAGCCGCTGCCGATACGACGGCAGCCAGGTCGCTTGTGGCTTCGCGAGTGCCCAGCCGATTTCAGACGGCGGTTCGCGAGCTTGCTCAGGCCCTACAGCAGGAGGCGAAGGCGCTAGGAGATGTCGCTCGCGCGGCAGGCCAAGGCGCAGTCGGTTTCTACCAGAGCGCACGCGATGCCGTCGGAAGCGCAGGGCGCGACCTAGGCCAGGCACTGGCAGCCATGCGACCGATGGGATACACAATGTCGCTCCCAGCTCTATCGCTGAACCCCCTGGTGACTCATCATGCGGTAAGCGCTCCCGTCCCTGCGAGCCCTGTTGCGCCTGCCGCTGTGTCGGCTGCGCCTGCAAGCACACAAGAACAGTCTGCCCCCCCACACCCCCCTTCCCGAAAGAAGAGCGAATACGGTCCACCAGTCGTCACAGAACCTAGCAACTGACGACGACGCCGCGCTGGGCGTCATGAGGTGGGGCAAGAAGCTTCTGCACGATGAGTCGTTGTCAACAAGCAGCCGCGTCCTGCTATCCGTACCGCCAGTCCGCGACGCGTAAGTTCGAATCGATAGCGCGAGAAGCGGGTGATGTGCCCGGGAGCACTGACATCGACCTCGATTCGTGTGTCGCGCTTCAACACGAAAGGCGAGAGCGCGGTGCGGCGGGCGTCTGATGCGCCAGTCAGGCGTATGGTCGCGTTGAGGCGTTGCGTACACCCGGCGACGCACCGTATGACGACCATCTCTCCAGCTGTCCCGCCCCGGAGCGAGGCAAGCCCCACAAGCTCACCGAGACCGCGGCCGCGGATAGCAGCCCGAAGGACCAGTAGCGGGGTGAACTTGCCCACCGGGGTTAGCGTCTGACGGGCACGAGTCACGACTGTGCCACGCGCTCCAGCGGCTTTTGCTTCGCTCGAATCGCTGGGGCTAGGAGCTTCGTCACTACTGGGAAGCACAGTCACCATGGGCGAAGCAACGGAGACCGTGGCGACGGCCGTGTTCGATTCGGCCCACTGATCGGTTACTCGATAATCGAACGAATCCCCACCGGAATACCCTGGGTAGGGCGTATAGGTCACCTGTCCGCTCGCTTGGTTGAGCGCGCTCAACGTTCCGTGGCTCGGACCAGAGACGATCTCGTACGTCAAGGGTGATTCGGATGGGGCCGTACAAGGGAGCGATACGATCACCGGCTCGTTGTCTCCGGGTGTCTGTGACGTAACGACTTCACAGCTTGGCGGGGGGCCGAACTGCCATACTGCACCTGCGCCTTCGTACGCCGAACCTCCAATCAACGCGACGTCGCCGTCTCCCGAGAAAGCCACACTGCCAAACGAGTCAACGCCGCCTTCGGTAGGTGTGATCTTGGATCCGACCTGCGACCAGGTCGAGCCCGAACGGTCGAAGAGCCACGCGGCTCCTTGCCTGCCGCTGTCAAATGGCTCACCGAATAGAGCCGTGTCGCCGTCCGTTGTCAACGCGAGCGATTCAACCGGATCTTCGTTGGTCGCTTCGCGCGGTTGCAGCTCAGGGCCCTGCTGTGCCCAGCTTGATCCCGACTTGGTGAAGACAGTGACGCCGTAGCGGCCACCCAATAGCGCTGTGTCTCCTTCAGAGGATAGGGCCACACTCTCCCCAAAGTCGGTATTGATGGTGGGGTCGCCGACCGAAAGCTTTGCTTCTTCGTGCCAAAATACGCTTTCTCGCGCGAAGATCCATCCGGCCCCATAGGATGCACCATCGCTGTCGCCGCCGATCAGAGCGGTGTTTCCGTTGGCTGACACTGCCACACTGGTACCGAAGGCGGCTTTGGCGTCTGGGCCAAGAAATTTTTCGGTGAGATACCAGCTGGAGCCTTCGCGAACGAAGACCCAAGCCGCCCCTGTGAGTTCCTCGTCGGATGGGCCTCCGATCACAGCAGTGTTGCCGCTGGCCGATAGTGCGACCGAGAAGCCGAATGCCCCTTTGCCGATCTCGGATTCGCCGGCGGTCAGCTTGGATCCCTGCTGGACCCATGAGGAGCCGTTACGCTTGAAGACCCAGGCTGCTCCAACCTCTTCGTGATCACCCCAACCGCCAATCAGAGCGGTGTTGCCGTCGGCAGAAAGCGCGACGCTATGTCCGAATTCAGAATCGCCATCAGCGTCGTTAGGAGTGAGCTTCTGCTGTGGACTCCACGCGCCCGCGATTCTGGTGTAGACCCACGCCGCCTGACTTGTCCCAACCACGGCAGTGTCGCCATTCGCCGACAACGCTACAGCTTCACCGAAATGCATCGTTTCGCTCGCATCTTCAGGGGTCAGTGCGGAGCCCTCCTGTATGAGGGGATCGGCGGCGAGGATTGCGCCTGCGCCATCAAAACGAATGCCCAAGGGTCCGCGTGCAGAGAGCGAAGGAAGTCGTCGGTGGATTGGACTCGACTGTCCTTCGTGAGTTGGGGCGTGACGCAGTATGGACACCGCGATCGCGAGGAATATGAGCGCAGCCACCGAGTACCAGGAGTTGGCAACCACTGTACGTGTAGATGTTCCAACGCGCTGGGATCGAGATAACGTGAGCATTCGTATTGGCGAAATAGATCGGGGAACATAGCAAAGACTAGGTCATCCTCGGCTTGGTTTCTTGGTACCCGGGCGATGGTCCGGCAGGGTTTCCTCATTGTTGGTCTCTTTGGTTGTTGTCGTGATCTGTCGCCATGCGGTGGAGGTGAGCGCGTGCCACCTGCCGGGACCGTCGTGCCCTTTGTCGGAACCAACTCGGCCTTTACCGGAACCACCATGCCCTTTGTCGGAACCAACTCGGCCTTTGCCGGAACCACCATGCCCTTTGCCAGGACCGCCGGGACCGCCCGGCCCGCTGCCGGGATTCGGAGGATTCCACGGCAGCAGATTCACATCGTAGGCGGCCCACGTGTTCCGCCCCTCCACCGTCCCTGCCTCGGGAGCGTGCTCCTCGAGCTCGACCGTCAACCCGCGGCCGGCGACACCGCCGCCTCACCGCGACGCGCGGCTTCGGCCTGCTCGCGACTGTCGCGTGAGGAGATCAGCAGCGCTGTGAGAATCGCCCCCGCGATCGCGAACCCGGCGCCCACCAGGAAGGCACGGTCGAAGCCCTTGGAGAGGGCCACGACGGAGCTGTGGGTGCCGGCCTGCAGGAGACTCTGCGTGCGGCTGTTGGCGACGGTGGCGAGGATCGCGAGACCGAGCGCGCCACCGACCTGCTGAGAGGTGTTGATGAGCCCCGAGGCCAGGCCCGCCTCCTGGGGCTTTATGCCTGTCACCGCGGCGATCGTCACGGGAACGAAGGAGAACCCCAGCCCCAGCGCCGCGAGGATCGAGGGCCCGAGCACATCCGCGGCGTAGGAGCCGCCCGGTGCCCGCACACGCGAGAACCACAGCAGCCCGGCCGCGATCAGCAGCATCCCCGCGATCAACACCGGCTTGAAGCCCACGCGCGTCACCAGCTGCGAGGCGGCGCCGGCGGACAGGATGATTCCGACCGACAGCGGCAGGTAGGACAGCCCCGCCTTGATCGGCGAGAAGTGCAGGACGTCCTGGAGATAGAGCGAGATGAAGAAGAACATCGAGAAGAGCGACATGCCGATCAGCAGGCCCACGATGTCCGCTCCTCTGAGCGTCCGCAGACGGAAGATCGAGAACGGCAGCAGCGGATGACTTTGACGGAGCTCGATTGCGACGAACGCGACAATCAGAACAGCCGCCCCGGCCAGCCGCAGCAACGTGCTGGTGGCTCCCCAGCCGACATTGACCGCATCGACGACCGCGTAGACGAGCAGCGCGAGCCCTGCCGTGACGGTCACCGCGCCGGGCACGTCAAAGCCCTTGGTTCCGTCATCGACATGACTCTCAAGCAGCAGCCGAGGGGCGAGCGCCGCCGCGGCGATGCCGATTGGGACGTTGACGAACAGCACCCAGCGCCAGCTCAAACCACTCGTCAGGATGCCGCCAAGCAGCACACCTGCGGCCCCACCCGCGCCCGCGACCGCGCCCCATATGCCGAGCGCGCGGTTGCGCTCGGCGCCTTCGGCGAACGTGGTGGTGATGATCGACAGCGCAGCCGGTGAGACGATCGCCGCACCGAGACCCTGAATCGCACGTGCGGTGATCAGCCAGGCCTCCGACTGGGCCAGTCCACCACCCAGCGAGGCAAGCGAGAACAGGACGAGGCCCACCATGAACATGCGCCTGCGTCCGAGCAGATCGGCGAGACGCCCACCGAGCAGCAGAAAGCCGCCGAAGGTGAGTGTGTAGGCGTTGACCACCCACGAGAGGTTGTCGCGCGAGAAATGCAGGTGGGCTCCGATCGACGGCAGCGCGACATTGACGATTGAAGCGTCGATCACGATCACGAACTGCGTCATCGCAAGGAGAATCAGGGCGAGGTTCTTGGCCCTTGGTGTGTCGAGGGTCTTCGCCCTTGGCATCTCGAGGCTCATAGGAGCAGGTTATTCAACACGTAGGCGCAGACCGCATCAGAGCGGTCCGCTGCTTTTGGAATGGTTACGCGACTCGGAGTCTGACTCGGAGTCTGGATCTTCGCGCGCGACGATTAGAGCGCTACCGGAATGCGGCTATGGGGAGATCGCCGCGCTGTAGGTCCCGTTGGTGATCTGCTCAGGCGAGTTTACGGGCTCAGCCGCGTACAGAGCGCGGCCGAGCAGGCGCCACAGCGTTGCCCGCTCTTCCGCGTCGAGCGCCTGCAGCACCTCATCCTCGATCTGCTCCTGGGAGCGCTCGGCGTCCTCGAGTGCCGTGCGGCCCTCGGGCGTCAGCTGGACGACGTGGCGTCGTCGATCGGCTGTGTCGCGACGACGTGCCACGAACCCGAGGTCCTCGAGCTCGTTGAGCAGCAGCACGACGTTGTTGGCGTCCATGCAGAGCGCCTCCGCGAGCTCCTGCTGAGGGCCGCCGTCGTGGTCGCGCACGTAGCTGAGCGCCATCAGGTGGCGCATGTGCATTCCCAGCAGCTCTTCGGTGCTGCGCCGGTAGACCTGCTTGGCCAGGCGTGTAAGCAGGGCCATAGAGCCTGGAGCGCATGCCCTCTCGGCACCCATGTCGTGTGATTTTACAGCATCTTGCATCAGTCGTCACTTTACCAGCCATAATAAATATTTCATAGATCATCCCTTTTACAGTGATGATCTTTGCTACGGTGTTCCCTTCGCAACCTGAAGGGAGCCCTATGAGCACCACAGTCGAGCAGCCAGACATCCCGCAGTCCGTGTCCACATCTGCCTCCGCAGCTGCCGCGTCCGCGGCTGCAAGCTCGCGGCGCAGCGAGCGCCGTCGCTGGATCGCACTCGCGATCTTGTGCCTCGGCCAGCTGATGATGGTGCTCGACGCCACGATCGTGAACGTCGCGCTGCCCTCGATCCAGCGCGACCTGCACTTCTCACAGGGCAACCTCACGTGGGTGATCGATGGCTACCTGATCACCTTCGGTGGCTTCCTGCTGCTCGCGGGGCGCGTCGGCGACCTGATCGGCCGCAAGCGCGTGTTCTTGGCAGGCCTCGTCCTGTTCACCAGCGCCTCGGTGCTGTGCGGGGTGGCCGACAGTCAGGGCCTGCTGATCGGCGCGCGCCTACTGCAGGGAATCGGCGGCGCCGTCGCCTCAAGCGTGATCCTCGCGATCATCGTCACCGAGTTCCCCGAGGCGAGAGAGCAGGCGAAGGCGATGGGCATGTACGCGTTTGTGTCCGCCGGCGGTGGCTCGATTGGGCTGCTCGCGGGTGGTGTCCTGACGCAGTCGCTCGACTGGCACTGGATCTTCTTCGTGAACGTGCCGATTGGCGTGTGCGCGTTCCTGATGGGGTCGGCTTTGATCGAGGAGAACGAGGGCATCGGCCTCGCCGGCGGCGTGGATGTGGCCGGGTCTGCGTTGATCACGCTTGCGACGATGTTCGGCGCGTTCGCGATCGTAAAGTCAACCGAATACGGCCTCCTGACGGCGAGGACGCTCGGGGTGAGCGCCCTCTCGCTGGTGCTGCTCGGCGCGTTCTTCGCGCTGGAGGCGCGCCTGGAGAACCCGATCATGCCGCTGCGCATCCTGCGCCTGCGCACGCTGATGGGCTCCAGCCTCGTGCGTGGTCTGCTGATCACTGGCATGTTTTCGGCCTTCTTCCTCGGCGCGCTGTACCTCGAGCGGGTGCTGGGCTACGACGCGATCGACACGGGACTCGCGTTCCTGCCGCTCACAGGCTCGATCGCTGTGATGTCCCTGGGAGTGGCCGCCAAGGCCACCGAGCGCTTCGGCGCGATCAACACGCTCGTGGTGGGACTCGCGGGAATAATCGTGGGGCTGCTGCTGCTCGCGAGCGCAGGCGTGCACGCGAGCTATTTCCCGGGCCTGTTCTTCGCCTTCCTGTTCCTGGGCCTGGGAGCCGGCTCCTCGTTCCTGCCGCTGTTGACGATCGGGATGGCCGATGCGCCCAAGCGTGACGCGGGGCTCGCCTCGGGCATCATCAACGTCTCGGTGCAGCTGTTCGGCGCGATCGGCCTTGCGGCGCTCGGCGCGATCGCGACCGACCACACAAAGGCTCTGACGGCCAGCGGGCACGCGCTCAACGACGCACTGACAGGTGGCTACCAACTCGCGTACGTCGTCGCGGCGGGCTTCGTGGCACTCGGCATCCTCGCGGCCCTACTGGTCCTGCGCCCGCCGGCGAACACGGTGGCCCAGGAGGTCGAGGAGCTCGAGCGCGACTTCGTGCGCGCGACGGCCACGGCTCAGACCGCGGAGCAGCTCACCTAGGAACGCGTTTCAAAAAGATCGGCACGCCAGGGCCCCTCGAAAACCGAGTAGGCCCTGGCGCGGCCATGCTGCCTCTACCTGTGGGACACGCTTCTCATGCGTATTCCTCGACCAGGTCACTTTCCGTGCTGCCAAGCACCCGACCGGTGGCTATGCACGCTTCGGCGGTCTTGCACGAAACGCTCGAGAGACTGCTCTTCACTTCTTCCGGGTTGGGGGTTTCCCCAATCGTCCATTTGCTGCTGGCATACGTCTCCGCCAGCGTCAGTTCCGCGCCCGAGCTGTTGATGTAATGCCCAACGGCCGTGCACGCTTCACTCGAACTGCAGGATAGCCCTGACAGAACGCTGCCTTTCGCGCCAGTCGGGTTAGACGGTTCCTTGATCGTCCATTTACTACTTGCGTATTCCTCAGCCAGAGTCACTTCAGTACCAGCACTATTGACATACCTACCAACAGCCATACACACAGTAGTTGACGCACACGACACACCAGTCAAACTACTGCCTTTCGCGCCAGTCGGAGTGGACGGTTCCTTGATCGTCCATTTACTACTAGCGTATTCCTCAGCCAGAGTCACTTCAGTACCAGCACTATTGACATACCTACCAACAGCCATACACACAGTAGTCGACGCACACGACACACCAGTCAAACTACTGCCTTTCGCGCCAGTCGGAGTGGACGGTTCCTGGAACGACCATTCTTTACCGTTCCAACCCTCAGCGAGCGTCAGTTCTGTTCCGCTTTCGTTGGCGTAATGACCGACAGCCGTGCACACTTCACTCGCAGAACACGACACGGCCGAGAAGTTGCCGGTCGGTATCTTAGGATTGGGCGTTTCCTGGACAGTCCATTTGCTGCTAGCAAACGTCTCAGCAAGTGTCAATTCGCCACCGCTGCTACTGACGTAACGACCCAAGGCGGTGCACGCTTCACTGGATGTACACCTAACCCCAATCAAATTACTGCTTTTCGCGCCAGTCGGATTAGGGGTTTCTTGAACGGTCCATTTACCGCTCGCGTAAGTCTCGGCGAGCGTAACTTCCGTACCACTGCTATTGACGTAGTGGCCTACAGCCTTACATGTTTCACTCGTACCGCCAAAACAAGCCAAACCCGTCAAACTACTGCTCTTTGCTCCTGTAGGGTTCGGTGATTCTTGGATGGTTATTTCGGCGCTCGTGTGCTCTACAAGCGTTACTTCCGTACCACTGCTGTTGATATAACGGCCAACAGCAGAACACGAAAGACCTTCTGTACATGACAGACCGATAAGACTACTACCTTTTGCGCCGGTCGGGTTTGGCGTGGTTAGGATTTCCCATTTTGCCAAAAATTTCACCCACCGCTCACCGAGCGTGACTTCGACACTCGAAGAGTTTATATAGTGCCCCACGGCTACGCATCCTTCTTCACTACCTACAAGTGAGCAAGATACAGCAGACATTACGCTGTCTTTTGCTCCTGTTGGATTTGGACTTTCCACAATCGACCAGGTACCTTTACTCCATTTCTCAGTAAGCGTCTGTTCGGCACCGCCAGCGGTGATATAGCGCCCTACCGCCCAGCATGATTCAGTGCTTGCGCAAGATACGCTCAACAGACTGCTGCCTTTTGCTTCACTCGGGTCTGGCGGAGATTGAGAAATCCATTCCGAACCGTCCCAGATCTCATCCAGAGCAACTTCAGTGCCTGAACTATTTGTGTAATGTCCGACTGCCATGCAGAGATCGAGCACAAGCCCAGATTGGCAAGAAACGCTCGAAAGGCTACTGCCTTTTGCTCCCGTGGGAGGAGAGATTTCCTGGATGGCCCAAGCTGTGCCATTCCAGACCTCAGCCAACGGAACTTCTGTACCTGCCACATTGGTGGTGTGGCCAACGGCAAAGCATATGCTTTCAAGGCATGAGCTGCTTGATAGCACGTTATTTTTGGCATTGATCTTCGTTGCGAGATTCGGAACCACGCGGGTGAACCAGCCGGTCAAGCGCGGCACGCCATTCGGAGTGCCCCAACCGGTGGGTCCGTCGTAGCCTACTTCGCCTTTGCATTCATAAGCATGTTCCCCCGAACAGCTCCCGTTGCTTCCTGTCGTTACGTCAAACAACATGCCGGGATGCTTATAGAAGGCTTCGGCCCCAGCGCTTCTTGTCGTGCTGGTGGCATGCGCCTCGATACCCGCTATAAGCGGCGAAGCTACACTCGTACCGCCAACATTGACCCAACCACTTGACATGGGCGTGTTATAAACCGATACCGGGGTGCTCGGGCTGGCCACCGCCGAGACGTCATTGTCCATACGCTTGGCACAGCCTTTGTCGATCTGCCACGAAGGCTTTGTCTCATACAAGCTGCAGCCGCTACCGCTGTCAGACCACACCGCCTCAGACCAGCCCCGAGTGTTACTCGCCTTGTTCAGAGCGGTCCCTCCCACGGCGATCACGTTTGGTGATGTCGCCGGCCAACTCGGTGCTCCCCCGCTATCGTCATAGCCTGAGTCACCTGAAGACACGGTGACAGGGATACTCGCGTGGTCGTAGTCGGAGAGATATTCGGCGCACCCTTTTTTGGAAGGACACCAAGTTTCGTCATTCTCCGGGGTAACCGTAGCTGTTGCTGATCTCGGTAGCACCGAGTTTTGCTGCCTCTTCCACCGAAGCCGCCGTGTCTTTTGGTTCTTGGGTAGTAGCCTCAACAACAAGGATATGGCAACTCTGACATACCGCCGACACCATATCGACGTCCAGCGCAGACTCTAGAGACCAGTCCTTTTCAACTTCCCCACCTTCTGCGGGATAATTTTTTTCTTCGCCTTTTTCATTTACCTTCTTGAAGCACCCATTTGCTTTGGTGCATGCCGAAAGACCATACTTTTCGCGATACTTAGCGAGATCCGATTCGGCGTCAGCGTAGCCGTATGCCTCAACGACAGCAACCGTTTCCCCTGTGCCACCCGAAGACGGAATCCCATATGCCGACCGGAGGTCCGTGGGATCATAGCCCCCTAGTTCGCCTCCACCTTCAAACAGTGGGCCACCGCCGGGAAGCTGAAACCCAGCCGATGTCTTGACCGCAGGAGGATCGATGACAATGTTACACTCGATCATGCTACCTCCAGGTGGACACGGAGTGTACGGCGTCGTTTTGGATGGGGTCAATGAATACCCCAGTTGATTTTCTGTCACCTTGGCAGCTGCTGACTGCGCATAGCACGTGCACAGCAGCGCGGCGGCGACAATCATCACCACCAGCTTGCGAACACTAGTCATTAACCTGTCCTCCCCTGCCCGCGTTTCATCCGTCGGGCTTGTCTTTTGGTTGCTCTAGTCCACGGCGTTCGACAATACGCAACAGATGGCGAGGGCCACCAGAAGCCGCCTAGCCCACGGACTTGGGCGGCTCAGGCCGGGATACTTCAGAGAAGCAGTCTGTAATCAGCACATGCTTCCTATATACATTTGCTGAGTCAAATTGCATGCGCCAGACTCTAACCGAGGCGGCTAGATATTCTCGCGATCAACCCCACGACAGACATCGCTTCCAATTAATGGACGCATCGACCTAGCTGCACTCATATTGGTCGCTTGCTCAGCCTGTCAACCTCCCCACCGAAGGAGATCCAGTCGATGGCCTGAGTCGAAACTAGGTCCGACCCTTCGCAGCGACCTAATCTTTCCTATAAAAGACACTATAAGTATAAACCACTACCTTTGTCAAGCCCACTGGACGAATAGGCCAGCAGTTGGTCGGGTAGGCGGGAGGCGCCGGGCGTCGCGCGGCGTGGTCGATTGACGCTGGTTCCTCCCACCCCTATCGAATGGGAGACGGAACCCGGAGACTCGCCCGAAGTCCAGGGCCTCGTAGAACTCATCGCGCAAGAGATGACGTCGAGTCTAACGTGGTGAACTCGCATAACATTGTGCTCGACGTGGAAGCTGAGACGAACGAACAGCAGCTGCTGCGGTGCTGTGCGTGGTCGATCGCGAGGCGGATGGCACAACGAACCTCGCCACGGAGGGGATCGAGTTGCGCTCGTTGTTCTCCATGAGTCAGCTCAGGCACGCCGGATCGGTCAACGCGCTCTTCTCTGCTGATGCTTCCCTGGTCGATCTGGTCGAGGCGGTTCGCGCGCTACCGTACGGTCGGCCGAGCGACCGCACAGTCGAGGGGATGCTGCGCGAGCGTCGCGGTACGTGCTCTACCAAGCACCTGTTCCTCGCTCACGTGCTGGGCGACAGGTTTTCCGAGAGCCAACCGTTGATCATTCACCGCGTCTACCGGCTGGACCGTGCTCGCGCCAGTAAGCTGTTCGGCCCCGCCGTCGCTGAGGCCGTCCCCGAGCGAGGACTCATCGACGTCCACCGCTACCTCCAGATCAACATCAACGGTCAGCGCATCAGCGTCAACGCCACGTTCCCTGGAGCTCCTTGGGATGGTCGATCTTCACTGCCGCTCGCCTGCGGCCCGGGACGAGACTACCCAGCCGGCGAGGATCCAGACGCCGAGAAGCGGACGCTCGAGCACCAGCATTGCGACCCGACCGTCCGTGAGCCGTTCATCGCGGCACTCATATCCACCGCTCCCACCGCTCCCACCGCTCCCACCGCCCCCACCGCCCCCACCGCCCCCACCGCCCCCACCGCCCCCACCGCCCCCACCGCCCCCAAATGATCGACGGTCTGCAGAGCGAGCCAAGCGGGCGCAGGAAAGGACGGGAGTGGGATGCTCGCACGGTCGGCTAGGCACGCCGGGCAGCACCGAGGATATGCGGGTCAGGCGGAAGCAACGACGCCGCACTGCAAGCGAAGCGCTCATACTCTTCGCTGATCATGCCCCAAGAGCTGTGGACCGCGATCGACCGTTACATAGGCGATCACCTACTGCCTGCGGACCCAGTGCTGGACGCTGCCCTTATCGCCAGCGACACCGCCGGCCTGCCGCCGATCGCGATCACTCCCAACCAGGGCAAGCTGCTGGAGATCCTTGTGCGCGTCCATGGTGCCCACACCATCCTCGAGCTGGGTACCCTCGGTGGCTATAGCACGATCTGGCTTGCTCGCGCTATACCCGAGGAGGGACGCGTCGTGACGCTCGAGCGCGACCCCCACTATGCCGAGGTCGCTCGCGCGAACATCGAGAACGCTGGCCTTGCCAAGATCGTGCAGATCCGCGTAGGTCCTGCGCTGCAAACGCTCTCCGAGCTTCACTCCGAGGGAGCCGGCCCCTTCGATCTGATCTTCATCGACGCGGACAAGCAGAACAACCCCGGATACCTGGAGTGGTCACTGAGACTCTCCCGTCCCGGCACCCTGATCATCGCCGACAACGTCGTGCGCGCAGGTGCGATCCTCCACCCGGATGGGAACGATCCACAACTCGGTGACAGCGGAGTGCAGGGCGTGCGTCGTTTCTATGAGATGCTCGCTTCCGATGCTCGCGTAAGCGCAACGGTGATCCAGACGGTTGGCGCCAAGGGCCACGACGGCTTCGCCCTCGCTGTCGTGACCGACCCAAGCGGCTAAGGCAATCGGATTACCCCGATCTCCCTCGGCGGCGACCTACGCCAACTGGCAGACCTGGATCGCGAGGCGGAGTCGATCTCAGCGGTCGGGTCACCCAGCCGCTGGCTTGGCATACCAATGATCACGCCCCCACGGCGGGGAAGCTCACCTCGATCTGAAGGCCCCCGTCGGGCTTGGCTCGGGTGCTGATCGCAGCTCCGTGGGCGTCGGCGATGGCGTGCACGATCGACAGCCCGAGGCCATGCCCGTCGCCGCGGTTGGTGCGGTCAACACCGAGGCGCTGGAAGGGCTGTCGGAGCCGCTCGAGTTCGTCCGACGGTACGGACGAACCGTCGTTGCTCACCCTCAGGACGGCTCGTCCTGAGCTGGTTGTCGTCGTGACTTCGATCCGCCCCCCGGCTGCGTTGTGGCGGATGGCGTTGTCTACCAGGTTCGCGACCAGACGCTCGACTAGCTGCGGGTTGCCCTCGGTCCGGGCGGAGTCGAGTGTCGCGTGCAGTTGCAGGCCGCGATCGTCGATCTCGACGCGATGGCCGGCGAGCACACTTTCGGTGATCGCCGCGAGGTCAACGGGTTGGCGCCGGTCGAGGCTCCGCTCGCTGCCCGCCAACGTGAGCAGCGCCTCGATCAGTTCCTCCAACTGCTGCTCGGAGGCGAGCACGCGTTCGTGAGCTGCACGCAGCGATGAGAGGTCGGCGTGGGGATCGGCGAGCGCGACCTGCGCCAGCGTCTTCAGCCTGGCGAGCGGCGTGCGCAACTCGTGCGAGGCGTTGGCGACAAACTGCCGCTGAGACTGGAAGGACGCGTCCAAACGTGCGAGCAGCCCATCGAAGGTCTCCCCCAGCTCCTTGAACTCGTCGTCGGGCCCGTCGAGCGCGAGACGACGGTGGAGGTTCGTTGCTGATATGTCTCGGGCCGCGCTCGTGATCGTGCGCAACGGGCGCAGGACCCTACCGGCGATCCACCACCCGAGCGCCA
The DNA here is from genome assembly GCA_963760155.1 of uncultured Solirubrobacterales bacterium. Taxonomy (GTDB): domain Bacteria; phylum Actinomycetota; class Thermoleophilia; order Solirubrobacterales; family Solirubrobacteraceae; genus Palsa-744. The sequence goes on from CAVXBL010000008.1 coordinate 883,908, forward strand.
TCGAGATGACGGCCATGATCGCGAGCGCGATCACCGAGACGAACGCGAGCACCCTCAGGTCGGCATTGCGCTGATTTGGGTCCAGCACCGCAATCGAGCCGGTTGGCCCGGGGCTGGCTTCTGAGACTTCGGCGCCGCCGGGCCGAACGACCTGTTCGTGTATGCGTACGGTCCGTATGTACGCATCGTGTGTGTGCGAGACACCGGCGTAGGTGAGCGCCAACACAGCCGCGCCAGAGATGAAGAAAAGCCCGCCATAGAGCAGGGCGAGGCGCAGGCGAATCGTGCGCCTCGGCAAGTGCAGACGTCGCGCGAGCTGCGCGGGCCGGGGGCGAGAGCGCACGGCGATCCTCAGATCCGGTAGCCAGACTTGGCTACCGTCTCGATCAGCGGAGGCTCGCCAAGCTTGGTGCGCAGGCGGCTGATCGTGATCTTGACCGCATTGGTGAAGGGGTCGGCGGCCTCGTCCCACACCCGCCTCAGCAGCTCCTCCGCCGACACGCTGCGCCCCTGCGAGGCGAGTAGCAGTTCCAGCACACCAAACTCCTTCGGCGCGAGCTCGATCTGCCTGCCGGCCCGAGAGACACGGTGCTGCGCAGTATCGAGAACGAGATCATCGTGCTGAAGTACAGGCGGGATCGCGGGCTGGGCGCGACGCGTCAACGCGCCGATCCGTGCGACGAGCACGGGGAAGTCAAATGGCTTTGGTAGGTAATCATCGGCGCCGAGACCGAGGCCGTCCACGAGGTCCTCGACCATCGCAGCGGCGGTGAGCATCAGCACGCGGCTGCGACACTCGCTGTCCACGAGCTTGGTGCAGAGCTGATCGCCATGCATGCCGGGCAGGTCACGGTCGAGCACAATCACGTCGTAGTCGTTGACCATCGCGCGCTCCAGCCCGGCCGGGCCGTCGAGCGCGACGTCCACGGCCATGCCGGTCTGGCGCAGGCCGAACGCGATTGCCCCGGCCATCTCCTCGTCGTCCTCGATCACGAGCACCCGCATGCGCTCTCCAAGGTACATCTCCCTGGTTTCGGCATGGTTTCGCCCTTTAAGCACGGTCGGCGATACGTTCCTGAAACCGTCGATGTCGTACAAGCAGCTCAGTGCAGGACCTGCCGAGCAAGGAGACGATATGCGACGCGACGCGAGATACGAAAATCACCGGGACAGCGCAACGGTTCGCCTTCGGGGAGCGGCCTGCATGGCCGCGGCTCTCAGCGCCGCGGGTTTTCTCCTAGCGGGATGCGGAGCTGGCTCGCCGGGCTCGGGCGTGGCGCACCTCGGATCGAGCAGCTCCACGACGAGCTCGACGGCGGCCAGGTCAGCGGGCAGCTCGGGCGGTGGCGAATCCTCGCCCGGCAGCCAGGCTGTCGCGTACGCGGCGTGCATGCGTTCGCACGGCGTGGCCAACTTCCCCGACCCACAGATCTCTCACAACAGCAGCGGAGTCAGCGTGAGAATGGCGGTGCCCGCGAGCATCGGGGGCAACCCCAAGTTCAAGTCCGCCGATCAAGCCTGCCGCAGGCTGCTGCCCGCCGGCGGTCCCAGCGATCAGCCTGTGAGCCCGGCGCAGCAGACGCAGTACCTGAAGGCGGCAGCGTGCGTTCGCTCCCACGGCGTACCGAACTTCCCCGACCCGACTTTCTCCGCCGGCGGCGTGCACATCGACCAGAAGGGTCTTGATATGAGCTCGCCCACGCTCAAGGCAGCGGTGCGCGCCTGCGAATCGCTGATCCCAGGCGGCGCGGGTGGCAACGGGCAGGCGCGCAGCGGCTCAGCACACGAAGCAGCACCATGACGCCGGCCTGCCGCTGATACCAGGCGGTTGCGTGGTGAATGTAGGCAGACGCCCGTCCTCAGCTTTCTTTCAGGTTCGCCTGTCAGCATTGGTTCGTGAATCTGCTGGTGGTTGACGACGACCCGTCCGTCCGCGAAGCGCTCGAGCTGGTGCTCGACCTCAACGGCTTCGCTGTGGCGACGGTGACAGACGGCGGCGAGGCGATTCGCACGCTTGCGCTGGACCGGCCTGATGCGGTGATCCTCGACGTACTGATGCCCGGCCTGGACGGCTTGGAGGTTTGCCGGCGGATGCGCGCGATCGGCGATCGCACACCAGTGCTGATGTTGACCGCTCGTGCCGAGGTGTCAGAGCGAGTGGCGGGCCTGGAGGCCGGCGCCGACGATTATCTGGCCAAGCCGTTCGCCAGCGAGGAGCTGGTCGCCCGCCTGCGTGCCCTGCTGCGCCGCACGGGCTGGGAGGGCAACGAAGAGACCATGCGCTTCGATGACCTGGAACTCGATCCTGTCGCTCACGAGGCGCGCCGCTCAGGGCGTCCGCTCGAGCTGACGCGTACCGAGTTTTTGCTGCTGGAGCTGCTCATGCGCCATCCTCGTCAGGTGCTCTCACGCACGAAGATCTTCGAGTGTGTGTGGGGCTATGACTTCGGGCCGGCGTCGAACTCGCTGGAGGTCTACGTCGGTTATCTGAGGCGCAAGACCGAGGCTGACGGCGAGCCGCGTGTGGTGCACACGATCCGCGGTGTGGGCTACGTGCTGAGGTCATCGCCGCGATGAGCTTTCGCCGGCGCATGGTGTTGCTCGCGGCCGGCGCGGTGGCCGCGGCGATCGTCGTCGCCTCGGTTGCGGTGTACGTCGTGACCGGTAACGAGTTGCGCGGGCAGATCGATACGAGCCTTCGCCAGAAGTTGACCCCTGGCCCACAGGCCGTTCAGATTCAGTCCATCACCCTCTCCACCGCCGCTATCGCGAAGCTGCGGCGGGAAGGCAGGCTGCCGCCCCGGGGGTTGCCGCGGATCGCCTACGGCGGCCCGGCAGTGGGAAATGCCCGCTCGGGCGGGCGGGGATCGGTGCGCGGCGGGGAAGGTCTCCGCGGGGAAATGGTCTCGATCGAAGGCAACACCGCGTTCGCGCCGGGCATCTCTGTCCCGAAGCCGCCATCACCGGGCGTGCACGTAGTGGGTCCTTTCAACAAGCTCGTGCTGCCCGCTCCAAGGCTCGGCGGCGCGGCGGGGTACGTACAGCTGTTCCAGTCCAACGGGCAGGTTCTGCGCTCCGAAACCAAGGGTTCGCTGCTTCCGGTCACCGCCGCCGCCCATGCCGTGGCCGCAGGCCGGCGCGGCGCGTTCTTCAGCGACGCGACCGTCGCCGGCACACCCGTGCGGATCCTGACCGAGCGTGCGCCCGAAGAAGGGGTGTGGCAGGTGGCGTTGCCGCTGACCGACGTGGACAGCACACTCACGCACCTGAAGCTAGTGCTCGCGCTTGTGTGCCTGGGCGGGATCGCGCTCGCGGCCGCGCTCGGGCTGCTCGTCTCACGCACAGCGTTGATCCCCGTGTGGCGCCTCACGGGGGCCGCCGAACGCGTTGCGCGCACTCAGGATCTCGGCCACCGCATCGAGGCGGGCCGCGACGATGACCTCGGGCGGCTGGCGGACAGCTTCAACACGATGCTCGCCGCGCTCGAGCACTCGCGCCTGGCTCAGCGCCAGCTCGTGTCCGACGCCTCGCACGAGCTGCGCACGCCACTGACGAGCGTGCAGGCCAACCTAGACGCACTAGCGATGGGCGAGGAGCTGCCCGCGCGTGAGCGCGCGCGGGTCCTGGCCGCCGCGCGGGCCCAGCTGCGCGAGCTGACGGTGCTGGTCGGCGATCTGGTCGATCTGTCCAAGACCGAGGTCGAGCAGGTCGAGGTTGAGGACGTGCGCCTGGATCTGGCCGCCGCCGGGGCGATCGAGCGCGCCCGGCTGCACGCACCGCAGTGCAGTTTCGTCTTGTACGCCGAGCCCTGCCTGGTCCGCGCCGCGCCCGCGCGGCTCGAGCGGGCGATCGCGAACCTGCTCGACAACGCCTGCAAATGGAACGCGCCCGCCTGTGCCCATAAGGGTGCGCCAGAGGGCGGCCCCGTCGAAATGCGCGTGCGTGCCGGTGTCCTTCAGGTGCGCGACCACGGTCCGGGGATCGCCGCGGAGGATCTTCCCCGCGTGTTCGACCGCTTCTACCGTGCGCCCGGCGCCCGGGCGCGGCCCGGGTCCGGACTCGGGCTGGCGATCGTCAGGCAGATGGCCGAGGCTCACGGTGGAACGGTGCACGCCGCTAACGACCCCGACGGCGGCGCACGGCTGACGCTCGAGCTCCCGCCGCTTGTGATGACCGCAGCCGAGCTCGCCCCGCCCGAGTACGACGCCCGCACGACGTCCGACGTGGCTCCCGCGGCTTCCGTGTCTTTTTAGGAACTTCCTCGCTTCCTCTCAGCCAATTCTCAGGTTGCGTCTCTCATGATGTCGGTATGTCGCCGGCCAGCGAAGGAGTGTCCATGTCCCGTCCTGCACCCATCTCTGCGCCGAGCGCACGGCTGTGACTTCCATCTCCCCGGGACCGCAGCACCTACTACCTGAAGGTGAAGGTGACCAAGAGATATGACGAGAATGAACTTCGGCCTGGCTGCGCTCGCGAGCGCAGCCCTGCTCGCTGGCTGCGGCGGCTCCTCCTCGAGCCCCGGCGTCGCGCACCTCTCCTCCAGCACATCCTCCAGCTCGGACACGAGCGGCGGTGGCAGCTCCTCCTCGCCGGAAAGCGGCGCGCCCACCCAGCAGAAGATGGTCGCCTTCGCGCAGTGCATGCGCTCGCACGGGGTGCCTGAATTCCCCGAACCGACCGAAGGCAAGCTGCTCGTCCAACGCAGCGACCACAACGGGCACGTGACCGGCATCAACCCACAGTCGTCGCAGTTCCAGGCGGCTTCGAAGGCCTGCGCCAAGCTGGCGCCAAACGGAGGGAAGCCCCCGAGCCCGGCACAACAGGCCAAGCTGCAGGAAACAGCGCTGAAGTTCTCGGAATGTATGCGCAGCCATGGAGTCCCCAGCTTCCCCGACCCTGAAATCTCCCACAGCGGCGGCGGTGTCGGGATACGAATCGGGGGCAAGAATGGCGGCCCGGGCGGGATCGATCCTAATTCACCGCAGTTCAAGTCAGCGCAGAAGACGTGTCAGCCGTTGATGATTGGACCGGGAGGTAAGGGCGGGCCTCTACCAGCCGGCGAAGCCTCCACCAGCAGTAGCGGCGGGGCTGAACAGGGCTCCAACCAGGTGATAACCCCGTGAGCGCGGGGTCGTTCGTGCGACCGGCGATACGTTCCCGAAACCGCCGGTGTCGTAAAAACAGCCCAGTGGGCGGTGAGCAATGAACGATCTCATCTCAGGTGAAGCGACGTCTGTGGCCCAGCCGCCTGCCCAGGAAGCCGAGGAGGCGATCCCGTCCGGCGCCTCTGGCGAGCGGTCGGGGGTTGGGCCGCCTGCCGGCCGTGCTCGCCCCAGGATGCTCGCGGGCGTGGGGCTGGCGCTGGTCGTGGCCGTCGTCGCGCTGATCGCCACAGACCCGTTCGCCGGCGAGGCGAAATCTGCTGGCGGTGTCGCTGACAACGCCAGCGCGACCTCGCTGACGACGGTGAAACGGCAGTCGCTGTCGCAGCAGACGCAGGTGAGTGGCACGCTCGGCTACGCGGGCTCCTCGAGCATCCGCGTGCCGTCCGGGACCGCGCCCTCGGCCGTCCAGCAGGCCGGCCAACAGGTCGCGAGCGCGGAAGCGATGATGGCCACGGCGAGGGCGACGTTGGCCTCCGACACGCAGGCGCTCGCGGGCCACCAGGCGACGCTGGCGGCGGCGCGCGCGAAGGAGCAGGTGGACTGCGCGGGTGAGGGCGCCGCCGAAGCCGCCTCCGCCGGCTCCTCGCCCGGAAGCGAAGACCCCTCGTCGAGTGGCTCGAGCTCGTGTTCAAGCGATGTGCAGGCCGTGGCCTCGGCGCAGCAGAACGTCACCGGCGCCGCCGCCAAGGTCACCGGCGACCGCTCGCAGGTGTCCTCGGCCGAAAAACAGTTCGCGAGCGCGCAGTCGAGCTTGTCTACGGCGCGCTCCGCGGCCGCGCTGTACGGTCAGAGCTCGACGTTCACGGCGCTGCCCTCGGTCGGCCAGATCATCAGGCGCGGGCAGAGCCTGTATGAGATCGGCGGCCAGCCGGTGCTGCTGCTGTACGGCTCGGTGGCGCCGGCGCGGGCGTTCGTCGCGGGGATGTCCGCGGGGAGCGACGTGGCCGAGTTGAACGCGAACCTGCAGGCGCTCGGCTATGGGCAGGGGCTCGAGGGCGATGAATTCACTGCCGCCACCGCAGCGGCCATCCGCGCGCTCCAGTCCGCGCACGGTGCCTCCGTCACCGGCGAGCTGCTGCTGGGGTCGGTCGTGTTCGGACCGGGGCCCGTGCGCATCACGAGCGTGACCCCCACGGTCGGCTCGACGGTCATGCCCGGGCCGGTGCTCTCCATCACCTCCACCGCCCGCCAGGTCAAGCTCGCGCTCGATGCGTCCGAGCAGGGCAGCGTCAAGGTCGGTGACGCGGTCACGATCACACTCCCGGACAACCAGACCACGCCGGGGAAGATCACATATGTCTCCAGCGTCGCCAGCTCGCCGTCTAGCTCTGGCAAAGCCGGCGAAGAAGAAAGCGCCCCCACCATCGAAGTCGACGCCACCCCTACCGACCCGGCGGCGACAGGCCATCTCGACCAGGCGCCTGTGAACGTCGAGATCACCACCGAAAGCGTCGAAAACGTGCTGGCAGTGCCCGTCGATGCGCTGCTTGCGCTCGCCGGTGGCGGCTACGCGGTGGAGGTCGCCGAAGGGGGCGTGCACCATCTCGTGGCCGTCACCGTGGGCCTGTTCGACGACGCCGAAGGCGTCGTGCAGGTGAGCAGCCGGGGCCTGTTCGCCGGCCAGCGCGTGGTGGTGCCGGCGACATCATGAGCGAGCAGCCGAGGAGCGTCGCGTACGCTGACGGCGCCGAGGCACCGGCGGTGCTGGAGCTGCGCGCGGTCAGCAAGGTCTACGGCGCCGGGGTGGGTGGGGCTCCGGTTCATGCGCTGCGGGAGGTCAGTTTCGTGGTGCGGGAGGGCGAACTGGTCGCGATCGTCGGCCCGTCCGGGTCGGGCAAGACCACGCTGCTGCACGTGATGGGCACGCTCGAGCGCCCCAGCGCGGGGGTGGTGTCAATCACGGGCCTCGACGCGGCGGGACTGTCCGATCGTGAGCTCGCCGCGCTGCGCGCCACGCGCATCGGGTTTGTCTTTCAGCAGTTCTTCCTGGCCGAGTACTCCACCGCACTCGAGAACGTCGCTGACGGCCTGTTGTATGCCGGCGTCGCCGTCGCCGAGCGCCGTGAGTGGGCCGCCCACGCGCTCGCACGGGTGGGGCTCGCCGCGCGCGCCGACTTTCGCCCGAGCAAGCTCTCCGGCGGCGAGCGCCAGCGCGTCGCGATCGCGCGTGCGCTGGTGGGTCGCCCGGCGATCGTGCTCGCCGACGAGCCCACCGGCAACCTGGACAGCGCGTCCGGGGTCGGCGTGCTGGAGCTGCTGGAAGAGCTCAACGCGCAGGGCGCCACGATCCTCGTGATCACCCACGACCATAATCTCGCCGCCCGTCTCCCCCGCCAGGTCCAGGTGCTCGACGGCCAGATCGTGGACGACAGCTCCGCACAGGGAGCGCTCAGCCGATGAGCGCGCAACGTTCCGGCCGGCCGGCCGGCCGCCTCGCCGCGGTCGCCGGCGCCGCGTGCGTGCGGCTGCGCCACGGCGGCCGCGCGCGCGCGGCGCGCGCGTTGGTCCTCGTCGCCGGCTTGGGCGCCTGCGCTGGCATGATCGCCGGCGCTCCGGCGCGTGCCGCGGGGGAAAGCGGTGGCTCGCCCAGCGAAAGCGGGGCGACGGGGACGGGGACGTCGAACTGCCCTTCGCCCAATCCGCCCAACCAGCTCACGCTCGTCGCGGGCACACCGCAGACCACCACGCTCGACACTCCTTTTGCGAGCGGACTGCAGGTCGCGCTTTCCAACAGCGACGGCTGTCCCGTCACCGGCGCCGCCGGCGTTGCGGTCACGTTCAGCGCGCCCGCCGCCGGCGCCAGCGGGCGCTTCTCCGCCAGCGACTCCAACACCGTCACGGTCGGCGCCGACTCCTCCGGCTCTGTCGCCGCGCCGCCGTTCACCGCTAACGCCACGGCCGGTAGCTACACCGTCGCCGCCAGCTCGCAGTACGGCTCCGTCTCGTTCTCATTGACGAACACCGCAGCCGGCGTCCCGGCGCAGCTCACCGCGATCCCGCTCAAGCGCAGGTCGGCGAGCGTTTCCGCCCGCTTCCCGGAGCCGCTACAGGTTAGGGTCCTGGACGCAGGCGGCAATCCGGTCGCCGGCGCTACCGTCACGTTCATGCTCGGCTCCGCCAGCGCTGGCGTGTGCGCTACCAGCGCCGCCGCCAGCGCCAGCTTCGCCGGCGACGGCACCCAGGCGACAGCCACCACTGACGCCAGCGGCCTCGCCAGCTCGCCGGCGCTCACCGCCAACAACGCCGCCGGCTCGTTCAGCGCCACCGCCTCCGTTTCGAGCGGTGGCGGTGACGGGACGGAAAGCGCCGGCAAAGCCGGGGTAGCCAGCGTCGCGCCGGTCAGCTTCTCGCTCGTCAACGTCGCTGGCAAGCCCGCCAAGATTGCCCCCGGCGTTGGCTCGACCCAGTCCGCCCCCGCGGGAGCCGTGTTCCCGATCCGCCTCGCCGTCACCGTGACCGACGCCGACAAGAACCCCGTCCCGGGTGCGTTTGTCACCTTCTCCGCCCCTGCCGCCGGCGCGGGCGGGCGCTTCACCCTCAGCTCCCGCAGCCCCCACCGCCACCGCGCGCACGTCTCCTACGCCCACACGGTCGTGGTCAAGACCAGCGCCTGCGGGATCGCTGTGGCGCCCTCGTTCACCGCCAGCCGCCAGCCGGGTGGCTACATCGTCAAGGCCAGCGTCAAGCCCGCCAGGCCGGCAGCGTTCGCGCTCGTCAACGAAACCCCGTGAGCGCGCGGTGAGCGCCGTCGCCGACCCCACCCGAGAGCACGCCGGCGCCGTGGGCCTCGCCCCGCGGAGGCTGCGGGCCTCCGATCTCGCCCGTGTGGCGAGCGTGGGGCTGCGCACGCGGCGACTGCGCGCGGGGCTCTCGGCGCTCGGGATCGCGATCGGGGTCGCCGCGATCGTCGCGGTGCTCGGCCTGTCCTCCTCGAGCCAGGCCGGACTGCTGGCCGAGATCGATCGTCTCGGGACGAATCTGCTGACGGTCACCAACGGCCAGAGCTTCGCCGGCAAGACCGCCGAGCTGCCGCTCGTCGCGCCGGCGATGATCGCCCGCATCAATCCGGTCGAAAACGTCGCGGAGACCGGAAAACTGGAAGGCAAGGTGTACCGCACCCCGCTGATCCCGGAAGTCAACACCAACGCGCTCAGCGTCGAGGCGGCGAGCCTCGGCCTGCTGCACACACTCGGCGTCGAAGTCGTACAGGGCCGCTACCTGAACGCGGCCACCGCGACCGAGCCGGTTGCGGTGCTCGGCTCCGCGGCCGCGCAGCGCCTGGGCGTCGATCACATCTACCCCGGCGAGCGGATCTGGGTCGCCAACCAGTGGTTCTACCTCGTCGGCATCCTCGGCTCCTCCGTGCTCACGCCAGAAATCGAAAGCGCGGTGCTCGTCGGCTTCAAGGCCGCGGAACGCTACCTGCATTTCAACGGGCACCCCAACACGGTTTACCTGCGCGCCCAGAACAGTCAGGTCGCGGCTGTGCAGTCGGTGCTGGCCGCCACAGCCGACCCCGAAGCACCCAACGAAGTCAACGTTAGCCAGCCCTCGGCCACGCTCACAGCGCGCGCCGACGCGCAAGGCGCCTTCAACGGCCTGTTCCTCGGGCTTGGCGCCGTCGCGCTGCTCGTCGGTGCTGTCGGTGTGGCGAACATCATGGTCATCTCCGTGCTCGAACGCCGCTCTGAGATCGGGCTGCGCCGCGCGCTCGGCGCGACGCGCGGGCAGATCCGCATCCAGTTTCTCTCCGAGGCGATCCTGCTCGCGCTTGGCGGCGGCGCAGTCGGTGTTGCCGCCGGCGCGCTCGCGACCGCGATCTACGCTTCCACTAAGGGCGAGGCCATCGTCATCCCCACCCTCGCCTGGGGAGGCGGGTTCGGCGCGGCGCTCTTGATCGGCGCCATCGCCGGGCTCGTGCCCGCGCTGCGCGCCGCCAGACTCTCGCCAACCGAAGCACTGCGAACCGTGTGAACGCTCCCATTGGGAGGCGGCCTTCGCTCTGGCAAACCGGGCCCGCGCGGACGTACCCGCGAGCAGCTCTACCAAGAGGCTCGCAGCCTCGGCGTTGAAGGCCGCTCGCGCATGAACAAGGCACAGCTACAGCGAGCGGTCAACAACAAGAAGCGTTAGTGGGTAGCGGACGGCGCATGCGCCGTCCGCTGACCAGGCCGCATGCGGCCTGGTCCGGGGGCGCGCATGCGCGCCCCCGCCGGCAGGCGCATGCGCCTGCCGAACAACACCTCACGAGTCCTCGACCTTGAATCCGCCGTGCTCGTTGCGCGCGACCACCTGTCCGCTCCAGCCACGCAACGGGTGTGAGCGTTCCCGCGCAAGCTGGGCGCAGACCCGTTTGGTGCACACGAACACGATCACGGGCACAACTAGGAACGCGCCGCGAAAGAACCAGATCGCGCCTTCATAGCCGAAGCCAAACTGGAAGAACAGACGATCGGCGGAGCCCGCCGCGAACACCACCGCCACCGCGCTGAGCACGGCGGCAGCCAGCGCACTGCGTCTAGGGTTATCGCGCGGGCGCTCGAGCAGATCGTGGCGACGATAGTCCTTGCTGATGAAGCGCCGGTCAAGCCACGGCAGCGCATAGAGCAAGCCGAACACGATGCCGGGAAACAGCGCCCCACCAAAAAACGGGTTCGGGACGAGCGTGTGCCCGAAGACGTGGATCTCCAGGTTCGGCATCAGCCGCAGCGCGCCGATCAGCCACCCCAGATACCAGTCCGGCTGCGCGCCGTTCGTGCCGATGTAAGGGTGATATGGGCCCCACAACCACACCGGGTTTATCTGGATCAGGCCGCCCATCAGCGCCAGCACTGACGCGACCGCCGCGAACAGGCCAAGCGAGCGCAACGCGTACCCCGGCCACATCGGGGTACCAACAACGTTCTCCTCACGCCGGCCGGGGCCGGGGAACTGCGAGTGGCGCTGGCGCATGATGATCGCCAGGTGCGCCGCGATCAACGCACCAAGGATCGCCGGGACGATGAACACGTGCGCGATGAACAGCCGCGACTCAAACGCCGTCGAGCCGGGGAACCTGCCGCCCCACAACGCGGTGGCGAACGGGCCACCGATCAGCGGCAGTGACATGGCGACCGCCCACGCGATCGCGAGACCCATGCCTGAGAGCAGATCGTCGGGCAGCGAGTAGCCCGCGAACCCCTCGAGGATCGCCAGCGTCAGCAGCGTCACACCGATGAAGTAGTTGATGTCGCGGGGCTTGCGAAACGCACCGGTGAACACGATCCGCAGCAGGTGCAGCGTGATCGCGGCGACGAACACCAGTGCCGCCCAATGGTGAACCTGCCGCGCCAGCAGTCCACCGGACACGTCGAAAGAGATGTGCAATGTGGAGGCGTAGGCGCCCGAGACGCTCTGGCCCTGTAGCGCCTGGTAGCTACCGTGGTAGAGGACTTGGGTCGTGTCCGGGTTGAAAAACAGCGCCAGAAACGTGCCGGTCAGGACCAGCGCCACGAACGAATACAGCGCGATCTCGCCGAGCAGGAAGCTCCAGTGGTCGGGAAACACGTAGTCCATCAGCCACCGCATACCCCGCGCGGCGCCGAGGCGCTCATCCACGAACTCCACCGCGTTCGCCGGCCGCCCGCTCCCGCCGGTGGCGCTCACGACGGGTCGCCCCACCAGGACGGCGCCGCCGGCCCGGACATCGGCCCAGGGGCGCTCACGACGGGTCGCCCCACCAGGACGGGCCGACCGGCCCAGACATCAACCCGGCGGCGCGCAGCACACCGGCGCCGTCGATCCGCAGAGGCAGCTGTGGCAGCGGCCGTCCAGCGGGGCCGAACTCGACGCTGCCGCCGTCGAGCACATCGAACGTCGAGTAGTGGCAGGGGCACACCAGCGCCGGCCCCTTGGACTCGGTGGACGGACTCAAAGGGTCACGAAACAGCGAGATCGCGCACGCCGCGTGAGTGCAGATCTTCGAGTAGGCAAGGATGCCTTCTGGTGCCCAGCCCGTCCGCCCGGCGGGGAGCTTCAGCGTCGCCGGATTCACGCGCACCACCACGACTGGGGAGCCCAGATTATCCTCGTCGGCGTCCTCGGGAAACGCAGTTTGAAAGCCGCGTTCGATGATGTCCGCGGCGAGAATCGGCGTGCCTTGTTCGTCCACAAGCGCGCGCCCCGCGCGCCAGGGGGTGCGCCGCAGTTGCTCTTCCAGGCCCGGTCCGAGCGCCACCACCGGGATCACCACCGCTGCGGTCAGCCCGGCGCCCGCGACCCCGGCGGCGCCGGCGAGCAGCCGCCGGCGTGTGATGCCCTCCACACCGTCAGCAGCCCGCTCGACCACCTCACGGGTCGCCTCGCGGTTGGTCAGCTGTGGCCGTCGCTCGACCTTCGTCTCCTGTGGCACCAGCCAGCGCCCGGCGAGCACCAGCGCACAAGCGACCAACGCCAGCGTCGCGCCGAGCGCGAGGCCCAGCAGCTGCGTCTGAGGGTGAAAGACGAATAGGGCGACGAACGCGAGTGCTGCGGCCGGCACCGCCAACAACAGGCCGGCGACGAGCCGCTCCGCCCACGCCGGTGCACCAGCGTGGCGCTCAGACGGGTCCAGCTCGGGTCCCTCACGGCGGGCGCTGGCCGGAACGGGGATGCTGGCCGAAAGGGGGTCTCGCGCCGAAGACGCGTGTCCCCCCGCTTCGGTCGGAAGGCGCGTGTCTCCCGGCTCCCGCCTTCCGCTCCGCCACACCACCAACATCACGATCGCCTTCCAGAGACGGCTCATACGCTGTCCTTGCCTGTCTGCACCGGCGGGTCTGGTTGGTCGCTTGTGCGCTCCCCGAGCAGCCTCGCAATCAAAAGCAGCGCCGCGGCAGCCAGCAACCAGGCGACCATTCCCTCGGGGATCGGACCGATGCGACCGATGCCCCAGCCGCCCAGATTGTCGGGGTGCTGGATGCTCTGGATGTAGCGGGCGAGCGAGTTCACCTGCGCGTCTGTGAGCTCGCCTTCGCCGAAGCGGGGCATCACATACGGGCCGATCCGCACCGCCTCCTCGATCTGTGTCGGTGTCGCCTCGTTCAGTGACGGCACGATCGCGCCGGTCACGATCCCGCCCTGCCCCTGGATCGTGTGGCAGCCCGCGCAGTCAAGCCCGAACAGCCGCTGTCCTTCCGCCAGCGAGCCCCGCCTGGGCGCCACCGTTGGGATACCCGGCCCACCGAACGACGCGACGTAGGCGACGAGCGCCGTAATCTTGTTCTGCGAGAATGTTGGGCTGGTCCGTAGCGGCTGAGCCTTCGGGCTCGGCAGCGGCATCCGCCCGGTCTGCAGGTAGAAATCTGCTGCCAGCGCGCCGACGCCGTGCAAGCTCGGGGCGCGACCCCGAAGGCCCTGCGCGTTCAGGCCATGACAGGACGCGCACGAGGAGTTAAACAGCGCGTGACCCTGCGCCACCAGTGTGGACGGGGCAGGCGTGGAAGGGGTCGAGGGGGTGGCGCTGGCGTCCCAGCGAGCCGCGAAGTCAGTCAGCGCGAGCGCGCCACACAGCAGCGCCACGACCACCATGAGCCGGCGTCTCATGGGCTCGCCAGCTCCCGCTCGCGGTCCACGAGCTGCCCTTCAACAACGACGCCGCGAGCTTGCTGATCGGTGTAGCTGTCGCGGCGCTGTTGGCGTCTCTCTTCGGCCAGCATCGCGCCCATCGCGATCACGATCGCCAACACGCCCATCACCACGCCGCCACCCACGAGCATCAGCACGCCCGCTGTGCGCTGGTCGGCAAGCGCCGAGCTGTGCAGGGCGCGCGCTGGCGCCAAATAGAACGGGTAGCGCACGCGCCCGTCAAAGAGGAACACGCCGGCGGGCAGCGCCATCACGACCATCGCGGCCATCAGCCACGAGAACCGTGCGATCGCACCCGGCGGATGAGGGATCGGGTCAGCCGCGAGCAGCGGCGCGAAAAACAACAGTCCCGACCAGAAATAGGCGGCGTGCTCACAGGCATGGATCGTCTGGTTGCGCAGCGCCGCTTCATAGGCGCCGGTCAGATGCGTGGCGAGCACTACCAGCGTGAACAGCGCGAACCCGCACGCCGGCCGTGTCAAAAAGCGCACCGCGCGGCTGCGAAGCAGCCCTGCGATCGCGCGTCGAGCGGCGGGCGGGGAGGCGCTCAGCGCCAGGCGCACCGGCGCCCCCCACAACGCCAGCACGGGGGCGATCAGGATCAGCAGCAGATGCTCGAGGACGTGCACCGAGAGCAGCTCATCCGCGTACTGGTCGATCCCCGACAGCAACGCCAACGCCACCACGAACAAGCCCGCGACGAACGAGAGGGCGCGCCAAATCGGCCAGCGTCCCCGGCAGCGGATCGCGCCCCACCCATACAGCCCTGCCGCGAGGCACAGCACGCACAGCAGCAGCGGGTTGACCGTCCAGTCGCCCAGCAGCCGCGAGAGCGTCAGCGGCTGCGCGCTCACCCTGATCCCTCCCGCTGTAGCGTGCGCGAGCGGGCACGCTGCTCACGCACCACGCCGCCGACGCCGAGCGCCGTGATGCCCGCGCCGATCAAGATCAGCCACAGCCCGAACCCGGCGCCCACCAGCGCGACCGCCAACCCAACGACGAGCGTGATGGTGGCCATCGAGCTGTCGGTGATCAGCCGTGGACGCTCACCCCGCGCTTGGCGCACGTCGAGCCTCCACACCACCAGCCCCGCGAAGACGCACGCTGCGCTGGCCACAGCAGGGATCGAAAACTGGATCAGCTTTGGTGCGAACACGCCCTGAACGCCGGTCAACACCCCCAGCCACAGCCCCCAGGCGATGAGCACGACCGCCGCGCGTCTCACCCGCTCACCTCCTCGCGGGCTTCGCGCAGGTCGAGCAGCGGCGCATAGCTGCGGATCGGCGGCAGCGCATGGAAGTTGTGCCTGGGCGGCGGCGAGCTCGTCGCCCACTCGAGCGTGTGCGCCCCCCAAGGGTCATCGCCAGCCGCGCGCCGGTCACGCAACGAAACCAGCATATTCGCCATGAACACCAGGACCGACAACGCGATCACGCCCGACCCGGCCGTCTCGAGGATGTTCAGCCCCTGCCAGCCGCTGGAGGCCGGGTAGCGCGCGATCCGGCGCGTCATGCCCTCAGCGCCGAGGATGAACATCGGGAAGAAAGTCACGTTCGTCCCGACCACCATCAACACGAAATGCAGCTTCCCGAGCCGCTCGCGCAGCATCGCCCCGGTCAACTTCGGAAACCAGTAGTAGATGCCGGCGAACAGGCCGAACGCGCTGCCCGCAAAGATCGTATAGTGAAAATGCGCGACCACGAAATACGACATGTTCAGCCCGTAATCCAACGGCGGGGAGGCCAGGATCACTCCCGTTAGCCCGCCGATCAGGAACTGCACCAGGAAACCGAGCGCGAACAAAAACGCGGTGGTGAAACGCAGGCTGCCGCGCCACAGCGTCGCCAAGAAATCAAAATACTCGACGCCAGCCGGGACGATCAACGCGGTCGAGGTCAGCGCGAAATACTTGTTCGACAAAACCCCAAACGTGTACATGTGGTGCGCCCACACCGTCATCGACAAGCCCGCGAACGCGAGCAGCGCGACCACGAACGCCGAGTAGCCGAAGAACCGTCGAGATGAGAAGGTGGCGAGCACCTCGCCGACCATCCCCACGAACGGGAAGAACATCACATACACAACCGGATGCCCGTAAAACCAGAACAGCGCCTGGTAATCCACCGCCCCCGAGCCGCCGACCAGCACACCGCCGAAGTGACGCTGTGCCCACAGCAATCCGAGCGCGAGCAGCAGTGCGGGGAACCCGAACACCACCATCACACACGTCACGACCATCGTCCAGGTGAACACCGGCATCCGCATCAACGTCATGCCAGGCGCCCGCTGCCGCAAAGCCGTCGACAGGATGCAGCCCGCCCACAAGACCTGTCCGAGCGTCGCCAGCATCACCCCGAAGATCCACAGTTCCATGCCGCTGCCCGGCGAGTGAATCGAGTCAGACAAAGGATCAAACCCCCACCACGACGCTGCGGCTGCGCCGCCGCTGGTCAGAAACCCCGACCACATGCAGACACCGCCGCACACCAGCATCCACAGTCCCGCGAGCGCCACCCTGGGTCCCGCGATCTCCGCCGCGCCGACCTGCAGCGGCACGAAGTACAGGCCGACCGCGAGCGCCACCGGCACGATCACTAGGTAGACCATTGTCGAGCCGTGCATCGTGAACAGTTCGTTGTAGGTCTGCTGAGAAACCACGCCGCCATCCGCCGCGAGCTGGCTGCGCATCAACAACGCCAACAGCCCGCCGGCCAGGAAGAACACGAAGGCAACCATGCAGGCCGTGCTCGCGATCTGCTTGTGATCAGTGGAGGCAAGCGTCCGCGAGGCCGCCCGCGCTGGCACCGCCACAGCGTTCACGAGGACACCCCTTGGCGGGCGGCTTCGCGTGCCAGCCATTCCCGAAAGCTCTGCGGGTTGATCGCTCGCAGCGCGAAATGCATCTCGCTGTGGTCCTCGCCGCACAGCACCGAGCACTCACCGCCGTAATAGCCGGACGTCGGGAAAAGCAGATCGAAGCGCGTCGTGTAGTCGGGAACGAGCTGGCGCTGGTAGTGCAGGTCGGGCACCCAGAAGCCGTGGATCACATCCTCAGAGCTACCCACGAATTCGACCTCCGTGCCCGTCGGCACATACGCCGGCGTCGGATGCCAAGTGTCAACATCGGCCACGCTCACCCCGTCGGGGTAAACGAATCGCCAGCTCCACTGCGCAGCAATCACCCTGATCCGAAACCCAGGGTGCGCGGCGGTGCGGTCGATCGGCGTCTCGGCGGTGAACGTGACCCACAACAGAAACGCCACCACCAATCCCAGCGCGCCCGCATACACAACCTCCACCACAAGCGCCTGCGAGCGCCGCCCCGGCGTCGCGCGGCGAGCGCCGACGACGAGCAGCACCAGCAGCGTGCCGACCACGAGCACGAACACGCCTACCGCGATCGGCAGATAGACGCTCTGCACATGATCGTAGGCGTGCAGCGTGTTTGCCATCAGAGCTCGTAGCGCTCCGCCTCGTCCTCGCGCAACACCAACCCCATACCCGCCACGGCGGGGTCCGGGCACAACAACCCATCGCGCAGCGCGGGGGTGCCGTCGAACAGCAACTCCTCGATACGGGCGTGGTCGTGGAAATACTCGACGTGCGCAAGTGGCTCGACCGCCGCGCACACGTGCGCGTGGATCGCCGGGCTCGTGTGCGCCGACAGCCGCAGTCCGCGCGCTGCGCACAATGCGCTCACCTGCAAAAGCTGGGTGATCCCGCCGCAGCGCGTCACGTCCGCCTGCAGCACGTCGACGGCGCCGGCGTCGAGCATCCGCTGGAAGTAGAAAAGGTCATAGCCGTACTCACCGGCGGCGATGTCCATCCCAGCCGGGGCATGGTCGCGTAGCAATCGCAGTCCCTCCAGGTCATCGGAGGACACGGGCTCCTCAAACCACGACACCCCTGACTCCCGCGCGAACGTGTCAGCGAGCACCAGCGCCTGCTTGCGGGAGTACGCGCCGTTCGCGTCGACAAACAGGCCCACGTCCTCGCCGACCACCGCGCGGGCATGTTGGACGCGCTCGGGGTCCCGACCAGGTTCGGAGCCCACCTTGATCTTCACCGCGCGGATTCCCTGCTGCACCCAGCCGCTGAGCTGGCGCTGCATTTGCTCAGTGCTGTAGGAAGTGAACCCACCGCTGCCATACACCGGCACCCGCTCACGCACACGCCCCAGCAGCGTGGAAAGCGCCACTCCCAGCAGCCGGGCCTTCAGGTCCCATAGCGCGACGTCCACCGCCGAGATCGCGCTCGCGGCGACCCCCGGATAGCCGACGTTACGTACCGCGCGGCGCATCCGCGTCCACGCGGCCGGCGGGGACAGCGTCTCACCGAGCACCGCGTCGATGAGCAGCTCCCGTATCAGCGCTGCGGCCGCACCAGCCGCGTAGCTATAGCCAAGGCCTGTGTGCCCGCCGGCACTGGCCTGGACGATCGCTACGGTCGTCGCATTCCAGGACAGCGTGCCATCGGCCTCGGGAGCGTCGGTCGGCACCGTGAAAGCACGGGCCGTCACCCGCTCAACCTGGACCTGGATTTGACTTCCGGCGTCGCGCTGGGCCACGCGACTTGCGGCGTCTGCGCTCTCCACAGTGCCGGTCCGCTGGCCTGGCTCGCTAGCGACTACCTATAAAATGGGCTCGCTGCGCCTTCCCGGGCTCGACGTGCTCCGGTCGCGGGTGGGCATCAGCCTCCTCGCCCGATCCCTCGACCTTGTCTCGCTCGGGGTCGAGCTGTCTGTGTCGCAGCCACATCGCAACCGCGTACACTCCGCCGCCCAAGACGGCCAACACGATCAACACGACTACCAGGATGAAGAACGCTGCAATTTCCATGGGAGCGTTCTACCCACGACGCGCGCGTTCAAACTTGGGTCCGGCGCCGTCATCGCCGCTGGCAGCCAGCGCGGCCGCCGCCGCGACATGGGAAAGATGGGTGAGCGTTTGGGGAAAATTTCCGAGCAGCTCGCCGCTGTCGGGGTCGATCTGCTCGGAGAACAAACCCAGCGGGCTGGCGGCGCCGAGCGCCCGGTCGAACACCTCCCGCGCCCGCGGCAGCCTTCCCTGGCGGGCGTAGCACTCAGCCAGCCAGAACGAGCAGGCGAGAAACGCGCCCTCCTGGCCCGCGAGCTCATCGTCCTCGTGGTAGCGGTAGAGAAACCCGTCCGCGTCCAGCTCCTCGTGCACCGCGTCGGCAGTGCGAACCATCCGCTCATCGTCGAAGTCCACGAACCCCACGACTGGCAGCAACAGCAACGCGGCGTCCAGCGCCGGCTCGTCAAAGCACTGCACAAACACCCCCCGCTCGGAGTCATAGCCGCGAGTCTCGATCGCCTCGCGGATCTCCTCCCGAGCCTCCTTCCAGCGCCCCGTGGGCGCCCTGCGCGCGCACTCCTCAGCCAGTCCCAGCCCGCGCTCTACCGCAGCCCAACAGCACGCCTTGGAGTGGACGAAGTGCCGCGGCTCGCCAGGCCACTCCCAGATCCCACAGTCGGGCTCAGACCAGCGTTCCACCGCGGCATCGACCAGCTCTGAAAAGAACCGCCATTCATCATCGTCAGGGGAATGTCCGCGGCGGTGCCAGCGCCACGCAAGGTTCAGGATCTCCCCGTAGGCGTCGAGCTGCAGCTGGCCCGCCGCGTCGTTGCCAACCCGCACCGGCCGCGAGCCACGGTAACCCTCCGAGTCCAGCTGTTCCGCCGCGATCCGTCGCTCCCCACCGATCCCGAACAGGATCTGCAGGTCCTCGGCGTGCCCAGCGGAGCTGCGCACAATGAAATGGCGAAACCGTCGGGCCTCACGCTCGCACCCAAGTTCGGCCAGCGCGTGCGCGGTCAATGTCGAGTCCCGCACCCAGCTGTAGCGGTAATCCCAGTTGCGTTCACCGCCCACCGTCTCCGGCAGCGATGTTGTGGGGGCCGCGACGATCGCCCCGGTCGGGGCGTAGGTCAACGCCTTCAGCGTCAACGCCGAGCGCACGACCGCGCCGTGGTCAGGGCCGTCCTCGCTCAAGCGCTCACGCCAAGCCCGCCACCACCGGACGGTCTCTTCGAGGCGCCCGTCAACCTCGCAGGCCTTCAAAGCGATCTGCTCGCGCTCGAGCAGATGCGGACGGACGAACCTGATCAAAAGCCGCAGCCGCTCCCCGGCGTGTATCCGGCCAGAAGCGAGGAGCGCTTCCCGCTCAACACCGAGCTCCCCGTCGCTCCAAACCAGCAGCCCATCGTCGCCGCCGACCGCGGTGAACGCATCTGTCGCCGCGCGCCGCAGCCACGGTCGCACAGTCCCATAGTCAAACCGCGGCGCAATCTCGAGGCGCACCTCGGCGCTGCCGCGCTCGCACTCCACGATCCGGATCAGCTCGCGACGCGGCTCGAGCGCGCCGTGCTCGCGCATCGCAAAGAAATCGCTGACCCGCACGGTTCCCCGCGACCCCTCGAGCACGCTCTCGAGCACGAGCGTGTCCTCGACGTAGCTGCTGCCCTGCCAGCTCGCCCCGCCCTCCAGGTCCACGGCGCAGAACCCGCCGTGCTCGCGGTCAAGCAGCCGCCCGAAGCAACTGCCGCTGTCAAAGCGCGGTAGACAGCACCAGTCGATCGAACCCCGCGCTGAGACCAGCGCCGCGCTGTGGCAGTCCCCGATCAGCCCATACCCGCTGATCGGCGGCGCCTGCTCGCTCATCGCCCCCGGCGCATCGCGCCCAGCCCGATCAGTCCCGCCGCGACCCCCGCGCCGCCGGCGAGCAGCCGTCGATGGCGAGTCAGCTCCCATTGCACGCTGCGCGGTTTGGCGTCATCGTCAAAGTCGCCGTGTGCGGCCCGCTCGCCCGGCAGTGGCGCAAACAGGTTGTCCGGCCGCTGTGGCTGCACAGGCTCGTCAGTTTGCTGGGAGTCAAACCCCGTCCTTGCCAGATAGCGGTCGGCGAACCCCGGTGCGAGCGCGTTGCCGAGCAGCGTAAGCGCGGTCGAGGCGCCCACCCACCACTCACGCCGCGCCGGCTCCCGAGCGGCGGCCAGGATGGCCCGCGCGGCGACCTCCGGCTGGTAGATCGGCGCCACCGGCTGGGGACGCCGGGGAAGGCGTGTGCGCACCGTGTCGAACTGCGGCGTGTTCAGCGCCGGCAGCTGCACCATCGTCACCCGCACCCCGCTTCCCTCGTGCATCAGCTCGCAGCGCAGCGACTCGGTGAACCCCTGGATCGCGTGCTTACACGCACAGTAAGGGCTCTGCAACGGGATCCCACGATATGCCAGCGCCGAGCCGACCTGCACGATCACGCCATGATCCCGCGGGCGCATCCGCGACAGCGCGCACAACGTTCCATACACCACCCCCAAATACGTGACCTCAGTGACCCTGCGGAACTCATCGGCGGTGATCTCCCAAGTGGGGGCAAACACGCTCGCCATCGCGTTGTTCACCCACACGTCGATGCCGCCACGCTCCTCCAGCTCGCCCGCCGCGGCCTCGAGGGCTTGCGGGTCAGCGACGTCGCACTCCAACACGACGGGCCGCCCGCCCAACGACCGCACCTCCGCGGCCGTGGCGGCGAGTGCTTCCTCGCCACGGGCGATCAACCCGACCGTCGCGCCCTCACGCGCGAATGCCTGTGCGCTCGCGCGTCCAACCCCTGAGCTCGCGCCCGTCACGGCCACCACCAAAGACCCCATCAGCATCGGACTATCCTGCCGGTGCGGGGATAGCGGTCCCCTTTGGAGAGTCCTCGACCGTCAACGGCGTGGCGATGCTCTCTAGGCTCTGGCGCTCTGCCTTTACACCGAACACCAACTCCGCCAGACCGCCGAGAATCATCATCACCGCGCCGAGGCCGAGCGCCAGGAACACCTGCTCGTAGCTTTCGGTGTTGATCATGCGGCTGAACACCTGCGGGCCGATCGCCCCGCCGATGCCCGTGCCGACCGCGTAGAAGACCGCGATGCACAACGCGCGGGTCTCCAACGGAAACACCTCAGAGACCGTCAGATAAGCAGCGCTCGCGCCAGCGGAGGCAAAGAAGAACACCACACAGCAGCACGCCGTGAAGCTGATGTCGTCAAGGTCATGCGCCTTGAACAGCAAACCAGTGACGATCAACAGCGCCCCGGAGAGAATATAGGTGCCTGCGATCATCGGCTTGCGCCCCAACGTGTCAAACAGCGGGCTAAGAATCAACGCACCGGCGAAGTTGCCCACGGCGAACACCGCCAGGTAGTAGGGAACATTCCCCGAGGGCGTGTGGAAATACAGGCTCAACAGGTTCCCGAACCCGAACAGGATCGAGTTGTAGAGAAACGCCTGACCGATGAACAGCGACAGACCGAGGATCGTGCGCCGTGGATACAAGCTGATCACCGACCGCATGATCAAAGGCAGCGGGATCGTCCTGCGCTGGCGCACAGTCAAAGGCTCCTCATCAGGTTCCGATAGCTGCTCGCCGGTGGAGTCTCCAACCTGCCGCTCGATGTCCTGCACGATCTTCTCGGCCTCCCGCTCGCGACAATGAATGAACAGCCAGCGCGGGCTCTCCGGTACGTTGCGGCGCACCAACAACACCGCCAACCCGATCACCGCACCGAGCACGAACGACAAACGCCACCCCACGTTCACCGGAAAGATCGCGGTGTTCAACAAGAACACCGCGAGCAACGACCCGCCGATCCCGCCGAGCCAGTAACTGCCGTTGATCGACACGTCCACCCGGCCGCGCTGGCGAGCGGGGATCAGCTCGTCGATCGCCGAGTTGATCGCGCTGTACTCGCCGCCGATGCCCATCCCCGTCAGGAACCGGCAGGCAAAGAACCAGGCCGGCGAGAACGTCAACGCCGTCAACACGGTCCCGGTCAGGTAGATGCCAAGGGTCAGCATAAACAGGCGCTTGCGTCCAAAACGGTCGGTGAGCTGCCCGAACACGAGCGCGCCCACACACGCCCCCGCGATGTACAGCGACGCTGCCCAGCCCGACACGTCACTAGCGCTCAGGCCGGTGCCCGCACTATGTTCGGAGATGCGGCTCGAGATCGAGCCGACAACGTTCACCTCAAGCCCATCGAGAATCCACGCGGTCCCCAGGCCGACGATCACCATCCAGTGAAAACGTGACCACGGCAGCCGATCCAACCGGGCCGGGATCTTCGTCCTGATCGTCCCAGCTTCAACACCCTCGCTCATCAAAAGCCCCATCGCCGAAGATCACAGCCGCGTCGATACACATCGCCCATCTACCCAACCGCCCTGCCCGTCAATCCGCTGCATCGAGCAGCTCGAGCACAGCGCCCTCCACCCGAACACGAATCCGCGGCTTGCCCAAATCCGCGCCCGCCCGGCCGATCGCCGGCGCGATCGTAACCCCAGCCTGGAAGCGGTCGATCACCCGCGGGTCCACGTAGGAGGCGCGGCACACCGCAGGCGTGTTCCCAAGATAAGCCGCGACCGTCTTGATCGCCTGCTTGACCTCGCGCTCCCGTGCAGCACGTCCCTGCGTCTGCTCAGCGCCCGCCAACACGACCGCCGCAAGTACCGTCGCGTTCCAAGTACGAAAGTCCTTTGCGGTGAACGCGCCACCCAAATACCGCTTCAGATAGGCGTTAACCTCCTCCGCGTTCAGCTCCCTCCAACCATCGACGGAACGGTAGGCGAGCAGCTGTGAGCCCATGCGGCGCCGCTTGAGCGCGGCAAGCATCGCAAGCGCCTCGGGATCAGCGATCGCCTGCACCCGCCGCTGCCCAGACTTCGCGGGAAAATCGAAGATCAGCTCGCGCTGGCCGACATTCACATGCTCGCGCAGCATCGTCGTCAGCCCGTATGACTCGTTGCGCTCCGCATAGTCCTCCGAGCCGATACGGAAGAACCCAAGGTCCAGCAGCCTCACCGCCAAGGCCAGCACCCGCTGCTCGGTCAGCTGCGCGACCTCGACACGCCCACCGTCGCGCGGGAGTCTCAAGTCGCGTGCCACACGGCGACGCAGCCGCGGCAAAGCCGCTCCGAACGCGACCATCGAGTCGAACTTACGCCGGTCGCGATGAGCGCGCCAACGAGCGTTATAGAGGTACTGCTTGCGGCCAGCCGCGTCGAGCCCCGTTGCCTGCAGATGCCCGAGCGGGTCCATGCAGACCCACACCTCCCGCCACGCAGGCGGGATCACCAGCTCTGCGATCCGCTCAAGCACCTCGGCGTCCCCGACGCGCTGCCCGTCCGGGTCCACGTACTCAAAGCCACGGCCACGCCGCCGGCGCGCGATGCCCGGCGCCGCGCAGTTGCTACGCCTCAACCGCGCGATTTCATCCCTCCATCCGATCGGTCACGGTCCCAAGCATCCTCGCTGGCCATACCCGGAGCCAGCGCACGGCAAAACCCGCGCCGTGCGACCACCCGCCGAGTCCCGCCTGGCCTGCTGCCCGATCACAGCGTCGAAGCCGGGGCCCTGGGAGGCGATGGCGCCCTCGTCGTGGCCGGTCCACGACAGCACAACAGTCTCATGTACTGGCGCCAGTTCGCGGCGGATTGATCCGGATGACAGGCGGGTAGCCCTACTGCCTGAGGTCCACCGACGTTTCGAGGAGTAACAGAATGCACACGAGCAAGAGCAGTACCGGGATTCTCGCCGATGACATGCGCTCCGAGCGCGAGGAGATCATCGACATGCTGCACAAGGCGTACTGGATGGAGATCGAGACCGTGATGAGCTATCTCGCCAACTCGGTGAACCCCGACGGGGTGCGCGCCCAGGAGATCGTCGCCTCGCTACGGGAGGACATCCAAGAGGAGCTCGGACACGCCACCCGGTTCGCCAACCGCATCAAGGAGCTCTACGGGATCGTGCCCGGCTCGATGAACTTCCAAGCCGAACAGTCCTATCTGCAGCCACCCGAGCGCCAGACCGACATCGTGCATGTCATCAAGGGCGTGATCGAGGCAGAGTCTGGTGCGATCGACTTCTACAACCAGATTATCGACGCCACCGAGGAGTCAGATCCCGTCACCAACGACATGGTGATTGCGATCCTCCACGACGAGGAAGGCCACCGCCGCCTGTTCGAGGGCTTCCTGCGCGAGTACCAAGACTAGTCGTGCGCAGCACCGCCCCCGCTGGTTTCGCCCCTCGGCAGCTCAGGCGTCGAGCAGACCTGCCACGCGCCCTGAGCTTCACCTTCGATGACGGGCCCGACGAGACATGGACGCCACTCGTACTGGAGCAGCTCGCGCGCTGCGAGGTCACGGCGACGTTCTTCATGGTCGGCGAGCGAGTGCTCGCCCTGCCCACTCTTGCGCGGACGGTGCTCGCTGCCGGTCACGACGTCCAGCTGCACTGTCACCGCCACGTTCGTCACACCGAGCTCACCGAAGCAGAGCTACAGCTCGACACCGAGACGGCTATCGCGACGCTAGAGAGCATCGGGGCGCGCCCACAGTTGTGGCGGGCGCCGTGGGGGGTCTGTACCGACGCGAGCGTCCGCGTCGCCGATCGGCTCGGACTACAGCTCGTGCGCTGGTCGATCGACACGCACGACTGGCGCGGCGAGGAGCCGCGGGCAATGCTCGCCCACGCACGCTCCCAGCTCCAAGACGGCGGGGCAGTGTTGATGCACGACGCTCTCGGACCCGGAGCGCGCCGGGCAGGCTGCCAGAACACCCTCGCGTTGCTACCGGCGCTCGCGACGGCCGCCCGCGCCCGCAGTCTCGCTCTCGGCCCGATGCGTCACCACGCCCAACACGCTCCTCCAGCCATCAGCCAGCACACGATCGGGGTGCCAGTGTGAGCGTCCAAGAGCTGCCAGCGCCGATGACCGCAGAGCGGTTGGACAGCGCGCTCGTGCGCATCGCCGCGCGAGCTGGCGAGCTTGACCGCGAGCCACGGTTCCCCACCGAGAACTTCACCGACCTAGCCGCCGCCGGGGCGCTCACACCGCCACCGGACGGACTCGCCGCTGAAGTACGGCTCGTGCGCGCAGTGGCAGCGGCGGACGCCTCGACTGCGCGCATCCTCGACGGGCACTTCAACGGTATCGAGCGCCTGACGCTCACCGGCCCCGAGCCGCTGCGCTGCGCTGAGCTCGCACAGATACGAAAAGGCAAGCTGCTGCTCGGCGTGTGGGGTGCCGACCCAGCCGCCGGTGAGGGGCCACCCGCCCGGCTGGAGCACGACGACGGCCAGCTCATGCTGCGCGGCGTAAAGACGTTCTGCTCCGGCGCCGGAGGCGTGCAGCGTGCACTCGTCCTCGCCGCCGACCACGACGGTTCCCGGCGCCTCGCCTACCTCGACACGACAAGCCGGGTGAGTATCGACCGCGGCTGGTATCGAGCGTCGGGCCTGCGCGCCTCAGAGAGCCACCGCGTCGAGTTTCATGACACGCCGGTGCTCGCGCTGCTCGGCGACCCCAGCGAGCTTTCACGCGAGCCCTACTTCTCTCGTGACGGCATCCGCACCTCCGCCACCTGGGCCGGGCTCGTCAACAGCATTGTGGGCGAGACCATCGCAGCACTCGACCATGAGCGCGTCAACGCGGTGCAAGCGCACGCCCTCGGCCAGATGCGTGTCGCGCAAAGCACGATCGACCGTTGGCTCGAGCACACCACCGCCAGTCTCAGCCAGCCAGAAGACCCGCGGCCTGAGCTCGACCCGGCCATACTCGCCATCGAATGCCGCGTCGCGCTCTACGAGGCCGCGCGGCTGATCTCAAACCAGGCGGCACGAGTCTGCGGGTCGCGGGCGCTGATCAGCGCCAGCACCCTGGACCGCGCCCGCCGCGACCTCGACCTGTTCCTACTCCAGCACCGGCTGGACCCCAAGATCACAAAGCTCGGCACAGACACGCTGAACACGGAGAGACCATGAGCATCGCGGCAGCCGAGCGCTTCGAGCGGATCTACCACGAAAGCCCCGACCCCTGGGACTATCGCACCAGCAGCTACGAGCGGCAGAAGTACGCGGCAACCCTGGCAGCCCTGCCGAAGCCATCGCACGGCCTGTGCCTGGAGATCGGATGCTCGATCGGCGTGTTCACCGGCCTGCTGGCCGCGCGCTGCGAGCATGTGGTCGCGATCGACTTCTCGTCCAGCGCACTGGAGCTCGCCCGCCAGCACTTGCGGGAACGGGGCAACGTCGATTTGCTGCGTGCCAGCTTCCCCGAGGAAACCCCGCCCGGCTCCTGGGATCTGATCGTCTGCTCGGAGGTTCTCTATTACCTGCAACAGCCGGCGCTCGATGAGGCCATCAGCTGGATCAAAACGCAGCTCTCCTACGGCGCGAGTGTGCTCGCGGTCAGCTGGCGCGGCGTCGGCCGCGAGGAGCCGCTAACGGGTGATGAGGTGCACGACCGGCTCGCACGCGAGCTCGCCGGCTGGCACGCGCTCGACGCCCGCCAAGACGGGTACAGGCTCGACCGCTTCGACGGCCAGTGAGCCCCCGGCGCATCGTGATCGTCGGCGCCGGCCCCGCTGGCCTCGCAACAGCCCGCGCCTACCGCGAGCACGGCGGCACAGCAGAAGTCACGATGCTCAGCAAGGAGACCCTCATCCCATACCGCCGGCCGCCGCTGACCAAGGAGTTCCTGCGCGGCGAGCTCGACGCCGGCGAGCTGCTGATCCAGTCGCCCGGCTGGTTTGACGAGCAGGACATAAAGCTGCGCCTCGGCCGCGAAGCAACCGCGATCGACCCAAACACCGGCACCGTCAACGTCAACGGCCACACGCTCCGCGCCTACGCGATTGTGCTCGCCACTGGCGCCGAGCCCTCGCGCCCCGAGCTCCCCGGCCTAGACGACCCGCGGGTGCAAACGGTGCGCGAGCGGCGCGACAGCGAACGCATCGCCTCCCAAGCCAAGTCGGGCACACGCACGGTCGTGCTCGGCACCGGGTTCATCGGTTGCGAGCTGGCCGCCTCGCTCGCACTGAACGGCGCCCACGTGACGCTCGTGGGCCAAGAACCCGCACCCCAGCAGCAGCGCCTCGGCGCAGACGCCGCCATCCGCATCAGCCGCTGGCTTACAGACCTCGGCGTGACGTTGAAGATGGGCGTCAAAGTGTGCGCCGTGCACAACGGCCGCATCGTCCAGCTCGATCATAACGAGCCGCTCGATGCAGAGAATGTGGTGCTCGGCATGGGCGTGCGGCCCCGCTGCGAGCTAGCCGCGCAGGCGGGCCTGATGATCGTCAAGGGAGCGATCCTCACCGACGCACAGATGCGCGCGCACGAGCGGGTGCTGGCCGTCGGCGACGTCGCCTACGCGCACAACCGCCAGGCGGGACGGCGGCTGCGTGTCGAGCACTGGGGCGACGCGCTCGGCCAAGGGGAGATCGCCGGGCGCGTGCTCGCTGGGGAGGACGCCCACTGGCAGGACGTGCCCGGCTTCTGGTTCACCATCGGCCGGCGCACCATTAAGTACGCCGCCTGGGGCGACGGCCACGACACCAGCCGCCTCGACGAGCACCCCGACGGCGCGTTCACCATCTGGTACTCCCACAACGACAAGCTCGTCGGGGCGCTCACCCACGACCGTGACGAGGACTACGAACACGCCCGCCAGCTCATCGCCGCCGGGGAGTGCCCGCCATGAACGCCAACCCGCCCAACACCCCCTCGGCGCAGGCGTTTGTCGAGCTTGCCACGCTCGCATCCCCGCACCCTGGTCTGCAGGCGATCGTCGTCATACCCGCCCGCGACGAGGCGCCGCGCATCGCAGCCTGCCTACAAGCGTTCGCCAGCCAACGCGACATGACCGCCGGCAGCTACGAGGTGATCGTGATCCTCGACGGCTGCCGCGACCGCACCCTCCACGTTGTCCAGCAGACCGCGCACCTACTTCCGCAGCCTGCCATTCACACCGTCACTCTGCTGCGCCCCCAAGGCGTCGGACGCGCCCGGCGTCTTGGCATGGACATCGCCTACCGACGACTCACGCACATCGGCAGAGCAGATGGGCTGATCGCCAGCACTGACGCCGACACGACCGTCGCCGCCGACTGGCTCTCAGCGCAGCTCACCCTCTCGCGGTCAGGCGCCGCGGCGATCGGTGGGCTGATCGAGCTCGACCCAACAGAGCGAGACACACTTGACCCGCACGCCCTAGCCATGCGCGAACAGAGCACCACCCAACGGCTCACCAGCGCCATCGAGCAAGCCGCCGGAGAAGCCGCAGTCGAGCACCCGCACTTCTCCGGCGCGTCGCTTGCGCTGACCGCCGTCGCCTACCGCCGCTGCGGCGGGCTGCCGGTTCGCGCTGCACTCGAGGACGAGGCGCTCGCGCAAGCGCTCACCAGGCAAGGCATCGCCATTCACCGCAGCCGGCGGGTGCGGGTACGGACGTCCGCGCGCACGGACGGGCGGGCCCCACGCGGCCTCGCGCAAGACCTCACCCGCGCAGACTGGCGTGCCCGGCGCACCTACGACGCAAACGACTACCCGCTCGATCGGTTGCTCGCCGCCAAGCAGAACACGATCGCGCTGCTGCTACCCGCCCGCGAAGTCGCTGAGACGATCGGCCCGATCGCCGAAATCGCGAGCCGGCTACGTGACGCCGGGTTGCTGGACGAGGTACTCGTGCTCGACGCCGACTCCCAAGACGACACCGCTGTGAGAGCCCGCCATGCAGGGCTCCAGGTCGCGCAAGAGAGCGAGCTCCTACCGGAGTACGGACCAGCCCAAGGCAAGGGCGACGCGATGTGGAGAGGGCTCGCCGCGACCGACAGCGAAATCGTTGTGTTCGCCGACACCGACACCGAGAACTTCCACGAAGGGTTCCTCCTCGGCCTCATTGGACCACTCCTGCGCGATCCGGACATTCAACTAGTCAAGGGCACATTCCGCCGCCCCTTCCGCAACGGCAACAAGATCCTCGCAGAAGGCGGCGGCAGAGTCACCGAGCTGATGGCCCGTCCGCTGCTGAACCTTCACGCCCCCGAGCTAACCGTCTTCGAGCAGCCGCTCGCCGGGGAGACCGCCGCCCGCCGCGGGCTCCTTGAACAGATCCCCTTCAGCGCCGGCTACGGCGTCGAGATAGCAATGCTGATCGACACTTGGCGGATCACCGGACTGGACGGGCTCGCGCAAGTCAACCTCGGCGTCAGACAGAACCGCCACCAGCCCCTGCGAGACCTCTCAGCAATGGCCTACGCAGTGCTCGTCGCCGCCCAAACCCGCTTCCTCGGCGAAGCCTTCGCCGACACGCACGCCTGCAGCTCGATGGTCCTGCCACCCACCAGCAGTGCCCCCCAGCTGATGGAGACCCGTCCCGTCACAGTCGAGGAGCGCCCACCGCTCGCCGAGCACAGCAACCACGAACGCGCCAACGCTCCCGCCGCCTGAGACCAGCCGCGGGCCGCGGCCGTTGTTTGCGAACCGTGGGCGCGGGTAGCCAGGTGCGGAGGATGGACGAGCTCGCTTCTCTTCCCAACCATCTCAGGATGTTCATGGGCGAACGCACATCGTGCTGCGTCCGATCGGCTCGCCGCTACCGCTGGGGCTATTGGCGCTGCCAACAGCTGTAGCCCTTCACCGTTTTGGCCGGCGAGCACAAGGGTATGAGCGAACACATGGGCGGCCGGACAAACAAGACGAGGCGGTTCACCTCCGCGGACCGCGTCGCCGTATCGGCTGGGTGCGTCGCGCTGCTAGCGGGCGTCGTCGTGCTGGTCCTCGGCCACGGCATCCTCTCATCGACCATCGGTATGTACCTGCTCGGAGTTGCCGGCATCGCGTTCGTGGCGCTGGTATTCCTGCTGGTCGGTGAGAGTGAAGATCGCCACTACCGAAAGGGAGCACTATGAGTGAGACCGTTGCCGACTACCTGCTCGACCGACTCGCAACCGAGTGGGGTGTGAAACGTATTTATGGTTATCCCGGCGATGGGATCAATGGGATCATGGGCGCGTTTGGCCGTTCAGGCGACCGGGGGGGTGGGCTCGAATTCATCCAGGTCCGCCACGAGGAGATGGCCGCCTTCATGGCCTGCGCCCACGCCAAGTTCACTGGCGAAGCCGGTGTGTGCCTCGCCACCTCCGGACCGGGCGCGATCCACTTGCTGAACGGTCTGTATGACGCCAAGCTCGATCACCAGCCGGTCGTTGCGATCGTCGGCCAGCAGGCCCGGCTCGGCCTCGGCGGCAACTACCAGCAGGAGGTAGACCTCACCACTCTGTTCAAGGATGTCGCGCACGAGTACGTGCAGATGGCGACCGAGCCTGGCCAGGTCCGCCACCTCATCGACCGCGCCATGCGGATCGCCCTCTCAGAGCGCACCGTTACGTGCGTGATCCTTCCCAACGACCTGCAGATGGAACCCGCGGTCCCGACGCCGCCGCACGCCCACGGCACTGTGCACTCTGGTCCCGGCTATACGCCCCCACACGTGACCCCCGCTGACGAGCAGCTGCGGCGCGCAGCCAGCGTGCTCAACGCTGGCGAGCGCGTGGCGATGCTCGTGGGCGCCGGGTCGCTGCACGCCACCCAAGAGGTGATCGAAGTAGCCGACACGCTCGGCGCTGGGGTCGCCAAGGCGCTACTCGGCAAGGCCGCGGTGCCAGACGACCTGCCGTTCGTGACCGGCTCGATCGGCTTGTTGGGTACCCGCCCGAGCTGGGATCTGATGCAGGACTGCGACACGCTGCTGATGGTCGGCTCGAGCTTTCCCTACTCGGAGTTCCTGCCAGAAGAGGGCTCAGCCCGCGGTGTGCAGATCGATCTGGACGGCAGGATGCTCGGCATCCGTTACCCGATGGAGGTAAACCTCGTCGGCGACAGCGCGCTAACCCTCAAAGCCCTGTTGCCGCTGCTGGAGCGCAAAGACGATCGTGGCTGGCGGGAGAAGATCGAAAAGAACATCGTCGACTGGTGGCAGGTGATCGAACAACGCGCCCACCAACCGGCTGAGCCCGTGAACCCACAACTGATCTTCCACGAGCTCTCAAAGCGGCTGCCCGACGGCGCAATCCTCACATCCGACTCCGGCTCGGCCGCGAACTGGTACGCCCGTGACGTGCGTCTGCGGGCCGGCATGATGGCCTCCCTGTCGGGCACCCTGGCGACGATGGGGCCAGGCGTGCCGTATGCGATCGCCGCGAAGTTCGCGCACCCCGACCGGCCCGTCATCGCCTTGGTCGGCGATGGCGCGATGCAGATGAACGGGCTGGCGGAGCTGATCACGATCGCCAAGTATCACGACCGCTGGGCAGATCAGCGGTTGATTGTGCTCGTGCTCAACAACCGCGACCTCAACCAGGTCACCTGGGAGCAGCGCGCGATGTCCGGCGACCCGAAGTTCGTCGAGTCCCAGGAACTCCCAGACGTCCCATATGCGCGCTGGGCAGAAATGATCGGCCTGAACGGTATCCGCACCGACGACCCCGAGGCGATCGGCGAATGCTGGGAGCACGCGCTTGCAAGCGATCGTCCGACCGTGCTCGAGGTCGTATGTGACCCCGAGGTGCCGCCACTGCCGCCGCACATCACCGTCGAGCAGGCTCGCTCGTTCACCTCGGCGATCCTGCACGGCGACCCAGGCAGCCGCCGGATCATCGCGCAGTCGCTGCGCCAGAAGCTGCCCGAGTTCCTCCCCGGCCGATGAGCCGCAAGCGTCTGCTGGGAAACCTGCGTCGTGGTCGCGCGCAGCGCACCCTCGCTGCCGCGACCGCCCTGAGCGCACTGCCGCTCGGGCTCGAGATCTACTTCGAGCACCTCCGCGGCTCGTTCGGGGATAAGTGGATGTGGACGCCGGTCGTGCTTTCACCGCTCCTAACCGCGGCTGGCGTGGCAGGTGTGTGCTCGCAGCGAGCTGCAACCACCGTGCTGCCGACCGTGTCTGCCCTGTATTGCCTGGACGGCCTGGCCGGTGTCTATACCCATGTGCAGGGTGTGCGCAAGCGCCCTGGGGGCTTCTCCGAGCCGCTGTACAACATCGTGATGGGGCCGCCGCTGCTGGCACCCGGGTCTCTCGCATTGGTGGGTGGCATGGGTCTGCTCGCGGCGCTTGCCCGTAGGGAGAGCTGAGTTGCCGGCGGTATCGAGTGACCCAAGTCATCTGCCGAAGAAGGGCGCGGACACCGGGCCGGGGCCGCCGAAGGAGCTTCCTCGTCAGCGCCAGGGGATCACCCCCCAGATGCGCGGACGCTACCCGGACTATGACGTTCTGTTGACTGTCGATCACTGGGATCAGCTCACAAGGCGAACGGTGCTGGAGCGAGTCGCGAACGTCCCAGAGATCCACTTCTTTAGTGCCGAGGAGGGGCGTACGCTGCGTTCCTTCTGTGACGTGGTGATCGGCCAGGATTGCGATCCCCGAATCCCGGTGGTCGAGATGGTCAACGCGAAGCTTTATGAGGGCCGTCTCGACGGGTTTCGCTACGAGGACATGCCACCCGATCCGGAGACCTGGCGGCAGGTCGCGGCCAACCTCAACGCGTCCGCCCGCGAGTGCGGTTTCGAGGACGGGTTCGCGGCGACGGCGAGCGACGCCCAACACGAGATCGTCGAATCCTTCTCGAAGGGTGAGCTGGAGTGGGAGTTGCCGGTGAAGCGGGCTTGGGGTGTGGTGATGCGCGGCGTGCTCAGCGCTTTCTATTCGCATCCGTGGGCGTGGAATGAGATCGGGTTCGGCGGCCCCGCTTACCCGCGTGGGTTCGCGCGGCTGGGTCCGGGCCAGCGTGAGCATTGGGAGGCGCCACCTGAGTTTGACCGTGACCCGGTGAGTGATGTGGAAGAGCGGGGGCTGGAGTGAGAGAGCGGCTGCGTGTCGCTCTGAAGGGTGCTCTGCGTCCCTCCGAGAACGACTCGGCGTTCCTGCTCGACCCGCACAGACGAGGCGTACCGGGGCGCGAGCGTATGCGCCGCTACAAGCCCGACGATCCTGTCAACATGTTGATCGTCGGGGCCGGCGCCGGCGGTGCGACGCTCGCGCAGCGCCTTGCGCGGCGCGGATGGAGGGTGCTGGTGCTGGAGGCCGGCCACTTCTGGGACCCGGACGAGGACTGGGTCTCAGACGAGGCGGGTGCGCACGCGCTGTATTGGAACGAGGAGCGCATCATCGGCGGCGAGGACCCGGTCGAGCTCGGCAAGAACAACTGCGGGCGCGGTGTGGGCGGCTCGATGGTCCACTACGCCGGGTTCACCCCGCGCTTTCACCCCTCTGATTTCGAGGTGCACAGCCGCGACGGAGTGGCGGCCGACTGGCCGATCTCCTACCAGGATCTGAAGTCCCACTACGAGCGTTTGGAGCGCGAGCTGCCCGTCGCCGGGGAATGGTGGCCGTGGGGAGACCCGCACGGCTATCCCCACGGCCCACACCCCGTCGGCGCCGGAGCTCTACGCGCCTGGGAGGGCGCGCGACGCCTCGGGATCGAGATGCGCGTCGGGCCGGTCGGGATCACTAACGGATCATTCGGGCACCGGCCACACTGCATCTACCGCGGATATTGCCTGCAGGGCTGCAAGGCGAACGCGAAGGCCTCGCCGCTCATTACCCACATCCCTGACGCTCTAGAGCATGGTGTCGAGGTGCGCGCCGACTGCATGGTCACTCAGATCGAGACAAATGAGGCTGGACGCTGCACCGGGGTGACGTACTTCCACGACGGGCAGGAGCGTTTCCAGGCAGCCGAAGCGATCACCGTCGCCGGCTACTCAATCGAGACGCCGAGGCTGCTGTTGCACTCCACCAGCGAGCGGTTCCCCAACGGGCTTGCCAACGAGAACGACCTCGTGGGGCGGGGGATCATGGTGCAAGGCGCACCCCAGGTCGCCGGCCGTTTCCCCGAAGAGATGCGCATGTATAAGGCGCCGCCACCGGAGATCAACTGCGAGCAGTTCTACGAGACCGATCCCGGACGTGGGTTCGCGCGCGGATTCTCGATCCAGACCGTCGGCCCACTGCCGATCGGCTGGGCCGAGCACGTCCTCGCCGACGGGCACTGGGGCCAGGCGCTGCGGGAGTACATGCGCGACTACAACCACTGGTACACGATCGGCGTGCTGTGCGAGTTGTTGCCACGCGCGGAGAATCGGGTGACGCTCGCCGAGGAGACCGACCGCAATGGAATGCCCGTCGCGCGCCTTGACTACACCCAGTGCGAAAACGATAGAGCGAACATCGCCTACGGCAAGGGAAAGCTCCACGAAATCCTGAAAGCGGCCGAAGCGCAGGACATCCTCGAGATCGACCGCTACGCACACCTCGTCGGTGGTTGCGTCATGTCCGGCTCGCCCGACACCGGTGCCATCGACGCAGACCACCGCGCATGGGGCATCCCGAACCTGTTCGTCTGCGACGGCAGCGTGATGCCTACCCAGGGATCAGCCAACCCGGCGCTCACGATCATGGCGCTCGCCAGCCGCCTCGCCGAACGCCTCGGCGAGAAGCGGATCGACCCAGCCAGCAAGCGGCGCGCGGAGAGCCACGCATGAGCGCCGCCGCCATGTTGCACAAGTGGCCGAACGATCCAGGTGTTACAGCGCCGCCAGCTGGGTAGCTCTATCTCATGGCCACCGCCGAGCCGCGACAGATCAACTGGGGCTCCGCCCAGATAGAAGACGGCACGCTCACCGTCCAGCTGACCGGCTCAGCCTCCAAGGCTTGGAAGGCACGCTTTGAGGACGTGCTCGCCCTACTCGACACACCGCACAGCAGGTGGGGAAAGGTCCGATTGACCAAGAAGGGAATCAAGATCACTGACCTGCAACAGGGCAGCGAGTCCGAGCTACGTCACTTCCTCAAGAGCATCCTCCTACAGGCCAACTCCGACACCCAACCCGACACGCCCCAA
This sequence comes from uncultured Solirubrobacterales bacterium, assembly GCA_963760155.1. GTDB lineage: Bacteria > Actinomycetota > Thermoleophilia > Solirubrobacterales > Solirubrobacteraceae > Palsa-744. The sequence goes on from CAVXBL010000008.1 coordinate 919,423, forward strand.
CAGGACAACGAGGACGAGGACGAGGAGGACAAGCCAGACCCTGACGAGCAGATGGCCGCAACGTTTCGAGGCTTCGCAGCCGAGCACCAACACCAGTAGGACCCTGCGGACACGACTAGCCGGGACTTTTCAGCTGGACGGGAAGCGGGTAGATGCAGCTCGTCCTACAGAAGCGGGTAGATGCAGCCTGTCCTACGAACACCAGGAGGATTGACTATGGCCAAGAATCACGGGCCCGGCGTCAAGAACGACAAGCAATACGAAGGGCTGCGCAGAAAGGGCATGAGCAAGGAACGCGCAGCCAAGATCGCCAACAGCTCAGATTCCTCCAAAGGAGGCGGCAAGAGCTCGGGCTCCGGCACAAAACGCGACGCCACCTCGCGGGACGGCACCAAAGCGCAGAAGGCCGCGGCGGGACGCAAGGGCGCCAAAAAGAGCAACAGCTAACTCTCCACTCGACTATGCACGACAGCGCTACAGACAGCCACGCCGCCAGCGGCACGACACGCCCCGGATCGCTTACCTCCCACTACGCGCCTGGGCAGGAGCGGCCGCTCGGCTCCTACGCCATCCTCACCGGCCTATACGGGACCGGCTTCGCCGGGTCGCTGCTCGCGCTGCGCGACCGCGGCCACCAGTTTCCTGAGCGCCCCACCGTGGCCGACCTGCTGCTCGTCGGCATCGCCACCCACAAGCTCAGCCGGCTGATCGCCAAGGACAAGGTGACGAGCTTCCTGCGAGCGCCATTCACACAGTTCCAAGAGCCAAGCGGGCAGGGTGAGGTCGAGGAGCAACCATGCGGCCACGGGATGCGCCTCGCAGTAGGCGAGCTCCTGGTGTGCCCCTACTGCCTCGCCCAGTGGGTCGGCGCAGCCCTCACGCTCGGGCTCATCGGCGCGCCGCGCCTCACGCGCCTCCTCAGCTCCGTGTTCGTCGCGCACACCATCTCCGACTTCCTCCAGGTCGCCTACCGCGCAGCCGAGGACCAACTGTGAAAAGGCCACCAGGCCAAGACGCATTCGCCCCCGGCAGGAGCGCCAACACAGCGCCGGGTAGACGAGGCGACACGTCCGTTTGCCGCCGGACACCCAGGGTAGACGACCAGCAGCGAATCGTTAGGAGGCTCACCGTGGGTTGTCTTGATAGTGCTGGTTTTGTTGTTGGCCATCTTCAGAGGTCTCGGGTTCGCTGTGCACTTGCTCTGGTTTCGTTCTGCTCATCGCGGTCGCACTCTGGCCGCTCGGCTTCCTCATCGGCGGAGTCAACGCCTGGATAGGCCACCGACACTGGTATCGCTGGTAGCACGATCCGAACCCTGGAAACCCGACATCGACAGAGGAAGGTACAGACCAAATGGCATCCACACAGCTAGAAGGAAAGACGATCGCCTTTCTCACAGCACAGGAGGGCGTCGAGGAGGCCGAGCTCACAGAGCCCTGGAAAGCGGTCCAAGACGCAGGCGGCACTCCGAAGCTAGTCGCCCCCAAAAGCGGTGAGGTCCAGGCGTTCAACCACCTCGACAAGAGCGCGACATACCCCGTCGATGAGACCCTCGAGGACGCCGACCCCGACAACTACGACGCGCTGGTGCTGCCCGGCGGGGTCGCCAACCCCGACCAGTTGCGCACAGATGAACGGGCCACCCAGTTCGTGCAAAAGATCTTCTCCGCCGGCAAGCCCGTCGGCGTGATCTGTCACGGTCCCTGGACGCTCGTAGAGGCAGACCTCGTACGCGACCGAAAGCTCACGTCCTGGCCATCCTTGAAAACCGACATCCGCAACGCCGGCGGCGAATGGGTCGATCAGGAAGTCGTGGTCGACAAGGGCCTCATCTCAAGCCGCAAGCCAGACGATCTGCCGGCGTTCTGCGCAAAGATCGTCGAGGAGTTCGCAGAGGGCGACACGAAGTAGCGCGCGCCGGCGCGACTGCCCAAGCCGACTAGAGGTCGTCTTTCTCATCGACTACACCTTCGCTGGATCGGAAAGAGTGAAATGCGGCCTCATGCGACAGAGTCGTGCGTGAGCCGCTGCTCTCACACAGTCACTTTGGCGTTCAGTAGGCACCACGGTTAGTCACCCCGAGCGATGGGTAGATCAACCAACGTCAGCTCCTAGGAGGCAACATTGGTGGCACTGGTCATATTGGTACTGCTGCTGGCGATACTCGGCGGTCTCGGATTCGCTGTGCATGTGCTCTGCTGCACGCTGAGATCTGGCCGTGGAACACTGGGTACAAGACGTTTCGGACAGTCCAGCAGTGCGTAGCAAGTAGTGCTACACTCGTGCACGTGGCCCGAAATGTGTCGATCCGCGAGCTTCGTAACTCCACTGCCGCGGTCATCTCCGAGCTGGAATCGGGCGAGCGACTCACACTCACCGTCAACCGCCGCCCTGTAGCCGACATCCTTCCCCACGTCGAGGATCGCGACCCGTGGGTTCCCGCTGGCGAGCTACGCCGCATCGTGCACGAGGCTCCCGCTGACCCAGGGCTGCTCACCGACCTCGCGGGTATCCGTGAAGCGGAGCTCGACGACGCTTGAGTCGAGCTATCGCGGACACCTCGGTCTTTATCGCTCAAGAGAGCGGGCGGGAACTGGGGGACCTTCCCGAGCGCATCGCAGTCTCGGTAGTCACCGCCGCTGAGCTCGAGCTAGGTGTGCTGCGTGCGTCAGACCCGACAGTCCGAGCAACACGGCTCTCGACACTTTCTCGAGTGCAGGCCACCTACCGCCTCCTGCCAATCGACCCCGAGGTTGCTAGCTGCTTTGCGCGGATCGCGTCGGCAGAGCTGTCAAAAGGACGTCGCCTCCGACGCCACGACACATGGATCGCAGCGACTGCCATGCGCCACGGTGCCATCGTCATCACCCAGGATGCGCACTTCTCCTCGTTCAGCGACGTAGCGGTGCTTCGAGTCTGAGGTCTCAGCTTTCGCTGAGCCATGGAGCGGGATCTACCCAAGACGGATCGCGGCGCACCCGCCAGCGCGCGAAACCCGCAAAGGTTGCCGAGCGACTTAGACCATGCTTTAGGCACCAAAAGATGGCCTGGTCGTCAAGTGACTCCGGCTTCTCCAGCAGCACCTCTGCCAGCGCCGCGCGATCAGATGCCGCGGGAGGTACTGCTTCGCGGTGCTCGTCGTACTTCCACGCCGAGGACGCTGGATCGTCAAGAAGCTCGATGAACACGTTGACGATGTCCTGCCACCACGGCGATCCGTACCACTCCTTGTTGGACATACCAGCTTGAAGCGCTCTTTCGCCCCCATCGCCACGGCACCGAACGATGAACGCACACCCTCCGCTACAAACAAAAACGCTACATTCCGCCCACCACGATCCCACAGGCTTTAGCTGTGGCAACGAGCTTCTCGACCGGTGGCTGGTGCGTTATGCAGGCCAGAATCAGCGTCGATATGCAGCACGGACCTTCGTCGCCTCGTGTATGCCCTCGATAAGAACGCTTCGGCATTCTATGAACGGTTTGGCTTCCAAGCGCTCAGCACGACGCCACGGACGCTGATAATCACACTCGTCACGCTCCGCGCAGCAGGCTACGGGGAGTAGAGCAAAGGCCAACTGCGTGTGATTGCCAAGCTTCAGCCGTCACGCACGATCGCGTCGTAAGCCAAGACCTCGACGCTGGTGATGGAATCAACTGGGATTCTCGTCGTATAGGCGCCTGGCCGGTTGGATGGGGTCATGATCAGAATGTCATTGCCCTCGACATCCCAGGGCATGCCACCAACGACCGCGAGATCGCCGTGCTCGTCAGTCCAGCGGATGGACACACGTTTGCCCGCGTACAAGGCGAGCACGACGATCGCGCGCGGCGTAAGGGCGCCAAGGGCGCCGTCGGAGCTGTGGTGGCCCCAGTCAAGAAGCCTCTCGATGAGACCTCGTTTCAACTCCTCAGCGTCTGGACCCTGTAGGTACTCACAGTGTTTCACGCATCCCCCTTCGATATCTCCACAACGCATGAGCAATCGGACTAGGCTAAACCAGACGCAAGGAGAAAGGCGTTCTGCTCTGTGATGTCGCGGACGCCTCACGCTGACGGCAACGATCGGCCCGGCCTGCTGCCTCAACCCGAAAACGATCGACGATCGCCCGGAGAGGGGGTCGCTGATGTTTGGCATAGCGGGGGGAGCGAGCCGCTCTTATCGGCGATCTTTCCACGCCGGTAGAGCGAGCCGCCCCCGGTTGGCCTGGATCGTAGCACCGGCGCGGAGAAGGGCCTACCGGCGCGGAGCCACGACAAGGACAGGTAAGCCTGTTGTAGGTGGTGGCCAGGTCCGTTATACGCAAATATCTTGCGTATAATGTCGCGATGGCACGCACCGCAATCGTCTACCTGCGGGTCCAGTCGAGTGCGGACACCGACGAGGCGATCCTCTCACGCGGAGAGCGCCTCGACGTGGTTGCCGTCGTGCGCGACGAGCATGGCCCACGCCGTGGCGGCTTGGCGGAGGCCCTGGGTCGGATCGCTGCCGGGGAAGCATCAACGCTCGTGGCGGCTCGCCTGGCTGAACTCGCGGGCTCGCTGCGCGAGCTCGTCGCGCTGCTCGACTGGCTCCAAGCTGAGCGCGCAGACCTCGTGGCGCTCGACGTTGACCTCGATACGGGTACCGCCGCTGGTCAACAAATCGCCGTAGTGCTCCGCGAGATCGAACGGTGGGAGCGCGAGCCCGAGCCTGGACGCCACCCACGCGGGCGACCCGGACTCGCGGCACAGGCGCCAGAGTTGAGCGAGCGCATCACGGCGATGCGCGAGGACGGTTTGAGTCTCCAGGCGATCGCCGACGCCCTCAACGCTGATGGCGTGCCGACCCGGCGCGGCGGAGTGCACTGGCGCCCCTCAAGCGTTCAGGCAGCGCTCGGCTACCGCCGCCCACGACCGCCGCTCCCAGGCACGCCGCCCTCGCCACCTCATCTCGGCGGCCACCCACACCCCTCCCGTCCCCCCGGTGGACCGCGCCGGCCACATCGCGGACCCGGCCGCCCATGACCGACGTGATCGAGCGGTTCGGCGCGCTCGGCGTCTTCCTGCTCATGGTGCCCGAGAGCGCCTGTATCCCAATCCCCAGCGAGGTCACCCTGCTGTTCTCCGGGTTTGCCGTCCACCAGGGCTGGATGAACTTCCCGCTCGCCGTGCTCGCTACTACCACGGGCAACCTCCTCGGCTCGCTGCTCGCCTACAGCCTCGGCGCCAGCCAGCTACTCCAGCGCATCCCCGCCGCGCGCGGGGTGCTGCACCGCTGGGAGGGCCTGCTCGAACAGCACGGCACCCGCGCCGTGTTCATCGCCCGCCTGCTGCCGCTCACTCGCACCTTCGTCTCGCTGCCCGCCGGAGCGCGACACGTCCGGCTGACCTCATTCATCGCTCTCACAACGATCGGCTGTGCGCTCTGGGCGACCGCATTCGTGCTGACAGGTCTGATCGCCGGCACAGCCTGGGTCGTCGTCAGTTCCACGCTCGGGCGAGCGCTACTCGTCGCCGGACTCCTCGCCATCGCACTATCAGCGATGCGACGCCGACGAGACAACTGACTATCTCGGTATAGCGAGCCGAGGGGCTGCGCTGGTCAGCGACCTTCGGGTTTGTATCCCGAAGGTCACACCCCATTGCGTCGCCATTGGTCAGGTTGAGGGTGCTTGAGCAGCCATCGAAGGCAGCGCTGTCGAGGTTCGCGCCTGACCGACGCCGACGATCACAGGCGTACAGGTCAGTTATGCGGGGTTTGCCGATTCGGAGAGTGGCGGGGGAGCTCGTCGTAGGAGATCAGGAACGCCATCGCGCCGCCGATCGCGGCGAAGGCGAGGAGCAGTAGAAAGAGGTCCACTAGAAGTCGTGGGTGGCGAGTCGCAGCCCTCCGCGCCGCTCGGTTTCGCTCATGGCGCTCATCGCGGGCACCATCTCGCTTGTGACGAGGCCGTGCTCGGCGGTGAGCTCGTCGATGATCTTGAAGGAGCGGGCGGTTTGCTCGGGAGTGTCCACCGTGATCGTCAAGACAGGGACGTGTCGGGTGATCTGAAAGAACTTGTCACCGTGCGGCTCATGGTCGCCGTGAAAGCCCCAGATTCCGCGCAGAGTGGTGGCGCCAGCCGCGTCTGATTCGCGTAGCCGGCGGATGATCGCGTGGTGCAGCGGGTGCCCTTCGTGGGTCGCGGAGTGGGAGGTGTAGATCATCAGCTTCTGCCACATCGCGAGACCGTGCTCGTCGATACCGGGTAGTTCGTGCGGGGCCGCCAGCAGCTCGCCGTCGCGCTTGCAGATCCGCACCCGCTCGAGTGTCATCAGCGGATTCTCAAGCAGCCCGCCGAGCTCAGGGAGCACCTGGGCGAGCTTCTCGCCGGAGCCGACGGCAATGATCATCGTCGGCACCTCGGTGTTGCGAGCGAAAAACCTCGCGCGCACCCGCCGGCCGCGGCTGGTGCCGTCAACGCCGAGCAGCACTGTGGCACCGGAGATCCCGCGACGGTAGAGCAGGTCTGTGACGGCCGCAAACGCAGCCATGCGATTCACCTTCTCTTGGCGGCCGACATAGACAGTGAGCTTGGTCGCCTCCCCGAGCTGCTCGGGGAGTTGCACTTTTCCGATGTCACCGCGGAGTAGTCGAGCCCGCTCGAGGGTGATCAGGCCCTTGCGCTTGATTTGCAGGATCAGGTCGAGCATCGCCTCGATCCGCTCGCGCGTGTCGACAGCGATCGAGACGACCGGCAGATCTTCAGAGAGTGACAGCAGCCGGTCAGTGTGCAGATGATGCAGGCCTCCGAAACCTTCGGCGCCGCGCAACAGGATGCTGCTCTGCAGCCTGTGTCCGCCGTAGACGTCGAGCAGCTCGTCGCCGAGTAGCCCGTCCTCGGTGCGGTCGCGCTCTCCGAAATAAGTGGTGAGCTTCAGGCAGTCCTCGTTCATACGTGTGCTCCGATCGTATGACCCAACAGAGCAACGGCGAACCCCACGAGCAGGCTGAGGGCTGTGTTGATCGCGGAGCGCGGGAGCTCTTTGTCTTCGGCGAGGCGGTGCGTCTCGAACATCCACGTGGAGAAGGTGGTGTAGGAGCCGATCGTCGCGGTACCAGCGATCACGAGCAGGTTCCCTTCTATCGCCAGGCCGGCCAGGATCCCGAGGATCAGTGCGCCGGTGATGTTGATCGTGAACGTGCCGTAGGGAAAGTCCCGTCCGGCGCGCGCGGCGATCATCGAGTCGAGCAAGAACCTTCCGATCGCACCGATCCCGCCGACTGCGGTTACCGCCAACCAGACCCAGTCGCTCATACGATCACCCTGGTCCGCCGCACGATCGTAGTTGCCAGCCAAATCGCGGCAAGACCCGCGACGATGCTCCCGAGCGCGTACGCGACCGCGAGACCGTAGCGGTGCGCTTCGACGATCTTGAGGATCTCGACCTCCATCGTGGAGAAGGTGGTGTACGCGCCGCAGAACCCGGTGCCGAGCAGCGGCCGTCTGTAGGTCGACTGTGGGAGACGTTCCTGCAGGCGGGTAGCGAAGTACGCGAGCGCGAACGACCCGGTGATGTTGATCGCGAACGTCGCCCACGGCCAGCTATCGTCGGCGCTTGTGAAGTGGCGGCCGATCCACACAGTAACTATGGCACCGACCGCACCGCCGGCAAAGATCGCCGCGAGCTCCTGACGGTCAATCCTCGGCATCGTCGTTGCCGCTCCTTGGTTTGCGCCGACTACCTGCCCATCCGGCTATCACTGTTTGCTTGAGGTGCGTGGCGCACCCGAGCGCCCAACCGTGGTTCATGGCTCCTCAGCGCTGATGACGAGTACTGGGATGCTCGTCGCGTCCATCAGGTCGTGGGTGACGCCGCGCAGCAAGAGCCGGCCGGCGCGGCGGGTGTGGTGGTGGCCACAGACGATCAGGTCAAAGCCGTGCTTGTGCGCGTACTCCACGAGCGCTTGTGTCGGGGGGTCACCCTCGATGATCGTGTGCTGCACTGTGACGCCGGCGCGTTCGGCACGGTCTTTCACCTCATGGAAGGTTTGTGTGAGGTAGCGGTGTGCTGCCTCGCTTGACTCCTCCCGGTCGGCGTCTGTCTCGGCGTGCGCGGGCGAGTAGGCGATCGACACTGCGACGAGGTCAGCGTCATAGCGGCGGGTGAGATCAATGGCGAAGTCGAACGCGCGAAGCGCGACGTTAGAGCCATCCCAGGCAAGCAGTATTTGTTGGAACATTAGCTCTCAGCTCAAGATGGGGACGAGAGACAGGGCGAAAATCAGCGCGACAAGCATGTACAGCAGGTAGGAGGACAAACGACCGGACTGAAACGCCCGTACCCGTTCGGCGACCTGCAACGCGAGCTTTGTCGTGGGCGCATAGAGGTAGCGGTCGATCGCGAGCACGACCCTGGTGTCGAGCGTCAGATCCGACGCGGCGTTCTCCCCAGCGGTTGCAACGAGCCGTGTGCGGTAGCCGAGCGGGCCGCGCAGGATGACCCGCATCGGGTTTGAGTAGGCCGAAGGCCGGTACTGCACCGCCGGTAGCTCAGCGCCCGAGCCCGTTACCCACACGGGGGCGCGTCTGACGCCGCGGCGGCGGTCGGTCGCGAACGCGATCAGCACTGCGATCAATGCGTAGGCAGGCAACACGATCGAAAGCCACGTTGGAGCGAGTACCGAGAATTCCTTGAACACCGGTCCGAGCACGAGCGGGTGACTGATCGTTGTGCTCGCGGCGTTGAAGCCGAGCAACCGCGTTAGTCCAGAGCCGAGCGCATGAATCTCCCACGGCGCGACCGTCCCCAGAAATAGGAGCACGACAAGCAGGCCGATAGCACCAGCCGGCCGGCGGCCCGGTTCGGTGATCGCGCCGAGCTTCTCCCTGGCCTGTCCGAGGAAGATGAAGCTGTAGTACTTCGCGAACGCGAGCAGCCCCAGCCCCGCGGTCAGCGCGAGTCCGGCGGCGGCGAGAGCGCAGAGGAGCCTGGAGAGCAGGGTCGGCATCCGGAAGCCCTGCAGCAGCGCCTCGAAGGTGAACCACTCGCTGACGAACCCGCCCAAGGGCGGGATCGCAGCGAGCGTGAGCGATGAGATTCCGAGCGCGATCGCGCTCACCGGCAGCACCCGGGAGAGCCCGCCGAGTGGGTCGATCGTGCGCTGGTGCGTGGCCTGCTCAACCCGGTCAATACTGATCAACGCGAGGGTCTTTGCGAGGTTGTGCGCGCAGACGTGCAGTGTGGCGGCGAGCAGGCCGGCGGCTGCCAGTGCCGGCATGTGCGCGGCGTGCCCGAGCAGCGCAACCGCGAAGCCGACCATCGCGACGCCCGCATGCTCGACGGTCGAGTACCCGAGGAACCGTCGGAGGTTGTCTTGGGTCAGCGCGTAGGCGATCCCCACCAGTGCGGTGACCGCACCGAGGACCAGCAGCGCGTCCCCACACCACACGGGCAACGGCCCGAGGATCTGAAACTCGAACCGCCACAGCCCGTAGAACCCGGCGCATAGCGCAACCGACAATGATGCGGCTCCGAGTCTGGGGGCGGAGCCATACCCGGCAGGCAGCCCGCCCTGTAGCGGGATCACACCGATCTTCGTCGCAAAGCACGTCAAGAACAGCGCGAACAGCACACCACGGGTCCCGGCCGGTAGCGTGGCGTGCGCCCACACCTCAAGGGAGAAACTGTGGGTGTGCGCGTAAAGCAGCGAGAAAGCGGCGAGCAGCGCAGCGCCGCCGATCTTCGCGAGGCCGCCGGTGAGATACCCGGCGAGCAGGTCCTGCGTGTTACGCCCAGCGCTCGCGATCAGATACACGCAGAGCGTGATCGCCTCCCATGCGAGGAAGAACAGGAAGCCGTTGTCCGAGCCGATCGCAACCGCTACGAACAACAGGAGCGTGCAGCCAAGCACGGTAAGCCACCGTCCGGGTGGCAGCTCCGCGTACGCGAGCGCTACCGCGCCACCGGTGAGGCCTGTCAGCACGAGAAAGATCCCTGCAAGGCCGTCCGCGCGCAGCGCGCTGTGACCGAACCCGAGCCACCCGCCGAGGTTCACTACCGGGTTGACACCGCCTAGTGCCGCATCCAGGCCGGCGATCACCAGCAGCACGCACCCAAGCGCCGAGCAGAGGGCAGCGGCGCGTCGTAGCGGCGCGTCGCGGGCTATCAGCGCGAGCAGTGGTGCGAGCGCGAGTGCTGCCATCCCGACCTGGAAGGTGAGCGTCATGCGGCCACCGTCGTTTCGGCGAGCAGGCCGGTGGCGAGCAGCAGACCGTGCATGATCGCGATCGGCGCGGGCGGTGAGCCGGGCACGTACACGTCGACGGGTAGTACCTGATCGATCCCTCCCGCAACGAGCCCGCCATCGCCGGCGAGCCCGCCGGTGCAAGCGTCGGTGCCAACCGCGATAAGCGCCTTAGGCTCGCCCATAACCTCCCAGGTCCGCTCAAGCGGTCCGCGCATCGGTCCGGTCACTCCTCCGGTGGAGAGCAGGATGTCGGCGTGGCGGGGTGCGTTTGTGAGGAAGAACCCGAGGCGCTGGATGTCGTAGTAGGGGTTCCACAGTGCCTGGATCTCCCACTCCTCCGACCCGTCAGAGCCGCAATCGATGTGCCGGACGTGGATCGAGCGGCGCAGCATCCGCGCCTGCTCCCCCAACGCCTTACGAGCCGGCTGCACCTCCGTGCATTCTTGCTCTTCGACGACGAGCGCCGCACGAGATCGAGCGGCGGTCTCGTACTCTGCGCGGAACGCGAAGCGCTCTGGTGCGCGGCGCACGCACTCACCGCAGAGGATGCAGCTGCCGCGATCGACCGTCAGCCAACGTGCTCCGGCGACCGCGATCGCTCCGGTGGGGCACAGAGCAGCGAGCCCGAACGGCGGGTCGTCTGCGTCGAGGACCTCGATGCGGCCGTGGTAACCGTCGGGTGCCGGCTCCGGCTTGCGCGGGTAACGGGTCGTGATCCGTCCCTGGCTGAGACCTCTCGCGATCCACTCGAGCATCAGCGATCAGCTCCCGCCGGGGTCAGCCCGAAACTGTGCTCGATAAACGCGAAATCGGTCAGCACGTCTTTGGGGAATGCGTGGTCGAACAGCGCCCAATTGCGCAGCGAGGGCGAAGCTATATGCACGTCGTGAAGTACACCGGCTTTGAGCTCGACCCAGATCAGCAGCTCGCCCTGCGGCGCCTCGACCCAACCGAGCGCGGCGCCCTCACCCGTAGCCGGCAACGGTGCCTGTAGCTCTCCGTCGCGGCGGCGGAGGTGGTCGATCGTCTGGCGCAGGATGCGCAGGGACTCTGAGAGCTCGCCGAAGCGCACCTTCACACGAGCCATCGCGTCAGCGTCACGCTCAGTGATGACGCGCAGACCGAGACGCTTGTAGTTGCCGTACGGCCACTCATGCCGCACGTCGGTAGAGAGACCCGACCCGCGGGCCAGAGGACCGACGGCGCCGTACTCCTCGACCAGGCTTCGCTGCAGGCGCCCGGATCCGATCAAGCGGTCTGTCATCGAGGCGGTCCCGAGAAACATTCGCCGGTCACGCCGCAGTTGACGCTCGATGCTGTCAACCGCGCCGAGCAGCTCGTCGAGGTCCATCATCCCCTCGCCGCGCACGCCGCCGGGGACGATGATGCCGCGGCCGAAGCGGTTACCGGTCAGTCTGCTGCGCAGGCACATGACCTGCTCCTTGAGGATCTGAAAGCGAGCCTGGCCGACATACAGCGCGGTCGTCTCGGCCTGCTTGGCGATCACGTCCAGATGGCACGCCATCCGCTCAAGCTCGCAGTACACCGCCCGCCAACGCTCCGCCCGCGTGGGCGCCTGCACCCCAAGCGCACGCTCCACCGCCTGTGAGAAAGCGGCCGCATAAGCGCAGCTGGCGATCCCCGCAACCCGCTCTGCGACATGTACGGCGACATCGGGGGTGAGACCGGCGAAGCGCGCTTCCATGCCACGGCGCTTGAAGAACGGTCGGGTGTGGATCCGGGGGACGTCCTCCCCTCCGGTCTCGATGTGAAACTGGATCGCCTCGAAGACCCCTGAGCGCACCGGACCGTAAGGGATCGAGAACACGTCTAGCCCCTGAACGTCGCGGTCGAGCAGATCCGCGTCAGGGGCCGTCAGACGCGAGCGATGCTCATCTCCTCTGAAACGCGCACCGTGGAGCTCCGCGAGCTCCCACTCAGCCCACCGTGCGGCGGGCCACCACCCGCCGATCGACTCGAACACCAAACCCTCACCGACCGTTGGGGAGCGCAACAGGATCAGCTCGCCGCGCGACGCGAACACCGCAATTAGCGACGGCTCAGGGGTGTCAGTGAGGAACATGCTCGCGAACCGTGCGCCGGCTTCCTGCATAGCCCTGGCGACACTCGCAAACGCGGAGGGCGCGACCCGTAGCCGGACCTCGCCCTCCGGTGCCGGCTCGCGGATCGCGCCGAGCCGTTCCGGCGGATAGCCCGCGCTTTGGCCTGTCTGCTGGGTGACGCTCATGGTGCCGCCAGCCTGCGACCCGCGTTAGTCAGCAATGCAGAAAGATCGCCGGGAAGGTGGACCCCCAAGGCGATCACCACGAACAGGCAGCCGAGCATCCCAGCGATCATCCAAGCGCTCCGCTCCCCGACCGCGGGCGCAGGACCACCGGATCGAGACCCACCCGTCTCAGCGGCTGGACTGAGGACCATCTGGCCGGTGTGCCAGATGACCCCGAAGAACGCGAGGTTCACGAACACGATCAAGATCGTCACCCCGGCGTATTGCGGCTTGGCGAACCCACCAGCGACGATCTCAAACTCGCTACGGAAGACCCCCGACAACGGCAACCCCGCGAGGGCCAGCGCAGCGGCAAGGAACATCGGGCCGGTCCACGGCATTCGCCGCCCAGCATCGGTGACCCCCTCGACCTCCTTGGTGCCGTAGCCGCGCAGCAGCGACCCGGTGCCGAAGAACGCAAGACCCTTCGCGGAGGCGTGCGTGATGACGTGCAACAGCGCTCCGGCGACCGCGAGCGGCGCACCGAACCCGATACCGAGCGCGATGATGCCCATATGCTCGATCGAGGAGTAAGCGAGCAGCCGCTTGTAGTTGCCCTGTCTGAGCACGAAGAAGCTCGCCGCGACCAGGGAGATCACTCCGAAGACGATCAGGGCGTGCTCGGCGAATGCCCGATCACCGTTGGCTACCGCTACCTGGAAGAAGCGCAAGATCGCGTAGAACGCGGCAGCCAGCAGAGAACCTGAGAGCATCGCGGACACGGGCGCGGGCGCCTCGCTATGCGCATCTGGCAGCCAGGTATGCACGGGCACGAACCCGACCTTCGTACCGAACCCGACGAGCGAGAGCACGAACGCGAGACGCACCGCGTCGGGGGAAAGACCGTGTGCGTGGGTAAGGAACCGCTCGAAGCGCGGTATGTAGGCGCTGCCCAGGGCATGTGTGCCGGTGGCGTACAGGACGATGATCGACAGCAGTGCGATCCCCAGACCGCTCGATGCGATCAGCACGTACTTCCACGATGCCTCAAGTGCGGCGTCGGTGCGGTCGATCGCGACCAGCAGCGCGGAGATGATCGTGGTCAGCTCGACGGCGACCCACAGCGTCCCGAAATCCGCGGCCAAGGGGACCAGCAGCATCGTCCAGCCAAAGAGGTTCAGCAGCGCGTAGTACCGCTTCGCGAACCCGGCGAACCCGGGCCTGGTCTCCTCGACGCCGAGATAGCCGATCGAGAACACTCCCGCCATCGCATACAACAGCCCCGTCGCCAGTAGGAAGACCGCGCCGAGCGAGTCCACACGCAGCCACCCGTGAGCGGTGTCCAATACGCGACCGTGCCGGACGGTGATCGCGATCGTCATAGCCAGGCCAAGCGAGACGAGGCCGGCGATCACCGTCGCGGCGCGCGCGAGACGCCACCCGTTGACGAGCGTGAGCAGCACCGCGGCTAGCGGGACGCCGAGGATGGTGTAGAGCGCCCAGGTCATCCGGTGAGCCTGTTCAGGACATCGGTGCGCACCGCGGTGCGCTCTACAGCGAGGTACTGCACGAGGACGACGAACACGAGCACTCCGATCAGCACGTCGAAGAGCAGCAGCAGCGCGAGGATGATCGGCAAGCCCGGTGCGATCACGAGGCTCGCGACCGACACAGCGTTCTCCAATACCAGGAACCCGAGGAGCTGTGAGGGGGCGTAGGGACGCAGCACCATCAATAGGAACGCCGTGAGCACCCCGCCGACCGCGATCGGCAAAGCCGACAAAGGCAATGCGGCCTCGGCACCGATGTGGATAGGGCGCAGCGCGATGAACGCGAACGAGCAGAGCGCGATCGCGATCAAGATCCCGCTCGGTGTTCCGATCACCGACGGCACCCTAGGATCGACGTCGAGGCGATGTAGCACGAACCGGATGCCGAACGGAAACAACAACGCCTTCAGGCCAATCGTGACCGCCCCCAGCGCATACAGCGAGCTGTCGCCGTGCCCGGATGCTGCGGTCGTGATCGCGAGCGCCGCCACGACCAACGATCCGAGCGAGTAGAGCCGCAGTTGCTCCCAAACGTCTTGGGAGCGCAGCATCCCGAACTCCAACAGCAGCACACCGACGGCGGTGATCGTCGCGGCCGCCCCAAACACGCTCAGATGCAGATCGCCGAAAGAGGGCTCGAACAGGAAGATCACCACGGCGAGCACTGCGAACATGAAGCTCGCGACCGTGAACTCCGGGATCTTGTACAGCCGCAGCTTCGCGAAGCTCGACTCGATCACGACCACCGCTGCGCCGACCACCAGCGCCTTGCAGAACAAGAGGCCGATCGCGATCAGCACCGAGCCAAGGTTGCCGGTAGACGCCATCCCCCACGGCACGACGAGCACGTTCATGAAGATCGTGAACAGCAACAGCTGCTTGACGCTTGACCCCCAGCGCAAGAACGCCAGGCCCGGCCCCGAGTGCTCGGCCACGCGGCCCTCCTCGATCTGCCCGAACTCCAATGTGCCGCCGTGGTTCTCTACCGGGATGCGGCCAGTCTCGTTCAGCACGAGCATGAAGAACGCCGCGATCATCAGCAAATGGCTGGGACGCACGACCTGTACGGTCGCCGAGCGGATCGTCGCGCCGAACGCGTACGGCAGATCGGTGTGCGTCGTCAAAGCGAGCACGAACGTGACGAAGATCACCGTCGGCTCGTTGAACGCGCCGAAGGAGCGCAGGCGACTGGACCCGAGCTGCGCGTAGGGACTGCCGCTATCGACCGCCGCGACCGAGACAGCGAAGCTCGCCAGCGCGAGGATCAACCCGACGCCGAAGAAGTCCGCCATATAACCGAGCGGCAGGCCGAACGTCGTCAGCACCGGGATCAGCAACGGAATCGTCGCGTACGCAGCAAAACTCACATACGGGGCCGCGCGGAATACCGGGCCCGCCGGTACCGGCAGAACCGTCTCCTTCTGCAGCAGCTTGAAAATGTCGTAGTAGGGCTGCAGGACCCGTGGGCCCTTGCGCTGCTGAATGATCGCCTCAACCCGCGCGATAATCCCGCTCACCAGCGGCGCGAGCACAAGAATGCTCACGACCTGCAGGATCTGGATAGCCCAGCCGGGAAGGGTCAGCACTGCTGTCCACGTCTCCTCTCGCGCTCGAGTGGTCTTTCGCGAAAGGAGCCATCAGCCCTTTTACCGGCGGTGGGCGGTTTGAGACCCGGCTAGGCGCTGCTCGCCTTGCCGGACTCGCCAGGACTCCATCTGGACCTGAACAACATACCTTATAGCCGAGGCAAACAGTATCCCTGCTACGACGGCGGATAGGGGCTCACGACAGGGCGTCTCATCGCTGCCACTCGCCTGCAGTCCCGGGCGCGACTACCCCGCCAGTGAAGATCCCGACGCCGAGAAGCGAGCGCTTGAGGCCAAACATTGCGACCCGGAGGTCCGGGAGCCGTTCATCTCGGCGTTGGCGTCCGTAGAGCGGCCACAGCGGTAGCCACACCCGCCGCCGAGAACACCAGCCCCCCGGATAGATCAGCGTCCACTTGTCCTCGACCATGTGCCTCGACCAGCGCGGAGAGCATGTCAAACGCGTCGATCGCGATAGCGGCAACCGCAGCCAGCTGCTCGAGTCGCCGCCAGCGCCGGCTGGCAAGGCTCACTGCCGCCACACCTATCTGGTGCGCGCCGAAACCACGAACGAACAGTCGAGCCTCCGGATGCTCCGCGGTATCCGCCGCCAGCCTCAGCTCGGCCATCTTCGACGGAACGAACAGCGCCCCCACTCCGTAACTAACACGGAACAGGCTGTTGACGAGCATCAGACTGCGTTTCGACACGTTCGCCGGAGCCTAACCGGTCCCGCTTCAAAGTGGCCCGTCTGTTCGACAGGGATGCGTGCTGAGGATCACATGGAGAGTAGCTGGGGGACACGCGTATTCCATGCTCGTTCTCCCGCCGAGTCCCAGATTGGTGATCCGACGCCCTGCGCTCGCGGTTCTCAAGGCCTGCAAGACCTTGACCCAGAGCTTGACCCAGAACCACAACCAGCGCCAAGCCTCGCTTCTTAGCAAAGAAAAATCCACCGTTTCCAGCGGGTTTCTCTTATAGCGGGGGCGGAGACCGAACACCGATCAGCGACCAGCGCCGCCTACCGCATTGTCGAGTGCGTTCCGATCGCTCAGATGCCAGCGCGCGCCCGCACCGGTGCCGCGGGAGCTGATACGCCCGGCGTCGCGTAGCTCGTTGAGCACCAGCCGCACTGTGGCCGAGCTTATGCCCGGCAGCGCACGCTGGATGTCGCGGGTGCGGAATTCCGCAGGTGCGTGATGCAGGATGTGCTCACGAACGCGATCTTGCTTGGAGCCAGTGCTGGTCGTACCCGCCGCGACGCGTTGCTCGAAGTCATCGTACGCACCCCCGAGGATGCGCACGAGGAAGGTCGTCCACGGCCAGATCGTGTGTTGCCCCTCATACCAGCCGCGCTGTGATTCATACAGGCTCTGGTAGTAGGTGTTCTTGGCTTCGAAGATGCGCTGCTCGACGCTGACGTAGCGAGTGACACCGTAGCCTGCCTCGAGTAGCTCATAGGTGGTCACGAGCCGTGCCAGTCGGCCATTGCCATCCGCAACCGGGTGGATTGCGAGCAGGTCGATGATCAGGGCAGCGATCAAGACTAGGGGATGGGTACGGGCCTCTCGCTTCGCTGCTTCGTAGCGGTCCAGGAGCTCGGTGAGCAACGTTGGCGTCTCGTACTCGTCTGGCGGGGTGAACACAACCTCGCGCCGGCCGCTCTCGTAGGAGACGATCAGGTTCTGGTCGCTCTTGAGATGCCCACCCCGTCCATCTACATATTGGAACAGCAGCCGGTGTAGGTGCAGCATGAACGGCACGGTCAAAGACTCGTAACGCTGCAGGCGCATGATGTAGTCGATCGCATCGCGATAGCCGGCGAACTCCTTCTCGTTGCGATTGCGAAAACGCGGACTGCCTTCGGCTATGCGATGCGCGCGGTCCTTCGCCACTGTCACGTTCTCGATCGCGTTTGAGGCTGTGATCGAGGCGATGCGAGCGTTCTCTGAAAGTGTCCGCAGAAGTTCCGGTAGCTGATCCACAAAGAGGCGTTCTTGGCCCTTGCCAGTGTCGATCCGCGACAGCTCTGCGCCAAGCTCTCGTGGCTGGCCGCCGAACTTGCGCTCTAGGTCGATGAAACTCCTCATGATGCTAATGATCGCAGAATGCTGCTAAAGGTCGCCTCGGTTAGCATTATTTCCACGGCATTGGCACCATCCATCGGCCCCCCTGTCGGCCTTCACGATGCGTGCCTGAGCATCGTGAAAACAATTCACGGTCTTTCTTTGTGATAGGCTCATACACATGGATACTCTGCGCCTTCCGGATGACCACGCTGCCTCGGACGCCCCCCCGGTGACGCTCGGCCAGATCGCCGAGCTTGCTGGCGTACGACCCTCGGCAGTGAGCAACTGGCGTAAGCGGTTCGACGATTTCCCGCCTCCCACCGCGAGCGCAACTGGCGGGAGAGATCTCTTCTCCCTCGCTGCGGTCGAAGCGTGGCTCGTCGCGCACAACAGACTCGCCGGGGCGAAGGAGGGCGAGCGCTTTCTGTGGCAGGCCACCGACATTCTGCGATCGGAGCTCGACGTGAAGGGAATCATCGATGTCGTATGCGCCGCATTGGCCTTTGTTTACGTGCGCACGGACACGGACGAGCTAGCCGGCAGTGTCGCGTTCGATCGTCGCATGCACGACGACCCAGCCTTTGCGGAGCCTTTTGCGCCACTGGCAACGCTCAAAGCAGAGACTCGCGTCCACCTCTTGCAACTCGTCGGCCAGCTCACCCCGGCCAACATCCCAAGCCTCTTCAGCGGTGTTCTCGCTCGCCATCAGCGGTTTGTCGAGACCCGGACCAGCGATAGGCTGGTCGAGCTTCTCGTCCGGGTCGGCATCGACAATTCAAATACCACGCCTGTCACCCGCGTCTTCGATCCAGCGGCTGGACAGGCGAGCCTTCTGCTGGCCGCGGCGAAGGTCGCTGGACTCGGAGTAGAGTTGACGGGTCAGGAGCTCAACCACGCCGCCTGGCGAATAGCTAAGCAGCGCTTTTGCGTGGAAGGCAAGAGTGCCAGGATTGAGCTTGGCGATAGCCTGCTCAAGGATGCCTATCCCGACCTTCTCGCCGACGTCGTCCTGTGCGATCCGCCGTATGGGTTGAAGACACATTTCCCTGCCGCCGCACTCGCTGACGGTCGATGGAAGTTTGGCGTGCCAGGCACTGGCGTTGCGGACTTTGCCTGGCTTCAGCACACTATTCATCACCTAACAGCCAACGGGCGCGGCTACGTGCTGCTCCCGGCGTCCACCCTCTCCCGCAATGGTCGCGATGCAGAGATACGCGCACAACTGCTCCGGCGGGGCGCCGTCGAAGCGATTGTCGCGCTACCCCCGAGGGCGGCCGAGCACACAGCGATATCACTGGCTCTTTGGATTGTGCGACGACCGATCGACGAGAGCAATCCAAAGGTTCTCCTCATAGACGGAACTAGGGCCAGCCCCCAACCGCGCGAGCCGCTAGACGAGTCGCTCATCGAACACATAGCGGGTGCAATCGAGGTTTGGCGTCAACACGCCGACGTACTCAAGACGGATCGCGGCTTCGCCATCGGGGTTCCTGTGATGGATCTACTTGGTCCGCGTGCGAACCTACGGCCGGCTCGCTGGGTGCACCAGGAGTGTCAGCTTGACGTCGAACAGCGTCGGCGAGACTTCGGGAGCGCCGCGAGAGCCGCCTCTGAATCGCGTTGGCAACTGCTGGAAGCAGATATCCACGCCGGCAAGCTAATGGGCGATCCGAGCGCCCTTGCATGGATCTCAGTGCGAGACCTCATCGCCGACGGACGGGCTGAGCTGGTCCGCGGAATCCGCCTACGCCCCGAGGATGCTCGCCCGAGTGGTACTCGGGTGCTTCGCAACCTAAGCGCGCGACATAGCAATCCAGAGCCACCCACATACGTAGATCTGACGACATTGCCTCAGATGCCACGTCTGACGCGTCCCGGCGACATCGTTCTATCGCTAGCCGGCGACGATCTGAGGACATTCGTCGAGACGCAGGGTGGCCGCGCGCTGGCTCTACCCCTACAGGCACTACGCCTCGACGAGGAGTGGCTGGATCCCACCGTCGCTGCGGCGTTTCTCGGAAGTCCGCGCAATCGCAGGCTCCTTGCGGGAATGGCCCCAACGCAAGTACATCTCGAGGTTCGTGAACTCCAGCTTCCGGCGATCCCGGTAGACCAGGTTGCCGAGCTGAGGAAGACACTGGGACAAATCGGGCGAAGCGAACAGCTTGCGCGCGATGTCCTCATCGCGTCACGCGAAGCGCGAGACGCGTTGCTGGATCTCGGTGGTTATGTAGCGACGGCTCAGCCGGCTCACACACACCATGAGCAGAGTTCGCGATGAACAGCTGGGAACATCTGCGACTGAAGAAGGAACAGTTGCGGCTGTTCTTCTGGGCCGCCAGGCAGACCGTTTTCCTTCTGGTCCTCGTTGTCTTGGCTGTCGCGACGAGCGTTGAAGTGGCACTCAACGGAAACACACCTACGCTAGATCCGCTGTTCAGACTGGTCGGCCGGTAATGCAGCAATCAGAGTCAACCGGACGCGGGTGCTGGCGAGCGATCGAGCCAGCAGGCACCTAAAACCCCAAACGACCGCCCGACCCAGGCGGTCGCCGATGTTTGGTATAGCGGGGGCAGGATCACGTCGCTATCCCACGACCCTTCGGGGGACTCTAGCACCCGTCCTGTACCGAATCGAGGAGGCTTGGCCGATCGGCCGAGAAACAGCCGATTTGCAGGCGCTTTTGGCTGCCGGAGGCGCGCGGGATGGCGTCCCAAGCGGCTGGGCTGAGCGGTTGGCCGCTCCGGCGTCGCGGGGCGCTCGCGGCCGGTTTGCGTAGGCCGCGAGCCGCGCAAGCGCACGCAGCCCAACGCGGCGACTGCCGTTGACACGGGTTCGGCGGGCCGGACCTGCGGGATTGGTCCCCGAAGGTCGCGCCCGACCGACGGCTCGACTGGCTCGGCCTGCGAGCGCTGCCCTCGCGCCTCCGGGCGCAGCGGCATTAGCCGTCGCCGCAGGCGCGCGCCCTGGCCCCCGAGAGCGCCTGGCAGGGCGGCGCTAGCCCAAACTACCGCAAGGCGGGGTCGATTGGCCGCAGCGGCGCCCGTGGGCGCTCGCTGGCGGCGATGGGCGGCACCGCCGCCAAGAGCCGGCGCGGCACAAGGCGCTCCAACCCCGCAAAGCGCTGAAAGGCGCCTACGGCAATGCACGGGCTCGCGCACCGAGCGCGACCTTCACCCCGAGCGCCGAAAGCTCGCGGTGCTCGACCGGCACAGCGCGCGCAGGCGGATCGGCCCCTCGGTTCGTCGTAAGACTTGCGCGACCATGCGGAGAGCGTGGCTATTTCAATCTCGGCGACTATGCGGTGTGCGCGCGTTGCCAGAGCCGAGTCCGTGACAAGCTCGCCGAGGCACCTTTCGGTGCCGCCTGCCAGCGCGTTCAGTAGGTACACCGTCTCCGGGTTCATGCCGCGATTGTGCGGGAGCTGGGACAGGTCTGTTTCGGTATCGAGGACTAATCGCAGCGCCTCGACCAGCTCCTCGCCGTGCCTATAGAGGTTCACAGCAACGTCCAGCTCGCCGCCGGTTCCCTCCCAGTCGCCATTGCAGACCAGCCCGAACGTAACCGACCAGCGGCCCCGGAATTACGATCACCCGTGCAATCATCGCCATGCCTCCACGCCGATCGCAGACCGTTACGCCATCCCCGTTATCGCTGTCACCAAAGCCCCTAATGAACGGTGCCACCCTATTCAGGGAAAACATCACCGAAAGCGCCCAAAACCCGAAGATCGCGGAAACCGGGAACAGAATGCTCGATAGCGCGGCATCGGGTGTCGCGAGTGAAACCCAGCCAGCGGCCGTAAACCCCACTGCGTAACCCGCGAGCACCTGCAAACAGGTCGGTGAGCCGTTCTCGTGTTCGCTGTCCGGGTCGCCGGGCACGAAATAGACGACGGTACGCCTCGCGACGTGGGCCATTAGAGGCAGCGTCATCATTCGGGCTGTCCTTAGCTCCACGGCGGGGAGCGTCTGGCCGCGCAGGCGGGTAACAGCGCGCAACGCTTCGGCGGTAACTCGGAAACGATCGAGGGTGCGATCGTCTCCCGCACTCGCGCTGGAAGGTCGCTCGGCCCCAGAGTGCTTACTGTCCACGCTCAGCGTGCGCGAGGCTCCCCCGTTGTCTGCTCGCGGCGGGTGTCCGCTCATTGGGAATCTCCGGGGTCCGGTTGATCGTCCCGACTGGCGACGGTGAGGAATACAAGCGGCCCATCGCGCAGCTCCACGAAGTGAATGCCGAGGCCGTCCGGCTCGTCAATTGGGCGCCACCAGGCACCCACCACATTGAGAGGGCCGCGTTGCTCGCCCGGCAGCGGCAGGGTCACCGCGTCACTTCCGGGGGTTGACCCTCTGCCGGCGAGTTGCGCGAGTGCCTGCATAGTGGCTCGCGCCCATGCGTCAGCCGCGTCGAGCAATCCGGGCGGTTTGTCAGCCACTGGCAACGGCACTGAGCGCCCGCCGGCCGTGGAGCGGTGACAGACGACGCGCAGGACGGCTTGCACCGCAGCGGGAAAGTCAACCGGCACCCTCGCGAACGACGCCGCGAAGTGCGATCCGAACACGTAACCGCGCATTGGGTGTTCGCGCCGCGCTCTGCGGGAGGGCAAAAGACACCACGCACGTGTGACCGCGATATGAAGACCCTCGTCGGTGTAGGGGCCGTGAAGGTTCGGCGGCGGTTGCGATGGCTCAGCGCTCATCGTTCACCGTAAGACCTGACGCCAGCCGATAGGCGCCCGTTCGGTCTACCTCTAGGCAGTTAACTAACACGAGAGGTGCCGCCACCTGCCTGACGGTCGCTGGCAGCAATTCGAGCTGCGCCGCGATTTGCTCGGCGGTCAGGACTCGGCGCGTCGGGGAGAAATAGGCCAGGACAAACAGGCGCGCACGCGATCCCCGCACTGAGGGGGAAGGGCGCAACCTGCGAATGCACGGGCCGTCTGCGCTCATCCTTACGCCCCGGTGGACTGACCGAGGACGCGGGCAGTCCATTCACTTCGGTCGATCGGCAGGAACGGGCGGCGAGCGAGGCGGTCAGCGAACTTGTTGCGCCTGCGGTTAATCAGCACAAGCGACCACGTTGGGTGGGTGCTCAGGTATGCCCTTATCCGTTCGCACAGCTCGACAAGCTCACGTGTCGTACCGACGTTTAGGTCAGCGAGCGCCGTTGAGTCCACCCGAAACCGCACCGTGCCCTCAAGGCAAAGGTCGGCGTCCCCCATCGCCATGAGCAGCGCTAGATACTCAGCCGCGAGGTTATCGACGCACTCCACCAGCTCGACGCGTCGGCCCATCGCGCCGCTCTCGTACGCGACGCCCGCAACGCCGTGGCGCCACGACGCGTCTGTGTTGACGTATCCCGGTCGCGCTAAGGGCAGCCACCGTTTCTTGAAGTCGATCACCGTGTCCCGAGCGCACAGCACCTCGGCGGGTAGCGCCCCTACAGGTACGCTCGTGCGGGTATTCGCGGGAGTCTCGCCAGGTATCGCCCACACTCGCGGTGCTTTACGTCCCTCCATAACGGGCATCTAGGCTCCGTTGACCTTCGCCCAGGTCAGCACTTGGTCTGCGCCACTCTGAACGTTCGCCACGGGGAAAAACACATGCCCGACGCGCCCGCGATTTACGACGAGTGTCAACCGCCGGTAACACTGAGCTATGCCAACCGTGACGGTCGGGAGTTCCAAGGCCGCCGCGAGCCGTAGCTCGGGATCACTTAGCAGCGTGTGAGACAACCGTTGGGCTTCGGCGTTGATTGTCTGGGTGTGCGGAGCCTCGCTGCTGAGACCGAGCACCACGATTTTTAGGTGTGCCAGTTCTGCCAGCCGTTCCCGAAACGCGCGGTGCTGCACGGCATCGGTTAGGAGACTGTCATTGCCACCGTCAGGTGAGGTCTCCCCGCCGGGATATAGATAGAGCACGAGCGATCTTGAGGCGTATCGGTCCAAGGCCACTGGCTCGCCACGAGTGCCGATGAATATGAGTGCCGGGAGCGGGGAGCCGACAAGCCTCCGAGCCAACCGCTGCGTCGCCTCCCGTTCCAGAAGGAGGTCGGCCGGGTGCCCGACAGTGCCCGCCGGCTTGTCCACCGGGCGGGAGGACATTTGCCCGCCCTGTTTGTGCTCGGGCTGATTTGTCACGCCGAGCCGCCTAGCCTTGCAGTTGTAGCAAGCGCGCTACAAGGGTCGGATGGCGCTCGGGTGTGGGTAATGGGTTAAGCGCCTGGTTGACCCACCCGGCCCTGACAAGCAGGGTCAGCCGCTCATAGACTCGGGCGGCACCCACGCGGCGGGTCGGTAGACCGAGCGCTTCGGCGAGCTGAAAGTTCGGGTCGCTCGCAAGCTCGTGTAAGAGTTTGTTGACTTGGACTGCTTTTCGCTGCCGGTGGATTGACTGGCTGCTGATTCCCAGGACGGTGAAGTTGCAGGCTTGGAAGTCCTCGCAACGGTCACGGAACGCCCGGTGTTGCTCAGCGTCGATTAGTGGCGTCTCGTCCCCACGGATGATGCCGGAGGCGCCCGGATACAGGTAAATCAACAGTCGTGCGTGGGCGACGAAATCGAACGGGCGCCCCGAAGCGGTGTCCAGCTCAAGGTCGGGTATCAGTTGGCCCTTGAGCTGGTCAAGGACTACCGCTGCGTCGCAGTCCATGTCAGGTTCGATCGGGGACGGAGCGGCGCCGCGAGGGTGCCGCGTGGTTGCGCTTGGGAGGTTCGCCGCCGGGGGCAAGTCCGGGCGGCTGGAGTAACTGGCGCACCAACGACCCGGCCTCCGGAGGATTAGGTTTGGAGGCCGGGCCTGCCGGTAGACGCGGGCGCCGGAGAACCGGGACCGAATGGGCGGCGGCGGGCCTGGCTCGTGCGTGTCCCGCCGCAGGGATGCGTCGGGCCGAGCCCGACTGTTTTTGGTTCTGAGGCGCCACGAACCGATGCTGACGTACAACTGGCCGAGAGGCCAGCTATTGCGTTCAGGGCTGACAAATCATGTTCTCTGCTGAACAAATCGGCCTAAAAAAACCCCGAATGGCGCCCCGCGAGGCCAACGCCGGCCGGCCTGGCGCTCCGATTGCTGCGCTTGCGCAACACGACCGTGCAGCCGGCGTGGGGCGTCACGATCACGCTACGCCAGCGGGCACGCTCGACCGTGGCGCTGGCCGGCAGGACCCGCAATGTGGCGAATGCCGTGCGGAGCACTGTGCGCAGCTCCAGCAGGGCGAGGTGCCGGCCCGGACAGCGTTGCATTCCGCCGCCCCAAGGCAGCCAGGTCCACGCGGCGGGGCGGGAGTCTAGGAACCGCTCGGGACGGAACGCCTGAGGCTCGGCAAAGAGAGCGGGGTCATGGTGCATTAGGTAGATGGACGCGAGGAGGTGGGCGGGCGGGTTGTACGTCCACCCACCTATCTCGATCGGCGCCGAGACGGCCCGTGGAGCTGAAAATAGAAACACCGGCCGATGGCGCAGCGTCTCGTTGACCGTCGCCTCTAGGTAGTCCTCGCCGTCGTCTGCGTCCAGCTCCGCGATGAGACGGTCCTGCACTCGCGGGTAGTGCGCGATGAGCTGGATTGCCCAAGCGAGAGCGGAGGCCGTTGTCTCGCTGCCGGCGATGATGACCGCGACGAGGTTATCTCTCAGTTCCGTTGCGGTCATTGGCGAGCCGTCGAGGCGCCGCCCGTCTAGTAGGAGGTCGAGCATGTCACCGTTTTTTTCGGGCAAGCGGCGGCGTGTGGCGATGATGCCCGCTATCAGGCTGTCTACCTGCTCCCGATCGCGAGTGAAGCGTGCCCATGTGCGCCGCCAGCCCGGCAAACAATGCAAGCGTGGCTGTTGCAATACCGGGCCATCGGTCACTGACAGCATCGCGAGCATCTGCTGGTGCAACATCGGCAGGAGCGGGTCATCGTTGCCGAATACGGTCTTGAGCATTACGGCAAGGCTCAGGTGGCACAGGCGAGGGTGCAGCGGTGTCGGTGTGTCCAGCGACCAGGAGGCCACCTCTCGGGACGCCAGCTCGGTGACCATATCGGCGTGCTCTGCGATGGCCTGGCGGTGAAATGCCGGCATGATTGTGTCGCGTCGGTTCTTACGCTCCCGTTCCTCGAGCAACAGCATGAACGAGGTCTCCCCGAACAGGGGAGCGGTAAGGGCCGCACCCACTCCCGAGTGCAGCACGGTCATCGGAGCCGTAACCACCGCACGAATATCGTTCGGGTCTGACAAGAACACGAGCGGCGGCATGTCGAGCGGTCTGACGGTAAACCGGCGACCAAGCCGCCGCCTGCACCATTCCAAATACTCCAGCGGACGCAGACGACACGCGATCGTCTGTAGGGCTGACGGCAGCGGTGCGGCCGGCGGGAGGCGCCGTGGGCGCGCTGGTGAATGTGAGGGTTTTCGTGTCATGGCTGTGTCTCCTTTTCAAGGGTCAGGTTGAGCGTTGGGCGTATGCGACTCGCCATAGCCGCAAGATCGGGAGCAGGACGCGTGCGAGCGGTCCTCCGGCTTGGATGAGCGCGGCGGTCTCTGTGCGCAAGGCTGGGCTGCGAGCGCTGTCCTTGGAGAGATACATCGCTTGCATCGCTGCGAGGATCAGGACGTGCCGCTCGCCATCGGGGAGGGCGCTCGCCGCTGTTGTTGAGCGGCCCACCAACTCACCAATGCGATCCAGCGCGGTCAGCGGGGAGGCATAGTGCCCGACATAGCTGTGGTCACCGTTAACTGCGTCCTCCGCTTGGTCAACGTAGCTGTCGAGCATCGTTGTCGCGGCGGATATCCACGGGCTATATGCCGCGTGAACGCTCGCGATCTCAGTGGCACTAACCTCGGGCCTCGCGGCAAGCGCGAACAGCGCGTGAACGGTCAAGGACGCGCTCGCTGCGCCGGTCAGCTCCCACCAACTAGCCTCGGTCGAGGTGGGCCACTCTTGTTGCGCCCATTCGCGAAGCGCACGGTCGCGCAGCGCCGGGTCCAGCTCGTGATTTATTCCGAGTACCTGCGCTCGCCACGCCTCCCGGATGAGCAGCGGCTGGACCGTATGGAACGAGGGCAGGCGGCTACACGCACACCGGCAGGCGCGTACGAGGGTGTCGAGATATCCGCTGTCGTCTCGCCAAGGGTGAAAGCGGTAATAGTCAGAGAGGGGACGCGTGGGGTCCAGCGCCTCGACCAGCGCTAGATGCAACTGCCGGCCGTCTGCCTGTCCGCGCTCGGCGCCGCTCTCATTCGCGGAATCGAGGAAGTCCCACATGATCTCGTACGCCACGAGCAGCCGCAGGAGGTTGGCGTCGCGAGCGGTCGTCAAGATGCAGAACAGAGCCGCGCCGTCGGTGTGCCCGCGCTTTCGCGCAAGCGCACTCAGCGCGTCTCGGCGGATCGTCTCGTCGGTGATTCGGGCCGCGAGCGTCTGCCACTCGCGAACCTCGCGAGCGACGGCGGGCAGCGTCCAAGTCAGCTCGCGTGCGGCAGCTCGGCCGAGGACGCGCAGTTGGCGCGTCGAGAGAGCGGCCGGTGTTGGGGTCGAGCGGCTTGTGCTGCGGTTAGCTGGTCGGCCGGGCCGCTTGCGCCGGAACACGCACCATAAGGGCGCCCGCGATCGACACCACCGCCACAGCTCCTGCGCTGACGAGGGCGAACGTCGAAAGCGCAACGAGGGCTTCGACCCCGAACGAGATGGGGAAGCCGGTAACGCTCGCCAAAGCATGGCTCATCAGCAACTGTCCGTAAACACCGAAGGTCGCACCCGTCAGGCAGCCTACGCCTAGCAGGATCGCGCCCTCCCAAAGCAGCCAGTGACGCAGGAGGGGCTTGCCCAGCCCGAGCGCGCGGACGCGCGCGAAGTACCCCCGCCGCTGCCAGATCAGCGACCCGAGAGCCCCGGAAATCGCCAGCATTGCGGCTATCAACACCAAGAAACGGATTTGCGTAAGACGGAGCAAGCCCTGGCGAGCAAGAAAGTAGTGGCGTTGCTCTCTTTCGCCAGATGTTTCTACCACTAGGCCAGTGTTCGGCCCTAGCGCAGCCTGAGCGGCCCGACGAACGGCCGCGAGCTGGACGCCTGGCTTGGTGTCGATCTCATATCCGCTGGGTTCGCTGCTGCCCCACGCCTGCGCGTAGTCCTTGGCGTTGAGGATCACCGCACCGGGAGGCCATCCAAGGTTCGTGCTGAGCGCGGCCACGCGGAACGTTCTCGGTTCGGGCGAGGGGAGCACAAACGCCTGCCCGACGTGTAGGCCGTGTTCTGCCGCAAGCTCGCGCGAGAGGACAGCCCATCCGCCTTCGCGCAGCCGGGCACTCGCGAGCGCGAGATTGCCCGAGACGATCTCGCTCGGCGGGATGACCTGAGTGCTGCTGGAGGGCGGACCGAGGACCCAAAGGCGACGGTCCCCCCAAGAGAGAAAGCTCCCCCTGTATTCGCTGACGCTTTTTACTCCCGGCAGACGCGCTAGCGTGGCACGCGCTCCAGGGTCTACGAAGGGAGTGGTGGCAAACGCGTTCGATTCACCGCGCGGCGTCACCCAAACATTCGCGCCCGAGTCGATGCCGCGTGCTGAGGCGTCAAGGCCCCGCTGAAGATTTCGTTGGGCGCCCTGAATTGACACGACACCGAAAACGGCCACCGCAGCGGTCGCGATGATCGCGAGTGACCGGACACGCGTCTTTGGCACCCGAAGATGGGTGAGCGTCAGGCGGGGCGAGGGGCGATTGAGGGTGGGCTGTAGTCGCGCGAATCCCGCGACCACCCAATTGAACAGGAAGGGCAAGAGACACAACAAGGCGATCACGAGAGTGAAGTTTCCGAGGTTCGATCCCGCCGGGTGAAAGATTAGGATGAGGGTGGTCACGGCGAATCCCGCGAGACCGAGGACTGCTCGGGCAAGTACCCACCAGCGGTGAGTGAGCGCCCCGTGCCATTTGACCGGAATGAATACATCGCGCAGCGGCAAGAGCACCCCCGCGAACGCGGCAGCCATCCCGGCGGCGACCGCCTCCGCGACGCACTGCCAGGTCACGATGCGCCCGTTCCCCACGGGGAAGGCAAAGGACAAGTAACCGGGCGCCGAGTGAAGGACACCTCGCGACAGTAGTTCACCCAAGAACAGCCCAAGTACGCACGCGATGACGCCGAGCACGGCCGCGTCGAACAAGAGAACTTGCAGCGCCATTCGGCGGTTGCCGCCCTGTCCGCGCAGGTGGTCGATCAATCGGCGCCGACGCGCGACCGTTATCAGCATGGCATTGATCGCGAGCAAGAATCCAACGAGTGCGCTGATAACCGAAAACAAGGTCTCGCCCTGATTCTCTGGCAGGGCCGCGACGCTGAACAGCTTTGAGTCAAAGCTGGCCGGCTCCAGGTTGACGTGAGCGCTAACCGCAAGACGACGCAACGCGGCTTCTACCTCCGAGTCCCGTCCGTGCATGGCTTGGACAAAGATGCGGGTCACGCGCCCCCTCATCCCCGTGACCTGTTGGGCGTACCGAACGGGCGCGAGGGCCACCGGGCTATTGACGAGGCTCCCGATATCGCTGGAGCCAAGCGTGGCACCAACCAGTGTCTGGATCACCTGCGCGCCGACCTGTAGCTGCACGGTCTGAAGCGCACCGGCACCGACCGCTTCAGAAATCGGAACGGGCAGCGCGATAGCGCGCTGTGCTGCCAGCAGACGGGCAGAGAATCGCCGCAGGAGCGGCCCACCGAAGTGAGCGAACCGTGGATCGGTCCCGATCAGGTCCACCGAGCGGACTTGGCCATCAGCTCCGATCACCTGTGCCTGCTCCTCAAGGACGGGCAGCGCGACCTGAACGCCGGGAATCTCTCGGGCTTCGACTAGGAGCCGTTCACTGACACCGGCCGGACCCCTCGCGGCAAGCTGGAATTGCGTGCTACCGACGAGCTGGCTGCTGAGGCGCTGAACCGACCGCGTGAGGCTCGTGCTCGCAACCTGCGACGCAAACAAGAGCGCGACACCGACGGCGATTCCGGTGATCGCAAAAAAATCCATGATGCGTACCTTCCGGCTCTTGAGCCGGTGGCGGTACACATAGAGCAGGTTCTTCCAAGTCATCCGCCGCCGGCTGCGAGGGGGCAACGGTTTTGGTGGTGCCGGTGCGCTGGCCGCTGGCTCTCTCGGTGATAGCCAGTCAATGCTCATGCCCGCTGCCCCACGGAATCGGCCGGTACAAGGATGTGATCGGGGCAGTACTCCCGCAGGTGCCCGTCGCGCAGTTCGTGGAGTTGGTCAGCGAAGCTCGCCGCCATCAGATCGTGTGTAGTCAGTAGCACCGCCGCGCCGAGTTCACTACAAAGCTCCCGCAGGAGCCGCAGCACGTTTTCGGAGTTTTCCGTGTCGAGATTCCCGGTGGGCTCATCGGCGAGGATGAGCCTGGGTTTGGTCGAGAGCGCGAGGGCAATCATTACCCGCTGGCGCTCGCCCATCGACAACTCCTCGGTCCGGTGGTTCAGCCTGTGCGCGAGCCCAAGCCGACCCATCAGCCCGACGATGCCACTGTTTGCGTCCCGCGTGTTGGTCAGCGCTAGGCGCAGTGAGGCGTTTTCAATCGCGGTCGCGCCCTCTGTCAGATTCTCAGGCGGGCCGATGACCCCGAGCTGCGTGAGGCGGTACTCGTCAATCTGCCTGTCGGACATGAGCGCGAGGTCTTGCCGTTGGAAATGGACCGTGCCGCTGTCGGGCTTCTGTGCCGCCGCGATGAGTTCAACAAGCGTGGACTTGCCGGAGCCGCTTGGGCCATAGACGACCACAAAGTTCCCCTCATCTATTTTCACTGTTATCCCGTCGATCGCGCGGACGATGTTGTCTTCACCGAGTCGGTAGTGCCTGACGAGATCCCGTACCTCAAGCATGTCGCGTACCCCTGGTTAGCCGCTGTCGCGGCGGCAAGTGCCGGGGGGCCGATGGGGATTGGTCGGGCGGCTTGGGTCTTGCGATGGTGGTGAGTCCGCCGTCTCCGTTGAAGCGCATAACGCGATTGGCCGCGAGCAAAGAGGACATATCCGACGCCGCGACCAACACCCCACACTGAAGCTCACCCGCCAACTCCAACAACAACTCCCCCGCCTCACGCGTCCCACCAGCACCAAGACCATCCAAAACGTCATCAAGCACCATAAGCGCAGGACGAGCCGCATACGCACGCGCGAACTTCACCATTAGCCGCTCCCAATCAGGCAGCTCACCCCAACTGCAATCCTCACAACCCTCCACACCAACCCGCTTCAACGCCTCCCGCGCACGATCCTCCGCACCACTCATCCCATCCCGGCCCATATCCAACGGAAAAGCGATATACGGCAAAACCCTGAAGTCCGCCATATCCTCCTGCGGCATCCACACAATCCGATCCCCAAGCAACTCCGAGCGCTCGTCATCCGAACACGCCACCAAATCACGATCCCCAAACCACACCCGCCCCTCCTCCGGCACGAGCAACCCAGCCGCGACTTCCATCAACGTCGTCTTACCCTGACCCCGCCCACCAAGGACCCCCACAAACTCACCCGCACAAACCTCCAACGACACACCCAAAAGCACCTGCCACCAATCCCGCCCCCGCCGAACCCCATGCCCAACACCCTCCAACCGCAACACCAACTCACGCATGATCGGCCGCAGGTCTGCGACTGTGCATGTTGCGGCCACCCGTGAGCATCTGACGTAGGCCCATGCAGCGTTCGACCCTCTGCTGCCAATAGAGCACCCGATCACTCAGAACCGCGTAGCGCATCCGGCCGTTCCAGTCCGATCCGTCCTTGGGTCCGAGCTTCCCGAGCGCGCGGTCGTTGTGCAGCCGCAGTTGCGCGGCCTCCAGTTCGCTGCTAGCTGCGAGTTCGGTCTCTCGGATGACCGACAAGAGTACGGGCAGTTCGTCGGGAGTCGAGTGTTCGATCCAGAGCTGTAGGGGTTCGCGGAGCGGTGCGGGCGCTCGCGGGGATTCGCGCATGTAGCGGCGAAACTCGCCGACGCCCTGCTTGGTGATCTCGTAGAGGTCGTCTGCTCGTTTCTCGCCCTCACGGAGTAGCCGTACGTGGCCCTGTTCGGCGAGCGCGGGAATCGAGGAGTTCACGATCGACCGGGACCATCGCGCGTCGCCGTATTCGCGGCGCAGCCGAGCCTTGATGTTGCTGTGGGTCTCGGGGCCGGCGAGGAACAGGCTTAGGATCGCCTTGTTAGCGGCGAGGCTGCCCTTTGCGGGGGGCATGGCTGGGCTCCTGTGGAGGCATTGGTGGCCCAAATCGTAGCCAAAAGCCCTGCATGTTGTACGGTCTACCAGAATCGTTCGGCTGTGCCGATAACAGTAGACAAAGGGTCTAGCTATGAACAAACTGCGTGGGCTCCAAGGCTCCACAAGTCGGAAACAACCGCAGCAAACTGAGAGCGCCCCAAACAGCCTCGGCCCCGGCGCCTTCCGGTTTGCGTCGACCCGAGGCCAAGATCGTGAGAAACACCGGGCGGTGCTGTGGGCGCTCGCGGTGCTCGCCGCGCTCAGTCTCGCGGGCGCGGCGCAGGCGAGCCCCCGTCCAATCCGGTCCGCACGGGCAGCGCGGGCCTTGACCGTCAACGACGAAGGGCACTTGCGCGTGGTAGGCGAATCGGGCGCCGACTTGATCGAGGAAGGTCCGGTGACGGGGACGATCCCCGGCTCGGTGCGCGTCCACTTCAACATCGGAGCCATCATCACCGCCACGTTCGTTCTCTACCCGCGCGGTGGCGGGTCGCTCGCAGGGCACGGCTCGGGCGCGTTGAACTCCTCCGGCCGATATTCGAGCTTCGGAGGGACGATGGCGGTCACGAGCGGCACCGGGCGATATCGGCACGCCCACGGGACCGGCGGGTTCTTACGGCGTGGTCAACCGTAAGACCGACGCGGCGACAGTCCAGACTCGCGGAACGCTGCACTACTGATATGTCAGGCCGTTTGTCAAGTGGGCAGGGTTGGTCGCGTCCGCTGGGCGGGCGTGGTTTGGGGTGGTCGGGAGGCCGGGGCGCCGGGCTCGGTGTCGGCGTTGCCAGTCTGATGATGCGGGGGTTGGCTACCCCAGGGCCCGGTTTCGTGCTGCCAGCGTGCGCTGTCTAGGAACGGGCGTGGCACTCCGTTATCGGGGTGCTGCCCATAGTAGTTCCGCGCGTGCTGGCCGCTGATGGCGCGGCGCCCCGGCCTCCCGACCGTGGGGCTGTCAGCCGGGGGTCAGTCGGCGGTTGCTGCTGCCCAGAGGAAGCACGCCAGCTCGCGGGCGCACGCGACGACGATCACGTTGTGCGCCTTGCCGCGGCCGTGCATCCGGTCGTGAACCCGGTGAAGCCTGTGCTGAGCACGGTTAGCTATCTGCAAGACATGGTCGGGCTGGCCCTGCTGACGGTTACGGAGCGTTACCCCGATCCGTGGGTCTCGCCCATAGTGCCAGGCCGACTCGACGAGCAGCCGGCGAGCGAAGCCCGAGCCTGTCTTCGTGATCGATCCCTGGTGCGATGACTCCCCGGACTGGTGAAGGGATGGGGTCAGCCCGAGCCACGCACTCAGTGCGTTCGCTCGCTTGAAGCGCTGCCAGTCCCCGCCGAGCTCGAGGTGCAATGCGAACGCTGTCAGTGTGTCAACGCCCCGGAAGCAGCGGAGCCTCGCGACGGTCGGCCACCACGCCTCGTCTTCTGCCAAGCGCGAGAGCCGCTCCGCGACCTGCGCCTTGCGCGCACTCAGGCCGTCAACGGAGGCGATCAGATCAGCGAACACCAGCTCGCTCGCAGTCTCATCGAACTGTTGGGCTGCGAGCCAGCGCCGGTGCGCGACAGTCCAAGTCGAGGACTCGGGGTAGACCCGGCCGTGACGCAACAACATCTTCGAGACCCGGTGACGAGCCGTCATCAGATCCCGCCGGCACGCATCGTGCGCGCGCATCAGCTCGCGGGCGGCCTCCACCTCGACCGGCGGGACCACAACACTCGTCAACGAGCCGGCCAGCAGCAACCGCGCGAGCAGCTCCGCGTCCTTGCGGTCAGTCTTCACCCGATCCGAGGCGCCCCGGGGTGTCTTGCCCGGCGCGATCACCTCCACGGCCACACCGGCCGCGCTCGCGGCGCGATAGAGCCCGAACCCGGTCGGCCCGGCCTCATAGCAAGCACGCACCGGGCCAGGCAAGCTCTGAAGCCACGCGACCGGCTCCTCGACGCCCGGCCCGAAACGCGCACGCACAAGCTCACCCGTCGAAACGTCAATCGCCGCGGCATGCGTCGAACGGGCATGGACATCGAGCCCCGCATAAGTCACCATTCCGGTCATGGCCGGACCTCCTCATCTTCTGGGGTCAGCCGGAGCGGTTCTCCGGCCAGACAAACCCCCGCGAGGAGTGTCCGGCCTACCTCCGACGGTCAACCCAGCGGGCGACCTACGACATAGGGTCTAGACGGCCGCTACGGTGAATCGAGCACGAGCATTCGCCGCCACAGCGTGTGTGTGCGCGTGCCTTCCCTGTGGCGCGCAGGCGAGAGAGACCGCCAAGCTGCACGTCAGGCTCGTGCCCGAGCGACTAGGTGCCGGCACGACGATCGCGTTCGGTTTCACGATCACCGCAGCCCACGCACGCGTGCCATCGCCACTAACCGAGATCGACCTCCGGTATCCAGCGAACCTCGGGATCGGATCAAGCGGGCTAGGGCTTGAAAGCTGCCTGCCTTCGACTCTCGAAGCGCTCGGTCCCGAAGGCTGCCCAGCTGACTCTCAAATGGGTTACGGCTCAGCGCTAGTCGAGGTGCCCTTCGGTCCGCTGGTGGTTGACGAGACGGCCACGACAAGGACATATTCGGCACCCGTCAGCAACGGACGGCTCGCCTTGCTGTTCTACGCCGAAGGCGAATCCCCGATATACGCCCAGCTCGTATTCCCCGCGATCGTTGACACTGCGGCCCCGCCTTTCGGGGGGAGCCTGAACACCACCTTGCCGCTCGTGACTAGCGTGCCCGAAGCCCCCGACGCGGCGGTGGTGCGCCTGCACTCAACGATCGGGCCATTGAACCTCACCTACCACGAACGCGTCCACGGCCGGCGCGTGTCCTACACCCCCAAGGGGATCATGCTGCCCAAGAGCTGCCCGCGCGGCGGGTTCCCATTCGCCGTCTCGTTCACCTTTCAGGACGGAACCAGCACAACCGCGACTTCAAACGTCCCCTGCCCAAGCCGGCGGCCCGGTCACCGCTAGCCCGCCTCGGCAGCTCCGGGAAACTGAACGATGTTGTCGGCCATGATGGTGAGTCCGCCGTCTCCGTTGAAGCGCATAACGCGATTGGCCGCGAGCAAAGAGGACATATCCGACGCCGCGACCAACACCCCACACTGAAGCTCACCCGCCAACTCCAACAACAACTCCCCCGCCTCACGCGTCCCACCAGCACCAAGACCATCCAAAACGTCATCAAGCACCATAAGCGCAGGACGAGCCGCATACGCACGCGCGAACTTCACCATTAGCCGCTCCCAATCAGGCAGCTCACCCCAACTGCAATCCTCACAACCCTCCACACCAACCCGCTTCAACGCCTCCCGCGCACGATCCTCCGCACCACTCATCCCATCCCGGCCCATATCCAACGGAAAAGCGATATACGGCAAAACCCTGAAGTCCGCCATATCCTCCTGCGGCATCCACACAATCCGATCCCCAAGCAACTCCGAGCGCTCGTCATCCGAACACGCCACCAAATCACGATCCCCAAACCACACCCGCCCCTCCTCCGGCACGAGCAACCCAGCCGCGACTTCCATCAACGTCGTCTTACCCTGACCCCGCCCACCAAGGACCCCCACAAACTCACCCGCACAAACCTCCAACGACACACCCAAAAGCACCTGCCACCAATCCCGCCCCCGCCGAACCCCATGCCCAACACCCTCCAACCGCAACACCAACTCACGCATGTGGCCAGCCTCCAATGATGGACCTACACCGTATAGCGCATGTTGGTAGCCGCCGGGTAACGGATTGCTAAGCCCCAGCGGGCACAGCCTCCACCGGGTGCCAACCCTTGCCTCGCTTGACGGCTGAGCCAGCCTGCTCCAACGTGGGAAGCAACTTGTAGAAATAAGTCCGCCCGATCCCCATTGCAGCGGCCAGCTCGGGGATCGTGATACCCGGCTTCTCAGCAATAAGCGTGAGCGCTTCGGCTGCGCGCTTTCCGCTGCCCTTGGGCCGTCCAGCCCCGCCCTTCCGCCGGGCCTTGGTCGAGGCAGGCCTTGAAGCTCTCACCGTCGCGGCAGACTTAGCCGCAGACCTCGAGCCACGTGGACGACCCGGACGGCGGCGAGCCTGCACGCGCGAGGACGCGGGGGCGCTGCGGCGCCATTGGCAGACGGAACGCCGTCGAGCGCGATCGCGGCGGCTTGCAAAAGGCTGTACTCATCGATAAGAGGCTTCAGCTCGGCAAGCCGCTTAGCAATCTCGTTTCGCTTTGTCTCGAGGAAATCGGTCACGGGGTGGCTCCCTTCAGCGGTCAACGTGTAGCGCGAGCCTATACCGGATGCGCGAACGCGTCCGCCTGCCTCGGAGGGCACCTGCGCTCAAGAGACACGTGTTTGGCGGGCGCGAAACTCGCTGAGCCAGTCGCGAATCTCGCGCACCTCGTCCATATAGCCTTCGTCTCGCGGATCGCCCGTGCCATCGTGGAGGGTCATATCCATCAGCTTGTCATCGAGGCCGGAAACGAAGTCGGGAGCGTGCTCAACGGCATTTGAGCCGTTCGGCGGCTCCAACCAGGAATACTCGGACTGAGACATAAACCCACCCTACTTACCCTCGGAGCCGTAGATCATTCGAGTTCGCCGGCCGGCTAAGTCAGCGAGAGTTGCCGCGTCGAAGCGTCGGTCGATGGCGTCGGCTCGCGATCAATAGCTCGGGCGGGGACTGAACACCTATCAGCGACCAGGATCGCCCACCGCATCGAAGAAATCCGGGGCCTCACTTAGCAGCGCCTTCAGTGGGCGGACAGTCAGCATCCGGGGGTGCCCGGTTCTACACGCCCTGGCGATCCGCGGCCAAAGCGAACGCGCCGCAGACTGCCCACAGGCGAATGCCCCACGCTGATCCCAAGTCGTTCGACGGCCACTTGGAGAGCTTGCGCTGGCGACGAGGCGAACGCAGCATACGATGTGCCGGAAATGGCGTACGGACGCGAGCCGACGGCCTCCGAGGTCTTGGATGTCATGGATCGGCTCCAGCGCGATCGGATACGACGGGATGAGCTCACGGCCGGCTCCAAGATCTTCCGCGTCTGCGCTGAGGAGGGCCTTCTGAACGAGCACTCGATTGAC
The DNA here is from genome assembly GCA_963760155.1 of uncultured Solirubrobacterales bacterium. Classification (GTDB taxonomy): domain Bacteria; phylum Actinomycetota; class Thermoleophilia; order Solirubrobacterales; family Solirubrobacteraceae; genus Palsa-744. The sequence continues at coordinate 956,371 of CAVXBL010000008.1, forward strand.
TGGCTCGCAGAACTCATGCAGGCGCCACCGGACGGCTTGGGAGAAAGCGCGGCAGGCGCTCGGCGGCGCATAGAGGATGTCAGTTTGCCGGAGCGGAGCGGTGCGAGCGACCTTGTACGCTCCCGAGCATGAACAGCGTCGCCGCCGAGGAGATGATCGAGCGCGCCGGCCGGGTGCTGATCGACGCTGCGTCCGCCCCCGCGAAGGTGATCCTGTTTGGCTCGCACGCCCGCGGGGACGCTGACGAGGGCAGCGACCTCGACTTCCTCGTGATCGAGCGCGAGGTCGAGGATCGCCTCGCTGAGGCCGTCAAGCTGCGGCGTGCGCTACGCGGCTTCGGCGCCCCCGTGGATGTGATCGTGATGGATGAAGCGCTTGTTGAGCGGCGCGCGAAGGTCAAGGGCACGATGGTGGATCGCGCGCTGCGTGAGGGGCGCGTTGTCGCCGAGTCCTGAGCACATCGAGTACGCGGAGATGTTGCTCCGTCGCGCCAAGGGCGACGCTCATGTCTGCCGTGTGCTCGCCGACGACGCTGAGATCGACAACAGCGCCGTGGGCTTCCACGCGCAGCAGGCCGTCGAGAAGTCCCTGAAGATCGCGCTCGTGCTCGCCGAAGTGGAACTGCCGCGCACGCACGACCTGGAGCAGCTTGTGGAGCAGGTCCAGGCGTCGGGGACCGAGGTCCCATCCGAGCTTGCAAGCGTCGAGTGGCTGACTCCCTGGGCCGCCGAACTGCGCTACGACGAGCCGACAGCGCTCGATCGGACAGCCGCGCTGGCCACCGCCAAGAGCGCTACCAGCTGGGCGGCGGCGCTGCTCGGCGCCTGAATACTCCCGTCATCGCGCTAGACACCACCGCATCGAAGAACTGAACGCCCGCAACCGCGCCCATCACGAATGCGCTCGACCCGCTCAAGGTCGAGCGCATTCGGTTAGATAGCTGACGTTGTGCGTGTGCTCATACTCGACTTCGTTGAGCGCGAGCACCGCCTTCAAGCGCTTCTCGACCGCCTGCTGGACGTGGAAGCCGAGCACATCGTCGGGCACATCGTGGTCGTCGAGCAGGCGATCGAGGATCGACTCGTCTCCCTCGGCCTTCCCTACAAGCAGCAACGCCAGCTCCTGCGCCTCAGGACTCGGCAATGACTGTTCCCCGGCTCATCGCCTCGTGAACCAGGGTGCCCCTTACCGGCGCCCACTTTTCTGCGTCCCGCTCGCTGACGACGACGTCGGCCGGAATCAATAGCCGCCCGAGGACTCGCCCCAAGCGCGCCGTCTCAGCGAAGCGATCAGCGACGTCGCGCTCGATCACAAGAAAGTCGAAGTCACTACGATCGTCCGCGTCGCCACGAGCGCGCGAACCGAACAAGATCACCTTCGCCGACGCTGACGCAGCGTCGATCAAGCACGACCCGCACGGTCGATCGTATCCTCCGCTACCGCAGCGTTCATTGACGCCGATTGTAGTCCGGCATAGCAAGGAACGCGGCCTCGCCGGCACCGGGCGCCGTCCACCACGACGTCACGGACTTTAGTCGCGGCAACGAGTGCTTCAGCGGTGGCTGGTGCACCAAGCGGGACAAGACCAGCGCCGCGACGCAGCTTCTCGCCGGACAACTCGATCACAACGATGCAAACTCCCGAGACGAGCGAAGATCTGCCGCGACCCTTCCGATCCAACCATCGTGACCGCGCAGCGCGACACCACGTGGACAATCGGCCCTTTCCGCGTATTCGACGTGACGGTCATTTACGACGAGAGATCGCCAAATGCTCGCGCTCGCGAAACGCCCGAGCTAACCAACGAAAACGACCGCCCGAACGCCGTAGGACGACATTTAGCCATACCAGTACCCGGACCCATGAGATCAGCGGGGACAAGTTGCTGGCACCCTCTTTTGTAGCCGGTATAGCCCTACTCGCCGAGATAGCCAGTTGGGGTAGCCGAGCCAAACGGCTTGAACCACGCCTCTATCCGCTGATCCACAACCCCTGCCTGTCTCTTCACCGGGTCATGGCGTGCAACCGCCGCATCAGCCGGCTCGTCCATCTCAAATAGATCAAGCACATCGTCGTCTTCAAACAACTCGAAGAGTCCTTTCAGCTCAGCCGAAGCTGACTCCACCTCGCTCTCTGTAAGGTCCTGCCTTTCATGGCTCACTTCTAGATCCGACCGTGCCTCCTCGATCAACTGAACGGCCACTATCTCCTCCGCGACGCACGAGGCTGGACGCCCATCAGAAAGATGGGCCATGAGCGCTACTGACGCCGCAAAGAGATTGAGCGCCAGCGACTCGTCAACAGCTTGAGCAAACGCTGGTGGCACCAACTCGACCGCATGATCGATGCCCGTCCCGTTGAGCAGCTGGTAACGAAACTCGTCAACCAGCCTTGTCCCGGCATGGATCAGCGCCCGACGCGCGTCGAGATCATCTACGACCGCTGGCAAGAAATTCAACACCTCAAGCGGAACGTCCCCCCGACGCTTCAAATACTGACGGCCGGCATCGAGCAGGATCGGGCCATTGCCTTCCTCCAAGCCGCTAAACAGCAGGCCCATGCCTTCAAACTGCTCAATAGCGAACCCCAGACTCGACACCGACATGTCGTGCATTCGGGCAAGCTCATTCACCGGCAGCTGCTCATTCGCGGCCTGGGCAACGCCTACAGCCTGAAGCACGTCAATCGCCAGGTTCTTAGTCTCGTCATCGATCATTTGCGAGAATCTATCGCGCTGTCCGAGTTCAAACCATCCCGACGCGACTCGACGACACGCGGCCAAATGACGAGCGGCCACGCCGGCGGAGCGGTCGCTGATGTTTGGCATAGCGGGGGAACGATCCGATCCCATTAGCGACCTTGCCATGCCAGTCGCACGAGCTATCTCGGGGTGGCCTGGATCGTAGCGCTGGCCTGCGGAGATATCACCGGTTCTGAACCAGTCGGGGCGAACGGTTCAGATCGGCTTAGTTATGCGGTTTTTGAGGCTCCTGCGGTCCCTGTGCGGTCCCAAATCAAGGGTCGTCCCGGCGCCCGGCGCCGGCTGGCTTGCGGTCCTCGGCCTTGGGACCGCAGATGGTCGCAGCGGGCATCACGCATTGCCCTGCTGAAAGGCCTGCATCAGCACCAGCTCGTGCTGCTCGGCTCGTGTGCTCGCGGCACGCCAGTCGTCGTTGGCCCACCCCATGAGGACGAACCGAGCATCGGCAGCCTTGCGAAGCGCCCGGAGCACGCACACGGCCTGCGCTCGCACGGACGACGAGGTTGTCCCATACGAGGCGAGGCCGGGGCTCGGAGCCGGCGACGGCGCGGCGCTCGTGATGGCCTCCCGCAGGCCGTACCAAGTCACGTGCGAGACGGACGAGAGATAGCTCCACTGCGCCCGGCCGATTCGGGCTTCGCCGTCGTCAATAAGAAGCTCAGATAGACCCCTCGGGACCGATGGACGGCTCGTGCCGTCGATCACCGGCTTGTTGCTCGACACGTTGGCGGTCCAGCCGAGAGCGTCCGCGCGCGCCTTCCAGAAGGCGCGGCGCTCGGCGGCGTCGTCCTCAAGGCGAAGCCGCACAAGCTCCATCGCGCTATATAGCTGCTCGCAGAGCCCGCGCTTGACTCGCTCGGTCGCGTCGGCCTTCGGATCGTTCAGCCAGGCCGCGACAACGGAGGCGTCGAACACGCTGCGCGCCACGACAAGATGCCCGTACACGGGCGTGGAGTCGGCGTCAAGCAGGACGGCGAAGCTCCGCGCGAAGTCGGCGGCGGCCGTGAGCGTCATCCCGCCGAAGGTGTGCGTGTCCCTGATCGGCTCCTGCCAGCCTTCCGACCGCTTGGCAAAGGTCGCTTCGATGGCGATCTCCTCCATTGCCCGTGAGCTGGCGCTTGGCTGGTGCCCGTGCCACTCGGCGCGCTCACCGACGGCATCCGCCAAGTCATGCACCGCGCCGATCGTGGGCGCGAGAGCCTGTCGGAACGCCTCTGAGCCAGCGGCTTGCATCCCGAGCATGTTGCTCCCCGTGACGGATGCTCTTGCCGTTGGCGCGGTCACTCCGCGCCGAGGCTTTCTGCGCGGACTCCACGATCAGCAAGAAGCGGGCATCTCGATTCATTGTTTGGCGCGCCTCGCTCGCTTACCGATCTACCGTTTCGATAGCTTCGGTCACTCCCCATGCGCCGGCTTCTAGCATCAGGTCCAGTACATCGAGAGCCCGGTCGATCTTCTCTCGATCCGCGTCCAAGGTGCCGAGCACGCGCAACACTAGATCACTCAAGTGTCGTGAGTCTCCACCGATGCTCTGCCGCAGGTCGCCAAGTTGCCTCCCATACGACTTCACCATGCGATCGGCGGTGGCGAGCACGATGTCTACAACATCCGCAGTGCTTACCTCAAGCGCGTGCAAAAAATGCTGGTGGTGACCGTCAAACGCTTTGCTATCCAGAAACGCGTATGACACCTCGTAAAGATCGGCCAGTTGGCGATCACGTACTCGCCAAAATACCTTTGCAGCCTCTTGACGGACCTCTCCATCCTCGTCATCAAATAGACTTCTAAGCCCAGTCGTACAGCGATCACGATATCGACTAGCAATCGCTCTCGCGGCAAGCACCTTAGCGACGCCTCTCCTAATATGGGCGTCTTCGTCGGTAAGCGCCTGGGTCAGAAGATCGCCAGCATCATCCTTATCGAGTCCCGCGATGCTTGCGAGCGCCCCTCCCGCATCCTTCGTTGCGTCGTCCTCACTACTGAGCATCCGCTCAACTACTGCCCGGACCTCATCCCAATGCGTCTCGATCGCATTCATCATCACCTGCTGCACCGGGTTAGTGGCGAGCAAACGCTCCTCGCCGCTTTGAGTGAGCGCCAGAAGGTCGGCGACGGCTTCGTCGCGCCGCCAACGCATTAGCCCATGCACCGCCATCGCGGCACATGACCGCACCGAAGCAGTGGGGTCGTCGCAGAGCGTCCTAATCGCGGGAGCAAAGAGTTCAACCCTAGACTCATCTGCGACGACGAGTTCTGCTATCGCTTCAGCAGCTGCGCCCCGTGCGCTATTCATGCCGGCGCCGTGAATATCGCCGCTATAGTAAGTGCGCCCACCGCCAGCGTCAACCTTCCAGATGTCCTGCTCTGGGTCTGAGTCCTCTGTGGCTATATGCGCCACCATCTGACAAAGGTCGCTCGGTATAGCTTCGTTGGCGTATTTTGCTATGAGTCGCGGAATCCATCGTGTCGCCGGCACGCTGGGCCACCCTCCTACATACCGGCAAAGGGAAGCCACGCTCTCAAGCCTCGCGGGCGCTACTTCACCGCCCACCTGAATCAGGCCGAGCATCAGATGTTCGACGTATGTCTCTACGGTATCTTCGGGGAACTTGAGCGCAAGACGCGCGAAGCGCTCTGGCTCCTTCTGAGCCATCTCTTGCAAAACCGCCGCGAGCTGGTCTGCGCCTCCGACCAAATCGGCCGTCCTCTTGTCCTCCCACCGCTCACGGTGCTTGTCAATCGCGCGAAGCCAGTCCTCGTCGGACATGAGGCGAGCCCGTTCACTCTCAATCGGCGACGTGACAGCACCCGCGATTATTCCCCGCGGCTGCTGGGGCCGATTCTGTGGGAACTTCCGCTCAAGCTCCTGCAGACGCCTGCGCGTACTTTGTCTGATGCTGCCACGCGCGAGTCCCGACAAGAGCCAAAACTCAGCCAAGCCGCGGGCCTTCGCGCCGACCGGCAGACGTTCATACGGCGTCGTAAACCCAATAACGACCGCTTCCAGCTCTTGCACGCGCGCTGCCGTCAAGTGCGGCGCTATGGCGCTGAGCAGTTGGTGCGGAATCCAGAATCCGTCTCCCTCCTCTTCTGAGCGAAAGCGGTAGTCACCTTCAGTGAGCACTTCCGCCGCGAAGTCGGCGAACTCGCCTGGATTCCCCAACAGTCCGTAATAAAGAAGGTATTGGGAGGTGTCATCGCACCGCTGCCGCAACTGACTGGCCCAAGCTCTGAATAAGTCAGGCTGCTCACTAGCGAGCCGGCCTATAGCGATTCTCGTGCTCGCTAGCAACGTGTCAGAGAATATGTATGCTTCGCGACTAAGACGATACGGCCATACACGATCACTCGGTAGGCGCCCATCAATGTCCTCATCACGGTCGATATCGCTATCAATAACGACCATCATGAATGGAAGCGAAGCGGTTAGCAGCATCTCAGAGCTTGACTCGCCGAGCTGGGTCACATATTCCATCGGGCTATGTTCATGCTGTATAGGAGACCCTCCGTAGAGCGCGTGACGCTCTCCGAGCTTTTGTGCGCGCACATTCGCACGCTCTAGCAGTAGCTCCATCAGTTCGGCCGCCCAATCCGGTCGTTCAACTGGCAGCTCATGGCCGTAAAGCCAAACGTCGTGATCGTTGCTCGCTACGAAAGCGTCTCGCCTCACGAGGTCCACAAGCATCTCGAAGAGGTCCCGGCGTGTGTGGACGTTACTGAACCGCACGACGTAGGCCGCCCTGTCTCTCCAAACCTCGCCGCGATCATCATGCGCGCGAAGCAGACCCACAACTTGCTCGGGCCGCTCGTTAACTACCGCCCCGAGAAGTTGCACTGCCGCGTTTGTAGTGACGGCATTGGCATCAGCAAGCCAGCGGTCTATCAGGCCTTGCTCTAGAGCCGCATCAAACCACGGCAGTTGTCCAAACACTCGCCACATCAATGCGTCCAGCGAGTCACTGACCTCAGGATCAGCAAGCGCTTGCCTAAGTGCCGCGACCTCATCGCGTTTCGGGTCCTGCAGCGAGGCTAGCCACGCGACTGCTAGCTGCTTAATATGGAACCGAATCTCGGGCTGATGTAGGAGGTCTTCGAGTCCTTTGACATATCCTTGATAGTCGGTGTCGCGCTGCTGTGCGAGAAGCTGTCGTACCTGTGCCCTCCGAAATAGGTCCTGCTCTCCTGCGACAAGCAGGTCACGAATAGTTTTGCCGGTCTTAAGATAGGAGCGGGCGAAGGCGTAGTCGAAAAATGCCTCATGGAAGAATCGGAACGTCTTTCCGTCCTCGACGAGCACATGCTCCGATGTCAGAGCTTCGGCGTCCTCAAGTAGGGCACTGTCGTCGAGGATTACCGCTGGCACGGTCAGCCGAAGATGGTCGCTCATGTAGCCGGTTGCAGCGTCGATGACCGCCGACCATTGAACTTTTCGTCCAGCGTGACTGTCGGTGTCCTTCTGCTTGCGTCGCCAGTAGCGCTCGAACAGGTCAGTGACGGAATCGAACGAAAGCGCGTCGCTTTCCGTTGCTATTGCCTCAAGCAGCGTGAGGTGCAGAGGCACAGTGAGCAACCCTCGCCTCTTCTCGTCTAGCTTTGCAGGGTCAAGTCCCATGCCGCTAACGGCCTGACTGATCTGCGTACCATCCAACGGAGGAAGTGAGACGACCTGTAGTTTGTGCTGGTCGCTCGTGAGCGCGCGCATCCGGTGATCGTTATCTACGTCGAACTGCCTACATGCGATGAGCACCTTCATTCCAGGGATTGACTTCGCCCGACAGATCAATGCGTAGAGCGAGTCCCACAGACCCGTAACTCGTCCAGAGGCAAGGCTCACCGCGTCGAGCTGGTCTATTACGAGCAGACTCGGTGTCTGAGATGGCGATGTAGCCGCGAGGACACCCACAGGGGAGCCGGGTAGGCCCAACTGCGGTCCAAGCTCGTCGGCCGTTCTTGTCGGTTCTAGCTGGTCTGCTCGCAGGCACAAGACGCTCCACGCGTCCGACAAGAGCGCTGAGATGGTTTGCAGCAACAGATCGCTCTTGCCGCTACCTGCGGTGCCCGTCAGAAGAACACCGTCGAGTTCTTCGTCTTCTAGCGATAGACGTACTTCGTCAGCCTGTACTCGGGCAACTGGCGATTTCAGCCGCATCCCCCGGAGAGGGTTCAGATAAGTGTCTGTTAGGTCACGGACGCGCTCACGGAGGTCGGCGTCGTGGTGCCATTTTGGGTCTGCCTTATGGTACTTGTCCTTGAGGACGCTCCATACCGTAATCTCGTCGAGCCGTCCGGGCACAGCATCTCTCACTATGTCGGCAAGGACTGCTAGTGCCTCAGCGGGGACACCGGCTATTAGAGGCTCGACCCATGCTTCGTTGATAGTGATTAGCTCGTTTTCATCGAGGACGGTAACGTGGGTACGCCGTAGAGCATCGAAAGCGTCCTGCTCGGTCATATTGAGAGAGTCCGCGACCACGCGGAAGGCATTTGTCCAAGTGTCCGCGGCGATATGCTGGCCCAAGAAGTCGCTGAGGTCCTGCGCGTACCTCGCTCGCTCGCCGAGAATCCTCAATTCATTTGCATCCTGTTCGGAGACGAACCTTGTAAGGCCACCGGCCTGCAGCTTCTCCGAGAAGGTCGCCATGACTCCTTCGTCAATGAGCGCGGCGAGAGTCCATCGGCCCCGCCCACGACGCTTGACCTGATGGTATTCCCGCTGCCCCTTTCGCAGGAGTACGAACTCGACGCCCTCGCCCTCCCACCCGATCGGCTCAAGTTCGATCGCGTCAGCGTTGCCGCGCAGCATGTCTAGGACGCAGCGCACCGTCCAGCGAGCCTCGTAGCGGTCGCCGTGCTTGGCTGCGATGCCTCCCGGATAGGACATGGGCTCACGCAAGCCTACGGGGTGCGCTCTCGGCATGGGATATCCGGTTGCCGACCGGCAACTGGAATTGCGCTGTGGCTGTTCGCCTACGGCGGCCTGCGCCGCTCCGACATGCTCGGCCTGGACTGCGACGACGTTGACCTTGACCGCCGCCTGATCCGCGTGCGCGAGGCGAAGGGTGGCTGCGAGCGCGTCCTACCGATCCGCCCCGGCTGGCGGTGCGCTCATGGCGCCAGGATCGTGCCACATCCAAGTGACGTGCAAAACGCACGAGAGATAGCTCCACTGCGCTTTGCCAATCGGGGCTTCGCCGTCGCCGGCAAGAAGCTCGGTGATACTCGATGGGACCGACGGGCGTGCCGTCGATGACCGGCTTGTTGTTGGCCACTTTAACGTTCTAGCCGAGGCTCGCCGCACGACCCGATTGGCTCGTCGTCAAGCGAGCTACACCTCAGAAGTTGTTCGTGGGATCGTGCCCGGATAGCCTCGGGCATAGCCTTTGAGCCCTACGGGTGTCTTTGCCGACGACGGACTTGACCTTGCGGTATTCGTCGGGCGAGGCTCACTTTCGCTGGCGTCAGTGTTTCGATAGATCAGATACGAAGCTCGTATGCGCCCCTCACGGCGAGCCAATCCTCATCCGGCAGGTAGGCTAGAGCTTGGCTGCACTTCATTTTCCCTGCCTCCTCTTCCTACCGGGTACGGCAGTCCCCAGCGGCCCAGCCCGAGATCTAGGCCGCCGAGGCACCGTCTACCCTCCCATTACGGAAGCGCTTCGTATTCTTTCGTCGCCGTTAGTTCCTTGCTGCCAAAGATTGATGACCACTTACCTTCGGCAATATTTTTGTTACCACCGCTCACAGATGTAAAGCGATTCTTCGTGGAGTTTTTCGAACCGCCACTGATCGAGCTATATTCGTTGCCTGCGGCGTTTTCACCGCCACCGCCGACCCATGTGCCGTTGCCTTCGGCTACATTAGAACCACCTCCGCTGACAGATGATGAAGGGCCACTTGCGATGCCTTCTCGGCCACCGCTGATTGACGCCCCGAAGGTGCCGCTTGCAGTATTCCTGTAGCCGCCGCTGACCGACGCCCGGGACGTGCTTGCGATGTTTTCGAGGCCACCTACCACCGAGGCGAATGGGGCAGTGACAGCGTTGAGTTCGCCCGCGAGGATCCCACCATAGCTCGTGTACTTCTGTGAAGTGCCGAGGATCAGGTTGTGCGAACCGGTCTGTTCGCGCACCCCTTCGTCGTAGCCGATGACGAGATTGCCGTCACCGTTGACTGTCGCGGTTTTTCCTTCGCCGTTGATGATCTGCACATTTACGCCGGAGAACTTGATAGTCGGCTTGCCGCCGATTCCAGAGGCTATGTACTGCATATGTGGCAAGATGCTATTAAGCGTCGTCATCTCTGCGGCTGGTGGCAATTCGACCGCAGTGGTTTTCGCTTCGCATTTTCCTTCGCTGCCACCGGAAGTCACGGTCGCTCCAGTTGTTTCAGGCACACATATCCACGTTGATGATTCTGCCCACGCGGGGGCGGCACCGACAATCATCAACGCGGCCGCGATAGCACCCATAATCCCAAGACGCGTGAAACCAAATGCTTGCTTCATCTGAGAACCTCCGTTTGGTCGAACAGAATTACGTTGAAAGCTTGGTGGGTAGCCCAGCAACTACCGCAGAACCTCTGGCCGTTAGCCAGCCCTCGTCAATCCGTCCCGTGACGACCAACGCTCCCGCGCTGGATTCCAATCATACGGCATAAACGAAAGTGTAGACGCAGGTCGTGCGAAGCGCAATGTGCGTCTGAAGCTCGTGAGCTAGCTCCTGACGGCCGCTTCCGCAGTGCTTGCTCTGCTTCCTTCGCGGCCTTTTGTTCTTTGGCTACAACAACGGCTTTGCGGAGCACCAGGAGTCGCCGCAGGCCAGCGGTCGAGCTCCCCCGTTGAGCGGGGCTGCCACGCTCGGTGTCCATACGACCCCAGGACGGTCCCGTGGAACGCGCGAGCGTTCACGCACTCGGCGACGGCGCGCAGCACCGTGTAGGCGTTTCCTGGCGTCAAGACCGAGGCATGAGAGTCGTGGTCCTCGTGGTCAAACGACATCGACCCTGGACCTTTTGGCGAACTGGCTCGAACGGCATACAGGCAATCCCCAATACTCGTCTTTTATTAGCGGTCGATCCTCCCAACTCCACGGCCCATCCGCCTCGACCATCACGGCATGATGGGTGTAAGACACGCCGTAGCGTCGCCTCTGGTCACGAAGATGATCGCCCAGCTTGAGCTGCATCGGATGACGATGGCACGGTGATCGCCTACCCGAAAAAGACCAAGCTGGGGGCGAGAGTCCCACAGCCGCGTGTTGCGCCAGCCGGCCCCCTGCGAGCGCGCGGCATCCTAAAGTCAGGATCTTAAGCTCGGCGACGAACCCGAACACCAACGCCCCGTCGGACGCGCGTTGAGCGGCCGAGTTGTGGGATCTGGCGACGCGCTTAGCATGCGCGTCTCTCCACCACAGTTTAGATGAACCCGGCGTCGAAGTCGCGGGGGCTAGGCTCGGGCTTCCCGCTGTGTCACGGGAGCGACGGGGGTCGAACCCGGACTTTATGTCCCATCTCCGCGAGAGTATCGAAGTGTGGCGGGTGCCGCCTTGGGTCGGCGGTTCTTAGCGGCCCAGCCCGCGGCCTTGAGCGGCCCCGCTTCCCGATCTCTCGCCCTAGCCTTCCGCGCGGACAACGAGCGCCGTCAGCGTAATGCCGAGCTTGCAAGCCAGCTCGATCAGCAGCTCGTAGTCGGGATCGAGCTTCCCGGCCTCAAGCGCGCGCACTTCCTCAAGCGTGATGCCGGTAGCAGCGGCGAGATCATGTTCGCTTAGGCATTGTTCCTCGCGTGCTTCGCGGAGCGCTCGTCCGAGTTTGGTCAAGTCGTCGGTGAGGCTCATGTCTTTGCTCATGGCCAGGCCTACGCTGAGAGCAGCTTCGCGGCGTGTCTCAGGGGCTCTCCGAAGCGTGCAAGTAGTTCTCCAGCGGGGTAGGCGTGAGCAGGAGCGGTGAGTGTCACGGCGAGGATCGGCTTGTCGAGCCAACGAGCGACGGGTGTGGCAATCGACCTTGCTCTCGGTGTGTCGTGCTCCTCGCTGACAGCGATTCCGTCTCGTCTGACTCGCTCTATCTCTCGGGCGAGCGAGGATTGCGCGGCCGTGTCGAACTCTGCGTCATTCAGGTAGATATTCGTTAGCAGGCTGCGAAGCTCGCTATCAATCAGGGTGGAAAGGAGAGCCTTGCCTACGGCCGTGTTATGCGCCGGTACATGCGCTCCGATTCCAAGGTCGCCGTCAGCGTCATACTGGCCAGCTCCGTGCGCGTGCAACCTATAGACGTAGAGCACCCGTGCGCCGTCAAGGAGTCCCATGCTTACCGTGTGGCCGGTTGCGTCGCGCAAATCTTCGAGGACGGCACGAGCATGAATTTCCCGTCGCACTGTGTTGACGAGAGTCATGCCCGCTTGTGCTGCATGGTTTGCGAGTAAATATCGCCTACTGCTGTCCTGTTCAACATGGCCGAGTGCGAGAAGCGTGGCGAGGTAGCGGCTGGTGGTGGCACGACTAATTCCCACCATGCTTGCTATCTCGCTGTTGCGTAGCACAGGTCGAGTGGCCGTGAAGCATTCGAGGATCGCCGCCCCGTATTCGAGCGACAGTGAGCGTCGCGGGTCTGGGGGTGTCGAGATACGCGGGCTCATTGGGTGTGCCTCGTATCCTTCGGGGCGGTGTGCTTGTGCCGTTTTGCGGCGGGTGGTGTTCCCGTCAAGCCGAAGTAGAAGTTCAGAATCTGGCGCACGCGCTCGCTGTGGACGCAGCCGACCCGCTCCGCGATTGCTGGCAGTGTCAGTCCCTCTACGACTCTGAGACGAAACATCTCACGCTCTCGGTCCCCTGGGACCCGCTGATGGCGATTTGCCGGCAGCGAAAGGCCGTGGCGGTTGAGGGCGCAGACAATCTCGTATAGCTCGGTGCCGTTGCTGAACTCGGGGCATGTCATTAGTTCGCTGGCACCGTCGAGTTGGCCGACCTCGCTGATGCCGACTGCTTGCAGACAGGCGAGAGCGTGGGGGCTGAGGCCAATGTCTGTGACGGCCGTGGCGGGGTCTAGGAGGTCAGCCCCGGTGGGTGTCCAGTTGCGCAGGCGAAGCTCGATATCCATGTCGAGCGCGTTGACGATGAGCAGGACCACTCGGAAGTGCGCGGTGCCACCGTATCCGCGCTCAAGCTGGCTGACGACGGTGCGCTCTAGCTTCGCCAGGTCAGCGATCTTGCGCTGGCTTAGCTTGAGCTTCCTCCGTTGCAAATACACGGCGATGCCCAGCGCCTCCGCCGAGTCGATGCTCAGTGGTCGAGCCCTCATAACGGTCGCCATCAGAGCGTCCCGATCCGTAGTTCCTCGGCGCGTCGAGCAGTGCGCGTGGGAAACACGAACCTGTCGAGGCGATGCACTAGGCCTGTCTCGGCGAGCCTGGCTACGGCATCAGCCGTGTCGATGCCCTTCTCCTGAATCTCCCTGCCCAGCTCCTCGACCGTCCACGGCCAGGGCGAGAGCAGCAAATGGTCTAGGAGGCAAGCGTCTATCCGCGTCTCCGCGATGCGCGGTGGCTGATCGTTCTGCGGACTGGTGGGATCGGTCGCGCTCATCAGCGCTCCTTTCGGTCAGGACACCGAAAGAGCGTGCGAGCGAGCACGACCTCACCGTCGCTCGAGAGCTACGGTTCGTTCGTGGCATCGAAGGCAGCTTCTTCGGTGTCACAGGTCGGGGCGGGCGCACCAACGCTCGTCCCGACCACTCAGTTGTCTTGATTGGCCGCAGAGCAGAGCAGAACTCGGGCAAGATCACAAGGCCATACGGCGACCACTGCCAGATCTGGCGGAGAACGGTCCCGCGGCACTCCGGGCTGCCAGTGAGTACTCCGGGACGATCGACATGCTGCTCAGCGAACGTGGGAATGCCGCAGATGCCTGAGCCAGAGTTGGCAAAGCAACTGCTTATGGAGCGTCCTTATGTGCTGGTGTTGTTCATGTCGGGTTTCGCCCAGCCGATTCGACATGCGAGGTTGTTGACCCCGTTTCGCGACCGGTGGTGCTTAAGGCTCGTGATGGTTGCTCCGGCGTATGACATCGACGAGGATGACGGGCTGCTGCTAGATAGCGACCCCGAGCTGGATCGGCGGGACGGTCGAGCAACGATCGTGTTGGGAGAACCCACATCCGGCGCCGAATCCGCCCTGCTGGATCAGCCAGAGCCGTTAGACGAGGACGCGTTGACGGTGGTGCTGCACTCAGGAGAGCGCGCTCGACGTCAGGGATGGGTGAGAGCACCACGGTTCGCTGTGATCGCTCTACTCGTTCTCGGGGCCGGTGTCTCGATCAGAGTGCTTAGGCGCCAGGGTGGCGATAGCCATGTCCGTGCAGGAACGGCGAGACATCGTGTAACCGAGCCAGGCTCAAGGGCAGCGCAGAAAATTGGGGTCGTATCTAACCCCGCTCGTCCGAGGACATCTCCATCTCCACGTGGGCGTAGACGGCCGCAAAGTCGCCGCCCTCCGGGCCGTATGCGGCGGGATCGGACGGTCTGGAGCGCACGTACTGATCGTCGGCCCCTTCGGCCGACGCGACAGGAGCCGGACGACGGAACTGCGAGTGCTGGTGGTGTGCCTCGCGTGGGTGATGCTTCGCCGCCACAGGCAGAAGCGAGACGGTCGGTGCCGTCGAGGAGACCGCCGTGTGTGCCGGGGACACTTGGATGCTGAGCGCTATCACCCGCTCGCTTCGGGCCTGGAGAAGTATCGCGTATCGCTACAGCTTGATAGTTGAGGACATCCCAAAATCTGTTGACCCGCTTTTGACCCAGGTGGTGCTATCAAGATATGAGTCCAATCTTTGCTATTGATGCGATAGGTGCAGATGGGATGAGAGAGGTCAAGGACGCCGAACTCGCGAGGGCATGGGTCGAGTGCCGTGGGCAGGTGCTGGGCGCGATCACCCGCAGCTTTCCGACCGCCGGATCGCTCGCCGTTGAGGCGGCAGTCGATGAGGCATGGACCGCCCTCTACGAGCGGGATCCGGAAGCGGTTGCTGCCGTGCCTGAGGGGCTTCCGGCTCGTTGGCGGCGGCTTGCGTATCTGCGTGCGTTGAACGGTGTGCGGGATCGCCGTCGCCATCCCACTAGCTCTGTTGCGGTGGAGGAGCTGGCCGACAACGACACGGTCGCTGACGGTCTGGCTGGGGTTGAGGGACTGCGTGCTGAGGCGAGGGTGCGGGAGATCATGGGCCAGGTCTCGGGCGATGCTCGTTTGTGGCTTGAGGCGATCATGGATAGTCCGCAGGCGCCATCGAGGGAGATAGCGCGGGTGCTTGGTTGGGATCGGGAGAAGCTGAAGTCGGTTTCGCGGAGGGCGCGTGGGTCTTTGCGTGAGTTCGTGCGTGCGCGGGAGAGCGGCGTGATCTGTGAGCGGCGCCGTTCGATGATGGGAGCGTTCGCTGTGACCCGTCTGGTTCGTCTAGATCCTGAGCATGCCGTCCGGTTCAGCGGACGGCCGATGCTTGGTTCGGATCGTTATGAGCAGGTCGCGCTGCATATCGCCGGGTGCGAGGGGTGCGAGCGTGAGTGGCGTCGTGCTCAGAGCAAGCTCTTGAGGCCAAGGTTCGCATTGTTCCCGTTCGGTCTCGCCGGCAAGCTCGCCGCGGCCGGTACGTCGGCTATCGCGGCGGCACGCCGAACGATCAACGGTCTGCTCGCGGATTTGCGGTTGCGTATCGGAGCGGGCGTTGGACGCGCTGGTGCTGGTGGCGCCGCGGGGACTGCGGGTACGGCTAGTGTGCTTGCGGGTAAGGGCGCTGCTGTGTGCGTGGGTGTGTTGTGTGCGGCTAGCGCGGGTACTGCGGCGCTGGTCGGGCTCCCGGCCGCTGTTCTTGCCCCTCACGCTGGCGTCCACCGTCATCACGCGACGATCGGGGCGCAGAGAAGCCAAGTTCGCTCATCCGCGACTGGAACAGCGGCGGCGCTCGTATCTTCTACGCCAGCGATCGAAGGGCAGGCCACTCGGAGTTCGATACCGGATGCTCCTGTGTCCGCGAAGCGCGCGAGCGCCGCTCGTGCAGTCGGCAAACCTACGCGGCCTGCGACCCCGGGGGATCTGATCGCCTCCTCGGCTACCTCAAGCAGCAAACCCGAATCCAAATCGGACGCGAGCATCGCTACAACAGCCTCCGCTAGGAGCGACGCGCAGGCCACGAGCACTGAACCGACCTATGCGTCGAGCGCGGTGAGCAAAACGACGCATACCAGCGGCTCGTCGTGTGTGCCAGGAAGCCTCTCGTGCTGAGCACCCATCCTAAGAGACCGACCACTGCCCACGTCCGGCTGTGGGGTTGCCTGGCCATATGCGTGTTTGCCGCGATGAGCTTCACGGTGGGAGAGGCGCGTGGGGCGCTTGCCCTTATCAGTTGCGACGGGTCTAGCGCCAGCGAAGGATGGAAAACGTTCTTCCAGGGGAATGTATCCGAAGATATCGCTGAATCTTCGTGCTCTGAGCGATGGGCGAATGAAGCTGGCGAACCGTGGGCTTACCCTGCTGGTATGGAGGTGCGTCTGCGGGGCGGTACTCGCTCCGACGCTCGTGTGGGCCTGGTGTTCGTTGCGCCGGAAGGCGAGAGCCTTGTTGGTGGGGATATAACCGTCGCCCCAGTCGGGCAGGTCGAACCGCCTTTTGAAAGGGTTCCCTCACTGCCGGGAGCTGGTGAAGAGCCGTCCAAGCGGGCGGAGCTCGCACTCGGCAACCTGGAAAACGTGTTCTGGGTCGGTGTGGACAGGGAACCAGTGACCGTCACGATTCCAGCAAGAGGCGGTCCGCTATACGCCAGCGTTCTGTGCGGCGGTGAACCCGCACGGGTCCTGTGTAGCTCACAGACTCTCTATGTGACTTCCGCCCACATCCTTCTCTCGCCTAAAACCATGCCATCGGTGTCAGCGATCTCAGGGTCTCTGGCAGCTGCCGGGGTCGTGCATGGAACGCAGGGCGTGAGCTTCATCGCATCTGATGCTGGAGGACCGGGCGTCTATCAGGTCACTGTCGCGATCGACGGGAAAACGATCTATCAAGCCACCCCAAACCTCAACGGTGGAGCATGCGCGTCGGCCGGGACCTACGACGACTCCTCGCTTGAGTTCTATACCGGCACGCCGTGTCCCCAGTCGGTTCCGATGACCCTGCCGATCCATACCTCCACATTGCCCGACGGGATTCATTCGCTGGCCGTCACAGCGACCGACGCGGCAGGCAACATCTCCAGTGCTTCGCAAATGATCTTCCGTTCGGAAAACCTGATCTCGACCGCCAGCGCGGGCCGTGTTCCGCGACAGCAAGACAAAGGTCCAGAACCGGCCTATCTCGTCAGTTTTGACGGAAAGACTGCGGCGTTGGAGCATGGTGTACGCCGCACGTATGCCGACTCGTCGCTGACGCTAAGCGGGACGCTCACGACACCCCAAGGCGCCGTAGCCCCAGACGTCCCCATAGAGCTGTTGGCGCACGAAGGCAGCGGTACGGGCGGCGCAGAAAGAGTGCTCGCCTCGACCACCACTGATGCGGGTGGGCATTGGAGTCTGATCGCACCGAAGGGCCCGTCGCGGACGCTACGCGTGAGCTATAGCCAAGCGGACACGGCGAGCGTCCAGGCCGCCACGACGATCAAGGAGAGCGTGAATCCCACAATGAGCCTGCGCATACACGACCAACATCGTGGACGCCTGACGTTCACCGGCACCGTGTCGGTGAGCCCCTTGGGTCATCCTCTGCCTCTCGTCCTCATCGAAGCATCTGGTGATGGGCGCCATTGGCAGACTGTTGGTCGTGAGGTTCGCACCAACAGTCACGGCGAGTACAAGCTCTCCTACTCATCGCCGTTGTCGGTAGGAGGCCGTTTTGCGTTCCGTGCGATAACTCCCGAAACATCCCTGTGGTCGCAGGGAGATACTGGCAGTCGGTGGGTGAAGGTGCATTGATGCCAAAACGGATCGTGCTACTTCTCGCCTCGGGCCTGTGCATGCTCGCACTGTGTGCGCCCGTGGGTGCTTCAGCGAGCGCCCCACCGGTCGTCACCGCCCAAGCGAAGGCCGCCAATGCCTCCTTCCTGGCATACGCGCCGCCACCCGCGAGTCCTGGCGCTATGTGCCTCATAGACACCGGGGTCAACCAAACTCCCGATACGACTCCCACGCTCGCCTACGCGACCTCGCTGGACGGTGGTACTCCCAACGACACCGATCCCGAAGGGCACGGCACACTAATGGCGATCCTCGCGGGAGGACAAGGCCACGGTCTACGCGGCATCTGGCCACAAATCAAGATCGTCTCCATCAGAGCAGCATCCACACCTGCACCAGGACAAGCACCAACCTACCAATACGAAAACTATGTCGAAGGGCTCCAAAAGTGCCTTGCGCATACATCTCTTGATATCAAGACCGTCAACCTCTCTCTAACTTCAACAATTCCGCCTACTCCTGACCAGTCGCAGGCATTTTCCGAAGCCCTCACTCGTGAGACAACCCTCGGCGTAGCAATCGTCGCAGCCGCCGGCAATGCGCCAGGAAAGGTGCAATATCCGGGAGCCGAACCGGGAGTCCTCTCAGTAGGCGCCGGCACGATCTCCGGGGGTATCTGCTCGTTTAGCGCCAGCGAAGGTGTCGGGCTCTTTGCTCCTGGGTGCGAACTAGAATTCGCTAGCCCTTTCACAGACGAATACGATTCAAGCGAATATGTGCAGGGAACCTCCGAGGCGTCGGCCATCACATCTGCCGCTCTTACGGCTCTTATGAGCTACGCGCCAAAACTGACCGTTGCGGAGGCCGAGAATCTACTCGTGACAACAGCGGTCGACGGGCATTTGGATATAGCCGGTGCATTTGAGGCCGCGGGCTTGGGATCGGTTGTGGCGGCCGGTAACGCCGCGATACCACCGGAACCGTCGCCAAATGTCGTGCCACCCACAACGCCGTCTCCTTCCACGAAAAGCACAGGCGTGCCCGTCGCCAGCATCCTGCGTGTTGCTTGGATGCACGGGGTTCTGACGGTGCGTCTGCGCTCCCTCCCGAAGGGCGCGAGCGTCCATGCCATCGCGCTATACACAGCCCGCAAGTCTCGTGGAGCCGCGAGTACCACGAGGTCGCTGCGTCTCCGCTGCCCACGGCCAAGCCAGGTAAGCGTCTGGGTCGCGGAGGGTTCCGCTGTTGGCCCAGTTTCTAAGATCGCCCTCCGTGTCCGCACAACAACCTCTCGCCGTGTGCATCTTGTTCGACACACGAGTAAGTCACACTAGATGTTGAAGTTGCGCGCGCTAGCGTTGCTGCTCGTCGCGCTCCCTTTGACGGTACTGCTAGGGGCTCCCCAAGTTGCGAGCGCAGGCACATTCACCGAGCTTACATGCAGCCCCACCACAGACGCTGGGAATTGGCAGCAAGTCGATACCTACGCCTCAGGTCTCACCATAGGCAATATGTGCGGCGGTCTAGCGAGCGGACCGAACGAACCCCAAGGGCCTACCAATGAAGGCGCGCTGTTCGCCGAGGACGGTCCTAACATCACAGCGGACATTCCGGATGGTGCCGAAGCTGGGTGGCGTTTCGCGGCTCCAGCCGGCCTGACCATCACTGGTATTAGCTACTGGAGGTCTTTGCACGCGTATAACCAGCAGAGCCTAGTCCCAGGGCTTTGGACCGGGGAAGGTACGACGCTAGAGTCCTGCGAGTCGCCACCCGAAGGCACCCATGAATGCAACTCGCTGAACAATCAAGGTCTAATCACCTTCGCAAACCTCAATACGAGTTCGCTGTTCTTCGGCGTCCGATGCAACCTCGTAGGCGGAGATGAATACTGCGCGACTAGCGGAGGCATGAACCATTTCGCGCAAGCGGACCTGTATTCCGCGAACGTCACACTGTCGGAGTCTGCTTCGCCGACCATTTCTTCTGTTGCTGGTGCTCCGTGGGGCGGCGGTGTGCTTTCTGGCGAGGTGCCACTCACGCTTTCGGCTAGCGACTATTCGGGTATAGTGGGCGTGTCGGTTCGCTCGTCTGCTGGTGTGTTGCTGGGTAGCGAATCCGAGTCGTGTGACTATTATGATCCTGTGCCGTGCCCGGACCTCTCGTCGGCCACGATTAATTTCAGCACGACGCAGGCGCCCGATGGTCCTCAAAGCCTGATCTTGACTGTACAGGACGCTGCTGGCAACAAGTCCACCGAGACTTCACCGCAGGTACTAATCGACAATGACGGTCCAGAGCCGCCCACGAACCTCGCGGCGACTCTGTCGGGGAGCGAAGTCATCCTATCGTGGACTAATCCGGTCTCACCGCCTATTCCGATCGCTTCGGCCACGGTAGCGCTCTGCTCTACGACCTGCACGGCAAGCGCTGTGTCCTCGTCCGGCACCGCTCATATTGCGACTCCAGTCCCGGGGGCCTATACGGTGCAGCTATCGCTCACCGACATCGCGGGTAAGACCTCTATTCCCGCGAGCACGACCCTCACGGTGCCGCCACCGATCGTGAAACCTCCCGGCAAACCTGCAAAGCAATTCCATGCGACCATCGAGCCAAACGGGCACCTGTCTGTCGCCGGTCCCGTGCCGAAGGGTGTCAGCGGTCGTGTCCGTGTTTGCTGGAGGTCGATGCGGGATAAGCGCGTGCTCGGATCGCGCTGCGCAACCCTACACGTCAAGCACGGGGCCATCTCGGTGATTTTCCATACGTCAGCTCGTGCTCGCCATGGCAAAATCACGGTCACGGTAAGCGCGGCGCGTCGTCTCCTCGCACGGCTGACCGCAGGGAAGCCGCGCACCGCATATTCCTAGCCGAAAAGTCTTGACCCGGTTTTGGGCGTTGCGGTGCTTAACCGGTATGGTCATTCTTCTCGTTTACCACAGTGAACTGTCCCGTGATAGGCGTAGGTGGGCTAGGTGAGTACGAGTCAGCCGTGGTCTGATCCGTTGGTGGATTTGGTGGCTAAACGCCTCGCCTTGCTAGCCGACCCGACGCGCGTTCAGTTGCTAACGACGCTTGAGCAGGGCGAGCGTACTCTGCAAGAGATCGCTGCGGATATGGTGAGCACACCGCAGAACGTTTCGCGTCACCTGTGTATTTTGCACCGAGCGGGTATTGTGATACGTCGTCGTGACGGCAACGCGACGTTGTATTCTCTCGCCGATTTTTCTGCGTGCCGTCTCCTTGAGCAAGCGCTTGAGAGTCTTCGCGGCCAGGTTGACGAGCTGGCCGACCTCGTGAGACCCACGGCGTAAGCTGCCGCGCTGCCCAGGCGCCTTCTAGCCACCGTGCGAATCGCATGGTGGCTTTCGCATGTCGTGACACACCTCTGAAAGGTTGAAAGCGCACGCTTTCAACCTAGTAGCAAGCGCGCGTTTACAAGCTAGAAGTAATTGTGGTGTTTTGGCAATGCTGTGGTTACGGTCGTCCTATGACTGTTTTCCGTAGGACGACAAAGGATGAAAGCCAGTCAGTCAATGACCGTGCATCGGTCGAAAGTGTCACTCGGCTGACTCGCTTCGCGGGACGTGTTCTGTTGTGGAGTTGCGTGTTGTTGCTGCTGGTTCGCGGCATCGCGTCCTACTTCGACACGACCTCGCGGGTGCCCACGACAACTCGCGGTGTGACGGTGACTGTGACGCAGCCCGCCAACACCGAAACCTCACAAGCGCAAGGGAAGTGATCGGCGTGTCACACATACGACGCATCTTGCAGGTCTGTGTAGTAGCGATCTACGCGGTGGTGTTGTTCCCGGCGACTTCACTCGCGGCCGGGAATGATGTCGGCGCGAACGTTGGCGGCCTTCTCAAGCATTACGCGGGAGAGCTGTACGGCGGGATCGTTGGCGTCATCAGCTTGATGTTTCTCCTGAATAGGCGTTACACCGAGCTGGCGGTGTTTTTGTTCGCCGCGATCGTGGTCGCGTGGATGGTGTTCGCACCGTCTGAGATAGCGACCGCCGCCGAAGGCATCGGCAAACAGATTTTCGGTTGACCGAGGGGACTGTTTGCGATGAGCGACGACACGCACACGATCCGCTCTTACCAGCGGATATTCAGGCCCGACCGGCGTATCTACCAGATCGACGGTCGGCGCCTTCCGGTGCCGGGCGGCGTGCCGCTTGAGTGGCTTGGCTGGGCGTTCGCGTCCCTGGTGGCGATCCTTGTCCTCAGCCAGCGCTCGATCCTGTTCGCGCTGGTGCTCGGAGCTATCGCCGGGCTGCTGGGCGCAAGCTCACACGGCTGGCCGGGCGCGGTGCTCGGCGCCCTCGCCGGCTTCGTAGCGACTCTGCTCGCGGGCGTGCTGTTGGGGTGGCTTGACTGGCCGCTTCGACTGCTGATCGCACCGGGCATGGTCGCCACGCTCGCCGGGCAGGCATCACCGGACGGACGGCCCGCACACCGCTATCTCACCTCTTGGCTTTCGCTGCGAGCACGCGCTGCCCGCCGCTCGCTGGACAGTGCGATAGCACCCGACGGGCAACCGCAGGTGTGGGCGCCGCAGGTTTGGGTCGCCCCGGATGAGCACTCGCCGTTGCTTCACCACGGCAAGGTGCAGGGTCCGGCGCGGCTCGTGTTCGCCCGTCCGGTCGTGGCGATCCCCGGTCGTGGCCGGCTGATCGTTCGCCACGCCGAGGGCCACCGGCTGCGCAGCGGCGAGCGGCTTTGCGAAGTGGTTGAGCTGACGGACGGGCAGGTCGTGGAGGTGCGGCCGTGAGCTTCCCCTTGCGTTACGCGCACGGCAACGTGCTCTTGGGCCGGGGTGGCGAGGCCGCCGGCTTGTACCGGCTGACGACGACCTCCTACCCGTACCTACCCACGGGTGAGAAGTGGTCGCTACAGCGCCGCCTGCAAAGGCTCGCGCACACGATCGCGGCTGACTTCTCGCTGTGGCGTGTGAACCGTGCCTACCCCGCCGAGCGGTACGTCTCCCACACAGAACGCCTGCTCGATGACCGCCACCAAGACCCTCGGGCGTGGCAGGCGTTCCTTGCCGGACACGAGCAGCGCCTGCATCAGCTTGGGTCGCACACCCCGGAGATTTACCTAGCCGTCTCGCTCGCCGGCAGCACACCCACGGGCGTCGGCTCAGGCCTCGTGCGCGGCGTCGATCGTGTGCGGCGCCGTGTCGAGGAGCTGGCCGGGATCGGGTCCGCCTCCCCGATCCCGGCCACAGAGCTGACGGAACTTGCTACCCGCGAGCAGCGCATCTATGAGCGCGTAGGTGGTGTCATCGGCGCCCGCCGAGCGAGGACCGCAGAGCTTCAGTGGCTGCTGCGCCGCGCCGCTTCGCGTGGTGTCGCTGAGCCCGAGCTTGACCGTCACTGGCAACCCGACGCGCTCATCATCTCCGCGCCCGCTGGCGGGGTCGCGTTCAAGCCACTCGGCCACGACCTCGCCCGCTGCGCGAACGCCGCGATCACCGAGCAGCAACAGACGCTCGTGGTCGATGGTGAGCAGGGCCGCTGCTATCAAGCGATGCTCGCGCTCGGCGCGCTCGCGGACGCCCCGGAGTTTCCCGGCGCGACCGCCGAGGCTCTGTTCGCCCCATTGGAGGCTGTCGGGTTCCCGGTAGACGCCTCCCTTCACGCACGGTGGCTCGGTAACAGGCAAGCGCTCGCGCAGGTACGCAAGCGGATCGCCGATGTCGAGCACGCCTACAACGAGCAGGTAGAAGGCGCCGCGCACGGCCCGAGTCTCATGGCGGGCGCTGACCGGGTTCTCGCTCGCGAGTACGAGGCACAGCTACAAGCGGGCGGGCACCCGCCGATGCTCTACGCGCAGATCTCACTCGCTGTCGGCGCCGGGAGCGAGGAGGAGCTAGAGCGCAGGGTCGCTGTCCTGAAAGAGCAGTACGGCGACATCACCCTGCACAGGCCCGCCGGGTTGCAGCACCAGCTTTGGCTTGACCACTTGCCGCGAGCAGACGGGTGGGTCTAAGGGTGCGCGACTACACCCAACAGCTCACAGTCGAGCAGTTCGGCGCGCTGATCCCGACCGGGAGCCGGATGGTCGGCTCCCAACGCGGCCCATACCTCGGCTATACGCCCACGGGCGCACCCTTGCCGGTCAGGTTCGATCCGACACAGGCACCGCGCGAAGACCGCGCCTCAGCAGTCCTCTTGATCGGCACCCTCGGTAGCGGCAAGACCGTTGCTGCGGAGACGATCGAGTACGCCGCCGAGCGGCGCGGCTCGCTCGTGGTCGACTTCGACCCAAAGCCCGACCACGGCCTGCACCTACTCCCCGAGCTTGACGGGCGGGTGCAGGTGCTTGAGCTGTCCGGTGACTCTGCGCAGCAGGGCAAGCTCGACCCGCTCGCTATCGGGCTCGAGGACTTGCGCGAGGAGCTTGCCTGCTCCTACCTGCTTGAGCTTTTGCCGGGCAACACGAGCGCGTGGGAGAACGCCGTTTCCCTCGCGGTCAAGGACACCGTAAGCGAGGGATCACGAAGCCTCTCCCGTGTAGTCGAGCTGCTGCTCGCCAGTGAGCGCGGCACCGCTAGGGAGGCCGGCGAAGCGCTTGAGGTGATCCGTGACTTCGGCCTCGCTCGCCTCGGATTCGGCAACGGGCAGAGCACAGGCCTACAGGCCGAGCGGCCCGTCACGACGATCCGTATGCCCGGCCTTTCCCTACCGGAACCGTCCGCTGCTCGTGACACCTACACACGCGCGGAGCGCGTGTCAGTCGCCACCTTGAGCCTCGTCGCGGCGTATGCGCTCCAGTTGATTTCAAGGGACCGCTCGCGGCACAAGATCGTCGGCCTTGACGAGATTTGGTTCCTGCTCGCCTCACCGCAAGGACGGCAGATCATCAACCGCTTGGTAAGGCTCGGCCGCGCGTTCAACGCAACGCTGCTGCTCGGCACTCACCGCATCGGTGACCTCGGCGACCTCTCAGACCTGATCGGGGTCGTGTTCGTCTTCGGCCAGGACTCCGACGACGCCGCCAAGGCAGCCCTTCGGTTCATCGGCCTTGAGCCGACCCGCGAGCTAGTCGGCCGGGTCCGCGAGTTCCGCGCCGGGCGCTGCCTCATGCGCGACCTGCACGGCCGCGTCGGCAAGGTGCAGATCGACCTCGTGTACCCGCACCTGCTGCAAGCGCTGCAAACGACCCCCGACCAAACCGGAAGGAGCGAGGCATGAAGCCCGCGATTCTCCACGCCCTACGTTCTCTCACCTCAACGCGGCGACGGCGACTCGTGCTCTTGTTCGCTCTGACGATCGGCGTCGTGCTGCTCGCCAGCCCGGCGGCCGTAGCGAACGATGTCTACGGCAACATCGGCCCGGCGCCGCAGCTACCCGCCGGAGGACTGGCCGAACGCTACCCGCTGACTAACTACCAGCTCGACCAATACTTCCCCGGTATCAGCGTCGGTGTATTCAGCGGCGTTGACGTGTCCGGTGTGCCGCCGCTGATCGCGTTCTTTATCGCGCAGGTTCTGTGGCTCATCACGGCTTTCTTGGCGAACGCTGTAATCACCCTTTTCGCCTTCGCGTTCAACCTCGATTTGGTTAACGGGAACGGCAGCCCCGGCTCGGGTGCGCTCACACCTGTAGCGAGCGCGATCCACAACCTCTACACCAACACGTTCGGTGCGCCGTGGCTCGTCGTCGCGATCGTGCTAGCCGGGTGCTGGGCGATGTGGAAGGCGCTGGTGCAGCGCCGCTACACCGAGACAGCCGGCGCGCTCGCCGTGTCCCTTTTGTATTGCGTGCTGGCGATCGGGATCGTCACGCAGCCGCAGCGGACGATCGCCCCGGCGAGCAAGCTCTCAAACCAGCTATCGACGGCGCTGCTGTCGCTCACCAATCAAGGGAGCATCGGCAGCGAACAGCAGGCCAAGACTGCCGCGAGTAACCAGCTCTTTTCGCTGCTTGTGCTGGACCCGTGGACTGTCCTTGAGTTCGGCGGGATCGAGCACTGCACCACCACCAGCGGCCACTCGGTCGCTGTGCGCCCTCTCAGTCCGAACGCCGGGCAGGACACGCAGCTCGCCTCCCAGCTCGAAGCCGGGAGCGAAGTCCACGCGCAGGGCAAGACGTGCATCAACAACCGCAACAAGTACGCCTCGCACTTTCTCGCCTACCCGTTCCAGTCAAAGGCGCGCAACAGCGAGCACGAAGGCTTGGAAAAGGGCGACACCGGCGACCTCCCATCGTCTGACCCCGGCAAGACCAGCGGCACCTACCCGCTCGGGAAGGCAGACGAGCCAGCCGCCGAAGCGATGGGCAAGGGCGGCCAGTACCAACGGCTGCTGCTGTCGATCGTGATCCTGGTCGGCGAGCTTGGCGCGTTCCTGCTGCTCGGGGCGCTCGCGGTCGGGGTGATCCTCGCGCAAATCCTGCT
Source organism: uncultured Solirubrobacterales bacterium (assembly GCA_963760155.1). GTDB lineage: Bacteria > Actinomycetota > Thermoleophilia > Solirubrobacterales > Solirubrobacteraceae > Palsa-744. The sequence continues at coordinate 982,465 of CAVXBL010000008.1, forward strand.
GCTGCTGTTGCTGTCGTTCGCGCCGGTCGCGTTGCTGATCGGGATATTCCCCGGACGCGGGCACGACTTCTTTAGGGCATGGCTGGCGAAGCTCGCGGGCTACCTCGCGCGGAAGGTGATCTACAGCCTGATCCTCGCGGTGACGCTCGCCGTCTGCCAAGCCCTCGCTGACGCCAGCTCGAACCTCGGATGGCTGCTCGCTTTCGGATTGCAGGCCGCGTTCTTGTGGACCGTGTTCATCCAGCGCGATCGGCTGACCAAGGACTTGCTCACGGCGACCGCTGGACCCGGCGCGGCCGGTGACGGAGCTGGCCGTCTCCAGACCCTCTACTACAGCACCCGCCTCGCGCAGATGGCACGGCGACCCAAACGGCCGTCAACGCCGCCCACGGCAGGTGAGCCGCCGCGCTCATCCTCGCCGCCGCCCACGCCTGATTCGACATCCGAGACACCGGAGGAGGAGCCCGCATGAGCTTTCGTATTGAACACACAGACCCGATCCTGCTTCTGCGGGAACTGCCCGACGGGCTGGCGCAGACTTGCGTGACAGCACCAAGGCGTGACACGCCGATCCCCTATCTACTGGCGGTGCTTGATGAGGTTCACCGGGTACTGCGCAGCGACGGGACGCTGTGGCTCGCGCTCACGAGGGGAGGCAACTCTCACGAGTTCGCACTAGCCCTCAAAGACACCCGCTGGCTGCGACCAGACACGGTGACGATCCCGCGAGAGCTCGTGCTGCTGAGCAAGCAGCCCGAGTTCAGCTTTCACCCGCCACAACCGGCGCCCGCGAGCTACGCGGCGCAGAGCCTGCTCTGTCCACGCTACCCCGTCGCGCAGCGGCCGGGGCACCGTTGCCAGCGCTGCCCGGTGCCGCGCCGTGGCTGGTGCGTCCCGTCACCGGGCGCGGCGGGGATACCGCCCCGAGAGGTGATCGAGTGGTGCATCCTCGCGAGCACGGTCCCGTGCGCGTGCGGTGTATGTGGCGCACCGCTCAAGGCGCCGGCTCGCTGCGGTGAGCGCTGGCGCTCAAACTGCCCTCACAGAAACGGGCGAGGGCATTGCCTTGTCATCGACCCGTTCTGCGCGGCCGGGGACACCGGGCTAGTCGCTGTTCGTCGTGGCCGGCAGTACCTCGGCATCGACACCAACCCGGCGAACGTGGCCGCCGCCCGCAAGCGACTCGCCGCGACGGAGCGGGCGCGATGAGCACCGCCGAATGGATGCGCTCCCAGCGTGACCGGCCGATAGCCGAGCACGAGCGCCGAGCGGCAATGGTCGTCGTGGCCGTGCTGCTCGGCGCCGTCGCGCTGCTGTTCACGATCACTCAGCCAGCAAGCCAAGCCCGCCCAGCTACCCGGCGCATCGACCTGGTAGCAACGGGCGCCCCGGCGGTCAGTGATCCGGGCGTGCCCGCGCTCCAAGCGCGGGAGACGGCCGAGCGGTTCCTTGCCGGCTACCTCGGCTACGCCTATGGGCACACCACAGCGAGCCGGATCGAGGACGCGAGCCGGTCACTGATCGCGTCGCTTGCGAGCCAGCCGCCGCGCGTGCCGCCGGCAGCCAGGGCACGCCGCCCGCGAGTCATATCGCTGCGCGCCACGGCCGCCGCGGCGGGCGAGGTCGAGGTGAGCGCGATGGTGAATGACGGCGGGCTGATCGACTACACGGTCGGGCTGACCCTCACCCACCAAGGCGGCCGTCTGCTCGTCACCGGACTGGATGGCGCGTGATGGATAAGCGCCGGCTGCTTTGGTGGCTTCTCGCTGGGACGGGCAGCACCGGCCTTGCCGTGCTCGCGATCTTCGGTATCGCGGTCGCTGTCCTCGGCGCGAGCTTCACCGGCTGTCAATCCGGTAGCGAACCGGCGCTCGCGTTGACCGGGCCGACACCTTCCGCCTACGCACTCCAAAGCATCCCGCCCGAACGTCTCAGGCTGTATGAGCAGGCCGGCAGCAAGTTCGACATCGACTGGAGCTTTCTCGCGTCGATCGGTGCGCAGGAGTGCGACAACGGCGAGTGCGCCGGCACCAACAGCTCAGGTTGCGCTGGGCCGATGCAGATCGCCTACGTTCGGGGCAGCGCGTGCAGCCCCGGCGCCGGGCCGACGTTGTGGGAACGCTACGGCGTCTCCGCGCACCCCGGCCACGCACCGAACATCAACGATCCAGCGGACGCGATCTACACCGCCGCGCGCATCCTGCGCGAAGACATGGGCGCCCCACCAACGGGCGGCACCTACAACGAATATCGCCAAGCCGCGTGCCACTACTACGGCGCGTGCTCGGACAGCACCGTCAGCTACGCCGACGAGGTGATGGCCCGCGCCGTGCAATACGGGTTCACCGGCACCGGCTCCCCGACAGCTTCCAGTCCTCCGCTTTCGCAGCCAGTCTCGACCAGCGGGTGCAGCGCGAGCACGTTCACACCCGAAGCGGCGTCCAGCTCGCAGATCGTCCGGGTCGCTGAAAGCCAGCTCGGCCAGGGCGAGCAGCCACCGGGCTCCAACTGCACGATCTACGGGCCGTGCGAGGAGTGGTGCTCACTGTTCGCCTCATGGGTTTGGCAGCACGCCGGGGTGCCGCTCCCCGGCTCCACCGCCACCTACGGATACTCCGGGTCGCTCTACACGTGGGCCAAAGAAAGCGGCGGGCGAATCCTACCCGCGACCGCGACACCCGCGCCCGGTGATGCCGCCTTCTACGGCTCAGGGCCGAGTGAAAGCGCGCACGTCGGGATCGTGCAGCGCGTCTACCCCGACGGGCGTATCACCACGATCGAGGGCAACTACGCAAACCACGTCGCCCTCGTCGGCCCATTCCTTCCGGCCCACGCGACAAGCGAAGGCGAGACAGCACCGATCTACGGATACGCCCAGCCGCCCGCGCCAAGAGTGAAGGGAAAGGGCGCGTGAGCCCCGCCCGGTGCCCGTCTGGACTGTTCGCACAGTGGTTCGCGCTGTGGTTCGTGCTGCGGTTCACCCACCGGCCGAACCCGACACCGGGTTTCCGGCTTTGTGGTGCGGAATTGCACGGCTTGCGGTTTTTCGACATCTCTATCTGTGCCGGTAACTTGCTGTGACTCGCCGCCCCTCACAGGACGCTCGGCCGCTGGTGGCTGTTGTGGGTGGGCTCATGCTGCTGGCGCTGTTGCGTAACCGGAGCCTGCCGGGCTGGGTGGCCGGGCACGCCCAGGTGCTCATCGTGTATGCGGCGATCCCGTCAACCGTGGTGCTGCTAGCGGCGCTCACGTGTCGTGTCGTCGTGACTCGTCGTGCGCTTTCCCGGCGTGTGCGGCTCGTCGTGCTCGCCCCCGACTCATTCGCGCCAACGCTTGACGGTGTTCTTCGCTGCGCCGCCCAGCTATCCCGTGTCCGCCGTGTCGTCGGCGGCTGGCTCGATCCCCGCGCGAGCGCCGTGCGGGTGCTGCTCGATAGCAGCGAGGGAGCGATGCGCTACTCACTCGTGGTGCCCGAGCGCGCGCTGCCAGCGATCCGCTCGGCGCTCAGCAACTACGACCGGGTACAGGTGAGGCTCGCCGACCCGGAGCCACCCGCGAGCGATGACGGGTGTGTGCTGCGAGCCGAGCTGCGACTGGCGCGGCCGAGCAGCGAGCCACTCGCGCACCTTGGCCTTGACCCCGATCCACTTCAGAGCTTCGCCCGTGCGCTCGCCGCTCTGCACCCCGCACGTGAGCGCGGGCAGGTCGCGGTCGATCTTCTGCCATGCACCGCCGGGGCACGACGCCGGCTGCGACGAACGCTGCTATGTCAAGCCCGCCGCACGAACACGACCGCCGCCTACACGGGCGGCGGGATGCTCGACCTGCTGGCGGGCGCCGGACGGCAAGCCGGGCGTCAGCCGGCGGCCGATGTTGTGGAGCAGCGAGCGCAGCGCGAGCAGATCGCCGCGAAGGTGTTGCAGAACGAGCCGCTGTTTCACATGCAGGTGCTCGTGCGCTGCCAAGCGCCCGTGAAGGGCATCGCCGCCGAACGCCTGCAAGGGCTACTCGGCTGCTTCGACGGGTGGGCCGCCGCCAACTCATTCCGGGTCGTCGGTGTCCGCCTGCTCGGCCTCGCGTTCCTCGGCTCGGACCTCCCCGGCCGCCGAGCACGGTTTGACCGGCAGATGGACACCGGCCTATTCCGGCCCGCCCGCCAGGGCGTCGTCGGTGCCCGCGAGGTCGCCGGATTCTTGAAGCCCCCGACGATCAACTGTGCGGCACCGGATGTGCTGCGCCTCGGCGCCGCGGTGTACCCGTCGCCGCGCAACCTGCCCGAGTACACCGGGCAGCGCGACGTGCTGCCCCTCGGCCGCGTGAGCGGCGAGCAAGGCCAGCGGATCGTCGGCCTGCGGCTCGCGGACACGTTCTTTACCTACACCGCCGGCAGGAGCCGGTGGGGGAAGACCGAGCTTGCGATCACCCAATTCTTGAGCTTGGTTCGCGCCGGCCACGGCGGCATGTTCCTCGACCCGCACGAGGACGCAATCCGCAGGATCAAGAGCTGCCTCACTGAGCCCGAGCTAGCCGAGCGGATTGTCGAGCTTGACCTAGTTGGCACCCGCTCAAGGGAGGGGCAGCCCGGCTGGAACCTGATCGCCGCACGCGGCCTCTCCGATGACGCGCGGGAGCGGCGCGTGGAGGCAATCGTGGATTCGTTCGCCTCAGCCCTCCAATGGGGCGAGCGAAACAACCGGGCGCTCACCCTCACGACACAGGCGACGGCAGCGCTGATCGAGCTATCGACCGTCCTGCCCGCCGAGCTTGCACCGACGATATTTCAGATACCCACGCTGCTCGGCAATCCCGAGTGGCTAGAGGCGATCCTGCCGTACCTCTCGGTCCCGCGCCGCCAGTTCTTCTCAGAGCGGTTCCCAAGGATGGCCGAAGAGGCCATCACCCCTGTAACGAATCTGATCGACCGGCTGCGCTCCTCCACGCAGCTCGCCGCCTTGCTCGGCTCACAGCAATCCACCTACGACATCGCCAAGGCGATGAACGAAGGGCGGATCGTGCTCGCGTGCCCCGGGGCCGGCGGCGCCCGCGACCGGCTCATGGCGAACCTACTGGTGTTCGACCTGCTGCACGCCGCGAAGGGCCGAGCGCACATACCGCCAGCCAAGCGCCGCGAGTTCTACGTCTTCCTTGATGAGGTCCAGACATACGACGGCGCATCGTCGGGGAACCTCGCCGCGCTCTTGGAGCAGACAGCGAAGTACGGGGTCCGCGCGACCCTCCTAAATCAGAATCCTGAGCGGCTGACCAGCGCCACGCTAAACGCGCTGACGACCAACCGCTCGCACCTGATCGCGACCGCCTTGAACGCTCACGCCGCCGCGCTGATCGCCCGCGAGTGGGCCTCAGACCCGCCAGCCAACGCGATCACCGGGCTACCCCGCTGGACGTTTATCGCGCAAGCCACGCATCACGGCGGGCTGACCCGGCCGTTCCTGTTCGAGAACCTTGCCGTCACCGACCTGTTCGCCGACGCCTACCGGCCCGAGCAAGTCCCGACCATCCAGCCCACGATCGACAAGGCATCCGGCCGCGTCAACTCGCAAGAGACGATCCGGGCGCTGGACACGCTCGACGAGCGAATCCGCGCTCACCTCACAAGCAAAGCCGATAGCAAGGCCGCCGAGGTCACGACACCGGAGCGCTCGGCAATGCCGAAGCTCCCCGACCCCGAGGACAGCGAATGACCGGGCCGGCGCACCCCGAGCTGCGAGCGCTCCCGGCCGTCGCCGTCGAAGTGCTCGAAAGCCTGCACCAGCACCGGGTACTCACGGCGCGGCAGATACACGCGCTGCACACCCCCGACGCTTCGCTGCGGTGGGCGCAACGCATCCTCACCCGCCTTCACAAGCGCGGGCTCACCGAGCACGCCGCCGGCCCGCACGGACTCGCGCTGTGGTTTCTCACCGCCCCCGGCGCCGAGACGATCCAAGCGGCCGGGACACTCGCTGAGCCCCGGCGGCGTCTCACGACCCCCGCGCAAGCGGCAGGCCCGTTGCGGGCTCACACCCTCGCTGTGAACGACACCGGGATCGCGTTTGTCCAAGCTGCACGCGAGCACGCTGGCGATAGCTGCGGCTCGCTGTCGTGGCGGCATGAGATCGCGCACCCCTACACCGCCGGGCGTGGCCGCCACGGCGCCCACCTGCTGATCGCCGACGCGCTGCTGTCCTACCTGCAAGCCGCGCCGGATGAGTCGCTGATCCTTCACCAGCGGTTCATTGAGCTTGACCGAGGGACGATCCCGCCCGACCAGCTCGCAGCGAAGCTCGCCCGCTACGCCCAGCTTCGCCACTACGCCACCACCAAGGACACCCCGGAGGGGCCGCTGTGGCGGGCCTACTACCGCACGTTTCCCCCGGTGCTCGTGGTGCTTGCCGACCAGACACCAGCGGCGGCGCGAAGGCGTGTGCAGAAGACGATCGCGCTGTACCGCTCGGACCCCTCACAAGCCCGCTACGGGACCGTACCCATCGCTTTCACGGCGCTTCCAGAGCTGACCGCACGCGGCCCATTCGCACCCATCTTCATCTCCGCCGAGCAGCCCGACCACTTCACGGACTGGCTCGACAACACCCCTACCAAGATCGCTGAAAGGTGAACGTAGATGCACCCGCATAACACGACTACACCAGCACTCCACGCCCGCCGCACCCCAGACCAAGGCTGCCCCGCGACACCATCCGCGCCGCCGCGACGACGGGTAAGGCGACGTGTGCCATACCGGACATCGAATCTGCCGCTCGCGGTGTGGCCGTGCGCGCAGACGACGAGCCAGTGGCAGCGCCACGGCCGCTACCTCCCCGAGTCAAACCGGCATCCGGGCAAGATGCTCCCCGCGCTCGCGCGCCGGGCGGTCGAGGCTTACAGCGACCCCGGCGACCTCATCCTCGACCCGATGTGCGGGATCGGCACAACACTCGTGGAGGCAATCCACGCCGGCCGCCGAGCCCTCGGCGTCGAGCTAGAGCCCCGGTGGGCGAAGCTCGCCCGCGCCAACATCGAGCACGCGCAGCACCAAGGCGCCAGCTCTCCCGCGCGTGTCATCGAAGGTGACGCCCGGCGCCTGCCTCAAATCCTCGCCACGCACGAGCCGACGACGCTCCACGGACAAGTCGGACTGATCGTGACCTCGCCGCCCTACGGCTGCCAGGTCGCTGACGTAGCCGCCGAGAACCTTCTCACCGGCACGGGGTCGATGCGCCGCGAGGACACGAACAACTACAGCCCCGACCGGAGCAACCTCGGGCACGCTCGCGGTGACGGCTACCTCGCCTCGATGGCCGACGTGTACGCGGCCTGCGCCGCCGTGCTCAGACCCGGAGGATTCCTTGTCCTCGTCACCAAGGACATGCGCTCCGGTGGCGCGCTGCGCAACCTCTCAGGCGACACGATCACCCTCTGCGAAGACCTCGGGCTGCGCTACTGGCAGCGCATCATTGGACTGCTCGGGACGCTCCGCGATAGCGAGCTGGTGATGCGCCCGTCGTTCTGGCAGGTGCTCAACGTCCGTCGCGCACGCGCGCTCGGGGAGCGCACCCACGTAGTCGCTCACGAGGACGTGCTCGTCTTCCGCAAGCCCGAAAGGCGCTTGAGTTCAGGAAAAGTGAAGCGTTCTCAGCGGGAACCCAGGTGTTCGGCGGGTTCATTGTCGCCTATTGACACTCGGGTTCATGGTGAAGTCAAGAAAGGAGTTTCATGAGGTTCTTCGAGGATCTGTCGTGCGGAGGCTGCGTAGCGGATCGCGGTCGACTCGTGGATGTCGAAGACGACGGCGAGGTGGAGTGGGTCGGCGCGGTGTGTGAGGGCCTCCTCGAGCTGCCGGTCAATCCGCAGGCGCTCAATGGTCCCGGGCAGTCCTCGCAGGATCAGGTTGCCCCAGGGGGCGCTGACGGGTCCGTGACGCAGAGCGGTGTGGGCGCTGATCAGCAGGTGCTGGTTGGCGGTGTTCGGCCAGCGTCGGCGACGGTAGTCGAGCCACTGGAGCAGCAGTCGATGGGTGAGCTCGTCCAGGGGCCGTGTGCGGCCGGCGATCCTCAGACGGCGGTTGGGAAGATCGACATCGTCGAGTTGCATAGCGCGGATTTCTCCGTGCCGGGCAGCGTGCACGGCCGCGAGTGCCACGAACAGTCGTGCTTGCGGGGTGGTGGCCGCCTCGATCGTGCGAGCGATCTCCTCGGGGGGGAGAGGCTGCAAGACGGGGAGATCGAGTCGCCCAACCTTGATTCGACTCGCGGGGTCGCGGAAGACGACGCTGTTCTTCCTCGCACCGGCGAAGAGCGATCTGAGGGCCACCGTCGTCATCTGGCGCCGCTGGCCGTAGAGCTGCTCGGTGTGGGCAATGACGTCCTCGTGGGTGACCTCGCGCAAGTGGTCATAGCGCGCGGACCATTCCAGCAGCGCGGGCTTGACGGCCCTGAGATAGTTCCCGGCGGTGGCTGGCGAGCGAGGCCGGCTGCGCGGGCCGCCATCGTGCAGAGTGCGAAGCCATCGCTCGGTCTCAGAGCGGATGCTCGGTGTCAGGCCCTCGAGCGCGCACCCGAGCCACTTCTCGAAGGTCGCCGGCAAATCTTCGAGCAGGACGCCCATCATCCGCAGAATCTCGCTGGTGTGCTCGATGCTCGTGCCACGCTCGCGCAGGACATGGTGGAAGTCGGAGCTACGGATCAGCTCACCAGCGCGATGCTCGACCAACAGCATGATCAGAGTCCGGTTGAGCGCGCGACGCACGACCGGGTCAAAGCCACGAGACTCGGCGATCGTGTGCGCGAGGTGCAGCGCCCACTTAAGCCACGGGTTCTCGGGCGCCGGGCCGCTGCGCAAATCGACGCGGCCGTAGCGGTAGTACCGGGGCGCGTCGAACAGCCGCAGTTGCGGCCACTCGACCGGGCGTCCCACGACCGGCGGCGCGGGCGTCAAGGGCCGACCCTTGACGCCATAGCGACGCGGGAAGCTCCGCGGCGGTGGACTTCGACAGTAGGTCATATCGGCGAGGAAGAGCTGCTGGTGGCGCACCTTCGCCAAATATGGAGCCAGCAGCGTGCCAGGTCCGGTCGGGCGCTCAAGCTCGGCCTGCGCCCAGCACAGCCGGCAGTGACTCTTCTTCAACGGCCGGCGACGGCCACACGTCCCGCACCGGCTGACCTGTCTGTCGCGGTCCGGGCGAGCGAAGTTATCGCAAGCCGTGCACAGGCCCTTGCGATTCATCGCTCCCCACGAAAGACACAAACGACAGCTCCTCGCGGCTCTCGGCACGTGCGCTCAGGCAGGCGGCAACGAGCGGCCGTCACGGCGGCGGGGCACCACCGTGGGCCTCGCATCGGAGCCCGCGGCGCGCTGGGACTCGTCCTGGCCAGGACGAGCGACCTTCTCTGGCTCGGGGATCAAAAGCTCACCGATCTCGCAACCAAGCACCGCACAGATGACATCGAGATCGTCGAGCTTCAGCGAGACCGGCTGACCCGACCACAGGCCCGACATCTTGCCGGCCGAGATCACCAACCCGCGCTCGGCCAACAGGCGCTGGCACTCCGACGCCTTCCAGATTTCTCGTTGCGCAGCAGCGAGACGCAGGTTCCACCTCATTCAGACCAGCCCCTCGAGCCGCGTGGCGGCACGCTGCTGCCCAGCGATCCACGCGTCCTCGATCCGGGTGCGATGCACATGCACATAGCGCATCGTCGTAGCGATCCAGGCGTGCCCAAGCATCTCCTGGATCGAGATCAGATCAACCCCGTCCAAATACAGCTGCGAAGCGCAGTAGTGACGCAGCACATGCGGGGTCAACCTGCCAGACCACGCGGGCAGATGCTCGGCCGCCGCACCGACCAGGCCCGAGCGCAGCGCGTCATAGCCAACGCGAGCGCACGACCCATCGGCGTTCTTGCGCTCAGAAGGCAAAAGCGGAGCGCCGTGGCGGGAATGGTCGCCGTCGAACTGGCCCCACACATCCTCGATGAACCAGCGCAGCGTCCGGCCGGCATCGTTGACCAGCGGCACCATCCGCTCGCGCGGACCCGAGCCACGAGCGCCCTTGCCGTGGCGGACATGGAGCTTGCCGAAGCGGCCCAGCTCCCACTTGATGTCAGCCAAGTCCAGGCTGCGGGTCTCATTCACGCGCAGACCGACGTCGGCCATCAGCTTCGCCGCGGTGTAGTTGCGGGCAGTCGGCGCGAACTTCCGGCACGAGCCCAGCTCCTGCGCCCAGCCAGCGAAGAACCCTGCCATCTCATCCGCCCGCGGCGGGATTCGCAGCTTTGCGTCCTTGCTGCCCCGCGGCCGGTTCAGCTCGTCGATCGGACACTCGGGCACCCGGCCCGTCATCGCGTGGATCTCGACCTTGTAACGCAGCTCCAAGAACGCGAAGTAGATACGCAGCGCCTGCGAGCGGGCCAGTCGCGTCCCGCTCGGCGCGCCACGCAACACCCGCCCGAAATAGCCGTCCGCGTCGGCGGGCTCCATCTCCCACAACGCCCGCCCGAACCACTCCCGCATCTGCTCCAGCTGCCCGACCTCGCCGCGGATCGTCGCGTCCGTCACGCCCGCCGAGGCGCGCGCGAGCACGAACCCCGCCAGCACATCGACCTCGAACTGCTCCAACTCGTCCGCCGATACCGGCGTCCGGTACTCCCGCAAGTCGCGCACCACCGCCAGCGGCAATCCAAGCACTCCCCTTCAACCCAAGCATAGAACTGACAGTAAACATGAGAACTTCTCAAGAATACCGATCTAGCGTCAATCCGTCGCCCAGCACCCTCAGAGCCCAAACCGGCGGACCACAACCAGGCCCCCCGGCCGCCGGCCGCCCGCGGCTACCGCTCCGCACTCGCCTACGGCTCGCGCTCCACGGCAGCCGCGCAAGACCACCACAACCAGCCCAAACCACACAAGCATCGACACCGCTGGCGCTCCCCAAGAGCCAAATGAACTCCAGCGATGTCGGACTCACCGGCACGCAAACAACCGGCAGAAAGGCGGCGTGAAGCGATGAGCACCACGCGAAAAACAGCCCCCCAAACCCCGAGAAAGCCCCGCCGAGACAGCCATCCAGCTACCCGATCGGTGGCGCCTTCCGGGTGCTTGAGATCACGGCCATGTTCTGCTCTGATCAAACCCGATGACACACCACGAAACCACCCGACTTCAAGACAGAAACCGGTCGGCAGCGACCCGCTGGAAGGGGCACCGATCGTCGTGTCCGTCGAGTACACCAAGCCCGGCAGTCCGCTCGATGAGCACTTGCGCCGCGAGCAGACCCGCGCGTTGCTCGACCTGCTGGCCGATCACGCGCGCCGCCAGAGAAGCCGAGGGAGCCAACCTTGACCGCTAGCGACATCACCACCACCGTTACCGGGTCAGCCGCTCGCGCGCTGCTCACGCGAGCCCGATTCACGCAGGACCAGCGAGACCGATGGAATACGCCGGACGGCCGCTGGACGTGGGCGACCGACGAGGCGCTGACGTGGGCGCTGGTCACGCTCGCCGAGGACGACGACAACCCCCAGCAAGGAGGCAATCAATGATGCGGTTTGCATGGTACGGGCGGCTGTCCACCAAGGACAAGCAAGACCCGACAATCTCTTTCCCCTCCCAGCGCAGGGAATGCGAGCGCAAGGCCGTCGAGCTTGGTGGGCGAATCGTCTGCGACTTCACCGACCAAGAAACGGGCCGGCGGGATGACCGCGTAGCGTGGAGCGAACTCATACGCGAGGCACGCGAGCGGGACACCCGCCGCTTCGACAGCGTGGTCATCTACTCAACCTCGCGCCTCGCCCGCGACCTATTCCACGCGCTCGCGTTCGAGCGCGAGCTATCGCGCGCCGGGGTGCAGGTTTACTACTCGGTCGCCGCTGGGGACCAGACCAGCCCCGAGGGCCGGCTCATGCGCCATATGTTTCAGGCGCTTGACCAGTTCGAGGTCGAGAAGCTAGGCCGCGAGGTGCGCCGTGGTCAAACCGAGAACACCCGGCAGGGCTACCGCAACGGCGGCCGAGCGCCCTACGGCTACCTGCTACGCCGCGAGCCGCACCCCGACCCGCGCCGTGCCCGATCCGGCGACCACAAGACACGCCTTGAGCCCGACCCCGAGCAGGCACCCGTGATCGTGGAAATCTTCGAGCGGTATCTCGCTGGCTGGGGCTTCAAGGAGATCACGAACCACCTCAACCGGCCCGGCGGCCCGCCGCCACCGCAGCACGTGGACTCAAAACGGAACACGGCCGGCAAGTGGTCAAAGAGCACCATCCGCTGCATCCTTGAAAACCCCGTCTACACCGGACGGCTCTACTGGAACCGGCTCGACTTCCGGCAGTCAAAGCTCGGCGAGGGACCGCTCGTGCGCCGCCCCGAAGAGGAGTGGGTGCAAGCAGATCGCCGTCACCCCGCGATCGTCACAGACGAGCAATTCCAGAAGGTGCAGGGCCACCACGCCCACCGCGTAAGTACCGAGGGCACCCGCCGCCGCAGCACTCAGCGCCGAAGCTACGCGCTGCGCGGGATCGTGCATTGCGCGACCGGACATAACCCGCTGCGGATGCACGGCAAGGAACGCAAGGGCATCACCTACTACGCCTGCTGCTACCGCATCGCCTACGGCGACACCGCCGCCGAAGCCCTCGGTCACGGCAAGTGGCAATACATGCGCGAGGACAACCTCGAACCCATCATCGACAAGTTCTTCGCGACCGACATCTTCGGCCCGCAGCGCGTCCGGCGGTTCCGCGAGCAGCACGCCGCGCTCACCCCGGCGCTCATGGATCAAGACGCGACCCAGCGCAAGCGGCTGACCACGACCCTCGCGGACCTTGACCAGCGCATCGAGCGGCAAGTCGCCGCCATCGAGTCCGGTGTCGATCCCGTACTCGTGGGCGAGCGCATCCGATCACTCAAGGGCGAACGACAGCAATCCGAGACGGCACTCGCACAACTCGACCTCCTGCAACGCGAGCGGATCGGCCTCGATCTAGACGAGGCGTGCGCCGTACTCGACTCCCTGCCCGACCTCTCAAAGCCACTCGCCAAAGCCGACCCGGAGCTACGCCGCAGCGTCTACGAAGCCTTCCAATTCGGCATCGAGCTAGACCGAAACAAGCCCGAGATACGACTGAAGGCGCTCGTGTCGAGCGCCTTCAGCACAACCTCAGACCTTGACGACCTTGCGGGCATGGTCGCTAATGGGGTCATAGCGGGGGCAGGATTCGAACCTGCGACCTTCGGGTTATGAGCCGGGATCAGAGCGCCGCGCTTTGCGACTCTCCGGCGTTTGCCCCGTTTATCAGCCATTTTCGGGGATGCGGCGACTATCGCGCTTGCGGCGTTTTTCCGGACCTTGGCCTGGCTTTTCCTTGACCCAAAGCGGCTCGAGGGGACGCCCGAGATCCTTGTCGAGCAGGTGGACATAGGTGTCCAGCGTGAAGCTCGGGGAGTGGTGTCCGAGCCAGCGCTGGACCTGGAGGATGTTGCGCCCTTCGGCGAAGAGTCGCGACGCGACTGTGTGGCGGAAGGTGTGGAAGCCCGCCCACTCTACGGCGGCCTCCTCGCACGCTGGCGCCAGCACTCGGTTAGCGAGATTGGCAGGGTCAAGCGGCGCCCCGGTCGCAGAGGCGAACACCCAATCGTTGCGGGAGCGCCCAGCAATGTGGGCTCTGAGCCGGTCGGCCACCTCAATCGAGACGGGCAGGTCGCGCTTGGCGTAGCGAGACTTCAACCCACCCACGACCAATCCCGTCCCACGTCGCCGGCGAATGCGGCGACGGATCTTCACGTGTGGTTCCTCGCCGTTCAAGCTCAGATCATGGACCTTGAATGCGATCAGCTCCGAACGACGGACCCCTGTCGCCGCAAGCAGTTCGAACATCAGCCGGTGCTTTGGATTGACGAGCGAGACGACCAGCTCCATGCTCTCGACGATCTCGATCTCGCCATCTGCGTCCTCGAGCTCCAGGCGAGGGAACGGCCGCGTGTCCTCCTCCTCGTCCTCCTCGATCCTAGGCCGGTGAGGCAGGACAGCATCGTCACAGGGGTTGTGCTCGATCAGACCCTCGCGGCGAGCGGTCGCGAGGCATGATGAGACGGGCTGCAGTGCGTTCTTCACGGCCTTGTCTGAGAGCGTGCCGCCCCGCTGGCTCGGCTGCTTGACCAGCCAACTGATGAACTCGGAGACCAGACGCGGTCCCACGTGACCGACGCGCAGATCGTCAGCGAAGAACTTCAGCGCGTAGCGCTTCAGCAGGCGGCGATCTTCATCGCGCGTTTCCTCCCGATAGCCCCGTCGGCCAGTGCCCTGATAACGCTCGACCCACTCCAACGCATACGCGTGAAAGAACGGGGCGACCCGCCCACGCGCAGCAAGCTCGCGCACGCAGTCAGGGCACCCATCGCGAGGCTCGTCGCGATGCAGCCCGAGAGCATGCCCCCTCGTCAGCTTCGCCTCACGCTCCATGGCCACCTTACCCTCGCGAGCTTCCACAAGACGGAGAAACGTGCGCATCTTCCCGCGATATACGACCACGTAGGGGCAGCCACAACGACCGGCTCGATCGCAATCCTTCGCATGTCGCCGATAGATGCCCCGCGTTTCCGTCTTGACAAGCTTGGCCGCCATCATGCAGCTCCTGACCTATCACACGCATCCCGGAAACGCAGCGCCGCCCGAGCCCGACATGCGCAGTGCTCGGTCGTCTCCCTCAAGTATCTCCTGCGTAAAAGAGAAGACATGCAGTGCGTTGCAGGTGATCGAATTCTTGCAGCAACCGCTAAAACTCCTGCGTATAATACTTTCCTGCAAAATGATGGCAATGGAGCGATAAGTGCAGGAGGGAGCGTTGGCGATCGAGCGGGAGGCGACGCATCGCTTGCCGGGGATCCTGGCTGAGTTGCTGGGCGAGCCTGGCCTGCGTCTCGATGCGCCTTCCGCGACGGACGGCGAGGCCGATCTCGTTGGCCACGATGAGCAGGGCCATCGCTGGGTCTTCCAGGTCAAGGCGTCGAGCCAGCCCGGCCGCGTCGCCGACGCCGCGAGGCGGATGCGCGACCTTCGACGTGACGACACGATCCCGGTCCTAGTGGTGCCACACATGTCTCCCGCGGGAGCCCGTGCTGCGGAGGAGGTAGGGCTCGGCTGGATCGACCTGTCCGGCAACGCCCGCATCCGCAGCGACGATCTCTACGTACGGGTCGAGGGTCGCCCCAACCAGTTTCGCTCACGAGGCCGGCCATCATCCCCGTTCGCTCCCAAGAGCGCGCGGGTGACGCGGGTTCTGCTTGAGGACCCTGGCCGGCGGTGGCGCCAGAAGGAGATTGTGGCGGCCACCGGCCTCGATGACGGCAGTGTCTCGCGCATCGTGCGACGACTCGACGAAGAGCTCCTGTTGGAGCGCCGCGAGCGCGAGCTGCGCCCCCGTGACCCCGGCCGCCTGCTGGACGCGTGGGCACAGGACTACCGCTTCACCCACCACGACATCCTCACCGGCCACATCAGCGGCAACGGAATCGAGCTCGCGCGCAACCTCGCACAGCGACTGGACGCGCTCGGCGTCCGCCACGCGTTCACCGGGCTCCCAGCCGCGTGGGCGATCGACCACTTCGCCCGCTTTCGCCTCACCACCGTCTACGTCGAGGGCGATCCCCGCAACGCCGCCAAGCGCCTAGAGCTGCGCCAGAGCTCCGCGGGCGCCAATGTGCAGCTCGTCGGACCGGACGACCTCGGCGTCTTCATTGGCGAGCAGCCCCATGATGGGCTCAACTGTGTCTCCTCAGCACAGGTCTACCTCGACCTGCTGAACCTCCCCGAGCGCGCGCCCGAGGCCGCCGAGCACCTACGCCATCACCATCTGCACTATGCCCCCGTCGGATAAGCCCCGACACCACAGCGGCTACCAGCGCGAGGAAACCCTGCTGGTCGAAGCCGCCTGCCTGACGGTGGCCGTGACCCTCGGCGCGATGATGGACCGACTGTGCATCGTCGGGGGGCTCGCCCCCAGCCTGCTCATCGACCGCCGGGCCGACACAGATCCCACAGGCGAGGCCGGACATGCCGGCACCAACGACCTCGACGTCGGCCTCGCCGTCGCACTGTTCGACGAGCAGCAATACAGCGAGATCGCCAGACGCCTACGCCAAGAGGGCTTCGAACCGGACGTCAACGACCGCGGCAACCCCACCCCCCAGCGTTGGCGACTCGGTGAGCTCAACGTCACCATCGACTTCCTCATGCCACCCATTCCGGGCGCCGAACAGGGCGGCAGCGTGCAGCCGCTCGAGGACGACTTCGGCGCCCTTATCGCCCCCGGCCTGGAACTCGCCTTCCAAGAGCGCGAGCTGATCCAAATGGACGGCCACACCCTCACGGGCGAGCAAGTCAGCCGCATCATCCCAGTCTGCGGACCCGGCGCCCTGATCGTGCTCAAGGCCCTCGCCCTCGCCGACCGCGGCGAGCCGAAGGACGCCTACGACATCGTCTACGTGCTGCGCCGCTGGCCACACGGCATCAGCGACATCGCCGACCGTATCGCCCGCCACGCGACCGATCACAGCGAGGTGATCGAGCGCGCACTCAAGTCACTCGCCAGCGACTTCGCCGAGCCCGACAGCCTCGGCCCCCGCCGCGCAGCGCAATTCGAGAGCATCGGGGACCTCGACCCCGCAGCGACAGCCGACGCCCACGGGTACCTCGACGACCTCCTGCGCGCCTGCCGCGAACGCGGATTGTCCGCCAGGTAGCTCCGACGGAAGTGCACAACCCCCATCAATGGCCCTACCCCGGCTCTTTTGGCCGCCAGGTTGCTGGGCCGTATCCGACGCGGCCCGTTCAGTCCAATTGATCGTCTTGGTCGCTGGGAACAGGCTGCCCTACCCGGATCGAACGCCTCGCATGGGCTGACGAGGCGTTTCTTCGATGGGTGCCCTTAACGGGACTTCGGCCGGGTCGGCTACCTCGATCGAAACCGGCAGGTCGCGCTTGGCGTTGCGAGACTTCAAGGCGCTCCATGCTCTCTTGCGACCGTCGCCGAAGCTCTGCAGGTCGGCTTCGATGTCGAGTTCCCACTGCTGCCGGCCACGCTGCATCCAGTCACGGTCCGCTGCGATATTCGGTTGCGCCCGTGTACGTGGCGATCCGTAATCCACCGCTCTTGGTGTAGGTAGCCAAGTCCGATGTATGCCGTCCCTGTGCTGCGTATCGTCCAAGTCGATGGCTAGGACTACAGAGCCCGCGAGGCCAGTCAGGATTATCTCGCCGGCGATTCAGGCATCTGGCTCTGTTGAGGCGCTTGCAGTGCAGAGCCACTCGCGTGGTCGGAGACATAGGCAAGAACTTCTAGCAACGGTGCGGCGCGATAACCCAACGATCGAGGCCGACATCGTGCGTAAGTTGTACGGCGACCCATCCTTTCGCCGGCTTGCCCATCACACACGCACCCAGCGCCAGTCGTGAGCGGCCAGAGAGCGCCTACTCGCAGAGTTGTTACCTATCACCTCGGTAATGAGCAGACGGCGACATGAGCGCCGAATCCGAGCGACCCAGGGTAGCGGTGTTCGCGCCGCACCCGCTACTCACCGTGACGCTCGAGCCGGAGGGCTCCGAGCGCCAGCAGATCCACTTCCACGCGGGTGGTCAGGGCGTGTGGGTCGCGCGGATGGTTGCCCAGCTGGGCGCGACACCCATACTGTGCGGACTGATCGGTGGTGAGAGTGGCGGACTGCTCAGAGGACTTCTAGCGCAGGCGATCGACCCAGGGGAGCTGCGCTTGGTAGAGAGCTCCGCGGCGAGTGGGTGTTACGTCACCGATCGCCGCGACGGTAGCCGCAAATTGGTCGCAATAACGCTCAGCGATCCGCCTTCGCGTCACGAGCTCGATGAGCTGTTCTCGCTCACGTGTGCCGAGGCGGTTGCGTGCGGCTGGCTGATCGTGACCAACTCGATGCCTGCGAGCGCGCTGCCGCTCGAGGTCTATGGCGATCTCGTCGCCGACGCGAAAGCCAACGGCTGCAAGACGCTTGTAGATCTGTCCTCGCCGCGCATGGACAGCGCGCTGCGCGGCAAACCCGATGTCGCGAAGCTCAACGATTGGGAGCTCGCCGAGCTAGTGTGCGGACCGGTTTCCGAGCCGGCACAACTGCTCGCGGCGGCGCAGCGCCTTCGCGATGACGGAAGCGGCGGCGGCGCAAATATCGTGATTGTCACACGCGGCGAGCAGCCCGCACTCGTGGTGGACGAGAGCGGTGTCCGGTGGCTCACGCCGCCGCGCTTTGAGCACGGCTACCGCGAGGGTTGCGGGGACTCGATGATGGGCGCGCTCACGGCTGCATGGGCGTGCGGAGCGAGCTTGGAACGTGCACTCGCGGTGGGCGCCGCGGCGGGCGCCGCCAACTTCTTGCGTCACGGTCTCGGCAGTGCCTCACGCGAGGTTGTGGAGCGACTCGTGGGCAGCGTGACCCTGGAGTCGTTGGTTGGCGAGGCAGATCACCAAGGGATCGCAACCGGCTCTCCTGCGAGGATCCTGCGCGGTGCTTGATCGGCCATCCACGCTACCCACTCGACTGGACATACTTCGCATAGCCGCGTAAAGCCAGCGGCGAGACGCACCGGGCGACCGGCAAGCGAAGAATGGGCGTCGCTGCCGAGCAGATGCACCAGACCCTCCCCGGCGTAGCGCAACACCAGATCCCCGGGTTGCGCGAACGCCACAAACTCAGCTGTCCATTGGATCAGGCAACCGAGGTCCACGAGCGCATGTAGCCGTCGGCGCAGGTCGGCGCCGGCATGGCGCTCGGGGTGCGCGACGATCGCGCGCGCGCCGTGATCGGCGAGACGCTCGACCGTCTCCCCCAACTGCTCGTCAATCGGTCCGGGGGCGGGCTCGAGCAGCACCCACCCGCCGTTTCCGCCAAGAGACACGAGTCGCAACTCCTCGGGGGTAAGCGTGTCGGCTGCGCTCTGTGCCAGCTCGCCGCCCGCCAGGATCTCGACGGGTACCTGCTCGGCGTCAAGCACGCGCTGCAACTCAGCCACACGCGTCGCGATCTCGGCAATACGGACCTCGTGATCGTGCCTGATGTGAGGCGTTGCGCATACCGTATCGATCCCATCCGCAGCGGCCTGGCGAGCCATCGCGACGCTGTCAACCATGCTGCGCGACCCATCGTCGAGCTCAGGCAGAATGTGGCAGTGGAGGTCGACCATGAACGCTAGCCCTAAGTCTGGCACCCTCATCAAAGTCCGCGATGTTTCGCAGGCCTGCCCGCGACTCGAGTGAGGTTGCACTCGCCCCTCGTCTCGTACCCGCACCAGCGCTGCGCGACATCACACACGACCACGCCTGACATTGGCATCGACGCAACCACCCGATGGGCATACAGTCAAGCCAATGTCTAAGGATCACGCTGAGTCTTGCCGTACCGCGAGCAAGGCTAGGTCGGTGAGTGAGTGCGCGGGGCTCTACTTCACCCACCCGGCGTGTTTGGAGCACGATCCGCGGGCATATTTGCCGGAGCACCCGGATATCCCGGAGCGCCTTGAGGCGATTGAGCGAACGCTGGCTGGGCAGGACTGGCTGGGTTGGGAGCGCCGGACGGCTCCGCCGGCCGAGGTAGCCCAGCTGGAGCTGATCCACGGCGCCGCTCACGTGCGGAGGATCAGGGAATTGTCGTTGGCTGGTGGCGGCGCGATCGACGCGGACACTTTCGTCGGTGAGCCTTCCTATCGCGCCGCTTTGCACGCTGCTGGTGGCGCGTGTGAGATGGCTAGGGCACTGCTGGCTGGGGAGGCCAGGTACGGGTTCTGCGGTGTGCGGCCTTCCGGTCACCATGCCGAACCGGATCGTGCGATGGGTTTTTGCTTGTTCAACAACGTCGCGCTCGCGGCGGAGTTCGCAATCCGCGAATTGGGCGCTGGACGTGTGTTCATTCTCGATTGGGATGTTCACCATGGCAATGGCACTGCTGAGGCGTTTCGCCGCCGTTCGGATGTCCTGTTCGCGAGTATCCACCAGTCGGGGATTTTTCCTGGGACGGGTTCTTTGAGTGACGTGGGCTCCGGTCCTGGGGAGGGCTATACGATCAACCTGCCTGTACCGGCGGGCTCCGAGGAGGATCTGTGGTTGTCGCTGCTCGAGCATGTCGTGCTTCCCGTCGCCGAGGCGTTTGAGCCCGATCTCGTGCTGATCTCCGCTGGCTTTGACGCTCACCGTGAAGACCCGTTGGCGAGCTGCCGTCTGGAGACAGACTCCTTTGCGGAGATGGCACGCCACGTACGCGGGCTGGCCGCACAACTCGACGTGCCACTCGGAGCGGTCCTCGAGGGTGGCTACGAACCCGCTGCCCTCGCGCAATCCGTGCAGGCGACACTCGCCGCGCTGGGCGGGGATGAGCCGGCGCGATCTGCTGCGCCCGAGGCGCTGCTGACATCGCGCGCCGCCGCTCACATCGGCCATTACTGGCCGCTGTAGGTCAGTGGAGGGTAGTTTTCCCTGTCAAGCTGACGGCCAATCTCTGATGCCCGATCTTGTTGTGGGTAGGAGTGTTGGGACATCGTGAGAAGCGCATGTCCAACTCTTCCTGTCTCATCCCAGAGGACATCTGTTGAGGAGCCCTCAGAGGTAGAGCTTGTCCGGCTCCGGGATGGCTCGTCGGTGACTATTCGTCCGTCGAGGGCTGCGGATGAGCCTGCGCTGCGTGCGTTTCTCATGGGGTTGTGCTTGGAGGCGCGTCGTCTGCGGTTCTTTAGCGGAGGGGTAGACATTGGGTCCGCTGCGCGTTTGGCGGCCACCGCGGACTCGAGGCATTACGGGCTCATCGCTCATGACGAGGAGGGCGTGCTCGTCGGGCACGCCACCTACGTCAAGCTCGATGAGACACGCGCTGAAGTCGCAGTTGAGATTGCCGACCATCTCCACGGTCGCGGTCTCGGGACGATCCTCATGGAGCGCTTGGCGATCGTTGCCGAGCGGAATGGGATCACGCATTTCGTGGCTGAGGTGCTTTGTGAAAACCGTGCGATGCTGGATGTCTTTCGCGAAGGGTTCGACGCTCGCGTGATACGCCAAGAGGGTCCCGATCTGAGTGTCGAGTTTCTTACCGCGGGCTGGCGGCTGGCTCGCGAGCGCTTCGCATCGAACGGTCGGGCGTAGTGGCGAGTCCGAGCGTCGCCGCGTGATCGCGTAGCTGCTCGCGGGCGTCGGGGTGCGCGGCGTGCTCGATGATCAGTCGTGCCTGGGCTCGCTGGCTGCGCCCGAAGATGCTGGCGCAGCCCTGCTCGGTTATGACGCAGAGTGTTGGAAGGATGTCACGGGGCCTGTCAGCTGGGGGACGATAGTCGAGCTGTCGCTGCGCTCATGCCAGGAACACAGCGCGATTACCGCGTGCCCTGCGGGTGAGTGCAGGGCACCCTCAACGAAATCTGGCTGGCCACCGAAACCCGAATACAGGCGTCCCGCGATGTGACTGGCGCCGGCCTGGTCTGACAGGTCAACCTGCAATGCCGTGTTGATGGACACCATCGCCGGGTGTGCGGCGATACGGGATGGATCGTTGGTCGTCTCGGTGCGCGTCATCCTCAGCCTGGGGTTCTCATCGACCCACGCGTAGAGCTCGGGCGAGCCAAAGAGGAATGAGCACGCGATCGGGCGTGTGGGATCGAGTGCTCCGTCGCGGTCGAGGTCCATCACACCGTCGCTGATCATCTCCGACCAGACCGCAAGGTTGCGGCGGCCGGCGAGTGCGCGCAGCGTCGCATCGGGGACCCGGCCGATACCGAGTTGCAGCGTGGACCCGTCCTCGATGAGGCCGGCGACGAGCTCGGCTATGCGATCCGCGTGCTCATGCCCAGGCCTGATTGCGGGCGAAGCGATGTCTTCGTCCACTTCGATCGCGAGGTCGATGAGTTCCCGATCGACCTCGCTGTCGCCGAGCGTGTATGGCATGCGGGAGTTCATTTGCGCTATCACCAGACCGCCGCGCGCACGGACCTGCTCGATGGCGGCTGGAAGGATGTTCACCTCGATTCCGAGCGAGACCTTCCCCGCTCGGGGAGTCGAAGTGTGCAGCAGCACGACATCGGGTGGGCGCATCGTCGCGAACAGTCTTGGCACGAGCGAGAGACGCATCGGCAGATAGTCAAGCCGCTCGCCCGCATCGCGCATCCCAGGCCCCACGAACGGCGTCTCCAGAATGACTCCGTCATGGTTCAACACTACGCTCGCCAACCGTGCGGTTATTGGTGGGAACTACGGAGCGCGTTCAGGGGGGAGAGCGGTGGCTGCAGGCCGTCTCGCTGGCTTGACTTCTCTGCATAGGAAAAGCAGGGAGCCATGAGGAGCGATGAGCAGATGAGCATTGCAAGCGATGTTGATACCCGTTCGGGCGTCGAGTTCGTGCGACCGTTCATGGACCTGGGGATTGATGACGTCGCCTACGCTGGCGGCAAGGGCGCGAACCTTGGCGAGCTCACTTCTGCGGGGCTGCCTGTACCTGCAGGCTTCGTCGTCGGCGCCCCGGCCTACGCGGCGTTCTGCACGGAGACCGGGCTGCGCGAGCACTTGTCCGGACTGTTGGACGGCGTGAACGTGGAGGACACCACCGCGCTGCAAGCGGCGAGCGTCGCTGCCCGCGAACTGTTCGACGACACCCCGATACCCGAGCTTCTGCAGCGCGAGATACGTTCGGCTTACGAGCATTTGGTGGGCGAGGACACCGATGGGCCGGTGGCTGTGCGCTCTTCCGCGACGGCCGAGGACACCGCCGAGGTCTCCTTCGCGGGGATGAACGAAACCTTCCTGAACATCCGTAGTCCCGACGCCGTGATCGACGCGGTGCGCCGCTGCTGGCGATCACTGTTCGGCGCACGCACTATCTACTACCGCGCCATGAACGCCTTTGCGCAGGCAGACATGGACATCGCGGTCGTCGTACAGCGCCAGGTGGACTCGACGCGCGCCGGGGTGATGTTCACCGTCAACCCTGCCACTGGCGAGCGCAACGAGCTCGTGATCGAGGGGTCCTTCGGTCTCGGAGAGGCCGTCGTGTCCGGGTCGGTCTCACCAGACCGCTACCTGATCGAGAAGGACCCGCTCACCCTTCGCCGGCGCGATGTCCACCGTAAGGAGCTGACGATCGAATACGACCCCGATGGGGGCACCCACACGCGGATGCTCTCGCAAGAGGAGGGGCTGCGACCAACCCTCGACGAGCGAGAGGTCATGGCCGTGGCTGAGCTGGGCCTGCGTATCGAGGAGCACTACGGCTCGCCGCAGGACACCGAGTGGGCGTTTGATCCCGACGGTGTGCTGTGGATGCTGCAGAGCCGCCCAATCACGACACTGCACGAGGGGGCGCCCAGGACCGTTACGGCAGCGACGGAGCGTTCTGCGCCGCAGACCGTGCTGCTGCGTGGGCTGGGTGGGGCGCCGGGCAGCGCCAGCGGCGCCGCGCGGGTACTCACCTCGCTCGCAGACGCTGCGAGCTTGAGCGACGGCGATGTCCTCGTTACCCACATGACCTCTCCTGATTGGCTGCCAATGTTGCGCCGTGCGGTAGGCGTCGTCACGGACTCCGGTGGTATGACCTGTCACGCCGCGATCGTCTCGCGCGAGCTGGGAATCCCGTGTGTGGTCGGCACCGGAGAGGCGACCCAGCGCCTGCGCGACGGAGAGCTCGTGACCGTAGACGCTACTCGCGGCGTCGTGCTAGAGGGCCTGCGCCCAACCGACCGTGCGAGCGAGTCGCCGCAAGCATCCCCCATCGGCGAACGGGTCCGAAGCACAACGGGTGTCAACTCCGGCTCCGGTGTTGTGACCGCGACGCAGATCCTCGTGAACCTGTCCGAGCCCTCGCAGGTCGATCGCGTCAAGGGACTGCCGGTCGATGGTGTTGGTCTGCTGCGCGCCGAGATGATGGTGCTCGAGGCGTTGGCGGGCGACCATCCTCGCATCCTGCTCGAGGAAGGACGCGGCGAGGATCTTGTCTCTCAGATGGCCGAGGGGCTGAGCACTTTCGCTGCTGGCTTTGCGCCGCGGCCGGTCACATACCGCACGATCGACTTCCGCACCAACGAGTTCTCCGGGTTGCGCGGCGGTGAGCGTTTCGAGCCGCACGAGGCCAACCCAATGATTGGCTACCGCGGCGCGCTGCGCTACACGCGCGAGCCAGACATCTTCGCGCTTGAGCTGGAAGCCGTCCGTCGAGTGTGGGATACCGGCCTGCACAACCTGCACGTGATGCTGCCGTTCGTGCGCTCGACCCGCGAGTTGCGCCGCTGCCGTGAACTGATCGCCGAGTCTGGTCTGCTCGATCGCGCCGGCTTCGAGCTATGGGTAATGGCGGAGGTCCCCTCGGTGCTCTTCAACTTGGCGGAGTACGCAGCGCTGGGTGTGACGGGCATCTCGATCGGCTCCAACGACCTCACACAACTACTGCTCGGTGCCGACCGCGACAACGAGCTGCTGGCCGAGACCTTCGACGAGCGCGACCCTGCGGTCACGGCCTACCTGCGGGAGCTGATCCCCCGCGCCCACGAGCTCGGGCTGCGCACCTCGATCTGCGGGCAGGCGCCCTCTGTTCACCCCGAGTACGCCGAGCTGTTGGTCCGCACGGGGATTGACGCGATCTCAGTCAGCGTCGATGTGGTTGACCGAACAAGAGCGCTCGTGGCAGCAGCCGAGCAGCGTGTGATGCTCGACTTCGCACGAGCGTCAGAGTAGTGCAGGGGAGCCTCCTCATCGGTGCTTGCCACCGGAACCCTCCGTAGAGAGCACGGAAAGGTCTTGGTAGGCCTTTCGGATGATCGGCATGGCTGCTGGTACGAAGATTGGTAGCTCAATGAGATGCGAGCCGAGGGGACAGACAGTGTTAACAACCGAGACCGCCCCATCTCGGCCACACAGTCCGGCAAGTAGCGCTTGGCGGCCCGCCAACTCACCAACGGCTGTTGGTGGGGTTGACCGCGATCATCTTCTCGACCGGCTGACGCGCCTTCGCGCGATCCTCCCGATCTTCGCTCAGGAGCTCGCGACCGCGCGTCGTCAGGCCGCTGCCCTGCGCGTGGAGAACCGCGGGCTCGTGAACGAGGTGCGTCGGCTGCGATCCCAGCGTGCAGAGAACACCCATGCGCGACCTTGAGCCCGGCACGTCCCAACCCGGGATGGAAGCGGATGGATAGGTGTCCTTTACAGCTCTGGCGGGAACGGCGCTCAATCTCAACCGTGTTCGCCGGACTGCCCTGCACACAGACCAACCAAAGGTGGAACCGAAGATGAAGGCCCTCGTTTATCACGGTCCAGGCCAACGAGGCTGGGACACGGTCGATGATCCTACGATCCTCGACCCGACAGACGCAATCGTGCGGATCGACACCTCCACGATATGCGGCACAGACCTCCACATCCTCAAGGGAGACGTGCCCGAGACCACGCCGGGCACCGTGCTCGGTCACGAGGCCGTCGGCACTATCCAAGACGTCGGAGCGAGCGTGACCACGGTCGCTCCGGGTGACCGGGTGCTGATGAGCTGCGTCAGCTCTTGCGGGCGCTGTCGTTTCTGCAAGGAAGGCCGCTATGGGCAGTGCCTCGGTGGAGGCGGCTGGATCTTCGGCCACCTCATCAATGGCTTGCAGGCCGAGTATGCGCGGGTGCCCTTTGCCGACAATTCGGTTTACAAGGTCCCTGAGCAGCTCTCGGACGAGCAGGTCTTGTTCCTCGCCGACATCCTTCCCACCTCCTTTGAGGTCGGGGTGCTCAACGGCATGGTCTCCCCGGGAGACACGGTCGCGATCGTCGGTGCGGGACCGATCGGACTGGCCGCGATCCTGACCGCGAGGCTGTATACGCCTGGTCGGATCGTGGCGATCGACCTCGCCGACAGTCGCCTAGAGAGCGCACGGCGATTCGGCGCGGACACCACGATTAACAATGGCAGCGAGGATGCTGTCGCGGCGGTAATGGAGTTGACTGACGGGCTCGGTGCCGATGTTGCGTTTGAGGCGGTAGGTGTGCCACAGACATTCGAGCTCGCGGCCGATTTGATCCGTCCCGGTGGGCATGTGGCGAACATCGGTGTTCACGGAAAGCCCGCCGAGCTGCACCTGGAGAAGCTGTGGATTCGCGATGTCACGATCACGACCGGACTGGTTGATACGTTCAGCATTCCCCAACTGATGCGGTTGATCGCGAGCGGTCGCCTGGACCCGTCGCTGTTTGCTACCCACCGCTTCGCGCTCGGCGAGACGATGGGCGCCTACGACACGTTCGCCGACGCGGCAAACTCGGGCGCCTTGAAGGTCGTCCTGCAGGGCGCAAACGGCAATCTAGGAGCGATCGAGGCTGAGCAGAGCGTGGCGGTCGCGTGAGCTCGCCCGTTCAACGGCCAAGCCAAGCGGTCTCGTCGTGATAGCCGTGGGCGCGCTGGGAGCCATCTCAAATCACGCGACGTGCACTCTCGCGCACAGCACAGCCGCGTAGGTTCAAGCGGTGTGCTCGCCGCTACCGCCGCCGGCGGGGCTGATGAGCCCACGCTCAAGGGCGTAGCCGACGAGCTCGGCGCGGGTAGAGAGCATCAGCTTCTGCTGGATATGCGAGCGATGCGTCTCCACGGTACGCACCGACAGGTAAAGCTGCCCAGCGATCTCGGCGTTGGTGTGGCCCCGTGCGATCAGTCGCAGCACTTCAACCTCGCGCTCTGAGAGATCGTCCGGCGGGCCGGGAGGCGGCTCTGAGGCCATACGCGCACCCAGCCTGGGATTCAGGTAGCTCTCGCCCACGGCGGCACGGCGCACCGCCTCGACGAGCTCACTGTTGGCGGCCTCCTTCAAGACATAACCAAGCGCCCCGGCGCCAAGGGCCTCGCGGGCGAACGCGGGCTCCTTCTGCATCGTCAGCACGACGATCTGCGTGTCGGGTGATTCCTCGCGGATGGCGGGGATCGCCTCAAGGCTCGAACCGCCGGGCATGTTCAGGTCGAGGACAAGCACTCTGGGGTGGTGGCCACGCACGTAGCGCCGGGCGCTTTCGACATCGCTGGCCTCGGCGACGACCTCAAAGTCGCTTTCGTGGTCGAGCAGCATCCGCAACCCGCTACGCACGACCTCGTGATCGTCAGCCAAAACGATACGGATCGGCTGCGCCCCGGCGGCATCGCCGCTGTCAGCGTCATCCGTCAGTGTTGCGTCCTGGTCGGCCATCCGCATGACCATACCGGCTGGGCACGACCCCCCGCAGCGAACCACAGCGCCAATGACCAGCAGACACGAAAGGCGCGAGTCTCCTTCGCAGCGCGCGAGCATCCAGTGCTAACCACGTCGGGTGACGAGTAGAAAAGCGCAGTCGAGATCGCGCAAGGCACCGATGGTGAACGCGCGAGCCGAATCTATCTTCCTTGCAGATCAACTCGACAGGAGGGAACTCAAATGGCAACTGCCGCATCGACACACTCAGTCCCAGCCCGCTCTCGCGAGGGGACGATCACGCATAGCGCCGACCGTGCGAGCTACTGGATGATTAGCACGGGTATCTATTTCACATTTGGTTTGCTGTTTTACTACTCGGCGAAGGAGAAGCTGATCGACAATGGTGGCACGATGCCGGCCGGTCTAGCCAAGACGTTTCATGGCACGTTCGTCGCATCGTTCCCCGGGACTAACACCTCGTGGGTGCTGATCGGGATACTCGAGGCGCTCGTGTTCTTCGCGATCGCGGCGAGCGTCCTGATGGGTGAGTTCCTGCCGACACGCCGCAAGCCGATCCTGCTCAGCGGCCTTGCGCTTGCGATGTTCACGTTCGCGATGATCGCGTGGGGCGAGAACATCACCGCAGGATTCGCGACCGTCGCCGAGCTGTTCCAGTACCTCGTCGGGACCGCCGTGCTGATTGTCCTGGTGCTGCTGATGCCCCCCTACCGCAAGACCCAGTGGCTGTCCAGCTTGACCCAGCGCGGACAGTAGCGCTCTGGCTTGCGCGCGCGACTGAGCATCCGGCGATGGCGCTGGAGGGAGGATCACAAGCCTCCCCTCCGGTCGTCTGCCGGGAGCACCGTCTATCTCGGAGTGTGACCGATGAAAGGCTGGCGCTATCTACGACATCACCGTTTCCAGATTCATCTACATACACTATTCCGTCTAGGGCGCAAAGAATGCTGGGACGAGGCGGCCGATGCGCCATGCTGTCCTATGCGGTATTCGCGCCGAAACCCAGGATCGAGGAGTGCATGATCGGCGCACTGCTCGACACGATCCTCGACCGTACCGTCGTCGTGGGCTATACGAATGCGGGCTATCGCATCCGCAAGGGCATGTGGGAGCCGAGCGAGCTGCAGTCGATGGACGGGAAGGTCGTGCTCGTCACCGGGGCTACCTCGGGGCTCGGCCTCGCCGCCGCCGAAGGCTTCGCGTGTCTCGGCGCAACGATCTGGTTGGCGGCCCGTAGCGAGCAGCGCGGCGAGCGTGCCCGCGCGCGGATCGTGGCACGGTATCCCGGCAGCGACGTCCGGGTCGGCCTCTGCGATCTCAGCGACCTCGAATCCGTGCGGCAGTTCGCCGAGCTGCTCGGCGGTGAGACACGGCGCCTGGATGTGCTTGTCAACAACGCCGGTACGCTCGCGAGAGAGCGGACGCTCTCAGTCGATGGCATTGAGCTGACCTTCGCGACCAACGTCCTTGGGCCATTCCTGCTGACCAATCTCCTCATCCCGCTACTCGAGCAGAGCAAGCCCGCCGGCATTATCAACGTGTCCTCGGGTGGCATGTATACACAGCGACTCCACCTCGACGACCTGCAGATGGCCCACGAGGAGTTCGACGGCGCCACCGCCTACGCGCGCACCAAGCGCGCGCAGGTCATCCTGACCGAACTGTGGGCAGAACGATTGCGCGACAGGAGTGTTGTCGTCCACGCGATGCACCCAGGTTGGGCAGACACTCCCGGCCTTGAGTCCTCGCTGCCACGCTTCTACGCTCTGACAAAGCGTCTACTGCGCACTCCTCAAGAAGGCGCCGACACGATCCTCTGGCTCGGCGCTGGCGCCCGAGGAGCGCGTAGCTCGGGCGGCTTCTGGCATGACCGTCGAGAGCGCCCAACCCACCGCGTGCCGTGGACCAAGCAGACATCCCAGGACCACGAGCGGCTGTGGGCCGAATGCGAACGCCTCAGCGGCTGGCACGAAACACCAACCCCGGCCGACTCAGACCGATAAGGAGACACCTGATGGCTCACTACAACGCAAGCCTCGATACGTCACGCCCGCCCGATGAGATGTTCGCCTACCTGAGCGACTTCTCAAGCACCCAGGAGTGGGACCCCGGCGTCATCGAAGCTGAGCGCCTCGGCGACGCACCAGTCCAGGAGGGGACCGAGTTCCGGCTTCTCGCCAGTTTCCTCCACCGAAAGATCCCACTCACCTACCGCATCGTCGAGTACGACCCGCCGAGCACCGTCACGTTTCGCGGTGAAAGCTCGACCGTCGTCTCACTGGACCGGATCACCTTCGAGCCTTCTGATGGGGGCACGCGCATCACCTACGACGCGGATCTCGCACTAAAGGGGCCGTTCAAGCTCGCCGACCCGCTGCTCGCACTCGCTTTCAAGCGAGTCGGCGCTCGCGCGCTCACAGGTCTGCACAAGACGCTCCGAGCAAGCCACTGAGCACCAGGCACGCACCGGACACCAATAACCTTCACGAGCGGAATGGGGTGCTCGGCATAGCGACGGGAGGTGACCGCGCACATGGAGCACCATTTAGCGCGGGCCAGGTGTCCTCCCCGAGTATCGAGCCCGAAAGACGCAAGGCTACGCACGTCCCCCGGCTACACGAACCGTGACGTCGCACAGCAAAGTGTGGCCATGAATCCTGACCACGCGATCCTGATTCCCCTCGGAAACAGCCGGCACCTCATTGACCAGGCTGCCTCGGAAACCGCCTCCTGAGAGCTCAGCGTGGGTGCCCTGTGGCACGGTCACGTCTACGTCGCGGAGTATCGCCCAAGCACTGATAGAGATGTCGGCGGGCGCGCTCTTGACCTGCGACAGGTCGATGGTCACGTCGCCAAAAAGAGCGATGGCGAGCAGTTCATCCTCAACATCCCATTGTTCTGCGCGCTTGCCTTTGTGTAGCCATCCTCCCTCAAAGATCGGCTCGAGACCGAGAAGCGCTCGGCGGCGGCGTTTACCTGCGACGACCGCAGGTGGGTGGGAAGTACGGGCAGTCATTGGGTCGCGGCCTGCGTGGAAGCCGTCGAGTCCTCGCCTGAGTCAGTCAGCACACGGGGTAGTACGAGCAGTGAGCAGCGTGCGTGGCGCTGCAGGTAGTCGGAGGTGCTGCCGAGCACCAGGCGCTTGACCGGCCCGTAGCTACGCGAGCCGACCACAAGGAGGTCTACCTGATCGCCGAACGCGGCCAGCTCCTCACCAGCGAGGCCGTAGACCGCGCGACCCTCGACATCTGAGAGCTTGCTCATTTGGCTGGTTGCCTCTTGGAGCATCACGTCGATGCTGTCCCCTATCGCTGGAGGAATGATCCCGGTGTAGGCGACTGTGGGGATTGAGACTACGTCCAGCGCGTGAATCTCTGCGCGGGTTGGCGCGGCAAGCGTGCGGGCCATCGTGAGCGCCGCCTTGCTCTCCGGTGAGGAGTTGTAAGCAACGCCAATCTTCGCTATTGGGGTCGGGTGCTCGGCGTAGCCGAGGGGCGCGATCGCGACAGCGCAGGGAGCACCGTTCAGCGCGGCGCGCGTGTCATCACCGAGCATCGCACGGCCGAAAGCACTGTGACTACAGGAACCCACAACGATCAGGTCCGCGTGCTGCTCCTCCGCCTGCTCATGCAAGCCGCGACCGGGGCTCATCGACACAATGCTGACTAGCTGTGCCTTGACATCGGCCGCGGCACGTTCCTGCTCGAGCAGCTTGTGGGATGCCTCCCGCTCCTCTCTGACCAAGCCAGGCGCGATGGCATGAGTTGGACGCAGATCGCCAGTATGGACGTGGGCGAGCGTCAATCCTCGATCGGGGTCGGTGAGCTGGGAGGCGAGTGCGATGGCGTCACGGCCGCCCGTCCTGCCGTCCACTCCCACGAGCACATTTTTGAACATCACGGGCCTCCTTTGTTGGGGTGGATTAGAAGCTAAGTCCAGACGGGACCGTGGAGCATCCGCTGCGGTCACGGCGCGACGTGCGGGTTTTTACGGAGCTTCCCGAGATATAGGCCGGGTGTACCGCCGGGCGGCGATGCGTAGCATGGGCCGGATGCCCGAGCGAACACCGCAGGAGCCTGATGGTGTAGGCGCCAGCTTGACGAATACGCACCCGCCGATGCCGCGCGACAAGCGCGGTTGGCACGTCTCCCCCGCACCTGACGGGCGGGGGATGCCCGAGCAGGCACCGAAGGGCCCACCGGCGCACCGCAGACCGGGCTTTATTTGGTTCGTGGTGTTCCTGCTCGCGCTCAACTGGATCTCGGTCCTCGTCTTCCACCCCTCAACGGGCGAACAGCGGGTGACGGTCTCGTTCAACCCGTTCTTCCTTGAACAGGTCAAGGGCGGGGAGGTGAAGTCGATCTCCTCCAAGGGAGACACGATCCAGGGCACCTTCAAGCACAAGCTGAGCTATCCAGCCACGAATAAGGAGGCGAAACCCAGCACCCTGTTCGCCACCCAGGTCCCGTCTTTCTGGAACGGCAGCCAGCTGTCGGCGCTATTGCAAGAAAAGGGCGTTGAAGTCAACGCGAAGTCGACGAGCACCAGCCAGTCGCTGCTCAGCGAGTTGCTGCTCGGCTTCGGCCCCACATTGTTGATCGTGGGCCTGTTCATTTTCATCGCGCGCCGAGCCGCGAAGGCCGGCGGCGCGATGGGCGCCCTCGGGAACTTCGGACGCTCCCAGGCCAGGCGTGTAGACCCTGCGAAGATCCTCGTCACCTTCAAGGACGTCGCCGGCATCGACGAGGCCAAGGCAGAGCTATCGGAGATCGTGGACTTCCTGCGCAACCCCGAGCGCTACGGACGCCTTGGCGGACGGATGCCCCACGGTGTGCTGCTCTCAGGCGCACCCGGCACCGGCAAGACGCTGCTCGCACGAGCTGTTGCCGGTGAGGCGCACGCCGCGTTCTTCTCAATCTCCGCCTCGGAGTTCATCGAGGCGATCGTCGGCGTCGGCGCATCGCGGGTGCGTGACCTGTTCGTCAAGGCGAAGGAGGCAGCGCCGGCGATCATCTTCATCGACGAGCTCGACGCAATCGGACGCTCACGTCAAGGATCGGTCTCGGTCACGGGCGCCAACGACGAGCGTGAGCAGACACTCGATCAAATCCTCACCGAACTCGACGGTTTCGAGAGCTCCGAGGCCGTCGTGGTGCTCGCCGCGACCAACCGTCCCGACGTGCTGGACTCCGCGCTCTTGAGACCCGGTCGTTTTGACCGTCGCGTCACAGTGCAGGCCCCCGACCGTAGCGGCCGACGGGAAATCCTCGAGGTCCACACACGCTCGATCCCGCTCGACCCGTCCGTCAACCTCGACGCGCTGGCAGCGAGCACGCCGGGAATGGTCGGCGCCGATTTGGCGAACCTCGCCAACGAGGCCGCGCTGCTAGCCGCGCGTCGTGAGCATGAGAAGGTGCAGATGGCTGATCTCACGGACTCATTGGAGAAGATCATGCTCGGCTCCCCGCGCGGCATCCTGCTCTCTCCCGCCGACCGTGAGCGCACCGCCTACCACGAGTCCGGGCACGCACTAGTAGGGATGCTCACATCAGGCGCGGACCCTGTGCGGAAGGTGTCGATCATCCCGCGTGGCATGGCGCTGGGAGTGACGCTCTCCACTCCCGACTCCGACCGCGTCTCCTATTCGCTTGCCGAGCTTCAGGCGCAGATCAAGGTGGCACTCGGCGGGCGCGTCGCCGAGGAGGTCATCTACGCCACGATCACCACCGGCGCAGAGTCCGATATCCAGCAGCTCACGATGATCGCCCGTCAAATGGTCGGCCGCTGGGGAATGAGCGAGGTGATCGGCCCGATCGCGGTGCTACCAGCCGACGGTGAAGGACCGTTCCTACCAGGGGTGAGCGCAACCTCAGAGTCCACGCAGCGTCTCGTGGACGAGGAGGTCAGAAGGATGATCGACACCGCGCACCAGGAGGTCACAAGCCTGCTCACAGAGCACCGCGAGCAGTTGGAGAGTCTCGCTCAAGCGCTCCTTTCCAATGAGACACTCGACGGGCTCGATGCGTATGCGGCAGCCGGGGTGTCTGTGAGCCAGCAACAGCCGGCCATCCTCTCCTGAGTTGGGGAGGTTGCATCGGGTCTCATGCTCGCACGTCAAGCCCGTACTCCGTAGAAACAACTGAGTCGCAGCGGTGCGAGCATCGGATGATCCCCATAGAGGTGTGCGCGAATCTGCTTTTCAATGGGAAGCGATCCGCAAGCCCTGATCGAGAGCGGCCCACTGGTGCTCGATACTAAGCTCATCACGAACTCATCCGGCCCTCTCTCTTCTGAGCAGCTGTGCGCGTTGGATGCCTACTGGCGCGCCGCGAACTACCTGTCGGTCGGCCAGATATACCTGCTGGATAACCCATTGCTGCGCGAGCCGCTACAGATCGAGCACGTCAAGCCGCGTCTGCTCGGTCATTGGGGCACGACCCCGGGCCTGAACTTCATCTACGCGCACATGAACCGGGTGATCCGCGCGCGTGACCTGAACGCCCTCTATGTGGCTGGTCCTGGCCACGGTGGTCCGGGGGTCCTCGCGAACGTGTACTTGGAGGGCACCTACAGCGAGGTGTACCCCCACATCGGCCGTGACGAGGAGGGCATTCGACGCCTGTTTCGCCAGTTCTCCTTCCCCGGCGGCATCCCGAGCCATGTCGCACCGGAGACACCGGGGTCGATCCACGAGGGCGGCGAGCTTGGCTACTCCCTCGCGCACGCCTATGGCGCGGCGTTCGATAACCCCGACCTGCTGGTCTGCTGTGTCGTCGGTGACGGTGAGGCGGAGACGGGGCCGCTGGCGACGAGCTGGCACTCCAACAAGTTCCTGAACCCGGCCCGCGACGGCGCGGTACTCCCGATCCTTCATCTCAACGGCTACAAGATCGCCAACCCCACAGTGCTGGCGCGCATCCCCGAGACGGAGCTGCGGTCTCTGATGGAGGGCTACGGGTACGCGCCGCGCTTCGTCGATGGCGATGACCCGCAGGCGATGCACCAGCTAATGGCCGCGACGTTGGATGAGGTCACGGCGGAGATCGCGGAGATCCAACGCCGCGCCCGCGACGGCGACTCGGAGCGTCCGCGCTGGCCGATGATCGTGCTGCGCACCCCGAAGGGTTGGACCGGCCCGAAGGTGGTCGACGGGCTCCCCGCTGAGGGGTCGTTTCGTTCCCACCAGGTGCCCCTCTCAGACCTGGCGGGCAACCCGGAGCACCTACGTCAGCTCGAGGAGTGGCTTCGTTCCTACCGTCCCGATGAGCTGTTCGACGAGAACGGCGCGCTGCGCGCAGACCTCGCTGCACTTGCTCCCGAGGGTGAGCGGCGGATGGGCGCTAACCCTCACGCCAACGGCGGCCTCTTGTTGCGCGAGCTGGAGCTCCCGGATTTCCGTGAGTACGCCGTAGAGGTACCGGCGCCGACCGGGAGCATCAGCGAGCCGACGCGTGTGCTCGGCGAGTTTCTGCGCGATGCGATCGTTGCCAACCCGGTGAACCTCCGCATCATGGGTCCTGACGAGACGGCATCCAATCGCCTGGGCGCCGTGTTCGAGGTCACCAACCGCGCGTGGGACGCCAAGCGCCTGGACAGCGACGATCACCTCGCGCCCGACGGACGCGTGATGGAGGTGCTCTCCGAGCACCTCTGCCAGGGCTGGCTCGAGGGGTACCTGTTGACGGGCAGGCATGGTCTGCTGAACAGTTATGAGGCGTTCATTCACATCATCGACTCGATGTTCAATCAGCACGCGAAGTGGTTGAAGGTGACTCGCGGCATCCCGTGGCGCGCACCTGTCGCGTCGCTGAACTATCTGCTCTCCTCACACGTGTGGCGCCAGGACCACAACGGCTTCTCCCACCAGGATCCAGGGTTCATCGACCACGTGATCAACAAGAAGGCGGAGGTTGTCCGCGTTTACCTGCCGCCGGATGCGAACTGTCTGCTGTCGGTTGCCGATCACTGCCTGCGCAGCCGCGACTATGTGAATGTGATCGTCGCCGGCAAGCAGCCCTCACTGAACTATCTGACGATGGACGAGGCGATCGCGCACTGCACCCGCGGGGTCGGCATGTGGGATTGGGCGTGCAGCGACGGTGAGCAGGAGCCCGATGTAGTGCTCGGCTGCGCTGGAGACATCCCGACGCTTGAGAGCATCGCGGCGACGGCGATCCTGCGCGAACGTTTCCCCGAGTTGAAGGTCAGGCTAGTCAACGTCGTTGATCTGATGCGCCTGGAGCCCGACACTGAGCATCCCCACGGTCTACCGGATGCGGAGTTCGACGCGCTGTTCACGACCGACCGGCCGGTGATCTTCGCCTACCACGGCTACCCGTGGCTGATTCACCGTCTCACCTACAAGCGCACCAACCACGCCAACTTCCACGTCCGTGGCTACAAGGAGGAGGGCACCACCACCACACCGTTTGATATGGTGATGCTCAACGACCTCGACCGCTTCCATCTCGTGATGGATGTGATCGACCGGGTCCCCGGTCTCGCTGAGCGCGCAGCGCACATACGTCAGGAGATGGTCGATGAGCGGTTGCGCCACCGCGCCTACACCCGTGAGCACGGGCAGGACCCTCCCGATGTCACAGACTGGTGCTGGCCCGGCTCGACCGAAGCTCGATCAACATAGGCGCAGCAATGCGGGTCCTGGTCGTCAACGCCGGCTCGAGCAGCCTGAAGCTCACGCTGCTCGACAGTGATGACACAGTGATCGCCGCACGAGAGCTCGACACTCCTCGCGCGCAAGTGGACCAAGACCAGCTCCGAGCCGCGCTCGACTCGCCGCTGTGCGAAGCGGATGCGGTTGGGCACCGCATCGTTCACGGAGGCGAGCGCTTCCACGAGGCGGTGAGCATCGACGCCGATACTCAGGCGGGGATGCGCGAGCTGAGCGACCTCGCTCCGCTTCATCAGGCCAAGTCGCTCGCCGCGCTGGATGCCGTCACCGGGACGCTGCCGAAGCTGCCCGCGGTCGCGTGCTTCGATACCGCCTTTCACCGCACGCTCCCGGCGGCGGCTCACACCTACGCGTTGCCCGCACAGTGGCGGGAGCGCTGGGGGTTGCGCCGCTACGGCTTTCACGGCCTCTCACACGCGTGGGTCGCGCGGCGCACACCGCAACTGCTCGAACGGGACGCTTCGGGGCTTCGGATCGTCAGCTGCCACCTCGGTGCGGGAGCGTCGCTGTGCGCGATCAAGGACGGTCGCTCGCTCGACACGACGATGGGTTTCACCCCGCTTGAGGGGCTGGTGATGGCGACTCGCTCGGGCAGCGTTGATCCGGGGATGCTGTTGTGGCTGGCAGAGCACGAGCGGCTGTCCGCGGCGGAGCTGGCGGACGCGCTTGAGCACCGTTCAGGGATGCTCGGCTTGGCAGGCAGCGCCGACATGCGCGAGATCGTTACCCGGGCCGGCGAGGGTGAGCCCCCCGCACGCTTGGCTTTGGATGTGTATGTCCATCGGCTGCGCGCCGGTATTGCGGCGATGACTACGGCGCTCGGTGGTCTTGACGCGCTTGTGTTCACCGGCGGCGTCGGCGAGCATTCGACAGAGGTCCGCGCCCAGGCGGGAGCGGGACTCGCGTTCCTCGGTGTGGAAGTCGATGGTGCCCGCAACCATCAGACACGAGCCGACGGGGAGATTGGAGCCAAGGGCGCGGCTGTACGCACGCTGGTTCTCACCGCCCGCGAGGACGTCGAGATCGCGCGGCAGGTCAGGGAGTTGCTGCGAGGCTAGGTTTCGATTCGGATGCGGCCTCGCGGTTGCGAGCGATGAGCAACTCGACGCCGACAGTGCAGACACCGAGGCTCACGAGGGCGGCAACGATGATCGCGGTCGCGGCATCGGGCGAGAGCACGTGCTCTGAGAGCCCGAGCGAGACGATCGCGGCTGGCACACCGAGTTGGGCGCTGGCGGTGAGGCCCGCAGCCACCGGCCGGCGCAGCAGTCCTACGGCGATGAGGTGGATCGCGACGTTCAAGGCCAGCAGGCTGCCGGCGAGCGCGAGCATCGAGGGATGGTTCAGTAGGCCAGCGAGGTCGAGTTGCGTGCCGAGGACGACGAAGTAGAGCGGGATGAAGAACCCGTCGGCGATGCCGCGCATCTGCGTGGAGAGGCGCTTGGGTCCGCCGATCACCGCAACCATCAGCCCTGCTGCGAACCCGGCGATCAGGATGCTCGTGCCACCCTTCTGCGCAATCCACGCGAGCAGGAATAGGACGAGCAGCGAGAGACGTAGGTCTAGTGCCCAGTGGCGTTGCTTTGAGAGCTGGCGCACTGGATGAACCCAGCCGCGGAGCGTGATGAGGCGTGCGGCGCCAAGCAACAGCACGGCGGCGCCAGCGACGAGCAGCCCGCCGAGCAGCGCGTGATCGACGCGAGTGGGCTGCAGCGCGATCGGCACGGAGAGGATCGTGATGATGTCGGCGATCGTGACCTGTGCCATCACGGCAAGGATGTCTGGGCCGCTGGCGCCGGCCTCCTGGAGTGCGGGTAGCAGCACGGCGGCTGACCCGGAGGCGAGCAGCACTGCATAGACCGCGGCGTGGCCCGTGCCGGCAATCTGCGCGGCGAGCAGTCCTCCGGGGATCGCCAGTAGACACACGATCGCTGCGAGAAGCCCGCCGTCTCTGAGCGCACCGGCGAGCCGTTTGTCGCGCAGGGGCAGGTGCATTCCGACGGTGAGCATCAGCATCGCGAACCCGATGGTTGCGAGGAAGGAGATCGTGCTGTTCTCGGGGTTCACGGCACCGAGCACTTCGGGGCCGACGAGGATGCCGGCGAGGATCTCGCCGATCACGACTGGCACGAACCGTCGTCCCGAGATGCCCAGCAGAGGGCCGCCGAGCCCGGCGAGCACGATCACGAGGAGAGTCTCGAAGCTCACGGAAGGATCAGCCTATGTCCTGCGGGGGCTTTTAGGCCCTTCAGAACGGCTCCCTCCCGTCTCATATCAACCACCTCCCTGCGTCTCGCCGGGGAAACCCCCGCTGGCCTCGAGTCAGATTCCTGTTGGTGTGAGGTGAGCGGTGGCTGGGAGCGGACGCTCGTGGCGACGCAGCAGGTAGCGGCGTAGCTCGTCGGCTCCCCAGACGATGAAGGGGTAGGGCAGCAGGAAGGCGAGGTCGTGCAATGGGAGCGCGGCGGTTCCGAGCAGCGACTGCAAGGGTGGCGTGTAGATGAAGATCGCGGCGAGCAGTAGCTCACCGGCGATAGCGGCGATGAGGTAGCGGTTGCTGAAGACACCGATGGACCGCAGCGATGCGCGTCTGGTCCTGACCGCGAACGCTGTGCCGATCTGTCCGGCGACCATCCCCATGAAGGTCATCGTTGTCGCCTGCAGGTAGGCGTGGTGCAGTGGATGCCCGGCTCCTGTTGGGTCGCCCGGGTGCCAGCCGGCGCGCGTCAGGACATAGAAGAACCCGGTGAGCGAGAGAGCGGAGACCATGCCGCCGAGGAACACCCAGGCCCGCAGCAGCATCGGCGCCTGGATGACGCCCTGGGAGCCTGGACGCGGCGGACGGTCCATCGTGCCGGGCTCGACCGGGTCGCGGCTGAGCGCCAGCGACGGCAGCGTCTCGGTGCCCACGTTGACGGCGAGGATCAGCATCACAGTCAGGGGAAGCGGGATTGCACCACCGGAGAGCGCGAACAGCAGGAACGGCACGACCTCGGGCGTTGCGTGCGCGAAAATGTACTGGATGAACTTGCGGACGTTGTCATAGACCTGTCGGCCCGCCTCGACCGCCACGACGATCGTCGCGAAGTTGTCATCGGTGAGCACCATTGTCGATGCCTCCCGTGCGACATCGGTGCCGGCGAGACCCATTGCCACACCGATGTCTGCGGTGCGGAGAGCGGGCGCGTCGTTGACGCCATCGCCGGTCATCGCGACGACATGACCCTGGCCGCGCAGGGCCTCGGCGATCTGGAGCTTCGTCTCCGGTGATGAACGGGCGAAGATCACCTCTCGCCCACCAGCGAGGATGTCCTTGACCTCCTGCTCGTGGGTATGGTCGAACGCCTGCGCGTTGACGACCTGTGGGTCCTCCCCGCCGATCCCGACCTGCCCTGCGATTGCAGCGGCCGTCAGCGGATGATCCCCGGTGATCAACACGATGCGTATCCCGGCACTGTGGCAGCGGGTCACAGCATCAATCACCTCGGCTCGTGGTGGGTCTCGCATCGTGACCAGCCCGAGAAAGCACAGCCCCTGCTCGGCCTCGTCGCGGGCGGGTGGCTGTGTGCCGGAGGACAGGCTGCGGCGTGCGAGAGCGAGGACTCGCAGCCCCTGGCCGGCGAAGCTCTCTACCTGCTGGGTCACACGCTCGCGCTCGGCGTCCTTAAGTGCGAGGGTCTCCCCGTCGATCGTGAGGGCACTGGTGCAACGTGGTAGCACCGACTCGGGTGCGCCCTTGGTGTGAAGCCAATCATTGTCCTCGCCACGGTCGAGGGTGGACATCAGCTTGCGTTGCGGGTCGAAGTTGTACTGGTGGATGCGTCCGTGCTCGCGGGCGTCCGGGTCAAACTGGACACCGAGGGCCTGCGCGGCGGTGAGTAGCGCCAGCTCTGTCGGGTCGCCGCTGTTGTGCCCGTCGGCCTGCAGGCGAGCGTTGTTGCAAGCGGTGGCGGCGTCGGCCAGCGCCGCGAACGCGGCATCTGGACGGCCGGACTGCTGGGCAGCGCCCAGGTCGCTCTGGCCTGTGAGGGTCCACGCTGCGATAGGGCTCATGCGGTTCTCGGTCAGCGTTCCGGTCTTATCAGTGCAGATCACGTCGGTGGACCCCAGGGTCTCCACGGCGCTCAGGCGCTTGACGAGCGCGCCGCGACGGGCGAGCTCACGGACGGCGACAGCCAGCGCGAGAGTGATTACGGGCAGCAGCCCCTCGGGTACGTTGCCGGCGAGCAGCCCGACGGCGAACACGACACTGTTCTGAAAGGACAGTCCGGCACCAAAGATCGCGACGGGAACGAACGCGATTGCCATCGTGAGGGCGATCGCCGCGATCAGCCAAGCGACGCGGCGTACCTGGCGCTCGAGTGGGCTGGGCTCCTCCTTCACGCGCTCCGATAGCGCGGCGATGCGTCCGAGCTCGGTGTGCATCCCGGTCGCGA
This sequence comes from uncultured Solirubrobacterales bacterium, assembly GCA_963760155.1. GTDB lineage: Bacteria > Actinomycetota > Thermoleophilia > Solirubrobacterales > Solirubrobacteraceae > Palsa-744. Next base: position 1,022,777 of record CAVXBL010000008.1, read on the forward strand.
ACACGACCGCGCGTGCCTCCCCGCCGGTCGCGCTTGTGCCGCTGAAGAGGAGATCCTGCGCGGCGATCCGCGGGACGCCGGGGTCGATCAGCGTCGCGGAGCGCAGTACGGGAGCGGACTCGCCGGTGAGCGTGGAGAGGTCCACCTCCACCGCCCCGGAGATCAGGCGCATGTCGGCAGCAACACGATCCCCCTCCTCCACCACAACGACATCGCCGGGGACAAGTTCCAAGGCGAGGATCTCGGACGGTTTGCCGTCACGCAGCACCCTGACCTGCTGGGGCAGGAACTGTGCGAGGGCCTCGACGGCGCGCTCGGCCTGCATCTCCTGCACGAACGCGAACAGAGCATTCAGCGCGATCACCAACAGCACCGCGATCGCGACGGTCTGACTGCCAACGGCGAAGGACAGTGCGGCGGCGAGCCACAGCAACAGCGCAAGCGGATGGGTCAGCTGGCGGGCCAGCTCCCGTGGCCACTTCAATCCACCGCGACGAGTCAGCTCGTTCGGGCCGTACTGGATCAGCCGCCGCTGCACCTCGGCGGTGGAGAGACCGTCTGGTGAGCTGCGCAGGTCACGCATCAGTAGCTCAATCTGCTCTGTCGGCTCGACGTGCCCGCCGGAGCCGATCAGATCAGGGGGATCTGCGAGGGTCACTTGGCGAGTGTCGATAGGAGCCTCAGCTCCTCCATCAGCAGCCGTGGCAGTAGGAAGTGCTCGCGCACGCGCTCGCGTCCGCTTTGACCGAGCTGGCATCTGAGCTCGCTGTCGCCCAGCAGCTTGAGCATTGCCTGGGCGCACTCCTCGGTGCTGGATACGAGGACGCCGCCGACACCCTCGGGCATCTGCAAAGGGATGCCACCGGCGCGACCGGCCACTACTGGCGTGCCCTTCCACAACGACTCTGAGACGACGAGGCCGAAGCCCTCACGGATCGACTTCTGCACGACCACCTCGGAGAGGCGCTGGAAGGCGTTGACCTCGACGTTGCCAACGCCGGTGAGGTTGGTGTAGACGTGGATCAGCTCGTCGCGCTCGGCGGCCTCTGAGACCTGCCGGTAGACCTCCCAGCCCTCGGGGTCATCCAGCGCCATCGAGCCGACGAGCGCGAGCTGCAGGTCGCCGATCTCCTGGCGCACAAGCCGGTAGGCGTCGATCACTCCGAGTGGGTCCTTCCACTGGTCAAAGCGCGATATCTGCGTCACGAGGCGCCCCGGGATCTCCATGCCGATCCAGTCGAGGATCTGGCTGGCCATACGCGGGTCGAGGCCGATGTTCTTTGGGCTGAGGGGATCAATCGCCGGCGCGATCGTCTCCACCCGCGAGACGGGCAGGTCGGGCGGCACGAACTCCGCCATCGTGAACACCGCGGCGTCAAAGCCCTCCAGGTACGGGGCGAGGAAATGCCAGGCGGCGTGGCTCGGCTCGCTGGTGTCGATGTGGCAGCGCCACACCCACCGTGCGTTGCCCTTGCCGTGTGCCTGCAGTAGCCCGGCGGGCTGCGGGTCGTGGACGATGATGAAGTCATAGCCGCCGTCCAACGTGGCGGCGTTCTCCTCGATGCACCTGCGGTATGCCGCCTGCTCTGTGTCGCTGAGGGCGCGTGGTGCTCCCTGTAGCGCGTTGTGCAGCGCCTTGGTCGCATGGAAGAAGCCCTCGTCACCACCGATGACCTTCCAGTCCACGGTCAGGCCGAGGTCCCGCAGCAACGGGATACTTGAACGCAAAAGCTCCGACACCCCACCGCCATAGGACGTGGCGTTGACATTCAGGATCCGCGCGCCCTCAAGCGCGCGTGCGTGCTCGCGCAGCTCCGCCAGGATCGGGGCGGGAACAATGCCCTCGTAGGCGTCCAGCGACCACTGTCCGACGGCTACCTTCTGTAGCACGAGCGCATCCTCATGGTCCCGTCAGGTCGCGCAGCTTGAAGGCCCACATCGCCGCGAGCGCGCTGCTCACTGCAATCCCCACCATGACGAGCGCGGCGTCGGCACGCAAGGGTTGCGCGGGCACAAGCCCGATATGCGCGAACGGTGTTGCCTGCACAAGCCAGTGCGGCACGCTCAGCAGGGAGCCGAACAGGTACCAAAGAAACGCGACTGTGACTAGGCCGTAGGAGAGCCCGGTGCTTGCGCGGGGGACGATCGCGTAGGCGAGCGCCGCGATGCCTCCGAACATGGCCGCGACGGGCAAGCAGTTCAGGCCAGCTTCGAGCATCCCTGCCAGGGAAATGCTGACGCCACCTGACTCCGCGCCTATCCAGGTGAGCAGACCGGCGGTGAGGGAGATCGCGGCGGCACCGGCGAGGGCGAGCAGGAGCCTCCCTCCAAGCCACCGGCTGCGGCTGACGGGCAAGGAGAGCAGCGTCTCCAGTCGCTCATCGGCTTCCTCGTGACGCGCGGCGGAGATCTGCGCGCACACGAACAGGCTGACGGCCAGGACGAAGAAGATGAACACGAACGCGAGGTATCCGGTGGGCGTGATGATCGAACCGGTGCCGAGCTTTGAGACCTGGTGTTGCAGGCTCTTTGAGATTCCTGCGGTCGCGGTGCTCTCGGCGATCACGCCGGTGATGTAGGCAAGCGCGCCAATGCTTGCGAGCCATACGATCAAGCTCGTGCGCTCTGAGCGCAACGCCTGAGCGATCGGTGAGGACAGCAGACCCAGACGTGGCGGTGAACTATCGCGGGCCGGGAGGATGCCGGTACCGATGTCCCGGCTCGCGGCGATCCGGGCGGCGACCGCGAGCAGCAGCACGGTAGCTGCGGCGGGGAGCGCCAGCACGATCGGGTGCGCTCCGGTGAAAGGGCGCACTTCCTCTGCCCAGCCGAGCGGAGTCGCCCAACGCAGCCAGCCGGCGCCGGTGGAGGTGTCGGCGATGACTCGCAACGCCAGGAACAGTCCGACCGCGGCGCCGCCGAGCTCAAGCGCCATCCTGCGTGTCGAGGCGATCTGGCTTGTCAATGCGCCCACGCCCACGAATACCGGCACGACGGAAACTGTCGCGAGGGCAAGCTCGGCCGAGCCGCCAGCGGGCAGACCCGATAGGACCAGGCCAGCGAACTCGGCGAGACCCAGGATCAGGATGCCCGCAGCGATCGCGGCCAGCGCTGAGAGATACGCTGTCCCGCGCCCGACCGAGCCGGCGAGCACGAGCTCCATCCGGCCCATGTCCTCCTCAGTGCGCAGCGCCCTGACCGCGGCGAGCAGGCCGAAGACCGCGGCAAAGATCGCCAAGGTGCCGCCGACGCGCCAGGCGGTGTAGCCGGAGACGGTGAGCAGGTCGTGAGGGACGCCGTAGAACAGACGGATCGCCTTGTTATCGCCGAAGCTGTGGGCAAAAGCGAGCCGGCTTGAGAGCGTCGGGTATGCGTCGCGGTAGCCGACCGGCTGGATGTAGGCGATCGCCGCGAACAGGTATGCGAAGGAGATCGTGCGAACACGAGCGTCCCGGAATGCCCGCCGAGCCAGGGCCCGAGGTGCAGCGAGACTCACTCCCCCCGTGCTCGATGCGGGCGCGCTGGGCGCCGCGACTGTTTCGCTAGCCGCCGGCATGATCGTCGGAGCCGTCGTAGTGGTGAATGAATATCTCCTCAAGCGAAGGCTCGCGGCTTATCAACGTGGCCACCGGATGCTCGGCGAGCGCGGCGATCAACGGGCCGACGCTGCCTGAAACCTCAAAGCGCAGGGCGTTCGGCCCCGCGGCCTGGACCTGCACCCCTGGCAGCGGTGGGAGCGTGGGGGCGTGGCTTGTGAACGTGACCTCGACTGTCTGGGCGGCAAGGTGGCGCAGCTGCTGCAAGGTGCCCTCGTCGACGAGCCTGCCCTCGCGCAGGATGCCTACACGGTCGCACAACGCCTCAACCTCGCTGAGGATGTGCGAGGAGAGAAAGACGGTCTGCCCGCGCTCCTTGGCTTCCTTCACGCAGTCGCGGAACGCGACCTCCATCAACGGGTCAAGGCCGCTCGTCGGCTCATCGAGCAGCAGCAGCTCCGCGCGGCTTGCGAGCGCTGCGATCAACTGCACCTTCTGACGGTTGCCCTTCGACAGCGCCCGGATCTTCTTGTGCGGGTCGAGCTGAAAACGCTCCACAAGCACGTCGCGATAGGAGACGTCGGTGCCGCCGTGTAGCCGCGCGAGGAACTCAAAGGTCTCGGCGCTCGTCAGCGAGGGCCAGAGGAATGGCTCGCCTGCGACATATGCGACACGCTGGTGTGCCCTGACAGGGTTCTGCCAGGCATCGACGCCGAACAGCTCAGCCCGCCCGCCGTTTGGACGATGCAACCCCAGCAGCAGCCGGATCGTGGTGGTCTTACCGGAGCCGTTCGGGCCGAGATACCCGTAGACCTCGCCCTCCTTGACGGTGAGGTTCAGAGCGTCTAGCGCAACTGTGTCCCCGTAGCGCTTGCAGAGCCCCTCGGTGTGGATCGCCGCGTTGGAGACCGCAGATGAGAGCTTTGATGCTGAGGGCGAGCGTAGCTCGGTGGTTGACATGGGGAGAAGGATCTGGCGTGCAGGACGTTGGGGCATCCGGGGTTTTCACTGATGGTCTGGCGGATGCACCGCATCCACCAGCGTGCGAGGGTGGCTTAGAGCTCTTAGGCGTCCCCGACCTGTGCGGTATCTGGGCGCACGGCGGGTTCCTTACTTGGGCTGGTCACGGCGCGTGGCAGCACGAGTAGTGAGCAGCGCGCGTGACGCTCGAGGTAGGCGGTGGTGCTACCGAGCACAAGCCGCTTGAGGGGACCGTAGCCGCGTGAGCCGACCACGAGCAGGTCCAGCTGATCGCTGAAGGTGGCGAGCTCCTCGCCAGCAATGCCATACACGGCACGGGCCTTGACTCCTGGCAATGCTTTCAAGCGGCTGTTTGCGTCGGTGAGCAGCTCCTCGACGCTCGCGCCCAACGGCACAGCCCCGAAATAGTTGTAGGTCGCGACCGGCAAGACCTGCAACACCTGCACGACCGGGTTGGTGGGCACCGTGAGGGTTCGTGCGAGCGCGAGCGCCGCCTCGCTCTCTGACGATTCGTCATAGGCGACGCCGAGCCTCGCAAGCAGCGCGGGATGCTCTGCGTAACCGCGGGAGGCGACCGCGACGGCGCTGGGCGCGCCGTTCAGCGCTGCGCGTGTGTCGTCGCCGAGCATTGCACGGCCGAACGCTCCGCGACTGCAGGAGCCGACGACGATCAGGTCCGCTTGCTGCTCCTCGGCCTGCTGGTGCAACGCGGCGCCGGGGCTCCCCGACACGAGGCTGATGATCTCCGCGGTGACCTTCGTCTCCGAGCGTTCCCGCTCGAGCAGCTCAAGCGACACTTCGCGCTCGGTCTTCATGACGCCAGGGGCCACTGTGTGCACGGGGCTCTGCAGATCCTCGTGGACGTGGGCAAATGTCAGTTTGCCCTGCGGGTCGAGCAGTCTTGTGGCTAGGGCGATGGCGTCGCGGCCGGTGGGTCTGCCATCCACTCCCACGAGCACATTCTTGAACATCGGCGTCTCCCTGTGATCGGCGTGTGATCGAACCATAGGAGTGAGCGAAGTGTCGATCATCGGTGGTTGACTGCGTGATTCTCCGTAGAGAATCCTGGGTGGTCTTGGTGGGAGCTTCGGATGATCGGGTGAACCGACGATGCGTGCAGGACTATTGACGCTCGGTAGTGCGGGAGAGCAGGTGCACGTCCTCGATGCCCTCGAGTGAGAATCCCATCGCCGCACCGGGCGAGAGGTCGATGACCAACTGTGGGCGCTGCCAGCGCTCATCCTGCTCGCCGTCGATGTAGACAGGCGTCTCCCCAACATTGCCGAGCAGGATGTCGCCGGGGCTGGGTGACAGCTCGCCGGCGGGCAGGCAGATCGGGGAGCTGCCGTCACAACAGCCCCCCGACTGGTGGATCACGAGCGGCCCATACCGGCCCGCCAACCGCTGGAGCAGCTCCAGCACGGGCGGTGTGGCGCTGACCCGTTCGGCCATGTCTAGAAGAACCCGAGCGGCTTGGGGTCATAGCTGACCAACAGACACTTGGGCTGGGTGTAGTGGTCGAGCATCATGCGGTGATTCTCGCGTCCCACCCCGGAGGACTTGTAGCCACCGAAAGCCGCGCCGGCCGGGTAGAGGTGGTAGCAGTTCGTCCATACCCGTCCGGCCTGGATCGCGCGGCCCATGCGGAAGGCGCGGCTCCCATCGCGTGTCCACACGCCGGCGCCGAGACCGTACATCGTGTCGTTGGCGATCTCAAGCGCCTCGGCCTCGTCGCGGAACGTGGTGACGGCGAGCACGGGACCGAATATCTCCTCCTGGAAGATCCGCATGTCGTTGGTGCCCTTGAACACGGTCGGCTCGAAGTAGTAGCCGCCCGCCAGATCGTCCTCCATCGTTGGGGCGTGCCCGCCGATCAGGAGCTCGGCGCCCTCTTCCAGGCCGATCTGGACGTAGCTTTCGATCTTCTCCAGCTGCGCCTTTGAGACCTGCGGGCCGATCTGCGTGGCGGGGTCAAGCGGGTTGCCCTGGCGGATCGCGCGGATGCGCTCCAAGCAGCGTCCCATGAACTCCTCATAGATCGACTCCTGGATCAGCGCGCGGGAGGGGCAGGTGCAGACCTCTCCCTTGTTGAAGGCGTAGAGCACGAGTCCCTCGATCGCCTTGTCCAAGAGCTCATCGTCGGCGTCGAGAATGTCCGCGAAGAAGATGTTCGGCGACTTGCCGCCGAGCTCGGTCGTGGAGGGGATCAGGTTCTGCGCCGCGTAGCCCATGATGAGCCGGCCGGTGACGGTCTCCCCGGTGAAAGCGATCTTCGCGATCCGCTTGCTGGAGCCGAGGGCGCGGCCGACCTCGCCGCCCCCGCCGTTGACGATGTTCAGCACTCCGGGTGGCACTACGTCCTGGATGACCTCGGCGAGCTTCAGCAGCGACCACGGCGTCGGGCTCGCGGGCTTGATGACGGTGCAGTTGCCGCCGGCGAGTGCGGGGGCGAGCTTCCATGCGGCCATCAGCAGCGGGAAGTTGAACGGGATGATCTGCCCGACGACACCGAGCGGCTCGCGGTAGTGGTAGGCGTAGGTCTGCTCGTCGATCTCTGAGATCGAGCCTTCCTCGGCGCGCACCGCACCGGCGAAGTAGCGGAAGTGGTCGATCGCCAACGGTATGTCGGCGGCGAGGGTCTCGCGGACGGGCTTGCCGTTCTCGAAGCTCTCGGCGACTGCGAGCATCTGAAGGTTCGCTTCCATCGCGTCCGCGATCGCGTCGAGCACCGCGGCGCGTTCGGCCGGGGAGCGTCGAGCCCACTCGTCCTTGGCGGCATGCGCGGCGTCCAATGCGAGCTCCACGTCGGCGGGCGTGGAGTGAGCGACCTGGCAAAAGGGCTCGCCGGTGACGGGCGTGAGGTTCTCGCGGTACTCCCCACCGCTGGGCGGGACCCATTGGCCGCCGATGAAGTTGTCATAGCGGGGCTTCAGCTCGACGGGGCTTCCGGGCTGTCCGGGTGCCGCGAAGATGGTGGGGGTCTCGACTGCAACGGCCATGTGAATCCTCCTGGGACGGTGTCGTGGAGGGCCGGTAGACCATCCGTGGGCTGAGCGGGAGACTTACGATCACACGGCCGTCGTTGCGAGTCATCCGAAGAAGCATCGGCCCCCTGCTCCGTAGTTCCTCCGAACAGGGTGATGCACCTGTGGGCTCCCGGAGAGCCCACAGGTACGTGTTCCTCCGCATCCCGGCGTGGCGCATTGCCGATGTGGACCTTGGCGGCGGCGCCTATCTTCACGCTCGTGTTTCAAGCGAATGCTCCTGGTCCCATGAGGCGCGACCGGGCGGTCCGCAATACGCACTCAGTAAAGACTCTTAGGCAGATGCAGCTCTCGAACATAAACCGTGACCGCAGTGCAGCAACCTTGCATAGTGGGACAGACCCGCATGTAGGCTTGCAGACCAACTCGGCGCTTCTTGAGGCTCTTGTTGACCCAGCCGTCTATGGCGTTGATGGGCCGGTCGAGGTGCATGAGACGCACGCCTCATGGGTGTTCCTCGCCGGTGAGTTCGCCTACAAGGTCAAGAAGCCAGTCCGGCTCGCTTTCCTTGACTACAGCAACCTTTCGCGCCGGCGCGCGGCTTGTCTTGAGGAGGTGCGCGTCAACCGGGAGCTGGCCCCCGGCATCTACCTCGGAGTTCGGGCGATCCTGCGCACCGCCGAGGGATTTCGCTTCGCGGCCAAGGACACGCCCGGTGCGATCGAGTACGCCGTTCTGATGCGCCGCTTCGATGAGGCGCACACGCTGCTAGGGGCCATTCAGACTCGATCTCTCACCCATCCACAGATACGGGAGGTGGCTCGGCGTCTCGCTGACTTTCACCTGGGCTCACCGGCGCTCTGCACTGGTGGAGCAGCACAGGTGCTCGATGTTTGGAGCGCGAACGTCGAGGAGATCGAGCGGTTGAAGCACCCCGCCCGCTGGCGGGTAGAGATGATGCGCGGGTTCGGCGAGGCGTTCATACACACTCACACCAGCGAGATCGAGCGGCGGGGCCGGGAAGGATGGGTGCGCGACGGGCACGGGGACCTGCGCTGCGAGCACGTGCTGCTCGGACCCCGGGTTCGCGTAGTCGATCGGATCGAGTTCGACCCGGCGCTGCGCCACCTGGACGTCGCCTGCGACCTAGCGTTCCTCACGATGGACCTCGAGGCTCACGGTAGGCGCTGGGCCGCACGGGAGATGGTGGACGCCTACCGTGACGCTGGCGGCAGTCCAGGCAGCGAGCAGCTCCAGAGTTTTCACAGCGCTTATTGGGCGCTGGTGCGAGCCAAGGTCGCGTTGATCGCAGCGGCTTCACAAGAGGCCGGTGTGCGCCGCCGCGAATCGGCGCGAGCCGAGCGGTTGTGGAGGCTCGCAGAGCGACTTTGTTGGCGGGCTCGTAGCCCGGTCGCGATCGTCGTATGCGGCGTGGCGGCGAGCGGCAAGTTGACGCTCGCTGCCGAGCTCGCGCGTCGCTGTCGGTTCCCGGTCGTCTCCTCCGATGCGATCCGCAAGCGCCGCGCCGGCTTGCGAGCAACCGAGCGCGCCTCAGCCGAGCACTACACCAAGGAGTTCACCCGAGCTACCTACGATCTACTGAGCCGCGATGCGCTGGCCTACCTGGATCGCAGGGGCGGTGTGATCGTGGACGCGACCTGTCACACCAAGAACGAGCGAGCGTCGCTCTTTAACCTCCTGCACAGGAGCGATGCGACGTTCCTGGTCGTCCATTGCAAGGTGAGCTTGCAGACCGCGCTCGCCCGCGCGGCGGCTCGAATGCAGAGCCCCGAGCGGATCTCAGACGCCACACCGCAGATCGTCACCGAGCAATTCCGCCGGTTCCAACCGCTGCAGGAGCTCCCCGCTCAGAACGTACTCGCGCTCGACAGCGAACAGGCAATCGACATGCAGGCCACCAGGGTTACGCGCACGGTGGACGAGCGGATCGTGGCGGCAGACCGGGCACCGCCGCTGTCTCAAAACCCGTGCTTTTCCCCACTTGACCACGGCGTTTGCCACGTAGGCAAAAGTGAAGCCGGCGCCTAGCATTGAGAATATGGCCGCACACCTACACTTGGCGCCGAGCCCCACTGAGACTGGACCGGCCTCCGGGGCGACCAGCCCAATCCGGGTGGCGCTCGCCGACGGTCACGCGCTGATGCGCAACGGCCTGCGGCAACTACTCGAGGGCGAGCGGGACATCGCGGTGATCGCCGAAGCTCAAGACTTGACCGCTGCGGCGGGTCATGTGCACAGCCATACCCCGCGTGTGCTCGTCCTCGATCTGAATATGCCGGGCGGGTCCGGTCTTCGAGGTGATCGGACAGCTTTGCGAGCGTGTACTGGAGACCCGCATCGTGGCGATCACCATGAACGACACTGCGATGTTCGCTCAGCGTGCGCTCGCCGCCGGCGCTGTGGGCATCGTCCTGAAGAATCGCGCCGACAGCGAGCTGGCCGACGCCGTTCGCGCAGCGGCACGAGACGAGGAATACATCAGCCCCCATGTAGCCAGCCGGCTGCAAGCGTTGCGCCATTCGCTCACCGACGGCAAGCTGAGCGTCCGTGAGGTCGAGGTGCTCAGGCTGATCGCGCTGGGCTACACGAGCGTGGAGATCGCGCGCAAGCTGGGGCTCTCCACGCGCACGGTCGAGATCCACCGCGCGCACATCCACGGCAAGCTCGGGTTGAGGACTCGCTCTGAGCTGGTCCGCTACGCGCTAAGACGCGGCCTGCTGAGAGCCTAAGAGCACCGCGCCATTGGACGCGACCACGGGGAGGCAGACACGTACCAGCGTGCCCTTCTCACCGGAGCTGATATGGAGTGTGCCGCCGGCGAGGCTTACCCGCTCGCGCATTCCGGCGAGCCCGAACCCTGCGGTCTTGGTGGTGGTGTCAAAGCCAGTACCGTCGTCCTGCACCTCGATCGAGACCTCCTCGTCGGACCCGCCGATCGCCACGCGCACGCTATCGGCCCGTGCGTGCTTAGCGACATTCGTGAGCGCCTCCTGTACCAGCCGGTAGACGGTGCTCTCAAGCTCGGTGTCCGCCGTGTCCGGCAGTGCAAGCTGACTGTCTACTACCTCGGTGCCGTTCTGCTCGCGGTGGCGGTCTAGCAGCGCCTCGAGCGCTGTCTTCAAGCCAAGCTCGTCGAGTGCGGCGGGGCGCAGCTCGGTGATGATCGAGCGTAGGTTTTCGATCTCCCGTTCGATGTGCCCCACCGCTTCGCGCATCGTTCCGTGAGCAATGTCGAGGTCGTCGTGGCTGAGTGCGGAGGACAGCAGCAGTTGCAGGCCGCCGAGGCCCTGGAGCGTCTCGTCGTGCAGCTCCCTGGCCCAGCGGCGCCGCTCGGTGTCGGCGGCTGCGATCGAGCTGCGCAACCGGTCGCTGGCCACGCTCTGCGCGAGCGCCACAGCAGTCGCGGCGCTCGCCGCGAACGTGCGCAGCATCTGCTCGTCGTCCTCGCTGAACGCGCCCTGGTCGGCTCCATGATCGAACGCCGCGAGGATGCCCAGCGCCTCGCGGCGATAGAGCATCGGCACGAGCAGCGCGGTCTGCGCATCTGGGACACCGAACTCCTGCGGCGCGATCCGCAGACGCGATCCAACGTCAGTGATCCGCTCGGGGCGACCGCGCTGGAGCACCTGTCCAGAGGTAGACCCCGCGATCGGTAGACGCACCTCGCGCACGTCCTCTGTATGCCCTGCCCTCGCCCGCACGACCAGCTCGTCTCCCTCGCGCAGCATGATCAGAAGACTTCGTGCGCCCACGAGCGCCCGGCCGCGCTTGACGATCAACTCGAGCACATGCTCGAGGGCGATCTCCCCGCCGATCGCGACCGCCACGTCACGGGTCGCCTCCAATCCGCGAAACGCCTTCTCCAGCTCCTCGCGGCGACGCTCACTGATCTCATACAGCCTGGCGTTCTCGATGGCCACGCCGGCCCACCGCGCGAGGACCACCGTAGCCTCCTCGTCGGCTTCTGTGAACTCGCCGCCGCCCTCCTTCTCGGTCAGGTAGAGGTTGCCCCACGCCTTTCCCCGGATCAGGACCGGCACGCCAAGGAAGCTGCGCATCACGGGATGGCCCGCAGGGAACCCGTAGCTGCTTGGGTGCCGACCCACGTCGGGGAGACGCAGCGGCTCGGGGTGTTCGATTAGCGCCCCAAGCACGCCTCGCCCGCGCGGCAGATCGCCGATCTTACGGTGTGCCTCCTCCTCAATGCCGGAGGTCAGGAACTGCTCAAGCACGGTGCGACGGTCGTTGAGGACCCCGAGCGCCGCATATTGCGCCCCGGTGATCTCACGCGCCGCTTCAAGCACCTGATCCAGTACGGCTTTCTGATCGAGCTCTGTCACCAGCGCCTGACCGACGTCAAGCAGACGGCGAATCCACGGCTCTTCAGAATCTACGGTCATCTATCTCTGATGTGAGCTTACTCGTAGTTTGTCCCGTCAGATTTGGGATTTTCCCCCGACCGCGCGCTATCGCTCGAACCTATGCTCAGGGCGAGCGTCAACCGACCTGGAGTGGCGCTCTGAGAACTGATCTACCGCCTCTGAGTCCTTCCAAGGAGAGCGTCCTGCCATGCGGGGACCCAATGGATGACAAGTTGCGTTGCGCTGCCTGCGGCGATGTGATCGGGGCGTATGAGCCGCTGGTCGTACTAAGCCACGGCCGGGCACTCGATACCTCCAAGACGGAGATGGATGGCGATATCGCGCCCGGCGAGTGCTACCACCACGCCTGCTACCCGCAAGCGCGCGCCGATGCCGAGGCTGAATAGCCCAGCGATCCGAGGAAACCCGCATCCGCCGCACTGGTCTACTGCGGATGACGCCCCGACCGGCTCGTGACAGCCTGAACGTGAGCCAACCGGGTTTGAGGGTTGGCGTTTCCAGACGACCGAGGCAAGGAGAAAGCAATGCCGGGCCCATCGACCTTCAGTGCGCTCACGATCAGCGAAGTGATGCACCCCGGGGTAATCGACTGCCCACCGCAGACCCCATTGCGCGAGGTCGCCTCGCTTATGGCCGAGAACACCGTCCACTGCGTGGTCGTGGACGGCCTCGCACGCGGCCCCCAGCACACCGAGCGGCTTGTATGGGGCGTCATCTCCGATGTCGATTTCATGCGCGCCGCTGGTAGCGGCGACATGGAGAGCGAAGCGGGCGAGATCGCGGCGCCAGAGATCGTCACGATCAATCCAACGGACAACATCCAGCAGGCCGCAAAGCTGATGGGCGAGCACGAATGCTCGCACCTGATCGTGGTCGAGCCCGACTCGGGTCGCCCACTCGGCATCGTCTCAAGCCTCGACGTGGCACGAGCCCTCGTATGGGGTCCACGACCCTCAAGCTCCGTACCAGCTACGTAGTTCTCCGTTCGCCGACCACGGATTTACTCGACTCCCAAGACCCACACGCGACCATAACCTCAACGCCATGACTACAGACACCTCCCATCCACAGAAGCGCCGCGTGATCGTCGCCGGCGGCGGAGTGGCAGCGCTTGAGACAACACTCGCCCTGAGCGAGCTCGCACCCAAGCAGACCAGCGTGACCGTGATCGCCCCCAACGAGGAGTTCGTCTACCGCCCCCTGAGCGTCCGCGAGCCGTTCGCCTACGGTGCGGCAAAACGCTACCCGCTCGCACCGATCGTGCGCGACGCAGGCGCCGAGCTACTCGTCAACAAGCTCGCCCGGGTGAACCCCGAGAAGCAGATCGCCCACACCGAGACCGGCGCACAGGTCGAATACGACAGGCTCGTGCTCGCGCTCGGCGCCAGAGCCAACCCTCGCTACAAGCACGCGATCACGATCGACGACCGCCGCATGGACGAGACCCTGCACGGCATCATCCAGGACATCGAGGGGGGCTACCTCAAGAGCCTCGCGTTCGTGGCACCCGGACGGATGGCATGGCCACTACCGCTCTATGAGCTGGCACTGATGACCGCCGCTCGCGCCTACGACATGAACATCGAGCTTGCCGTCACGATCGTCACCCCCGAGGACAGCCCACTGGCGATCTTCGGCCAGAACGCTAGCAACGCCGTGACCGAGCTACTGGAGCGCTCCAAAATCCAGACGATCAACTCCGCTTACGCCGAAGTACCCAGCTCCGGGGAGATCGTCATCAACCCCGGCGACCGGCACCTGCACGTGGACCGCGTGATCGCCCTGCCAGAGCTCTACGGCCCCAGCGTGCGCGGCATCCCCTTGAGCGAACACGGCTTCCTACGCGTAGACATACACGGGCACGTACTGGACGTCAAACACATCTACGCCGCGGGGGACGCCACCGAGTTCCCGGTCAAGCACGGTGGCGTGGGCTCACAGCAAGCCGACGCAGTCGCAGAGTCGATCGCCGCACTCGCAGGCGCGCCGGTCAGCGCCGAACCATTTCACCCCGTGATCCGCGGAATGCTCTTGACCGGCGACAAACCGCTCTACCTGACCGCGCGCATCACCGGCGGGCACGGGTTCAGCTCCGAGGTCACCAACACGCCGACGTGGGACCCACCGAGCAAGGTCGCCTCGAAGTACCTCGCCCCCTACCTCGACGCTCAGGATCGAGAGAAGACACCCACATGAGACCCACCGACCCAACCGGCACGCCACGCCGTAGCGCCCGCGAGCCCGACGGACCCTGCTTGATCCTTGGCTATGACCGCAGCGAGAGCGCACGCCACGCCGCGAGATGGGTAACGAAGGAGCTGATGCGAGACGGGAAGCTCGTGATCGTGCACGCCTGCCGGCCACTGCACGCACCCCCAATGCCGCTCAGCACAGCGAGTGAGCGCCACGAGCTCGGCCGGGCGCTACTGGACGAGCTGATGCTCGACGGGGACCAAGAGCTGCTGGACATCGACTTCGCGACCGAGGTCTCAGACAAAGACCCTGTAACCGCGCTGATCGACGCCGCGCACCACCACCACGCGAATGCGATCGTGATCGGCGCCAAGCACCACTCCCGACTACATGCGGCGCTGGGAACAGTCACGACCGAGCTGCTGAAGACCTCACCCATGCCGGTCATCACAGTGCCATTGAGCGCCAGCCAGGTCTCCGAGCAGACGCTCACGCAGTCCACCGCAGAGTAGACCGCTCCCTATGGGCTCGCGCCACACTTCAGGCGGAAGCGGTCGGCGGGTAGGCGCCCCGATCCGATCGCGAGCGGGACGCCGCCCGTGCCCGCGCAGCACAGCGCTCGCCTCATAGCGTTAATCTCAAGGACTTCCCGAGGCGGATGTTCGGTACCCGAGACGCGCGGATAGTCCCCACGCCGTGGCGAGAAGCGCACCCTGTGCAGTGCCCACAAGCGTTTCAAGCGAGACGTTCTGGGCTGAGGCGCTAAGCGAGACTGCGGCTGTCTCACCCCACTCGTCTCGCACGGGGGCGGCGAGTGAAATGAGTCCCGGGTGGTGCTCCTGGTCATCGCGACCGATGCCTCGTTCGCCGACGCGGGCGAGTTCTTCTCGCAGCTCGCTGTCGCGGGTGATGGTGTTGCTGGTGCGCGCTGGTAGAACAAGTTCACCGAGGCGCTCCTCTCTCACATAGTGCGGGAGGTGGGCCAACAGCACCTTGCGTCTGCGGTGGTATTGCCACGACAGACGCCGTCCCGAGGCGACCAGGAGCAGCTTGGGGCTGAGCGCCAGATGCCCGTGCGCGTCTTGCAGATCAGCGGCGGGAAAGTAGACCCGGATGAAATCTTTGATGTCTGACTGGGCGATCAGCAGGAACCCACCCCAGGGACGGGCGAGATCCTCACCGACAACGGTCAACCCAGCTGTGGCTAGAGATGCTCTCGCTCGTGAGACGACTGTGTCGATCTGTGACGACATCATCAGCTCCCGGTAGTCATCGCGACTGCTAGGCCCTGACCGGCCTACACTCCATCTATGGCTATGAGAGAGAGAGTCGTCCATCTGCCGCAGGCATCCTACGATCTGCTGCTGCAGGAGGCCAACCGACGCGGCGTTGACCCTGACGCCCTCGCCGACGAGCTATTGCGTACAGACCTTCGAGCAAGCGCCGGGGATCTTCAAAGCGCACTCGCCGGACTCGCCGGACTGCGCACGAGGCTGCCGGATATAGACGGCGTGACGCTCGCGCGTGAGGCACGCGCCGAGCTAGAGCTCCGCAGCACTTGAGCATCGTTCTTGATGCCAACGCACTGGTCGTGCTCGCGCTCGACCGACACCGTGCGGGCGCCGTGGAACTCTTGCTACGCGAATGGGACACACAAGGCGAGGATCTACACGCGCCCATCCTCCTGACCTACGAGGTGGCCAGCGCGCTCTCCCGAGCCGTAGCCGCCGGCCAGCTCCCTGCTGGCGAGGTGCCTGAAGCTTGGCAGCGCCTCGCCGCAATCCCCATCGTCCTACACCAACTCCAGAATGTTCCAGCCGTGGTGGCGATGACTGAGCGCCTACAGCGCAAGAGCGCCTACGACGCCGCCTATATCGTTCTCGCCGAACAACTCGGCGCTGAGCTGTGGACCCTCGACGGCCGGCTCGCGCGTAACGCGACCCCCCGCGGACTCCCCGTCAAGCTCATCCCAACTACCTAAGCGCGGGGTAGTCGCGCACCTGGTCTTCCCCCGGTTTGGCGGAGAGTTGACCTCCGCCGAATTCCCAGATTGGCGCTCCGACACACTGCGCTCGCGGCACTCCGGGCCTGCAAGACCTTGACCCAGGGCTTGACCCAGAACCACAACCAGAGCCGAGCCACGCTTCCGCCCACAAAAAAACCCCGCCTGAGCGTGGCTTTTTCGAGTAGCGGGGGCAGGATTCGAACCTGCGACCTTCGGGTTATGAGCCCGACGAGCTACCAGACTGCTCCACCCCGCGTCGCGCCTTATGTTCTAGCAAACATTGAGCCCCGCGAGAACCCCTGGGCGCATGCGCGCGCCAGCACGCGCGTGCTGAGCTGCTGAGCTGATGCGCACCTGGTGCGTGCACCGGGACTGCGCGAGCGACCAACAACCTGTGTCCGACCGATCCTCCCCAGCGCCGACCGCTAGAGCCGGCGCGGCCCGGTTGCGTCTACGATTCCTCGCTGTGCGCACAGCTGTGGTGGACATAGGCACCAACTCGACCCGTCTGCTGGTCGCCGACGTGGATCCCGCCTCGGGGGTCGTCGCCGA
Organism: uncultured Solirubrobacterales bacterium; assembly: GCA_963760155.1. Lineage (GTDB taxonomy): Bacteria > Actinomycetota > Thermoleophilia > Solirubrobacterales > Solirubrobacteraceae > Palsa-744. The sequence goes on from CAVXBL010000008.1 coordinate 1,039,431, forward strand.
ACTGCACCGCGAATCGCAGGTGACGCGTCTGGGTGACCGCGTGGATGCAGGCGGGCGTCTGTCCGAGGAGGCGATTGCGCGCGTGCGGAGCACGTTGACTAACTACCGCGCCACGATCGAGCGCTTCGGTTGTGAGGCGAACCTCGCGGTGCTGACGTCCGCGGTGCGCGACGCGTCCAACGGGGCCGAGTTCACCAAGCTGGTGCGCCACGAGTTTGACCTCGACGCGCGCGTGCTGTCGGGCGACGAAGAGGCTCAGCTGACGTTCCTCGGCGCTATGAGCGATCGCGATGGCTCCTCGGTTGAGCAGACCGTGGTGATCGATATCGGCGGGGGCTCCACCGAGTTCATCGTGGGCACTGACCACCGGGCGTCGTTTCACGTGTCGGTGCAGGCGGGCGTGCTGCGTATGAGCGAGCGTCACATCCACACCGATCCGCCGGCGCCGAGCGAGCTCCAGGACCTGGCTGCTGACACGCGTGCGATCTTCCGCAACAGCTTGCCGGCTGAGCAGTGCGCCGCGGTGACGTGCGCGATCGCGGTGGCCGGCACCGCTACCTCGGCCGCCGCGATCGACCAGGAGCTGGACCCGTATGACCCTGTGCGTGTGCACGGCTACCCGCTGCTGCTGGCCACGGTCGAACTGTTGATCGCGCGGCTCGCTGACATGACCGAAGCGCAGCGCCGTGAAGTTGTGGGGCTGCATCCCGACCGCGCGCGCACGATCGTCGCGGGGATGATCCTGCTTGACGAGGCGATGCGCGTGTTTGACCTCGACCAGGTGGAGGTCTCTGAGCACGACATCCTGCGCGGCGGCGCCCTGCGGCTGGCGGGACTCGGCTGAGCGCTGTCGGAGCTCAGTTGAGCGCTCGCGGGACTCGGGTTGAACGCTCGCGGGACTCGGCTGGACGTTTGTTTGATCGTGCTCGCTCAATCTGATCCGCGCGGGTGATCTTTACGAAGAAGGGGTATCGGCAGTGGAGGCATGGGGTTGTGCCGCGTGCTTCCACGATCGGTCCATAGATCCGGATGACTGTCGCGCGATCGGCGGTCTGTGTCCAGACCAACCTAGTCAGGCTTCGAGACTCGCACCCTGCCTCTGTTTCGAGGCCAAGCCCCTGAGGAGGCCGTCCACCCGGGCGGCCTCCTCACGTTAGGCGAGATTCGACTTGCGCGGGTAGGCGATGGTGGGGTCGGTGAGTACGTTGACGAGCGCTGGCGCGCCCGACTGAAACGCGCGAGCGAGCGCGGGGCGCAGATCCTGCGGGCGCTGCACCAGCTCTCCGTGTCCGCCGAGCGCTGCGACCACCTGGTCGTAGCGAGTGGCGGGTCGCAGATCGGCTGCCACCGAATAGCCGTAGAGGAACTCCATTGGGTGCTTCTCGAGCGCCCAGATGCCGTTGTTGCCCATTACCCCGACCACGTTGATGTTGTGGCGCGCGAACGTGTCGAACTCCATCCCGGAGAACCCGAACGCGCCGTCGCCGAGCAGCAGCACGACCTGGCGGTGAGGGTGCGCGAGCTTGGCCGCGAGCGCGTAGCCGGGTCCGGTGCCGAGGCAGCCGAACGGACCCGGGTCCAGCCAGCAGCCGGGCGCGAAACTGTCGATCACGCGTCCGGCGTAGGACACGAAGTCGCCGCCGTCGCCGATCACGATGGCGTCGCGGTCGAGCGTGTGCGCGAGCTCGGCGTAGAGGCGCATCGGGTGTAGCGGCGCGCGCTCGTCCTCGAGCTCCACCCGCTCTGCCTCGCGCCGCTGCGTCTCCTCAGCACGGAGCTCGGCGATCCAGGGAGCGCTGCTGAGCGCCTTGGCGCCGGCCGCGATCCGCAGATCGGCGAGCGTGAGCGCGAGGTCTCCGTAGAGCTCGGCGGCGGGCTCGCGTGGATGGCGGCGCGCCGGTTCGACAGCGTCGATCGCGACGATTGCGGTGTTGGGCCCAAACGAGCCGCCGAAGCCGAGCCGGAAGTCCATCGGCACGCCGATCACGAGCGCCACGTCGGCGCCTTTCAAGGCGTGGGAGCGGGTGCGCGAGAAGAACAGCTCGTGGTCGGCCGGCACGCAGCCGCGGGCGAGCCCGTTGAGGAACACGGGTGTCTGCAGCGACTCAGCCAGCTCCAGCAGCGTGTGCTCGCCGTGGCCCCAGTAGAGATCGGTGCCGGCCATCACCACAGGGCGCTCGGCCTCGCTCAACAGTCGCGCGGCGCGCTCGATCGTGTCCGTGGTGGCTGCCCGATGAGTGCCGGACCCACCGAGTGTCGGCGGCGACTCCGACTGGGAGTCGGGGGCGGTCATGAACACGTGGTCGAGCGGGAAGTCGAGGAAGGTTGGTCCGCCGTGCGGGGTGATCGCGCTGGCCAGCGCTTCGTCGACCAGGCCGGGGATCTCGGCGGTGCTTTGGGCGGTCGTGGCGAGCTTGCAGAGTGGGCGCACGAACGGCACGTGGTCGATCTCCTGCAGCGAGCCTTGACCCCAGCGCATCGCGGGCGCGCGCCCGCCGAGCACCAGCATCGGGCTGTGGTTGGCGCGCGCGCTTGCGATCGCGCTCATCCCGTTGGTCACGCCGGGCCCGGCCGTGAGCGCGCATACTCCGGGCGTGCGTGTCACCTTCGCCCAGCCCTCCGCGGCGAATGCGGCGGTTTGCTCGTGGCGCACGTCCACGATCTCGATGCCCTCCTCGCGGCAGCCGTCGTAGATCGAGAACAGGTGGCCGCCCGACAGCGTGAACAGCTTGCTCACGCCGTGCGCCTTCAGCCGGCGGGCGATCAAGCGTCCGCCGTGCAGCTCCTGGGCCTGATCGGAGCTCTCTTGCGTGCTCAGCGTGGACATAGCGCGCGCGACTTTACTTGAGCGTGGACCACACGCGCTCTGCAGGTACGGCGCGAAGCGTCCTCGGCCGGTTGTTGGGATGGGGAATTGGGGGTCGTTCCCGCGATCACCAGCCGGCCCCACCACCATCGAGGTGCGTGGCGCGGCATGCCCGGGGTGGGACTCGAACCCACACGCCCTTGCGGACTATCGATTTTAAGTCAACGGCGTCTCCCAATTCCGCCACCCGGGCGAGCCTTGTCACTCTAGTCCAGTCGTTGATGAGTGTGTCTAGAGTGGACGACAGCGGACCGCCTTGTGGGTTGCTCTCCTACAGGTGCGTGAGCGCCTGGTTGATCTGCGCGTGCGCCCGTATTCATTGATCGTGGGCTAGACGCACAAGCCTGCGGTTGATTGGTGGAGCGTGGCCGTGGGCGACGCGCTCCAGTGAGCTCTCCAGCGTGGTGCAACACCGAGGTGCAGGCGTTTATCTGCGCTTTCAGGGGGGCAGCGATACTACATAAAGACCGCAACTTCCCTGTTGGTACGGTGTCTGTAGGGAGAACAGCAGCGAAAGGACCGCCGTGGAGGTCTCCGCACTAAAAGCCCCAGTTGCGCCCGGTCTTAGGACCCCGTCGGCCCTGCTGCGCCTGCAGTCCGACGAGCGGTTGATCGCGCTGATCCGGCGCGGCCAGCACGCCGCGTTTGAGACGCTGTTTTCGCGCTACCAGTCACGCTTGCTGGCCTTCTGCCGGCACATGTTGGGCTCCAAGGAGGATGCGGAGGACGTGCTGCAGGAGGTGTTTGCGGCCGCGTTCAACGCGATCCTTGCCGACGAGCGTGCGATCAACGTGCGTCCGTGGCTGTACCGGATTGCGCGCAATCGTTCGCTTAACCATCTGCGTAAGGCGAGCGCGATCGGCGTGGACTCGATGGACACGCACTTCGCCGAGGGTGGGCTGTCAACCGCCGAGAAGGTGATGCGCCGCGAGAGCTTCCGCCAGCTGATTGGCGACGTGCGGGAGCTGCCCGAGACGCAGCGCACCGCGCTGCTGCTGCGCGAGATCGACGCGCTTTCCTACGAGCAGATCTCAGACGCGATGGAAACCACTGTGCCGGCCGTCAAGTCGTTGTTGGTGCGTGCGCGCATCTCGCTGGCGGAGGCTGCGGAGGCGCGCAAGCTGACCTGCGAGGAGGCGCGCGAGGAGCTCGGCGAAGTCGCCGAGGGCCTGCAGAAGATGGGCCCGGCGGTGCGCCGTCATGTGCGCGACTGCGAGCGCTGCCGTGCGTTTCGCAAGCACCTAAAGGACAACAATGTGGCGCTTGCCGCGATCTTCCCGGTAGGACCGCTGCTGCTTATCAAGAAGCTGGTGCTTACAAAGCTGGGGTCAACCGCCGGAGCGGGGGGAGCGCACGTGGCGGGCGCTGGCGGAGCTGGCGCGGCGGCGGGCGCGGGGGCGGCCACGAGCGCGAGCGCGGGCGGCGGCCTGCTGACCGCGGGTGCCGGTGCGCTTGCTACCAAGGCGGTCGCTGGTTTGGCGGTCGCGGCGATCGTGACCGCGGGCACAGTGGAGGTCGATCACTCCGCCGGCTACCCCCATCACCGTCACCATCTGGTGGCGAGCGCCCCGGTTGCCAGTGTCGCGCGCGTGAGCGAACCGGTCGTGACGCGCTCGAGCGCCCAGCCAGTGACGCTCTCCTCAAACAGTGTTCTCCCGGCACATGCGGCTAGGAGAGCTGGGCGCCGTCTGACCAAGAAGGCCAAGATCAAGGTCCCGAAGAGCGCTGCGAGCAGCGTTGCGGCCATTGCGCCCACACCACCGAGCGCGACGGCCACTGTGCCCCAGCCTACTGTCGCCAAGCCTACGGTCGCGCCGGTGACGGAGGTCACGACCGACTCGACCGAGCTTCCGAGTGTTCAAACGCAGACTGCGTCTGTGCCGCCCGCGGAACCAACGGCCACGTCTGAAACGACGACGGTCACGCCGCCGCCAACGACGACGACGACGAGCACAACTGAAACTGTACCGACGCCGCCGCCAACTACGACGAGCACAACCGAAACTGTACCGACGCCGCCGCCCACCACGACGAGCACAACCGAAACCGCTCCCACACCACCGCCAAGCACAACGACGTCTGATACGCCGATCACGCCGGCGCCGCAGGGCACGGATGGTCCCACACCGGTGGTCACCGTGAACGGGTCTCCACAGCCGACGACACCGGGCTCGGGCGAGACGACGCTGCGAGCCGGCGGCACCCCGGCCGGCTAAGGGCGACGATGCCGCCGAGCGGCGGCCGGCGTGTGCGGCTTCGCGGGTGACCGTAGTGTCCGGACACTGGCGTTGTGCTGGGCACTATCCAAGTGGGGGCTGCCCATGCGCCGTGCTCTACTCGAACGACATGCCCGTGCTCCCCTCAAACGACATGCGCCGCGTTCCACCCGAAGGACATGCGCCGTGCTCACTCGAAGGACATGCACCGCGTTCCACCCGAACGCCGTGCTCTACCCAAACGCCGTGTTCTACCCAAACGCCGTGCGCCGTGTTCTACCCAAACGACATGCGCCGTGCTCACCCGAACGAGAAGGTCTTGAGCGGCGTTTCGAGCACTCCGGAGCTGGCGACCGGTAGCGATATGGTCGCCGGTTCGTTGCTCAACATCTCGATCACCACGCCTTCGCGCGCACCGCGCCGGTCCGGTAGCAGCGTTACGTCGCGTCCGTACATCTTGCGGCCGGCGACGAGCGCGGTGTAGAGCAGCTCGTAGCCCTGCAACGACGAGCTGATGCGCGTCTTGCCCTCTCCTTCTATGCGCAAGCCGGCAAAGCGCGCCGCGAGCGTGTGCGCATAGCTGGCGGCGGTCAGCGGCAGCTCACCGGTGACGCTCCCCTGGTAGGGAGCCACGACCAGCGGCGCTACCGCGTAGGAGTCCTGCAGGCGTCCGCCCGAGCTGCGCGCGACCTTTACATACCCCCCGCGATCCGGCGCCGTGCGGTAGAGGCCCTTGTAGTGAAAACTGAACGGCACGGGGCCCCCATGCGAGTAGCTGGCGTCGAGCAGCGTCAACACGGCGCCGACGGCGAGCGCGAGCAGGCCGACGGCGGCCGTGATGATGACCGCGCGCACGGCGGGCGCGGCTGAGCGCCAGCGCGGCTCCAAGAGCTTGCCGAGCGTTGGTCCGTACTGCGGCTTCAGCGGCACTGAGACCATCGCGGCGTGGACGCTCACTCGCCGATCGAGAATAGTGACTCCAGGTCGTGCCTGGAGAACGCGGCGAATGCGACCATCGTTTGGGTGCGTCCAACCCCGGAGAGCTTGCCGATCCCCTCGGTGACGACTTCCGCGAGCTGCTCGTGGTCGGGCACGCGCACGATCGCGATGAAGTCCCACTGGCCGGTCACGGAGTAGGCCTCAGCTACTCCGTCTACGTCCGCGAGCTCGCCGCCAAGTGTGGAAAGAGCGTCGCGCTCAGCTTCGATCAAAACAACAGCGTGGGTCATCGTCATGACTGCGCGTCCCTGACCGGCCGCGAGAGGCCGGCATGGTGTTTGCCGGTGGGCGCGCTCCGAGTCCTGCCGCGCGGAGTTGAGGTCCTGCCGCTTTGAGCCGCTCGGGTCATGGCGAATGGATGTCGCCGGGCGCGAGCACAATCACCTCTGAGGAGCCCTGCGCCTCGACGTCGGCCTTGAACGCCTGGGCGTCGGTTTGGATCGGTGGGAACGTGTCGTAGTGACACGGAATCACCTGCCGCGCGCCGATCATCGCGGTCGCCGCGACCGCGTCGTGGCGATCCATCGTGTAGTGGCCGCCGATGCACATCAGCGCCACATCGATCTCACCGCCCAGCTGAGAGGCCAGCGAGAGGTCGGAGAATAGTCCGGTGTCGCCGAGGTGGTAGATCGTGTTGCCCCCAAACTTCACGATCAGCCCGGCGGGCGTGTTGACGGTGCCCTTGGGGGTCATCGAGGTGTGCCAGGCGGGCACCAGCTTGACCGAGCCCCACTCCAGCTCGACGGTGCCGCCGATGTTGGGATCGTGCACGTTCTCGAGACCTTCTTCGCCAAGCTCGTTTGCGATCTCCACGATCGCCACCACGTGCGCGCCGGTGCGCTTGGCGATCGTCACGGTGTCACCGATGTGGTCGCCGTGGCCGTGGGTTAGCAGGATCGCGTCGGGGCTGAGCTGCTCAGCGGACACGGCCGCCTTGGGGTTGCCGGTCAGAAATGGGTCGATCAGCACAGATGTGTTGCCGTCGGTGAGCTCGAACGCGGCGTGGCCGAGAAAGCGGATCTGCATATTCACTGCTCCTCTGTTGGTGTGTGATTGTGATCTGACTCGCCCCCGCCGGACTCGTGTGGGTGCGCGAGCTCGTGGGCCAACTCGAAGCCGACCGCGACACCCACGAACATGCCGAGCCGTGTTTGCTCGGCCACGAGCGTGCTGACCGCGCGGGCGCGCTCGTGCTCGTCGTGCGCGCCGGCGGCGCGGCTGATCTCGGAGTCGTGGAGGTCCCCGAACCAACCTCCTTCGGCGAGCGCGTCGGCGAGCACACGCTGTAGCGTTGGGGCTGCGTGCGTCACAACGTCCTGGGCGTGGGCCAAGCGCCCGGGCTCGACCAGCGCCGCGAGCGCGGCGTCCACCTCGGCTGCGGTGTAGGAACGGTCCGGCAAGGCCGTTTCATCATAGGCTCCCGCCGGCTCTGTTCGTTGCACGCTGGTTATCGCGCGCGGACGGTTGTGAGAGCTCAATTGAACCGCTCACGTCTCACGCGAAGCCCAAACGACGCTCGCGAGGGCTCAAACGGACCTCACGCGACTTAGGCCGAGCCCGAGCGTCAGACCGATCGCTCCACCGACGACGCCCGCCAGCCAGCTCACTTCAGGCCGCGCAAACGGCATTGCGAGCAACACTCCCGCGATCGCGGCGACCCCGAGGAGATCCGCCTCGTAGTAGTCGCGCGCGCGCGCCGCTGCCAGGCTGGGAGCCGCCCAAGCTGCCAGCAGCGCGAGCGCGCCGGCGTTCGCGCCGCTGACCACCGCCAGCGGATAGACAGCCTCGGCAGCCAGCGCACCGGCGACGCCCGCGCCGAAGAACAGCGCGAGCGCCACAGCCGGGCCGTGGCGGTGCTCGAGCAGACTTCCGAAAATCGCGACCGCGAGTAGCGCGGAAAACATGAACAGGCCGCTGGAGAAGCCGCTGGCGTAGACGAACTGACTGCTCAAAAGCCGCCACCATTCGCCGTGCAGAGGACCGGCGATCACGAGCTTGCCAAGATCTACGTAGGCGCCCTGCGCGGCGATCCAAAGACCGCAGCTCGCTGCCACGAGGGTCACCGTCGCGTAGGGCGGCGTGTTAACGCGCACTCCGTCGATCTCCCCACGGCGCAAACGCCCGAGCGACGTCCGCCGAACCAACCCTCCGCTGGGATGGCGTAGACGATCACGCGGTAGCTTCGGCGCGCGGCGACGCAGACGGTGGCCACAGTAGGGACACTCCGTTATGTAGGGGCTGACCTCCGATCCACACTTCTTGCACACCACGAACAGATCAGCGCCGGAGGGCATCGTGTCATTCTAAGGGCGTATCGAGGCCCCGCCGGAGCCGGTCCGGCGATAGAGTTCGATCGTCCTCGCCCGCGACACGCGTAGGCCCCGTAGGGGCCCCGGCGAGGCGCTACCAGCGACTGCCAAAGGAAACCGATCGATGCAACTCGGCTACGAGAACAAGCTCTACATCCTCGCATTCGACCACCGCGGCTCCTTCCAGAAGAAGTTCTTCGGGATCGAGGGAGACCCGGACCCTGAGCAGACGGCCATGATTGCCGACGCCAAGCACCTCATCTTCGAGGGGCTGCAGCGCGCTGTGGCCGACGGCGCGGACGCTTCGGTCACGGGCGTGCTCGTCGACGAGCAGTTCGGCGGGTCTGTCCCGGAGGAAGCGCGCGCGCAGGGACTAAAGCTCGCGATGCCAGCCGAGCGCTCAGGGCAGAACATGTTTGACTTCCAATACGGCGAGCGGTTCGGTGAGCACATCGAACGCTTCGACCCTGACTTCACGAAGGTGCTGGTTCGCTACAACCCCGACGGCGACGCCAAGCAAAACGGCGAGCAGCGCCAGAAGCTGAAGCGCCTGTCAGACTGGCTGCACTCAAAGGAGCGCAAGTTCCTGTTCGAGCTGCTGGTGCCGGCCGAGGAGACCCACCTGCAGAGGGTGGACGGTAGCGTCGAGCGCTACGACGCTGAGCTGCGTCCCGAGCTGATGCGCCGGGTCATCCAGGAGATCCAGGACGCGGGCGTCGAGGTTGACATCTGGAAGATCGAGGGCGTCAACGAGCGCGCCGACTGCGAAATGTTGGCCGCCCAGGCCCGCGGCGGCGGCCGGGATGGCGTTGTGTGTGTGGTGCTGGGCCGTGGCGCGGATGACGCGAAGGTTAACCACTGGTTGGCGCAGGCCGCACCGGTGGAGGGCTTCGTGGGTTTCGCGATCGGCCGCTCGATCTGGTGGAACCCCCTGAAGGAATACGTCGACGGCAAGATCGAACGCTCGGCCGGCGCGCGCGAGATCGCCGAGAACTACCTGCGGTTTGTGCGGGTTTACGAGCGTGCTGAGGGGAGGGCCCCAGTTGCTTAGAGCCCGTCTCGATAGGCCCACACGTTTGGGGCTCACGCGCTTGATCGACCGTCAGACGCTCGTCGCAGGAGAAACTCTGCCGGGATCCACGATCTCAACTTGGGCCTGCCCTCAGCTATCTGGGGGGTTGTTGGGATGAAGATGCGGCAGAGCCTGACTGACATCGAGCGGGCGTTTGCCCGTGAGATCTCGATCGAGCGCCACCGACGAGCGTCGCTGAGGCGTACCACCGAGCAGCGCGCGATCAAGCGTGAGGTGGACCGGCGTCACAAACGCGGGTCGGTCCGCTTCGTGCTGCTCGTGCTCACACTGGTATTGACCGCGGCGGTCGTGACGCTCGTGATGTTTCGAACTCTGTACCTGCTGCTCGGCTGACGCGCGTCGCCCAGCGACCCACAACCGGGCTGAAGCGCACGGCTCAACAGGCCCGGTGACACGGCCCGCTGCGCGCGCTCGACAGACCCGGTGCGCACGGCTCGACAGGCCCGGTGCACACAGCCCACTGCGCAGGCTCGACAGGCCCGCTGCGCGCGCTCGACAGACCCGGTGCGCACGGCTCGACAGGCCCGGTGCACACAGCCCACTGCGCAGGCTCGACAGGCCCGGTGCACACGGCCCGGTGCGCACAGCTCGATTGAGAGGCCGGGGCCCAGGGTCGAACCTGAATGGCCCGCACGTGGCTCAGGGAGCCTCGCCGAGCTTGTCCAGCGCCTCATCCACCGCGGCGCGGATAGTCTCGCTGGGAGGGTTGGACTGAGTACCCTCCTCGCGCTGGATCTCGACGTAGATCTCGGTACGAAATACCGGGATGTCGTGGGGCGCGTGGATGCCGATACGCACCTTCTCGCCCACCACGGAAAGCACCGACACCTCGATGTCGTCGCCGATCATGATGCTCTGGTTGGGCTTGCGCGTCAGAACCAGCATCGGTTGCACCCTTCTAGTTAGCCATGGACGTAGGGCGAGATCGCCCCCGGTCCCGCCCTACGGCAAGCATAGTGTCCTGTCCCACCGAAAGCGAACACCAGCTCCACGAGCTTGATTCCAGCGTCTCAACGACTGGGCGGGCGACTCCGGATAGCCCGCCTCGGCCTTCCGACCGAGCATGCGCTAGTCTCCCGGACCGTTCATGGCTCGTAGATCACTGCGCCCGCATCTAAACCAGATTCGAAGCTGGGTACGCCAAGGCCGTACCGACGCGTGGATAGCTCACCAGCTCGAAGTCACCGTGCAGGAGATCGAGCAGTTCAAGCGCCAAAACGACCTGCTCGGCGATGAGGGGCCGTCTGACAGCGTCGGCACGACTGTGAGCTATCCCGAGGAGATCGACCTGCGGGCCGAGGATGACGAGCTGATCGCCGCCGAACTGGAGGCGGCGATGGAGGCCGAGCGAGCGAAAGCCGAGGCGGCCAAAGTCGAAGACGAAAGCGAGAGCGAGGAGGAGAGCGCTCCAGCGAGCGCCCGCCGCCGTCGCGGACGCCGCGGACGCCGGTCCTCTTCACGCGACGTGGAGCCGCTCGAGGGCACCTTCGATCACGGCGAAGAGGGCTACGGACTGTGGCTTGATCCGGCGGTCCAGGACAACCCGATCTACGCGGAGCACTGGGCGGGCCACCGTCCCGTGCAGGTGGTCGTCGAAGAGGATCAGATAGTGATCCGCCGCACCGGCAGCGACGACTAGTGTCCCATTACCGGCGTTGCCGGCGATAGCGGTAGCGCGATCCTACGTCTTCGGTCGTTCACGTGCAAACACATTGCGCTCGCTGCGTCGTTGTCTCGCTTGCTCATCGAACCGTAGCTAGAAACTTGTGTCGGAACCGTTGTGCGAACACCGCGCTACTGCTCCGCGGCGATAAGTCGTCCGCCGGCGTAGTCGGCGGCCTCGCGCAGATAACGAGCAAACGCGGCGTCAACGACGACGCGCGAGTCCCACGCCCACGGGTCCTCCGGCGCGATGTCCATCGCGAGTTGCAAGCACCACGAGGTGCCGTGATCGTAGAGTGCGGCCAGTTCCTCAGCGCAGAAGCGTCCGCCGAGGCGTTTGCGTAGCTCAACGACCAATGTGTCGGTGATCCGCTGCAGCAACGGCGAGCGCTCGGTCGGCGCCTGTGACAGGCGTCGCTCGCCCTGCTGCCATTGCTGGATCGCGTAATCGAACCCTGACACCAGGGGCGAGGCTAGCAGTGCCCATCCGGCAGCCCGTTGCCGACCTGCTAATGCCTACAAATCCGAGGTCGTCTCAGTTTGCGGGTAGACCGTTCACGATGTATGCCTGCTCGCCTGGGCGGATCATGCCGAGGCGACGCGCCTCTTCCTGAACGGTGCTGGGACTCGCGAGCGTCACGTGCTGCGCGCGCAGCGCGCGGTTCTGAGCTTCGAGCACGCGTACCTGTGCGCTGTCGTGCTTGGACTCGCTCCATGAGGACAGCAGACGGACGCCGGCGCTCAGGTAGAGATACACGAGCGCCACCATCACACACAACATCGCGACGCGTCCCAGCCGGTCCCAGCGAACCCGCGGAACGGGACGGGCGGGCACAGGTCGGCGTGAGCCCGATGCGCGCGAGGCGGAGGCTGACGCGGAGGACATACGGTCGCATTCGCTGCGACCGGTCAACCTCCTGCAACCTGGGGTGTGTCACCCTCAGCTGCGGAACACGGAGCGACCGGCGAACTCCGCGTCGTCGCCGAGCTGCTCCTCGATGCGCAGCAGCTGGTTGTACTTGGCGACCCTATCCGAGCGCGACGGGGCGCCGGTCTTGATTTGCCCGCAGCCAGTGGCCACGGCGAGATCGGCGATCGTGACATCCTCGGTCTCGCCGGAACGATGGCTCATAACGGAGCTGTAGCCGGCCTCGCGCGCCATCGCGATCGCCGAGAGTGTCTCTGAGAGTGTGCCGATCTGGTTGACCTTGATCAGGATCGAGTTGGCCACTCCAAGCTCGATTCCGCGTGCCAGGCGCTTGGTGTTGGTGACAAACACGTCGTCGCCCACGAGCTGCAGGCGCGCACCAACGCGCTCGGTGAGCGTTTTCCAGCCCTGCCAGTCCTGCTCGTCCATGCCGTCCTCGATCGAGACGATCGGGTATCGCGCGGCGAGGGTCGCCCAGTAGTCGGTCAACTCGACGGCGTTGAGCGTGCGGCCCTCGTGCTCGAGCACATAGGCGCCGTCATGAAAGAGCTCGCTGGTGGCGGGATCGAGCGCGATCGCGATGTCCTTGCCCGGCTCGTAGCCGGCCGCTTCGATCCCGGCGACCAGCATCTTGAGGGCGTCCTCGTTGGAAGCAAGATCGGGCGCAAAGCCACCCTCGTCGCCGATAGCGGTGGATAGACCGCGATCGTGGAGCGTGCGCTTCAGAGCGTGGTAGACCTCTGTGCCCATGCGCAAACACTCAGAGAATGTGGGCGCGCCGTATGGGACGATCATGAACTCCTGGAAGTCAACCTTGTTGTCGGCGTGGGCGCCACCATTGAGCACGTTCATCATCGGCACGGGCAGCACGTGTGCCGCCTCTCCACCCAGATAGCGCCACAGCGGTAGGCCCTCCTCGGCGGCCTGCGCGTGGGCGGCCGCGAGTGACACGCCGAGGATCGCGTTGGCCCCGAGGCGCGACTTGTTGGGAGTTCCGTCGAGCGCGATCAACGCTTCGTCGAGGGCCCGTTGGTCGGAGGCATCCATACCGCGCACCACCCCGGCGATCTCTCCGTTGACGTGGGCCACCGCACGTGTGACCCCCTTGCCGAGCCAGCGTTCGCCGCCGTCGCGCAGCTCGGTGGCCTCGAACTCACCGGTGGACGCGCCCGAGGGCACCGCCGCGTGGCCGTGGGCGCCCGAGCGCAGCGCGACCTCGACCTCAACGGTTGGGTTGCCCCGACTGTCGAGGATCTGCCGGGCGTGGACTCTGTCGATCTGACTCATTGTTCATGACTCCTTGGGGTCGATCGTCTCGCGAAATCGCTGTGCCGCCGCGCGCAGGGCCAGCTCGGGATCGACGTGCGCGAGGCGCGCCTCGTCGACGAGCGCAAACAGGCGCTCTCCTATCGAGCGGAAGGATTCCTGATCTCCGCGCGCGATGACCTCTCGACGCTCGTCACGAGCCTCGTGTCGTCCTGCGATCCTGCTCGCTGGTGGGGTCGCGCGCGGCTCGTCAGCTCCCGTGTGTCCCGCTGGGATCCTGCTCGCCGGTGGGGTCGCGCGCGGCTCGTCAGCTCCCGTGTGTCCCGCTGTGGGGTACAGCCCCGCCGAGGCGGCTCTGCGTTGAAGCTTGCGTGCGTAGAGCAGAGCGGGCAGGTTGTCGGGAACCTCGCCGAACACGCCGCGCTCACGGCCTGGCTCGGTGGCCTTGATGGCGTCCCAGTTGCGCAGCACGTCGGCCGCGTCTAGCGCCTCAGTGTCGCCAAACACGTGCGGATGGCGACGGATCAACTTCTGGCGGCAATGCTCGGCCACATGCGCGAGGTCGCCGGCGCCGCGCTCCTCGAGCAGGAGCGCGAGGAACAGCACCTGAAAGAGCATGTCTCCGAGCTCGTCAAGCAGTTTGGCGTCATCGCCGCGGTGGACGGCGTCGGCCAGCTCGTAGGCCTCCTCGAGGGTGTGCGGCACGATCGAGCGCGCGTCCTGCTCACGATCCCACGGACACTCGCTACGCAGGCGGTGGGTGAGCGCGTCCAGGGCGCTCAGCGCCTGCGAGGGATCAGGCGTGGACATCGACGGTCAATGATCCCAACGTCGTGGCAAATCCTCCGTGGCTATCTCGAGCCGTTGGTTCACGACGAGCCCGCCGTCGTGGGCGTGTGCCCTCTACGGGGTGGTAGTGGTGCCGGTGGAGGACGTCTTGGGCGCCTTGTAGGACTTGCAGTCCTGCACCATGTATTCGGTGCGACATTCAGTACGAGCGGTCCACGTCTTGCGGAAGTTCTTGACGAATTCGCTGAGCGCCTTCTGCTGGTTCTGCGCGGTGAGCTGTTGGGAGATAGTGGACTGCACACTCGAGAGCGCCTGCTGGCTGCCGGGGATCACCTTCTTCACTTCGTAGACGTAGTAGCCAAACGGCGTCTTGATCGGACCACCGAGCACGTTGACCTTGGCGCTGAAGACAGCTTCGTTGAGCGCCTTCTCCTCCTGGCCCTTGACCACTCCGGCGAGCGATCCACCGGCGGCCTTGCTGACTGGATCGATCGACACGCTCTTGGCGACGCTCGCAAAACTCTTTCCTGATTCGACTTCTTTCTTGGCTTTTTCAGCTTGCGCCTGGGTCTTGGTGAGAATAATCAGGATGTTGCGCTTTTCTGGCTGGCCGTACTGCGATTTGTGCTGTTCGTAGTAAGCCGTGATTTCTTTCTGGCTCGGCTTTTTGCCGCCGTTCTTGGTGACCTTCTGCTGGATCTTCGTGGAGAGCAGGTCGAGCTTTACGCGAAGCAACAAGTCAGAGACCGTGTAGCCCGTGCTGGTCAAGAACTTCTGGAAGTCGGCTTCCTTTGGGAACTGCTGGTCCTTGATCTGGTTGAACTGCTTCGTGACTTCGGCATCGGTGATTTTTATACCCTGTTCGGACGCCTCTCCGATCAACCAGTTGGCGGAGATCAGGAAGCCAAGCGCGGTCTGCTTGAGCGATGTGTACTGCTGTTCGCACTGCGTCTTGAGCGCCGCGGCCGTCGGCTTGGACTGACCCTTGGCGGGCTTTGGGGCGGTGGCTTCGAGATGCGCGATGCAAGCCGTGTAAGTGGGCGGGTCAGGCACGACCGCTTTGGGGGCCGTTTGCCCGGTGGCGGTGGACGCTGAGCTCGCGTTGGCCGCGACCATCATCCAATGGTTGAACGTGGCGGTCGTGACCGGGGTGCCGTTGACGCTAACCACAGCGTTGCCGGGCACGCCGCCCCCTCCGCACGCCGTGAGCGTCAGACCTGTGAGCAAAACGGCACCGAGCGCCGCAACTTGACCCTTTACGTTAGACATTTGACCCCTTGCCTTGGACACGACGCGGGCACTCTAGCGGAAACACCCCAAGCCGTGCTTAACGACTTCCTTAAGCCCCTCTAAGCGACGTCGCTCGCGCGCTTGCCGACTCTACGCCGAGCTGGCGCAAACGCTCGACCGCAACGCCATCGTGATCGCCCAAACTGCCACGGCAAGCTTAGCGGACGGACCCATGTCTTAAGCCGCCTCACGCATGAGCGCGAGCAGGACGTCGGCGGCGCGCACAACAGTCGGGAAGCGCTGCTCACCCTCGCGCGGTACACGCACAGAGACTTGGGAGCGTCCCGCCTCGTAGAGCGCCTCGGGGAGCTCCTCGCGCAATCGCTTGGCGCGCACGGAGTCGAGCTCGATCGGTGTCACCGCGAGCCGGTCGCCGCGGAAGCTCACAGCCCGCGCGCCGGCTTGGCCGAACTTTATGCGGGCGCGCTGCAGCGCCAGCAGGTTGCCAAGCGGCTCGGGCACGGGCCCGAAGCGGTCCTCGAGCTCCTCGCGCAGACGTTCGACTTCGGCGACCTCGACAGCTGAGGCAACGCGGCGGTGAACCTCGATCTTGGCTTGCTCGTAGGGGACATAGTCGGCTGGTATGTATGCGTTGACGTTGACGTCGAGGCGCACCGGCTCGGACAGCTCCGCTTCGTGCTCAGCGTCGGTCGGCCCGGCGTGACGCACGGCCTCATCAAGCATCTGCATGTAGAGCTCGAAGCCGAGCGCGGCGACGTGGCCGGATTGCTCGTCGCCGAGCAGGTTGCCGGCCCCGCGGATCTCGAGGTCGCGCATCGCGACCTTGAAGCCGGCGCCGAGCTCGGTGTAGTCAGACAGCGCCGAGAGCCGCTGCGCTGCCTCCGGTGTGAGCGCAGCGGCCGAGTTGTAGAGCAGGTAGGCGTAAGCGCGCTCGCGGCTGCGCCCGACCCGTCCGCGGATCTGGTAGAGCTGAGCGAGGCCGAATGCGTCGGCGCGCTCGACGATCAGCGTGTTTGCCTGCGGGATGTCGATGCCCGACTCGATGATCGATGTGCACACAAGCACATCGGCGCCACCCTGCAGGTAGTCCATCATCACCGTCTCCAGCTCACCCTCGCCCATCTGGCCGTGGGCCACCGCGAAGCGCACACCGGGACACATCGCGCGCAGACGCTCGGCCGTGTCCTCGATCGTCTCGACGCGATTGTGCATGAAGAACGCCTGTCCGCCCCGCGCGTGCTCGCGCAGGATCGCGCGCTTGACCAGCTCCTCCTCGTACTCGCCTACATATGTCTTGACGGGCCGCCGCCCTTCGGGTGGAGTCTCGATCACGGAGATCTCGCGCAGACCGGCGAGCGACATTTGCAGGGTGCGCGGGATCGGAGTGGCGGACATCGAGATCACGTCGACCTTCAGCTTGAGCTGACGCAACAGCTCCTTCTGCTTGACGCCGAATCGCTGCTCCTCGTCGACGATCAGCAAGCCGAGATCCTTGGCGCGCACGTCACGTGAGAGCACGCGATGGGTGCCAATCAGGATGTCCACACGACCCTGGGCGAATCCGTCGAGCGCTGTCTTCTGCTCGGCGGCACTACGAAAGCGCGAGACGTGCTCAATCGTGAGCGGATAGTCGGCGAGGCGCTCCGAGAAGGTGCCGTAGTGCTGTTGAGCGAGAATCGTGGTGGGCACGAGCATCAGCACCTGCTTGCCATCGCCGGCCGCCTTGAAGGCGGCGCGCAGCGCGACCTCGGTCTTGCCGTAGCCGACGTCGCCGCACACCAGCCGGTCCATTGGGCGAGGCGCTTCCATGTCGGCCTTGACGAGTTCGATCGCTTCGAGCTGGTCGGCGGTCTCGGTGTAGGGGAAGCGCTCCTCGAACTCGCGCTGCCAATCGGTATCGGGCTCGAACGCGTGGCCGGCTCGGCGACGACGCTCGGCGTAGAGACTGAGCAGCTCGCCGGCGAGCTCCTGCGCGGCGCGACGGGCGCGCGCCTTCATCGCCTCCCAGCGCGAGCCGCCGAGCTTTGACAACAATGGTCCACCCTCCCCGCCCGCGCCGACGTAGCGCGAGATCTTCGCGAGCTGGTCGGTGGGCACAAACACCCGGTCGTCGCCCTGGTATTCGAGGTATAGATAGTCGCGCGTGATGTCGGCCACCGTGCGCGTCTGGAAGCCCGCGAAGCGCGCGATTCCGTGGTCTTCGTGCACGACGATGTCGCCGGTGCGCAGCTCTGTGAATGAGCGCAGCGCACCTCGCCGCGCCGGAGCAGAAAGACCTTGTGAGGCCGGCGCTCCGCCACGCTCGGCGCGCCGCCGGCGCAGCAGCCTGTGCTCGGGGAACACGGCGAGCTTCAACGATGGTGCGACGAAGCCCTCGCGCAGCGAGGCGGCGGCAAAGCGCAACGACGGCTCCAGTGGGGCACGCGCGATGTCGACTTCGCCGTCGAGCCAGTCGGCTTGCAGGCGGCCGAGGTTGTAGGCGGCGCGCTCGCCTTCGCCACGACGGGGGAACGCCACGACGGTGCGGTAGCCGGAACGCACAAGCTTCTCGAGCTCGGGCTCGGCCTCGGCCAGCGAGCGCGCGGCGGTGTCGGCGCTCGACGCGCGCAACTCGATCTGTTGGCCGCTTGACATCGAGGACAGCCAGACGCGGGCGCGGGCGGACACGGACGCTTGCACTTGCTCGGGACTGACGTATAGATGGTGGGCGTCTTCGTCGGCAAACGCCGCGCACACGTCGCTCCAGTGGTCGCTGAGCGCGGGCCCAAGCTCCTCCTCGGCGGCCACGATCAACTCTGCCTCTGCGCCGATCAAGTCGAGCAACGCGCCGAAACGCTCTACTGGGAGCAGCTCAGCGATATCTGGCCTGTCGTCGGCGTGCTCGCCGTCAGTCGCCGCGAAGGCGCCGGTGGCGGCGGCGATCTCAGCCAGCTCACGGTGCTCGGGGGCGAGCTCAGCAGCCGGCGCGATCTCAACCTGCGCGACCTCGCCGAGCGAGCGTTGCGTGAAGGTGGAGAACCAGCGCAGCGATTCGATCTCGATGTCGAACATGTCGACACGCACAGCGTGCTCCTCGGTTGCGGGAAACACGTCGAGCAGGCCACCGCGCAGCGCGAACTGGCCGCGCTCAGACACTTGATCTACGCGCTCATAGCCGGCGCCGACCAGCTCACCGGCGCATTCGTCGAGGTCGAGCAGCTCGCCGACGCGCAACGTGAAGGAGCGCGGACGCAGCTGTGGGTCGGGCACCTTCTCCGAGAGCGCCACGGCGGAGACCACCACGACAGGGGGCTCGGAAACCCCCTCGCCGGCCCCTATCTCACCAACACCATTCTCCCCCGTGTTCCTGTTCCCAATGTCGCCCTTCGCAGTACCGTCATCCCCGGCATTGCTCTCGCCCGCGCTGCCCTTCCCGACGCTGCCCTCATCCCCACCACCCTCACTGGCGCTGCCCTCACCCGCACTACCCTCACTGGCGCTGCCCTCACCCCCACTACCCTCACTGGCGCTGCCCTCACCCGCACTACCCACATTGGCGCTGCCCTCACCCGCACTACCCACATTGGCGCTGCCCTCACCCGCACCACCCTCGCGTGACGCGAGCAGCGAGTCGAGCGCCGCCACGCGCAGTCCGACGAGATGAGGGGGCGGCGTGAGGTGCGACTCGTAGGCGACGCCGCGCGAAGGGTAGAAGCGCACCCGCCGCGGGGCGAGCCAGGCACGCAGGTCGCTCGCCAAGTCGCGGGCGGCGCGGTCGTCGCCAACGACCACCAGCGTGGGACACTCGGCGCCTCGGTCGGCGAGCGCGGCAATCACGTACGGACGCAGCGACGCCGACACGAACGCGTGGCCACCGTCGCGTGCGAGTCTGACCGCGGCAGAGTCCTGATCGATCGCGCCAAGCAGCGAACGCAGCGCCACTAGAGGCTCAGCGAGGAGTGGAGCATGGTCAGATCAGCGCGCAATGGAAGGCTTTGGATGAGGAGGGGTGACACTTCTTTTTGAAATTTTGCGATGGTATATACCAAGTGTAATCACAATGGCAAAATTTCAAAAAATAGATATGTGCTCCTCTCCCCTCACATCCCTTGCTCATCCCTTCTCATTCCCTCCATCCAACACGACTTGCTCGACCGCCTCGCAGGCACTATCGATCAGCTCGTCCAACTCGCCGGAAGACTCGCCGAAACGTCCGAGCACATAAGCCGAGACGATCTCTGGATCGGTGGACGCAGGCCGGCCGACGCCGACGCGCACGCGCATGAAGTCGGCGCTACCGAGCTCGCGCTTGATCGACTTCAAGCCGTTGTGACCGGCGAGACCACCGCTGAGCCGCGTGCGCACGTCGCCGAACGGAAGGTCAATCTCGTCGTGAACGACAAGCACGCGCTCCAGCGGGATCTTCAACCAACCGCGGGCGGGCCCGACGGAGCGCCCGGCGTCGTTCATGTAGGTCTGCGGCCACAGCACCACGACGCGCGGTCCGTCGGCGCCGAGCGCGTGGCCTGCGCCGGTGGCGCTTAGCAGCCCAGAGGACGGGTCGCCCACGCCCGGCGAGATCGCCCGCACACGGCCTTCGATGAGACGTCCGCGGAAGCGCTCTTTCGGCCGCCCCAGCGACCAGCGCTCGGCGAGCTTGTCGGCGACCATGAAGCCGACGTTGTGACGCGTCAAGGCGTGCTCCCGCCCGGGGTTGCCCAACCCGACGATCAGCCAGTCGCCCCGAGCGCCGCCTCCGAAGGGGCGCAGGAGCTATTCCTCTGAGGAGGCGCCGCTGTCGTCTGAGGACGCCTCGTCGGCGCCGGCCTCGCCGACGACCTCGGTCTCGGATTCGATCTCAGACTCTTCCTCGGACTGCAAACGGGGCGCCGAGACCGTGGCGAGCACCGTCTCAGGATCGTCCAGCAGCGTGACGCCCTCGGGTGCGATGATCGCCTCGAGTGACAGCGTGTCGCCGATCTGCATCTCGCCGACCTCGTGGATGATCGACTCGGGGATGGCGGTGGGCAGCGCTTCGATGTTGAGCTCGCGGGTCAAGTGCTCGAGCGTTCCACCTTCCTTGACGCCCGGTGTGTCATCGACGCCGGCAAGCTCCAGCGGGACGACCGCGTGGATCGGCTTGTCGAGGCGCACCCTAAGGAGGTCCACATGGGTGGTGTCACCGCGCACCGGGTCGCGCTGGGCTTCCTTGAGCACCACCGGGGTTGCCGCCGAGCCGTCGATGCTGAGATCAACAACGGCGCCTGAGCCGGCGAGCGCTATGCGCAACTCGCGCGCGTCGACGCTGAAGCTGACGGGATCCGAACCTCCGCCGTAGAGCACGCCGGGGACGCGTCCGGTGCGACGCAGACGACGCGCAGAACGCGAGCCATAGGGAGCGCGGCTTGCAACCTCGAGCTTGGTGGTGGTAGTGGCCATGAGAAGGCCGAGGACTTTAGCAATCCCCTTCGCCGTGGCTCGGCTTGCCGTGATTCGAGGCCGCGGTTCTCTTCATCGGCGATCGGCCGACGGCGATTCGCCACGTGTCGCCTTCAGCAGTTCCCTTCGTTGGGAATCGGCTTGCTGAGCGCGAGCAACGTGACCGACACGCCCGCGAAGAAGTTGCCGGTGCGCCTAACCCTCACGCATTGGACCACCGGGAGATTTCCGATAACGACCCACGCGACCCGCGTGAGACCGGTCGCGCCTGTGAGCGAATAGGCGGTGGAGGAGGTCAGCGAGACGATCTTGACCGAGCCGCTCCGACGCAGGTGGGCGGCGTTGAACTGGACGTCGGACACACAGTCGGGCACCGCGCGGCAGCCCGACAGCTGCACGAAGAGCGCGCGTTCGTCGCCCACCGTCTCAGCCCGCAGCGCGGAGAGCACGTCGTCGCGTTCAACGTTCTCGGTTGCGAGGAAGCGCGCCAGCAGCCCACTGATGACCAAGAACACGACCAGCGCGATCGTGATCGGCACGATGTGCCTGGGGCGCAGCCGGTTGAGAAGGTCGCGCAGCGGCGTGGGAGCTGGTGTCGCGGATGGTGACGCGTCGGACGTCAATTGGGGCGAGCCCACGCGGGTCCCACCGACACGCTCAGAACAGCTGGTTCTCGCCGCCGAAGACTTCGCTGACAGAGTCGTCGGTGAAGATGCGGCGGATCGAGTCGGTGAGCAGCTCGGCGCATGGAAGCACGCGGATGTGCTCGGGGCCGCCCGGACGCGCGGGGATGGTGTCGGTGACGACGATCTCCTTGAGCCCGGACGTTGCGAGGTTCTCGAAGGCGTTGCCCGAGAACACGGCGTGGGTGGCAGCTGCGTAGACGGACGTAGCGCCGGCGTCGAGCACGGTGCGCGCGGCGGCCTTCAGTGTGCCGGCCGTGTCGATCATGTCATCGACGATCACGGCTGTCTTGCCACGAACGTCACCAATCACGTAACCGATCTCGGCTACTTGTTGGGCAGGACGCTCCTTGTCGAGGATCGCCAGCTCGGCGCCGATAATGGAGGCGAACTTCTTGTTGAGCTTCACACGACCCGCGTCGGGCGCGACGACGACCAGATCGGAGAGCCCGAGGTCGGAGAAGTATTGCGTGAGCATGAACAGCGCAGTCATGTGGTCGACAGGCTTCTGGAAGAAGCCCTGGATCTGGCCGGCGTGGAGGTCCATCGTGAGCACGCGGTCGGCGCCAGCGGCCTCGATCATGCGGGCGACCAAGCGCGCGGAGATCGGCTCGCGGGGAGCCGACTTCTTGTCCTGGCGGGAGTAGCCAAACCAGGGCGTCACAGCGATCACGCGGTGCGCGGAGGCGCCGACGGCCGCGTCGATCATGAACAGCAGCTCCATCAACGAGTCATTCGCGGTGACACCGGTGGCGGGGTTGCCGCAGGTTGACTGCACGATGAACACATCGGCGCCGCGGATCGACTCGTCGTAACGGCAGTAGACCTCTCCGTTGGAGAATGTGTTGAGCCGCACGGGACCGATGTCAACGTCAAGCTTCTCGGCGATATCGAGCGCCAGCTGCGGGTTGGCGCGCCCCGAGAACAGCATCAGCCGCTTGTTGTAGTCAATCGGCAGGCTCGTTGGGGTAGGCTGCGTGCGCGTGGGCATCGCGCTGCTCATCTCATTCGGGAGTGTAGACGCAGCGCGGGACGGGAGACGCGCTGTGCGAGACGGCACGGCGCCAAGCGCCCGAGCCGACCAGCTGACCGATCAGCTCTTGTGGGCCACTCAAACCGATATCGAACCCGCTCCAACACCCACTCCAACACGTAACCCGAGTAGGCACTAACGAGACTCCTGCTCGCCTGTGCCTTTGGGGGTACGACGCTCGGCGTAACCCTCAACGTTCCGCTGGCGCGCCCTCGCGACCGCGAGCGCGCCGACAGGCACATCCTCGGTGATGATCGAACCGGCGGCAGTGACGGCGTTGTCGCCCACCGACACGGGCGCGACGAAGGACGTGTCGACTCCCCCCGCACCCCGCTGCCGATCGTGGTGCGGTGCTTGGAGTGACCGTCGTAGTTGGCCGTGATGGTGCCGGCGCCAAGGTTGGTGGCCTCCCCGACATCGGCGTCGCCGATATAGGAGAGGTGCGGGATCTTCGCGCGCGCGCCAACGTCGGAGTTCTTGATCTCCACGAACGTGCCGGCCTTGGCGCCGTCGCGCAGCACGGCGTTGGGACGCAGATAGGCGAACGGTCCAACGCTGACCCCATCCTCGAGCACACAATCCACAAGGTAGGAATGACGCACAGTGCAGCGACGGCCGATCCTGGTGGTTCCGCGGAGAGTCGTAAACGGCTCGATCACGGTGTCCTGACCTATCTCGACGTCCACGTCGATCAGCGTGGTGGCGGGATCGACGATCGTTACCCCCGCGCGCATGTGGCGCTCGGCGATCGCACGCTGAGCGAGCGCGCGCACGCGGGCGAGCGCGACGCGATCGTTGACGCCGAGCACGAGCCGTTCATCGCTGACCAGGTGGGCCGCGACGAGGGCGCCACGCGCGCGCAGCAGGTCGAGCGCCTGCGGCAGGTAGAGCTCGCCCTGGGCGTTCTCAGCGGTGAGCTGCGGGAGCACTCCAACCAACGCGGAGCCGCTGAACGCGTAGATGCCGGTGTTTACCTCGCGGATCTGACGCTCCGCGTCGGTAGCGTCACCCGGCTTCTTGGTCTCCACAACGCGCGCGAGCGAGCCGTCGGCGTCTCGTATCACCCGGCCATAGCCGGTGGGGTCATCGAGCACGGTGGTTGCCATCGTGGCCGCGGCACCCCCGCTCGTGTGGGCATACACGAGCTCGCCGAGCGCCGCGCAGGACACCAGCGGAACGTCGCCGCTGAGCACGACGACGGGCGCCGTGGGATCGATCAGATCGGCTGCGGCCCGCACGGCGCCGCCGGTGCCGTCGGATTGCGGTTGGACGACCAACTCGACTCCGTCGGGCAACACACTCTCGAGCGCCCGCCCCGGCGAGTCAACGACGACGACGCGCGCCGCGCCGGCGGCAAGCGCGGCGCGGACCGGCCACAGCACCATAGGAATGCCGCACAGCTCGTGCAGAACCTTGGGCGTTGCGGAGCGCATGCGCGTGCCCTGGCCCGCAGCGAGAATCAGGACGGTCGGGGAAGCAGCCATGGGGCAAACTTTAGATGGCGAGCCCACACCGACGGTTTGTGAGCGCAAAAGCTCCATGCACGTCGAGCCAGCTGGACAGCACCACAACCGTGCGTGTGACCCGCTGGACGGTGCAACTGGGGGGCAGGGATTCGAACCCCGATTCTCAGGACCAAAACCTGATGTCCTGCCATTGGACGACCCCCCAAAGGGGCTGGGACCTCGACGAACTCTACCGGTGAGACCAACAGGGAGCACGGCGAGCGCGCGATGTGACGATCGCACGGGCACATGCGGCGGGCCGTAGCCAGACGAGCAAGCTGGCTCACACCGGCACAGACGCTGTCGGCCACGAGGTCGCAAGCCGACACCGGCAGGCCCGATATCGAGCGGTCCGCGTGGGGCGCTACGACGCAAAGTCCAAAATTCCTCCCGCCTGCAAGAATGCCGGCGGTGCGGCGGGTTGGGGATTTGCAATGAAGCGGCAGACGCACGCTGTCATCGCCATGGCACTAGCGCTGTCGGTGGGGTTGCCGGGGGCCGCCGGCGCGCGCGCGGAGGCGTCGGTGAGGACCACAGCGCAGCCCCATGGTGGTACGTGCAGTGGCGAACAGACACTGCCAACCAACTCGAACCTCGGGCTGATCGACAGCGCGATCATGTGTTTGATCGGCCGCGAACGAGCCCACTACCGGCTGGTCTCCCTGCAGCCCAATCGCGATCTTCAGGGCATCGCGTCGAGCCTGGCACGAGAAATGGCGGTCAGCGGCTACTTCGGCGACAACAGCGTCGCCGGCGAAACGCCGTGGCAGCGCGTCACCGCTTCCCCCTACGCGCGGGACGCGCGGAGCTTGTTCATCGCCCAGAACATCGGCTGGGGCACCGACGCGCTTGCGACCCCAAGTGGGATGGTGAACGCGTGGATGCATTCGGCCCCACACCGCCACATCATCCTCACAAGCGCCTATCGCGACATCGGCGCCGGCGCAGAGCCCGTAGCGCCGTCCAGCTTGACCGACGAAAAGCCGGGCGCTACCTACACGGTTGACCTCGCCGCGCGCTGAAGATCACGAGCGCAACCCTCGCGCCCACCTTCTTCCTCATAGGCAAGGCCGCATAGACGATCGCGAGCGCAACCCTCGCGCCCACCTACTTCCTCGCAGAAGGGGCCCCCGACGATCACGAGCGCCGCGGAACACGACCCGCGCGGGCGCCTTCCTCGGAGGCGGGGCCGCGCGCGGAGGAGATCCCCAGCACCCGCATCGCCTTCAGACCGAGGCTCAGCTTCTCGCGACCGTCGCTGGAGCTCACGTCGAGTCCGGTCAGCTCGCGCACACGCTCCAGCCGGTAGTAGACCGTGTGTCTGTGCGTAAACAGGCGTTGCGCGGTGCCGGCGACGTTGCCGTCGGCTT
The DNA here is from genome assembly GCA_963760155.1 of uncultured Solirubrobacterales bacterium. Classification (GTDB taxonomy): domain Bacteria; phylum Actinomycetota; class Thermoleophilia; order Solirubrobacterales; family Solirubrobacteraceae; genus Palsa-744. Next base: position 1,064,819 of record CAVXBL010000008.1, read on the forward strand.
CCAAGAACGTCTCGAGCGTCCGCAGCAACTCGGTCTCATACTGCTCGTCGTAGGCAACCAGCGGCTCGACTGTCTCACAGTAGAAGCGCTGCAGCTCACTTGGGTTCTCGCTCATGGCGCTCAACAGCAAGCGGTACGCGCCGGTCTGCTCGAACGCCAGCAGCGCCCCCTCAGGCGTACTACCCTCGGCGACGTTGGCGGCCAGCAGCGCCTCGCCCGCCGCGCGGGGAAGGTCGGCCGGGTCCTCGGCGATGCGGCTGCGCCCCAGCGCGAACGTGTAACCGGACAACGCGCTTTCCATCTCGCGCAACACAGCTTCGCCGGCGCGCGCCGCCAACGGCTCCTCGCCACCGGGCAACAGCAGCAGGATCTCAACGCCAGCCGCCCCGTCACGCTCTGACAACGCGGCGATCGAGCGGCCCACAACGGCACGCGCACCACGCTCGGCGACCGCGCGCGCGCGCGCGCGCCAGCCCTCCTCGGTGGGCGCCTGGGGATGCGCGCGGGCCACGATCACGCTCGCGCCGTCCTGTAGGTCCAGCGACAGCTCCCGAGCACGTGCCAGCAGCTCCTCACGAGACACCGGCTCGCGCCCGAGCGCAACGCTCAGGAAGTCCGCGGCGGCGGTCTCCGAGGCCACATCCGGCGCGCGCACACGCTGCACCTCAGAGGCGATCATCGTGACCAGCAGCCGCCGCACCAGCGGGCTCGGCTCCGTGCGGGAGCGCATGTGCAGCGATCCAACGATCGCGTCGGCCACGCGCAGCGGCAGGCTCGTCACCCCATCGGCGCCCGACAGCAGCGAGCGCTCGTCGGCGCTCGAGCGCGCGGCGACCGCGATCGTGGCGCCCGCGGCGTCGGTCACCGCGAGGCTCGCGTCGAGCGCGCGTGAAGCAGCACGCACGACCTCCGGCAGCCCCGCCCCCGACTCGACCGCCTCGGTGACGGCATCCAGCCCGACCAGCTCAGACATTTGGGGCTCTCAAGCTCAGCCCCAGAAGTACACGGCGGCAAGCGCAGCGAGCACGCCGGCGCCGACAAACACACCGAGCACATACAGCGACAGCACCGTCGCCGCCAGACGCTGCCACACGCGCGAATAGGAGCCCCACGCCGGCACCAGGATCAAGCCCACATACAGCGCCAGGCCAAACACGCCCGCGCAAACAGCAACCAGGTCTGTGATGTCGGTGGTGCTCATCGAGTTTGTCGGCCTACGGTCTCGCTCATCGTGTCCGGAGCTTCACGAACTCGCATTGTTGCGTACGGACGCACTGAATACCTGCCCATAGCTCGCGTCCACCGACACAGCCGCCACCGGCGCCGGCTCGCGCCCCGCCAATCCTGCCGTCGCCCGCTGCGCACGGGCGAGGCCGTTGGCGCGCGCAAACAGTCCCACCACGGTGGGGCCTGAGCCGCTCACGAACGCCAGCTCGGCCCCCACGTCAGTCGCCTGCTCCAATGCCCGCTCGACCTCGGGGCACAGCGCAACGGCCGCAGCTTGGAGATCGTTGTGCAGTAGATCGCCCCCACTAGGTAGCGCCACTCCCAACTCCAGCGCGCCTCGCGACGCTCGCAGACGTTGCTCCAAAAAGAACGCATCGCGGGCCGGCTCCAACCGGTCGTACGCGGCATACACCTCGGCGGTCGAAAGGCCCGTGGTCTGCGCCAAAACCAGCACGCCCAATGGCGACACCGGATCGGGAAGCTGCTCCAGCAGCTCCCCGGCGCCGCTCGCAAGCCAGCGTCCGGGAGTCACCTGCGCGGGCACATCCGCGCCCAGCTGACCCGCGAGAACGAACAGCAAATCCTCATCCCCAAGTCCTGAGGCCGCGCGCGCCAATCGCAGCGCGGCGGCCGCGTCCCCCGACCCTCCGCCGAGACCTGCCGCCACGGGAACGTGCTTGTCTATGCTCAGCCTCAGCGGCCCTGCGTCCCAGCCGGTGGCCGCACGGAACAGCTTCAGCGCGCGCGCTGCGAGGTTCTCGCCCTGCACTCCCGAACACAGCAGCTCGTCGCGTTCTGCTCCCGCGCGCGCCGGTTCGAGCGTGAGCTCGTCCGCGAGTGAGATCGACTGCATCACGCTCACCAACTCGTGGCGGCCATCGGGCCGCGTCGGACCCACCCACAGCCCCAGGTTGATCTTCGCCGGAGCCAACGCGCTCAGCGGCATCGCCATCACCGCTCGAGCGCCTCCGCACCGTCGAGGGCACGCGCCAGCGCCACGAACTCGCGCGGGCTCAAGCGCTCGGCGCGCACATCCGCCGGGTGTCCCAGCTCGACCAGCGCAGCGCGTATCTGCTCGCGCGTGCGCTGCGACCCGCACAGCACCAGCGAGCGCGCCAGCGCCTTGCGCCGGTGCGCAAACGCCGCGCCCACCAGCCTGCGCACCCGCGGAGAGGCCGGCGGACCGGTGCGCACGATCTTCACCAGCACCGAGTCCACATTCGGCACGGGTCGAAACACGGTCCGGGGAATCGCCCTCACGACCCTCACTTCTCCCGCCAGCTGCGCCAGCACCGAGCTCACCCCATACACCCCGCTGCCCGGTCCCGCCGCGAGGCGCTCACCCACCTCGCGCTGCACCATCACCACCCACATCCGCACGCCCGCCAGCTCCTCGATCGTGCGCAACACCACGCCCGCGGCGATCCCATATGGCAAGTTCGCCACCATCTTGCTCGGCGTCGGCTCGATCGCGGCGAGATCCACGCGCATCGCGTCACCCCACCGCACGGTCACGTTGTCGTGCGCCCCCACGCTGCGCTCCAGCGCTGCGCGCAGCCGCTCGTCCAGCTCCACCACGTGCACCCAACGCACGCGCGACGCCAGATAGGCCGACAGCACGCCCTCGCCGCCTCCCACCTCCAGCACGACGTCCGCGGGCGCAAGCTCGCTCTCGCGCCCGATCACATCGAGGATGTTCGGGTCGCGCAGGAAATTCTGTCCCAGCTCCCGGGTTCTCCGTCCGCTGACGCCGCCCCGCTGCGCAGCGCTCACCACCCGAACACACGCCCGGCGTTGCGCTCCACAGTCGCGTCCAGCTCGGCGACGCTCACGCCCCGCAGCTCGGCGATGAACGCGGCCGTGTGCGCGACAAACGCAGGCTGGTTTCGGTGTTTGCGCACAACCTGGGGTGTCAGGTAGGGCGCGTCGGTCTCCACCAACAGCCGCTCGTCCGGCACCCGGCGCGCCGCCTCGGCCAGCTCGCTGGCGCTTTTGTACGTGACGTTGCCGGCGAACGAGATCATGTAGCCACAGTCCACGCACTCCGCCAGACGATCCGCCATCGAGAAGCAATGGATCACCACGCTCAGCCCGCGCGCCTCGGCGGCCAGCATCGCGAGCGTGTCGTCGTCGGCCGCGCGCGTGTGGATCGACAGCGGCTTGCCCATCTCGCGCGCGAGCGTCATCTGCGCGGAGAACGCGCGCGCCTGGTCGGTCTTCGACGCTTCTTCACGGTAATAGTCAAGACCGGTCTCCCCGATCGCCACGCAGCGCTCGTGTTCGGCCAGCGCGCGCAACTCCGCCAAATCGGCGTCGTCGAACCCGTGCGCTTCGTTGGGATGGCGTCCCACGGCCGCCAACACCTGCGGGAACGCTTCGGCGGCGACCAGCGCCGCGCGACAAGACACGCCTTCGGTTCCAATCGTGAGCATCCGCGTCACGCCCGCTGCCTCGGCGGCCGCCACGAGCTCCGCGTCCGGCTGCTCGCAGAGATACAGGTGGGTGTGGCTGTCGATCACGGCTACGCCGGCTGCGGAGCCGCTTCCTGCTTGGGAAACAGCGGCTCCAGCGCGCTCACCTTCCACGCAGAGCTTCGCACCCCGCCGTGGCCAAAGCCCGCTCGCGCAAGCGCGATGTCGGGCACGCCCAGCGCCGCCAGTAGCCGCTCGGTGCTGTCGGGCAGATAGGCCTGCAACAGCACCGACACGACCCGCAGTCCCTCGGCGAGCGAGCGCAACACACGGTCGAGCTCCTCAGCGCACGCGGGGTCCTTGGCGAGCTTCCACGGTGCCCGTTCCTCGACGTAGCGGTTCAAACGGCGCACGCGCTGCCAGATCTCCTCCAGTGCGTCTGTCAACTCCACGCCGTCCATCAGCTCGCTGACGCGCTCCCGCAGACCATCAAAGTCCTCAAAGAGCGCACCGTCGAGCATTCCCACGGGCAGCGCGCCGTCGCGGTAGCGCACGATCATCGCGATCGTGCGACTCGCCAGGTTGCCGTAGTCGTTGGCCAGTTCACTCTCATAGCGCTGCTCAAACGACGCGGTCAACACCGACCCGTCCTGTCCGAACGACACGTCGCGCAGTAGATAGAAGCGCAGCGCGTCGGAGCCGAAGCGGTCGATCACCGCAAACGGGTCCAGCACGTTGCCGAGCGACTTGCTCATCTTCTCGCCGTCCATCAACAGGTAGCCGTGCACAAACACGCGCCGCGGCAGCTCGATCCCCGCGGCCATCAGCAGCGCTGGCCAGTACACCGTGTGGAAACGCAGGATGTCCTTCGCGATCAGGTGCACGCTTGCCGGCCAAAACGTCTCGGTCAAATCGCCCCCGCCGCCAGTCGGCTGAGCTTCCCCCGCCACGTTCGACCCGTCGCTACTCGCGGCGCGCAGCGCCGCCGGCGCCGGCGCGTAGGACAGCGCCGAGTAGTAGTTCAGCAGCGCATCGAACCACACATAGAACACGTGCTCGGGGTCCCACGGCACGGGCACCCCCCAAGTCAGCTTGTGCCGCGACAGCGGCACGTCGCGCAGCCCCGAGCGGATGAACGACAGCGCCTCGTTGTAGCGAGCGCTCGGCGCCACAAAATCCTCTCGCTGGGCATACAACTCTTCCAGCGGCTCCTGAAAGGCCGACAGCGCGAAGAAGTAGTTGTCCTCCTGCTCACGCGTCAGCGCCACGTGGTGGATCGGGCAGCGCTCGCCCTCATCGACTTCGTTCTCGGCCTTGAAGTCCGCGCACTTCGGGCAGTACCAGCCCTCGTACTTGCCCATATACACATACCCGTTGTCGCGCACGCGCGTGAGCAGCTCCTGCACCACCGCCATGTGCTGCGGGTCGGTCGTGCGGATGAAGAAGTCGTTGGTCGCCCCGATGCGCGGCGCCAGCGCCCTGAAGCGCTCAGAATTGCGGTCGGCGAGCTCCTGCGGGTCCACCCCAAGCGCGTGCGCCGCATCCGCGACCGGCTCGCCGTGCTCGTCGGTACCGGTCAGGAAGAACACACGCTCGCCGCGCTGGCGATGATGGCGCGCCAACACGTCCGCGGCGATCGTCGTGTACGCGTGCCCGAGGTGCGGAGCCGCGTTGACGTAGTAGATCGGCGTGGTCACATAAAACGACATGCCGCTCCAGGCTACTTGGGTCTGTCTGTCAACGCCCGATACAGCTCGTTCGCGCCGACCCCCGTGAGCTTGGCGACCACACCCGCCGCGGGACGCGCGCGCGCACCGGCCCCCACGAGTGTCCGTAGCGCCGCAAGCGCCTGATCGTGCTCAGCGCCTGCCCGCGCGGTCGCTCCCACGACAAGCACGATCTCGCCGCGTGGAGGACACGCTCGGTAGTGCTCGGCAAGGACCACCGCGGTTCCACGGCGCACTTCCTCGTGGCGCTTGGTCAGCTCGCGACACACAACCACGGGGCGTTCGGCGTCCAGCTCGGCCAGCAGCTCAAGCGTCGCGGCGAGTCGCCCGGGCGACTCGAACGTCACGAGCGTCTCGGGGGTTTCACCCAACACCCGCGCCAGCTCCGCGCGCTTGCGCGGTAGGAAGCCGATGAACCGCCAGCGCTCGGCGGGCAAGCCCGACGCGACGACCGCCGTCAGCACGCTGCTCGCGCCCGGAAGCACCTCTACAGGCAGCCCGGCCGTGACACAGGCCTGCACAATCACGTGTCCAGGGTCTGACACAAGCGGCATTCCCGCGTCGGACACGAGCGCGACCAGCTCGCCCCCCTCCACGCGCGCGCACAGCCGCTTGGCGCGCTCGCGTTCGTTGTGCTCGTGATAGCTAACGAGCGCTGCGCCGATCTCATAGCGGCGCAGCAGCACGCGCGTACGGCGCGTGTCCTCGCACGCGATCACGTCCGCCGCGCGCAGCGTGTCGAGCACGCGCAGCGTTACGTCCTCGAGGTTGCCGATCGGGGTGGGGCACACGACGAGCCGACCTCGGCCTGGTGGTTCTATTGCGTCATCCGGGGTGCTCATCCGTCGAATATAGGGTCCTCTCGTGCCCCGCAACGACCCGGATGACAAACCGCAGTACACGCGCTACCGCTCCGGCGTGCGGCTGCCCGGACGGCGCACCCTCAAGCGCACACGCAAGAGCGACGCCGCGTGGCAGCAGGGCCTGTCGCTGAGGTCCCCGCGCAAATCCCGGCGAGCCGAGGGGCAGGGCAGGAGCTGGAGCGAGCGCGTCACGCCCAGGCGCGTGCTGCTCGGTCTGCTCGCGCTGGTCGTCGGCTGGCTGGCTCTCTCTGCCGTCCTGTTCCTGCTGAGCGCGCACTTCGAGCGCACTTCGCTGCCGGGCAACGTCGCGGGCGTGCTGGACCCGGCCGGCTTCCCACTGACATCGGCCAACAACATCCTCGTGCTCGGTTCCGACCGGCGCCAGAAGGACAGCAAGGAACCGGGCGCCGAAACCACCGGCTTCGGCCGCTCGGACACGATCATGCTGATCCGCACCGGCGGCGGGCACGCCGCGCGCCTGTCGATCCCGCGCGACACCGTCATCGAAATCCCCGGCTACGGCCTGCAGAAGATCAACGCCGCCCACGAGTTCGGCGGCCCGGCGCTGTCGGTGTCGGTGATCGAGCATTGGCTGCACATCCCGATCAACCACGTGGTGGAAGTCAACTTCGAAAACTTCCCACAGCTGATCGAAGCGATGGGCGGCGTCAACTACACCGGGGGCTGCATCGTGTCCAACCTCGACGGCGGCGCGGCCAACGGCGGCTTCACGCTGCGCCTGAGCGCCGGCACCCACCACATCGACGGCACGCAGGCGCTGGCGCTGGCGCGCACGCGCGAGAACCTGTGCGCCCCGAACGAGACCGACATCCAGCGCGAGGAACACCAGCAGGCACTGTTCACCGACATGAAGAGCCAGCTGCTCTCACCGTCGAGCTTCCTGCGCCTGCCGCTGATCGCGTGGGACGCCCCGCCGGCGATCATCTCCGATATGAGCGGAGCGGAACTGCTCGGAATGTTCGCCGCCCTGGCCGCGACCGGGACGCCGCCGACACACGTGCTCAAGCCGACCGAACAGGTAACCCTGCCCAGCGGCGAAGAAGGGTTGACTATCTCCGAAGCTGCCCGCCGTGCAGACGTGGCCCGGTTCATGGGAGCGTGAGAACGGCTTTCAAGCCCGGGGCGTGACGAGCGCGTGGCGATCCACTCGAGGCACGCTCTGAGGATGTCTACTTGGCGGCCGCGAGCGGCTTGCCTGCACCCGCATGGGGCGTGTCGCTCTTCTTGCCCGCCAACTTGCCGTTGGACTCGCCCTTCTTGACTTCTGACTTGCCGGCGGAATCGCCCTTGGACGACGAATCCGAGCCACCGCCCGTGGACGAGTCGCTCCCAGAGGACTCACCGGCGGCGTCGCCCGAGGACGAGCCCTCGCTCGACGCCGCGGTCTCGCGTTGGCGCTTGCGCGTGCCATAGTCGGTGTTGTAGAAGCCTTTGCCCTTGAAATGCACGGCCGGCGCGTGCAACACGCGTTGAACCGGCACGCCGCTGTCGGGGTCCTCGGTGAGGGGGTCCTCGCTGAAAGACTGCTGCACTTCAAACGTGGTCCCGTCCGGGCGTCTGTACTCGTAGGTCGGCATGGGGCTCGATTATAAGAGCGCCGCGGCACTGTCAGTCGGCGACGAGCGAACGGACGCACTCGATGCCCGCGCGGATCGTCGCCGTGAAGTCGCGCTCGGGCTCTGAGATCAGGCGCAGTGCCAACCCGTCGGCGATCGAGAAGAGGATATCCGCGACAGCCTCCGGCTCGGCGTGCAGGCGCAACACGCCGTCCTCCTGCGCACCGGCCAGCATCCCGGCTAGCCGCTCCCTGGTGAGACTCACGAGCCTGACGTACTCAACGGCGATCTCCACGTTGCGCCGCGACAGGGTGAACAACTCGAATAGGAGCGTCACGAAGTCCGGGTCTTCGCGGACCGTCTCCTGCAGATTCTGCGCCAGCAGGGCGACAAAATCGTCGGCCGTCTGCGCATCGGCGAGGCGCCGCTCGAGCGCCTCGATGCGCAGCTCACAGTCACGGCGCGCGGCCTCCACCAACAGCTGCTCCTTGGTGCCGAAGTAATAGTGCAGCAGCCCGCGCGACACCCCGGCCTCGCGCGACACGTGATCGAAAGTCGAGCCCGCCGCGCCGCGCCGCGCGACGCTGTGGCGCATCGCCTCCACGATGCGCTGAGCCTTCTCGCCGGAGAGCGAGCGTGTCGCGGCGCCCCCCGGCTCGATGCCCTCGCGCTCGACAGCCTGTCCGCGCGCGGCCAGCGACTCTGAGGAATCGGCGGTCGCGGTGTGCGTCATGTCCGCAAGGCAGTCTGTGGAGGCAGGCTGTGGAGGCAAGCTGCCTTCACGCGGCAGGCACGTCCGCCGGGGTGGGGACATCCTGGGCGGGCATCGTGGTGGAGCTGTAGTCGAACTCCTCCTCGGCGCCGAACAGCATGTCGAGCACCTTCGAGCGCAGGTCCTCGCTGAGCGCCAGCGCCAGCGCCGCGCCGACCACCGCCAGCAGCAGCACGCGACCGAGACCGCCTTTGCGCTTCGGCTTCGCGGCCGGCTGCTTGATCGCAAACGACGCGTCCCTGAGCGCACTCGCGGCTTCGGCGAGCTCCTTCTGGAGCTTGCGGTCTTCAAGCAGCGCCTTGCCGGCCGGCTTGCCGTTGCTAACGCGCCCATACGCACTGCGCCCAGCCGCGTACGCCGCGAGCAGGTTCGCGCGCAACTGCTCGTCTTCGATCAGCCGTTTGATGTAGTCGCTGCTGCGCAACGCCTCGCCCGCTTTGCCAATTCTGTCTTTCGCTGCCATTTAGCCACCGCCTCCGCTGAGAGCTTTGAAGATCATGTCCAATATACCCCTGATGATCAGAGTCATACCCTCGACGGTCAGGCGTATGCGCACGTGAGAAGCTAAACGCGTGCCGAGCTTCCAGGCCACCGCCGCCTTCCTCGGCGCCCTCTTGATAACCGGCGCGCTCGCTTCTGGGCTGGCCCAACGCTCTTTCGTGTCGCTCGCAGCGCTGTTCGTGCTCGCTGGGTTCCTAGTCGGCGACGGCGGCCTGCGACTGGTCAGCTTCCGCGCTCAATCGGGTTTCGTCGAGGACCTCGCATATATCGCTCTGATCGTGATCCTGTTTCGCGACGGCTTGGAGGTCGAGGGGGAGATGCTGCAGAGCGCGTGGCATCTGCCGCTGCGCAAGCTGGCGATCGCGATGCCCGTGACCGCTGCGATCGTGGCGCTCACCGCGCACGTGTTGATCGGACTGTCGTGGACCGAGTCGCTGCTGCTCGGCGCGCTGCTCTCACCTACAGATCCCGTGCTGACGTCGAGCATCGTCACCAACCCACGCGTCCCAAGACTGATCCGCCACTCGCTCAACCTTGAGTCTGGGTTGAACGACGGTCTCGCGCTGCCCGCCGTGCTCACGTTCCTGGCCGCGCTGAGCGTCGAATCGACACGTTTCGTGTGGTGGCAGTTTGTGCTGCAGGACGTTGGACTGGGATTCGTGTTCGGCTTGGCGCTTGGTTTGATCGCCTCGTGGCTGATGCCGAGTGAGAGCGCCCGCCCACTTGCACATCCGATCCCCGCCCATCAGAAGTCGCTGTATGCGCTCGGAGTGGCTTTTGCGACCTACGGGATCACGGTGCTCTCACCGCACGGCAACGGCTTTATCGCCGTGTTCGTCGCGGCGATCGTGCTCGGCGTGCGCCGCCCCGACCTGCGCCTGCACTTCGAGCGACGCGCCGACGACATAGTCGAGATCGTCAAGCTCGGGATCTTCGTGGTGTTCGGCTCATTGCTCACGCTGCACGCGCTCACCAGCAGCGGCTGGGCGGCGCTTGGCGTGGTCGGCGCCACATTCGTGATCGCGCGACCGCTCGCCGTGTGGATCGCGCTGACCGGCACGAACACCGACCCTCAAACGAGACTGTTTATGGGTTGGTTCGGCCCGAAGGGGATCGCGACTATGACCTTCTCACTGCTCGTGCTCGACCAACACATCGCGCGTGGAGCGCAGATCTTCGATCTGACCGCGCTCGTCGTGTTCTGCTCGATCATCCTCCACGGCCTGACCGACACTCCCGGCGCCAACTGGATCGCTCGTCACACCGAGCGCACCGCCGAGCGCTCACCCGAGCGCTCACGCAGCCTCTGAGTCACACCGAGCGCACCGCCGAGCGCACATCCGAGCGCTCACGCAGCCTCTGACACACTCATCAAATGATTGGGTAAAGCTGGGTAGCTCGCGGCTCCGCGCAAGCGCAGCGCTGTGCGCCGGTCCAACGGTATGTCACGCGTGCAGCGCAGCCTGCTCTTGCGCCGAGGGAAATGCCCACGCGGCGCGTGAGCGGCGCTCCTGAGGGAACACGAACCGCAGTTGTTGCGGCGGCGCGAGCTGGGCCTCATTGGGACGGAACGTGGCACAGGGTTCATCGACCTGTAGTGCACAGAGCAGGTTGCACATGAAGTAGCAATCGTCACATGTGACCTTGCGGGTGGCTCGCTTGCTCTGTTTCCTCGACACTGACTCCCCTTCGGCTCGCGGCTTGACTGTGGATCGGAGGGGCATCAAAGCACGCCGCGCGCGTCCACTCAAGAGCACGGGGAAAGCCTTCTCCGCAAACCGCGGGGAAAAACGCGTCCTACCCGCAAATAGCCACAATTGGGTCTTCGGCCTGTGACGATCGGACAACGGCCGCGCATTTTGCGAGAACTTTGCGCATGTCTCGATCGAACACGCTGTGGGAGCGATCGATCGACCCGCAATCCAGCCGCGGCGAAAGGCGTCATCATCCGTGACGATGCGCATACTCCTGACCGGCGTCAGCGGCTTTGTGGGCTCGGCGCTTCTCCCTCGCCTGCTCGAGCAAGGCCACGACGTGCGCGCGCTCGCGCGCTCGCGCGCTGGCGTCGAGCGGGCGAGAGCGCGCGCGCGCGCGTATGGCGCAGATGTGAGCCTCGCCGAGCTCGATCTGATTATCGGCGACACGCTCACGGGAGCCGGCGTGATCGGCGCGATGCGCGACATCGAGGTTGCCTATTACCTGATCCACTCGATGGAGCCCTCAGCTGAGGATCCGTTTCCCACTCGCGAGCGAGCCTCGGCGGAGATGTTCGCGCACGCGGCCCGCGCTGCCGGGGTGCGACGCATCGTGTATCTCGGCGGCCCGCTTCCACGCGAACAAGACGACGCTTCACCCCACCTATCGAGCAGACACGAAGTCGAGCGTATCCTGCTCGACGCGATTCCCGACTCTGTTGCGCTGCGCGCGTCGATCGTGGTCGGAGCGCGCTCTCGCTCGTTCCGCTTTCTCGTGCGCCTCGTCGAGCGCCTACCTGTGCTCGCGCTCCCCGCTTGGCGACATTTTCGCATCCAGCCGATCGACGAGCGTGACATCCTCAAGATGCTCGCTTCCTGCGCAACTTGCGCGTCTGTGGCCGGACGTTCACTTAGCGTCGGCGGCCCCGACGTGCTCAGCTACGGTCAAATCATCGAGCGCCTCGCCGAGTTGATGCTGCTTAGCCGACCCAGCGTCGGACTCGGCGTGACGCTCACGCCAATAGCCGCCCGCTTGGCGGCGGTGCTTGCCGACGAGAGCCCCGAGCTCGTGCTCCCTCTAATGGAAGGGCTCACAGGTGATCTGCTGGTGAACGACAATGATGGGGCCAAAATCCTGAATGTTGATCTCCACTCGTTCGACTCGGCCGTCGAACACGCCCTGTATGAGTGGGAAAAGGTCGAACCGCTCGCCGCGCGATGAGCACCGTCACGACCTCAATCGAGATCGCCGCCACGCCGGTCGAGGTGTGGGACACCGTTATGGATCCCGCCCGGCTGGGCGATTGGGTCACGATTCACCGCAAGCTGCGCGATAGCGACGAAGGGCCTCCGCGGGTTGGTTATCGAATGGACCAGCAGGTCCACCTGAGGGGAATGAGCCTCGATGTCCATTGGACACTTGTGAAGTGCGTACCCGGCAAGCACGCGGTATGGGAGGGACGCGGCCCGGCGCGCTCGCGCGCCAGCACCGAGTACCGGTTGCGTCCGAATGATGGAGGGGGCACCCACTTCGACTACCGCAACGACTTCCACGCGCCGCTCGGGGCGCTCGGGGCGCTCGCCAGCCGTGCGCTCGTGGGTGGAATGCCCGAACGGGAGGCCACACGCACGCTCGATCGCCTGCGCGTGCTACTCGAGAACTGAGTGGTAAATCGCTTGCAGTTCGATGACAAGCACAGGACAGTACGGCAAATTGTGTAGAGTGAAGCGCAAATACCGTGTGATCCGAACCGTCGGGTTGCATTCACTCCAGTGAACAGGACACAATCGTGACTGACTTTCTTGCCGAGAAGCGCCGAGAGATCAACGACCGACTGGCGGAGCTCAAGCCGCTGATCGACGAGTACACCCAGCTCGAGGCAGCCGCCCAGGCACTGGCGGGTGTTGGTGGATCCTCAACTCGCAGCGCCACCGCCCCTGCCATTGCTACTGCCACTGCCGCCGCACCGGTCCGCCGTGGACCAGGTCGCCCGCGTGGCTCCAAGAGCCGCAAGAGCACCGGTACCGCGCGACGTGGCCGTCCCCCCAAGACCGAGGCAGCCGCCACAACGGCGACAGCAACGGCCGCGACGCCCCGCCGTCGTGCGGGACGCCGCAAGGGTAGTGGCACCCGTGCCGCCCAGGCACTGTCATTCGTGAGCGGGCAGCCCGGCATCACGATCCCCGAGCTGGCGGCCAAGATGGGTATCAAGCAGAACTATCTGTATCGCGTTCTGCCCGGCCTCGAGCAGGAAAAGAAGATCAAAAAGCAAGGCCGCGGCTGGCATCCAGCCTGACCTGAACTTGATTCACGTAACGGCCGGGCTCGCGATGTGCGACCCGGCCGTTACTTGTTAAAGGGTGTCTAAATGAGCCCCTGGTCGGCGACGGTGGCGCGCTCGTCGCTTAGCTCAGCCACCGAGGCGTCGATCTTTGCGCGGGAGAACTCATCGAGGTCGAGGCCCTGCACGATCGACCATTCGCCGTCCGAGCAGGTGCATGGGAATCCGCTGATCAGGCCCTCCGGCACGTCGTAGGAGCCGTCTGAGGCAACTCCCATCGAGACCCACTCACTTGTGCCACTCACCCAATCGCGCACATGGTCGATCGCGGCGTTGGCCGCGGAGGCGGCGCTCGAGGCACCGCGCGCCTCGATGATCGCGGCGCCGCGCTTACCGACGTTCGGCAGGAAGTCGTTCTCGATCCACGCCTGATCGTCGAGCAGCTTCGCTGCCTGCTCGCCCTTGACCTCGGCGTGAAAGAGATCGGGGTACATGGTTGGCGAATGGTTGCCCCACACGCCCATATTGCTGACATCGCCGACCGACACGCCCACCTTGGCGGCGAGTTGCGCCACCGCCCGGTTGTGGTCGAGGCGCATCATCGATGTGAACCGCTCGCGCGGCACGTCCGGCGCGTTGTTCATCGCGATCAGACAGTTGGTGTTGGCCGGGTTACCCACGACGAGCACCTTCACGTCGGAAGCGGCGCGCTCGTTCAGCGCTTTGCCCTGGCCCGTGAAGATCTTGCCGTTCTCGCTCAGCAGCTCGGCCCGCTCCATGCCCTTGGTGCGCGGGCGCGATCCGACCAGCAGCGCGATGTTCACACCATCGAAGGCGTCGCTCGGATTGTCGTGCAGGTCGAGTCCCGCGAGCAGCGGGAAGGCACAGTCGATGATCTCCATCGCCACTCCCTCGAGCGCGCCCATCGCCGGCGGGATCTCCAGGAGCCGCAGATCGACCGGCTGGTCGCGTCCCAGCAGCTGACCGCTGGCGATGCGGAACACAATGCTGTAGCCGATCTGGCCGGCGGCGCCTGTGACGGTGACTCGTACTGGTTTGCTCACGGGTATTCAGCTCCTAGTCGGGGTCGATTATCTGGGTATTGCCGGCATCTGATGGTGCTCGATCAGGCCATCGCCTGCCGCAGTTGCTCGTCGATCGAGGCAAGGAATTCCTGCGTCGTCTGCCATTTCTGATCAGGCCCCACAAGCAGCGCGAGATCCTTGGTCATCTTGCCGCTTTCCACCGTCTCCACACACACTCGCTCAAGCGTGCGCGCAAACTCACTGACCACCGGGGTGCCGTCCATCCGCCCACGCGCCGACAGGGCGCGCGTCCAGGCGAAAATCGAGGCGATCGGGTTGGTGGATGTGGGCTTGCCCTGCTGGTGCGCGCGGTAGTGACGGGTGACGGTGCCATGCGCCGCCTCAGCCTCGACGGTCTCACCGTCGGCGCTCATCAGCACGCTCGTCATCAGCCCGAGCGAGCCGAAACCCTGAGCGACGGTGTCCGACTGCACGTCGCCATCGTAGTTCTTGCAGGCCCACACATAGCCACCTTCCCACTTCAGGGAGGCCGCCACCATGTCGTCGATCAGACGGTGTTCGTAGGAGAGACCCGCGGCCTCGAAGTCTGGCTTGAACTCGCTCTCGTAGACCTCGGCGAAGAGGTCCTTGAAACGTCCGTCATAGCGCTTGAGGATCGTGTTCTTAGTTGACAGATACACGGGATAACCGCGCTCCAAGCCGTAGCGCATCGAGGCACGCGCGAAATCGCGGATCGAATCGTCGAGGTTGTACATCGCCATCGCGATGCCGCCATCTGAGAAGTCATAGACCTCCAGCTCGATCGGCTCACCGGCGTCGCTCGGCGTGAAGGTGAGCGTGAGCTTGCCGGCGCCCGGCACGAGCATGTCGGTCGCGCGGTACTGGTCACCGAACGCGTGACGGCCGATCACGATCGGCTTGCTCCAACCGGGCACCAGGCGCGGGATGTTGGAGATCACGATCGGCTCGCGGAAGATCACCCCACCGAGGATGTTGCGCACCGTGCCGTTGGGTGAGCGATACATGTCCTTCAGGCCAAACTCCTGCACACGCGCCTCATCGGGAGTGATCGTGGCGCACTTCACGCCTACCCCGAACCGCTTGATCGCGTTGGCCGCTTCCACGGTGATCGCGTCTTCGGATGCGTCGCGGGACTGGATCGACAGGTCGTAGTACTTCAGATCCACGTCCAGGTAGGGCAGGATCAGTTGTTGCTTGATGAACGACCAGATGATCCGTGTCATCTCATCACCGTCTAGCTCAACAACGGGGTTCTGTACCTTGATCTTGGCCATGCGCTTGGTCCTCGGGTAGCTTACGGTGGGGTCCCGCCCATCCGGGCGGCGATGCTATCGCGGAGCACCGCCACGGAGGGGTAACCTTTGTGGCGATGGCCGCCGTATCCAATCCGACGCGTCCCGACGCGCAGTGGCAGACCCACACCGTGACCAACCAGGCACCACCACTGGAAGGTGTGGATGTGTTTAGGAGCAACGTGCCGCTCGTGGAGGCCACCGATCGCGAGGGCGCCACGTGGGTGACAGAGCGCGCGTCCAACCTCGGCGTGCTCGTTGGCGGTGAGCCGCAGCAGCTGTGGGGACGCTTGGCGAACGAGAACAAGCCTGTGCTGCGCACGCACGACCGCTACGGCAACCGCATCGACGAGGTCGATTTCCACCCCGCGTGGCACAAGCTGATGAAGCTCGGCGTCGAGCACGAGCTGCACGCGCTACCGTGGCGCAGCGAGCAGCCCGCCGCGCACGCGGCGCGCGCGGCGTTGTACATGACCGCGATGCAGGCCGAGGCGGGCTTCTGCTGCCCGATCACGATGACCTTCGCGGTGGTGCCCGCGCTGCGCGCCCAGCCGGAGCTGCTGGCCGAGTGGGAGCCGCTCGTGACCGCCACAACGTATGACCCGCGCCTGATCGCAGCCGGCGAGAAGGGCTCGGCGATCGCCGGCATGGCGATGACCGAGAAGCAGGGCGGCTCGGACGTGAAAGCCAACACCACCTTCGCGCGGCCCATAAACGGAGGCGGCGCGGGGGCGGAGTATGAGATCACCGGCCACAAGTGGTTCTGCTCGGCGCCAATGTCCGACCTGTTCCTCGTGCTGGCCCAAGCGCAGTCCCCCGGTGGCGATCCGGAGGGTGTGTCGTGCTTTTTGATGCCGCGCATCCTGCCCGACGGCGCCCGCAACGCGTTTCACATCCAGCGCCTGAAGGACAAGCTCGGCAACCACTCCAACGCCTCCAGCGAGGTGGAATTCCACGGCGCGTGGGCGCGCATGGTGGGCGAGCCCGGCCGTGGCGTGCCGACGATCATCGAGATGGTCGGCCACACGCGCCTTGACTGCGTGATCGGCGCAGCCGCCGGGATGCGCGCGGGCGTGGTCAACGCGACCCACCACGCCGCGCACCGCGCGGCGTTCGGCAAGCGACTGATCGACCAGCCGCTGATGCGCAACGTGCTGGGCGATCTGTGCGTGGAGTCGGAGGCGGCCACCGCGCTTGCGATGCGCCTCGCGCGCGCTTATGACGAAGCCGGCGCGGAGGCTCCGGCGAGCAGCAGCGACGAGCTGAGCGACGCGCACCTGTTCAAGCGCCTGGCCACCGCTGTCGGCAAGTACTGGGTGTGCAAGCGTGCGCCCAACCACGCGTTTGAGTCGCTGGAGTGCCTCGGCGGCAATGGCTATGTGGAGGAGTCGGGCATGCCGCGGCTGTACCGCGAGGCGCCGCTGGCCTCGATCTGGGAGGGCTCGGGCAACGTGATGAGCCTCGACGTGCTGCGCGCGCTTGTGCGCACGCCACGCTCGCTCGAGGTGTTCATGCACGAGCTGCGCGAGGCTCAGGGCGCCGACGCGCGCCTGGACTCCCACGTGCGCAAGCTCGAGCGCCAGTTCTCCGATCCGGCCACCCTGGAGATGCGCGCGCGCAGGATCGTTGAGGGCATGGCGCTCGCGCTGCAGGGCTCGCTGCTCGTGCGCCACGCGCCGCCGGCTGTGGCCGACGCCTTCTGCGCCGCGCGGCTCAGTGACGACGGGGGCCTGGAGTACGGCACGCTGCCGGCCGGCGTTGACTTCCAGGCGATCATCGAGCGCAACCGCCCACAGACGCCGTAGCGACCCGCAGCGTCCGTAACGCTCCTAACATCTAACAGATGGCTTCAAGACGACCGATCGGGCCGCGCGGCGGTGCCAGCATCCAGCTGGCGCGCATCTTCGGCATCCGCGTGGGGGTTAGCGCGAGCTGGTTTCTCGTGCTGTTGTTCTTGATCTTCTTCCTGTCCCAGTACTTCCACGAAGTGCTGGGCGGGTCCACGAGCACGGCTTACGCCGTGGCTGTCGTGGGCGCGCTCGGCTATTTCGCCTCGCTGGTGCTGCACGAGCTGGGCCACGCGCTGGTCTCGCGCCGGCTGGGGATCCCGATCCTGGGAATCGACCTGTGGTTCTTCGGCGGGATGGCGAGACCCGCGCGCGAACCTGAGAGCGCCGCTGAGGAATTCAAGATCTCCGCGGCAGGTCCGGCTGCCACACTCGCGATCCTGGTGGTGTGTGTGGGCGTGATCGCCCTGATGGCAAGCGGCGGTCCTTCCCTTCTAACCACCGGCAATAGGGGTCAGCTCGTCAATGCGCTGCTTTCCAGCGAAGGAGTCCCTACCACGCCACTGGGGGCGCTGCTGGGATGGCTCGTGTTCATCAACGCGCTGCTGCTTGTGTTCAACCTCGTGCCGGCGTTCCCGCTCGACGGAGGGCGGATCGCGCGCGCGGCGATCTGGTGGCGCACCGGCGACCGCAACCGCGGCACCCGGATCACGGGCCGCGCCGGCCAGGGATTCGCGCTGGCGCTCGGACTGCTCGGACTGCTCGCCCTGCTCGACGGCGACAGCTTTGGCATATTCACGCTGCTGCTTGGCGTGATCCTCTACCAGGCGTCCGGCGGAGCGGTCATGCAGGGGGCGATCGGCCAGCGCATCCAGAGCGTGACGGTCGGCGACATCATGGATCGCGAGCCCGTCGCGATCCCCGCCGAGGTTAAGGTGCTGGACGCGCAGGAGCAGTTCTTCGCGCGCTACAGCCGGCCGTGGTTCGCCGTCGTAGACCACGCGCGTCACTTCCTGGGAGTGGTCCGCTCGGAGCGGATCGACGAGGAGATCGCCGCAGGACGCCCGGCGCTGGAGGTCAGTGAAGTGTTGGAGCAGAACCTGTCGGTGCGCATCGACGAGCAGGAGCCGCTGGAGGCGCTGCTCAGGAGCGAGGCCCTCGGCCGGCTCGGGGGGATGGTCGCTGTCGACGGCGACGGTGTGCTGCGCGGCGTGGTGACCGTCGCGCAGATCCGCCGCGCGTTGAACCCCGCCGGAGGGTCCTGACGCCCGCGCCACGGCGAGCCCCCACCACAGGCGCCCGGCGGGCGGGCCGTTCGTGGCGGTGGGTCCGCGTGACCGGCGGCGCTCGTTATAGAGTCTCGCCCGACGCACACTGCCCCGCCCTCCCTCCGAGCCCTCCAGGAAGCTATGCCAGCACACGACGTCTTGATCATCGGCGCAGGACTCGCGGGCCAGCGCGCCGCGCTGGCCGCCGCGCAGGCGGGCGCGAGCGTTGCGATCGTCAGCAAGGTCCACCCGGTGCGCTCCCATTCGGTGGCGGCCGCCGGCGGCATCAACGCGGCGATCAACGTGGCTGACGATTGGCGCTCGCACGCGTACGACACCGTCAAGGGTTCGGACTTCCTCGGCGACCAGGACGCGATCGAGATCATGTGTTCGGAGGCGCCCCAGGAGGTGATGCACCTGGAGCACATCGGGGTGACCTTCCACCGCAACGACAGCGGGGAGCTCGACCTGCGCGCGTTTGGCGGCGCCTCGATGAAGCGCACCGCGTATGTGGCCGACATTACCGGCCAGGCGATCCTGCATGTGTTGTATGAGCAGCTGATGAAGCACCACGAACAGGTCGACCGCTACGAGGAGTGGTTCGTGACTTCGCTGCTGCAGGACGACGCCGGGCGCTGCAGCGGCGTGGTGGCGCGCGACGTGCGCTCGGGACGCATGGAGACGCTGAAAGCCAAGAACGTGATCCTCGCGTCGGGCGGCGCGGGCCAGGTGTACAGCCCAACCACCAACGCGCTGATCGTGACCGGCGACGGGATCGCGCAGGCCTATCGCGTCGGCGCGCCGTTGATGGATATGGAGATGGTCCAGTATCACCCCACCACGCTGGTGGAGAATGGCCTCTTGATCACCGAGGGCGCGCGCGGCGAGGGCGCGGTGCTGCTGAACTCCGAGGGGGAGCGCTTCATGGAGAAGTACGCGCCCAACAAGATGGAGCTGGCCTCGCGCGACGTGGTCTCGCGCGCCGAGCAGACCGAGATCCTCGAGGGTCGCGGTGTGGGCGCGGCCAAAGACGGCATCTACTTGGACATAACAAAGGTGCCGCGCAAGCGCACGCTGGAGGCGCTGCGCGAGATTGTCAACATCGGCAAGGACTTCGCCGGCGTGGACATCACGCGCGAGCCGATCATGATCCGCCCAGGCCAGCACTACATCATGGGTGGCGTGAAGACCGACATCAATGGCGCCACGCCCGTCGAGGGCCTGTATGCCGCCGGCGAGGTCGCGTGTGTGTCGGTGCACGGCGGCAACCGCCTAGGCGCCAATTCGCTGTTGGACACGCTGATCTTCGGCCGCCGCGCGGGCGAGCGCGCCGCGGCGCGCGCAGCGTCGATGGCGATGCCCGAGACCAGCGACGCGCGGCTGCGCGAGGACGTGGCGATGATCGATGAGATCATCGCGCGCCCGCGGTCGGGCCGGCGCGTGTCGGAGATCAAGCGGGAGCTGGGCGAGACGATGAACCAGTATGTGGCCGTGTATCGCGACGAAGAGGGCCTGGCGAAGGCTCACGAGGTCGTGGGGCGCTTGCAGGAGGAGTCGCGCAGCGCCTACATCGATGACCACGGCACCGTCTTTAACCAGGACGTGCTCGGCGCGATCGAGCTGGGCTACATGCTCGACTGCGCCGAGGCGATCGTGGTAGCCGCGATCGAGCGCAAGGAGTCGCGCGGCGCGCAGTTCCGCACCGACTTCCCCGAGCGCAACGACGATCAGTGGCTCAAGCACATCGACATCAGTGCCAACGGGGGCGGAGCGCAGGTGAGCTACTCGCCGGTGACGATCACACAGTGGCAGCCTGAGGAGAGAAAATACTAATGATCGAGCCATTTCTGCGGGGGTGCGTCCCCGGTCGGCAGCCGGGCTGTGCATACCCTTACCGTCCCGCCCACGAGGAGCGCGCCTGATGGCCGAAATCCACCGTCCGCCGGAGCAGTTTACGTTGCGGATGCGCCGCTATGACCCGGAGTCGGGCGAGGCGCCCTACTGGGACGAGCACACGATCGAGCTGGAGCCCCACCGCTCGGTGTTGGAGGGCATCCTGCAGGCCAAGGCCCGCTTCGACGGCTCGATTGGAATCCGCTGCTCTTGCCGCGCGGCGATCTGCGGCTCGTGCGGGGTGCGCATCAACGGCGAACCCGGCCTGGCGTGCCACACCCACCTCGACCATGCGCGCGCGTCCTCCAAGGACGGCGTGATCGAGGTCGAGCCGATGGGCAACATGCCCGTGATCAAGGACATGATCGTCAACATGGACGCGGTGCACTGGAAGAAGGTGCAGCGCGTGACGCCGTGGCTGATCAACAAGCAGCCGGTGCCCGAGCGCGAGTACATCGTGGACCGCGAGAGCATGGTGGACATCACCCAGTCGATGGCGTGCATCCAGTGCGGCGCGTGCGTGTCGGACTGCCTGGCGATGGAGGTTGACCCCGGTTTCATAGGTCCGGCGGCGCTCGCCAAGGCGTACCGTTTCGTGGGCGACCCGCGCGATGACGAGCAGCGCGAGCGCCTGCTCGACCTCGCCGAGGACCCACAGGGGATCTACGATTGCACCCACTGCTTCAAGTGCGTGGAGGCGTGCCCGAAGGACGTCAACCCGATGGGGCAGATCATGCGGCTGCGGCGGATCGCCGGATCGGACCAGCAGATCGTTGACCAGAACAACGGCCATCGCCATGAGGAAGCGTTCACCACGCTTGTGAAGGACTATGGTCTCAACCACGAGGCCGAGCTGTTGTCACGCTCCTACGGTGGAGACTCGTGGTTTGGCAAGTTCCACCCGGCCGCCGGCAAGGAGCTCTTGAGTTCGCTACCGATCGCGATCCGCGCGATGCTGAAAGGCAAGATGAGCCCGAAGATCGCGATCTTCGGCCACAAGATTCCCAAGCAGGACTTGAACGCCGTCAAGAAAATCTACGAGAAGGTGGAGAGCCGCCCGCTGCGCTACGAGCTGAACCTGTATGTGAGTGGCGAGGACGAACACGCGCAGGAGCCGGCCATCGTCGGCGCGAGCCAGAGCACCGGGGCGCCGGAGCCAAGCGCATGACCCCGGACGCCAGAACGGCCCGAGCACTCGAAGGGAGCATCACATGAAGGTCGCCTACTGGCCCGGCTGCGTGAGCCGCGGCTTCACTCCCGAGCTGCACGGCTCGATGGCTAAGGTCGCGCCGCTGCTTGACATAGAGCTGGTCCAGCTGGACCGCGCCAACTGCTGCGGCGCGGGCGTGATCGCCGAGCACAACCAGGAGCTGGCCGACACGCTGAACGCGCGCACGTTCGCGCTCGCCCAGCAGGTGGAGGGTGCCGAGCTGATGATGAACATCTGCTCGACCTGCCAGGGCGCGCAGAGCGAGTGCCAGGAGCGCCTGGACGCCAACGCCGAGTACCGCGCGCATGTGAACAGCACGCTCGCCGACGAGGGCCTGACCTATATAAAGGATCCCGCCCGTCCGCTGACCAACAAGAACTTCTTGTGGCTGCTGGTCGAGGAGATCGGCTTGGAGAAGCTGCGCACGCTCGTCAAGCGCCCGCTTGAGAACCTGAAAGTGGGTCCCTTTTACGGCTGCTACATCGTGCGCCCGCGCGACCGTCTCGGGATCGACGCCGAGCGCCCGCGCGACCACTACCTCGAGCAGCTGATCGAGGCGCTCGGCGGCACCGTGATCGAGTACGCCGGCATGCGCAAGTGCTGCGGGTTTCCGATCATCACGATGAACAAGCAAGCTTCGCTGAAGCAGGCCGGCCGCCATCTCGGCGACGCGCTCGACGCGCAGGCCGACTGCCTGGTGACACCGTGCCCGCTGTGCCACCTGAACCTCGACATGCAGCAGCCGCTCGCTGAAACGGCGGTGGGACGCGAGCTGAACATGCCGGTGCTGCACCTGCCTCAGCTCGTCGGACTGGCGTTGGGGCTGGAGCCGAAGGAGCTCGGCCTCTCCCGCCACGTGGTCAGACCGACGTCGGTGATCGACTGGTCGACCTCTGTCGTGGGTGCGGCCGCCTAGTCAGTGCGCACTATTCCTCGACGGCGCGACGGGCGGTTTCTCGGTATGTGAGCAGCCCCTTGTGGGGCTCTCCAAAGAAGCGCACCGACGCTGCTAGCCGAGTGGGTGGAGGACCGGTGGATATCGGCTGGGCGGCCATCGCAGACGCAAGCGTTGCGCGGCTGTTCCATGGTATGTGGACGCGTGACCCAAAGACCGTCAGGTTGACGCTTCCCACACGCGCTGCCGAGGGAGATAGAAGCCCTCGCACGCCACAGTCCATGAGCCATAGAGCCTCAGCGTGACAGCGTTCGTGATCGTCTTCTACCAAGGCCTCGGGCGGGAAACCAGCCGCGTGCGCCTTCTCGAAGGTGCTGTAGTCAACTACGCACCCCTCGTCAACTCGCATCTGCCAGAGAGTGGTCCTGTAATGCGACGCAGCCTCGTCGGTGCGCAGATCCTCATGGCGCAGCATCTCCGCGATCGGAGCCTGCGCGTCCAGCGACATGTACTGGGTGCATTCGCCACCGGCCATGTTCCACCGGCCAGCCCTGCGGTTCGGATTCACCCACAGTGGCACGTCGTAGGATGTCGCTCGATAGGCGATCCCTGACCACGACGCTATCGACGGGCGTGACCTACCCGGCATATTGGCTTCTACCTGAGCGCGCCGCGCTTATGAGCTGCGGCTCCGCCAGCGGGTCGTCGAGCAGCGTCGCCGGCTTACGCCCGCCGAGTTCTCGTCTGGGACGTTGGAACCACTCGACCATCCCGTCCTCATCCCAGTTGTGACGCAAGATCGCGATCAAACGAGCGAACAGGCGAAGCTTCCGACTTGGCGGCTTGTCCGATTGATGACGCCATCGTGAGAGCGTCCTGCGATCAACGCCGAGCAAGTCAGCTACAACTCGATTGGGCACGTGCGGCAGCCAACGCTCGATGTGCTCCAGGACCAGGCTGACGTTGCCGGTGATGCCGCCGACGTGCTCGTCGAGCGCATCTCGCACAACGTGGCGGATCCGTTCCAGCCTGACAAGCAGCTGGTCGCAGACATCGAGATCTCCAGACGCCCCGTCCCGGTCGACGAGTTCGCGAATCTCGAGTAGCGTGTCCAGGAGCAACACGATCTGTTCCTTGTCGAAGTCATCGGGCTCAAGATCGGCGCGTAGACTCACCAGCCGCTCGCTCAACTCTCGCCAACGCTCGTCCCAGTCATCAGCTACCTCCGGTGCACGCTGGAGATGCTCCACGGCTTCGACAAAGCCGCGCTTGAGATCCTCCAGGTGACGATCAGCTCGCTCCAGACGCTTCTCGGCTGTCAACTGCCCGCCCACGTGTCTCCTTCTTGTCGCTTATATGAGACATGATAGGGACATAATGCCGATCGCGGGGGACATGTCGTGCCTCGCTCCACGACCCGCGTTAGGGTGCGGCCTGTGAAGATCCTCACAGTCGTAGGCAACCGCCCGCAGTTTGTCAAGGCGGCCGCCGTGTCGGGCCCGTTGCGGGCCGTGCACGAGGAGATCCTGGTGCACACTGGCCAGCACTACGACGACGCGCTGTCGGGCGTGTTCTTCGCACAGCTCGGACTGGCGGCGCCCGAGCGCGAGCTGGGGATCGGCGGCGGCTCAAACAGTTCGCAGACGGCGCGCATGTTGAGCGCGCTGGAGCCGCTGCTCGGCGAGACCCAGCCCGACGCGGTGCTCGTGTACGGCGACACCAACTCGACGCTCGCCGGCGCGCTGGCCGCCGCCCAGCGAGGCGTGCCGGTCGTGCACGTGGAGGCAGGGATGCGTTCGTTTGACCGAGCGATGCCCGAGGAGCTCAACCGTGTGCTCACCGACCACATGAGCGATCTGTTGCTGTGCGCATCCGCGACGGCGGCCGAGAACTTGAGAGCAGAGTCGGCGCGCGGCGCGATCGAGCTGGTGGGGGATGTGATGATTGATGTGGCGTTCAAGTGGCAACCGGCGGCCACCACCATCAGTGAGCTGCTCGCCGCGTATGAGCTGCGACCACGCGACTATCTGCTGCTGACCGCGCACCGTGCGGGCAACGTGGATGACCCCGAGCGATTGCGAGCGCTCGTGGCGCTGATCGCGGCGCTGCCAAAGCCGGTGGTGTTTCCACTGCACCCGCGTACCCGTGAGCGCCTGCACGCCGCCGGCCTGCTGTCGGAGCTCGAGCTGCTCGACGGCCTGCAGCTTTGCGATCCACTCGGCTATGTCGAGTTCGGCGCGCTCGTGCGCAACGCGCGCGCGGTGCTGACCGACTCCGGGGGCGTCCAGAAGGAGGCGTACCTTGCGGGGGTCGCGTGTGTGACGCTGAGGTCCACCACCGAGTGGGTCGAGACGGTCGATGCGGGCTGGAACACGCTCGTGGACCTAGACGCAGATCGAGCCCTGATGTCACTTGAACGACCCATTCCCAAAACCCATCCACAGCTGTATGGCGACGGCAAAGCAGCCGAGCGTTGCGTGAGCGCGATCGGGACATTGTGAGCGAGCAGCCCGTCAGGATAGGCGTGGTGGGGCTCGGCTACTGGGGCCCGAACCTGGCGCGCAACTTCGCCGCGATCGAGGGGTGCGAGCTCAGCTGGCTGTGCGACGCGTCCATACAGGCTCGCGAGAAGCTCGCGGGCGCGTTCCCAGCCGCGCGTGTCGCCGCCGAGCTCGACGAGCTGCTGGGCGACCCCACGCTTGACGCGGTGGTGCTGGCCACGCCCGTGCCCACCCACGCGGAGCTGGCCACACGCGTGCTCGACGCCGGCAAGCATTGTTTCGTGGAGAAGCCACTCGCGACGAGCGTCGCGGACGCGCAACGGGCCGTGGACGCGGCGGATCGCAGTGCGCGCGTGCTGATGGTCGGCCACCTGCTGGAGTACCACCCGGCGGTCACGCGCCTGAAGCAGCTGGTCGACGAGGGCGAGCTGGGGTCACTGTTTTATGTGTACGGCAACCGCGTCAACCTCGGCAAGCTGCGCGCGGAGGAGAACGCGCTGTGGAGCCTCGGCGCGCACGACGTGTCGGTCGTGCTGCACCTGATCGACGAGCAGCCGCTCGAGTGTGTCGCGCACGGTGAGTGCTACGTGCGCGCCGGTGTGCAGGACGTCGTGTTCTGTTACCTGCGCTTCCCCTCCGGCCGCGTGGCCCACCTGCAGCTGTCCTGGCTTGACCCCCACAAGGAGCGCCGTATAACGGTCGTCGGCTCGCGGCGCATGGCCACGTTCGACGACATGCGCACCGAGGGCAAGCTCACGGTGTACGACAAGGGCTTCGACGAGGACGCGAGCTCGTGGGGCGAGTACATCACCCGCGCCGGCGAGAGCTTCTCGCCGCGCGTCTCAAACGCCGAGCCGCTGCGATTGGAGTGCGAACACTTCGTGCAGTGTGTGCGCGACGGAGCCACGCCGCGCTCGGACGGACACAGCGGTCTGCGCGTGGTGCGCGTGCTGGAGGCGCTACAGCGCTCGTTGGATGGGTGAGGCGCCTAACGGAGAATCGAGTTGGCCCACGGCGTGTGCTCAAAGACCGCGAAGCACTCGGCTCACGCCACGCCTACGTGGCGGCGCTCGGCCCCTGTGTAGGGTGACTGGCGACGACGACGACGGCGGTTGGCACGCAGGACGGGGCCGCTTGAGTTGCCGATCGCGCGCAGCACGAACGCGTTACGCGTGGAGCTGTAGCGAAACATCGGTTTGAGCAGCAGCAGCCAATGTTGCGCTACGTAGTGACGTGGCCGTTGTTGCTTGCGCATATTCGCTCCTTTCTGCGCTTTGAGCTCGAGCTTGGCCTGACGGGTGCGTTCCCGCGCTCACTATGGGACGGGTGGTTCCCGCGCTCACTATGAACCCGCGTGGCCCTCCACTATTCAATACGCTCAAGTGGGCCAAGTTCCTACCTACCGGCTCAACTTTTTCTCAGCACACGCACGCTGGAGACGCCGTGGGTCGCGCCCGGCCGTCGGCGAGCGGGTGATCAGCGTAGGGCTATGGGAGCGCTGTAGGAGGACACGTGCGAGCCGTCTTTGACCGCGACCAGCGCCTCGTACACGCCGCGGTGGCGGAGACGCATGACCATGCTGAAGCGCGACACGGTCGTGCTTCCCGGCGTTACGTAGGTGCCGCCCTGGTTGACCGACAGCGCGCCCGTGCGCACCCATTGGAAGCCCACGCTCGCGCCGACCTCGGCCGGCGTGACGGTGCCGTACAGGCGGAAGAACTCGCCGCGGCGCCGACGGTGCACGCGCCGTGCGTGCAGCGTGACCCGCACCGCGACGCCCTCGACCAGCACGGGGCTCGAGATGAGCGGTGCGGCGGTCGTGACGACGCGCAGCTGGGCGTTTTCGAGCAGACCCAGCACCGGGAAGGAGAAGCTGCCCGTCGAGCTGGTCAGCTCGGGGTTGCCGGCCGTCTTGAAGCCCGCGAGATACGGAAACGGGTTGATCTGTAGCGCAACGGCGCGACCGGCCGCGCCGGTGCCCGACAGCGTGCCCTGCACGGAGAATGGGGTGCTGTAGAGAACCGAGTTGGGCACGCCCGCGATCTGCAACGACAACGGGACCTTGGCGGTTTTGAACGCGCCATTGCCGCCAGCGTGCGCGCCACCGGGGCTGGTCGCGAGGATCCGATAGTAATAAGTGCTCGCCGGCTGCAACCCGCCGACGGCTTGGCTGACCTTGATCGTGGCGGTGCCGCTGCCCGCCGAGGCCAGCGCCGTTTGCGCACCGTAGCCCCTGGTCGTGCCGTACTGGAACACGTAGCCGGTGGGTTGGCCGTGTGGGTTGACGCCTCCATTGAGAACTACCGAAGTGGACGTCAGGCTGGACACGCCTCCGGTGTACACGCCCGGCTCGGGTGGCGCCGCGGCGAGCACTCCGGTGTACACGCCTGGCGCGGGTGGCGCCGCGGCGAGCGCCGGCGCGCACAACGCAATCGTCGCGGCAAGCAACAGCAGCACCGGCGCGGCGCGGCGTGTAGCGTAGTCAGACCACCCCCGATGCGGTGTGCGCGGCTCGTGGCCCATCTCACCCAACCTCCTCCTCATGCTGGATACATTCCCCGTCACTGCGGCTGCTAACCCTCCCCCCCTAACCCTCCGATCCTCCATTGGAGCTAACACCAAAGCCCTCCCAGAGTCGCGGTCGCCCAAACCCACACATCATAACTTTATTGATAAACTTAGTGCGGAATGCCTTGGCACCGACTCACCGGACTCGAGCGCCGATGATCCTCGCGCTGGCTTTGGGGGCGTGGTTTCTGCTTGTCGTGTTGGTCCTCAGTCTGTGCGCGAGCGCCCAGCTCGGAGACCGGGGTCAGCCCAGGAAGATGCCGTCAACATGGCCAGGGCACCCGATAGCCGCGACATGCGGCTGGATATTTCAAACAAAGTAGGTCCAAGCACAAGGAAGGGAGACTGCCGGTGGAGCTACAGCTAGCTACCGAGAGAGGCGCCGAGCGTCCGGCGGCTGGATAAAATTGGCGTGTGACAACGCCTCGACCCACTTTGCTGGAGCCTGGCCATGAGGCCGAATGGGAGCGGTTGAACGCCGAGAAGCGGCGGTTCTTGATACCACCCGCTGACACACCGCCTGGGGAGCTGCTGCGCCGTGGACAGCACCTGTCGGCTCAGGCCGCGGCGTTGCTGCGCGCCATCGAGCGAGCCGATGGCCACCCTCGATCCTGAGCTCGATGTAGCCGCCACAGCGATGGCCGCCGCGGGGGCCCGGTTTGTCGTGATCGGCGGGTTCGCGGTCATCGCCAACCGCTTCATACGCGCAACCGAAGACATCGACTTCCTGGTCCCCGACAGCACCGAGAACGACACCCGCGTGCTGACTGCGCTTACCAAGCTCGACGGTGTGCGCTTCCGTGACGAAGCGCCCCTACGAGAGGAGCACCTGATCGGCCATGCGCACCTGCGGGCAAGGACCAGCGCCGGCTTGATCGACGTACTGCGCGGCGGGTTGCCCCCACTCGACTATGACACCGTCGAGGCGCACGCCATGCGGGCCGACTATGGCAAAGCCGAGCTGCTCCTCGCGGGCTTGCGTAGCATCGTCGGTTTCAAGCGTCTGGCCAACCGACCCCGAGATCGCAATGATCTGATCGGCCTGGAAGAGATCCATGGCAAGCTACCGATCGACCCAATCCCGGGCTTGGACGGCTGAGGCAACCAACGATGCACAAGATCATCAGCTACTACACGGCTATATGTGGCTGGAGCCGGAGCTCGAGTAGTGAATCGGAATGTGGCGTCTTGGTAGTCCACCCAACGAACGCCCGCATACCGAGACTGGGGTCAGCCCAGGAAGATGCCCGACAGCACGGCGTTGGCGCCGGCCGTGCGGTCCACGACGATCGGGATCGTTTCACCGGCCGCCACCGAGATTGGGAACGACACCCAGGCTCCTTGGCTGAAGTCACTTGACAGGGCGGCGGTCTGACCGTTCACGCTGATCAGCTCGCGACGGGCGTGGGAGTCCCAGTCGACGGCGTAGAGACGCAGGTTGCCGGTGTAGGCGGAGTTGAACGTCAGGTTCACGCGCAGCGGGTTTTCGTTGTCGTAGTAGGTGGCCGCCTCACGTGTGAGGCCGTTGGGACTCTCCAGCGCGCGCGTGTCGCTGGTCGAGCCGCTCCACACGTAACGACTGCCCTGTGCCAGGCTCACCGACGCGTTCGGTAGCGACGTGAGGTCGCTAGAGCCGTTCCAGGCGGCCAGGTCGTAGCCAGCCGAGCCGTAGGTGCCCACCCAGTTGCCCTGCGGCGCGCTATTGGACACTATCGCGGGAGGCGGCCCTTCGTCGCCTAGGAAGATCCCTGACAGCACCGCGTTGGGGCCAGCATCGCGGGTCACTGTGATCGTCACACTTTCGCCCGCCGCGGCGCTGATCGGGAACAGCACCCATTGTCCCCGGACGAGCGAGCCCCAGTTCAGGCTGCTGAGCGTCGTTGAGTGACCGCCGACTTCGATCGTCTCCTCCCTTCCCTGCGAGTCCCAGTCCACGGCATAGAGACGCAGGTTGCCGGTGTAGGCGGTGTGGAAGGTCAGCTTGACCTGGAGTTTGGTGGGGTCGTAGTAGGTCAACGCGGTGCGCGTCAACCCGTCGGGGCCCGGCAGCGCGCGCGTGTCGCTCGTGTTGGCCGCCCACACATAACGGCTGCCCTGCACGAGGCTGACCGTCGCGTCCGGCAGATTGCTGACGTCGGTCTGACCGTCCCAGCCGGCCAGGTCATACCCGGCGCTCCCGAAAGCCCCAACCCAGTTCGTTGCACTGGACGCGGCGGAGGGCGCGAGCACCGTCAGCGCGCTACCGAGATCATCGGTCGCCAGCAGCCCGCTCGCGCTGAACGCGACGCTCGTAGCGGGCGCGGAGGTCGCGAACGGCGAACCCGCTAGCACCGTGAGCGCACCGGCTGAGCCGACCGAGAACGCCGTCACGCCCTCCCAGTCGTTCTCGGTGGCGGCGACCGTGCTGCCATTCTGGCTGAACGCCACCCCATTCGTCTCAAACGTGGGATCAAACGGGCCGCTGCCGATCGGCGTGAGCGCACCCGAGGAGCTCACCGAGTACATAGTCACCCCGCCGCTGAAGTTCGACACCGCGAGCAGCTTGCCGCTGGGCGCGAACGCCTCCGCGCTACCCGCCGCGCCGAACGCGTCGAACGGCGAGCCGGACACCTTCGTGAGCGCGCCAGCGGAGCTGACCGAGAAGATCGTCACTCCCCCCGAGCCCAACACGGCGAGCAGGCCACCGGCCGGACTGAACGCCACTTGGCCCGAGATCCCGCTGTACGGTGAGCCGGCGACGGGTGTCAGTGCGCCTGTGGCGCCCACCGAAAACACATACAAATCATTGGGCCCGGCGCTCACCACGAGCAGATTTCCGCTGGGACTGAACGTGACCGACGTCGGCCGAGAGCCGACCGTGTACGGAGAGCCGGACGCCTGCGTGAGTGCCCCGGAGGGCGCGACCGAGAAGATTGACACGGTGCGCCCGCCCGCCGGCGTGGGGCCGCTCTCGTCGGCCGCGGCCAGCAGCGTGCCGCTGGGGCTGAACGCCACCGCACCAGCATAGGGATCAGGCGCCGAACCGCTGAGTGGTGTCAGCGCGCCCGAGGAGCCGACCGAAAACATGCCGGTGCCCGAGGCCAGTAGTCCACCGCTCGGGCTGAACGCGACGCTCGACGACCCCACGTTTGGCGCCGCAAGCGGCGACCCCGGCGCGGCGGTGAACGCCGGTTCGCTCGCGAACGCGCCAGCGGGCGCCAGCACCAGCAGGAAGAGCGTCACGAGCGCAAAGCACAGACCCCAGCGCAGGCCGCGTTGCTCACTCTTGAGAGAGTTCATCTCAGGGCTCCATTCGTCATCGCGTCGCTCTCAGGGCTCCATTCATCGCGTCGCGGCTCATTGCGGGCTCAGTCGCGGCTCATTGCGGGCTCGGTCAAATATCCGATGACCGTATAGATGCACACGCCGCGCATCTATCCGCCGAGCGGACCATCTGTCGTTCAGATAGTGAACGCAATATCCGAGAGGAGAATGACCCTGAGTCAGCGCACGGCAGAGCGCGCGTCGAGTGGGGAGAGCACGCTCAGCACCCGCTCGACGGCGGTCTCCACTGTGTCATCGCCCGAGCGCAACACCAGGTCTGGACGCAGGGGTCGCTCATATGGCGCGTCAACTCCGGTCAAGCCAGCGAGCTCGCCGCAGCGCGCACGCGCGTAGAGACCCTTGGGGTCGCGCAACTCGCACAACCGCAACGGCGCGTCAACAAACACTTCGATGAACGGGAGTCCGGCGCAGGCGTGCAGCGCGGCCGCCTCCTCGCGGTCGCGCGCGTAGGGGCTGACGAGGCTCACGAGCGCGACCGTGCCCGACTCGGCGAGCAGCCGTGCGACGTGCGCGGTGCGCCGCACGTTCTCGCGTCGCGCGTGCTCGTCGAAGCCGAGGTCGCCGTTGAGCCCGTGACGCAAGTTGTCCCCGTCGAGCACAAACGCGGGGCGCCCAGCGCTGACCAGGTGCTCCTCCACAGCGCTCGCGATCGTCAACTTGCCCGCCGCGGGCAGGCCGGTGAACCAGATCGTGGCGCCAGCGAGCCCAAGCGACTCCCAGCGCCGTTCACGCGTCAGCGCGGAGCGCTGCCACTTGACGTTGGGGCTGTGAGCAGCATCGGCGTGACCGTCGCGGCTCCCGTCGAGCTCAACTTCGCGGATCGTGTCAACCGTGGCGGTCTCGTTCATGGATTGCACATCGCGGTCATGTGGGCAGGCGCTGGCGCCCTTGGAGCGTCCGTGCTCAGATGCTTATACGAACGGACGTCCCAACTTCCGACATCGCCTCATCCAGTTCGTCCAGCCCAGGCCCTCCGCGTCGCCCGCGCGCTCACCGAGCTGTGAGCGTGAGCTTCGCGATCAGCCTGCGGATGAGACCTGGGCTCAGGTGTCCACCGTCGAGGACGGCCGCTCGATCGGCTCGCTCGTCGACGGGACACCGTTGGGCGACACGGACTCCGACGGCTTCTTCGGCTTGGCCGGCGCGTAGTCGTAGGAGTAGGCATAGGCGTAGGAGCCCATCCCGCTCGCCTTCACGCCGTTGGCGATCACACCGAGCAACGGTGCGCCAACACTCTGCAAGGTTTCGTGCAGCCGTTCGGCAACGTCGCGCCGGTTGCGACCGACACGTCCAACGATGATCACACCGTCAACCTTGCGCAGCAGCGGGAACGCGTCGGACACCGCCGTCAGCGGCGGCGTGTCGATCACGATCAGATCATACACCGCCTTGGCTCGCTCCAGCAGCGTCTCCATCGCGCGACTCTCGACCAGCTCACCCGGGTTCGGCGGCAGCGCCGCCCCGGCGACAAGCACGTCGAAGGTGCGCCCAACAGAACCATCCCCGGACGGTGCGTCAAGCATAAGCGACTGGGTGGCCTCATTGAGCGAGACGGCACCAATCAGCACGTCTGATAGGCCCGGCCCGACGGGAACGTTGAGCTGCTTAGCGAGCGTGGGGCGACGCAGATCGACCTCGACCAGCAGCACGCGCGAGCCCATCCTCGCCGCAGCCGCCGTCAGGTAGCGAGCGATCGTCGTCTTGCCGTCGCCGGGCGTGGCCGACGCGATCATGATCGTGCGCAGCTCACGATCGACGTTGAAGTAGCGCAGGTGCGCACGGATCAGGTGGAAGGACTCGGACTCGCCGGAAGGCAGCATGGGCTGAGCCTCACCCCCGTCGCGCGCCGAGCGCGACAACGCCTTGCTGTCAGGGATCACGCCGAGGAGCGGCAAGCCGTAGACCTTCTCTAGGTCATTGGGCTCTCTGAGTCGGCGGTCAAAGCGCTCGAGCAGGAAGGCAAGACCGAGGCCGAGAAACAAGCCGAGTACCGCCCCGAGCAGCGTGTTGCGGGATGTCTTTGGCGAGGATGGACTGGTCGGGATCGCTGCGGCCTGGGCGACACTGACGGTGCCGGAGCGCAATTCGGCTAGAACACCAAGCGATTGCGCACGGCCCTCCAAAGCAAGGCCAGCAGCGCTCACTCGCTCTGCACTGGAAAGGGATGCCAGCTGCTTGTCAACCAGCGCCAATGCAGAGGCATAGTACGCGTGGTTAGCGTTCTGCTGCTCAGTTACGAAGATGTTGGAGTAGATATCGG
Organism: uncultured Solirubrobacterales bacterium; assembly: GCA_963760155.1. Classification (GTDB taxonomy): domain Bacteria; phylum Actinomycetota; class Thermoleophilia; order Solirubrobacterales; family Solirubrobacteraceae; genus Palsa-744. The sequence continues at coordinate 1,097,938 of CAVXBL010000008.1, forward strand.
CGATGCTTGCCGCAAGTATGGGTGACGTTGCAGTTGCCGACACCTCAATGATGTTCGATTCGCCTTGCAAACTGGCGCTCACGTCTTCCTTGACCAGTTCCTTCGTCAAGCCATGACCGAGCCGGGCTGCGGTCTTCGCAGCCATGTCGCCAAGCTGAACCAGCTTCAGGTTGGTCTGCTGCTCAGACTGTTGGTTGTTGCTGCTGCTAATCAGCGGCAGTCCGGCGGCTTGCTGACCCAGTTGGCTGCTTTCGAAGACCAGCGAGGCCGTCGCCGTGTACTTCTTGGTCTGACGCTTGGAAAACCCAAACGCCGCACCCGCCACGACAACCAAGCAAAGTACGATCCAAGGCGCACGACGCCGAAGGACGTCCAGCGCCCGCTCCAGATTGAGTCCCTCAGAATCTTGCGGCACCTAGGTATGTATCCTTTCAGCTTCGACGCCTGCTTCCATGCGCCCGCAAGCCTTGAGCGCACGTCACTATAGACTATCTTTTCCAAATCTGAGGCACCTCAAGGATGACTGCGCCGCCGAGAAGACTGACATGAGGCAGGGAGCAATCGCAACCCGCGGATCATTGTTGACCTGTACGGTCGTAGTCGGCATTACTGGGCTGCTCATCGCATGTGGGTGGGCCATCGCGCACGAACACGCCAAAATATTGTTCATCAGCCTGATGCCCATCGGGCTGTGCGCCTTGGCGTTTAGGCAGCGTGGCGTCTGCATTGGCATCCTATTGCTTGCCGCTATGAACGGCCTACCGTTTATCAATACAGACAAGATCGCCACGGCCAAACTGACATTCGAGGACGTCGCCATCATCGCACTTATCCTCCTTGCCGCACTATGGATCCTGCTCGATAATCGGGCCTACCGGCCGAGTCGCGTAGGCGAGACGATTTCTCGCGTCGCCCTCCTGCTCCTCCTCTGGTGGCTTTGGACGGTAGCGAGAACTGCGGTAGGCCAGCATGTCCCTGCATCTCACGCCGCATCCTTCGGTCGCGACTTCCTATACTTCGGATTGCTTCTGATTGGGCTCCCTCGCGTGCGACTCACAAATCGCGACATCGCCATGCTCCTAGGAGTCTTGGCTGTTGGCGTATCCTTGTTCGCGGCGGGACAGATCGCCACCGTTATCGGCTTCGCACCTCCAGCTGGGGTGATCCATTTCGAAAAGATTACGCAGGAAATTGGGCTCCCGCGCCTCTACACACCTATGACCGATTTGGTAGACGCTGGGCTGGCGACTGCCATAGCGGCGAGCCTCCTCGCTCGCCAGCGCACCATCCGGTTGATCGCATCACCAATCGCGTTGCTACTAACAGTTAGTGTCGTTGTTCAACTCACGCGAGCACGTTGGGTCGGCCTAATAATAGGCTTGCTCGTGGTGAGTCTATGGCTGACGGTCCGTGGCGCAGCGAGCGTGTCTACAATGCTGCGCAGACGACTCGCACTCATAGTCGGCTTGCCGATAGTCGCTGGTATAGCAGTAGTATTGATAGTGCCCGGCATCATGCCTAGCGGCACCGTCATTCAACGCTTGCTATCGATCGTTTCAAATCTCGAAAACAATAGTGGAACGGTGGCTGTACGCGAGACAGTAACACATACTATGACTTCATATCTTGGAGAAAGATGGCCACTCGGACTTGGATTTATACCGTCCTCGGCACACTATTTCTCAGGGTTGCCAGGAGGCTCAATCCGGGATCCAGACCTCGGCGCCCTTAACGCAATTATGACGATGGGAGCCGTGGGAGCACTCCTAATTTACCTTCCTATCCTGCTAACCATGCGTCATTGCCTAGGACGTACGTCGGAGTGGATCGGCTCCTATGCATGGCTGCGATACGGCGGCGCTATCTGGATTATCGCGATGTTCGTGTCATCCATAACCCTAATCACTTTCTTCAGCGCCACCGGCTTGACGCTAACCGCTGTTTTCCTGACGATTCTGGTTCACCCCAGCGTATCACCGGAGCTAATGACGAGCATGGTTACCGCTAACGTCAACCGGCTGAGGCCACCAACAGCCCTTCCGCGCCCCATCGCAATAGGATCCCGAGCTTTCCCCGGCCAGAGACGTCCCGCTAGACCAGTCTAAGGACAGCTGATATGTCACTCCCGATACTCACGATACACACCGTCAAAATATATGTAGGAAAAGGATCTAACCATTTACTATTGCTCGACTACCAACCATTAGTACACCGGTACCTTTCCCCGCACAATAATGCTTGGCTATTCAGGGATGTCTAACTTGCCCACGGGGTGTGATCAATCACTCCAACCACTGCTAATAGACCCATTCCAAGGGCGCACAGGAAGTACCCTCCTTATGATGATTCTAGCGACAAACCCGGCGATCGCTACTGACCGTGTATACCCGTACGAGAACCGCTATCTCGCATACATTTGTCGCCTTGTCGATCATATCTCTACACCATTCACGCAAAAGCCTGGATGGAATATGCAGCAGCTTCTCGAAGGCCCTGACAACCAAATCGGGCCGCTCCCTTTTTCACCACTATCTATTGACCCGACTGATCTGGCAGCACGAGCCACTCGTCACCTATGGACCGCCTTCTCTGAATCGATTGCTACCCATACGCACGGGCCATGCCACTATTATGCGGAGAAGACTTGGGGCAACAATCTCGAGACCCTGGCAAAGGCGGGAATAAAGTCTAAGCTTATTAATCTCGTGCGGGACCCACGCGACGTTCTAGCCTCAATCTATGCTTTTGACGCAAAGCGTGGGTATTATGGTTTTGGTAGGAATGTCGGTGAACCGACCGACGATTACCTTGTCCGCCTCGTCCATGATATGTACGATAAACTAAAACGCATGCGTTTACGAACAAAGAACCATGATCATCTTTGGATACGTTATGAGGATCTGATCATAGACCGCCCAAAAATTGGGGCTCGACTCTCCGAGTGGATTGGACTCGAGCTCCAAACAGAGACCGTTGTACCTCGCGGCAAGACATACAAACAACATTCGACAACGGCTAAGCCTGTCAAGTCTATTGGAAGGTGGCGCAAAGATCTCCAAAGTACTGACGTGTCATACATTGAGGAGATTCTAGGAACAGAGATGACCCAACTTGGATATCATCGATAGACGCATGACGGATCCCGAAGCAACCTCGCACCATCCAAGCCCAAAGCGGCAAATTGCTACTGGCAGTTTTTGGCTAGGGACATCATTTATTGTAACGACGCTAACTGGTCCACTATTGATCGTGGCGATGGTCCGGATCATGACTCACATACAGTACGGAGCGCTTGCTCTTGCTACTTCTGTCGTCAGCCTACTCGCGATTCTTACTGGTCTAGGTCTCGAACCAGCAATTGCCCAACTCGCATCCGCCGAGTACTCCAAGCACGGCGAAACAGGAATGAAGGGTGTACTACACGCGGCGCTTCGTATCGCTGTGACTGCTATGTTGCTTACCCTAGTTTGTTACGGCGGAATAGCGCTAATCGCGTACCATATATCGACACTAAGAGCAACGGTACCTGCGTTGCTTGCCATGACACCCATTGTCGTCGTGGCACCCTTGGTGGGTGTGTCCACTGGCTTTCTCCGCGCAACCTACCGACCACAGTTTATAGCTATAGTTACCTCTTCCAGCGCCCTTGCAGTAGCGGTTCCTACTCTCTTGGTGCTCACTGTCTTTCGTCCCTCAGCTGCTCTTATTGGGGGTATCCGTTCAGTCGGTGTGATTATTACTGCCGGAGTCCTAGGCTGGGCGCTCCGCACGTGGGTAAGAAAAAACCATGGGCAGCCACAAATGAATATGCATCACAGAACCTTGCTACGCTTTGGTGGTGCGATGATCCTTACCGGGGTATTTACGGTCGCAATTGCCCGGCTGGATGTTCTCGTGCTGGGTATATACCAAGGCAGCCGTGTTGTATCCTTCTACGCACCGGCATCAGGTATTGCAAATACGATACTAGGGCTACCGGCCGTCATCGCCGGTTTCTTTCTGCCGGTCGTCAGCCGAGCAGCAGCAAAACAAGATAATAGGGAAGTTCGCCACCTCTATCACTGGGCATCACGCTGGAACCTAGCCCTATGTTCTCCTGCACTAGCAGTCATCATCGTCTGCCCAGCATCCGTTATGCAAATCTGCTTTGGTAGCGATTACGGGTTTGTAGGAGGGCCCCTACGCGTGTTGGGACTTGGAGCTATAGCACAAGTCCTTTTTGGATTCAACGGTCTCACTCTCGACGCATATGGTCTGCCCGGTATCGTAGCCACTCGTCAACTTATTTCGATCTGCATAAGCGCCCTTGCGTGTCTATTGCTAATCCCTCCTCTCGGCATATACGGGGCTGCTTGGGCAACTACCGGAGGACTGGTCTTGGCAAATATGCTTTGTGCACGTTCTCTTTTTACGCGCTTCCGAATCACGCCATGGAACACAGCCTCCGTCCCAACAGTAGTAGTGTTTGTGGTATCTGCGGCCTGCTCAGTCCCGTTGGCTAACGCATCTCTCAATATCCTACGTCCCTTTCTAGTCGGTGTCATTGTTGGAGCATGCACACTCCTTACGGCATTCCGAGTTGCGGAGCCCACAGAGAGACAGGCAATCATTCGTCAACTACGACGGTTGACTCCTTGGAAAATACAGATTAATTCTGCGCTCGTATAAGAGAGCCAGTTAGTCAACCAAATCTTATGTCCTCCCTAATTCGACGATACCTTTTCAATTTGCCTATCCAAGTAATTCGTTTTGCTCGCCTAGGAAGCGTGACACTCCTAAGGAAACGGCCCCTGCGTAGTTGGCTAGTAGAGAGTCAACTTGCTCGCCTGGACCAACTTATGCCACATTCTAGAGGCATCGCACGTCTTGGAAATGAGCGGTTGCGCTACACGCATCCGCAATCACTAGCTGCGCAATATCGCGCAATCTTTCAGCACGAAACCTACCGGTTCGACCTCAGCGACAACCAAAGATCGCCCTTTATTATTGACTGTGGAGCAAATATTGGGGTTGCCGTACTATACTGGAAGCGCCTATATCCACATGCCACGATTTTAACGTTCGAGCCAGACCCAGAGATTGCGGCGGTTTTGCGTTCAAACATAACAGCGGCTGGTATCAACGTGGAGGTTAATGAGGCGGCCGTCTGGACCGAGAATGGCGAGCGGCAATTCTCACGACTTGGAGCTGGAACTGGTCGTTTTGGAGATGGCGTACCAGTTTCAACCGTCCGTCTGCAAGATTACCTCTCCGAACATGTCAACCTTCTTAAGATCGATATCGAGGGAGCCGAGATTGACGTTCTCACCGACTGCGCCCAAGTACTCCATAATATTGACCGCATTTTCGTGGAGTTTCATTCATTTGTCGATCGTCCCCAACGACTCAACATACTAGTTGACCTTCTTACGAGTGCAGGTTTTAGACTATTTATCGAAACCGAGTTCTGCCCGTCCCCACCTTTTATAAGCACGGAAAGACACATCGACATGGACATGCAGTTGAATATTTACGCCAGACGGATATCATGAATCATATACGCACCCTTGTCGTTAACCATTCGACCCACATGACTGGTGCCCCCATAGCTTTGCTCCGGGTAATGCGGTGGTGTGTAGACCACGACATCGTTAATCCTACCTTCCTTCTACGTGATAGTCATGAGCTTGTAACTGAGTTCGAAGCGCTTGGTCCGACGTACTTGATGTCCGAACAGACAGAACGTCGCTTGCAAGTAGTGCTAAAACGTACTCCTTGCAGTTCACATTCTCTCACGGCTATCCGCGCGACGTCCGATTTTCGTCTACGCCGCCTATGTCGTCGCCGTAAGATCCAGGCTATTTATGCTAATACAGCCACCCAGACTCGAATCGTCGCAGCACTAAAGCCCCTCGGGCTGCCTGTAATTACACACGTACATGAGCTTGAGCGTGAATTGCGTAGAACCATTGGACTTTCTGGTATAGCTACAGTAGTCGATCATAGCGATCTATTGATAGCCGTATCTGCGGCGGTACGACAAATGTTGCTCGCACACGGTGCCCGCGAGGCTCAGATCGTTGATGTATCAGAGCCAATTAACAGTAGCGAGATAGCAACCTTGCCGGAACGGAATGCTGCGCGCCGCACGGTCTTGAACGTAGAGGATGACACTGTCGTTGTCGTTGCGTGCGGTTTGCCATCATGGCGCAAGGGGACTGATGCCTTCCTGAGGGTGGCCCAACATGTCATTTCAAACATGCCCGCAGGTACGAAAGTAGCGTTTCGCTGGATCGGGGGAAATCTTCCCAACCTTGCGCTCACAACGCTAATCGATGACATAGAGCAGCTCGGACTCGGCAATCAGGTTGCAGTCGTTTATCAAAGGTCTGACGCTGATAGGATCATCGCAGCGGCTGATGTTTTTATCAGTACTTCGAGAGAGGATCCAAATCCATTGGTAGTGCTAGAGGCCGCCGCTGTGGGGCTTCCGATAGTCTGCTTCCAGGGTTCTGGCGGTGCGGAGGAGCTCGCGATTGCAGGTGGCGCCATAGCTGTTCCTTATCTCGATGCAAAGATCATGGCATCTGTAGTTCTAAAATTGATTCAGTCACCTGAGGAGCGCCTACGTCTAAGTAAAACTGCACGGAGAATCGTTATTGAGCGCAATGCGCCTCAAGTGGTTGCCAAGAAGGTTGCTATGGCCTTGCAAGGGTGCGTCAACTCATATGGCGAAATAGATAGAGTCACCTTGAATTAGGCCGAAGTTCTTGCGGTAGTCACGGTTGATTTGGGCTGGGGGCGTGTGTTGGTGGGGGTTCCGGCCTTTTTGTGGATGTTTGATGTAGTCACTAGTATCTGTCTGATGGGGCTGGTAGGTTATTTTCATGTCGAGGAGGCGGACTCCGTCAGGGGCTATGCACGTGGTCACGAACCATGTGCGGCATGGAGAGCGGGAGTACACCTCGACGTTGTTGCGCCGCTCCTACCGGGAGGGCGGCAAGGTCCGCAAGGAGACACTTGCCAACCTCTCGCACCTGCCACCGGAGGCGATCGAGCTGATCCGTGGCGCGCTGCGCGGAGAGCGCTATGTCCCGGCAAGTGAGGCGTTCCAGATCGAGCGCTCGCTGCCTGCCGGGCACGTGATGGCGTCGCTCGAGATGGCTCGCCGTCTGGATCTGGCGAAGCTGCTCGACCGTTCACCCTCCCGCGAGCGCGACCTCGTGATGGCGATGATCTGTGAGCGGGTGATCGCGCCCGCCTCGAAGCTAGCCACGGTGCGCTCGCTGAGTTCCTCGACACTCGCTGCGGAGCTGAACGTCACTGGCGCTGATGAGGATGATCTCTACGCAGCACTCGACTGGCTTCTCGATCGCCAGGAGCGGATCGAGGATCGCCTCGCGCGCCGGCATCTGGGAGAGGGTGAGCTGGTTCTCTACGACGTGTCCTCATCCTATTTCGAGGGACGTTCGTGTCCGCTGGCGAAACTCGGCTACTCACGCGATGGCAAGCGCGGTACACCACAGGTCATCTACGGTCTTTTGTGTGACAAGCCCGGACGTCCGATCGCGGTGGAGGTGTTCCCCGGACAGTTGCATGACGATGCGACGCTGCCCGCCCAGATCGCAAAGCTCAAGCAACGGTTTCACCTGAAGAGCGTGGTCGTGGTCTGTGACCGCGGGATGGTCACCAAGGCCAACATGCAGACGCTGAAGGACACCGAGGGGGTTGGGTGGATCACGGCCCTGAAGGCCCCGCAGATCAAGAAGCTCGCCCGGGACGGCTCGCTGCAACTCTCGCTCTTTGACGAGCAGAACCTCGCCGAGATCACCAGCAAGGACTATCCAGCAGAGCGCCTGATCGTGTGTCGCAACCCGCTAGTCGCGGCCGAGCGCACCCGCAAACGCAGGGAGTTGTTGGCGGCGACCGAACGCGACCTGCAGCAGATCGCTGATCGCGTGCAGAAAGGCACGCTCACCGGTTCGGGCGAGATCGGTCTGGCTGTCGGTCCAGCCGTCAAGCGCTACCGGATGCGCAAGCACTTCGACTTGCAGATCACCGATGAGAGCTTCGCCTTCAAAGCCAAGAGCGAGCAGATCGCCTCAGAGGCCGCGCTGGACGGCATCTACATCCTGCGGACCGGCCTGGCCGAGGACGAACTGTCAGGCAGCGACGTCGTGCGCTCCTACAAGGGCCTCGAGCAAGCCGAGCGCGCGTTCAAGACCTTCAAGGGACCAGAACTACAAATCCGTCCTATCCACCACCACCTCGAGAACCGCGTCCGCGCTCACATCTTTCTCTGCACGCTCGCCTACTACCTCACCTGGCATCTCAAGCGAGTATGGGCACCGCTGATCTTCAAGGACACCGAGCCGCCCACCAGCACCAGCACCGACCCCGTCGCCAAGACGACCCGCTCCACCGCCGCCAAACGCAAGGCGCAGACCAAGCGCACAACCACCGGGGAACCCTGCCACAGCTACAAGAGCCTGCTCTCAGACCTCGCGACCCTCACCCGCAACACGATCCGCCTCCAACACGCCGAGGCAACCTTTCAAAAGCTCGCCCAACCCACCAGCCTGCAAGCCCACGCACTGGACCTCGTCGAACACGCACCCCTCAACACGTAGACACAAGCCGAACAGCACACTCAGCGCGAAAACCCAAGCACAGCAGCAGATCTCGCAACATCACCCAACGGAACTTCGGGTTAGAGTAAGATTTTTGCTGCATAGTATTTTTGCTGCATAAGAGTCAGAGAGAAAGCCTATATAGGCTAACCCCTATTTTGCGGCCACTCGCGCTCGTCATCTCCTCTACCGAAACAGGTGAAGGTCGTGCAAATAACGCAACCTTTGAAATCGAGGCATAGCGCGACCGAAGGCTACGATATAGATGCTGCCTTGATGCTTTTCTCTTTGTTTGCCCCTCCTCATGGATTGCTATCACTTTCAAACACTACTGTCCAGCCCCTAAACTGCTAAGATGCCATGAGACCTGCTCTCTAATGCCTTCGGACAGCGAACGCGAGGGGGCAAAGCCGAGTTGCGCGCGTGCACAACTGGTGTCAGCTGCTGTGTCACGGGCATCCCCGGCCTGTGCGTCCACTCGGGTTATCCTAAGCTCCTCACCGGTGATGTCGGCAATTATCCTCAGCACCTCATTCATGGATGTCGTCGCACCACCACCTAGATTGTAGACCGCGCCGGGCCGGCCCTTTGAGGCTGCAGCGAGCGTGCCCTCAACCGCATCTTGTACGAAGGTGAAGTCACGAGTTTGGCCGCCATCACCGTAGATGACTATCTCCCGGTGCTCCAGAGCCGCCCGGATGAGCTTGTTGAAAGCCATGTCTGGACGCTGACGCGGCCCATACACGGTGAAATAGCGCAGCATGACGATCGGGAGTCCATGACTACGATGGTAGAGACGACATAGGTGCTCGCCCAGCACCTTTGTAGCCCCGTAAGGAGAGATCGGCTGAAGGGTTGTGTTCTCATCAGTGGGAAGTCGCTCAGCGTCGCCGTAGACCGATGAGGAAGAGGCAAATACGAAATGCTCCAGAGCTACCGACCTCGACGCCTCCAGCAGTCGCTGCAGCGCAGTCACGTTGCTGTCCACATAGGCTCCAAAGGTTTGTCCCCAGCTAGACCGCACCCCGGGTTGAGCTGCGAGATGAAAGACGACCTCGATACCGTCCAACAAGGAGACGAGGTCTAGGTCCACGAGATCGCCCTCGATAAATGTCCACGATGCATGGTCTGCCACGTGCGCCAGGTTCGCGCGCTTGAGTCCGGGCTCGTAATATGGCGTGAGCGAGTCGATCCCGAGCACCTGGTGTTCCTGCCCCAGGCATCTCTGAGCCAAGTGTGATCCGATGAAGCCGGCGGCACCAGTTACGAGGACATTTGCCATTAGAGCATCGCAGCATAACGGATACGATTGCCCTTACAACCATACTCTTCCAAACAGTCCTCGGTCCACATCGCATTGGCCTTAGAAGGTCTCAACGTCGAGGCGCCGATCTGAACGCACCGCGATACGACGCGACTACCTGAGCATCAGAGATCGGCGATTCACGCCTGCGCCCCAGAAAATATATCCCCGATGCGGCATCGATTGACCCAGGGCGATCGATGAGAAGATCGTCGAGATACTTAAGCCAGAAGAACGCGAGACACACCGTTCGGTCAAACAGCTCGCGTGCGATCCGCGACCGGCGTGGCAGGGAGCGGGCTAGATACCTCAGCGCCCAGAGCAGCGTCGTTGCGGGACCACAGACAACACCTGCGTCCAATTCGTCGAAGTAGCGGAAAAGTCGCCGGTGACCGACCATCGTGAAGCGCGTGATGTCGTAGGCGCCCTCGTGGACCTGTTGCATAAATGGGGTCTCCGCGTAGACCAATCCATCAGGCTTAAGCACACGACAAATTTCCGCAACAACTTGCTGAGGGTCCATCACGTGCTCAAGGACAGCCTGCGCCACGACTGCGTCGAAGCACATGTCAGCGAACGGCAGCTGGTGGGCATCGCAAATGACCTGCGTCCGGGGACCCATATAAATATCGGTCTCGACGAACTCGAGGTCCGTACGTTCGATGAAGTCGGCCATGCCCTCTCCGAGAGTACCGCCGCCGATAATGAGCACGCGTGCCGGCGAGCCACGTGCCACTACGCGTTGTGCCAGATGCGCGAATCGCTCGTGAGAGCCGATGGATCTCGTTGGCGAGGGCACAAAACGATCAAAGAGATGCCGGATATTCGCATGCGAGGAGTCTATGCCACCGGCCGAATCGGCAAAGTTCGCGTCGAACAGACTGTGCTTGGAGTCGATGAGCACCGGGGCACCGTGGATCACCCAATAGTCGCGTCCCTCCGGCGATGTGAGGTTCCCATTCGAGGCTAGGGACAACGGTGACCCAGTCACTGGACAACGCAGGATTGTGATGTCGGCCAACACCGGAGATCAAACTACCGCATGCGGACGTATTCTGCCCAAAGTAGCCATCAGCATGACGCGGTTAGAGCAACAATCGCGATATCCACACCACTGTTCCGACTTCATTCAAAGGAACGGAACGTTCGTGTCGCGATCGGGCCCGCATTAGGATATCGGTATTGAGATCCGGATGAGTCGTCTTGTCGTCCTTCTGCAGCGACATAGGAAAGCATCGTGGCAAGCTGCTCGGCCTTGGCAGAAACTCGTCCGCTGCGGATTGCGGGAGCTAGCCCGCGTAGAGCGAGTAGTGCCGTCGAAAAGACCACTCGGGCGACGGTCACAGCCCGCATAGCCGATGTCCTCCCATGCCACTTGTCAATATACTCAAGCCAGCCTAGAAAGCTCAACGCAAGCCTCTGTGGCGTGGGCGCCGAAGCACCCCCCACGTGGCTAGCCAAGAGCGCGGGCGAGGAGCGCAGTGGATAGCCTAGCTGTAGATAACGCCGAGCAAGGTCGGTGTCCTCATAGTACATAAAGAACCTTTTATCAAAGCCCCCGAGCAGGTGAAACTCGTCAACTGCTACCAGAAATATCGCCCCGCTGACCGTATACGCACCCAGTCCCTGGGCCTGCTCTACATAACGAGGCCGTGGAGAGTACGGTGAGAGCATAGCGAGAAGATGGACCGCCACGAACTCCGAGAACCAGCGGTCGGATCGCCGCTGCACCGTCGGCTGTGGCGCATCGTTGTCCCCAACGAGGGTGGCCGCCACGATGCCCAATGGCCGATTGCGCCCGAGCCTCGCGAGCACGCTGAGATCGATCGAGACCAGCTCGGCATCTGGGTTGAGATAGAGCAAGTACTCGTAGGAGGCGTGCTTAGCGCCCAAGTTGCATGCGCGACCAAATCCGAGGTTGCCATGCCCCGAGATGAGCACGACCGCGGGGAAGGCTTCGCGCACTACCTCACGGGTCTCGTCGGCGGAATCGTTGTCTACAACGATCACCTCAGCCTCTGGCAGGCAATCGCGCACAGAGGAGAGGCACGTGTAGATGTGCTCTGCCGAGTTGAACGTCGGCACAACCACCGAAAGCTCCATCTGGTTTGGTCGCGAACGCGTGTCCTGTCCATCTCGCTGAGTCAATGGATCAAGGCTCAGAGGCTCATGCGTGGTCAACTCCATGCGAGATACGATACTCGGGGCCTGTATCGTACAAACTCGTGTGTGGGATCGTGGGGAAGGTATCGGCGGCTGGCACTGTCGATCGTGAGCTGCTTGAGAGGATGTGTGCGCTGGTGGAACACCGCGGACCCGACTCGCGTGGCATCTTCCTAGAGAACGGTGTGGGTTTGGGCATCCAGCGGCTAGCCATCATCGACCTCGATGCCGGTGATCAGCCGATCTTCAACGAGGACAGATCGATAGTCGTAGTCCTCAACGGCGAGATCTACAACTACGTAGAGTTGCGCGAGGAGCTGCAGCAACGCGGCCATCGGCTCGCAACGCACTCGGACACAGAGGTCATCGTCCATCTCTACGAGGACCATGGCAGGGATTGCGTGAAGTTTCTCCGCGGCATGTTCGCCTTTGCTATCTGGGACCGCTCTCGCCGGCGACTATTGCTCGCGCGTGACCGGATAGGCAAGAAGCCTCTCTTCTACAGTCAGCGCGACGACACGATCTGGTTCGCTTCCGAGCCGCGAGCAATCCTCGCCGATGCGGATATCCCACGAGACGTCAACTTCGGCGCCGTAGACGCCTTCCTTCAACTCTCTTATGTGCCGCACCCCGAGAGTGCGTTCGCGGCGCTGCAGAAGTTGCCGCCCGCCCATACGCTCATCTGGGAAGACGGTCGCATTGAGACGCGACGATATTGGAAGCTCTCCTACACGTCGAACCTCGCCGCAAGCTCCACCGCGGAGCGTGAGCATATGCTGCGCGAGCAACTTCTTGAGGCTACGCGACTACGGTTGCGCAGTGACGTGCCGCTCGGGGCGTTCCTCTCCGGTGGTGTCAACTCCAGCGCCATCGTCGCCGCGATGGCACGCGAGGCTACTGGGCGAGTAAAGACTTTCTCGATCGGCTTCGATGTCGATGAGTTTGACGAGACGTCCTACGCACGTGAGGTCGCCGAGTTGTTCGACACCGACCATCACGAGTTGCGTGTAGAGCCTAACGCCATGGAGCTCCTACCCCGCCTTGTCTGGCACTATGGCGAGCCGTTCGCCGACAACTCCGCGATCCCCAGCTTCTATCTCGCGGCGCTCACGCGTCATCACGTGACCGTCGCACTCAACGGCGATGGCGGCGACGAGAGCTTCGCCGGCTATCGGCGCTACGTGGCCTATCGGTTGACCGAACGACTGGATAGCTTGCCGCGCCCACTATGGAAGCTTGCCGCAGCGCTGTCCAAACGGTTCGGCACAGGAGCCCGAATCGACGGTGCCCGTGCGCGAGCTGACCGCTTCACGCAAGCCATGCTGATCGATCCCTTGGATCGCCACCAGATGTGGATGAGCTACTTGAGCCGCAGCGAACTCAACCAGCTCTACACACCAGAGTTTGCCGACAGCCTAGACACGAGCGTCGCAACACGTGCACTCAGTGATGCGTACGTGGACTCCGATGCCGACAACGAGCTTGAGCGTCTGCTTGACACTGACGTCAACACCTATCTTCCCGGACAGCTCCTTGTGAAGATGGACATCGCAACCATGGCGAGCTCGCTCAAGGTGCGCTCCCCACTGCTAGACCATCGCCTGATTGAGACAGCAGCCGCCCTCCGCGTCTCGGACAAGGTGCACCGACTTACTACTAAGCACATCTTCAAGGACGCACTGCGACCCTGGCTGCCCGACCACATCCTCGATCGCAAGAAGACTGGCTTTGGCGTCCCTCTGGCAGCATGGTTCCGAGGCGAGCTACGAGCGCTTCCGCGTGATGTGTTGCTCGACGAACATTCGGTGAGCCGAGGTATCTTCCGTCCCGAGGCGCTGGCGACGCTCATTGATGATCATCTAGTCGGCCACCGAGACAACTCTAACCGACTCTGGGCACTGATACAGCTCGAGCTTTGGCTGCGTACCTACATAGATCGCACAGCGATAGCCGAGCCCTTGTCGTTGGCTCTGAGTATTCGATGAGCAGACAGACATCCGTCCGCGCCGCGCCTAAGCAGGGCGACAAATACAAGTTGGCTCTAGTCCTATGGAATGGTGATGTGGGTGGCGCTGAGATCCTCTACGCTAAGCTTGCAGAATGTATGCACAAACTCGGGTCAGATGCCACAATCCTGTTTATCGGGTCGCCATGGCCACTTGCTGAACGACTTTCTCGCGCTGATATTCCTTATCAGAGTCTCGGTTTTGGGCGAGGACGCGACGTGCTTCGACATCCTCGTCGGTACGCGACCGAGATCGCGCGCGCGGGCTCAGACGGCGCGTTGCTGGTCGAGCGCGGTTTTATGGCCACAGCTCTTCGCATAGGTGGCTACGTCGGACCGATCATCGCAGTCGAGCATGGGCCACTCCTCTTTGAGCAAAAAGATCTCACCAGACCTCAACGACTGCTAAGGCGGATAGGTCGGCTCAGTGGAGCATGGACCACCAATGCAGAGGTGGCTGTGTCCGACTTCATGCTTGAGCAAATGCGAGAGCACACACACGCCCGTCGCATCATACGTATCTATAATGGTATTGAGACTGACGTGTCTCCACCCACAAAGGCACCCGCACGTAATGACCGCGATCTGGTAGTGGGCTTCGCGGGCCGTCTAGTCCCAGGCAAGGGCACAGACCATCTGATCAGAGCACTTGTGCAGGTGCACAGGCAGACCCCCGTGAAACTTCTGATCGCAGGAGGCGGTCCAGAATACGCACGTCTGACATCGCTCGCCCGATCGTTGGACATTGGATCCCAGATCGAATTTCTCGGCGTCGTCAATGACCTTGCCGCGTTCTGGGAGCAATGCGATATTGCCGCAATACCCTCCGATACGTTTATCGAGTCCTTCTCGATGGTCACCCTCGAGGCCATGGCATCCAGCAAGCCGATTGTGGCGACCCGCAACGGGGCCATCCCAGAGCTAATCTTGGACGGGAGGACCGGAACTCTCGTTCCGCCAGGGGATGTGGATGCCTTTGCACGAGCACTTGTGACCTATGCTGAACAGCCAGCGCTACGATACGCACACGGCGCGGCGGCTAGAACGCGCGCACGAGAGCGATTCCTTATCGAAGACTGCGGGCGAGCGTATCTTAACCTGTTCGGAGAACTGGCTGCGAGCCCACGATGGACCCTCAGGAGCAACCTAACGAAGACAGTATCGTAAATGGACAAGCAACACCCACCCACTGAGCGCAATATCCCAGGGCACACGACCGTAGGTAAGGAGCCTCGTGGTGCTGTGCGTTATGATCTATCGATGCCTACCATATCCACCGCATGGTTCTGTCCCAATCACCGTACTCCGTTGCAATCAGACGGTTCAGTGCTAACGTGTGAACACGGGCATGGATTCCCCATTATCAATGGTATTCCGCGCTTCGTAGAAACGGGTTCCTACGCCGCTAGTTTTGGTCCGCAATGGCTGAAGTATCGTCAGACCCAGCTCGACTCGTTCACTAAAGAGACTCTTAGCGCCGATCGTGCCCGTCGCTGCCTCGGCGAAGGCCTCTGGAAAAACCTTGAAGGCACTCATGTACTTGAGTGCGGCTGCGGTGCGGGTCGCTTTACTGAGGTTCTGCTGGCGCAGGGGGCAATCGTCACTTCTATTGACATGACAGAAGCAGTGGATGCCAATCAGGAAAATTTTCCTCAAAATGATCAGCATCGCATTGCTCAAGCAGACATCCTCAAGCTTCCTTTCCTCGGCAGAGGCTTCGATGTCGTCTTCTGTCTAGGCGTTCTACAGCATACCCCTGCCCCAGAGCAGACTATGGTCGAGCTATTTGAGCAGGTCCGGCCAGGAGGGCTTCTAGCCGTCGATCACTACAAGTATCGCCTCGGATACTACCTGAGTACACAACCTATGATCCGGGGAGTACTTCGACGCCTACCACCCGCTATGGGATTGACTATTACAGACCGTATGGTTAAAATTCTCTGGCCACTACATCTGCGACTGCGCAACCATCGCAAGTTGCTGAATCGTGTGTCTCCTGTTTACACATACTTCGATGAGTTTCCTGAGCTTTCTGAGGAGCATCAACGTGCGTGGGCCTTTCTCGATACCCATGACGCACTCACCGACCACTACAAGTGGTTTCGTACGCGAGGACAGATCGGGCGTGCACTTTCCAACCTTGGAGCTATCGACGTAGATGTTTGGAAGGGCGGCAACGGCATAGAGGCGCATGGACGACGACCATCCAGCGCACATACGATAAGCTAACCAATAATGACGTATTCATAGTACGGTGAGGTTTCTGTACAAAGCGACGATACGCTCGGCAATCGTGTCAATACTCAATTCGGCGATAGCCACGCGGGTTGCCGGCGCGCGATCGTACTCTAGTGCCAATTCGACCTTGTTGGCCATGGCCTTTGGATCTCGTTCAGCGACGAAGGTGCCCTCAACATCCCTGAAGCGCTCGGGTACATCGCCGACCGGCGCACTGACAACAGGCAGTTCCATCGCCATGGCCTCCTTGACCGTGTTGGGAGAGCCCTCGAAGAGCGATGTAAAGACCAGCACGTCTGATGCGGCCATCCACACGGGCACGAGATCTGGCTCTACGTGCCAGGCGATTCGTAGCTCGACCTGAATTCCACGCTGAAGGAGCTCATCTCGGACGGCTTGCGCGAGCTTTACGTTCTTGCGTGGAAAATCGGGGTTCCCCACAAATAGAAGATTCTTACGTCTGCTATTCCAGCCGAGCCGACGACGGGCCACATCCTTGAGCATCGGTTCGAACTGAGACATGTCAACACCATTAGGAATGACGTTGTTCCGTTTCCGCGAGCTCGGAGGAAGCCGCAGCTCCATCTCCTCGGACTTCGTTATTGTCGCCCGCAGCACGCGTGATAGCTGCGCAAAGCCGCGAGCCAAGACGACGCTACGATACGTGAGACCGACTCCACCTGGCTTTGGGGTCCCAAGGAGGTCGTCACCACAGTAGGACAACAGCACAGGAGCCTCCGTCTGCAATCGCGCAAGGATGCCTGAGTGCCCGTAATGGGCATGCACAAGGTCATATCGCTGATGCCTGCTCCTTCGCAATACCTCTCGTGCACCCCGTGCGTACTCCCCTGGGGAGCGATAGCCAGGCACATACAGCGTGTCGAGCTCGACCCCGGTGCGTTCGAGACTACAAGCCTGGCTGTAGACAAATGATCCGTACCAGGGGCGCTCGGCGTCGGGCCACATGTTTGTCAACCACAGGACCCTCATTTGCCAGTCTCAGGCTGACCGCGCGGCCATGCGTCTGGCGTCCGCAGCCAGGCGTCGCCCAACTCCGTCGGCGTCGATGAACTGACGATGCCAAAGCTCCAACAGTAGGACCGCGAGCAGCGGCTCACCTGAGCGACCGGTTCCCTGTGACTGGGCGATCAGGCTCTCCACTGTGCCTGGCACAAAGATCCCTCGGTCCCGTGCACGCTGGTCCAGAAGCGTCTCCCGCACGATCCCGTCACGGTGCGTGTTCAGCCAGGTTGATGATGCGGCTCGGAAGAAACCGCGCTTCTTCTTATCGATCGTCGCGTCATCGAGCAGCCCACGACTCACTCGTCGCAGGATCTCCTTGCGCCGCCCGCGTGTGATTCGTCGGTCGTCCGGGAGTGCCATGCAAAACGCCACAACATCGTGGTCGGCAAACGGAACGCGGACCTCAAGCGAGGTAGCCATCGACATCTTGTCGAAGTACAGGAACATCAGATCCACGAGCGCGAGCTTGGTGTCGAGATACAGCGTCTCACGCAGCACGCTGCCGGCGTGGCCGCTGGCGCGCGAGCGGATCACCCCGCGCAACGCCCCATCGAACTCCGGATTGCGAAAGTCGGGACTCAGCAACGCTCGGCGCTGGCCCTCCAAGACCACGCGACTCATCTGCAGTAGACGCTCGGCGTCATCCTCGGTGGCCATCGCGCGCAGACCGCGACCGAGGCGGGAGTCATCGGACAGTCGGCCGCCGACGGCCGCAACCACACTACGTCCAGGCGCGAGCAAGCGTCCCAGACGATCCGCCGCGTGGGCCACGGCGTGCTTGGGATAGCCGCCCAGCAACTCGTCCGCCGCCTGGCCGCACAGCGCCACCGTCACGTGCTCTCGAGCGAGGCGACTGAGCAACAAGAATCCGAGAAACGACAGGTCCACGATCGGCTCCTCCAGGTGCCACAGCGCCTCCTCGATCAGCGACGGGTGATCAGTCGCGCTAGTGAGCAGCTCGTGGTGATCGGTACCAAAGCGTTCGGCTACTCGCCGCGCGTCGGCGAGCTCGTTAGCCTGGGCATCCTCAGTAAAGCCCACCGAGAAGGTCTTGACAGGCTCTCTGCTGAGCTCTGACATCAGCGCGGTCACCAGACTTGAATCGAGCCCTCCGCTCAGCATCACACCCAGCGGCACATCGCTGATCATGCGTGAGCGGATCGAGCCGCGCAAAAGCCGCAGCAGAGCCTCCTCGTCGTCCTCCCACGACTCGCCACATGATGGAGCATCGTCCCACGGCGTCCAATACACCGACTCTCCCGCCAGCTCTCCGCCCTCCCACACCAGGGTAGTCGCGGGCGCCAGCTTGCGCACACCCTCAAACAGCGTGCGCGGCCCGGGCACGTAGCCGTAGGCGAGATACAGCTCGGCCGCCAAAGGGTCCAAGCGTGGATCGACCAGTCCACCCGCTAGCAGCGACTTGATCTCAGAGCCAAACGCTAGCCCAGCGGCTGTGAGAGCGTAGTAGAGCGGCTTCACGCCCATCCGATCACGCGTGAGCACAAGCCGTCTGCGGGACTCGTCCCACACCGCGATCCCGAACATCCCACGCAGTCGCTTGGGGAACTCGACTCCATGCTCCTCGTAGAGATGCACGATCGTCTCCGTGTCTCCCGCGGTCGCAAGTCGGTGACCACCGGCTTGCAGTTCACGACGCAGCTCGGGGAAGTTGAAGATCTCCCCGTTGAACACAGTCCACACGTCGCCGCGCTCGTTGCAGAGCGGCTGATGGCTGGAGGCGAGGTCGATGATGCTCAGCCGCCGCATGCCGATTGCGATTCCGGGAGCGATGTGGTGTCCGTCCTCGTCAGGGCCGCGGTGGACGATCGCCCCGGTCATAGCCCGCAGCACCACAGGCTCGAGCGGTGGTCGATCGGTCACCCGCCCTGCGAGCCCACAGATTCCACACATCGGTGTCGCGATGCTACGACAAAACGACGGGATGCACCGCCTTGCGGTCGCGTCGGGATCCTGTGCGGCAGTCCTGTGTCCCGCTGCGCCGCTGCGTTCGCCGTGCGAACATCTCGTCATGCCCACCGACACCCCTACCAGCACGCCCCGTGAGATCCTGCTCGTGGCCTCGAATGGTGGCCACCTGCTGCAACTACTGCAGCTGGCCGATCTGTGGCCGCGTGAGCGGCGCCACTGGGTCACCTTCCAGAAGAGCGACGCGGTCTCACTGCTCGTCGGCGAGCGAACCACATGGGCTCATCACCCTACCAACCGCAATATCCCCAACCTGATCCTCAACTTCGGCCTGGCGCTTCGGATGGTACATTGCCGTAGAGTCCAGGCGATCGTGACGACCGGAGCCGGCGTCGCAGTTCCGTTCGCGATCGCCGGTCGCCTGCTCGGAGTCAATGTCATCTACATCGAATCGATGGCCAGGATCACCTCACCTTCGTTGACGGGACGCCTGATCTACCCCTTCGCCGACACGTTCATCGTTCAGTGGCCCGGACTCCAGCGCTTCTATAAACGAGCTCGTTCGTATGGAACCGTCTTTGATCCTGCTTAGCCTTGGCACCCACCAGCAACCCTTCCCCAGGGCGCTGGACCTGGTCGAACCTCTCGCCGAGCGTGGCGATGAGCTCGTCATCCAGCACGGCAGTACCGCTTCCCGACCGAAGATGCCCAACACGACATGGATCGAGTTCATGGCCTTCGATGATGTCGTGGAGACTATGACCCGAGCCGATAGCGTCGTGTGTCACGCCGGAGTGGGGACGATCATGACCGCGCTACAGGCAGGACACACACCGGTCGTTCTGCCCAGGCAAGCTCGCTATAGCGAGCACGTCGACAATCATCAGCTAGACATCGCAACCCGCTTCGCAGAGCGAGGGCTGATCCGGTGCCTGAACGCCGAGACGGATCTGGCCCAGCTGCTCGCTCCTTGCAACGACGGTTCCGGCCACGAGATCGGGAAAGGCAGTCTGGAGCTACGCGCAGCCGTGTCAGATGCTGTGACAGCCGGACGGCGCCGCGGGCGCATAGCCCTGCGTTTCCGATGAAACGGCGACAGTCCCCGATTAGGACCACACTGGACGGGAAATTGCGCGTGTGCAGCCGACTGCTTGTAGGTGCCCGTGCCATGGGTGACCGTGAGCGTCACGTGAAACTAACCGGCCGGCCTGATCGCCCACAGCGATCGCGCCTCGCGGGTGAGGGCCGCGTGCATTTGAGATAGCGCTCAGCGACGTGATGTGTCGTTCGGCGCAAACATCGGTTTGATGCCGAGAGCGCGGGCCTGCTCCACACTCACGATCTCGCGCCCCATCGGCAACAGCGAGACCGGGATCAGCTTGAAATTAGCCAAGCCGAGCGGGATACCGATGATGGTCAGGC
This sequence comes from uncultured Solirubrobacterales bacterium, assembly GCA_963760155.1. Lineage (GTDB taxonomy): Bacteria > Actinomycetota > Thermoleophilia > Solirubrobacterales > Solirubrobacteraceae > Palsa-744. The sequence continues at coordinate 1,118,627 of CAVXBL010000008.1, forward strand.
ACAGCAGCACTCCCGACACAAGATGTCCGATCGCCAGCCACCAGCCGCAGAGCACGAACCACAGGACGTTGCCGATCCCCGACGCCAAGCCTGCATCGGCTCGCTTGACGACCGTCTTGCCGAACGGCCACAGCGCGAACATGGCTATACGCAACGACGCGATACCGAATGGGATCGTGACGATCAGGATGAAGCAGATCAATGCCGCCAAGGTATATCCGATGGCGATCCACAGCCCGGCAAGCACAAACCAGATGATGTTGAGTAGTAGTCGCAACTCGTGTGACCCCAGGATCGCTGAATACAGCGTGGTGAAGATCATAAGGTGTCCGCAAGATCCCCGTGCCACAGACGGGCCTCACGGGCTCACCTTTGAGTGCACCCCGATCCACGCGAAGAGGCTCGTGGTGGCGGCCATCGTGCGGAACATGTTCGGGTGTGTTTCGGGGTCTACGATCGTCCCGCCCCACCAGCTCGAGAGCCACAATCCCTGCCCGTCGCTGACGTTTTCGGCTGCGGCCGCCGCGTTCGCCTCGGCCAGCTGCATCCAGTAGCGCTGGCCGGTCTGCTGTCCGTAGGCCATCATCCACTGCATAAAGATGGCGTCGTACTCGGGGCCATAGTTGTACTTGTAGCCGTAGGCGTCAACGTCTTCCTCGGCCATCGTCGCGGCCACGCGCCCGGCCTGCACGCAGTAACTTTCCCCCTGTCCGTCGCGACACAGCAGATACTGCGCGTATACCAGCGGCGCCTGGACGTAATCGTTTACCGATTCCGGTTCGTTCGGCTTCTCGAGGTAGAGCTGGCGTTCATCGTGGTTGTCGTTGGCGTTCGCCCAGTCCACGTAGGTCTTTACGTTTTCGAGCTGCCACGCTTCGTGGTCTGTGCCATAGAGCAGGAGACCGAGAAGGCTATCGGAGGCGAGCGCGGGCCCTGAGTGGTAGGGGTGGCTCGTGTTCCACCACATCCCGCCGCCGTTCTGATCCCAGCCGCGGGCGGCGATGAAGCGGAAGGCGCGCTGGGCGTCGTGCAGCCAGCGGCGCTCCCGAGTCGCCAGATACGCGTTGTAGAAGGCGAGCCCCTCCCAGCCGTTGTCGTCGAAGAACGCCTGAACGCCGGCATCGCGGTCTCCCGGGTACGGAGCGTAGCCGCCGAGCGCAGCGTCCCAATAGCGCTCATTGGCACGCGCGAAGCGTTCCACCAACACCCGGTGCGCTCGTGACGGAGAGCTGATGTCGAGTGCGTCGAGCGCCTCGAACATCGGCACCTCGCCCCACAGGCTCACCAGCGGGTACGGCCCGTGGCTGCAGTCGAGGTATTCGCAGTACCAGCTGCCATCACGCCAGCGCGCAGCCTGGCCCAGCCCCGTTTCGGCGAGCTGCCGGTAGTCAAGAGGACGCACGGCGGGAAGTTCGAGAGTGGGTCGTTGCCAGGGCGTGAGCGGCTGGAACCCCCCGAGTCCTGTGGGCCCATCTCCAGCCACGCTTCGCGCTGCCAGCACTCCGCTGGCCACGAGCAGCGCGACGGCCAGGAACCTCACGATCGAACCCCCGGGTCTGCTAATGGTCCTCCCAAGCGTAAGGGCAGCGCACCCCCAAAGCGCAGCGGCAGCCCGCTCGAAGCCCGATCTGACGATGAGAATCCCACAGCCATATTCTTGCGTTTCTCGTGCAAGCCAAACCGTAGCTGCACGATCATCGACGCGTACGAGCACACGCCGTTTCCAGTAGCACCACGAGCGGGCGTCCCCGATCACGTGCAGCAAACGGTCGTTCAGGACAAACAGGAGGCACGACGCCCAGCATACGAGCTCCCGTTTTCTCCAGACTATGTGGGAGCCGACTGCACATGACCTTGATCCTCGTCGTGGGTCGCTGCTGGTGCGCAGAGGCAAGGGATGTCCGCCACCGCCGGCCTGCGCCTCTGAAGCAACCGATGCGACAACGGGCGGGGGTGCCGCGCGACACCCCACCCTAACTGCAGTGCGCGACCGCGCACAGACCGCCAACGCTCCAATGCGTCCATCTCGTCCTGAGCGCAAGTACGCGGGGCGCCCGCAGAGACGCCTGCTTGTCGGGAGAGCGCGAGGGACCACGGCGGCCGCTGGTCCGGGCCGGAGCGTCCGGTCCCCAGCCCCACACTGCCCAGAAAATCGTTCTCAGCTGGCGCCCAACGGGCGCGATGCACGACAAATGCGCGACCATGAAACCAACATCAACAAAGGAGGTCAGCATGAGCACCATCGACGTGAACGGTGAAACCTCAACCGGGGCCCGCACATCCGCAGAGGAGATGGTCATGGCCCACTTCATCGTTTCAGCTGATGTCGAGCGTTCCCGCCGCTTCTACACCGAAGTACTTGGCGGCAAGACGGTCATCTCCGGCGAGAGGGGTGACGAGGTGACCTACGTCGCGCTAGCCAACAGCTGGATCATCATCAACGTCGGAGGAGACCCGACCGACGACAAGCCGACCGTCACACTCGAGACGCCGCCCGACCCAGATCGGGTGAGCAGCTTCCTCAACATCCGGGTTGCGGACATCCAAGCTGTGTACGCCGCATGGGGCGCGCGGGGCGCCCAATTTCTGACGCCGCCGAAGCAGCATGAGACCGAGATGCGCTGCTACATCCGCGATCCCGACGGCTACCTGATCGAGGTGGGTCAGACGACCCTGCCCAGAGGTTGGCGACCACCGTCTTGACCACCCCTGTGGGCGCGCTGTCTGGGGACGGCCTTCGCGTCGTTGTCGCCGATCCGACTGTTTGCTGATCGAGTCGCGCGCTACGCCGCTCCCCGAGCTCGACTGGCTGAACAAGGGCGTCTTCATCAGCGTCGAGGTCTGTCTGTCGGTTGTCCGCTGATCGGTCCGGAAAGCCGTACGCCACTCGGCGGCTCACGAACGATCTAGACTCAATGCGCCCAATGCAATCCCCGATCCTGATCGACGTCTGGACGGTTAACCCGTCGCAGCGGGTTGAGCTAGCCCAAGGGATCTCCGACGGAATGCGAAACGTGATCGTCGGCCGCCGAGGTTTCGTGTCTGCGCAGCTTTACGAAAGCCCCAATGGCGACGCGATGATGGTGATGGTGCGCATGCGGACGATCAAGGAGCGCCAAGAACTCACGGATTCGCCTGAGGCTCACAGCCTGCTGCGCGAACTTAGAGCGATCGCGCACTCCCACGTGCGGCTCTTCCGGCTGGTTGAGAGCTTTGGCGAGTCGGACGAGCATCGCTGATCGGCGGCTCGAGCTAGAGGTCCGGCCCAGTCCTGGTTCGGTGCTGAACGCTCATGCACGCCGTTGACGCCTGCTTCGCCGCCAAGCGAGTGCGCAAGGAAGCTGGCCCGACAGTGCCGGGTCGGACGAGCAGACGCATTGGAGCTTATGTGGTCTGCGTTGCCGCTCGCTTGCGTGGCCGTGAGCGGTTGCGTACTGCAGGCGGGGGTGCCGGCGGATATCCCCGCCCAGTGCTGCATTGGGGGTTTCAGAGGCGCAGGCCGGCGATGGCGGCATCATCGGGGGGCGCCTTGAGTGGACGGCGACGATGATCTCCTCGGTGTCGATGCCCTGCAAGTAGATCGACGTCGTCTCGAGGTTTGCGTGGCCGAACTGGCGTTGGATGATGTTCTCGCGGCGGCGCCCGCCCTTGCCGTTGCGCACCAGTAGCGACCCACGGCGCGGATCAAGGTCAGGCTCGCTAAGCGCAAGCGCCTCCTGGATACGCAGCCCACCACGCCAGAGCACAACGATCAGCACACGCAACCGCCAACTGTGACGATTATCGGGGCTCTGGCCACCGCGACACGCAATTCGACAAGCTCGGACGCGAGCGTGACCGGAGCGGGCGCCCACGCCGTCGTTCGTGTACGAAAGCAGGGTTCGGCGATCGGGTCAGGATGAGTCAGATGCGCGGGTAGGTCGGCCGGCCCGGGTCATGTCACCACCGTGTACTTGATGTGCGTGACGCCAGGCGCCTCGACCGCCCGGACCTGTTCGAGCTTGACGTCACCGGCCCCGAGGTTGTCGAAGAGGCGAGCACCGTCGCCGAGCAGTACGGGAACGACGTGGAGCTCAAGCTCGTTCAGTAGTCCCGCTACCAGGTACTGGTTAACGACCTCGGCGCCGCCCCAAAGCCGGACGTGCTTGCCGCCGGCCGCGTCCCCTGCCCGTTCGAGCGCGGACTCGATCCCGTCGGTCACGAAGTGGAACGTGGTCCCTCCCTTCATCTCCACCGGATCACGCGGATAATGGGTGAGGATGAACACCGGGTGGTGGTAGGGAGGGTCCTCACCCCACCAGCCCGTCCACTGCTCATCGGCCCAGGGGCCGCCGCCGATCGGGCCGAACATGTTACGGCCCATCACCCCAGCACCGACGTTCTCGCGCGCTTCCTCGACTATCCGTGCGCTCTCGTTGACCTCGCCGCCCTGGTGGCCGTGGGACTCGCGCCAGGCCGCCAGTGAAACCATCCAGCTGTGGAGCTGCTCGCCGCCCTCGCCGAGCGGGTTCTCCTCGCTCTGGTTCGGGCCAGCGACAAACCCATCAAGCGAGACCCCGATGTGACATCTGAGCTTGCTCATCGCTCCTCCAGGTAGCTGTTTGCGGTGGCAGTAGTTAGGAGGCTAAAGTATCGTTCTCGCGCAGTTCGCGCCTACTCGCGCCGGGCCTAGCAGAAGCGCGCGCACCGTCATGCCTCCGAGCCGGTCGTCCGTCCAAGGCGACAGCAGGCCGGTCGGCGGGCCGCCGCTTCCGCTCTTAAGTCGGAGCGAGCGTCTTGGTTCGCTCAACCGAGACGACCGCCTTGGACGAGGTGGGCGCATTTGGAGTGTGGCGGTCTGTGAGCGGTTGCGCGCTGCGGTAAGGCGGGGGTGCTGCACGGCACCCCCGCCCATTGCTGCATCGGTTGCTTCAGAGGCGCAAGCTTGCGCAACGGACGAGCGGGAGGTGCCGGGTCGCCGATCCCATCGCGTCCGGTCTTGGCTACGACTGCGGACGTCCGTGCTTGTTCGCCCAGCGCAACTCCAATGTCACAGCGGGTGGCGATCGCGCAAATCTGTAGGTAGATGCGCGGAAACGCTTACAGCGATGAGGCGGGGCTCATGGCCGCGGTGGCGTCAGGCGACGCTGACGCGTTTAGTGTCCTCTATCGGCGTCATCTGCCAGTCGTGCTGCGTTGGATCCCGGCTGACGTCTGCGCTTCGACGCGAGCAGTCCCCGTGTCCCAGGCCACCAAGCGAGGAACCAGCCCTTGGCGCAGCTGGCGGTGACGCGCACTCCGCCGGCGAGCCTCACGGTGACTCCCTCGACGCCTGGTCCGGTGCGACCGACGATGTGCGAGAACTGCCGCGAGCCTTCGTCCCGGGTGTCGTCGTGGACCCAGAGGAGACGAGCGCCACCCGCCCCACCGCGACCAGTGCAGCGGCATGAATGCCGTAACCACCGCCGAGTGAGACCGGCCGGTGGTTACGATTGGAGAAGCAGGACAGTTCCGCCTTGTTTCCTGCAGCCGTGAACAGGATCTCGGTGTAAGGCCCGCGGGTGTCCGCGAGCACCATCCGCCATCCGCCGGCGGGAATACCACGGGAACGGCCACGGCAGGTCGCGGGGCGACCCGGAGGCCGTGCTTCAGCAGGTCCACACGCACCCCAAGGCGCTGGCTCGGTTACCCATCATCTGCATGAACCCCAGCTGGCCCCCGAAAGGTTCCATCGGCGGTTGAGCTGTGCTGCATCTCGGCGGCTATCCGTCAGCCGGAGCTTGCTCCGGGCCTTCGCCCCGAATTAGAATGGCCTACGGGGAGTGGTCACGCCGCCAGCGCCGCCGCAGCGACACCCGCGAGCAGCCCAGGACCGCACATGAGATGTTCGACACGATGGTCGCGTCCGTCTATGGCTTGAAGACCATTAGCGCGAGGATCGCGAGCACGACAGCGGCCGAGATGTAATTGGCGGCCAGTGAGAGGGGATCGTCGAGCAGCGCGCGCAGCTCGGTGCTCGCAGGCTTATCTTCGCCCGCGAGCCGGGTTGCGAGTCGGCGCGCCCGCTTTGGTTTTCGCCCACCGAGGCCGCCGAGCACAAGTGCGAGGAGAAATAGCCCGCTCGACCAATCGACCCAGCCGGTGCCGGAACCGACGTGCTCGAGCTGCATGAGCCACAGGCCAAAGCCGAGCAGCAGCAGGGCGCCGGCGCCGACCAGGAGCACGCCGATCCGAGCGAGGGCGAGCAGCAGCGCGATCTCCGCCGACCGCTCGCGTCGACGCGCCGCCTCGAATGCGACGCCGGCCAGGATGATGCCGGCGACGAACAGCAGCACGCCGAGCAGGTGAAAGAAGAGCGCCAGTTCATCCACGTCTCAGGAAGCTTGACATATCGGCACCCGATATGCTTGGGTCGAGTGATGTCAGACAAGCATGTGGACCGCTTTCCAAGTGACGCGATAATTCGGCCCGACCCTCGTCCTCAGGAGGCTCCGGAGCGGGAGTTGGGAGACTTCACGACCGCGCGGACGGTGCTCGCGTTGGTGGTGGTGTGTGTGCCGCTCGGGGTGACTGTGGCTGTCCTGGCGCTCGGTCTGCTGGACCTGATCGGGCTAATCACCCATCTGGCATACACCGGCACGCTCAGCACGAGTCTCGCGCCCCCGGACACGTCGGTCCTCGGACCGTTGAGTGTGCTCGTGCCCGTGGCGGGAGGGTTGATCGTTGGGGTGATGGCGCGCTTTGGTTCCGAGCGCATCCGTGGGCACGGGATCCCCGAGGCGATGGAAACGATCCTGTTGCGTGGCAGCCGCATGGAGCCCCGCCTGGCGGTGCTCAAGCCGATCTCAAGCGCCGTGAGTATCGGCACAGGCGGACCTTTCGGCGCGGAGGGGCCGATCATCGTCACCGGCGGAGCGGTGGGGAGCATCGCCGGGCAGCTCTTGCATCTCACCGCAGCGGAGCGGCGTTGTCTGCTCGTCGCCGGGGCAGCGGCCGGCATGACCGCCGTGTTCGGCACTCCCGTGGCGGCCGTGCTGTTGGCGGTCGAGCTGCTGCTGTTCGAGTGGCGCCCGCGCTCGATGATCCCGGTGGCGCTCGCCGCGTGCTCCGCGGAGGCGACCCGAGAAGCGCTCGTTCACGCCGGGCTGCTGCGCGCGGCACCGCTCTTTCCGATGGTTTCCCACGGCGCCCTGGGATTCTCGGTCACCGCCGGTGCGGTGCTCGTCGGAGTGGCCTGCGGAGGCCTTGCGTGGGTGATGACACGCTGCGTGTATGGCGCGGAGGACATGTTCGGGCGCCTACCGTTGCACTGGACCTGGTGGCCGGCACTTGGCGGCCTGGTAGTCGGTGTCGGGGGGCTGATCGAACCGCGGGCACTCGGCGTCGGCTACACGACGATCGCCGCGGAGCTCGCCGGAGGGCTGGCGCTTGGCACGCTGGCGGTGCTGCTCCTCGTCAAGCTCTGTGTGTGGTCGATCGCGCTCGGGTCGAATACGAGCGGGGGTATCCTCGCGCCGCTCTTGATGCTCGGTGCCGCGCTCGGCGGTCTGCTGGGAGCGGTGCTGCCAGGCGCTGGGGAGGGCACTTGGGCGCTGCTCGGGATGGCCGCTGCACTCGCGGGCGTGACGCGCTCACCCTTTACAAGCATCGTGTTCGCACTGGAGCTCACCCACAATGTCAACTCGCTGCTGGCGCTATTGGTCGCTTGTACGATCGCGCACCTCGTCAGCGTGCTGACCCTCAAACGTTCAATCCTCACCGAGAAGGTCGCCCGTCGCGGCTACCACGTGTCCCGCGAGTATGAGATCGATCCGTTGCACGCGCTCTTGGTGCGGGACGTCATGAGCACCGATGTGCTCACCGTCGAACCAACAACGACTGCCACCGAGCTCTACCAGCAGCTACCCGAGGGCACCCCGGTTCGTCGCCAGCGCCTGTACCCCGTACTCGCCAGCGACGGGATCCTCCTCGGTGTGCTGGCGTGGTCCGACGTGCTCGCCGCCCACCGAGCGGACGATCCTGTTAGCGCGAGAACCCTCGCGCGCCGGCCACTGCTTGCGCGACCTGACGAGACGCTCCGTGCGGCGGCCGACCTGATGGTCTCCAGCGGACACGGCGTGCTGCCAGTCGTCGAACGCGGCGAGTCAGGGCGACTGCTGGGCCTCATAAGTCAGTTCGATCTGCTCAAGGCGCACGAGCGGGTGCTGGTCGAGGAGCGCCACCGCGAGCGGCCGCTCGGCCGCCGCGGGCTGGCGGGTGGCCTCGGCACGCTACTGCCCACGCGTGAGCCCGCCCAATGACCCGCAAGTCCGCGAGCCGCGCACTCCGCGATGAGGATTATCAGCGCCTGCTGGTGTTCCGCACCGAACTACGCGACTTCCTACGCTGGAGTGAGCAAGCCGCCCACGAGGTTGGCTTGACCCCCTCGCTGCACCAGCTGCTGCTCGTCGTGCGCGGCTACCTCACCCCAAGCGGGCCGACGATTGGCCAGGCCGCCGAAGAGCTGCACGTGCGCCACCACAGCGCGGTCGAGCTCGCCCAACGCGCAGAGAGCGCGGGGCTCCTCACACGCATCCGAGACACAAGTGACCACCGCATCGTGTGTTTGCGGCTCACCGACCGCGGGCGCACGCAACTAGAGTCGTTGACCCGTGAGCACCTCGCTCGCATCCAGGCGCTCGCCGAGACCCTTCAGCTCGTCGTGCACCCGACCGATGCGCGTTGAGCTGAAGACTCGCGCGGCCCACACCGCTCGTGACCCGGTCCTTCGTCACGGTTGCCGCGGTCGTTGAGCATGCGGGCCTTCTCAGGCTGCGTCAAACTCTCAGCATGAGCCGCTATTTCGTCGCGACCCTGGCTGTCATCGGACTGGCCGCCACAGCTGTGCCGGACGTTCCTGCGTCCGATACGACTGCGACGAAGGTCCTCTACGTTGCGCCGGTCAACCGGAGCGGACACCCGCTGGCGGACGTGAGGATCATCATCGATGTCCGAGGGACCTGCGAGCCAGGGTCGGACTCGGTGCCAGGCCCTGTCTACCGCTGTTTCGATGCCGGCAACTCAATCCTCGACCCCTGCTGGGCCGACCGTGGACACGCCGGCTCGGTCCTCTGTATGGAGGAACCGTGGTCGCAGAGTGTCGTCGAGCTCGACACGCGACGACTCCCGACATCAACCCAGCTGGTGCCGCGGAGCCTCAGCTACCCATGGGGTGTGAAGCTCGCAAACGGTGAAAAGTGCCTCGCCGCCCAGGGAGCTCACGACGAGTACCGCGGGCGCGTCGTCGACTACTCCTGCGGTCATAGGTTCCACCTGGTGCTCCTGCGTGGGATCGATCAATCCCACGAGCCTTGGACGTACGACAGCGCAGTCTGGACCGGCGCGAAGTACATACCTGGACCAACCGAGACGGTCCGCATCGCGTGGTATGGCGGTCCTCGGCCCGCGCAACCAGTTAGTGGGAGCTGAGATCTTTAGGGAGCATGGTTGGCAACTCGCTGTTTACTTGTTGTCGCGGTGCATGAACCAGGCGCGTGCGTTGCGGGGTAGTCGTGTGTCGCCGATCTGTTGGAACCCGAATGACGTGTAGTAGGCGATGTTCTCGAGCTTCGTGGTGTCTAGGTATATGGGGAGCTCGCGGTGTTTAGCTTCTGCGATGACGTGTTGCAACAGTGAACGCCCGATGCCTTGGCGTTGGGAATCTGGATGCGCGGCTAGGTACCACAACAGTAGATGGGCGTGGCGTGGGTGTGCACGCTTCATTGCGTGGTCAACGTAGGCGGCGCGCAGGCCCGGGCCGGGCCCGGCCAGCAAGAACGGTGGTGCCTCGCGCAGCGTCGCGTACGGCGGCGGAAATCGTGTTCCGTCTGTGTATGTCAACGCGACGCCTACGACCGCGCCGTTGCGCAGCGCGCACCAGTGCGGCCCGCCCCAGCGCAGCGCCTCGCCCACCACGATCTCGTAGTAGCGTTGCAGCAGGCGCGCTCGCACCGCGGTTCTTCTGGGTCCGATCGCGACCCACGCTGGGTCGTGCAGGAAGGCGTCGGCGAGCACGCGCACCGCGTCGCGTCGTAGGGGAGGGGTCAGTTCGGCGACTTCGATCCTCGCCGGTTCGCGGTTTTGCGCGGTTGTTGCCGGTTGCTCGTCTAGGGCACGTGTAGGTGGGAGGGCTTCGTTCATGTTTGGCTTCTTTCTTTTGTGTGGCTGTTAGTTGAGGGGCGGTGTCGAGCCGGCGTGGTCTGGTTTCCAGCAGGGTCATGCTTGTGCCGGATGCTCAGTCGGGCGCCGCGGGCGGGAACGAGGGTAATGTGTCGCGGGAGCGCCCAGGTGGCGATCTCGGCGTCGGCGATCTCACTGACTACCTCGCCGTAGCCGCGGACGGCCTCGCCGTGGAAGAAGGGCAGCATCAATTGCCGACGACGCAGATGTTCATCCTGCTCGGCCAGCAGAATCGAACACTGGCCGAGGACCGCATTGGCCTCACCGGCGTGCAGGACATCGGGATCGGCGGCAACGACGGCCTTCACATCGCTGGAGTCGGTGACGTAGATCACTGCCTTCGCCTGACTCCGCGACAATGACGCCACCACCACAAGCGAGCTTCGTCCAAACCAGCAGCGATGGTGAAGCCGATCGATGCTCTTGCTTCTCGGACAAGGCTCACGATCAACTGGCTGAATAGTGATCAGGTCGAGGCGACCGATATTCCGCCCCACTCCTCGGGGGCTACGTCGGCAAGCGTCTCGGAGAACGTCCACTGATGGCCGGCGGGGTCTTCGGCGGTGTACTGCCGCTCGCCGTACTCGAAGTCCCTTGGCTCCGCGAGGATGCGCGCGCCATGTTCGCGGGCTCGTTGACAGTGGGCGTGTGCATCATCCACACGTACCATCACCGAGTGTGTGGCCTCCGCTGGGCGCGGTGGCCGGCGATCGTGGCGCACATCGCCAATGATGACTGCTCCGTCTCCAAAGCTGAGCTGCGCGCGGTGGTTCTCGCCGATCCGGACACGCTCAGCAAACCCGAAAGCGGCAGTCAGCCAGTCGACCGCCTCTCGTACATCCGGGTAGACGAGGACGGGGATGACCGCAGCCTGGGGGATGGAGCGGTTGGGCTTCAACCTGGCGCCAGTTTACTTGCCATTCGCGGGGGTCGCGTGCTCGCCCGGGGAGTGTTTCGTGCGACGGAGTGATAGCTGCTTCGCGGGATTCTACTTCTACTTCTTTTGCTTCTTCTTGGCCTTCTGCAGGCTCAGATGAACGCCTTGCGTCTCTGACGCGCCGGGACTGGGGGACGACTTGAGGATCGTCACGGTGGCGCTCAGATGTCCGTGAGCGGCGCTCAGCAGCGCACGCCCGGTCTCGGTGAGCTTCAGCTTGATGGTCTGCGTCGTGCCTGCGGGGATCGAGAACGTGGCGGTCCCGATGTCCTTGCTCTTGGCGTGCTTGCCCTTCTTAGCCTTGCCCTTGACAGCCAGCGTCAGCGTACCGGCGCAGGTGGCGGTACCGGTGCAGGTGAGCTTGACCGTCGCATCGCCGTTGCTCTGTACTGGAAGGCTGGACCCGTCGAGCGAGACGGTGCCGGTGGGCACCGCCGCTGGTGGCGTGCTCGGGGTGGAGGAGGTAGAGCCGGTCGAGCCGGTCGACCCGGTTGACCCGGTCGAGCCCGTGGATGGGGTCGTGCAGTTGGGTGCGAGCCCCGTGCCCGTCACGGTGATCCGCCCGATCCTGTTTTCGTCGTACTCGGCGAACCAGACCGTGCCGTCGGGGCCCGCCGTGATCCCTTCGATGGGGCCGCCGATCCCCGTCGTGCACAGGGTGATTGCGCCCGTGGGGGTGATCCGCCCGATCCCGCCATTGTCCTGGGCGAACCAGAGGTTGCCGTCGGGGCCCACCGTGATCGCGCGAGGCTCCCCAGCGTTGGTCGGGAGTGGGAACTCCGTGATCGTGCCCGACGGGGTGATCCGACCGATCTTCACGCCGTCCTGCTCGGCGAACCAGAGGTTGCCGTCGGGGCCCACCGTGATCGCGACAGGTTCGCTGTTGGCGGTCGGGATCGGGAACTCCGTGATCGTGCCCGACGGGGTGATCCGACCGATCTTGTTGCCCAGCAGCTCGGTGAACCAGACGTTGCCGTCGGGACCAGCCGTGATCCCGTCCGCGCCCTGCTGACCGGTGTCCGGGGGCGGGAGTTCGAACTCCTGGACCGTGCCCGACGGGGTGATCCGACCGATCTTGTTCGTGTGGCGAGGTTCCGGGACAGCGAACTCCGTGAACCAGAGGTTGCCGTCAGGGCCCGCCGCGATTTCCCACGGCTCGCTGCCGTTGGTGATCCCCTTCGTGAATTCCACGTAGGAACCCGTCGGGGTCATCCGTCCGACCTTGCTCCTACAGCCTTCGTCGCCGCATTCGGGGTTGTTGATCTCGGTGAACCAGAGGTTGCCTTCGGGGCCCAGCGCGATCCCCTGCGGGATGCTGTCGGGGAGGATCGGGAACTGGGTGACTTCGCCCGTCGGAGTGATCCGCCCAATCTGGTTGCCGACAAACGGGTTGCGCTCGGTGAACCAGAGGTTGCCTTCGGGACCCTCCGCGATCTTGCTCGGCTGGCTGCTCGCGGTGATCCCGGTCGAGAATTCGCTCACTTCGCCGATCTGGTTGGCCGACGCGATCGGCGCGGCGGCCAACGCCCCCAGCAGCACGACCACAGCCAGCGCCGGCAACCGCAACACACCCATGACCCCCACCGGGAACTCGCTGCCGGCTCCCGAATGCCGGTCATGAACAAGTATCCCCGAGCGCAAGGCGCATATATTCGCTGGGTAGGCCTCGATTGTCAAACGACGGCCGTCCGTTCCGTACGTATGAGAACGTACGCAGCGTGTGACACCGTCCGTATTACGAGGATGTGGCATTGATCGTCGACCAGGCGATCGCGCCCGCGTGTGAACGGTTGGTGACGTTCAGCCGGCGGTAGCAACGCTCGAGGTGCTTCTGAACGGTGCGGTGGCTGATCGCAAGGCGGGTGGCGATGTCGCGCTCGGTGACGCCGGTCGCCAGCAGCGCAAGCACTTCCGCCTGGCGGCAGGTCAGTCCCAGCGCCACGAGCCGCTGTGGCTCAGGAACTCGCGGCGCCCCGCCGCGAGGCATTTGGGCGACGGGCAGTGCGCTGTAGCGGATCGCGTTGCGGTAGGCCTGGATCAAGAACGGGCGGGCCCGGTCGAGCAGGTTGCGCTCTGCGTCTGTGAAGTCGCCGCTGATGGGGGTGCGGCTGAGGGCGACGCCGAGGAGCCGGTCCTTGTCGTGGGGCAACGTGAACGCAATCTGGTACTCGACGCCGGCCGGCCGATAGAATTGCGTGTAGATCTCGCGGGTGTGAAGCTCCTCGACACTAACAACGTCGGAGAAGCGCAAGGGACGACCGTCGCGTGTGATGGTCATACGCTCGATCAGCGGGTTCTGGTGTGCGTAGCGGGCGAACGTCTCGTGCTGCTCATCGGTCATCGGTGGGTCTACGATCGCTGCGATCGTGTCCGGGTCGGGGCCGATGTCGTTAAGCGATACCCAGCGTGCAGGCACCGCCCGACGTAGCGCGTGCAGCAGCTCGTGGCGGAACTCCTCGATCCCCAGCAGGCTCACGGTATCCCCGATCAGCTCGAGCAGCCGAGGATCGCTCTCGACGGTATCGAGCTGCGAGGGGAGTGAGCTGGTCGCCATCGGACGCCCAGTATCCCAGGCGAGTACGTAGTCGTACGTATGGTGCGCTCTGACGTTCCTCGACAACGGAGGCGGACGCAGGAACGAGGTATGGTCATGCGCGGGGGAGACTCGCTCCCGGTCGGTGTCCGGGACCCACATCACTGCAAGCGGCCGGCGCCAGGGCGCTTCGCGCTCGTCATCATCGCCACCAACTCCGCCTGGGCGCGCTCCGCGCCGAAGTCGCTGTTCTCCTCCCAACGAGCAGGACTGTTGTGAGCGCTGGTCGATCCGCGGAGAAGCAGTCAATAATGCGTAGACCGAGGATTATTCGCTGATCACGCTCCAGAGGGTGCTCATGTTTCGGTGCTCTGCCTCGTCTTGCCCTGATCCAGGGTTCGAGCTCGATCGTGTCCCAGCAACCCCATCTGTAGCCCTTGGTTTCGCCAAATCACGTGGTTCGTGTGTGCTCATATCAATCGTGTTTGCCTAGCAAACGCTCGCGTCTCGGGTTGTCTCCTGTGCTCGCTTTATTCATGGCATCGCGTGCGAGCTGGTTGGCGCGCTTGTTCCACGTTCGTTTCACTAGCTCCACGGACCACTGCCGATGAATACGGACCATTTCAACCATCTCGGCTCGCATCGGGTTGAGGTTTGGCTTTTTGGCTACGACGAACTGTGCAACGCTTGAGCAGTCTGTCCGAAAGACGATGGCGGGCCAGCACTCAAGTGCCCTGTCCGCGTCATACATCGCCATCACCATCGCCCAAAACTCCGCTTCGGTGGAGTCTTTCGATGCGACCACGGCGACTCGGTTCCCGAGTGCTCGGCTCGTATACGCGACGCCTGCCCATCCGTCTCGGAAGGCCGCATCGGTATACACGTACGCGGGTCTGGCGAGCTGGCGTGCGCGTTGGCGCATTCGCCTCACCTTGCTGCGGACAGCGAGTCTCTCGTGATCGAGCGGTGCGACCGCGAGGGGCAAGTTGCGCGGTGAGTTTCGCTCTGGTCCAGCATCGCCATGTGACATCAACTCGTCAGCGTGCCGATCGGTTAGTGTCGTTGGCCGCGTAGCCACCGTGCTAGTTGGAGGGTTGTCACCGTCACGCCGCTGTCACGCGCGACAGTAACATCCAATCTCTCAGCAGCCTGGCGAGTCTGTAGCTTCTGTTCGTGGGGTCCTGCTCAAGTAGGCCCGCCGCCACCAGCGTCCTGACGTACCGTTCGGCTGTCGTTTTAGGACGATCGATATGCGCCACAATAGCCGAGAGCGAGCGCTCCTCCTCACCATCGAACATCGCTAGGACACTCAGTCCGTGGAGCAGCGACATCGAAAGACGGGTGTCGGGGTGCAGTTTCCCGCCGCTTGGATTCTCAGCGCTACCGTCTAGCGTCGCGTGCAAGCGCTCGAGATAGGACGTTCCTCGTGCGTCGAGTATCTGCGCAACCTGCTCCGCGGTCAGGTCAAGCACAACGAGCCGTTTATCTGGGGCGACTGCGCTGGCCGACACGCCTATGCCTCCGTTACGTCGCTAGGAGGAGGACTCAGAGGTTGAGCGTGGACGTGTAGCCTCAGAGGTTGAGCGTGGACGTGTAGCGTCAGTTGTTAACCGGAGGCGAAGGGGACCTCGCTGCACTTGCCATGGGTGCGTACCCAGGCGCGAGGCCCCCAACCGCCTGAGCGGACAAGCCTGGATGTCCTTAGTCCCACCATCACTCAGTTGATCTTTACACTTTGCAGCTCGCATCCGCAGAACCAATTTTGCGAAGAAAGAAAAACCCTTCGCGGGCGAAGCTATTTTCTTCGCGGGCGAAACAGATACGTTTACTTTGCCTACGGCGTCCTATAGGTTGACAGCTTTCGATGTGGCGACCTATCGGCTTTATCCGGAGCAGAGCGGCGCTGGATGCACCCGAATGACCAGCGCCGCTCCATTACTCTGTAACCGCGAGCGCGCGTTACCGTGCGCGACTGCGCAAAATAACTCGTCCGCCAGCGTGTGGAACGACAATCGCACTGCGCCACCTTGGATGCTCGATGCGTTTGCTTGCTGGGAGCACAAGCCTTCTCGATAGGACTGCACGCAAGATCATCTTAACCTCTAGAAGTGCAAAGCGTTAACCCAGACAGTGCTTGCGTCCCCCACCCCAGGGGAGCCATGTTCGGGATTGCTGTGTATTAGCGAGAAAGCGCTCAGGATGGAATTGGCCAGGATTGGGATAGAGTTCTGGATTGTGGTGCATGAGGTAAGTGCATCCGACGAGGTGAGCAGGTGGGTGATATGTCCAGCCCCCGATCTCGACTGGCTTAACCACCTCTCTTGGAATGGCAAACAGAAAGACCGGCTTGTGACGCAACGTCTCGTGAACCGTTGCCGTCAGATATTGGTCGCCGGTCCCCTTGTCGATCTCCTCAACGAGACGAGCTTGCACGGCGAGGTTGTGAGCCATAAGTTGGAATGCCCAGGTGATCTCTCCGGTCGTTGTCTCATGTCCGGCAAGGATCATTGACATTAGATTGTCTCGTATCTCGTGGTCAGACATAGGCGATCCTTCTGCGGTCTTAGCGTCCAATAGCATGTCGAGGAGGTCCTTTAGATCGCCACCTCTGGTTTCTGAACGTCGTCGGTGAATCAACCCGTAGATTTGGTCATCGACCTCGAAACGCTGCTTGACAAATGTCCTCCAGGCTTTTCCCCATCCCGGCAGATGACGGACCTTTGGCTCTTGAAAGACGATACTGACTGTAATCGATAGCATTTCCATCAGTTGTTGGTGCAGTGCAATGATGGCGTTATCATCGTCACCAAATATGGCTCCCAAAATGATTTTCAACGTTAGGGAGCGAATCTTATGATCGAGTGGCAGGACGGTATCGAGCGGCCACGTCGCAACCTCACGGTCAACCATTTCGGACATTAAGTGGGTACAGTCCGCAATCATCCGTTGATGAAAGGCTGGCGTTATCGCATGGCGACCGCAGATGTGCTCTTCTCCCTCGAGCAGCATAAATGAGCGGTCGCCGACGAGTGGTAAAATTATCTCTGCGCCTGCCCCTGGGTGCAGCCGGTCTGGGTCGCCTGTGAGAACTGCCCGTATGTCATTGGGATCGGTTAGAAAAACTAGGGGCGGCATATCCCATGCGTAGACAGTAAACCGACTGCCCAGCCGCGCGTGGCACTGTTTTAGATACGCGGCTGGTAGCCACCGGCAGCATAGTGTTTGGTAGATTGCCGGGAATGACCTGCTTGGTGGCAGCTCGCGTTTGAGCCGAACCTTTAATGAGGATCTGCCAATTACTGACATTTGTTCTCCCTTGTTGTGTTTAGGCTGAGCGCAGGCCATAGATAGTCCGCCACAGCCTAAGAATTGGGTATAGAAGACGAGTGAGTGATCCACCGCTGTCGACAAGACGCCCTGTTGTTTCGCACATCGCCGCGGTCAGGGCACTGTCCTTGGAGAGATACATGCCGAACATGCAAGCGACAATCAAAATGTGCCTCTCGCCGTCTCTGAGCGAGCCCATCTCGTCCAGACAGCGACGTATTAGCAAACAAATGCGTTGCACTGCCATCTCCTGGGTGGCGTAGTGAGCTACGTAACTATGTTCGCCGTTTGTAGAGTCTTCTACTTGGTTGACATAGCTATCGAGCAACGCCGCTATTGCGGATGCCCAGGGAAAGTAAGATCTGGAGGTCTGCGCAATTTCACGCTCGGTGCAATTTGGTTCGCTAGCGAGGGCAAGCAATGCAAAGATAGTGAGATCGGTACTGGCAGCCGCGCTAAGCTCAAACCACAACGCTTCGTGCCCTGATGAAAACTCGTTGGCAACCCAGGCTTCAAGCGCTCTGTCGCGGCTCAATGGGTCGAGGTCGTGGTTGATCGCACAAACTTGACCTCGGGTGGCCTCCTGAAGCACTAGATGACGAACACGCCGATATGAAGGAAGTTGAATGCAATTTTTTCGGCAAGTGACAACGAGCGCGAGCAAGTAGCCACCATCGTCGTGCCAAGGATGATAAAGGTAATAATCGGAGATTGGGCGTGACGGATCGAGCGCGTCGATAAGGGCGAGATGCAATTGCCGCCCGTTTGGCAGTCCGTTTGCGGCACCACGCTCGTTGATGCTGTCCAGGAAATCCCAGATAATCTCGTAGGCGACGAGCAGCCGGAGCAAGCATGGATCGCGGGCGACCGGAAGAATAGAGAACAGGGCGGCGCCATCGATATGCCCTCGCTTTCCCCCCAGTGCACTTAGTGCGTCTTCGCGGAGCGATGCGTCCGGGATAGTACGAGCGAGATCACGCCAATGACGCACCTCACGAGTAACTGCGGTCAGCCCCCACGTCAACTCCCGCGTGGCGGCTGCCGCTAGTGCACGGAGCTGACGAGCCGAAAGCGGGGCAGCGTTAGGCGGGCGGGTGGGACTTGTCGAGCACGTTCTAATACGCGGGGCTGGTCGTATTCGGCGGCACACGTACTACGAGATATCCAGGCAGCGCAACGACCGCGAGCGCTATGACACTTACTAGCCCGAAGCTTGAGATTGCGGCGAGACCTTCGATATTAAAGACAATTGGAAAGCCGGTCACGGTGGCTAGGAAGTGACTCCCTAGCAACTGCGCATAGAGGCCAAAAATAGCCCCGATAGAACAGCCTGCCATAAGCAGAACGAAGGCTTCGCTAAGCAGCCATCGCCATAGCACTCCCTCTCCGTAACCTTGACACTTGATAAACGCGATTAGGTCACGCCGTTGCCAAATCATTGCGCCCATTGCACCTGTCACCGCCATCACCGCCGAGATCAGGACGAGTAGCCTGATCTGCGTCAGTCGCGAGAGACCCTGAGCCGCGACTGCGTAATGGCGTTGCTCGCGTTCTCCGGCTGTTTCGACGGCTATCCCGGGCGTCGATGCCAACGCCTTCCTGACAGTGTTGCGAACTGTGGTTGTGGAGACGCCTGGCGTTGTCTGGATCTCGTATGCACTCGGGCTGCTGCTCGTCCAAGCTCGCGCATAAGTGTTTGAGCCAAGCATGATTGCGCCGGGTGGCCAGCCAAGATTCGTGCTCAATGCTGCGACTCGCAAGGTAAGCGGTCTTGGTGAGGGCAGCGTAAATGCTTGGCCGACGTGGAGGTGGTGTTCTGTCGCAAGACCATAGGAGAGTACAGCCCAACCACCGTGGCGTATTCGCTCTGACGCCAGGCCCGCATTTCCGCTTATGAGTTGTGTGGCCGGAACAGGATGTTCGATACTGCTTCCCGGAGCAAGAATCCATAGACGACGCTGACCCCAGTCAAGGAAGCTACCTCGATAGGTGCTGATCCGACTTACACCCGTCAGATGAGCTAGGGCAGCAGTATCGATAGCCTTGAACGGAGTAGTTGCCTGGATGCTCGTCTTTCCGCTGGGGATCAACCACAGGTCGGTGCTCGAGTCAACGCCGCGTGTTGAGGAGTCGAGGCCTCTTTCGAGATTCTTCTGTGTGCCCTGAAACTCGACTACCCCGAAGACAGCGACGGCCGCGGTCGTGGCGATTGCCAGCGAGCGCACCCTAGTCTGCGGCGTCTGCAGCTCAGTGACCGCCAGCGCGGACCCTATCCCGTCGAGAAGGACCGATACCCGCCCAAAGAGAGCCACGAGAATATCGAAGAGGAGCGGAAGTAGGACGACGAGTGCGACCACCAGCATGATGTTCCCAATGAGCGTTGCTTGAGCGTCGGCGAGCAATGTAACTGTTGTGACAGCGAGAGACACAACACCTACGACCAACCTTGCAGCGATCCATGCGCGGCGATGATCTGTTGAGCCTCGTGGCGACTGCAACGGACGAAAAAGAATCCCGAGAAGGGGCCAAAGCACCCCAACTACCGCCGCGACGATGCCAGCCGTGACGGCGATAGCGGCGCTTTGCCACGTCACGATCCGGCTGTTTCCGACCGGGAACGCAAAAGCGAGATATCCCGGTGTACTGTGAAATACAGCTATCGACAAGATATCCCCGAGCATTAGACCGAGTACACATGCCAACACACCGATCACGGCCGCGTCAAACAGCAGGATCTTGACCGTGTCCCACAGGGTTGCACCGTGAGGACGGACATCTTCGATCAGCCGGCGCCGCAACGGCACTGTAACAAGCATCGCGTTGAGCGCAAACATAAAGCCAACCAAAGCGCTGATCCCGGAGAACAACGCCTCGCTCTTACTCTCTGGTGCTACAGCAACCGCGAACAGTCGAGAGTCAAACTCACCCGGCACTAGGTTCAAGTTCCATCTGGTGGCTATTCCTGCAAGTGCTGCACGCGCTTCTCTCGCGCGTGCCGGGTCAAAACGTACGAAGATCCTACTAAGTTTGCCCCTAGCGTCCGCCAGCCGCTGTGCGTAACCGGTCGAGGTCACCGCGACCGGACTATGAACCAGCCCACCTATGTCAGCTTCACTGAGCGTCGCACCAACCAGTGTTTCTACAAAGCTCACACCGATCTGCAACTTGACCGGAATCAGAGGCCCAGCACCGATTTCGCTTGCCAGAGGAGCTGGCAAAGCGATGGCTTCCTGAGCCGCGAGCTGCTTGGCCGAGAAACGACGTAGCAGCGGCCCGCTCGCGCTCACCGCATGTGGGTCTATCCCGAGTAGATCGACCGGGCGTTCACCAGATGGCCCGACTACAGTCATCTCCTGCTCGAACACTGGTAGAGCGACCTGCACAGCCGGCAAATGTCTGACTTCCCTCAGTCGCCCTTCCCCGAAACCTTCAGGACCCCTCGCCTCAAGCTGCACCTGAGCGCTCCCAATAAGCTGACTATTAAGTTGAGCGACAGAACGGGCGAGGCTGGTGCTGGAAATCTGTGAGGCGAATAGGAGCGCCACACCGACGGCAATGCCGAGGATGACAAAGGCCTCCTGTATGCGCATGGCTCTTGCCTTCAGGCGCGCTTGGTATATGTAGCGGATACCCGATAGGTTGATGCTCGCCACCTCAATTCCCCCGCGAAGACAACTCGACTGGCATAGAGACGTAATCCGGTCTGTACTTCGTTAGGCGTCCATCGCGCAGTTCATGTATCTGGTCCGCAAACATGACTGCCTGTGGATCGTGTGTGGCAAGTATAAGCGCCATCTTTCGCTTGTGGCAGAGATCGCGTAGCAGACCTAGCACCTCTCGGGTGCGTTGCGTGTCAAGGCTTCCAGTAGGCTCATCAGCGAGGACCAGTTCAGGATTGGTCGAAAGGGCGAGGGCGATCAGAACTCGTTGGCGCTCGCCCATTGAAAGCTGCTCCGTGCGATGCTGAAGACGATTCCCAAGGCCCAACTGTGCAAGCAGCGGTTCTATCGTAGGTTGGGCCTTGCGCACATTGGCTAGTAGGAGCTTTAGCGAAGCATTTTGGATCGCCTTTGCCCCAGGAATCAGGTTGTGGGGCTGTCCGATGATGCCGAGCTGCTGCAAGCGATAGTCATGACCTTCTTTACGCGACATCTCAAAGACGTTGCGGCCGTTCATGATGACTGAGCCGCTGTCACGATCCTTGAGTCCGGCGATCATTTCCAGCAGCGTTGTCTTGCCTGATCCACTCGGGCCGTACAATGCCAGGAAGTCGCCCGGCGACACGGTCATCGACACGCCGTCCACCGCACGGATCACCTCGTCATTGCCGATCTGGTAATGCTTGACGAGATCGAGGACCTCAAGCATTAGGAAGATCCTAGGCTCCCGTGTTCTGCTGTCGGTCTTGTCCTGGGAAGGGCAGGATGTCGGCGTCGTTCTCGACGAGGTTGGTCATCGACTGCGCCGCTCCCTTGTAGATCGACAGCACCCGATCAACGAGCCCAGTCGAAGATCCCTCAGGGACGCTGAACAGCACCCCGCAACCACGCCCAGACTCCTTGATCAGCGCCCGCAGAAGGTCGATGGCCTCCTCCGCCACTCGAGTCTCCAAACCACCCAACAGGTCGTCGATCACCACCATCTGGGGGCTACCCGCGAACGCGCGCGCGAACGCGACCAGCACCTGCTGCCGATGGGACAACTCCACCCATGTCCGCCGACCGTACTCCCGCATCCCAACACGCTCGAGTATCTGTGCTGCCCTGCGTTCCACATAACGCCGGCGACCAAGCGATGCCAACGGCCACCCCACCCAATCCGCGACCTGCAAAGGGAAAGCCGGCCCGGCGCGACTGAGCCACAAAATGTCATTCCCCAACATCCGACTGCGCTGCCCGTCCGAGAGCGTCGTCAGCTCACGATCCCCCAGCCGCACACTCCCCTCATCCGGACGCTCCATCCCAGCCGCAACCCTCAACAGCGTGGTCTTGCCATCCAAACTGCCGCCCACGACCTTCACGATCTCACCACACCCAACCTCAAAGGACACGTCATTCAACCCAATGACGCACTCACCGCCATACGAAAAACACTTCGACACCCCAGCAACAACCAACAACGGCCTCAGCCCACTTCGAGACGTGCGAGGAGATCCTCAAGTTCTGTGCGCACCTTTTGGCAGCGTCGCGACAGCGTCATCAACAGTTCGTATTCGTTTTTGAGCTTGATGGCGTCTAGCTCGGCTCGGCAGTCGATCCCGGCCTGTGCGTCTCGATGGTGCTTTTGGCTCTGCGCGCGGCGATACACCTCATCATGCTGGGCTTTGAACTCGTGCTCTTCCTCAAGAGCAAGAGCTATCTGTGCGCGGACCTCCTCCGCTCCCTCGCTGAACGCGAGCCTGCCGAGCAAAGGGTCCCGCGTCTGTGGTGGGATGCCGGAGCGCAGACGCCACAGACGCGCGAACTCCTTGCCCTCGTCCGTCGCCTCGTAGCGGTGTTGAGCAGGTCCCGATCCCCTCTCTAGAAGACGCAGGTAGCCGTCTTTGGCGAGACTCTTCGTGTTGTTGTGGACGGTGCTTTCGGGGAATTGCGCTGCCGGGAACAGTTGCCTGAGACGCCTGCTGATCCCAGCCACTGTGTCAGCTAACTGGGCCACCACGCAGGCGACGGCTATCTGCGGAGTGAGGGTCTTTGGAATGTCCGCCTCAACTGGCATTAGCCTGGGAAATCCTAGCTCAAACCGTGCGGACGTGTACTGTCTGCTCGAACCGTGCCGTCCGGCGGGCAGGCATTGGCTCATCGCCTAGTTGGCGTCAGTTGTGGACGGTGTGAGCTGGAGCACCGCCAGCAAGCGCCAGACCACCTGAGTAGCGCCCCTGCCCATCCACAACGGCGCACCGAACTGTTTCTGACTTGCCTATCGCCCCGTGTTCTGCTGTCGGTCTTGTCCTGGGAAGGGCAGGATGTCGGCGTCGTTCTCGACGAGGTTGGTCATCGACTGCGCCGCTCCCTTGTAGATCGACAGCACCCGATCAACGAGCCCAGTCGAAGATCCCTCAGGGACGCTGAACAGCACCCCGCAACCACGC
The DNA here is from genome assembly GCA_963760155.1 of uncultured Solirubrobacterales bacterium. Lineage (GTDB taxonomy): Bacteria > Actinomycetota > Thermoleophilia > Solirubrobacterales > Solirubrobacteraceae > Palsa-744. Next base: position 1,141,709 of record CAVXBL010000008.1, read on the forward strand.
CCAGACTCCTTGATCAGCGCCCGCAGAAGGTCGATGGCCTCCTCCGCCACTCGAGTCTCCAAACCACCCAACAGGTCGTCGATCACCACCATCTGGGGGCTACCCGCGAACGCGCGCGCGAACGCGACCAGCACCTGCTGCCGATGGGACAACTCCACCCATGTCCGCCGACCGTACTCCCGCATCCCAACACGCTCGAGTATCTGTGCTGCCCTGCGTTCCACATAACGCCGGCGACCAAGCGATGCCAACGGCCACCCCACCCAATCCGCGACCTGCAAAGGGAAAGCCGGCCCGGCGCGACTGAGCCACAAAATGTCATTCCCCAACATCCGACTGCGCTGCCCGTCCGAGAGCGTCGTCAGCTCACGATCCCCCAGCCGCACACTCCCCTCATCCGGACGCTCCATCCCAGCCGCAACCCTCAACAGCGTGGTCTTGCCATCCAAACTGCCGCCCACGACCTTCACGATCTCACCACACCCAACCTCAAAGGACACGTCATTCAACCCAATGACGCACTCACCGCCATACGAAAAACACTTCGACACCCCAGCAACAACCAACAACGGCTCAAACACCATCGACCTCCGATATGGAGCGACCTACAGCGTATGCCGCATATTAACCCGGTCCGGTGAGTCCTTGTTGCCCTCTGCCCGACAAACTTCGACTCCGAGAAGTGCAGACAGTCGGTTGTGTCCTAGTCGCGAGCACAGCGCCTCAAGCCACGACGTCCATCTTGTCCCGACCCTCATTGAGCCAGATCACGGATAGGTCGTTGGGGAAAATCCCGACGACGTCCGAGCGCCGACCGATCTCGCGGTTCACGCGCTCCAACGGGTTCGTGGACTTGAGCTTTGACCAATGCGCGTCGGGAACGCATAGAACGCGAGGAGGTCCTGCTCGGCGTCCTCCAGCAGCCGGCAGACCTTCGGGACCGTCGTTCTAGCCGTTGGATGTTTCTGTCCTGTGCGTTTGTGGGCTTGTTCGCCGTCCTCGGCCTGGGTCCGCGACCCTGACGGGCACCTGATAGAGGTCGGTCAAGCAACAGGGACCCTCAGAGGGCAGACGAGCGGCTCGCAGGGACGGGCGACAGGCGGTTGTGGACAAAGCCCACGACTGCCGCCCCCTCACCGACCGCTGTCGCGCAGCGCTTAGTCGATCCCGCGCGCACGTCGCCGGCGGCGTAGACGCCGGGCACGCTGGTTTCGAGCAGGCCATCTGTTCCGGCGTCGGTGCCGGTGAGGATGAACCCGTCGGCGTCTCGCGCGACCACGTCGTCGAGCCAGTCGGTGCAAGGGGTGGCGCCGAGGAAGAGGAAAAGGAAGGAGAGCGACAGTTTTGCGCCGTCGATGAGTGTTACGGCCTCGAGCTGCCCGTCCTGACCGTGGAGGCTCGCGACTTCGCTGCGGTCGCGGACAGCGACTCCGTATCGCTCAAGCTCGTGGATAAGGTAATGCGACATCGTTTCGCGCAGGTTCCCGCGGCGGTGCATCAGGGTGACCAGTGCACCACCACGCGCCAGCCATACCGCTGCCTGCGCGGCCGAGTTGCCGCCCCCGACCACGCCGACGCGTTGGGCGCCGCAGAGCTGGGCCTCGGGGGGTCCCGCCGCGTAGAAGACACTGATCCCCTCGTACCGATCCAGATTGCCCACCGGCAGCCGCCGGTATTCCGCGCCGGTGGCGAGCAGCACGGCTCGCGCTGCAACTTCGTTGCCTTCCTCGAGCTTGACGAGGTGCCGTTCACCGCCGGGCTCGAGCGTCCGGGCACGGTAGGGTGTTGCCGTCCGTGCCCCGAACTTGCGCGCCTGCGTGACCGCGCGACTGGTCAACTCGGTGCCGCTGATACCCGCTGGGAAGCCGAGATAGTTCTCGATCCTGCGCGAGCTGCCCGCCTGGCCACCGACGACGGTGCTCTCTATCACCAGCGTGTCGAGGCCCTCTGAGGCACCGTAGACCGCTGCGCCGAGACCGGCCGGCCCGCCGCCGATGACCAACAGGTCAACCTCTTCACGCTGCTCGAGCTCAAGACCGATTCCAAGCGCACGCGAGAGCTCTCCGTTACTAGGCCCTCGCAACTCCCCACCACCGGGAAGGCGCACGAGCGGGATTTCGGCCGGGTCGAAGTGCTCAACCAGGGCGGCCGCATGCTCGCTCTGCTCCGGGGTGATCAAGGAGTAGGGAACCCGCAAACGCCTGGCGAAATCCAGCAGCCGGCGCGTCTCACTCGACTCAAGTGGACCAATTATCTCGATCCCGATCCCCCCGCGCTGTTGAAGCAGCTCGCGCCGCTCCACGAACGCGGTGAGAAGCAGATCCGAAAATGAGCCATCCTCGAAGAGCAACTGCCTGAGGACTCCGCGGTCAACCGCTATGTAGCGCATCGGCTTGGTCACGATGGCAGTGAGGAAGACGGTCTGTCCGGTGAGGAGATTCATCTCACCGAGAAAGCCCGATGCTCCGTGCCTGACGATCTCCCCGCCAGCGCCGTCGAGCACCGCGACCTCGCCCTCGACGATCGCGATGAACGGATAGCTCTCGTCCCCGACCCGGAAAAGCTCCTCGCCGACCACGGCGGTCCGCTCCTCGCCGAGCTTGCCAAGCATGGCGAGCTGGGAGCTTGAGAGAACTCGACTTACCAGGTCGGCCACTCGATCAGCCCAACGGTGAGGGTGGAATGCGCGTTTCGCCCCGCACGTCCGAGATCACAAGCGCCAGGTTGTCCACGAAGCACCAGGACCAAGTCTCGCCGGGCTCGAGCGAGCGGATGAGCGGATGGCCGCTGCTTCGAGCGTGAGCAGTGGCATGACGGTTGGGAGAGTCGTCACAGCATCCGACCTTGCCGCACTCCAGGCAGATACGCAGATGCAGCCACTGACCCCCCGTGGCCAAGCACTCCTCGCAGCCCTCCACCGCTTCAGGCAGCTGGGTAATGCGAACGTGATCGAGGTGAGTACAGGAGGCCATCTTCGAAACCAGCCTTAGATGGTAGGCCAGAAAATGATTTTGTACACGCGCGCGGCGAGCCGTTTCAGGCCTAGCTGTCCTGCTTGCGGACTTTGTGAAGGGTTGAGGGGTTGTCCGGTCCCCAACGGAAGGTGCGGTGCTCACACCGTAGGAATGGGACCGCGGTCATCGTTCGAGCAGTCGTAGGCTTGGGCGGATGTCGCGTGCCATTGAGGATCGCAACCGCCGGATGCTGCGGGCTCGCGACACGATGGATCGTGCGTTCGCGCAGCCGCTCGACATCCCGGCGCTCGCGCGCTTCGTCCACGTCTCGCCGGCGCACTTCAGCCGTCAGTTCCGCGCCACGTTCGGCGAGACGCCACACCGCTACCTGCAGCGCCGCCGGGTGGAGCGTGCGATGGAGCTGCTGCGCGAGACCGACTGTCCCGTGACTGAGATCTGCTTCGACGTCGGTTTCAACAGTCTGGGCACGTTCAGTCGCACGTTCCGCGCAATAGTGGGCGAGCCGCCGTCAACATACCGCGCGCGTTTCGCCGCCGATGGCGCCGTCCTACGCGTGCCGGCTTGCTGGGCGATGACATGGACGCGCCCGGCGGGGTAGAGAGCAGATTTGGAGAAGCGGGCCGCAATGTCGTCGTCTAACGTGGAGGCCATGCTCAAGCGAATCAGCCACACTTTCATCCACGTTCTCGACCAGGACGAGGCGCTCGACTTCTATGTCGGCAAGCTCGGGATGGTCGTCCACACCGACGCCGACCTGGGCGTCATGCGTTTTCTGACGGTGAACCCTCCCGACCAGCCCGACGTCGAGCTGGTCTTGATGCTCCCAGGACCGCCCGCCTATGACGACGCCACCGCCGCACAGATCCGCGAGCTCGTGACAAAGGGGGCCGCGGGTGGCGGGGTGATCTTTGAAACCGACGACTGTCGCGGCACATACGAGAGCCTGCGGGCAGCAGGCGTCGAGTTCACACAGGAGCCGACCGAACGCTTCTACGGCACCGACTGCGCGCTGCGCGATCCCTTCGGGAATCCGATCCGCTTCACCCAGCCGCCAAACGGTCCAATCGACGTGCCGTCGGCCGAGGAGCTCCGGGCGCAATCCTGACCAGCGCTGTTGCGATTCGCCTCAATGATCCATGCTTTGGGGGCTGCGAGCGTCTCGGTAACGCCAGCCAAATGCTCCCTCCGGACGACGCTAGCGTGTTTGTAGGCAGACTGTCCGTCTCCCGCTGCGACTTAGCGATGCGGATGCGTGGCGTTGCTCATGCGGACCGTACCGATGATCACCGATTCGTACGGCGCGTGAGCTGACGGTCCATGCGGGTTCAGGTAGCTAACCTGGAAGGCCTCGCTGGACGCGCAGGAGGGGGTGTAGACGAACAGGCCGAGTGAGTTTGTCCTGATAACTTCGTCACGCCTGACGTCCCGTTCCAGATCCCAACTGGTTTCAGGGCGACCGCCGACCTTGCAGCTCTGTGCGAGCGCGTCGATCTCGTAGTCTGTGCCCGCTGTGGTGACGGCGTAGGGCGCGGTGAACTCGACTTGGCCCTTGTAGCAGGGATATCTCAGGAAGGCCGCCTTGCACGCTGCGCGGGACTGGAGCAGCAGCCTCAGATGAACCTGAGCGTGAAGGCTTCGCGTCGGGGTAAACCATCTCCGTGGAGCGATCACACGCTGCGTTGGGCAGCGTTGATGCACCGGGGCACCAACTCCCTGTGAGCACAGATGCCTACCGAAACGAAACGTCACAGCGCTGACCATAGGATGCGAGCGCGGGGCTAGGGCAAAGATCACGTTGACCGAGTTGGCATTTGCTTGCCCCGACTCCGAACCGCCGACGTCGGAGGAGCTCGTAATGTAACCGGCAGGCTCGACGATCAGGAACGCACCGTCGGGACCCGTAACCGGGACGGTACGCATACCCGTCGGGGCTCGGTAGGTGATGCTGACGGCGTGAGGTCCGAGCAGCCCGAACGACAGAGCTCGCAGATCCCGCACCGGCGGGATCTCGCGATGCTCGCGGGGAGGCTCCCTGAACTCCTCGGGCAGTAGGCGCTCGGCGCTTCGGTCCGCGTTCGCGTCTTCAAAGATGAGCGTCTGCCCGGATAGGACGCATTCGACGTCGCCCGCTGCGTCCCCGTAGCCGGGCGGCAGGATCTCCGAGGCGAGGGCGTGAAAGCGTCCATCATCGCCGAACGCGCTGTCAACGCCGAGCTCACCGAGCTGGCCATCGAGCAGGCGGCCGACCTGACCGCAGACCTGCCCGCGCGTGGTGCGCAGGACCCGCATGCCCCACGGCAGGCCACCATCGGGGTCGGCGGCGCGCAGCGCCAGAGGATGAGGCGCCCCGGCTACGGGCAGGCCGTTGCCAGTGACCGGGCTCAGTTGCACTTCAGGCTTCACCGGGGCGCCGCTCAGCACCCCGGTTGCCGCGACCGCGACCGCCCCGCCGCCCAACACCAGGCCGCAATCAGCAGACATCTGAGATGTGTACGACCAGGATCACGCATTTGTGACCGCGCGAAGGCTCGGAGATCGTCCAAGGCGGCCATCCGGGGCGAGAGCTCGCGCGCTCTTGCGCCTCGCGCATAGCAGCACAGTCGCTGATGGCGGGGTGCGCGGCCGGCTAGCCACCAAGAGCAGTAGGACATGGCTCGCGCACTCGACGTGTCGCTCTGCGCGCAACGGAGAGCGACAGGTCTGCGCCGACGGCATTCGAAAGCGAATACCGCAGAGCAAGAGTGCCGCCCGATACGCTCCTACCCCAGAAACACCCCGGAAAGCACGGCGTTGCTCCCGGCCAACCGGTCGACCGTGATCGTGACCGTCCCGCCCGCAGCGACGCTGACTGGGAACGTGATCCAGGCGCCTGCGTTGAAATCGCTCGCAAGCATCGCCGTTTGGCCGTTGACCGAGATCATCTCCCTGCGTTCGGTAGAGTCCCAGTCAACCGCGTACAGCTCGAGGTTGCCGCTGTAGGCCGTGGTGAAACTCAGATACAACCTGATCTGGTTGGAGTCATACAGAGTGGCGGCGACCCGCGTGCTTCCGGTGGGGCTCTCGAGCGCCCGTGCGTCAGTGGTGGACGACGCCCACTGGTAGCGGCTGCCCTGCTCGACTGTCGGTGACGCGTTGGACAGCGACGTGAGGTCGCTCGAGCCGTCGAAGCCCAGCAGGTCATATCCGCTCGACCCATACGCCCCCGCCCAGTTGCCCTGCGGAACGCTGGACACAGGCATGGCTGGAGGCGCGCCCGCGTCACCGAGGAAGATGCCCGAGAGCACCGCGTTGGCTCCCGACGTGCGGTCAACCGTGATCGTCACGACACCGCCGGCTGACACGTTGATCGGGAACGTAACCCAGGCACCTTCGTTGAATTCGCCGAGCACCGCGGACTGGTCATTCACCGTGATGACCTCGCGCCGCGCGATGTGGTCCCAGTCCATCGCGTAGAGATGCAAGTTGCCGCTGTAGGCCGCGGCGAAACTCAGCTTGAGCTGGATCTCATTTGGGTCATAGAAGGTTCCCGCGTTGCGCGTCAGCGCCGCTGGATCAGAGAGCGCGCGTGCGTCGCTGGTGTTGGCGGCCCACTGCCAGCGACTGCCCTGCACGAGACTCAGCGACGCGTTCGGCAGATAGGAGACATCCCCCGTAGAGCCATCCCAACCGGCGAGGTCATAGCCCGCCGAGCCATACGTGCCCACCCAGCTGCCCCGTGGAGCACTGGCCACAGTGGGCCCAGGTGGTGCGCCTGCGTCACCGAGGAAGATGCCGGACAGCACGGCGTTTGCGCCAGCTTCGCGGGTCACGGTGATCGTCACGCTGCCACCCGCCGCCACGCTGATCGGGAAGGTCGTCCATGCACCCTGGTTGAAGTTGCTCGACAGGTCGGCGCTTTGGCCGTCTACGGTGATCAGCTCCCGCCTCGCGGTCGAGTCCCAGTCCACTGCGTACAGGCGCAGGTTGCCGCTGTAGGCCGCGGTGAAGCTCAACTTGACTTCGATCTCGTTTGGGTCGTAGTAGGCGCCCGCGTTGCGCGTGTGTTCATCGGGGCCATTAAGCGCGCGGGGGTCGCTGGTGTTCGCGGCCCACTGCCAACGACTGCCCTGCACGAGACTCAGCGATGCGTTCGGCAGATAGGAGACATCCCCCGTAGAGCCATCCCAACCAGCGAGGTCATAGCCCGCCGAGCCGTAGGCGCCGACCCAGTCGCCGGTACTGGGACGCGCGAGCTGGAAAGTGCTCACTCCGTCTGGAGTCCCATTGCCGGTCGGACCGTTGTAGCCGTCGTATTCGTGGCCTTCATCGGTGAAGAGGCTGTCAGCGGCGTTGCATAGATAGACGCTGCAATCGGCGGCGTTCGTTCCACTTGAGACCTTGTTGAGCACCGGGGAGTCCGCGTAGAGGTCTTGCGCTGCGTCACTGCCCGTCGAGTTCACGGTGAAACTCGACGCGTTACCGGAGAGTGCGTAGATCGAGGCCACGATCGGCGAGGACACACTCGTGCCCCCGAACGCCAGCCAGCCCGACTCGTGGAAATTGTCGTACACGGCCACCCCGGTGTTCGGATTCGCGTCGGCCGCCACGTCGGCCACCGTCCGCTTCGCGCATTCGGGAGTGAGCGGTTGCCATTCGGGCCTTGACTCATACAGCGAGCAGCCGCTTCCGCTTTCTCCCCAGACCGTCTCGCTCCAACCGCGTGTCGTTGCCGTCGCCGGCTGCAGCGTGGTGCCGCCGACCGCAGTTACGAACGGAGAAGAGGCGGGATATTCGACCCCGTAGCCACTGTCGCCAGCGCTGGCGGTGATCGCCACTCCGGAGTGATCATAATAGGGGTTGTATTCGGTCTCGCCCAAGAACTGCGCGGCGGCATAGCTGTTGGAGACGACGTTGGCGTGCACCGCTGCGTAGTCCTCCGCGGCGCCGAGATCCGTGAGGGCGTCCGAGTTGGCCTCGACCAGCAGGATGTGACAGTTGGAGCAAATCGCCGAGACCATGTCGAGGTCAACCGAGATCTCCTCTGACCAACCGGTGTTCGCCGACGGATAGGAGGAACCACCCTGCTGGTTGACCTTCGCAAAGCAGCCGTTCGCGGTTGTGCAGGCGGGTAGTTTGGAGCGCGCGCGATAGGTGGCGAGGTCGGTTTCAGCGTTCGGGTCGTCATAGGCGTCGACGACCGCGACGGTCTGCGTGCTCCCACTGCTTGCGCTGACCGACGCCAGCCCGTAGGCGGATTGCAGTTCGGCGGGGAAGTATCCCGACGGAGCCGGTTCGGTGGCGGTCGCGCTCACTTCTCCTAGGGTCAGCTTGTCGTTGGGACGGCCGTGACGCGCCGCACCCGGCACGTGCGCGCCGTGCCAGTTCGTCACCGGGTCAAGCAGCTGGATAGCCATGCAGTGGGCCACACCGGGGCGCTGAGCGTGACAGACCGGCGCGCGGGCGGCCGCGCCCGTTACAGAAGCCGATTCGCTCCTGGCAGCCCACGCGGGTTGCGCGAGCCCGACAAGCAGACTCAGCGTGCCCAGCGCGAGAATACGGACGTTCATGGCGAGAAGAGTACTTCTACGAGCATCGAACGCAAACTCGCTGCCCGCGCCTTTCCCGTGACACGCCGCTGATGCTTGCCATCGATGAGAGTCAGCGACCCGCTGCACCGGCTCCTGTCAGCTCAGGCCACGACGCTCGTGTCCGCTGACCTCGACGAGGCGCCCTTGCGGCCCTGCTCCCTACCGTAGTAGCCGTAGTAGTCGATGTCGGGTCCTTTGCTCGACACCATGTTGAGCACCACCCCGGCCAGTTGCGCGTCCACGGTCCGCAGTGCCTGCAACGCGCGCTGGAGCTTGTCCATGCGGGTCGAGTTCGCACGCACCACCAGCAACGTGGTGTCGGTCACTTTGGCCAGCACTGTCGCGTCGGTGAAGGGCAGCACGGGAGGGGAATCGATGATCAGCATTCCTTTCCCCCGCAGCTCCTCCACGACCCGGCTCATCGCGCGAGAGCCCAACAGCTCGCTTGGGTTGGGCGGTTTGGCGCCGCTTGGCAGCACCGTCAGCATCCCGTCCTCACCCCACGGCTGCAGCGCCTCCGCCAGGGTCACTCGACCGATCAGTACCTCGCTGAGACCCACGGCTCCGTCGATCCCGAGATACTGACTGAGCTGGGGGTGACGAAAGTCCGCGTCGATCACCGTGACCGGCTCGCGCGCCTGGGCAAGTGCGATCGCAAGGTTGCCGGCGGTCGTCGACTTGCCCTCCGCCGGCAGCGTGCTCGTCACCAAGATCGACCTCGGTGCCTGTTCGACGCCTAGGAACTGGAGATTCGTCCGCAGCTGACGGAATGCCTCAGCCCGAACCGATTGGGGAGCGTCTCGGACGACCAGCGGCCTGGCCTTCGCGCCGCGGTCGAAGGGCATCAAGCCGAGCGGGGTGAGGCCCACACGATCGGTGAGGGTGTCCAGATCCTTGATACGCGTGTCGAGCACCTCGAGCAGGATCGATAGCCCGGCGCCCAGCGCCAAGCCCACGATCAGACCAAACAGAATGTTGCGCGTCGTCTTAGGCGTCGTCGGACCGCCGGGGATCGTCGCGCTCTGCGCGACAGACATCTTGATCGGGGACGGCTGGCCGGAGAGCGGCGCCTCCAGATGCGCGACGGTCGCCGATAGCTGTTCGCCGACGGCGTTGGCGATCCGCGGCACAAGCGACTCGGAAGGGTCCGTGACCGTCAGATCGATCACGACGGTGTTGGTGGGCACGGTCGCCGACACGCGCGAGGCTAGCGATGCTGGCGACTCGTTCAGGCCCAGCCGGCGCACGACGGCGGCCGCGATGTTCGTGCTGCTGGCCAGATCAGCGTAGGAGGCGACGCGCTCGGGGGTGAGCTGTTCGACCGCGACGATCGACCCGACGTTGGTCGGCGACTGCGAGGCCGACACGAACAGGCTGACGCTCGAAGCGTATTCCTTCCTCGTGGACAGGCTCAGCGCCGCCGCGAGACCGCCGCAGAGCAGTGTGACCAGTGCGATCAGCAGCCACCTGCGGCGCAGCAGCTGCGCATAGTCACGTACGGTCACGCTATCTCCATTCGGTCGGTTGCGTCAGTGTCTCGTGATGAGTTAGCCGGCCGACTATCGCGAGGCATAGGTTGACGGTCGGTGCGAATAACCTACCCGGACGATGCAGCAGACGGAGCTGGCACCACCAATGGTACAGAGAGGCCTTCCGCGACCGAGCGCGCAGGGCGCCACCGTCAACCGCCTGCAGCAGTACGGCCCCCTCGCGATCACGCTGTACCTGCTCGCGACCACCAGATGGGGCAGCGGTCTCAGCCTGGTCGGCGGCCCCCCATACCTCAGCGATCTGGCCCTGATCGCGATCGTGATCGACCGCGCCGTGGCGGCCACCGCACACCGATCGGTGTCCACCGGAGTCGAGTCGTGGGCCGCCATCTTCGCCACCGGGCTGCTTGTGTGGAGCCTGATCCTGTTGGTTTTTGGGTCGATTTCCCAGAACGCGCTGCGCGATGGCGCGCCGTATCTGTACGTGATCACGGTCTTTCTTGTGCGTCCACCCACGCGATCCTCGGAGTCGGCGATTTCACGGGCGTTGATGGCCGCGTTGATCTTCCACGCCGCCTGGGTGACGCTCGCGCAGCTCGATCCGTCGCTTGAAGCCAGCACGCCGATCGTCGCCGCCGGCACGCATCTGTTCTCGCTGCGCTCCGACGTTGACAGTCTAGTCTGCGGCCTGTTGGCCTCAATCGGCCTGCACCGAGCCCTGTCCGGGCGCAATCCGACCTACAACCTGGCGCTCGCTGCCTGGGGCGCCGTGCTCGTGTTCTCGTTCACCAACCGTGGTGGTCTGCTCGCCTTTATCGCCCAGCTGATCGTCGTCATGCTCTTGATCCCAGCACGGCGACGTCGCGTCGGCAGGTACGACAGACGAGTCGTGATCGCAATCCTGCTGGTAGTCATACCGATAGCGCTTGTCGGCGGAAGCCAGAGCCAGCCGGTGGAACGCCTCTTGGTGACCGTGCCGGGGAGAGCGCCTTCGGCCAGCCTCGAGGGCGCCACCGGCACCGCGAACGCGCGCCTGAAGGCCTGGAAGGCACTGATCGCCTACCTGGAGCAGGACCCGGCCCGTGAGCTTCGCGGCGTCGGCTTCGGGCCGAACTATCTCGAAGAATCGGGCGCGTCCGTGCTGTTGCTCGGCACGCCCGACGCCGAAGTCCGATCACCCCACAATTATCTCCTGAACACGTGGGCACGACTGGGAGTGCTCGGCGTGATCCTGGTTCTGGGTTTGCTGATCGCAGGTCTTCGCCTGGCGGTCCTGCTCGCCAAGCACGCTCCGCGCGTGCGCGACGATGACCTACTGGCAATGCTGCTGGTGGTCAGCATCCCCGTGATCGCGTTCGTCGGCGTGGTGCTCGAGTCGCCGTTTGGCGCGTTGCCCTATTTCTGGGCGATCGGCCACCTGAGCGCACGTGCCTGTCAGGTTGGCGCAGTAAGACCGTTCGGCGCTCTCACGCGCGGCGAGTCCGGCTCACACCCCTGAGAGCACGTCGGCGATGTACTGCCCGACCGTCTCCTCTGAACAATGCTTTGACCACCAATCCAACGCCTCTTGATGGCGCCGCTTCATCAGTTTGGGATCCGCTAGGAGCGACAGCACGGTGCCTTCCAGTTCATTCCAGCTCCTTAGCCGTACCACGGGAGCGCCGAGGAAGAAGCGCTGCGCGGGGACCACATCGGTGATCACAACACAACCAGCTCTCATAGCCTGAAAAAAACGAAATGTCTGTGGACACGCCCCCCGCGGTACGAGCGCGATCTTAGCGTCCATCAACTGATCGGAGTAGCTACGCCCATCGCTGTGAATAGCCTCCGCGTAGTCCGATGCGACGGCGACTTGCACATGAATGCTCGGATGGCGATCAGAGATCATATTCAGGTTACGGAGCATCGCTACACGCGCTGCCCCCTTGGGGCTGAAAGCGTCCTTGATGGCGTTTCCGCGAGAGTGGATGTAGGCGCGGTGAGCAACGCTACCTGCGAAGAAAATCGTCGTCGTCCGAGTGTCAAACTCCCTCAGCCGAACAATCTCTTGATTGGCGGTGCCCAACGGGATCTCGCAGAACGGCGCAAATTCTCGACGCTTGCCCGATACCAGCCTGCTCGCATAATATGCAAAGCCCGGCGTGCACTTCGCACACCGACGAGCGAAAACCAGTAGCGACAGCGCATTAGCCAACGAGGGCTCACGCAGAGGGCGACATCCCAGACGCGGTCGGACGCCGCAGTTCTTGAATACCGCGGCTACCTTGTGAAGATAAGGTGGAACGCGACAATGCTCATCGCCGACGACGATCGCTACGACGTCACGGCCATATGAGGGCAGTTGCTGGATGTCATTGGTCAGATAAAACGTGAAGTCCATGTCGCCGCAAGTGCACTCCAGCGCTTGAAACACTCTTCGGAAATACACAGACTCCGGCCATTCATCAGGCCCACCGGGCTCAGACAGGTCCAGGACACGCGGTTCACCGTCCACGGTGAGGCAATTGATGTACCTATTGGCCACAGGTTAGGAATTCGCTTGGCGCGAGCGTTCTAGGGCCACGGCGTAGGTCTGCTCGAGCCGCTCCAGACCGTGCTCGGGGCGGTGCGCTTGCGACCACAGACGCCACGCACCCTCACCCAAACGCAGTGCTTCAGCGTCGTCAGAGAGCCGCGCCGCCGCCGCCGCCCACTCGGCGGGGACTCCCGGAGTGAGCAGCAGACCGGACTCCCCGTCGCGCACCGTCTCGGGCAGGCCGCCGCTGCGACTTGCGAGCACGGGGACACCGGCCGCGTAGGCCTCGGTCACCGACCTGGGTGCGGGATCGTTCGCCAAGGAGGGAACCAGCAGCGCCCTCGCTCCACGCAGCAGCCCCGGAACCTCCTCGCCGGCTACCAATCCACGGAACTCAACCGCGGGCGAGGCGAGCGCTCTGAGCTGGGCCATCTCGGGACCGTCGCCGACGACGACGAGCCGACCCATGCCTTGCCTCCAGGCTTCCACGAGTGAATTTGCGCCCTTCTCGCGTGTGAGGCGACCCAGGTATAGAAAGTAATCTCCCGGTCCCTCGCGTCGCGCCGTTGGCCACGCGAACTGGGGTGCCACGCCAATCCGCTCGGCCGAGATTCCGGCCTCGATGTGCTTTTGCTCGACGAAACCGCTGACGGCGATGAAGCGGTCCACCCGATCGAACGTCCTGATGTTTCGATGCGCGATCAGCGATGTCGCGAGCACGCTGCTCGCCAGGACCGATCCGCGGTAACAGCTGTGCGCGACTCCCCGCCAGGGTGCCCGCCCGAGGCATTCCTCGCAGGTGTGACCATCTCGATGAAAGCTACCCGCCAGGCACATGAGCCGGTAATTGTGCAGCGTCATGACAACGCCAGCCCCTTGGGCGCCGGCCTCACGAAGAACGGCCGGCGAGAGCAGCGGAAAGAGATTGTGACAGTGCACGATCTCCGCGCCCCACTCTCCAACCAGTTCCTTGACGTGAGCCACGGCTTCAACTGACCAGAGCGCTCTCACTGCCGCCTTGAGCTGCTCCCTGGGCGTTGTGCCCGGCGAGGGCGTCCAGCTCCTGATTTCATGACCGGCGTCGCTGAGCAGCTTGATGTCATCGCCGAGCACCCGGTTCTCGCCCGATGCAGGCCCGGAGAGATAGCGCGAATGGAGTATCGCGATGCGCACGCGCTCAATCTAGCGTCTACGCCGAAGCCGCTCGTCTACAGTATCCGCGGCACACAATGTCAGAGAAGACTAGTCATCCATCGGTCGGCGTCATCGTTCCGAACCACTCACGCGTCGAGAGCCTGTCAGAGACGCTGCAATCAATCCTAGCCCAGGATTACGCGGGACGGGTCCAGATCTACCTCGTGTACCTGCAGCGTCCTGAGATCGCGGGCCTGGTGTCACAGCTTGGGCCACAGATCACCGCGATACCGACCGCGGCCATGGGTCTCGGCACGAAGCGCAATCTCGGCCTGGACGCGAGCACCGAGGATCTCATCGCGTTTATCGACGATGACGACCTCTGGCACCCGGCCAAGCTCACACGTCAGGTCGAAGCCCTCGCAGGCGGCGACATCGATGCCTGCTGCACTCGCTACGTGAGCTTTTCTCGCACACCTTTCCGCTGGCCCGAGAGAGAAGGCCCCCCACTCGTTCGTCCGCTCTCTGAACGTGAGGTCGTCTTCTCCAGCACGATCGCCGTCTCGTCGGTGATTTGCGACGGTCAACTCGTGCGCCGCCTGCGCTTCACAGAGCAGACCGACTGGTCGGGCGTTGAGGACTTGCATCTGTGGTTGAGATTGCAGAAGCGCAAGCCGGTCCTCTGTCTGGAGGATCGACTCACGGCTATGCGTATAGCTCACTCGAGCCTCTCGGCCCGTGGGCGCGCCACACAGGAATTGCGCGCGCTCAACGCTCTGGCGGACTGGTATCGGGGGGGCAACCGCAATTGGGTCACCGCGGCAGGCCTTGTGCGTCGGACCATCGACAGTGCGATCGCCAACCCGGGATCAGAGGAGGATCTGCGATTGCTTTTGATGACCTACGACGGTAGCCTCATCGGACGCCGCGCCGACCGCGTGATCGAGATTCTGGTGCGGGCGAGCTGGCGGTCGCGAGTCATCGCACCAGTCATGCGATGGATTCGCGCGCGGGAGTACAGGCTTCGAATAGCGCTCATGCGACGCCCGCCGATGGAATTTGCCGATGCCAACGCACGCGAGGGCCAGTGGGGCAGAGATGAGAGATGAGCGCTGCGCTGCAACGGCGCCGCGCAGTTGACCATCGCCAATTTCATCGCCGCTGACCGGTCAATGGTCTGCGCTGTCGCCGGAGGATCTCTGTAGCACCATCACATTGTCGATCAGGAACTGCGCGACTCCACACGTCGCGAATAGGTGTGCCACGCGCTCTGTCAGCTCGACCTGCAAATGCAGGGAGCGTGCTTCAAAACGTGCGGTCCAATACTCGCGCGGATGCTCGTTGATGTGACCAATCCCCCCCTGTCCCGGCGGGGCAGCCGAAAACACCACTGTGGAGGAGATATCGCTCAGCAACGCCACCAAACTGTCGCCCAGGACGGGCGGGAGATGCTCGGCGACCTCGAGACAGAGCGCCACGTCGAATGGTCCCTGTGCTCGTGAATGCTTGCGCGGCTGGATGGAGTCGGTCTTAGTGAGATCGAACGGGTTGACCCGGATGCCCTGAAGCCTCGCAAACGAGCGGGCAATCCTGCTGTGCTCACACGCCATGACGCGATGACCTCGACGCTTGGCCTCTGCCGCGAATGCGCCTGTGCCCGCACCGACATCCGCCAAGCTTGCCATCATCGGAAATACTTCCTCGAGACCGTGGATCACGCCCGGCGCGTTCTCTCGAGCGAGAACGTGATACTGCGCGAATATCAGCGGGTTGTAGATCAGCCACTGCTGGTGCGAGCGTTCTCCCAGCACCGACAGGCGGGTGCCGACACCGTGACGCAAATACGTGCCCCAGCTGACATCGGCTCGCTTACGGGCGATCTGCAGCAGGCCTCGCTCTCCGGGTCTCACGTCGGCGCGCTCATACATCGGCGGCTATCTGTGCTCGATCGCCAGCTGGAGCGAGTCGGCGCGGCTGCCGCCCGTCGCAGAGCGCGCGCCGGCAGAGTCTCGACGACGACGATCGGCGACCGCATCGATGAAGTGGTACCAGAACACGATCGCCGCGAAGCTCTGGCCGATCGCCAGCCCCCAAGCACCGCCGGGGGCTCCGTGGGTGGCAGCTCCCAGCAGGCCCGCGCCGAGAATCACCGGCGAGACGATCAGGCGCGCTCGCAGGCTTCGCCGAGGAGCCTCGAGCGCGCGCAATCCGATCGCGGCGCCGATCACGACACCGAGCGCCGCGGCTCCAATCGCGAGTGGGAGGATCAACGGCCGAGCCGTGTGCCATACCGGGCCAACGGTCGAGGCCCCCAGCGAAGAGGGCACAATCAGCAGCGCGCCGGCCCACAGCACGCTCAGCAGGACTAGGCAGGCCGAGATCATCACGCACGCGATCATCAGGCGATTGACTCCAGATTTCAACAAGCGCACCGCCTCGGGTATACCGGACACAGTCGCTCCGAACACGATGACGTTCAACGGGCTGAGCAATAGAAGGCCGCCCCGGATAGCCGCTACGGCCGCAAGACTGGTGATCACGGCAAACCCATACAGGGCGATCTGAGACTCGCCCGCGACAGCCATGAACTCACCGAGGTAGCGCAACGCGAGATCCGACACATGGCGCCACCAGCTGGAAACCGAGAACGGATTTGGCAGCAGCTTGGTCTGCGCCATACCGGTCAGCGCCCCGACCATCGCAGAGCCTCCCCATAGGGCAAGCGCCGTCACAGCACTGACATGGCCTGTGGCGAGAAGCGCGGCTATGCTCGGTAGGAGCACGAGCGCGCAGGTTGCGTCATTGACAAACGCGCTCGACCCTCGTTTGGCGGCGAAAAAGGAGTATCGCCACGTGTCTTGGAGCAACAAGCCGGGCAGCATCAGTCCGAGAACCACGAACAGCTCGGCGGCCTGTCCGCCGAGCATGACGCCGACGCTCACACAGATCGCCCCGATGAGCGAACCGACCGCGACCGCTGCCCCTGTGGCCAGAGCGACGCTGGATTCCCAGCTGTGCGCAAACACGTCGCTGTACCTGACAACGAGTGGCTCTGAGCAAACCGCGCGGCAACATCCAAGCGCGATGCTGTAGGTGGCAAAGACAAGCGCGAATAGACCGAACTCCCGGGGAGAGCTCTCGTGAGCGACGATCGCGACCAGCGCGAAGTTGGTGAGGCTCGACAGCGCCTGATCGGCTAGGCCCCAGCCGACGCGCCTGGTGAGCGCTCCACGGCCGCTGCGCACCCGCCTCCAGCGGTCCCTAAATCCCACTGGAAACGTCGCCGCTCGCACGGACATGAGGTTAGCTTGTAAGACGCCCGAAGCGTTCGCGCGCCACACCCGCGAGGAAACGCGGATTCCCCACCAGGTAACGGGGACCGAGACGCCTGGGCTCGCTCAGCAGACGGTGACACCACTCCAATCCCAACCTCTGCAACCACTCCGGCGCCCGCTGCTTGGTGCCGGACACGAAGTCAAACGCGGCTCCGACGCACAGGATCACCGGCGCCGCGCCGAGCTCCCGCAGCCGGCTGGCGACATAGTGCTGGTTGGGCGTGCCGATGCCGATCCACAGTAGATCTGCGCCTGAAGCCCTGATCCGCTTGGCGGACGCACGCAGCTCGGGCTCCGCCGGCATGCCCATGGGCGGCGCCTCGGCGCCGACGATGCGGATGCCTTGATAGTGGCGTCGAAGCTGGAAGTTCAGGCGTTCGTTGACCTGTTGACTGCCGCCGTACAGATAGTGACTTCTCCCTCGCTCCAGGCCCGACTCACATAGCAGCGCAACCCCGTCGGTGCCCGCGATTCGCTCGGTGTGTTGGCCGCTCAACCGTATCGCCCAGGCGATCGGCTGCCCGTCGGCGATGTTGATGTCCCCAGCGTTCAGCACCTTGCGAAAGGAGGGATCCCGCGCGGCTCTGACGGTCGGGTTGACCGCCAGGAAGTGCACCACGTGGCTGCCTCTGTTGGCGACGAGCGACTCAACGGCGCCCACCAAGTCCTCCCGACCCATTAGATCGAAGCGAATCCCGTTTACGACGACCCGGGGCGACTCATGGTCCGGGGAGCTTTGCGAATACCCCTGCTGAGTGCCCGTGGAGATCGCAGGAGCAAGATCTGGAGCCGCCGCGATCTCGCTACTGAGCGCGCCCAGGTGCGTTTCTGGGCTTGCTCCGCTCGGGACCAAATCGTATCGGTGCTGATACATGACTCAGTTCACCGTCCCAACGAGCTTGGGGACCTGGACCGGCATCTCCCACACGGCTTGCATCTCCTCGAAGATCCAGCTATATGTCGTTTGCAGCCCTTCTCGCAGCGATATGCTCGGCTGCCAGCCCAGCCGCTGCTGAATGATTGTGTTGTCGCTGCTGCGCCCACGCACACCCTTGGGAGCCGACAGGTTATAGCTGCGCTTCAACTCGATACCTGCGATCTGCTCGACCGTGTTGACCAGCTGGTTGATGGTGACCATCTCCGCGCTGCCGAGATTGATCGGCTCCTCGATGTGGCTATCCATGATGGCCCTGGTGCCCAGCACACAGTCGTCGATATAGGTGAAGCTGCGTGTCTGCTCACCGTCCCCCCAGATCTCGATCTCGTGATGGCCGGACAGCACAGCCGCCGCCACCTTGCGACAGATCGCTGCCGGAGCCTTCTCGCGACCTCCGGTGTAGGTGCCATGTGGCCCGTACACATTGTGGTAGCGCGCAACTCGGGTCACAAAGCCGAAATCCTCGCTGAAGTGACGGCACATGCGCTCGCTGAACAGCTTCTCCCACCCATAGCCGTCCTCCGGCATGGCTGGATAGGCATCGGACTCTCTCAGACCGGCGACGTCGGGGCGGGTCTGCTTGTCCGCGGCGTAAACGCACGCCGAGGAAGCGTAGAAGAAGCGTTCAACGCCCAGGTCCCTGGCCGCCTCTAGTAGGTGGGTGTTGATCAGCACCGAGAGCATGCACAGCGCCTTGTTGTTCTCGATGAAGCCCATACCGCCCATGTCGGCGGCTAGGTTGTACACAGACTGCGCTCCCGCGAGCGCCTCGTAACAGGCGTCCCTCAACGAGAGGTCGAACTGTTTGTTCTCGACTCCGTCAAACCGCTGGTGCCATTCCTCGAACGGCTTGATATCCACCGCCACGACATCCGTATAGCCGCCGCGGATCAGATCCGCAACCAGATGGCCACCGATGAACCCGCCCGCTCCGGCAACGACCACTCGTTCCTTGCTGGTACTCACCGTTGTCCTCCTGACTTGGCGATTTTCATTCTTGATTTTATGCGTCGATAGTGGTCGTTGGCCGGCTAGCCGAGGAAGATCCCCGACAGCACGGCATTGGACCCTGCGAGACGATCGATGGTTATCGTGAGCGTTTCGCCTGCTTGCACGTTTACCGGGAACGACACCCACGCGCCCACATTGAATTCACTCGAAAGCACCGCCGTTTGGCCGTTCACCGAGATCATCTCCCTGCGCGCGGTGGAGTCCCAATCGAGCGCGTACAGCTCGAGGTTTCCGTTGTACGCCGCGCTGAAGCTCAGACGCAGTCTGATCTCGTTCGGGTCATATACGGCGCTGGCAACGCGAGTGCTCTTGCTGGGACTCTCCAACGCGCGTGCTTCGGTGGTTGAGGATGCCCACTGGTAGCGGGTTCCCTGTTCAACCGTCAAGGACGCGTTGGACAGCGACGCAAGGTCACTGGAGCCGTTGAAGCCAAGCAGATCGTATCCCGTTGCGCCGTAGGTCCCCACCCAGTTCCCTTGGGGAGCGCTGGACGTGGACACCGCCGGTGGCGCACCGGCATCGCCGAGAAAGATCCCCGACAGCACCGCGTCGGGACCAAATGTGCGATCGACGGTGATCGCCACCGTTCCGCCCGCGGGCACGTTGATCGGGAACGTGATCCAGGCGCCTTCGTTGAATTCGCCCAGCGTCGCGGACTGGCCGTTCACCGTGACGATCTCGCGTCGCGTCAGTTTGTCCCAATCCACCGCGTACAGGTGCAGGTTGCCGCTGTAAGCCTTCGTGAAGCTCAGCTTCAGCTGAATCTCGTTCGGGTCGTAGTAGGTGCCCGCGTTGCGCGTCAGCCCGGCCGGATCTGACAGCGCACGCGCTTCGGCGGTGTTCGCTGCCCACTGCCAGCGGCTGCCTTGCACCAGACTCAGCGAGGCGTTCGGCATATCGGATACGTCTCCCGTCGAGCCATCCCACCCGGCGAGGTCATAGCCGGCCGATCCGACCGCGCCGACCCAAGTCCCCTGCGGCGCGTTTGCCACGGTCGGGCCGGGGGAGCGCCGGCTTCGCCCAGGAAGATCCCCGACAGCACCGCGTTGGCGCCCGCCGTCCGATCGACCGTGATCGTGACCGTTTCGCCCGCGGCGACGTTGATTGGGAAGGTGACCCAGACGCCTTTGTTGAAGGAGCTCGAAAGCGTCGCCGTCTGTCCATTGACCGAGATCGTCTCTCTGCGTTCGGTGGTGTCCCAGTCGACCGCATACAGGTGCAGAGTTCCGTTGTACGCCGCGCTGAAGCTCAGCTTGACCTGGATCTGGTTCGGGTCGTAGTAGGCGGCCGCATTGCGCGTCAACTGTCCCGGTTCGGAGAGCGCGCGCCCGTCTTCGGTGTGCGCAGCCCACTGATAGCGGCTGCCCTGCACGAGGCTCAACGTCGCGTTCGGCAGGTAGGAGACGTCGCCCGTAGGCCCATCCCAACCGGCTAGGTCATAACCGGCCGAGCCGACGGCGCCGACCCAGCCGCCTTCGCCTGCCGTTCCGGTGTTCGTCGGCGGCGCGCCGGCTTCGCCGAGGAAGACCCCCGAGAGCACGGCGTTGGCGCCCGCGTTGCGCTGGACCGTGATCGACACCTTGCCGCCAGCGAGGACGCTGATCGGCAGCGATACCCACGCCCCCTTGTTGAATTCGGAGTTGATCGGAACGCTGCGCGGACCCGATCCGTCGTTGACGGTGATCGTCTCCCTGCGCGCGGTGGAGTCCCAGTCGACCGCGTACAGGTGGATAGTCCCGCTGTAGGGGTTGGTGAAGCTCAGCTGCAGGTCGATTTCATTGGGGTCGTAGTAGGTGGACGCGTTACGGGTCAGACCGTCGGGTCCCTGTAGAGCGCGAACGTCGCTCGTGTTCGGCGCCCACTCGTAGCGACTGCCCTGCAAGAGCTTGGCGCTCACACCTGTCGGGAGGTCGGAAAGATCCTGGGTGCCGTCCCAGTTGGCCAGCAGATACCCGGCGGAGCCGAGCTTGCCAACCCAGCTGCCCTGTGGTTCCTGCTGCACTTGTGCGGGCGCAGTCGGCCAGCTCGTCGGCGCGGTGTAGGTGGTTGTCGCAGTCGGCACACTGGTCCACCCCGACTGAATCCCGCCGTAGGAAGAGCCGACGCCGGTGACACCGGTGAGCGGGGCGTTGACGGCGCTCGCGCCGCTGTTCTGAAGCGTGACCTGGCTGCCTTCGATGTAGCCGCTCACCTGACCGGCGCTGAGCGCCTTTTTCCAGGCAGCCTGCTCGGCCAGAACGTTGGCGATAGCGCCCAGCGTCAGCTGTTCGTAGGGCGCAGTGGAGGCGTAATACTTGCTGTACTCGGCCAGCAGCGGATTGAGCACCGAGTAGAGCAGCCCGTCGCCGGTTTTTTCTGGCGTGTCCGGCAGCGGCGTGGTGTTCGTCGGTTCTCCGGCCGGCGGTTGGCCCATGATGTTGGTCTGGTGCACGTAGCTGGGCCGCGGGTCGTTGCCCATCATGTTCTGGAACATGCCCGAGACAACGCTTTTGATGATTTCGGCGAACGTGGCCGGCGCCGTCTCGCACGTCGTAGTCGAGGTCGCTTCGCACTGACCTCCCATCGAGGGCGGCTCAAACAGGGTGTTCCACTCGTCGACCTCCTGCGCCTCGGTCGATGCGTTGTAGTAGATGTTGATCGGGTGGCGCGGCACGACCTGCGCGGTCCCGTCGACGAACGTTTCCCCAGCCGCGAATTCGAGGCCCGTGTAGCCGGTCCCGATGCCAAACTGCGTTTCGGGCGGGTCGGGGTAGGACTTGGAGGCATCTGCGCCGACCGCCGTGATCCCGACCCCCTCGAGCGCAGGGATGAAGTAAGGGTTCTGCTCCCACGGAGCCTCGATCGCGTTCTCGGTCACAGGCGGCGTCCATCCCGGCTCTTCGGTGCCGGCGGCGCCGGCGTCGGTGAAGGTCTGCTCCAGCTCACCGCCACCTTTGACGTTGGTTGACGATTCGGCTTCCCCGACGCTGTTGTCGGGCAACGTGGCGGAGAACGGCGTTTTGACCGTACCGATCAGGAACCATTTGTTGCTCCCGGCGACCTCGCGGTAGATCAGGTATTGCGCCGCGTGGCAGATCGACTCCCATTCCAGCGTCACTGCGCTATCGGACGACACCGCCAGCGACGCCGTCACGTCGGCAGCCGACTGACCGCCGCCTTCGGTGAACTGGTCGGTGATCGCGTACTCGTAGGAGCCCGCGGCCAGCGTCCCCTTGCCTTCTTCGGTCTTTTCGTCCGCGTCGAATTCAGGCGCGTCAACAGTCGCGGGATTCCCCGGCACGAGATCCGCGAACCCGGAATGATTGCCTGGGACGAAGACATGCGGGTTCTCAGTCCCCAGCGCGTCAGCCAGTTCGGTTGTCTCGGTCAAGCCGAGGCCGCCGGTCCCCGAGGTCTTACCGGGCGCCGCGGCAGCCCAGCTGGTGTTCTCGTTTAGCTGGGCTTCGATGTACTTCTGCGTCGCGCACCCGACGTCCATGTACGGCGTGTCATAGGTGTGGCTGAGCCACCCGAACGAGTCCGCGTAGGGCTTTTTCGTTTCGGGGTCTTCCGCTTGAAACTTTGCCAGTACGGGGTCCACTCCACCATGATCTTCCTGGTATTCCACGCTGCCACCGCCGTTGAATAGATGCTCCATGCGAAAGTTATGTTCCTTCGACCACTTGGCGGCGTATTCGACATCCACCGGCTGGATACGCAGCGAATCGGCATTGTCGTAGTTGATCTCGTGCGTGGCGGTGTTCCAAGCGTCATCGGGTGTGAAGGTATCGTCGATGTCCATCTCGACGTAGTTGCGCTGGCTGCCAAAGTACGTACCACGCGTAACCCAGTTAAGCGCACCTTGACGCAGGAGCTCGGCCTGCAGCTGGTTGGCGTTCTGGTCGAAGGTCTCAACCATTTCCTGGGCGCCATCAGGATGGGTGTAGATGCCCACGAGCGCGGAGCTGCTTGGGCCAGTGACGAGCGTCTTGAAGCTCGCTCCGGTGACCTGCGTGGTGAGCGGCGTCGCCTCGTAGCCGTATGTGCCGGTATCCATCGTCACTGGGCCGTTCAGATAGGGGAAGACACTCTTGCCTTCTGTGCTAAGTGTGCCTTCGGTGCCTTGCGTAAATTCTCCGGATACGGTCGGGGCGTTCAGACCGTAGGTCGAGGAGGGGAAAACGTCGCCGGTAATCTGACGCACGTTGAACGTCTGCTCGTACTCTTCAAGCGCCGTCCATTCGGTCTGCGAGAGTGTCGAGACACAACTAGATGTACATTCCGGCAGGTCTGCGACCGACACGATGACCGCCTGGTACTTGGCCTCCTGGGTCCCGTTTGACAGCGTGTCCGAGAGCGTCGCGGCCGTGATCGGGGCGTGGCTGGGCGACGTGACGATCGCTTCAAACGGGACGCCTTCGCGTTGCAGTGCCGCCTGCCAGGATAGGAAGTCCGGCTCCGTCGTGGAGGTTCCGAGCACCAGCACCTTCATGTCGATGCGCTGAGCAGCGCCCGCCGAGGCCGAAGTGATCGACACAGATGCCGCGCCAACCACAACGATGGACATCAAAATCGCAAACAGCCTTACCGTCGGTTTTCTCAACACCTCAAACCTCTTTCCCTGGGCATGCACGTCTGGTTGTAGATCGATACTTATGCTCATCGCTCAGGCCACGCTCTGGGCAAGCTCGGACGAGTCCTTGTCCAAACCGTCCGTTTCCGTGTCCATCGCCTCGACGGTAGGCACCGCAAGCCGCTCTGGCTTCGGTTGACCGCCCGCTGCGCCCTGGATGTCACCCGTGAGCGCCTCCAGCCGGCCGCGTATTCCCCGCATCGCCTGCTGAACCTCTTGGCAGGCCTCCATCAAGCTCTCGCGCACCGCAAGGCACTCCGCGATCGCCCGTGGGGCATCAACGGCCTGCTGAGACACTCCGTCCAGCTGGTCGGTAGGAATCTCTTGCCTGATCGAACGCATGCGCTCGATCACGTGTCCCGTGTCAGCCGGACGATGACGCTCAACCTTCAGCCGTGCGTTTTCCTCGCGCAGGAGCGCCAGCTCTGTCTCGAGCTCGCTCATCGCCGCCATGTCGCTGGAGGATGATTTCGTTCCGTCGGAGACCCCCATGCGCAAGAGCCGAGCGAGCGCAGCGCGGCGCCGCTGAGCGTCAACCGGCGGCGAAGTCGAGGGCGGCGAGGTCCGCTGCTCAACCGCATCGCGGACCGCTTGCCGGCGACGCGCATCAACCGCCGACGCTTGTACGTCCGGCGGTTGGCGTCCTGCCTCTTCTAGCTTGCTTGCCTCCATGCAAATCCCGCGCCCGTCTTAGTGATTGAAACTCTGTTCCACCGATCCCATCAACCGGTCAAGCAATCCAACGCCTCAGCGGAGCTTGATGCCGAGCCGGACAGACTCAGTGCTGTAGAACTGAGTGTCTTCGCTTCGGCCCCGATACCCAATGGTCCGGGTGCCCCATCTTGCGTTCAGGCCTTGAACGCAAGCCCCGCGACGCGGGCTACCAGCAGGGTTCGAACGTCGTCCCGTCGAGTTCGAGGCTAAAGCGCGCGCCCATGATCCCGGCCGCGTTGTCAGCCGCGCAGAATTCGCTCGTGGACAGCCCATACTCCGCATTGAGCACCGGCTTTCCAGCGGTCAGATACGGGTCAAAGCTGTTGCATTCGTGGTAGACGTTGCATTCCTCGGTGAGCGCCCCGTCAAAGTGAGGGGCCAGTTCAGTGGTCTGTTCGCCGTCGTTCTTCTGCAGCACGGCCATCCCCAGCGAATGGACCTCGGTCGCGACCCACTCGTCGTAGGTCAGCTGCTCAGCCGCGGTGAGCGGGAACCCGGTGTCGTTTGAATAGCCGTCCATGTTGTCCGGCTCGACCGCGTCGAAGCCCTTTTCCTTGCACATCTCAAAGCGCGCCGTCATGATCGGCTCGAGGATCGACAGTTGGCGGATGTCCAGCCAGTTCTCGCCCGGCCAACCATTTGAGCTCCCCAACACCGACGCGGGAAACTCGCTGTAATCCGGACGATAGTTCTCAGCGGTTCCCACGTCGATATAGCAAATGACGTGCTTGCCTTGAGCATGCAATGTCGAGACCTCAGCCGCCGTGTTTTCGAAGCCGTCGATGTCATACGCTTCCACCGACTCGTTGTTGTTGACGGTCCCCTGTATCTGCCAATACCAGGTCAAGTGTTGCGGTGGTATCCACCAGCTGGCTGTCCCTTCGGTGCTTTTAGGGCTTTCGGTGCCTTTAGGCACTTCGGTGCCTTTAGGACCTTCCATCCCTTTGGTGCCTTTGGTGCCTTTGGAGCCTTCCGTGCCACCACTCGAACCCCCGGAACCGCTCGAACCTCCCGATCCGCCGGTCGAACCGCCAGAGCCACCAGTAGAACCACCCGAGCCACTCGAACCTTCCGACCCACCAGTCGAACCGCCAGAGCCACCAGTCGAACCCCCGGAACCTTCGGTCGAACCGCCCGAACTGCCGGTCGAACCACCCGAGCCGCCCGTCGAACCGCCCGAGGCCGGCGGCGAGCTCACAGGGGAGGCAATGGCGACAGGCAACAGGAGGATGGGTCCGGGAAGCGCGGGCTCAGAGAGGGGCACGTTCGCACTACCTTCAGTGTCGAGCTCCACAACCTGGAAGCCGGCCGCCGCCTGACTCAATCCACGAATCAAGCCACGTCGATCGCGCGCGGTCTGCTTGGCGATTACGCGCAAGTGGCGGCTGCGGCCCGGCGGCACGACGAATCTCACGAGGAAGGTCCCTTTTGCGCCGGCCCGGAAGGAGGCCACACGCCGTGAGCCGAACACGACGACCCCATCTAGCCGCGGGCGAAAACCGTGCCCACTCACCGTAACCGGTTCGCCGACAGCGGCAGACCGAGGAACGATCGTCAACCGCGGCCCAGATTGAGCGCCCGCCACAGCGCCCAGCACAAGACACGCGGCAACAGCCACCAAGCCTACGACAAGCCCCACGACAACCCGAGGGGAGCGAGCGCGCATGCCCCAAGGATGGCACATCCTCGTGACGGCGATAGGGGCGCGTCCGAAGACGCGCCCCTATCGTGTCGTGCCGCTCCTGCCGCGCCTTCGCTACCAGCAGGGTTCAAACGTCTTGCCGTCAAGTTCGAGGTCGTAGTGCACCCCCATGATCCCGGCCGCGTTGTCAGCCGCACAGAAGGCGCTCGTGGATAGTTCGTACTCCGCATTGAGCACCGGCTTGTCGGCGGCCAGATACGCATCGAAGTTGCTGCATTCGTCGTACTGGTTGCACTGCTCTGTTAGCGCCCCGTCGAAGTAGGGCTCCAGCTGAGCGGTCTGTTCGCCGTCGTTCTTCTGCAACACCGCCATACCTAGCGAGTGGACCTCTGTCGCGACCCACTCATCGTAAGTCAACTGCTCGGCGGCTGTGATATCGAAGCCAGTCTTCGAACCTTCTTCGTAGGTGTCCATGTTGTCTGGCTCGACGGCGTCGAAGCCCTTTTCCTTGCACATTTCAAGGCGCTTGGTCATGATCGGCTCAAGCACGCTGGTGTCGGCGACGTCCAAGTACTTCTCGCCCGGCCAACCATTCGACTTGCCAATCACCGAGGCCGGGAATTCGTCCGCGTCCGGACGCCATTCCTCCCAGGTCCCAACATCGATGTAGCAAATGACGTGCTTGCCTTGAGCATGCAATGTCGAGACCTCAGCCGCCGTGTTTTCATAACCATCGATGTCATACGCTTCCACCGACTCGTTGTTGTTGACGGTCCCCTGTATCTGCCAATACCAGGTCAGGTGCTGCTGGGGAACCCAACGGCTGCCGGTAGAGCCGCCGGAGCCACCGGTCGAACCACCCGAGCCACCGGTCGAACCACCCGAGCCACCAGTCGAACCTTCACCGGTCGAGCTGCCAGAGCCACCCGTCGAACCGCCAGAGCCACCGGTCGAACCACCCGAGCCACCGGTCGAACCGCCAGAGCCACCCGTCGAACCGCCAGAGCCACCGGTCGAACCACCCGAGCCACCGGTCGAACCGCCAGAGCCACCCGTCGAACCGCCAGAGCCACCAGTCGAACCTTCACCGGTCGAACCACCCGAGCCACCGGTCGAGCTGCCAGAGCCACCGGTCGAACCACCCGAGCCACCCGTCGAACCGCCAGAGCCACCGGTCGAACCTCCGGTTGTGCCTTTGGCGCTTTTGGAGCCTTTGGTGTCTTTGGAGCCGGTTTTTTTGGAGCCGGTTTTTTTGGTTGACTTCGTAGTGGCCAGCTGAGCGTGCTGCGCGACAACCTTGGGAGTCGCTCGGCGTGCGGGCCGTGCAGCGGCCGCGCCGGCGCAAATAGCAAGAAGAGCAAATGCCGCGAGCAGCGCCATCGGGACGACAGCATGCTTCGCGGTTCTAAATGAACGTGCGAGCATCAGAAACCTCCGTTCAACTCGACAACTAGCGTGGTTGTGTCGAGCCTGTTTGCGTGAGCGAGACTGCTGCGACCACTGAAGTTCTGGTTGCAGCCCTCAAGGACTCGGCTCACCCCACGACTAACGCGTCGTGTTCACACGATTCTTGGACGCATGAACTACGCGCGTCTTGAACTACCCGGTCAATCCTGCCTCAAACACCGTGGTAAACCCTGATGTGCACTTGATTTATCAGGGTCGCGCGCGCAGTTGGATCGACCAGCTCGCGTGCGTAGCCACGCGCATACCGCGATAGGTCCCACGCGACAGCTGGATCCTGCCACTGGTCGCTTTGCTGTTCACCAGGATGAACCCAGTCGCCGTAAAGATCTGGATCGCCGGACGCTGCGCGCTCCACACCAGTAGCTCTGGCGAGCTCACGGAGATCGTCCCCAATCGCGTATTGCCGGATCCCGCGAACTGACGCAGCACGCGCGTGCTCACCGGCACGGACACGTGAACGCTCGGGCCGGACGCCGCGGCTTTCGAGGCTTTTGAGTGGACCCGTGCTGGCCGCGCAGTCGAGGCGGTGCTCGGCGTAGTGGAGCGCCCAGCGGGGACGCTTGTAGAGCCAACGGCCGAGGCACCGCTGTGGGTCGTTGCCGGCGTTGAAGCCACCGTCGAGCCACTCGAGCCGCTTTCGCCGCAGCCCACGAGAATAGTCATCGCCAGCGCCACGAGAGCAAACACGCGGACTCCGTCGAGATGCTTGTAGCGAAACGCGCTCATCGAGAACCTTCCAAGCTGCGAGCTTAGCGGGCGCTCATTGGATCCACAGGCTCGTCGCGAGCACACGACCGGGTCGCAGCAGCACCCTCAGCAATGGCGGCAGCGCCACAACGATGCCCACGATCGCCCCGGAGATCAGCGCCGTGCCGGGCACCGCCGTGCGATCCAGCACCAGCTTGCTCAACACCAGCTCGGTGGCGACGCTCACCAGAGCCGCAAAGAAAGCCCAGCGCGCGAACGCCAGCGACTCCAGCAGATTGACGAGCATCGTCACGAGTGCGACACAGCCAAAGCCAACGAACAGACTCAACCTGTTGGTGCCTGACGTCCACTGCCCAATCGCGATCACCGCGGCTGAGAGCGCCACTGTCGTACCGAGCAGACGCGCCAGCGCCCCTAGCAAGATCCCCATCGCCGAGCCACGTAGGTCGCGCTCGTTTGCGCGCTCGAGCCCGACACCCTGCAGTCCACGTGGAACCGCGTCATAGAACTTCCATAGGTAGTAGCCGCCCCAGAAGCTGCCGAGCACCGAGGGCAGCAGCGCGAGCGCCGGAAACGCGCCGTGCACCCCCCAGCCAAGGCTGGAGTCGCCGACGAGCAGTCCGCCCAGCGCGAGGCCGATCGCTCCTGCCCACAGCGCCCGTCCCACACGGCCCGCGGGTTCGTCCGAGCGCCCACCGCCGGTCGCCACGGCGAGCACCGCGCCGATCAGGATCACTGCCGTCAGGCACTCCAGCAGCGGATAGGCCGAAACGCCGGCCTGTAGGCCAATCACGGCGCCCACAAGCAGCGCCCCATATGCCAGTGCCCAGCCCCGTCGCGCCAGCACGGTCCCACCGACCCAGATCGCTACGAACATGCCCGCCAGTGGACCGTAGGCGTGCAGCAACATCAACGGCGCCTCCACAAAGACCAGCCCCAGCGCACTTACCACAACTCGGTCGTGGGCCAGGCACGCCAGACCCGAGCGACGACTGAGATAGCGGCTGCGCACCGCCCACTGCAGCGCCAAAGTCAGCGGCAGGGCGATCACGATCGCCTGCTCGAGCACCGACGTGCCGACCTGCCGGCTCAACGGCCCCGCCCACGACGCGACAGCCAGGATCGCCAGGATCAATGCGATCGCCTCGGTCAGCACGCTGTCGCGGCGACCGGACTCCTCGGTCGTGAATCGTCCCGGGGTCCAGCGAGGTGGTTTCGGGGGAACGACCCTCGAGCCCAAGCTCAGAGCAGCGTTGGCACGCATCCCACCCCACGCCTCCAGCACGACCGCGGCCTCCAGCACGTCCTGCGCGCCGCGCCCGAGCCGCGCCTCGATCACGCCCGTCGCATATTTGGATCGCTCATGCTCCATGGGCTATGCCCGTACAGTCGTCGATGTGCACAGTCTGCCGCGCATCGCCCGCCTCACGTGTCCATCGCCGCGCTCGTGAGCTCGCCGAGCAGCTCGCGATACCCGTCCAGGCACGCCGTGCGCGTGTAGAAGCGGTGCACGCGCTCAAAGCCACGCTGCCCCAGACGCGCTGCTAGCTGCGGGTTGCGCAGCAGCGTCACTACCCCTGTGGCGAGGGCGTGCACATCGCCTGGCGGCGGCACGATGCCGCACCCGCGCAGCACCTCCGGCACCCCGCCAACAGCCGTGGCCACCACAGGACGTGCCTGGGCCATCGCCTCCAGAATCGACATCGGCAGCCCCTCGGAGATGCTTGTCATCAGCACCACGTCGGCGTCGCGCACGACGCCGTGCGGGTCTTTCGTACTGCCCATGAAGCTGAAGTGCTTCTCGGCGCCAAGCCGGCGTGCGAGCTCCTCGCACGCCGCGGCATAGGTCTCCTGGCCCTTGGTGGGCGGCCCCCAGTACTCAAAGCGTGCCTCGGGCACCCGGCGGCCCACCTCGACCGCGACTCGCAGCATCGTTTGCACGTCCTTCAGAGGATCGATCCGTCCCACCGACACCACCTTCAAGTTGCCGGGCGGATCGGTATAGGTCGCGGGCGCCTCGATCCCATTCTGGATCACGCGGATCTTCTCCGGATCCACGCCCAATCCCCGCTCCCATGTGGCGTTGGCCTCGGTGACGGGCGCCACATAGTCCGCCGCCGCGTATGCCGTGCGGCTCAAACCCCGCGCCAGGCGGCTCGACAGGAACCGCTCCCCCTGGGAAGAGGGGCTGCGCGCGGCGGCCAGATAGGCCTCGCGCACATACACGCCGTGCTCGGTCAACAACATGTCGGTGCCATGCAACTGCTTGTGCACCAGCGCAGGTATCACGGCCCAACCAGCCGCGGTGACATGCAGCAGGTCGGTCTGGGGCGTGGGGATCCCGGCGGCGCGCGCGATCCAATAGATCGTCTGATAGAGCCTCGCCGCCTCCACTGCGTCCAACCGAGGGGCCACCCCGGCGTCCGGATGATGTTCGGCCAGCACCTCCTCCAACGCGCCGATGAATATCTCCCAGGCGCGCGCCCGGCGAAAGGCCTTGCGCACAGTATCGGGCCTGCGCCTGCACCACAGCAGCGCGTCGAGCAGATCCTCGTAACTTCCCTCCCAGCTGATCAGCGCCCGCATTAGGTTTGCAGGCAGGCACTCCTGAGCGCTGCGTTCGGGGCGAGCGACCAAGCGACGTTTGGGGAGCCGCTCTGACCAAAGTTCGATCTGGCCCGCCAACTTTGCGTGGGGAGGCAACTCGAAGATCGCGCTCAGCCGGCGATCGCCTGCCATGATCGGCAGGATCTGCCAGTCGAACTCGGGCAGGCCACCGATCACCAGATCGCACCACGAGCTGACTCCTCCGACCGCGTAGGGATAAGTTCCCTCAGTCGTCATCAGGATGCGCGGCCGGCGTCCTGCGGCGGCGCGCACGCGTGAGACGACGCGCAGGCTGGCCGGCGCGAGCGTCTCGGACGCCGGCTGCGCCGGCGGTGCCGCGACGCCGCTCGCGGTATCCACCCCCATGACCGCTTGGGGTGTCGACATCAGCGGTCTACAGTGCCATCGGAGCCGTTTACGGCAGCTAGCGCACCAGCCGCCGGGGGCTCTTGAGCGTTGGGTTGGGCCGCCGCCGGCAATGCCGCGAGCCGGCGGTGCACCGCGCCCATCGTATGTTCGATCTCGCGACACGCGTCCAGCAGGCCGTCACGCATAACCAAGCACTCGGTTACAAGGCTCCACGCCTCCTCGAGCAAGCTCCGCGCCTGCTCGTGCAGGCGCTCGACGTCGGGGCGCTCAGCGCCCGGCCGCTGCAGTTCGGCCTCCAGGCGCCGTAGAGGATCCTGATCGTGGGCAAGGCTGAGAGCCTCGCCGCTCGTGCCTCCCTCTGATTCGGAGGCTACATGTAGAGCTGCGCGTGGTGTGGTCATCCGATTCCGCCCGTTTTCCAAATCCCCGTCGTCCTTGTCGAGTTCCAACCGTCGCGCACCCTGGAGCTGTCCCAGGGAAGCCCACCCGCACATCCCAGGCCGGCAAACGTGTCGTTCGGCGTCTTCAGTGTCCCCGGTCACGGCCCAACGCCCAATGGCCCACGCGCCTCATCTTGCGTTCAGCCGTTGAACGCAAATCTCCAAATGCCGGTTATGCTTCACATTCGCATGAGCGCTTCATCGGCAAGGAAAAGCCAGCAAGCCCATGACCTATCCAGTCGATAGCGCGTTGGCGGCGCTCCCACAAAGGCTCGTGAGGGAGGACTCCAAGAGAACCCCTCTACAGCAGAGCTGGGCTGCCGTTGGGGTTCAGCGCCAACTCGTGCTGGTGCTGCTTCTCGCGGTGGCGGTCACGGTCGCCTCGCGCGTCTTCCCGCTCACATTGAAGAGTCGCACCGGGGACGCGATCGTCGAGACTGTTGCGAGCCTGATCAGCGCGTTGGCCGCCTTTGTGTTCCTCGAGCGCCGCCGCTCCGCGCGCCATCAACGAGATCTGCTGATCGCGCTTTCGCTGGGGATACTTAGCGCGACCAACCTGTTGCTCGCGGCGGCGCCGACGCTGATCGGCGCCGATCGACTGCCGAACTACTTGCAGGTGATCGTCGTACTGCTCGCGGGAAGCGCCGCCATCGGCCTCGTCAGAAGCTCCGCGCGCACCGGCGACGGCCTGGAGCGATCGCTCGCGGCCGGCGCGACGGTGCTCGGGATCGCCTACTTCGACTACCTGCTCGAACCCTCATTGGGAAGCGATCGGCTGTATGCGGGCGACATGCTGAAGCTGGGGGCATTTCTGCTCGTCCTATACGGATGCGTGCTCGAGTTCCGCACGCTGCAGCGCGAGCTCGCCCGGCAGGTGGCGGTCGACGAGCGCAGGCGGATGGCGCGCGACATGCACGACGGACTGGCCCAAGAGCTCGCCTTCATCGCTAGCCACTCCCAGCGCCTGAGCCACACGGGCGAGGACGCTGCCACAGCCGCGCACCTACGGTCCGCCGCCGAGCGCGCGCTACACGACTCGCGAACGACGATCGCCGTGCTCACCGCTCCCGAAGACGTACCACTGGACCTGCTGGTCGTGCGCACGGTTGACTCGTTCCGCTCACGCTTTGGGGTCGACGTCGAGCTTGACCTGGAGCAAGGCGTGGTTGTCGGCGCCGAATCTCGCAACGCACTGCTACGCATCCTGCACGAGGGGCTGATCAACGCCGTCCGCCACGGCTCGGCCCAACGGATCCTCGTGAGCCTGAACGGCAACTCCCACGGCCAAACGCTGCGGATCGCTGACGATGGCTGCGGATTCGATGTGCAGGCCGCGATCAGCACCGGCAGCGGGCTCGGCTTGACCAGCATGCAGGAACGAGCCGGTCTGCTCGGCGGCACCCTGAGGATCGCTTCCACGCCCGGAGCGGGCACCGTCGTGGAGGTCGGGCTGCCATAGCGGAGCCCCTTCGCATCGTGCTCGCCGATGACCACGCCACTGCGCGTCTCGGTGTTCGTATGGCGCTGGAGGACGGCGACTTCCAAGTCGTCGCTGAAGCGGTTGACGCCCGTAGCGCTGTCGAGGCGGCGCTCGAGCACCGCCCCGACCTGTGCCTGCTCGACGTCTACATGCCCGGGGGCGGAATCGTCGCGGCGGCCGAGCTAGCGGAGGCGCTGCCCGGCATGCCGATCGTGATGCTCAGCGTCTCCGACACGAACGACGACCTGTTCGACGCGCTGCGCGCGGGCGCCTGTGGCTATCTGCTCAAGGATACTGACCCACAGCGCCTGCCCTACGCCCTCAGCGCGGTGCTTAAAGGCGAGGCGCCGCTGCCGCGAGTGCTCACGGCGCGGCTCATAACCGAGTTTCGCAGACACGGCAGAGAGCGTCGTATAGCCGACGCCGACGGCAGCCTGGTCACATTGTCCGAGCGAGAGTCGGAGGTGCTCGAGCTGCTGCGCGGCGATCTGAGCACCAAGCAGATAGCTGAGCGACTCGGAATCTCGCCAGTCACGGTGCGACGACACGTCTCCGAGGCATTGAAGAAGCTACGGGTGCCCGACCGCGACGCGGCACTTCGGTTGACCGGCGAGGATGCTTAGAAGGTCTTTGAGCGCCTATACCGGTAGGTCCTAGCGGATATTCGGGCTAGACACCTGTTGATCGCGCGAGCGAGCGTCACCGACGAGGTCGATCTCACACCACAGCAGCGTCCCCCCGCTGCGATCGACGCCCCATCGATCGGCGACTCGATCGACGATGAACATGCCCCAATCGTCGCAATCCATCCTCGGTAGATGGGCCACCGCCACATCGCGGTGGCGCTCCATCACCTCAGCGCGCACCAGCTTGTCATCGCGCGACACGGCCAGCTCAATCTCATCGCCTCTCGGCGACTCGGCACGCTGAACGCTTTTGGTGACCAGCTCACTCACGCACAGCGAGAGGTCGTAGAAAAGGACGGGATCGAAATGAGTCTCCCACTCTCGCAGCGCCCGCCGGGCAGCGCCAACCGCTTGCGGCAAGCCGCGAAACCTGAACCTGCGCTCTGTCTCGGTCAGCACGAGCGGCGTCAACGGACCGACTGCGTCCCACACGGTCGTGCACCCGTTCAAATGAGCCAGCGCCTGAGCCTCGTCGGGCGCGTAGTTCGCATCGGCGCCGTACGAGAACGTCCGAGCTGCCTCCGTGCTAGTAGTTGCGCTGGGACCGACCGGTTCCTGCACAGGATTCCTTTCCTTTGAATCAGGCGCTCTCCTAGGTGACTTGGCCTGAACGCGATTTCGATAATCGGGAGGACGCGTGTCCTCTCAAGCGCGCAGCTCCTGTCCAAGTCTGTGGACATATGAAGAGGCAGGATCCTCGCATGAATACAGCCGGGCTGTCAAGCCAAGACACGAATTGGTCACGACAGAGCTGTGAGTGCAGCCGCTGCGCGCCCAGCCCGCGTGTGCGCCTACTCCACGGTCACCGTCTTGGCCAGGTTGCGTGGCTGATCCACATTCAGCGCGCGCTCTCTGGCGATGTAGTAGGCCAGCAGCTGCAGCGGAACGACCGCCAGGATGCTCTGCAGGAGCACGTCGGTCTTGGGGATATACACAACCTGCTCGGCGTGCTCGGCGACCTCCTTGCTGCCCTCGGTAGCGATCGCGAGCACGCGCGCACCACGCGCTCTGACCTCCGACACGTTCGACAGCATCTTGTCCAAGACGCTCAGATCGGTAGCCACGCACACCACCGGCGTCTGCGCACCCAGCAGGGCGATTGGGCCGTGCTTCATCTCGCCGGCGGCATACGCGTCGGTCGGGATGTAGGAGATCTCCTTGAGCTTCAGCGCCCCCTCGAGCGCGACCGGCAACCCGGACAGCCGTCCCAAGAACAGGAAGAACTCACAGCCAGCGAGCCGCTCGGCCAACAACCGCACGGGGCGCTGCACCGAGGCCAGCACTTCGTCGATCCTTCCAGGCAGCAACGCAAACTCGCCGTACAGCCCCTCCAGCTGAGCGTCGGAGAGTGTGTCTCGCAGGCGCGCCATGCGCAGCGCGAACCCATACAGCAACGCTACCTGCGCGACGAACGTCTTGGTCGCCGCAACCCCGATCTCGATACCCGCGCGTGTCAGCAGCACACCGTCAGCCTCTTGCGTGGCCTGGCTGCCGGGCACATTCGTCAGAGCCAGGACGGTCGCGCCACGAGCGCGCGCGAGGCGCATCGCCGCAAGCGTGTCGGCGGTCTCCCCCGACTGCGTGATACCGATGACCAGCGAGCCCTCTTCCAACAGAGGAGCGCGGTAGCGAAACTCCGAGGCCAGATCGACCTCGACCGGAACACGAGCCCAGCGCTCGAGCGCTATGCGACCGGCGAGCCCCGCGTGATAGGAGGTTCCGCAGCCAAGGATCACCACACGGCGGATCCCGCGCAAACGCCGCTCGTCGATCCCGATGTCCGGCGCGGTGAGACCGCGATCGAGCCAGCCCTCCAAAGTGTCCGCCACGGCTGAGCTCTGCTCGTGGATCTCCTTGAGCATGAACGTCTCAAAGCCACCCTTCTCGACCACGTCGTCGTCCCAGTCAACGCTGACGGGGGACACCGGCAGGCTCACGCCCGACGCGTCGAAGAATCGAGCTCGGTGCGGCTCGAGCACCGCGATCTCCCCTTCCCTCAGCACATGCACACGTCGAGTGTCGGCCAGAAACGCGGGAATCGCCGAGGCCACGAAGTGCTCGTGCTCGCCCACCCCGACCACCAGCGGACACTCCCGCCGCGTGCCGACCAGCAGGTCGGGATGATCGGCGCTCATCGCAACAAAGGCAAAATGGCCGCGCAACCGCTCCAGGGCTCCTCGCACGGCCACAAGCAGATCGCCCCTATAGAGCTGGGCCAGTAGATGGGCGAGGACCTCGGCGTCGGTCTCGGAGCTGAACTCGGCGCCGAGCTGGGTCAGCTCGGCGCGCAGCGCGAGGTGATTCTCGACGATCCCATTGAGCACTATGTGTATGCGTCCCTCGGTGTCGGTGTGGGGATGTGCGTTCTCCCACGTGACCCCTCCATGCGTCGCCCATCTGGTGTGACCGATGCCGGTGGTCGGCTCGGCCACAGCGGTCGCCGTGCCGCCGCTTGCGATGTCCGCGCGGCGCAGCGTGCGCGTCGCCAGCGTCTGCCTCAGCGAGGCCAGGTTCCCGACGGCGCGAACCGACTCGATATAACCGTCGCACTGAACGGCCAAGCCCGCGGAGTCATAGCCGCGATACTCCAAGCGCTCCAGACCCCGCAACAGGATCTCCTCACACGGCCTACGGCCGACATATCCGATGATCCCGCACACGGTGGCTTACTCCTTCCATGGACTCCGCCGGATCCGAGCGCTCCAGGTTCCCCCGCCTCCCAAGGGTCCGAATCCATATACCTAGCCTGATTGGTTAGAGCTAAATTAGAGGCCCGAAGGCCTCTCAGGTCAATGGCCCCTCCGACTCATACTGACGTTCAGTGCATGAACGCGAGCGAAGGCTGACTGACCCTCGCTCTAGACTCTCCACGCAATGCCCACGCCGATCAAAGTGATAGTGATCGACGATCACGTGCTGTTCCGATCCGGGCTGCGTGGACTGCTCCAACAGGAGGAGATCCTGGTCGTCGGCGAAGCTTCGAGCGCGGAGTCGGGCCTGGAGCTGATCGAGCGCCAAGCGCCGGACGTGGCGATCATGGATCTCAACCTCCCACGCATGTCCGGTCACGAGGCGATCCGCCGGATAGCGACGATCGCGCCCAAGACACAGGTGCTAGTCCTGACCATCTCCGCCGACGAGGCCGACGTGACCGAGGCGGTGCTAGCCGGCGCGTGCGGCTACCTGCTCAAGGACGCCTCGGTCGAGGACATCGTCGCCGGCGTGCGGGCAGCCGCCATCGGCGAGTCGATGGTGTCACCGAGAATGGCAAAGACGCTGCTGGCACAGTTGCGCCGCCATGAGCAAACCGATAGGCGCCCGACGATCGAGAGCCTGTCGGTCCGCGAGAAGGAGGTCCTGCGCCTGGTGGTCGACGGTAAGGACAACGCCGCGATCGCGCAAGAGCTGTTCATCAGCCCCTACACGGTCAAGAATCACATCTCCAACATCTTGCTGAAGTTGCAGGTGGGGAACCGCCTGCAGGCCGCCGTCTGCGCGGTTCGTGATTCACTGATCTGAGGTCTCAGGCCAACGGCGCGGGCCTCGAGCGCCTCGAACACCCTGTGCGTGCGGTTTACCCGCAGCGCTCTGCGCGAGCGCGTACCGCGTCCAGCAGCCGGCGCAACTCTTCGCTTGTGGACGTCAAGCTTTGCAGCAACGCCGAGAGCTCGCGGAGCTCGACGACCACCTGCGGGTCGCCCGACTGCGCCAGGCAGTTGATCTCTCGCTCGAGCCTCCTGCGATCGACATCCAGCGCCAGCACGTGCGCATAGCCGTCGACGATCAACTCGAGTAAATCCGCCGTGTTCGCGCGAGTCGCCGTCACATCCCCCTCGGACAGGATCTTGATCAGCGACTCCGCCTGAGCTCGGAGATGATCTGGCCCACTCTGGGCGAAGCGTGGATGGGTGGCGGTCATCGCTAGCAACCAGATGTGTGGGGTTAGACCCGGCCAGACGCTTAGTGTCGTTGGACCAGGCTGATAACACTGATTTCAAGACACCGTCAGGTCAATCGACCGCCCGGCCCTTTTCACGTTCAGCCCGTGAACGCCGATCAGCCAGTTGAGCTATCGAGCTGATCGCGACTGTCGAACTGCTCCCCAGCAGCTGCGTCCACATCTCCTGGCCAAGATTCAGCAGCTGCCCTGGGCCGAGTCTGTCAAGAGAGTGCCGAAGTAAGGCGGCAGCTGGTCGTACCACGTTCCGACATACACGTAGCCGATGTTCTGCCGCGCCAAGGAAGCGCAGGCCGAAGCTGGTTGCGGCGTGAGGAGGCTATCCGGTGCGTTGTAGATGAGCGCCGCGAAGTCGTCGGCCGGGTAGTGCTGCTCCCAGGCAGCCTGCGTCCAGGAGCTGTAGGGGTCTTCTCCAGCGGTGTCATAGGAGCCCTCGAAGGTGACAACGATGTCGGCGTCGTCGGCGTTACTGCCGTCGAACATCCAGTCTGAGCCTGGGTTCGCGCCAAAGTTGAACACGACCTCATCGTTGTTGCCCTCATGCGTGTGCACGTAGGAGGCAAGTGTCCGGTAGAAACCCTGGTTGCTCGTCGTCGTCCCGGGGACGTCGTCTGATACGCCGTCGAAGAAGATGCCGGCGATGTTGCCCGGGTAGAATGAGTACCAAGCCTTGATCTGGCTCTCGATGGCAGCGATCGAGGCCTGACCGCCCTCGCCGTAGTCGGTCCACACATAGCCGATGACCGACGCGCGACCGTACCTGTAGCAGTTGTCGATGACTTTCGCCCAAGCCGGCACGCTGACGGCGCCCGGTCCCTGCCCTTCTGCCACGTCGGCGATGATCCACGAGCCGCCGCCCGCACCGCTCACCTGCGAACATGCTTCGGTCCAGTCGGTCGGGTTGGCGTTGTCGTAGAGCGGTATCAGTTGGTTTTGACCGTGCGCGGGACGTGCGAAGGCCGGTGCGGCCACGACGCCGATGACTGCCAGCACAACAGCGCCAAGCAGCCCCACTGAACTTGCGAGGCGCTTCGGTCGCATTTTGATCCGCTCCGACATCTACGTGCTCCTTATCTAGCCTCAGCGCTGATGCAACTCAGCGACAACGTGATGTCTCATTGGCTCAATCGCAGATGAAACAATCAATCCAACCATTTGGATTGATTAGTTTGCGTTCACGTGCGCACCCCGTCAATAGGGCGTCTGTCGCTCCTTGCGTTCAGAGCGTGAACGTCGGAATGCTTAGCGCCCGAACGCGGGCGTGGCGAGGACTTCCGTCTTTGTGTGGGCCAGTGCGTCATCGAGCTTCGCGCGTCGGCTCGGCGAGAGCGGAGGGAAACAGTCGGCCGTGTCGGTGATCTCGATCAGATGTCGCACGCACCAGGACGCGTCGGCGATCGACAGCTCGTAGCCCGCGTGCCGCGCACGGGCCATTGCGTCCATCAATGCGCGCAGCCCGCAACCATCGATGAAGTCGACCTTGCCAAGGTGGATCTCCACGGCGTGGCTCATACGCGTTGCGCGGGTCAAGCCCTCGCGGAAGGCGCCCACCGTCTGTAGGTCGAGCTGGCCGTGAACGATCAGCCCAACGGTCTCCGGCTTGGTGTTCGTGTCTGTGGCGATGTGAACCATCAACCTCCAAATCACGCGTAGTAGTCCTGCTATTTGATGCTTTCTGCCCCTAGGAAACGAGTGTGCGTCTCCGGAGAGTTACCGCCTGCTGAAGACAACCACATAAGTCGGCGCGTAACCCCATTTGGCCTGTAACCCCATTTGGCCTGAGTGATCGCCCGCGACTGTCGCGGGCGATCCTATGCCCCACTCGCGTGATCGCGCAAGCTCGAGAGCGTACTAAAACCCGCAAACTGCACAAAGGAAGATCCGCTCGCCGCCCACGATAGGCTAGCGGCCGTGTCTGCTGAGGCGGTGCAGGTCAGCTCAGGGTCAAACGAAGAACCCGCGCGGCCCGCCGGCGCGCGAGCACGACGGGCACCGCTTGAATTGATTGGATGGGCGTGCCTGATAGCTCTGGCGCCCGCCACGCTCCTGTACCTGTCGTTCAACGCCGGCGGCTACTTCCCCAGCGCGCCTGGGTTCGTGGCGATCGTGTTGGCACAGGCGCTTGTGCTGCGCACGACGCTCGCCGCGCGACCGTTTGAGGGGTTCAACCGGACGTTGGCGATCCCGCTCACCGCGCTCGTCCTGTACGCAGCCTTCCAGCTGGCGTCCGCGCTGTGGTCGCGTGCCACGGCCAACACGCTCGACAGCTTTGCGCTGACGCTGCTGTATGTGCTCGCGTTCGTGCTGTTTGGCTCGGTCCGCTACACGCGCCGGCGCGCCGACTGGCTGGTGCGCGCACTGGTCGCCGGCCTCGCGGCGGTGTGTTTGATCGGCTTGCTCTCGCGCGTGCTGCCGCACACCTGGCCGACGGCCAGCAGCTTCTTCGACGAACGGCTCGACTACCCCCTCACCTACTGGAACGCGGAGGGCATGGTCGCCGCGTTCGTGCTGATCCTCGGCTTCCACCTGACCGCCGAGCGGTCCGAGCACTGGAGCGTGCGGGTGCTGGCCGCCGCCATCCTGCCGGGTGTCGCCGCGACGTTGCTGCTGACCTTCTCGCGCGGCGCGATCGGCGTCGCGGCGATCGGCCTACTCGTCTACTGCGCGCTGACCCGCTTCAGCACGCTCCCCAGCGCGCTGCTCGCGCTCGCGCCGCCGATCGCCGTGGCCCTGCGCTCGGCGTGGGACGCGACGGCGCTTGCCACCACACATCCAACCAGTCCAACCGCCGTCTCACAGGGTCATCACGTTGCGCTCGTCGTGGGCGCGTGCATGGTGGGCGCCGGATTGCTGCGCGCCGTGCTGCTCCTGCTCGACCGCCGGATCGCGCGGCTCGAGCTCGTGCGCGTCCCGCCACGCCTGGCGGTGCGCGCCGGCGCCGGCGTGAGCGTCGGGGTGGTGGTGCTCGTGGTCGCGCTGGTGGTTGGCGCAGGCGGTTTCGTGCAGCGCGAGTACGACAAATTCGTGCATGGCACCAATGAAGCGCACGCGTCCCAGACCCGCGAACGGCTCAGCGACCCTGCCAACGACGGCCGACTGCCGCTATGGGAAGCGGCCCTGCGCATCTACGACACCCAGAAGCTGCGCGGCACCGGCGCGGGTACCTACCAGCAGTACTACCCGCGCTATCGCACCGTGCCGACGTATGTCGTCGACGCCCACTCGCTGTATCTGCAGAGCCTGGCCGAGCTCGGCATCGTGGGCTTCGCACTGATCCTGCTCGTCGTGCTCGGCATCCTGACCGGCCTGACCACGCGCGTCCGCGGCCCCGACCGCACACTGTACGCGGCGCTGCTCGCCGTGTCCCTGGCGTGGGCGGTGCATCAGGCGTTTGACTGGGATTGGCAAATGCCGGCGGTCACGCTCGGCGTGTTCATGCTCGCGGGGCTCGCGCTCGCGCGTCCCCGCGATGGCAAAGTGGGCCTCTCAGGCTTGCCCGCCGACCGCACGCTGATCGCGCTCGGGTGGTTGCTGCTGGCGGTCGCTCCGCTGCTCGTGGCCAGCTCCTACGTGCGCCTGCAGCGCAGCGCGACTGAGCTGGAGCGCGGAGACTGCACAGGCGCCAGGCAGCAGGCGCTGTCGTCGCTGTCGCTGTCGGCCAAGCGCCCGCAGGCGTACGCGATCATCGGCGTGTGCGACCTGCGGCAGGGTTTCGCCCAAGCCGCCGTGTCCGCCATGACCCAGGCCGCCACGCTTGAACCGGAGAGCTGGGAAGAGCAATTCTGGCTGGCCGTCGCGCGCGCCGCCGCGGGCGTCGATCCGCACGCGGCGATCCGCCGTGCGCTCGAACTGAACCCGCGCGAGGGCGGACTGCGAAACGCCGCCCGCAAGCTGCGCTCAAACGACCCGCGCGTGTGGGAAGCGACGGCACCACGGCTGCGCCTGGAAGCGCTGACATCCGGAAAGTTCTCGATCACCCACCTTTGAGGATGTCGGAAAACCGGCTGCCCGTTCGTATAGGTGGTCAAAGACTTTGCCGTAA
Organism: uncultured Solirubrobacterales bacterium; assembly: GCA_963760155.1. Lineage (GTDB taxonomy): Bacteria > Actinomycetota > Thermoleophilia > Solirubrobacterales > Solirubrobacteraceae > Palsa-744. The sequence continues at coordinate 1,183,398 of CAVXBL010000008.1, forward strand.
ACCCACCCCAGGAGGCCAGGAGACCGATATGCCGCGCAAACACGACGCACACAGGGATGAGTTGGAGGGGGTTGCACAACGCTTGCGCGACGAGCGTCCCGAGGCCAGCCCGCTCGAGCTGGACCGCATCAAGACGACCGCCATGGCGCGCGCTCAGGCCGGCGTCCGGCGCGGAGGCGTAGGCGCGCGTCGCTTCGCTGTAGCGGGCCTGACGATTGGCCTGATGGCCGCCGGCACCGGCGGCGTGATCGCGAGCGCGGGCAGCGGCCAGGTCCACGGCAACGCCGCGGTCGCCCAGTACGGCGGCGACTGCGACACCAACAACGGCAACGGCAACAACATCGGCAGTGGGAACGGCAACGGGAATGGGAACGGCAACGGCAACACCAGCTTCGTCGCCTCCCTCGGCAAAGGCAGCAAAAGCAAAGGCAGCGGCGGCAGCGGCGGCACCGGCAACAACAGCGGCAACGGGACCGAAAACGGCAACGGCAACGGGAACGAAAACGGCAACGAAAACGGGAACGAAAGCGGCAACGGCAACAACAACTTCAACTGCGACGAAAACAGCTTCAACAAAACCACCATCACCGAAGAAAACAACTCGGTCAACAACATCACCAACACGGTCAACAACTACTACACCGCCACGACCATCACGGTCAGCGCCGCACCCGCCGCCGCCGGTGGCGTGCAGGCGTCTACCACGACCAAGAAAGCGTCAACCAGCAGCCGTGACATCAAGATCCACATCAAGGTTCCGCGCAAAGCGAAACTGAAGAAGGTGACGCTCAAGGTCAACGGCAAAATCGTGTCGGTGCTGAAGGGCAAAAAGGCATCGGCAAACATCAAGTTGACCGACCTACCCTGCACCACGGGCGCCACGAAGGTCACCATCACGGCGATCACGAGCAGTGGCGAGACCATCACCGAAAGCCACACCTACCATCTGTGCCAGGCCTAGCGAGCGGCCGGGCACACTGATCGCAGCGCCCCAGACATGAGGCGCGAGCAAGGACTCCGGGGAGGACACCCCCGGAGTCCTTGTGTGCTTTGCGAGCAGCTCCCACGTCCCACGCCTGCGCCTACCGATAGACGTCAATGGCTCACGAACTGACACGCACCGGCTCGGCTCGGCTTGGCTCTCCGCGACCCGCCAGAATGTCGCTGCGCATGCGAACCGACACTTTTGAGCGGCTGTTCGAGGAGCATTCCGAACGGCTCTTCTCGTTTCTCGCCTATCACACCGGTAACCGCACGCTGGCCGAGGACCTGCTGTCGGAGACCTTCGAGCGGGTGTTGCGCTCCCACCAGCGCTTCGACCCCAGGCGCGGCAGCGAGCGGCGCTGGCTCTACACGATCGCGCTGAACCTGTTGCGCGATAACGCGCGACGGCGCACGCACGAAGAACGGGCACTACAACACGTTAGCGCCGGGACGGCGCAGGAGGGCTTGGACCCCGCGCTCGCCGCGGTGGAGCGCCGCGACGAACTGGGACGCGCGCTGGGGCTGCTGAGCGACGACGAGCGTGAGGCGCTCGCGCTGCGCTTCGGCGCCGACCTGAAGCTGCGTGACGTCGCGAGCGTGCTGGGCGAGGGCGAGAGCGCCGTGGAGGGCAGGATCTACCGCGCGCTGGGCAAGCTGCGCGACGAGCTGCGCTAGCTCTTCAGCGTGGCCCTCACGACGTGCCGCCGGCCACGCAACAGCCCCTGACGGTCAACACACCCCGCAGCTGCGTCCCGATCGGCTGACCGGACCCGTAGATCGAGCGGTCCGCGTGGACGATCACCCGGTAGCGCACATCGGGGGGGCGCGGATAGCGCACCACACAGCTCCACGGATTGCCGAGCGCGCTACGCGTGACCGACGCACAACGCGCGGCGCGCGCGCGGGCCAGTGGGCCGCCGTAGCCAGGACGCGGGTCGCTGGTGGTGAGGATCAACGCTTCCAACTGGGCGGCTCGCACGGGCGCGAGCGCCTGCTGGCGGGAGACAAACTGAGCGTTGCCTTCGCGGCTGCGCAGCGCCACTGCCGTGCCGGCGATCCCCACCACCAGGACCAATGCGACGAGCAGTCCCGCGTGTCTCATGAGGGTCGCTCCACCATCGTCAATCAGCATAAAGCCGCGCGTCGCTCGGGCACACTCTTACTCGTCCAACCCCCCTCTGAGCGCTAACACGGGCCGCGGTTCCTGCCGATAGCGGGAGCATGCACCGTCCAAACGCGATCTGCGCGACGATCGCGCTCACCGTCGCGTGCGTCTGCGCGCCTGCCGGCGCGCAGGCCGGCATCAGCCGTGCCACAACGCTCGGCGCGCAGGCAGGCATCAGCCGTGCCACAACGCCCAGCGCGCAGGCCGCGCACGCGCAGGCCGGCAAGCACCGATCCAAGCGTGCTCGCGGCGCGTGCGAGATCAGCCGTGGCTCTCGCCACAAGCGCCACAAGCGCTGCGTCACCCGTGCCAACGCGCCTCGAGCCAAGCGCTCGCGGGCAGCCGAGCTGTCGTTGCTCGGCAAAGCGCGCGCCCACGCCAAGCGCGCCGACGGACCGGGCGCGACCGTGACGGTTAGCGCGGCGGCGGCGTCCACGATCGCGAGCGTGCTTGCCACGCCCTGCGAGAACACCGAACTGATGCCGCAGGCTGGCAATCTCGAACAGGTCCGCACGGCCACTCTGTGTTTGGTCGATCAGGAGCGCGCGCGCAACAACGAGCTGCCGTTGCGGTTCAACGCGCAGCTGGAGCAAGCCGCCCAACAGCACAGTGAACAGATGGTTGGCGAAGACTATTTCGCGCATGTCGCGCCCAACGGTGAAACGCCGCTGGATCGCGTGCAAGCGACCGGCTACATCCCCAATGCGCAGGTGGGCTACACGATTGGCGAAAACATCGCGTGGGGCACGCTGTATCTCGCGACGCCAAACGCGATCGTCGCCGCGTGGATAGCTTCGCCGGAGCATCTCGCGAACATCCTGAACAGCGAATATCTCGACACCGCGATCGGTGTCGATCCCACCGCGCCGGCGTCGCTCGCCGGCGGCCAGGCGGGCGCGGTGTACACGCAGGTGTTGGGTGTCATCAAAGGTTGACGCGCCGGCCCCATGAGCGTTCGGCGGGCGCGCGCACGGGTAGGCCTGGTTGGTCAGCGCCGAGCGCCGGGCGTGCGGCGCCGGGCGCCGGGCGTGGGCCGCCCGGCGTGGGGCGCCGGACACAACTTGCACACGGTTGGACACAACTTGGACATCTGTTTAGTCCGCAACTTGCGGTATTCAGTCGGGTGCGCGCACGTCCGATACAGCACAAAGCTACGCAGCAATCAAGGAATCGGTCCGACGCGCGCGAACAGGAACGGAACGCGACCCATGCTCATCCCTCTTATCTCAGCCATCTGGCTCGCCACGGCGCTGCTGGTAGTGGCGGTGTGCCGGACGGCGGCGCGCGGCGAGCGCGTGACGCCGGTGCGCGCGGGCGGCGCCCAACGCTCCCCGCGGCTGCTCGACGCGGCGACGGGTTCCTGGGAGCAGACGACGGGTTCCTGGGAGCGGGCGCTCACCTTGCGCTTGGAGGACCGCCGCCCCGCGCGGCCCTCTCAGATGCGCCGCCCGGCGCGTTTGCGCTCACGTGCGCGCTCAGAGACCGCGACGGCAGAGCACGTAAGGAACGGTGCGCAGCAGGATCTTTACGTCCGTCCATAGCGACCAGTTGGCGACGTAGAGGTAGTCGATCGCGACCATCTCGCGCAGCGACACGCTGGCCGGGCCGAGGATCTGCCAGTGGCCGGTCATGCCGGGGTGCAGTGCCAGCCTACGGCGATGCCAGCCCTCGATGCGTTGGTCCTCGTCGAGGATCAGCGGGCGCGGGCCGACGAGGCTCATCTCGCCGCGCAACACGTTGAATAGTTGCGGCAGCTCGTCCAGGGCGGTCTTGCGCAGGAATCTTCCGACACGTGTGACACGCGGATCCTCGGCGATCTTGAACAATCCCTCCTGGGCTTCGTTGAGGTCGGCCAACGACTGCTTGAGCTCTTCGGCGTCGGGCACCATCGTGCGGAACTTGAACAGCCCGAAATGCTGCTCGCCACGCCCGACCCTCATCTGACGGAAGAACACGGGGCCTTTGCTGTCGAGCCGGATCGCGATCGCGATCGCGGTCATCAGCGGAGCGACCGCCAGCAGGCCGAGCGAAGCGCCGACGAAGTCGAACACGCGCTTGACCAGCGCGGAGGAGCGTGTTAGGTCGAAGCGGCGCACTCCCATCAGCGTGACCCCGTGCAGGTCGTCGAACTCGACCGAGGATCCGATCACCTGCAGCAGCCGCGGCACGACGCTCACACGGATGCCGACCGCTTTGAGCGTGCGCACTAGGTCGAGCGTTTCCCCTCCTTCGAGGCTGCTTGGCGCGAGGATCGCACGGTGCACGTCGAGGCCGCTGGCCAGATCGCGGATCTCCTGGAGCTTGTCGTGCGAGAACGCGTCCGTCAACCACGGCGCGATCTCGTTGAGATCGACGTGCGCGACGATCTCCGCTCTGACTCCCCCGTGGTTGGTCATCCTCGAGCGAATTGTCTGTTCAGACGCGGAGCTGCCGATGAACAGGCATCGCTCGACCGGCGCGGCGCGCAACGCGACCGCTCGCGCGGCGCAACGCCCGACGATCAAAAGCGCGGCCAGCGTGAGCCACAGGAACAGCACGTCGTCGCGCGTGAGCCGCCCATAGCCGAGCGGGCTCTCCGCCAGCCACGCGACGAGCGCGCACAGCGTGGCTACCTGAAACAGCTTCGGCACCTCGTCGAGCGTGGTCTTGCGAATGACCGCTTCGTCGCGGTCGTACAAGCCGAACACCTTCGCGCCGACCACAATCAGCGGCAGGCCCGCGAGGCAGACCTGCGCGAGGTGCAGCCGTCCACCCGATAGCTCGATCGCGAGCGCGAACGCGGCGACGATCGCGAGCACATCGGCCGCCAGCAGCATGCGCCGAAAGAGCGCGTCGCGCAGCAGGCTCGCCGCGGGACCGCGCGTCTCGAGGATCGGCACGGCCCCCCCAAAACGCCGCCCGGATCCCCGCTGTCGAGGGGTGTCAACCGTGTGCGGTGGATCGAAGCGCGCCGCAGTGGCGACGCTCTCCTCCACCGGACTGCTCGTTGCCTCCAACCTTGTCTCCCTGACTCGTGTTGAATGTTGAAGCGAGAATCAGCACAACGACCGTCGGCGTGCGATCGGCCAACAACAATTTGTGCTGACGCCTTCGTCTGCGTCATGCCTCCGTCGGCGATTGTCCCCAGTTTCCTCCTTTATTTAACCGGAGGGGCCGCAGGCTAGCCCCCGCCAGTCTGAATGTCAAGCGATGACGCCTGATTCAAAAGAGCCGAGTCGCGAATCGCTCGCGCGCGTCAAGCGGGGCGTGCTCTGAACGGCTCCTCCACGCTCACCGTGCCGGGGCCGAAAAGCGCGAACGCGCTGTGCAGCGCGCGCACCGCGCGCTCGACCTGCGAGCGTGCGATCACGCACGAGATCTTGATCGGGGAGGTGGAGATCATCTCGATATTGATGCCCTCGTCATTGAGCACGCGAAAGACCTTCGCCGCCACGCCCGGGTGCGAGCGCATGCCGGCGCCGATGATCGAGACCTTGCCCATCTCCAGGCGGGTGGCGATGCTAGCGAACACGCTGTCCGTCATCGGCTCGAGCGCGGCGGTCGCAACCCGCAGATCCTCGTGGGGCACGGTGAAGGAGATCTCCGCGTTGCCGCCCGCCGAGGTGGGCACGTTCTGATCGATCATGTCCACGTTCACGTTGGCCTCGGCCATTGCCTCGAAGATGCGCGCGGCCACGCCCGGTTCGTGGCGAACGCCGACCAGCGTGATCATCGAGTCCGATGTCGAATGGGTGACGGCGGTGATGAGGGGTCTCTCGGGATGATCCATGCTCTCTCCTTCCGACACCACCACGGTACCGGGACAGTCGTTGAACGATGAACGACAGTGGATGCGCACGCTGTGATTGCGCGCGTACTCCACCGAGCGCAGCTGCAGCACGCCCGCGCCGGAGGCGGCCATCTCGAGCATCTCCTCAAACGACACGGTGGACAGCTTGCGCGCGTCGTGCACGATCCGCGGGTCGGCGGTGAACACGCCCGCGACATCGGTGTAGATCTCGCATTCGCGCGCGCCCAACGCCGCGGCGACCGCGACCGCGGTCGTGTCGGAGCCTCCTCGACCGAGGGTGGTGACGTCGTCGGCGGTAGACACACCCTGAAAGCCAGCGACCAACACGATCGAGTCCTGCTCCAGGGCGGCGCGCACACGCTCGGCGCGCACGTCGAGGATGCGGGCCTTGGTGTGCGACTCGTCGGTGACGATGCCCGCTTGGGAGCCGGTCAGCGAGATCGCGCGGTGGCCGAGGTCGTTGATCGCCATCGCGCACAGCGCGCAGGAGATGCGCTCGCCGGTGGACAGCAGCATGTCCATCTCGCGCGGGTCGGGCGTGGCGGACACCTCCTCGGCCATCGAGATCAGCTCGTCGGTGGTCTTGCCGCGCGCCGACAGCACCGCCACGACGCCGTAGCCGGCCGCCCGCTTCTCCACGATTCGCGCAGCGGCGCGCTTGATTCGCTGAGCGTCCGCGACGGAGCTGCCGCCAAACTTCATGACCACGATCTCGGGCATGTGCGCAGGATAGATAGACGGAGGCCAGGGCCGCATGCGGCCCTGGCTCGACCCCGTACATGTACGGGGTCGCCGGCAGGCGCATGCGCCTGCCGGAGGACACGCCGCATGCGGCGTGTCCAACTACAAAGACTGCCGCCCGGCGAGCGCCTTGCCGAGTGTGACCTCGTCGGCGTACTCAAGGTCGGAGCCCACCGGCAGGCCGGATGCCAGGCGAGTGACCGTCAGCTCGGGTGCGCGGCGGCGTAGCTCCTCGGCGATGTGCAGCGCGGTGGCTTCGCCGGTGGTGGTGGGGTTGGTGGCCAACACCACCTCGCGCACCCGCGTCGCATCGGGGTGGGCCGACCCCTCGCTTATAGCGGCCGCGGCCGCGGCCTGCGCGGACTCCTGCGCACGGCCGTCGCGCGTGTCGACACGCGCGTAGAGCTGCTCGATCTTGAGGTCCTCGGGGTCGACGCCGTCGATCGGAGACAAAGCGCCCCCCAACACGTGGTAAACGCCGTGGTATTCGTGGGTGCGCTCCATCGGGATCACGTCGCCGGGCTCCTCCACCACGCAGATCAACCCGCGGTCGCGACGTTCGTCCTGGCAGATCCGGCAGCGGGGTTCGTCGGCGAGGTTGAAGCAGACCTCGCACAGTCCGACCTTCTCCTTGACCTCGCGAATCGCGTCGGCGAGCCCGAGCGCGTCCTGCTCGGACGCGCGCAGGATGTGAAACGCGAGCCGCTGCGCCGTGCGATTGCCCACGCCGGGCAGCTTCGACAGCTCGGTAACGAGCCGCTGGACGGGGGGGGCGAAGGAGCTCAAGCGCCCCCGATGGCGGAGGACACCCAATATTGGGACGCACGCACCCTGGCCGACGCACACACCCCGGCGGGCACACACACCCTGGCCGACACACACACCCCGACGGGCACACACACCCCGGCCGACGCACACACCCTTGCCGACGCACGCACCCCGGCGGGCACACGCACCCTTGCCGACGCACGCACCCTGGCCGACGCACACACCCCGACGGGCACACACACCCCGACGGGCACACGCAGGCGCGCGCCGAGCTCGCGGTGGGACAGCGCGCCCACTGCTACAGGCCTGGCAGGCCCAGCCCGCCGAGCGCGCCGGGGTCGAGGCCGCCGGTTACCGCGCCCATCTTCTTGGACGCCAGCTCCTGCGCGCGGCGCAGCGCTTCGTTGGTGGCGGCCAGCACGAGGTCGCACAGCATGTCCACGTCCTCGGGGTCCACTGCGCCGGGGTCGATCTTTACCGAGCGCAGCTCGAGTGCGCCGGACACGGTGACCGTGACCATCCCGCCGCCCGCGGACGCCTCGACCGTCTCGTGCAACAGCTCCTCCTGGGCCGCCTCCATGTCGTGCTGCATCTTTTGCACCTGCTTGAGCATCTGCTGCATGTTGGGTTGCTGCCGTCGTTGCTGGGCCATCAGTCGCCTTTCTGCTGCTTTAGCCAATCCTCGGGGAGCTCCTCCGCGTCGAGCTCCGCCATCAGGCGCGCCATGACCTCCTCCTCGGTCGGGGCACTGCCGTTTGCCCCCTCCGGCGAGGGCAGGTCCTCGCGCAGCTCGAAGGACACGCGGTAGCGACGGCCGCTGAGACGCCGCAGCGTGTCGATCAGCATCGCGCGATTGTTGGGGTCCTCCGCCTTGCGCTTGTGGAATGCCGCCGTTGGGGGGAAAGCGAGCACCAGTTCGTCTTCGGTGAGCGTCGCCGGCACCGCCTCGTTGAGCACAGCGCCCAGCAGTCCGTGCTCGGCGCCAACGGACTCGTGCACCGCGGGCCACAACGCGTCGAGATCGCCAGCTGGCGACGCGTCGAGCACGGCCAGCACCGGCTGACGCTCAGCGGGCGTCTCATCCGCGACCGCCGCGCGACGCCCCTCCGGTGTGTCCTGCTGCCTCACGGCGATCGCCGGCTCCGTTTCGCGCGCGTCGCCCTCGCCAACCACGACCGGCGCGGACGTCACGCGCGCGGCCTCGAGTGTCGCGTCTCCACCCTCCCTCGCGGCGCCCGCCGGCTCGTGCCCGCGCGAGCCCTGCCGCGCGGTCACGGCGGCCACCGACGACGGCTCACCCCCCGCCGGGTGCGGCGGCGTGCCCGATCCCGACAGTGCCTGCTCGAGCCGCTCGATGCGCGCGAGCAGCGCGCGCGTGGAGCCGTCGGTCGCCGGCGCGGCGGCCTTCACAAGCGCCAGCTCCAGCTGCGTGCGGGGATCGGCGCCGGCGCGCACGGCCTCGAGCGCCGCGCCGAGCGTGTCGAGCGCGCGCACCACCTCCGCGCGCCCCACACGCTCAGCCTGGGCGCGCAAGCGCTCGTCGATGTCGGGCGTCAGCGACAACTCGGAGGGGACCTCGCCGAGCGTTTGCACAACGAGCAGCTCGCGCGCGCGCGCCTCCAGATCGCGCGCGAAGGAGCTCGCGTCGCGACCGCCCTCGGCGCAGCGCGCGACCGTGAGCAGCGCGCCGCGCGCGTCGCCGGCCGCGACCGTGTCGAACGCGTCGGCCAGCAGCTGCTCGTCCGCCACGCCCAGCACGGCGAGCACGTCGGCCAGCTCGACGCGTGTGCCGCTGTAGGTGACCAGCTGCTCCAGCGTGCCCAGCGCGTCGCGGAAGCTGCCGGTGGCCGCGCGCGCGATCGCCGCGACCGCCTCAGGCGGGATCTCGATCGACTCGGCGGTGGCGGCGCGCGTCACAACGCTCGCGATCTGCTCGACCGTGGGACGCTGAAAGTCGAAACGGTGGCAGCGGTCCACGACGGTCGCAGGCACCTTGCCGGCCTCGGTGGTAGCCAGCACAAACACCGTGTTGGGCGGCGGCTCCTCGAGCGTCTTCAAAAACGCGTTCCACGCGGCCTGGGAGAGCATGTGGGCCTCGTCGAGGATGTACACCTTGTGGCGTCCCGACACCGGCGTGAACGCCACGCTCTCGCGCAGTTCGCGGATGTCGTTGACCGAGTTGTTGGACGCCGCGTCCATCTCGATCACGTCCAGCGAGTTGGCGGCCGCGATCGAGCGACACGAGTCGCACTGCCCGCACGGGTCGATCGTAGGCCCGCCAGGGTGGGTGGGATCGCCAGGGTAGGCAGGATCGCCATCGTGGGTGGGATCGCCATCGTGGGTGGGTCCCGAGGGTCCCGATTCACAGTTGAGGCACGAAGCGAGGATCTTCGCCATCGAAGTCTTTCCGGTGCCGCGCGAACCGACAAACAGATACGCGTGGTGAACCTTTCCTCGCTGCACCGCGTGGCGCAGCGTGCGCACCACCGGGTCCTGCCCGACCACATCCGCGAACGAGCGCGGACGGTGTGAGCGATACAGGGATTGCGCGCTGGGGACCACTGAAAGCTGAGTCTACCCAGGGTCACGCTGTGGCCGGAGCGGATAGCTTGCAGCCGTGGCCAGCACGATCAAACGTCTACCAAGATGGGCGCCAGCGACGCTCGCGATCCTCGCCGGCGCCGCGCTGCTGTGGGCGATCGCCGGGGTGGGGTTCGTCAACTACGACACGCTCTACGGCCTGGTGTGGGGCCAACAGCTCGCGCGCGGCGAAACGCCCCAATACGGACTGCCGATCGCGCCGACCCCCCATCCGTTGGTGGAGGCGTTCGGACTCGCGCTGTCGCCGCTCGGCGCCGGCGCGACCGCCGCTGTCACCGTGGCGCTCGCGTTTGTCGCGCTGTCGGCGTGCGGCTGGGTGGTCTACCGACTCGGCAGTGAGTGGTTCGGACGCGCCGCGGGCGCGGTGGCAGCGCTGATCCTGCTGACACGCGTGCCGGTGTTGTCCTACGGGGTGCGCGCGTACGTCAACGTGCCCTACCTGCTGCTGGTGCTCGTGGCCGTGCTAGTGGAGACCCGCCGCCACCGCGCGGGCGCGCCGGTGCTGGTGCTGCTGGGCCTCGCCGGGCTGCTGCGTCCCGAGGCGTGGGCGTTCTCTGGCGTGTATTGGCTCTATCTGGCCCTCCACTCCGTGCGCGCACACACGCTCGGGGGGGCGACGCCCTCCGGCGCGACAGCGCACGCGTCCCCCTCCAGCGCGACGGCGCACGCGTCCCCCTCCAGCGCGACGGCGCACGCGTCCCCCTCCAGCGCGACGGCGCACGCGTCCCCCTCCAGCGCGACGGCGCACGCGTCCCCCTCCAGCGCGACGGCGCACGCGTCCCCCTCCAGCGCGACGGCGCACGCGTCCCCTTCCAGCGCAACGGCCGCGCGCAGCGGACGCCAGCTCGCCGCTCTGGCTCTGCTGGCGGCGGCGGCGCCCGCGATCTGGGTGCTGAGCGACCTGCTCGTCACGGGCAACGCGATGTGGTCGCTGACCAACACCAAACACACCGCCGAAATACTGGTACGCGAGACGGGCATCGGCAAAGTGCCGCAGTACATCCCGCGGCGCATCGGAGAAATCCTGCGCCCCACGGTGCTCGTGGGGGCCGCGCTCGGCGGGGTGCTGTCGCTCGTGTGGCTGCGCGCGCGCGCGCGCCTCGGCGCGGCGGTGGGCGTGTTCGCTGTGGTCGTGTTCGCCGCGATGGCGACGTTTGGCCTGCCGATCAACACGCGCTACGCGTTCCTCGCCGCGACGATCCTGTGCTTGTTCTGCGGCGCGGGCGTGTTTGGCTGGATGGCGCTCCCACCGGGCGACAGGCACCGGCGGGCGTGGATGATCGCGGGCGCGGTGGTGCTCGTGGCCCTGGTCGCGTCGCTGCCGGGACAGGTGCGCGCCGCGCACAAACAACTCGACGAACTCGCACGCCAGCAGCGCATCCAGAACGACCTGCTGGCGTTCGTCGAAAACAAAGACATCACGCTCAAATGCGGACCCGTGGGCGTACCCAACCACGCCCCGATCCCGCTGCTGGCGCTGTATTTGAAAGGCCGCCCGTCGTTGATCGTGAGCGCCGAAGTCAGGGCGATCGAAGACGGCACCTACGTCGATCCGGCGAGTATCGAAGTCGAAAAAGACTACGTGCTCGATCCACGCGACCCGCACCTGCCTGTCTCCGTCCCCCCGGGGTTCACCGAGGCTCACACCAACCGCTCGTGGTTCATTTTCGAGCACTGCAAGTAATGGACCGTGCACCCTCCGTCGTTGTCTCTGCCTCCAACCACCTGGTCGCCGCCCGGGACTCCGGATCGGGTGCTCCCGCTGCGCCTGCCGGGGATCGCTTAAGGCTGCTTCCTTCCGGACCTGACCTGGTTCACAAACCGACACCGCGCGGGACCCGAGCCATCGACGCCCCCTGCGGCGGGGCGACCGGAGCGAAACCCCTCGGAAGGGAGTTCAGCCCCGCTAGAGCGGATTGCGGATTCAGGGCGCCGCTACATCCCCGCCTAGCACGGTCCACGAGCGATCGTAGCGCGAACGCGCACCCTGAGGGCCGCGATGCGTTAGGCTGCGCGCCGTTATGAACTTCAATCACTCACACTCACCCAAGCATTCGCGCGCGCGGCTAGGCATCGTGCTGCCAGCGCTCTGCAGCGTCGCACTAATCACCGGCTGCGGTTCGAGCAGCTCCAGCTCGATCACGGTTGGCAACGAGTCGGATGCCAGCTCGGTGCCGCACGTCAAAGGCGAAACCACGCCCACGACCGCCAGCACCCCGACCACGCCGACGGCGAGCGCCAAGACGCCCACCACGGGCCCGTTGTCCAAAGAACCCAATGTCACCCCGCCCAGCGGCACAGCGCCGAAAACACTAGTGGTCAAGGAAATCATCAAAGGCACCGGCGCCGAAGCGAAGGCCGGCGACTCGGTCACCGTCAACTACGTCGGCGTGCTGTACAACGGCGGCAAGGAGTTCGACGCGTCGTGGAAGCGCAACGAACCGTTCACGTTCACGCTCGGCAAGGGCCAGGTGATCGCCGGTTGGGACCAGGGCGTGGCCGGCATGAAGGTCGGCGGGCGGCGCGAGCTGATCATCCCCTCCGAACTCGCCTACGGCGCCAAGGGATCGCCACCCACCATCCCGGCGAACGCCCCGCTGGTGTTCGTGGTGGACCTGCTCGGCGTCTAACGCTGAGCGTCGGTTCCTCCAGCAGCGAGGATCCTCGCGCCGTGGCAACGCACGGCGCGAGGATCGGCGTTGCCCGCCGAACAGCGCTCGGGCTGCTTGTGTCGCTGCTCGCGGCAACGCCGATCGTCGGCTGCGGCTCCAGCGCGTCCTCCCACACGCCGAGCGGCCGCGAACTGGCGCTACAGCGCGCGCAGTTCGCGCGGCTAGGCGGCGAACTGCAAACCATCGCGGCGGCCGTGCGGCGGGAGGTCTCCGCGGCGCGCGTCGCGTGGCCGCTGATCGCCGACGGGCTCCCCCGATCGCTGCCGAGCACGCTACGCAGCGCGGTCGCGCGCGCGAGCGCACGCGCGCGCGTGATCCCCGAACCGAGCTTCCTCGCGCACGCCGCCCAGCTCACAGGCCCAGCCGCGGGCACAGCGGGACTGTATGAAAGCTACGCGCGGCTGGCCACGCAGGGATGGCGACTGACCGAAACGGGGATCGCCGCGATCGTGGGCGGCGCCCCGGCGGTGGCCGGCTTCGCGCGCAACAACTCGTCGCTGTACATCGACGCGATCTACGACGCCCACTTCGACCTGTCGCTGCTAGGCAAGAGCCTCACAAACGCCTACGAAAAGCTCGGAGGACCGCAAGCGTTCGGCGCGACGCTCCCGCAGAGCGAGCTGGACGCGCTCGCCGCCGCCTACTCGATCCCGGCGGTGAGGCTAGAGCCGCACCCGGCACGCGCGGTCGCGGAAGGGTAGGCCGAGGCCCCCGACCCGCCTCGCGTCCTGGGATCATCCGGCCATGCCCAAGGACCGGATTCGGCGCTACCGCCTTGCCCCAGACGTGCGCGTCGTAATCCAGCGCTCAAGCGCTCATCCGATCGAGTACGCGATCATGCTGCTCGTCGAGCGCGACGGGGAGTGGCACACAGTGCGAACCTTCGACAACGCCCACGATCCGACCGAGCACCACGAGCACCGCTACGTCGGCTCCGAGAAGCAGGAGCCAATCATCACGCAGGGGTCCGTGAACGACGCAATGCACGCCGCCGAAATCAAGATCAGGGGAGGCTGGTCCGATATCGTTCGTAGCTGGGAGAACACCTGATGAGCGCCGTCTATGACAAGACCTGGGATCTCTTTATGGCTGCGTCGCTCAGCGACGATGACCTTGGCTACCCCGATGAGGTCGAGTTTATTCCAGGGGATCAGGAGTGGGCCGACGAAGTGCTCTGGCGTAACCTCACCGAAGGCCATCCGACCGTTCTCGTCAGCGAGGATGCCGAGCTGCTGCTGCTCCCGCGGCCCCGCAGCCTGGTAGACCGGCTGCGGGGACACGTCGTCGTCAACGTTGCCCATCGCACCCACGGACACGCTTCGCCTTACGCGATTGCGGGCCGGCTGGGTCGCCATCCCGTGCGCCAGATGCGCGAGCTGGCCCACGCGTAGCCCGTGTTTGCGCGGCGAGCGCAGTCCAAACTCCAAACTACGCCCGGCCAGTCCACTCGTCGGGCGCCGCGCCCGGCACCCATGCCCGTGTGCCGAGGCTACCGGCAACGCGCAAGCCCAATAGAATCAGCCCCCCCAGGGCGCGTAGCTCAGTGGGAGAGCGCTCGCTTCACACGCGAGAGGTCGCAGGTTCGAAACCCGCCGCGCCCATTTCGGCTTCCGCAGGCCGTTTCTGCAGAGACCATCTTGCGGCTAATCGAACCACCTTGGCGGACGATCGCCCGTTGACGCAACAGGGCGCGCGCTCAGGCACTGGAGCCCCTGGCGCCAATCGAGCCTCTGCCCTAGCATGAAGGAACAATGCTTCGAATCACAAGCGTCCATCCGCTAGACGGCCATCATCTGCGAGTGGGGTTCAATGACGGTGTTGAGCGCGAGGTCAACTGTGCTTTCTTGCTGCACGGGACGCTTGGGGGGGCGCTTCGCGATCCCGAGTACTTCCGGCAGGTCCGAGTCGATGACGAGGCACGAACGGTGGTGTGGCCCAACGGCCTTGATCCCGCACCGGAGCTTCTGCATGGCGACTGCGAGCCAGCGGTCCTCGAAGGTACGCACTCCAAAGCGTCCGCGGTAAGCCGAGCCGCCTAATCGTTCCCTGCAGTCGTCCCCGCGCATGAGGTCGTTGTCGTAATCTCAAGATTGGCCTACTCAGAGATCCACAACGACGAGACAGCCGTGACCGTCACCGCCTTCACAAAGCAAGCGCTCGACTGGCTCCTGGAGCAAGGATCGTCTGCGAGCGGATGATGACCGACAACGCCTTCGCCTATACCCAGAGTAAGACCTTCAAACAGCTGCTCTGGCGAAGAGCCATCCAGCACATCCGGACTCGCCCTTACACGCCCTTACACGCCGCGCACCAACGGCAAGGTCGAGCGCTACCACCAGACACTCCCGCGGGAGTGGGCGTACGCGCTCCAATACGCATCATCCGACGCCCGCACCGAAGCCCTGCCACACTGGATTAACCACTACAACGAGCGTCGCTCCCACTCAGCGCTCGGCAATCGGCCACCACGCACCCGCGTTCGGGACGCCACCGGGCGCAACACCTAGATCGGCGTCCCATCGGAGCGACCACGGAAGGGCGAAAACTCGTCACGGAACCCGTTGACCCTCGCGACGTCGAGCTCGATCAGCTCCATCCGGCCGAAGTACTCGATCAGATAGCCGAGCTTCCATTCGAGGTCGGCGATCGTGCTCTCGTCAAGGCCATGACTCTTCTTCGCGTCGATGACCTTCCGAGCGAACGGCCCAAACGGCTGAGCGACTGAGCGGGCAGAACGCTGACGATTTCTCCGTAGGGCTCGAGCTGGAGGTCGGCTCCGAGGACTGAACACAGGTCGCGTGGAAGATGGCGACCATTATCCCTTGAGCCATTCGCCAACTCCCGGATCCCACATCCCGGAGGTCAGTTCGTTCTCGAGGATGGGGTCAAGGAGCGATGCGGCCGTCGCGTACCCCATGCCGACATCTTCGTCAGCCGGGACGTTCACGACAAGCCTGCGCCAACCCGGGCCCCAATCACCGGGCGGAGGTGGCACTGCCTCGGGCACGGGACGGGTGCCGCGCCGCTGGAAGATCTCCCTGATCGCACGTGTGAGTCGGTCGGCGTCGATCGCGGTGGTATGGGCGATCACAACGATGTCGACAAGGTCCTTAACTCGCGAGCTGGGCATGTCTGCGGCATAGGTCCGGGTGTAGGCGTGGAGCTTCTCAGCGACATGCTGCTCGATCGCGACCGTGGGAATACGGACAGGCGCTATGTCCGCGAAGTCCAGCAGGTAGGAGGAGGCGATGGCCTCTGGCTCGAACACAGACTCTGCGACGAACCCGATGTCGATGGCTACGCGCTCGAACTCGCGCCCGGCGAGCGTCGCCGCGACCGTCCAGCGCTGGCCCCCTCCCGGCAGGTCGTCATCCACCTGCGACCGCTCGATGGCGAACTCGAAGCGATCGTCGAGCGTCACGGCCGCGGCATCCAGGAGCAATCCGATCGCCTCATCCTCACCGATTGCCCAATCGACGTCGATGTCCTTGGTGGTGCGGGCCTGATCACCGAGCCGCAACTCGAGCGCGAACCCTCCCTTGAGCACCCAGGCACCCGGCGCCACGGCATGCAGACGCGCGAGCCAAGCGCTCGAACACCACACGCTTGCGGAGTCGCGCCAAGCCAACGCCATCGCGCTGCGCTGCCTTGAGCCGAGCCTCGAGCGCTGTGCGAAACGCTGCGGACGTGCGGTACTTCACGTCGTCGCATCCCGATCGATAGCGCCGTCGAGCCGCGAGCGCCACTTTACCGGCAATTCCGCCTCCAGCCGCCAGCGTGTCGTGAGGCCGCGACGGATGGCTTGACGGGCGGCGAGGTCAGTCTGCTCCGTCCATCCACCACTACGCAGCAGATCGGCCACGGTGCGCTCAACGCTGGTAACCGGGATGCCGAGCACAAGGCGTCGAGCTCGGCGGTCGATCAACCGGTCGGTGAAATGGATGCGCACACCGGGCGGCGTGCGCAGCCCTCGCTTTGCACGGGGCAGGGTGATGTGGACCTCGTCGGCGATCAGGTCGGTGAGATCGAGGAGCTCCAGCGCGCTCTCGTGAGAGACCACGCCATCGGCGCGCGCGAACGCAAGCCATCCAGCGATCACATGACCGTGCGGTGGTGCTGGAAACCGTCGCATTCGATAGACGCCATGCCCGACGCGCTCCAGCGCGTCGCCCTCGGTGGCGTGGTAGGACAGCGTGGAGCGTGGAATGCCCGCGGCCACGGCCTGGTGCGCGGCAAGGAACCCGCCCTGGGCCTCAGCGATCTCATACAGTCGGCTCATCACCGAACTGTCACTAAAATCTACGGTTTCTCCGGACATATTCGTGACAATACCACCGCTCCAGGATGCCAGGATTCGTCGATGCGATGGACAGCCGAGGGTAGGTGTTTCAGCCCACATCACCGACCGGGACTCTCGGCGACCCCATCCAGAATCTCCCAGCAGAACCTCCAAACGTTTAGGCCAGTGGACCCGCTCACTGGCCCAAACCCACCCGAACCGGACCCAAAGTCAGCCGGTTTCGAAGATGGGCCAGCGCCCTATTCCGACCTACATCTCAGAATGGCTCTCCTTGCAGCTCGACGCGTCCGGAGGGCCACCTGGCTTCGTCGTCGAGCGCCTTCCACATCGCCTGCAGGGGCATCTCGATCCGGCCGCCGGGCTGGTCGGCCCATACCGGTGCGTCGATCGCGAGGAACCCGAACTCGTGGTAGAACGGCATCAGCTTCGGGAGGCAGAAGAGCATCGCTCGCCGCACCCCGAGTTCGCCCACAAGCTCGATCAACCCGTGACAGAGCATGCGTGCCAGCCCGCGCCCTCTCTCGCCGCGAGTAACGATCAGACCACCCAGGCCCGCGACCTCGAAAGGTGGCTCCTGTTCAATCTTGACTTCCGTCAGGACCACGCCGGCGGCGCCGACCAACCGGCCATCGTCCTCGCGAACTCCGATGTTCCGAGTCTTATCCCGCCAGAGCAGATCTTCGCCGATGCCACCAAACGGCTCGCGCTCGCCAGCCACCAGCTCTTCCCAGTAGGGCTCCGCGAGCGTGTCCAACTCAACCAGCCGCATCACCTCACCTTAGTTCATGCGCACTGACTTGCCATCGCGCTCATTCAGCACCGGCTACAGCACGATCCCGGCTACCTCATCGCGCGGCTCGCGCTCAGCAAAACCTTGCACGGGCAAGGCCTGGGTACGCAGCTGCTACTCGACGCACTAGAGCGGATTGTCGCTGCCGCAACGAATGCTGGCGGACGCCTGATTGCCGTGGACGCCCTCGATGACGCCGCACATCGCTTCTACCACCACCACGACTTCCAACCGATCCAAGGCTCACGTCAACTAGTGATGAAGATCTCAACCGCTCAAGCAGTCATCGACCTCTGAGCACCGTGCCGAGTGCGACAGCGATCGAGTCGTCCTCCTATGAACCGGTCACCAAATTATCGCAAATTGCAGACTTTTTGGATCAAAAGTGATCCGCCGGGACGATGCGCCGAGAACTCTCAGGGCAACGACAGCTCAGGACAACGGATGCAGCGTGCGCATGGAGGCGCGGTAGATGATCTGGAGCACTATCTCGAGGAGTAAAATGAATCACGAACTAAACCTCAAGACGGTTGATGTCGATGGAGCTATACGGGAAAGCGCCGAGCAGGCGATGGAGGCGCTGAGTGGTGATACGCGCGCGGACTTTTTGAGGAAGGCGGGACTGGCTGGCGGCGCTGTGGTCGGCGGCGGTGCCGTGCTGGGAGCACTCGCACCGGGTAGCGCGCTGGCGTGGAATGGTGACGGTGGCGCCCATGGGCGCCCGCCGAGAGCGTTTGGGCGGGGAGACATTGGGATCCTCAACTATGCGCTCACACTCAAGTATCTGGAGGCGGCGTTCTACAAAGAGGCGAGCGCGCACGGGGCCATCAGCGAACCACAGACCAAGGTCTTCTTGGAAACCGTGACCCAGGACGAGGACGCTCATGTGGCGTTCCTTAAGGAAGCCCTGGGTAGCGCCGCGGTCGCCGAACCTAGCTTCGACTTCCAGGGCATACCCGAGAACCAGGCCAAGTTCCAGCAGACCGCGTTCGTACTGGAGAACACAGGCGTACACGCCTACCTGGGACAGCTCACCAACATCCGCAACCCGGCCTACCTGACAGCCGCAGGATCGATCGCGCTCGTGGAGGGCCGACACGCCTCCGTGATCGGCCTGATCATCGACGAGAGCACCGCCGGGATCGTTCCCAACGGGCCATTCGACACGCCCTACACAGCCAGCGAAGTCCTCAAGGACGTGACCGAAACCGGCTTTGTCACCGGCGGGCTGGCATCAGAAAAGCAACACCACCACCACTAGAGCATCAAGACCCCACAGCGCGCGAATTCCGCAAAATGAGCAGACCGCGAGTTCAGCATTTCGGTCGATGCCACGGGTGTGGTGATGCTTAGGCGTTTGATAGCGATGGCAAGCGGTGTCGTTCTCGGCATGATCCTTATGCTGAGAACGACACCGGCTTGGTCGGCAACCACATGCCCGGCCACGCTGGTGGCACCAAGCGTCTCCTCACCCAGCACAAGTGATTGCGGCGAACAGCACCTGGAAGAGGACGAAGAACGCCTGGAAGAAGAACTGGAAGATCGAGAAGACGAAGAAGAAGAACGAGCGATAGCCGCCGAACGCACAGCCCGCGAAGCCACCGACGTGGCGGAAGAAGCAACCGAAGGAGCCCAAGAACGATCTGAACTGGAAAAAACCACGTCCCATCTCACTTACGCAAAAGTCACGCTCAAACTTCGGGTGAGAGTCCTAGTGCGTCACGGCCACTCTGTTATAGACCCGGGCGAAACGCTAATCTCAGTGACGGCGAGCATCCCCGCACAAGTCAGGATCGACCTCCGAGATCGCGGTAGACCAGTAAAATTCTTTAGGGGTGAGAGCGCTAAAGGGAGCAAGTACGTTCTACATGTGCCATGGACGTGTCGAATGCGAGCGCGTAGATACACCTTCACGGTGACCGCATACGGGGAGGGCGAGAGTCAGACCACCGCCGGCGACGTAATCGTGCGCCACAGGGCATTTACGGTCAACCCCCGCACCACTTGCGCAGCAATCACGCACCAGGATGAGGAGGGTCGGCATTCCTGATGCAGCCAGCGCGGCAGGCAGGCTAAACGCGAATTGCACTCCGACGCCCACCAGTACCGGCGCGCAAACAGCGCGCTCCAGCGCTAGATGTTGTGCCCGGTAACGTTGAGAACGCTTTGTAGTAGGTCGGTACGCCTGCCGAGAGGCTGTGGTGTGTCAAAGCTCACTGACCTCAGCCAACGTGACGGTTCCATCTGATTTCACGCCTGCTACCATGACATCGTGCGTCAGTTGACACTACGAGTGCCCGAAGAACTCGCCGAGCGGCTCAAGGGAGCGGCACGTGATCGCGAGGAGAGCGTCAACGGCTACGCCGTCAAGGTCCTCTCGGCCGCGGTTGACCCAGACCTCGCGAGCGATGAGATCACGGGCTTGAAGGAGCGCCTCGCGCGCGCCGGGCTTCTGCTGACGCCCGAGCGCCTCTCAGCGAAGCGCCCCTCCCCGCGAGCGCTTAGCCGTGCCCGTGCCTCGGCCGGGCGTGGCAGGCCCCTGTCGGAGTTCGTCACAGAGGGTCGCCACTGAGCACCTTCGCTGATTCGTCGGCGCTCGTGAAGCTCTACGCCGATGAGCACGGGCATCGGGCGATCCGTGCGCTCGATATGCTCGTCGTCTCAGCGATCGCTCGCGTGGAGGTGCCCTCCGCGCTGTGGCGCAAGGCCCGAACTGGCGAGCTCCAGGACGCAGCTGCCAGCGTTTTGGTCAGCGCGTTCGAACTCGACTTCCACGGCGACCCCGATGTGGACTCTCGCTTCACGAGCGTCTCGCTGACCGAGCATGTGCTCATCGTCGCCGCCGAAGAAGCGGCACGTCACGCGCTGCGCGCATATGGCGCGGTACAGCTCGCGAGCGCACTCGCGGTTCGCGAGACCGATCCACGCTGCAGTCACTTTGCCTGCTTCGACGCTGAGCTCCGACGCGCCGCCAGCCGTGCAGGCTTCGTGATAACACCAGAAACAGTGTGATCGGTAGGCCTCTCCTCACCGCGGCAGTTGCTGTCCGCGTCGCTCTCTTAACGACAAGGGCTTCGCCTTGTCCCCGGTCGTACTTCCTATCCCGGTCGTGGTAGCGGCGATGGTCCTCATCTGAGGATGACGTTGGGAGCCTCGTTGCGCACGACACGCGGATCGCTGCTTGCCGGCTGGTTCTAGCTTCAAGCGTGCGGCGCGCCCAATGGGACACCTGATACCCACTCATCGCTGCGCGATAAAACCCACTCATCGCTGCGCGATAAAACCCACTCATCGCTGCGCGGTAAACATGCGTTGCCAGGGCTTGCTGAGATTTGCGCATCCTGACGGGGGGTAGATACTCTCGGGGCGCACTCGCCTCAGGGGGCGCACTCGCCTCAGTCTTCTAGTTATGGATGGGGGAGGGAGATCTTTGTGGACCTGCTTCTGCTGCTGATTATTGTGCTGATAGTTCTGAGCATCGCGGGCGGGGCGTTTGTCAGTCCGCTGGTGCTGCTGCTGTTGATTGTGGTGCTGGTGTTGTTCTTGGGCCCCTACCGCGGACGCCGCAGCCGTCTCTAAGGGTTGAGATGCAGAGCGTCGATCCGATCGAGCAGTGGTTGGGCCGAGAGGCCCTCCACCGGGTGCGTCACGGAAAACAAGTCAGCCGAAAGGATGGTGCACTATGAGCACGGATAAGGACGTGGATGAGGGTGTGGGTCGCCTGAAGGAGGCGGCCGGCAGCCTGACGGGCGATGACTCGCTCAAGCAGGAGGGTTCGACCGATCGCACGAAGGCGTCGGTCAAGGACAAGATCGATCACGTGGCTGAGAAAGCCAAGCACCTGCTCGACCACGACGAGAAGTAGCGCGCAAGCACCCTAGGCGGTAGGAGCGAACCTGAGGCAAGGCTCGCGAGCCACGCGTCGAGCGCCTCGCCCGTTCGAGCCATCTGCCTTCAAGACCTCGCCACAAGAGGAAGACAATGCCTGACCAATCACCTGCCAATGTGAAGCTGGTGCAGCCTATTGAAGAGGACGTTCCCGAGGATCGCGTGAGCTATGAGGATCATGACAAATGTGTCTTGGATCGCATGCTCCGTGGCTCGTTCGTGGCATGGCGGACATCCTTTCGCGTCCTAGCTACTTCTCCCGGATAAACGGGTTGGGTTAGGCGGCAAGGTGGAGGCCGCCGGGGGTGCGCTTGGCGCCCTCCAGCAGGGCATCGCGGTTGCTCATCCGTGAGTGTATCTAGCCGACAAACACTCGTCCTACATATTTGTTCTACACATCTGTATACGCGAACGCCGCGCGAGTCGCATCTATACAGCCTGATTTAGGATGCCGGGCAGCGTCACTGAACACGCGAACGCAGAAAGCTAAGAGCGATGGGAGACGATGTTGGAGCTATTGAGCGAGTGGATTGACTACGACAGTCCCGCTGGGACGGTTGCCGGGTATCTCGTCCAGCCTCGCGCGGCGAGCGAGCCCGTGCCTGGAGTGGTCGTGATCCAGGAGGTCTGGGGGGTAGATCGACACATTGCGGATGTGGCCGATCGCTTTGCGAACGCGGGCTATGTCACACTGGCGCCCGACCTGTACTCGGCCGGGGGAGGCAGGCCGCCGGTGCTTGCCGCCAAGCGTGTTGCTGCTGCCAAGACATTCCTCAACACGATTCCGACGGCGCAGTGGATGGCAGTGCTCGGCGACGAGGAGCGGCGAGCCGAGGCGCTCGCCAAGCTTCCCACCAGCGAGGCTCAGGAAGTGGGTGAGACGATCCGAGCGCTGTTCGGCGGGGTGGGTGGCGATCCCGCGCGCCATGTGAGCGTCCTGCGCGCCGCCGTCGCTTTCCTGCATGCCCATCCGGCGTGCGCAGGACAAGCGGTCGGCTCGGTCGGCTTCTGCATGGGCGGCGGCCTGTCGGCACTCTTGGCCGGCGAGGAGCCCGGGCTCGGCGCGGCGGTGATCTTCTACGGCTCCTCGCCGAGCGCCGAGCAGGTCGGCTCGATTCATTGCCCATTGCGTGGCTTCTACGGACATGATGATCCCCGCATCATCAGCGGCCTGTGCGCGTTCGACGCCGCGCTCGACGCGGCGGGCGTGGACCACGAGCTGCGGATCTACCCCGACACTCCGCACGCGTTCTTCAATGACACCCGCCCGAGCTACCGTCCGGAGGCCGCCCGCGATGCTTGGGGTCGCACCTTGGCGTTCTTCGCCAACGCACTGGAGCCGGTAGGGATCGTGCCGGTGCCGGAGGCGACGCCCACCGGCTGAGGGTATAGCTCTTCCTTGCTCAGGCCATCATCTCGGGCTCAAACGCCGCGCGACTCCAGCCATCAGCGCGATAAGTGTCATAAACACTGCTCAGATCGATCTCCTCGGGCTGGCTCGATCAGTTGGTCTCGCGGGCGGAGCCGTAGTCTGTCGGATTCACCTACCGTGAGGAGATCATGGCACCCCCGAAGATCCCACTTCCCACCGATGAGGACCTCGAGCCCAAGGTTCGCGAGCTGCTCGCGAACCTGCCGCCGTTGAACGTCTTTCGCATGGTCGCTGGTGCGCCCCGCGCCGTTCGGCCATTCTTGGAGCTCGGGGGTGCGGTGTTGTCCACGGCACTCGACGCCCGGCGACGAGAGATCGCGGTACTGAGGGTCGCGCACGCGACCCGCGCCCCATACGAGTGGGCCCAGCACGAGCAGCTCGCCAGGAACGTCGGGGTAAGCGATGCGGAGATCGACGCGATCGACAAAGAGGAGCCCGTCGCCAGCCTTGATGAGGAGTGCAACCTGATCTGCCGCGTGGCCGACGAGGTCACCCGAGAGGTCCGGTTGTCGGACGAGGCGCTCGAGCAGATCATCGATCGTTACGGGCCGCGCGAGGCAGCCGAGATGATCCTGCTGGTCAGCTACTACAACATGGTCAGCCGCTTCCTGGAGTCCACGCGGGTGCAGGTCGAGGAGGAGCCGCTGCTCACGGGACGGACACCCACTTCGATCCTTCGGCCTGGCGAGGGAGGAGGAGTTCGATGAGGCTCGAGGGGAAGGCCGGCATCGTCGTCGGCGCGGGACAGTCGCCCGGCGAGACGGTCGGCACCGGCCGAGCGGCGGCGATCGTCTTCGCACGCGAAGGAGCCAAGGTGCTGCTCGCCGATCGCGATCTCGACTCGGCGCGCGAGACGGCCGAGATCATCACCAGCGAGGGCGGCGTCGCCGAGTGCGTGGCCGCGGATTGGACGAAGGCGGCAGACTGCAAGGCATTCGCCGCGGCCTGTGTAGACGCCTGGGGCCGGATTAACTTCCTCCAGAACAACGTCGGCATCGGTACCGACGACGCTCCCGCGCTCAAGCTCACTGAGGATGCCTTCGATCGGATCATGCAGGTCAACCTCAAGGGCTGTCTGCTCTCATGCCAGGCAGTGGTGCCCCTGATGCGCGAACAGGGCTCCGGATCGATCGTGAACATCTCCTCGATTGCCGCGCTCGCGAGCGCCCCGATCACCGCCTACAAGATCTCGAAGGCGGGTATCAACGCGCTCAGCCAGTCACTGGCGATAGCAAACGCCGCGCACGGCGTCCGCGTGAACACGATCATGCCCGGCCTGCTCGACACGCCGATGGCGATCGACGCGTGGGCAGCGAAGCTGAATATCCCGCGGGAGGATATTCGCGTCCAGCGCGACGCACTGGTCCCACTCCGCGCCAAAATGGGCACCGGCTGGGACGTGGCCTATGCGAGCCTCTTCCTGCACTCCGACGAAGCGGGATTTATCACCGGCGCCGTGCTACCAGTTGACGGAGGTCAACTCACACGCATCGGCGGTTAACCGAACGCGACACCCAGCCATATGAAACTTCCTCCTGGATGGCCCGGTCCCTCTCCCAAGGTCCCCGTCAAAACTGTGTTGGTGTCAACCACGAAGACCGACCCCTACCTGACCTTATGTTTGGCTCGACACCCAGAGTGGGAGACGAGCTAGACCTATCTTATACACAAAGCTCTCCTTATGTCAAGAGGAATTGGTAACGTCTCTGTTTGTTGGCGACAGTGGGCCGCTCGTCGTCTATCTATCCAGACTTCGCGCAAGCGCGGGCAGCTTCGATTAGCTTGAGTTGCTCATCCGTGAGTGTGTCTAGCCGACAAACGCTCGTCCATGATGATCCCCGCATCATCAGCGGCCTGCGCGCGTTCGACGCCGCGCTCGACGCGGATAGCTCTTCCTTGCTCACCGTTCCGAGGCGATTTGGGCCGGGGTCAGTGCGAGGAAGCCGGCGATCATGAAGATGAACAGGCAGAGGATGCCGATCGTGTGCGCCCACGCCGCGTCGGCGACCGTGAGAAAGCCGATCGCAGCGATAAACGCGGCGGCGGCGACACGCGCGGCGACGCCGGCGGTCGAGGCAGCCAACAGCACCGCCGGCGACGGTGGGGCGAGCGCGCGCGGCGAGGACGCGTCGAGCGCGCCGCCGAGCACGAGTCCGAACAGCAGCGCGAGCGAAGGGAAGAGGATCACCGCGCCACCTAGCACGGCAACGATCACCGCCACAAGCGTGTCGTGTCCGGCGGCGGCGTCCTGAATCGTAAGGTGGGGCAACAGCAGCGGCTGTTGAGCGAGCGCCCAGCCGGCGATGATCGCGGCGACCGCAAGCGCCGCCGAATAGCGCGCGAGCACGAAGCGGTGCAGCCACACGAGCACGAGCGTCGCGACCCCGGCCACGCCCGAGACGATCACCGCGCCCAACCCATCGCCCGCGACGAGGCCGTGGTAAAGCGGGTGCGCATCGGAGCGCAGCACGAACAAGCCAGCGAGCGCGACTGCACCCGCGCCGAGCCCCGCGCCGAGCGCGCGCACCCGAAACGCCGACTCCAGCCCGGCCTCGCCGTGGCGCGCAGCATCAGCCGCGAGGTAGACGGCCGCCAGGTAGGCCGCGGTTGCGACAAACAGCACGCCGATCAAGATCGACGTCGGACCCGTCCAGCTGCCGATCAGCCGCCCGGCGGCGTTGCCGACCGGCACCCGCCGCGCGGCGATCGCGCCAATCGCCGCACCGAGCGCAAACGGCGTGATGATCGAGGAGATCGAGAAGGCCGCGTCAATGCTCCGCAGCTCACTTCGTGAGGCGGTCCCGATACGAAGCGCGTAGGCAGCGCCACGAAAGACGATCCCGATCCCCGCGATGAAAAGCGGCACCGCCAGCGTCGAGGCGATCGAGCCGAACGCAACCGGGTAGGCGGTCCAGGTCACAGTGAGCACGAAGATCAACCAGACATGGTTGGCCTCCCAAACCGGCGCCATCGAGTGGTGGGCGTGATCGCGAATTCGCGTCGCTCGCTCACCGGAGCCTGCGAGCAGCTGCCACAACCCGGCGCCGAAGTCAGCGCCGGCGAGGACCGCATAGAGCGCGAGCCCGACCAGGATGAAGACCATCGGGATGTCGTAGAGGTGCACCGCTCAGCCGCCCACGGGTTGTGGCTCGGCAATGTCATCGAGCGGCGCGGCGGCGAGACGGCGCAGCACCCACACGACGCCACAGCCGACCGCAACGTAAACGAGCGCAAGCGTCCCGTAGGCGACCGGAATCCCATTCGCGCCGGTCACGGCCTGGTCGGTGAGCATCACGTGGTAGACCACCCACGGCTGGCGGCCGACCTCGGTGACGACCCAGCCGGCGACCAGCGCAACCACCGACAGCGGCCCGGCGAGCGCGACCGCCCAGTAGAACCAACGCGCCACGGGCAGGCGCCGGCGCCGCAAGCGCACCCAGAGCAACACAAGCGACAGCGCAAATAGCAGTGTGCCGATCCCAACCATCGATTGAAACGCGACGCGCACGACGTTGACCGGCGGGCGCAGCGCCGGCTCAACGCTGTCGAGGCCTTGGACCGTGGCGTTCGGGTTGTGGAAAGCCAACAGCGAGAGCAGCTTCGGGATCGCAATGCCGAACTCGATCTTGCCATTCACGTACCAGCCGAGCAGGTGCTCGGAGGCTCCCTTCGTCGTCTTTGCCAGACCCTCGATCGCGGCGAGCTTGATCGGCTGGGAGGCAGCGACATCGCGCGCCGCCCAGTCGCCGATCGGCGCCTGCGCAATTGAGGCTACCGCGGCGATCGACAGCGGGATCGCGAACGCGGTGCGCTCATAGCGGGTGGGTGGAACCTGATACCGGCGTAGACGCCCGACCGCGTAGGCCGACGCGAGGATGAATCCGCAGACCATGTACGCGGCGACATACATATGGATCAGCTCGTGCCATAGGAAGCTGTTCTCAAATAGCGCCTTGACCGGATCGGCATCAACCACCTTGCCGGCCGCAAGGCGAAAGCCCGAGGGGTGCTGCATCCAGGCGTTGACCGCGATCACCATCAGCGAGCCGGTGAAGCCCGCGATCACGATCGGGACCATGCACAAAAGATGACGACGCGGCGAGAGACGATCCCAGCCATACACATAGATTCCGATGAAGATCGCCTCAAGGAAGAACGAGAAGCCCTCGACCGCGAAACCAAGCCCGAAAACGCCACCGAACGTCGCGCTGAAATTCGGCCACAGGCCCCCCATCTCGAGGCTGAGGATCGTACCGGTGATCACACCGACCGCAAACAACGCGACCATGATCCGCGTCCATCGCCGCGCGAGCGTGCGATACAGCGGATCGCCGGTCCGCACGTGCAGCCACTCGACAAACGCGATCATCACGGGGAAAGCGATCCCGAAGCAGACGAGCGGGATGTGAACCGCGAAGGACAGCGCCTGCATCTGGCGCGCCTGCAACAAGTAGCGCTGTGAGACCGGGGCAAGCGCAGTGGCTATCACGACCAACCAAGGCTAGACCGTTGCCGAGACGACGTCGCGCGCGAGCCGGCACCGCCACCGGGACCGTCAAGGGCCAGCCGCGCTTGGGCATGGACAAGCGCCGCGATCGCTCACCGCAGGAGCGGCGGAGTAGCATCGTCAGCAGACTTGATAACGCGAATTTGGAGGAAGAGCAATGACTGACGATCAGCAAGAAGCAGAGTGGAGCGTGGCCGAGTGGCACGGCAAGACGCTCGTGGACCGTGAGGGTGAGAAGATCGGAAAGCTCGAGGATGTGTATGTCAACGTGGAGACAGACGCACCACAGTTTGCGACCGTCAAGGAGGGCTTCATCGGTCGGCACCTCACGTTCGTGCCCCTTGGCGGCATCAAGGTCGGCCCCGATGAGCTACAGGTGGCCGTCTACAAGTCCCAGGTTGAAACCGCACCGAATATTGAACTGCACGGCGAGGAGCTCTCCCAGGCGGACGAGTCAAGCCTGTATCACCACTACGAGCTCAACTACACCCCGCCGGACATCGAGAGCGGAAGACGCCTCGCCCGTCGCTGACGCGGACTACGCATAGGCTCCTGCTCACACACACAGGCTCCCGCTCACAACGCAGTCGTGTGCTGCATGGTCAGCCAATTTCTCTATATAGCACTATTAAGCCGAGCTCCGCGGCCGAAGTCGCCAAGCTCAAGCAGCAGATCGACGGAGACATCCTGATCAACGGCAGCGGTCAGCTCGTGCGGTCGCTGATGACGCACGAGCTGATCGACGAGTACCGATTGATGCTGTACCCGATCGTGCTCGGCGATGGAAAGCGCCTGTTCGCACACGCAAGCGAGGCGAGCAGCCTGCAATTGATCGACACCAAGACGGTAGGCTCGGGCATCCTGATCCTCACCTACCTACCCGCGGCAACAAGCAATCGATAAGAAGCGCCGCACGCGAGCCGTCCAACTCGAGTGCTTCCCGGTGACGTGCGATCGCTCGACTCAGCACGAAGCCACGGCAAACGACACCCACGCCGCGCATCGTTGCGGTCGGGATAGGCAAGACCTTCACCGGTTCCTCAACACCATCGCAACTGCGCGGCGCGCAGCGCAGGGATCGCCGTCCGGATCGCCGTCCAGTTGCGTATTGGCGAGCTTCCTTTACGCTGTCTGCAAAGAGACCCACTAACAATGCGAACAGTTCCCATCTCCCTCGTGAGTCTTTCCAGCAGCCGATACCCAAAGATGATGTCCGCACTCTCAGAGGGCGACGGTCACGATGAGACCTGGAGCGGATCGTTTGTCGGCGCCAGCTTCCAAACGAGCCTCGTCGCAAAGGTGCTGGGCGTGTTGTTCGCCGCCGGGGCGAGCTTGGCCGCGCTCACTGTCGCGCTACCCCACCCTGCCAGCACGAACGAGCTCGGGCTGCTCGCGATCGTAGCCGACGCCTATCTGGTCGCGGCGGTGCTCTACAGCCAGGCCGCCAGACTTCCAGCCTGGACGCTTCACCCAACGCTCGCGTGGGGCAGCACACTCATCACGGGAGTCGCCTACTTCTCTGGCCAAAGCCCCAGCCCGCTGATCTTCTTCTACCTATGGGTGTTCCTCTACGCGTCTTATTTCTTCACCACCAGGCAGGCCACCCTACAGATCCTCTACGTCGGCGTGGCCTACGGCGCACTCCTGGCTGCCAGAACGCCGGTCGGAGGCATCCCCGCTTGGTGGCTGGTCGGCATGGGCACGCTGCTCGTGGGCGCGATGGTGATCGTCGCGATGCGCGCTCGCGTGGAGCTGTTGATCGCGCGCCTCTACGACGCCGCCCGCACAGATCCGCTGACAAAGCTGCTGAACCGGCGCGGGTTTCGTGAGCTGCTCGATCTCGAGCTGGAACGGGCGCGCCGCAGCGGCACCGGAATGGGGCTGCTACTGGGCGACCTCGACTGCTTCAAGGACGTCAACGACCTCTCCGGTCATCAGGTCGGCGATCTCGCGCTTCAGCGCGTGGCCAGACGACTGTGCGAGGGCAAGCGCCAGATCGACGCCGTCGCACGCGTCGGAGGCGAGGAGTTCGCGCTGATCCTGCCCGACACCGAGCGCGACGGCGGCTTCACATTGGCCGAGCAGTTGCGTCGCGCGCTGCGCGACGAGTTCGCGGCCGACCTGACGCCGCTCACAATCAGCTTCGGCCTGTCCACCTACCCCGAGCATGGAGAGACCGCCGCCGCGCTGCTGCACGCGTCCGACGAAGCGCTCTACGCGGCCAAGGAGAACGGACGCAACCAAACGGTCCGACACAGTCCCGCATTGCGGGCCAAACTGCGTCTCGCAAGCGACGAGCGCGACATCGAGGGCGAGCGCTTCGTGATGGCCGTACTCGACATGGCCGAGGCTGTGGATCTGCGCTTCAGCGGCAGCGCACGGCACTCCGAGACAGTCGGACGTTACGCCGAGATGATGGCCCGCGAGCTGGGTCTGCCCGAGCGGCGCGTAAGCCGCGTACGGCTCGCCGGGATCCTGCACGACATCGGCAAGGCGGGCGTCCCCAACAGCATCCTGCACAAGCCCGGCCCGCTTACCCCAGAGGAGTTCGAGATCATCAAGCGCCACCCTCAGCTCGGCGCGCAGATCCTCGAGCACGTCAGTCTCTCTGACGTGCTCGAATGGGTGGCGGCCCACCACGAGCGACCCGACGGCCTCGGCTACCCGTTGGGTCCCGCCGCCGGCGCTCTGGCGATCGAGGCGCGTATCGTGGCAGTCGCAGACGCGTATGAGGCGATGACCAGCGACCGCCCCTACCGGGACTCGATCAGCTACGACGCCGCGGTCGCCGAGCTACAACACGGCTCCGGCACGCAGTTCGACGCGACCGTCGTCAAAGCTTTGCTCGCCGCGCTGGAGCGCGAGACGACGCACGCCGGGACAACGTTCGCCGCGGGTGCCTAACAACGCATCACGGCCCACTCACACGCCGGTGCCTGGGGAGCGTTCCGCCGCCAGCCACGCAAACAGCTCGAGCGTGGCCGCGTCGGTCCGCAACATGTTGGGCTGCGCCTGATACTCAGTGATCGGCGTGCCGTCCCACGCGACAAGCAACGGTGACCAGCGTACTGCCCATTCACCAACTTAGGACCACGGGTAGACGTCTCATACGCGCTCTCTTAATTCTCCCTTCAGCGCGGCCGATCATCCCTGCGCGCCGGCATCGATTTCCAAACTGTACAGGCGCTAAAAATCACGGCGCGGACGCTCATGCCACAAGCCTGCGCGGCCGATACATCCAGATGGCGGCGTTTTCGGGGGAAGACGGGACCGATGGCACGCTTGGCGGGTTGGTCGGGGACTCAAATTTCCAAACAAGCCTCGTGGCGAAGGTGCTCTCCGGTCTCTACGCGGCGGGCGCCACGCTAGCGGCACTCACCGTCCTGCTACCCCACCCCGCAGACCAGAACAAGCTCGGCCTGCTCGCGATCGTCGCAAACGCGTACGTGATCGCAGGCGTCCTGCAATTGCGCGCCCACCGACTATCCGCATGGGTCCTGCCCATAACACTCGCCTGGGGCAGCACGTTGATCACCGGCGTCGCCTATTTTTCCGGCGAGAGCCCCAGTCCGCTCATATTCTTCTACCTATGGGTATTCCTCTACGCCTCCTACTTCTTCACCCGCAGGGAGGCCACGCTGCAAATCACCTATGTGGGGATCGTCTATGGCGCGCTGCTGATCGCCAGGCCACCGACAAGCGGCGTCCCCGCCTGGTGGCTCGTCGGGATGGGCGCATTGTTGGTGGCCGCGATCGTAATCATGACGATGCGCGCGCGGGTCGAGCTGTTGATCGCCGGGCTCTACGACGCCGCCCGCACCGATCCCCTCACCACGCTTTCAAACAGGCGTGGCTTTCGCGAGCTGCTGGATCTCGACCTCGAGCGCGCGCGCCGAGGCGAAACCGAGATGACGGTGCTGGTCGGCGACCTCGATCATTTCAAGGAGGTCAACGATCGTTCCGGCCACCAGGTCGGCGACGTCGCCCTGCAACGGGTCGCGCGCGTGCTGAACGAAGGCAAGCGCAAGATCGACTCGGCCGCGCGCGTCGGTGGCGAGGAGTTCGCGCTGATCCTGCCCGACACCCCACAGGACGGCGCCTTCGTACTCGCCGAGCGCCTGCGCTGCGCCCTGCGCGACGAGTTCGCCGAGGATTCCATCCCGATCACGATCAGCTTCGGTCTGGCCACCTATCCCCTGCACGGCGAGACCGCCGCTTCGCTGCTGCGCGCCGCTGACGAGGCGCTCTACGCCGCCAAGGACAGCGGCCGCAACCGTACCGTGCGCCACAGTCCGCTGTTGCGCGAGCTGACGCGTACCGACGGCGGCGCTCAGGACATCGAAGGCGAGCGTTTCCTAGCGGTCATGCTCGACCTCGCCGAGACAGTGGATCTGCGCTTTAGCGGCAGCGCACGGCACTCCGAGACAGTCGGACGCTACGCCGAGATGATGGCCCGCGAGCTGGGCCTGCCCGAGCGGCGCGTAAGCCGCGTGCGGCTCGCCGGCATGCTGCACGACATCGGCAAGATCGGTGTACCCGACAGCATCCTACGCAAGCCCGGTCCCCTCACCGAGGAGGAGCTCACGGTGATACGACGCCACCCCGAGCTCGGCGTGCAGATCCTCGAACACTCCAGTCTCGCCGACATACGCGAGTGGGTGGGCGCGCACCACGAGCGTCCCGACGGTCTTGGCTACCCGCTGGGCCTACACGGCGACGCACTGCCGCTGGAGGCCCGCATCGTGGCGGTCGCCGACGCGTACGAGGCGATGACCAGCGACCGTTCCTACCGCGACTCGATCGGCCACGTCCGCGCCCGCGCCGAGCTGCAGCGCTGTGCCGGCACACAGTTCGACCAGCGCGTCGTCGAGGCTTTCCTAGCGACCCTACAACGCGAGAGCGAACGCGCCGACACGGCGCTCACGCGGGCAAGCTACTGACCGATCCCCAAGACGACGCCGCTCACGCTTTGGCCGATCCCAAGACGACGCCGCTCAGGCTTTGGTGGTGTACGACGATTTCCCGCCGCAACTATTGGGCACGCCAAGATACGTCGTCGTGAGCTCTCCCCGCTCGGCCTCGCCTTTGAGGAACTTGCCGCTGATCTTCAGCTTCGTGCCGACCTGGCCCTTCTTGGGGCCTTCCTGGATGACGTAGCGCCCGCTGCTTGTAAACGTGCCATTGCCGGAGATCGCCGCGTTCTTGAAATGGACCGGAGTGGGCCGCCCCCCACCACTGCAGTACAGCGGCGTGTTGCTGATCTGTAGTGCCGTCACCTGCTTGCCGCTGGAGGACACTCTGAAGCTGACGACAA
The DNA here is from genome assembly GCA_963760155.1 of uncultured Solirubrobacterales bacterium. Lineage (GTDB taxonomy): Bacteria > Actinomycetota > Thermoleophilia > Solirubrobacterales > Solirubrobacteraceae > Palsa-744. Next base: position 1,216,350 of record CAVXBL010000008.1, read on the forward strand.
TTTCCTGCTTGGCGGGAACCAGCCCGCCCCTGTAGGAGCCGCCCTTGACCTGATCGGCGGCCAGGGCCGCGCACGTGACGAACACGAGCCCCACCGGCACTCCCACCAGCGCGAACGCGCCCTTCCAGTTACGCCTCATCTGCTCTGCCTCCCGCTTGTGTCCAGTCGGTCGAAAACAGCACAATCAGTCTAGGACACAAGCAGCGACTCAAGCGGCCATCCACAGGGGTCGCGCCGCGCGCCGCCGCTCGTTCGTGAAAGATGCCCTTGGATGGAGTTGGAGTTCGAGCTGCAAACGCACCGCGCCGAGGACCGCCACTGGTGGTACCGAGGACGTCGGCGCGTACTGGAGCGCGCGATCGCGGCGCTCGGACTGCCCGCGCACGCACGCATTCTCGACGCCGGCTGCGGCAGTGGGCGCAATATGGTCGATCTCGCCCACCATGGCACGGTCACCGGGGTCGAGCTGTCCGGCGCAAGCGTCGCACTGGCCCGCGAACGCGCCGCGGGCGAAGTGCTCGAAGGCTCCGTCATGGACATGCCGTTCGACGACGCCACTTTCGAGCTCGCGGTCAGCCTGGACGTGATCGAGCACCTACAAGACGACGTCGGCGCGCTGCACGAGCTACGTCGCGTCACCAAGCCCGGCGGCGCGCTGCTCGTGACGGTGCCCGCCTACCAGTGGCTGTGGAGCGGACACGACGAGATCAACCACCACCACCGCCGCTACAACAGCCGCACGCTGCTCGCCGCCGCCCGTAGCGCCGGCTGGCAACCGCAGAGCTCGACTCACTTCAACTCGCTGCTGCTCCCCGCCGCGATCGCGCTGCGCGCGCTAGAGCGCTTCAAGCCCTCGGCAACCAAGTCGAGTCTCGACCTATGGATCCCACCCACCCCGCTCAACTGGGCGCTAACCCAACCACTCAACCTCGAGGCCGCCGTCATCGGGCGTGGAGGCTCAATCCCCGCCGGACTCTCCCTGCTGGCCGTGTTCCGCTGAGAAAAAGCTCGGGCTCGACCAGCGAGCGAGGCGACCGGCGACGCGAGCCGCCTACGGTAGCGGGCGGATCTTGTCTCCCAAAAAACACGCCGCCGTCCCTGCACGGCACGAGAATCGCCCGCCAGCACCAGCTCAGCGAACCCCATTCACCAGCACCGCTCAGCGAACCCATCCACCAGCACTGCTCAGCGAACCCATCCACCAGCACCGCTCAGCGATCGCCCTCCACCAGCACCGGCTCGCCGCCGCCCACGCGGAACGTCCACGCGCGGTTGGCGAAAAACGTCAACACCGTCACGATCACGGTCGTCAGCGCCTGCCCCTCCAGCTTGCCGAGGCCCGCTCCGTCCACGAGCAGATACACAAGGCCGAGGTTCACAAACAGCCCAGCGGTCTGCACCACAAACCAGCGCACCGGCGTCAGCGCGTCGCCGACATGCTCGCGAAACGTCCAGCGGCGGTTCCACAGAAAACCGTTGACCGCACCCACCAAGAAGCCGATGCCCGACGCCGCCACGTACCACACGCCAAACACCTTCCACAGCAGCGCGTACACCGCGAACGCGATCAGCGTGTTCGACACACCGACGATCCCAAACTTCACGAACTGCGCGACCAAAGGCATCCTCACCATACGCGCGGCCCTGTCCCCTACTCTTCTCATAGCCCCCACTTAACCAGCTTCGCCGTTCTCGGAAGGAACCATGCCGCAAACCCCCGCGCGCCTACCAACGTTGCTCAGCGTCGTCGCCCCCGTCTACAACGAGCAAGAGCTCGTCGAGGCGTTCGTCGCGCGCGCCTGCGCAGCGGTCGCCGACTACACCTTCGAGCTGCTGCTCGTCAACGACGGCTCCTCCGACGCCACGCCAGAGCTGCTGGACCGCATCGCCGCCGCCGACCCCCGCGTGCGGGTCATACATCTCTCTCGCAACTTCGGCCACCAAGCCGCGCTCACAGCCGGGCTCGAGCACGCCGCCGGCGACGTAGTCGCGATGATCGACGCCGACCTGCAGGACCCTCCCGAGCTGATCCCACGCATGATCGAGCAGTGGACACACGGCTCTGAGGTCGTCTACGCCGTGCGCCGCCAACGCGAAGGTGAGACCGCCTTCAAGCTCGCCACCGCCTCTTGGTTCTACAAGCTCTTCGACAAGCTCGCGCAGGTCAACCTGGAGCCCAACTCCGGCGACTTCCGGCTGCTCGACCGCCGCGCGCTCGACGCGCTGCTCTCGATGACCGAGCGCTCGCGCTTTTTGCGCGGCATGACAGTGTGGGTAGGCTTCACACAAACCGCGGTTTCCTATGAGCGCGACGCACGCACCGCCGGAGAAACGAAGTACACGCTGCGCAAGATGCTGCGCTTCTCGCTCGACGCGATCGCCTCGTTCTCGCATCTGCCGCTACAGCTCGCCACCTACGTCGGCCTACTGTCCGCCAGCGTCGCCTTCATCGCGATCCCGGCGGTGATCGCGCTGCACTTCGCCGGCTCCTACCTGCCCGGCTTCAGCACCATCACGATCGCGATCCTGCTGCTCGGCGGAATCCAGCTGATCGCGCTCGGCGTGATCGGCGAGTACGTGGGACGCATCTACGACGAGGTCAAGCACCGCCCGCTCTACATCGTGCGCGAGGAGCGCAACCGTCCCGGTGGGGTCGACGGGCCTGTCGCCTCCGTGCGCTCCGGACTGCCCGCGCGCGTGCCCGAGCGCGTCGGCTGACCAAGCGCTCCTTCGGGACGTCTCGGGGGTTATGGCCTCATAGGCCCACAACCACAGGAGACCCACCACCCATGCGCCATCGCACGCTCACACTGCTCGCCACTCCCGCCGTGCTCGGCGCGATGACCGTCGCCGTGCCCGCGCTCGCGGGAGTCAACCTCATCCCCGTCGCCCACACATCCTCGACTAAATGCTTCCTCACCCACGTCGGCAAACACAATCTACGCGAGTGCCTGCAGCGCGGGCCGCGCGGGCCGCGCGGACTACGCGGACTACCAGGACCAGCCGGGCCACGAGGGTTCACGGGCGCGACCGGCAAAACGGGGAAAACGGGCGCAACCGGCAAAACCGGAGCCACAGGACCAGCAGGGCCGGGCGGAACCGCGCGCGCCTTCGCGGTCGTCCAGCCCAGCTCGTCAACACAGGCCAACCTGGTCGCCGGCCTCAGCTCCAACATCACCGCCGTCAGCGAGCCGAGCGCGGGCGTCTATTGCCTCGCTCCGGCGGCGCCGATCAACGCCGCCGCCGAGACGGTCGCCGTGTCTCCCGAGGTCAGCTACAGCTCCGGTGGGTCGCCGGGCATAATCGCGGTCAACGCCCAACACCCTCACTGTCCCGCAAGCGACTTCGAGGTGGACACCTACGCACCACCGAGCTACACCAGCACGACCGCAACGCCCGCGACGCTCACCAGCGGCTACGCGTTCACGATCGTGGTGCCGTGATCGCACGAGACAGTCAACTCACCCAGCTGTCCTACCGCCCCACACACGACGCGCATCGCCCATGCGCGCTCCAAAGCCCGATAATGAAGTGATGAGTGACCCAACGACCGGCGAACACACCTTCGCTGAGAGCTCCCACGGCGACGAGGAGCGGCGTGAGCGCATCCGTGTCGAGACGCCCCGCCACCGCATCGAAGGACTGTTGATGCTCGCCCGCGACGGCTACCGCAGTCGCGTCTCAGACATGCTCAACGCCTCCGAGCGCGACTTCCTCACGCTCACCGACGTCACACTGCAACCGCTCGACGGCGGCCCGGTCGAGCGACACGCATTCATGGCGATCGCCCGCGCCCACATCGTATATGTGGTGTCCTCGCGCGAACAGAGAACCTGAAGCGCGCTCGCCGCACAGCGACGGGTCCGCAGACGCTATCCGGTGTCTTGAAAACATCGGTATATCCGAACTTTGTTTAGTTCGAACCTATTCCATATCTTGACAATGCGCCAATAGCGTGACAATCTCGCCGGCCATCTTCGAAAAGACTGAGTGGCACAACGGTGAACGAGCTTGCAGAGCGCTCTCAACCGGGGCTTCGAGCGGCCCAGACCGGCTCGTCCGCTCCCGATGACCTCGCACGCAGCATCAACCTGTTCCGCGGACAGGTGGTACTGCCGCTCGAGCTAGTGTCGCTGCCGGGACGCAACGGCTTGGACGTCGGCGTCTGCGGGATGTACTCCAGCGCGGTCGCACAACAAGTGGGGCTGCGCAATCGCGACGCGCCCACAAGCACGCTCGGCGTGGGCTGGTCACTCGCCCATGAGCGAATCGTGCTCGGCGACCGGCTCGTCGCGCTCGCCGAGCAACAGCGCGCGTTCCTCGTCGATTCCTCCGGCGTCCAGGCTCTGTACCGCGTCGAGCAGTCCGGCGCGAGAATCACGTTTCAGACCCGTGAGTACCAGTTCTGGAAGATCGAGCTGATCGACCCGGACGATCCCGCGCGCTCGCGCTGGCGCGTGACGCGCGAGGACGGCTCGATCCGCCTATTCGGCCTCGGCGACGCCCGCGAGTGGGGCGCCGCCTGGGATAGTTGGGTCGGCCCGTCAACCGCGGGCGGCGCCAACCAGTTCCCGGTCGCATGGAACCTGGCCGAGATCTCCTCGCCCGAGGGTGACCGCATCAGCTTTGCCTACGAGCGCGACGAGCTCGAGATCGGCGGGGTCGCGACGACGCGCGCCGCGCGCCTCGCGCGCATCGTCAACGTGTTCGGACGCAGCGTCGAATTCGACTACCGCGAGAAGCAGTACTTCGAGAACGAACTGCCCGAGCGCCCACCCGCATGGGCCACACCCGCCTACCAGTTCTCCTTCCAAACACGCTATCTGAACTCGATCACCGTGCGCGAGCGCCACGGAGAGATCGCGTTTCGCCAACTGCTCGACTACAAGCTGCTTGATGTGGGCGCGCCCCCTGAGCAGGCCAGACCGGAGTTCACCAAGCGCTACCTAACAAGCGTCCGCCAGGAGCTCCCCGGCGAGCAGCCACTTGCGGCCATCACACTCAGCTACGAGTCCAACCCCGACGCCGCGGCGCGCGGCGCCCTGATCGGCCAGACGTTCGTCACCGGCGCGCGCGCGAGCTACGCCTACTCCTCAGCGCCGGTCCCGCACAGCTCCACCGAGCTCGAGCTCGATGGACCCCCCGAACACCGTCCCTGCGTGTGGCACGGTCCCAGCTTCACGGTCATCACCTGGTACGCGCAGGCCACCGGTCGCCTCGAGCTATGGGTGTGCGCCTGGAGCGGCGTGTGGCGGGTCTGGCGCGAGGACACACTCGTCAACGTCGAGGCTGTCTCCGTCGTGACCGGCTCCGAATTCTTCGCGATCCGCTACCACGATCGCGCACGTGATCTGCCCGCTGTACGGCTCTACCACGAGGATCCACACCGATTCGGCACATGGAACGCGACCGACGTGAGCGTGGGCCCGGAGCTCGCCGAGCTGAGGATGGCCTGCGGCACCGACTTCATCGCCCTGCAAGGTCAAGGCAACGCCTGGATGCGGATCGTCAGCTGGGACGCGCTGCGCAAGCGCTGGCACGAGCAAACGCTCGACACACCAAGCGCCTCGCAGGTCGCTCTCGGAGGCGGCGACAACTTCCTACTCGGCGCGTTTCACTCCGATGGATCCAACCAGCTGCGCCTGCAGGTCTTCTTCGCCGACCACACCGGACAATGGCGCGCCGGCGGCTACACCGACGTCACCCAGCCGGTCGACTGGGAGCTCACAAGCCCCGACAGCGTTTGGTCGAGCGGCTCAGCGCTCGGCGCCGCGACACTGATCACCGGCGTCAACGCAGGCACCGTCTCGGCGACAGTGATCCTCATGCGCTGGCGCGCCGACTACGCGTTGGCCGACGTGCACGTCCAGCGGGTCACCCAGCCCACCGACGCTCGCAATCCGCTGCTCTACTCGACGCTCGTGGAAGCGCTCGTCGGACACGCGGCCGACGTGATGCGCTTCGACGCCGGCGCGTGGAACACTGCGCACCTGGTGGACCCGCAAGCGGGCGGGGAATACCGCTACGCCTACGGATCGGACCTCGCACTGCTCGCCGAGCTGCGCGATGGTCGCCAGCGCTTCGGCGCGCAGCGCTACGACCCCTACTCCGCGCGCTGGAGCACCGACGGCGCGCCACCACCCAGCGAACTGAACCTCGACGCAGGTCTGTTCGCGCCCGCGATCGCTGGCGTCTACGCGCTACTCGGGAGATCTGTCTACTCGCGCACAGCCGAAGGGGTCTGGGAGCGCGTCCACGATCTACCTGAAAACACGCTCGGGGAAAGCTGCGCATTGCGAAGCGGCGGCTACCTCTGCTACCAGCGCCGCGACCAGCCAAGCAGCGAAATCGTGTTCTTCGAGAATGGAATCGCAAAGCCCGAAATCCTGCGCCTGCCCGGGGAGCGCTCGTTCGTTCCCAATGCGCGCGCAGGCGAAGTGCTGGCCGGCCCAAGCACACTCGTCACCTACCGCGGCGACACATTTGCCTCAGCGCGCACACTCACCCTGCGCCGCGTAATAGACGCGGCGATGCCCACGCAACCGCTGGTCCCAGTCATCGCCGAAGCGACGCTCGACGACGGCTACACGCGCCGCTCGATGCGCCCCGAATACGAGCAGGACGGCGCGGCACTCGACCCGACCGCCAGCACCGTTCAGTTCACGCGCGTCGGCGTGCGCTGGCCCTCGGACCCAGAGCGGGGCAGCACGCTACACACCTTCTACAACGGCCTGGAGCCCGACGACCTCGGCGCGTTCTATCCCCCCGACGGACCCTTCTCCAACGCACGGCGCTTTCTCAGCCTGCTCAGCGGCCAGATCTGGAAGAGCGAGACACTCGACGCCACCGGCGACCTCGTCTCGCGCGTAGCCACACTCTCCTGGGTCTATGACCGCGCCGCGGGTCCAGCGGGAAGCATCCGCGCCGACTCCTCCGAGGAGCCGGACGCGTCGAACCTGGCCGGTTTCTACACACGCGCACGCCGCACCGAGCGCACGCTTGTGCTGGCACTCGACCACGACGGCGCCGATCCGGTGGACGTCATCGGCGTCGAAACCTACGACTACAACTCGCTCGGCCAAATCAGCATAACGACGGCCTTCAACCTCGCCCCCGACGGCACCGAAGAACAACTCGAGACGCTCACCACATACGCATGGGAGCTGTATGAGCCGCTGCGCGAAGCGCACATACTCACCCCGGTCGCACAGACCCAGCGGCGCAACGCGCTCAACGACACCATCACCGGGATCGACGTCACGACCTATGTCGCGCACTGGCCCTCGGTCCCCACTCGCGACCTGTGGGCCGCGCGCGACGCCTACCGCTGGCGCGGACAACAGGACACGGCGCCGTTTGATTTCGCCGCCTGGTCTGAGCTCGAGCAAGCGCCGCCCGGCTGGCTGCTTGAAAGCCGCGTCGTAGACCGCTCCCCTACGGGCGCGATACTCGAGCAGCGCGACGTCGACGGAGTCCCAACCAGCGCGATCCTCGACCGCGACGACCTGTTCGAAGTAGCCCGCCTGCACGCCAGCTCGCGCTCGGTCGGAGAGGGCTGGTACTGGGGCTTTGAGGCCTACGAGAACCCCGGGCCGTGGACCATGTCGGCCCCGGCCGCGTTGCTGGAGGGGACCGCGTTCGCCGGCCGCCGCTGTCTGCGCGTGCCTGGATCGCCCGACGCAAGCCCAAGCCTCACGACGACGCTGCACTGCGGCGAGCACACGCGCTCATTGATGCTCGCCTGCCGCTCCCACACAGCGCGCGGCAGCGGGCATGAGCCACTCGACGCCGTCTGGAGGGTACGCGCCGGGGACACAACGCGCGAGTTCGCCGCGCGCGCCAGCGACGGCGCATGGCGACTGTGGCATGTCCCCCTACACCCCGCCGACTTCGCCATCGACCGATTCACCGAGCTGGATCTCGAGCTGATCAACCGCGAGCCGGAGCGCGAGCTGCTACTCGACTGCCTGTTCTGCAACCCACTGATCGGCGCGGCGCAGGCGACCGTCTACAGCGAGCCCCACGAACTGGAGATCGCGCGCGTACCGCGGCTCGCGGCCGCGTCATGGACGCTGTTCGACGACCTGCGCCGCCCGATAGCCGAAGTCGGCGAGTCGTGTGTCTCCACCACGCTGGCCACAACCCACATGTGGCCAGCTATTGCCGACACGTTCGACCCCGCCCGCCCCAACTTCGACCTGCAGACCCGCGCGCGCACCGCCGGCGCCTACCTCAACGCGGTGCACGGCGACAGTTACCTGGAGCAGTGGACCGTCACGGGCTCGTGGCAGCGCGACGTGGACGTCATGCGCCACACGGGCAACACAGAGGGCCAGATCCTCACGCAGCGCACGCGCTCTGAGCCTACGTTCGCGCTCAGAGCCCGCATCCAGCCGGAAGGCGATCAGCCCCAGCCCTACGGCCTGGAGCTCGGCGGCGCACGTGTGCTCTACCACGACGGGCGCTGGGCGCTGCTCGACCCGGGCGGCAGCCAGCTCGCCTCGGCGCCGGCCGCCAGCCCGCCCGAGCGCGACCTGTTGGTGCTCGCCACCGACGTCGGCGTGCAGCTCTACGGCGAAGGCCGGCCGCTGATCGACGCGCCGGTGGGGCCGCTCGCACACGGCCCGCTCGGGGTCTTCGCGAGCGGCACGGTACGCGTCTCTCAGCTGCTAGCCGCGGACGGCGTCAGCGCCGAGGCGAGCTTCCGCGACAACCTCATGCGCCCGATCCAAGAGCAGGCCGTGCGCGCAGACGGGGTCACCGCGGTCGCGCTGCTGCTCGATGGGGGCGCGCGTCCCGCGGTGCGCACGCGACCGCTCGAGCGCGCTGGTCAACTGCTCGGATTGATGGGCGACCTGGTGAGGTCCTTCGACTGGGACAGCGGTCTGCTCGAAGGCGCGGTCGCGGATGGGTACCCCGCCGACGAAGGCTACCCCTACGGCCGCGAACGGTATGACCCCACGCCGCTCGCGCGACCGCTGGAGACCGGGCTACCCGGTCGCGCGCTCGCCATCGACGAGCGTGTGCCGATCGCAGATCGGCACACGCAGCGCACGCTGTACGAGGCAACGGGACCGGGCGGCGGAGCGCTCGCGCTCGCCTCCGGCTGGTTCTCGGTCACCGTCTCCATCGACCAGGACGGGGTTCGCACACGCCGCGCTCTCGACCGACTCGGGCGTCCGGTGCGCGAAATGCGCGACAACGTCGGTGACCCCACAGCGCAGCCGGAGCTGCGCGCCTGGGAATACGACGAGGCCGGGCGGCTGCACACGCTGTGGCTGCCAAACTCATTCGACAGCTCGCGCCCTGACGCAGAGCGCTTCCGCGAACGCTTCACCCACGACTTCCTCGGACGGTTGATCGAACGCGCGCAGCCAGACATGGACGCGCCCGCGCAGAGCGTCTACGACGATGCCGGACGCGTGCGCTTCGCGGTAGACGGGGGCGGACTCGCGCACAACACGTTCACCTATTGCCGCTACGACGAGCTCGGACGCCTGCTCGAGGACGGCGTGTGCCCCGGGCCGTGGGATCGCGCAACGCTGCAAGCGGGCGCCGATGACCGCAACTGGCTGCCCGCCGGCGCCAAAGCGCTGAACCTACGCAGCTACGACGGCGACGGCGAGGACCCGCACGGCGTGGGGCAGCTCGTCCAGGCGCTCGCACAACGTCCGGACACCGACGGCGCGCAGACGCACGAGACCTTCCGCTATGACCGCTTCGGGCGTCTGCTCAAACGCGCGCAAACGGTCACGCCCGACGGCGGCGGCACCGACACGGTGGACTTCGCCTACGACCTGCAGGGGGCCACAATCGAGCAGCGCCACAGTGGGCCCGAGGACACAGCATTCACCCTCTACACGGTGCGCGACCCCGAAGGCCAAGTCGTGCGTCTGCAGGGGCGCGCCGGCACTCGCCCAGCCGAGCCCTTCGCCGCCTATGAATACACGGCGGAGGGGCAGTTGCACACCGAGACGCTCGCTCCCGCCTCGCCCACACCGCTTGAGCGTCGCTACAGCTATGGGCCGGCCGGTTGGCTCTCAGATATACAGGACGCCTGCTTCTCACAGCGCGTCCACTACGACGGGTCATTCGCCGGGCGCGTGACCGCCACCGAGGAGCGCTTCGCCGACCCGCCGCCGATCGAGGGCTTCCTCGCCAAATTCCAGACCACGATCAGCCACGACGCGCACGGCCGACTACTGAGCGTCGCCAACTCAGCGGGCGAGTCCTACGGGCTCGGCACGGTGCAGCCGCTGAGCTACGACCGCAACGGCAACCTGCTGTCGTTCAGCCGCGGCCCCACGATCCAGCGTCACGTCTACGCCGAGGGCACCAACCGCCTCGTCGAAGTGGCTGGCGTGGGCACCTACGCCTACGACAACAACGGCGCCGTGCGGGCCGCGACGCCACTCAGTATCAGCTCGGTCACGCGCCACCCCACGACCAACCTGCCGCTGACGCTCGACCTGAGCGACGGCGCGTCGGTCGCATTCGGCTACGCGGCCAACGGACGCAGGGTACTCGAGCGCAACGGTACGAGCATCGCCGTTACGATCCACGACCCCGCCGGGCGGCCGATCGCCCGGCGCATGCGCGCGGGGGAGCGCTGGCGCACGATCCACTACCTGCACGGCCCAACCGGTCTCGCCGCCGCACACACAGACCAGCGCTCGCTGTTCGTGCTGCGCGATCGGCTGGGCTCGGTGCGCGGCGTCTACGATGGCGCGCGGTTGGTGGCGGCCGCCAGCTACCAGCCACTCGGCGACGCGCTCGGCGCGCGCTGGATCGAACCACAGCTCGCTAACCTGCTGCCGCAAGGCTTCACCGGCCAGCAGCAGGGCCCGCCCGACGGGCTGGTGCTGTTCCCGGCGCGCATGTACGACCCGCTCGTCGCGCGCTTTGACCGGATCGATCCCGCCGCGCGCCACCCGAGCCCCTACGCCTACGCGGGCGGCGCGCCGCTGGACTTTGTGGATCCCGACGGGGAAGACCTGATGGGCGCGCTGCTGGGCATCCTCGTCGGCGCGGTATTGATCATCGGCGGCGGCGCGGCGATCTTCTTCTCCGGCGGAGCCGCGACGCCCGGCGTGGCCGCCGCATGGGGCATCGGCGCCGGCTTCCTGCTGGGCGCGGGCGCCCAGAGCGTCGCCTACGGGCTGGGGCAAGCGACGACCAGCGCGGGACCCAACATGGGCGAATGGGCCCAGCTGACGGCGCTCGGCGGCTTGTTCGGCGCGCTGTCGGGCGGCGTGGCGGTCGCCACGACGGCACTAGCCACACAGGCGGCGATCACCGCGGCGCGCGCGTTTGCGTTCGAGCTGGGGCTGGGGGTGGTCACAGGCACCGCCGAGGGGTTCATCAGCAACGGGATCGTCAACGTCAACAACGGACGCGACTTCGACGACCGCTGGGGCACAAGCGTGTTGAGCGGCTTCGTCGGCGGCGCCATCAGCGGCGGGACAGGCGGCTTTATGGGACGCATGGTCGCTGTGAAGAACGCGCGCACGCTCGTGAACATGCGCAACCGAAACACACCCATCACCGTTCACCAAACACTTTACAAGCACTGGCCGGTGAGTCACTCCGCCGTCACCACAGCCCGCAATGCCACCTATAACCAGGTCGCCGACGATGCAAACCAGGCGGTGTTCAGACGCTGGAACAGATTTAACCCAAATTACGACCCGAACGACGCCAGCGCGGATCTGATCGTGAATCGCGGCGCGCGCGCGAGGGCCAACAGCTTCGCCGAGGCGCGCGCCGCCGGAAGACCAGGCGCGCAAATGCCGCCCGAGTACTCATACCTATCAAATAGCTGCGTCACCAACGTAATCGCCGTGATCGAGCAAACCGGCCTCACCGTACCGCCGTGGGCCTACTCTCCGACGACCCTCAGGTGGTGGGTCAACCGCCTTCCACGATGAGCCAAACAGTGATTCCAATCTTCCAAACAGCCACCCCAACTCTCTTAAGGAGCATAAGCAAATGAGCGACATACACGTCACCCGCTGGGAAGAGCGCACGCGCCGCCTCGGCCTGGACCCGGACCGTCACAACCAACCGCGCTGGCGCATGGTCACAGCCACCGGACTCGATGACCTGACCACCAAGCTCGGCGCCCCCGCGCTCGCCGAGCAGCATCCCACCGTGGCCCCCACGGGCCCCGACGTGCGCGAGGCCCCAGATCTGCTTCTGCGCCAGGCGATCGTTCACCACGCGCTCGGACACGCACAGATCACCGACCCGCACGCGCTGCAGGAGATCGCGGATCGCTATCCCGTGATCGCGCTCGACGTACTCAACGCCGGCCCCGGGCCGATCGTCGTGACCGCCGACAAACCACTGATCATTAACTCCACCCAGTCGGTCGCGAACTTCACCAAGGTGACGATCGAACCTGGAGGCTACATCGAAATCTCCGTTGACTGTCTATTTCACGCCGGAGAACTGGTGAAGAACAGCGGACAGACGGGTGGCTCGAGCGGCCCCACCGCCGACATAACGGTAACGGGCACGGCCGGAGCCCACGGGACGGCTGGAAAGGAAGGCGAAAGCGGAAAGCCCGGACTCGAAGGCACACACGGCGCGTGCGACTGTTGCGGGGGCATAGCGGAGAAAAACGGCACCGATGGAAGTCCCGGCGAAAACGGACGCGAAGGCGCACAGGCGGGCAACGGCAAGACGGGCGGAACCGGTCCGACGGTGAACATCAAGATCGACGAACTGGCGTCCACCATCTCGCTGATGAACATAGGAGGACGTGGCGGGGACGGCGGCGCGGGCGGTAACGGCGGAAGCGGCGGCCCCGGCGGCCTCGGCGGCAAAGACAAGCAATGTGGCGCCGAGTATTGCGAAGGCGGCAACGGCGGCAACGGCGGCAACGGCGCCAACGGCGGTGAAGGCGGCAACTCGGGCGACGGCGGTAGCGGCGGCAACGTCGTGTTGCGATTTGTCTCCACCAACAGCAGCACCGTGCTCGTGACAAACGGCACGGCCGCCCCCGGCACACCCGGAGTCGGTGGCACACCCGGTGCCGGTGGTGCCGCCGGAGAAAGCGGCGGGCGCAGCGGCAAACCCGGTTCACGCGGGTCCGCAGGCTCCAAAAACGGCAGCAACGGCAGCGGTGGCGTACCCGGTCGCCCGGGTCAGGTCCAAATCAATCCAAAGAGCTCATAGGACAGCTGACGTCAACGGCGGCGTCCCCGACCGCAAAGAATTTGACAACAAACAACCAAAAGGAGACTGAATTATGCCCGCCAGCAAGTCTTGGAATGGCATAACCGAGGCAATCTTCAGCTGCGTGAAGACGACCAGCAAGAAGCAGCACGGCACGAAATACGAACCGCCGGACGCCGACAGCGGCACCGCCACAACCGAAACGCCTGTTGGCACCGTGAAGCTCAGCTTCGCGCTCGTCAAAGAAACCCTCACCTACGAGATCCTCTCAAAGCCGATCCTGGTCCCAGAAGCTGAGATCTGGAACGGCATCGAAGACACAATCAAAGCCTGCGGCGGCTAGCCTACGATCTAGGCTCGCAGCTACAACGAGCAAGGGAGCGACATGACAGACGGCATAGCGGACTCTGAGCTGAAGGCCCGTCACCGCGCTATGTGGGCGTCGGGCGACTACAAGGACATGGTGGAGACGTTCCTGCTACCCCTCGGTCCGCAGCTGGCCCAGGCGTGCGGCATCGGGCCGGGGATGGCGGTGTTGGATGTGGCCGCCGGAACGGGCAACGCCTCGATTCCCGCTGCAGCGGCCGGTGCTCAGGTGACCGCCAGCGATCTGACGCCCGAGTTGCTGGCGGCGGGTCATGCCCGCGCCGAGAACGAGGGACTTACCCTCGATTGGGTACAGGCCGACGCCGAGCACCTGCCGTTCGAGGACGAGTCCTTCGACGTGGTGATCTCCTCGATCGGTGTCATGTTCGCTCCGCACCACCAGGCCGCCGCCGATGAGCTGGTTCGTGTGTGTCGCCGTGGTGGCAAGATCGGGCTTTTGAGCTGGACACCGGAGGGGCTGGTCGGCGCGATGTTCAGGATGCTCGGCCCGTTCGCCCCTCCACCACCTCCCGGTGCGCAGCCGCCACCACTGTGGGGCAGCGAGCAGCACATCGGTGGGCTGTTCGGCGATCGAGTCGATTTCGCCCTGTTCAAGCGTGAGAGCTTGGATGTCACCGCGTTCAAGCATGCGCGTGACTTTCGCGAGCACTTCAAGACGGAGTACGGGCCGACGATCGTTGCTCAGGACCATGCGCGCAGCGCTGGGCGCGGAGCCGAGTTCGACGCCGCACTCGATGAATTCTATTTTGCGTGGAACCTCGGCAGCGACGAGGAAGCACGCTTTGAGATGGAGTATCTACTCGCGGTCGGCACACGGCACTGAAGGACACAGCGTCGATCAAGGGCCGCCGCCTCGTACTCGAACGGCGTGCTGAAGCGGGCGTCCATAGGCAGCGATGGATCGGGTGTCCAACGGCGTTTGACGAGTTGGGCCATCCCGGAACACAATACAACCATAGTCCGACTTACCTGTTAACTCGGAACAAGGGACGGCCCAACCCGAACACGGCATACACATGCCCGCAAGGCATGGCAGAAGGTCCGCGAGGCTGGTGGGCAGATTCAGCGCGCCTGAGTGAGCTATCCCGCTTCGGCCGCCGCTGCGAGCCCTCGCCTACAGTGCTCCATCAGCACGTTGTAGTCCTCGACCTTTGAGATCTCGAAATATTCAACGTCCGTGACGACCTCGAGGTTGTGGCCGGGCGCCCAATAGTAGGTCTCACCGGCCGTGTAGTCACGGGCGCCGTCGGCGCTGTTTACCCGAATGGTGCCGGAGACGATGTAGCCCCAATGCGCGCACTGGCATCGATCGTCTGGCATCCCCGCAAACAGTTCGTCGGTCTTCCCCCCAGCTTCCATTCTGATGAGGCACATCGCCAGGCCGTCGAAGTCCTTCCGCTTGATTGTTGCTTCCGGCGCCTCCAGGTCCGTTGGGAGATCATCCCAGGCCAAGCCATCCGCCATGTCCCGCCGGGATTGTCCAATCTGGTGGATACTTCGCTCGCGGTCGCTTGCTATAGCCTCTCTCCGGTGAGCACGGGGATCTTTTCGTCGGGCCGTGCGGCGGAATCTGCCGAGGATGAGCGGGCGGCGCTGCGCGCCACGACGCTCTGTGAGGCATTCCAGATCAGCGCCGCGCGCGTGCCCGACCGGATCGCACTCGTAGATCACGCCCGACCAGGGACGGGCGCTCACCTGGTCGGCCTACGCGGCCGCGGTGCAGCGCTTCGCCGGCGCGCTCGCGACCCTTGGCGTGCGCCGCGGCGAGCGCGTCGCGTTCCTCTCACGCAACCGGCCGGAGCTCGCGATCGCCGAGGGTGCGACGCTGCACCTCGGCGCCGCCGGCGTCGTGCTCTACGCAGCCTCGCCGCCCACGATGATCGAACACGTCCTGCGCGACAGCGAGCCGCTGCTGCTGCTCGTGGAGTCCGAACTCGACGAGCGCCTCGCGGAGGTGCGTCACGCAGTGCCGCAGACGCTCGTGCTGGATGGGGCGGGTAACGGGCAAGGCGCGCTCGCAAGCATCGCCGCGCCTACGGGCTTTGACTTCGAGGCCGCGTGGCGCGCGGTGCAGCCTGACGATCTCGCGGGGATCCTCTACACCTCTGGCACCACAGGTCTTGCCAAGGGAGTCCAGTGGACGCATCGCGGCACGCTCGGCTCCCATCGCAGCGGCGACGCTGTGATTGGTGGGAACGTCGCCATCCACGATATTGCCTACGGCTCGATGGCAAACATCGGTGAGCGCAGCGCCGGTCACTGGTACTCGTTCACGCGCGGCTCCACGCGCACCATCTGCCGAGACCCCAGCCAGCTTGGCGCGGCGTTGGGCGAAGCCCGGCCCACGCGCCTGCTCGGACCACCACTCGTTTGGCTAGCGCTGCAGCGTGCCCTTGAACAGTCGCTCGCGGCTGAGGAGCGTGTTGTGTTGGAGCGAGCGGTGCAGCGTGTACGCACCGCCACGCGCGGTGAGGCCGCCTCGCCTTCTGACGGGGCGGAGCAGGCGCTGCTCGCGAAGCTGCGCGCGCGGATCGGGCTCGACCGCATCAGCAAGGCAGTAAGCTCGGCGGCGCCCTGCCCGATGGCAGTACACGAGCACTACCGTGCGCTTGGTATCGACTTCCAGGAGTTCTACGCCGGAACCGAGTTTGGTATCGCCTCGGCGCACGTTCCGGCACAGTCGATCTCGGAACGCTTGGCGGCGCCGCGGCGGGCTACGAGCTGCACATCGCCGCGGATGGCGAGGTGCTCGTGCGCAGCCCTCACGCTACGCGCGGCTACCGCAACCTCCCGCGCGAGACCAGCGAGACCTACGGCGCCGACGGCTGGATCAACACGGGCGACAGATCGAGACGAAGTACGCTGCCGAGATCGAGGCGCTCTACGCCTGAAGGAAGGCCAGCGAGAGTGCGCCAGAAGCGAACGAGGAGTGGCCGTGAACATCGAGGCGAACTCGACCTGATCCGCGGCCAGCGGACTCTCCTCAGCGGTCGGTTGGCGTAACGGTCGCGAGCATGGGCTCGGACTGTGCTTTCTTCGTCAGGTAGTGCTGGCCCGGGATCTGTTGCGACGCGCGGCGCGGCTGTGCGGTCAGGCTAGAGCTTGAACCGGAGCGCCTTACCGATCAGCGCCAGCGCCTTGAAGACACCGTTGAGCTGCCCGGTGACGCGGGTCACGTCCGGGTAGCTGACGAACAGCATTGCTGAGTAAATCGCCGATCGCGGCTCCTTTGGCGGCAATCCTTTGATCTTGCCTTCGCGGATCAGCGCGAGCATGTGGCGAAAGAACTCCTCGGATCTCCCCGCCGGCCGAATCCGGATGAGGATCTTGGCCGGCTCATCGCTGTCGTTGCGAAATGTGTGCGGAGCCCCCGCAGGTAGGCTCGCCGTCTCGCCTGAGCTCAGCGTTGCCCAAGCGCCGTTCTTGAACACGTCCAGCGATCCCTCTAGAACCTCGAAGCTCTCCTCGGAGTTCGGGTGCACGTGAGGTGGTGGCCCTGGCATCCGAGCATCGAGCCAAACGGTGGACTCAAACACCACGCCGGAGCTGTCGGACGTGCGCTGGGTGATCTCCCAGCGCTCGCCCACAACCGGATGAAAGTCGAGCTCACGCTCGCCCTGCTGCGAAGCTCCGGTGCCCACGCGAGCATCCTACTTCGTCCCGCTCGCGCGTGAAGGGAGTCGTCTCGCCGGTGCTCATCGGGTGCCTCCTCCGGACGGTGAGCAATAGTCCGAGCACACACCGACGCCGCGCTCGCTCTCGCGATAATCTTGGCGTTGTAGTCAGCGCATGTCTCGGACATTGTTACGGCATCTCTTTCGAGGTAGATCTGGCCAGATATGGCGCTCGAACTTCTTGGCTACCCCCGTGCGCCACAGGACTGTCTTAGCTTCGATTGTCGAGATGGATGACATGATCGTTTTGTCCTTTGCTTGTGTGGTTGTTGATCTCTGATGTCGTGTCAGTTCGAGCCCGGGAGGGCTGGCTGCGGCTCGCGAACCGTGGTCCTCGCCACGGCCTCGGAGAGCTCGTTGCGGCGGACGAGCGCGAAGATCGCCGGAAGGGCGAGCAGGCCGATCGCGCCGAGCACCCAGAACGCGTGCCGGAAGCCGCCCGTGAGCGCCGCCGGTGCGCTGTTGTGAGCGTGGAGCAGCGCCTGGGTGTGGCTAGCGGCGACGCACGAAGCGATCGCGATCCCGATCGCCCCACCGAGTTGCTGGCTGGTGTTCAGAAGCCCGGACGCCAGACCAGCCCGATGCTCCTCCACGCCCGCCAGAGCCGCGATCGAGATCGGGATGAACGCAAACGCGGTCCCCGCGCCGGCGACCATGAACGGGCCGAGCAGGTTCGCTGCGAAGTGACCGTGGACGGGGACCCGCGTCGCCCAGAGCACGCCGGCACCGATTAGCGTCATCCCGACCGCCATCACGATCTTCGCGCCGCCACGGGTGACGAGCGCCTGCGAGAGCCCGGCGAGTGCGACCGACGTCAGCGACGCAGCCAGCCACGCGACCCCGGTCTCAAGGGCGCTGTAGCGCAGTACGTCTTGCATGTACAGCGTGCCGACGTAGATGAACGCGAAGAAGCTGCCGCCCAACAGCAGCCCGGCGACGTTTGCGCCGGAAAGCGTCCGCAGCCGGAAGATCGAAAGCGGCAGGACGGGGTCCTTCGCCCGACTCTCGATCACCAGGAACACCACGAGCAGCGCTACGGATGCCGCCAGCACCCCGATCGTCCTGGTGGCGCCCCAGCCGTACTGCGGGGCCTGGGAGATGGCGTCCACCAGCAGCACGAGCGCGCCCGTGCCGGTGAGCGCACCGGCCGCGTCAAACCGACGACGGATGGCGGCGAGCCGGCTTTCGGGCACGATCCGCGGCGCCAAGAGCAACGCTGCCATCCCGATCGGGACGTTTAGATAGAAGATGTACTGCCAGCCGGCGTAGCGGGTGAGCAGTCCGCCGACGATCATCCCGACGGTCGCGCCGCCGGCACCGAGCCCGCCCCAGATCCCGAGCGCCTTGTTGCGCTCGGCGCCCTCGGCGAACATGTTCATCACGATCGACAGGGCGGCGGGCAGCATGATCGCCGCGCCGACCCCCTCCACCGCCCGGCTTGCGATCAGGAAGACGTCGCTGCCCGCCTCACCGCACGCCAGCGAAGCTGCAGTGAACACTGCCGGCCGCCCGTGAACGCGCGACCGCGCGCTATCTGCCGCTCCGCGCGCACGACCTCCACAGGGCGCCGATTCGCGGCGACCGCTAGCTTCGGCTGGGAATGCGGCGTGCGCCGGTGCTACGCGTGCGCGGGAAGACCGAACCGCTCGAGCATCCCGGGACTGACTATTGGCCCGGTGGCTCGGACTCAAGCGTGCGCTTGATGACGCTCAACGCCTGCTCCATCAGCAGTGCGGCGCGACCGGTGAGCTCGTTCGGCAGAAAATCGACGGTCCACACGAACAGGCTGCGGTCCGCTCCGTCCGCGAACACCTGAGTGGATGCGTTGTGATGGGTGTATGGCGGGTCAGCGATCGACCACACGAGCCGCCGCGCGTCGTCGTCGAGGTCAACCAGTCGCTCACGCAGCACGCTGCCGTTGGCGAACGTGACGATCCGCCCATCACCGTCCAGTCGTGCATCGGTCGCGAAACCGGGCACGAGTCGCACGTGCAGACCTCCCCAATCACGCAGCGCGTCCCAGACACGCTCCACGCTCGCGTCGATCACGATCTCCTTACGAATCGAAGCCATTGATCGAAACCGTATACGGCTTATGCCCGGGAGGGCAGCCCGAACCACTCGACCATCGACGGCGTGCGGAAGTGGCTGATCTCGTCGATCAGGTCACCCCTGAGCGTCAGGACGGTCACGCCGTGCGCGGCGTACACGCCCGCGCTGTTGAGCTCGTAGGCGCCGACCGCCAGCTGGCCAGCTGGCGGTCGTGGGCACCATCCGCCAACTCCGCGTGCCGTCGAACACCACGTCGCGCAGTACCCTCCCGACCGCGTCGCGCCCGCGATACCAGCTGGGAATCGGGGGCATCGCGAGAGTCGCGGTGTCGGTGAGCATTCCTACGATCGCGTCCACATCGTTGCGGGCCCAGGCTTCGACATAGCGTTGGACGATCCCCCTCAGCTGCTCATTGCCCAGCGAGTGGAGCGTCGCCTGCTGAGTGCGCTCCGGCCGTCGCTCGTCGAGCGTCGCGTGCGCGCGCTGCAGGGCGCTGTAGACCGACGCCGGAGTCGTTTCGAGCGCCTCGGCGACCTCCGCACCAGAGAAGCCGAGAACGTCGCGGAGGATCAGCACCGCCCGCTGCCGAGCCGGTAGGAGCTGGAGCGCGGCGATGAACGCGAGCTCGATGCTCTCCCGCTGCTCGTAGCGGGCATCCGGTCCGGCGAGGCCATCGTCGAGGCCCAGCTGCTCGTCGGGATACGGCTCGAGCCACACGGACTCGAGCAGCGGCTCACGCACCGGCTCGTGCGGATCTGCGGGCTGGCCATAGTCGATCGGCAGCACACGCGACGGTCTGCGTTCGATCACTCGCAGGCATACGTTGGTGGCGATCGTGTAAAGCCAGGTGCGCAGCGAGCTTCGTCCCTGGAACGAGGACAGGTTCCGCCAAGCGCGCAACAGCGTCTCCTGCACTGCATCCTCGGCATCCTGGAGGGAGCCGAGCATGCGGTAACAGTGCGCGTGAAGGGGCCGCCGGTGGGGTTCCACGAGCTCGGCGAAGACTGCCTCATCCCCCGCGATAGCCCAGCGACGGCGCCGATCAAGAGCGCCGCTCCGAACCCGCCGGCCCAGGCGAGAGTGGGGATGACAATCGCCCAGCCCTTGGTGGTGGCGTAGATGGAGGAGGCTGCCGCCCTGCTCGATGAGTACCACGCCCGGCGCCGCCAGGAAGCGGCCCGCAGGCAGCAGCGCCGGCAGCCCGCGATCGTCTAGCCTTAACCGGCGATCCCGTCACGGAGGGGTGGCAGAGTGGTTGAATGCGGCGCTCTCGAAAAGCGTTGTGCGTCTGATTGGCGTACCGGGAGTTCGAATCTCCCCCCCTCCGTACCCTTGTTGTTGCTGCCTGACCGATAACGCTGACCGCATCCCTTGTGTTACGGCAGATCGAGCACCAGCAGCAAGGCGTCTTCGACTGTGCGCAGCTCTTCGGGGGTCAAGTGTCCGACGCGCTCGCCAAGCGCGCGGGCATCGATAGCGCCAATCCTCGTCCAGCGCGCTCAGCCCGTCGCGCCCTAGACGGAGAGAGAGCGGATGGGAGCCGATGTCATTTACACAATGTGGTGCAATACGTACTACGTTGCTCCATAGAAAGCGCAACACGAAGATTGGACCCGCCGTGGGCAACTCAGCGCCGCGCAGCGAAGAACTCGCTCAGCAGCCCTCCGCACTCGCCGGCCAGCAGGCCCGCGGCGACCTCGGGGCGGTGATTGAGACGCGACTCTGAGAGCACGTCGAGCACGCTTCCACACGCTCCCGCCTTCGGGTCACGCGCTCCAAACACGACACGCGGCACGCGCGCGAGCACGATCGCCCCGGCGCACATCGCGCACGGCTCGAGTGTCACGTACAGCACCGCGTCGAGCACGCGCCAACTACCGATAGCGCGTGCGGCCTCGCGCAGCGCGATCATCTCAGCGTGAGCCGTGGGGTCTTGGCGCAGCTCGCGTTCGTTGTGGCCCGCCGCGATCAGCTCGCCCGCGTGGGCCACCACCGCTCCGATCGGCACATCCTCGTGCTCTGAGGCCCGCTGCGCCTCGCGCAGGGCCAAGCGCATGAAGTACTCGTCGCGTGGAAAGAAGCGGTTGTTCATCGTGTTTCATCGTCCTGTGAGCCAGGATCGCAACTTCGCAGGCTCCAACACATCATGATTACCGAGGAGCCCACTTGCCGCCGACCGCTCATTCCCGATATTTACGTTTGTCCGGCCGGCGGTTGCCGGCGCTCGCCGCGTGTGCCGTGGCGCTCGCCGCCGCCGTCTTCGGGCTGAGGGCCGCATCCTCGCCCGGGCGCGCGGCCGGGACGCAGGTGGTGGCAAATATCAGCACGTCCCCCGGCGCGGGCTTGGAACCCGCGCCGAGCACAACCGGCGAAGCACAGCCACAGCGGATAGTCGTCAAGTACGCAACGCCAGGGTCGCCTGCCGCGAGCGCGTCGCGCGCGTCCGCGAGCGGTGCGGGCGAAGCCGCCGAAGGCCCGTCCACCGTTGTGCACCTGCGTCCGGGCGCCAGCCTCAACGCGGCGCTCGCGAAGCTTCGCGGCGAGAAGAACGTGGTGTGGGCTGTGCCCGACTATGTCGCCCGCGTCGCCGGCACGTTCATCCCCAACGATCCAGGCCCGAGCAAGCATGACCCTCCGGGGGGCTGGCAACAGGTGCAGTGGAACTTCGACGGGCGGTTCGGCGTCAACGCCCCGGAAGCGTGGGCCAACGTGGCCGCCGACGGCGCGCCTGGGGGCTCGCGGGTGATCGTGGCCGTGCTCGACACCGGCGTGGCCTACGCCAACCGCGGCAAGTACCGCCGCTCGCCGGACTTCAGCAAGTACGCGTTCGTGAAGGGATATGACTTCATCGACCACACCCCCTACCCCAACGACCACAACGGCCACGGCACATTCGTGGCGGGCACAATCGCCGAGGCGACCAACAACCACTACGGTCTGACCGGCCTCGCCTACGCGGCGCGCATCATGCCGGTACGTGTGCTCGATGCCGCCGGCGAAGGCGAAGCGTCGGTGATCGCCGAAGGCGTGCGCTTCGCCGTGAAGCACGGCGCGCGCGTCATCAATATGAGCCTCGAGTTCTCAAGTGCCGTGAGCGCGGCCGACATTCCCGAGCTGACCGAAGCGCTGCGCTACGCCTACCGCCACAACGTGCTGGTAGTGGCAGCCGCCGGCAACGAGGGAAGCACCACAATCCCCTATCCGGCGCGCGCCCCGCACGTGGTCGTTGTGGGCGCCACCACCGAACACGGGTGCCTCGCGAGCTACTCCAACTATGGTGGCGGCATCACGCTTGTGGCGCCCGGTGGAGGGCCCGACGCGAGCCTTCCCGGAGACCCGAACTGCCAACCCGAACTTCCTTCGGGCCGCGACGTGTTCCAGATGACGTTTACTGGCTCATCGCCGCGCGTATTTGGCTTCCCCAATGGCTATGAAGGTACTTCGATGGCCACCCCTCATGTGGCGGCCGCCGCCGCGCTGATCATCGCCGCGCACATTCTGGGGCCCAAACCAACGCCCTTGCAGATCACGGCGCGACTGACGGCCACGGCGCGCAAGCTCGGTGACCCGCAAGATCAGTCGTTCTACGGCGCGGGACTGCTCAACGCAGCGGCCGCCACGGCACCGGGCGGGCCAGCGGCGGTGGGTAGCCACAGACCAGCCGTGCGCTGAGCGCGCTGGAGCCAGCCGTCGTGCCATGACCCTGAGCGCAAGTTCAGGTGGGCCGTGTGCCCAACGCGTCCACGGCGCGCTCGATCACTGCTGCCATCTCCTCGCGGAAGCGCTCTCGCCCAAAACGTTCGGCGTTCTCACGGATCGCGCGCTCGTCAAGCTCCAAGCCCTCGAAGCGCTCGATCGCTGTGGCGAGCCCAAGCGCGCTCTGCTCTGAGAACAACACACCCGTGCGTCCATCCACAACCGTCTCTGAGGCCCCGCCGACTTCGTAGGCGATCACCGGAAGGCCGGCGGCCTGCGCCTCGACGGGCACGATTCCGAAGTCCTCCTCGCCCGCAAACAGCAGTGCGCGGGCGCCGCACATCAGCGCGTCTCGCTCAGCGTCCCCGACGCGTCCGAGCAGCTCGATCTCCGCGCGTCCCGCGGCCGCCGCTCGCACCGAGGGCATCGCCCGTCCGTCACCCGCCACCTTCAGCCTGCGCTCGACCCGAGCACAGGCGGCGACGGCGAGCTCGACGCGCTTGTAGGGCACGACTCGACCGAACACCAGATAGTGCTCGCCGGGGCTGCGCGGCAACGAAAGCAGCCCCGCGACGTCGACCGGCGGGTTGACCAGCTCCGCGGTGCGACCGTAATAGCGCCGAATGCGATCCGCGACGTTACGCGAGTTGGCCACGAACACGTCGGGCGAGCAGGCGCCCTGAAGGTCCTGACGGCGCAGCCGGCGCAGCATCAGCGGGAGCGCCAGCCGCGTAGCGCGACCTATGTCCTCTCCCTCCAGCAGACTCGCGTCCCAGGCGTAGCGCATCGGCGTGTGGCAATAACACACATGCAACACGCCCGGCGGTGTACGCACGTTCTTGGCACACGCGTGGCTGCTCGAAAGCACCAGATCGAAGCGCGAGAAGTCAAACGAACGCAGCGCCGCAGTCATCAAGGGCAGCAGCTTCGGATAGTGGCGGGTCGCCCCCGGGATGCGATTGAGCATGGACGGGTGAACGGGTCGCTCAGTGATGACCTGCGGCCACGGCGCGGGATCGTAGACCGAAGTGAAGAGCTCGGCTTGGGGAAACATGTGCAGCAGCTCGATGACCACGTCCTCAGAGCCGCCTGGGATCGTGAGCCAGTCGTGGACCACCGCCACCCGTGGGAAGCGCAGACGTAGCGTGTCGATCGGAGACTCGCTCACCGCGTCACGCCCGACCCGATTCGCGATCTGCGCCGTCGTGCGACGAGCCGTCCTGGCCGCTGCGAGCGATCGCCGCCAGGAACTCATCCCAAGCGACCGCGTAGGGTGCGATCGTGCTCGCCAGGCGTTCGAGCTCGCGCCAACCCGCCTCGGCCTCCCAACCCCAGTGCAACACGATCGGCACCCACAGGCCTGGCGCGCGCTCGGCCACCCGCTCGGCCGCGGGCAGCAACTGCTGGGCACTCCCGTAGAACGGCTCATACGCAGGGAGGTACACGGCGTTCCCGCGCCACAGCGGCGTGCGCTGGAACCCCATCAGCCCGATCGACTCCGGGCCACCGCACACGACCTCGAAGCGACTCGCCAGCAGCGGGTACTGGTGAGCGTCGAAGCGGTTGTATGGGGGCACGAACACCTGCACGCGGATGCCGTGCCGGGCCAACTCATCGAGTCCCTGGTCGAGCAGTCTTTCGGTCTGCGCGGTGCCCAAGCCGCACAGCTCCGAGTGCCGCCGCGGAGCGGAATGACGCGTTCGATGGTCGAGGCCGTGCAGTCCGAACGACACACCCTCGGCAGCCACGCTCCGCAGCAGCTCGAGCTCAGGCTGCTCCAATGCGCGCCAGTCCGTCCCGGCCGGCTCCAGCGGTTCGCGGCTGACACGGGGCAACACCGCCACGAGGTACGGCACACCCGCGTCGCGCATGATCTCGTGGAAGCGCGCGTAGGGCTCCATGCCGAAACGCCCGGGATCGTCCCAAGCGCGATAGTGCGGGAACTCGTCGACGCGCACCAGCAGGCGCGGCACAGCCGCGTGCTCGCCAAGAACCTCGCGGCGTGCCGCCAGCAGCGGCGCTGCGACTGAGCTCTCGTAGTCGAGCCTCCCAAGCTTGCGACGAAGCTGTTCTGTCACGCGCAGCGGGCGCGGCGGCACTCCCCGTGCCCGCACCACCTTGCTCACCGTTGCACTCTGCAGCGACTCTTCGCGTATGGATCCGCTGGCGAGCTCAGCGTCGAACAACAGTCTCGCGCTGCGCAATCGCTGCGCAAAGCGCGCGTCAGCGCTGTTTTGGTCCTTTGCGAATCTCGGGCACGCACGCACGTTCGCGAGACTACAGACAGCAGCTCCTGAGATCATGCACGCCGATGGACCTTCCGCCGGCGCCCACACGAGCAGCTCCCCGGTTGCAAGGTCACGACATCGTGTGTGTCGGATTCGCCGACTGGGACACAGAGCTATGGACCAACCAGCACCATCTCATGTCCCGCCTCGCGCGCGAAAACAGAATCCTGTTCGTCGAGTCGCTCGGCCTGCGCCGGCCACAGCTGGCTGGGCGCGATCTCAAGCGAATCGCCAAACGCCTGCGTGACGGTCTGCGTGGACCGCGCGAGGCGGATGGACTACACGTCATTTCCCCACTCGTGCTTCCCTTCCACGGCAACGCCGCGGCACGCAAGCTCAACGGATGGCTACTGCCGGCTCTTGTGCGACGGGCCGCTCGCAAGCTGGGGCTCGCGCAGCCGATCCTGTGGGCATATGTGCCGCAGGCAGAGATGTTGATCGATGCGCTGCGAGCAGAGCTCGTGATCTACCACTGCGTCGATGACATCGCCGCCCAGCCGGGGATCGACGCGGCCGAGTTCGGTGCCGCGGAGACGCGCTTTGCCAAGCGTGCCGACCTCGTGCTGGCCAGCGCTCCCGCGCTCGCCGCGCGGCTGAGCCAGATCGCGCGCGATGTGCTCTACGCCCCAAATGTCGCCGATGTGGATCTGTTCGCGACGGCGCTCGATCCGGGACCGCTGGATCCCGCCGTGGCCGAGCTGCCACATCCGCTGATCGTCTTCACCGGCGCGGTGGTGGCCACCAAGCTGGACATCGATCTGCTCGTCGCGCTCGCCCGTGCGCGTCCCGACTGGTCGTTCGTGCTCGTGGGTCCGGTGGGCCCGGGGGATCCCCGCACGGACGTCTCAGCGCTGGCGGCCGAGTCCAACGTGCATCTGCTCGGGGGGCGATCCTATAAGCAACTTCCGAACGTTTTGCGGGCAGCCGACGCCGGGCTGATCCCATATGCGCGCAACGAGCTCACAAACAGTGTCTTCCCGATGAAGGTCTACGAGTACCTGGCGGCCGGGCTACCTGTGCTCGCCACACCGCTGCCGTCGCTGGTCGGTATCGAGGAGGTCGCCACCGCCGGCGACGCCGACGGCATGGTGAAGCTGCTCGACGAAACACTCGCGCGGGACAGCCGCCAGCGCAGGCTCGAGCGCTCACAACGCGCGGCCGCACACTCCTGGGATGCCCGTCTGCTCGAGATAGCCGCCGCGATCGACGCGCTGCAAACAGATGCCGCCAGCCGGACGAGCCGGTGAAAATACAAGCAGCACCCGCCGGCCGGTGGGCGTATCGATGAACCAAACCACGCCGCAGCCACACGAAGACGACGAAAAGCGGACACACGACCTGCTTGTGACGAGCCACACCCCCGCCTTGCGTTCGGGCCGGGATATGCGCACGTACGGGATCGCGCGCGCGCTCGCGACACACGCTGGGTTGACGCTCCTCTACGTACAATTTGGTCCCAGCGAGCCCGACGCCGCGTTCAAGGCGATCCCAGGAGTGAAGCTCATGGAGCTGGTCCCCTCGCGCGGGATCCGACGGCTGTGTACCTATACACGGGCCCTGCTCGCCGGCGTGCCCAACGGCCTCGCCCGCGGGATCTCGCCGGAGCTCTCTACGGTCGTCGCCACGCTAGCGAGCACACCAGGCTGTGCGAGGGTGATCGCGGATGGACCGACCGCCGCAGCCGCGCTCGCCGGGCTCGCGCGCGTGCGTCCTGTCATCTACAACGCCCACAACCTCGAGTCGAGCTTTCGACATGAGCTCGGAGGCGGTGGCGTTCGCGCGCGGCGCAGACTCCGCTCCTTCGAGGCTGAACTGCTGCGGAGCTGCAGCGAGTCGTGGATGGTCAGCGAAGAGGACATGCACGGCGCGCTGAAGCTATGCCCGGACGCGAACCTACGGCTTGTGCCCAACGTGGTCAACGTGACGGCCATCCAACCCAATCAAACGCCGGCGCCCGAGCCGAGAGCCATTTTTGTGGGGAACTTCGCCTACGAGCCGAATCGCAATGGGCTCGCCTTCCTGCTCGAGGACGTGTTCCCGCGCGTGTGGAGGCAACTGCCCGATGCCCGTCTGGCACTCGTCGGCGCCGGGCTCACGCGCCCCCATTCCGCAGACCCACGCGTCGAGTGGCTCGGATTCGTGGAGCATCTCGCGACTGTCTACGCGGACGCGCGCTGCGCGGTCGTTCCCCTTTTGCAAGGCGGGGGCACGCCGTTGAAGCTGATCGAAGCGCTCGCCTACGGCCTGCCGGTGGTGGCCACTCCACGGGCGGTGGCGGGCCTGGATCTGCACGACGGCAGCGATTGCCTGGTCGCCGAGGACGGCGAGGCGTTCGCGGCCGCGCTCGTCAACGTCCTACGCGATGGCTCTCCCGAGCTGGCCCGCAACGGCCGCAGGCTCGCGCAGGAGCGCTATTCGATCGAGGCACTGGGGCTGCTTCTGCGGCCGTGAAACGACTCGGGCGCGGGTCGGTGTTCTTGGTGGCGCGCGTGTGGGAGGTGGGCCAGCGACCATTTTGCTCATACGCACTCAGCTCCTACGACACTCCGCGACGTGGGAGGCCCGCGTCGTCGCTGCCGGCGACAGCGACCAAGCCAAGGCGCTGCTGCGCATCCTTATCGCTGAGCTACAAGTCGGTAGCCGGGCGGAAGTCCTGCCCACCTACCGCGTCGCTACACCCACGGTTTGCGCACACAACAGTTCAGTGCAGTCAACCAGACTCAATGCGAACCGCTTTGCGCGGCTTACGGGCGGGCGGATGTCGCTCGACTGCGAGTGGCGGACTCTGGGTCGTGCTGCTGGATAGCGGGTAGTTCGAGGGTAGCGTCGTTGTGTGGGGCAAACGTCACGCCACGGAGCACGGCTCGCTCTGGGGAGGCATTGGGGGCGCGCAAGGTGCGGCGAGCAAGCACCGTCTGAAGCACCGTTCGTATCTCGAGCATTGCGAATGCCGCGCCGACGCAGCGTCGCCGTCCTCCGCCGAACGGAAACCATGTAGCAGGTGCCGGTTGGTTCTCGATGAATCGCTCGGGGCGAAATGCGCTCGCGTCTTGGTGGTTGCGGTCATCTGAGTGCACGAGGTAGATCGCCGGCATGACGGTCGTGCCGGCCGGTAGTTCATAGCCTCCGATCGTAAGGGGCTGGTCAAGCACACGTGCGACGTCCATGACGACAGGTCGGACACGTAGGGTCTCGTAGGCGATCGCGTTGAGATGGTCGTGATCCTCCTCCAGAGCGGCTGTACGTGCCGCGGCGAGCGCGGATGGATGACGTGCGAGGCGCTCAAACGCCCACGATAGAGCCGTCGCCGAGGTCTCGTGGCCTGCGATCAGCAGGGTTACTAGCTCGTCGCGAGCCTGCTCGTCGCTGCGACGCTGCTCGGGGTCGACCCCATACACGAGCAGGCTGAGCATGTCGGGTCCGGGTGGGGTAGTGCGTCGCTCGGCGACGATGCGCAACAGCTCCTTATCGAGTCGTGCGCGAGCCCGGTTGAAGCCTCCCAACGGCGTGGGCGATCCGGTCGCCATACCAAGTACAAGCGGAAGGGAAAGCGAGATGCTGTTGAATACGGGCTCGAGCAGTTTCAGCAGGCGGTCCATCTCATCCTCGTCCTCGCGACCGATGAGTAGGTTTACGATTATTCGGAATGTGAGACGCTGCATGGCTTGGCGCATCGCGATCGGACGATCGGTAGGCCAGGTCAACTCCTCTTCGGAGGCGATGCGCGTGATCTCGTCTTGCATCTGGCTCAACGCCTGGCCGTGCAGCGCGGGTGAGATGAGTCGGCGCTCGCCGAGATGCTCCTCGCGGTCGAGTATCAGGATGGAGCGCTCACCGGTGATCGGTCGAAGGATTGCGTTTGCCTCGCCAGCGTGCGCCGCCGTTCCGTCGGCTGCGAACACATCGCGAATCGCGTCGATGTCGGCGATGTAGATGACATCGCCGTATACCGCGAGCCTCAGGCGATACAGGTCTCCGTAGCGGCGCTGGCAGAATTGGACGAATGGGAATGGGTGGCGCAGGAAGAGAGCTGTCTGGATCAGCGCCGGTATCGGCGGGCTTGGGGGGAGCGAGCTTCGACGGGAAGATTTCAACATGAACTCAATCTAATCACATGTTTAGATTTAATGCAAGGGCTGCGGAGAGGAGCCATCGATGACACCCCAGATAAGCAACCGAGATGCGCTGTTGGAGGGGGCGTTGCGCTGTATCGAGGAGAAGGGCTACGGTGAGATCACCACGCGCGATATCGCCGCTGCGGCGAACGCAAACATCGCATCGATCGCCTATCACTTCGGCTCGAAGGATGCGCTTGTTGGCGAAGCATTGGCAGAGGGCTTCAGGCGCTGGTTCGTAGAGTTCGCGCGCGATGTGACCACGGAGGGTGGCGATGACCGGCAGAGCTTCGCCCGAAGCGCAATACGCGCATTGCAAGCCGGAATAGGCAGGCATCGCGGGTTGGCCCACGCGTTTATTGCGGCGCTCTCCCGTGCCCCATACGACCAGCAACTAAGAAGCGCGCTGGCCACGAGCTATCGTGAGTCGCGCGCGAGTCTGGCTGGCTTCCTCGGCCTGGGCAAGGATGAGAGCTCTCAGCTACAAGCCGGCGTTCTCATCGCCATCTTCGATGGTCTAATCATCCAGTGGCTCATCGACCCCAAGCAAGGCAAGAAGGACTTGGCCGTCCTCCCCACTATGCTCGATGCATGGCTTCAAGGGACGCCCAGGGATTAATTAGCAAGGCAGCTGCTTCTATGGGCTCATGCCGCAGCACTCAAAGCAGGCATCGCCGAGCTGCCTACTGATCTGCTGAAGTCACTGACCTGGGACCACTGACCTGGGACCAGGGCGAGGAGTTCGCCGCTCACAAGAGAGCACCTCCTTCCGCGTGAGAGGAGGTGTTTTGATCGACCCCGGTGCAATGCTCCGAGGGTGTCCAAAGCGCGCCAGAACACTAAAGCAAGGCCGACATGACACCGAAAGGTTTCGTGCAGCTCTTCAGTAGGCGATAGCGAGGACTCGCTCCCCGCGGCGCCCTCCCAAGTTCCCGACAAAGGCACCCCCGTCGCAAGACGGGCTCGCAAAGCCAGGGGTCTCACGCAGACAGCCCAGCTTCCGAAGGAGAAGAATGTTGGTCCACGGCCCTCGCCCTCACCGGGCTCGGACGCAGTCGCTGACAGCAGTGCTGGTGGCGTTTTGCCTGGCCACAGTGGTCCTCGCCAGCGCGGCGGCAGCCGACTCCTCCCAGCCAACCGCCACCGCGAGCGCCCTGCGTTCAGCCGTCACCGCCCGCGCGGCGGCCCACCACACGCTCACGACCAGCTCAAAGGCGTTGAAGGCGTGTTTGCGCACGCACCCCAAAGGTTGCAAGGCGGCCCGCCGCGCGGTCAGGCGCGCGCGCGGCAAGCTCGCCGGCGCCGATCGGCTGATCGCCGGCCTCAGCGCCAACGTCGGGGCGCGCCGGCGCAAAGGGACGCAGGCAACCCCGATCGCGCACCCAACCGGACCGAGATCAGAACTGCCAGCCGGGGGCTTTGGCGCGGGCGGCGTGGACGACAGCCCTGGCGCTGAACACTCGGGTCCCCCCAGCAGCGGCGACTCGACCAGCACGGGAGCCAACTCCAACTCCGCCGGCTCTGGCTCGAAAGGCGGCCCTGGCTCGACGGGCAGCTCTAGCGGCTCCGAAGGCGGCTCTGGCTCGACGGGCGCCACCGGCGGCTCGACCGGTGATGGCGGGCAGACCGAAGGCGCCAGCTCCACGGGCGCCTTCGAAATGGGAGTGGTCGCAGGCTCGGCCCTGCTGTATGAGCTCCCGTTCATCCAGAAGCTCGGTGCGCACACCGCACGCACAGAGTTCGAAATCGCCACCCCTACATCACAGATGGACTCGATCATGGAAGCGTACGCGCGCGCCGGCGTCAGGCCGCTACTGCTCGCGAGCTTCGACGGAACCATCCCCACACCTGAACAGGCCAAGAACCTCGGCAGCTGGGCAGCCCAATTCGGTCCCGGCGGCACTTTTTGGAAGGGCAAGAGCCTGCCCGCCGACACCGCGCCCACAAGCATCGAGTTCGGTAACGAGACAAGCTACAGCTACCAGTACTCCAACGACTCCGCCTCCGGCTACGCGACCCGCGCCCAGGAATACGCGATCCGCTTCAAGGAAGCAGAGGAATCGATCCACACCGCCAACCCCAACGTGGGCTTGATCGCCCAAGGCGATCCCGGCAACGCGCCAGGCACATCCTGGATGGACAACATGTTCAAGGCTGTGCCAAACCTGGGAGCGCTTGTAGCCGGCTGGAGCGTGCACCCCTACGGCCCCAACTGGCAACCGATCATGGATGAGGTCATTTCCTCTGCCCAAGCCGCCGGAGCGCCAAGCAGCATCCCACTCGACGTCACCGAGTGGGGACTATCCACCGACAACGGCCGCTGCCTTGAAAGCAACTACGGCTTCAATCCCTGTATGACCTACCAAGAAGCCGCAAACATGCTGCAATCCACGGTCACAGCGATGCGCGCACGTTACGGTGGCCGTCTGGCAAGCATCTATGTGTACGAGGCCCACGACCTCAAAGCAACCGGGACTTCAACCGAACGCGAGGCATACTTCGGGGCTCTGCAAAACAATGAAGCATCCAAGGGCGCCTACACAACCACAGTCCAGGCGCTGCTCAGCACTAATCCCTAAGAGCGTCTAACAGAATGCGGGTGCGGCTGGGACGGTCTAGGATCGAGTCTGTTAGGCGCTCTAAAGTCGAGCGCACCGGAGAGTGTCACGGCCTCTGACTTGGGGATGTGTGGCCGGGGGATGTGTGGTCAAGCAGAGCCAGCACCCCAAGCTGCGCGCCAAACAGAATCGTAAAGCGGGCGTCGATTCCGGTAAAGCTGGCCGTCGTCTCGATCACTACCAGACCCGCCATCCCACAAAGAGACGCAAGGCCAAAGGCGCGCACCAAGGGCTCAGCACTGCGGCGCCACACGCGCCATGCGAGCACCGCCGCGCCGATCATGATCGCGATGTAAGCGACCAATCCCAGAATTCCAAGCTTCAACCAGTACCAGAGCGCGGCGAAGTGCACATATTCACGCCCTCCTTCGTGTTCAACTGACAACGGCCGTACCGTCGCCTGCCATGGGACGCCGAGTCCCAGTCCTGTGATCGGATGGGCGCGGATCTCACCCAGCACATTTGCGCGCTCGTCGAGACGATAGCGGTCCTGGACGTTGGTGGTCAGCTTCGACGGGGCGAGCGATTCGACGCGCTTGACGACGGGAAGCTGTGCTTGGAAATGGATCGATCCTAGTATCCACACGGCGGCCGCTATCGCCAGTCCCGTAGGCACCAGCATACGCCGGCCGGTCGGTGAGATGCCGAACAGCAACACGAGCAGCAGCCCGAGCACGGCCGCGATCCAGAACGAACGTCGATAGGAGAGCACGGTGCAGGCGACAAGCAGCGGGGCTCCCAAGAGCATCCACAACGGCGGCTTGGCTCGTGCCACGACGGCGGCAAACACGGTCAAGAACGCAATCATGATCAGCCAGTTGGCGGCCGGTTCGTAGTAGGTGAGTGTGGCGCTACCTTCGATTGGTTCCCCATAGTGACCGGCTACCTCGACGAGGCCGAGCACCGCCTTGAAGATCGTCAACGCCATGAGGGCGCCGAGCGCCATCAACAGGTGCGTGCGATCGATATTCAGATTGGCTATCGCGACAGGCAACAGGAGCAGAGAGAAGAGCACGATCTCCAGCAACACCAACTGACGCAGCCCCAAACCGAGGCCCGCAGCATGACCTGTGACAGCGCCGGCGATCATCCCTAGCAAAAGCAATACGAAACCCGGTAGGAGAGGGCGAGGGATGCGCATCCGGCGGCGATAACGAATTGAGTCCAGGGCAATGACTACCACTGCCAGTAGCATCAGCAGGTCTACTAGGGTCATACCCTTGTAGACCTCGATGTACAGATTCGAAGTGAATTTGAACAAGCCAAAGGTAGAGCCCTCGCACAGCACCGTGAGACCAAGCACCACAGTGATCGCCATGACGGGTCGGCGCAACAGAATCAGCGCGCCCACTACAGCGAGCGGCGCGAGTACCCCGGCCAGCCCGACCTTGTGCACAGCCAGGCCGGCGAGGAGCCCCGTCGCAAGGCTCCCGATGGCCGCGACGCGCAGATCCCCGAGGCCAACTAGACGAAGGCGCCGCGCCGAGGCTCCCATCGGCCTACTACTACTCCTCAGCGGGCCGGGCGCCGCAGTGTGGAGCTGGCATTGGAGTCCGGCAGCAAGTCCTCGCCTGCCTCAAGCGTGACCGGACCAGTTGCCTCGTAGGCTTCATAGCCATAGCGCGCGGCATCACGCAGACCGGTTACCACCAGTCCGACCGACTCGACCATGTGGCGCGAGAGAATGGTATGTGCACGGCGAACCTCCTCGCGCGTGGTCCGGTTCACTCTCGCAACCACAATCGCGGCGTTGATCGCGGGATTGTTGAGCAGTACCTGGGCATCGGACACCGGATTCAGCGGGGGAGCGTCCAAGACAAGAAACGCCCCGTCAGCCGCTAGCTCGGTGAGTATCTCTCCGATGCTCGGCGAGCCGAGCAGCTCTGAGGGATTCGGCGGCATACGTCCCGCGGGCAGAACGAGCAGGCTCGGGAGATCCGGAAACGGTTGCACGAGCAGATCGGCGACCCGCTCATGTCCAACGATCGCCGAGGTAAGCCCATCGGCGGGGCGCAAGTGGAAGTGGGTGCCAAATGTGGGACGGCGCAAATCGAGCTCCACGAGCACGGTGTTGCGAGCCGTCAGCGCGATCGCGTGAGCCAGATCGACGGCGACCGTCGTCTTGCCCTCTCCAGACACTGCACTGGTGATGAGCAGTGTGTCGATCTGCCTGGTGACGGCCGTGAAGTCAAGCGCGCTGCGCAGGATGCGATACGGCTCGAGCCCCGCGACCCGGTCCTTGGCCATTGGCGAGGAGAAGGCACTCTGCGGCACACCCGCCAGGGCCGGCAGCCGGTACTCCTGCTCGAACTCCTCGATTGTCTTAATCCGCCTGTCCATAGACTCCAGCAGGAAGATCACCGAGAACGCGATCGCCAGTCCGACCAGGATCCCGACGATAACGGTGGTCGAGAGTTTCGTGCCCGCGGGCCCCGTCGGAGCGGTGGCTAGCCCGATGATGTTCGCACCGCCACCGGCGACCGCTCGCAGACCGCCGAGGCGCTGCTGTGATTGTTCGAGCGCGATGCGATCGGAGGATCCCACCGGTTGCGCGTTGATCTGCCGCTGAAGCTGGCGTTGGGCGGCTTCGATGGTTGAGACCTGAGCGGCCGCCTTAAAGGTTATGTACTGATTTGCAAATGCGTTTGCCAGTTGCGCCGAGTACTGAGCGTTTTTGGTTGTCGCAATGAAATGCAACACGTCCGCGTCGGGCGCCGATTCGACGCTCACCTGATCGAGCAGTTCTTCCGCCGAGGTCGATATGTGTAGCTGGCGACGCACGCCTTCTGCGACTTCAGGGGAATGCGCGATCAGGTCTTCTGTCGCGGCGTCGCGCAGCGGTTCGCCGCTGCCCGAGGCGCTTACCTGCAGGGCCGCGTCGGGCAGCGTAGTGCTTTGAAAAGCAACGCTCGCCGTGGCCGCGTAGCTCTTGCCGGCGCGCTCGTGCTGAACCGCCAGAATCAGCACACACACCACCACTATGCCGGCGATCAGCGGCCAGCGACGACGCAGGACATTGAGAGTGCTTGAGAAGCTCTCGTTCTCACGCACACGCTCAAAGCGCTCCACCGCGCTCATCCCGTCAGCCCCATAAGCGGGTTGCCGTTGTCTGGGGCAGCGAGAGCCATCACCATCGTCCCCATCGTCTGGAGCTCAACCATGCTTGAGCCTTGCGAGCAGGCGCGCGAATATCGGCCAAAGTCACTGACTGCTGTATTCCCGGTTGCTCTGCTGCTAAGCAGACCACCGGTGGGCGTCCCGGTGATCCAGGCCCTCTGTAGCATCATCGGCGACATGGCCTCCATCCTACGGGCAACCACGGCCGGCCTCCGACGCTCCGGCCGGGCCGCGGCCATCCGTCTGGGACGAGAGGAGCAGGCACGGGAAGTCATGGGGCGCGTCCGTGAAGCGCGCACAGCCTTCGACGTGCACTCGCGTAGAGAGCTGCGCGACGAGCACGCGATGCGGATGGTCCTCGCCACCGCGCTGCGTATCGACTCGACGGCCGTCGACGTGGGCGCCAACGAAGGAGCCGTGCTTGAATCGATCGTGCGCATCGCGCCGCGCGGCAACCACGTCGCGTTCGAGCCGATTCCCCATCTTTACGAGATCCTGGTGGCGAAATTTCCCGGCGTGGACGTGCGTCGCTGCGCGGTGTCGGACAATGCCGGAACGGCGGAGTTCACGCATGTCCCGGACGCGCCGGCCTATAGCGGACTGCTGCAACGAGACGACCTACCGACGGGAGCCGGACGGGTGGAGCGAGTATCGGTGCGAACCGAGCGTCTCGATGACGTGCTCGAGGACGGACCTGCGCCGACACTGGTCAAGATCGACGTGGAGGGCGCTGAGCTCGGCGTCATGCGGGGCGCCGTCGAGACGTTCCAGCGCCACCGCCCGTTTGTCCTGTTCGAGCACGGCGCGGGTGGGGCCGATCTGTACGGTACGCGGCCCACGCAGGTCTTCGATCTGTTGGACGGCGTCGGGCTGCGGATTTTCGACCTTGACGGCGATGGCCCATACTCGCGCGATCGCTTCGAGATGACATTCAACGAGCCGATCTGGAATTTCCTGGCGGCGCCGGCTGCCACCAGTTGACCAGCTGTCCGTATACAGCTTCATAGCGTCGCGCCATCGCCGCATCGGTGTACCGATCTCGCGCGAGAGCCTGACCTCGCTCGCCCATGCGGCGTCGCAGCTCCGGAGCGGCGAGCAGGCGCTGAAGTCGATCACGCAGGCCCGCGAGGTCTTCACAGGCCACCACATATCCGGTGTCGCCGTCGGCGACCACCTCCACGATGCTGCCAACATCCGTTGCAATCACGGGAAGCCCGGCGTGCATGGCCTCGAGGATCCCGAGCGGCATCCCCTCCCAGCGCGAGGGCAGCGCAAAGACGTCGAAGCCCGCGAGGCGGCTTGGAGCGTCGCTGACCCAGCCGGTGATCGTGAGTCGATCGGCAACCCCCAGCTCGCGCGCCATTCGCTCGAGTGCGGGCCGCTCGGGCCCATCCCCGACGAGCACTAGCCGCGCCTCCGGCAGGATTGGCAACGTGCGCACCAGCAGGTCATAGCCCTTTTGTTCGGTCAAGCGTCCCAGCGAGCCGATCACGACGCCCGCGACCTGGGCGCGAGCGCGCGAGAGAGAGCTCGGCGGCACCCCGTTGGGCACCGACAGCACCGAACCGGCTGGGAGACCAACGATCCGCTCGACCATGCGCGCGCAACGCTCGCCCACCGCGACGTGGGCACTCAGCGTGCGCGCCAGCAACCGGCGCGCCAGCTTGCGCGCGCGCGGAACAGCGACAGCCAACGGCAGATGGTCCACTGCAAGTACATGGGTTCCACGCGTCAGCAGACCCGCCAGCTCGCCGTAGCCACACGCCCACGGCCAGGCCTGGTTTGCATGCAGGACGTCTGGAGCGAACGCGCGGACGGCGGATAGGTGCTCGCGCAGCGCGCTCCGGTCGCCTGGACCACGCGGAGCGCGAACCGTGATCGCCGAGGCGTCCGCGCGTGGGGCGGCGATCGCGCGGGCCACGCTCGCGTCAGTGCCAAGCACACCAACCTCGATCTCCTCCGAGAGCGCGCCGAGCAGATATCCGAGCGCTAGCTCTGCCCCCCCGACCTCGGCGGAGTCGGTGTAGGCCAGCAGACGCAGGCGCCGTGTTGGCTTCACGCGAGCATGCGTTCGTAGAGATCAAGGACAGGTTGAGCGGCGCGGACCGGCGTGTGGTGATCGATGTACGTGTGGTACGCGGCATCGCCCGTCGCGCGACGAGCCTGTGCATCCTCGAGCAGCTCCACCGTGGCCCGCACGATCCGCCGGTCGTCGCGCTCGACCCGCAGCCCCCCAAGCGCTCCAAGGCCCTCGGCGCCGTCGGGGGTCGTGACGACCGGTATGCCGAGCGCCAGTGCCTCGAGCACCTTGACCTTCAATCCACTGCCGGTCGTCAGTGGATACAACAGCACGCCAAGCTCGCGCAGGAACTCCACAGCCGAGGGCACGCGCCCGCGCCACTCCACGCCCGGACACTCGGGCAGCTCGGGAAACGTGGAGCGCTCCATGCCCGCTCCGGCGAGCAGGAGCCTCGCCTGCGGGCGGCGCTCGAGCACAAGTGGCCAGACATCTTTGAGCAGACGCTCGACGGCTTTTGCCGTGGGCGGCCAGCCGGCGGTGCCGATCAGTCCGACGGCGGAGGACTCGAGCGTCGCGCGCGGTGTGTAGTAGCGCTGCTCGAGGGCGAGCGGTGCAACCGCGACCTGCGCGTGTGGCGCCGCCAGGGCCAGCTCGGCGGCGACCTCAGCGGAGTTGGCCAGCAGCCAGCGCGCATCGCGACAGACACGGCGCTCGGCGCGAACCAGCTCGATCGTGTCCCTGTTCTCGCGCCGCCACGGCGCACCGATCCGGCGATCGCGGCGTGTTTGAAAGTGAATCTGAGCGAGCGCGGGAGCATTGGCGTGCCGGATCGCGACCGCTGCCTGCGGCTCGACGAAGTGCACGATGTCAACCTCGGCCGAGAGCGCGCGTACGCGCGCGGCGAACTCGCCGCGCGCGAGCAGGCCGTTGGGAGACAGCAGCCGATCACGGCGACCCTGCCATGGCGAGACCGTCGGTAGCGAGATCAGCTCGACATTCAGATCGGCGGGTGGATCTTCCAACGCCATCGAGCCGATGTCCGCGGCGAGTGTCCA
The DNA here is from genome assembly GCA_963760155.1 of uncultured Solirubrobacterales bacterium. Lineage (GTDB taxonomy): Bacteria > Actinomycetota > Thermoleophilia > Solirubrobacterales > Solirubrobacteraceae > Palsa-744. The sequence goes on from CAVXBL010000008.1 coordinate 1,254,551, forward strand.
ACACTCGACGCCGTGGGAGCGAAGTCCAAGCAGCAGCGCGAGTGCGCACCTCGCGGCCGCGCCCCCCTCGGGCAGCGGCGGAGAAGGCAGAACGACCAGAACACGCAAGGCTGCGAGAGTATGGCGCATGCTGACGAGGGCCATGGCGCTCCCGCGCCGCTTGCTGCATGGCGGCGCGGCCGGCGACGCCAGTCTCGCGGGCGGACGCCACATCGTCTCCAACGTGGTAGTACAGCTCGTGGCCCGCGTGATCACGCTGTGCGTCAGCGTGGTGACCGTCTCTTTGACCGCGCGCACGTTGGACCCCAACGGCTACGGGGTCTGGAGCGGGGTGTCGAGCTTTGTGGCTCTTTTCAGTGTGCTCACAGATCTCGGCTTCACTACCGCGGCGATGCAGCGGATGGCCGCCGAGCCCGAGCGCGAGTCGGAATGGCTCGGGGCGCTGGCCGGCGCACGAACCGCTCTGTCGCTGGTGGCGACGGTCGCCTGTGTCATCTGCATTCCGCTGTTCTTGACCAATCAGGGAGACTCCTACGCCGCCGCGCTGATCCTCGCGACGACGATCCTCTCCACCGGCGCGGCGACCCTGATGGCGGTCTTTCAATCGCGCCTACGCTCGGGGCTTGCCCTGTCCTTCACCGTGCTGCAGAGCTTCGTGTGGCTTGGCGCGGTGGCGTTCCTGGCGATCGCGCACGCGTCCGTGGTCGGCTTCGCCATCGCCTACACGCTGCTCATCGCGCTCACATCGCTCTGTCAACTCCTGGCCACTCGCCGGTTCGCCCATATCGCGTGGAGGGCCGGTCGGCGCCTGTGGGGCCCGCTCATACGCGTGGCCATCCCGCTCGGCATCGCCGGCGTGTTCATAACCGTCTACTACCAGCTCGACTCGGTCCTGCTGCTGCAGATATCAGGCCAGCACGAAGCCGGCATCTACGGCGCCGCCTACGGCTTTCTCAGCCCCTTGGGCTTCCTGCCCACCGCGGTGATGGTGTCCTTCTTCCCGGTGCTCTCGGCGGTGCACCTGAGCGATCCGGCGCGCGTCCGTCGTCTAGTGCAGATATGCGCGGACATGATGGGGGTCATCTCGCTGCCGATCCTCGCCGGCACGATCGCGCTGTCCGACCAGATCGTGCACCTGCTCTACGGAGACGCCTTCCACCGCGCGGGTGGCGTGCTGCCGATCTTGATGATCGCGTTCGTGTCGATCTGCTTTGGATCGCTCGCCGGCTTCCTCGCTCCAATCGTGAAACTGCAATGGCGACTGGCGCTCTATTCCGGCCTCGGAGCGATCCTCAATGTGGCACTCAACCTGCTTCTGATCCCCCCCTACGGGGCCTTCGGTTCGGCCTGGGCCACAGTGGCGACCGAGATCCTCACGATGACCCTCATGCTGAGCACCAGCTTGTTCAAGCTGCGCCTACGGTTGTCACCGTGGAAGCTGTTGCGGACCGCGACATTGGCCGTCGCGATGACAGGTGTGATGTTGCTTGCGAGTCCGCTCGGACTATTCCCCGCCGGCATCCTCGGTGTTCTGTTCTACGCCGCCGGTCTGCTCGTGGCACGAATAGTCAACATGCAGGAGCTGCGCTCCCTACGCACCGAGCGAGCCTGAGGCTACGATCCGCCCCGATGCGCGTTCTGTTCTTCAACGAGGGCAACCTCGGAACGCACGTCCTGGGGCACGCACAGCTCGATGCGGCCTTGCGCAGTGGTCTGGAGCGCGCATCGGGCGTAGACGCCAACTTCGCGTCGCTGACCCCGATGAGCCGCCGAGCGGAAATGCTCGCCGGGCGTCCCCTGAAGCCGTTCACCAGCGCAGGGCTGGACTTTCAAACGCTGCGATGGCACCTCGTGCAGTCCGTGCGTGCACGCGCCGAGCTCGACCGCGAGCTGGCGGCGTGCCCGGCGGACGTGGTGCACGTGTACAGCCATGCGATCACTTTTGGCATGATCGCCGCGATGCGCCGTGTGCCGGTTGTACTGGCCACGGACACCAGCGTCTTTGACTGGTGGGCGATGCCCGCATGGCGTCCGACGCAGCCGTATGCCTCGCTCACGATCGCCCCGAGCCGTGCGCTGGAGCGACGAGCCCTGCGGGCGGCCGCCCTAGTGCTCGCCAGGACGGCGTGGACGCGCAGGACGATCGAACGCGACGCGCCCACGGCACGCGTGCTCGAGTATCACCCGGGGATCGATTTGAGTCGCTACCGTCCGGTCCCGCGCCGCGAGCGCCCACGCCCACGTGTGCTGTTCGTGGGCGGACGCTTCCTGGAGAAGGGGGGCGAGGACCTGCTTGCGGCGCTCGGCGAGCGGATCGGGCGCGAGGTAGACCTCGACATCGTGACGCCTGCCCCCGTCCCTGACCAGCCCGGGATCCGGGTTCATCGTCTCATGCCCTCCGATCCACGCCTGCTCGACCTGCAGCAACAGGCGGACGTCATGTGTCTGCCCACATACGGCGACACCAACCCATGGGCTGTGCTGGAGTCGATGGCATGCGCCACCCCGGTCATCTCCACGGATGTCGGCGGCATACCCGACATGCTCGACGGTGGCCGCGCCGGGGTGATCGTCCCCCACGGAAACCGCCGCGCCCTGGGAGACGCGCTGCGCGCACTGCTCGATGACCCCGATCGCCGCAGCGAGTTGGGGGCACGTGCACGCGCACGCTGTGAGGCGCACTATGACGCCCAGCGCCAGTTCCCGATCCTGATCGAGCACCTGCGCAGCGTCACTTCTGGCGGCGCGCGCGAGGCTACAGCCACGCCCAGTGTCTGCCGATGATGCGACTACCATAATCCCGTCCCACACCCGCGTGCGTCGTTCCGCGCTCGGTGATCGCGGCCGGGCGAGCAACCTTGGCCGCAGCGACGAGGCGGCGCTACCACAGACGGCACGACAGAAGGGAAAATCAAGTGGGCAATACGACGTTGGTCACGGGCGGCAGCGGCTATATCGGCGCGCTTCTCGCCGAGGAGTTGCGTGAGGCGGGCCGGCAGGTTCGCGTCCTTGACTCGCTGTTGCACGGCCAGCAGGACATCGTCGCCGAGCAGGAACGGGCCGGGGTGCAGGTGATCCGCGCCGACGTGCGCGACGGCGACGCACGCAAGCGCGCTCTACAGGACGTCGAGGCGGTCGTGCACCTCGCCGCGATCGTCGGCGACCCCGCGTGCGCGCTCGATCCGAAGGTCTCCGACGACGTCAATGTGCAGGCCACCCGTGCGCTTGTCGCGGACGCGAATGAGGCGGGCGTCGAGCGGTTGGTGTTCGCATCCACCTGCTCGAACTACGGGCGCATGACCGATCCCAATGTGCCGATCACCGAGGATGGTGAGCTGCGTCCCGTGTCGCTGTATGCGGAGCAAAAGGTCGGGATGGAGCAGCTGATACTGGGCGGCGGCACGGGCGCCACCAAGCCGACGTGCCTGCGCTTCGCGACCGTGTACGGCGTGGGACGGCGGATGCGCTTTGACCTAACCGTTAATGAGTTCACGCGCGAACTGTGGGCCGACCGCGAGCTGGAAGTCTTCGGCGAGCAGTTCTGGCGTCCTTACATTCATGTGCGCGACGCCGCGCGGGCGGTGCGCACGGTGCTCGAGGCCCCCACTGAGAAGGTCGCGGGCGCGGTCTTCAACGCGGGACGCTCGGGTGAGAACTACCGCAAGCTCGACCTGGTCGAGGAGATCGGCAAGCAGATCGAGCGCGGCAAAGTCTCCTATGTGCACCGCGACGAGGACCCGCGCGACTACAAGGTCAGCTTCGACAAGATCCGTGCGCAGCTTGGCTTTGAGACGCTCATGACGGTGCCCGACGGGATCGCCGAGATCATCGCCGCCCTGGAGGACAAAGCCTTTGGCGACCCCTTCGACGGCCGCTACCGCAACATCCCCTGAGCGTCAGCGGCGCTCGGTGACGATCCTCGATGGCCTCGACTGAAGCATTCCCCGAGCTGCCTCTGTTCGATCTGCGCTTGGAGGAGCAGGATCTCCAGGCGGTCGCCGAGACTCTCCGCTCGGGCTGGCTCACGCTCGGACCGCGCACGGCGGCGTTCGAGGAGGCCTTTGCGGCACAGCTCGGCGCGCGCCATGCGGTCGCCGTTTCGAGCTGCACCGCAGCGCTTCATTTGGCCTACCTCGCGGCGGGCGTCGGCCCCGGAGATGAGGTGATCGTTCCGTCGTTCACGTTCGCGGCGACCGCCAACGCGGCGCTCTATTGCGGGGCCACGCCGGTGTTCGCCGAGATCTGCTCGCGCGAGAACCCAAGCCTCGATCCCGAGAATGTGCGGCAACGCATCACTGCGCGCACGAAGGCTGTGTGCGTCGTTCACTTCGCCGGCTACGCCGCCGCGGCTGATCGTCTGCGCGAGCTATGCGACGCCCATGAGATCGCGCTGATCGAGGATGTCGCGCACGCTCCCAGCGCAACGCTCGCCGGGCGCAAGCTGGGCACATGGGGCCTGGCCGGAGCGTTCAGTTTCTTCTCCAACAAGGTCCTGTCCGTCGGGGAGGCCGGGCTGCTGTGTACCGACAGTGACGAGGTCGCGGCGTTCGCGCGCTCACGGCGTTCGCACGCGATGACGAGCGGCACCTGGGATCGCCACCGCGGACGCACCGACACCTATGACGTGACGGGACTCGGCTTCAACTACCGCCTCGATGAGCCGCGCGCCGCGCTGCTGCTTTCACGTCTGGAGCGGCTCGAGCAAGACATCGCGCGACGGCGCGAGCTGACACTGCGCTATCGGAGCCTGCTGGGGCAGGTCGCGGGACTGATCGTGCCCTTCGAGGACGCCGATGTGCCGAGCTCCACTTGTTATGTGATGCCGATCATGCTCGAGCGCGACGGCACCCAGGCAGAGGTCAGCGCCAGCCTGCGCGAGCGTGGCATCCAGACCAGCATCTTCTATCCGTCGATCCACCGCTTCTCTGCCTATCGCGAGCGTTTTCCGGACCTCTCGCTGCCGATCACCGAGCTGGCCTCGCGGACCGAGTTGACACTGCCTTTCTATCCGCATATGACCAACGACGATCAGGACAGGGTGGTCAGCGCGCTCGCCGAGGCGATCGGCTCATGAGCGATTGGCGCGTACCGCTCACCGACATCGCGATAGGCGATCAGGACGTGGAGGCGGTGCTCGACTGCCTGCGCTCGGGCTGGCTGACGATGGGCCCGCGTACGAAGGCGTTCGAGCAGGCGCTCGCTCATTACGTCGGCACCCCCAATGCGGCGACCGTATCCAGTGGCACCGCGGCGTTGCATCTCGCCTGCCTGGCGGGCGGAATCGGCCCCGGCGATGAGGTGATCGTGCCGGCCTTCACATTCGTGGCCAGCGCCAGCGCGCCGCGCTACGTAGGGGCCGAGCCGGTCTTGTGTGACGTGCACAGCGCGCGGGACTTCAATATCGACCCCGAGGATGTCGCACGCCGCATTACAGCTCGCACGCGTGCGGTGATCGCGGTTCATTTCTGCGGCTACCCGGCCGAGATTCTTGCCCTCAGAGAGCTCTGCGACGAGCACGGGCTCGTCCTGATCGAGGACTGCGCTCAGGCGATCGGCGCGCGCATCGATGACGCCGGACGCCAGGTCGGCACCGTAGGCGAGCTCGGCTGCTTCAGCTTTTTCTCCAAGAAGCAGCTGTGCGTCGGCGAGGGCGGCATGGTTACCACCGCGAACGGGGATCTCGACGCGCGCGTGCGGCTGTTTCGCTCCCACGCGATGACGAGCAGCACCTGGGATCGCCACCGTGGCCACGACCCCGCCTACGACGTGGTCGATATCGGCTTCAACTTCCGCATCGACGAGCCCCGCGCCGCGCTCGGAATGAGCCGACTGCAGCGCCTGGACAAAGACATCGCCGCACGACGCACGATCGTTCGAGCCTACCGCGAGCGCCTCGGGGATGTTCCTGGGATAGAGCTCGCGTTCGACGAGCCGGCGGTTGAGTGCGCTTCGCACTTCGCCTTCCCGGTGCTGACACGCGACCGCGACACCCGCGATCGCTTTCGAGACGAGCTCAAGGCTGACGGCATCCAGACGACGTGGTATCCGGCGTTGCACAGCTTCACCGAGTACCGGCGCTACGCGCCGCCCGGCGGACTCCCACGGGCGGCCGAAGTGGCGGACCGCCACTGTGCGCTACCGCTGAGCGCCACGATGGACGAGACGGCAGTGGACATCGTCGTCGAGAGCGTACGCGCCGCTCTCAGTCGGGCGGAATGAGCCGCTCGCGGACCGCCTCGAACTCTTCCTGGGCCTGCTCGTAGTCGTCGTGGCGCCCGATGTCCAGCCAGTAGTCGTTGCTCGGCCAGGCCCGCACCGTCTCCCCCGCCGCGATCAGCCTCAGGATCAGGTCGGGAAAGTCCAGTCGCTCACCCGGATCGATGTAGGAGAGAGCGCGCGGAGCGAAGCAGTACACGCCCATGCTCGCGGTGTAGTCGATCGACGGCTTCTCGTCATAGCCGGTGAGCAGCGTGGGGTCGCCATCTTCGCCAAAGCGCAGCACACCAAGTGAAATCTGGATCTGGCGCGTCTTGGTCGCGATCGTGGCCGCGGCCTGGCTGTCCCGATGGTGCTCGAGTAGCGCACCGTAGTCGATGTCGGTGAGCACGTCGCCGTTCATCACGAGCACATGATCCTCTGACAGCCCGTCGATCAGCGCCAGCGCACCGACGGTACCGAGCGGCTCGTGCTCACGGTAGTAGTCGATCGGGATGCCGTACTTGTCGCCGTCGCGGAAGAACGCCTCGATCAGCTCCGCGAGGTAGCCCGTCGCCATCGTGATCCGCCCGAACCCGTGCGCCTTGAGTTGGCGCACGACGATATCGAGCACCGGGCGGTCCCCGATCGGCATCAGTGGCTTGGGCAATACGGTCGTGTAGGGGCGCAGGCGAGTTCCCTCGCCGCCCGCGAGGATTACGGCGCGGCTCATTCCCGGTGACGACCGGATCCGAGGCTCTGGAGCTGCGCGTCAACACCCATCGCTGGCGTGCGATGATACGCGAGAGCCCCGACTCCAGGTCAAGCCGCGCCAGCGCGTCCCAGCAGCCCCTCGATCCGCTCGGCGACAACCGGTGCCGCGTAGGTGCGCTCGGCGTAGGCACGTGCCGCGGCGCCCTCGGTCTCGATCCGACGTGGATCGTCAAGGTAGCGCTCGAGCAGCGCTCGCAGCGAGACGGGATCGTTCTCGGGCGAGGCGATCCCTCCAATCTCCGGCGTGATCATGTCGGCGACACCCTCCGCGCCGGTCGACAGGCATGGCCGGGACGCCAGCATCCCGAGGATCACCGCTCGCGGCGCTCCCTCAGTGGGACTCGGGCAGAACACGGACACGTCGAACGCGGAGAGCACAGCGGCGACATCCTCACCGGGAGTCGAGATGAAGTGCGCACGATCGCCCAGCGGGACGGCCAGCTCGCGCAGCTGCGCCTCGGTCTCGCCACTTCCCGCGAGGATCAGGTGGACGCGAGGATCCTGCAGCTCGAGCACGGCTCTGACCACAACGTCGTTGCGCTTCTTAGGATGAAAGCGCGAGATACACCCCACCACGAACGCGTCCGCGGGGATGCCGAGCTCACGACGCACCCGTTCCCGTCCCTCGGGGCTGTAGCGAATGTCCTCGGTGCGCAACACGTTTGGCACGACCACCAGCTTGCTCGAGCTCACGCCGACGGACCGGACCGAATCAAGTGTGCCCTGTGAGATGCACATCACCAGACGCGCGTCGCGCGCGGCCGTCAGGTACGCGAGACGCGGCACGCCCTTGCGCAGCGGAAATGGGACCGGTCCCCACTCGGCCCACACGACCACGCGTCGCAGTCGGCGTGGCAGCATCCGTGTCAGTAGCTGCTCCTTCTTGTAGTGGACGAGCAGCACGTCGTATGGCTCCTGTTCTTCCAACGCTCGCCGTAGTCGTTTCAGCAACCGTGGCCATAAGGCAGCCAGGCCGACCCAGGCGCCGACAGACAGCTTGGGACCGATCTCTAGCGGACGTGTCTCGACGTCCGTGTCGCGGCCAATGCCGCTCATATCGGTGAGCATCACCGTGTGGTGACCGCGGACGTGAAGCGCCTGCAACAGCTCGACGGCAGCGAACTCGGCGCCGCCGCTCGAGTCGGTGGTCATGACGCTTACGATCTTCATCGGCGGCACTCTTATTATCACGAGACACGCCGATACCCGGACGGAGCTAGGTGTGACACTGCGCACGTTCGCACCGCCCGCGAGTCTGGAGCGTCCTTGTTGGGCGCTCGAAGGTGCCGGGCGAGCACAGCGCGAACATAGATCCGATGCACACCCACCCGAGCCCGCTGATTGTTCAGTACCTCTATGTGCACGCGCCAGGCGAGGCGTTCTTCTATCCGTCGGTGCGGTCTCGCGCCTGCGCCGCGCGAGTGGCGTGCCGCTATCTGGAGTGCGCCGTCGCACAGGCCGCGTCGTTGCGTTTGCGAGACACAGATTGCGCCCTGGCGCTCGCCACGAACATGGAGGACCGGAGGATCCTCGGCCGACCCGGTATCGAGCTGCTCGCGCGACTCGACGCCCTGGGCGTGCAGATCATCCACGCCGACTACCGCCGCCGCCCGGCGCAGGCCAGCGAAGTGTTCATGGCATCTCGTTATGTGCTCGACGCGATTCTCGCCGCGGTGGAAGGACAGCCCGAGGGACGCCAGCTGTGGCTGACCGACCTGGACTGCGTGTGGCCAAACGCGGACCTGATGTTCGCCAGTGCGCCGGGAGGAAATCGAATTGGGGCCATCGAATCCCCCTATGGCCCGGACTGGCTGGTGGTCGATTCCGCCACGCTTGGCCGGACGCGCAAAGAGATCGGTGAGCTGGCAATCGAGCTGGGTGGGATCGGTGAGATGGGTGGCGCACACGGGGAAGCTGGGGGGGTCGGGGTGAACGGGCCTGAAAAGACACCCCCCTGGATCGGCGGAGAGTTGTTGAGCGGCACTCCAGGCGCGCTGCGCGCGCTCGTAGCGAGCTGCGACGCTCTCGACGAGCGACTCGCGCAAATCGATAAGGCGTTGCCGACCGAGGAGCAGCTGCTGACCCTCGCGGGAGCGCTCGGTCTGATTCGCTACCACGATCTCCACGGGGTCGCCCGGCGCATTTGGACAGGCCCACGCCACGGCGCGCCGGGGATCGACGACCCGCTGGCGCTGGGCCTGTGGCATCTGCCCGCGGAGAAGGGCCTGAGCTTGCGCCGCGCCGCGCGCGAGCTGTGCAGCGGACGCACCCGGCGTCTGCGCGCAGACCTCGCCGATCCTGCGCGTATGGCGCGTCGCTTCAATGTGCAGGGCAACGGCATACGACGCCGTCTCCGCGACGACGGCTGGCTCGCCGGGCAGCGCATCGCGGACGCCGTCCGCTCATCCGCCGAGCGTCACGGAAAGCCCAACCTCGCCTAAGACAGCGACTTGTCGAACCAGAGCACAATAGCCCGCGACTCCTGCTCGCACACACGACAACGCGTGTCGGCGTGCCTGATCGTCCAAGATGAGCAGGAGCGGCTTCCCGCGGCACTGCAGAGCGTGGCGTTCTGCGATGAGATCATCGTGGTGGACGGCGGATCATCCGACCACACGGTCGAGCTCGCGCGACAGGCAGGAGCGCGTGTTATCGAGAATCCCTGGCCTGGCTATGCGCGTCAGCGCAACGTGGCGATCGACGCTTGCAGCGGCGATTGGATCCTCGAGGTCGATGCCGACGAGTGCGTGTCTCCTACGCTGAGGCGCAGCATCGAAGAACTACTGGCCGGCCCGTCGTGCGGGCCTGACATCGCCGTGTGCCCGCTGCGCAACCGGTTCCTTGGAGGCTTACTCGGACCTTCGGCGAAGTATCCGGCGTATCGCTCCCGACTGTTTCGCCGCGGCGTGTACCGGCATGACTCCTCACGGGCAGTGCACGAGGGCCTGGAGAAGGCAGAGCGGCCGATCATCCTCGACGGCGACCTGGAACACGAGCTGGCCAGCACGCTGCGCGAGGCGCTGTCAGACGTATGGAGTTACGCCCAGCTGGAGAGCCAGCACTTGCGGAAACCCGCGAACCCCAAGACGTATGTCGTGGGCATCTTCCTACGTCCGCTTGCCAAGATCGCCTATCGGACCGTCCTGGACCAGGGGTGGCGGGACGGCTGGCGCGGTCTGCTGAAGATCTGGCTGGATGCCACAAGCGACGCGCTTGTCTGGACGCGTGTGTTGATCGGCGCTCGGGGAAATTCAGCGACGGTGCTCACACCCCCGGAGCGGACCGCCAGCCATCACCATTTTGGCCGCCGGGCAGCCGCACTGCCGAAGGTGGTGGCGCTTGCCGGTCGCGGGAAGCCCACGCAGGCGGCACGGCGCTGGCTGGGGGAGCTGTGCGCGGCAGGACTCGACGTGACCCTCCTATCCGAGCAGACCATCTCCGAGCCGGAGCTGCCCACCCAGACAGTGCAGCATTTGCGGCCTGTGGCTGTCATGCGCGCGCTCGATCTTGAGATGCAGATCCAAGCGATTCACGCGATGGTTCCGTTTGGGAGACGAGCACGCTTGATCAGCCGTCTGTTGCCGCGCTCGCTGCGACCTTCGATCAGTGGGTTGAGCTCCGATCTGGAGCCAGATAGGGCGCTGGCGGTCATTCGCAGCTCGATACCTAACACACCGAGCTTCGCCCAGCCGGTTGAGGAGGTTGAGGAGCTCGACGGCGGGGAGCCGATCCGCTGAGTCTGAAGCGCAGGGTCCCCAAGCATGAGTCCTGCCACTCTGGGGCGGATCGCTGTCAGAGGCCAAAGGCAAGCTGCGCCTGATCCACGACGTGTCTTGCGATAGCCAGTGAGGAAGTCGCGGCCGGGGACGGCGCGTTGCGCACATGCAGAGCGCGGTCGGTGGCCGAGAAGACGAAATCGTCGAGGAGCGTACCGTCGCGCGCCAGCGCCTGGGCGCGCACGCCGGCAAACGATGGTTCCACGTCGCCCACGCCGAGCTCTGGCACATAACGCGCGGCGGCGTTGACGAGCGCGGTTCGCGAGCACGCGTGGTGCGCTTCGGTCACACCGGTGCGCCACCATCGCCGGAACATCCGCCACGATCCAGGCCAGCGCAGCGTGTCGAGCAGGTCGTGGCGTGAGACCCGCCGCAGCTCGTACGCGTCGCGGGCTCCAGCGAGCAGCGCGGTCGGACCGATCAACACCTCGCCGGCGATCGTGCGCGTGAAGTGCACACCAAGGAACGGCAGCGCGGGATCTGGAACCGGATAGATGAGCGAACGCACCAGATCGCGCCGCCGTGGTCGTAGACGGAGATAAGCGCCGCGGAAGGGAACGATGCGCGGGTCCGCGCGCGCGCCACATTGAACCGCGAGGCGATCGGCCCACGCGCCGGCGCAGAACACGACGTGGCCAGCCTCGATCGCGCCACGCTCGTGCACAAGGCTCAGCTTGCGGGGACCTGTCAGCACGCGCCGTACGCCGCAGCCCATGGCTACCGTTCCTTGCGCATCGACCACATCATCGGCGAGCGCGCGGGCGACCGCACCAAAATCTGTGATCCCCGTCGCGGGCGAGAAAATGCCTGCGATGCCGGCGACGTGTGGCTCGAGCTCGCGCAACTCCTGTGCGTCAACACGACGCATACCTGGTACCGCGTTGGCCGCTCCGCGCCGCTCCAGCTCGGCGAGCCGCTCGAGCTCGCTTGGATCGGTGGCGACGATCAGCTTGCCGCAGCGATCGTGCGCGATGGAGCGCTGTTCGCAGTACTCGTACATTTCGCGCGCGCCCGCGACACACAGGCGCGCCTTTAGCGAGCCGGGCGCATAGTAGATCCCGGCGTGTATCACTCCGGAGTTGTGACCCGTTTGGTGGGCGGCAAGCTGTGATTCTCGCTCGAGCACGACGACGCTCGCGCGCGGATTGCGAGCGATCAGCTCGCGGGCGACCGCCAATCCGAGGATTCCGCCCCCCACGACGGCCAGGTCGCAGGTCGATGGCGTGGCGGGCGGAGCGGGACCGGGAAGGTCGGGCACGTGCGGGGACATTAGATGGTTGATTGCAAGGTCGTGTGATTTGCTCTAAAGGCGCCACTATCAGGGGTTTGCCTGCAGCAATGCGCGTACCGCCGCTGTGAAGGCTTGCTTGGGCGCTCCGTCCTTGCGCAGTACTCCGAAGTAGTCCTCACGGTTGTCGCTGTAGCCCGCAGGACGTTGGTCGGCGAGCTGGTAGATGAAGATCGAGCGGATACGCGACCCGTAGCGCTGGCGAATTTCAGCGATGGTCGAGCTGAGCGCACGGGCGGCCTGAGCGTAGGTCATGCACCGGTCCCAGCCGTAATTTTCGGTCAGGCATGGCCCGTTGTCGCTCGCGATGCCCAGCTCGGTGATGTAGATCGGTATGGTCGCGGGCGCTCCTCGCGCGTTCGTCTGCTCGACGACGTTATCGAGGCTCTGCTGCCACCACGAGCGCGGTCCATAGGGGTGATCGGTCCAGCCTGCGACCAGCTTGGCGAGGTCGGGCACGGCGTCGAACATGCCATTTACCCATTCGTCCCCGTCACCGCCGTAGTCGGCTTGGGCGAGCAACCCGACCCGCGAGTTTCCGCGCGCCCCGACGATCGCCTGCTGTGCGGCTAGGAACGCGAGCGCGTAGGCGCGCGCGCGCGGCAGGTAGCCGGGACAGCCCGGTCCGCATCCGCCGAACTGATAGCCGTAGCTGGTCTCGTTGCCGAACTCGATGTCGCGGATCGCGGATCTCCCTCCGGAGTGCGCGCGCCAGTAGGAGCCGCCCGGCCCGAACGCGGCCGCCCAGCTCGCGAGCCGCTGCGCCTCGGTGCGGGAGGGCACGCGCCCTTCGAAACCAGCAAGCGCCAACACCGTCACGCCCATGCGGGCGTACGCGCCGATCACGGGCGCCATTTGGCGCGGCGACTCGTCGATCGAGAATTCCACGCGCACGATCCTGGCGCCGAGTCCACTCGCCTCGCGCGCCTGGCGAGGGACTTCGCTGCCCGCGACCAGCCCAAGCTGAAAACCATTCAGGAACTGGGCGTCTGGCCTACCGGACAGCGTCAGTGCGAGGATCGCCACCGGCACGAGCAGCGCCGCCAGGCGCCACCATCTGATCCAATGCGACACTCCTAGCGAGGCTAACAGCGCCCTTGTCAGTGCGCGCCAATGCCGGCGTCGTCAGGTCGTGCGAATGATGAGCACCGAGCAGGGTGCGTGATGGGACACCTTGTTGGGCACCGACCCGAGCAGGAAGCGCTTGGCGCCGGTCATCCCCTTGTTGCCGACCACGATTAGGTCGGCGTCTCGCTCCTCGGCGACGTCGAGGATCGCGTCGGCGGGGTCGCCCTGACGCGGGTACACGTTCACCGTGACTCCAGCGTCGCGAGCTATCTCGGCGGCCGCCTCGAGCGTCGCGTCAACGTCCTCGCGGGGGTTCACCGCCCACTGCAGGTCCTCGGGGATGTCGCGGCGCTCCTCGCGCAGCCGCTGCGACGGGACCGGCTCGTAGGCGCTCACGAGCTCGACTGTGGCCCCCACCGACTTGGCGAGGTTGACCGCTTGGCGCACGGCCTGGCCGGCGGTGTCCGAGCCGTCCGTTCCAACCACGATCGATCTGAACATGATGACCCTCCCTTGGCCGCGGTTTCGCTACAAGCTGACTGAGCCCGTCGATCATATCTGCCCGGCACCCGGCAACCACAGCAGAGTGCTCGCACAAGGCATATTTCGATTGGCCCTTATCGTTCATTGCCGCGGTGATCGACCTCCACAGCCACGTGCTTCCCGGCATCGACGACGGCCCTGAGACGATCGAGGGCTCGATCGCGTTGGTGCGCGCCGCTGAGCGGGCCGGCACGCGCGTTATGGTGGCCACGCCGCACGTGAGCTGGCACTACCCAAACACGGCCGCCACCATCGCGCGCCTCACGGGCGAGCTCAACGAGCGCCTGCGCCGGGAAGGAATCGCCGTCGAGATCCGCCCGGGCGCGGAGATCGCGATGACGCGCGTGGAAGAGCTAGAGCCGGACGAGCTGCGGCGTCTACGCCTGGGCGCCGGCGCGTGGGTGCTGCTGGAGCCGCCCTTCACGCCCCTCACAACCGGGCTGGAGGGCATCGTCGCGCGTCTGCAGAGCGCGGGGCACCGCGTCGTGCTCGCCCATCCCGAGCGCTGTCCGGCGCTGCACCGCGAACCGCAGATCGTGGAGTCGCTCGTGCGCGGCGGCGTGCTCACGTCGCTCACCGCGGGCTCGCTCGTGGGCCGCTTCGGGGGCGAGGTGCGCCGCTTCTCCCGACGCCTGCTCGAGCAGGGCCTGGTCCACAATGTCGCCTCCGACGCCCATGACGCGATCAGGCGTCCGCCGGGCATCGCCGCCGAGCTCGACGAGGCAGGCTTCGGCGAGCTCGCGGACTGGTACACGAGCGCTGTGCCCGCCGCGATCCTGAGCGGCGAGGAGATCCCGACGCGTCCCGAGCCGGTCGTCGTGCCTGAGCGCCAACCCCGTCGCCTTCGCTGGCTGAGGCGCTGACTCTCGCGGGGGCGAGCCACGGCGTCAGCTTGGCCGCGACCGGCTGCGCGGTCGCCCGCGAGCGTCTATGCGAGCTTTGTGATCGCGATGATCATGCCGATCAACACGAACACGACGATCGCGGCCTGTAGCCAGATCCAGGTGGGGGACATAACTGTCACAGCCTAGAGCGCTGCCGTCCACAGCCGCCCCGCGCGGCGGGTGGCGTGTCTGCTTGCCGGCCGACTATCGTGTAGGGATGACAAGGCGGTTCAGCAGGCTGGCTGTCGTGCCGGCGCTCGTGACCGCTGCGATCGTGTTGCTGGTCTCATCCGGGGCGCGGGGTGTCGCCGTGTCTCGCTCAGGCCCGCCGCTGGCCGGCGTCAACGCCACCGGCCTGCGCTTGGGCGATTCCAGCGCCACCGTCGACCAGCAGATCGCCTGGGCGCAATCCCTCGATGCGCGTGTGATCCGGATCGAAGTGCCGTGGTCGACGCTCGAACCGACCCAGGGACAGATCGAACCGCGCGCGCTGGCGTTTACCGACCATCTCATCGACCAGGCGTCGGCCGCCGGTATCAAGGTGGTGGTGCTGGCGATGAGCACCCCATGCTGGGCCTCGTCGGCCCCGGCGACGGTGCTGAGAGCGTGTCAGCCGGGACGCGAAAGCAAGGCGCAGGCGTGGCCGCCCAACGAACCGAGCGCGTACGGTTCGTTCGTCGCGTTCCTCGCCGCCCGCTACGGGCCCAAGCTGGCCGCGATCGAAGTGTGGAACGAGCCTGACCAATCCAACGAAGACTATTTGGCCGGGCCCAACAAGGTCCGGCATTATGCGGCCATCCTGCGTGCGGCCTACCCCGCGATCAAGCGGGCCGATCCTAATGTGCCGGTACTGGCGGGCTCGATTGTCGGCTCCAACGGAGCCTTTCTGCGCGCGCTGTACGCCGCCGGCATCAAGGGCTATTACGACGGGCTGTCGGTTCACTTCTACGATCTCGTGCTCGCCTCGTTGCGCGACATCCACGAAGTGCAACTCGCCAACGGCGACAGCAAGCCGTTGTGGCTTAATGAGTTCGGTTGGAGCAGCTGCTGGCCGCGCCAGCGCGTCCAGCAGGAACAGGCGTGCGTGACCCCTGAAGCGCAGGCCACCAACCTCTCGAATGTGTACCGCTCGCTCGCTCGCACCCCGTGGATCGCGGCTGAGATCATGTATGAGCTGCAGGGCTCGCGTAGCGAAGATTTCGGCGTGCTCACCGAAACGGGTGCCCACAAGCCTTCATTTGCGACGCTGCGTAGCGTGTTTGTCTCGCCGTTTGGGAAACCCAACCCGGTGACGGTGCACTTGAGCAGCCGCGGCGCGCGCGTGGTCGCCAGCGGGTCGGGACCCGCCGGCGACTACCTGCAGCTCGAAGCGTTCAAAGGCCGGCGCGCGGTGTATCGAACACTGTTCACGCTCAACCGCTTCAATCGCTACTCGATCGCGCTCCCGAGAGCACTGGGCACGCGCAACCTGTCGATCAGCGTGTTTCAGTACTGGATGGGTACAGCGCGAGCGGCGCGCGCGAGCGTTTGACCTTCTGAGTCAGTCGGCGTTGCGAAACAGCGCGACGATCGTCAGCAGCGCGATCTTCAGGTCGAGTGCCAGCGACCAGTGGGCGATGTAGTAGTTGTCCCACTCGACCCGTTCGGCAAGCGAAGTTTGCCCACGTAGGCCATGGACCTGCGCCCATCCGGTGATTCCGGACTTGACGCGATGACGGTCGCCGTAGCGGGCGATGTCGCGCCCGAACAGCTCCACGAACTCGGGGCGCTCGGGGCGGGGGCCGACGATGCTCATGTCGCCTCGCAGCACGTTGAAGAGCTGGGGCAGCTCGTCGATCGAGCTGCGACGCAGGATGCGCCCGACGAACGTGCGTCGATCCTCGCCCTCCACGCCGCCGGGCGCGGTGTCCACCGCGAGCGTGCCTTCGAGCGCGGCGGCGTCCACGCTGACCGACTGGTCAATGGGGATCTTGTCGAGGCGCATCGAACGGAACTTGTAGAGGTCAAACGCGCTGCCGTCGCGACCGACGCGTCGCTGGCAGAAGAACACTGGGCCCGGTGAGTTGATGCGCACCGCGATTGCCGCCAGCACGAGGATGGGCGAGAGCACGATCAGCAGGAGCGTCGCGGACACGCGGTCGATCACGTGCTTGATCGCGAACTGCACGCCCTTGGGGTTGACGCCCGAGAAGGACAGCAGCGGCAGACCCCCGACTGTGTCGTAGCCAACGCGGTCGTTGATCGTGTCGAACATGCGCGGCACGACCGACACCTCCAGGCCGAGCTCCTGGCAACGCTGGATCAAGCGGCTGATACGCGCATCCGCGACGGAGGAGAAGGCCACGATCAGGTTGCGCACGCCGGTGCGCTCGACGATCTTGTCAAGATCCTCGGCCGTGCCGAGCACCGGCACGTCACGTCCCCCGACCTCAGCGATCGAGCGGGGGTCGTCGTCGAGGAAGCCGACGGGCGCCAACCCGTACTCGGGGTGGTTGTCGAGACGACGCGCGACCTGCGATCCGACGAGGCCGGCGCCCATGATCAGAACGGGCTTGCCGACGAGCCGGCGGCGGCGGGCGACGCGCTGGGCGAACGCCAACGTGGTGCGGCCAAACCCCAGTCCGAACAGAGCAAACAGCCATGAGCTCAACCAGTCGTGCTGGCTGGGCAGCTCTCCGTTGGAGAATATCCCGATCATCGCCACCGCCATCGCCGCGACGGACACGGCGCTTATCACCGGGACGACCCCATCGAGGATCAGCGAGCGCAGACGCGTGCGATAGAGGCCGCGCAGATAGAGCAGCAGCAGCGCGATCGGCGGCAGTGCTAGCAGCGACGCGCGGCCGGCGGACACTTCGAAGGTGGCGCCGACACCGCCGAGCGCGAGCATCACCCCGATGTACATGAGCAGCAGATCGAGCGCCGGGCGCAACACGCTCCAGCCGGTCTCCTCGAGAAGCCATTGCAACGGGCCCTGGAAGGCTCCACGCCGTATGTGTTGCGGAAATGGCGCGTCGCGCGCGACCGGCAGCTGGCCGGTCAGCGGAACTGTCGTGGATGTTTGTCGTGAGACTTGCATGCGATTGAGGAGTGACGGACGTCCTGTGTGCTCTATCGGTTGCCTGGAGCTAACGCTGTAGCCGGGCCAGCCTTATGGTCGAAACACCCACCAAAGCCAATGTTGCGATCGTGACGAGCGCCACCAGCAGATCGCCACCGGATATGTCGAACACCGAAGAGTCGGCTGAGGCCGAACGTAGCGCGCTCGGATAGACGTAAGCGGGGGTGGCCGCCGCGGGCGCCCGGCCGGCCCGCGGACCGGGTTGCGAGGATGGTGCGCCGCGAGTGGACGTCGCTGCGCCCGCCGAGCGCGAGCCAGCTTTGCGCGTGGGGTTGGCGCCGGTGGCGGAGCGGGTCGAGCCGTCGGCCGATCCACCCGCGCCCGACCCCGTGCCGGAGCCGCCGGACCTCGCCCCCCGGCTCGCGCCGCTCGACCCCCGCGAGCTCGACGCGCCACCCGATCCGGCTCCTCCACGTGGGCCGCCCAGGTGTGTAGAGCCGATGATCGCCTGTTCGCCTCCGCCCGGGGCGCCGTAGCCACTCAGCAGTGAGCTACCGGCAAATGCGCTTGCGACGACTACAACGAACAGGAGACCCGCCAGGGCCAGCGTCGATGCGATCCTTGTTTTGCGATTCATGCCCTACCTTGGGTTCCCTTCCTTGGTTCCCTGAACTTGGCTTTGAGCAACACAAATCTTGCTCTCCTTGCCTTCTACGGATCGCGCCTTGCTCCAGGAGTATTCAGCTGTGTTACCCGATCTAGCTACGAGTTACGTCCGACGGGGCGCCGGATGCTCCAGACCGACCAAACTGCCTCCATACGCTAGCGAAAGGAGGCGACGGCCTCTAGGCAGTTCGCCGCAAACGCGAAGATATTTACGCGAGACGTTCAGCTTCGAGGAGGATTGAGCGGTTCAACGCTTCCACGCTCACCCGCCGGCCTGAGCGCACTGTCTGCAGCGCGTGGCGCGTGAGTTGATCGCGCGGGTCCAGCTGGGCCGCCCGCGTCAACAGCGCGAGCGCGCGCGTGTGTTCTCCAGCTTCGGAGGCGATCGCGCCGAGCTCAAGCGTGGCGTAGGCGTCGCCAGGCACGCGCCGGAGCGCCAGCGAGAAATCGTGTTCGGCGCGCGTGAGATCGTCGAAGCGCAGTGCGATGCTGCCCGCGACCAGATAGGCCCTGTCGCTCAGCGGGTTCAGGCGCGCGGCGTCGTTCAAACGGTTGTAGGCCGTCAGCGGCGCGTTCGGCCAAGTGTTCGCCGCGCTCTGGATCTGGCGTTCGCTGAGCCATGGCGCGGTCAGCGACACGACCGCCGCCAGCGCGAGCACGCCCGCTGCCGCCAACAAGCACAGGCGGCCGATCGAGTGGCGCGGTTTTGCGCGAGCCCCGATGCTAGCTGGTGGCGTAGCGCGCGCGCCGGCGCCGGCTGGCGCGCGGCTGGGCGCGCGCGCCGGCGCGAGCGAGCAGGCCACCCCGAGCAGCGCGAACGCGGGCGCCCCGAGGCCGGCGAACTCCCAAAACCAGTCGAATGAGCCGTGTACAACCCAGTAGGCGTAACCCGCGAGCGCCGCGGCGGCGACCGTGCGCGCCAGCGGGTCTGAACGGCGCATCGCGCGCCAGCTCGCGATCAGCGCGCCCGCGAGACCTACGAGCGCCAGCAACGCGCCTAGGAGTCCAGTCTGGGATAGCGTGCGTAGCTCGATGCTGTGGGGATAGCGTGGCGTCTCGTCGCTGCGACCGTGCGCGAGGTACTGCTGCTGGAAATTGTCGGCGCCGATCCCCAGCAGCGGATGGCCGACGAATTCGTCGAGCGCGACGCGGTAGAAGTCGTAGCGATTGCTGCCGAGACCGCTCAGCAGACGGTTGCCGCCGGTGGCGTCAGATGAGTAGCCACCCTTGAAGCTGTCCCAGGCGTGGCGTGCCCCTGTTATGGGATTCCCACCCAACCCTTTGCCGGCTGCGGTTAGGCCGCCGGCCAGCAGCACGACGAGCGTGGCAATCGCGATAGCCGCCACTGCGCGCCGCAGCCTGCGCGCGAGTGCGGGCGAAACGGCACCCCTGCGCTCGACAGCCGCGCCCACGGCCACCACCACGCCGACCAGTAGCGCGGCGAGGAGCATCGCCGCGACGGCGCCGTGAATCGCCGTGTAGGGACTCTGCCCAGCCTTGATTCTGTCGCCGACGCGCAACACTAGTGGCGCGCTGAGGCCGATCCCGAGCGCGACCGGCATCGCTGTGGCAAAGGTGCGCACACGTTCGGGGACGAATGCAAAGACGAGCGCGGCCATCACAGGCGTCGCGTAGATGGAGCCTCTGCTCTGGCTGAGCAGAGCGACGTCGGCGAGTATCACCGCGCCGGCGGCGAGCGCTCCGCGCGAGGCCCACGGCAGGCGCGCGCTGCGCGCGAGCAGCAGCGCCGGCCAGAACGCCATCAGCCATTGGGCGGCGGAGGCGTTGGGGTAGCCCGTTGGGTAGCTCAGGCGTTCGCCCGCGAACAACGCTTCGAAGCTGCTGCCTGTGGCCGTGTCTACGCGCACAGCGACATACGTCGCGAGCACCACCAGCGCGAGCGTCCACAGGCTGACGAGCAGCGCTGCGCTCGCGCCGCGTCGGTGCCAGCATGCGAACAGCGCGAACACGATCAGGTAGAGCAGCGTGCGGTTGGCGCCTTCCCACGCGTAGCCGGGCACAGCGGCCCACAGGATCGAGAGGAAACTGAGCGCCGTGTAGGCGGCCAGGCAGGCGAGCGCGAGCCTCACGCCCCCCGGGATCTCGCCGAGGCGGGGCGGGACGGCCACCAGTGCGATCGCGAGCAGCGCGAGCAGGATCAGCCCCCCGGGCGCCCAGTGGGTCAGCGGATAGCCCGCCTGACTTGTGGCCCACACGACGAACAGCACGATTGCCGCCAGCGCCGGGACCGTGGTCGGGCTCTCGCGCAGTGATCCCATGGACCATCGCGTCATCGACCTCAGAATATGCCGATCGCGCGAACCGCGATCTTCCGCTAGATTGCGTGGAGCGACTGGCTGTCCAGCCAAATCAACGGTTCGAACGGGAGTGAGCACATGGCGAGCACAGCGACACCAGCGTCCACCGCCAGCAACGGCTCGGCCGCGGAGAGCCTGCCGGTAGACGCGATCTCCTACGAGGACCTGTATGCGCGCTGGGAGCGGGGCAACTGGAGCGCGATGGACCTGGACTTCAGCGAGGACGCCAGGCAATGGCGCGAGCAGTTCACCGAGTTCGAGCGCAAGGCCGCGCTATGGAACTACTCACTGTTCTTCTGGGGCGAGGACGCGGTGGCGGACAATCTGTCGCCGTACATCGACGCGGCGCCGCGTGAGGAGCAGAAGTACTTCCTGACCACTCAGCAGGTGGACGAGGCGCGGCATGCGGTGTTCTTCAGACGCTTCATGCAGGAGGTGTGCGGCATCGGCGACGGCTCGATGGACAGCGGTCTGCGTGCGATCAAGCCGCAGCTGACACCCGGTTTTCGCAAGATCTTCGAGCGCCTCGACAACATGGCTGACGAGCTGCGTGCCGACCACTCGCCGGCGCGACTGGCGGCGGCTGTGACGCTCTACCACATCGTGATCGAGGCGTCGCTGGCGCAGCCTGGGCAACACTTCATCTGCAGCTACCTCGAACAGCGCGACGTGCTGCCGGCGTTTAGGCAAGGAATGCAGAACATCGCCGCCGACGAGCAGCGCCACATCGGCTTCGGGGTGAAGCTGCTGCGCGACCTTAAGCGCGAAGACCCGCTGGGAGTGCCGAAGGCGGTCGCGGGGATCCTACGCGAGGTCAACCCGTATACCGCCCAGGTGTTGATGCCCCCAGGCTGGGACGAGAAGTACATCACGGTGTTTGGATCGACCTACGACGAAGTCGGCTTGGAAGGGATCACGTCGATGACCACCAAGCTGCGCTCGGCCGGACTTGGCTTGGACACGCTGCCGGGATCGCCGGTGCTGCCGGCCGGACTGACACCGCTGGGCGTCGTGCAGCACGGGCGCAAGCTCGCTAAGGCGGGTGTGATCGGCGTGCGCGAGGGACCCTCCAAGCGCGATCCGGAGACCGTGGCGCTGCTGTTCGACACGATGCGCCGCCAGATAAACCCGAATCACGGGCTCAAACGGGCGACGACGTTCCAATGGGAGTTCACCGACCGGGACATCCCAACGTGGCACTTGACCGTGGAGAACGGCTCGAGCCATGTCGCGGAGGGCGCGGCGCCGAGCGTGGACCTACGCGTGAAGGTCGCCTACCAGGACTGGGTTGACATCGTGGGCGACCGGCTTGACCCGCTGAGGGCGGCAGCGACCCGCCGGCTGCGTCCGCGGGGCAATCCGCTCGCGTTCAAGCGCTTGACACAGGTGTTTCCACGCGGCTGAGCCGGTTCCGTTTCCCGTCTAGACACGGGGTAGTTTTGGGGCTAGTGAGCCCGCGCGACGGGACGCGGGCGCGACGGGAGCGGAATTTCGCGGGGGGGCCGCGGACTCGCTGTTCGAACCCGAACTCGCTGTTCGAACCCGAACTCGCTGTTCGAACCCGGACACGCTGTTCGAACCCGGACACGCTGTTCGAACCCGGACACGCTATTCAAACCCGGACACGCTGTTCGAACCCGGACACGCTATTCAAACCCGAACTCGCCGGGCGTATGTGCAGCGCGCGCCGACTTGCTCGCAGGTTGCGACTGAGCTTGCTCTGGGCTGAACTCCAGCGCGGCCGGTTCGCGCGTGGAACGCGCCCTGCTCAGCGCGTGAGTGTGTGATGCCGCCGAATGCCGGTCCGAGCCCCGGCGCTGGACTGGAGCGTTTTGTCTGGAGCGTGGCGCGAGCGACGACTGCTTACCCGCGGGCAACTGGGCTGGGGTGGCATGGCGGGCGGCGGGACTGCCGTGCGCGCCGCTGCCGAGCACCGCGTAGCCGCCGCCGAGCGCGATTAGTCCCGTGACGGCGAGCTTGGTCGTGAGCGAGCCCGCGACGCCGCTCCAACCGACGTTCGTGCCTGCCACAGTGCTCGTCCCCGCGCCGCCGCCGGGGCTTGTGGGTGCCGCGCCGGTCCTGCCGGTGAGCAGTAGCCGCGAGAGCAGAGGCAGTGGCGGCAGCACCGCGGCGAGACCGCGCAGAGACGCTACATACGCGCGGCAGGCGGGACACTCGCGGCAGTGGGACATGGCGCGAGCGTGGCGTGCACCGTCGGGGTCGAGCACACCGAAGGCGTAGGCGCGCATCAGCGAAGACTGCTGCTCACACCAGCCGCCGCTCTTGATCGTGTCGAGCAGCTCACCGACCTTGCCCGCCACGCCCGGACGCCCCGGGCCGGAGCCCTCCATCAGCTTGCGCATGCGCGCCTCGCTGATCCCAAGCCGCGCGGCGGCGTCGGCGCGCGAGAGACCCTGCACGTAGCAGAGCGAAGCTGCTTCGCACTCGCGCTCGGAGAGCCTGTCGCGCAAGCCCTCGAACACGTGGCGCAGCCGCGCGCGGTCGTCCAGCGCAGCGGCGATGTCGGGCTCGACCACGGCCCCGCGGCGCTGCTCGGAGAAATGTGGATCGAACGCGGCCGATCGTGTGTCCCCGCCGACCTGGCTGCGGCTGGTCGAACGGCTCTCGTCGATCGCGCGGCGAAACGTGACGAGCACGAGCCACGCGGAGGGGTTCTCGATCTGCTGGCCGCCGAGCACAGCCGCATACAGACCCTGCCACGCCTGCGCGTAGCACGCTTCCAGGTCGGCCGGGTCGAGCGAGACGCCGTTCGCGCGCAGTCGCGAACGGACGACGGCGAGCACCTTCGCGCGCACGCCGGAGAAATCCTTGCGCAGCAGGCGCTCGGCGCGATAGCGACGCAGGGCGAGCCGACTCATGCGCCGTGAAAATTGTGAATCGTGCGGATCATCCAACGACACCTATCGGATATCCGGACCGTCGATCGCAGTCCGTGGATAGGCTTTCGACCAATCTCCGGGTCGGCGACATCCACCACCCCCGCTCTGCCGCCACGCGCGCGAGTCCTGGGCGTGCCGCTCGCGGTGTCTGACTACGACGAGCTGATCGAGTGGATGGACGCGATGGTCAACGCCGACACGCGTGGCTGGCTGACGGCGGCGGCGGTCAACCTCGTGATGTCGGCGCACGATGATCCCGCCACGATGCGCGCGGTGCTCGGGGCGACGTTGGCGGTGCCCGACGGCCAGCCGCTGGTGTGGGCGCTGCGGCTGCTGGGCCACGCGCGGGCTACGCGCGTGTACGGACCGGACCTGATGGCGCGCTACTGCGCGCGCGCGGCCACGACTGGCACGCCGATGTATCTCTACGGAGGACGCTCCGCGCAGGCGCTCGAGTTGCTGACCGAACGGCTACGCGGGCGCTTCGTGGGGCTGAACATCGTGGGTGGCTTCTCGCCGCCTTTCCGCGCGCTTACGCTCGAGGAGCGCGAGCGCGTGGCGATCGACATCGATAGCTCCGGGGCGCAGGTCGTGTGGGTCGGGACCGGTCAGCCCAAGCAGGAGTTGTGGATGAGCGAGATGCGCCCGCGCCTGCGCGCGCCGCTGCTGGTCGGCGTGGGTGCCGCGTTTGACTTCCACGCCGGCATCGTTTCTCAGGCACCCAACTGGATGCAGCGGAGCGGCCTGGAGTGGACGTACCGGCTCTCGCGCGAGCCCAAACGGCTGTGGCGGCGCTATGCCAGCCAGAACCCGCGCTTCGTGGTGGGGTTCGCGCGTCAGTATCTGCGCGAGCGCCGATAACCTGCAACCCCAGATGACCGATCTAAACACCACCGCCGAGGTAGCCGTGATCGGCCTTGGACGCGTGGGGCTGCCGCTGGCGCTGTCGTTCGCCGACCGCGGCCTGTCAACGATCGGGATCGACAACGATCCGGCGCGGCTGGGATCGGTGGAATCCGGCACGATGCCGTTCGAGGAGACCGGCGCCCAGGCGCTGCTTGACCGGGTGGGCGCTGACGGACGCCTGACACTGTCCGAGCGGGTCGCCGACGGGGCGAACGCGAAGCACATCGTGATCACGCTCGGGACCCCGTCTTTCTCGCACATCGAGATCGATATGCGTGACATCCGCTCCGCCTTGGACGACCTGCTGGGGTCGCTGCGACCCGGCCACGCGCTCACGCTGCGCTCCACCGTGGCGCCCGGCACGACCGAGTTCGTAGCGGGCTACCTGGCCAAGCACCGCGGCTTTCGGATCGGCGAGGACGTGTATGTGGCGCATGCGCCCGAGCGGATCGCCGCCGGGCGCTTCCTGGAGGAGATCGATTCGCTGCCGTGCATCGTCGGCGGCGTGGGCGCCCGCTCCGGCGAGCTAGTCGCCGAGCTGTTTGGTGTGTTCGACGCGCCGATCGTGCAAACCACCCCCGTGCAGGCGGAGCTCGCGAAGATCTGGGCCAACATCCTGCGCTACACCCACTTCGCGCTGCCCAACCTGCTGATGATGGACTGCGAGCGCTACGGCGCCAATGTGTTCGAGGTGATCGACCTCGTCAACCGCGACTATCCCCGGGGCGGGCTCGCTCAGCCGGGTCTGACCGCTGGCACGTGTCTGCGCAAGGATTTCGCGTTCTCAGAGGAGCGCTCCAACGCGCCCGGCATGTTGCTGGCGGTGTCTCGCGTGAACGAGTCGGTGCCGCTGTTCCTCGTGGAAGGCGTCAAACGCAGGCTGAGCCTCCGCAGCGAGTGTGAGGCGCCGGGAGCAAGCTCACAAGCACCGGAGACGGCGAGTCAGGGCGCCCTGGCGGGACGCAAGGTGGCGGTGCTGGGGCTGGCGTTTAAGGCGGACACCGACGACGAGCGCGACTCACTCGCGCACAAGCTGATCAGGTTGCTGGAGCGCGAGCTGGCCGACGTGGTGGCGCACGACCCGCACGTGGCGACGCCGACCGCGTCGTTTGAGGAGGCCGTGCAGGACGCCGAGGTGGTGTTCGTGGCCGCCAATCATCACGAGTTCCGCGACCCGGCCGCGCTCGCGACGATCACCGCGCGCGCCGCTGAGGACTGCCTGGTGGTAGACCCATGGAATTGCTGGGGCGCCGGTCAAGTGTTTGCCTACGCGAGCGAGCTTGCGACGCTTGGAGCACCAAGCGCGTGAGTCAAGTGGCATTTATCGCGGACACGCACGCACCGCGGGCGGCGGGTCGGTCTGCCGCAGCTTACCCCGCCGACGACCCAGGACAGCCCGGCGGATGAGCCGCGTGCTCGTCACCGGCGGCGCCGGCACGATCGGCGCCGCGGTCGTGCGGCGGCTGCTGGCTGATCCGGCGTATGAGGTGCGCGTCTCAGACCAGCGCCGCGCGCCGCTGTGGATGCGCGAGGGCTGCGAGGTGCACACCGGCGATCTGCGCGAGCTGGAGCAGGCGCGCACGGCGATGGCGGGCTGTGCGCTCGTGATTCAGCTCGCCGCGATCGTCGGGGGGATCGGCAACTTCCACAAGCTCCCCCACACGCTCACTGAGGTCAACAACGGCGTCTACAACGCGGTGTTTCGCGCGGCGCTCGACCACGAAGTGGAGCGCTTCACCTACGTGTCGTCCTCGATGGTGTTTGAGCGGGCAACCGAGTTCCCCACGACCGAGGCACACCTGCCGGACTGCCCCACGCCGCAGTCGGCCTACGGCTTCTCCAAGCTGACCGGTGAGGTCTACGCGCGCGCCGCCCACGCCGAGCACGGTCTGCCGTTCACGATCTGCCGCCCGTTCAACGCGTACGGCCCCGGCGAGCTCCCCGACCCTGAGCCGGGCATCGCGCACATGGTGCCGGACTTGATCAAGAAGGTGCTCGCCGGCCAGAGCCCGCTCGAGATCTTTGGCTCGGGCGAGCAGACGCGCACGCTGACTCACATCGACGACATCGCCGACGGGATCGTCGCGGCGATGTCTTCGCCGGCAGGCCTGAACGAGGACTTCAACATCTCCGCCTCGCGTGAGCTGACGGTTGCGCAGACGGCAGCGATCATCTGGGAGGCGTGCGGCAACGATCCGGAGGAGTTCGCGCTCAAGCACCTACCTACGTTCGAAGTCGACGTTCCGCGGAGATGGCCGTCGGTTGAGAAGGCCAAGCGACTGCTGGGCTGGGAGGCGCGGATCGGCGTCGAGCAGGGCATCGCCGCGACCGTGGGATGGCTGCGTACCCAACAGGGCGCACCCTCTGGGGCGCGGGCAAGTGAGCGCACCCTCAAGGCCACTGACTCGCACAGCCGCGTGTGACACCTTGACGCCGGCGGTCGGAGAGTCGCACGCGTGCGCTGGACATCGCGCGAGCACTGATGACGCCTGCATCTGACAGACGCGCTGTATAAGGTCCCCGCCCATGAGACTCCAAGGTCCCCGCGCATGAGACTCCGAGGTCCCCGCCCATGAAACTCCGAGGTCCCCGCCCATGAAACTCCGAGGTCCCCGCCCATGAGACTGCGCCCATGTCCCGCGCTATGAACAACAAACGCTCCGCGCTCGTCACCGGGATCACCGGCCAGGACGGGTCCTATCTTGCCGAGCTGTTGCTCGAGCATGGCTATGAGGTGCACGGCATGGTCCGCCGCGCGTCCACCGAGAAGTTCGACCGCATCGAGCACATCCGCGACCGCGTCACCCTGCACCAGGGCGACCTGCTCGACCAGCGCTCGCTCGTCAACGCGATGCGTGCCGCCAAACCGCAGGAGATCTACAACCTCGCGGCGATGTCGTTCGTGGCCGTCTCCTGGATCCAGCCGACGCTGACGGCGGAGTTCACTGGCACCGGCGTCACGCGCATGTTGGAGGCGATGCGCGAAGTGTGTTCAGACGCACGCTTCTACCAGGCCTCCTCCAGCGAGATGTTCGGCAAGGTGCTCGAGGTCCCCCAAACCGAGACCACGCCTTTCTACCCGCGCTCCCCCTACGGAGTGGCCAAGGCGTACGGCCACTTCATCACCGTCAACTACCGCGAGTCCTACGACCTGCACGCGACCTCGGGGATACTTTTCAACCACGAGTCCGAGCGTAGGGGGCTTGAGTTTGTTACACGCAAGGTAACCTGGCATGCCGCCGCGATCAAGCACGGACTCATCAAAGAGCTGCGGCTGGGCAACCTCGACGCCGAGCGCGACTGGGGTTATGCCAAGGATTACGTGGAGGCGATGTGGCTGATGCTGCAGCGCGATACGCCCGAGGACTATGTGATCGCCACCGGCGAGGCCCACTCGGTACGCGAATGCTGCCAGGTGGCCTTCGACGAGGCCGGTCTCGGTGACTTCGAGCAGTACGTGACGATCGACCCTGCGTTCGTGCGCCCCGCCGAGGTCGATCATCTGATCGGCAGCCCCGCCAAGGCGGAGCGGGATCTCGGCTGGAAGCCGCAGACGAGCTTCGAGGAGCTGATCCGCCTGATGACGCGCTCCGACATCGAGCTGCTGGCTAAATGAGCCGATCGTGCGCGCCAAGATCGTGGAGCGTGCGACCCACTCGCAACTCTAAATAGTGCCGTGAGCGTCCCTCTGTTCGACGTCTCCTCCGCGCTTGAGCCGCTGCGCGAGGAGCTGCGGGCGGCGGTCGCGCGAGTGCTCGACTCCGAGCGCTTCATCCTCGGCCCGGAGATGGACGCCTTTGAGCACGAATTCGCCGCCTACTGCGGGGCGGCGCATGGCGTGGGAGTGGCCAACGGTACGGAGGCCATCACGATCGCGTTGCGCGCGATGGGTATCGGACCGGGCGACGAGGTGCTGGTGCCGTCGTTCACTTTCTACGCCTCCGCCGAGGCGATCCCCGCGACAGGCGCCACACCCGTGTTCTGCGACGTGGACCCGCAGACCTTCTGCATCAACGCCGAAACCGTCGCGGAGGCGCTCACCCCGCGCACGAAGGCCGTGATCGCCGTGCACCTGTTCGGCAACGTGGCGCCCGTCGCCGAGATCGAAGAGCTTGGCGTGCCAGTCCTGGAGGACGCCGCCCAATCGGCAGGCTCGCGCGGCGCCCACGGGCGTCCCGGCACGCTCGGCACCGCCGCCACGTTCTCGTTCTTTCCCTCGAAGAACCTTGGCTGCTTCGGCGACGGCGGCATTATCTTGACCAACGACGCATTGCTCGCCGATCAGGCACGCGTGCTGCGCTTCCATGGCTCGCGCGACAAGGTCAGCTACGAGCTGATCGGCTACAACTCGCGCCTTGACGAGCTGCAAGCGGCGATTCTGCGCGTGCAACTCCCGCATCTGGACGACTGGTCCGATGGGCGCCGGGAGGGCGCCGCGCACTATTCCGAGCTGGGACTCGGCAAGCTCGTGAAGCTCCCGCGCGCCACGATCGGCTCCGCGCCGGCGTGGCATCTCTACGTCATCCGCCATCCCAACGCCGACGCGCTCGCGGCCGCGCTCAGCGAGGCGGGCATCGGCTGCCGCCCCTACTACCGCACGCCCGTGCACGCGCAGCCCTCGATGCGCGCGTGGGGGCAGGGACTCACGCTGCCCGGCACCGAGGAGGCTGCCCGCACACACCTCGCAATCCCGATCAGCCCGGTGCTCTCGCGCGAGCAGGCCGAGCGGGTCGTGGACGCCGTGCGCGACGCGCTCTGATCGCGCCGCGCGATCGATCGCGCGCGAACAGGTGAATCCTTTTCACGCCCGCACGCCTCTTATGTGCGTATCCATGTTCCGCACGACAGGAGGCTCCGATGATTCCAGCAGTCCATCTACGTAGGACATTCTCGTACCTGGTAGCCGTGCTCGCGCTCGCGCTGTTGGGCTTTTCGAGCACCGCCGCCGCTACGCCGACCGTCTCGTTCACGGCTAAAATTGTGCCAATTCCGGGCTTTCCCGGCACCGGCGTCCTCGGCGCCGGCGCGATGATCGAAGGTCAGGGCACGATCTCCGGGGAGGAATACGCAGGCGGCTCCCCACCGCCGCTGACGCAGATCAAGGTCTTCGTGCCCAAGGGTGTGACGCTTCACTCGCAGGGTTTCCCCGAGTGCTCCAGCGCGATCCTCGAAAGCCACGAAGTGCAGAAGTGCCCGAAGGGCTCCAAGGCAGGTGGGGTGGGATCGGCCACCGGAGTCGTGAGCTTCGGGGACGACCGCGTGAACGAGACCGTGTCGTTGCAGCCGTACTTCGATCAGAGCGGTGAACTGGCGTTCTTCGTCGAAGGCAAAACGCCCGCCTCGATCGAATTCCTCGTCGCGGCGCACACCGTCGCTTCTTCGGTCCCATCATTCAGCAAGGAAATGATCTTCGAAGTGCCGCTGATCGAAACTGTGCCGGAAGCACCCGCCGCGTCAGCCGAGCACGGCTCGATCAGCGTTGGCGCCGCCTACAAGCAGGGAGGCAAGACGATCTCCTACATAACCCTTCCAAAGCAGTGTCCAAAAGGCGGGTTCCCGGGCAAGGCGCAGCTAAGCTTCCTCGGAGGAGCGGTCGTGGAAGTCTATTGCGATTTGCCGTGCCCCAAACGCTAGTCGAGCGCAGAGCTTGCTCTCGTGACTGACGCCTGTACCAAGCCGTGGCCGGCCGCGCAGATCATCAGCGCGGCCCAGCGTGGCGATCGCCGTGCGATCGCCACGCTGCTCGACGGCTCACACGCACACGTGCGGCGCTTCGCCCGCACGCTCTGCTCGACACCCGAGGACGCCGATGAGGCGACGCAAGAGGCGCTGATCATGCTGTACAGGAAGATCGGCACACTGCGCACGGCGGCCGCGCTTGCGTCGTGGATGTTCCAGATCGTCCGCCACGAGTGCATCCGCCGCACCCGGCTCTCGCTGCACAGATCGCTGCCGGCCGAGCGCATCGAACCGTCAGCCGAAGACGCCGCCCTGGCCCATATGGAGATGCAGCGGATCGTCGATTGCGTCGCACGCCTACCGACCGACCAGCGCGCCGTGCTGGTGCTGCGCGACATCCACGGGCTCTCTGGCGGCGCGACGGCGCAGGCGCTTGGTCTCAGCCGCGCGGCGATGAAGTCGCGCCTGCACCGGGGGCGCACGACGCTGCACTCGTGGCTGGAGACGACAGCTGGGGTCACCGGCAACGGAGCCTCGATCGATGACTGATCTCGCTCGAGGCTCCAGCGCACCTGCGACGACGCCGGTTGCGCGTTGAGACCCCGGCGAGGCTACACGCCGCACAGCCCTCCGGGGCTAGTGCCAGCGCTCGAGCAGATCCTCGTCGCCGACTTCGCGTACGACGCGCGCGGGCACGCCCATCGCGACCGCGCGCGGCGGCACGTCACGGGTGACGACCGCGCCGGCCGCCACGAAGGCCTCCTGTCCGATCTCCACGCCCGGGGTCAGCACCGCGCCGGCGCCCACGCGACACGCGCGCCGCAGCGTCGCGCCGCGCAGCGGCGTGTCAGGCCCGTGACGGGCCATGGTGTCGTCGTTGGTTGTGGTTGCGCCGGGACCAACGAATACGTCGTCCTCGACCAGGGTGAACGCCGTCAGATAGACATTCGTCTGGACTTTTACCCGGGCCCCCACGACCACGTCGTTGTCGACCACGCTGCCGCGCCCGATCACCGAGCCGTGTCCGATCTGCGTTCGCTCGCGGACATAGGACTGGTCACCGAGAATCGCCTCGGCCGCTACGCTTGCCCCCGCAAAGACCACTGCGCCTGAGCAAACCGTCACACGCTCGCCGAGCTCGAGCGCTCCCACGTCGCCTTTTGCGGAGGACCCGCGCGCGAGCCGCGGGCGCTTGCCTAGCACCGCGTGATCCTCGATCAGGCAACCGTCGCCGATGACCGTCCCGTCATGCACGACCACGTGCGCTCCAAAGGTGACATTCTCGCCGATCCGCACGTTCTTGCCAAGAACGAGGCCCGGAGCGCGGGCATCCTCACTCACAGCCGCACCACGTTTGCCACACCACTGTGCCGCGTCACGCCGCGCAGATCGACCACGATCGGCGCGCGCCGGGCGACCAGGTCGTGGTCCACGCTCGGATGGGCGGTCACGATCAACGCCAGATCGGCATCGCTCAACGCCTCCTCTACCGGCACACTCTCCAGCCCGAGCTCGGGCAGCGCCGGCACGTGCGGGTCGTGGTAGCACAGCTCGGCGCCCAGCTCAGCCAGCAGCTCGAGGATCTTCAACGCGGGTGACTCACGCACATCGCCCACGCCCGGCTTGTAGCTCACGCCCAACACGGCGATCCGTGCGCCCCGCACCGCACGGGCCGCGTCGTTGAGCGCGCGCTGCACCAACGCGACACAGTGATACGGCATCTGCTGGTTGACCTGGCCGGCCAGCTCGATGAACTCGGTGCTCATGTCGAACTCGCGCGCGCGCCAGCTCAGATAGAAGGGATCCACCGGCAGGCAGTGTCCGCCCATGCCAGGCCCCGGATCGAAGCGCATGAACCCGTACGGCTTCGTCGCGGCCGCGTCGACCACCTCCCAGATGTCGATCCCCATGCGGTCGGTCAGCATCGCCAGTTCGTTCACCAGCGCGATGTTCACCGAGCGGAAGATGTTCTCCAGCAGCTTGCACAACTCGGCCGCCTCCGGGCTCGATACGCGCACGATCTGATCGCACACCAGCCCATACAGCGCCTGCGCACGATCCGCGCACGCGTCGGTCAGTCCGCCCAACACCTTCGGGGTGTTGCGCAGCGTGAAGTCCGTACGGCCCGGATCAACACGCTCGGGGGAGAACGCCAGCTGGAAGTCGCGTCCGGCCGCCAGCCCCGACTCCTCCAGCAGCGGCGCCATCCGCTCGCGCGTCGTGCCCGGATACGTGGTCGAACTCGAGCACCACCAGCTGACCTGCCCGCAGCACACCCGCAAGCGCGCGCGCGCTGTCCACCAGCGGGCTGAGATCCGGCTCGCGATTGGCGGTCAAAGGCGTCGGCACGCACACAAGCACCGCGTCGGCGCGCGTCAGCTCCTCGTAGCGCGTGGACGCGGACACGCGCTCGCGCACCGCCCGCAGCCGCTCGGCGGGAATGTCCTCGATATAGGACTCACCGGCCCGCAACATGTGGATCTTGTGTGGGTCGACGTCGACCGCGACCACATCGCATCCCTGCTCCGCAAACGCCACGACGAGCGGAAGCCCGACATAGCCGAGCCCGATGATGCCGACGGTCGTCATCCGGACCTGAGTCTAGGCGGGTCCGGCGACGGCTTGCAGCGCGCGCAGATCCGCCTTCACCATGCGTTCCACCAGCTGCTCGAAGCTCACCCGCGGCTCCCACCCCAACTGCTTCCTCGCGTGCGCAGGGTCACCGACACTGAGAGTAAGCTCGGGCGCGCGCGCCAGCTTCGGATCCAACCGCACATAACGTTTGGGGTCCAAGCCGACGCACGCAAACGCAGTGTCGGTGAGCTGCTCCACCGTGCGTCCCACACCGCTCGCGAATACGTAGTCGTCGGGGCGCTCATGCTGCAGCGCCAACCACGCACCGCGCATCACGTCGCCCGCGAACGACCAGTCGCGCACGGCGTCCAGCGTGCCCAACGGCAGCTCCTCGGCCAGTCCCAGCTTGATCTTGGCCGCCGCGCGCGTGACCGTGCGAGTTACGAACTCGCACGGGCGGCGCTCTGACTCGTGGTTGAACACGATCCCCGAGCACGCCCACAGATTGTCGTGTGCGCGCATCACGCCCACCAGCTGGTGGGACGCGAGCTTCGCGATCGCGTATGGCGTGGTCGGCCGGCACGGTGTGCACTCGCTCTGCGGGCTCTCGGGCGCATCGCCAAACATCGCGCCTGAGGCTGCCACGAACACACGGATGCGCGGATCGATGTCGCGCACCGCCTCCAACAGCACCGCTGTCGAGCCAACGATCGCGCGCATGGTCTCCGCTGGACGTTCCCACGACGCCGGGATGAACGACGGCGAAGCCAGGTGATACAGCTCGTTCGGCTGTACCCGCTCCACCGCGGCGCGCAGACTGCTTGCGTCGAGCAGCTCGCCCTCCAGCAGCGTCAGACGCTCGCGCAGAGACTCGACGCAGCCCAGCGCGCGCGTTGCCGGGTCGCCATGCACGACGCCACTTACCTCATAGCCCTTCTCCAGCAGCAGCTCCGCCAGGAACGACCCGTCCTGGCCGGTTATGCCCGTGATCAGCGCGCGCTTCGATGAGGAATCCATCGGTCGCAGCTTACGGTCTCCCAGGTCGCGGTTCACGGGTGAGGTCAATCCAGATCGCGTACGTGCTGATACTCGGGGGCGAGCGCCGTTCAGCTCCTACCTCTATGCAGCCGCCGAGTCACCGTCCAGGCCGAGGATCAACTCCAGCGCGCGCTCGACCTCGGCGAGCGTCTCAGGTGTGAGCGCTCCCAGCCTGCGCAGCAAGCGTCCGCGCGCCACGCCCCTGACGGCTTGACAGATCGCGCGACTCGGTCGCTCGACACCCTCGATGTCTTTCACTTCGGGGCGCACTGGCGAGGGCGCCCTGGAACTGGACAGCGGCACGACCACGATCAAGTCGGCCCCCGTCCCTACGCTCAGGTGATCGACCGACACCACGATCGCCGGGCGGTGCTTGCCGGGCTCGCCGAGTCGCGAAGCGCCGAATGACGTGAGCCACAGCTCGCCGCGGCGGGGGTCAGTCAATGCCATCTTCCAACGTCGCCTCCCAGAGACGCATCTCCTCCAGCACCGCCGGATTCTCGGCGTCTGCGCGAATGGCTCGCCGCTCGGACTCGAAGATCGCCTCGACCTCCCGTTCACGCGCCAGCTCCGCCAGCAGCGCGGCGAGCGACATCCCGCGCTCACGTGCCTGCTCGGCCAACTTGTCTCGCGTCGCCCGCGCCACTCGGATTGTCGCCGTGTCCACCGCCATCGTGAACACATTGTAGCGCTAGTTTATGGCGCTATTAAATGGCTGCGGTATATATTTGCGACAGTCCCTCCGCCACCACCTCAGGCGCGCACAACTGATGCACACGCACCCGGCCGCGCTCCCCTACGACCGCATCTCCCCAAAGTCCTCCGATCGCGTGCGCAAGCGAAGCCGGATCGCCTGGCTCGACAAGCCCGTCGCCTTCCACGAGCTCCGGCAGCGCTCCGATACGACTCGCCACGACCGGCACAGCGGCGGCCATCGCCTCGGCCGCCGCCATCCCGAACGTCTCCGCCGAGCGGGAGGGAACGATCGCGAGTGCCGCGCCTGCTCGCAGCCGGTCGAGCTCCGCGTCTTCCACGCGTCCCACAAAGCGCACATCCCCATCACCAGCGTGCACGCGCAGCGCGTCGTGCTCGGGTCCGTCTCCTGCGATCACCAGCGGCACACCCGCCATACGGCAGGCGTCGATCGCGACGTCCACCCCCTTCTCCGGCGCGAGACGCGAGACGACTAGCGCGTAGCTCCCGTTTGCTGTGCCGGTGTGTGGGTGACCACCGTCAACCCGGCTCGACTCCGCACACAGCGCCTCGACCCCGGTGTGTGGGTGACCACCGTCAACCCGGCTCGACTCCGCACGCAGCGCCTCGACCCCGGTGTGTGGGTGACCACCGTCAACCCGGCTCGACTCTGCACGCAGCGCCTCGACCTTCGTGCGCGCGGTGGGCGACGCCGACAGTGCTTGGGCTGCGCCGTCGTCGCACATCCTCACCGGCGGCGCCAGTACGTGTACGCGTTTGAAATCCAGCGGCGCTCCCAGCTCGCGCAGGCGCTCGCGCGCGAACGCGCTCGGGACGATCACCGCGTCGGCCTGCTCGGCTAGGCGCCGCTGCCACAGCGCCAGCGACGCGCCGTAGGCCAGCGCCTCCGAGCGACTGGCGCGGCAGTTGTGGATCACGCCCGGCAGCGTGTTGCGGCCGTGACAGCGGGTGCACTCCCGCCCGTCTGTGAAGCACACGCCGATGGCGCACACTAGGCGATATTGGTGCAGGTGAAGCACAACGCGTGCGCCCTCCGCGCGGGCGGCGGCCAGCGCGCGCCAACCAAATATGGGGTTGAGGTTGTGAGCGTGCACCACCCGTGCACCGGTCATCCGCACGGCCTTGGCGACATCGCGTGGCGCGAGTCCGCCACGCAACAGACCGGCGGCCGCGTGCGCCCTGCCGAGCTCGGCGGAATCGCGTGCCAGCAGCTCGGCGGGCTCACCCAAGCGGTCGCGCACGACTGACAGCAGCTCGTTCACCACGCGCTCCTCGCCGCCCGTCGTGCGATAGCGGTTGTGCAGGAAGAGAACCATCGCCTGCCCAAACCTAGACTGTTGCGTTCATGTCCCGCGATTCCAGCGCTCCCACCGTGTCGATCGTCGTTCCCACACGGGCACGGCTCGACTATCTGAGGGTGGCGCTCGCGTCGATCGCCCCGCAGGCGGCGCGCGAGGGCGCGGAGCTAATCGTCGTAGACGACGCCGGCCCCTCCGAGCAGGGTCGCCAACTTGCCGAGCGCTTCGGCGCACGCTACGAGCCTCATCCGCGGCCGCTCGGCTTGAACGTTGCACGCAATACCGGCGTGCAACGCTCGACGGGCGAGCTCGTCGTGTTCGTCGACGACGACGTCGAGGTCCGCGACGGGTGGCTCGCGGCGCTGCTCGCAGCAGCGCGCGCATACCCGCAGATGGAGCTGTTCACCGGCCCGATCATCCCGTGCCTAGAAGGCTCACCGCCACGCAGCTGCGGGCGCGAGGGACCGCCAATCACCGCGCTCGACCTCGGCCCCGAGGACACGCGCACGCGCTACGCGTGGGGCGCCAACATGGCGATCCGTCGCCGCGCGCTCGAGCGCGTCGGGCCGTTCGACGTGTCGCTGCGGCACGGCGGCGACGAGCAGGAGTGGCAGGAACGGCTGGCCGCCAGCCAAGCGCCGCGGGACCGCTCCGATGAGGGTCCCAGCGAACGGATCGAAAAGCAGCCCGACGAGCAGATCGAAAAGCAGGCCGACGAGCGGCTCGAAAAGCAGGCCGACGAGCGGCTCGAAAAGCAGGCCGACGAGCGGCTCGAAAAGCAGGCCGACGAGCGGCTCGAAAAGCAGGCCGACGAGCGGCTCGAAAAGCAGGCCGACGAGCGGCTCGACGGGCAGGGCGTAGCGAGTGAGCCCGTGTTGTACGTGGCGGGCGCCGCGCTCGCGCACCGGCGCAGCGCAGCCGACGCGCGCCTGCGCACGCTGTGCCGTGGTGCGTTCACGCGTGGCAGGGCCGCCCGGCGCTTTGACGTATGGCGCGGCTACGCGCCAACGCTTGGAGGGGAGCTCGCCACGCTCGCGGGCTGCCTCGGTCATGTCCTGCGCAGGCGCTGCCCCGCGGGGCTCACGATGGTTGCGCACAGCAGCGGCCGCACGCTGGAAGCGGTGCGTGCGCGAACGCGTCCACGCGCTGCCGACAGCTCCCCTGTCCGGGACCGGGGAGCGGCTGCCTCCAAGGCAGGCACGGGGTTCCCCTCCAACGACCGCGCGTCCGACGACTTCCTATCTGGCGAAAGCGGCGCCGTCGGCGGCCTCGACGGCGTGCGTCGAGCGGCGCTCGACATGGGCGAAGACGCGCTGGAGATCGCATCCGCCAGACGGCTGTGGCTCGAGCGCGCCGCGCGCCGCGCGCCCCCCACGCGGCGTGTGCTCGTGCTTTGCGTCGCGCGTCCCGAGCACCGCGTCCTGGTGGAGGGCATCCGCGCCGAGCTCGAGCGCTCGCGCCACGATGTCGAACTGGGTCTCGCGCCTCCCGGCGATCGCGGCAAGTTCGAGAACCTCAACCTACTGCTTGCGGCGCACCCGTCACACGACCGCGACTGGCTGCTCGTGGTGGACGACGACATCGTGCTGCCACACGACTTCCTCAATCGCTTCCTGTTCCTCGCCGAGCGCTTCAGGCTCGACCTCGCCCAGCCGGCCCACCGCCGCGCCTCTCACGCCGCATGGCATGTGACGCGCCGGCGCCCCGCAAGCGTGGTGCGCGAGACGCGTTTCGTGGAGATCGGCCCGGTGAGCGCGTTCGCGCGCTCCACGTTCTCCACATTGCTGCCGTTCCCCGACCTGCGCATGGGCTGGGGACTGGACGTCCACTGGGCTGCACTGGCGCGCGCGCACGGCTGGCGCTGCGGCGTGCTCGACGCCGTCGCGATCCGCCATCGCGCGGCACCCGCCGCCAGCGCCTACTCACGCGAGCAGGCGCTGACCGAGGCGCGCGCGTTTCTGGCCGATCGCCCCTACCTCACCGCAAGCGAAGCCCAACAAACGCTCGTCACCCATCGGCGCTGGGCTGGCGCCCCACCCACAGTTCACCAACACTCGGCCAGCCACGACGTGGAGGGAAGCGTCTCCCCTCCAACAAACCCCATCGCCCAGCCGAAAGTGAAATGGAGGGAACCATGAAGATAGCTTTCGTCGTAAACCCCATCGCCACGCCGAAAGCGGGGGGGAAGGAACCATGAAGGTGGCCGTCGTCGCCGAGTTCTACCCGCGCAAGGGCGACCCGGTGCTGGGTGTGTGGGCGCACCGTCAAGCGCTCGCCGCGCGCGACGCGGGCGCGCAGGTGCGGGTGTTTGTGCTGCACCGGCTGGTACCGCCGCGCGCCACACTTTCCCTAGGACCGGGAGCTTCGGCGCGCGCGCTGCTGGGTCTCGCGAGCGAGGCCCGCAAACAGACACGCGACGGGCTCGACGTGACATACGTGCGCTACGTGTCTCCGCCGCGCTCGCGCTCCTACCCCGCGTGGGGCGCGTGGGCGGCGCCCGCGCTCGGCCTCGCGCTGCGCCGTGCGCACCGCACATTCCAGTTCGACTTGATCCACGCCCACAACGCGGTGCCGGCGGGCGACGCGGCACGGCTGGCTCGCGTCGGTGTTCCGCTGCTCATCTCCGTGCACGGCGGCGACGTGCTCTACACCGCGCCGCGCGGCGACGCCGGGCGTGAGGCCGTGCGGCGCAGCTTCGCGGCGGCGACCACGGTGCTCGCCAACAGCCGCGGAATCGCCGAGCTGGCAGATGGCTACGGTGCGCGGGATGTGCGTGTCGTGCACCTGGGCACGGATCTACCGGTCCGCAGAAGCGCCACGACGGACCGATCGGCGATCGGCGATCACGCCGTGTGTCCCGAACGGGGTATCGATCGCCGAGCGGTGACGCCCTCACTCGTAACGGTCGGCCATCTCGTGGCGCGCAAGCGCCACGCCGATGTGATGCGCGCGCTGGCGGTGCTCGCCAAGCGCCATCCGACGTTGCGCTACGTGATCGTCGGCGATGGGCCCGAGCGGATCGCGCTGGAAGGACTCGCGGCGCGGCTCGGGGTCTCAGATCGTGTCGAGCTCCGCGGTCAACTGCTACATGACGAGGCGATCGAAGAGGCGCGCAGGTGCACACTGTTCGCGATGCCCTCCACCGAGGAGGCGTTTGGCGTCGCCTACATCGAGGCGATGGCCGGCGGAGTGCCCGCGATCGGCTGCCGCGGCGAGCCGGGGCCGGAGGAGATCGCCGCGGCGGGCGACGGCTTCATGCTCGTGCCGCCGGGCGACATCGAGCGGCTCACGCAGCGCATCGACGAGCTGCTGTCAGATCCCCAGCGGCTGCGCGAGGCCAGCATTCGCGCGCGCGAGACAGTGGCCGCCAACTTCACATGGGACCGCTGTGGCGAGCACACGCTCGCCGCTTACGAGCGCGCGCTAGAGCTCACAAGGTGAAGCCGCTCCTGTTTGTCACCGGCCACGCGCCGCCCTACCGCGTGGGCGCGTTCGCGCGCCTGCACGAGACCGAGCGAGTCGAGTTCGCGTTGTTCGGGGGACGTTCCACACACGGTGGTGGTGGGTCGGCCCGCGAGCTGCCGTTTCCCCATCGCCACGTGCGCGAACACACCCTGAAGGGCGCAAGCGAGCTGTATGCGCTGGCCGCGAGCGGACGCTACCGAGCCGTGATCTGTCCCACGGGCGGACGCGTCGCGCCGCTTGCGGCGTGGGCGGGCACGCGTCGTGCGCGCGTGCCGTTGATCCTGTGGACGTCGCTGTGGGCGCACCCGCGCAGCGTCCCACACGCGTTCAGCTACCTCGCCCTGCGACGCCTCTACAAGTCGGCAGACGCAGTTGTCACCTATGGCCCACATGTGAGCGCCTATGTTCGCCAGCACGGTGCTCACCATGTGCACATAGCCCCACAGTCGGTTGACAACGCTTTCTGGGGATCAACCGATGTGAATGTGCCAACAGACCCCAAGTGGCCGTCTGCAGCGGCAGTGAAGTTCTTGTTTGCAGGTCGAGCCGTACGGGAAAAGGGACTGAGGGTGTTGATTGAGGCTTGGAGCATGTCGGGCCTACAAGCACCTACCGCCGCGCTCGTCCTCGTCGGTGCGGGATCCACCCCCCCTTGGGTCCCGGCCGGCGGCGCGGTGGTGTGCCTGCCCCGGGTGGGCGCGGCGGAACTGCGCAACTTCTATGCCGCCGCACACGTTTTGGTATTGCCGTCGATTCCAACGCGCACATTTCGCGAGCCTTGGGGGCTCGTGGTGAACGAGGCCATGAACCGCGGACTGCCAGTGATCACGAGCGACGCAGTCGGAGCCGCCGGCGGCGGCCTGGTGCGCGACGGACACAATGGCCTGATCGTGCCGGCCACGAACGCGGTCGCGCTGGCCGCCGCGCTCAGAACGCTCGCCGGCGATGGGGCGCTGCGCAAGCGGCTGGGCGATGCCGGACGCGAGGACGTGCGCGCCTACACATACGAGGCGTGGGCTAATGGCTTCTCGCAAGCGCTGGCTGAGCTCGGCCTCTCCCGGGGACGGTGAGGTACCATTGCGTGTCTTGGAAGGGCTGCCGGTCAATCTGTGGAGGGGAATGAGGGCCGTCGCGACGTCTACGCGACGCCTATCTCCGCGGGCGCACGTAGGGTTGCGCATGGCGTCGTGCACACGGACAGGCGCTCTTGCGACGCTGATCCTCGTCGCGATCGCACTGACGGGCGCTTCGCTAGCGCACGCTAACGAAGCGTCCAAGATCCTCCAAAAGTGCGCACACGGAGAACCGTTCAGCGGCTATAGCCAGAAGGCCTATCGCGAAGCGCTCAAGCAGATGCCGACCGAGGTCAGCGAGTACACCAACTGCTCCAACTTGATCAGCAAAGACGAGCTCACAACGGCAGGCGGGGGCGGGGGCGCTGCGGCGGAAGCCGCTTCCTCGAACATTCCGCTGCCGCTGACCTCGGCCGATCGGCGCGCGCTGCAGAGCGCCCACCGCAACGGCTCGACCCCCGTTCAGGTCGGACGCGAACCGATCCGCCCGGGCGTGGTGCGCGCCTATATAGCCTCGGCGCTCAACACACTGCCGCACCCGTTGTTCGCCACGCTCGCGTTCATGCTCGCCGGCGCGCTGGTGCTCGCGATCGGGGATGTGCGCAAGCGTGTCCGCGCACGCCGCCACGGCTGAACATCAGATCGTGTCGGTCGAGCGCGAGCTGGCGGATGCGCCAGAGCGACCGCTGAGCAGACCCCCCAGACGCGGTACGACGATGCTCGCGACGCTTACGGTCGCCGCTGTCTTGTGCTTCGCCACGTTCGTCGCCGGGGGCGGACTGAACCTCGGTCCGATGACCACGTTTGAGATGACGCTCACGCTTGCGGGCGGAGCGCTCGTCGCGGGCGCTGTGACACTCGGCGCCCGCGGCAGACGGGCTTACGGCCTGTGGTCTATCGGTCTGTTGCTGGCGTTCACGGCGCTCAGCGGCCTGTCTGTCGTGTGGTCGGTCGCGCCTGACGCAAGCTGGCAGGACGCCGCCAGGATGCTCTCCTACAGCGGGGTGTTTGCCGCGGCCGCCGCGGCCGTGTGGATCGCCCCCGGGGGCTGGCGCGCGCTGCTCGGGGGAACGGTGCTCGCGGCGACGGTCGTGTGCGGCTACGCGCTGCTCACGAAGGTATTTCCAGGACAGCTCGAAGCCAGCGGCGAATACGCGTACGCGCGTCTGCAGGAACCGTACGGCTACTGGAACGCGATCGGCCTGACCGCCGCGATGGGCGCGATCGGGTGCCTGTGGCTGGGCGCGCGGCGCGCGGGGCACGCGCTGTGCAGCGCGCTCGCCTATCCCGCGATGGGACTTACGATCGTCACGCTGATGCTCGCCTACTCGCGTGGCGCACTGGCAGCGCTTGTGATCGGCGTCGCGGTCTGGATGTGCGTCGTGCCGTTGCGTCTGCGCGGCGCGCGTGTGTTGATCGTGGGCACGCTCGGCGCCGCGCCGGTGGTCGCGTGGGACTTCTCCAGGCACGCCCTCTCAAGCGACGGGGTGGCTCTGCCCGCGCGCGCCACCGCCGGCCACCAGCTTGGCGTGCTGCTCGTGGCGATGCTGATCGTGCTGGCGCTCGTGGGCATCACGAT
Source organism: uncultured Solirubrobacterales bacterium (assembly GCA_963760155.1). Classification (GTDB taxonomy): domain Bacteria; phylum Actinomycetota; class Thermoleophilia; order Solirubrobacterales; family Solirubrobacteraceae; genus Palsa-744. Next base: position 1,296,350 of record CAVXBL010000008.1, read on the forward strand.
CGGCTTCTTCGGCGACCGGCGCGCTCCCACCGCCTCCACGCGACGCGCGGTGGGGATCGCGCTGGGCGTGCTGCTGGCGCTCGCCGTGGTCGCGGGCGCGGGCGGGCTCGCGGCCTCCAAACGTGGGCTCACAGGCACGATCTCCCACGACCTCTCCTCGCTCACGAACCCCAACGCGGCGGTCCCGCCGAACACGCCGGGGCGTCTGACCGCGATCGGGAGCGTGCGCGCGCGCTATTGGAAGGAAGCGCTCGAGATCTTCAAAGCCCATCCCGCGCTCGGGGCCGGCGCGGCAGGTTATGAAACGGCGCGCTTGCGCTACAGGACAGAGCCGCTGGACGTGCGCCAGGCGCACGGCTATGTCGTGCAAACGCTCGCCGACCTGGGGCTCGTTGGCCTGGTGGTCACGCTCGCGTTGCTGCTCGCGTGGATGGCCGCCGCCGGGCGCGCGACGCATCCATTCAACCGACGCTGGGCGGCGCGGCGCGCGCCGCCTTCGTTGGCCTGGCGCCACGCGCCTATGGCCTATACGCCAGAGCGGATCGGAATGCTCACGATGCTGTGTGTGGTCGTGACGTTCGGGGTGCACTCGTTCGCTGACTGGACGTGGTACGTGCCGGGTGACGCCTGCGTGGCGCTGCTGTGCGCCGGATGGCTCGCCGGGCGTGGACCGCTGGGCACGGGCAATCTGATGGCACCGGCCGGCACGCTCGCTGCCGCCGCGATCGCGTCCGCTGCGCCCACGCCGGATGCAGCGGCGAGCCAGACCGCCGTTCACGCCCCCGTCACACCAACACGCGACCACGGAGATACGCATGACGCGTGGAGCAGTGGCGGCCCGGATCCGGCACGGTGGCGGCGGCCATCCGCACGGGAGCTTGGGCCTGTGCGGATCGGGATCGCGATCACGGTCGTCGCGGGCGCGCTGTTGGCGACTTGGACGGAGTGGCAGCCGCAACGCTCGGTGGAGGCCTCCGAACAGGCGGTGGCGCTGCTCGCGCACAACCCAGTCGCGGCGCTCAGCGCTGCCCAAGCGGGAGTCGAACGCGATCCCCTATCGGCACAAGCGCTGTTCACGCTCTCGGCGGTCGAGCGCGCGAGCGGCGAGAGCGCGCTAGCGCGCGCGACGCTGCAGAAGGCGGTGCGGCTGCAGCCCTCCAATCCGCAGACGTGGCTGGCGCTCGGCGAATATGATCTGACAAACAATCCTCAGGCGGCCGTCGGCGAGTTGCGCGCGGCGGTGTACCTCAACCCTGAGTCGATCCCAACCCAAAACGCCTATGTGCGGGCGCTCCAGGCGGTGCCACCGGCGAGCGTTCAAACGTACGGGCACCAAGCCATTCCCTCATCCGGGGACACGCGGTCGAGCACACCCTCTGGGGTGCAGGCAGGCAGGCGCGGGGCAGACTTTCAGAATCGCTTGCGCCGGCCGCTGGCCAGCAGCACGCGACGCGCACCAGGCAGGCCACCAGCGCCGCGGACCGCCACGTCCTCGAAGCCGAAATCGGCGAGCAGAACGGCCAGCGTCCGTCGCGTGTAGAAGCGCAGATGGTCAGAGCGCGGATCAAAGCGCGCCTCGAACGCACTGCGGCTCAGCGCCAGCCACAGCCTCGACAGCGGCCCGTGGTCGGGAGTGCTGAGCAGCAGCGTCCCGCCGGAGCGCAGCACACGGCGCAGCTCGGAGAGCCACTGTGACGTATCGGTCACATGCTCGATCGTCTCACCGGCCCACACGACGTCGAAGCTCGAATCCTCGAACGGCAACGGCGCTTCGGACTCCACCAGCCGTGCGTCAAGTTCGGGGTGGCGTTCCAGCGCGCGCCGCAACGGCTCGACGGCGACGTCGATCGCCACGACCTCCAACGCTGCGCGCGTGAGCGCCGCCGCAAAGTGACCCTCACCGCAGCCAACATCGAGCACCCTCACGGGAGGTTCAGCGATTTCGCAGCCTCGCGACCGACAGTCTGAGCGTTCGCGCACGGCGAGCACGCGCTCCAGCAAGAAAGCTTCGCGCAGTCGCGCATCGACCGGCGTGAGCCCTTCGGGCACGCGCTCCCACAGGTTCGCGTGGTAGGCACGTGAGGGCATAGCGGGGCAAGGCTAGCGCGCCCGAGAGCTCACCGTGATACTCCAGATCGACACAATCAGTTGGACACAGCGGAAACGATTTGCGCCTAATCCGCACGCCGAGCGCTCCAACCGACTATGTTTTCCTATTAGTGCGCGGCTTGGGGTTGGGACAGACGTGAAGACGTCTCGCGGGCTGGGTTCGCGGGCCGGTGCGACCAAGGTCGCGAGGGTGGCGTTCGACAGCCGCCCGGCTACGGACGTGCACGGCGTCGGTCGTTACTCACGCTGCCTGCTCACCGCCCTGCGCGAGACCGCCGTGGATGACGTGGAGATCCTTGAGACACATCGCCCCCGGCGCGTCAACGTGTTCCACTCGCCGTGGATGGAGGGCGCGATCCTGCGTAGTCCCTGCCCAATGGTCGTGACGCTGCACGACCTATCGGCGCTCAAGCGCGCGAGCGAGCACCTGCGCGCGGGAGTGCGGCTACGGCTGCGCCAGCTCGCCGTGCAGCGCGCCGTACGGGTGATCGTGCCCACCGAGGCGGTAGCGGGCGACGCGGTGCAGCGACTAGCGCTGCAGCGCGAGCGAATCGCCGTGATCCCAGAGGCGCCCGACCCGAGCATGTACGCGCGTTCGAAGGAGGAGATCGCCACTGTGCGCGAGCGCTTCTCGCTGCCCGACAACTACCTGCTATGGGTCGGCTCGCTGCGCCACCCCGATCCGCGTAAGCATGTCGCCAAGCTCGTGGCCACCCCGCGCGAATTGCCGCTCGTGCTCGTCGGTCCGACACGCCCGTGGGCGCACGAGCTGCCGGGTGTGATCCTCACCGGCAAGGTGTCCGACGAGCATCTGGCCGCGATCTACAGCGGCGCGCACGCGCTCGTACTGCCCTCCGAGGACGAGGGCTTCGGCCTGCCCGCCGTCGAGGCGCTCGCCTGCGGCGCCCCGGTCGCGGCCTGCGCTGTGCCGGCGCTGCGCGAGGTGCTCGGTGAGCGTGCCGCGTTCGTCGAGCGCGGCGACTTCAGAGCGTTGATCGAGAGCGCCGAGCGCTCCCGCCGCCCAGCGCCCGCGCCACCGAAGTGGACCTGGCAGGACGCTGCCCGCGCAACCTGGCGCGTCTACCGACAGGCGCTCAATTTCACCGAGGAGGAGACCAACCCCGTCGGCTGGGGGATGGCCGAGCCACAGACGGGGTTGGAGCTGGAGTAGGGCTCAAGATCGAGCGCACGTCGCGACGCGTGCCGCTGGTGCGTTCGACCAAGCGCCACGTGGTGCGTTCGACCAAACCCCACGTGGTGCGTTCGACCAAGCGCCAACGACATGGGGGCGAGGCATCCCGTCCTATTTCTACTGGCCGGCAAGACCTTCTATCCAAGCGCCTACGCCGGCGATAAACGACGGGAGTTGCTGGCGTTGATGGTTGACCGCGGCGTGCACCTCCGCCGGTTCGAGAATCCAGTACTCGTGCTGGCTGGAGTTGCGCAAATCGATCACCTCCCGCATGACGCGCTCTGTCTCCTTTGGATAGAGACCCTGCTCGCGAAGCTGATCGGCCGCGGGCTTCTTGCGATCCGCGGGGATCGCACCCTGGTCTTGAGCCACTCGCACGCTTAGGCTGACCATTGAGTTGCAGAGATTGTACAGGTCGTCCATGTTCGAACGCACGAGCATGGCTCTGTTGCGCTCCTCCGGGATCCGCGAGTACCATGCTGCGTCGAAGGCGGTGAGGTCAAACTCTGGGGAGAAGGCCGTGACCGCTGCCTCCAGTTGTGCCATGGTGCGCGCCAGCTGTGTCAACAGGTCATCGAGGGCGCTCCGGCGCGCCTCGGCCGCCACCGGCCGACGACTGGAGCCGCTCATCAACCAGCCCCAAGAGGCGCTTGGGCACGTGTGGCCGCGAGTTCTTGGAAGTAGCCGAGCGCGGCCCGTGCGCCTTCGCGGGATTCATCCCCCAGCTGGGCGGCCCGCGCCCGTGTCTGCGATGCCTGAGCCTGCATACGCGGCCAGGACCGCTCGCGGTCAACCAACGGTCTGCCATCGCGCAGGATCTCTGCCAACAGACGCGGATTACGCCGTGCCGCGTCCAAGGGCACGATCTGGACCCGATCCGCCAGTTGACCGCTCAACCGCACACGCAGCGCCTCCAGAGCACCCGGATGCGAACGGCGCAATTCGACCAGCAGGTCAACGTCGGATGTCTCGGCCACGTCGTCGCCCCGTGCGGCAGACCCAAAGAGCACAGCCAACTCCAGGTTCGGCTCCGTCCTGAGAGCACTGCGCAACTGAGCGACCAGTGGCCAATGCCGACGAACCCACTCTGCCTCCTGATCAGACAGCAGCAGCCGGCGAGAGGAGGGTCGCTGGGCACGGATCAGTCCACCGCCGACTGCTCTACGCAGAGTGCGCTCGCTGACTCCCACATCATCGGCCAATCGCTTCAAAACCAAGCTCATGTGTCCACATTAGCAATGGTGTGTCCGATCGCCTGGGATAAGACAGTCGCACCAGCTTCCCGCCGATCAGCGTCCCAGCGTTAGCCTCGGGCGAGTTGGAGGCGAGTTGGAGTAGGCGCCGCCGAGCGGCGCGGGTGCTTGCATACCACCGCTCTCAGTAGGCCCCGCGCTGCAGGATCACAGCCGGGATCGTCTTGAGGATGATCGCGAGATCCAGCGCGAGCGACCAGCGCTCCAGATAGATGAAGTCGAGGTTCACCAGGTCGTCGAAATCGAGTTCGGAGCGTCCCGACACCTGCCACAAACCTGTGATCCCCGGCAGCACGAGATAGCGCTTGCGGTGCCAATCTTGCAGGCGCTCGAAGTCGCGTTCGGGCAGCGGGCGGGGGCCGACAAGCGACATCTGTCCGCGCAACACGTTGACCAGTTGCGGCAGCTCATCGAGCGAGAAGCGACGCAGGAAGCGCCCGACGGCGGTGAGGCGCGGATCGTCGCGGATCTTGAACAGCGCCCCGGAGGCCTCGTTGAGGTCCTCCAGATCGGCCTGACGGCGGTCGGCGTCGTAGTACATCGTGCGGAACTTCAGGCACGCGAACGGAAGCTGGCCGATACCGGGGCGCATCGAGCGATAGAAGACCGGGCCGCGCGAGGACAGTCGCACGGCAAGCGTGATCGCCGCGAGCAGCGGGCTCAGCACGATCAGCAACAGCGTCGCACCGATCAGGTCAAAGCTGCGCTTCAGCGCGAAGTCGATGCCCTCGAACACGGGCGGGCCCAGCTCGAACAAAGGCACGGACTGGCCGGGGATGAACTCGGCGCGCTGAATCAGGATCTCCATCGTGGACGGCGCGATCCGCACGCGCACGCCGCGGCGGTGACACTGGTCGACCAGCTCGACCGCGCGCTCCTGCGGGAAGTCGGGGTCGGCGATGATCACCTCGTCGACGCGCTCGGAGACGATCACGCCCTGCAGATGGTCGAGCGTGCCGAGACAGCGCACACCGTTGGGAGCCAGCGGCTCGGGTGAGACGAAGCCAACGACTTCGATCGGCGTGTGTGGCGCGTCGGCGAGCGCGTGCGCGACGTCGTGGATGTGCTTGCCGGTACCCACCAACACCGCGCGGCGCTGGTAGCCGGCGGCGCGCAGCACCGCGCCGGTGGCACGCTCATAGGCGTAGCGCAGCGAGGAGATGTAGAACAGCGCGAAGCCCAGCGAGCCGTAGAAGATGTAGTAGCTGGAGAAATGTTCGCCGCTGACGACAGCAAAGATCAGCGCTACGAAAGCGACCTGAAACAGCGAGCCAACAATGCGCGACAGTCCGGGGCGCTGCGAGCGCTCGGCGTACAGCCCCGAGCGGGCAAACAGCAGCGCCGTCAGCAGGTAGGCGAACGCGAGGATCGACCTGGTGCCTTCAATCGCGCTGGTGATGTCGAGACTGGAGAGCACCACTGCCTTCAAGGCGAGGGCCGTGAAGATCGCAAGTGACACGCCCAGCAGATCGAGCACCAGTAGCGAGATGACGCGCAGCCCGCGACGCATAGTGTCCATTCGCAGCAGAAACGACAGCGCTGGGGGCCGCTTGCTGCGCACGTCGCGCTCCGCGCGGGGCGGCGCCGCGCCCTCGGGGGGTTGAGAGATGGCCTCCCCCACATGGGCACTCGGAAGCGGCCGCAGGGGACGGCTGGTGCGTGGCGCGTCCGGGGAACGAACTCCCATCTCGGACTTCACAACAACTTACCTTCCCAGATGTAGCGGTCAGAAACCCTCTGGGAGGCGCATGAACGCCTGCTTGCGGTGCGCGTTGCGCGCGAACGAGATGGAGAGATGCGACGGTCAGAAACCCTGCTGACAGCGCATGAACGCCCGCTTGCGGTGCGCGTTGGGCGCGAACGAGATGAGTAGGTGCGGCGGTCGAGAACCGTTTGGGTGATCGCGTTCAACCGACCAGCTGCTCGACGCCGGAGGTATCGATCGTACGGCGCAGACCGTCGTGCAGCGACACCTCGGGGGACCAGCCGAGCAGCTCGCGCGCCCGCGAGATGTCGGGTTGACGCTGCTTGGGATCGTCAACGGGCAGCGCCTCGAACAGAATCTCCGAATTGGCGCCAGTGACCTGCTTGACCGCTTCCGCGAGCTCCAGCAGCGTGTACTCGTCGGGGTTGCCGATGTTGACCGGGTTGTGGCAGCCGGACTCGGTGAGCGCGATCAGTCCACGGATCAGATCGCTGACGAAGCAAAACGAACGCGTTTGAGAGCCGTCGCCGAACACGGTGAGCGGCCGGTGGGCTAGTGCTTGGCGCAGGAAGGTTGGAATCGCGCGTCCGTCGTGCGGGCGCATGCGGCTGCCGTAGGTGTTGAAGATCCGCACGATCGCCGTGTCGACGCCCTGCTGGCGGTGATAGGCCATCGTGAGCGCCTCCGCGTAGCGCTTGGCCTCGTCGTAGACGCCGCGCGGGCCGATCGGGTTGACGTGGCCCCAGTAGGTCTCGGACTGGGGATGTTCCTGTGGATCGCCGTAGACCTCGCTGGTGGAGGCGAGTAGGAAGCGCGCACGCTTGGCCTTCGCCAGCCCGAGCGTATGGTGGGTGCCGTAAGAGCCGACCTTCAGCGTGTGCAGCGGCAAACGCAGATAGTCAATCGGCGAGGCGGGCGACGCGAGGTGGTACACGAAGTCGACCGGCTCGTCGATTTCATACGGCTCAATGATGTCCACGTTGATGTTGCGGAAGCGCTCGGGATCGCGGATGTGCTCAATGTTCGCCAGCGATCCGGTCTCGAGGTTGTCCACGCAGATCACACGGTGTCCGCGCGCGAGCAGCTCGTCGCACAGATGCGAACCCAGGAAGCCGGCGCCGCCGGTGACCAAACAGGTGGACACGGCCCGCAGGATACTGGCTTTAGGAACCCCAAATATGATTCAACCTCCGAGATGACCAACGACAGATCGCAAAGCGCACACGAGGAGCGCCTGACGGTGGCGCCGGTCGTGGGTCCCAAGGACCCACGCCACTTCACCGACTCGGGCATCGAGATCCAAGCGCTCTATACCGAGGCCGACCGGCCCGAGGATCTCGATCTGGGCGAGCCGGGCGAGTTCCCCTACACGCGCGGTGTGCACCGCGAGATGTACCGCAAACGGACCTGGACGATGCGCCAGTACGCGGGCTACGCGTCGGCGAGAGAGTCCAACGAGCGCTACCGCTATCTGTTGTCAAAGGGCTCGACGGGGTTGTCGATGGCGTTCGACCTGCCCACGCAGCTGGGGCTGGACTCCGACAACCCGCGCTGCCTCGGCGAGGTGGGGCGCACGGGGGTGGCGATCGACACGATCGACGACATGCGCACCGCGTTCGACGGGATCCCGCTTGATCACGTGTCGACTTCGATGACGATCAACGCGCCGGCGGCGTGCCTGCTGCTGCTGTACGAGCTGGTGGGCGAGGAGCAGTACGTGCCCTCCGAGCAGCTGCGCGGGACGACCCAGAACGACGTGCTGAAGGAGTACATCGCGCGCGGTAACTACATCTACCCGCCGCAACCCACGATGCGGATCACCACCGACCTGTTCCAGTACTGCCAGGAACGGGTGCCGAAGTGGAACACGATCTCGATCTCCGGCTACCACTTCCGCGAGAAGGGCTGTTCGGCGGTGCAGGAGGTCGCGTTCACACTGTGCTCGGGTATCGCGTACGTGACGGCCGCGATCGAGAAGGGCCTCGACGTGGACGACTTCGCGCCAAGGCTGGCGTTCTTCTTCAACGGCCACAACAACGTGTTCCAGGAGGTCGCCAAGTTCAGGGCCGCGAGGCGCATGTGGGCGCACATCATGAAAGAGCGCTTCGGCGCGACCAACCCAAAATCGACGATGCTGCGCTTTCACACCCAGACCGGGGGCGTGACGCTGACCGCGCAGCAGCCGGAGAACAACATCGTGCGCGTCGCGCTGCAGGGCTTCGCCGCCGTCTGCGGCGGCACGCAGTCGCTGCACACCAACGGCTTCGATGAGGCGCTCGCGCTGCCCACCGAGCACGCAGCGAAGATCGCGCTGCGCACCCAACAGATCCTCGCGTACGAGTCGGGCGCGACCGACACGGTGGACCCGTTCGCGGGCTCCTACTTCGTGGAGTCGCTGACCGACGAGATCGAAGCGCGCGCGAACGAACTGATCGCAAAGGTCAACGCGCTCGGCGGCTCGGTCAACGCGATCCAGTTCATCACCGGCGAGATCGACGAGTCGGCGTGGGGCTACCAGGAGCGCTACCGCATCCGCCAGGACATCGTAGTGGGCGTCAACAAGTTCGAGGAGGACCACCTTGAAGTGCCCGACCTGCTGCGCGTGGACCCCGAGTCAGAGCGCGAACAGGTGCAGCGGCTGACCGCGTTCAAGGCTAACCGCGACCAGCAGCTCGTGGAGAAGCGCTTGGAGGAGCTGCGCGAGGTGGCGCGCGGAGAGGCGAACCTGCTGCCGGCGATCCGCCAGGCGCTGAAGGACCGCTGCTCGCTCGGCGAGGTGTGCGGGGCGATGCAAGACGTGTTCGGCTCCTACGCGCCTACGTTCTGACCCAGGGCAGGATTTGTCGGTTCTTTCTCGAATCCGCGCATATTGCGCGCTAGTCTTCGCTTAAGCCGTCAATTTCCTCGGAGGAACCTTGGCTATCAGGATCAAGCTGCGCAATGGATCTGAGGCGCTCGTTCAAGCGACGATGGTCCAATGGCAAGATGCTCTGAAGACCGCGATGCGCGGAGGTCAGCTGCTCGAGATCGAGCAGCCCGATGGCACAGTGGCGGTCGTCAATCCGCGGGAGATCGAGTCGTTCCGAGAGGAGCCCGGGGCAGCTGAGGCTCTGGCCGGGCGCTTTGAAGCGGCTGGACGCTAGCGCCGTCCACCACTTCCCCTCTCAAACGCGGGACGTCGGGGTCGACTAGCTGGCCCTTCAGCCGCACCGGTCCACTCACCTCAAATGGGCCCTTCATGCGCGGCAAAAGCACCGCGAACAGGATCGCGAACAACGCCACACCCACCATGATCCATTCGCGTTCGACGGCCGCGAACACTACGACGCCAAGCGCCAAGGCCGAGAAAACATCCAGACGCGTAGGAGGCCAGTCGAGGCGGTCCGGATCACGCACATCTCAGACCGTATGACACACGCTTCGAATTGTCCACTTTCGTACAGACGTTTGCTCAAATGCTTGCAAAGACCAACATCGCGACGTCTCTCAGGCCAATGAACGCGCCGCCACCCTTCGAGCCTTCCGCCCGCCGTAGCGAATAAGCTCTCTTCGATGATCACAGCGGTTGCTTTCTTCGAAGTGGTCTTGGCCGTGCACATCATGGCCGTGGTGTTCGCGTTCGGCGCGACGTTCGCCTACCCGGTGCTGCTGGGCGCGGTGGGCAAGGCCGACTCACGCTCACTGCCAGCGCTGTACAAGGCGATCCACGCGCTCAGCGTCAAGGTGATCATGCCGGGGCTCGCGATCGTCGTCGTCTGCGGCATCTACCTCGCCTCCAAACTGCACGTGTGGAGCGAGTTCTACGTCCAGTGGGGTATCGGCGTAGCGGTCGTGATCGGCGCTGTGGAGGGCATGTTCCTGAGCCCCAACGAGAAGCGTCTCTGCGAAGTCGCCGATGGCGATCTGGCCGCGGCCGGCGAGGGCGAGCTGACGTTCGGCGCCGAGCATGACACGCTCGTGCGGCGCATCGGCGCGGTGGGCGCCACGATGGACCTGCTCGTGCTGCTGACGATCCTGTTCATGGTCCTCAAAACGTAGGTAACGCAGGCCATGAACGCCACTGGCGTAGAGCTCGACGTGATCATCACGGCGAATGTATCCATGCCCTACGGATACGCCTATCGCACGCAAGGCAACCCGGCGAGACGCATCCTCACCGGCATCTCGCCGTTTGGTCAGATGCTCGACGCGCCGTGCACCGCCTATACGGTCCGCCACCCCTCGGCAGGCACGATCCTGGTCAACACGGGCATGCACCACGACGCGAAGGACAACCCACGTCGTGACTTCGGCCTGCCTCTGAGCTTGATGTTCAGGGGCCTGAGACCAGTCAAAGAGCCGTTCGACGAGCAGCTACGCACGCTCGACATCGAGCCAGACTCTGTAGAGCGGGTGGTCATGACTCACCTCCACGTCGACCACACGAGCGCCATGCGCCTGCTGGGAAACGCCAAGTTCATTGCATCGAATGCCGAGTGGGCTGCGACGCGTGGCAGATTCCCTGCCCGCAAGGGCTATGTCTCCCATCACCTGCCTGCCGTCTCGCGGATGCAGTTGCTGGATTTCGAGAGCGATGGCGAGCCATATGCGGCGTTTACGCAGACGATCGACCTGCTCGGCGACGGCACGATCCGTCTGATCTCCACTCCGGGCCACAGCGCGGGACACCTATCGGTGCTGTTGCGTTTGGCCGACGGAAGTCAGACCCTGCTCGTCGGCGACGCTGCGTACACGCTGCGCAACATCCATGAGGAGACCTTGCCGATGCTCACCGACAACGACGCGGCCGCTCTGAGATCGATCGGAGAGATCAAGGCGTTCGCACTCGCCAACCCGCAGGCGGTCCTCGTGCCATCGCACGACCCAGACGCTTGGCGTGCGCTCGCGCGTTGAGCAACCCTCTGTACCCTGGATAGCGCTATGAGCCGGGGCTACAGAGTCGCCGTCGTCGGCGCCACCGGACAGGTCGGCACGCTGATGCTGCAGTTGCTGCGCGCGCGCGAGTTCCCGGCACGGGAGATCGTGGGGTTCGCCTCAGAACGCTCCGCCGGACGCGAGCTCGAGGGTGTGGGCGCCGTGCAGCCGCTCACCGACGACACGATCCAGGGCTTCGACCTGGCGCTGTTTTCGGCCGGCGGATCGACCTCAGGCGAGTGGGCGCCGCGGTTCGTGGGAGCCGGCGCCGTCGTCGTCAACAACAGCTCGCACTGGCGCATGAACGACGACGTGCCGCTGGTCGTCGCCGAGGTCAACCCCGGCGCGCTCGCCAACCATCACGGGATCGTCGCCAACCCCAACTGCTCGACCATGCAGCTGGTGGTCACGCTGAAGCCGCTGCACGACGCCGCAGGGATCGAGCGGCTCGTGATCTCCACCTACCAGGCGGTGTCGGGCACCGGCAAGAACGCTGTGGACGAGCTGCTCGACCAGTCCCACGCGCTGTTGCACGCACGAGAGATCACGCCGCCGCGCGCATACGCGCACCAGATCGCCTTCAACGCGCTCCCCCACGCCGGCAACTTCGCACCCGGGGACGACCACACCGACGAGGAGCACAAGCTGATCAACGAGACCCGCAAGATCCTCGGCGACCCAGCGATCCGGGTGAGCGCCACGTGCGTGCGCGTGCCCGTCGTCAATGGCCATTCCGAGGCGGTCAACGTGCAGACGCGCGATGCGCTCACCCCCGAGCGCGCGCGCGAGCTACTGCGCGCGGCCCCCGCGATAATCGTCGTCGACGACCCCAGCGCGGCCCTGTACCCGCTCGCGACGCTCGCCAGCGGCCACGACGAGGTGTTCGTCGGGCGGATTCGTCGCGACCCCGGCCACGAACGCGCGCTCGACATGTGGATCGTGGCCGACAACCTGCGCAAGGGCGCCGCCACCAACGCGGTGCAGCTGGCGGAGTTGCTGCACCAGCGCGGACTGATCGTGGGCGCCGGCGAGACCGCGGCTCAGGTCCGCTGACGAGCGATCTCACGCTCGATGTAGTCAGCGATCGCGTTCTCATTCCCAGCCAGGGAAGAAAACTGCTTGTCGATCACGTCAGAGAGACGCGCCACCGACTTGCCCGACAACTTAGCCATGTCCTCGTATATCCCCATCGCAAACAGCTCCCGACCCCATTTCTGGAACTGCAGCAGCGTGATCGTCGCGTCTCCCGCCTGCGTGTCGCTGCCAACCCCAAAGATGGCGAGCGGCCGGGAAAGGTGATTCAGAAAGCAATCGACCGGATAGCGCCCGTCCCGATCGTGCTCGCTGTCTCTGTAAGCAAACTGCGCTCGGTCGCCGAAGCGCTTGGACAGGAGGTCCTTGAAATCGTCGTCAAACGTCGATCTCACCCGCTCGCGCGAGAGAAATCGTAGATCGCTGATCTGCAACAGGGCCTGCACGAACTGGAAGAGGTCCCCCGCAACGACATCTGGGGCTGTGGGAAGCACGAGCTCACCCTGGCGCTCCTCCAATCCCACCCGCGCCTTGATCGATTCGAGCAGAACCTTGCGATTGCCGGAGTCAAGCGCTTCCACGTCCAGGTCGTAGGAGAGATGCATGAACGTATGCCCCATATCGGTCAACTCATAACCCGCGCCGTTTATCTCGCGCAGCCTGACCACCAGCTGATCGCCGTCTGGGAATTCAAACGGAACAAACACCCGTGCGTCCCGGCCGCCCAGCGACTCGACGCGTACCTCGCGGCCCACCACCTCGGAGAAGCTCTCCTGTAGCTCCGCAAGTGTCATAGCAAGGTCCCTTGGGCAGGCGCCACGAACGCACACTCTCGAAGCAGATGACGAATCGCGCCGTTGAGGTCTGTGTACGCACTGGTCGGCTCGGCGTAGTGCTCCTCTTTGGACCCGTGCAGCTGATAGCGCTCGGTAGCGATGTGGACGTGGTAGTCGAAGAACACCTCTTCGCCCTCCAGCGGATTGCGGTGCTGGTGGGAGAGACCGTTGCAACGCATCAACTTGAACACTCGCATGAGCGAAGACATTTCCCAACCGAGTATCACCGAGAAGTCGATCACGTCCATCCGATTTTGGCGCACGATCAAGCGGAACTTCGACCCGTCGGCCCCCACCACCTGCTTGCCTGCCTCCAAGTGCCCGCGCTTGTGCTTACGGGGGATCAGTTCCGCCGGGTCGATTTCGGGCTTGGGCTCGTCCAGCCGCCGCCGGATCGTCTCGTCGTCAGCGATTGTGCTCATCATCAGAGAGCAAAAGGTATGCGATCGACGTGATGCACTCACGCTCAAAGCCAATGCCGTGCGTATCGCGAGAACGATCTCCAGGTCGCAGGCAGGACTACAGGCGCACCGCTCGAACCTGGGAGCGATGAGCGTCTCAACCGAGGTGCAACGCACCCTTGTGAAGTCACCGCCCGAGCTGTGGTCCGAGCTGAGCAACCCCGACGCGCTCGCACGCCATCTCGCCGAGTTGGGAGAGGTCCACATCACGAGCGTCGAGCCGGAGACCAAGGTCGAGTGGGAGGCCAACGGCGCCACAGGCATCGTGCACCTGAAGCAGTCCGGCTGGGGCACGAAGGTGACGTTGTCAGTCACGCGCGTTCCTCCGGTAGCCGAGCAGGAGCTTGAGCCCGAGCCCGTCCCGGCGGAGCCCGAGCCCGATCCGGTCGCGATGGAGTCCGAGCCCGATCCGGCGGAGCCCGATCCGGTCGCGAGGGAGCCCGAGCGCGTCGCTGAAGAGTCCGAACCCGAGCCTGTTGGCGAACCCGAGCCTGTTGCAGAGCAGTCAATGCCTCAGAAAGGATTCTTTGCGCGCTTGTTTCGTTCAACGTAAGCCCGTGCCGGGCAAGGTTGTCGAACCGGAGCCCGAGCCTGACTTCGAGGCGCTGGCGGCACCCGATCTCATGTACGAGCCAACGCCGCAACCCGCGGTGGACCTGGCCGCCGAACTGGCCTCTGTGGAAACACAGATGGCTCAGCAGACAACCGAGCTTTTGACCGGCGTGCTCGATCGCCTGGGCGCCGCGCACCATAGGCCGTTCTCACGCGGATAGTATCCGCGCGAGATGCGCAGCAAGGCCCCCGAAACCTATGAGGAGAAGCTCGCGGAGCTGCAGGGTTTACGCGAGCAGGCTAGGCATTCGGCTCCGGCGGCCGAGGAGAAGCAGCACGCGCGCGGCAAGTACACGGCGCGCGAGCGCATCGAGAAGCTGCTGGACCCGAGCTCCTTCCAGGAGCTCGACACGTTCGTGCGCCACCGCACCTACGACTTCGACATGCAGAAGAACCGCCCGTGGGGCGACGCTGTGGTGACCGGCCACGGCACGATCGAGGGGCGGCGGGTGTGCGTGTTCAGCCAGGACTTCACCGTGTTCGGCGGCTCGCTCAGCGAGGTGATGGGCGAGAAGATGTGCAAGATCATGGACCTCGCCGCCAAGATCGGGTGTCCGGTGATCGGCATCAACGACTCTGGCGGAGCGCGCATCCAGGAGGGCGTCATCTCATTGGGCGCCTACGGCGACGTGTTCGTGCGCAACGTGCGCAGCTCCGGCGTGATCCCCCAGATCAGCCTGATCATGGGGCCGTGCGCTGGCGGTGCGGTGTACTCGCCGGCGATCACCGACTTCGTGTTCATGGTCAAGGAGACCTCGCACATGTTCATCACCGGCCCCGACGTCATCAAGACCGTGACCGGCGAGGAAGTCGGCTTCGAGGAGCTGGGCGGCGCGATGTCGCACAACACCAAGTCCGGCGTCGCGCAGTTCGCCTCTGAGGACGAGGACGCGTGCCTGGAGGACTGCCGCTACCTGGTGAGCTTCCTGCCGCAAAACAACATGCAAACCACGCCACGCGTGGCGCCGACGGACGACCCACTGCGGATGGAGCCCGAGCTCGATCACGTGGTGCCGGACAACCCCAACAAGCCGTACGACATGCGGGGCGTGGTGCGCCTGATCGTGGACGACGGCGAGTTCTTCGAGGTGCACGAGCACCACGCCAAGAACATCATCTGCGGCTTCTCGCGCCTGGACGGCCACGCGGTGGGCATCGTCGGCAACCAGCCCGCGCAGCTGGCGGGCGTGCTCGACATCGACGCCTCCGCCAAGGCCGCGCGCTTCGTGCGCACCTGCGACGCGTTCAACATCCCACTGATCACGTTCACCGACGTGCCGGGCTTCCTGCCCGGCACAACCCAGGAGTGGGGCGGGATCATCCGCCACGGCGCCAAGCTGCTGTACGCGTTCGCCGAGGCCACCGTGCCGAAGATCACGGTGATCACGCGCAAGGCCTATGGCGGCGCCTACGACGTGATGTCCTCCAAGCACCTCGGCGCCGACTTCAACTTCGCGTGGCCAACAGCGGAGGTGGCCGTGATGGGGCCGGAGGGCGCGGTCAACATCATCTACCGGCGCGACATCACTGGTAGCCCGACACCACAAGAGCGCCGCCAGACGCTGATGGACGACTACAAGGCGCGCTTCGCCAACCCCTACACGGCCGCGGAGCGCGGCTACATCGACGACGTGATCATCCCGCATGAGACGCGCCCGAAGCTGATCACGGCGCTCGACACGCTGCACACCAAGCGCGAACCGGGGCCCAAGCGCAAGCACGGCAACATCCCGCTCTGAGATGCGTGGCACGCCATCCCACGGCGCGGAGCCGGCAATCTGGACAACCTCCCGCGACCCCGAGTAGGAAACGCCGAATGGTCAACCGCCGACCCCAACTCGAACTGATTGCTCCCTCGGCTTCGCCCGCCGAGGCGGCGGCGATCGTGGCGGCATTGGAGCGCTTCATGCGCGACACCGCGCCCCACGTAGCGGCCTCGGCCGAGAACATGGACCCATGGCTGCGCGCGGCTATGCTCGAAGGCGTGGCGCGCGAGGATCGCGGCAGCGAACCCGATCCTTGGCTAAACACCTAAAAGCCGCTAGGCTTTAGCACCAATCCCTCGCCGGTCACAAACCATGACCCAGGCCATGCGCCCGGACCAGGAGGTTTCGCTAGATGGAGCCAGTTTCGATACCCGCTGAGCGGCCCACCAAAAAGGGCTCGCTCGAGGACCCCGAGATTCTCCAGAACGTGCCGGGACACGTGATCCCGATCCTGCAGCGCGAGTACGACGACTTCAAGACCGAGGCTACGAAGTACCTGGCGGGCGAAACGCCCGAAGACGAATTCATCAAGTTTCGCCTCAAGCAGGGCGTGTACGGCCAGCGCCAGCCCGACGTGCAGATGATTCGCACGAAGCTCCCCTTCGGCGGGATCACGCCGGAGCAGATGGACAAGTTCGCCGACGTCGTCGAAAAGTACGCCCCACTGGGCAAGGGGCATGTCACGACACGCCAGAACATCCAAATGCACCACATTCCGCTGCCCGAGGCCGAGAAGGCGATCCGGGAGCTGGGCGAGGCGGGCCTGTCGAGCCGCGAGGGCTGCGGCAACACCGTGCGCAACGTGACCGGGGATCCATGGGCGGGCGTGGCCAAGGACGAGTTGTTCGACCTGACTCCCTACGCCGGCGCCTACGTGCGCTACTTCGTGCGCCACCCCACCACACAGGGGATGCCGCGCAAGATCAAGACATCGTTCGACGGCAGCCCGCGCGACCGCGCGATCAGCGGCATCCACGACATCGCCTTCCGCGCTCGTGTCAAGGTGATTGATCATCCCACCCACCCCCGCGAAGTGCGTGGCGCGGAGATGCTCGTGGGCGGCGGCACTTCGATCATGCCCCGTGTTGCACCCACGCTGTACGACTTCGTGGAGCTCGACAACGGCGACTATCTGAAGATCTCCGAGGCCGTGTTCCGCATCTTCGACCGCCAGGAGTGGCTGCGCGTCAACCGCGCGCGCGCGCGCATCAAGGTGTTCGTGGACAAGTACGGCATCGACGAGCTGCGCAACCAGGTCGAGCAGGAGCTGGAAGGCGACTGGGTGGCAGAACGCGACTTCTCGATCGAGGGGCGCCTGTTCCTCGACGACGAGCGCGAGGGCGCACCGGCGCCGCCGCTCAGCTACGGCAGTCCGAACGGTGACGTCTCGGAGTTCGAGCGCTTCCGCGAGGCTAACGTCGCCCCCCAGAAGCAGGAGGGCTTCGTGACGGTCGAGGTGAAGATCGTGCGCGGCGACCTCACGCCCGCGCAGTTCCGCGGCCTGGCCCAGATCATGCGCGAGCACTCCGGCGGCTACGCGCGCACGACGGTGCAGCAGAACCTGGTGCTGCGCTGGGTGCGGCAGGAGAGCGTGTACGACGTGTGGCGCGCGCTGCGCGAGCTCGACCTGGGCGGCCCCGGCTCGCGCGAGATCGGCGACGTGGTGTCGTGCCCCGGCACCGACAGCTGCAAGCTCGGGATCACCAGCTCGATGGGTCTCAACAAGGCGATCGAAGAGCGCATCGAGCAGATGAACATCGCCGACCCGCTCGCGCGCCAGATCCACATCAAGATGAGCGGTTGCCCGAACGGATGCGGCCAGCACCATCTCGGCGCGATCGGCTTCTACGGCGCGTCGATCAAGGTCGGGGAACACACGATCCCCGCCTACATCCCCCACGTCGGCGGCGTGTGGGAAGGCGGCGATGTGAAGTTCGGCCAGCGTCTAAAGCTGCGCCTGCCCTCAAAGCGGGTGCCGGAGGCCGTCGAGCGCTGGGTGCGCCACTACGAAGCCAACCACCAGGACGGCGAGCAGTGGGGAGCGTTCATCGATCGTGTCGGGGTGCCGGAGCTGGAAGGGCTCGTGAAGGAGCTGTCGATGCCGGTGGACTTCGGGCTGGAGACGATGAACACGTTCATCGACTGGAACCGCGACGTGCCGTTCCAGGTGATCCGTGGAGAGGGCGAGTGCGCGGTCTAGCCGACACCCCCACGGACACGGCTGGTGCGCTTTCCCTCCAGGGCGCCAATACGCATCCCGCAGCCGTCAACGCAGAGACGCTCGCGCGCACTCTGAGCGACACGCTGCGCGAGGCCATCGAGCGCCACGGCGGGCAGCTCGTGCTGCTGTGCTCCTTCCAGAAGGAGGAGTCGGTGCTGATCGACGAGCTGCTGCGCATCGGCGAGGGACACACGCCGGTGCGGGTCGCGACGATCGACACCGGCGTGCTCTTCGGAGAGACGCTGCAGACGTGGAGGGCGTTTGAGGAGCGCTTTGGGATCGACGTGGAGGTGCACGACGCGAGCAGGGTGGGCGGGAACGTCAAACAATGGAGCGGACCGGAGCACTGCTGCTCGGTCGCGAAGGTCGCCGCGCTGGAGCGTGCGCTGGAGGGCGCGAAGGGCTGGATCACCGGCATCAGGCGCGAGCAGAGCCCAACGCGCGCGGACGCCACGCTGGTTGAACACGACGAGAAGCGCGGCATCTACAAGTACAACCCGCTGGCGTTGTGGAGCGAGAAGGATCTGTGGCAGCGGATCTTCGCGCGCGAGCTCCCGTACAACCCGTTGCACGACCAGGGCTACTCCTCGATCGGCTGCGCCCCGTGCACAAAACCAGGCGAGGGCCGCGATGGGCGCTGGGCAGGCACCGACAAGACCGAGTGCGGAATCCATGCACACGCATAGCTGCGCTGGATCGGCGTCCTACCGATCGGAGATCGATGAGATCTCCGATCGGCCAACACGTGTGCGAAGCACACTTCGCTCCTTGCGTCCTCACCAACGGCTTTCGCCGTCGGTGCCGGCTTGCTCTGCGTGGCCTGGATTGGCGAGGAGGAACACCGATGAGCGTCGCTGAGCGTCCACAGCTGAGTCACCTGCGGGCACTGGAGTCCGAGGCGATCCACGTGATGCGCGAGGTAGCCGCCGAATTCGAGCGTCCGGTGCTGTTGTTCAGCGGCGGCAAGGACTCGATCGTGCTGCTGCGGCTCGCCGAGAAGGCATTTCGCCCGGCGCCGTTCCCGTTCCCGCTGATGCACGTGGACACCGGCCACAATTTCCCGGAGGTGATCGAGTACCGCGACCGGCGCGTGGCCGAACTGGGCGAGCGACTGATCGTGGCGAGTGTGCAGGAGTCGATCGACAAGGGACGAGCCGTCGAGGAGAAGGGGCCGCGGGCCTCGCGCAACCAGCTGCAGACGGTGACGCTGCTGGACGCGATCGCCGAGCACAAATTCGACGCGGCGTTCGGCGGCGCGCGCCGTGACGAGGAGCGCGCGCGGGCCAAGGAGCGTGTGTTCTCCTTCCGCGACGACTTCGGCGGCTGGGACCCCAAGAGCCAGCGTCCGGAGCTGTGGAACCTCTACAACGGGCGCATCCGCAAGGGCGAGAATGTGCGCGTGTTCCCGATCTCCAACTGGACCGAGCTGGACGTGTGGGAGTACATCGACCAGGAGCAGCTGGAGGTACCCTCGATCTACTTCGCGCACGAGCGCGAGGTGTTCACGCGCGATGGGATGCTGTACGCGTGGCGCGAGGGCACGGAGCTGATCGACGGCGAGAGCGTGTTTTCAGAGACTGTGCGCTACCGCACCGTGGGCGACATGAGCTGTACCGGCGGCGTGCGCTCCCAGGCCGTAACGCTGCAGGAAGTCGTGACCGAGATCGCGGCTACGAGGATCACCGAGCGCGGTGAGACGCGTGCGGATGACCGTGTGTCGGAGGCAGCGATGGAGGACCGCAAGAAGGCCGGGTACTTTTAGTGGTCCGCCAGTGACACTCGACCTGCTGCGCTTCACGACCGCTGGCTCGGTGGACGATGGCAAGAGCACCCTGATCGGGAGGCTGCTGTACGACACCAAGCAGGTGTTTGAGGATCAGCTAGACCATGTGGCGCAAGCCTCAGAGCGCCGCGGCGGCGAAGGCGCGCTGGACCTGGCGCTGCTGACCGATGGTCTGCGCGCGGAGCGCGAGCAGGGGATAACGATCGACGTGGCGTACCGTTACTTCGCGACCCCGAAGCGCAGGTTCATCATCGCCGACTGCCCGGGCCACCAGCAGTACACGCGCAACATGGTCACGGGCGCTTCCACCGCGGACCTGTCGGTGATCCTGCTGGACGCGCGCAAGGGCGTGTTGGAGCAGTCCAAGCGTCACGCGTTCCTCAGCGCGCTGCTGGGAATTCCGCATCTGGTGGTCGCGGTCAACAAGATGGACCTCGTGGAGCACTCACGGGCGCGTTTCGAGGAGCTGGTGGCGGACTTCGGCGGGTTCGCGGAGAAGCTGGTGGGTGAGCGTCGCGACATCCTGTACATACCGATGTCGGCGCTGAACGGCGACAACGTGGTCGATCGCTCAGCGATCATGGACTGGTACGACGGCCCCACGCTGCTCGAGCTGTTGGAGCAGGTGGAGGTGTCCTACGATCACCCCTACGACACGCCCGCTCGTTTCCCCGTGCAGTGGGTGATTCGACCGTCGGGGATCAACAGAAGCGACTACCGTGGTTACGCAGGGCAGCTCGCGAGCGGCGCGTTTCGCACAGACGAAGAGATCGTGGTGTTGCCAACAGGCCAGCGCACGAGCATCGCCGCGATCGACACCTACGACGGTGAGCTGACCGAGGCGTTGGCACCGATGTCGGTGACGCTGAGGTTGAACGACGAGATCGACATCTCCCGAGGTGAGACGATCTGCGGCGCCGAGCAGGCCCCAACAGTGGCGCGTGAGCTGGAAGCCGACGTGTGCTGGATGACCGACCGACCCTTGCGCCAAGGAGGTCGCTACATCGTGAAGCACACAACCCGCGAGGTCACGGCGATCGTGGACGAGCTGTGCGACCACGTTGACGTGCACACGCTCGAGCGCGCCGGGGCGCCCGAGCAGCTCGCTTTGAACGACATCGGCCGCGTGCGCCTGCGCATGAGCGCCCCGCTGGTGTTTGATCCGTACGAGAGCAACCGTCGCACCGGCAGCTTCATCATGATCGATGAGACGTCCAACGACACGGTCGGAGCTGGGCTAATCCATTAGGCTTGACGCCCGATGTTCTCGAAGGTACTGGTAGCCAATCGCGGCGAGATCGCCGTGCGCATCGTGCGAGCCCTGGAGGAGATGGGGATTTCCTCCGTCGCTGTTTATTCGGAGCTCGATCGCGAAGCGCTGCACGTGGCGTGCGCGGACGAGGCGTACAACCTCGGAGACGGGCCGGCCGCCGAGAACTACCTGAACGTCGAGAAGATCATCGACGTGGCCAAGCGCGCGGGCGCACAGGCGATCCACCCCGGCTATGGCTTCCTCGCAGAGAACGCGCCGTTCGCGCAGGCGTGCGAGGACGCAGGTGTCGTGTTCATTGGACCGCCACCGAGCGCGATCGAGGCGATGGGCTCGAAGACGCGTGCGCGCGAGCTGATGCAGGAAGCCGGCGTGCCGATCGTGCCGGGCACAACAAAGCCGGTCGCGACGGTGGCTGACGCAATGAAGATCGCCAAGGACGAGATCGGCTTTCCGGTGGCCGTGAAGGCCGCGGGTGGTGGCGGCGGCAAGGGTTTCCGTGTGGCCCTAACCGAGGAGGACCTGGAGGGCGCGTTCGAGGGTGCCAGCCGCGAGGGCGAGAAGTTCTTCTCTGACCCGACCGTGTATCTGGAGCGCTATCTGCCAGACCCCCGTCATGTGGAGGTGCAGATCCTCGCCGACCGTCATGGCAACGTGATCCACCTCGGCGAGCGCGACTGCTCGATCCAGCGTCGCCACCAGAAGGTGATCGAGGAGTCCCCCGCGCCCGAATGGGTGGTCGACGAGCAGCTGCGCGCGCGCATCGGCAAGATCGGCGTGGAGGCGGCGCGCGCGGTTGGGTACGTCGGAGCCGGCACGATCGAGGGGCTGTTGGCCTCGGATCAGAGCCCGTCCGCCGCGGACGCCGCACCAGCTGAGTATTTCTTCCTGGAGATGAACACGCGCGTGCAGGTAGAGCATTGCGTGACTGAGATGACCACGGGCGTGGACATCGTCAAGGAAGGCATCCGCGCGGCGGCGGGCGAGCAGCTCGCCATCGCACAGGCGGACGTAGCGCTGCGGGGTCACGCGATCGAGTGCCGCATCAACGCCGAGGACGCCTCCAAGAACTTCGCGCCCGCGCCGGGCAGGATCGGCGCGTACTCCGAGCCGAAAGGCCCGGGCGTGCGAGTCGACTCGGGCGTTGGAGCCGGCGGTGAGGTCTCACCGATGTATGACCCGATGGTGGCCAAGCTGATCGTGTGGGACGCCGACCGCGAGCAGGCGACCAGACGCATGCTGCGCGCGCTCGACGAATACGAGATCGAGGGCCTGAAGACGCTGATCCCGTTCCACAGGGCGCTGCTGGAAACTGAGCAGTGGGCTAAAGGCGAGACGTGCCGCGACCTGTTGGAAGACCGCGAGTGGCTGAAGACACTCGCGTTTGAGAAGCCTGCGCCCAAAGCTGACGGCGAGGACCCCCTATCGCGGGGTGCGGGCGAGCAACAGAAGGTCGAGCAGACCTACACGGTGGAGGTCTCGGGCCGGCGCTTTGACGTGAAGGTCCTCGGAGCTGCGTTCGGCGGCGGCGCTGCCGTGAATGGCTCCGCGCCGGCGGCCCAGTCCCCAAGACGTTCGTCGAGGGGCGGCAAATCCTCCAGCGCCGGAGGTCCGGACACGCTTGAGTCCCCGCTGCAGGGAAACATGTGGAAGGTGCTGGTCAAACAGGGCGACAGCGTGGACGAGGGCCAGCTGTTGTGCATCATCGAGGCGATGAAGATGGAGAACGAGATCACCGCGCACAAGGCGGGCACGATCTCAGAGCTGCCGATCGTCGAGGGCGCGCCAATCGCGGCGGGCGCGCCAATCGCGACGATCGAGTCGCCTGAATGATCCGGACGAGCTGCTCCTCCCTCACCGCGGGAGCAACGCGAGGTTCTCCTCCCTCGCCGCGGGAACAACGCGAGCTGCTCCTCCCTCACCGCGGGAGCAACGCGAGCTGCTCCTCCAACACCCCGAGCGCGCGCTTGGCGTCAAGAATGGGACCGTGGCCGGGGACGATGTGCTCGGCCGAGGCCACTAGCGGGCGCAGACGCTCGAGCGTTTCGATGTAGGCGCCGCGCGTGCTGCCCTGACCGATCTCGGGCGGCTCGATCGTCGAGAGATAGTCGCCGGTCATGAGCACGCGCGTCCACGGAGCCCAGACCGCCATGCCGTCCTGGGTGTGACCGTCGGCGGGGTACAGCTCGAGCTCGTGTTCGCCGATCCCACAACGCCCGGGAACAGGTAGCGCCTGGAGCTGCCCGAGCCTCAGCGGGTGGGGACGCTCGATGTAGAAGCGCTTGTCGAACGCGCGCAGCTCGCGCTGGGCGGCTCCCGGCGTGGCGGCCAACCGTGCGGAGCTGCTCTGCGAGCAACCGAGCGCGACCCCCGGGAAGGCGAGGCGTCCAAGCAGGTGATCCCAGTCGCCGTGGGTGACCAGCAGACCGCTGGGCGGCGAGAACCCGGACTGCGCCAGCAGTGTGGGCAGCGCGTCGAGCTCGGCGGGCAGGATTGGGGAATCGATCACAAACGTCTCCCCCGCATCGTGTCCGATCGGCCCGCGGACGATCGTGCAGTTTGTTTGCCAGATCGCGCTGGTCGCGACGAGTACGTCCGCGTGGAGCGAGACGACGCGCACGAAGCCGTCAGGCGACGCCGAGCAGCTTGGCGGCCTCGCGCAGGTTGGGCACTTCGACGGTGGGCTTGCGCTGAGAGGAGTCGAGCGTTTGCTTGTTGCGGTTGATCCAGACGACGGGGATGCGCGCCTTGACGCAGGGCGTCACGTCGGAGTGGTGGCTGGCGGCGACGTGCACCCAGCCCTTCTTGGAACCGAGGCGGCGCGCGCACTCGACGAAGTGGGCGGGGTCGGGCTTGTAGGAGCGGACCTGCTGGGCGGTGACGACGAGGTCGAAGTCCATCGGTATGTGCCGACGGGTCTGTCCGAGCAGCTTGTCGTCGATGTTGGAGATCAACCCGAGCTTGTGCTTCTTGGCGAGCTTGGCGAGCTGGGTGGCGGTCTCCTTGAACGGCTTCCAGCGTTGCACCGAATCCGGGAGGAAACCCGAGCGAGACGGTTCGAGCTTCCAATCCAGGCGCTTGGCGATCTCGATCACGGTGCGCCGCAGGACCTCAGCGTAGAGCTCGTAGGAGCCGGCCTCGATTTCTTGGGAGATCTCGTGGAAGAGCGGGATCAGGACGCCCCGGTCGATCTCGACGCCGTCGCGCGCGGCCTCCTTGGCGAACGCCTCGTAGATGCCGGTCTCCCAATCGATCAAGGTGCCGTAGACGTCGAAGGTGACAAAGGTGATGTTCTTTGGAATCGGCATCGGGCGGGCATTATGCCTTGCGCACGCCTCGGCGCGCGTTGCGCCACGCGGTTGGCCACACCGGCAGCTGTTGTGAACGACCTGTCGGCGGATCCTCCACGCGCGTGGTTCAGCGCGCGGCGCGAGCGCTTCGGCTAGAGTCTCGCGCCGCGTATGGACCTGCTCGAGTATCAAGGCAAGCAGCTGTTCGCCCGGCATGGCTTGGAGGTGTCGGACGGCAGGGCCGTGCGCACCGTCGAGGACGCCGTCGCGGCCGCGAACGAGCTTGGCTATCCGGTCGTCGTGAAGGCGCAGGTGCTGATCGGGGGACGCGGCAAGGCCGGCGGCGTGAAGCTGGCTGGGGATCAGAGCGAGGCGCGCGAGCACGCGCAGAAAATCCTCGGCATGGACATTCGCGGCCACACGGTGCGCACACTGTGGATCGAGCGAGCGAGCGACATCGCCACCGAGTACTACGCGTCGGTGCTGCTGGACCGCTCAGCCAAGCAGCCGCTGGTGATCTTCAGCGTGGAGGGGGGCGTGGAGATCGAGCAGGTCGCCGAGCAGAGCCCGGAGAAGCTGGTGCGCCATCATGTTGACGCCCTGAATGGCCTGTCTCGTGAGGAGGCGCTCGAGATCGCTACCCGGGGCAAAGCCGACAGCGACGTGATCGATGGTGTGGCCGACGCGCTGGTGGCCCTATATGAGGTGTGGCTGGTGGAGGACGCCACGCTGGCGGAGATCAACCCGCTGATCGTGACGCCGGGCACCGCCGGCGACGCCGGTGGTCGCAGAGTGAAGGCGCTGGACGCGAAGGTGTCGCTGGACGGCAACGCGCTGTATCGTCACCCGGAGAACGAGGGGTTGTCGGACAGCGAGAACGAAGACCCGATCGAGCGTCGCGCGAAAGAGCAGGGTGTGCAGTATGTGAAGCTCGACGGCGACATCGGCATCCTCGGCAACGGCGCGGGACTGGTGATGTCCACGCTCGACGTGGTCGCCCAGGCTGGTGGCCAGCCGGCAAACTTCCTCGACGCCGGCGGTGGCTCGGACGCAGCGAAGGTCAAGCAGGCGGTCGAGTTGATCCTTGCCAATGATGCGGTGAAAGCCGTGCTGTTTAACATTTTCGGCGGGATCACGCGCTGCGATGAGGTCGCGAAGGGCCTGATCGGGGCGTTTGAGGAGATAAGACCGGACGTGCCGTTCGTCGTGCGCTTGGACGGCACCAACGACGTGCAGGGACGCGAGCTGTTGCAGCAAGCCGCGTTGCCAAACGTGCACACGGCCAGGACGATGAACGAGGCGGCGGAGAAGGTCGTGGAGCTGGCCGCCGGCAACCACGCGGGGGCAGCCGCCCAATGAGCGTGCTGATCGACGAGAACACACGGCTGGCGGTCGCCGGGATCACCGGCCGCGAGGGGTCGTTCCACACTCTGAACAACCGACGCTACGGCACAAACGTGGTCGGCGGCGTGACGCCCGGCAAGGGCGGCCAAGACGTCGAGGGTATCCCCGTGTTTGACAGCTGGGAGCAGGCGATCGCGGAGGTGGCGCCGAACACCGCGATGATCTTCGTCCCACCGCGATTCGCGGCAGATTCGATCCTCGAGGCGGCGGCCGCGGGAGTGGAGCTTGTGATCGCGATCACCGAGGGCATCCCAGCGCACGACGAGCTGCGCGTGTACAACACGCTGGAGCGCGAACGGGCGGGCGGGCGTTCAATCCGTTTGGTGGGCCCGAACTGCCCGGGGATCCTGTCACCCGGCAAGGCGAACGTGGGGATCATCCCCGCGTCGTTCTTCAAAGAGGGCAACGTCGGCGTGGTATCGCGCTCGGGCACGCTGACCTACCAGATCGGCAACGAGATCACCCAGGCCGGGTTCGGGTGCAGCTCGATCGTCGGGATCGGCGGCGACCCGGTGCCGGGCTCCTCGTTCGTGGACATCATCGAGCTATTCGAGGGCGACCCGCAGACCGAGCTGATCGTGCTGTCCGGCGAGATCGGAGGGTCGGCCGAGGAGGAGGCGGCGGAGTACATCTCAGAGGCGGTGAGCAAGCCGGTGGTGGCGTATATCGCGGGCTTCACGGCACCGGCCGGCAAGCAGATGGGCCACGCGGGCGCGATCGTCTCGGGCTCCGCGGGCACGGCCGCCGCGAAGGCGTTGGCGCTGGAGGCGAAGGGCGTGCGCGTTGGACGCACTCCGACGGAAGTCGCGGAGATCGCGATCGAGATCCTTGGCGCAGTGGCCACCGATCGAAGATGACGGGATCACCGATCGGCCAGCAGCTACGCTAGTCCCGTGGATCAAGAGGTCGCAAAGACGCTGAGCGAGTTGGAGCACAAGCTCCAGGAGCTCGAGCGCGAGCTGACCTCAATCGGTCACCGCGATACACCGCCCAAACAATTCGCCACGCCGGTCGAAGAGCTCGATACTCACAGCAAGCCACCGGACGCACCGGGAAGGCCCGTCAATGCAGCAGACACCCTGGATGGTGCGCCCGAAGGGCGCACCGCAGGCAGGCTGGTCGACGAGGCCGCACCGCGCGAAGGAAGCGTCCATCGCGACGCCGAGGCGCGCGTGGAGGATGCGGTCGCCGACAACGCGTTCGGCGGCCCGGCGGTGTGGGGAGGCGAGGAAGTGCCGGCACAGGCCGGAGCGACGACCGAACGCGACTGGACGGTCGAAGTGAGTGAGACCGCGTATGGCGAGATACCCACACCGCCTTCTCCGGCGGACGCTCCCGGTACGCCGTCGCCGTATGAGTCGCCGCCGCGCGCGGACGTGTCACCGTCGTCGTCGTACGAACCATCCCCACGCGCGGACCCGTCACGGCCGTCGCCGCGTGAGCCACCGCTGCCTCCGCCGGCGGCGTACCCTCCGTTCGCGCCAGCGCCGCCGCCGGGAACGGCGCGCGCTTCGATCGAGCTTGCTGAGCTGGAGCGGTTCCGCGACAAGCTGACGAGCGCGATGGACGATCTGGTGGGCGAGTACAACAGGTTGCTCGCGAGCATGCCAGCGGCTCAGCGATCGGACGGTTGAGGGCCTCAAAAGGCCGTCAACCGCTCGCAGTCACGATCGAAGAATCCGTTAGGCTGCAGGCCGTGTCAGGCACAACCATCTCGTTCGCGCGCGGCGCGCCATCGCTGGACATCGTTGACGTGCAGGGGCTCAAGGAAGCCGCGGCGCGCGCGTTTGAGAGCGACCCGGCGGGCACGACCGCGTATGGGACGTCGATCGGATACCCGCGGTTGCGGGCGTGGATCGCGGACCGTCACGGCGTTGAGCCTGAGCGCGTGCTCGTGACGAACGGCTCGATGCAGGCCGACGCGTTTCTGTTTGAGCAGCTTGTGAGCAATGGCGATGACGTGGTGGTGGAGCGCCCGACGTACGACCGCACGTTGCTGTCGCTGCGCGCGCGTGGAGCGAGCGTGCACCCTGTGGAGCTGCGGCCCGACGGGATCGATACGGATGCGCTTGCCGCGCTGCTGGACGGCGACGCGCCCGTGCGACCGAAGCTGGCGCACATCATCCCGAACTTCCAGAACCCGGCCGGCTACACGCTGTCGCTGGCCAAGCGCGAAGCGCTCCTGAAGCTGGCGCGCGAGCACGAGTTTGTTGTGTTCGAGGACGATCCGTACGTCGAGTTGCACTTCCGCGGTGAGAAGCTGCCGACGATGGTCTCGCTGGACCCGGAGCGCGTGGTGTACGCGTCGTCGTTCTCAAAGACGGTGTGTCCTGGGATTCGCGTCGGATATCTGGTGGGGCCGACCGAGCTGATCGGACAGATCGCGAAGCTGGCCACAAACACGTATATCTCGCCGAACATGGTGTCGCAGTCGATCGTGTACGAGTTCTGCGCATCGGGCGCGATCGACCGTTCGATCGAGACGGTCAGGACCGCGCTGGCAAAGCGTGCCCTGACGCTCCAGACGGCGCTTCAACGCGAGCTGAGAGAGGCCGAGTTCGTCACTCCGGAGGGTGGATACTTCATGTGGGTGACACTGCCGCAGGGTACTGACGTGAACGCACTCCTCAGCCGTGCCGGCGAGTTGAGTGTGACGTTTGTGAAGGGCACCGACTTTCTGCTGGAGGGCGGCGAGAACACGTTGCGCCTCGCCTTCTCGGGCGTGACTCCCGAGCAGATCGACGAGGGCGTTGGACGACTGGCTGAAGCTTTTCGTTCCATCTGACGCCGGGGAATTTTTGGGAGACAAGATCCGCCGGTGACCGCAGATCGGTAGACGTGACCGGTCACCGCGCTGGCTGGCCGAGACCGAGCAAGGAAGTTAGCGGCCGTACTTCTGGCCCAGTACCAACTGCTCGGGCAGCGCGGTGCGCGGCGGTGGGGACGGGTCGGCTGTGACTGAGACCGTCTCGGCGACACTGGGTGTGAGCACGCAGCGCTGACCGTCGGCGGTCTCGACGACCACCTGCTCGTCGTCGTGCGCGGCGAGCGTGCCTTCCATGCCGGGCTCGATACCTGAGGTCTTGAGGTAGTGCAGCAGGTCCTCGGCCTCGTTCTCGAAGCGCAGGATGCGCACTGAGGCGCCGACCTGCACGTCGGCGAGCGGCACACCCGCCAAGCGCGCGCCGGCGACGATCGGGTGGCCGTGGGGGCAGGTCTTGGCGTCGCCGATCGCCGCGAGCATTTTCTCCTCCAGGACGGGCGACATCGCGTGCTCCAGTCGCTCGGCCTCCTCGTGGACCTCGTCCCACGGTACGCCGAGCACGTCGGTGAGAAAGCGCTCGATGAGGCGGTGACGGCGCACGATTTCCTCGGCGTGGCGCTCGCCGGTGGGCGTGAAGGCGATCGCGCGGTTGGCGGCGCGCGTGATGTAGCCGTCGCGCTCGAGCCGTCCGATCATCTCGTGGACGGTGGGCGCGGAGAGCTGCATCGCGCGGGCGACGTTGGCGCCGGTCATCGGCAGACCGGCCTCGTGCAGCCAGAAGAGGATCTGCAGGTACTCCTCCTCGGCGACCGTCGCGGTGCCGGCGTTGTCCTCGCTCATCTCAGCAGCGTATCTGGTTGATGTGGGCGAACCCGTTGCCCCGCGGTGCCCGCCGCCAGACGCCTCCCGCCCGCCCGATTGACCCTGGTTGCTGTCCGCTCGGTCAACCCGGCGGCGTCAACTGGAGAGCTGCTCGAACGTGCAGTCGCGCGGGGGCTTGTCCTCACGCCAGCGCCGCAGCTTCGCGCCGTGGCGGATGCGTCCGGCGGAGACGTGGTCAAAGTCGATCTCAACGACCAGCTCGGGGCGCAGCGCGACCCACTCCAGGTCGCGCCCCGCGCTCCAGCGGCTGGGATCGGCCGAGCCGCGCGCGCCGGTCTCGTACGGCGCGAGGAAGTCCACCAGTTCGCGCTTGTCCTTCGCCGTGAGCCCCGAGCAGTGACCCACAACGCGCAACTGCTCCCCGCTGTAGAGACCGAGGATCAGCGCGCCCACGGTTCCCTGCTCCTTGCCCGGGCGCCAGCCCACGACCACCGCGTCGATCGTGCGAGTGCGCTTGACCTTCACCATCCCCTTGCGCTGTCCGGGCAGGTATGGAGCGGAGCGCTGCTTGGCGATCACGCCCTCAGCCTCCCGCAACCAGCGCGCGGCCTCGGCGGCGGTGTTAACCGAGGAGATCAGCTCGACAGGCGCCTGTGCGAAGTCGGGCGTGGCCAGCAGCTGCTCGAGCGCCGCGCGGCGCTCGAGCAAGGACCGCTCCAGCAGCGAATCGTCACCTTGGGCGAGCAGGTCGAACGCCACATACACGGCAGGCGTGTCCACGGAGAGCCGTTGGATCCGTGATGCGGCCGGGTGCACGCGCTGGGAGAGCGCGTCGAAGTCCTCACGTCCATCGGCGTCGCGCACGACAATCTCTCCGTCGAGCACGTAGCGGCCCGGGGGGAATGTGAGCTCGGGAAAATAACGATGCAGCGTCTTGCCGTTGCGCGACTGCAGGAACACGTCGTTGGCGTCCACGAACGCGATGCAGCGGAACCCGTCGAGCTTGACCTCGTAGAGATGGTCCTCGCCGGTGGGCAGCGCCTTGCGCGAGAGCGCCAGCTCGGGCGCGACCGGTGGTGTGAGGGGAAGCGTCATCGACAGCAGCGCTGCTCGCACGTGTTCACTAGGGAGAGCCGCTGCCCAACACGGCGGCACGTCGCGGCTAGAGAGAGCCGCTGCCCAACACGACGGCTCCTCGCGGCTAGAGAGAGCCGCTGCCCAACACGACGGCTCGTCGCGAATAGATCGCTCATCGCTCGCGCGCCCGGCTCGGTTGTACACGGCGCGGCTCGCTGGCCTGCTTGCGGAAGTGTGGCGGCCAGGGGGCGTCGCCGAGCCCCTCGCGCTCGTCGCGGGCCGCCAGCTCCAGCAGCGAGGTCAGCGAGCCGGCGTGCTCGTCGATCGAGGCGCTCGGGTCGCCGCGCTCGCGCAGGCGCGCGGGCACCGTGTCCAGTCGCAGATCGGCGGGCTCGACGTCGGCGACCTCGTCCCACTCAAGCGGACATGACACGCGCGCGTCGGGCACGGCGCGCACTGAATATGCCGAGGCCACAGTGCGATCACGGGCGTTTTGGTTGTAGTCGATGAACACCCCCTGGCGCTCCTCCTTCCACCAGCGGCTGGTCGCCTGACCGGGCATTCGCCGCTCGACCTCGCGCGCGAGCGCGAGCGCGGCGCGGCGCACTTCGGAGAAGCCATGCTCGGTGAGGATGCGCACGAACACGTGGATGCCGCGCGAACCGGACGTCTTGGGAAACCCGCGTAGACCGTGCTCGTCGAGCAGCTCGCGCACGGCGAGCGCGACGTGACGTACCTGATCGAACTCTACGCCCGGACCGGGATCGAGGTCGATGCGCAGCTCGTCGGGATGGTCGAGGTCGGTGCGGCGCACGGGCCACGGGTTCCAGTCGATCACGCCGAGGTTGACGCCCCACACGAGATGCGCCGCGTCGCCCGGCACGAGCTCGCGCGCGTGGCGCCCGCTTGGAAAAGTGACGGTGGCGGTGGCCAACCACTCGGGCGCGCCGCCGGGAACGCGCTTCTGGAAGAACGGCTTGCCCTCCACGCCGTCTACCCAGCGCTTGAGCACGGTGGGCCGCTCGCGCAGGTGACGCACAACCGCCGCCTCGCACTCGATGTAGTAGCGCGCGAGGTCGAGCTTGGTGTGACCGGGCGCGGGGAAGAAGACCTTGTCCGGTTTGGAGACACGCAGCTCGTGCCCGGACAGCTCGAGCATGACGTGATCCTCGGCGTCGTGCTTACGGCGCTTCGCGGACGGGGCGTCTTGAGCAACGCTCTCCTCCGAGCGGTTGGCCTGCTTGCTGTCGGCCTGCTTGCGTGGCACTCCTGTAAGGATGCCCGACTGTGATCTCAAAGATGGTGCTCGTGCTCACCGAGAGCTTCGGAGACGGCCTGAACGCGACCCGCGTGGCCAACGCGATCGGACGCGGCCTGCGCGCGGACGGGCGCCTGGAATGCGACCTATGCCCGTTCGAAACGAGCGCGCACGGGCAAACGAGCGCGCGCTCCGGTGAGACCTCGACGCTGCTCGGTGAGCTCAACTTCGACACACGCATGCGCGCCGCCCGAGCGCTTGTGATCGCACGTGAGCGCCTTGACGAGCGCTCGCTCGCGGGCAGCGTGGCGTTCGAGGCCGCCACCCGCGCGCGGCAGGGTGGCGTGCCCGCCTATGCCATGACCGCGCACGACGAGCTGGACCCGTTCGAGGCGCGCATCGTCGATCTGCAGGTCATTCTCGAGGCGCGCACGCCGCGCGCGTTGAGCGCGGCGGCACGCAAGCTCGCGGCGTTGCTGTAGCGATGCTCTTCAGCCGGCGCGGCGCGGCTGCTCGACATGGTGGTACTTGCCGCCGCGCATCAGTGACGCAGCCGCGGCGATGAGACATGCGAGGATCGCGAACGCAAACGCCTCGTGCAGTCCAGCGCGAAACGGTGCGGAGATCAAGTGCGGAAAGAATGAGCGACCGGTGAGGGCCGCCTGGTTGGCGGTTGACAGCGAGCTGAGCGCGTGGGCGCCCAGCAGATGTTCGATCGGGTTGTAGCCGAGGAACGCGGCGAACAGGATCGAGACGGGCGGTATGTGCGCGACGCGACCGGCGGTGGCGAGCGGGACGCCGTGCGCTCGCAGCCCAGCGATCATCGTGGTCGGCAGACTGCTCGACAGGCCGAGGATCATGAGCGTGAAGAAGACTCCGATCGAGAGTACCTGCGCGGAGTTCTGGAAGGTCTGATTCATACCTCCGCCAGCTCCTCGATCGCCGGCGGGGAGGCTGTTCATCACGGCGGCCCTGTTCGGCGAGGCAAACAGCCCCATCGAGATCCCGTTGAGCGCCAGGATCAGCGCGAACAGCGGGTAGGGAAAGTCGGTTGGCAGGAGTGCGAGCAGCAGGAAGCTGGCGGCCGCGCCCAACATCCCGCCGGTCGTGAACGGGCGTGCGCCGAAACGATCGGACAGATATCCGGACGTCGGTCCGGCCAACAGCATGCCGACTATGAGCGGCAGCATGTAGATCCCGGCCCACAGCGGCGTGTCGGAGAAGTCGTAGCCGTGCTGCGGTAGCCAGATGCCTTGTAGCCAGATGATCAGCATGAACATCAGGCCGCCGCGGGCGATCGCTGAGAGAAAGGTGGACAGCGTGCCGAATGTGAACGCGCGGATGCGAAACAGGGGCAGGCGGAACATCGGGTCTGTCACCCGCCGCTCGATCGCCGCGAAGGCCACCAGGCAAGCCGCTCCGCCGCAGAGCAGGGCTATCACGCGCGGGCTCCCCCAGCCGGTCGAGGAGGCACCGTAGGGACGGATGCCATAGGTGACCGACACCATTATCAGGATCAGCCCGAGGGCGAACGTGAGGTTGCCCGGCCAGTCCACCCGCGCACGTTTGGGTGTGCTGCGCTCCTCCAGCTTGAGATATGCCCACACGGTTCCGAACACGCCGATCGGCACCGAGATCAGGAACACCATCCGCCAGTCGATCGGCGCCAGGATGCCGCCGAGAACGAGCCCTATGAAGACGCCGCTGACGCCCACAATGTTGTTGATCCCGAGCGCTGTGCCGCGCTGGTTGGCCGGGAACGCGTCGGTGAGGATCGCCGCCGAGTTCGCCAGCAGGAAGGCGGCGCCGACTCCCTGCACCACGCGAAACACGATCAAGTACATCGCGCCGGCGCGCCCGCTCATCCAGTCAACCGTCAAGAACAGCGAAGCCACCGTGTAGACGGCGAAGCCGAGGTTGTACATGCGCACCCGGCCGAACATGTCCCCGAGGCGCCCTAGGCTCACGATCAGCACGCTCGTGACGACCAGGAAGCCGAGGATCATCCACAGCAGATAGAAGCTGTTCGCGGGCACGAGCGGGTCCAGGTGGATGCCTCGGAAAATGCTCGGCATCGCGATCAGCACGATCGACCCGTCGAGCGTCGCGAGCAGCACGCCCAGCGTCACATTGGACAGCGCGATCCACTTGTAGTGATCCGTCGCGGTCTTGGGCGCATCGACCTGAGCGGGCGTGCGAAGGAGCAGATTCTGAGCCACTACCGGACAACTACCACAGGGAGGCGGCGAATCACAGGAAACATTGGCCCTCGCCACGGTAGGTTGGGACTTCGTTAACGATCTGCTCGCCTTCGATCAGGTGCAGCCGGTCGAAGCGCTCGCACAGCTCGCCGGCCTTTGCGTGACGCCACCACACACGGTCTCCTACGCTTAGCTCACGCGCGGCGGCGCCCTTGAGCGGCGTCTGCACCTCGCCAGCACCCTCCTGGCGGTCGAGCGCGAGTCCCACCGGCAACAACGGCGTGGGCAGGCGAGCCACGTCAGCCGGTCCGGAGGCTAGGTAGCCGCCGCCGAGCACCGTCGCCACGCCGACGCTCGGCTTGCGCACCACCGGCAGCGCGAACAGCGCGGCGGGCCATGGCTGGAACGCCCGGTAGGCGTCGAACAGCGTCGGCCCGTAGAGCCCTGAGCCGGCGGCGATCTCGGTGACCGCGGACTCGGCGCTTGTCAACTCGAGGCTGCCGGTACCGCCGCCGTTGACGAACCGTAGCGGCTCGCGGGAGGCTACGCGGAGCACCTCTTGCACGGCTGCCACGGCCTGCGCGCGCCGTGTCGCGAGCTCTCTGGCTGAGCGCCGCTGCAGCGTGCGGATCGCGGTTCCCCGTAGCCGCCGCCCCTGTGGCGCGTCACCCAGACCTGCGATCTGTGCCTCGTAGGCCATGATCCCGACGAGTCGTAGCCGCTCGCGCTTGACGACCTCGCGGGCGAGCGCCGCGGCGTCGCGCGGCGAGTGGACGGGTGAGCGCTTGGCGCCGATGCGCACACGGCCGTCCAGCAACCACAGACCGGCGTCAACGTCGATACAAACCGGTATGGGCGAGCGCCCCTCTTCGCCGCCTGACCCGCCACCCGACCCGCCCCCCTCTTCGCCGCCCGACCCTCCGCCTGACCCGCCACCCGACCCGCCACCTTTACTCTCTGCGCCAATGCCCTGTTCGCGACTTCCCCCACCGCGACTCTGACCTCCATCCCCTCCCTGCCCGCCAAGCGCCGCTTCGATCAGATCGAGCTGGGCGATACTGTCAACCATAACCGCCACGCGAGCCCGTGGAGCCAGCGTGCACAGTCGCGCGAGCATCCTCAGAGCCTCGCGGTCGGCGGTGGGGTAGGCCACGACGATGTCCTCGAAGCCGAGCTCAGACAGCCACAGCGCCTCCGGCAGTGTGAACGCGAGCGTGCCTTGGAAGCCGGGGCGTTCCAGCACGCGTTCCTGCAGCGCTCGACAGCGCACCGACTTGCTCGCCAGGCGGATCGGCTTGCGCGCCGCGCGCCGTTCCATGTCGGCCGCGTTGCGCCACAACGCGTCGAGATCTACCACGGCGAACGGCGCGTTCAGCTCGGCTGTCGCACGTTCCAGACGCTCCAGCGACGGATCGGTCATGGACGTGCACCGAGGACTCTCCGTGTCAGATCCGCCATCAGTGCTGAGCCGAGCGCGTCATGGCGTGGTGGATGGGAGCGCGCCGCCCACCGAGCCGAGCACGCGATCGGTCCACGCGTTGGCGAACAGGCCCGCGGGGTCCAGTCGCGCACGCAGCGCCTGGAAACGGCCCCAGTCCGGGTAGCGATCGCGCAGCGTCGTGGCGCTTTGGAAGTGGCGCTTTCCCCAATGGGGACGCCCGTCGAGACTGTCCATGATCCGCTCGACCGTTTCAAAGTACGGCCGCCACTCCATGCCGCGATACATGTGCACGGCCACATAGCCGCTGTCGCGACCCGCGGCGGTGCTGAGCAGGGCGTCGTCGGCGGCGACGGTGCGCACCTCGATCGGGAACGGCACGGCGAAACCGTGCTCCGCGATCGCGTCCAGTATGCGGCGCACGGCGTGCGTGGTGTGCTCGCGCGGCAGCGCGTACTCCATCTCGGTGAAACGCACCAGCCGCGGACTGGCGAAGATGCGGTCGGAGCGGTCGATCCGCTTGGAGCTGCCGGCGAGTCGTGTCACGAGCCGGTTGATCTCCGGGATGCGACTCGGCATCCGCTTCCCGATGCGGCAGAACATCTCAAAGGTGCGATTGGTGAGCAGCACATCGTTCGCGTACTCGGCCGCGCGCCCGCGCGGCCGGGGCGGCTGCTCGGTGCGGTTGTTGGTGCGTGTGAGCGCCACGTCGGCGTGCGGGAACACGTAGAACTCGAAGTGCTCGTTGGCCTGCGTCAGCTCGCCGAAACGCTCGATCGTCTCGTCGAGCGGGGCGGGCGCGTCGATCCCACACAGCGTGAACGCCGGTACGCAGCGCAGCGTCAGCTCGGCGATCACACCGAGCGCGCCGAGACCGACGCGCGCGGCGCGCAGCAGCTCTGGGTCGCGCTCATCCGAGCAGCGCAGCGTCGAGCCGTCGGCGAGCACTAGCGTCAGCTCGACGACCTGGGAGGGGATGTTGCGTAAACGTGCGCCCGTCCCATGCGTAGCGGTCGAGATTGCGCCGGCGATGCTCTGTGCGTCGATGTCGCCGAGGTTTTCCATCGCGAGGCCGTGCTCGGCGAGCTGCGCGTTCAACTGGGCGATCGTGATGCCTGCCTGCACCCGCACGAGCCCAGACGCACGATCCACGTCGAGCAGGCGCTGGAAGCGGTCGAGCACGATCAATAGCCCATCGGTGCACGCGATGTCGCTGAACGAGTGCCCGGCGCCCGCGACGCGTACGCGCCGCCCCTCGCGCGCGGCTCGCCCCAGCGCCGCGACGATCTCCTCGGTCGATCCGGGGTGCACGATCGCCGTGGGCCGGCAACGCTCGTCGCCGCACCAGTTGCGCCATCGCACGTCGCTGTTGCGTGGATCGTTAGGCTCGCGCGTCATGACCGCGTCCGAGCCTACTCCGAGCCCGGCGCTCCGTGTTTCGCGCGGCCGTGCGCTCCCGAGTCCCGTAGCCCGTCGCGCGACCGTGATCGGTGCGGGGTCGTTTGGCACCGCGCTGGCCGTGCTGCTGGTCAGAGCCGGTTTGCGTACCACGCTTCAGACGCGCGGCTGCGAGCAGGCTGCGCTGCTCGCAGCCGCGCGGGAGAACAAGGCCTACCTACCGGGCGTTGAGTTGCCCGCGCAGCTGCGCATCGAGCCGACCTCAGACGGTGTCGCGCGCGCCGACTATGTGTTCCTCGCGGTTCCCTCACGTGGGCTGGGCCACGCGATCTCGGCTCTGCAGGCCGCTGAGCTCGGCAGACGCACGGCGATCGTGTCGGTGACCAAGGGACTTGTGGCTCCTGACGGGCGCCCGCCGACGACTGTGCTCGGCGCGATGTTCGGCGCACACAGGGTGGCCTGTATAGGCGGCCCGGCCCACGCCCAGGAGATGGTTCGCTCGGGCGCCGGCCTGGTGGTGGCGTGCGGCGACGAAGAGCTGGCCCACACGCTCGCCCAGGTCTTCACGCGTGCGGGGGTTGTTTGTGAGCAGTCCAACGACCCGACCGGCGTCGAGCTGGCGGGCGCCGCCAAGAACGCGGCCGCGCTGGCTGCCGGTGCGACCGAGGCGCAGGGCGCCAATGCGGCGGGGGCCGCCGCCGGTCACATCTTCGCCGAGGTATGGCGCTACGCCGAGCGCCTCGGCGCGCGGCCCGAGTCGATGATCGGACTGGCCGGCATCGGCGATCTGGTCGCGACGGCGCTGGCGCCCGAGAGTCGCAACCGCCGCGCGGGCGAACTGCTCGCCGCCGGCTTGCCCGCACTCGATATCCCAGCGCGTATCGGCCAGGCTGTTGAGGCGCTCGAGTGGGTGCCCCTGTTGGCCCGTACGCTCGAACAGGCCGGCGTCGAGGCGCCCGTGACGGGCGCGCTCGGCCGGCTCATCTCCGGCGAGCTGCCCCTCCACGAGTGGGTGGCGCTCGTGCGCACCACCGTTCCTCCGCCGGCGCGCTGGCGCCGTCCACAGCCGGGCTTCTGGCGACGCGTTTGGCGTGCACTGTCGCGGCCCCACTGAATCGCGCCGGTTCAGGCCGCTTCAGAGGGCCGGCCGCTGAGCGACATGTTCAGCGGCACCGTTCAGACCACGAGCCGTGGGACGTGGGACGTGCCGCCGACGCAACCTCGGATATCGCGTGGACGTTGCTTCACTTACGAAATTCTACTATCGTAGCTACAGTACGTAGTCACTATGGCAAAATTTGGAAAAGGAACATATGCCCTCCGCCAAGAAGAGCCAAGCAAACAAAGCAGGTAAGAGCGACCTCGATAAGAACTTTGCCGATTCGATGAGCAAGGGAGCAGCGCAGTTCGAAGCCGAACTCGCCGCCGCGCACGAGCAGGAGGCACGGCGACGGAAGTTCCCCAAGGAGGCGCTCGCCAAAGGCCGCACCACTCCAATCGCAGTGCGTTTCGACGAATTCACGTTGAAGCGACTGCGTGTGCTCGCGGCACGCCGCAACACCGGCTACCAGACGTTGCTGAAGGAGTTCGTGGTCGAACGTCTCTACGAGGAGGAGAAGCGCGAGGGCATCATCGATTGACCAGCGTGCTGAGCACCGCCTCGTAGACTCCCGCGCCATGGCCGGCGTCGGCGAGACGCACGTTGTCGAACGCGCTCGTCGCATCGCGTATGGAGGGATCGCGCCCGACGGCGTTGGCGACCAGCCAGAACGTACCCACGTGCTGCGCGCACGCCAGATCCTCACGCGAGTCGCCCACCGCAAACGTCTCCTCGCGCGCGTAGCCCCGCGCGCGGCGGTGAAACGCGACGGCGGTCGCCTTCGACGCGCCCGCGGGCACGAG
Source organism: uncultured Solirubrobacterales bacterium (assembly GCA_963760155.1). Classification (GTDB taxonomy): domain Bacteria; phylum Actinomycetota; class Thermoleophilia; order Solirubrobacterales; family Solirubrobacteraceae; genus Palsa-744. Next base: position 1,335,058 of record CAVXBL010000008.1, read on the forward strand.
ATGGTAACCGCGCACGTGTGGCAGCTCGGCGAGCGCCGGCGAGCGGCGGTTCACGACGCCGTTGTCGACGAGGCGCAGGCGCGCGTGGCCGTGTTCGGCCAGCAGCCTGTCCACCTCGCCCGCGTCTACCAGACCGCGAAACAGGTGTGACACTTCGCGGTCCACGTGCCACGGCTCGTGATACTCCAGACGCCCCTCGTAGCGTTCCAGCAGCAACGCCGGAGCGCCGCTGCGCTCGATCTGTTGGGCGATCGTCAGCTCGCCAGGCAGCATCTCGCCGGTCAGCCAATGCTCCTCCCCGCCCGCGGGAGCGCCCACCCGCACGCTCCTCGCGCTCCCGGCGCCGCCGTGCGCGCCGCTCGCCGGGCCAAGCATGCCGGCGCCCAACACCACGCACGCGCCTGCCTCGAAGATGTACGCGCTCTGACCCAGCAGCCGTGCGTCCTCGGCCACCTGGATGCGCCGGCGGCCGGACATCAACACGATCTCCACGTCCGCGCGCAGACACGCCTGGATCGCGCGGACCCCCTCAAACGAAACGTCGCCCGCGCCATCGTGCACGAGTGAGGCGCCGCGCCCCAGCAACGTGCCGTCCAGGTCCAGATACAAGCAACGAATACTCATCTGCTCTTCAGCGTGGCCAACGGGGGGCGTTCGACCGGCGCTCGCACTCCAGCCGTTGCGTCTGCCTCGCAATCCTGACTCGACTGTCGGCGGCGCCCGCTGCCGGCGTCGCTCGCCGGCCCTAGCCCAGATCGACCGGCAATCCCGTCCTCCATCGAGAAGCGGCCCTCCGACACAAGCCGGCTGACGATGGTAGCGAGCACCGTCTCCGACATCTCGGTGAGCGCCGCAAGCGGTTGGTGGTGGTTGCGATGCAGCTCCAAATCGACCTGCGCGATCGCGTCCAGGCCCCGCTCGCGCCACACGTCGATAAGCATCGCGATCTCAACTCCGTAGCCGGTCGCGAACGGTATTTGTGTGAGCAGCTCGCGCCGCGCCGCCACCTCGCCGGCCAGCGGCTGGCGCACAGCCGCCAGCTCGGGATAGAACACCGCCAGCGCGGGACGCGCCATCAGGTGGTTGACGCGCCCGCCGCCGTCCGGTAGCGAGATCCCGCCCTGCTCGAACGGGCGCCGGTAGAACGCCTTTACGAATTGCACACCCGGCTCGCACACCAGTGGCCCGAGCAGGCCGGTCGCGAAGTGCTCTGAGAAGCCCTCGCTGTCGGCGTCGAGGAACACCACCAGCTCACCGCTCAGCACCGACAGCGCGCGCCACATCGCGTCGCCCTTACCGAGCGTCGGTCCAGCGTTGGTCATCAGCTCGCGCTCCTGCACGACGTGCGCGCCCGCGCGCTCGGCAATCTCTGCCGTGCCGTCCTGCGACGCGGCGTCCACGACCAGCAGCTCGTCGATCGCGCCCGCCTCGCGCAAACCCGCGAGCACGCTCACGATCGCGCCCACGGTGCTCGCGCATTCCCGTGCCGGCAAACACACCGACACGCTCTGCTCGCGCTCGGCCGCGATCCGCGCCACCGGGTAGCGCGAATGGTGGAAGGTGCGCACTTTCGCCCACCGCTCGGCTGCGGAGCTGACCATCGGCTCTACTATCGCAATCTGTGGTGTTGCACTTAGGTGTTACCATAGCCGGGTGGCCACTAGATTTGACCGAATCCCAGTGACGAAGGACCTCGCGCTTGCCGCGGCGTTGGATCGCGTCATGCCGCTGATCGGAGCCGGCAAGCCAACCGCCACACTGGTCCACGACCTGGCGATTCGGGGAGCCGACGCGCTCGTGCAAGAGAAGCGCAACCGAACCCAAGAACTTGCGTGGGTCGCCGAGGTAACCAGCTCGCCGCACAAATTGTGGGATCCAGAGGTCGCTGAGCGGATCGACGAGCTAGCTTGGGGAATCGACCCCAAAGACACTTGAGCCTGGACCTTCCATTCGGAGGGGCAATCCTTATCGCCGACACTTCGGCGCGCATACGCACCGAGGAGTCGCGCGTGCGTGAGCAATGGAAAACGGCCGTCGAAGCGGATCAAATACTCACCTGCTCGATGGTCACCATGGAGTTGCTCTTCGCCGCGCGTGACACGGACGCCGTGGCGCAAACCGAGAAGGTCGAGGCCACACTGCGCCAAGTCCCAGTCACAGCCTCAGTCCAGCGTGCGGCGATCGGCGCCATACGGGAGCTGGCGAGACAGTCGGCTGGTGCCCATCGGATTCCACCCCCCGATCTCCTCATAGCGGCGGCGGCTCAGGAGGCCGGCGCCGGCGTGCTCCACTACGACCGACACTACGACCGCCTGAGCGAGGTTCTCAACTTCGAGAGCGTTTGGATCTCGCCGCGCGGGTCGCTGTAGCGTGCCCACTGAACGCTCGATCGAGTCGTGGAGCGCGCTTATAGACGAGGCCCGTGTGGATGGACGACTTGTTCGCGAGGCCCACGAAGGGCCTAGCAAAGCCACGCTTGTGGATATCCCGGCGGAGTTGCACCCCGACGTGATCGCCAGCCTGGGACGCGTCGGGATCGAGCGGCTCTACTCCCATCAGGCTGAGGCGCTCGCCTCCGCGTGGGCGCGCACCACAATCGTCACCACCGGCACGGCCTCCGGCAAGTCGCTGTGCTTCAACTTGCCCACGCTCGACGCGCTCTGCCGCGACGCGTTCGCGCGCGCCCTCTACCTGTACCCAACGAAGGCGCTGGCCCAGGACCAGGCGCGCGCGCTTGCCGCATTCGGGCTGACCAAGCAGGTGCGGCCCGCCATCTACGACGGCGACACACCCCGCGAGGCGCGCGGCGAGGTTCGGCGACGCGCCAACGTCGTGCTGACCAACCCCGACATGCTGCACGTCGGCATCCTGCCCCATCATGGCTCCTGGGAGCGGCTGTTCAGCCACCTGCGCATCGTGGTCGTGGACGAGGCCCATGTGTATCGCGGGGTGTTTGGCTCCCATGTCGCCAACGTGCTGCGTCGGTTGCTGCGGATCGCGGCGGCTTACGGCAGCGACGTGCGTGTGTTGCTCACTTCGGCGACGATCGCCAACCCGGTCGAGTTCGCCGAGCGCCTCACCGGACTCGACGACATCGGCCTGATCGACCGCGACGGCTCGCCCACGCCGCGCCGGCAGATCGCGATCTGGAACCCGCCGAGCACCGACTCCGCCGGTGGTGCCCCCGACGAGGCGATCGGCGCACGGCGCTCAGCGCTGGGGGAGGCGGCTGAGCTACTCGCTCGGCTGGTGCGCGACGGCGCGCGCTGCATCTGCTTCATGAAGTCGCGCAAGGGTGTGGAGCTGCTGGCACGGATGGTCACCGATGATTTGCAGCGCACCGATCCCGAGCTGGCCGAGCGCGTGGTGCCTTATCGCGCCGGCTACACCCCACAGCAACGCCGCGCGCTGGAGGCGCGACTGATGAGCGGCGAGTTGCGTGCTGTCATCACCACCGACGCGCTGGAGCTCGGGATCGACATCGGCGAGCTCGACGCCGCGGTGGTGGTCACGTTTCCCGGCACCGTTGCCTCGCTGCGCCAGATGTGGGGTCGTGCCGGTAGACGCGGCAAGGGCCTGGCGGTGTATCTCGCCGGTGAGGACGCGCTCGACCAGTTCTTCTGCCGTCACCCTGACGAGTTCCTGGAGCGGCCGGTGGAGGCCGCGATCCTTGACCACGAGAGCCCCCAAATCCACCAGGCTCATCTGCTGTGCGCCGCGTATGAGGGACCGCTCGAATACGGCGAGGACGAGTTCTTCGGGCCGCGCTGGGAGGCCCACGCCGAGGCGCTCGTCAGCGCCGGACTGCTACGCAAGCGCACCCCACGCGGGGGCGAAGCCGGTCAGGCGGAGAACGGCGCGCGCGCTCGGCGCGAAGATAACGGTCGTGGTCGAGACGACCAGCACGTCGGGCGCTCCCGCGGTGGCCGAGAGGAGTATGTGCCGCGCCGTCCCGCTGACTATCCCGCCGCGAATGTCTCGCTGCGCTCCGCGTCCCCCGACAGCTTCGCGATCGTTGACGTGGCATCCGGCGAGCTGCTCGGCCAAACCGAGGCGGAGCGCGCCCACTCCACCGTGCATGACGGCGCCATCTACCTGCACCAGGGCCGCTCCTACGAGGTACGCGAACTAGATCTCCAGCAACGCCGCGCGCTGGTGGTCCCGTTCAACGGCGACTGGTACACACAGCCCAAGCGCGAGACCGACACCAACATCGAACGGCTGCTCGACCGCCGCGAGACGCTCGGCGTGACGCTCTCCTTCGGCAAGGTGTCGGTCACTGAGACCGTACTGGCCTATCAGCGCAAGCGCCTCGCCGACCACGCGCAGGTGGACCTCGTGATGCTGGATCTGCCGCAGACGAGCTTCTCCACGCAGGCACTGTGGTTCGAGCTGGACGCGGCCACGCTCACTGGCATTCCCCACGCGGGCGCGCTCACAGTCCCACCCCACCGTGGTGGCGACGAACGGATGAGCGACGCAGACGGTGCGCCACGCAGCTCAGCCGGCCCGTGGTCCCCGGAGATCCCAATCGGCGCCCTGCTCGGCTCGCTGCACGCAGCCGAGCACGCCCAGATCGCGGTACTCCCGCTGATCGCGATGTGCGACCGCTGGGACATCGGCGGTCTGTCCACCAACGCCCACCCCCAGACGGGCGGGCCCACGATCTTCATCTACGACGGACATCCCGGCGGCATCGGCATCACGCGACTGGCCTACCAGCGTTTCGAGGAGCTGTGCCGCGACGCGCACCGGCTGATCGCCGAGTGCCCCTGCAAATCGGGCTGTCCCTCGTGCGTGCAGTCGCCGAAGTGCGGCAACCTCAACGAACCGCTGTCGAAGGCGGGGGCGCGGGTCATGCTGGAAGGGATGCTCGGTCTTTAAATCGCATACATAACACTTCACTAAATGAAGTGTTATGTAGTCAAAAAGCGACTCCGCGCCCCACGTCCGAGGGGTACTCCATACGTCCGAGGGATACTTCATAAAATGAAGTGTTATAGGCGTCGAGAGTGGTGCACAACACGGGACGGGATTGTTGATTCCCCGCCGCTTATCGAGGGCTATTGATCGCGCCGCCTGCGCGACTCACGGCCGGATTATTTATTCCCCGCGGCGATCTTCTTCAAATCGATCGTCGTGTCGTACAGCTTCGGATCGACACCGGCCTCGAGCGCGACATCGCGCAGCGGGCGTCCGGACTCCGTCGCCGCTTTGACGATCGCGGTTGCCTTGTCGTAGCCGATCGCGCCGTTGAGCGCAGTGGCGACCGCGAGCGTGGCTTCGGCGGACGCGTCGCAGCCAGCCTTGTTGGGTCTGATGCCGTCGACGCACTTCTCGGCGAACACGCGCGAGGCAGCCGACAGCAGCTGCAGCGACTGCAGCAGGTTGCGCGCGATCAGCGGGATGCGCACGTTGAGCTCGAACTGGCCCTGCAGCCCGCCGACGGTGATCGCGGTGTCGTTGCCGATCACCTGCGCGGAGACTTGCAACACGACCTCCGGGATCACCGGATTGACCTTGCCGGGCATGATCGATGAGCCCTTCTGCAGCTCGGGCAGGAATAGCTCCCCGATGCCGGCGCGGGGGCCTGAGCCCATCAGCGCGAGGTCGCCCGCGATCTTGGTGAGCGACACGGCGATCGTCTTGAGCGCGCCGGATAGCTCGACCAACGCGTCGCGATTGGCCTGCGCCTCGAAAGGGTCCAGCGGCGCTGAGATCTGCTTGAGCCCGGACTCGCGCTTGAGGCGCGCGCGCACCTTCTCGGCGAAGCGCGGGTGCGTGTTTAGGCCGGTGCCGGTTGCGGTGCCGCCGAGCGGGATCTGCCCGACGTGCACGAGCGCCGATTGCACACGCTCCTGAGCGAGCGCCATCTGGGCGGCGTAGCCGGCGAACTCTTGGCCGAGCGTGACGGGCACCGCGTCCATCAGGTGGGTGCGCCCAGACTTCACGACGCCCGCGAAACTCTTGGCCTTCTTAGCGAACGAACGCTCCAGCAACTTCAGCGCCGGCAGCAACTCGTTGTGGGCGACGTCCAGCGCGGCGAGGTGCACGGCGGAGGGAAACACGTCGTTGGAGGACTGCCCCATGTTGACGTGGTCGTTGGCGTGCACGTTCTCGCCTGAAAGCGCCGCGATCACCTCATTGGCGTTCGTGTTGGTGGAGGTGCCCGAACCGGTCTGGAACACGTCGATCGGGAACTGCGCGTCGTGCTTGCCCACGACGATCTCCGCCGCCGCTTTCTCGATGCGCCCGGCGCGGCGCTTGTCGAGCAGGCCCAGCTCGCCGTTGACGGCGGCAGCGGCACCCTTTATGCGCGCGAGCCAGCGCACAACGGACACGGGCACCGTCTCGCCGGAGATCGGGAAGTTGTCCACGGCCTTGGCGGTCTCCCCGCCCCACAGCTGCTTGTCGGTCGTCATCGAGTCTCCTTGTGAGCGTCGAACGGTCGTCGAAGGTCGCGGACGGGTCCGTGTGTACCACGGCCCCGCCGACTGAACTCGGCAGGCTATCCGCAGCAGGCCACCGTCAGGCTACCCGCAGAAGGCGATCAGCTCCCGCGCGACCCCAACCGGGTCGTCGTAGGTCATCAGCATGCCCGTGCCCGACAGCACGCGCAACTGCCCACGGGGGAGCAGCCGCAGCGTTTCTTCGGCGCCCGCCAGGGGATACAGCGAATCGCCGTCGGCCCACAACAACAGCACGGGGATGTCGAGCCGCGGATAGAGCTCCAGCAGCTGCGTTTGTGCGCCGCGCGGCCAGCGCCGCGCGCACTTGGCCCACGAGCGCGCGAGGTTGGGGTTGCCGGGAACATCGGCGAACGCGTGGCGCAGCAGGTCACGCGCGCCCGGGTCCCGGCGCGCGGACATGCGCAGCCCGAGCTCGGGGGTGAATACGAGCTTGGTGGCGTGGCTCAGCAGGCGGTCGACGCCGGGGAGCGACCCGCCGACCGTGACCAGGCGCCACGCTTGGCGTCTGCGCGCGTACTCGACAGGGCAGTGCAGGCGGTTGGGCATCAGCACGAGCCGGCTTGGTTGCAGCCGCCCGGTCGCGACAGCGTGCAGGAGGATCTCAGCGCCTGCGTCGCGTCCGGCGAGCAGCGGATGCGCTCCGAGTACCTCGTCGGTGAAGCCGCTCATCACCTCCGCGAACCAGTCGATCGTGTAGGGGTGACGCGGCCGATCCTCAGAATCGCCGTGCAGTGGTAGATCGGGGATCACCAGCCGGTGGCGTTCGGCGAGCCGCTCCGCCACCGGCTCCCACTCGCGGTGAGAGAGCAGACCAGAGTGCAGCAGCGCGAGCGGCGGGCCGGCGCCAACCTCGCGGTAGGCGACGCGCGCGCCGTCAGGGTGGTGGTAGAGGCGCAGCCTCATCGGGAGTGTGTCGCGCACTGCCACGCCCTCATCGTAAGGGCGTGCGGCTGCGCTTCCGGGTCCGATGACGAGCCAGCAAGAGTGTCGCGGCCTAGCTCAACGCCGGGCGTCGGTGCTCGCTCTGCCGCCGCTCATCGCCATCATCTTTGGAGTTCCTGCGTGTGCACGCGAGATCCCATGGTGCAGCGTGTGTTGCGGAGGTTGCGCTCGCGCCGCCCAAAACTCAACAATCCTTCGCGTGAGCGTGATCCGCACTAACGCTGCCGCCGCAATACTGGGTGTGAGCGCGAACACCCTGCGCAGCTGGGAGCGCCGCTTCGGCTATCCCGCGCCGACGCGCACGGAGGGCGGTCACCGCCAGTTTGAGCTCGCCGAGATCGAGGCGTTGAACCAGGCGTTTAGCGAGACCCGCGACATATCCTCGGCGATCTCGGTCGTGCGCGAGCGCGGCGAGGGTCCTTCGACGCCCGCCCGGCTGCGATCGGCGTTTGGCGCGTTCAGCGAGGAGAAGGCCGATCGACTGATGGAGGAGAGCATGGCGGTGCGCTCGGTGGAGCGCACCGTGGAGATGGTCCTGTTGCCGGCGGTGCAGGGGCTTGCGCCCGGCAACGGAGAGGAACGGCACAGCGACGCGCTCGCCGGCTCGCCCGAGTACTGCTTCGCCTGGCGGTACGCGACGGGCTGGCTGGCGGCGGCCCAGCGCGTCGCGCCGCCGTCCACCCGCGAGGAGGGCGTGCTGATCTTCGACGCGAGTCGCCCGCTGGACGTCAACGCGCTGTACGTGCAGGCGTTGGAGCTGTGCGTGCGACGCGCGGGGTTGCGCGTGTTGACGCTGCCTGTGGACCTGGACAGCACGCGCGTTGGAAACGCGCTGCGCGCGCTGGGACCCCAGGCCGTCGTGCTTGGCGGACGTTGCGTGTCGCTAGACGCGGTCGCACGGCTCGTGTATGCGACAAGGCAGAGCGCGGGCGAGCTACAAGTGCTGGACTATCGCGACGCGCTGCCGTGCACTGGAGCGAGCACGGTGCCACGCATCGGCCCGGGACCCGCGGAAGCAGTGCGCATGCTGCGCGAGCACCTGGCGAGCCCCGCGGCCGCTCCCGCGCGCCTCGCCCTATCGCGTTAGTGCGTATCCGGTTGGCTCAGAGGTCGGGGCGTTCGGGGCGTTGTCGTCAAGCGCCGGCACTGCTCCTCCTCTGGCGCAATCTTCGCATCCATCTCGATCGTGTCGAGAAGCTAGGCAGCTAGATGCAGTCGCACCGTCAGACCCAGACCTCGCCCACGCACACGACGTAGTCGCCGACAGCTCTGCGCATACTAAAAATCTGAATATGCTCAAAAGTTTACAGAATTCAGGTGCATGTTATCGATAGGTCGGGTGTCACAGGCTACGCCTTCGGTGGTGATTGGTTACGTCAGCCTCCTGCTCGTCCTCCTCTGCGGTAAACCGACCAAAGAGTACGGGCGGCGGGCGGTCGAACCTGTGAAGGAGTCGCAACTCCAAAGTGCCGTTCGCCAACTCCCAGTAGTGAATGCCAAGAACGCTCGGTTTATTCAGCGGATACCACCACACATTGACCGGGTCGAATATGCCCTTCGGTGCTCGACCGACGCCTTGAGTGTCTAGAACCTTCTGCAGCCCGTCGAGTCGCCAAGTCTCCGAGGACACCACCAGAGCGCAGATCGACGCGACGTGCCGGAGGTCCACATTCGGATTGTCTTGGACCGATTTTGCGAAGCCGGTACCTAGCGCGTACGGCCGTAACGCCCGATCGATGTGTGGTCCGCGGGGTTGTGCCTGATACCATGCGATGGTGATCTCCACATATAGATCCCGCTCGAAAAGCGAGGCTTCAGACATCAGAAAGTCTTAATGGCTCACCACTCATCGTGGATCAAAGTCCAAGTCCTCTCGCCGCCTGACCAGTCGGGTTTCAGATAGCGGAGAGCTGCGAAACGCTTAGCACACCGACTGACTTCTTTCTCCAGTAGGTCGAGCAGCGGCTTCGGTGGAGTCTTTTCGAGGCGACTACGGCGACTTGATTCCCCAGTGCCCGGCTCGAGTAGGCCACACCCGCCCGTCCATCTCGGAAAGCCGCATCGGTGTACACGTAGGCAGGTCTGGGGAGTCGCCGTGCCAGCGTCTGCATTCTTTTTATCTCGCTGCGCGCAGCAAGCATTTCGGGATTGAACGGTGCAACTGCGAGGGGCGGGCTGCGCTGTATGTTGCGCTTGGGGTCTAACATCGCCAAGTAACATCAACTCGTCAGCGTCTTGGTCTGTTAGTGACATTGGCCGCGTAGCCATTGCGCTAGGTATGCCGGATGGCGTTCCGGTGTCGGCAGTGGCTCTAGGGCGAGGGTGATCCGCCCCTCTCGGACGACGAGTGTGAGCCGCTTGTAGGCTCGCGTAGGTCCGCGCGCGGTCGTGGGCAGACCCAGCTCGTTGGCGAGGATGCAGTCAGGGTCACTTAGCAGCTCATGTGTGAGTTTGTGAGATTTTATCGTCCGTCGCTGCTGGCGGGGTGGCTGACTGCTGATGCCCAAAAGGGTGAAGCCGCACACTTCAAGGTCAAGGGAATGGTCTCGAAAGCCGGCGTGCAACTCAGCGTCGAGAAACGGGGTCTCGTCCCTGCGAGTGATGCCGGCTCCCCCAGCGTATGCATAAATGACGAGCGCCGTCTGCGACGTAAAAGCAAACGGTATACCTGAAGTGGAGTCCAGTTCGATGTCAGGAATCGGCTGGCCCCGCAGAGAGTCAAGGCCTGGCGACTGGACGGTCGCCACCGTCACGCCTTTACCACGGGCGAGTGTAACATCTGATCTCCCAGGAGTCTACCGAGTCTGTAGCGCCGGTTCGCTGGGTCCTGTTCGAGTAGGCCAACGGCCTCAAGTGTCTTTGCATAACGTTCGGACGTCGCTCTAGAACGGTGGATGTGTCCCGCAATCTCAGAGACGGAATGTTCTTCGTCGCCGTCAAACATCGCGAGCACCCGGAGACCGTGAAGTAGTGACGTAGACAGGCAAGTTTTGTGGTGAACCTTGCCGCTGCTCGCATGGTCAACGTTAGGTTCGAGCGCTACGCGCAAGCGTCCAAGATAGGACGTTTGGCGAGCCTCGAGTACGTGCGCAACTTGCTTCGCCGTCAGGTCAAGTAAAACCGGCCGTTCGTCGGCCGCAAGTCCGCTGGCCTGCACGCCTACCTCTCCGTTGCGTCGCTGACAGGATTCGGCGGCTGCGGCCTCAGCGCGGTCCGGCGGGCCTTAATGTGTGGCGCACCGGCAGAACCACCGATCGGAGGAAAGGGTGTCTTGCCGTCGAACCCGGGCGCCGGCGACCGGGGACCGAATGGGCAACGGCGGGTGCGTGTGGTCCCTTCCCCGCCGCAGGGAGTAAGCCGGGCTAGGCCCGACCGCTTTTGGTTCCTGTGCGCCACGGCCCAATCGTGACGGGCTGGTTGAGTTTCCGCAAGCAAGTAGTTACGCGGGTAATAGCAACATTACTGGCGTAATGCTTTCGTTTTTTCCGTACTAGCGGTAGCTGCGCATATACGGATAATTCTGTATAACCGACGCAGAGCCGGTGGGTCTGGCGTTGATACATCTGACCAGCCTGAGCGCCACCCACCTGCCTCAGATCGCTCGACGGGTAAGGACGACGCGGCCTCCAGCGTGAGGCACCAGGATAGCGCTGCGCCAGCGAGGGCGCTCGATCCGATGACTTGATGGAAGCACCCGCTTGGCGCATAGCACCTCCCGCAGGATGGTCTTGAGCTCTAGAAGGGCGAAATGCCGACCGAGACAGTGCTTGCGCCCGCCGCCCCAAGGCGCCCAGTTCTGCGCGGGGGGTGTTTCCTCGATGAACCGCTCGGGGCGAAATTCGTCCGGGCGTTTATACAGTTCGGGGTCATGGTGCATGATGTAGGTGCAGGCCGCAAGATGGACCGGCGGACGGTACGTCACGCCGCCAATATCGATCGGCTGGATTACTTCTCGGGGAATTGCGAAAAGGAATACCGGCTTGTGGCGCAGTGTCTCATGAGCAGTCGCCGTCAAATATATCTCTTCGGTTCCGCGGTCAATCTCGTCTATCAACCGATCCTGTGCCGTTTGGTTGTGCGCAAGCAATTGGAAGGCCCAGGTGAGCTCGCCGGTGGTCGTCTCGTGACCGGCGAGAATCATCGACATTAGGTTGTCGCGGATTTCGACGTCAGACATCGGCGATCCGTCTAGATTCTCCGTGCTGAGCAGCATGTCGAGTAGGTCTTGCGGCTCGCTATGGTGCTCGGCGCGGCGCCGCGATAGCAAGCCGTAGATCAAGGTGTCAGTTTCGCCGCGGTCGTCCGTGAAGGTTTTCCATGTTCCGCGCCAGCCGGGCACGTAGCGGAGATTCGGCTGTTGAAGAATGAAGCTCGTTGTGACCGACAGAGTATCCATCAACTGCTTGTGTAGCCGCTCGAGGATGCCGTCTGCCTCTACGCTAAAGATGACTCGTAGGATGACCCGGAGGGTTAGAGCTCGGATCCTTGGGTGTAGACGTATCGGCCGGTCCACGGGCCAGGTGGCGACCTCTCGCTCCACCATGCCCCGCAGGATGGTGGTGTGTTCGGCGATCATTTTTCTGTGAAAAGCCGGGTTTATCGCTTTACGGCTTCGGTGGTGCTCATCCTCCTCGAGCAGCATAAATGAGCGCTTGCCGATCAGCGGAGCAAGAATTTGAGAGCCGGCGCCGGGATGCAGTTCGTTCGCGGGTGCCGTCAGTACCGCTCGTATCTCTTCCGGGTCGGTGAGGAACACTATGGGTGGCATATAGAGGGGATAGACGGTGAATCGATTTCCGTGGAGATGGTGGCCGTATCGCATATAGGCGTAGGGCCACCAGCGACAGCCGAGGGTCTGCATCATTGCTGGGAGCGGCCCGCTCGGCGGTAGACCGCCTTTTATACGAGTCGCGAGATGGGAGGGTCGGTTTGTGAACAGCATTTTCTGTCTCCTTGGTGTTTGTTAGGTTTTACATTGTGTGTAGACGATCCGCCATAGCCGCAGGATTGGAACCAGCACGCTGGTGAGCGAACCGCCAGTGTCAGCGAGGGCCTTACTGTTTACTCGCATCTCGGGACTTCGTGCACTGTCCTTGGACAGATAAAGCGCGATCATGCTGGCCACGATGACAGTGTGCGTCTCGCTGTTGCGCAGTGTTTGTACCTCGCTCAAGCAGCGATCAATCAGTAATCGGATGTGACCGATGGCCTGCTCACGATCTGGGTAGTGAGAGATATAGATGTGATCGCCGTTGACGCCATCCTCAACCTGATCGACGTAACTGTCGAGCATTGTGGCCGCGGCCGATGTCCACGGGAAATAGGCGTGAAACGTCCACTGAATGTCAGCGTCCTCGCACGCCGGCTCTGCTGCGAGCGCCAGCAGTGCAAAGATCGTCAGCCCGGCGCTCGCGGCACCACTTAGCTCCCACCAGCATGCCTCGTGTCCGGCGGGGAACTCGGCGACGCTCCACGCCTGCAGACCAGCGTCGCGAGCGTCAGGGTCAAGGTTGTGGTTAATCGAGAGAACCGCCTGCCCGTGTCGCGCCTCATCGAGAATCAAGTGCCGTACACGGTCATAGGCGGGCAATTCCGCGCAGCACTCCCGGCAGGCGCACACGAGTGCCCTGAGATATCCCCCGTCTTCATGCCACTGGTGGTGACGATAGTAGTCATCAATCGGGCGGTCGGGGTCGAGCGCGTCGATCAGAGCGAGGTGTAGCTGGCGACCGTTTCGCTCATCGCCCACAGCCCCGCGCTCGTGCACGCTGTCCAGAAAATCCCAAATGATTTGGTAGGCGACAAGAAGCCGTAGCAGACGATAGTTACGGGCTCGTGTAAGCGTGGATAGCAGCGCTGCGCCATCTGTTTGTCCACGCTTATGCGCTAGCGCGTCGAGCGCGTCCTCGCGGATCGCAGCGTCGGGAATCGTCTGCGCCAAGCGCCGCCAACCACGCACCTCCCTCGCGACGAGGGGCAGCCCCCAAGTCAGCTCCCGCGCGGCGCAACGGGCGAGAGTCCAGACTTGGCGGGCGCTCAGCGGCGCAGGGTCATAGGTACGGCTTGAACTACTTCCGGACGGAGAATTAGTAGGCCAAGTCGGTGGTGTTTGGCGCACGGACCACGTAGAAGCCCGGCACCGAAACCATCGCCACAGCGATCACGGTGACGAGTCCGAAGCCTGTGACAGCCGCGACTCCTTCGATGCCGAACACGATCGGAAACCCGGTTACTGTGGCCAGGAAGTGGCTGCCCAACAGTTGCGCATACAGTCCGAAAACAGCGCCTATCGAGCAGCCAACCGAGAGCAGGATCGCGGCCTCGCACACCAGCCAGCGGAGTAGCACGGGCTCCTGGTAGCCTTGAATCTTGTAGGTGGCGATCCGTTCGCGGCGCTGCCAGATCATCGACCCGAGTGCCCCGACTATCGCTAGGATAGCGCTTACCAGTACGATCAGCCGGATTTGTGTGAGGCGGGTTAGTCCTTGGGCCGCGAGAGCATCGTGGCGTCCTTGCCGTTCGGTTGCGGTTTCTACAGTCAGGCCTCGGTCAGAGCCCAATACGTCTTGCAAGCGGTTTCGGACTGTGACAACCGGGATGCCGGCGCTCGTCTGTATCTCGTAGGCGCTCGGCTGACTGTCAGCCCAGCCGCGTATGTAGTCGCTCGAGTTGAGCATTACCACGCCTGGCGGCCATCCGAGATTGGTGGTCATTGCAGAGAGGCGCAACCTCACCGGGCGCGGTGATGGGAGGTTGAACGCCTGTCCAATCCGCAGGTGGTTTTCTTCGGCTAGCGCCTGGGAGAGTACCGCCCAGCCGCCCTCCTTCAGTCGTTCTGATGCGAGGCCGGGATTACCCACAACAACCTGACTGATGGGGACGGGGTTGTCGATGTTGCTTGATGGCGCGAGAACCCAAAGTCGCCTCTGACCCCAGTTAATGAACCCGCCATGGTACAGATCGAGACTCGCTACACCCGGGACGTGCGCGAGTGCGTTTATGTCTGTTGGCTTGAAGGATGTTGTGCTCAGGAGACTTGATCGTCCGCTTGGAGTGACCCAAATGTCAGCGCGAGAGTCGAGGTTGTGGGCCGATGCGAACAGGCCAGTACGGAGGTTGGTTTGCGTACCTTGGAACTCGACGATCCCGAACACCGCGCAAGCTGCAGTTAGGGCTATCGCCAGTGAGCGCACACGCGTCCGAGATTCCAAAAGCTCGGTTGCGGCGAGCGCTGAGCCCATCCCGTCTATTATCTTGGATAGACCATCGAACATCCGTATCAGCCAATCAAACATGAGGGGCATCAGACACATAAGCGCGACGAGCAGAGTGACGTTTCCAATTATCGCGGCTTTGGGAACAGCAACCAAAGTGACAGTCGTAGCCGCCATACAAGCCAGTCCGATCCCGATGCGCGCGGCGATCCGGCGCGCTCGATAGTCCTCGGGGTTGGGTGATGCTTCCAGCGGCTCGGCAATAATGGACCGAACTGGCCAGAGCACCCCAGCGACGGCTGCTCCCATCCCAGCGGCGACCGCCACCGCAACGCTTTGCCAGGTCACAAGCCTGTTATTGCCCACGGGAAAGGCGAACGCGAGATATGTCGGCGAGGTGTGAAAGACAATGATCGAGAGAATGTCGCCCAGAATCAGGCCGAGCACGCAGGCTATGACACCGAGCACGGCTGCGTCAACAAGGAGTATCTGCACCGTCATCCACCGCGATGCGCCGTGGGGACGAATGCCTTCGATCAGCTTCCGCCGCGAAGGAACGGTAATCAGCATCGCGTTCAGCGCGAACATGAACCCGACAACCGCCGAGATAGCGGAGAATAGTTCCTCGCTCTTGCTCTCGGGGGCAACAGCTACCGCGAACAGACGGGAATCGAACTGGCCGGGCTCGAAGTTCAGATTCTTTCGTCCGGCGAGCGCGGCGAGCGCGGCGCGCGCCTGGTGTTCACGGGCCGGTTCGTAGTGAACGAAGATCCGAGTGAGTTGTCCCGGAGCGTCTGCTAGATGTTGAGCGTAGCGAATCGACGTGACCGCGACGGGACTATGGACGAACCCTCCTATGTCGTCTTCCCCGAGCGTTGCACCAACGAGTGTTTCCACTCGCGTTGCTCCGACTTGTAGCTTGATCGTTTCCAGCGGCCCGACACCGATTTCCTTTGCGAGGGGTGTAGGGAGCGCGATGACTGGCAGGCCGGCGAGCTGGCGTGCCGAGAAACGGCGCAGTAGCTTTCCGCTCGCGCGTACTGAGTGCGGGTCAACTCCGATGAGATCGACCGATTGTTCGTGACTGGCTCCGATGATGTTGACTTGCCGCTCGAATACTGGCAAGGCGACCTGCACCCCCGGTATCGCTCGCGCTTCAGTAAGTACACGTTCGGGGAAGCCTTCGGGACCGCGGGCCTCAATCTGTACCTGTGCCTTCCCGATAAGCTCGTTGTTGAGCTGCGCGACCGAGTGCGTGAGGCTAGTACCCGATATCTGAGCAGCGAACAGCAACGCCACGCCAACTGCGATGCCCGCAATCGCGAATGCCTCCTGTACGAACACATTTCGCTGTTCCATCCATCCGGAGTAGATATATCGAATGCCATACAGGTTCATTGGCAGACCGATCAGACCCTCGGTGATGAGGTCGTTGCCGAGGTCGGAGGGTGGTCTGAGTGATATGCCTGAAGGCGCCCGTCACGCAGTTCGAGCAGCCTGTCGGCGAACGCGGCGGCCTCAGAATCGTGTGTAACGAGCAGCAGCGCCATTCTGCGCGAGCGGCAGAGACCGCTCAATAGGCCCAGTACCTCGCGGGTGCGCTCGGTGTCAAGGCTCGCGGTCGGCTCGTCGGCGAGCATGAGCTTCGGCGTCAGCGAAAGAGCGATGGCGACCAGGAGTCGTTGACGCTCGCCCATCGACAGTTGACCAGTACGGTGCTGTAGCCGATCCCCCAGCCCCAGCTCTCCGAGGAGCGGCGCCGCCCTACGCTCGGCGTCGGCGACACCCTCCATGACGAACTTGACCGAGGCGGCACGGATCACCTTCGTACCCGGCATCAGCGTCTGTGGTGAAAGAACTATCCCGATGTCATTGCGGCGATAATCGGCTGCCTGTTTGGCGTTCATCGCCGCGACATCCCGCCCATCGACTAACACGCTGCCATTATCAGGACGCTGTAGCCCGGCGATCATGTTGATGAGGGTCGTCTTGCCGGACCCCGACGGACCATATAGCGCCACCGATTCCCCAGCGGCGACCGTCATCGACACGCCGTCCACAGCATGGATCGGCTCGCCCGTGCCGACCTGGAAGTGCCTGACCAGATCGCGTACCTCGAGCACTACCGGCTGCCTGCGGTCTGTGAATCCTTAGCGTCAGTCTGTTGTGGGAAGTCAATCAGGGCTCCCTCCTTCCGTTGGCCTGTCCACTCATTCAGTGTGCCTTTGCGCGTAAGCCTCCACGTCCGGTCGGCGAACAGCACCGATTCCTTGTCGGTGACGCTCATCAGCACCACACACGGAGAGCCCGAGTCGTCCAGCAAAGACCGCAACAAGTCCGAAGCCGCCTGCGTCTGACGACGACCAAGCACGTCAAGAAGATCGTCAATCACAATGAGTCGCGGACTCCCAGCGAAAGCGCGCGCGAGCGCGACCAACAATCTCTGCCAGTGCGTCAGCGCTCCGACCAACAGGTCCGAGCAGTCTCCCGCACCGACGTGCTCGAGAGCGCGCGCGGCGATAAAGTCAGCCTGCTTGCGGCTGTGCAGCGCCAGCGGCCCGCCAACGAACCGTGACGCCTTAATCCCGTCTTCCGGGCAAGTGCGACTAAGCCACACAATGTCACGCCCCCTCAGCCGAGACATAGCCCGGTCAGAAAGACCCGTTAGCTCCTGCTCTCCAAGCCAAACGGCGCCCTCGTCAGGCTGCTGCATCCCAGCCGCGATCCTCAACAGCGTCGTCTTGCCACCCAACCGCCGGCCCACGATCGCACCTACCTCGCCCCGCTCAAGCTCCAACGACACATCCTTGAGCAACGGCATCCATTTGCCGCCACGTGGGAAGCCCTTGGACACCCCTTCAACGGCAAGCTCAGGCAACCGGACCCTTCCCAGCGCGCAGATTCTCAAGCAACTCTTCAAGTTCTTCACGAACGTCTTCCAGAGATTCGACGGTTCCCTCCCACAGTTTGGCTTCGTGCGCACCCTGGATCGCGCGCAGCCTTTCCCCAAAGGTCTCCTCCCCGCCACGACTCTCGACACGCTTCGCGCGACGCAATCGCTGACGCTGCTCTTCGTGGACCCGGCCCGTGACCTTGCTGCACGCGGCCTTGTATGCCCTCTCTTCTTCCTTGAGTCTTCGCACGACGGTCTCCAACTGCTCAACCGTGACGAACTCAAGCTTGCCGAGTATCGGAGCTCGTATGCCCGGAGCCGGCACGGGACCGAGCATCCACTCAAACAGTGCGTCCTGTCCCTCCGGCGTGGCATGGAAGGTATCGCCGACCACACGCAAATGGCCCTTCTCGAGGAGATCCTTCAAACTGTTGTAGCCGGCAGGCTTCGCAAAACCTGCCGACTCGAACCGATCATTGAACTGGTAGAGAATGTTCTGCCTCGTATCGGGTTTCCCGACCACGAAACCGAGGACCGCCATCTGCGCAGTCATGTCGCTGGGCCGTTTCATCGGCCTCATAGTGTAGCCTAATCAGCCCTAGCCGTGTTCGCTCCACCAGAACAATCCCGACCTGGCGTCCTATGCTAACCGTGCTGTTTCTGACTCGCGCCGGCTCGGGAGAGCAGCAACACACCGAGCGCGCATGAAAGAAAAGACCCTACGCGCCGTCAGCCTGCGGGAAGGGAAGCACGTTGCCCCTGCTGCGCTCGCCTGTCCACTCGCTCAGCGTGCCTTTGCGTGTCAGCCTCCAGGTCCGATCAGCGAACAACGCGGAGCCGGAGTCCGAGACACCCATCAGCACGATAGGACGAGGGTCTGAGGCATCCATCAACGACCGCAGCAAGTCCGAGGCCGCCTGCGTGTGGGGACGACCAAGCCCGTCAAGAAGATCATCAATCACGATGAGCTGCGGAGCCCCAGCGAACGCTTGCGCGAACCCGACCAACACGCGCTGCCAGATGGACAGCGAAGCCAACCTCCGCCCAGCGCAGTCTCGCGCACCAACGCGCTCCAACGCCTGCGCGGCAATACGGTCGGCGTGTTTGCGACCATGTATGGCGATCGGATACCCGACGAACCGCGCCACCTCCGTGTCATTGTCCGCACCATCGCGATTGAGCCACACAATCGTGCGCCCCCTCAGCTTCGACATACGTCGGTCGGAAAGACCCGCGAGTTCCTGATCCCCAAGCAAGACCCTCCCCTCATCCGGGCGCTGCATACCAGCCGCAATCCTCAACAGCGTCGTCTTGCCGCCCAACCGTCGGCCCACGATCGCACCTACCTCGCCCGGCTCAAGCTCCAACGACACGTCCTTGAGCACCAGCAGCCAATCGCCGCCGCTCCAAAAGCCCCTCGACACGCTCTCAATCACCAACTTAGGCACAATCGACCCCCGGTCTTGAGCGACCTACAGCTTATGGGATCAAAGGTGTTTTCCAGAAACGGAAGTTAGATGGCCACAATCATCCTCCGGAGAGGGAGATGGTCTTGATACCCGGGCTTTCGGTGAGTACCCCATCGCGGAGGTGGACTACGCGACCGACAGACGGGATAGTGCGTATCCGGTAAGTGGTGGAGTGCGTTGCTGGTAAAGACTGCATTCGGGGACTCGCCCTCGTGCTCGTAGCTGAGGAATGCCGCGCGAACCGCCTGCACACGGTGAGCACGCATCCTCGCAACCATCGCCTCAGACACATCGACCGCGACGACACGAGCAACGTGCCCAGATATCGCCTTCGCGAATGTGCCGGTACCCGCTCCGAGGTCAACGACGGTGCTCTGTTGCCCGACCCCGAGCGCGCGGAGTATCGCGATCTCCCCGGTCCAGTCGGTCGGCATCTTCTTATCGAACTCGGCGACAAACGCCACGTCGAAATGCTCCGTGCCCGCGTGCGCGACCTCGTCAAACTGCCAGCTCACTGCTCACCGCTCAGCAGACCATTCCATGCGACGACTCCAGGAGGGGGTGAGTTCGCTTGTGGTGCGGCAAGCGCATCTGCTCCGGCGGTGCGCAGCTCGTCTTCTGAGCTGAAGCCCCAGAGAGAACGCCGATGGCAGGGATGCCATGCTCGCGGATGGCCGTGATGTCGTACTTTCGATCAGTCGTACAGCCACTACCTGATACGAGCTATCGCGTTAAAGGTCTTTCAGACCTTCTTAGGCAGCCGCCGGCGGCCGGTACACGGTCACCACCGCGGCGCCGCCCAGTCCGATGTTGTGTTGTAGCGCAGCTTTCGGCAGAGCCGGGTCCCTAACTTGGCGCCCCTCGGACTTGCCGCGCAGCTGCCAGTTGAGCTCCGAGCACTGTGCGAGGCCCGTGGCGCCCAACGGGTGGCCCTTGGAGATCAGGCCGCCCGAGGGGTTGACGACCCACTGCCCACCGTAGGTGGTCTGCTGCGCGTCGACCAGCTTGTGGCCCTCGCCCTCGCCGCATAGGCCGAGCGCCTCGTAGGTGATCAGCTCATTGGCGCTGAAACAATCGTGCAACTCGATCACCTGGATGTCCTGCGGGCCGAGCTGCGCCTCCTCATACGCTTGGCGGGC
The DNA here is from genome assembly GCA_963760155.1 of uncultured Solirubrobacterales bacterium. Lineage (GTDB taxonomy): Bacteria > Actinomycetota > Thermoleophilia > Solirubrobacterales > Solirubrobacteraceae > Palsa-744. Next base: position 1,355,185 of record CAVXBL010000008.1, read on the forward strand.
GGCCTCGCGCGTCATGTCGTAGCCCACGATCTTCATGCAATCGGCGCTCTCGTCAAACGTGGAGGACAGATCGGTGACCATTGCCTGACCGGCGATTTCGATCGCGTGATCCCACAGGCCGTGAGCGTCCACGAAGCGCTCGCTGGCCACGATCGCCGCTGCCGCGCCGTCGCTTGTGGGCGAGCACTGCAGCTTTGTGAGCGGGTCATGGATCATGCGCGCGTCCTTGATGTCCTGCATCGAATACTCGTCCTGGAATTGCGCGTAGGGGTTGTTGACGGAGTGCTTGTGGTTCTTCCAGCCGATCCACGCGTAGTGGTCGGGTGTAGAGCCGTAGCGCTGCATGTGGTCGCGCCCGGCGTTGCCGAACATCTGCGGGGCAAACGGCGACTGCTCGAGCTCGCGCAGCTCCAGCATGCGCCCCATGTGCTTGTCCAGGGCGGGCGTGCGGTCGGTGTACTTCATCCCGAGCGAGCCCTTCTCCATCTTCTCGAAGCCGATCGCAAGGCCGCATTCGATCAGCCCACCCTTGACCGCTTGGCGCGCCAGCCACAGCGCGCTGGAGCCGGTGGAACAGTTGTTGTTGACGTTGAGCACCGGGATGCCGGTCAGCCCGAGGCCATAGACCGCGCGCTGTCCGTAGGTGGAGTCGCCGTAGCAGTAGCCGGCGAACGCCTGCTCGACCAGCTCATAGGGAATTTCCGCGTCCGCGAGCGCCTTGGAGCCGGCCTCCAGCGCCCAGTCGGGGTAGTCGCCCTCCTTGGTACCGGGCTTGTCGAACTTGGTCATGCCCACGCCGATCACAAACGTCTTGTTGCTCATCGCTGGCTGCTCCCGGTTTGTTGAACAGAACGGCGCCCCCACAGCGCTCACGGCATTTTAGGGCAGGACGCTGGATCCGCGCGAATCCCACAAGGCAATGGGGCTCGACCTGCCCATGGCGCGGAACGTGCCGCACCTACAATGGGCGGCCGATGACCGCACCCCGGACACCAGCCCAGCCGATGACCGCGCACTCGGGGCTCCTGCGATGACCGCGCCCCCACGACACCCGCTGATACCCGGGCGCGAAGTGGACGCGCGCCAGGAGCTGCCCGCCCTGGAGCAGGTGGTGTTGGAGCGCTGGCGCGAGCGCGACGTGTTTGGCGAGTCGTTGCGGATGCGCGAGGGCGCCGAGCAGTGGGTGTTCTACGAGGGGCCGCCCACCGCCAATGGCCGGCCGGGCTCCCACCACGTGCTCTCGCGCGTGTTCAAGGACATTTATCCGCGCTACAAGACGATGCGGGGCTACCGCGTGGAGCGCAAGGGCGGCTGGGACTGCCACGGGCTGCCGGTGGAGATCGCCGTGGAACAGAAGCTCGGCATCACCAGCAAGACCGAGATCGAGGACCCCGAGCGGGGCATCGGGATCGAGCGCTTCAACGAAGAGTGCCGCAGGTCCGTGTGGGAGTACCTGGAGGAGTGGAACCGCCTGACAGAGCGGATCGGGTTCTGGGTGGACCTCGACCACGCGTACCGCACGCTGGATGAGAGCTACATCGAGTCGGTGTGGTGGGCGCTGGCGGAAATCGACCGCAAGGGACTGCTGTATGAGGGGCACAAGGTGGTGCCCTACTGTCCGCGCTGCGGCACCGCGCTGTCGTCGCACGAGCTGGCGCTGGGATACAAGGACGTCGTCGATCCGTCTGTGTATGTGCGGTTGCCAATTTATTTCCCGACACACGAGCAGTCGGGAGGGTTGGCGCAGCAGCCGGAGGGTATGGCTCGGATGCCCACCCAACCCCTTCCTGCCCAATCGCCAGATCCAATGTCCCCCCTGCGCGAGGGCGACGCGTTGCTGATCTGGACGACGACGCCGTGGACGCTGCCGGGGAATGTGGCGGTGGCCGTCGGGCCGGACATCGAGTATGCGCGCGCGCGGGTGGGTGAGGAGACGCTGATCGTGGCGGCCGCGCTGGTGGAGAAGGTGCTCGGCGAACACGCGGAGATTCTTGACACATTCCCGGGGAGCGAGTTGATCGGCGAGCACGACAGCGGCGCGCGAACCGGCGCGTCCTACAAGGCGCCGATCTTCCCCACAAAGGTGCCGACCTCCCCCACAAGCGGCAACGGCTGCGGTGGGGCGCCGATCATTGCTGGGGATTTCGTGACGACCGAGGATGGGACGGGACTCGTGCACATCGCGCCCGCGTTCGGGGAAGACGACTTCCGCGCCGCCGCCGCCGCGGGCCTGTTCGATCCGAGAAACCCACACACGCTCTTCAACCCGGTCGCACCGGACGGCACGTATGGGATGGACGTGCGCAGTCACGACGACGGTTCGTATAGAGGCCGCTTCGTCAAGGACCCGCGGCTAACCGAGGAGTTGATCGCCGACCTCGACGCGCGCGGGCTGCTGTTGCGACGCACTGACTACGAGCACTCCTACCCTCACTGCTGGCGCTGCGGCACGCCTTTGATCTATTACGCGAAACCCTCCTGGTACATAGCGACCTCGAAGGTAAAAGACCAGATGATGGCCGCCAACGAGACGATCAACTGGTACCCGCCGCACATCAAGCACGGCCGCTTCGGCGACTGGCTGTCGCACAACGTGGACTGGGCGCTGTCGCGCGAGCGCTATTGGGGCACACCGCTGCCGGTGTGGCGCTGCGAGGCTGGTCACACGCTCACGATCGGCTCGTTCGCGGAGCTCGAGCAACGCTCCGGCACGACCCTCACAGATCACCACCGCCCGTACGTGGATGACGTGATGCTCCCGTGTCCCTGCTCGCACGACCCCCTATCCACCCCATCGGCCACGAGCGAGTCGCACCCAACGCCAGGCGCGTCGCCAAGCGCGGTGTGCGGCAAGCCGATGAAACGAGTGCCCGAGGTCATCGACGTGTGGTTCGACTCGGGCGCGATGCCGTTCGCCCAGTTTCACTCTCCCCACGAGCACGAACAGCTGTTCCAAAAAAACTTTCCCGCCAATTTTATCTGCGAGGCGCTTGACCAGACCCGTGGCTGGTTCTATTCACTGTTGGCGGTTTCCACCCTCCTGTTCGACACCGCGCCGTATGAGAACGTGGTGTGTCTCGGTCTGATCCTCGACGCCGAGGGCCAGAAGATGAGCAAGTCGAAGGGCAATACGGTGGAACCGTGGCAGATACTTGACAAGTACGGCGCGGACGCGTTTCGCTGGTACTTTACCTCAAAGCAACCGTGGGACGGCTACCGCTTCTCCGAGGAGGCGATCGGCGAGGGCGTGCGACTGTTCCTCAAGCAACTGTGGAGCACTTATTTCTTCTATGCGCTGTATGCAAACGCAAATGCGCACACGCTGAGCGAAAGCGAGTTTTTTGGGGATGGGGGGGCGTTCGGCGCGACTAACACGCCCAGCACAAGCCAACCCGCCACCGCGGGCAGGGCGCCCACGAACGACTTGGATCGGTGGGCGCTGTCGCGGACGGCCGCCACGGCTGAAATGGTGGCGGAGCGTCTGGACGCCTACGACGCGACCAGCGCGGGACGCGCGGTGGCGGAGCTCGTTGACGACCTGTCCAACTGGTACGTGCGCCGTTCACGCAGGCGTTTCTGGGACGGCGACCCGGGAGCGTTCGCGACATTGCGCGAGTGTCTGCTGTGCGTGTCGAAGCTACTGGCCCCGTTCACCCCGTTCGTGGCGGATGAGATTTACGACAATCTTGACGGCACGCTCGCGAGCGTGCACTTGTGCGACTTCCCAACGGGCGCGGCGCTGCCGGCGCGCGACCCGGCGCTGGACGACGCGATGGCGATCGCCCGCGAGACGGTCAGGCTCGGTCTGGGCGCGCGCGCGCAGGCGAAGATCAAGGTGCGCCAGCCGCTGGCGGAGGCGGTCGTGGTCGCCGATGGACGCGAGCGCGCCGCGATCGAACGACTGAGCGAGATAGTGCGCGAGGAGCTCAACGTGCGGCGCGTGCGCTTCGTGCAGGCCGCCGACGAGCTGGGCTCCTACGAGGTCAAGGCCAACTACCGCACGCTCGGTCCGCTGTTCGGCAAAGACATGCCGCTGGCTGCCGAGGCGATCGCCGCGCTCGACCCCGCCAAGCTGGCGGCCGCGGTCAGAAACGGCGCGGGCATAGGGATCGCCGTGGGCGGGCGCGAGCACACGCTCACCGCCGAGGACGTGCTCTTGAGCATGAAGGCACCGGAGGGCTACAGCGTCGAGCGCGAGGGCGCGCACGCCGTGGCGCTCGAGCTGGAGATCGACGACAGCTTGCTGCGCGAGGGCCGCTCACGCGAGATCGTGCACGCGGTGCAAAACGCCCGCAAGACCGCCGGTCTAGAAGTCGAGGACCGGATCGCATTGGCGCTCACCGGTGACCCCGCGTTGCTGGACGCCGCCCGCGCGCACGACACGTACCTCAGCGGCGAGACGCTCGCGGTGAGCCTCACGATCGGCAACGCCGACGCTATGGACTATCACGAGCAGACCGAGATCGAAGGCCTCAGCCTCGAGATCTCGCTAAGCCGTTGTGAGAGCTCCGTCTAGCTCTGCCTCGATCTTCTTCTTTGGATACGCGCCGACGACCGTCTTGACGGCGTTGCCGCCCTTGAAAAGGATCATCGTCGGGATCGACAGCACCTGGAAGGCGGCCGCGGTCTGCTGGTTCTCGTCAACGTTGAGCTTGACGATGCGCAGATCCTCGCGCTCGGAGGCGATCTCCTCGAGCACCGGGCCGACCACGCGGCACGGGCCGCACCAGGGCGCCCAGAAATCGACGAGCACGGGCTTCTCGGACTCGACGACCTCAGCCTGGAAGTTGGCGTCGGTTACTTCACTGAGGGTGCCTGCCATGGGGTTCTCCTATCGGGTGGCTGTCGTCTCGTTGCGATCCGGCATCGTCCCGGCCGAACCTCCTCCATCCACTATACAAAGTGAAGCATCGGCGTCCGGCGGCTGCGGCCCGAAGCGCAAGCGCGGCACGAGCCACATCGCCTCGGCGGCGATGCGCCACGACATCTTGCTCTGCCCGCGCTCGCGGTCTTTGAACACGATCGGCAGCTCAACCACGCGAAAGCCCGCGCGCACGGCGCGGTAGGTGAGCTCAACTTGGAACGCGTAGCCCTGCGAGCGCACACTGTCGAAGTGGATCGCTTCCAGCACCTCACGCTTGAAGCACTTGAAGCCTCCGGTGAGGTCGCGCACACCCAGGCCGAGCACCCAACGCGCGTAGGTGGAGCCGCCCTCGCTGATCACGCGCCGCAGCAGTCCCCAGTCAACCGCGCCGCCGCCGGGCACATAGCGCGAGCCGAGCGCGAGATCGGCGCCGCAGCGCACCGCGGCGAGCAGCCGCGCGAGGTCGGCTGGGTCGTGGGAGAAGTCGGAGTCCATCTCCATCACGTACGCCGCACCGTGGTCGAGCGCGAAGCGGAAGCCGGCCAGGTACGCCGGGCCGATCCCATTCTTTTCGGTGCGGTGCAGAACCTCGACCTGGTCGCGCTCGCCGGCCAACCGATCTGCGATCTCACCCGTACCGTCGGGCGAGCCATCGTCCACAACCAGGATCTTGTAGGAGCCTTCGTTCGCCGCCCCGAGCACGTCGCCCGCGGCGCTCACAATCGCCTCGATGTTCTCGGCCTCGTTGTACGTCGGGAGGATCAGCCAGGGCAGGTCGGTCACGAAGCGTCGTACCCTAGAGCGTGTTGACCGATCGCGCAACGCCGCTGGCAACCCTGGGGGGACTGATCGCAGGCATCACGCTACTGCTGGCGTGCGTGCCCTGCGCGCGCGCCGCGCAACCACCCGTGAGCCGCGAACAGCTGACCGCCTACATAGCTCGTGTGGCCCGCGCGTGGGAGCCCTACACGACCGTCGATGGGCGGGTCACGGACCCGCTGAACCCGGCCGACACGGGCGACAACTACGGCGTGATCCTGCTCGCCGACGTGATGCTGAAGATGGCCGAGCGCACCGACGACAGCGCGCTGGAAGCGGCTGGAGCGCGCATCCTGGACTCGGTGCTGAGGCTGCCGGCGCCCAGCGATCCGTTCAATCTGCTCGCGATCGCCGCCGTGATCCACGACGGCCAGGACGGCCAGCTCCCCGCCGGCGTGTGGGAACAATTTGGTGGACCGCTGATGCTGCTGGCTGGGCAGATCGGACCCCCCATGGGGATCAACTGCTTGACCCAACCAGGCTGCTACAGCAACTGGCAACTCGTGTGGTCGGCTGGCGCCGCGCTACTGCAGGCCGACAACGTCGCGGCCGAGCCCGGCTCGCTGGCCGGCGAAAGCCAGTTCGTCACGAGCCAGATCAAGGCCGACCTCGGCCTGGCGGTGACCCACGCGGGAGCCCCTCTGCTCAGCTCCGCGGCACGCGGCGCGCTGACTGCCGCAGGCATCGGAGGACGCGCGAGCGAGCTGTCGGACCCCGGCGCCGAGCCGTCCGCGTACGAGCTGTTCTCGACCTTCATGCTGGAGCTGGTGGGCGAATCCGACCCGGCCGCGATCACCTCGGCGATCGCGAGGTTGCGCGATCGCGCCGACCGCTACGCGCTCGACATGATGGCGCCCGATGGCCAGCTCTCGCTGTCGGGACGCTCGCTGGACCAGTCCTGGGTGCAGGCGGCGGCCGCCGCGCTCGGCGCCAGGCAAGCCGGGCTCGAACCGGCCGGTGGCGCCCCGTGGCGCGCGTTCGCCGACCGCGCCGTGTCCTACCTGCTGGACGCCTACCCACTGCAGCCCAACGGCCTGTTGCCGATCGTGCCGGGACTCGACCTGGACTGGAGCTCCTCGATCATGGACGGCTACGCCGCGCTCAATCAATACGAGGGCTTGACGCTGTGGCTGCTGTCGGAGGCGCTCGAACGCTGGCCACAAACACAAGCGCCGCGCGCGTTGCTGCCCGCGGACTCCAGGAGCATGCTCGCCGACGACCTCGCATCGAGCGGCCTGGTGTGGGGCCGCGCGGGCGGCGTGTGGTGGGAGTTGAGCGGACGCTCCACCAGCGGCGATCCGCGCAACGCGCAGGGGCTGGTCGCCGTCAAGGTGGACGGCGCAGACGGCTGGCACGACCTGCTGGCGCTGCGCCCGATCCACCACGGACTGTCGAGTGTGTGGACGCTGACGCGCGCACACAAGTGGATCGCCAGCCCAACATTCGACAAGCTGCGGGCATCCAGGCGCGGCGTCGTGCTGAGCGGCGACTACACACGCGCCAACGGTCGGCTCACCGCACACGCCAAGTGGACGCTTCACACGACCGCGAACGGCGTCACACTCAGCATGAGCGTGCCGGCCGAGGACAGCCTACACACGACCGTGTGGCTCGCCGCCGGCAATCCGCAACTGCGCGCACCCGACGCGACCAAGACGCTGGGAAGCTGTGTTGTCACCGCGTCCGGCCGCGCGTGTCCGGTGACGATCTACTGGCACGACCAGCGCACCGCGACGCTCGAAATCGGCTCTCCCGAGCCTACAAGCGTTTCTCAGCCACAGGATTCGGAGCGACAGCGCCTCGCGCCCGGTATCGCGACCGCCACAATTAGCCAGTAAACTGCACAGTGAAATGATCGACATGGATCGGAGCTGGCTGGACTTCACGCCGCAGGAGGCGTTCGATCTAGCGATGCGACTCGTCCCGATGGCGAGTAAGATCAACTTCGACGTCCGTCCACACGGAGATGGGACGCCGACCTTTCGAATTGGATGCCAGGTGCTTGGCAGGGACGACACCGTACGAAACCTTGCGGCACTCGAAGAGGTCGGCATACGCGCCATTTTCGACGACGGTCGGTCCTTTAGATTTGGCCGTCTCGACTCGCCCAGCGAGTCGTGAATGACGAGCGAGTAAGCCACACGACCATAGGAGTCGCGCTTACGGACGTCGGCTCGCGACAAAGGTGTCACTTTCCACGAGAGTTCCTACCGGCAAGTCCGGATAGAGAGACGATGGCCCGACGAGTCGCTGCTCGACGGCCAAGACCGTACCGCTGCGCTCGTCAAACAACACCTCCGTCTCAAGTTCACCGCTTCTCGCGCACACGCCCCGACCTCGCCTTCCGAGCAGATCACGTCCCGTGCCGCATGGGTGCAGCGTTGTCAAGGTTCCAATCGCCATGAACAGGCCTCGTCGCACGGCTCGGGTCACCGGTGCTGCCGCAAGCAGAAACCCATACTGCTTCAGCATACTTGTTGGCGGCGACATGGTGTCACCGCGATGCAAATGTGCGCTGACGTCATCCTCGAGCGCCGCAGGCTGGCTAGGCATCGAGCGCACCTCGCGATAGGTGAGGGTCCGTCCTTCCGGAGTAAAGCTGAACTGTTCCGCAGGAATTACTTCCCGTTGGGGCCGCATGTCTGACGTCACAAGTGTGGGCTTACCACTAGCGAGCCAATGAGCCCTGTCCAGGCGCGATGCAAATCTCGCGGAGCGCAATGCTTCTTCTATGAGAGCCCCCGAGTCAGGCGTAACAACGGTATAGCGAGTTGTGATACGGAATAGGCTAAACGCCAAGGGGGCGCCAGCATTCACGACTACGGTGGCGAGCTGGACCTCTCGCAGTCGAACCGTAGATGCACCCTTCGCATCCAGCGCCCGCTTGGCCGTGCTACGGAGAGCCAGCCGCTCCAGAAAGGATTGCACGTCTGCGCTCGCGACCCCCGCAACGGTGTCATACCTGGGATGCGAATCACGGCGGACAGCGTGTTGGGACGCGCATCCGCACAAAGCTAGACTGGCCGCCGTCGCTCCGATGATTGGATGTATCAGGCCTTGTTTTCTGAAGCCTGGACTCGATGCGACGCAAACGTTATTCTCCATGGCAGGATCGCACTCTGGGCGCGCGGCCTTCCCGCCCCTCATATTGCCATGCGACGCGACCCGCACCGAACGCGCGGATCGCGTCGCCACATCAAGCGCATGTTGCCAACCTGTCCCCAAGACTAGCCAGTCGGCTGGCCGGAGGACGATCCTTCAGTCGTTGAGGTCGTCGTAGACTTGGGCACAAAGTCTTCCAGCATCTGAGGCTGAAATTCACCGTTGTCGGTACCGCACGACGTTGCATCTTCGATGAAGAAAAACCCTGAAATGGAATCATTAGCATTCTCGTTGTAGTCCGACTCCCACTCCCATTCCGCGAGATCCTTGTATGCGTCATTAGGTGCGAGGCACGAGATCCCACCCGCTTCAACCGGCGGAAAGGCATTTTGTGATACGAACGAGACATGAACGCGGTTGTTCCAAAGCGAACTAGTCCTGTCGTTGGCGCTCGCGCCCACGTAATGCCATTCTTCGTACGACCATTTCGCTCCGTTAACGGGACTGTATACCCAAAGACTGCCGTCATACAATGAATCTTGCCACAGGCACAAGTTCGATGACGGACAATTCATTAGCGACGCACTCGAGCTCGCCGTAAAGACGAAGAAAAACACGGTCAACATCGTTAGTAGCGCGAATAGTTTGCGGATCACGTTTGCTTCTGCTTGTGCGTCCGGGTATTTTAACGATCGCCGGTTCAGCTTCAGTGTCACTTTAACCCCTTTGTAAGATCGAACGTAACTGTACTCACGTCATTGGCCCGGTGAATTGGGTCAGAATATACCTACTTGACCGTGCCCTGGGCCACCCCCGTTACGGGTGATTTTGACTCCCCACAACGGGGAAATGACAATAGGCGACTCCGAGCGTTTCACGAGGACAGACGTGCCGATCAGTTCGCGATTTCGTCGCACTCCGAGCTTGCGTCGGATGCTAGCTGTGTGAGAGCGAGCTGTCTCCTTCGAAATGTGGAGCCTCTCTGCAATCTCAGCATGTGTGTAGTGTTCGCTGAGATAGCTAAGGACCTCCTTCTCACGCGGTGTTAGGTTGGGTTCGGGGCGTGCACCCGAGGCAACTAGTCGAACCGCCGACACGAGGTCCGCAGACGAAGTCTCCGGGCTAAGGCACGTTGCTCCTGCTGCGGCGAACTGTGCGTGCTTCGCCCGCGTCAGGTCGTGGACGAGAACAATCACGCCGGCCGTCGGTGCGGCTGCTTTGAGGGACGGCAATAGCGCGGGTGGCACGGTACGCTCCTCTACGATGATTACGTCTGGCGAGCTTTCGCGAGCGATCCGCTCAAGTGATGGACTGAGCATGTCTCGGGCAACCACCTCGATGGATTGGTCCTCTTCTAGAAAATGATGGAGGCCATAACCAAGCAGGTCATCGAAGCAACCTAGAACAACGGTAATCAACGGTCCGCCCTCAAGCGCACGGTCAAGACAAGTGCCGCGCAATAGCGACCATGTGACGGGTCCTCAGCACGACATGTGCGTGTCGCCAACGATGCTGCGGGGTGCCGACTCGGCTTTCTGGAGCGGGCTTCGCCTGAGCCGGCGGCCAGAGCATGTGCAGAGCATAACGCTGCTCTTTGTCGGCGAACCACCACAGTCGAGTAGCCTACTGAATAGGCGAACAGGCCTGTCCGGCAGAACCTGTTTCCCGCTTGAAAGATCGATCCTAGATGATGCCAGACACTCTAGCGGGAACTTGTTCCCTGGTGATTTTGGCTCACGCCACGCAGGGTTCATGCGTGCGTATCAGCCAGAACCCCCAGGTCGCCCTCGGCCGAGCGGTCCGCCTGCGCCGAGAAGAAATCGGACTGACCCAGGAGGCCCTGGCTGACGCCGCCGATCTCGACGCCACCTCCATCCGCGGGCTTGAGCGCGGTATCGCCAATCCCACTTGGGACGTTGCCGACCGCATCGCACGATCTCTCGGGCTAGCCCTACCCGAACTCGCTCACCGAGCCGACGAACTGGAGATCGGCGACCGGCGGCCAACCAACCGACCGCTACAGCGAGAACCTTTGCAATAGCACCTCCCCTCCGGGTAGATCCCAGCAAATATGGGGTCGGGCTCTCAGTAGATCTTTGGAATCCATTTCTGGATGTTGCGGTGGAGTTCTTTGGCGACCACGAGCAACGCGGGACGGGCGGCGCCACCTGAGCTGACCAGCCCGGCGTCCCAGGTGGCCTTCCTGGCGCTCTTGGGGGTTCCCGGCGAGCGCCAGTGGTAGTAGTAGATTCGGGTGATCCTGGGACTCAATCTGGCGAATGTGAAGATGTTCTTGGCGACCTTCGCCGCATACTCGACGCCGTGGTCGATCAGCGTGCCTTTGAAGCGCCACCACACGACTCCGCCGACCTCGCTGAACCAGACCTGCCCACGAGTTGCCGCTAGAAAGTTTTCGATCAGCCTCGGGTTGTCGGTGCTAACGCTCGCGTAGGGGTTGAACGGCCAGATCTTTGGATATGGGTGCGCCTTTTCAAGGAAGGACGCCACCCAGGCCTCGACGTTGCCATCCGAGTCGAGGATGTCTGGTGCGGTGACCTCGCACCCGGAGCAGTGGGCGGCCAGCGCGTTGTAGTACTCCGCCGCGAGCCATGGGTGATGCTCGGTTGGCTGCGTGTCGTGGGTGGCCTCGTCCCAGGGAACGAACTCGTTGACCCACGGAAACAGCTTGCGAAAGCGCAGGAACGCCGCCAGGAACTGTGCCGGGGTGGGCGCGCGATCGTTGTTGGCGGCATGCTGAAAGGTTATGAGCGGTGTGATGTGGTACGCGTGCTTGACCGCGTCGAGCCATTCCCTGACGCTCGCCAGCTCGCGCGGAATCAGCGCCACGTTCCACGGCACCACGTCGCGCGCGAGATACACGTCGAGCTGTCTGACGCGCGGGTCGGAAAACGTGCGCGCTTCGTAGTCGGCAAGGCCGAAGCGAAAGGAAGCGCTCGCCGCGGAAACTCTCGCCCCGCGCTGTGTCGCGGAGCCTGCTCGCTTCACGTGGCTCGTCGCCGCCGTGCTCGTCTTGGCGAGGCCCACTGCCGCGAGTCCCGCGACGGCCAGGCCGGCGAGCGCCACGCAGATCAGCAGCAGCACGCCGCGACGAGCGGCTCGCGCTGAGGAACCGCGTTGAGCGGCTCCTACTGAGGAGCCACGTCGAGCGTGTGGGTATATGCGTATGCGCATGGTCAATTCTCCTATCCGCCCCCCCAAGCGAGGGTCATCACCCACACCGGCCCTACCACCGTGACCCGTGGGTATCATAGGCGCGATGCGTTGGTGGCGCGCCGCTTTCCTGGCCGGGCTGATCGCCGGGGGACTCCAGACAGCCGCGCCCCAGATCGAAGGCGCCTCAGCGGCGATCGTCAGCCAGTCTCCGTTCGGGCTATCGGTCGAGTACCCGCTGATGGAGAAGGCGCTCGGCGTCGGGGCATGCCCGGGAGCGGCGCTGGTGGACACGTTGCGTGAGCTCGGCTCACCCTCGCTGCGCATCGGGGGCGACTCGCAGGATTTGGCCGGCCCTACCGCCGCTTACCACTACGTGATACCCCCCTCGTTCTGGACGACGCTCGGCTGCCTGGCCCGTGAGACCGGCGTGCAGGTCACCGTCGGGCTGAACTTCGCCGAGGCCCCGGTGACCGACGATCTCATCACGATCGCCGCGGCCGAGCAGGCGATCCCGGCGGCGCAGCTGAGCTTCTCGCTGGGCAACGAGCCGGACCTCTATGGCATCAGCCACATCTTTCCCGACGAACCGGGAGTCACGATTCCGGCCTTTCGCCCATCGCCGTGGACCGCCGAAGAGTACGCGAGCGAATGGGAGAGCCGCCGCGCGTTGCTCGGACCGATCCGGATCGAGGGTCCCGACCTCGCGGGGATCGGTTGGCGCGGGTCGATCTCGCAGCTGCTGCTGAAGGACCCACCCGACGTGATGGACGTGCACGCGTATCCAACCTCGGCGTGCGGACCACCGGATGAGATGACGACGGCGGCGCGCCTGCTCACAAAGCACGCGAGCGTGGGGCTGGTCGAAAAGTACGATTGGCTGCTGAGCGTCGCACGCGCCGCGCACAGGCCGGCGATCGTCTCGGAGAGCAACAGCGCCTCCTGCGGCGGCAAGCCCGGCGTGTCAAACACACCGGTGGCGGGAATATGGGCGGCACGCTATGTGGTGGCCGCGCTGCTCGCCGGATTCGCGCAGGTGCGCTTGCACTCCGCCGGCGGGAGCTATGACCCGCTCTCCTTCGAAGCGGACGGGGGGGTGACGCTGCAACCGCTCGGGCGCGCGTTGCTGTTCCTGCACCGCTGGATCCCCCTCGGCAGCCGGATCGAGTCGAGCTCGACCGATCCGCGCGTCCTCGCCGCGAGGATCTCCGACGGCGCGCGCACGAGCGTGATCGTGAGCTCCTTCTCCTCCAAGCCGATCCCCTTCGCGATCGATGTGCCGGGAGCGACGGCGCGTCTGCACACGGACACGCTTAGCACCGCGAGCTCTGGCGAAACGCCGGGATCGGTCACGGCCGTCGCCCACCGCGCACGGCTCGTGCTCGCGCCGGACACGGTCGTCGCGATTAGGATCGGTTGAGAGGTGGCCGGCGAGCTTCCCAACTCGGCGATCGCCAACGCGCTGGAGGAGCTCGGCGACCTGTATGAGCTCGACGGAGCGATCGTGCACCGCGTGCTCGCCTACCGTGCCGCGGCGCGCTCGATTCGCGAGGCGCCCGTGTCGGTGGCCGGGCTCGCGCGCGCCGGGCGCGCCACCGAGCTGACGGGAATCGGCGCGACGTTGCAAGAGAAGATCCTCGCGCTGATCGAGACGGGCGCGATCCCAGCGGCGGAGAAGCTGCGCGCGAAGGTGCCGCCCGGCCTGATCGCGATCACGCGCCTGCCGGGCCTCGGTCCCAAGCGCGCGCGGCTGCTGCACTCGCAGCTCGGGATCGATTCATTGGAGGCGCTGCGCGAGGCGGCACTGGCGGGCCGCCTGCGAACCGTGAAGGGCTTGGGCGCGAAGTTCGAGGCAAGCGTGCTGGACTCCCTGCAGAAGGGCATGGCCGAGCGTCGAGCGCCGCGACTGCTGCTACCCAAAGCACTGCAGCTTGGCCAAGCACTCGCGGATGGGCTGACCGAACGTGCAGGCGCCGGCACCGACGTGCGCATCGCGGGCTCCGCGCGGCGGATGGCCGACAGCGTGAAGGACGTCAACCTGATCGCGCTGACGCGCAAACCCGTGACGCTCGCCAAGAGCCTCTCTTCGCTGCCCGAGATCGAGAGCGTCGCCTCAGCCGGCAGGGCGGGCGCGAAGGCACGCAGTCACTCGGGCGTCAACGTGGACCTGAGGATCGCAAAGCCAAGCCAGCTCGGCAACCTGTTGCAGCATTTCACCGGCTCGGGCAAGCACAACGCGGCGCTGCGCGAAGCGGCGGTGCGGCGTGGACTGCACGTGTCGGAGTACGGCGTGTACGACGACGCCACCGGCACGACCACCACGTGCGCGAGCGAGCAGGAGCTGTACGCGCTGCTGGGCCTCGCCTACATCGAGCCCGAGCTGCGCGAGCACCGCGGCGAGCTGGCGGCGGCGGCGCTCTCACGCGAGGCCGCCCAGCACGAGGACCGGGTTGGAGCGATAGACGTGGCGCGGGACGCGGGCGCAGGCCTGCCGAAACTGATCGAGCTGGCGGACATCAGGGGCGACTTGCACAGCCACACGGTGGCCTCTGATGGGCACAACACGATCGAGCAGATGGCGCTCGCGGCGCGCGAACGCGGATATGAGTACGTGGCGATCACCGACCACTCCGCCTCGCACGGCTTTGGCGACGACGTGTCCCCCGAGCAGCTGCGCCAGCAGATCGAGCTGGTGCGCGAGGCCGACCAACGCATCGAGGGCATCAGGGTGCTGGCCGGCAGCGAGGTCAACATCCTGCCGGATGGCTCACTCGACTACGAGGACGAGCTACTGAGTGAGCTGGACTGGGTGATCGCCAGCGTGCACACCGCGTTTGGGATGAGCGAGCAGGCCATGACCGAGCGCATGATCGCCGCCGTGGAGCATCCGCTCGTGGATGCAATCGGCCATCCCACGGGACGCCTGATAGAGCGCCGCGATCCATACGCGCTCGATGTACAGGCGCTGATCGAGGCGGCGGCGCGAACCGGCACGATGCTCGAGATCAACGCAAACCCCGACCGTCGCGACCTCAACGACATCCACGCGCGCGCGGCCGCGCGCGCCGGGGTGAGCATCCTGATCGATTCCGACGCACACAGTGTGGAGCGTTTCGACGTGATGCGCTGGGGGGTCGCGACCGCGCGCCGCGCGTGGCTGAGCGCCGAGCACGTCGCCAACACGCGCCCGTGGGCGCAGTTCGCCAAGCTGCGCAAGCGCGAGCGCGCGGCAAGCGCGTAGTCGGTTGACACGCCCAGGGATGTTGCCAGCCAGTTCGGTGGGCGGGAACATCTCTGGCGTGTCGCCGGCCAGTTTGGTGGGCGGCGGGATCCAACGCCTGCCTCGCAAAGCTGAGATGACGCCGTCAGTCGTGCACGAGCAGCCGCGGCAGCAGCTCGGTGGCCACGACCCGATCCAGCTCCGCGCGGCGCAACGGCGCGAGCGCGCGCTGTGCGCGCTCGGCGTAGTCGGGCACGGGGTCGTCGAGCGCAACACGCAGCTGACCCGCGAGGTCTTCACCCACCAGCCGCGGATCGAGCGCGCGCGCGATCGACAGCGCCACATACGGACCGGGAGCGGGTGTGGTCACGAGCGTGCACCCGTCGGCGAGCGCCTCCAACTGAGCGAGCCCGTGATCCTCGCGGCGCGCGGCGCACACAAACACGCGCGCGCGTCGCAACAGCGCACGGTAGTCATCGCCGCCGAGCATCCCCACCACTCGCACGCCCTGCTTGGGCAGCGTATAACCGAGCTCGCGCAGCTCGCGCTCGGACACTCCCACGACAACCAGCTCCTCGGCAGGCCGGCGCACCGCGTGCCACGCCTCGAGGATCCTGTCGAGACCCTTCTTGGCGGGGTTGGCGGCATAGGTGATCGCGGCGATGTCGCGCGTGTCCGGAAGCTCTCCAGAACGTTCGACGGGCACGGGCAGCACAAGCGCGTCTGCGTGGCGGATCCGCGCGGGCAGCTCGCGCAACGCGCCCTCGCTCTGTGGCAGCAGCAGTGGCGCGTGGCGCAGGCGGCGACGCTCGAGCGGTCGCTGCCACAGTCCGTGACGTCCGCGCCGATTGGCAGCGGCGGGAGCGTCAAAGCGGATCGCGCCCGGCGCCGGCCACAACAAGGCGGCCGTCGTGGTCGAGTAGATCAGGGCACACGCACGGGTGCGCTTTAGCTCGGCCTTGAGCGCGCGGCGCGCGGCGCGCGCCCAACGTAGGTCGGTGAGCATCAGCGTGCGCACCGGCCGCGGAGGGTCGGGGTGGAGGATCGCGGCGCTCGCTCCGGCGCGGCGCAACGAAGCGAGCAGCTCCTCGTCGACGGCGCGCAACCCGCCGGTGGAACCCAGCGAAACGATCAGGACTTCAACGTCAACTCCCGCCTGCGGGGCGTTCATCTCAAGTCGTGGCTCCGCCCACGCGTTCGGGGCGCAGCGTCTTGAAGCCGGGTGTGCGCGCCAACGCGATCGCGCGCAGCGGAGAGCTGCGCAACACGTGGAAGCGCACCCCGTCGCGCTCCTCGATCGCGGCCACCGCGGCGTCCTGGCGGCGCCACCACAACGCGAGCGCGATCGCGAAGCCGGCGCCGATGCCGGGGATCTGCGGAGCGAGGAACGCGAGACCGCCAGCGATCACGCTGAAAGCCAGCAGTGGCCACAGCCGGTTCAGGAGGGTCGCGCCGGGACGATACTCAGGCAGCGCGGTGCTCGCGCGAGCCTCGCGCAGCAGACGGGCGATCGGCGGGTGGACCTCGGCACGGCGCCCAAGCCATAGGCCGATAGCGGCGGCAAGCACCCACCAACCGACGGATATGGGCACGATCGTCGTGTCGGGAGACGGCGCGGCGGAAAGCACGGTGACGATCGCAAGCGCCGTGGCGGCGGCGGCGCTGAGCAGGACAGTCGCCCTGAGGAAGTTGACGAAGTGCACGCTCCGCGCTGCGCTGTTAGAGCAAGGCCTCGAGCAGCCCGCGCACGCCGCTCTGCCCGTCGATGACTAGGTCTGCCTGCTCGATCAGCTGTGGTGGGGTCTCCTCCGAGCCGACCGCCACACACACGGCGAACTGCAGCCCACCGCTGTCGACTAGCGTGCGCAACGCGCGGAACGCGTCGATGTCGGTGCTGTCGTCGCCTACATACACGGCGCTCTTCAGCGAGGAGCCGTTGCCCGGTGCCTCAGCGCCCGCCAGCAGCGCGCTCACGCCGAGACCCTTGTCGAGCGTGACAGGGGGGCGCACCTCCAGCACCTTACGGCCCCAGTGCACCACAAAGCCCGCCTCCCGAGCACGGTCTGCGATCTCGTGCACGAGCACCGCGGCGGCGTGCTCGTCGGGAGCCCCACGCCAGTGGAAGGCAGCGATCGCCTGCTTGTCCTCGCTGCGCACGCGCATACGCTGGTGCTCCGGCGTGTAGACGCGTCGGGCGAACTCACGCACGCGCTCTGACCAGGCGCTCAGGTCGGGGTCGAGCTCGGGGCGGGTGGCACCGGGCGCCAGCAGCTCGCCGCCGTGGTTACCGATATAGGCGATGCTGCCGATCGCGACGATCTGGCGTGCGATGGCGGCGCGGCGCCCGCTGACGCAGCCCACCAGCCGGTAGCGCTTTGCTATCTCGATCAGCAGTGTGCGCGTGGCCTCCGGCACGTGCGCGTCGTCGGCGTGGCGCACGATCGGCGCGAGCGTGCCGTCGATATCGAGCAACACGGCGGCATGAGCGGGATCGGAGCGCAGCGGTTCAAGCGTCTCCACTAGCATGGCAGCGGGGGACACGACCTTTAGTATGGCGCTCCGTGGTGGCTGACCGGTCACATCTTCCAGATGACCGCTGACTGGTCAACCAAACTGACAAGCCATAGGTCGCTCAAGCTGGCGACGATTGGCACCCTCGCCGGCTTGTTCAGTGGGCTGTTCGGCGTCGGCGGCGGGACGGTGATCGTGCCACTGCTGGTGCTGTGGCTCGGCTACGGGACGCGCGCGGCGACCGGGACTTCGCTGGCGGCGATCGTGTTCATCGCGGCCTTCGCGGCGGCCACGCAGAGCGCGTATGGCAACGTGCGCGTGCTCGACGCGGCTCTGATCGGGGTACCGGCGGTGCTCGGCGTGCTGGCCGGCACGCGCTTGCAACAGCGCCTGCCGACACGCGCGATCTCGCTGCTGTTCGCGGCGGTGCTCGTGGCAAGCGCGATCGAGCTAGTGGCGCAATGATCGCCCTGATCGCGATCGGCTTGTGCGCGGGTGTCGTGGCCGGCCTGCTCGGCGTTGGCGGCGGGGTGCTGTTCGTGCCCGGGCTGGTGATCGTGCTCGGTCTCGGCCAGCACGAGGCGGAGGCGACGTCGCTACTGGCGATCGTCCCAGTGGCGATCGTGGGCACGATCAGACAGGATGGCTACAACAACGTGCGGCGTGAGGACGCACTGCTGATCGGCCTGCTGTCGATCGCGGGCGTCGCGGCGGGCGTAGCCCTCGCGAACGCGCTGTCGGGAACAGTCCTGCGGATCGGCTTCGCCCTTTTGATGGTGCTGGTAGCGGTCCAACTGGTGCGCGACGCTACGCGCCCGCGGCAGGACTCAGGTCCACCCCAAAACGGGGTTTACCGCGAACATGACACAACTTCGTCCGATAGCGCCTAGACTGAGAGCATGGGACTCGACAATCCTGTGCATCTCATATTGCTTGTGGTGATCCTGCTGCTGGTGTTCGGGGCGAAGCGCATACCGGAGATCGGCCGCTCTCTGGGTGGCGGGCTGCGCGAGTTCAAGCAGTCGATCAACGGCGAGCACCCTGCGCAGAGCCAAGATCAACATCAACAACAACCCACGTTGCACGCGGGAACGCCACCGGCGCCCGTGCAGACACCGGCGCAAGCGCCCGCGGAGTCGCCTTTCGCGCAACGCGAGCCAGCGGCCACCGACCAGCGCTGAATCTTACCCGTGGTGCAGGATCGGACCGCTGCTGACCGCTTCGAAGGCTGAGCCGGGAACCCGCTTCAACTGGTCGAGGTCTTCTTCGTTCCAGCCCGGATTGGGCGCACCGGTTATGTACCAGGAGGAACCGTTGTCGGCCACAATCAGCCCGTAGCGCTTCAGCGCCCGCAACACGATCAGCGCCTGTCCGTGGTAGCCGGCCAAATCGAAGCTCGCCTTCAACCGCAGACGCAACCCCATCGGAGGCAGGTTCGGATCGGAGCTGTCCGAGGCGAAGTGGGTGGCGGGATCGATATAGCCGCGCTGGGTGGCCGACACCGTCACCCGCAGCGCGTGGTCGATCTGTCCAGTCCGCAGCTCGGGATAGCGCGCGAGCAGCGCAAAGATCGGCAGGCCGGCGGCGTCCGCGGACGTCCAGCCTGCGGGGCGCAGCGCGTTGCTGCGCAGGTTGAACACGGCGCCTGAGCCGGCGGCCCATCCAGACCCTTCGCGCTGTGCGGCGTACAGCTCGTAAAGCTTGCAGACGCCCTCCTGCAGCACCAGCACATGACGGTCGCCTTCTTCACCGGCTCCCTCGACAGGCGCGTCGAGCGGTATGGGGTAAGGGCCTGGATTTGATTCTTCGCCGTATTCGGTGAACCGGATCGGAACCTTCGGCTGGTGGGGACCCACGACCGTGTAGGGGATGCCGTAGCTCGGGTTGGCACCAAAGTCGGCATGCAGATGCAGCGCGGGGCCGATGCTGTCGATGTATTTCGCGGAGTTGGGATTCACCGGAGCGTGCGAGATTTCCTGGTTGAGCGGGTTGCTCGCCGGAAAGATCGGGCACGCGCCTTCGTGCGGGCCGGCGGCAGCAGACGCGCGCGCGGTGCCAGAAGACGCGGCCGTCATGGTAGAAAGGGTCAGCGTCGCGGTAGAGGTCGGCGTCGCGGTAGAGGTCAGCGTCGCGGTAAAGGTCGGCGTCGCGGTAGAGGTCAGCGTCGCGGTAAAGGTCGGCGTCGCGGTAGAGGTCGGCGTCGCGGTAGAAAGCTCTGGCGCGACTACGGGCGGCGCCTGGGCGAGCGCGGGCGCGCTGGCCGCCACGAGGACACTTGCGATGGCGAGGATCCAGCTCGCGCGGCGTGTCTGCACAGCTCGATGCTATCGGCCGGTCAGGCCGACGGCGTGTGTGACGCGAGCTCCTGCGATGCCACCGCCGGACGCGCCTCCTGCAGCAGTCCGGCGCCGCAGTGCCAGCAGTAGGCGGCGCCGCGGCTGTGGACCGCCCCACAGGAGCGGCACTGGCCGTGAACGCCGGCCTCGGCGGCACCGAGCAGTCGTTCGACCTCCCCGAGCTCGGCGTCTGCCTGTTGCAGCTCGGCGGCGCGGCGCGAGAGCACGTCGAGGCGATAGTGGTCGCGGATCGCCATCTCATACGTGAGGCCGCCGAGATCCCAGGTGAGACCGGCCACGCGTTCGGCCAACGCCAACCGGCGGCTGCGCAGCTCCGCGAGCGAGCCGCTGGGCGTTGGAGTGGAGGCGGCCATCAGCTCGACGGTATGGGGGTCCGCACGGAGAGCAGACGAGCGTCGGTGGCGCGCGTCACCCTACCCCCCCGTTTCGATCGGTTTGCCACCCGCGGTCAGCTTTTCGATTTCCCGCTGGTGCGCCTTGCCCTTCGAGCTGCTGAGTTTCTGCAGGGTGGAGGAGCTCGTTTTGACCGGGGCCTTAGGCTTCGCCTTGGGCGTTTCGGCTTCTTTGACTTCCTTCACTTCCTGCGCTTCGCTCGCCGCGGCGCTCTTGCTCGCGGCCGCTTTGCCGGCCGAGGAGGGAGCCACGGAGGGGGCCGGCGTCGTCGCGGTGGGGCTCGTGCTCGTCGCAACCGCGGGCAGCACGCCTCCCTCGATCTTCACGATCTGCGCGGCGGGTGCTTTGGAGGGCTCGAGCCAGTGGCCGACGAGCAAGCCGATCAGAGCGCACATCAGCAGCACCGTCAGCAAGCCAAACAGCCCCGAGTAGCGACGCAGCCAACCGATCGCACCGTCATCCCGGGGCAGCGGCGGCAGCTGGCCGGTGATGGGCGGCGCCAACCTCGCGGGCGCGCGCAGCTCGCTCTCGGCCTGCAGCACGTCGAGGAACGCGAGCCGCACGGGCGAGCAAGGCTGACCACACGTCAGGCAGTAGCGCTGGTCGGCGGCAACCGCGACGCCGCAGTTGTGGCACTTGGCGCCGTCTGCCTGCGGTGGGGTTTGAATCGGGAAGACGTTCACGACGCGAATCTCATCCAAAAGCGCCGCGCACATAGTCGCGCGTACGCTGGGCGCGGGGCTGCTCGAAGACCTGCGTGACCGTCCCATACTCGATCATCTCGCCGAGATACATGAACGCGACCTTGTCGGCCACACGCTGCGCCTGGGCGAGGTTGTGGGTGACGATCACGACAGCCAGGTCGCGGCGCAGGTCGTGGATCAGATCCTCGATCACGCTCGTGGAGATCGGGTCGAGCGCGCTGCAGGGCTCGTCCATCAGCAGCACCTCCGGGCGCATCGCGATCGCGCGCGCGATACACAACCGCTGCTGCTGGCCGCCTGAAAGGCGCAGGGCGGGGCGGTCGAGGTCATCGGCGACCTCCTCGTAGAGTCCGGCGCGGCGCAACGCGTCGATCACCAGCGGCTCGATCTCGCGGCGGCGGGGCCGCTTGCGCGACTGTTCGCGCAGCGCGAACGCGACGTTGTCGAAGATCGACATCGGGAACGGATTAGGCTGCTGGAAGACCATCGCCACGCGCGAACGCAGCGTCGTGTCCTGCAGCGTGTGCACGTCTTGCCCGTCGAGCACGATCGACCCGGAGCGCGCCGCGCTGGGCGTGAGCTCGGTGAGGCGGTTGAGCGTGCGCAGCAGGCTCGTCTTGCCACAACCGGACGGTCCTATCAGCGCGAGCACCTCGCCCTGGTGGATCGACAGCGACACGGAGTTGACCGCGCGCTTGGCGCCGTAATGGATGCTCACGTCCCGCAGGCGCAGCCGCTCTGGCCCGGCCCCTGCGACAGATCGGATCGCCGCGCGCTCGTGCGTGGGCGCCACCGGCGTGGGCGAGCGGTCGAGCACGATCGTGCGCACTGGCGGCACCACGTCGTCGGTGCGCTCGGCGACTCGCTCGCCCTGTCCGTGCACGCGGGACGCGGGAACGTCCGTGTCAGCCCGTCCGCTGGTTCGAGGCGGGCCAACGATCTCCTCGACCCATTGCTCGTCGAGCTGGCGCCATGGGTCGTCGAGTAGTGTCTTGTCAACGCTCATCGTCACTTTCTCCATCGAACCAGTCAGGTTAGTAATGAATGGGGTCTTTGTCAAAGACGATCGCGGCCGTCCAGTGTCTGCTCGATCGATGCTTTGTCAAAGACGATCGCGGCCGCCCAGCGCTTGCTCGGTCGATGCTTTGTCAAAGACGATCGCGGCCGTCCAGTGTCTGCTCGGTCGATGTTCATAGTCGTCCTTCTCCCAGCTCAAAGCCGCTGGAACGTGCGTGGGCGCGGCTGATTCGCCCGACGACCCAGTTGAGAGCGAGGATGAACAGCAGCAGCACGAACGCCGCCGCGTAGGCCTTGTCCGCGGACTTGCCTTCGCCGGCCGGCGAGTTGTCGTACACGAAGCTGGTCAGCGTCGAGCCCGTGCCGCGCAGGAACCCGAGAATGGGAATCGAGTTGACGGGTTCGTTGCGGGACGTCTCGGCGAGCAGCAGCAGCACGATCGCCGTGTCTCCGACGATGCGGCTCACGCCGAGCGTGACGCCGGTCGCGATGTTGGAGCGCACGCTCGGCAGCAGCACGCGGCGGATCGTGGCGATGCGCGTCTTGCCGAGCGCGAAAGCCGCCTCGCGTATGTGCGCGGGCACGGCCTGCAGGCCGTCGCGGGTGGCCGCGTACAGCGGCGGCAGCGCGATCAACGACATCATGCTGCCGGCCGCGATGAACGAGCGGCCGATGACCACGCCGCTTGGGGACTTGCTCGAAGAAGGGACCGAGGAAGCTCAGCTCGAAGATCGCCAAGCCGAAGATCGCGATCACGACGTCGGGCGTGCCGGCGACGATCTCGATCGAGGACTCGACCAGCCGCGCGAGCCATGCCGGACGGCCGTACTCCACGATCCAAGCGGCGCTGCACACGCCAAGCGGCAGCGCGATGGCGAGCCCGATCGCGGTCAGCGCCGCCGTGCCGATCAACGGGTCCAGGAACCCGCCCGCCCCTTCCTGGTTGGCGCCTTCCTGCGGTCGGCTCACAAGCAGCTCCGGGCGCAGGTACTGGAAGCCGCGTACGCCCATGTACACGACGAT
Source organism: uncultured Solirubrobacterales bacterium (assembly GCA_963760155.1). Taxonomy (GTDB): domain Bacteria; phylum Actinomycetota; class Thermoleophilia; order Solirubrobacterales; family Solirubrobacteraceae; genus Palsa-744. Next base: position 1,378,366 of record CAVXBL010000008.1, read on the forward strand.
GGCGCCCGTCACGAGGCACAGCCCGAGCCCTGCGCCCCACGCGGCGAAGAAGATGATCCGGTCGAGCAGTCGCCAGCTTCGCATCGAGGAGCCGCGGCCACGGGTGGGACGCGGCGTCTCGGGCTGCTCGAGCGGAAATGGGGAGGCGAACGTACTCATCATCTGGTCTGGTACTTACGCAGCCCCAGCTTGATCAGATAGGACCCAAGCGACAGCGCGATCGCCGCGAGCAGCAGCAACAGCGCGAACGCGTACAGCGTGGAGTTCAGCGCGGGCGCGCCGCCGAAGAAGCCTTCGCGGTTGTCGACGATCGCGCTTCCAAGCGTGCGCAGCGGCTCGTACAGAAAGATCAACGGCCCATGTTGCAGGTTCGGCGCGAACGAGCGTGAGCCCGACACCATCGAGATCATCACTACCTCGCCGAGGGCGCGCGCGCTGGCGAGCGCGGTGGCGGCGACGATCGCCGGGCGGATCGCCTTCAGGCTGACCGCGAGCGTGGCGCGCAGGCGGTGCACGCCGAGCGCCATCGCTCCCTCGCGCCACGACACAGGCACGCCGGCCAGCGCCTCGCTGATCAGCGCGACCATGATCGGCATGATCATCACCGCCAGCACGACCGCCGCGACGAGCAGGCTGGCGCCGGTTAGCTCGACCGTGTCCTGGACCGAGGTCTTCTCGGGGAGGGTGATCAGGTGATTGCCGACAAACGGCACGAGCACGAGGATCCCGATCAACCCGTAGATCACCGACGGCACCGAGGCGAGCAGACGCACGACGGGCACGATCAGGCGACGCAGCGGCGCGGGCGCGAACTCGACGATGAAGACCGAGGAGAGCAGAGCCAGCGGAAGCGCCAACGCCAACGCGATCGTGGTGGTCAGCAGTGTGCCGTACAGCAGCGGCCATGCCCTCACGTGGTAGGCCGACGCGGGCGGATGCACGCTCGTGCCTACCATCCCTTCGAGCTGCCTGTCAACGTCGCCGCCCGACCCGAGCCAGCTCAGACCGTTGTGCTGGATTGTGGGCCACGCGTGGACGGCGACGAACACCACCATCGCCACGACGGCCAGGCACACCAGCAACGACGCCGCGCCGAGTGTGAGCTCGGCGCGGCGGTCGGACCAGGGTTGGCGCACCCTAAAGAGCACAAGCAGGCGCAAGGGCACAGGCAGGCGCGCCAATGGACGGCGGGTTACTTGAGCGAGATCCATTGGGTCGAGATAATCTTCTGTGCCGCGGCACTGTCTTCGACCCAGCCGATGAACGCCGAGGCGGCGCCCGTGGCCTTGCCCTTAGTCACCTCGTAGAAGTGCGCGATACCCGCGTAGTTCCCGGCGGTGGCGTTGGCGAGCGTGCATCCGACGCCGTTGAAGGCCACGTCGTTGACGCCTTTGCTGGCGAAGTAACCCGACAGGAAGCCGATCGAATTGGGATCTTTTTCGATCGCCTGGCGCTGCAGACCCTCGGAGGACTCTTCGCTTGCCAGCGAGGACACTTTCTTGCCACCCATCAGCAGCGTCGTGAAGTTGCTGAGCGTGCCGGCCGTCGAGTTACGACTGATCAGGTCGATCGGACCGCTGGCTTTGGCCCCTGGGACCTTGCTCCATTCGCGGGTCTTGCCGGTGAAGATCGATTCGACCTGCGCCTGGGTGAGGTTGGCGAGCGGGTTAGCGCTGTTCGTGACCACACACAGGTAGTACTTAGCGATCGGGTAGAACACGAGCCCGGGGGGGTCGGCGGGCAGCGGGTCGCGCGAGACATCCGCGATCGAGACGCGGCCGGCAGCAACGTCGTTGATGCCGACTTGCGTGCCGCCTTGGGAAATTTTGAATTTGACCTTCTTGTTGAGCTTCTCGTACTTCTGCACGAGCAACGAGACGAGCGGGAACGACGCGGTGGCTCCGCTGATCGTGACCGTGCTCGTCGCAAAGGCGATCGCGGGGACCGCTATCGAGAGCGTGAACGTCGCCACGAGGAGGGCGGCGACATGGCGAGATCGGTGCATTTGACTGGGGTCTCCGTTCGAATGGTTGACAACTTGAGGTTCGGCAGCCTAGCATATTCTTCATAAAGAAGATCAGGATTAGCTATTTTATGAGGAAGACTGCTTCGGCTCACACACAGAGGACCGGCAAAAGGAGCGCCGCCGAGAGCCCCAAGACCCACAGCCGGACCAAACCCCCAACCAACAATCCACACGACGACAACAACCCAGGACCACATCCCCGCCGACGATGACCGCAGAACAAGACCCACCGACAGCCTCCAACGAAACCGAGACCCCCCGCGAGCGATGCGCGGGATGCGATGCCCCGCTCGTCGCCGACCAGCGCTACTGCCTGCGCTGCGGCATCCGGCGCGGCCGGCCTCGCCTGGACTTCACCGCGTTCTGGGCGCCACCGCGTTCGACCGCCCTGCTACAGGGCGAGCGCGGCGCACACAGCGCCGGCGCGGACGGCAGGCCGGGTGAGCGCGAGCCGGGCGGGCGCGGGGCGGGTGAGCGCGGGGCGGGTGAGCGCGGGGCGGGTGAGCGCGGGGCGGGCGGGCTCCTATCAGGTGGAAATGCGCCGTCGCGACGACTCGCGGGCGTATTGGCGGCGTTTATGCTCGCCGCCGGGATCGTCGCGGGGGCCACGCTCGGGCCGACTCCGCCGAGCTCGCCCGCCGACAGCTCTACGCTCGCTCAACGCGCGCTGGCCGCGTTGGTGGCACGGGCGGGCGGTGGCTCGCCGACGAACGCCCCCGCCATCCCGGCGAGCTCCACCGCGGCGCCCACCGAAGCCGCTACCCCCAGCGCGCCTGTCCACAAAGCCAAAGCGGCGGCGCAAGCGGCTTCCACCCCGGTCTCCCTGGAAAGCTCCTCCCCAAGCGAACCCTCGTCGGCTACGCCGGCCTCGGAAGGTTCCTCGTCGGAAGCTCCGTCTTCCAAAGGCTCGGGCGAAGGCGAAAAAGCTACGCCCGGGACACCGATCAAATTGCCGCCGATCAAACACGTCTGGCTGATCTCCCTCTCGGACGTGAGCCTCGTCGCGGCGCTCAAGGACCCCAAGGCCGACCCTTACCTGGCCAAGTGGCTCGCGCCGAAGGGAATCCTGTTGAGCGGCTACACACTCAGCGCGCCCAGCGCGCTTGGGAACGGGATCGCGCTGCTCTCGGGCCAGGGCGTGAATCTCGACACCGAACAGAACTGCCCTAGCTACGTCGAACTGCAGCCGCCGAGCGTCAGTGCCGCGAATGGTCTCGCCGAGGGGGTGGGCTGCGTCTACCCAGCGGCGGTCAAGACCCTCGCAGACGAGCTGACCGCGGGGGGGCTGACGTGGAAGGCCTACGTACAGGGCATGGAAGAGACGACGCCGAGCGCCGCGGCGCAGCCGGCGGCTGGCGCGGTCACCTGCCGGCACCCCGAACTGGGCGCGACCGACCCCAACAACACAGCGGTTGCCGGCGATCCCTATCTAACCTTCCGCAACCCGTTCGTGTACTTCGACTCGCTGCTTGCCGGCGGCGCGTGCGCGAGCGACGACGTCAACTTCAGCCAGCTGCTGGGCGATCTCGCGAGCAGCGCCGACACGCCGAGCTTCAGCTGGATCGTGCCGTCCGCGTGCGATGACGGCTCGAGCACACCCTGCGCACCGGGCGCCCCCGCCGGGCTTGGCCCAGCAGACGCGTTCCTGAAGGAAATGGTGGGCCAGATCCTAGCGACCGCCGCCTACCGCGAAGGCGGCCTGATCGCGATCGTCCCCGACAGCCCGCCCGGCGTCGGCTCCAGCTCGCCCGCGGGCTCCGCCACCACGCCCGTCGGCGCGCTGCTGCTCTCCCCGTTCGTGCACAGCGGGACACGCGTGCCTGAGAGCTTCAACGACTTCTCGCTCCTGAAGAGCCTCGCGCGGCTCTTTGGAGTGCTCCCCTTGGGCCATGCCAACGACCCGGGCACCGTGTCTTTCGGCGCCACGGTCTACAGCACGACCGAGAAGGCGGCCCAGGCCGCATCACGACCGCGACGTCAAACGACGCCGCACGCAGGCGGATGAGACCTCCCGCCTTCAACCCCACAACCGACGAACGGAGACCCCCGTTGCACACACATCAACCCGTCCACCATCGAGCTTTCCCATGGCTCGGCGCGATCCTGGGCTCGATCGTCCTCTCGCTGGCGATCGTCGGCTCGGCTCACGCCGAAACCGAAGCCGGCGCCCCCGGGTCCGAAGGCAGCCCCAATGACTACACATGCCACGGCCACATCTCGGCGGGGGAACCCGAACTGGGAAGCAGCGAACAGCAGGTCAGGTACACGTTCTTCTGCGATGGTCCGATCACGGGCTACCAGCTGGAGACCAACGTGCCGGTGACAGGATTCCAGGCGGCCCCGGTCGTGACCAACGAGAAGAGCGAACCATTGTCGGACACGTTCTCCTGTGGCGGCGAACTGCCGGGCTGGGCCGACAATTGCGAGGGCTCCACCAAGGTCGCGTTTGAGACGATCACGGGACAGTTCTCGATCGGCACGAAGCTGTGCGCCGAACCGCGCGTGGACCCACTGCTGAGCGTCACCGACATCTACACCGAAAAGGGCGCCCCGACGCAGGCGATCGCGGGTCCATTCGACCTCGGTCGCCCACTGCACTGCCCGTCCTCCTCCTACGCCGCAGGCACGCGGCTCGATCCCGCGGCGCCGTCGTCGGCGAAGACCAAGGCCAACAAGCACAGGCATACCAAAAAGAAACCGAAACAGAGCAAAGTCAAAAAGAAATAGAACGGGTGACTAGCCTGCATGTGCATGCAGGCTAGAACCCATTCGCGGGCCGGACGGCGCCAGCCAGCTTGGCGCCGTCCGGTTCGTGTCGTTAGCGCGGCGCTTGGCCTCGCGACGCTGTCGATGCTCGCGTCGATCGGCTGCGGGTCGGCGACCAGGGCGGCTGACTCGAACACGGTCAAGCTGGCCCCTCCGCAATGCGCCAACGCGACCGCGCGAGCGCTGGGGGAGGTCGCCGAACGCGTCTACCACGAGATCGCGGGCGGTCGGATCGCGCTACCGGCCGCCGAACGCGTGGCTAGCGCACCAACAGTGCTGGCAGCTGTGGAAACCGGCGATCCCAAGGCCGTGCGGACGGCGCTCGCACCGCTGCTGCGGGGCCAGCTCGTACGCGTGCGTATCACGCTCGGGCAGCGCGTGCTCGCCGAATACGGCAGCGCGGACGGAATCGCGCCGGTGAGCACGCCGCTGAAGGACGCGGCGGGCCTCCAGATCGGCACGGTCACGGCCTCCGAGGAGGGCGTGTACGGGTATGCCGACACCGTGCACGCGATCACCGAAGCGCAGGTGTTCGCGCGCGCAGGCTCGGGTCCGCTGGCGGGCTCCGCGAGCCCGCCACCGACGGCCCTCCCGACCGACGGCGAGGTCACCTACGCGGGCACTCACTACACGGTCTACTCGTTCCGCGGCACCGCTTTCCCGCGGGTCGCGCTGCGCACGTTCGTGCTGGCGCCCGTCCCGCTTGCCTCGACCTGCGCCCCCACAGCGGCGCAAACCGCGACCGACGCGATCGGGGCGACCGCCATCAGGATCTACAAGCAAGAGCAGTCGGGACCCGCCACGCGGGCGGTCGTGCGTGATTTCGAACGCTCGCGCTCTTTCCAGCAGGCGGTAGTGAGCGACAATCCGATCGCGACGCGCGACGCGATCGTGGCGTTCTTCGAAACCACCTTGCACGTCGTGCGCGTGCGCGCCACACTCGGCGAAAAGCTGGTGGCCGACGTCGGCGGCCCGCACGTGCTGGCACCAATCCGCGGCGACGTGCGCAACGCGCACGGACGCGTCGTGGGCCACTTCCTGCTGTCGGTGCAGGACGACCTCGGCTACGTGATCCTCACGCACCGCTTCGCCGGCGCGCAGGTGTTCCTGTATGAAGACCCCTCCCACCCCACACAGGTCGCTGGCAACGTGAGCCCCGGACCGGTGAGCGTCCCCAAGCGCGGCACGGTTGTGTTCGACGGGGCGCGCTACAGCGCCTACTCGTTCCGCGCGGAAGCGTTCCCGAAAGGGCCGTTGCGCGTGTCGTTGCTGATCCCCCCGGTGCCCGGAACCTAGAGACCAACGGTCTGACGCGCCCGTTCGGCACTTCTGGGGGTTCGCCTCCGGGCACCGCAAGAACGAACAGCCGCCGAAAGGCGGCCCTCCCCAAACAACTGGCCTCCCGTTGACGGGAAGCGACTGGTCCTACAGCATCGTCGTGGTCATCCGCTCGATCTCCGCGATCGACGTCTGACCGGCGCGCACCTTCGCGATCCCGTCGTCGCGCAGGCGGCGCATACCCTGTGCCGTGGCGGCCGCGGCGATCTCATCGACCGAGCCGCGGCTCAGCACCAGCGCGCGGACCTCCTCGGTGACAGACATCACCTCATAGATGCCGATCCGTCCGCGATAGCCGGTGGCTGTGCAGCGCGTGCAACCGACCGGCTCGAACGCCTCTGAGCCGTACAGCCCGTACTCGGCCAGCAGCGACTCGGGTATTTTGCTCGGCTGCTTGCAGTGCTGGCAGAGCATCCGCACGAGTCGCTGGGCGACGATGCAGTCGATCGCGGAGGAGATCAAAAACGGCTCGATGCCCATGTCGATCAGGCGCCCCAGCGCGCTGGGGGCGTCGCGCGTGTGCAGTGTGGAGAGCACCAGGTGGCCGGTCAGCGCGGCCTCGACCGCGATGTGCGCGGTTTCGCGGTCGCGGATCTCGCCGACCATGATCACGTCGGGGTCGGCGCGCAACATCGCGCGCAGACCGCCCGCGAACGTCATGCCGGCCTTTGGCGCGACCTGCATCTGCTTGACGCCCGCGATGCGCGACTCGACCGGATCCTCGATCGTGAGGATCGAGCGGCTGCCGTCGTTGACCGCGCCGAGCGCCGCATACAGCGTGGTGGACTTGCCGCTGCCGGTCGGGCCGGTCACGAGCACCGCGCCGTTGGGCCGCGCGATCGCGTAGGCGAAGCGGTCCTGCTCGGTGCGCTGCATGCCCAGCGACTCCAGCCCGCGCACGGTAGCGCCCTTGTCGAGGATGCGCAAATACGCGCCCTCGCCGTAGACCAGCGGCAGTGTGGTAACGCGCACGTCCACGCGCCGTCCGCTGACTGTCAGCGCGAAGCGCCCGTCCTGGGGCACGCGCCGCTCGGAGATGTCCATCTCGGACATGATCTTCACGCGCGAGATCACGCTCGCGGCCATCGCGCGCTTGAGCGTCGCGGTTTGGGAGAGCACGCCGTCGATGCGCAGCAGCACGCGCATGTCGCCCTCGCCCGGGTCGATGTGAATGTCTGAGGCGCCCTGCTCGATCGCCTCCGCGATGATCGAATGCACGAGCTTGATCACCGGCGCGTCCCTGTCGGTCTCGTCGATCGTCAGCTCCAGCTCGGGCTGGGACTGCTCCTCGACGAGCACCTCGACAGACTGCTCCACACGCGACAACCGCGTGATCAGGATATTGAGATCCTCGATCGACGCGGACGCTGAGCGCACACGCCGGCCGGTCAGCATCGCGATGTCGTCAACCGTCAGCACGTTCGTGGGGTCGGCCATCGCGAGCAGCAGCGTGCCGTCTTCCAGGAAGCCGACCGGCACCGCCTGATAGCGGCGGATCGCCTCCATGTCGATCAGGTTGACCGCGCCCATGTCCAGCTCGTACACCGACAGGTCGATGTAGTCGAGTCCATAGCGATCGGCCACGACGCGCGCGAGCTGGTCGTGGCGCAGGATGCCCTGCTCGACGAGCACTTGACCGGTGGGCTTGCGCTGGGCGCGCGCCAGCTCGACCGCCTCCTCGACCTTCTCACGGGTGGCGAACCCGAGGTCCACGACCACGTCGCCGATCAAGCGTCCGGGGCGTCCATCGCCGAGCGACTGACTGAACGCGCGCGACTGGATCGGCCGGCTGTGCGCGGGCGGGGCCGGAGAGCCCTGATCGCCTCGCAGCAACGAGAGCTCTCTCACGGGCACGCTGGGTGAGCTGGGTTGATCTCCCACGCTGTGATGATCGGCATTCGCGAGCCCGAACTTGACCGGCTGAGAGGCGCTTGCTAGCTGCGCTGGAGCGCTCAGAGCGGACCGGCGTCAGAGTGGCAGCAGACCGGCGTCACGGACCGGCGTCATATACGCGCACGCGCGACGCGCGAGGAAGGCGTTTACCGCCCGAGGCCCTGCTCGAAAGCGCCCTTCACGCTCGCGTCGAGCGCGTTGAGACGCTGCAGCGCAAGCGCCTCGGCAGACGCGGCGCGCTGTCCGGTGGCGCCGTCGGAGCCGTGATGGGCCAGCACGCAGTGTTCAAGCGCGAGGCGCCGCTCGGGGGCCAGTGTAGGGGGGATATGGATGGCGATCGTGCGCAGTCCCAACTCGACGTGACCCAACATGCGTCCCTCTTCAGTGCGCGTGATCTCAGCCCCATAGGCGTACTCGCGCGTCTTGCCGATGTCGTGCACGATCGCGGCGCTCGTCAGCAGGTCGCGGTCAAGCCGCGGGTGCACGGCGCACAGCTCGAGCGCCAGCGTGGCGACGGCCACTGTGTGCTCCAACAGCCCCCCGAGAAACGCGTGATGGCCGCTTGGGCGCCCCGGGCCGCTGTTCGGCAGCGAGCAGGGCGCGCGGCGCAACTCGGCGCGCAGCTCACGATCGGCGAGCAGCCGCTCCAGCAGCGCCCTGAGCCCGGGGTCATACACGTCGCGGGCGATGTGCTCGAGGAACCCTTCCAGCTCGTCGAGGTCGCGGTGGGAGACCGGCAGGAAGCGAGCCGCGTGCTCGTCGGTCAGCTCGACGCGCGCGATCCGCTCGACCGCTATCTGCAGCTCCTCGCGGAAGCGCTCGGTGCGGCCCCGCACGCGCACAAGCTCGCCGCGCTGGAAGCGCCCGGCGAGCAGGTCGGCGTCGCGAAACACCCTGCCGGTCGCGCTGCCGGACTGGTCGCGCAACTCGACCGTCAGGTAGGGCGCGCCGGAGCGCGTCAACTGGCGCTCCTTGCGCACACACGCAAACACGGCGTCCACAGGATCGCCCTCGCGCAGCGTGGCGATCGTTTGCAGCTCGCCCGCGCCGTGGGAGCCGGGGACCGAAACCGGCGCCTCACGGGCAAGACCGTGACCCACCTTGGGTGTGTCTGTCGCGAGGAACGCTTGAGAGTCCGTGGTGGACATTAGCTGTCCATGATGTACGGTGGGTCGGATGCAGCCATTGATCTGGGATCGTCGCCCCGACGGCTTGCGGGCCGCGGCGATGGTGTGTTCGTTTCAGGGTTGGAACGACGCGGGCGACGCCGCGTCTACGGCGACCGCGTTCCTCGCGCAAGCGCTCGCCGCTGAGCGCTTCGCGCAGATCGACACGGAGGAGTTCTACGACTTCCAAGCCAACCGTCCGCACGTGCAGATCGACGAGACCCAGGCGCGCGTGATCTCGTGGCCGTCGGTGGAGATCCTCGCGGCGCGCGCGCCACGCGCGCCGCGCGATCTGGTGATCGTGCAGGGCACCGAGCCGTCGATGCGCTGGCGCTCGTTCAGCTCGCTGATCGTGGATCTCGCGGAGGCGATCGACGTGCAACTGGTGGTGACGCTGGGAGGACTGTTGGCGGACGTGCCGCATTCGCACCCGGTCGCGATGACGGGCTTTGCCTCAGACCCGGCAATGATGGAGCGGCTGGGGTTGAAAACGACCCGCTACGAGGGACCGACGGGGATCGTGGGCGTGCTGCACGCGGCGTGCGGGCAGTCGGGGTTGCCCTCGGCGAGCGTGTGGGCGAGCGTGCCCCACTATGTGGCGGCCGCCGCGAGCCCGAAGGCGGCGCTCGCGCTGCTGCGCAAGCTGGAGTTGCTGGTGGGCGTGTCGGTGGACGTGTCAGAGCTCGAGGAGGCCGCCGGGGAGTACGAGCACCAGGTGGGGCTGGCGGTGCAGTCAGACCCCGACATCCAGGCGTTTGTGGAGCGCTTGGAGCGCCGCGCCACGGAGAGCGAGCAGACGACGCTCAGCCAGCGAGATCTGCCCTCCGGCGACCTGCTGGCACGCGAATTCCAGCGTTTCCTACGCCAACGCGGGCGCGAGGGCTGACGCAGACTGACGCAGAGCTCACGCACGCTCCACCGCTCACCGCTCGCTGCCCGCGCTGGCAGCCCGACCAGCTCCACCGCTCACCGCTCGCTGCCCGCGCCGGCAGCCCGACCAGCGTCCCGCCAGCGGGCGCTCTCAGGGGCGCTCTCAGCGCGTCGCGACCCCGTAGGTGACGGCGGCCTGTCCCATCAACAGTTTGCCCTGGCCGTACTGCGCCTCGGCGATGTCGGGCTGGAAGCCGGGTGAGAGCGTGATCTTCTTGCTCAACGCATACAGCACGAACTCGATCGTGTCGCTCTTGCCTGGGGCCGGACAGATCGGGCTGTAGGCCGCCTTGCCGGCCGTGTTGGTGCCGAGGATCCCGCCGGGCGGCGTCTTGCCGGCGGACACGCCGGTGGAGTCCGGTTCGATCCCACCGACCACCCAGCGGATGCCGCCCGAAGTGCCGTCGGAGTCGCCGTCGATCACGAACAGAATCAGTTCCGCGGCGTGCGCAGGCACTTTTTCCCAGGACAGCGGCGGTGAGACACCGGCGCCCGCGCACGTGTATTGGGCGGGGATCGCGCCGTTGCGTTCAAACGCGGAGCTCGAGATCGAGAACGCGCCCGGCGTCGAGTAGACCTCGCCGCTGGTGTTAGGCGCGCTGGAAGATGAAGACCGGGGCGCAGAGGACTTGCCGGTCGCCGTGGAGCTGTGGCGCGTGGTTTCGCTGTGGGGCGCGCTGGCCGTGGAGCTTTCCGGGGCGCCGCTGCTTTCAGGGCCGCCGCTGTATTGCTTGCAGTCTTCCATCACGTAGCCCGGATCGCAGCTCGTGAGGCCCTTCCAGTGCGTGTGGAAAGCACTTTGGAAACTGGCGAGGATCGCGCTGTGCTGGGCGGCGCTCTTGCCCGCGGTGAGACGCGTGGCGATCCGCGTTCTGAGCAGTTCGACCTTGATGCGCGCCAACAGGTCTGCTTCGGTCTCATGCGACCTGGCGAAGTACTTCTGCAGCTGGCTGGCCACCGGATAGCTTTGGCGCACGAGTCGCGCGTAGCTCTGCTTGACTTCCGCTTCGGAGACCGACATCCCGCGCGCCTTCGCCTCGCCGAGCATCCACTCGGAGGTGATCAAAAAGCCGAGCGCCTGATGGCTCGGCGAGCCGGCGGCGCCAAGCGCCGTCTCGATCGACAGCCAGTGCACATAGCTAGCCTTGGGGATCGGCGTGCCGGCGACAAACGCGACGGCGTCGGCGCTACTGGAGGCGGCGCTGTGCGTGGAGCCGATGGGAGCGCTGGCGGGAGAGCTGGGCACAACCGAGGAGCTGAGAGTGGGCGTGGAGGACCCGCCACCGCAGCCTGCTAGTAGCACGGCGAGGAGCAATGACAGCGCCACCGCGTAGACGCGCGTGTGTGTCAAGCTCCGCTCCTTCCAGACACTCCCCTCCATGCTTGACAGATGTTACGCACAAAGTCTAAAGCGCAGCATAACGCTGTGTCTGCGGCGTTTAGTTGTCGCTGGGCCTGTGGTGTTTAGTTGTGTGTTGTTTGTTCGGTGATCGCGTTTTGGACGCGCCAGCCCTTGTGGGTGAGTGTCCATGCGTTTGGTTCGCCGCGGGTGGGGCCGGCACCGTTGTTTTCGATCAGGCCGATGTGCTGTAGGCGGGCGAGCAGCTTTGACATTTGGCCCTGGTCTGTGACTTCGGCAGTGTCGGCGATCAGGCGGTTAGAGGAGCCAGGATGAGAGGCGATCGCGATCAATACGCGCACGGTACGGTAGGTCAGCCGTGTTTGTAGCTGCATCAGCGGGTTGGGGTCGCGATCGGGAGTGTGCGCGTGTGCCGATGGTTTTGGAAGGGGCTTCGTGAGCTCCTTGCGGGCCGCTGAGGCCCCGAGATAGGGCAGCACGATCATGCTCATCAGCGCTCCCGTCAGCTGCCGGAGCTGTCCGTCTGAGTGCTCCTCAGCGAGCCGGGCGTGCAACACAGACAGCACTCCCCCCACGACACCCTCGGCTGTCAATGGCGGTGGTTGCTGATCGGTCCTGGACTGGTCGCGTCCCTGGTCTATCACAGCGATCATGTGCGCGAGCACACGCTTGCGGCGCTCAAGCGCACCAACACCAGCACCGAGGGACCCCACGATCAGCAGTCGGCCCGCATCACGTTCGGTGTCAAGGAACTCCAACAGGGCGACGAGGGTCCTCCTGACCTGAAGCTCCCATTTCGCGGTGGGGTCATACGCCTCCAGTACGTAGCGGCGTGCGCGCGCGATACCCTCATCAAACGCGGCCAGGAAACAGTCCTCGCGATCCTCGAAGATCTCATAGAACGTGCGCCGCGAGACACCCGCACGCTCCACCACATGCGCGACCGTGACGTTCCCCGCGCCACGCTCGGCGATCAGCTCACCCATCGCAGCCAGCATCCGCGCGCGCTGGATACCGGAGACCTGATCACGAGCCACACCATCACGCCCACGCCCAGACCGCCCAACAGCGACCTCACCAACAGGATCGCTCTCACCGACAGGATCCCTACGCGTAACGGACATCAGCTCAAACACCCCGCCCACCCATGCCTAGCTCGCCTAGTGGGGATCGTGCCCGTCCACAAACCGATCAATGCGCGCACACGATCCCCTCTATTTCCTCGCGCCCTTCTGTTTGGGCCTGCTCTTGTTGAGTTTCTTTGCCTTCTTCGTTTTCTTGGTCTTCTTCTTTGGGCACCCGGTCGCTGTGATCGACGTGGACTGTTTGATACTCATCCCGTTGGCCGCGACGAACGATGTGGGCATCACCAGCTTGCTCGCACACAGGTTCCCGTTCGCCGCGAGTGCGCTGTCGGGGCCTTGGGGGAGCTTCAGTTCGAACGTGCCGATCGGCACATCAGGGATCGTTCTGAACGTGCTGCTGGTGATCCCGGCTTTATTGATGAACGTTTCCCCATGCAGATACACGGTCACGCCCTCACCGGACAAGGCGATTATCAGTTCGGGGAACTTCGCGCCACCATGGCTGACGAAATACGCCGGGCCTTCCAAATAGACCGGTAGCACCGGGGTTGTTGCTGTGGCGCTACCGATCCTCGAATTGGGCGGGCATGTCGCTGGGTTCGCTTCAAACACACTCGCGGGACACGCCTTCTGCAGGGTCGTCAAGCGCGACGGCAACTGCTTGGGTAGATCGACCTTGACCTTCCCAATGTTCGCCTGGGTACCGAACGCCGCTTTGGGATAGGTGAGCTTCACGCTCAAGCTCGCGCCGTTAGCACGCGAGGTTTTCCCGTTCGTAGAGACCGAGAAGATCGGTTTGAACCCCAATGTCGCACAATTGGTGACCTGGAACGGAACATGCAGCACCGATACAGCTCCTTGGCTGCTGGTCAAGCTACCGCCGATTTCTGTCGGAGCACAGTTGGTCGGGTTGAACGTGAAGTCTTCTCTATCGATCGATACGTTCACGTGCTTGATCTGCAACGGGATACCATCAAGGATCTGCGGTATCGCGTACGGACCACTCGTATCGCTAGTGATCGTGAGTGCCGCGTTTTCGGGGTTCACTTCGATCTTCGCTCTGACGATCACTTGTCCGAGGTTGAATGGGCCGGCCTTCGCGGGGTTCACGATCGACAGGCCATATGGCGCGCCCTCGTACGGGCCGGTGATGTACACCCTGCCGCCCTTCACGGTGTAAGGGTTGCCTCCCAATCCAACGCTGACCGTTGTTTCACCGATCAGGCTTTCAGGACCACACGTTCCAGCGTTGCCTTCGGCTTCCCCACACAACTTTATCGACGATAGCGTCCCAAGCAGACCCGGGGGCATCTTCAGCTGGATCGCGTCGAGGTTCTGGTTGCCATCTTCGCGGCTCATCGTCATCGTGAACGGCGTAAACGCACCAGCCTGAATATTCAGGCTGCCCGTCGTCAACGACGGATCAAACGGCAACGGGTCACTACACGGAGCACCATTAGGACCACTCGTAATATCGAACTCCGAGGAGGAAGCCACCGCAGCATTCCCAGACCACGGTGCGATAGACGCCGTCGTCGTATAACCACCACACAACGCCGGGGTGCCCAATGGTGCCCTGGATCCCCCGAAGAAATGTAGGCTCAGATCTTCAAACGGTACCTCCGGGGTGTTATCGAACGTGGAGACGAGCTGTCCGGTGACCGGGTTTGGTTTGACTTCGCCGGCGACCTTTACGCGCACGCCCGACACCGGGTCATACACGACGATGTACATCGCGATCAACGAACCGAACGGGTTCGTGTCCTGTTCAGCTAGGTATGCTGCGCCTGTCAGCGCATTCGGCAGCAACGGCGTTTTGATTTCGACGGTCCCGATCTTTGAGGATTCGGGGCATGATTGTTCGCTCGCGCTCCCTAGCGCGACCTCGCTCTGGGAACATGCCGATAGACCGTCGGCGCCGGCGGGATTGATCGCGACTCCCGCGGGTAGCGTGACTTGCGTGTTCTTCACGGCTGCCTCCGCCAGTCCGGTCGGGTTCAAACTCGCTTCCTGGGGGACATGCACATCGACTGTTAGTCCTGTGGGGGTGCTTGCTTGTTGTCCGTCGGGAGCGACCTTGATCGATGGTTCGAAGTTCAAGCGGTTACACCCGTCGGTCCCGATCGGTTCGCCTGTGTCGTTCTGGAAAGTGTATTGGAATGGTTCGGTGAACTGTCCGATATCACTCCATGAGTCAGTTTCGACGGTGGTGTGTAGTGGTCCCGCGCACGATGTTGGCATGATCACGAACGGTTGCGGCTTTTCGTTGACCGGACACGACGCTTCGGGTTCTTCCCCCGGTTCAGTGCTTTTTTCGACCGAGAGCAGGCACTGGAGGTTACGCGCACTGTTATGGCTCGGGTCGGCCGGTATTCCCCACAACGTCACGATGTTCCCGATGAAAGCGACAGCCTGAGTGATATTCGACACGCTCACCACGACGCCGTAGTCTCCTCCTGTCCGCACGTAAGTGTCGAGGATCACAGGTCCGATAGCGGTGTAGAACCCAAGCTTCGCCGGCTCACCTACCGATGGTTCAAGAATGTATAGTGGGTAGCTCGTCGCTAGTGGGCTGGTCCCGCGTTCGTGGAAACTATCCGTGATCGGTGTCGCTACACCCACAACCGTGTTATCCGGACAGAATTCCTTGCCACCGCTAGAAAAGAACGATAGGAACACGTGAACATTGCACTTTGGTAGCGGTGTCGGATTACCGATCAGTCCAGGAGGCAGATTGAAACGCAAGTCCTTCGCGAGCGCGACCGGTTGCACTTCAGGACTGTACTTCTTGGTGTATTCAAAGTTTTCGGCTGCTTCATTTTCGAAGCTTGGGATCCGCACAGCCTGCGTGTTGAACATCAGTGTCGTGGTCAATTGATACGGGTGGGAACCCGCCTGCGTGTTTGGTAGACCGCCTTCTTCTTCGGGTGTAACTTCATAGCTCTGCACCCCATAAGACGGAGCTCCTTCCAGCGCGAGAGCCAGCCGCGAACCGGCCGGTGGAGCGCCACCGCCAGACACACTGACTTGGTTCACGCCATGACCAGCACCTGGAGCGACCTTGACCTTCAGCTCAAGGATGATCTGTTCATAAGGCCACACCTGCTGCCCATACTTACATTCCACCGTCTCCTCAGAAACAGAACATAGTTTAGGCCCTTTCAGCCCGGTCAATCCTTCAAGTCCTTTTAGTTCCGTTTCAAATTCTTCCTCTCCGGATACACCGACTAGCGATTGTCCTCCGCCGCCTTGGTGCACTTCGTTGACTGTCACACCGGGCGGTAGCTTGTCGGTGATACTCACAAAACCGTTGGTTTCGTCGTTTAGGAGCGCTTCCCGCAAGTGTTCTCTCTTTGTTCCGATGGTCCTCGCGTCGCCGACGTTCGCGATGATAACGTCAATCTTTGCTTCATTACTATTCGCGGCTGGCGGTGATGAGATCGTAGAGAGGTGCCACCACGGCTCGGCCGCTACGGCCTGCCCTGTACAGCACACCATGAGCACAAATAGGGCGGTGACGGCGATCAACACATGTTTACCGATGGACCTCACGATGATCACCTGGCACCCTTCCGTGTCACCTTAGCTTTAGAGCGTTTGACTGGATAGCGCTTCCTGGCCCGCGCTTCGCATACTGAGCGCTTCTTCCCTGGTCGCTTCTTACGGCACACTTTCAATGCGCCGGCTAGCTTCTGTGCATTGGTCAACGACTTCGGTTTCACACCCACCCCAGGAGACGAGTTGGTCACGTTGCCGGTACCGTCGAACGTCGCGCTCGGAGCGGGACCAAAGATCGCGGGTTGCGGCGAGGGCGCCGCCTTACACGAATCTCCCGACGTGCACGGCGGCGGCGAAACAGACACCGCGGGACACCCCACGCTCACCGAACAAACGTGCGCGTCATACACGTCATTGACGTTATCGTAATCTTCACCGACGAGTTTCGCGGCGGTGATAAAGAACACGTCATCACCGGATTCGCTTGCTTCTAGGAAAGTCGATTCTGAAGATGACTGTCCAGAGCTGATCAGGCTGACACAACCACCAGAGCGTTCGCTGAACGTCGTACTCGTACTCGTACAATCACCCACCCCCGGTGGCTCATACTCATACACGTCCGCGAGCCCGTTCGTATCCTGCGGTACAAGCGCATCACTACTGTTGAAAAACAACCTACCTTCATCAGAAAGATAGTTCACACGATGCGTCGCCGCATACCAATTCACATGCCAATCCGGTGCGATACTCGCAGCCAACCAATGACCAAGACCTTCATACCCAGCTTCTTCGTGCCCAGACCACGCGCCACTCTGATCCATCAACACATTTTTTGTTACGCGTACGTCATCCACGCCGACTGGGCGCGCCCCACTCGGATTACACGACGCGCACACCAAACGATCCGTTTCAGCATCATACAAATACACCTCCTCGTCAGGCTGACCACTAACAGCATCAACATTGTCATAACCAGTCAATGACTTATCCGACATGAACGTCACATAACGCCCATCCGGCGTCACCCGCGACGTGATCTCTTCCACCTGATGAAAATCATCCTCGCCTACCGACCAATCTTTTTCATCATTATTCGAGAGCGTCGCGATAAACGTCGTCTTCCATTCACTCCCATCCTCTCGCATCACATACAGATTATCCCCACCCTCCACAGCACCACTCCCAAGCACACCCTTAGCGACAAAATACACAAAAGACCCATCTTCACTACTACCAACCAACATGTTCTGCACACCAGCGCTACGTTCACCGTCCAAATGATCAGCCGTAAGATCCGTCTTTACACCATTCGCCGGATCCAACACATACAATTCACCTTCATTCTGCTGGTATTCACCTTCCGGTTCGAGATAAAACAACTTCGATCCATCCCTACTCATCGTCTCAAAGAGAGTTTTCCCTTTGGGACGGCCAAACGCGACCGTCCTATGCCCCACCATGTCACGCACATACCAATCAAAAGAACCCCCTCCTAGCTCGGCTATCTCGCCATAACGGAACACTATCCAGCGCCCATCAGCAGACATGGCCCACGGATTCGCAGCCCCTACCCCTCCCGACTCAGTCAGGTTCGTACCGAACGCCGCTCCGGGTACTGGTTCTTCGCGGCCGCTACTTTCATTAGGAATGATATTTACGAGCTGAAGCTGACCCCCACTCCACTCATAAAGATTCCCTTCAATGGATGAGCCAGTAATTGCTTCAGGGGTGAGCGCGTACCTGTCACCAAAAACTATATGGCTCAGATCGGGGGTGGCCGCATCGAATTCCATGTATTCTTTGACTACCGCCGGATTATACCATTTGGTACCAGGTGGCACGTTAGCGTCCGTGACGAGCGGCTCATACGTTTCATTCGTGTTATCGCGGACATAGAGCGTCGGTTCGCTCGCATCTGATGACTGCCGCGCAGGAGCTAGACTGTCCCGTGGTTCAAGGACACCCAGCGACAAGTCAGGCGTGAAAGTCATAAACGCTTCCGCGCCACCAGTCAAATTGGTCTGCGTCTGCCCTTCCGGCAGAAGCGTCTGTTTTGGAGAAATATCACGCGTCCGCCAACCACCAACACCACGACTAGAGATCACCGTCGCGCTCGCCGTAGGCGTACCGGGGTTGCTCTCATGACCGACTACCACTTCCCCCAACGGTTCGCTCGCCGAATACACGATCGCACCACCATCGCTCGCGGCCTGAGACTGCTCGATACTTTCAATCAACGCACCACCTTTATCAGGCGGCGAAACAAGTTCCCACGCACGCCCGTCAGGCAACCTCAACTCTCCAGTAGCCGTCTGTGTCGTAAACGTACGATCAGTACCCACGATCATCCCAACAGCGTTTTCGCTGACGAGACGATAATGATAAACCACCCCCGGTTCCAATTCCTGGACGTGATAGCCAATCGTCACATAACCATTACCATCACCCACGTTACCCGAGAACACGTGACCATAACCGGTACTACTACCATATTCCAACCGGTAGCTCGTCAACACACCCAACGGATCGACCCTCGCTCCCAAAGTCACGCTCGAAGAAGTCACGCTCGTCGCCCACGGACCTTCAATCTCAGCCGCCGGTATCTCTTCAAAACTTTGATCGAGACCGGGATTTGTACCCACCGAACTATGAGCCACAACACGCCAATGATAAGAGCCACCCGCCACCAATGTTCCTTCAGGCAAACGAACTTCCACATGTTCATCGTTAAAACCCGTTTCGCCCAACACTGCCGGGGTCGTACTCACAGCATCCGCATACCCACTCGCATTGAAATCCGTTTTATCGACATATTCAAACTTTACTTCAGTCGATGAACCCTCAGGATTCACCAACGCTTCAAGCATCACAGCACCACGCGGTTCCGGTGCCGACTTCTCGCTACCAGACTCCACCAACGGACCCGGCGACGGCACCGGAAACGCGAACACACCAAAACCACTTTCAACCAGACCGTACCCACTCTCCTCGTAATCATTATCCCCATACTCCAACATCTCCCCGAGCGTTTCATCGAAGACCATCGCGGACGACGAAGTCGCCAGTACTCCCCCACCAAAATTCTCAAGCTCAACCCCGGAAGGACTGTACTCCAAGAATGCGCATTTATTGCACGGCACGAACTTTTCGCCGCCGATGGCTTCGCCTTCTTTTTCGGCGATAAAGAGATCACCCGCAGAATCCACCACGAGGGATCCGATCGCTCCACCATCCTGATCGAACTGCGTGAGCATTTCTACCCCATCAGGTTCAAACCCGTGCACACCAAGCACACCCTTCACCTTCACGAAAACGTCACCCACAGCATTAACCGCCAAAGCCGTAACCGTACCTTCAGTTGAAAGGACAGACAACGAAATGTTTTCCTTCCACACACCAGAAGGTTCAAACACCTGCACACGCGCCTTATCACCCACATACACATTCCCACCAGGACCAACCGCGATAATCGACTTATATTCCCACTCGAATTCGCCGTCACCTACACCTTCCGTACCCTTTTGGCATTGCGCCGCTTCACTCGCATCACACACGTCTGAGCCATTCTTGTTCACATGCCGACCAAACATGCGCAAAAACTTTCCTTCCGAATCAAACACTTGCACACGATGATTGAAACCGTCCTGCACGTACACGTCACCATGAAACGCACCCGGTTCATTATCCACCGCAACACCACCAACGGTTTGAGTAGCGAACTGGCCCACACCAGACCCAGCGATACCTTCACCACATCCGGTCGCGTTCGTACAAACCTGAAATTCGTTGGCTTTCCCTTGAAATTCATTTTTTGTGTTGGCTCCTTCGCCTGGAGGGATCACACCCCAACCCCAAGCACGCACGAACTCCCCCGACCCATCAAACTCATCAATCCGCTGATTGAACGGATCACTGACATACACGTCACCGCTCTGCTGATCGACCGCCATACCAACAGCACTAAAGATCTGTCCCGCTTCTTTACCGATCGGACCGAACAAGAACGACCCGCCCGCAGCCCAAGCAGAACCCGTACCACCCACAAGCACAGAACCCAACACGCACACGGACACCAAGACACTCAACACGAACCGGCGAGTAGCCATCACACCCATCCCCTCCTCGAAGGATCGACCAAACGACCACCCGAGGAGCCCGGGCAGCACAAAACCACCACAGGCACACGACCCGCGATGGCAAAACAAGAAGCTCTATGCGCAGAAGCCGCCGAAGCGCCTACTACGCGCGAGAAACCAAACCCGGCCCTAAACCCGGCGAACCGCGACCTTGCGCCACAACCGTGAGATCCAGCTGCGCAGCACTCCCCAGACCCCCCTACAGGGATCCCAGCCGGCCGACAGGCCGGACAGAAGAGCCTAGCGCTCGGGTCCCAGAGAGAGAGAGAGAGAGAGAGACGCGTCAGCCACGCTGACGCGTCCTATTACGGACCCGTCTGTGACACACGGACTCTCAAGCACGTTATTCCCTATAGAAACCACGCGAAATACAGCTCCCTCTCAGAAGTGACCCGGTCCCTCTCCCAAGGTCCCCGTTGAAACCGGTTAGCGTCAACCACGGGGCCAACCCAAACCCGACCTTATGTTTCGCCCGCACCCTTGTGGGATACGAACATGTAGCCACTATATACCCAAGCAGCGCAAGTTGTCAAGTGGTGATGTTGATAGCCCGTCCCTGATAGCCCGTCCCGGGACCCCCGCGCGCGGAGCTCCGTTGCGGTCGTCCACATGCTGCTGTGGGCGCTCGGGTGAACCCCAGCCGGACTTCCAGCTCCTACCGCTCCCAGGCCGGGCAGGCGATTCGGTAGTCGCACAGGCCACAGACCGCCGGCGCGGGTGTCGGCTCAAACCGCTGTGCCATGATCGCCTCGCCGACGTCCGCTACGACCGTGGCAATCCAGTCAGGGTCCATCTCGGCGGACGGGACCGGCACCTTCAGGTCATCGAGCACGTAGTAGTAGGCCAGGCGCTCGGCCTGCAGCTCCCACGACTCGCGCGCGCCGAGCGCGTACAGCGACAGCTGCACGTCGTCGGTGAGCTGCGCGGCCGTCTTCGGGCGCGATGTCTTGTAGTCGATCAGCTCGTACGCCCCGTCGGGCAGCTTGTCGACGCGGTCGACGCGCCCGCGCAAATGGTGGGGGCCGAGCTTGAAGGCAAACGAGCGCTCGAACCACACCGGCTCGGCCTCGTGGGCCTCCAGGTGCTGGTGGTAGAGCACCAGCGCCGCGCGCGCCTTTGAGTGCAGTTCGCGCTCCTTGTCGCTATCGCCGAAGCCGCCGCGCCGCCAGCACGCCTCGAACAGCTCCATCATCTGGGGCAGCGTCGTGTGCTCGGCGGCGTGGTAGCGCTCCAACACCTGGTGAACCGCGATTCCGAAGCGCTGATGCAACGTCTGCTCGGAGGGGATCTTCAGGACGCGCGCGAACTTGTAGCGCAACGGACAGCCGCGGTATGTGTCGATGTCCGAGGCCGACAGCACGAGGCCGTCGCCGCGCCGCGGCAGGAACGCTTGCAGCGAGGGTTCCTCGCGCCGCGCGAACGGGCTCTGCGCGGACGCCGCCCCAACCGTGCGCGCGCTGTCGCGCCCACCCTCGGTCCCCTCGCTCTCGGTGGGGCTCATCCCTGATCCACCGCGCTCAATGGCGAGCAGCGTCTCGTCCAGCGTCGAGGTTTGGAAGATCTCGCGCTGCAGCGGCGTGCAGGCGGCGAGCAAGCGTTGGTTGATGTCCGCCAGCGCCTCCGCGACGCTCTGACCCTCGGGACGATCCTTCAGCGCGGCGAGCTTGACGAACTCCAGGTAGCGCACCACACCGTGGGAGATGTCGAGGTCGGTGTCCAAGCGCAGCTCCCCCAAGCGACCAGCGATTCGCGTGGCGCCACCGAGCAGCTCCTCGCGCATCAGCTCGACCGTCGCCTGGAGTGTCTGTGCCCGCGTCTGCGAGATCGTCTCCCCGGCGAGCAGCCTCGCCTCCGAGGCAGCGGTCAGCTCGGCAACCAACTCGCGCGGGCTGACGCGCAGATGTGCGCGCAACTGCTCGAACGCGGACGCCGCTTCGCGGTGCAGCGCTTGGAAACGCTCGATCCGCTCACGCGCCTCGGGCGGCAACCCAGGCGACTCCACGGCGGGTCCAAGCGCAGCCAGCAGGTCGAGTTTGCCCTTGCGCGCAACCTTTACGACGCGCGCGATGTCCACCTGGCGCAGCTCGATCGGGGGCCGTCCAAGCGCGCGCACCACCGCCGCGGAGTCAGCGGGATCGCTCAGCAGGCGCGCCCACGCCAGCACGTCGCGCGCGCCCGCCCGCTCGAAGAACTCGATTCGAGAGGCGCTCACCGCCCAAGCATACGAGCGCGCGCACTCCGAGCGGTCCCAGATCGCCGCGGTCATGCGAGTAGTTTGTGGTGTTTAGTTGTGTGTTGTTTGTTCGGTGATCGCGTTTTGGACGCGCCAGCCCTTGTGGGTGAGTGTCCATGCGTTTGGTTCGCCGCGGGTGGGGCCGGCACCGTTGTTTTCGATCAGGCCGATGTGCTGTAGGCGGGCGAGCAGCTTTGACATTTGGCCCTGGTCTGTGACTTCGGCGGTGTCGGCGATCAGGCGGTTAGAGGAGCCAGGATGAGAGGCGATCGCGATCAGTACACGCACGGTACGGTAGGTCAGCCTTGTTTGTAGCTGCATCAGCGGGTTGGGGTCGCGATCAGCAGTGTGCGCGTGTGCCGATGGTTTTGGGAGGGGCTTCGTGAGCTCCTTGCGGGCCGCTGAGGCCCCGAGATAGGGCAGCACGATCATGCTCATCAGCGCTCCCGTCAGCTGCAGGAGCTGTCCGTCTGGGTGCTCCTCAGCGAGCCGGGCGTGCAACACAGACAGCACTCCCCCCACGACACCCTCGGCTGTCAATGGCGGTGGTTGCTGATCGGTCCTGGACTGGTCGCGTCCCTGGTCTATCACAGCGATCATGTGCGCGAGCACACGCTTGCGGCGCTCAAGCGCACCAACACCAGCACCGAGCGACCCGACGATCAGCAGTCGGCCCGTATCACGTTCAGTGTCGAGGAACTCCAACAGGGCGGTGAGGGTCCTCCGGACCTGAAGCTCCCATTTCGCGGTGGGGTCATACGCCTCCAGTACGTAGCGGCGTGCGCGCGCGATCCCCTCATCAAACGCGGCCAGGAAACAGTCCTCGCGATCCTCGAAGATCTCATAGAACGTGCGCCGCGAGACACCCGCACGCTCCACCACATGCGCGACCGTGACGTTCCCCGCGCCACGCTCGGCGATCAGCTCACCCATCGCAGCCAGCATCCGCGCGCGCTGGATACCGGAGACCTGATCACGAGCCACACCATCACGCCCACGCCCAGACCGCCCAACAGCGACCTCACCAACAGGATCGCTCTCACCGACAGGATCCCTACGTGTTACGGACATCAGCTCAAACACCCCGCCCACCCATGCCTAGCTCGCCTAGTGGGGATCGTGCCCGTCCACAAACCGATCAATGCGCGCACACGATCCCCTCTATTTCCTCGCGCCCTTCTGTTTGGGCCTGCTCTTGTTGAGTTTCTTTGCCTTCTTCGTTTTCTTGGTCTTCTTCTTTGGGCACCCGGTCGCTGTGATCGACGTGGACTGTTTGATGCTCATGCCGTTGGCCGCGACGAACGATGTGGGCATGATCAGCTTGCTGGCACACAGGTTGCCGTTGGCCGCGAGTGCGCTGTCGGGGCCTTGGGGGAGCTTCAACTCGAACGTGCCGATCGGCACATCAGGGATCGTTCTGAACGTGCTGCTCGTGATCCCGGCTTTATTGATGAACGTTTCCCCGTGCAAATACACGGTCACGCCCTCACCGGACAGCGCGACGATCAGTTCGGGGAACTTCGCGCCACCATGCGACACGAAATACGCCGGGCCTTCCAAATACACCGGCAATACCGGAGTCGTTGCTGTGGCGCTACCGATCCTCGAATCGGGCGGGCATGTCGCGGGGTTAGCTTCAAACACGCTCGCGGGACACGCCTTCTGCAGGGTCGTCAACCTTGAGGGTAGTTGCTTTGGTAGGTCTACCTTGACCTTCCCAATGTTCGCCTGGGTACCGAACGCCGCTTTGGGATAGGTCAGCTTCACGCTCAAGCTCGCGCCGTTAGCACGCGAGGTTTTCCCGTTGGTGGAGACCGAGAAGATCGGTTTGAACGCCAATGTCGCACAATTGGTGACCTGGAACGGAACATGCAGCACCGATACAGCTCCTTGGCTGCTGGTCAAGCTACCGCCGATTTCTGTTGGAGCGCAGTTGGTCGGGTTGAACGTGAAGTCTTCTCTATTGATCGAGACGTTCACGTGCTTGATCTGCAAGGGGATCCCATCGATGATCTGCGGGATCTCATACGGACCCGTCGCATCGCTCGTGATCGTCAACGCCGCATCTTCAGGGTTCACTTCGATCTTCGCCCTCACGATCACTTGCCCCAAGTTGAACGGGCCCGCCTTCGCGGGGTTCACGATCGACAAACCATACGGCGCACCCTCGTACGGACCGGTGATATACACCCTGCCGCCCTTCACGGTATAAGGGTTGCCTCCCAATCCGACGCTGACCGTTGTTTCACCGATCAGGCTTTCAGGACCGCACGTGCCAGCATCAGCTTGTGCTTCCCCGCACAACTTGACTGAAGAGAGGGTCCCCAACAAGCCGGGGGGCATCTTCAGCTGGATCCCGTCCAGGTTCTGGTTGCCGTCTTCCCTAGACATCGTCATCGTGAACGGCGTGAACGCACCAGCCTGAATATTCAGACTGCCCGTCGTCAACGACGGATCAAACGGCAACGGATCGCTACACGGAGCACTGTTGGGACCACTCGTAATATCGAATTCTGAAGAGGAGGCCACCGCAGCATTCCCAGACCACGGAGTGATAGACGCCGTCGTCGTATAACCACCACACAACGCCGGGGTGCCCAACGGTGCCCTGGATCCCCCGAAGAAATGTAGGCTCAGATCTTCAAACGGTAGTTGCGGTGTGTCATCAAAAGTCGAGACGAGCTGTCCGGTCACCGGGTCTGGTTTGACTTCGCCGGGGATCTTGACGCGCACGCCCGATACGGGGTCATACACCACGATGTACATAGCGATCAGCGATCCGAACGGGTTTGCTTCCTGCTGCGCCAAGTACGCCGCACCGACCAATGGGTTCGGCAACAACGGTGTACGGACTTCGACCGTCCCGATCTTCGAGGATTCAGGACACGTTTGTTCGGCCGGGCTTTCCAGACCAACTTCGCTCAAACCGCACGCCGAGAGGCCGTCCGCGCCCGCGGGATTGATGGCCACACCGGCGGGCAGCGTAACCGTCGTGTTCTTCACGGCGGACTCGGCCAGACCGGTCGGGTCCAGGCTCGCTTCCTGCGGGACATGCACGTCAACGGTCAAACCCGTCGGGGTGCTCCCCTGTTGTCCGTCGGGGGCGACCTTGATCGACGGTTCAAAGTTCAACTGGTTGCAGCCGTCCTGTTCCAACGGTTCGCCTGTGCTGTTCTGAAACCCGTATTCAAGGCCGGTGAACTGACCCATATCGGCCCACGAGTCGGCTTCGACCGTCGTATGCAACGGGCCCGTGCACGACGTCGGCATGACGATCAGCGGCTGCGGTTTTTCTTTGACCGGACACGTTGTTTCAGGTCCACCAGATCGGGCTGATTCATAAGCGACCAGACAGGACATGTCACGCGAGTTGTCGTGTCGCGGGTCGGCCGGCACACCCCAAAACGTGAGTATGTCACCGACGAACGCGAGCTCCTCCGTAATGTTGGACACGGTCACCACGACGCCGTAGCCGCCGCCCGTACGCACGGACGTGTCGAGAATGACCGGCCCGATCGGCGTCGGGAAACCGAACTTTGCCGGCTCGCCCACCGACGGTTCGAGCATGTACACCGGGAAGCTGAGCGCACGCGGTTCGGACCCGTTGCCCTGAAAAGTGGTCGTGATCGGCGTCGAGACGCCCACAACCGTGTTGTCAGGACAATGCACCTGTCCTTTGCTGGTAAAGAACTGCAGGAACAAGTGCACGCTGCACTTCGGCAGCGGCGTTGGATTGCCTACCAAGCCCGGCGGCAACGTGAAGCGCAGATCCTTTGTAAAGGCCAGCGGCTGCACTTGGGGACTCCAGATCTGGTCCGTCACTTTCGCTTCTTCCACTATCTTTACGGCCTGGCTATTCGCGATCAGCGTCGTGGTCAACTGGAATGGGTGAGACCCCGCCTGCGTGTCAGGGATGCCGTTCTCTTCTTCCGGGGTCACTTCGTAGCTCTGCAGCCCGAACGGTGGCGCCGGCGCTTCCACCGCGAGCGGACGCCGCGAGCTGGCCGCCGGCGTACCGCCACCGGAAACGCTGACTTCGTTCAGGCCGCGCCCGGAGCCCGCGGCGACGTTCGCCGTGATCTCAAGCATGACCTGTTCATACGGTCGAACAGGTGCAATATACTTGCATTCAACAGTCTGCCCAGTGACCGAGCAGAGCTTCGGTGGTTTGAAGCCAAGAGTTTCGAACTCCTGGAAAAGTTCTTCAGTCTGTTCCTCGGTGTAAGCATTGAACAATTGGCCTCCACCGGATCCGTGCGCCCTAATCACCGTCACTCCTGGCGGGAGCTTGTCGACAACGGTGACCCAGCCTTTGGCTTCCCCTGTGAGGAGCGCTTCTTGCGCGTGTTCGGCCAAGGTCCCCGAAGTCGTTGCGTCGCCCAGGTTGGCGGCTATCACATCGATCCTCGCTTCAGTGCTGTCCGGCGCCGCCGGCGCCGATATAGTCGCCAAGTGCCACCACGGTTGCGCCGCCGCGGCCTGACCGGTCCCGGCCAGCACCGACAACGCCAGCGCGGCAAGCGTTGCGAGCAACAGATGTTTCTTGATTGAGCTCACGATCATCACCCGTTACCCTTCTTGATCGCCTTTGCATTGCGAGACTGCTTGGCGCCGTAGCGCTTCCTGGCCTGCCGTTCGCACGCGACCCGTTTCCTTCGCCCCTTCTTACGGCACGCCTTCAACGCAGCAGAGAGCTTCTGGGCTCGCGTCAACGACCGCGGCTTGACAGCGGACGCCGACGGCGGCGAGGCGAGGACATTACCCGCACCGTTGAACGTCGCACTCGGAGCCGGACCAAAGATCTCCGGTTGCGGAGACGGCGCCGCCTTACATGAGTCGCCCGACGTGCAGGCAGGCGGCGAAACAGGTTCGGTTCGGCACGGCAGCGCCGTCGTGCACACGTGAGCGTCATACACGTCGTTGGCAGTATCGTAGTCTTCGCCGACTAGTTTCGCGGCCGTAATAAAGAACACGTCATCACCGCTTTCGCTCGCGTCGAGGAACGTCGATTCCGAAGATGACTGTCCTGAGGAGACCAGGCTGACGCAGCCGCCAGAGCGTTCGCTGAACGTCGCGCTGGAGCTCGTGCAGTCCCCAACACCGGGCGGCTCGTACTCGTACACGTCCGCGAGCCCATTCGTGTCCTGAGGCACGAGCGCGTCGCTACTGTTGAAGAACAAGCGTCCGCTGTTTGAAAGATAATCCGCACGATGAGTCGCGGTCTCCCCGTAGGTCTGCCAGTCCGGCGCGATCACGCCCGCCAGCCAATGGTTCGAGGAGGGAGCTTCGCGAGCCCACGCGCCACTCTGATCCATCAATAGTTCTCCCGACCCAGTGTTTCCAGGGCTATCGAACACCCCGACCGGACGCGCACCCGACGGGTTACACGAAGCGCACACCAGACGCTTCGCTTCGGCGTCATACAAATAGACCTCCTCGTCGGGCTGCCCGCTCCGTGCGTCGCGATTGTCATAGCCCGTCAGCGGCCGGTCCGACATGAAGGTCACATAGCGTCCATCCGGCGCTACCCGCGAAGTGATCTTATCGATTTCACTACCACTAGCCCCGCTAGAGTTGTCCCAGTCTTTTTCATCTTCGCCGGAGAGCGTAGCGACGAACGTGGTGGTCCATTCGCTGCCGTTATAGTGCAGCAGGTAGAGATTGTCTTGGCCACGCGTCGCACCACTCGCGAGCACGCCCCTGGCGACAAAGTAGACGTACGAGCCATCTTCGCTGGCGCCCATCACCATGTTCTGCACAGCCGCGCTGCGTTCACCGTCCAGGTGTTTAGCGGTGAGGTCAGTAGTAGCTCCCGTCGCCGGATCGAGCATGTAAAGCTCGCCTTCCTGTTCTCCCTGCGTTTTGGAGCCGCTTTCCGGTTCGATGTAGAAGAGCTTCGAACCGTCTCTACTCATCGTCTGGAATCTCGCTTTTCCGTCCGGGCGGCCGAATGGCACAGTCTTGTGTTCGACCATGTCACGCACATACGAAATGCCATCATTTATTTGGTTGTACCTGAACACAATCCATCGCCCATCGCTCGACATTGCCCAGGGATTGGGATAGCCGTAACCGCCTTCTGCGCCGGTACCAAACGACGCTCCAGGCTGCGTTTTGCCGTCAGGCAGGATGTTCACAAGCTGAAGCTTCCCCCCACTCCACTCGTACAGATTCTGTCTCCAAGTGTCGAAATTTCCCTCTTGTTCAGTCAGGGCTTCCGGAGTCAACGGCGCCCAGTCGGTGAACAGGATGTGACTTAGATCGGGGGTCGCCGCCTCAAACGACATACTTTCCCAAGTGTTGACGTACGCGTTCGGGGCCCATTTTGTGCCGGAC
Organism: uncultured Solirubrobacterales bacterium; assembly: GCA_963760155.1. Classification (GTDB taxonomy): domain Bacteria; phylum Actinomycetota; class Thermoleophilia; order Solirubrobacterales; family Solirubrobacteraceae; genus Palsa-744. Next base: position 1,407,133 of record CAVXBL010000008.1, read on the forward strand.
GGCACGTTCGCCGCCGTGACGAGCGGCGCGTACGTTTCGCTAGTATTGTTGCGCATATAGAGCGTCGGTTCCGTGGCTTCTTTGGACTGTTGCGTGTGGCCGAGGCCGAAGCGCGGTTCCAGCAAACCGAGCGAAAGATCCGGGCTGAAGCTCGTGTACGCTTCCGCTGCGCCGAACAGCAGGAACGCGTTTTGCCCTTCCGGCAAGAGTGTCTGCGCGGGCGAGATGTCGTGCGTACGCCAACCGTCCGCGCCTCGCCTCGAGAGCACCGTCGCGCCGGAGATACTGGTGTTCGCGGTGTTTCCAACGTGACCGACGATTCCTTCCCCCAACGGTTCGGATGCCGTGTACACGACGCCGCTGCCGTCGCTCGCAGCCTGCGACTGTTCTATGGCTTCGATCAGCGCGCCGCCTTTGTCAGGCGGGGACACCAGTTCCCATGCACGCCCGTCGGGCAACGTGAGCGCGCTGCCCCCAAGCTGTGTCGTGAACGTATGGTCGGTGCTTTCGGTAACCCCGACTTCGCTCTCGCTCACGACACGATAATGATAGATCGTGTTTGGTTCCAGACCCTGGACGTGATAGTTGACCCCCACATAACCCGTGCCTTCGCCCACACTCCCAGCCAGGACATGCCCGTAGGAGCTGCTAGTACCGTATTCCAGACGGTATGTGGTGTTCGCCCCGATCGGGTCGATGTTCGCCGATAGCGTCACGCTCGTCGCCGTCACGCTCGTCGCCCACGGGCCTTCCACATACGCCGGCGGTATCTCTTCAAAGCTCTGATCTTCACCCGGATTGGAGCCCGACGCATTATGAGCCACGATCCGCCAGTGATAAGTCACGCCCGGAGCCAGTGTCTTCTGCGGCAAAGCGACTTGCACCTGTTCTTCACCGAAACCCGACCCTGCCAACAGCACCGGCGCAGTGCTCGTCGCGCTCGCATAGCCACTGGCTTTGAAATCAGCTTCATCGACATATTCAAAGCTGACTTCAGTAGCGTGGCCCTCAGGATCGACCAGTCCTTCAAAGAGCGCGGCGCCACGCGGTTCCGCCGTCACCTTCTCACTACCGGCCTCGACCACCGGGCCAGGCGGAGGCACCACAAACCCCCACACACCATAATGACCGTATTCTTCCGATGAATCATCATCGGTGCCATACGTCAACAGCTCTTTGAGCGCTTCGTCGAACACCATGCCGCTTGCCATATAAACAAGAATGTGCCCGCCGAAGCTCGCGAGCGGTTCCCCGGCAGGGCCGTACTCCTTAAAATCACAAACACACGGTTCTCCGCTGTTACCTTTATCGACCTTGTTCTCGGAGACGAACAGATCCCCTGAGGCCCCCAACGCGATCGACTCGACAGTTTCGCTGCCTTCGTCGAACTTCGCGAGCATTTCAAGACCGTTTGGTTCAAACCCATGCACACCAGGCACACCTTCAACCTTCACAAACACGTCGCCCAGCGCGTTTACCGCGAGTGCCGTGACCACCCCTTCGTGAGAGAGCGCAGACAACGAAATACTTTCCTTCCACACACCAGACGGTTCGAAGACCTGCACACGCGCCTTATCGCCGACATACACGTCCCCACCAGGACCCACCGCGACATCGGCACTATCATTGGGGAGTGCCTCGAATTCGCCGTTGCCTTCCCCTTGCGTACCAGCTTGGCATTCGGCTTCTTCACTTGAGACGCACACGTTCGAGCCGTTCCGGTTCACATGTCCACCAAACATGCGCAGGAACTTCCCTTCAGGACTGAACTCCTGCACACGATAATGGCCACTGTCGATCACGAACACGTCCCCGCGTGAAGCGTTAGCTTCGTTATCCACCGCGACACCCTCGACATTTTCGCTGTCGAATTCGCCGGCGCCCGAGCCGATACTGCCCCAAGCCAGCAGAAATTCGCCAGACCGACCAAACTTCTCCATCCGGCTGTTGCTTGAATCGCTGACATAAATGTCACCAGTTTCACTGTTCACAGCCATACCAGCCGAACCACGCCCGTTTAGCTGCCCAGCTTCGTCACCCGGCGGACCGAACAAGAACGACCCGCCCGCGGCCCAAGCCGAACCCGCGCCGCCTACAAGCACACAACCCAACGCGCACACGGACACCAACACACCCAACACGAGCCGGCGAGCAGCCATCACACCCATCCCCTCCTCGAGCAATCGACAAAACGACCACCCGAGGAGCCCGGGCAGCACAAAACCACCACGGGCACCAGACCCGCGGCGAGCGAACGACAAGAAGCTGAAAGCGCGCTCAGCGCGCGCGAGTGATCGGACCGGTGTCGGTGACCGGTGCGGCGGGCGGCGCGGCCGCGTTCTAGCGGAGAGCCGGCCCGGCCAGAGAGAGAGAGAGAGAGAGAGACGCGTCAGCCACGCTGACGCGTCCTATTACGGACTCGTCTGTGACACACGGACTCTCAAGCACGTTATTCCCCATAGAAACCACGCGAAATACAGCTCCCTCTCAGAAGTGACCCGGTCCCTCTCCCAAGGTCCCCGTTGAAACCCGGTTAGCGTCAACCACGGGGCCAACCCAAACCCGACCTTATGTTTCGCCCGCACCCCTTGTGGGATACGAACATGTAGCCACTATATACCCAAGCGACGCAAGTTGTCAAGTGGTCCTGTCCATAACAATCTCGGGACCCCGCTGAGTTCCGTCGCGGTCCCTGCGAACGATCGAAGACCCACTGCTGCACACGATCGCGCTCGACCTCACGCCCGGACTCAACGCCGATGTTCCCGCGCTGGTCGAGAACGCCGTCGGCCTAGCACTCTACCGCCGTTACGAGCCCTACAAGCGTCTGATCGAATCGTTTGTCTCGCCAGACCGGCTGCACGCGTGGCGGACCGCTCGCGCCGGAGAGCTCGACTTCGTGGCCGGCCCACGTCGCGAGCTCGACGCGGTAGAGGTCAAGTACCAACGCCGAATAGACCTACGCAGCGCAGCGGGGGTGGCGAAGGCTCATCCTGGACGTTCAGCGGTGATCGCCACTCAGGACGAGCTGCTGTTCGCGGACAACTACACGCTGGTCCCAGCCCACATGCTGCTGTGGGCGCTCGGGTGAACCCCCGGCCGGACTTCTGTCAGACGGCTTGTCGGCGCGATCGACGCGGCCACGCGCTCCCTCCATCACCTGTATCGGTGCCCGCGGGAACGGCTTATGCCTGTGCCACCCATGCATGAGCGTAGGCTCTCTGTATGGACGGCATCGACTGGAACGTGGCGCAACAGGTCGGCGAGCTGCTCGCCGGCGGCAGCCCCTACCTCTCCTCGGACACGAATGGTGTGCAGCCGCTCGCGGAGCGGTTCGCCGCGCGCGTGAGCGCCTACAGCGGCCTGGCGCTGCCCGAGCGCCTGCCGCCGATCGAGCTAGTGGACCGTCCGCGCTGGATCGAAGCCAACATCGCGACGATGCGCCCGCTGCTCGATCCGCTCACCGAGCGCCTCGGCAACGGCGCGGGCCCGCTCGCGCCCGCGATGCGCTCGATCACGCAACTGCTGCTCGGCGCGCAAGTGGGCGCCGTCACAGGGATGCTCTCCCAGCGCGTGCTCGGCCAGTACGACATCGCGCTGCTCGACCCGGAGCGGCCTCCGCGACTGCTGCTGCTGGCCCCCAACCTCGCCCAAGCCGCCCGCAACCTGAAGCTCGACCGCGAACAGTTCACCGCGTGGGTCGCGATTCATGAGGTCACCCACGCGGTCCAGTTCGGCGGAGCGCCATGGCTGCGCGACCATCTCGGCGACCTGTTGCGCGAACTGATCGACGGTATGCAGGTCAGCGTCGGGCTCAGTCGCTTGCTGCGGATGCCCGACAGCTCCGATCTGCGCACGCTCGTGCAGCGCCTTCGCGGCGGCGAGCTGCTGCGCGTCGGGCTCGGCGAGGACCGTTGGGCGCTCGTGGAGCGTATGCAGGCCACGATGTCGCTGATCGAGGGCCACGCCGAGCACGTGATGGACGCCGTCGGGGCGGATGAGCTGCCCACGCTCGAGCGCATGCGCGCCGCGATGAACCGTCGCCGACGCGAGCGGGGATGGCCGTGGCGCATTCTCGAGCGGCTGCTGGGTCTGGAGATGAAGCTGCGCCAGTACGAGATCGGCCGCTCCTTCTGCGATCAGGTGGTCGAGCTGGCCGGACCTGGCGCGCTGAGCGTCGCGTGGAGCTCAGCCGAGATGCTGCCGAGCTCCAGCGAGCTGGAGCACCCGCAGCAATGGCTTGCGCGAACGCACGTTCCGCTCCTCCCACGCTAGAGAGAGATTCATAGCGGCTCTTTACAGCGTGTTCACCCACGCTTGAGATTTACGTGTAACGATCTTCCTAGAACGGGTTAGGAACATGTGTTCGGTGCTACGCTCGTACCGACCAGAACAAGTGTACCCCCGCGATAGGAGACCCCTCTCAAATGCCAGCAGCCGAATCCACCCCCGCAAGCAGCGCCAAGACGCGCCGGGCCACCGCGCCCAAGAGCACCGCGCGCGCGAAAACCGCCAAGCGCACGACCGCAACTGCTAACTCAAACGCTTCGGCCAAGCGCTCCACACAGGCCGTGAAGACCGGCACCGTGAGCTCCTACGCCGAGCGCGCCGTGCTGATTCCCGTCGGCGCCGTGCTGATCGCGCGCGAACAGGTTCTCACGCGCGTGAACGACACGATCGAGCACTACTCGAGCCCTTCGAAGGCGAACGCGCAGCTGCGCAAGTTCGAGCGGCGCGGCAACACCGCGCGTAGCCGCGTCGAGCGCGAGATCCGCAAGTCCCGCGTGCGCGTCGAACGCGAGCTGCGCCAGACTCGTGGGCGCGTCGAGCGCGAGCTGCGCCAGCGCCGACGTGACAGCGAAGAGCTCGCCAGCCGCGTCCAGGAGCGGATCCAGAGCCTCGTCTGAGCACGAGGTCCGTCAACGGACCCAACTTCCCCCGTCCCGACAGGAGAACTCGGAAACGGGAAGGTCTGCCGGCCTCATACCTCGCCGGCAGTAGAAGCACCCTCTCCTCCCTCGCCAGCCGGGCGATCCCCCTATCGTCCGGCTGGCACTTTTTCGGGACAAGCAGCCCAACTCATGCCTACGGTCCGGACGAGCGACGGCGGTTTGTCAGAATGCGAGCAGACATGAACCGAGACGAAGTACTCAAGTCCCTGGAGGCGGTGATCGATCCCGAGCTGCGTCGCTCGATCGTCGAGCTGGAGATGGTGCGCTCGATCGACATCTCCGACAACGGCGTGGTCAACGTGACCGTGTCGCTCACGACCGCCGGCTGCCCGATCCGCGGGCACTTCCAAACATCGGTCGCACAGGCCGTCTCGGCGCTCGAGGGCGTCACGCATGTGAACGTGTACTTCGACGTGCTGAGCGACAGCGAGAAGAGCGCGCTGCAACAGAAGCTCGGTCGCGCAAGCCTGCCGGCGGGCGCGCTGGCGGAAGTGTCGAACGTGCTGTGCATAGGCTCGGGCAAGGGCGGCGTGGGCAAGTCCACGCTGACCGCCAACCTGGCGGCCTCGCTGACCGCCGAGGGCAAGCGTGTGGGCATCCTCGACGCCGACGTGTGGGGTTATTCGATCCCGCGCATGTACGGGCTGGGCGCTGGCCGATCTTCGATCGGTCGCCCATCCGTCTCGCCACAGCGCAAGATCGTGCCGCTGCAGGCCCATGGCGTGAAGATCATGTCGATCGGCTTCTTCGTGGAGGAAGACGCGGCCGTCGTGTGGCGCGGCCCGATGCTCCATAAGGCGCTCGGCCAATTCCTGCAGGATGTCGAATGGGGCGCGTTGGACTACCTGCTGATCGACCTGCCGCCCGGCACCGGCGACGTGTCGATGACGCTCGCCCAGATGCTCCCACAGGCGCAGTTCGTGATCGTCACCACCCCGCAGCCGACTGCCCAGAAGGTGGCACGCCGTGCCGCCGAGATGGCCAACAAGGTTTCGCTTGAGATCTGCGGAGTGATCGAGAACATGTCGGGCTTCACCACACCGGACGGTGAGCGCTACGCGATCTTCGGCGAGGGCGGTGGTAAGGAGCTGGCCGACGAGCTCGACGTGCCGCTGCTCGGCCGGGTGCCGCTCACGATGCCGCTGCGCGCGCACGCCGACAGCGGCGTGCCGCTCGCAATCGAGGACCCCGACGACCCGGCCTCCCAGGCGATTCGTCAAGCCGCTCGCGGACTAATCGCGATGGCTCCGATGGAGCTACCAACGCTGCCGCTTGCCGCGGCCACACCCGCTGGGCGGGCAGAAACACCGTCCCCACCGCCAAGTCCCAAGCCCGCGGGCATGTCGCTGCCGATGGCTTGAGAGACCATCGACCGTCTCGAGACACTCCCTCCAGAGACAGCCCCCAGAGACAGCCCCTCCAGGCGGGCCGGCGGCTACTTAGTGTTAGCGAAGTACTCTGCGTTGATCTGCGAGTACTTCTGCCACTCGTCGGGCAGCTGATCCTCGGCGAAGCACGCGTCCACCGGGCAGGCCTCGACGCACGCGTCGCAGTCGATGCACTCCTCCGGATCGATGTAGAGCATCTCAGCCGCGTCGTAGCCGGGCTCGTCGGGCGTCGGGTGGATGCAATCCACGGGGCACACCTCGACGCAGGAATTGTCCTTCGTGCCAATGCACGGCTCAGCGATTACGTAGGCCATTCGCTTCCTTCTCGATCGTTAGAGGTCTACTTGGAACGGGACAACGAATAGTAGCGAGGCGACTCGCACCGCCGGGAAAAGCCACCTAGCGTCGGCAAGCACCGCCCGCCCAAGGACTCCGCTAGCTTTGGAAGCGATGCTGTTGCTCACCGGAGCGACCGGGCTCGTGGGCTCGGCGCTACTACGCCGCCTGGTCGCCGAAGACCAGCCCGTACGCTGCCTCGTACGCGATCCCAGACGCCTGGGACCGCAGCGCGTGCGCGTGCAGATCGCGCTAGGCGACCTCACCGATCCGCCGTCGTTCCGCAACGCGATGCGCGGCGTGAACACCGTGGTGCACCTGGCCGCCTCGACCCGCGATCAGCCCCGCGGATCGATCGAGGAGCTCGCGGCGATCGCGACCTGGAGGATGGTCGAGGCGGCGCAGCGCGCGGGAGTCGAGCACTTCGTGTTCTTCTCGGCGCTCGGCGCCTCCACCCACCACCGCGCCCGGCTGTTCCGGGCCAAGGCACTGGCCGAGCAGGCGGTGCAGGAGGCGGACATGCGCTCGACGGTGATAGCCCCCTCGCTCGTGTACGCGCCCGGCGACCGCTGGCTGACGCTACTCGAGCGCCTATCGCTACTGCCGATCATGCCAGTGTCCGGCAGCGGGAAGGCTGTCTGCCAGCCGATCTGGAGCGAGGATGTCGCCGATTGCGTGATCGCCGCGCTGCGCAGGGGGCACAACAGCAGCGCCGTGAGCGAGCACTACGAGCTGGTTGGACCCGACACGCTCACCTACGACGAGATGATCCGCACGGTGCTGCGCGCCGCCGGGCGCGAGCGGCCACTCTCCCACATTCCAACCCCACTCGTGTCGCGTACCCTGCGTCTAATCGAACGCACGATAGGCACGAGCGCACCGATCACCTGGGACGAGGCGGAGCTGCTGGAGGCAAACATGGTCGCACGGGACGGATCCACTGATGCGCAGGCGCTCGGGGTCGATCCACAGCCAATCGCGACCGTGCTTTGTGGATGAGCCGTTGCTCAATTCCGTCGCGTCTTCAGGAGATCGGCGCGCGTCGCGCGGCCCACGGCGCAGCCGCTTCGACCTGCGCAGCCAGCGCCAGCAGCGCAGCCTCGCCGGCGGGCCGTCCGACGAGCTGCACGCCGAGCGGCAGACCGTCAGATCCCTCGTAGAGCGGCAGCGAGATGCCGGGCTGGCCGCTGGCGTTGAAGATCGGCGTAAACGGCGTGAACAGGCCCGAACGCGAGAACGTGGACATCGGTTCGGGCGCCGCCGTGTCGAGTGAGCCGAGCGGCAGCGGACGCTCTGCCAGCGCGGGCGTCAGCAGCGCATCGTAGGGCGCCAGAAAGGCGACCAGTTGGCGTGTGAGCGCCTGCAGCTGGATTTCCAGCCCGAATCCCTGGACTGAATTGAAACTCTGGGTCATCGAGTGGATCGCCCAGCTCATCGGCTCCATGTCCTCGGCGGTTGGCTCACGGCCGGCGACCATCCCCGAATAGACGATCTGAAGCGCGATGTGGATCGAGAAGACCGCGCCAAACAGCTCGGAGAGGCCGTCGATCCGCCACGGAGGATCGACCTCCTCGACCTCGTGGCCGAGCGAGCGCAACAGCTCGGCCGCATCGGAGACCGCCTGCGCACAGATCGGGTCAACCACCGCATCCGCCACGGGCGGGAGCGTGGTCGCGGCGATCCGTAGCTTGCCCGGTTCGCGACTCGCCGAAGACGCGAACGGCTCACTGGGAGGCGGAGCCCAGGTGGCGTCACCCAGCTCATAGCCCGCGAGCACATCGAGGATCGCGGCCGTGTCCGCGACCGTACGGGTCAGAACGCCGTCAACGTCCAGAGGCGCCTCGCCACGTTCGGGGGCCGCTGAGATGCGTCCGCGCGCCACCTTCAGGCCGACGAGCCCGCAGCACGCGGCGGGTATGCGGATCGAACCGCCTCCGTCGTTGCCGTGCGCGACCGGCACCATGCCGGACGCGACCGCCGCCGCCGCGCCCCCGGAGGAACCACCGGGCGTACGCTCGGTGTCCCACGGGTTGCGCGTGGGACCGAACAGACGCGCCTCGCTGACGGGCAGAATGCCGTACTCGGGCAGGGTTGTGGTGCCCACGATCACGAAGCCCGCATCCTTGAAACGGCGGGTAATGTTGCAATCGTGGCTGGCGATGTGATCGGCCAGCAGCGAACATCCGATCGTCGCCTTGAGCCCCGCCACAGGACGGTTGTTCTTGATCGCGATCGGCACCCCGGCGAACGGGCGCGGGTCGCCTGGCTTGATCTCCGAAGCGGTGGCAAGCGCACGCTCGCCGTCAACCTCCACAAACGCGTTCAGCTGGGGATTGAGCTGCTCGATGCGCGCCAGCGATCTCTCGACAAGCTCGCGCGAGGAGATCTCGCCGGCGCGCACCATCGCGGCCAGCTCGGTCGCGGGTGCGAACATCAGGTCACTGTCGGTCACGGCACTCCTCCTGCTCGGCGGTGGCGGAGCGCCACCCACTCGGTGGGAGCCTACCGGGGTGATTCCTGCGACGATATGACCCTGCCCATAAGGCAGCCGGGTCGATTCCGGTGCAATCCAGCGGAATCGACTCTCAACCGGTCATCAGCAGCCAGAAAGCGAGCCGCCATGAGCGAGGTCACGACACAGTCGCCTCCCGTATCCAGCCCCTCCCCCCTTTCCCCCCTCCGACGAAGTCCAGTCAGGCCTCGAGGGCGTCGTCGCCTTCGCAACCGAGATAGCCGAGCCCGACAAGGCCGGCGGATCGCTGCGATACCGCGGCGTCGACATTGAGGATCTTGTCGGCACGGTCCCCTACGAGCATGTGTGGGGTCTGCTCGTAGACGACCGTTTCAAGCCGGGCCTGCCGCCCGCCGAACCACACATGCTGACGGTGCGCTCCGGCGACCACCGCGTCAACGTGCAGTCGGCGCTGGCGATGCTCGCCCCCGAGTGGGGGTTCGGCCAGCTAATCGACATCTCCGACGAGGCGGCGCGCGAGAACCTCGCACGCGCATCGGTAATGGCGCTGTCGTTCGTCGCCCAGTCGGCGCGTGAGGCCGGTCAGCCGCCGGTGCCCCAGTCGGAGGTTGACAATGGGCGCTCGATACCTGAGCGCTTCCTGATCCGCTGGCGTGGCGAGGCCAACCCCGACCACGCAAAGGCGATCGACGCCTACTGGATCTCAGCCGCCGAGCACGGCATAAACGCGTCCACGTTCACCGCACGCGTGGTGGCCTCCACGGGCGCGGACTGCGCCGCGGCGCTGTCCTCCGCGGTGGGCGCCCTGTCGGGCCCACTGCACGGGGGCGCGCCCTCGCGCGTGCTGAAGATGCTGGACGAAGTCGAGCGCACCGGCGACGCCGAAGCATGGGTCAAGGACGCGCTCGACCGTGGCGAGCGGCTGATGGGCTTCGGTCACAGGGTGTACCGTGCGGAAGACCCGCGCGCGCGTGTGCTGAGGCGCACATGCAGCGAACTTGGCTCACCACGCTTCCAGGCCGCCGAGGCGCTCGAGAAAGCCGCGCTAGCAGAGCTTATGGCGCGCAAGCCCGACCGTGTGCTCGCCACCAACGTGGAGTTCTGGTCGGCCGTGATCCTAGATCTGGCCGAAGTACCGCCGGATCTGTTCACGCCGATGTTCACCTGCGCGCGCGTGGCCGGCTGGTCGGCGCACATCCTCGAGCAGAAGCGCGAGGCCAAGCTGATCCGTCCGACAGCGAAGTACGTGGGGCACGGACCACGGCCAGTGTCGGCCGTGGAATAAAAAGCTCTAGAAGGTTCCAGAGAGCCCCAGATAGAGAGCCCGGCATCCTGCCGGGCTCTCTATCGACCTATCGACTGCATGCGCGTGCGGCTGAAACGCCGCACGCGCAACGGACGCTCTGACTACATCATCCCGCTCATGTCGGGCATCCCGCCGCCCGGCATGCCGCCGGCTTCCTTCTCCGGTACCTCGGCGACGATCGCCTCGGTGGTGAGGATGTTCTTGGCGATCGACGCGGCGTTTTGTAGCGCCGAGCGGGTGACCATCGCCGGGTCGATCACGCCGACCGCAACGAGATCGACGATCTCATTAGTGGCGGCGTTCAACCCTTCTCCGGTCTTGGCCTTGCGCACGTCGTTGACGACAACCGAGCCCTCAAGACCCGCGTTCTCGGCGATCTGACGCAGCGGCTCCTCCAGGGCGCGCAGCACAATCCGCGCACCCGTGCGCTCGTCGTCGGAACCGTCAGCCGAGGAGCCGTCGGCCTCGACGCTAATCGCCGAGGATGCCTGCAGGAGCGCAACGCCCCCACCGGGCACGATGCCCTCCTCGAGCGCCGCGCGCGTGGCCTGTAGCGCGTCCTCGACGCGGTGCTTCTTCTCCTTCATCTCCGTCTCGGTGGCCGCGCCGACCTTCACCACGGCGACGCCACCGGAGAGCTTTGCCAAACGCTCCTGGAGCTTCTCGCGGTCGAAGTCCGAATCGGTGTTCTCGATCTCGGTCTTGATCTGGTTGATGCGACCCTTGATCGCCTCGGCGTCACCGGCGCCATCGACGATCGTGGTGTTGTCCTTGGCGACGACCACGCGCCGAGCGTGACCGAGCTGGGATACCTGAGTGTTCTCCAGCTTGAGGCCCATCTCCTCGGTGATGACCTCCGCTTTGGTGAGGATCGCAATGTCCTCCAGCATGCGCTTGCGGCGATCACCGAAGCCGGGGGCCTTCACCGCGACGCCGGTGAACGTGCCACGCAGCTTGTTGACCACCAGCGTCGCGAGCGACTCGCCCTCGACGTCCTCGGCGATGATCAAGAGCGGCTTACCCGACTGGATCACCGCCTCGAGCACCGGCAGCACGTCGCGCACCGAGCCGATCTTCTGGTTGGCGATCAGGATGTAGGGGTCCTCCAGAGTTGCCTCCATGCGGTCCTGGTCGGTGACCATGTAGGGCGAGATGTAGCCCTTGTCGAACTGCATGCCCTCGGTGAACTCGAGGTCCATACCGAATGTCTGGCCCTCCTCGACGTTCACCACGCCATCCTTGCCGACCTTCTCGATCGCGTCCGCGATCACATCGCCGATCTCCTCATCGCCGGCGGAGATCGTCGCGACGCGCGCGATCTGGTCCTTGCCGGAGACCTCCTTGGACTGCGAGGCGATGTTGGACACGACCTGATCGACGGCTTTCTCGATGCCGCGCTTGAGCGCCAGCGGGTTGGCGCCGGCCGCGACGTTCTTCAGGCCCTGGCGGACAATCGCCTGAGCCAACACAGTGGCGGTGGTAGTGCCATCGCCGGCCACGTCGTTGGTGGCTGTCGCCACCTCACGCACCAACTGGGCGCCCTGATTCTCGAAGACGTCCTCGACCTCGATCTCGCGGGCGATCGTCACACCGTCGTTGGTGATCGTGGGCGCGCCGAACTTCTTGTCGAGCACCACGTAGCGACCCTTGGGGCCAAGCGTAACCTTGACCGCGTTGGCGACGGCGTCAACGCCGGCCTCCAACGACTTGCGTGCCTCTGAGCCGTACTTCAGTTCCTTGTGAGCCATATTTCTCAGATCTCCTTGTTTGACAGAAGAGGGGCCCGGCTCGCCGGCCTGAAGGCCAGCTGCGCCACCTTGTTTGATAGAAGAGGGGCCCGGCTCGCCGGCCTGAAGGCCAGCTGCGCCACCCTCTTTTTTGATAGAAGAGGGGCCCGGCTCGCCGGCCTGAGGGCCAGCTGCGCCACCCTCTTATGCGACCTTGGCGAGGACATCGGACTCGCGCAGCACGAGCAGATCCTCACCAGTGTCTGGGTCTTTAATCTCGGTTCCGCCGTACTTGCTGTAGAGGACCTCATCGCCCTCAGAAACATCCAGCGGGACACGCTTGCCGGCATCGTCGAGCTTGCCATCGCCAACGGCGAGGACCTTGCCCTTCTGCGGCTTCTCCTTGGCGGTGTCGGGAAGAACGAGGCCGCTAGCGGTGGTCTCCTCCTCCTCGAGGGCCCGCACGATCAGACGATCGCCCAGGGGCTTGAGTTTCATGCTGAAAAACCTCCATTTAGAGTGTGCTTCGGATCGGCGGCAACGCGCGGGGAACGGCGGCCGCCTCGTTGGCACTCTCAGAGGGAGAGTGCCAACGACACCATCAATATATAGAAGAAACGCTCAAGCGCGCCGGCCGACCGAGGTTTGCCCCACCACGAGTTGCTCGACTTCGAAGCCTCTCTTGGTGAGCGCCCAGGCGTTGGGTGCACCACGCACCTGCCCAGCGCCGCTGTTCTCGATCAACCCGAGATTCTTCAGACGACTGAGCAGCTTCGATATCTGACCTTGATCGTCCATCCCGGCGGCCGCTCCAACCTCGCGATTGGACGCACCCGGGCTCGCGGCGATCGACAGCAGCACGCGCACCGTGCGGTATGTGAGACGCATCTCCAGATCACGCAACGGGTCCCCACCGGCGAGCGGGGCGCGACTCCGGCGCTCGGGCACCAGCCGCAAGCTCTCCTTGTGGGCCGCCGCAGGACCAAAGTAGGGAAGCACGATCATGCTCATCAATGGGCCGGCCAGCTGCAGCAGCGAGTCACCGTGCTCGCCCGCCTGCCGTGCGCCCTTTGGCTGCCTCCTGCCATGGGAAGCAGGGCGAACGCGGACCCCATAATCGGGGAGCAGGCGAGCGTGCAACACCGACAAGACACCCCCGGTGATCCCCTCGGCGGTCAGTGGCGGAAGCGCCCTAGCCGCCCTTGACTCGCGCCGCGCTTCGTCAACAGCGACGATCATCGCGTCAACGGTGCGAGCGCGACGCTCGTGCACCCTCGGACCCGCGCCAAGCGTCTCGACGATGCACAGACGGCCCATCGCCGGCTCGTCTTCCAAGAATTCAAGCAAGCCGATGAGCGCAGCCCTGATCCGGGTGCGCCACTTCTCGGTGGAGTCGTATCCGTCCAGCACATACTCCGACGCCCGACCAATCGACTGATCCAGCGCCCCGAGAAAGCAGTCTTCGAAGTCGTCGAACACTTCGTAGAACGTGCGGCGTGAGACGCCCGAGTGCGCTACCACGTGCGCAACCGTGGCATCCGCACGTCCGCGCTCGGATACGACGTCGATCATCGCCGCGATCATCCGAGCGCGTTGAATCTCGGTGACATGGGCACGTCCAAACCCATAGTGCTCCGCGACTCTGCTTTGAGGCTTGGGATTGAGGGATTGTCGCTTGGCGGGCATCCAGCGGATCAGCCACAATCCTCCGTCTTACGCGAATCGTTTTCACCCCCTGTTTCCCATTTGGACGCCCGCCGCGGAGGATGAATCGCTTTGTCTGCGCCAAAATACGGCCAGGCTAACCGCGTCAGCGAAGCGCTACGTCGCCTCTGTCAAAGCGCTCAGTCGTCTCTCTCAAAACGCTACGTTGCCCCTGTCAACGCTTCGCCGCGTCGGTGGACAAAGCGCTCCGCCGTCTGCGACCGAGTACCGTCAACGCCGTTCCGCGCGCTGCCGCGGGATCCTCAGTTCTGCGCGCCGCCGAACCCCTTCATCGCTTCGGTCATCGCCGTTGGCTTGTCGAGGATCTGGGAGAAACGCACGACCGTGACCGTATCGTCCATCGACACCTCACGTCCGTAGATCTGCTCCAGGAAGTTGACCAGCTCCTCGTGTCGGCGAAACTCAGGGTTGTCATGCTTGATGTCGCGGGGAGACAGCTCTGAGACCTTCATGACCTCGACCTGGTCGATCACGGCTTCGAAGATCCGCTCACGAGGAGAGTGCTGGTAGCCGATCGTCACAAGCACCGCCTGGTTCTTGCGGTACTTGCCAGACTTATCGCCGAGCCTGATCGTGGCCGTCTTGCGACCCTTCTTCAGCTCATCCGCGAAGATCGTCGAGTAGAAGTTGAGCACTTGCATGATCGCGCAGGCTATCGGTCTTGCGCGCCGAGGGCCAGCGCGCGGGTCACCATGTCGCGCTCTCCGGGATAGCTGAGCGCAATCTGCGCCTCCGCGAAACCCATCCAGCGAGCTTCCAGGACCTCGTGGTCATGGTCGGCCAGATCGCCACTCACGTAGTGAAACAGAAAGAAGAAAACGCTCTTGGCCACTCTGCGCCCGTTGCGCACGTACCAGTAGCGGACCTCGCCCAGCTCGCCGATCGGCTCGGCTGTGACACCGGTCTCCTCGCGCACCTCGCGGGTTGCCGCCTGCACGACCGTCTCGCCCTCGTCGAGGTGCCCCTTCGGCAGACCCAACACGAGTGACCCGTCGGCGGCTCGGCGGGTGGGCACAATCACAAGCACCTTCCCATCGTGCACCACAACACCGCCGGCCGACAGCTCCTGTGCGCCCTGCGCGCCGAAGCCGCGGGGTCGTTTGGCTTGCATGGACTTCGGCGGCACACCAGATCCCTTCGATCCCCCTTGCGCTGACTTGCGATCCGTGGGCGTGGCACCCACGGCCTCGCGCCCGACACGCCTGGCACCTGCCGAGTTGCCGTGCTTCTCAGGCTTGGGACCAGCCGACTTGTCGTACTCCTCAGGCTTGGCACCAGCCGACTTGTCGTGCTCCTTACGCTTGGGACCAGCCGAGTTGCTGCGCTTCTCAGAAGACATACCGGTCAAGCGCAGCTGGGTCATGCACGACCAGGCGGCCGCGGCCTTGAGAGATCACGCCGGCACGCTCGAGCACGGCCAAGAAACGCGAGGCCGACTCACGCGAGGAGCCCGCGAGCTTGGCGAGGTCGGACTGCGTGGCGGTAACGAGCACCTCTTGGTCAGAGCCCCCAGCCCGGGTCGCCTGGGCGACCAGCTCTCCGAGCACAACGGCGACGCGGCTCTGCACAGTTTGGAAGGACTGTTTGGCGAGACGCTCGTTTGTCTCGCGCAGCCGACGCCCAAGCGCCACGACGAGTCGCAGCGAGATCCCCGGGTGCTCAACCATCAACCTGCGCATATCCGGTCCCAGAACCGCGACCACACTCGTGCGCTGCACCGCCTCGACGGTCGCCGAACGGCGCTCGTCCTCGAACATCGCGAGCTCGCCGAAGATGTCGCCGGACCCGAACGTGGCGAGCGTGATCGTACGTCCATCGGCGTGCTCGCGCACGGCCCGAGCACGGCCGGAGCGCACGATGTAGCAGGTGTCGCTCGCATCGCCTTCGCGGAACACGATCTGAGCAGGCTCGAATGTGCGTGGCACCGCGAGCTGGGCGATCCGCTCCAGGTCCTCATGCTCGAGCGTCGAGAACACCGGCACGCGCCCGAGCAGCTCGACTATCTCCGCCGCCTTGGTAGCCGTCATGCCAAGGGGATATCACACGAGCCCAGCAGCGCTATCTTCATAAGATGGGTCCATTGAAGTCGATCGTGGCGCTCGCGCTCGCCGCGGTGCTCACCCCCGCGGCCACGCATCAGCTCACACACTCCCGCGAACTGTGGGCGACGGTGGACGTCTGCAGCCCGAAGAACCAGCCCGACACGATCGGGATCCGTGGCTCGATGCCCGGCGACGGCCACGCGACAGATGTGATGTATATGCGCTTTCGCGTGCAGTACCTGGATAGCACCACCAACAAGTGGGTCGATCTCAACCAAGGCGCCGACTCGGGCTTCTTGAAGGTCGGCTCGGGCGCGCTCACGCGCCAGTCGGGTCGCAGCTTCCAGTTCGCGCCGGCCTCGGGGCAGTCGGCGTTCACCCTGCGTGGCTATGTGACCTTCCAGTGGCACAAGGGCACCACCGTGCTCGAAACCACCACCAGGCCCACAACGGCAGGACACACAAGCCTCGCGGGCGCCGACCCACGCGGGTTCAGCGCGGCAACCTGCAAACTTCTATAGGGCAGCGAACAGGCGTGGGTCGTTGCTGATGATTCCGCTGACCCCCATCGCCGTGAGCTTCTCGATACGCACCGCGTCATCGACAGTCCACACGTAAAGCTCGCCGCCCGCCTGGGCGACCGCGCGCACGAGCGCGGGTGTGACGACCCGCCAGTGGGCCATGATCGCGTTGACCGCTCCCACCCGCAGCGCGTGGCGTGCGCGACGCGGCAGCAGCGCACGGTAACCCGTAAGCATCGCGAGCGCCGGAACCGCCATGAGCATGTCGCTTGTGTAGTCGCGTCGCACGCGTGGCACCGACCAGCCGAGACGCAGAGACGGCTCGGCCACGCGCACGCGGGCGAGCGAGGAGGGAAACATGCCGCTGAGTAGGGTCCTCGAGATCAAGCCAGCGTCGCGCAACGCGTCCACCACCCGCAGCTCATATCCCGGCAGCTTCACGTCGAGGTCGAACTCGACAGCGGCGAACGCGTCGCCGGCCAGGTGCTCCACCGCCTGCTCGAGCGTTAGCGGTGTGCGCGAGCGCGCGTCCTCGTAGTCGTGCGCAACCAACAGCGAGCCACTGCCATCGCGGTTCTCGCTGAGAACGTCGAACTCGATCATGTCCACGCCGTGGGCAAGCGCGGCGTGGAAGCTCGCGAGCGTATTGCCCGGCTCGATATGCGCGGCGCCCTTGTGGCCCACCCGCCGTGGGCGCGTCGCGGCGCGAATGGCTTCGTGGGTGGCCACTGACCCACCAGGATAGAGGCCGCGTGCCGGCCGTCTGCCAGCTCAGGAGACCGACAGGCGCTTACGTCTGTAGCCCGCCGCCTCAATCGCCTCGACCGCGGGCCGCGGACCGATGTAGGGGGCGAGGATCAGGAATGTCAGATGATCGACCAGACACGGCAAGTAGCGCAGGCGATCGTGCGGCGCGTAGCTCGCGAGGATCGCCCAGATAGCCCCCATGATCGCCTCCGCAGCGACGCCCGGCGCCCGCCGCGGTTCGGGCACACGTTGTGTCATCACCGTGATGAAGCCGTCGAGCACACCGCTGACGCGCTCCACCATGCTGTTGCCGGCGTCGAACAGATCTACAAACGACAGCTTCACCAACCCCGGGTGAGCGGCGCAGTAGCCGATCAGGGCCTCGACCCCTTTATGCACAGCCTCGGGCCATTCCGCGTCGTTGCGTGTGACGCGCTGGACGGCGTCGTGCGCTTCTGCCGCAAACTCGTTGACGACCGCGAGCAGACACTCTTCCTTGTTAGGGAACTCTCGGTGAAACGCTTCGGTCGAGATCGCCGCGGTGCGCGCGATATCGGCGTCCACGATGTTCGTGTAGCCCTCCTCCAGCGCCAACTGCACCATCGCGTCCATGACGCGCGAGCGGCGGTCTTCGCGCGTCAGGAAGCGTGCCCGTTTGGCCACCAGGCGCGGAGGTCTAGCCGACCCGAGCGTACGCAGGCGCGTGACCGCCGTGGAACGATAGGAGTTGACCCAGTCGAGTAGTTCGTCGGTGAGCCCTGCCAGCTCCCGCTCGCGACCTTCACGCAAGCGTCTGAGCACGACGAAGCGCATGCCTCCGACGATCGCCCGGGGCGCCAGCGGTGGCAGTGCGATGCCGTCCGGCGTGAGGCTGAAGCCGGTCGCGACGATACGCTCGAACGCGGTCGCGGTGAGCTGACGACGTTCGTGGCCGCGTGGCCCCACGCAGATCGATTCAGCGAGCACCAGGTGGGCGCCACGCGGGTCTTGAGCGATCTCCGTGAGAAACATCCGGCAAGCGGCATACAGGCGATTGGCCCAGCCGCGCTCCGCCAACCACGCCTGCAGGACGCGCTTGCGCGAAGCGATGACGAGCGCATCGTAAGTCGATAGGAAGCAGTCTTCCTTGTTGGTGAACTGCTCGTAGAACGCGCGCCGCGAGACGCCCGCCAGCGCGATCACATTTGCAACGCTCGTGGCCGCGTAGCCGCGCTGGTAGACAGACTCGACCATGCCACCGTAGAGACGTGCGCGCTGGTGGCGCGCCACCGCGTCGCGACCGAGACCATGAGGACCGTGGGGGAGGCGCTTATAAAGCGGAGTCAGCCCCTCATAGTGGTCCACGAGGTCTGCGTCGAGCTGGAGGCGGCCGTCGTCAAGCCCACTGTTGGATGCGCCGCTGTATGGAGCTTCCAGGCATTCCCTGACAGACAGTGTTGTGGAGGATCCTCCAGGCATTGCGTCCCCATTTGTTCCACTCATCCCCATTATTCAACAAGATAATTCAGCGCTGAACTATTGGCAAGTGGTTGGTTGACGATCCTGGCCAATGTTTCTGACTCCTGGCCAAAGGGACGCACCCGCCACTTTCCCGCGTATCTGAGCCACGAAACAACCATCCCTCCGATCGACACCCTCAAGCGGCTACGTTCTCCAAGTCGATCTTATTCAAAAGACTCGAGCGATTCAAGCGCGTAGCGTGAGCCTTCGCGGACCCTGGCGAAAGCCGAGCTCGACCAGCGCCGGCTCGAGCTCCGAGCCGATCGCCGGCCCACCGTCAACCCGCTCGAGCGCGATTGCTTCGACGCGCCCCGAACGTACCGCATCCGACAACGCACCCAACGCACTCACGAGCCCCATCCGCTTGTAAGCCTGCCTGTCCCCGCTGGCGCGCGCATCCTCACTAGCCCGTGGGCGCTCCCGAGCCTGCCTGTCCCCGCTGGCGCGCGCATCCTCACTAGCCCGTGGGCGCTCCCAAGCCTGCCTGTCCCCGCTGGCGCGCGCATCCTCACCAGCCCGTGGGCGCTCCCAAGCCTGCCTGCTCACCCGGGCGGCCGTGGTCGAGTCACCCGGCGTCGGACCCGAGCTCAGCGTCACGATCCCACGCCCACCGCGCTCCAAGTAGAGGACCGGCTCGGAGTCAACAAAGACCACATACGCCCCAGCCACTCGCGCGAGGCGCCGCGTTTGACCCTCACGCCGCGGCCAGGGCAGCGTGGCACCGTAGGGCTGGGCGGGATCGACGGCCGCGAGCACCAGCGCCGAGCCTCGCGGGTCAGACCGTCCCCCGCGTAGGCGCTCGACCGCCCCGGGCAGCGCGAACTGGGCGCCGCCGAGACCCTCGACGAAGTAACCGCGCCTGCACACGCCGAGCGTCTCCAGCTCACTCAGTGCGCCATACAGCGTCGAGAAGCCGCCGGGCACCCCCTCGGCCGACACCTGCTCTCTGGTGAGCACGCCATAACGCTCTAGTAGCAGTTCGGCGAGCGCACGAAGACGCTGGCGCTGGTCACTCTCGCCGTCAAAGATCGTCTCGGCCAGCGACCAGCGACCCTGCAGCTGCGCCCCCACCGACGCAGCTGCGCCCCCACCTGGACGGTAGCCACCGAAGCGCCGCCCACCACGTATCGACTGTCCACCAACGCGCCGTCCATGGCGCATGGGCACCCCGATCCCGCGCGCGTGCGCTGACCCCGTGGCAACCGGCGCGAACACCACACGCGGCGCGCGCAACGGCGCCCACGCGTCGTTAGTGACCTCGCCCGCCCACACCAGATCCCACAGCGCCTCCGCCAGCGCGGGTGTGGACACATCCAGCTCGACCAGCAGGTCACTGAAGAAGCACGGGCCCGCCGCCAAACGCTCTCGCAGCAGCGCGTGCTCGAGCCCAGCCGGCGGCGCACCAGCACGCGCACTGGGAGGGCCGATCGCAGCTGCGTCCTCGCGAAAATAGAGCGCCACGCGGCCCGTGCCCCGACCGAGCGGCCCGGCGCCGACCCACACGATCTCGCCACTCGCACACAGACTGTCGAGCCAGGCCGGCGAGTAGGAGCCGGTACGAGCGCGCAGCACGTCGCGCTCCCACACGGCCACCGGTAGCGCGAGGCCCTGCAGAGGAACAAGTACCTCGCGCAGTCGCTCCACACTGCCGCCGCGCGACTGTGAGTCCGAGCGCCAGCGGTCAACGCCCTGCCATGAGGGCATGAACGCGCTCAACGCGCGCGGACCGACCGGCTCGATCTCCTTGCGCAGCGCCGCCAGCGAGGCGCGACGCAGACGGCGCAGCACCTCCACATCGCACCACTCTCGAGTGTCCCGCTCACGCTCGCGTGAGCGGGACACTGTCGGAGGGGCATTGGAAGATGAGTTGGCAAGGGCGGCCGATCGTGTGGGAGAAGCCACCGCAGGAGGCTTGGAAGTTGAGGAAGACTGGGTGGGCCGCAGCTCGCCGCGCACAAGCTCGCCCGCATGCTCCAGCTCGCGCAGCGCCGCCGACACGTCAACGCCGTAGCGCTCGCGCAGCTCCACGGTCGTGAACGGGCCGTGCGTGCGCGCGTAGCGCGCCACCAGCTTGCCCAGCGCCTCAGACACGTCCGCCAGGAACGCGTCCGGCAGGCCACCGGGGGACGGCACGCCAAGCGCGTCGCGATACAGCCCGGCGTCGTCGCCGGCGATCAGACGCTCCTCGCCCGCGATCCGCACACGCACGACGCGTCGCTCGTGCTCCAGCTTGTTGAGCATCGCGCTCGCGTCGAGTCCGTCGAGCACACGCTCGCGCAGCTCCGTCTCGCGCAGATCGCCAACCCAGCGCAACACGTCGCAGAGCGCGTCACGGCTGGTCGCCTGCGTGCGCGGCGAACGGTGCTGAAGATCGTCCTCGACTTGCACAAGCGCGGCCGGGTCGATCAGCTCGCGTAGCTCCTCCTGGCCAAGCAGCTCGCGCAACAGATCGCGGTCGAGCGACAGTGCGGCCGCACGCCGCTCCGCGCTGGGCGTGTCGCCCTCGTACATGTAGGTCGCCACGTAATCAAACAGCAGCGATCCCGCGAACGGCGAGGCGCTCTGCGTGGTGACCTCCACGAGCGAGACCTCACGCGTGGAGAGCCCACGCAGCAGTTCCTGCAAACCCGGCAGGTCGAGCACGTCGCGCAAACACTCGCGGTAGGTCTCCAGCACGATCGGGAAGTCGGGGTAGCGGCGCGCGACCTCCAGCAGACTCTGGGACTTCAGCCGTTGCTGCCACAGCGGCGTACGTCGGCCCGGGTAGGCGCGCGGGATCAGCAGCGCGCGGCCGGCATTCTCGCGAAAGCGGGCTCCAAACAAGGCCGAGCCGCCGAGCTCGGCGACGATCACCTCCTCAACCTCCTCGGCGTCAAACGCCACCAGATCGGCATAGGAGACCCCCGCCACGCCCGAGCGCAACCGGCGTGCGGAATCCCGCGGGGCGCAGCTCGCTCCATCGGAGTCAGGCGCCTCGGCAGCAGATGGCGACCATTCGCCGTCAACCATGCCGCCCGCGCCGTCGTCAATGTCCACGTCGGGCAGCCGCACCACGATCCCGTCATCCGACCAGATCGCCTCACCGTCGATCCCGAAGCACTCGCGGATGCGCGCCGAGATCGCAAGGCCCCACGCGGCGTGCACACGACCCCCATACGGCGACAACACACACAGCCGCCAGTCGCCGATCTCATCGCGAAAGCGCTCCAGCACGATCGTGCGATCGCTGGGCAGCACATGCGTCGCCGCCTGCTGCTCGCGCAAATAATCCAACAGGTTGCGCGCCGCGCGCTCGTCGAGGTCATAGTCGCGCGCGAGCAGCTCGGCGTCCTGGTCCACGGCCCAACGCGCAAACGCGCCGATCGCCTCACCCAGCTCCTTGGGGCGCCCAACGCCGTCGCCCTTCCAGAACGGCACCTCGCCCGGCACGCCGGGGGCGGGCGTCACAATCACGCGGTCACGGCCGATCTCCTCGATACGCCACGAGGAGGCACCCAGCAAAAACACCTTGCCGGGCCGCGCCTCGTACACCATCTCCTCGTCAAGCTCACCCACACGGCGTCCATCCGGCAAGGTGACCGCATACAGCCCGCGGTCGGGGATCGTGCCGGCGTTGGCCGTCGCGAGTCCGCGCGCGCCACGGCGCGCGCGGACACGGCCCGCGACGCGGTCCCACACGATGCGTGGACGCAGCTCGCCGAATTCGCTCGACGGGTAGCGACCGTCGAGCATGTCAAGCACGTTCTCAAGTAGCGAACGCGGCAGCTCAGAGTAGGAGTGCGTACGGGTGACCAACGCGTGCAGATCCTCCACAGCCACACTGCCGTCGTGGCCCGGCCCGAGGGAATGCGGCCCAACAGGCGCTCCTTCGTCTTGCGCTTCGACGACGGCGTAAGCGCCAACTATCGCTCCATCCTCCGCAGAGGCGGCGATCGCCACGATCTGCTGGGCCAGCACGTCGAGCGCATTGCGAGGCACGACGGTCGGCTCGATCGCGCCTTCGCGCATGCGCCGACACACGACCGCGCACTCCAACAGGTCGCCGCGGAACTTCGGGAAGATGCGTCCTTTGCTGACATCGCCCACGCCATGGCCGGCGCGTCCGATGCGCTGCAGCCCGCGCGCCACGGACTTGGGCGACTCGATCTGCAACACGAGGTCCACCGCTCCCATGTCGATGCCGAGCTCAAGCGATGAAGTCGCCACCAGGCACGGCAGCTCGCCAGCCTTCAACTGCTCCTCGATCGCCGTACGCTCCTCTCTGGAGAGCGAACCATGATGAGCACGCGCAATCTCGCGCAGCGCCACGGGCGCCGTGTCCTGCGCGAGAACGCCATCCAGGCCGCCCCCCGGGGCGGCCCCATCCACACGATCCCCGCGCGAGCGCTCAGCATCCAAGCGATCTTCCCCGTCGGCCGCCAGCTCGTTGAGGCGCAGCGCCACCCGCTCGGCGGAGCGGCGGTTGTTGACAAACACGATCGTCGAGCGGTGCTCACGCACGAGCCGCAGCAGCTCCGGGTAGATCGCGGGCCAGATCGAGTTGCGCATGGGACCGCCGATCAGCGGCTCCGCCGGCGGTGCCCCGACCGGGTCCAGCGGGTCGCCGGCAAGCGGGCCACTGAGCTGCGTCATCGACTCGACCGGCACGTGGATGCGCAGGTCCAGCGACTTGCGCACACCCGCGTCGAGGATCCTCACTTTGCGACTGGGCCCGACCAAAAAGCGACCCACCTCCTCCAGTGGAGTCTGTGTCGCCGACAGACCCACGCGCTGCACACTCGCGCAACCCGTCGCGCCATCACGCCTACCAGCGCACACCTGCTCCTCCAACCGCTCCAGCGTCAGCGCGAGGTGCGCGCCGCGCTTGACCGACGCCAGCGCGTGGATCTCATCCACGATCACGGTACGCACGGTGCTCAACATCGTGCGCGCGCGCGAGCCCAGGATCAGATACAGCGACTCGGGCGTCGTGATCAGGATGTCCGGCGGGTGACGCGCCATCGCGGCACGTTCTGCCTGGGAGCTATCGCCCGTGCGGATACCCACGCTCACGCGCGCTCCGATCCCGCGCAGCGGCGCGCGCAGGTTACGCTCGATGTCATACGACAACGCCTTCAGCGGCGACACGTACACCACGCGCACACCCAGCGTGTCCCCCTCGGCGCGCACGCTCAGCCGGTCAAGCGCCCACAAGAACGCCGCGAGCGTCTTGCCGGAGCCGGTTGGCGCCGACAACAGCACATGCTCGCCACTTGAGATCGCGGGCCACGCCTGCGCCTGCGCAGGCGTCGGCTCGGCAAACGACGACGCAAACCAGTCGCGCACCGCGGGACTAAACGCCGACAGCGGATCTGAGCTGGAAGCAGACACGTGCGTCGAGGCTAGCGCGAGCGGCACGAGCCAACATCACGCTGCAACGCGCGCAAACATTTCAAGCGATCGATCGATCGTCGCGTCGTCCATCACCGTCAACACGCACACCAAGCCGTCGGCGCCAACCAGCACGCCCGCGTCATACAACCGCCGCCACAGAACCGGCAACTCAGACGAGTGCAACTTGCACAACGACCCCGCGCCAGTCACTCGCCAACCGAGCTCCCGCAGCCCCGTTCGCAGCCGCTCGCCGAGCACGGCGATCCGCTCGATCGCGGGCGCGTCCAACGCGCGCAGCGCCGCCAGCCCCGCGCTCATCGACACAGGGTTGGCCGCAAAAGTGCCGGCCAGCGCAACCCCGTCGAGACGACGCGGATCGAACACGTCCATCAGCTCCGCCCGCCCACCCAGCGCGCCCACCGGCAGGCCGCCGCCAATCAGCTTGCCGAGCACCACGATGTCGCCCTCGATGCCACTCAGCGAGTGCATCCCAGCGAGCGCCATCCGAAAGGTGATGACCTCGTCGAGAATCAGCACGATGCCGCGCGCACGCGTCTGCTCGCGCACAAGCTCGGCAAACGAGCGCCGCACCGGGCGCAATCCGGCGCGATTGGGCATCAGATCCAACAGCACGGCCGCCAGCTGTCCCTCGTGCTCCTCCAGGGCGTCCACAAACGCGCCAGCGTCACCCAGCGGGAGCGTGACCACATCGCGCTTGACCGCCTCCGGCACGCCTCGCGCGCCAGGCTGAGCGAGCGCGTCCCAGCCACCGTGGTAACAGCCCTCAAAGCGCACCATCCGATCGCGACCGCTCGCCGTCCGGGCCGCGCGCACCGCGGCCATCACCGCTTCGGTACCCGAGCCCGTAAAGCGCCAGCGCTCGGCCCACCCCACCCGCGCGGCCAAACACTCGGCCAACTCGATCTCCGTGGAGGTCGGCAACCCGAACGCGGAGCCCCGCTCGATCGCCGCGCGCGCGGCCGCCAGCACCGGCGCAAACGCGTTGCCGTGCACAAGCGCCGAGTAGTCGCCGTGCAGGTCAATCAGCTCGTGACCGTCCACATCGCGCACACGCCAACCCTCACCTGCGAGCGCATACGGGGGATGGGGCGCCACCCACAGGGTCGTGCGCGAGCTGCCACCAGGAAAACGCCGACGCGCACGCTCATACAACGCCCGTCCAACGCTCGGCTGCCCTGCTCCCGGCGTCACCGTCACGGCGCCCGTCGCAAACCCGGCCGTCCACGGTTTTGCGTGATCTCGACAGTCACAGCGAAAGGTAAGCGTGGCGGATTTGCGCATCGGCCAACAGCGCGGCGGGCTCGCCCTCGATGCGCACAACACCTCTGTCGATCACATACGCGCGGCTCGCCAGCTCGCCGACGAGCCCGAGGTGCTGCTCGGCGAGCACCATAGTCAGACCGGCGCGCTTGATGCGCAACAACTGTTCGGTGAGCGTGTCGATGATCCGCGGCGCCAACCCCTCGGTGGGCTCGTCCAGCAACAACAGCCCGGGAGCTGAGATCAGCGCGCGCGCGATCGACAGCACCTGTTGCTCGCCACCGCTGAGCCACGCTCCCTTCGACTTCCTCACGTCAGCCAGCAACGGAAACAGCTCGAGCAGCTCCTCCAGCGTCCAGCGACCGGGCGCACCGCCCGACCTCACGCCCGCGCGCAGGTTCTCCTCGACGGTCAGCTCGGCGAAGATCCGCCGCCCCTGTGGCACCAGCCCAACGCCGAGGCGCGCGATCCGGTGCGAGGGGAGACCAATCGTCTCGCGGTCATCGATGAGCACTGAGCCGGCGCGCGTGCCCAACACACCCATCACACAATGCAACGCAGTCGTCTTGCCGGCGCCGTTACGACCGATCAGCGCAACCGTCTCACCGTCACGCACATGCATGTCAACACCGAACAGCACCTGACTTGATCCGTAGCGCGCCTGAAGCGCGCTGATCGACAACCTCACCGTGGCCTCCATCCGGTGTCAGCAGACAGGCCGACCTCGGACACGCCGATCTTCATGTTGTCGAGGGTCCCACGCGACGACCAAGATAGATCTGCTGCACGTACGGATCTTCCCTCACGAGGCTCGGGGCGCCGTCGGCGACGAGCGCTCCCCGATCCATGACCATAACGCGCCGGGCGTGCGCAAACACGGTCTCCATATCGTGCTCGGTGAACACGATCGTCAGCCCACGCCGGCGCACGGCCCCCATCACAAGCTCCATTATCGTGGCGCGCTCCTGCACGCCCATGCCGGCGGTCGGCTCGTCCAGCAGCAGGATCCTCGGGTCAAGCGCAAGCACCATCGCAAGCTCCAATCGCTTGCGCTGTCCCTGTGACAGCGACGCAGCGCGCAGCGCGCTCTGTTCCTGGAGCCCAACCTCCGCCAGCGCCCCCTCCAGCGACTCCTCAACTGAGGATCGATCGCGACGCGCGAGCAGCGCTATCTGCACGTTCTCGCGCACACTCAGCCCAGCAAACAGACGCGGCGTCTGAAACGTCCGTCCAACGCCGCGTCGAGCACGCCGTTCGGGCGAATGGTCGCGCACATCGCGCCCGTCCAGCCGAATCTCACCGCCGGTTGTGGAGAGCTCTCCCATCATCAGCGCAAACAGAGTGCTCTTGCCGGCGCCGTTGGGCCCGATCAACGCCACCACCGCGCCCTCGGCGATCTCCAGCGTCACCCCGTTAACCGCGCGAATACCACCGAAGTGCCGCTTCACGTCGCGCAGCTCCAGCACGACGCGCCCAGGGGACGCCGCCCGGCTCACTTCGTTCGCTGGAGCGACGCGACCCATCCTCTACCCCGCGGCGCCCGCGCGAACGCTCCTCGCCAAAGCACACACGCGTCGCAAAAGCCCGGCTGGCGCCGCGCACAGGCCGCCGCGACCAGACGCGCCAACGCCGCGCGGGGCGATCAGCACGACCGCCAACAACACCAGCCCGTCGATCAGCAGTGTGTCAGTCGTGACGCGTCCCACATAGAAGTCGATCAAACCAAGCAGCACCGCGCCCAGCATCGGACCGGAGAACAGGCCCACTCCACCGAGCAACGTCACGATCAGCGCGCTCGCGGACACCTGCCAGGCAAACACGCTCGGATACACGATCTGCGCGGACAGCACCGACAGGCCGCCGCCCACCGCGGCGACCGCGGCCGAAAACATGAACACCCCAAGACGTCGACGGTCAACATCTATACCCAGCGTACGCGCACGCAGCGCGTCTTCGCGCACGCCCCGCAGCACGAGTCCGGCGCGGCTCCTGACGAACGCAAACGCGACCACAACCGCAACCGCCGCCACAGCCAGGATCACGTAATACACGCGGTCAACGCCGACGATTATGTTCAGCGAATCGGGCAGATTCGCGATCGTGCCGCTGTCGCCGTCGGTCAACCCGCGTGCGTGCGCAGCACCGAATTCAAACAGGTCGGCAAGCGCAAACGTGAGCATGATGAACGCGATCGGCTCGAGCCGCACAAACACCGCGCCACTCACGGCGGCCAGCCCCACCGCGGCTATGATCCCTGCGACCAGCGCCAGGTAGAAGCCAACGCCGTCGTTCACCAGCAACACCGTGACGTACGCGCCAAGGCCATAGAACGCGGCCTGTCCAAAAGAGAACATGCCCGCATAACCAAACAGCAGGTTGAAGCTGAGCCCGATCAGCATCGACACGATCATGCTCATCCCCAACAACACATACTCGGTCGAAACCAGCTCCGGCAAAGCGGCGCCCACGAGCAGCAGCACGAGCGCCGGCGCCCAGTCAAGCGGCGCTCCTACACAGCGACTCACACGCCTCATCGCGTCACCCGCGCGGAGCTGGAGACCAGGCGTCGGCCGCTGGCGCCGCGCGCAAGCAACACCACGGTCATCACCGCGTAGGGTGTCAGTGGCGCGAATGTGGGACTCTGCAGAGTCACAAAGCTCTCGATCACGCCGATCGACACGGCCGCGATCAACGCGCCCGTCATGTTGCCGAGCCCACCCGTGACAACCACGATGAACGCGGGCACAAGCGCCGCCGTTTCGAGGTTGGTCGTGACAGCGCCGTTGGGCGCGTCGATCACCCCGCCGAGCGCGCCGAGTGCGATACCAAACGCGAACACGGCGGTGTAGAGACGATTCACGTTGACGCCCAAGATCGACAGCATCGTGCGATCGTCAACAGCCGCACGCGTAAGCAAACCCACGCGCGTCCCATACAGCAACATCCAAATCACAGCGGCCACCAATACCCCAAGCACGATCACCACCGCGGTGTACTGCGGCAGCGTGGCGCCCAGCACGCTCCAGCTGCCACTCAGCGAGGCGGGCAGCGCTACCGTCCGAAAGCCGGGGCCATACACAAGCAGGATGCCCCCGGCCAGCAGATAGGAAAGCGCCAGCGTCAGCATGAATTGCTGGTTCTCATCGTGATCGTGATACGTGCGCCGCAGCAGCGCAACCTCCGCGATCGCTCCCACGAGCGCGGCCAACAGTGGCACGACCGCAAGCGCGGCCAACCATCCGAGCGTGGAGGCCCCGACGCGCGCGATCGCGCTCGTCGCCAGATACGCGCCGAGCATGTACACCGCGCCAGTGGCGAAGTTCATCACTCCGAGCACCCCCCACACCAGATTCAGGCCGGCCGCGGAGAAAAACAGCAGGAAACCGAGGCCGAGGCCGGCGAAAAGTTGATCCAGAAAGGTAGCGAGGCTCACTCGACCACCTGATCCCCGGCGTGGGCAAAAGTCACGGGACCGACCGATCGTAGGCGCGAACGAAGCTCACTGTATACGGATGAGCAGCGCGCCTCGCCGTCAACGCCAGCGCCGACGACGAGGCTCAGCCGCCCCACGCGATCAGCAGGTGAAGTACTTGCTCGTGTCCACCAGTTCGATCGGCGCGAAGTGCGCAAACGGCAGCGCCTTGGTCGGTCCCACCACCGGGCCCATCGCGATCGGCACCGCGGTCAGGTTGCTGCACGCGTGGATCTTCTCGGCACCCTGCACCATCTGCACGGTCGCGCCGGAAAGCGCGTCACGCACCGCGGGCGATTCGGTCGAATGTGCCCGCTCGATTCCCTGCGCGATGATCTCGATCTGGTTGAAGCCGTCGCCCGCGGCCCCGCTGTTGGCCACTTCGGCACCAAGCGGGTCAAGCTTCTTCGACAGCGCCGTGTCGTAGATCGACGCGGACGGATAGTAGGTGTAGCCGGCGGCGCCAACCGGCGGACGCGACATCGGATCGATCGTGCCGTAGTCGAGGATGCCAAACAGTTTGGTCGCATTGAAGAACCCCAGCGGGAACGCCTGCTTGACGAACGTAATCGCGTCTTCGGCGATCAGGGTGCTGTACACGACGTCTGGTTTCTCGGCGATCAGCTTGCTGATATAGGAGGCGTAGCTGGACGCGCCCGAGGGAGCGTATTCCAGACTGACGATCTTTTGCGAGCTGTCCTTCATGCCCTTGCGGAAGGCCGCGCTGACTTCATAGCCGTAGCTGTAATCCTCGGCAATCACAGCGACCGTCTTCCACTGCGGGTGGGCGCGCACGAACGTCGCCGCGTTGGCACCCTCCACCGCCGCGGTCGGGATCGTTCCAAACGCGTAGCCCGAGCCACTGAAGATAGTCGGATCGGCCACGCCCACGACATAGACCACATGGCTGGGGTTCGCCACCAGCTTCGTGACGCTCTTGCCGACCGCGCTGGTGCACGTGCCGGCGAGGAATTTGACGTGTTCGCTCAACACCAGGTCGCGTGCCTGGCTGACACCGACGTTGGGTTCGGCCTTGTCATCACGCACAAGCAGCTGCAGTGGATGACCGAGCACACCACCTTCAGCGTTGATCGTCCTGACCGCCTGCTGCGCCCCCTTGACGTAGTCTTGAGAGAACCCTGAGCAGAAGCCGGTCAGCGACGCGAGATACCCGATCTTGATCGGCGCACCAGACGCCAACGCCGCTTCCTTACCCTTAGACGAGCCACAACCCGCAAGCAGAAGCGCGGCTAGCAGACCGCACGCAACCACTCCGCGGACTTTTATCGCGTGCTTGCCAACCATCATCTTCTCTCTCCTCCGATTGAACCATCGACGTGTTTCGGATGATCGGGCGAGAATACCGAACGAGCCGTCCATGCACACCGGGAGGATAAACGCAGAACGGCTCATCTGAACTCCGGCATGATCTCCTGCGCGAACAGCTCCATCGAGCGGACCACACGCTCATGCGGTTGGCCGACGTTGTGCCACGCCGAGAACAGGTCAACACCGAGTTGCGCGTAGAGCGCCAGCTTCGCGCGCACCTCCTCGACCACTCCAAACGCGATATTCGCGTGCATCTGCTCGAGCTCCGGCTCGTCCTGCTTGACGGCGCGCTCGACTTCATAGTCGCCGTGGCGCACGTGCTCCACGCCGCCTTTCTGCTGGTCGATGACGCGATGGTTCATCAGCACGTAGCGCAGCACTTGGTGGGTATCCCCGGGCTCACCCACATAGGTCATTCGATTGACGGCGAATCTGGCACGGGAGCGAGGCCTGCCCTGCTCCTCCATGGCACGCTGAAATGTTCCATACACATCTTCCACGTGCGAGAACGGCTCGCGGAAGGGGCTGAAGATGAAATTGGACTCGAAACCCAGCTTGACGGCCCACTCCATCGATTGCGCCGACGTCAACGCGATCCACAACGGCGGGTGAGGAACTTGCAAGGGCGGCGGCAACACCGTCGCGTTTGGATAGGAGAAGAAGCGACCATCATGAGACAGCGCCTCCCCAGCGCTCCAGTGCTCGACCATGATGCGCAGGTGCTCGGCAAACAGCGCCCTGCTGTCGTCCTGCGACAGCTCCCTTTGGAACTGACGCATCTGGTAGGCCGACGCGCCGCGACCGGCCGCAACGTCAAAGCGCCCGCCACTCAGCTGGTCGATCTGAGCAATCGCGCCCGCCAGCCTCAGAGGATGGTGAAACGGGAGCACGTGCACAGCCACGCCGATGCGAATTCGCTCTGTGCGCTGCGCGATCATCGCCGCCAGCTGGAGCGGGTCGGGGGCGGCGAGGAAGCTGACAAGGTTCTGTTCGGCCAGCCAGATCCCATCGTAGCCGAGCCGCTCGGCTAGCACCGCCTGCTCGAGCATCTCCTCATACAGCTGCCCCACGGGCTTGTCGCGGTCCCACCACTGGCCCGGTAGAAACAGGTAGAAGTCCATCTCAGTAGCCACCCCCGCGGATGACGGAGATCATCTCAGCGCTACACCTGATCTCATCTTGGCAGCTGATGGTCTCATCTGGGCAGCCAACTGGGTGTGATCTGGCCATCTCAGCGACCGATTCTATTCGCGTGCTCCCGCTCAGAGAAATTGACGACTGCTCCGCGTAGCTGCTCGCTTGCGCTGTAGACGAGCTCACCGTTGACGATCGTGTGAGCGACCCTCAGTTGATCGAAATCCTCGTCGGCTAGCTCATCCATGGCGCGCTCCAGTACCACCACATCGGCGAGCTTGCCCAGCTCGAGCGTTCCGCGGGAGCCCTCCCAGAAGCCTGCGTGGGCGGCGAAGCGCGTGTACATAGCGAGCGCCTGCTCGCGCGTTATGCGCTGGTCGGGATCGATCGTGCGCCCGACGAAGGTCCTGCGCGTCATTCCGCACCACATGTTGTGAAACGGATTGAGCAAACGTGGGTCGCCGCCGGTGGTGTCCGACGTACCGGGCACCCGCAACCCCTCTTCCAGCAGGGCGCGCAGCGGCACGCACGCGCGACTGCGTCGGTCCCCGAGCGATCGGGGCCAAAACTCCCCGTAGTTGTAGATAAATCCGATGTTGGGCACCGGCAGCACACCGAGACGCTTGCACCACTCGGTGCGCCACGCCTGCCAAGCGGTGTTAGCGCCGTGCTCGATGCGGGGACGCAAGTCATCGTCCGCGCGCACACCGGCAAGGTCGAACGCCGCTAGTGAGATGTCTTGAGCGAGGTCGCCCGCCGCGTGCAGGGCAACCTGCGCGCCCGCCCGATGGGAGTCGCGGATGTGCTCTGCCAGCTCTCCAAGTTCGAAACTCAGCGCGCCGCGCTGGCCCGGCGCGTCCAGGTACTCCTCGTAGAAGGCAGCCGTGTGCGCCGACGTGCCACCGTCGACGAACAGCTTGACACCACCGCCTTCAAACCAGTCGGTCACCAGCGGTACATCGGCGACCGCGCCGCTGGCGACGTCCTGCAATGATCCCGCCAACGGAACCCAGCCGAAGCCGCGTACACGCATCGGTATCTCGCGCTCGCGCACCGCACGCCCGAACAGGCGCATCACCTGTGCGGAGTCCCAAATCTCTTGGATCGAGGTGACTCCATTAGCCAAGTAGTGGCGCCAGGCGACGTCGGCGATCGAATCAGCCAACTCGCCTTCGGTGGGCTTGGGGATCGGAAAGCGATCGAACATCTCGGCGAGCACTCCGGTCGGCGCTCCATCCGAGTCACGCTCAATCCGAGCACTGGGAGGCTCGGGGGTGTCGCGATCTATTCCGGCGAGCTCCAGCGCGCAGCGGTTGACCACCAGATGGTGGATGCTCGACCGGTACACGATCGGCCGGTCCGCGGACACGTCGCTCAGCTCACGCGGAGTGGGAAAACGACGCTCGGTCAGCAGCTCGTCTTGGAAGGTGGTGCCCTGCAGGAGGATCCATGTACCCGGCGCCACCGAACGCGCTCGCTCGCCGGCGCGCGCGAGGATGTCCGCGATCGATCTCACCGGTGGCGTGCGGCAGTCAACCGCCGTGGCCATCGAGCGAGCCACGTGGCCAAAGTGTCCGTGAGCGTCAATCAGACCCGGGGTCACGGTGGCGCCCTGCGCGTCGATCACCACGGTGCGTGGACCGCGCAGCGGCTCGAGCTCTGCGGCGCTGCCAAGCGCGACGACACGGCCGGCGCGCGCAGCGAGCGCCTCGACACGTGGAGCGGATGGATCCATAGTGCGCACGTCCCCGCCGAGGACCATAATCTGGGCTGGCTCACTCATCGCCTGAACCACGCCTACTCATATCGCCACTTCAATACCCAACCCTTGAACATTCAGTTCTGACTACTTGAAACATTGGGCCTCGACAGCTGGACAGGCACATTTGCGCCGTGGTCCGGAAAACTCCGTAAGCGCGCCCCAAAACCGCACAGATAGGAGCAATACATACAACAAACAAGCTGTCAGGCTGATTAAAATTGAAAGCACGCGGCCATAAGCACGGGGGCGGAATGCAGTCAAACGTGGCCCAAACACAGTTCTCGATACCGTCCGCGATTGAGATCGTCGGCATTCCCAAGTATGATGACAGTTCAAACAGAGGTGCACTCATGGAGAGGCACCTCCGCCGTCACTATCGATAGGGGCCACAGCACAAAATGCCTAGAGTAAGCTCGAATTCTTCCAAAAACGCTCAAGAGGGTGAGTGGTCGATACCAAGCCTTCGCGAGCCGCGCTACTCCCAGTCGCTAGAGCGAGGGCTCGCGATCCTCGGCTGCTTCACACCCGAGCGCCCCATACTCGGTATCGCCGACATCGCCGACGACCTCGGGATGAGCCGCTCCACGACGCACCGCTATGTGATCACGCTCGTCGCACTGGGCTTCTTGGAGCAGGGCGCGTCACGTAAGTATCGCCTCGGTTTGCGCGTCACTGACCTTGGCATGTCAGCTCTGAACTCGACGGGTCTGCGCGAGCATTCGCGCCCGTATCTCGAGGAGCTACGCCAGCGTACTTCCTACACGGTGAACCTATCGGTGCTCGACGGCCCCGAGATCCTCTACGTCGATCGCGCGCGCAGCTTCCGCCGCGGACAGAACAAGATCGATCTGAACCTGCGCCCCGGCTCGCGCCTGCCCGCCTATTGCACCGCGATGGGCAAGGTCCTGCTCGCCAACCTGCCCGAGGCAGAGCAGCGCGAGCTGATCGGCGACATGACGCTCACACGTCGCGGCCCGAACTCGATCACGAGCAAGAAGGTGCTGCGCACCGAACTCGAACACGTACTCGAGGAGGGCATGGCGGTCAACGACGAAGAGCTAGCCAAGGACCTGCACTCAATCTCCGCGCCCGTGCGCACAGAGTCACGTGAGGTGGTGGCGGCCGTGAACATCGCGGCGCACAGCTCGATGATCTCGCTCGAGGAGCTCGTCGACGCGCTCGGTCCGCATCTGGTGGCTACCGCCGACAACATCTCGGCGCGGCTCGGCTACCGTCGCGACGACGAGCAGGGCGGCTGAAGGCCCGGCGCCCTTGAGGCCGCCGATAGGCCTCCACCGGCTGGCGTTGATTGGAACGACGCCGGCCGGTTGAGACGACGCCGGCCGGTTGAGACGGCGCCGGGGCCGGTTGAGACGGCGCCGGATGGCTGGCTCGCATAGGCTACGCCCCGATGATCGCCTCACCCAGACGGCTCGCCGCCGGACTATGCGCAATCACGTTTGCCATCGGACTGGTGGCCTGTGGCGAAACGACATCAACAAGCAACTTTAAGGGCGAAAGTCACAACGTCGCCCAAGCTGTGTCGAACTTCCAAACAGACACAACCTCCCTCGACCAGCAGAAGGTCTGTGAAAACGATCTCGCCGCCACGCTGACGAAACGCCTTCGCGGCGCCGGCGGATGCCAGGCGGTGCTCAAGACCCAGCTGCGCGAGATCGACGCACTCACGATGACAATCGTATCGATCGCGGTCAACGGCACCAAGGCCAGCGCACGCGTGAAGAGCACCTACTCAGGCAAGAGCCGCATCACGACGCTGCTGCTCGTGAAGGAAGGCTCAAAGTGGAAGGTATCCGGAGTCCAATAGGACGGACTCCAACTAGCGACTGGCGGGACCGCGCGTCAAGCCGACGGCGTCGCAGTCGCTGAAGGACCCAAGCCGCGTGGTGTGCTCGGTAGATGAGCGGCCGGGACGCCGCTCAGCGCCGGCGATCGGTCACGCCAGCGAGCGTCCATACTGGCGCTCGTAGTACGCGCGATAATCGCCGGAGCGGACCGGCTCCCACCACCACGCGTTGTCGCGATACCACGCGACTGTTTGCTCCAAACCCTCGGCGAAACGCACGCGCGGCTTCCAGCCGAGCGCGCGGACCCGCTCGGATGAGAGCGAGTAGCGACGGTCGTGGCCGGGCCGGTCGACGACGTGCTCGATCAACGACTCGTCCGTGCCGGTGAGCTCGATCACACGCCGCACGACATCGATGTTGGAACACTCGTCGGGGCCGCCCACGTTGTAGACATCACCGGGCGCCCCGTGCTCGAGCACGTGGGCGACCGCTCGAACGAAATCGGTGACATGGATCCAGTTGCGCACCTGCATGCCGTCGCCGTACACGGGCAGCGGGTCGCCGTGTAGAGCGTTTAGGATCATCAGTGGGATCAGCTTCTCCGGATACTGGTAGGCCCCGTAGTTGTTGGACCCGCGACAGATCACAGCCGGCAGGCCGTAGGTGTGGAAGTAGCTCTGCACAAGCAGATCCGCGCCGGTCTTGGTGGCTGAATAGGGCGAGGAGGGGCGCAGCGGGGAGGCCTCCGTGAATGAGCCGTCCTCGATCGAGCCATACACCTCGTCGGTGGACACCTGCACGTAGCGCAGATCGCGCTCGCGGGACGCCTCCAGCAGCACGTAGGTACCCAGCGCGTGCGTGCGCACAAACGCGTCAGGTGCGGCGATCGAGCGGTCCACGTGTGTCTCAGCGGCGAAGTTGACGATCGCTTCGACCGGCCCACTGTCAGCTGCCTCCAGAGCGCGCGCTACCGTCTCGGGGTCCTCGATCGCGCCACGCACGAAGCGGAAGCCGGGATCGCCGGCGAAGTCGTGGAAGTTCTCCTCGCGTCCCGCGTAGGTCAACTTGTCGAGCACAACCACCTGATCGCCGCACTCGCGCAAGCGCAGGCGTACGAAATTGGAGCCGATGAACCCAGCGCCGCCACAAACCAAAAGCCTCATGCGCGCATCATCCCAGCCGCAAGCCTCTAACGAGCCCTCACGCGCGCGTCATCCCCGCCCGCGCCGCGAGATATCCGGCGAGGCCGTCCTGCCAAGGACCCATCGGCAGCACATCGTCACGTTCGCTGTCAAGCACGGAGAACGCCGGCCTGGGCGCAGGGCGACTCATCTGCGCGCTGGAGATCGCCTCCACGCGACAGCTCACATCGGCTTGGCGGAAGATCTCCTTGGCGAACCCGTTCCAGGACACCGAGCCCGCGCCCGTGAGATGAACGAGCCCGCAAACCCCACGTTCGAGCAGCCCCACCAGCGCCGGCGCTAGATGCCCCGACCAGGTGGGAGAGCCGATCTGATCGTCCACCACCTGCACGGCCTCGCGCTCGCCGGCCAAGCGCAGCATAGTGTCCACGAAATTGGCGCCGTCGAGGCCATACAGCCAGGCCGTGCGCACGACCGTGTGGTTAGCGGAGGCGCTGAGCACCTGCCGCTCGCCGGCGAGCTTACTCTCGCCGTAGACCGACCGGGGGCCGGTCGGGTCTGCCTCCAAGTAGGCCCGTGGCCGGCCGGCCGCGTCAAGCGGAGCGTTGCCGTCAAAGACATAATCGGTTGAGATGTGCAGCAGCGGGGTGTCGGCCTGCGCCGCAGCGCGCGCGAGATTGCCTGCGCCGTCGGCGTTGACCGCGTGAGCCGCCTCACGGTGGCTCTCCGCGCCGTCCACATCCGTCCACGCGGCACAGTTGATGGTCGCCTCGGGTCGCTCGCGCACGAAGAACGAGCCCACAGACGCCTCGTTGGTTATGTCGAGCTCGGGCAGGTCAACGAGGATCAGCTCGTGCCCTGCGCGCTCGCCGACGCGGCGCACGTCGTTGCCGAGCATTCCAGCGGCTCCGGTAACCAGGATCCTCAAAGGATCGAAATGTCCGAGTTGTCACCGACCATGAAGCGATACGCGCGCGGCTGGCGGTCGCCGCGGCGAACCGTCACGTTGCGCCCGAGCAGCGAGGACTCCATGCGCCCATCGAGGTCGCACACCGACGAGCCCTCCAGCAGGATCGAATGCTCGACCTCGGCGTTCGATATGCGGCAGTTCTCACCGATCGCCGTGTAGGGGCCTATGTAGCAGTCGCGCAGCTGCGCTCCCGCACCGACGATCGCCGGCCCGCGCACGGTCGTGCGCTCCAGGCGCGCGCCCCGCTCGATCACAACGCGCCCATCCACCCGGGAGTCAAGCAGCTCTCCCTCGACCCGCTCGGTCAAGTTGTCGAGGATCAGCCGGTTGGCCTCGAGCATGTCCTCGAGGCGCCCGGTGTCCTTCCACCAGCCCCGCACGATGTGTGGCTCAACGCGACGACCCGCGTCGAGGAGATGCTGGATCGCGTCTGTGATCTCAAGCTCGCCGCGCTCAGAGGGTTTGATCGCGCGCGCGGCGTCGTGGATTTGGGCGGTGAACATGTACACACCCACAAGCGCCAAATCGGTGGCCGGCTTGGAGGGCTTCTCAACGAGTCGCACCACCTGACCGATCTCTCCCGGCGCGGCGTCCCGCAACTCGGCGACGCCGTAGTTCTGCGGGTCGGGTACAGGCGTCAGTAGGATCAGCGCGTCGGGCTCGTGCTCGCGGAAGGCGCCCACCAGATCGGCGATGCCTCCCTGCAGCAAATTGTCGCCGAGGTACATCACAAACGGGCTATCGCCGAGAAACGGCTCGGCGGTCAGCACGGCGTGGGCGAGACCGAGTGGCTCGTCCTGCACGATGTACTCGATCCGCACACCAAAGCGCGCCCCGTCGCCGACGGCCAGCTTGATCTCCTCGCCGGTGTCGGGCGCGATGATGATGCCCACCTCCCGCACGCCCGCGCCCGCCATCGCCTCGATCCCGAAGAACAGCACAGGCTTGTTGGCGACCGGCACGAGCTGCTTGGCGCTCGTGTAGGTGATCGGGCGCAAACGTGTGCCCTTGCCCCCCGAGAGGATAAGTCCCTTCAAGGTCTCCATTCGCGGGGGAAGCCTACAGACGCGCGGCGCCAGCCATGGGGTCGCAGCGGCGACTGCTCAATAGACGCCGCTGAGCTTGCGATGGTCCCAGCTTGTGCGACGACGCTCGACGAACTCGAGCCCGACCCGCTTGACGGCCTGCTTGCCCACCATCGCGGCGACTTCTGGCGGCAGCTCCTGGACGGGGGGCTCAGCTCGGGCAGACGCATAGCGCAGCAAGATCTCTTCTCCAAGCGCACGCACGGTGTTCAGATCGCGATGGACGATCACCTCGCTCTCGATCATCACGCCACGCAACTCCTGATATTGCTCGCACGCCTCCACTTGCAGCGTGGCGCGCGGGTCGCGCTGCAGGTTGCGCACCTTCTGCGAAGACGCATATGTCCACGCCCAGATTCGTGGGACCACCAGCTCGCCCGGCTCGCTGTAACCGCCGGCGCCATCAGGGTCGCGCAGCACATACCAGAGCGGCATCAGGTGCGGCCAACCGCGGGGCCCAACGGTCGCGCAGATGACAGTCCGCTCTTCGGCCAGAAACGAGGCGACCTCAGCCTCGCTCATCTTGATCTGCTCACGCCGACTCATAGCTCGGATTCGACGGCGCTCGGCGCGGCCGACTGGCGACGGCTCACGACACGCCGGCCGGCACCGTTCGCAGGCGTCGAACGGCTGCCAGCACCGCGTCGCGGGCATCCTCGGGCTCGAGCACGACCGCGTCACCGGCCTCCTTAAGCAGCTCCCGCACGAGCCAGTCGGTGCCGGCGAAGCTCAGCTCGACGACGATCGAGCCGTCCACGAGCTCTTCGCTAACGCGCCGCTGCTCGCGCGCCCAGCGCGCGCGCTCGGAGGAGATCCACACGCGCGCAATGCGCGACGCCTGAACCTCACCTGTGCGCAGCCAACCGTCCACCTCGGCGACCGGATCGACCTCGGCGCGCGGCTCGAACGTCTCGTCACAGACCTGCGCACGCTTGATGCGATCGAGTCGGAAATGGCGCATCTGCTGCTTGTCGGGGTCAAACGACGCGACGTACCACCCCTCGCGCCCATTGGTCAGCGCGTAGGGCTCGACACGCCGTAGCGAGAACTCGTCCTCGTTCTCCTTGTAGTAGTCGAGCTCCACCAGCCGATGCGCAACGATCGCGCGCGACACCGTGCGCGCGACCTCGGAATCGTCGCTCCTCGCGTGAGCGACCTGCAATCCCTGCTCCATCGGGTCCTCGCCGAGCGCCGCGACGATCTTCTCACGCGCGGACGCGAGCGAGCCCTCCGGGATGTGCTCGCCGACCAGGTCGATCGCGGCGATCAGCGCCTTGGCCTCCACGGGCAGCAGACGCGCGGGGCGGTCGAAGTTGTCGCTGTAGGGCTCCGGATCGACGTCGATCTCGCCCTGCTCCTCGAGGATTTCGGCATACAGCACGTAGGAACCACCACCGAAATTGACGACGTTCAGCACGTTCACGTCCTCGCGCAGCTCTTCCTCGCTGAGCTGCAGCTGCTCGCACAGCTCGGCGATCTTCACGCGCTCAGCGCGTCTGCCGGCGTGGATCAGGATGCTCGCGAGCGTCACCAGTCGCGCGAAGCGCTCCGGACGGATGGCAGCTTCGCCTTGCACGTCACGCTCGGCGGCTGCCGCCCTACGGTCCGCGCGCGCTGCCGACGCGCCGGCAGGATGGTTGGGCGCTCCAACAGGTGGCTCCTCGACCACCGGCACGCAATCGGCCAACTCGAGCGCCTCGGAGTGGAGCTCCTCCAGCAGCGCAAGCCGTCGTCCGAGTTCCTCGACCAGCTCGGGGGGACCCAGCAGTCGCGCGTGCTCGCCGAGCCCGAGCACCCACGAGACGATCATGCGCGCGTTCGAGAAGCTCGTGCGCAGCAGCCTGTCGCCATCGCCCTGCTCATCCACAGGCACAATCTCGCCGTAGCGCCCAAAGTGGCGTTCGATCTGCCACGCGATACGCGCGCGGATGAGCACTTCCGCGACGCCCTGCTCCTCGCCGAGATGCCACTCGGCGCGGTTGGCGTACGCACGGGGATCGAAGTCGACGGGTCGCCTGA
This sequence comes from uncultured Solirubrobacterales bacterium, assembly GCA_963760155.1. Classification (GTDB taxonomy): domain Bacteria; phylum Actinomycetota; class Thermoleophilia; order Solirubrobacterales; family Solirubrobacteraceae; genus Palsa-744. Next base: position 1,447,225 of record CAVXBL010000008.1, read on the forward strand.
AGTCGTGCTCTGCCTTGGTGGCGTAGGACACCTTGCCGCGAATCCGCGACAAGCGAAACACGCGAATCGCTTCGCGCTCGTGAGCGTAGCCGAGCAGATAGAACTCTCCCCCCTGGAACAACAGATGGTAGGGGTCCACACGACGCGCGCCAACCTCGTCGCGCGCCATCGTGTAGTAGTCGAACGTGATCGTCTTGTTGCGGAAAATCGCGGTCTCGATCTTCGCGAGGCGCACCGACAACTCATGCCCGCCGGCGGAAGCTGTGATGCCGAGCGCCACCGCGCGCTGCTCGGGCGCGCGCAACGGACTGGGCCGCCCCCAGGTGATCTGCTGCAGCGCGAGACGCAGCGGCTCGGCGTAAGCAAACTCGCCGTCGAGTAGGTGCAGCGCGGCCTGCAGCGCGGCCAGCTCTTCGTCTGAGAACTCGATCGCCGGTAGGTGGAAATTCTCAGGGCGCAACGAGTAGTTCTCCTGCTCGGCGGCGCCGTCGGCGGGACGGTCCACCGTGAGCTGTATACGCAGCGACTCGAGCTCTGAGCGGTCGGCGTAGAAGCGACGCGCGAAGGCGTCCTCGTTCATGCCACTGTAGCCCTCCACGTCGCGCCGAATCTCCAGGGCCGTGACCGGTCTGCGCTCAGCCATCAGGTAGGAAATCAGCGACAGCTGGCGGATCAGCTTCTCGGTGTCCTTTGCCATCGAAACACAACGATAGAACTCGACGGCGAGACGGTTGCGCCCGACCATCCGCAATTTGCGTGGTTTTGACCCGCCTTCGGGCCACTTTGCGCGTGCGACCTTCAGGCTGCTTCGCGCGCGGGCTGCTCAGACGGCCCCGCCGTCTCGCGCCCGGCGAACCACGCGCCCGACCCAATCCCGCGATCAAAACCCGACCAGCACGTCCCCGGCGCCAGCTCCTTCTCGATGCGGTCGAAGCTGCCGAGCCGCCCGCCAAGGTTGTCGATCATGTGCACGAGCGTCGCCTCACGCGTGCACGGGATGACCGGGCTGCCGTGCTCCAGCGAACCGTGATGGGAGAGGATTATGTGGAGCACCGCCCACTCCAGCTCCCGCGGAAAGCCCTCGATGTCCTCAATCGCGCGGCGCACGCGGTAGTAGCCGAGCGGTATCTCGCCCTGCAAACGACCGATGTCGGTGAGATCGATGATCGCGTCCCGCCCGCCCTCGTCGGTGTAGGCGTCGAGCTTGCCGATGTCGTGCAGCAGCGCGCCTGTCACAGCCACGTCGCGGTCGATGCCGGGGAAGGTGGCGGAGATCGCACTAACCGCCTGTGCGACTCCGAGGCAGTGCTCGAGCAGTCCATGGCGGTAGGCCTGGTGGTAGTACTTGGCCGCGGGGGCAACCTGATAGCGGGCCCACAACGGCGAGCCCTCGCCAAACACCCGTTCCAGCAGCGCGCTGAGGTGGGGATCGCGCACGGTGGCGATCAGCTCGCGTAGGTCGGCCTCCATCTGCTCGGGCGCGCGCGCCGGTCCGTCGAGCAGATCCTCAAGCTCAAAGCTGCCCGTCTCAGCGGGGATCAGCGAGCGAAGGTTTATCTGTGGACCAAAGCGCGGATGCACGGTGTAGCGACCGCGCACGCGCACCGGGGCGCCGGGAGACGCGAGGCGCTCGATCTCGGCGAGGTCCTCCCACACCATCGAGACGATCGCGCCGGTGCGGTCGCCGAGCTGCAGGCGCAGATAGTCGCCGCCGTCGCGGCGCGAGCGGCGCTCGATCGCCCGTACCAACAGCACCTGGTCAATCTCGACACCGTCTGAAAGCTCATTCACGAGCATGATTTGGAAGGTAGTGCGGACGGCGGACGGTACGCACATCACGACCGGACAAGCGTGCACCTAAATGTCTAATGGAGGCTCGGTGGTTTGGCCATTCGACCTATAGACGTTTCCCCTTGTCTCGCCTATTGTGTCCAGTTGTGTAGGACACAGTTTCAGCTTTTGTGTAGAGGCTGGTTTACACGGAGAGGTCGGCTCCACAACACAAGGATCGGGGACAGGGGAACAGGCAATGAGCACAAACGACTCAAGCAGACTCAGGATCATCAGCTGGAACGTCAACGGGATCCGCGCGCGCATGCCGCGCATCGCGGAGCTTCTGCGCAGGGAGCAACCGGACATGGTGTGCCTGCAGGAGACCCGCTGTCCCTTCCGCCACTTCCCCCACAAGCGCTTGGGCGAGCTTGGCTACCGCGCCCAGCACAGCCCGGGCCGCCACAACGGCGGAGTGGCCATCCTGGTACGCGAAGACCACCGCGTCACCCGCCGCTGCATGTCGCTGGCGGGTCAGCACGACCTCGCCTCCGGGCGTTGGCTGGAGACCACCTGCGCGGGCCTGACGCTCGGCTCGGTGTACGTACCGGCGGGCCCCACGCGCGAGGAACTGGACGACTCCGGCAAGCTAGCGTTCCTGGAGGCGGTCGCCAACCAAGCCTGCCACGACCACTATCACCCACTGCTGATCGTCGGCGACTTCAACGTGGCGCCGTCGGACCGCGACGTCTACGAGCCCACATGGCTGGAGGGCTCATATCAAACGGCGGCGGCCGAGCGTGAGGATCTACGCCAGATCATGCGCGGCGGCGAGATGGTGGACGTGTACCGCCACCTGCACCCCGACGATCACGGCTACACGTGTTGGGACCAGCGCGAGGGCCACTACGCGCGCGACTACGGCCTGCGGATCGACCTAGCGCTGGCGAGCAGCAAGCTCGCCGAGCACATCACCCGCTGCGAGGTCAAGCACGCTTACCGGCAGGGCCGCCGGCCGTCAAACCACGCGCCGCTTGAAATCGAACTCGAGGGCATCGGCGAGTGCGACGAATGCATGGAGAGCGCAATTGCCGCCTAACTTCATGGCACGACCGGGAACCGGAGCGGGCCGCGAGTTGGCCGCTACGCTCGCACTGGTGACCCACTACCACCGCCAGATGCGGCTCAGCCAAAAACCTCTCTCCCCGAGGCGGAGATTGGGGAGCGTCCATCCAGGGACGCTCCCCTACTCCCTCAGGGAGAGTCTCGCGAGCGCCGCGCGCGGCGCTTAGAACAGGACGGACGACCAAGCCTTCTTTAGAACAGGACGGACGACCAAGCCCTAGAACAGGACGGACGACCAAGCCTTCTTTAGAACAGGGCGGACGACCAAGCCTAGAAGGACGGACGACCAAGCCTTAGAACGGAACGGCCAGTCAAACGACCGGCAGAAGAGCCATCGACGCGTCCCACAGGCGGGGCGACCGGCGACTGGAGCGACCGCACGGACGCGACGCGGCTCTTGTCTCCCAAACTCCCACCGTCCCCGACCCTCCGGGGGCGGTGGGGCTCTATGGGGCGTGACTCTGGGCGTGGCTGCGCCCTACGGCTCCAGGCGGTTGGGTCCGCGATACAGGAAGGTGACCTCGCGCACGTTGTCCTGACCGAGCATCTGCATCAGCAGACGCGTCAGCCCAAAGCCGAAGCCGCCGTGCGGCGGAGCGCCGTAACGAAAGAAGTCCAGGTAGTACTGGATCGGCTCGATCTCCACGTTCTTCTCGCGCGCCTGGGCCAGTAGTTGCTCATAGCGATGCTCGCGCTGCGCGCCGGTCGTGAGCTCGATGCCGCGCCACAGTAGGTCGAAGCTCTTGGTGAGCGTCGGCTGATCGGGGTGGCGCATGTGGTAGAAGGGCCGCACCGAGCTGGGGTAATCGGTGACGAACACAAATTCGTTGCCGGTCTGCTCGGTGACGATCGCCGACAGCGCCCGCTCGCTCGGCGGGTCGAGGTCGTGGTCTGGGCCGGGCACGTCGTGGCCGTGCTCCTTCAAGAGCTCCTTGGCGGCGGCAAGCGTCATGCGCGGAAAAGGGACGGAAGGGGCCACCAGATCAACGTCGAACGTGCTCGAGATCCGCTCCCCATGCGCCGCGGCAACCGTGGCAAGCACATGCGCCAACCAGCGCTCCTCAAACGCCATCACGTCCTCGTGAGAGTCAACCCATGAGATCTCAACGTCCACGCTCGTGAACTCCGTGTCGTGGCGCGAGGTAAACGAGGGGTTGGCACGGAACACGGGACCGATCTCAAACACCTTGCCGAAGCCGCCCGCCATCGCCATCTGCTTGTAGAACTGCGGCGACTGCGCAAGATACGCGGTGCGCTCGAAATAATCGACCTTGAACAGCTCCGCCCCGGACTCCGACGCGGAGCCCATCAGCTTGGGCGTGTGGATCTCGATGAAGCCCTGCTCGCGCCAGTACTCGCGCATGGCGTGCTCGACGGTGCTCTGCAGCTCGAAGATCAAGCGTCGGTCGGGCCGGCGCAGGTCGAGATAGCGCCAGTCAATACGCTTATCCAGCGCCGACTCGGGGGTCACCGGCAGTTCTGGCTCGGCCGGTGAGTCGACCGACAGTGAGGCCAGCTGAACCTCAAGCCCGCCGAGCTTCACGCGCTCGTCGGCCACCACCAAGCCGGTCACGGTCACCGCCGACTCGGGGGTTAGCGCAGAGATCGTGTCGTTGAGCTCGCTCGGCTGCTCGTCCTTGCCGAGCACCAGCTGCGCGAGGCCCGTTTCGTCGCGCAGCACCACGAACTGCATGCGCTTCTGGTCGCGCACCGTGTGCACCCACCCACGGAGCTGGACCGTCTCGTTCAGGTGAGATTGAAGATCGACTACAACAACGCGTGCCACGGCGACGGCCCTTCGAGGTCAGGTAACGGACCGGCCCCTGCGCGGCCCGCCGGTCAAACGCCGCTCAGAGAGAGGAACGCCCAACCGCGTAGGCGGGCCATGCTACCGGAGCGTCGCGTGCGGGCGACTGAGCGGGCTCGCTCGCAGAGCTCGATTCAACCCCGCGCGGGGGCGGCTGACCCTCGGACAGGCTGGCCGGCGAATCCTCGCTCTGCGCATCCCGCGCGTCGCGCTCGAAGCAGTGGGTGGGGCAGTACACGCCGCGCACACCCCCTTCCTGCAGACCGTACGCGAGCCACACACCGCTGCGCCACGAGAAGTAGAAGAATCCCTCGACCGTGCCTTTGAGCTGTATCTCGCGATGCCACGCTTTGACCACGACGCTCGCGGGGATGCGCGAGCGGCAGTCGCGGTTGTAGTCGGGGTAGCCGCTCCACACGCACTTCAGCGGCTCCTCGACTGGCTCCTCGACTATTTCCAGCGACTCGGGCGCCCCCACGCAGGTTTGCCCAAGCCGCTGGCAGTCTTGCTCACTGTGATGTCGCTGTAGCTTCATCTGCCCGTCTCATACGACACGCTGTCGTCCGTTTGTCCCTACGAGGTTTGTACGTAGGTCTACGACAAATCGTATGACGGGGATGCGTCCGGCTGGCGACACTCAACGATTGTTCTAGACATGTTCGGTTGCGCTCACGAAGTGTCCAGAGCGCATCGAGCAGCTGATGGGGCGAGTGTGGGTCGGCGCAAGCAAGCTTGTAGAGGTTGCCGATCCAATCGAGCGGCTGCTATGGTGCACGCATCCAGACGGGGCCCACGCCCCGATCAAAGCAGTGCCAGCGCTCGTAGCCTTTGCTCAATAGCAATCTCCGCGTTCGCAGCACACACACATCAACACGGAGGTCACAATGGCTACAGGAACCGTCAAGTGGTTCAGCGACGACAAGGGATTCGGCTTCATCACCCCCGATGACCAGTCCAAGGATCTGTTCGTCCACCACAGCGGGATCGCCGGCGACGGTTATCGCTCGCTCGCCGAGGGAGCGAAGGTCACCTACGACGCCGAAGCGGGCGACAAGGGACCGAAGGCTGTCAACGTGCAGGTCGCGTAGGACCTGCTGTCGCTGCTGTCGCGACAGCAGACGCTTTGCACAGGCGGCGCTTGAGCGCCGCCTGTGACCGCCGGCGGCCCAATCCCGCGGTACACGGAGACGAGCGGGACGTCCATGCGGCTGGGAGACAAGCGACGGGATGTCCATGCGGCTGTCGATCGCGGTTTGTCCTAGACCTCACGCAGGAGCAAGCTTGCCGGGTTATACCGAGGTCGGGTTGCGGACAGATACCGATGGTGCAAACGACCACTGCGGTTATCGTGCATTTCAGACATTAGTACATGTGTTTCGTCTGCGCGGCCCCACAACCGAGCCCCGCGATCGTGACGTGTTCATGAAAGGGCATATCGATGATCCTCGCGACCAGCTACCCGTTCCTAGAAATCTTCTGGACGATGCTCATCTTCTTTGCGTTTATCGTCTGGATCTGGATTCTGATCACAGTGCTGGCAGACCTCTTCCGTCGTCACGACACGTCGGGTTTCATGAAGGTCCTATGGATAATCTTCATCATCGTGCTCCCATATCTGGGTGTGTTCGTATATTTGATAGCTGAGCACAAGGGGATGACTGAGCGCGCCGTCAAGCAGCAGCATGACGCGAAGGCTGAATTCGACCAGTATGTACAGTCGGTGTCCAGCAAGGCAGACCCGACTGAGCAGATCGCCAAAGCCAAGCAGATGCTTGACAGCGGCACGATCACCCAGATCGAGTTCGAACAGATCAAGCAGAGGGCGCTCGCCTCTGCGTAGAGGCTGTTCGAGGATCGCCTACGAGCGGCCGTACCAACGCCGCGCCGCTGGTCGGATCGAAGAGGTGAAGATGGTCAACCGCGACCGCGAAGCGGGCCTGCTCGCCAGCCCGTAGGCGGCTCGCGGGCTCGACTCGGGCTACACCATTGACGTTGGCGGCCGAAGAGATCTCACCCGCCTCCAACCCCTCCGCGTCGCCGTCATCCGAGGCGATCGCCTCTACGGCGCGCACGTGCTCGGCGTCGAGACGGAAGTGCACGAGCTTCTCAGACCCGAGCGCCTCGACCAGCTCGACAACGCCCACCAGTTGGCGACCGGCGCCATGACCGTCGACGGCCAGGGCCGCGTCGCTGAGATCCTCCGGGCGCAACCCCACCACCACCTCATTGTCCGTCAGCGACCGCAGTGAATGCTCGCCACCCAGAGAGCGCGGCAGCTCGAGTGTTTGATCTCCCAGCCTCAGTGTGTTTGCCTCCAGGTCGAGGGTGGCGCGGTAGAGATTCATCGCGGGCGAGCCGATGAAGGCGGCGACAAACAGATTGGTGGGCGCGTCGTAGAGCACCTGCGGAGCGTCGCACTGCTGGAGCGTCCCGGCGCTCAGCACGGCGACACGGTCCCCCATCGTCATGGCCTCGGTCTGGTCGTGCGTCACATACAGCGTGGCCACGCCCAGACGCCGCTGGATACGCGAGATCTCCGCGCGCATCTGCACGCGCAGCTTTGCGTCGAGGTTCGACAGCGGCTCATCCATCAGAAAGACGGCCGGTTCGCGCACGATCGCGCGGCCCATCGCCACGCGCTGGCGTTGGCCACCCGAGAGCTGTCCGGGCTTGCGCCGCAGATGGTCGGTCAGACCGAGAATACGGGCGGCCTCCTGCACCTTGGCGCGAATCTCATCCTTGGGCAACTTGCGCAGCGAGAGAGCGAATCCGATGTTCTCGGCCACCGTCATGTGCGGGTACAGCGCGTAGTTCTGGAAGACCATCGCCATGTCGCGATCGCGGGGAGACAGGTCGTTGACAACTCGCTCGCCGACACGAATCGTCCCTTCGGTCACGTCCTCCAGGCCCGCGACCATGCGCAGCGTGGTCGTCTTGCCGCAGCCGGACGGGCCGACGAGCACCATGAACTCGCCGTCGGCCACGTCGAGGCTGAGCTCACTGACCGCCTCCGAGCCATTCGGGTAGACCTTGGTCACGTGCTCGATCTGGATGGTCGCCACGCAGCCCCCTCTACCGTCTGCTCGAGTGCGTCGTAGCGATCAACGCGAGCGCTGCAGTCATCATCGGAACGATCCCGTCGTCAGCCCGGCCACGATACGTCGCTGGGCGAACAGCACAAGCAGCGCGATCGGGATCGTGATGATCACGACAGCGGCGTCGATGCGGTTGTAGAAGACTTGGAACTGGCTCTGTCCGAAATTGACGATCGCCAGCGGCGCCGTGAAGTGCGCCGGTGTCTCCAGAAACGACACGGCGAAGGTGAAGTCGTTCCAGGCAAGGATGAACGCGAGGATGCCCGCCGTGAACACGCCGGGCGCGGCCACGGGGATGACCACCTTGCGCAGCGCCTGCAGGCGGGTGGCGCCATCGACGAGCGCTGCTTCCTCGAGGTCCTTGGGGATCTGCGCGAAGAAGTTCTTCAGCAGCCAGGTGGCTATCGGCAGCGTATAGACCAAGTAGACGATGATCAGGGGGTAAATATTGTCGAGCAGGTTCAGTTCCTTGAACAGCAGGAACAGCGGACCCACCATCGCCAGCACGGGAAAGAACCCAGCGACGAGGATGAACGCGAGGATCGCGCCCGCTCCCCGGATCGGCAGGCGTGCGAGCGCGTAGCCGGCCAGCGAGGCCACCACAACCGTCACCGCGGTCGCGCCCAGAGCGACTATCGCGCTGTTGAGCAGAGGGGTGAGGAAGTGCTGCTGGTTGAAGTCGTTGGAGTAGGCGCTGAAGGTGAGATGAGAGGGCAGCAGCCCGTTGGATCCACCGACGCCCCGGGCGACCTCCGCGTTTGACTCCAGCGACGTGCGCAGGATCCAGTAGAAGGGAAACAGCGCGATCGCCACCGCCAGCAGGACCAGCAGGTAGAAGAGGATCTCCCGCACAAGCGCCCAGCCGTGCGGCAGGCGGCGCGGCGCGCGGCGCCTGCGGGACGCGGGCCGCGATCGCGCGACCGCCAGAGCTTCGGGAGTCGCTTCCGCGCTCATGCCATTCGTTCGGGTCGCAATACGCGGACGTAGATCGCGGCGATGATCAACGAGATGATCACCAGCATCACCGAGATGGCCCCGCCGTAGCCGAAGTCGGTGCTCACCAAGAACGTTTGCCAGTTCAGGAATGAGAGGGTCTCGGTACTCACCCCGGGCCCCCCGCCGGTCATGATGTAGATGACATCGAACACCAGGAAGGCCTGAAGCGTGCGGAAGATCAGGGCGACGCCGAGCGCCGGCTTGAGCAGCGGCAGCGTCATCCGGCGGAAGGATTGCCATTGGCTGGCGCCGTCCATGCGCGCCGCCTCGTAAACCTCACTGGGTATGACCTGCAGCCCGGCGAGCAGGATGATCGCGATGAACGGCACGTTCTTCCAAGCGTCGGCGACGAGGATGGCCGCCCAAGAGGTCCACACGCCCGCCAGCCATGTGGTGCTCGCACCCGGCAGGTGCAGCCCGCCGAGCAGGTAGTCAACGAAGCCGGCCCGTGGATCGAACATCGTCTTCCACAGGGTCGCCGAGACGACCGTGGGCACCGCCCACGGCACGAGGATCGCCGCCCGCAGAAAGCCGCGACCTCGAAAGCTACGGTTGAGCATCAGCGCCAGCCCCAACGCGGCGATCGTCTCGAGCACCACAGACACCGCTGTGAACGCCGCGGTGCGCTCAAGCGCGGTCACCCACTCCGAGGAGCCGAACATCTTCGTGTAGTTGTCAAGCCCGATGAACGACCGCGGCTGGTTGGCGATACTGAGATTGACCCTGTGGAACGAGTTCCACAGGTTGTAGAAGAGCGGGTAGGCGGTGACGAGCAGCAGCAGGATAACCACCGGCGCGACCAGCGCGTAGCCGAGCCGTCGTTCAGCGCCGGACTGCCCCCCGTTCCCCCGAGCTCTTCTGGAGGGAACGATGGGGCGGGTTGCTGGCTGTGCGTGGGTGCTCAACTCACCACTCCTCGCGCTGACCGGTGGAGTGGTGTCAGCCTTCTTCCAGAGTTTTGATCTGGCTAGCCGCCGTGCTGAGCGCGCTGCTTGGCGAGCTCGAGTTGGCGTACACCGAGGAGAGCGCTGACTGCAGATAGGTCGATATCTGCAGGTAGGATGGGCTCACCGGTCGCGGCTGGGCGTACTGGTTGAGAACCTTGACCTGCTTGAAGTACGGCGCCTTCGCGAACAACGCCGCGGTGTAGGCCGACGGCAGCGAGGGCGGGTCCCCGGTGGCTTCGGCGCGCGCCGTCTGCACCGGCGCCGACGTCAGGTATTCGATCAGCTTGTAGGCCGCGGCGGCGTGTGGACTCTTGGCGTTGATCGCCAGCATCTCGCCGCCGAGGGCCGAGCCAGGACTACCGCCCGCTCCAGCGGGGAAGGGGATCAGGCCGGTGTGACCCTTGGCGGGGCCGCCTTCGGCGGCCACGGCGGCGACAAAGGGGTAGTTGATGGCGAAAGCGGTGTGCCCGGAGGTGAACTCTTCCTGTACCTGCCCCTCCTGCCAGCCGGTCACCGCTTCGGGCGCGATCTTGTTGGTGTAAATCGCTTCATGCAGCCAATTGAGGGCTGCCACGTTGCCCGTCGAGTCGATGCTGTTGGTGACCAGCTTTCCCCCAAACGGCGCGACGGTGGTGAGGTAGGAGGTGATGGCTCCCTCGTACTTGTTGCCCTCGAAGGCCAGCCCCTCCTTGAGTTCGGGATCCTTCTTCATGGCGACCTTTGCGTCGGAGACAACCTCGGCCGGTGACGTCGGGGGGCTCGGAATCAGATCCGTTCGGTAGAACAGGCCCTCTGGGTTGTCGAACCACGGGATTGCGTAGACCTGCCCTTTGTACATCCCGGCCGCCCCCTCGGTGGGGAAGAATTGGCTCATGTCGGGGTTGAAGGACTGCAGCGAGCTAATCCAGCCCGCTTGGGCGAACTTGGCCGGATAGGTGACGTCGGACTCGAGCACGTCGGGCGTGCTGGAGCCCGCGATGAAACGCTGCTGGAGCTGCTGCAGGTAGGTCGTGGAGTTAGGCGAGAGCACGTCGATCGACACTCTGATGTTGGGATTGGCCTTCTCGAAGCCTTCGATCGCCGTCTGGGTCTGCTTGCCCTCGGTGCCGAGGCCCGACTCGGCGAAGACAATTGTCTGCGTCGCCGAGGCAGCGACCTGTTTTACCGACCCCGAGCTCGATCCTCCGCAACCGGCGGCCACTACTGCTACCACAACAAAAGCTAGGGTCCCCAACCCCTGCCGCTGCGCCCATCGCCCTGACATCTGGTGCCTCCTTCTAGTCTCTCGTTGACCTGACTGGCGAACACACATCGGCACGCGTCACACACAGGTCTCTGTTGAAGAGTTACCCGATGTTTTCTGGTTCAAGCAGAACCGCCCATAAGCGCGAGCGCATTAGATGGCGAGAGGCCGACTTGAACCGCCGACACTGCGATTTCTCACACCCGTAGGACGTCCACTGCCTGTACGAAGTCAGAGAAGTCGGCGTCCTGGGTCCAGATCCCTGCGCCGTTGACGCGCAGTCGCTGCCGTCGCGCTGAGCGGCGGTGTCTCAGTGCCAGCTCCGTGGACGCTGTCCAGTCGCCGGGGCTTAGCTCATGGGTCTATCAGGGTATGTGATTTCGTATCGTGAACGTTACAAAGCAGAGGAGCGGTAGGCTCGGCGAGTACCGGCGCAAGCGGAACTTCGAGCGGACCCCTGAGCCTGAGCCGGACGGCACGGCGAGCACCGGTGCGCGCTTCGTGGTTCATGAGCATCACGCCCGGCGTCTTCACTGGGACTTGCGCCTTGAGCACGACGGCGCGCTTGCCTCCTGGGCGATCCCCAACGGCATTCCCCGGGATTCCAAACACAATCGCAAGGCCGTGCATGTCGAGGATCATCCCCTGAGCTACATCTACTTCCACGGCACGATCCCCGCCGGCAACTACGGTGCCGGGCAGGTCACGATCTGGGACAAGGGGACCTATGAGTGCGAGAAGTGGGAGCCGAGCAAGATCATCGTCGTTTTCCACGGCGAGCAGCTTCAAGGCCGCTACGCACTGTTTCACGCCGGGCGCTCGGAGAAGGACTGGATGATCCACCGGATGGACGCGCCTGCGGATCCCGGCGCGCAGGACATGCCCGAGTTCATTCAGCCGATGCTCGCAAGGCTCTCCACGCTCCCCGCCGATGAGTCCGAGTGGGCGTTTAAGGTGAAGTGGGACGGTGTCAGGGCGATCACGCACTCCCAGCCGGGCCGCATCAGCTTCCTGAGTCGCAACGGTAGCGGCGTCACAGCTGCCTACCCGGAGTTGCGAGCGCTGAATCGTGCGCTGGGATCCCACGAGGCGCTCCTCGACGGGGAGATCGTCGCCTTCGACGAACAGGGTCGTCCAAGTTTTCAAGCGTTGCAGCCCCGGATGCACCTACGCGACAACTCGGCCGTTCGCCGTCTCGCGCAGACCACACCCGTCGCATATGTGATCTTCGATCTTTTGTGGCTAGACGGACACAGCCTCATGGAGCTCCCCTACAGCGAACGCCGTGCCCGTCTGCAGGCTCTGAAATTGGAAGGGAAGCACTGGCGCACTCCCGAGTATCAACCCGGGGACGGGACGGCATTCCTGGCGGCGAGCAAGGAGCAGGTTCTCGAGGGAATCGTCGCGAAGCGACTGGACTCCCCATACACCCCGGGCGGACGCGGCAGCAGCTGGCTAAAGATCAAGAACGTCCAGCGCCAAGAGCTCGTCATCGGCGGCTGGACCGAGGGGAAGGGCTCGCGTTCGCAGCACATCGGCGCGCTGCACCTCGGCGTCTACAAGGATGGCGCGCTTCGGTATGCGGGCAAGCTCGGCACCGGCTTCGACGCGCAGGAGCTGGAACGCCTCGCTGGCCTGCTTAGGCCGCTCGCCCGTCAAGACTCGCCCTTTACAGGCCGCCAGCCGCCGAAGGGTGCGCACTTCGTGGAGTCGGATCTGGTGTGTGAGGTGGAGTTCACGGAGTGGACCCGCGCTGGCACCCTTAGACACCCCTCCTATAAGGGACTGCGCGAGGACAAGCCCGCCACCGAGGTCCTACGCGAGCGCCCAGTCGCCGCTGAGGAGATTTCCGTCGGGTCGCCTGGACAGACAGCAGAGCTGAGGCTACTCGAGCGCGGACGTCGTGTGCGAGGCGGGAGGGAGCTCGAGGTGGACGGCCGCACACTGAAGCTCACGAACCTCAACAAGGTCCTCTATCCCAGCGGCGGTTTCACGAAGGCCGACCTGATCGACTATTACGCGCAGATCGCGCCGGTGCTGCTCGCGCATCTGCATGATCGTCCACTCACACTCAAGCGCTACCCAAACGGCGTGCAGGAAGACTATTTCTATGAGAAGCAGTCACCCGCGCACCGGCCAGAGTGGGTAAAGACCACGGCGATCTGGAGCGAGCACAGCAAACGCGAGATCCACTACACCCTCTGCCAGGACCTCCCGACGCTCGTATGGCTCGCGAACCTCGCCGATATCGAGCTGCACCCCTCGCTGTCCCTCGCTGGCGCACCCGAGCATCCCACGACGCTCGCGTTCGATCTGGACCCAGGGTCGCCGGCGAGCATCGTGGAGTGCTGCGAGGTCGCGATCGAACTGCGGCACCTGTTTGCCGAGCTTGGCATGCGGTCCTTCGCAAAGACGTCGGGTTCCAAGGGCTTGCAGGTGTACGTGCCCTTGAACGAAGAGGACGTCACCTACGAGCAGACCAAGCCTCTCGCGCACGCGGTCGCCGATCTCCTTCAGCGCCGCAGTCCCGAGCTCGTCGTCTCCGAGATGGCGAAGGTCGAGCGGACCGGGAAGGTCCTCATCGACTGGAGTCAGAACGACGCGCACAAGACGACCGTCGCGGTGTACTCGCTGCGCGCTAAGGAGCGTCCGACCGTCTCCACGCCCGTGCAGTGGGCCGAGGTCACGGCCTGTCGGGATGCTCGGGACCCGGCGCTGCTCACGTTCGAGGCCCGCCAGGTGCTCGCCCGAGTTGCCGAACACGGTGATCTCTTTGCCGAGGTTGACTCGCTGCGCCAGCGGCTGCCGGTGCTCGGGAGCTGAACAGTGGCGCCCCGCTCGATCTGGAATGGGACCGTTGCCTGTGGCGAGGTCAGTATCCCGGTCAAGCTGTTTTCCGCCGTGGAGAATCACGCCGTGCACTTCCACGAGGTGCGCCTGAGCGACGGCTGCCGCATCGTTCACCGCCGTGTCGGCAGCGAATCAGGCCGCGAGGTTCCCGCCGAGCGGATCGGCAAGGCGTATGAGACGAGTCGTGGCCACCAGGTCGTGCTCGAGCGGGAGGAGATCGCCGCCGCGCGTGGCTCGCGGCCGAAGGTCATCGAGCTCGAACATTTCATCGAGACCGCGCAGATCGACCCGGTTTTCTATGGCCACCCCTACATCCTTGGGGCGCAGCCCGGCGGCGAGCGCGCCTACCGTGTGCTGCTCAGCGCGCTCGAGCGCAGCGGGAAGGTCGGGATCGGGCGCTTCGTGATGCGCACCCGCGAGCAGCTCGTCGCGCTCGGACCGCGGGGCAACGCGCTCGAGCTATACACAATGCGCTTCGCCGACGAGATAGTCAGCCGCAGCGATCTCAACGTGCCCGCGTTGCGTCGCGCGCCCGCCAAGCAGGAGATCGAGATGGCCAAGCGGCTGATCGACACCCTCGCGGGCGAATGGAAACCGAGCGAACACAAGGACCGCTACCGAGCCAGCGTGCTGGAGCTGATCAAGAGCAAGGCCGCCGGCAAAGAGATCAAGCCGCCCACACATAGGCCACTAAAGCCGCCCGAGGATCTGCTCGCCGCTCTGCAGGAAAGCCTCGACGGCCGGCCACGCAAACAGTCCTCCACGCCCGCAAGAAACGCATGAGAAACCAAGCCAAGCAGAGGACGGAGGCAAGGAGCTGATGGCCCGCGATATTTGGTCGGGCACGCTCGGCTTCGGCCTGGTCGCGGTACCCGTGAGGATGGTCAGCGCGGTACGCGATCACGACATTCACTTTCACGAAATCGACCAGAAAACGGGCGAGCGGATCGAGATCAGGCGAACCTGTGAGAAAGACGAGAAAGAGGTCCCTTGGGAGCAGGTGGGACATGGCTACGAGCTCGACGGCGAGCAAGTCGTTCTCTCAGACGAGGAGCTCGCTGCCGCCGCGCCCTCGCGGACCCGCACGATCGAGATCGAGCAGTTCGTCGAACTGGACGCGATCGACCCGGCGCACTTCAACCATCCCTACTTCCTGTTGCCGGACTCGGAGTCCGAGGGCGTGATCCGCGCCTACCGGCTGCTTCGGGACGCCATGTCAAGCGCCGAGCAGGTCGCTATCGGCCGCGTCGTGCTGCGCTCCAAGGAGTATCTGGTAGCCGTCCGCGAGCGCGACGGGCTGCTTTCCCTCACAACGATGCTGTTCGCAGACGAAATCCGCGAGCCTGTGTCGATCCCCGGCGTTCCCTCCGGGCGCACAGGGACGCCCCGTCGCGGCGAGGTCAACCAGGCCCTCGAGCTCATCGACGCGATGACCCGTGAGTTTGACCCCACACGCTATGAGGACTGTCACCGCAGCCGACTAATGAAGATCATCGAGGCAAAGCGACGCACTGGCGAAGTCGAAATCCCCGACGCAGAGCCCCAGCCCCACCCCGTACCCGACCTGATGGCCGCGCTGAAGGAAAGTCTCACCCGCGTGAAGCAGACCGACGAAGGAGCGGCGACCGACGACAAAATCGCCGACGGGGAGACCATCCCTAGCCCCGAGAAGTCTGGGGAGGAATGATGGCCGCTAACGCCCCACGACTCCGAGGTCGCCGGCACGGTCCAGACTGGCGCGAGCATCCACTTCGAGGTCGAGGATGTTAACCAGGCCGTTCAGCAGCTGGGGCAGGTGAGATTTGAGTTCGTTTGCGATCCCCTCGATCAACCGTACCTGTGGCGCGAGGCGATCCTGCTCGACCCCGACGGACACCACATCTTCATCTTCCACGCCGGCGAGAATCGGCTCGACCCGCCGTGGCGCCTGAGAAAGTGACGACACAGGCCGAAGCGAAACGCGTTGCGCTCGCTCGTCGCATCAGCGTGAGGAGCCGCCGACGCTCATTGGAATGCCTTCCGTTTTGGCGGCTCGCACGACCTTTCGGTCAAAGGAGACGGCCGTTGTGCGCGTGTGCTTGGCCGTAGCAAGCAGGTAGCCGTCGGGGAGGCTGATCGGATGACGACTTCTCAGACGTGAAGCGTCCACGCCGATCGCCTCGGTGGGAGAGTGGATGGTCACGCCGAGCGCGGCGACTGCCTCGCGAGCTGCCCGTAGGCGCTGTTGATCTGCCGCTGGCGCTATGAGGACCTCGGACAGGTTGACTACGCTCACGAGCAAAGCGTCGTCCTGATCGCGCCAGGCGACGAACAGCCGACGGGACTGCTGGTGATGCGCGTCAGAGCTGTCGAGCGCGCCGATCAAGATGTCGGCGTCGAGGACGTACCTCAACGTTGCTCGTCTTCGGCGTCGAGCCGCTCCAGGTAGCCAGGCGGGTAGACGCCGGTGAGCGCACCGAAGGCGTCCTCGAAGCTGCGCTCGCCGCGATGGACGCGCAGCTCGCCATCGTCGAGAGCCTCGACGAGCACCTGATCGCCTGGATGGAGCCCCGCCTCCTGCAACGCAGCTACCGGGATCGTGACCTGATTCTTTGTCGATATGCGCGGCACGCCTTTACTCTATCAGTAAAGGCACTGGAACCGCTTGGCAGGTCATGATTCGAGAGAGAAGTCACGGGCTACACCGACTCCCGCACAGCGCTGGGGCCGAAGTGGCGATCAGCGCGGGGAGGCGCCGAGGTTTGCGGGGAGGCCTCCTGCCTCGAGTCCCAGGTACACCGATGGACGGCTCGGCGATCATCCGGCAAGCGTCCTTGCCCGGCCAAAGCCAGCCCAAAACAGTGAGATGCTGTGACTGTGGGTCCGGTCGCCTTGAAAAAGACGGCTTCCCGCTAGGGCGCGCGAACATCGACCTCGTCGGCGATGAGCTGGAAGTCCTTGCTGTTGTAGGTCATCAACGGCACCCGATGAACGATGGCGGTCGCGGCGATCGCGAGGTCGAATGCGCGTCGGCGTGGTTGGCCACCGCGCTGGGCAACGAGCGAGTACAGCCGCCCGCACTCCCGTGCCACGGCCGCATCGAACGGCAGGGGATCGAAGTGATCCTCGATGGTGCCGAGACGGCGCATCCGTAGCGCACGCGTCACATCATCACGCGCAACGAGGACACCGAAGTGCAGCTCGGTCAGCGAGAGGACACTGATCGCTGCATCCTCGTCTGGACCTTCCTCAGCGACGATCACGACCGACGTGTCAAGCAAGACGGCCACCAGCTAGGCGGCCCAGGGGTCCGTGAGCTCTCCACTGAGGCTCGCAAGGTCCTCATCGAGTGTTGGGTCGGGCGGCGCGCTCCACAGATCGGTTAGCTGGCTGCTTGGAACCCACTGCCGGGCGCGGACCGGACCGAGCTCTGCGACGGGGCGCCCGGAGACCGTGATCGTGATGTGCTCACCGGCCTCTGCGCGGCGTAGAACCTCGCCGACATTGTTGCGCAGCTCCTTCTGAGGGATCCTCGCCATCGGCATATGGTAGCAGTAGTGCTACCGACTGGTTACACTGTCGAGTATGCTCCGCGAGTGCTGCGTCAGGGGTCAGGGGAGCCACTCATTCTGCTGCATGGCATTCTCTGTAGCGAGCGTATTTGGGGCAAAGTTGTGGGACTGCTCTCAGGCCAGCACGATGTGTTCGTGCCAACCATGTTGGGACACAATGGCGGTCCGTCCAGCAGTCACAGACCGGCGAGCATCGAGCATCTCGTGGATGACCTCGAGCGGCGCCTTGACGAGTTGGGGCTCTCAAAGGCGCATCTGGCAGGCAACTCTCTGGGCGGCTGGGTGGCGCTCGAGCTTGCCCGTCGCGGACGGGCACTCACGGTCTGTGCGCTCTCTCCGGCGGGCGCGTGGGGCAGTGAAACCGACGCGCAGCCCGTCCGGGCGACTCTCAAGCGGGCGGTGCACGACACCCAGCGCTCGCGCCGGATCCTTCCGCTGGTTGCTCACTCCAAACGCATCAGGCGTTTTGCCTTGCGCAACAGCGCTCTGCACGGGGAGCGAGTCAGCCCAGCCGAGTTCCTGTCGCTCACCGCTGATCTGATCGGCTGTCAGATCAGCGGTGACCTGCTCGCAAGCGACGCACGGCTTTCGCCTCTGGACCCAGTGCCATGCCCGATCACCCTGGCGTGGTCAGCCGAGGATCGCATCTTCCCCTTGGAGACCTACCGCTCACGTGCGACTGAGCTGATTCCGGGCGCGGATTTCGTCGTGCTCGATGACGTCGGGCACATTCCGATGCTCGATGACCCACGACTGGTCGCCCAGACGATCCTCTCAAGCGCCGCGCGGACCACCGGCTCTAGCGGCTAGAAGACGCGTCGTAGCGGGCCTCATGACCTCTGCTTGGCCCGCGTAATTCGAGCCGTTTCAAGCGACTGGAACGGACTAGCGTGATGCCGCAGCCGATACGATCTGAAGCCTCGGCGAGATAGCTCAGCTGGTAGAGCACGCGACTGAAAATCGCGGTGTCGGCGGTTCGAGTCCGCCTCTCGCCATAAATGAGGTCTTCACGTTTGGCCTCTGTTTTTGTTCACGTTTGGGCTGGCTGACGCGGGTTGCGGTGGGCTTGGGATGCTGGTGGCTGTGTGCGGGGGCGCCGCTTGGGCCTTGGGTGGAGCCTGCTAGGGCGCTCGGATGGGTTTTCGGGTCGTGTGGGGGTGTCCTGGCTTGCGGCGGTGTGGTGTGGTGATGGGTGAAGACGGTTGCGTTCAGGCCGGCGGTGCGTTGGCGGCGTCGAGCAGATCGTGGATCGTCTCTCTGCGCTTGCGTCGCGTGCGTGGGGGGCGTCCGCAGGCCGCTCGCTGGGCCTGCTCGGCTTGGCGGGCGTCGAAGGCGTCGGCGACGCGCATGTTGCGCACGATGAACAGGCAGGTCAGGAAGAGCGAGGGGGCGGTGGTCCCCGCGAGGCGGCACCATCCCTTGGCGGAGATGTCGTTGGTGGCGGGGTCCTTGACGGTGGAGAAGGTCCGCTCGGCCGCTGAGCGGCGGTTGTAGGAGAGGCGGTGGGAGCGGGAGGGGTAGTCGTGCTTGCCGGCTGTCTTGGCGTTTATGGACGGCGGGACGGTGATCGTCTGCTGTGAGCAGCAGACGGGTGGGTGCTCTGGGGGCGAGAGCACCTGCGCTCGGGTGTGGGGCAGATGCATCGATGCGAGCCGTAGCGGGCAGCGGAGCTTGCTGGCGGTGGCGGGACAGGCGAGACGGCGGTAGCCGTCTTGGTCATAGGCGGTGATCGGTGAGAGCTTGTAGGCGGCGAGCTCGCCGGTCTGCTGGTCGTGGACGGTGATCTCCTGCTCGCCTGCGCCGCGCGCCAGCGGGCCGAGCTGCAGGAGCGCCGTCGGCGTGGCGGGGCAGTAGAGGTTGCCGTTTGCGAGGATCGCGCCCATGTGGGTGCCCTTGGGTCCGCGGTCGTTTGGGTGGATGTCTTGGATCAGCTGCGCGCCCAGGCGCCGCAGCGGGATCGCCCAGTCCTCCGCGACGCGGTAGGCGTAGCCGCAGTCGGCGAGCACGTCGCCCAGGGCGATGTCGTCATTGGTTACCTGTTCGAGCACGGGCACGAACGCGCCCGGCGGGTCAATCTGGCAACTGGTTAGTGAGATGCGCCGTACGAGCTCTGGAGCCTTCTCGCCATTCTCTTCGGTGACGATCGTGGCGGCCTGCAGGTAGTAGCCGTAGAACGCCTCATCCTTCTGTCCGGGTGAATTGCCGCGGCGGTGCCCCCAGGAGGCCTCGGGGTCCGCGCACTCGCGCTCATTGCCTTGCGCGTGGGGCTCGGCGTCCTCTCCGGCCGGCTCGGCCTGCTCGCCCTCGCTGCGTCTTTTGCGCGGGGGGGCATAGAAGCTCTCATAGTCGCTCCAGTCCACGGCCAGCGCGCTGCTCTGCGGGGGACCGAGCACCTGAACACTGGCCTCGATCAGTGCGTTCATCGCGTCGCTGAGCGCTTCGGCGGGGCGCCCGTCGGGCTTGTGCTTGGAGAGCGCCTTCACGATGAGGCGAAAGGTGCGCTCCACCTGGCGGTAGGTCAATAGGTGAGGGTTACCATTCCATTGGGTGATGATGCCCAGGCGCCGGCGCTCCTGCTCGCTCAGGACGATCAGCGCCTGGTGCACCTTTCTCAGATGGGCGGGGCGCCCGTCATAGAGGCAGGCCAGCATCCCGAGCAGCAGCGTGCGCACGGAAAGCTGGCGGGGGCGCACCCCGATCGGCAGCAGCGCCTCGATGCGCGCCGGCACGCCCGAGGCGTCGATGATTCTCTCAAGGCGCTCAAGCGGGATCTCGCCGCTCACGGCGATCCTCCCAGCAGCGCTATCAGCTCTGCCTCTGAAGGCGCGGGCAACTGTGCGGCGATGTCCCCGAGGCGCTGGGAGCAGCGCACGCCCGCGGCGGCCATGAACGCCTGCAGGCCAATCGCCTGCGCCGCGCTGTGAAGCCAGGTCGATCTCAGCCGCCCGGTATCAAGCCGCGGCAGGCCGCGGTCGCAGAACAGGACGGCGAGCTGACAGGTCAGGTTCTTGCGGTCGGGGTTTCTGCCGCCCAGCAGGTATCCCTGTCCCGCGAAGGCGGCGCTGGCCAAGAGCGGCTCCTGGTAGCGGGCGAGCACCGGCACGATCCGCGCCTTGGTGCCCTTGACCGCGACGAGCACCCCGCCCGAGCGCTTCAAGACGTCGGTGCCCCTGACGTGGCGAAGCTCTGAGCCCAGGAGCCCAGCGCCCGCGCCCAGGCAGATCAACGCCCGTGCGCGCATCTGGCGCGATGGCGTGGAGAGCGCCTTGGCCGCCGCCAGGAACAGCTCGAGCTCGTGCTCGCTGTAGGGGGGCTTTGCGCGCTCGCGGGCAAGCACAGTCGGTGCCGGCTGCGGGTGGGCCTGTAGCGCGCGCGCCAGGGAGCGTAGGTTGGTGCGCAGTGTGCGGCGCGTTGGCGCTGAGAAGGTCCGCTCGCCTGCCACGATGAAGCGCTCGATCACCGCGGGATGCAAAAGCACCCCGGTCTCAAGCTCAAGGCCCACCGACTCGCCGAAGGCCGCGAGTCAACTCGCGGCGAACAGCAGCGCGCGCGCCCGTGCCAGCGTCGCGGGCAGAGCCTTGCCCACGACCTGGCGCGCGAACGCGCCGGCCGGCCCGCTCACCGAGCATGGGCGGTAGGTGCAGATCGCGCCCGCCGGCGACGGGGCGGAATGCCTCGCGCTCATCGTGCGGTAGATATACTGTACGGTCAGGACGTGATGACAGACCTCTCTGCCAGACTGCGCCGATGAGCCTCGATCGCCCAGAACGCGAGGAGGCCAGACGGATCGCACGCGAACTCTCAAGCATCGCCCGCACAGGCAAGGTGCTGCCCGGCTCGCTCCAGGAACGCCTCACGCGCTGCGGACGCGCCGGATGCGCCTGCCAGGACGATCCACCCCGCCGGCACGGCCCCTACTGGCAGTGGACACGCAAGCTCAACAAGAAGACCGTCAGCAGATGGTTGAGCGCCAAACACGCCGCCGACTACCAGCACTGGATAGAAAACGACCGGCGCATCCGCGAGCTGCTCGCACGCCTAGAGACAATCGGCATCGCCTCCCTCGAAGCCGACCTACTCACCGCGCGCGAAGGCCACAACCAGCCAGCCCAGCACTGACGAGCCATGCCGGTGTGGTCAGACGCCGCTTAAACTGTGATCAGCACCGAAAACAGCACCGAAAACGCCCGCAAACGCGCAAACGTGAAGACCTCATAAATCCCTGCAAATACCGTGTTTTTGGGCGACCGTTTGCGGCACGAAACCTCCTGAAAAATGGCAAAAAAAAGGGGCCCAATCCACGCCACGCCTCGGAGGTCAGCCGGCGACTGCTCGACCAGGCTGTTGACCGCCGCGCCCGGGAACGATCGCCACCATCGAGCCCACGATCGGAAAGAACGTCAACCCGAGTATTCCAAACGCCAGCGTCGCGACTGCCCGGTGGCTGCGCATGCTCTCCCGCTACCCGGTGCGACACGCCGCCTAAACCGCGCCTTCCCACCAGGCCGGGCGGAGGCCTCCAAGGCGACTGAAGGCCCCCTTTTCCCGCTCGGTTAGAACGGGATATCGTCGTTCGCGCTTCGCCATCCAAACCGTCCCCGACAGGCTTAGCGAAGCGCTTATCGCGCAGACGCAGCAGCGTAGTCGCGGCGAAATATGTGTCTGGTCATCTCTTCAAGCGGTCTTGTTAGCACCTGAAGCTGGCGGGGTAGCTGCTCGGTATGTGGGATGCGGCAGGCCTTTGCGTCGAGGACCGGCTGAAAGCGGTACTCTGTGCAGCCTTGACACTTCTGGTGCTCGTGATTGCGGTGCCAGGGACGATGGCGCAAGCATCCGCGGAACCGGTCGAGCTCTGGGCCCCCGCGGACGGCCCCAGCCCGTGCGAACCCGTCGCGGCCGCGGGTGGCTCCCAGACGGCGATCGCTTGGAGTGTCTCCGAAAGCGGCGGACATTCGAGCACAATCTTTCTCAGCCGTCGTAGCGGCGGGGGCGTATGGGGAACACCCGAAGCCGTCTCACGTAATGATGGCGCTACGCAGAACGGTGGCACTGGTGGGCAAAACGGCAAGCAGGGTCTCGCGGTCGATGTTCACGGGAACGCACTGCTTGCTTGGGAAGGCGAAAACAGCACCGGCAGTCACCTCTATATCGACGAAGTCCCGGATGGCCAGCCAGCGCGTCCGGCCGTCGATTTGTGGCGCGACGCGGGAACGATAAACGGCATTGAGAGCATCACGGTCAGCTTTGACGCCAGCGGCAACGCGACCGTGATGTGGCGTGCCGGCTCAGGGCTATATCTCGTCCGTCGCCCGACCGGCGGGTCGTTCGGTGAGCCTGTGCGCATCGCAGACGAAAAGGAAAGAGAAACCCTCGAATGGCCGAGCTTCGCCAGCGGCGCGAACGGCGATACCGTTGCGGCCGGCAACTGAGATTACGGAGGTGTCGCCGCCTGGGTCGTGCCGCGTGGATCTAATCCTGGCGGCATGCAGGTACTACAGCGAGAGGGGGAGGGCTCCGACAACGGCAGTGTCCACGTCGCAATGGCTCCCGACGGGGAAGCAATAGCGGCTTGGTACACCGAAGAACGTAACTCTGAAACCGACGGCTGGTTGACGGTCGCGACGCGCTCACCTGGAGCGAGCTCTTTCTCGGCCCCCAAAAGCATCGATCGTGTTCCCAATCTCGAAGGTCTCGCGCTGGCCATCTCACCCTCCGGAGAAGTGAGCCTAATCTACAACAAAGTTGACGAGCTCGTGGAGGTCAGTCGCACACCCGGCGGGGAATGGCGGGCACCCGAAGAACTCGGCCTGTGGGCAACAGAAAACCCCGCAGCCGCATACGACCCCGCGGGCGACCTCTACGTGGCATGGCACCACTACGAATCAAACACCAACGAAAACGCTTACTACGCCGCGACCCGTCCCGCAGGCGGAGTCTTCGACAAGCAGCCGCTCACGATCTCCGGACCGATAGGGGGCGTCGGGCGGCCCCCGGTCGTGGTCGCAGGCAACACAGGCGCGTTCGCCGCCTGGTCTCTAGATGACGAAGGACGCGTCGAAGTCGCGGGACTGTTGCAGAACGAAAGCAGCCAGCCCCCGACCGAACCCACAAAAGCGCCAGCTGGCCAACCTCTGTGTGGTTTCAGCTGATAGGCGACAGATGTGTCAGGACATAGGAGACATCGAATGAGAGGGGTTCTCCTGTGGGGATGGCGCGGTTTCTGGTCGAGGCGCATGTGTTGGGGGGTGTGCCGGTCGGTGAGCTGGCGGTGGCGCATGGGGTGCATCGCAGCTGGATCTACAAGCTGTTGGCGCGCTACCGGGACGGGGGTTATGAGGCGTTGGAGCCCCGCTCCCGGCGGCCCAAGTCGTGCAAGCACGCAACACCCGAGGATCTCGCGTGGGCGATCGTCGCGCTACGCGAGCGGCTTGAACGGGAAGGCCATGATGCTGGGGCGCACACGATCGCCTATCACCTCGCGCAAGAGATTGGCCAGAGCGACCGGGTGCCGTCGATCTCAACGATCTGGAGGATTCTCAAGCGGGAGGGCTTGATCGTCGCTCAGCCGCAGAAGCGGCCTGCCAGCAGCCTGATCCGCTTCCAAGCAGAGCTACCGAACGAAATGTGGCAAACCGACGTCACGCATTGGCAGCTCGCCGACACCACCGGCGTGGAGATCCTGAACATGATCGACGACCACTCCCGCCTGTTCCTGGCCTCTCAAGCGTTCTCGACAGTCAAGGCGCCCAACGTCGTCGAGGTCTTTCATAAGACCGCCGGCCTGCACGGCCCGCCGGCGAGCCTGCTCTCCGACAACGGAGCGGTGTTCACCGCCACCCCGCGCAAAGGCAAGGTTCTGCTGCAGTCAGAGCTCGAGCGCCTTGGCGTCACCTTCAAGAACTCCCGGCCCTACCACCCCCAGACGTGCGGGAAGATCGAGCGCCTGCACCAGACACTCAAGCGCTACCTCGCCCGCCAGCCCGCCGCCAGGACCCTCCAGGAGCTTCAAACCCAGCTCGACACGTTCGCGCACTACTACAACACGATCCGCCCGCACAGAGCGCTGAACGGTCGCACCCCGCTACAGGCATACAGCGCACGGCTCAAGGCCAGGCCAACCACCAACCCAGCCCCAGACACCCACTTTCGCGTCCGCGAGGACAAGGTCGACCAGACCGGCACCGTGACGCTACGCCACCACAGCCGCCTGCACCACATCGGCATCGGCAGAGCCCACAAGGGCCGCCCGATCAAGCTGCTAATCGCAGATCGACATATCCGCATCATCGACCCGCAAACCGGCCAGCTCATCCGCGAACTGACGCTCGACCCCACACGCGACTACCAGCCAATCAGACAACCCTGAACCGTCTACGATGTGCCGAGACATCAGTCTCCGATGTCCCGACACACCACACCAGCTGGCCAACCTCCAACCGAACCCACAAAAGCGCCAGTAGCCGCCGCGCCCCCAAGCGCCCCCACGGGAGTGGCCGCCGATGAACCGCTTACCCACCCAGCACCAGGGGATCAGCCTACGCCAGCCCTGTCTGCGCCACTAACCGGCGTTTCCGCGACGAAAGCTCTACAACAGAATGCGCTCGGCTCAGAACTGGACATCATGCTCAAGGCCGTGTCGAGACGACTTCACCATCTGGTCGGCCACGGCCTCGGGTTTCAAGCACCGAGCGCCGGTGTGCTCACCATTCGGATCGCACGCTCGAACCCGAACGGGCACGGCACCGGCAGCAACTCACTGCTCCTAGGCCGCTGGGCACTGCCCCGCGCTGGCCATGCGAATCTACGCCTCGCGCCGAGCCGTACGCTTGCCACACTCGCGAAGAAACCCAAGCTGTTGCTCACGGCTACGTTCCGACCGACACACGGTACGGCAACGACAGCACAACTGGGCGTTGGCTAGTCAAAGAGCAAGCAGAAACTAAAAGTGGCCTGAGGCCACTTTCCTAGTTGACATGACGTCGCCGGTAAACCAGTCAGCCGGCCCCTTGCTCGTCGCGTTGCTGCTCCTAGTGATTTTCATGGCTACTCCTCAGTGTCGATGCAGAGTTGGTTCGACGGCACGCTGGGTTGGTTCGACGGCACGCTGGGCCCCATCCGTCCTCGGCGTGATTGATGGTGACGGCAGGCGGCTTGGTCTCACCGATGCGATCAAGGGACGCGGCAACATCGAGCCTGCGTAACACGCTACTCAAAGCATCAGGATGAAGCGGCGCTATTTGCCGCCTAGCAGTGCGAGGACTCCGAGTGTGCAAATGCCGATGCCCATGAGGACCCAGATCACTCGTGTCACACCGATCGGCAGCTTCGACATGATCACACCGAGCCACCAGCCCGATCCTCGCGTGTAACGTTCCTCGCGGTGACGTTCGGGGTTCAGGCGTGCGGCGCAGTAGAACGCACCGAGGCCTATGAAAATCACGAATATGGCCAGAACCGTTTTGTTGTGCAGCTGGCTCAAAGCGGCTAGGGCGGCGACTACCACAATGATTGCCAGGGGCGCCCGCTTGCCCTGAGGCCAGGGCCCCGGGCTTCTCTTTTCGTCTCTCCAGAGACCGCTGTTTATGGCCATTGGACTCTCGCTACCCGTCTCACTGATGGCTAACCCAGCCGGACCAGATCCAACCTAGGTTCCGCAGGCTCCCCGACCCGACGGCATCGAGGGGAGGCCCAATGGTTGAGGGATGCTCCACGGGGTAGAGAAGTCTGACAATCGATAGATCTCAACGGAAAGGAGGAGCTGATGGCCACTGATAAGAACGTGGATGAGGGCAAGGGACGCCTGAAGGAGGCTGCCGGTAGCCTGACCAACGATCAGGATCTGAAGAACGAGGGCAAAAGCGACCGTGCCAAGGCATCCGTCAAGGACAAGGTCGACAAACTCGCCGGGAAGGCGAAGGACGCTCTGGATCGGGACGGGAAATAACTCATGGATCTCCTCCTTCTCCTTATCATCGTGCTGATCATTCTCAGCATCGCCGGCGGCGCATTTGTGAACCCGCTTGTCCTGCTGCTACTGCTCGTAGTTGTGGTGCTGTTCTTTGGTCCCTACCGGGGGCGCCGCAGCCGCCTTTAGCAACCGAGCCGATCATACTCATGCACTAGTTACTTGCCCCGGAAATAGTCGCCGCTCCGTCCGGCTCGATTAAAGAATGGGCCCTGCAAATGGGCTGGTTTCTGATCGAGGAGGATGCTGATGCTGAGACTGTCGGACGGGCAGGTGGAGTCGTTGTGGGACGAGGTGCTGCCGGGCGAGGTGCGGGAGCTGCCGAAGGATTTGGCGGCGTTGGACGAGCTGCTGGGCGATCCGCTGCTGCTGGAGCCGATCGCGTCGAGCTGGCGGCGGGAGGCTGTGGCCCAGGGTCGCCCGACGATCTCTATCGAGAGCTATGTGCGGTTGATGGTGATCAAGCAGCGCACGGGCTGGGGCTACGAGACGCTCGTGCGCGAGGTCTCGGACTCGTTGCATCTGCGGCGGTTTTGCTTGATCGCGCTCGGCGAGCGGGTGCCGCACGAGTCGACGGTGCGCAAGCTCACGCGCCGGCTCGGCGCGGAGGTGATCGAGGAGCTGACGCGCTGTGTGATCGCCAAGGCGTGCCGCGAGACGCGCTTCAAAGCGCGGGCGGTGAGGATCGACTCGACGGTGATCGAGGCGGACGTGCGCTACCCGACGGACTCGGGTCTGGCGCTGGACAGCGCCAGAGCGCTGGCGCGCGAGGCGCGCAAGCTGCAGGCGAAGGTCGGCCGCGAGGTGGGCTGGGTGCGGGATCGCTCGCGGGCGATCGGGCGCCGGGTGCGAATGATGAGCCGGACGCTGGGCCGGCGCACGGGAGAGCGCAAGCAGCAGGTGCTCGAGCTGACCGCGCAGGCCGGCGAGCTCGTCGCGCGCTCGCTGACCGAGGCCAAGCGGCTTCTGTCGGCAGCGCGTCGACGCTCGCGCGGTCGCGGCGCTCGCGCGAAGCTGCGCCAAGCCGAGCGGCTTTCACAGTTCATCGAGCGAGCCGAGCGAGTCGTCGAGCAGATCAAGCTGAGAGTGCGCGGCGAGCGGATCCCCGATCGGCTGGTCTCGATCTTCGACCCGGACGCCAGGCCGATCCGCAAGGGCAAGCTCGGCAAGCCGAACGAGTTCGGGTTCGTGGCGCAGATCTGCGAGGTGACCGAGAACACCAAGCGAGGGGCGCGCGGGCTGGTCTTGCCGGTCTCGACGAAGCTCGGCAACCCGCCAGAGAGCACGCTGCTTCCTTCCACTGCCGGCGAGCTGCAGCGACTTGGGTTGCGTCCGCGGGAGGTCGCGCTCGACGGCGGCTTCGAGAAGGGCCCGACCCAGCAGGCCCTCTCCTCGCTCGATCCACAGCGGGTGTTCATCGCCGGCCGCCAGCAACCTGGGTCGCGCCGGACCCAGCGGCGACTCGGCCGCTACCGCACAGGCGCCGAGGGCAGGATCAGCCACCTCAAGCGCGGCTACGGGCTGCGCAGATCCCGGTTGAAGGGCAAGGCCGGGGCGAGAACGTGGACGGCCTGGGCGATCCTCGCCTACAACCTTGACACTCTCGCCATCCGAGCCAGCTGAGAGCATCTCCACCGCTCGATCAGAGCAGAAACCATTTGCCCGGAACGGCCGCGCTCGATCACGAGCGCGGCCGTTTTGGTTCAGCCGTTTATCCGGGGCAAGTAGCTAGGTTCACTAAGCCCACAGCGGGAGGCCGGCGAACCGCCCACCTCCCCCAGAAACTCATCCGGCCGCGATCACCCCGCCCGCCACGGGCGACGTGGACCTCATAGTCCTCATAGCGGCCTGAGGGGTCGTAAGCGCAACGGCGGGGACACCCTCCGAGTCGGCTCTCGAGTCCAGAACGCTTGCCGCGAGGCGCTTCCCTCCGCCCGCACCAATGCCTCTTGGTGGCGCAGCCGCACGGACCGCAGCCCCTGTGCCCCTCGTGTAGTTCGCATCGTCACTAACTCCCCTCCTATAAACAGATTTGTGGTTTCTATACCCACCGGCTTCCACGACCAATCAAGGCCATGCGACCTCGCGAGGACCGCGATTTCTGAGCCGCTAGGCTGAAGGTCCGGTGCTCGTCGTCAGCTGGAATCTCGCGGGTCACGTCAAGCGATTGAGCGAGCAGGCCGAGCGGCTCTTGGCGATGGAGGCGGAGCACCTCTGTCTGCAAGAGGTGACGCCAAACACCTTGACCCGGTGGGAATCGCTGCTGGGCGAGGCAGGCTATGACGCCATCCTGCACGGCGAGCCCAACTCAGAGCGCTCTCGGCCGCTCATGGTTCTAACCGCCAGCCGCGGTGCAACGAAGCGCGTGCCGATAGCCGATGTCCCCCCTGGCCCGAGCGCGTCCTCGCGGTCAAGCTCGCAGACGGAATGCAACTCCTCAACATCCATTCCCCGATCAGCCCCAAGCCGGAGCTCGCGAAGGTTCGCACACACGAGGCGGCCTACGCCCACCTCGCGGATGACACCGTGAGTCATCCTCGGATTCTCTGCGGTGATTTGAACACGCCCCGCAAGGAGCACGCCGACGGACGGGTGTGGACATTCGCACGTGATCAACATGGGCGGCTCCGAGAGGAGCGCGGTGAGCGCTGGGACCAGGCGGAACTAGCGCTCATCCAGGGACTTGAGCCATACGGCTTTCACGACGCCTTCCGCTCTATCCACGGCCCAGCACGCAAGGAACTGTAAGGGCGGCTCGATACCGCCGCTCGTGTCATGGTTCGGCGTGATGCGTTGCGGTGAAGACACCGTGTGATTCGGCTTCGTCCCAGAGGACTACCGCGTCGCCGTTGCCGTCGATGCCAGCCGGGGGCGGATTACCGGAGACTTCGCCTGAGATGACGAGGTGCGCGGCCCCGGATCCACCCGCGCTGCCTCTCACGGCAACGATGCTCCTCTGGCCGGCGGATCCTGACTCTCGAGGTATTCCCGCGATCAGGTAGGTGCCCGACGTGTTAGCCACGAGCGCTGGCGGTTCGGGTGCGTCTAGGCCACGCACGACCGTGGGTTGCGTCAGGTGGGTGCCGATGGAGGGCAGTGTCGAGGTTTCCAGCTGGTTGCCGAGGAAGCGAAGATGGGGTGTCCAGAAGTGATCGAAGAGCACCATCGCGGAGTCTTCACCGTCTGCAACGGCGAGTGGCTCATCGCCGGCGCGGGAGAGCTCCTGGGGAATGCTCCAGTGTTTGCCGGGTCGTCGCACCGCGGCCCATAGTCCAAGGGGTGTGTTCGCCGCGGGATGTTTTGGAAGCTTCGAGAAGGCGGCGAGCACCGTCACGGTCCCGTCGTTGGACAGTGCGATCGCGTTGTTCTCGTCGGCCTTGGCGGGAATGTGGCCGATTCGCAGCTCATGCGGTCGGGAGCAGCGTCCGACGGCGTTGCAGATGTGCACAAGCGGGGCGGGCGGAACCGTGCCTTCCTCGACTTGGCCGACGATGCCGAGGGCGGCGAATTCTCCGCGGTCGTTCAACGCGAACGGTGTTCCTCCAGCCGAGTCGTTCCAACGCCCCACGGTGATCGTTCGCCCGAGCGTTCCCTCTGGGCGCAGCAGCGCGTAGTGCAGGATGGATGAGGCGCCACGCCAGACAGCTGCGACCGGTCCCGCGGGGCTTCGGAGCAGGCTCAACAGCTGATTATCCCCTGCTAGCAACTTATGGGGGTTGATGAACGACACGCCAGCGCTCGCGCTCGAGATCATCCACTGTCCGCTCTTTTCTTCCCAGGCAGCGTACGCCACGCCGGTTCCTGAGATGGCGAGCTGTAGCCCCTCCGGGCCGTCGCTTCCGTGCGTGCTCAACACAACTGGCTCACCGAAGCCGCCATCCACGCTGCCCTGGTCGAGAACCACCTCCGAGCCGCTCCAGGAAGCGGTTGGGGGACAAACCATCCCCGCACAGGGAAGAGGCGGGGGCGGACCGCCGAACCAGGCAGCAAGCGTCTGCCCGTCCTCTGCTACCGCGAGCTGGGGATCGAAGGCATACTGCGACGCCGCTGCCAAGACCTGCAAGCTGCCCCAACTGGTCGCGCGCGAGCCACGAGAGCGCGCGCCCGTACTCTCGCCCGCGAGGACCCCGGCCAGCACGACGCCGAGCGTGATTAGGGTCAGGGCCAAGCGAACGCGCATCGCCTCACCTAAGAGAGGTTCTTTTCACGGTATGTGCACCAGAGTCCTGGAGGGCTTGAACGCGAACGGTTCGCTCAGATGCACCACGCACGATTCGACTGGTTCTTCCGGGCAGGCGAAGCCGCCCCGTGGATCTTCCGCGGCGGTTGCCTCATAGGCGCGGTCACCGATGACGGAGAAGCCCGTCAGATAAATGTGCGCGGGGGCGCTGGCATAGCTGTCTTGTGCCGGGTCGAAGCGATACACCTTGAAGCCGGCACCCATACTGTCCTCATAGAAGTACAGCTTCCCGCCGGACCAGGATGGGCCGAGCCAGCTCTCGTCGCCTTCTCCAACATCGATGATGGCTATGAGTCGCTGCGGCCCGCCAGTCACAGCCTCCGTGCGTACCTCTGTGGTCGTGCCGACGGATCCGATTTCGTCGTTAAGGATGAAGGTGTCGATCAGCGCGAGCTGCCCACGATAGAGCTGGAGAGCTTCGACGCCGGGTTCTCTAGGGGCTGCACAGACGAGCCGCGGCTTGGTCGTTTCCGTTTCCTCGCCCCTGTAGAAGCACTTGCGGTGCGGCGCGCCGTGAAGTGTTCTACGTCCACTCCCATTCAGCTGGCTGATCATCACTGTTGCCCGACCTCTCACCCACGCGACACGATCGCCCCAGATCGTTGGATGTGACGCTCCGTCGCTGCCAGGGACCGTTTGTGGATCGCTGCCGTCAACCCCTGAGACGACAACATGACAGCCATTGGCGCAGTCGGTGTAGGCGAGCATCGGCACGCCGGACGGGCCCGGTCCGACATCCACTTCGATGGTCTTCCCGGCCGTCGGAATCGACGGCGTGGAGATCTGCCCGTTGTGCCGGACCGCGACTTGCCAGGACTGGTCGGTCGCGTCGTAGTCGCTCCATACCTGGACACCGCCATAGGCCTCGACAGTCGTGGGGCCGTGCAACACCGCGATCGTGCTGGGAGCAGCCGCCGCGGCTGCCGCCGCGAGAAGCCCCACGCAGGTCACGAGCATTGCGGTCAGCGGCCTCACGATCACTACCACCTGCAACCCAACAGGTCAGCCGGAATACCGGAAACCGGCTCGTCCTGCCGGGAGGCGGGTAGCAAGTGGAGGGGTGATTGGCTCGCCCGTGTCCGGTGCGAGCACTCGCAACGGCGTCTGCGAAGTTCCCGCGCCGGTCGAGCCGCGAAGCCAGATGTAGCTGCTAGGATCGGCCTATGACGCTACAATCGCAGACGTATGAGGTTGGAGTGCGCGAGCTTCACGATCGGCTGAGCGAGCATCTGGAGCACGTTCACGGCGGCGCGGAGGTTGTGGTGACGCGCCGAGGCCAGCCGATCGCGCGGCTGTCAGCCGTCGGTGCTGTCGACCCACTCGATGATCTCATCAGGCGCGGGCTCGTGACACCACCAACCGGGCCGCGCACGCACCCGCCGAGGAAGGTCAAGGCCAGCGGGTCGGTGTCAGAGCTAGTCGCAGAGCAACGTCGCTGATTCTCTACTTCGATACCTCGGCGCTCGTCAAGCTCATCGTCGCCGAGGAAGGCTCTATCGTCGCCGACGAACTGTGGATGAGCGCGAGCCCCGCCGCGTCGAGCATCCTCTCCTACCCCGAGGGCCGCGCGGCTCTTGGGGCGGCGCGGCGCGCCGGACGCCTCACCCCGGCAGCACACAAGCGCGCGCTGATCGAGTTCGGGTCGATCCAGAACAAACTCTCCCAGATAGCCGTGGACGCACAGCTCGCACGCGAGGCCGGGGATCTCGCCGAACGGTTCGCCCTGCGCGGCTATGACGCTGTTCATCTGGCGAGCGCCCTGTCGGCCGGCGGGCCGGTCACGCTCGTCACGTGGGATGCCGACCTCAGAAACGCAGCCGAGCAAAACGGCTGCGCGTTCGCGCCACCAACACGCTAGACGCATCGCCTCGAAAGTCCGCGGGTTGGGGCAGGGGACATCCGGCATTTCGGCTCGACGGGGGCAGGGCAAGTGCGCCCATCCTCACGCCTTCACATTTCCTGGACGGCGCACAGGCCGGACAGTTCACCGGCTCGATCAACTACAACATGCGCCCCACCGGCGGCGCGTTCACCGCGTGTGGCTGGCTCGAGATCCCAAACGGGCTGCTTGAAACAGACGGCGGACCGGTCACAGCCTCAACAATGCTCCCGCTGGCTGTGCGGGCTCCGCACATATCGCTTCGGCTGAGTCTTCCACGCAGCCCTCAGAGAAGTCGAGATGACCGACGAACTAGTGGAAGAGATCGAGGCGCACATTGACCGGCTGCGCCGCGCCGGGTCTCGCCGCGACCCACGATCCTAGCCCACTGTGGCGATCCGTGGCGCGGGGCGCGTGTCAGCGCGGAGCGCCCTCGAATTCCGCCACGAGCGCTGCGTAGGTGCGCCGCAACCCGTCGTCAATCTCGACCGTTGCCCGCCAGCCGAGCTCGCGGAGGGCGAGGCTGGTGTCCAGACAACTGCGCTGCAGCTCCCCGGGGCGCAGATCCGCTAGCTCGGGCTCCACATCTGAGCCGGCTGCGTCCTTGAGCACGTTCCACAGCGTGCGCACGTCGGTCTCCACGCCGGTGGCAATATTGAACGTGCCGGCCGTGCCGTTGGCGGCGATCAGCGCCGCGACGACGTCTCCCACATATACGTAGTCGCGTGTGGGCTTACCGTGACCGAACATCTTCGGAGCGCTGCCGGAGTGGAGGTGGTCAGAGAAGATCGCGACCACGCCCGCCTCGCCGTGCGGGCTCTGACGCGGCCCGTAGACGTTGCCGAGCCGGCACACCGCGTGGGGCACGCCGGAGGACAGCGACCACGTCTTTAGGTATGCCTCGGCCGCCCACTTCGACGCGCCGTAGGGCGCCAACGGGGCGGGGATGCGCTGCTCGGATGTGGGCAGCGGCGCCTCATCGCCGTAGAGCGCGCCGCCGGTCGAAGTAAACGACACGGGCGCGCCACGCGCGGTAGCGGCATCGACCACGTTGAGCGTGCCCTGCACGTTGACAGCGCAGTCGCGGCCGGGATCAGAAACCGACGCGGTGACCGACGCTTGCGCGGCGAGATGGAACACGGCGCTTGGGCGTAGCTGATCGAACACGCTGTTGAGCGCGGCGCGGTCAACGATGTCGAGCTCGCACAGCCGGGCGCCCGTGGGCACCTTGGCCGCGCTGCCGGAGGAGAGGTCGTCGATGACCGTGACTTCGTGGCCAGCCTCTAGCAGGGCGTCAACAAGGTGCGAGCCGATGAAGCCTGCTCCGCCGGTGACAATCGAATGTTGGGACATGCGCGGAAATCTATCGGCGCGAGCGTGCGGGGGACTTTAGGCGTGTTACTTTGCGCCCGCGGCGGGCCGTGGGGTGATTCAGCCGCGGGCGAGCATGTAGCGGTTCATCGTCGCCATCACCCGTCGGGTGATGGCGCTCGCGCGGTGCTCTGTGTCGAGGTCGATCTCTCCCGTCTCGCGCAGCTGCTCGATGTGGCGCATGGCGGGCTCGACCACCTCGTCCTTCAGCGTGGCGGGGTCGATCCCGTCCTCGATCGCCGAGGCGATCGCCTCCTCGGCGAGCTCGGCGTCGCCGAGGCGCATCGCGTCGGTGTAGATCTCGAGCGCGCCCGCGAGCAGCGAGCGTGGGTTGGAGCGCTCACGCGTGCGGGCGTTGGCGCCGGAGCTGTCGAGCACCTCCATGAACGCCTGCAGCAGCACCGGGTCGAAGTGACGGTCGGACTCTTCGAGCATCATCTCCACAGCCTTCTCCACCGAGAACGCCTCGCGATAGACACGGTGGCTGGTGAGCGCGTCGAACACGTCGGCGATCGCAACGATGCGACCCTCGATCGGGATGTTCTCTCGCTGCAGACCACGCGGGTAGCCGCCGCCGTCCCAGCGCTCGTGGTGGCTCAGCGCGATCGTCGCGCCCATGTCGAGGATCGATGAGGAGGAGCCGCGCAGCAGCCTGTGGCCCTCCTCCGCGTGAGTCTCGACGATCGCACGCTCCTCGGGCGTGAGCGAACCGGGCTTCAGCAGGATCGCGTCGGGAATCGCGACCTTACCGACATCGTGCAGCGGCGCGGCGTGACCGATGCGACGGCAGAACTCCGCGCTCATCCCGACCGTTTCGGCCAGCAGCGTGGAGAAGCGTCCGATGCGCTCGATGTGTGCGCCCGTGTCCTCGTCGCGGAACTCGACCGCCATCGACAAGCGACGGACCGTCTCGGCCTGTGCGATCTCAAGCTCTGAGAGCGCGCGGCGCAGATCGTCGTTGCGCTCGTCAACCTCGCGCTGGAGCGCCTGACGGCGATCCTCGCCAAGCAGCCAACCCGCCATCGCCGCAACGAGCACAAGCGTCAATGCGCCAATAGCGGTCAGCGCGGCGCCCCCGACGACGAGCGCGGCCAGCGCGCCAAGCGCGGGTAGCACGAGCAGCGACGTCCAGTGCCGTCGCGGGCGTCGAGTGGGACGGCGCCCCTCGGGGGGGGCCGAGTTGGAAGCCTGACCGTCCACGCGCGGCTGCTGGCCGGGCGCGCCGCCGAGTAGCCCGCGCAGCTTGCGCGGCTGAAAGCCGACCTCCACGTCCATCGGCGGGGCCGGATCGTTCGTCGCGAGACCCCGTGACAGCGCCACCCCGCGGGGGGCGGGTCGTTGAAAGCCAACCTTTGTGACTTCACGCACGAAAAGCACTCCGTTCTTCTGCTATCCGTTTATTCGGCGCCAACCGCGCTCCGCTTGAGTGCTCCGAGCCGAGCTACGCGAATCAACGCAAATGTTCGTCTCTATACAGATAGCGCGACGTACTTCGTCTCCAGGTACTCCTCGATGCCCTCAAACCCTCCCTCGCGCCCGAAACCGGACTGCTTGACGCCTCCAAACGGAGCGGCGGGGTTGGACACGATGCCTTGGTTGACGCCTACCATCCCAGCTTCGATGGACTCGGCGACTCGGAACGCGCGGCTCAGATCGCGCGTGTAGAGGTACGCCACGAGCCCGTACTCTGTGGCGTTGGCGGCGGTCACCGCCTGCTCCTCGGTCGAGAACGTTGTCACGGGCGCGACCGGCCCAAAGATCTCCTCGCGCAGGACGCGCGCGTCCGGCGGTACTCCCGCCAGCACGGTGGGTTCGAAGAAATAGCCAGGGTGGGCGGGGTGGGCGGGACTCAATTTGGGCTCGCCACCGGTTAGCAGGATGGCGCCTCGATCGACCGCGTCGGCCACCAGCTCGGCGACGATCGTGCGCTGGCGATCGTCGATCAGGGGGCCGATGTCGACGCCCGGCTCGGTACCACGACCGACTTTCAGAGAGGCCATCCTGCGCGCTATTCGTTTGGCGAACTCATCCGCGATCGACTCGTGCACGTGGAAGCGGTTGGCGGCGGTGCAGGCCTCGCCGACGTTGCGCAACTTGGCGGTGAGCGCGCCGTCCACGGCGGCGTCGAGGTCGGCGTCCTCGAACACGAGGAATGGGGCGTTGCCGCCGAGCTCCATCGACACGCGCAGGATCTGCTCGGCGGACTGCGCGATCAGCGTGCGGCCGACCTCGGTGGAGCCGGTGAACGACAGCTTGCGCGTGCGCGCGTCCTTCAGCAACGGTTCGATCACCGCGCCGGAGTGACGCGCGGTGATCACATTGAGCACGCCCCCAGGCAGACCGGCGTCGGCCAACAGACCGGCGAGCGCGAGCATCGACAGCGGCGTTTGTTGAGCCGGCTTGACGACCATCGTGCAGCCCGCGGCGAGCGCGGGGGCGATCTTGCGCGTGCCCATCGCGGTGGGGAAGTTCCACGGCGTTACGAACACGCAGGGGCCAACTGGTTGGCGCATCGTGAGGATCCGCCCGGTGCCCGTGGTGTTGGTCATGAAGCGTCCGTGGACGCGCACAGCCTCCTCGGAGAACCAGCGCAGGAACTCGGCCGCGTAGGTGATCTCGGCGCGCGACTCAGCCAGCGCCTTGCCCATCTCGAGCGTCATCACGAGCGCGAGCTCATCGACGCGCGCGAGCAACAGCTCATAGGCGCGGCGCAGGATCTCCCCGCGTGCGCGCGGCGCGCGCGCCGCCCACTCCGCCTGCGCGTCGGCTGCGGCGGCGAGCGCCGCGAGCGCGTCGGCGGGAGTCGCGTCGGCTACCTCCAGCAGCGGCTGGCCGGTGGAGGGATCCTCAACGGCGAGTGTGGCGCCCTCGGACGCGGGGCGCCAGCGGCCGTCGATGTAGAGACCCACAGGAATCTGGTCCAGAACCGCCTGCTCGCTATCGGCCACATGCGTCACGACCGGGGGCTCGCCTGCGTGCCGAGGCCATCAGAAGCGTGATTTGAGCTGTTGCGATCGGCCATCGTCACGCGCCGGTCATCGTGCGGGGCTCAAGCACATGTCGGATTCGTCCGAACCAGAGCTCATGCAAATTCCTTACCCCAAGACTGTGAGCGACTGACCGCTTTCGCAACCTGAGCACGGATGCTCTGCACAAGATCAACCTATCACCGCGTCCACGCCCTGCTCGGACGCGCGTCAATCGTGGCGTGCACGATCGCCG
Source organism: uncultured Solirubrobacterales bacterium (assembly GCA_963760155.1). GTDB lineage: Bacteria > Actinomycetota > Thermoleophilia > Solirubrobacterales > Solirubrobacteraceae > Palsa-744. The sequence goes on from CAVXBL010000008.1 coordinate 1,484,286, forward strand.
CTGTGTTGGTGAGCGCGAATGCGAGCGCGGCGCGCGCCTCGGAGCTCGTGATCGACGGCGCCGGCGACGGCCACGGCGTAGGCATGAGCCAGGACGGCGCGCTGGGGTACGCCGAACACGGCTGGAGCTACACGGCGATCCTCGCCCACTACTACACGGGCACTGTGCTCGGTCAGGCGCAGCCCAACACGATCGTGAAGGTGCTGGTCGGCTCGAAGGTGAAGCGTGTGCCACTCGAAACGTATGTGCGGGGGGTGGTGTCGGCCGAGGTTTCCTCCAGCTGGCCGATGGCGGCGCTGGAGGCACAGGCGGTGGCGAGCCGCACGTACGCGATCACCGCGGACGCGGGTGGAGCGCAGTTCGACGTGTATTCCGACGATCGCTCGCAGGTGTATCTCGGCAAAGCCGCGGAAACATCACGCACCAACACGGCGGTAGCGGCGACCGCGGGGCAGATCGTCACGTATGGCGGCCAGCCCGCGATCACCTACTTCTTCGCTTCCTCAGGTGGGCATACCGAGAGTGTGCAGAACGCGTTTCCCGGCGCCGCGCCCGAGCCTTGGCTGGTGGGCGTGGGCGATCCGTATGACGAGGGTCCACTGCACCGCTGGACGGTGAGCGTCAGCTTCGCCTCGGCGGCGTCCCGCCTGAAGGGACTCGTGCACGGCTCGTTCGAGGGCATCGAGGTACTGCAGCGCGGCAGCTCGCCGCGGATCGTCTCGGCGGATGTGCTCGGGTCCAAGGGGCGCACGCTCGTGAGCGGACCGCAGTTGGCGGAACGACTCGGGCTGTATTCCACGTGGGACTACTTCAGCGTGAAGAACGCGAAGGGAACGCAGCTCGAGCCTGATGCGAGTGGCCCGGCGGCGGCGCCCACGCCGACCACGGCGCCGGCGCCGACGCCGGTGGACGGGTCAGGAGCGGTCGAACCCACACCCGTGGCCCAACCGGCGCGCGTGACCGGTGCGGGAGGCGCAGCGCCGCCGCCCCTGACACAACCAGCGCGCGTGGATGACGCCCCCCAATACGTGGGACAGGCGGGCGGCGTGGCAGCCGGGTAGAGCCACTCGCCGGGCACAGCGAATGGCGGGATCCTCGACGTCACAACCACCACCGTGGTGCCAACGCCGTACTCTGAGCAGCGATGCGGGCGCCGCTGTTGATCGCCGACGTGCCGTGGCTGCTGTACCGCGGATACTTTGCGTTGCCGAAATCGATCAAGGGCGCCGCCGGGCAGCCGGTGAACGCGCTGCTGGGCACGGTGAACGCGCTGCTGAGCGCGATCGAAGCGTGCTCGCCACGCGCGGTGGTGGCGTGCGTGGGAGCTGAGCAGGCGGGCTATCGCGTGGAGCTATACCCGCCCTACCACGCCCATCGTGATCCGATGCCCGAGCAGCTGGCCGAGCAATGGCGCCGAGCACCGGCGCTGCTGGAGAGCTTTGGCTGGACGGTGGCGGACGCGGGCGAGCTGGAGGCGGACGACGCGATGGGATCCTACGCGCGTGCGGAGACCGAGGCGGGCGGGCGGGCGTTGCTGTTGACCGCGGATCGCGACCTGTACCAGGCCGTGAACGATCAGGTGGCGGTGTTGGATTTGGGGAAGGGGCACGTACTCGAGTTGACAGAGGACGATGTGATCGGGCGCTACGGTGTAGCGCCCGAACGTGTGCCGGACTTCATCGCGTTGCGCGGCGACCCCTCCGACGGATTGCCGGGCGCGCCGGGGATTGGCGCGAAGACAGCGGCTGCGTTGTTGGGGACGTACGGCACGCTGGAGGCGCTGCTGGAGCAGGCGGAGCGCCAGAGCGCGGGGGCCGCCGGCGACAAGTCCGCCATCAAGGGAAGCGCTCCAGTCGAGGTTCGGCTGCGCGCGCGTATAGCAGCCACGCTGAGCGACAACGCGGAGCTGCTGCGCACGTTCAAGCGGGTGGCGACGCTCGTGGAGATCGACGTTTCGCGACCACCGGACATGCCCACGGACTTCGCGGCAGGCGCGGCGGCAGCGCGAGAGATCGGGATGAAGCGTCTGGCCGAGCGGCTGGAGCAAATGGCGTGAAAGTGACGGCCGGGAACAGCCGGGCCGTCACGGACAGGCCGGGCACGGACACAGGCCTGGCACAGACGAGCGGAGCCGCCATTCTCATAAAACCGCGAGGCGGATGACCCGCGGCGCTAAGCGTTGGTGAACTTGACCGTGATGACGTCGCCGTCGCGCATCGCGTAGTCGCGGCCCTCCAGCCGTAGAGTGCCGCGCTCGCGCGCGCCGGCGTAGCCGGCGGCGTCAACGATCTCGCGCCAGCCGACGACCTCGGCGCGCACGAAGCCCTTCTGGATGTCTGAGTGGATCTGCCCGGCGGCGTGCCAGGCGGTGAGCCCGTCGCGCAGGTGCCACGATTGCGCGGGCTTGGCCTCGCCGGCGGTGAAGAACGCGATCAGGTGCAGCAGCGAGAAGGCGCCGCGCACGATCCGCGCGAGGCTCGACTCGCTGACGCCGAGCTCCGCGCGCATGAGGGCGGCTTCCTGCTCGTCGAGCTCGGACAGCTCGGACTCGATCCGCGAGGACACGGCGACGGCGACAGCTCCCTGCGCGTCCGCGTGGGCGGCGATCGCAGCGGGAACTTGCTCGGAGCCCTCGTCAACGTTGGCCACAAACAGCACAGGCTTGGCGGTCAACGAGCCGAGGTCGCGCAGCGCGTGGGGCGCGTCCTCGGGTGGTGGCACGCCACGCGCCGGTCGGCCGGATTGCAACTCGCCGATCAGCTCGCGCAGCCACGCCTCCTCGGCGACCGCGACGCGGTCGCCACCCTTGGCCTGCTTGGCGACGCGCTCGACGCGACGCTCGGCCTGCTCCAGGTCGGCGAGCACCAGCTCGGTCTCGATCGTGTCGATGTCGGCCAGCGGATCGACGCGACCCTCGGGGTGCACGACGTTCGCGTCGCTGTGCGCGCGCACGACGTGCACGATCGCGTCGGTCTCGCGGATGTTGGCGAGGAAGCGATTGCCGAGCCCCTCGCCTTTGTGCGCACCCGCGACGAGCCCGGCGATGTCGTGAAAGTCGATCGTGTCCCACACGATCTCCGAAGCCCCCACCGTGTCGGCCACCTGCGCCAATCGCTCGTCCAGCACGGGCACGACCGCGACGTTGGGCTCGATCGTGGTGAACGGATAGTTGGCCGCCTCCGCGCCGGCTTTCGTGAGCGCGTTGAACAGCGAGGACTTGCCCGCGTTGGGCAGCCCAACGATGCCGATGCGGGTGCTCATGTGAAGATCACAGCCTCCCTAAGCGGTCGAGAGGCAAGCCGACACCAACGGTGCAGCCGTTGGCGAAGGACACACCGACCGAAATGGCCTAGGCGCCGAAGCCCACACGTTGGTCGCTGTCCTCCGAGCGAACGTAGACGACTTGCCCGAGATAGATCCGCACCGGGCCGTCCTCGGTTTGGAGCTCGTGCCAACCACCGTCGCCGAGCCCTCGGTGGAGCGTCTCGAGCTGCTCGTCGGTGACGCGCAGCGAGAGTACCTGTCCGCCCTGGAAGCCGACGCTGATGCGCCGGTGGTGCTGTGTCATCAGTGAACCTCCGCAGGTTGAACGAGCTCGGTTAGGACCCTACCTGTGCCCTTGGGCTCGAGGAACGCGACAAGCGCTCCGCGGATGCCCACGCGCGGGCGCTTGTCGATCAGCTGCTGGCCTGCCTCTTGCAACGAAACCAACGTGGCCTCGATGTCTGACACTTGGTAGGCCACGTGGTGCAGGCCGGGACCGCGCTTGGCCAGGAACTTGCCGACGGGCGTGTCGGGCGCGAGCGGCGCGAGCAGCTCCACGTGGTTCTCGCCCACGTCCAGCAGCACAGCCTCGACGCCTTGCTCCTGCACGATCTCGCGGTGGGCGACCACCATCTGGAAGGCGTCGCGGTAGAGCGCGAGCGAGGCCTCGATCTCCTCGACGGCCACGCCGATGTGGTCGATGCGGTTGAACCTCATTGGACTGAAGTCTATTGGCGCGCCGCGCCAATAGCGGATCGGGAAGGGGCGTGTAGTGCCAGTGACGGATCGGGGAATAGGCGTGTAGCGCCGATAACAGATCGGAGAAGGGGCGTGTCGTGAGGCACCGATCTCGCGGCGCGAGGCGGGCGGAGATCCCTACTCTGTGACGGGCGTGGACTCGACGGCGGTCGCGGCCACGACGCGCAGCCCCACGCCCGGGCGGCGTTCCAGGCGCGGCACGTCCTTCATGATCCGTTCGATCGCGTCGCGGTCGAGCACCTCGTTCTCGAGCAGCTCGGTAGCGAGCGCGTCGAGCTGCGCGCGGTGGGTGAGGATCATCCGCCGGGCGGCCCTGCGCGCCTCCTCGATCAGCTCGCGCCGCTCCTCGTCGCGCAGCCGCAGCGTGGTCTCCGACAGTCGCACGTCGCCGTCGGGTGAGCGACCCACGCCGGCGCTGCCCATCGCGTAGTCGTGCACCATCGAGTGGGAGATATCCGCCACGCGCTTCAGATCGTCCGAGGCGCCCGTGGTGACCGCGCCGAACACGACCTGCTCGGCGACACGCCCGCCCAGCAGCATTGTCATGAAATCAAGCAGCTCCTCGCGCGTCTTCAGATAACGATCCTCGGCAGGCAGGTTCAGTGTGTAGCCGAGCGCGCGCCCGCGCGGCACGATCGAGATGCGGTGCACGAGATCGACCGACGGCAGCAGCTCGCCGCACAGGGCGTGGCCCGCCTCGTGGAAGGCGACGACGCGCTTCTCGTGCTCGTTTAGAACGCGATGTGATTGCACCCCAGCGATCACCCGCTCCAGCGCGTTGTCGAAATCGGAGTTGGTGATGCTCTTGGCGCCGCGGCGCGCCGCGAAGATCGCCGCCTCGTTGCAGATGTTCGCGAGATCCGCGCCGGTGAGGCCGCTGGTTTGCGCCGCCACGAGACCGAGGTCCACGTCCTGTAGCGGCTTGCCGCGTGTGTGCACCCCGAGCACGCCCCTGCGACCCTTCACGTCGGGCGGCGTGACGAAAATCTGACGGTCGAACCGTCCCGGACGCAGCAGCGCCGGGTCGAGCTTCTCGAGCAGATTGGACGCGGCGATCACGACCAGCCGGCCGGTCGTCGCGAAGCCGTCCATCTCCACCAGCAGCTGGTTGAGCGTTTGGTCCTTCTCGCCGGAGAAGTCGGCGCCGCGACGTCCGCCGACGGCGTCGAGCTCGTCGATGAAGATGATCGCGGGCTCGTGTTTGCGCGCGATCGCGAACAGCCGCCTGATGCGCGCCGCGCCGAGACCCGCGAACATCTCCACGAACGCAGCCGCTGACTGGGCGAAGAACTGCGCGCCGGACTCGTGCGCGACCGCCTTGGCCAGCAGCGTCTTGCCGGTGCCGGGTGGCCCATGCAGCAGGATGCCCTTCGGCACTTTCGCGCCGAGCGCCTCGAACTGTGTGGGATCGCGCAGGAACTCGACGATCTCCTGCAACTCGGCCTTCGCCTCGTCCACACCGGCGATATCCTTCCAGGCCACCGACTGGCTCGAATCGGGCTTGATCTGCTGCGGCTTGACCCGCGGCATCGCTTTCAGCATGCGCAGCATCACGTAGATGATCACCGCGAAGAACACGATCATCACGAGGCCAGACCACTGGTAGGACCAGTTCTGGATGTCCTGCACGATCGAGGCTGAAAGCGTCACCATCCGTGGCTCCACTCCACCATTATGCACGATGGGCGCATCGACATCGAATAGCCGTCGCGCGACGCGGTGTCGGGTTGGGTCCTCAGTGCACGGGCAAACGCAGCGCGCGACACTGTGACGGGTTGCGTCCTCAGCACGGGGCAAACGCAGCGCGCGACGCGTGGCGCAATATCGACGTCGGTGCCTCAGGCGAGCAAGCGCACGGCGAGGTCGCGATAGCACTCGCTCGCGTAGACCAAGTCACGCGTGTCGATGCGCTCGTCGGCCGCGTGCATTAGCGCCTGGGTCTCCAGCAGCGACTGGTGGCGCTGCGGGAAGAAGCCGTAGGCGACGCACTCCGCGAACGCCGCGCGGAAGTGGCGCGAGTCGGTGAAGCCCGGCATGATCGTCGGCACAGTGCGCGCGCCCGGGTCGCGCTGTGTGACCCATTCGCCGAGCGCGTCCATCAGCGGGGAGTCGATCGGCGAGCGATTGCCGCTCACCCGCTCGACGAACTCGATCTGCAATCCGTCAAGGCCGCCAAGCACCTGCTCGATCCCACGCCTGACCTCTTGCTCGCCCAGCCCTGGCGGCGCACGACAGTCGACCCGCAGCTCGGCCCTGGAGGGAATCACGTTGATCTTCTCCGACGCTGAGATCCTGGTCGGCGCGAACGTCACGCCGAACATCGGCTCCAGCATGCTCAGCAGTCGCGGATCGCGCTCACTCAGGCGCGCGAGCGCAGCGGTCGGATCGCGCTCGTCCTCACCCACGCCGCGCAGGAACGCCAGCGGCTCGGCGGTCGGCTCAAGCGACGGCTGCCTGGTCGCGAATCGCTCCAGCACAGAGGCCATCTTCAACAGCGCGTTCTCGCCCAGCTTCGGCATCGACGCGTGCGCGGCCACGCCGTCGGTAGTGACGGTGAAGCGAAACACGCCCTTCTCCGCGCAGCAGACCCCGTAGTAGCGCGCACCGTCGAGCTCGAACGAAGGGCCCGCCCCCTCGTTTATCAGCATGTCGCAGCGCACCTTCTGCGGATGGGTCTCGGTGAGCCACTTTGCCCCCAGCTCGCCGCCGGTCTCCTCGTCGACGACGACCACGATCAGTAGCTCTCCGCGTGTGGGACGCCACCCGCCGCGTGCCAGCGCCGCGGCCGCGGCGACCTCGGCCGCGACCTGTGACTTCATGTCCAGCGAGCCTCGTCCCCATATGAAGCCATCGGCGATGTCAGCTGACCATGGGTCGCGCGTCCACTCACGCGCGTCGGCCAGCACCGTGTCGATGTGACCGAGGTAGCACAGCGTCGGTCCACCCAGCTTTGGGTGGGTGGGATTGGGTTGAGTTTGGTTCCCACTCAACCTCGCCACCAGGTTCGGGCGCTCCGGCTCTGCGCCCAGCAGCTCGCACTGAAAACCCGCCTCGGAGAGAATCGCCTGCAGGTGCTCGATCGCGGCGCGCTCGTTGCCGGGCGGGTTGACGGTGTCGAAGCGGATCAGGCGCTGGAGGAGCTGCGTGACGTCACTGGCGAGGTCTCCCTCGGCGGAGGTCTGCCGCCCTGCGCTTGTGGGGTGTGTCTCGGTGGAAGGTTGCTGTCCGGCGCCAGCGAGATCGCCCGCTGCGGAGGGTCGCCGGTTCACGCCGGCGAGGTAACCCCCGACGGGAGGTTGTTGCCCTGTGGCGGCGAGCTCCCCATGTCCACCCATCCCGACGATCGTACGCCACTGGGCAAGCGGGGACAGGCGGCGAGCAGTGTCTGCGTGTAGGGGTGCGTTGGTCGCTGCAGCAGCTCACGGGCGTCGGCCAGCTCGACGATCTTGCCCTCGTGCATGACCGCGATCCTGTCGGCCACGGCTTCGACCGTGGTCAGGTCGTGCGACACGAGCACGTAGCTACAGCCAAGCTGTGCCTGCAGCTCCGCGAGCAGCTCGATCACGCCGCGGCGGATCGACGCGTCCAGTGAGGACACGGGCTCATCCAGCAGCACCAGCCGCGGCTCGCCCGCCAGCGCGCGCGCGATCCCGATGCGCTGGCGCTGTCCGCCAGAGAGTTCGTGCGGGTAGCGCGCGGAGTGCGCGGCGGTCAGGCCGACGCGCTCCATCAGCTCGCCCGCGCGCACGCGGGCATCCGTCCGGCCCAGCCCGCGCGCCTGCAGTGCCTTTTCCAGCGTCCCCCCAACCCGCCTGCGCGGGTTCAGCGACGCCTGCGGGTCCTGGAACACCATTCCGAGCTCTCGGCGCAGGGACGCGAGCTCACTCCGGCGTGCGCGCACGAGGTCCTGGCCGTGCAGGCGGATCGCGCCGCCTGAAGGCTCGACCAGAAGTGCGATCGAGCGCAGCAGGGTGGTCTTGCCACAGCCAGACTCGCCGACGATCGCGAGCGTCTCCCCCGCGGCGACCGTGAGCGATACACCCGCGACCGCCTGCACGCGCGCCGCCCGGCGGCCGCGGCCAGGGTAGCTCACGTTCAGATCGTCGATGACGAGTAGCGGCTGCTCGTCAAGGCTAGGGGAGACGGGGAGATACGGCGGTTCGTCCTCGACGGACTGGTCGGTGACGGGCTGCGAGGAGCTAGTCGGAGCCAAACGCGGAGGCCGTGCGGGCGGCGGGGCGAGCGCTTCCAACAGGCTGCGCGTGTAGGGGTGCTGAGGCTTATACAGGACCTGATGCGCTGCCCCCTGCTCGACGATGCGCCCCGCCTGCATCACTGCGATCCGGTCGGCGATGTCGGCGACGATCCCAAAGTCGTGGGTGATGAGCACGATGCTGAGGTCCTCCTGCTCGCGTAGCTGCTTGAGCTGGGCGAGGATTTGTGCTTGCACGGTCACGTCGAGCGCGGTGGTGGGCTCGTCGGCCAGCAGCACCTTTGCGCCTAGCGATAGCCCCATCGCGATCATCACACGCTGGCGCATCCCTCCTGAGAGCTCGTGTGGGTAGCAGCGCACTCGCGCGCGTCGGTCCGGCCCCACCCCCCCGATTCCCACTCGCTCCATCAGCTCGCCGGCGCGCGCGAGCGCCTGCGCTTTGGAGACAAACGGTTCGTGCGCACGGATCTGCTCGGCGATTTGGTCGCCCACGCGCTGCACCGGGTTCAGCGAGGATTGCGGATCTTGAAAAATCATCGCCAGCTGCGCGCCTCTGATTGCTCGCAAGCGCGACTCTGGAGCGCCGATCAGCTCGCTGCCCTGCAGGCGCGCGCTGCCGGCGATCGTCGTGTTCGGTCCGCGCGTAAGGCCCATCAGCGTCATCGCGCACACCGACTTGCCCGAGCCCGACTCGCCTACGATCGCCAACAGCTCCCCGCTGTGGAGCTCAAACGACACACCGTCTAGCGCCCGCACGGTGCCTGCGGCGGTCGCGAAGGACACGCTCAGATCGCGCACGTCAAGCAGCCTGTCCGTCTGCTCTGCGCCCTTTGGGTGTGCCCCACCCTCAGGGGCGCCCTTCAGGGTGCGTCCTTGAGGGCGTGAGCGCTCGCCGACGCCGATGGGCGGACGGATCCCCTCGCGTTGCTCGCCGACGAACCGCGCGGGTCCCAGCCCGTCGGCTCCTGATCCAAACGCCCTCACGACAACCTGACCCGCGGGTCGAGCACGGCGTACACGACGTCTACGAGCGCGCTGAGCACGACCACCGCACAGGCGACCAGCATCGTGATCACCATCACCGGCGGCACGTCCAGGCGACCGATCGACTGCGCCGCGTACTGACCGACTCCGCCGAGGTTGAACACCGACTCGACGAGGATCGCGCCGCCGCCGATCACCCACGCGAAGTCAAGGCCCCACAGCGTGATGACACCCATCAGCGAGTTGCGCAGCACGTGGTAGATCAGCACGCGCCGCTGCGAGAGTCCCTTGGCGCGCGCGGTGCGCACGTAGTCCTCGCCCATCACGTCGAGCACGTTCGCGCGCAGCACACGCGAATACACGCCGATCGACACAACCGACAGCGCGATCCACGGCATCAGCATGTGCGTGAACCATTCCCACGGGTTGCTTGTAAGTGGTACGTATCCGCCGAGCGGCAGCAGGCCCCACTTGTAGCCGAGCCAGTAGAGCATGATCGCGCCGAGGAAGAACACGGGCATCGAGATGCCTCCGAGTGCGACCACGCTCAATAGCCGGTCAAGCCAGCGTCCCGCGTGCACGGCACTGAGCAACCCAAACACCACCCCGAAAACAAGCCAAATGATCCCCGCGCCGAGCGCCAGCGAGATGGTTGGCGGCAGGTCCCTGACGATTTCCTGCTCGACGTTGATCTGCTGGGTGTAGGAGATCACGCTCCCGTCCAGCACCTTTTCCATCGTCTTCAGGTATTGCACATAGATCGGCTTGTTGAAGCCCCACTGCACGCGAATGTCTTGCACCTGCTGTGGGCTCGCCAAACGTCCGGCCATCCGCAACGCCGGGTCGCCGTCGGGGATCGCCTGGAAGATCAGGAAGGTGAGTACCGTGATCGCAAACAGCACCGCGACGAGCGACGCGGCGCGGCGCGCGAGAAACCACGCGATCCAGCTGAGGCGCCCCGGCTGTGAGATCGACGGGGGCTCGGGTGGCGCTGCTGGGCCGCCGAGAGTCAGGGCCGACGGGCGTGCAAGCGAGTCGTCCATCTACAGTCGCCCCCGCAACGACGTCTTCGGGTCGAGCGCGTCGCGCACGCCGTCGGCGAACACGTTGACCGAGAGTACCGTCAGCACGAGCATGATGCCTGGCGCCAGCACGAGATGGATCGCGCCGGGCATCAGACGGATGCCGTCCGCGATCATCGTGCCCCAGGACGGGTTCGGGTCCTGCACGCCGGCGCCCAAGTAGGACAGTCCCGCCTCCAGCAGGATCGCGTTGGCGATGATCAGCGGCACGAACACGACGATCGTCGAGGCGAGGTTCGGCAGGATCTCGTCGATCATGATGCGCGCGGGGGAGACGCCCATGACACGCGCCGCGTCGACGAACTCGCGCTCGCGCAGGCTCAGCGCCTGGGCGCGCAACGGCTTGGCCACGTAGGGAAAGAACACGATCCCGATCACAAACGCGGGGATCAGCAGCGAGCCGCTGTGCAACGTGAACAGGCCAAGATTGATCCCGCCGACCGCGAGTGCCACGCCCAGCGCCACGCCCAGCAGCACGGCCGGATAGGCCCACACCAGGTCAAACACCCGCGAGAGCAGCCCGTCGGTGAGACCGCGCATGTAGCCGGCCAGCGTGCCCAGCACGATCGCGAGCAGCATCGTGATGGCGGTGGCGATCGCGGCGATCTCGAGCGAGTTGCGCCCGCCGTACAGCAGCCTGACAGCCACGTCGCGGCCGTTGGAGTCGGCGCCTAGCAGGAAGCGCGCTTTCCAGGTCGGCCCGATCGGCACGCCCGTCGGAGACACGACATCGACCTGCTTGCCGCCGATGTTCACGGTTTCGGTTATGTGATTGGCGTCGGGGCCTGTGTGGGCGACGTCTTTTGCGTACACCGGCGCGAGCAGGCACAGCACGACCAGCGCCACGGTCAGGGCCCCAAACGCCAGCGCGACCTTGTTGCGCGCGAGCTGCCTCATACGGGCTTCATCGCCCGTTGCGGACCGCCACTTTAGCCGAGCCGCTAACGGCCCGCGCGCCGTGTCGCGAGGCGCGCTACTTCAATTGCAGCGAGCTCCAGTCGTTGCCGTACACCGGATGGAAGATCGCCTTGGCGAAGTCGATCTTGTCCGAGAAGAACTTCGGCACCTCTTCGTAGCCGAACGTGACCAGGTAAGCCTTCTGCGCGGTGTACTCGTCGAGTGCCTGCCAACGGGCGACGACTGAGCTCAATTGCGAAGAGGGCACCGGCCCCAGCGCCGCGATTTCGCTCTGGATATGTGGGTCGTCCACCTGGCTGAGGTTGTGGTTTTCGGTGGGCAGGATCGACTTCGCGTCGAGCAGCTGGTAGAAGTCGAGCGGGTTGGGAAAGTCCTGGCTGTAGGACAGCAAGCCGGTTTGCGCTTTGGTCGAGAGGTTGCCGACCGTCTCGTAGTACTGCGTGTCGGCGACGATCTTCTCACTAGCTTTGAAGCCGATCGCGTTCAGCACGCTGGCGTAGTAGTCGATGAATTCCTTGTGCGGCGCGCGCGAGCCACCCCACACCGTCACGGGGGTACCCTGCAGGCCCGACTGACGCACCAGTTCCTTGGCCTTGGTGAGATTCGGTTCCGCGTTTGGTTCGCCGTAAGGACACGGCGCGCTCGGGTGACCGGGCATCCCGACCGGCAAAAAGAAACAGGCCGGCTCGAGCATCCCGCTGTCGAGGCGCTGCAGCGCGCCGCGGTTGATCGCGTAGTTGACCGCCTCGCGCGCGAGCTGATTGTCGAACGGCTTTTCTTTGGTGTTCAGGAAGAAATACTCGCCAGCGACGGTCGGCTCCTTGGCGTAGCGTCCCGACGCCTGGCTTTCGACCTGGGCGAGCAGCGTCGGCGGGACCGTGTCGTTGTAGTCGAACACGTCCGCGTTGTTATCGAGCACTTCCTCAGCCTCGGTCTGGTTGTTGGAGGCGATCTTGACGTCCACGTCAACATGGCCCGCCGGCACACCAGGGATCGTGGACGAGCTGAAGTGGGGGTTGCGCACGAGCTCGAACGACTTGTTGGGCACGATGTTGGTGATCTCGTAGGCTCCAACCCCGGGCGGCGGATCGTTGGTGAGGCTTTTCATCGGAGTACCGCTCGGCACCAGACCCGCCGCGGGGAAGGCGAGCACGTTTAGGAACGGTCCATAGGGCGCCACCAGTTTGATCGTGATCGTGCCGGTAGCGTCGTCGGTGTGAATGCCGGAAATCGAGGAGGCCTTGCCCGCGTCGAACGCTTCGGCGCCGGCGATGTTTTCGGTGAGGAAGCTCTTGTTGCCCCAACCCAGCTTGATCGCGCGCTCGATCGTGTAGGCAAAGTCCGACGCCTTCACGGGCGCGCCGTTTGAGTAGACGAGGCCTTTGCGCAGCGTGAATGTATAGGTGAGGCCGCCGTCGGAGACCGTCGGAAGGCTCTCGGCGAGTCCGGGGATCAGCTTGGTTCCGGCTTCGCCTTCGGCGTGCGCGTAGGTGACGAGGCCTGTGTAGGTGATCCACGTTGCCTCATAGGACTGCGTCGACGCTCCCAGGCCGGGGTCGAGCGAGTCGGGCGCGGTGCCCATTAGCACAGTGGCAGTGCCACCGCTCGTCGAGGAGCTTCCGCACGCGCTGCACCCCACGATCAGCATGCACGCGAGCGTGATCCCCAAGAGCGCGCGTGGTGCGCGCGCAGGCGCGTAAAGCCACCGACTATGCAACTGTCTGCCCTCCACCACGGGGGGTGTCCCCCCTCATTGCGACCCTGAGCACGAGTGTCCCCTTTCCTCGCGAACCTGCGAGTCTCGTAGTGTGTGCCACTAAGTGCATGGTTCGACAACCCTTGTCGGCACCCTTTGACGAAACTTGAAGTATTAAAATGAGCCTGGACACCACCGAAACCGATGCCCCCGACTCGCATAGGGAAGCGCGCGTGGCACGCGCGCTCGACCCCGCCACCGGCGAGCTGCTCGGCAGCGTCCCCACGATCGCCCCTGCCGACGTCGTCGAAGTCGTCGCACAGGTCGCCAAGGTCCAGCCGTTGTGGGCGCTGCTGCGCGTGGAGGACCGTGCGCGCTACATGCGCCGCATGGCCCAAGCGATCGTCGATGAGCTCAACGAGCTGCGCGAGACGATCGCGCGCGAGCAGGGCCGGCCGCGCACGGAGGTCGCGACGCTCGAGCTGCTGGCCGCGATCGACGCGTTGAAGTGGGTCGCGCAGGACGGCGCGAGCGTGCTCGGCGGGCGGCGCGTGGGCGTGCACCGCTCGCTGTTCCTCACCAAGCGTGCGCGCATCGCGTATGAGCCCTATGGCGTCGTCGGCGTGATCGGCGCCGGCAGCGCTCCGTTCGCGCAACCGCTCGGTCAGATCGCGGGCGCGCTGCTGGCCGGCAACGGAGTCGTGTTCAAGCCGGCCGTGCGCGCGGCCCTGGCGGGCGAGCGAATCGCGCGCGTGCTCGCGCGCGCGGGACTGCCGGAGGGTCTGGTGCGCGTCGTGCACGGCGGCGCTGACGTCGGCCTGGAGCTTGCGCGGGCGCCTGTTGACAAGCTGCTGTTCACCGGTTCGCCCGCAACCGGACGGGCTGTGGCGCGCGCGTGTGTGTCCCAAGAGAAGGAGGTCACCGTCGAGCTCGGCGGCAAGGACGCGATGTTGGTGCTCTCAGACGCCCACATCGCGCGCGCGGCCGCTGGCGCGCTGTGGGCAGGGTGCGCGGGCGCGGGGCAGGCGCGCGGCGCGGTCGAGCGCGTGTATGCCGCCCCCGAGGTCGCCGAACGGCTCGTCGCCAGGCTCGTGGCTGGCGCGCGCGCGCTGACCCTCGGTGACCCACGCGATCCACGCGTGCAGGTCGGCCCGCTGGCCTCCGCGCGCCGCGTCGAGCGCGTGGCGGAGCTAGTGCACGAAGCGGTCGCTCAGGGGGCCACACTGCACTGTGGCGGGCCGCTTACCGCGAAGGCACCGTCGGACGCGGGCGCGTGTGGCGAGGCGGAGAGCCACAACCGCACAGGCTTGTACGGTGGCGCGGTCGCGCACGGCCGCACGGGCTTGTACGGCAACGCGGTCGCGCACGGCCGCATGGGCTTGCACGGCGACGCGGTCGCGCACGGCCGCATGGACCTACGAACTGACGCGTTCTTCGCCCCCGCGGTGCTCACCGGCGTGACCCACGAGATGCGCTTGATGCACGAGCCGCTGGGCGGCCCCGTGCTCGCGGTGATGGCCGCCGGCTCGGTGTCCGAAGCGATCGCGCTGGCCAACGACAGCGCGTACGGTCTGGGCGCATCGGTGTGGACGGCCGACCGCTACCGCGGGTTGCGGATCGCGCGCGAGCTGAACGCGGGCATGGTGTGGATCAACGACCACCTGCCTAGCCCAACCGTTTCGCGCGGCCCGTGGGGCGCGAGCGCCGGCAGCGGCCTGGGGCGCACGCTTGGCGAAGCCGGCCTGCGCGCGTGCGCACAGGAGAAGCTGATCACGTGGGATCCATCGGGCGCGCGCGGCCTGTGGTGGGGACCCTACGACGAGCTGTCGGCGCGCGCCGCGCGGGCTGCCGCACAGTTGCGCTCCACACGCGAGGGCGACCGCGAACAGGCCTGGCGTCAGGGGGCGGTGGCTCTCGCGCGCTTGGGCGCGAGGACGCTGGCGCGCCGATAGTCCCGATGGGAACCGGCGGGTGAAGATGTCTTCTCACCGACACATCACGCTCTACAGCGACACATCACACTTTACAAAATGAAGTGTTGTGTAGGTCGAAAAGCAACTCGGACACCCCACCGGCCGTTCAATAAGACGACGCATACCCAAGGGCAACTCAAGAACGCGGTGCATACCCAAGGGCCGTTCCCGAACGCGGTGCATACCCAAGGGCCGTTCGAGAACGCGGTGCACCTAAGGCAACACAAGAACACGACGTATGCCCAGAGGCAACTCAAGAACCGGATGCATACACTTCATAAAGTAAAGTGTATGCATCCGCAAAGTAGTACATAGACGCCGCCCGGATCATCGATCTCGCCGCCCAGACCATCGATCCCCGCCCAGACCATCGACCGCCGCCCAGACCATCGATCGCCGCCCGGATCATCGGTCCACGCACACCCCCCTCTCGCTCGCGGGTGCTCGGCGAAGACGCGCATGGGCAACTAACCTGTAGCCATGCCCGCCCAGGCTTATGCAGGTAAGGAGTGCGTGTGTCAGCTGCGTAAGGGGATCTGCGACCAGAGCTGCGTCGCGGACATGCTGGCCACGCCGTTCTACATCGCCTGCCTGAAGCTGAGCGGCCGTCGTTGCGTGGTTGTGGGCGGCGGAGAGGTTGGCTTGGAGAAGGTTGAGGGGCTGCTCGCGTGCGACGGCGAGGTCACGCTGATCGCGCCGCAAGCCGAGGCGGCGCTGGCCGAGTACGCCGCCGAGGGCTCGATTCGCTGGGAGCGGCGCTCGTACAGCGGCAGCTGCGACCTGGAGGGCGTGTTCATGGCGATCGCCGCCACCAACGACACGGACGTCAATATCGCGGTGTACGACGACGCGGAGCGACGCGCGATGCTGGTCAACGTGGTGGACGTGCCACCGCTGTGCAACTTCATCCTGCCGGCGATCGTGCGCACGGGTCCACTGGCGATCGCGATCTCCACAGCGGGCGCCTCGCCGGCGCTGGCTAAGCGCATCAAGCGCGAGATCGCAGAGCAGTTCGGCGAGCCCTACGCGCGTCTGGCGGTGCTGCTCAACGAGGCGCGCGGCTGGGCAAAGGGGACGCTGCCCACCTACCAGGACCGCAAGCAGTTCTTCGAGTCAATCGTAAACGGCGACCCCGACCCGGTCGTGCTGCTGCGCGCCGGCCGCGAGCACGATGTGCACGAGCTGATCGCGCAGGCGCAGCGCGAGCAAGAGCAGCGCCTGCGTGGTCATTCGAGAACCGCGGTGGCGCGCTAAGCTGGGTCAGTGAACGATCCGCTCAATCTGACGATCGTCTATGAGCCCGGCAAGGACGGTTGGATCGTCGTGTCGATTCCTGAGGTACCGGGAGTCTTCAGTCAGGGCCGCACACGCAAGGAAGCGCGGGAAATGGTGCTGTCGGCCCTAAATGATTGGCTGCGTTTCTACGTCGAAGATCAGGCCGGCGACGGGCTGCGCGACATCCCAGGGGACGCCGACACCGAGCCGGTGCGCCTCAGCTTCGCGGCGTGAAGCGCCGCCAGCTCGAACGGCACCTCACAAAGCACGGCTGCCACCTGGATAGAGAGGGCGCCGAGCATTTGTGGTGGGCAGCGCCGGGCGGCAAGCCGCGGGCCTCGATGCCGCGCCATCGCGAGCTGGACTATGGATTGGCGCGCAAGATCTGTAGGCAACTGTAGATCGCTCCACCGGAGGGATCGCGGTAGCTCTATTGACCGTAACCTGTGCGGCGGTGGTGGAACTTGACCGGCTGACGCGCAATTACGGCGAGCGTGCGGCGCTGAGCGACGTGTCGCTGTCGCTGGATACCGGCCAGACGCTCGTCGTGTTCGGGCCAAACGGCGCGGGCAAGACAACTCTGCTGCGCGTGCTTGCCACGCTGCTGCGCCCGCACTGCGGCCGCGTGGTCGTGCTCGGCGGACAACTCCCCGACGATGCGTGGCGGGTGCGGGGACAGGTGGGTTTGCTCGGCCACGAGCCACTGCTGTACCGCGAGCTGAGCGCGCGCGAGAACCTGCGCTACCACGCGAGCTTGCACAACGTCGCGGGCGAGCGCGTGGAGGAGCAGCTGGCGGCGGTGGCGATGACGAGCCGCGCTGACGAGCCCGTGCGGACGCTCTCGCGCGGGATGGTGCAGCGTGTGGCGGTCGCGCGCGCGACCCTGCACGACCCCGAGCTGCTGTTGCTGGACGAGCCCTACGCCAACCTCGACCCCGCGGCGATCGAGCTGGTCGAACCGCTGATCGGCGCCGGATCAGACCCCACCCGCCCACGAGCTCGCGTCGTCTCAAGTCACGACCCCGGCCGGGGTCTCGCCGAAGCGGACATCGTGCTCGGCCTGCGCGGCGGACACGTGGCGTTGCTGGCGGACGCCGCGAGCGTGGACACCAACACGGTTGCTGGGTTGTACCGATGACGAGTATGGCCCTTCCGCCGATCCCGCTGGACCACGGATCGCCGATCGAATCAGCGTCCCGACCAGCCGCGGCTGACTAGACAGCGCTAGACAAGCTAGACGCCGCTAGACTGGGGCGGTAGTGCGTGTCGCGAATCCCTATCGCCCCGGCTTCAACGAGCCTCCTAAGGAGCTCGCTGGACGTGCGGAGGTGCTGGAGGATCTGCAAGAGGCGATCGAGGTCGCCGCGCTCGACGGTCGCACGCCCAGGCCAACGCTGCTGGTGGGCGCGCGCGGAGTGGGCAAGACCGTACTGCTGGCACAGGCCGCCGCGACCGCGGGATCGCGATTTGGGTGGCCGCGCGCGCACGTTGAGATGAGGCTCGAGACTCCGTTCACCACGGATCTCCTCAACGCATTGAGCCGCGCACGCGAGCTGCTCGAGCGTCCCACCGCCAAGCGCGCGCTGCGAGCAGAGTCAGTCACGCTGCGTGCCGGTGTTCCGGGTGTTGGCGGCGAGGTCAGGCTCACTCGGCCCCGAGCAGCTCAGGAGGATCCCACGCCGACCCTGCGCCCAGCGCTTGCGGGGCTCGCCGAGATCGCAAGCGATCGCGACAGCGGATTTGTGCTCACACTGGACGAGGCGCACCTCGCCTCGCGCCGTGAGCTAGCCGCCCTCGCGGCCCTCCTTCAGGAGGGCACAGGGGAGCGCTGGCCGATGGTGGTCGTGATCGCGGGCCTGCCACTGATGCGTGCCCCCGAGCACTCCGTCACCTATCTCGAGCGGGCGGCGTGGCACGAGCTCGGCCTGCTCACCCAGCAGGACGCGGTGCGCGCTCTGCGCCTCCCTGCTGAGGAGGCGGGCAGACCGATGGACGCGGACGCCGCTGCGCGCCTCGCCGAGGCGTCCGGCGGCTACCCCTACGCGGTGCAGCTCTACGGGCATCACGCGTGGCGAGCATCGGCCAAGCGAGACCGGATCGACCTCGCGGCCGCCGAGGCCGCGCTTCCGCGAGCCCAGCGAGAGCTGGAGGGTGGGCTCTACGCCGCCCGGTGGACCGCCGCGAGCCCTACGCAGAGGCGCTACCTCACGGCGATCGCCACCGTCGCCGACGCCGGGCACCCCACAACAGCGCGGGCGGTAGCCGACGAGCTGGGCCGTACGCCCAAGCAGTTGTCGAGCGTGCGCGACGATCTCATCAAAGGGGGCACACTCACCGTCGAGGGCGACGAGCTGCGGTTCACGATCCCCGGCATGAGCGCGTACGTGCTCACACGCTGAGAGCCGCACAAGTGAGCGCATCCACAAAATCCAAATCTTCGGGGAAGGCAGGGCCGCATGCGGCCCTGCCCCCGACGGCGCATGCGCCGTCGGGCCAGCCGGTACATGTACCGGCTGGAACAGCAAAAGTGATCCTCGCCCTGTTGCGCAAGGAGCTGCTGGTCGAGCTGCGCACACTGGAGTCGATCCCGGGCATGTCGCTGTTCGCGGTGACCACGTTCGTGGTGTTTCACTTTGCGCTCAATCAGAACAGCGTGAGCGGGCAGGAGGCAGCCGGCATCCTGTGGGTGACGTTGCTGTTTGCCGCGATGCTGGGCATCAACCGGCTGTTCGTGGCCGACGCCGACCAGGGCGGCTTCGACGGGTTCCTGCTCGCGCCGGTAGACCGCAGCGCGCTGCTGATCGCAAAGGCGATCTCGCTGCTGGTTTACCTGCTGGTGCTGGAGCTGATCGCGGTGCCCGCGTTCGCGCTGCTGCTGCTCGCCCCCTCACTCGGGCAGGCGCTGCCCGGTCTGCTCGCGCCGCTCGCGCTCGGCGACCTCGGCGTGGCGGCGATCGGCACGCTCGTGGCGGCGTTGGCGGTGCGCACGCGCGCCCGCGACCTACTTGGGCCGCTGCTGGCGCTGCCGTTGCTGGTGCCCGTCGTGATCGGCTGCGCGCGCGCCACCGCGCCGCTGTTGGAGCTAACGCACGCGGGCGGCTTGCCACTGCGCTGGCTGGGCACGCTGGCGCTCTATGATCTTGTGTTCGGCCTCATCGCTTACGCCGTGTTCGACTTCCTCCTGGAGGATTAGGGGTCCCGCAGACCTCAAACGCCCACCATGCGCAGCCCTTCACTCCGCGCCCTCTCCATCGCAACCGTCGTGGCCTTCTGCGTGTCGCTCAGCCTGGTGTTTTTCTACGCGCCGATCGAAGCCGAAGAAGGGTTCGTGCAGAAGATCTTCTACCTGCACGTGCCGCTCGCGATCGTGACACTGTGCGGCTTTGTGATCGGTGGGCTGTGCGCGATCGCGCACCTGCGCACACGCGACGCGCGCTGGGACCTGCGCTCCTACGTGGCGATCCACATGAGCCTGATCTTCGGCGTGGGCGTGCTGATCACCGGCTCGATCTGGGCACACGCGTCGTGGGGACACTGGTGGGTGTGGAGCGAGCCAACGCTGGTGTCGTTTCTGATCATCATGCTGCTATACGCCACTTACCAGCCGCTGCGCTTCGCGATCGAGGACCCCGAGCGTCAGGCGCGCTACGCGTCAGTGTTCGCGATCACCGCCGGCGCGTTCGTGCCGATGAACTTCCTCGCGGTGCGATTGTCAGCCTCCTACCTGCACCCGCGCGTGCTCGGCAGCGCGTCCAACCTGCCGGCGTCGATGGGGTTCACCTTCCTGGTGTCGCTGATCGCGATGGCGCTGCTGTTCGCGACGCTGTGCTCCTATGAGCTGGTGGCCAAGCGCACACGCATACTGCTCAAAGCGCGCAGCAGGATCCTCGGCTTCCAATGATCCCGTTCGCGAGCACGCTCCCACACTCCAACGACGGCTACGTGGCCGCCGCGTACATCGTGTTCTTCGCGATCGTGCTGATCTACGTCGCGATCATGGCGGTACGCCTCGGTCGCGTGGAACGCAAGGTCGAGCAGCTGAGAGTGGAGGGACGCGGCGACATCCTCGGCACGCAGCCAGGAGCCGACACGCGCACGACAGGCGCGGAGCCCGGCAGCGGCAGCGACGGAGCGCGGGAGCGTGAAACGGTATGAGCACCCTAGAGAGCACAGGCCAGCTGCTCGCGCTGGGCATCTCCCACAAGACCGCCCCCGTAGCACTGCGCGAGCGACTCGCGTTCACAGAGTCCCAAGCCGCCGAGTTCGCCGAGACCATCACACAAAGCCCCGAGGTAGCCGAGGCGGTCGTGATCTCGACCTGCAACCGCACCGAGATCTACACGGTCGTCGGCGAGGCGGGTGGGGCTCTTGTCAAAGCCGAGGCCAACGTGCTGGGCGCGCTGGCCCGCCGCGCCGACATCCGTCCCACCGAGCTTGCCGGGGCGATCTACTCGCCGCGCAACTGCGACGCGGCGCGCCAGCTCTATCGCGTGACCGCGGGCCTCGAGTCGATGATCGTCGGCGAGGCCGAGATCCAGGGCCAGGTCAAGCGCGCCTATGAAGCCGCGATGCGCGCCGGCGTGACCGGCCCGCTGACCAACCGGCTGTTCGCGGCGGCGCTCACGACCGGCAAGCGCGTGCGCTCAGAGACCGGCATCGGCTCCTCGCGCGTGAGCGTGCCGTCGGTCGCGGTGGACCTCGCGCAGGACGTGCTCGGCGACCTGCGCGAGCGCCACGTGGTGATCCTCGGCGCGGGCGAAACCAGCGAGCTGACCGCCCAAGCGCTGGCCGGCCAGGGCGTCGGCACGATCTTCGTTGCCAACCGCCACGCCGACCGCGCGCTGCACCTCGCGCAGCGCTTCGGCGGCTCGGTCGTGGGGCTCGACGGGCTGCCCGACCAGTTGGTGGAGGCCGACATCGTCGTGTGCTCGACCTCCTCGCCGCACCCGATCGTGGGCGCCGAGGAGCTGGCGCTCGTGATGGCCGAGCGCGCCGGACGGGGCGAGCGAGCGAGCGAGCGAGAACCACTATTGCTAATCGACATCGCGGTGCCGCGCGACATCGACTCGCGCTGCGGCGACATCGACGGCGTGACGCTGTACGACATCGACGACCTGCAAGCTGTCGTGCAGCGCAACCTCGGCGCGCGCGCCGCGATCGTGCCCCAAGCAGAGGAAATCGTCGAGGATGAGATCCGCCGCTTCGCGCGCTGGCTAGGACAGCTGGAGACGCTGCCAACGGTAACGGCGCTGCGCGAGCACGGCAACGAGATCGTCGAGCGCGTCTTGGCCGAGAACGCGGGACGCTGGGAGTCGGCCTCTGAACGCGACCTGGCGCGCGTGGACGCGATCGCGCGCGCGGTACTGAACCGGCTGCTGCACGAGCCAACGATCCGCCTGCGCAGCCTCTCCGAAGAGCGCACCCCTATGGGCACCCCTCATGGCGGGGGACAGGCAGGCGGCCACGCCAGCCTGCGGCTGGTGCGCGAGCTGTTCGGACTCGATGCCCCACAGGGGGACACACCACTCCATAGCGGGGCGCACCCTGAACGGCACAAGCAGGCAAGCGAGGAGCCCGCGCAGCGCGAAGACACGGAGGCAAAGCTCGCCGAGGTGCGCTCGATCGAGAGCGCCCGCAAGAGCCAATGATCAACCCATCCCGCCGAGACCCACCGGCGGGCACGCCCATGACAACCAAGCCCGCCCAGGAATCCCGCCGGCGAGCTCCTCGGCCAGAATGAGGATCGGGACGCGCGGCAGCGCGCTCGCGCTCGCCCAGGCGCGGCTCGTCGCAGGACTGCTCGCCGACGCCCACCCCGACGCCGGCGAGCCGGAGCTCGTGGTGGTGCGCACCAGCGGCGACACTCAGATCGAACGCGCCAATCGCACCAGCGGCGACACTCAGATCGAACGCGCCAATGAGCGCCAACGGAACGACGGTGGAATCGCACAAGCGCAGGCAGGCGACAAGTCGCGTTGGGTGGCCGAGCTCGAGCAAGCGCTGCTGGCGGGCAGCATCGATCTGGCCGTGCACTCCGCCAAGGATCTCCCCGGCGAGCCGCTCGACGGCTTGCGGCTACTGGGAGCCCCGCTGCGCGCGAGCGCCGAGGACGCGCTGATCGGGGCACGTTCGCTGGAGCAGCTACCCGAAGGCGCACACGTTGGCACAAGCAGCGTGCGGCGGGCGGCGCAACTACGCGCGGCGCGCGCGGACCTACAGATCGTGAGTTTGCGCGGCAACGTCAACACGCGCCTGCGCAAGCTCGCCGACCAGAACGCGACACGTGGTAGCGCGACAGGGACAGACACACAGATGGGCGCAAACAAGCCAACAGGCGGTAGCGCGACAGGCGCAGACACACAGATGGGCGCAAACAAGCAAACGGGCGACAGTGGGCGAACCGGCGAGCGGTACGCCCACGAGCCCGAGCCTCCACTGCACGCGATCGTGCTCGCGAGCGCCGGGCTTCGCAGGCTGGGCCGCGAGAACGACATCGGCTGTACGCTCGACACTACGCGCTTCGTGCCCGCCCCCGGCCAAGGCCTGCTCGCGCTGCAGGCACGCGAGGGAGACGAACGAGCGCGAGCCGACGTGGAGCCGATCCTCGACCCAGACGCGTCCGCCTGCTTGACAGCCGAGCGTGCTGTGGCACACGCGCTCCAAGCAAGCTGCAACACCCCACTCGGCGCACACGCCACACCGGCCGGCTGCGGTTGCCTGCACCTGCGCGCATGGGTCGGCTTGCCGGATGGCTCGGCGTGGTTGCTGGACGAGCTGCTCGGCGGCTTCTACGACCCCGACGAGCTCGGTCGCCGCATGGCCGAGCGCCTGGAGAGCGCCGGCGGCCGCGCGCTGCTGCGCCAAGCGCAGGAGATGGCCGTTGAGCACCACTGAACACCCGCGCCACGCGCCCACAGAGCCCACGAACGCCACTCCGCGCACAGAGCCCACTCCGCGCACAGAGCCCACTCCGCGCACAGAGGCCACTCCGCGCACGGACGCCATTCCGCGCACAGACGCCACTCCGCGCACAGAGGCCACTCCGCGCACAGACGCCACTCCGCGCACAGGGCGCGTATATCTGGTCGGCGCCGGCCCCGGCGACCCCGGCCTGCTGACCGCGCGCGCACTGGAGTTGATCGCGCGCGCGGACACGATCCTGTATGACCGGCTGATCCCCTCCTCCGCGCTCGACGGCGCGCGCGCGGACGCCGAGCTGCTGTTCGTCGGCAAGCAGGGCGGCGGACAATCCGTTGCGCAAGAGCACACACAGGCGCTGATGATCGAGCGCGCACGCGCGGGCCGCGAGCTGGTGCGGCTCAAGGGCGGCGACCCGTTCGTGTTTGGCCGCGGCGGCGAGGAGGCGCTGGCGCTGCGCGACGCGCAGATTGAATTTGAGGTCGTTCCCGGGATAACAGCCGGCGTGGCCGCGGCGGCGTACGCGGGCATTCCGGTGACCCACCGGGGCGTCGCGACCGCAGTGGCGCTGATCACCGGACACACCCGGCAGAGCGTCCCAAGTGACGGGCCGAGCACTGGCGGGGACGAGGCTGACGGCGCGTCCGAGAAGTCCGCCGCGAACCTCGACTGGCCGGCGCTGGCCGCGTTCCCGGGGACGCTGGTGTTCTACATGGGCGTGCGCCAGCTCCCGCATATCGCGGCGGAGCTGATCGCCGCCGGACGCCCCGCGACACAGTCGGTCGCGCTGGTCGAACGCGGCACGCTGCCCGACCAGCGCACGGTGGCGGGCACGCTCGCCACAATCGCCGAGCGCGCCCAACGCGAGCAGGTCAAAGCGCCCGCGATCACGATCGTGGGCGCGGTCGCCGGGTTGGCTGAGGAGCTGGCATGGCTGAGCGAGCGGCCATTGGCGGGACGCACCGTGGCGGTAACCCGCGCGCGCGCTCAGGCCTCTGAGCTTGCGCGGCGCCTGGGCGAGTTGGGGGCGACCGTGGTGCAAGCGCCCGTGATCCGCACACGCGCGCTATCGGATCCCGCCCACCCCCCGTCGCTGGACCCAACGCCGTATGACCTGATCTGCCTGACAAGCCCCAATGCTGTGGAGTGCCTATTCGAACGACTCGCGGCCGCTGGGCACGACGCGCGCGCTCTCGCGAACGCGCGCGTGGCGGCGATCGGACCGGGCACGGCGCGCGCGCTGGCCGAACGGGGAATCCGCGCCGACGTAGTGCCCGAGCGCTTCGTGGCCGAGTCGCTGGTAGACGCGCTGGCCGACATGAACGTGAGTCGTGCGCTCGTCGCGCGCGCGCGCGTGGCGCGCGATGTGCTGCCTGATGCGCTACGCGCGCGCGGCGCGCAGGTGGACGTGCTCGATCTTTATGAAACCGTGGCCGAGCCGCTGTCCGAACAGGCGCTCGCCGCCGCCCGGGCGGCCGACTACATCACGTTTACTTCCTCCTCCACGGTGCGGCACTTCGCGCAGGCCGCCGGCGCGGACGCGCGCCTGAGCGCGGCGTCCCAGGGCGATTCGGCGCCACTCGCCGGCGTGCTCTCACCTACCGCCCGCGTCGTCTCGATCGGGCCGGCGACGAGCGCGGCGCTGCTCGAGCACGGTCTCACCCCGCACGTCGAGGCACGCCGCCACGACATAGACGGGCTCGTGAGCGCGCTGCTGGCGGACGCGCTCGCGCGCCAGGAGTGACGCGCATGGAAGCCGGCGTAGCACGACGCGACTCGGCAAGCTGCGCGCTTGGCCGGCCGCGCGTGCACCTGCGGCGCACCGACTCCACAAACGAGCGCGCGCGCGCGCTCGCGCGCGCTGGCGCGCCCCACGGCACGCTGATAACCGCCGCGGAGCAGACCGCCGGCCGTGGACGGCAGGGCCGTGGTTGGGTGGCACCGGCGGGCAGCGCGCTGTTGTGTTCGCTGGTGTTGCGCGATCCGCCACCGCTGCTGTCGTTGACCGCCGGGGTGGCGGTGTGCGACGCGACCGGCGCGCGCGCTCGCGTGAAGTGGCCCAACGACGTCGTGATCGAAGACCCGGGACCAATCCCACAGTGCTCGAGCGGTCCGAGCGCCCCGACCGGCGCCGCGCGGTCACCGACAGGCCAGCCTTCCGGTCCGAGGCTCGCCAAGCTAGCCGGCATCCTGGTGGAGGGCCGTCCGCAAGAGGGCTGGGCGGTGCTCGGGATCGGAATCAACGTGGCCGTGCGAATCGAGGATCTACCGGTCGAGCTGCGCGCGCGCGCCGCGAGCCTTGAGTTGGCGCCGAACGCGATCGAGGCGACGCTCGAGCGCGTAATCGAAGCGCTGCGCCGTCGCCTGACGGAGCCCGCTGAGCGCGTGCTCAACGCGTGGCGCGCGCGCGACGCGCTACGTGGCCGTGAGGTCTCCTGGGCTCAGGGCCATGGACGAGCGGACGGGATCGACGACGCCGGTTGCCTGGTCGTCAGGCTGGCCGACGGCACGAGCACGGTGCTCGACGCCGGCGAGGTGCATCTGGAGTCAGCGCGCTGAAAAACACGACGCTCGATGGGGGCAACGCTTCAACTGGAGCCGCCTCGCGGCGCCGAGAACGACCCCATATCCAAATCTCAATCGCCGCCCGGCGCGCTGCTCGGCGAGGGCGAGTCCTCCGCGCGCTCGAGCGCCTCTTCGACGTTGCGCTGCAGCTCCTTGCCCGAGCCCGGCTCCAGCTCGCCGTTGCCGCCCGGCTGTGGCACGGTTTCGTTTGACAGCGCCTCGGCGAGCACCGCGTCGGAGGGAACCTCAGCGTCCTTGACCTTGCCGTTGGCCGACTTTCTTGTCGTGGAGCGCCTGGGCCGCCTGCTTGCCTGTGTCCTTGAGGGTGTGCCCGTCAGGGTGTCCCCCGCCACGGTGTCCCCCGCCCGGGTGTTTCCCGTCAGGGTGTCCCCCACCCGGGTGTTTCCCGTCAGGGTGTCCCCCGCCCGGGTGTTTCCCGTCGCGGGGCGTGAGGCCTTCGTTGTCTGTGCGGGAGTCACGGTCTCACCGGAACGCTGCTGGCCCTTGCGGCGGCGGCGCTGACCGCGCGCACGGCGCTTGGGAAAGTTGCGCAGCAGCTCGCGCGCGAGCGCCGGCGGCTTGCGCGCCATGCGGGTGCGCGCGCCGCGCAGCACCTCCTCGGCCTCGGGTGTGTGCGCGAGCGCGGCCGCCAGCAGCGCGGCGGCCAGCCGCCGGTCCTGCTTGCGCGCCGCGTGCACCAGTCGGCGTGCGTTACGCGCGTGCGCGCCGCCGGCGGAGTTGACGAGCAGGCCGAGCAGCCGCTTGGTCTCCGGCCAACGCTGCACGGCGTACTCCTCGTGCACTTCGCGCGTGTACTCGGCCAGCCGCCAGATCCACGCGTTGGCCTGGTCGCGGCGGCCAATGCGCCGCTCGACCATCGCGCGCAGCATGATCTTGGCGGCCTCGCGCCGCTCGTCGCGCGGCCAGGTTCCGGCGATGTCGATCGCTGTGTCGAACGCGTCCGGGTCTCGCAGCGCGGCGATCTCCGACAGTGCCTTGAGACGTAGCTGCGAGTTCTTGTTGCGTTGCACGGCGGTGATCAAAAAGCGCGCCTTCAGCTCCCCCGTGCGATCGAAATGCAGCATTGCGCGCGCACGCCGCCAGCCGTTGGGCGTGACGCGCGCGCCTGCCAGCGCGGCCCACACGTGCTGCTCACCGTAGTCGAGATGCTCCACCGCGATCCGCCACAGCTCGCGCTCGAACACTTCAAAGCGTCGCTCCTCCTCCGCGCACACCGGCAACACACGGCGCTCCACACGCATCCGCCGTCCACGTCCACGGCGGACCGGGCCGACCACGATCGCTCCACCGCGATACACGTCGCGGTCCAGCAGCGAGTGCAGCGTGACCACGGGGTCGTCGTTCTTGGTGGCAGGATGCACGAAGTTGACAACCAGCCCCGCCTCCTTGCCGGGATGGCGGCGCGTGACGCGCCCGACCCGCTGCTGGTAGATGCGCTTGGACGCGGTCGGCGCGAGATGCACGCACACTGTCGCACGCGGGCTGTTCCAGCCCTCGGCCAGCAGCTGCGCGTTGATCAACACGTCGATGTCGCCGCGCTCGTAGCGCGCGAGGACCTCCGCCAGCTCGCGCTTGGGAGTCTCGCCGGACACGCCCATCGCCTTGATGTCTTCCGCGCGAAACGCCTCCGCGAGGTTGTAGGCGTGGCGCACGCCCGCGGCATACACCACGCCGGGCACACCGTTGAAGCGCGTCTTGTAGAGGTTGGCGGCAGCCATGTTAAACGGCTGCTGGTCCAGCAGCTCAGCCAGCTCCTCCTGGTCGAACTCGGTGTCCACCTCGCCGCGGCGCAGCGGCACGTTGGCGATCGTGCGCACGCCCACGCCGGGGGAGATACGCACGCAGCGCAGCGGCGCGATCACTCCGCGGCGCGCGGCCTGCGCGAGATCGAAGCGCGAGGTCTGCGTCGGGAACAGGTCCGTCACGTGGCGCGCGATCAGTGCGCCGGTGGCAGTCATGCCGATGAAGATCGGGCCGGTCCACGCGCGGATCGCAGCGCTCGTCTTCTCGCCCAGCGCGGTGTGCGCCTCGTCGCAGATCACGATCGTGTACGCGCTCGAGATGCGCCCCGCGTTGCGCACGAACCACTGGTAGGTCTCGACCGTGACGGGACCCTTGGGCGAGTCCTCGCCGACGTACAGAGGGCGCGAAATGCGCTTTTGATAGCCGCGCTGGCGCAGCTCTCCGTGGAACTGGTCCACGAGGTTGCGCCGATGGGTGAGGATCAGGATGCCACCGGTCTGCGAGGCCTCGACGAAGCCAAGCGCGGCGACGGTCTTACCGGCGCCGGTGGCATGCTCAAACCAGAAGCGCTTGGCCGCGTTGGGGTCCTCGGGTTGCTCTGCGACCGCCTCCTCGTCCTCCTCTTCCACCCAATCCCGGGGCTCCTCCTCAGACTCTTCCTGGAGCTCCTCCTCGGGCTCAGGCTCAGGCTCGGACTCGACGAAGTCGATCTCGTCATCGAAGTCATCCTCGTCGTCGTCCTCGTCGGGCGCTGCGCGCTGGACTGGGCCGAGATCCTCCTCGTCGTCCTCCTCGTCCTCAACGTCGTCATCCTCATCCGTCTCCTCGGCTTCGGGCTCCTCGACGCGCTCGGTCGCCGACTCCAGCCCATTGGCCGCGCGAGCGTCCTGCCCGCCGTCATCGAGACCCAGGATCGCGGCCGTCGCGAGCAGCTCCGGCGAGGCCGCGGCGGCGGCGCGGCCGTTGCCGGCCGAGACGGAGCGCTGCTGAGCCTCCGCGAGCAGAGCGGTGAGCGTGCCCGACAGAGCGTCAACCTGGTGCGCGGAGAGAACGGTGCCGTCGATCAGCTTCGGTTCGTCCTCGGAGAGCACCCGCTCGAGCCCCAGCAGCAACGAGAACTCGCGCCGCCAAGCGGTCGAGGGATGCTTGGCGCCTTCCTCCAACTCGATCAGCGCCTGGTCGAGCGCGCGCCGGCGAGGAGAGCCGGCGCTCAGCGCGACGGCGGGATCCTCGCCCTCGTGCAGGAAACGCTCGCGCACAAGCTTCTCCGCGCGAGTGATTTCGGCGGGCCTAGGAATGGACGCGGCCGCGAGGGCCACTGGAGTGGACTCGGCCATTGAGGCTCTGGGCTTCGAGATGGAGCCGTCGCAAAAAGCTCCGGCGTGACTCGTGATACCGACGCTTGTGCCGGTGAGGCTTCAGGGAAGGGCCGTGGGACCGTTGGCCCCCATTCCTTCGTCGCTCCAGGATACAGCACAACCCCCACGAACAGAAGGCAGGGATCTACTCGACCGTTATTTCACGCGCCACAGCTCGTCGCACCCCGGCTTTCATCCAAGCCTCGCGACCATCCTCCGACGAGCTTCAACGACCATTTGGCGCCCTTATTTCAACGGCCATCTAGCGCCTTTATTTCAGCGGCCATCTGGCACCCTTATGCGAGATGCGAAACAACCCGTCTAATCGCGTCGGCGCGCGCCGCTTGACCGTGGCGTTCGCATGACCGCTCGTCGCATGATCGTGACGCTCACATGCGTGGCGGTCACATGACTGCTCGTCGCACGATCGTGACGCTCACATGCGTGGCGGTCGCCGGTCTGATCGCGGTCGGCGTGGCTGAGCTGCCGGATGGCTCCAGCTCCGGCGAATCCCGGCTGACCCCGGCGCGGACGAGCGCGCTGCTGGCCGGCTCGCCGCCGGCGCTGGCCGCGCTGCACGATCAGGCAAACGCGCTGCTTGGCGGCGGCGCGAGCGCCCTGCGTGCGCGCCTGGCCGCCCTGAAAGGCTATCCCGTGGTGATCAACAAGTGGGCGTCGTGGTGCGAACCCTGCAGAGATGAGTCCCCCGCGTTCGAGCGTGTGGCGGCCGAATATGGACGGCGGGTGGCGTTCCTCGGGATCGACTCCGGCGACTCCAGCCGCGCGGGCCCCACGGCGTTTCTAGCGTCGTTTCCAGTGAGCTACCCGAGTTACTACGATCGCAGCGGCGAGCTCGGCGAGCAGGTCACCGACTCATCCTCCACGCCCGTGACGGTGTTCATAGCGCGCGACGGGCGCATGGACATCTGGCAGGGTCAGTTTCCTAGCGCGGCGAAGCTCCGAGAGGACGTCCAGCGCTACGCGTTGGACGCGTGATGGAATCTGTATGAAGCCGGCGCGGGGCGTGCCCAACACGCTGAATCCTCGGCCTGGTCCAGTCGAGCCGTGGTACCGCATTGAGGCGAGAGCTCATACCATGTGCGGCGCGCGCCTGAGATCGGGGTGCCGCATTGAGGCGAGAGCTCCTACCGTGTGCGGCGCGTGCCCTACCGTGTGCGGCGCGTGCCTGAGATAAGAGTGGACCCGCTAAGCGGGCACAAGGTGATCGTGGCCGGCGAGCGCTCGGCGCGCCCCGGAGGTGAGCCGCGCTGCCCCGCACCCCAGCCGATCGACGTGCAGGAAGACCCGTTTGCGGAGGGCCACGAGCAGCGCACGCCGCCCGAGCTCTACGCGGTCCGCCCCGGCGGCGGCGCGTCTGACACTCCAGGCTGGACCACGCGGGTTGTGCCCAACCTGTATCCGGCGCTCGCCCCCGTCGGTATCCGAGAGGGAGGCAGCCCCCAACCGCCGCGCGACGCTCAACCCGACCTGTTCTGCGCAACGTGCGCGCAGGGGTCACATGAGGTGATCGTGAACGCGCCTGAGTCTGTGCTGTCGCTGGCGGACCTCCCACCGGCGCGTGTCGCGGGCGCGATGGAGGTGTGGCGCGCGCGGATACGCGCGCACTCAAGCAGCGCGTACGTGCAGCTGATCGTCAATGAGCGGCGCGAGGCGGGCGCGTCCCTGGAGCACACACACGCGCAGCTCTACGCGTTGCCGTTCGTGCCCGCCGAGGTCGCACGCGAGCGTGAGCGCTACGGCGCGTACGCGACGCGCACGATGGGGCGCAGCTTGTTGGAGGATCTCGTCGCCGAAGAGGTGCGACGGGGCGAGCGGATCGTGGCGATCGACCAGCACGCGGTGCTGCTCGCGCCATACGCCTCGCGCGTGCCATTCCAGCTGATGCTCGCGCCGCGCGAGCCACGCGCGCGCTTCGAGGACGACGGGCCGCTCGGGGCGGCGTTGCTGCACGATGGCCTGTGTCGCCTCGCGCGCCACTTCGGCACCAGCCCACCGCTGAACATGTGGGTGAGGACCGCGCCACGCGGCGCCGAGCACTTCTGCTGGAGGATCGACATCGCGCCGCGACTCACCCAGCTCGCGGGGTTGGAGCTGTCGACCGGCGTGAACCTCAACATCGTCGCGCCCGAGCACGCGGCGGCGGTGCTGCGCGAGGCCATATAGGCTGCCGGGCGATGCCGCCTGTCGAACGTGTCGTACCGCGCTTCGCCGCCGAGCCGCCGCAGGAGGGCCTGCCCTACGGCCGCTGGGCGGCGCGCCTGGAAGAGGAGCTGCACGCCGTGTGGGCGGAGCTCGACACCGAGGGGGAGGATCTCGGTGAGCCGGGCGAGATCGCGTGGTACCCCGACCGAACCTGGCACGGGCGCCGCTACGTGCCGGCGACGTCGATCAGCTCGGAGGGTTACGAGCTGTTTGGGTACGTGCGGTTCGTGGCCACAACCGACGAGCATGAGCCGGCGGAGCTGTCGGCGAGCGGCGACTTCACCGAGGAGACCGCCGAGCGCAACCCGGATTGGAAGCTGGACGTGTGCGACGAGGTGATCGGCTCGTGGCGGGGACAGGGCGGCGGCGTCGCCGCGATGACGCTCGTGTGGGGACGCCCGCTCGTCGGGGCGGGACGGATCGTGACCGCCGAGCTGGGCGGCGTGACGGTCGACCAGTGCGAGCTGATCGAGCAACGCTTCACCCTGATCGCCCCCGACGACTACCGCCACGACCTGCTCGAGATCAAGCTGTGGGGCGCCAAAGGCCAGGAGCTGGCGCGCGAGTCACTGTATGAGGCCGAGGATCAGGACGTAAGCGAGGATGATCGTCAAGCCTCAGCTGCCCCAGTCGATGGCGACGGGGAGCACCACCAGCCACCATCGGACTCCGCGACTGGGTAGACCAGCGCATTGGGCGACCGCCAGCCGGTTTGCACACCCTGAGCCAGAGCCAGCCGGTTCAGCGCCCTGAGCGACCGCCAGCCGGTTTGCGCACCCTGGGCGGCCGCAGCCGGTTCAGCGCGAGTATGCCCGGAGGGGCACGTCGTCTCGCTCCGATCAAGTCCGACCTGACATCTGCCGAATATCTTGAGCATGCGCGATGAACAGGAGCTGGAAGGCGACGCCGCGTCTCGCGGGCGCGTAGCGCTGAGCCTGGCTCCGTTCGCGGCAGCCGCGGCACTGGCGGCGGTCGTGGCGCTTGTGGGAACAACCGTTGAGTGGTCCACATACGCGGCGGCATTTGGGCTGGGGGTCACCGCCGGCTTGGTGCGCCTCGCGCCGTGGCGCGGAGCCCTTGGAAGAGCAAGAGAGGTGCTTCCCTCTCTCATTTTCCTCGCAGCCGTCGCGTTCCTGCGCAGCTCAGTCGGAGCAGCGAGCTCCGGAGTCTCGGTGCTCGCGCTGCTCCCGGTGTTCTGGACCGCTCTGTATGGGGACCGTCGCCAGCTGTGTGTCGTGACCGTCGCTGTCGCCGTGTTCTTCTTCGCCCCACTGCTGCTGGTGGGAGCCCCGTCGTATCCCTCCAGCCAGTACCGCGCGGGCGTGCTCTTCCTGGCGGTCAGCGCGATCATCGGCTTCACCACCCAACGGCTGGTCGCCGAAGTGCGCTTCCAGGCCAACGAGGCCGAGGATCGCGAGCGGGCCTCGGAGAAGATCGCGGAGGTGATGCGAAGACTGTCGAGCACGGACGCGCTCACCGGGCTGCCAAACCGGCGGGCCTGGGAGGCGAAGCTCAGCCAGGCGCTGTTCGACAAAGAGCGGTTCTTGCTGACGATGCTCGACCTCGATCACTTCAAGGATTTCAACGACGCCCGAGGGCACCCGGCCGGCGACCGGCTGCTCAAGGAGACCGCGGCCGCGTGGCGCGACGAGCTACGCGCCGGGGACTTCTTGGCGCGCATCGGCGGTGAGGAGTTCGCGCTGCTGCTCCCCATGTGCGCCACAGAAGACGCCCTCGCGATCGTCGAGCGCCTGCGCCGACGAGTTCCCTATGAACAGACCTGCTCGGCGGGAATCGTTATCCACAGCCCCGGTGAATCCTCCGAGGCGCTGATGGTGCGCGTCGACGCTGAGCTATACGCCGCCAAGACCGCCGGGCGCGATCGCGTGTCGGTAGCCGTCTGAACGCGGCGCACCGCGACGGCGAACCCCTGGCCGGGTACCTGCCGATCCGCGCCCGCGCCTTATCCGCGAGTGGGCCAGCCTGCACAAAACCGAGCTTCAGGCTGACTGGGACCTTGCCCAAGCTCGCGCCCCGCTCGCTAGCATTGACCCGTTGCCATGAACCCAGCCCAAGCACTTCCCCGCATCACCAGCGTCGAGCCTCTGGACGGCTTCCGGCGGCGGCTTGCCTTCACTGACGGACTCGTCCGCGAGGTCGATCTATCGGACGATCTATGGGGACAGATGGCCAAACCGCTACAAGACCCCGACCACTTCCGGCAGGTGAGCGTCGACACCGGGCTGGGCACCGTCGTTTGGCCCAACGGCTACGACCTCGACCCCGACGTACTCCACGGGGATCACGAGCCAGTCGGACGTCCCGTACAGAGCACACGCTAACGCGACCCCGTGGAATAGCTCCACTACCGAGATGACTGCCAAAGCAGTGCGGTCTACGACTCCCCAGGTTCGAGGCGATGCCCCCGCCAGGAGTCGAACCTGGATCTACCGCTTAGTCGTGGTGCCCGTGTTGCGGGCCCGCGCGGGCTGATGAAAATGGTGCATCCTTGGGGTGTCGCCCGCGACGCCGAGTTTTTCTTGGTGCTTTGAGCCCGAGCTTAGTCTGGCGTGTGGGTCTCCCCGGAGCTCCGGACTGTTGCCTATGAGCACGCCTGTCAGACTCGTTAGTTCTCAGAGGCCCCTGGGCGGCGATCCTGTCGATCACGTTCATTGGAGGGCCCGATGGAGACGATTGTGGAGCGCCCTGGAGCGCTGGATGTTCATAAGGCGCAGGTGACCGCGTGCGTGCGTGTCCCTGTCGAGGATGGCAAAGGCCGCGAGCAGCATGTGGCGGAGTTCTCAACGACGGTCGCTGGGCTGCTCACATTGCGTGACTGGTTGGCCGCTCATCGTGTGAGCCAGGTCACGATGGAGGCAACTGGCGTGTTCTGGAAGCCGATCTGGGCGATCCTGGAGGACGAGTTCGAGCTCTTGCTCGTCAACGCCAGGCATGTCAAGCAGGTACCGGGACGCAAGACTGACATCTCGGACGCCGTGTGGCTCTGCCAGCTGGCCGAGGCCGGCTTGTTGCGCGCGAGCTTCGTGCCGCCGAAGCCGATCCGTTCGTTGCGGAACCTCACGCGGTATCGCAAGACCCAGATCCAGGAGCGTGCACGGGAGGCCAACCGGCTGCACAAGGCGCTGGAGGACACCGGGATCAAGCTCGACTGTGTCGCCACTAACATTCTCGGCAAGTCAGGACGCGCGATGCTCGACGCGCTCGTTACGGGCACCACAGACCCGGAAGTACTCGCCGACCTCGCCAAGGGAAAGCTGCGCTCAAAGATCCCCGCGCTCAAAGAGGCCCTGGAGGGACGGTTCGACCATTTGCACGCCGTCTGGATCGGAGCGATCCTCGCCCACTTGGATTTCCTGGACGAGCAGATCGCTTCTCTCACCGTGACGATCGGGGAGCAGATCGCCCCTTTCGAGAAGGCCGTTGAGCTCTTGTGCACGATCCCCGGTGTTCAACGGCGTACCGCAGAGGTCATCATCGCCGAGATCGGTGTCAACATGAGCGTCTTCCCGACCGCAAAGCACCTCGCCAGTTGGGCGGGAATGTGCCCCGGCAACGACCAGTCCGCAGGCAAACGCCGTTCAGGGAAGACCCGCAAGGGATCGAAGTGGTTGGACTGGGCATTGGAGGAGGCCGCGATGAGCGCGGTGCGCACCAAAGACGTCTATCTCTCCGCCCAATACGCCCGGCTCAGGCCCCGCCGCGGACACAAGAAAGCACTCGGTGCCGTCAAGCACTCCATCATCATCGCGTGCTGGCACACGCTCTCTACCGGCGAGCTCTACAACGACCTCGGCGGCGACTATTTCCGCAAACGCGACCCAGAGAAGACCACCGAGCGCCTCATCGGCCAGCTCGAAGCGCTCGGACACACCGTCACGCTGCAGGAAGCGGTCGCTGCCTGAACGCTATTTTCCTGTCAGACCACCGAGCGCCTCATCGGCCAGCTCGAAGCGCTCGGACACACCGTCACGCTGCAGGAAGCGGTCGCTGCCTGAACGCTATTTTCCTGTCAGACCACCGAGCGCCTCATCGGCCAGCTCGAAGCGCTCGGACACACCGTCACGCTGCAGGAAGCGGTCGCTGCCTGAACGCTATTTTCCTGTCAGACCACCGAGCGCCTCATCGGCCAGCTCGAAGCGCTCGGACACACCGTCACGCTGCAGGAAGCGGTCGCTGCCTGAACGCTATTTTCCTGTCAGGAGACTGGTGCGGGCGGAGGGATGAAAGGCCGGATCTATAGGCGATTGCTGACGATTCTGAGGTACGCCCACCCACGGATTCGGTGGGATTGAGCATGATTCGGCCGGGTTTGGGCACTGGATCAGGCCAGTGCCCAAACGCGACGCGCTAAACAGACGGGTCGGCGATCCAGAGCGTGCGGACTCCGAGCAAGGCGCCAAGGCGACTGAAGTGATGGTCGTAGTGCAGGACATCCAAGCCCGCAGCTTGGGCGGCAACCGCGACGGTCAGATCCGTCAGTGGAAAGCGATGGGCGCCGTGGGATCCACCCTCGGCAAGCTCGCGCATAGCCGAGAGGACGGATCGCTGCACTGCGCGGTCAACCCCAATCTCGCGGAGACCTTCGAGTGTCCCGTCAACACCAGCGACCCCCTCGGCGCTGGGCGCCTCGTAGGTCAGCTCATAGCGGACCGGCCAGCACCAGGCGACATCGCCACGCTCAACAGCGGCGAACAGTCGCTCCCGTGCCTCGGGGAGACGACGCGCAAGCATCCACGCCGAGGTATCGACGAGTACCGCGTCCCGGCCATCCCATAGCTCGACACTCACACGCTACTCGGGGGCAGATTGACTCGGTTGATCTCATCCAGGTCCAAGCCCGACCCATCCCTGTCCATCACGGCAAACCACGCCTCGACTGCTTCACGACGCCCCCGTCCGGCCTGCAACTCAACCTCAGCGCCCTCGACCGCGAGGCGGCGCACGAGCGTCGCGTCCCCCTCACGAGTGCCGGTCACGGCACGCACACGCTCGAGCGCACGTCCCAACTCCGGGTCCGCCGTCACGGCGATTCGATGATGCTTGCTCGGCATAACCTAAGTGTAGCTCCTCGGGGTTGCTCTAGGAGGTTCCACGCGATAGGTCGCTTCGAGATCCAGCTGCGACCGCGCCATCACTGTCAACATAGCGCTACGCCAGCCGATTCAATTACGTGTAGTTTATCCGCTCACTCGAACCTCTCTTCACATATCTAGGCGCTCTCCCAATGCCCAGCAATGAGTTGGTCCTGCTTGACCAGATCCTTCAACAGCGGCAAAGCGAACGGACAGTTCCGTTGCCAGACGATCGTGCATTTGAAGTGCTTGCGTGCGAAAACGCCTTGCGCGACTACAATCTTTCAACGGAAGAGGTCAAAGCTGGAATTGTGGGCGGTGGCAATAACGGTGCCATTGATGGAATCTACGTGTTCCTTGGCGACGAACAGCTTGCCGAAGATATTCCGGCTGCTGAGACTCGTGCCACTCACGCGTATCGTGTTCTCGCTTGAGGGCGTCAAGGCGACGGCAGGACTCGCTCTCCTGACGGCTATGGTCGGCGGGGCCGGGTTCGCCGCAGAGGAAGGCATCTCCTTTGGGAACGGCGTCTACTGGGCCATCACCACGATGACGACCGTCGGCTATGGCGATATAACGCCGAAGACAACCGAGGGCAAGATCATTGCCGTCATCGTCATGTTGGTCGGCATTGGAACCGCGACGCTCCTTATCGGAGCTGTGGCACAGCGGTTTCTTGCGCCGGCTGTAGAACACGTCGAGACCGCCGAGGATGACCTGCTCGTGCAGGTGCGGGAGATCTCGGGGCAGCTCAGCAAGCTGGAACGAGCGCTGCGTGAACGAACACAAGCCGTTGGCCGCAGCTGAAGACCGCTAACGGATCGGCCATCCCATGATGCCCGCGCCTGCGCCGTATAAGGAGCGCATGCGACCGCCGTCCGGCGCTGATTGGGCACCAATGGGCACTGGAGCGCCGAACAAGACTTTGACCCGAGATCACGGCGGCGCGCCCAACCGCCCAATCCCGCATGAACACAAGCGACCCGCCCCCATGCCCCCGCCAGGAGTCGAACCTGGATCTACCGCTTAGGAGGAACGATCGCAGGGCGTGCTCGCAGCTTGGAAACACTGGCCGTTCCAAAGGATTCAGGACCACGCGCAGCGCGCGAGTGCCCCCGAGACACCGTGACGGGACTGCTATCTGCCAGTGGCGAGCGCTCCACTGGCAGATGCGGCACGCCGCCAGCGATGTGGCCAAGGCCGGCTACGCGGCGACGGCGACGCCGGCCGGAACGTAGTGCTCGACCGTGAGGTCGTCGCGCTCAAGCGCGAAGCGCACGCCGTCCTCGGCGAGCTGGTGCGCCTCGGCGTAGGTATCCGCGACCACCGTCCAGCGGGGCACGTCGGGCGAGGAAGCAACCCAGGTGTCCTGATCTTGGCGATAGAGCACGCGCACCGTCATGGCTTCCTCAGAGTAGCGCGAGGGCGTCCTGCTCGGCAAGGCCGACCTGATTGCAGAGAATGTCCTTGACGGTCGATGGCCGAATCGTCTGATTGTCGTGGAAGGCGAAGGTGATCGCGGGATGGTTCGGCGCTTCCAGCTTGCGGTGCGAACCCTTCTGGCGAACAACGCGGTAGCCGAGCGGCTGAGCTTGCAGCAGCCGGAGCAACCTCTTCGCCTTCAGAGAGGGGAACTGAGCCACGTCGAGGACTCTACGCACACCAAAGGTCGGCGCCCGCTCGAGGACCGAGCGTCGCCGAGACGGCGGCTGATTGGTCGGCCATTAGAATCGTCGCTGAGATGAGGGTCCGTGTTGGAGCGTGCTCGGTGCGAACGCCGTCCGGGCAGGAATGGCGAGTCGGGCGCCGTTGGAGCACACGGCGGATGCCGCGATGGCGCAAGGCCCGCATGGGGAAGATACGCCCCGGAGACGCCGCGGAAGCCGTCTTTATGGTCCCCGATGTCGGCGGCTTGGATGACTTCGGCGCGGCGGCGCTTGTTCTACTCGCGGTCGTGGTCGTGGCGATCGTGGTGGTCCCGTTGCTGCTGTTCGGCATTGAGCTGATCTTGCTCGGGTTGCTCGTGGCGGCTGGCATCGCCGGACGGACGCTCCTCGGCCGGCCGTGGATCGTCCGAGCCTCGCCACTCACTGATGAGGCCGAGGAGCTGAGCTGGCGGGTAGTCGGGTGGCGGCGCTCTAATCGCTTGATCGATGAAGTCGCCGCCTCACTCGGCTCTGGCCTTGATCCTTCGCCGGCCGAGGCATCTGAGCCCACTCTGACGACATAGCCGGGTCGAGCGCTACGGCGTGCTGAGCAGGAACTCTGCGACAGCCACGCCGGCCGATGCGGCGATGCGTGCGTCACGACTCGGAACGGCCGATGACGATGCGCGTCCGTGGCCGGCGCCGACAGAGTTGCGCAGCTCAGCCAAGCGCTGCACAATCGCCGCCAGGCCGTTGCCCACCGGGCTTCTCGGAGCGTCAGCCATCGTCTCGCCGTGGGCCTGCTTGAACAGAGCTGGCAGCGAGGCGCCCTTGGCAGGCGTCTGTCCGGCTCGCTCAATCGTGATCTTGCACACTGCCTCGACCAGCTCCTTGGCCGCCCCGATCGCGGCGGAGCCCTGCTCGCCGTCAATGGTGCTCTGAAGGCGCAGCAGTGGCTCGGTAATCGCGTGCCGCTGCCCATCGGTCATCCACGGTCGAACGAGCACTGGGAATCTGGCTCCGAGTACAGCGTCTGTCGCAGCCTCCCTCTGAAGGCGCCGCATCCGGTCGGCCTCTTCCCGCCCGGTCGATGTGACGCGATAGTCGTGATAGCGCTGGACCTCACGGTCGGTCCACGCTGGTCCAGGTACGTCCGGCCATCGATCCCCGAGACCCTTGGGGCCGGGAACGAGATAGCCCAAGTGCACAAGCTCGCCCGCCCAAGTCGCCGGCAGTAGGTTGCCCCACTCCACGAGGCCGGCCTTGTGCGCTATCTCGTACATGTCGGCACCGCGGCTTACGCAGGCTCCAGGACTGTCTCGGGTGTAGTCGTCGAGGAGGAGCAGGAAGTCCAGGTGGTTCGGCATTGGCGCAGTGTGACGGCTCAGAGCGGGTCGCGCGATTCAGCCTCTGGCTATAGGCCACGCATCAGCTCGGTGAGCTTCGTCTCCAGGGCGTCGGCGATGCGCTTCGCGGTGGGGATGGTTGGCGCGTGCCAGCCTCGCTCAATCTCGCCGAGGTACTTGGCGTCCATCCGTGCGATCCGGTGGGCGACTTCCTCGAGCGTTTCTTTGCGCTGCTTGCGCGCCTCGCGCACGGCGACGCCGAACTGTCGCGCGATTGGATCAGCGGTCGTGCGTCGTGGCACGGGCGCGTGTATGGAGGGGGAACATTGCACCCGCAGTCTCGGGATGCAGTCCTGCGAGCAAAACTCGACATGTTCCCCTTTCTTGGTAGGTTGCAGGCCAATGGCGCACGGACGCACGGCCCGATCAGGGACTCACAGCGCGGCTGTCAACCAGCTTGTCGTCAAGCTGCTTGTCACCGCTGCGTGGCTTTCGGTTCTCGTCCTGCTCGCTGCTGGCGCGAGCGGCGCTGTCGCGGTGGCATCGACAGGTAGCGTGCGCGTCGCGTCGATCGCGTGCGCCGCGCCAGCGAACGGCCGGTTTCCCACCGTCTCGCGGCTTCGGGTCACGCACGCGGGCTGCACGACTGCCCGTGCGGTCGCCGAAGGTATACAGGCCGGCTGGCAGGCGACCGGGAAGCTGCCCGCGTCGTTCGACCTCTACGCCGGCGGCCCGGTGTTC
This sequence comes from uncultured Solirubrobacterales bacterium, assembly GCA_963760155.1. Lineage (GTDB taxonomy): Bacteria > Actinomycetota > Thermoleophilia > Solirubrobacterales > Solirubrobacteraceae > Palsa-744. Next base: position 1,524,104 of record CAVXBL010000008.1, read on the forward strand.
CACTGCCGCTACGAGCAACATCGCGGCGCCGAGAACGTGTACAGGACCGCGCGCTGCACGTCTGCGCGCGAGCTCGTGACGATGGTGCTCGGGTCGTGAACGCCTACAGGCGCCTGCCGCGTTGGGCGCGGTGGACCATTCCAATCTTGCTCGTGCTACTGGTCGTCGGGGCCGCCGCGTCGGGGGGCAAGAAGAATGCGAGCGTGACCGCTGCTCACCCCATGCACACTAGGCAGACCCAGCCCACCAGCCATAAGACGACGGCCTCCCTCGGCTGGCCCACCGGCAAGGCGCCACTCCTGACCACACATGCTCAGGTCGTCGCCGCAGGCGATGCGATATGCAGCTCGATGAACCGGCGGATCAAGCCGCTGCTCGCGCGGCTGAACGGCCTCAAGGAAGAAGCACAGGCCCCGATCCAGCAGGAAGCACCTCCGTTGCTCACGAAGATCGGGAAGGACCTTTCCAACGCCAGCATCGACCTACAGGACATTCCCCTCACTGCAAACGAGAAACCGCCCGTAGAACGATTCGCGGAAGCCGTTGGGGCTACGGGTGAAAGCTACAACGAAGAGTCCGCTGCCCTGCAAACAGGTGACGCCGAAACCATCAAAACCGACGAACGTGAAGTACCGCGGACGTGGGCGATGGCTGTGCGGTTCGCTCAGAAGTACGGCTTCCACGTATGCGGAGCAGAACCATGAGCCATCGGACCTACGCGGAGCCGTATCCAGAGGCCCGTAGAGTCACGCTCGACGATGACGACCATCGAGATCACCCAGGCGTGGGATCGTCTCAGCGGAGAGTCGTCCCGCTCGTTTGAGCTGTTCTCGCGCTACCGCGATGAAGGGCTGAATCGCTCGCTCAGGAAGACCGCGGAGGCGATCGGCGTCTCAAAGAGGCTACTGGAGAGGATGAGCGCGACACACTCCTGGCAACTGCGCGTGCGCGCATTCGACCGTGAGCGGGATCGGCAACGACAGCTCGACAACCGGGCGGCGCAACGTGAAATGGTTGAGCGGCACGCGGCGCTCGCCACGCTGGCGCAAGAGAAGGCCCTCGAACGAATCCGGGCACTGCCGGCGGAGACACTTTCACCAACAGCCGCCCTGCGCCTGCTTGATTGGGGAGTCAAGATCGAGCGATTGAGTCGTGGCGTCCCCACCGAGCACGTTACATCGAGCGAGTACGACTCGGTATCCGATGACGTGATGCTTGATGGCGAGGAGCTCGCCACCGAGCTGCGGATGCTCCTGCTGGCCCTCGAGCAAGCCGCCTAAAGGGGTTCGGCAACAGTTCGGCGAAGGTTGGGCGGATACGCTCAGTAGAACGACGGCTCCACGGCGGGAGCAGGCGGCATGTGGGGGCCACGTCGGCGTTATCACGCGCGTGCACGACACCGTTAGCACCTCACCAGACGCCGGCCTAGTCGATCAGTCTGACGGTGATGCGATGCTGCGAGTCGCTTCCACGGACTTCGTTTCGTCCGTGGCCGTGTCTGCAAACCGCCTCGGTCCCCTTGGGCTGGGGCGGTCCCGTTTTGGGGTTCCGTCCGATCGCGGGATCACGATGCGCGAGCAGCAAACGGGACGCACGACACGACCATCGACGGAAGCGGGAGCAGTGGCACGCCTTTCAACTCATCAGCGCCGTATCGGCTCATTCGCAGCCGCGGAGGCGTACTGGCGTCACTACGGGCAGCGGCATCATCGTGGGCAGCAGGCCGGCTCGGCTCGGCGAGCCAAAGCCGCAGGGCGCGCGTGGCGTGCCAAGCCGAACATCGTCACCGCCACGATGGAAAGGCGTGAGTGGTTGACCCAAGAGGTCGTGCCATTCCGGCCTCAAGTCGGTCCCCGAGTCCGGCGGCGCGGCGCAGGACGACCGGCCGGGTCGCGCAGGGCGCCTCGGGTCGCCGGCCGCGGCGGCGATAGCGGCGACGGCGACGGTTCAGAAGGCGAGCCGGGAGAAGCCCGGCATCTAGCCGCGCCGCGCTCCTACAGCCTGGCGGTTGAGCGGTGGAGCTGGTCGTCGTGACCGGCGCCCGCGCCTTTTTCGATCAGCTCGGTGTGATGCTGCCTGGAGCCGGCCTGAGCGGCGAGGTTTCCGTTCGTTGCTTCGCTGACGCCGCCGCTCACGCGCGCGACGATCGCACGCCTTCCTGCCGGGTCAACCTCGACACCGGGCAATGGAGCTGCCACGGGTGCGGTGCCAGCGGCGGCGCGTTCGACGCTGCGCTGACGCGCGGACGCTCGCGCTCTGAAGCGGCCGAGCTGGCGAAGCGTCACGGCCTGTTCCCCGACGACGGCGCCGGCTCAACTCGTGGAGCGCCAGCGCCACGCCGCCGGGCCAATCCCGCGCCCGCGCCGCTCCCTAGCGAGGCCGATCTATCTCGTTGGGCGGGGCAGCTCTACCCTGCCAGGGCGCAACGACTGTGGGAGCGTCGCCGGTGGACCTCGGCAGCGCTAAGCACGCTCGGGGTCGGAGTCAATGGGAAGGCATTCGTCTTGCCGTTGCGCGGGTCAGACGGCGGGCTGGTGAACGTGCTGCGGCTCATCGGGGAGGAGTTGAAGCCGCTGGCGATGCGAGGGCGCCCAAGGGTGCTGTGGCCCGCCCCGGAGTCGATCCCCGCCGGCGAGCTCGTCTACATCGTGGAGGGCGAGAAGGACGTGCTCTCGATGTGCTCGATCGGGCTCGCCGCGGTCGCCGTACCGGGCGCGAACGGCTGGCGGAGGGAGTGGGCCGTGCAGTTCGCGGGCCGCGACGTTGCGGTGTTCGGCGATTGCGACGCAGCGGGCCGGCGGCTGGCGACGAACCTCGCGGCCGACCTGGCCCCGCACGCAGCAATGGTCAGAGTCATCGACCTGGACCCGGCGCGCTCCGATGGCTTCAACGTGGGCGACCTCATCGGCGAGGCGCAATCCCGCGACGATCTACCGCAAGTCCGCGACCTGCTGGAGTGCATGGCCGGCACGACAGAGCCCTACCACCGGAACATGAAACCGGACGCGGCGACCGATGTTGACCAACCAGCCTCACCGGGGCCCGCGGACGCCGCCCTGACCGGAACGCCGACCGCCTCAGCGAGTGACCTGCTCGACCGCGTGAGCAATGTGCTCGACCGTTTCGTGGTTCTACCGGGGGAGGCCGCGAAGACGGCGATAGCGCTATTCGTACTGCATACATGGGCGTTCGAGGCCGCGCACGCGACCCCGTACATGGTGATCGTCTCCCCCGAGAAGCAGTCGGGCAAGACCCGACTGCTTGAGGTCTTGGAGCTGCTGGTGCGGGAGCACTGGCGCACAGCCAGCACGACAGAGGCAGCGCTCTTTCGCAAGATCGAGCAGGACCGTCCCACGCTTCTGCTCGACGAGATCGACGCGATTTTCGGCTCGAACAGCGAGCGCACAGAGCCGCTACGCGCAGCGCTGAACGCCGGCAACCGGCGCGGCGCGAAGGCAACCCGCGTCGTCAGCCAAGGCACGAAGATGGAGGCCCGCGACTTCTCCGTCTTCTGCCCCAAGGTGCTCGCGGGGATCGACACCGGGCGTCTCCCCGAGACAATCCAAGACCGTGCCGTAACGCTGCACATGAAGCGCCGCCACGACGGTGAGCACGTCGAGCGCTTGCGCTGGCGAGCCGCCCACGAGCAGACCGAGCCGCTACGACTTCAGCTCCAAGCGTGGGCAGCCACCGCGATCGACCCGCTGCGCGAAGCGGAGCCCGACACTCCCGACGAGCTCAGCGACCGCGCGGCCGATGGATGGGAGCCATTGCTTGCGGTCGCTGACCTCGCGGGCGGAGATTGGCCCACGCGGGCGCGTGCTGCTGCGATCACGCTGAGCGCCGCGAGCGATGGCGAGGAGATCGGCCTGGGTACACAGCTTCTCGCGGCGATCCGCCGAGCGATGGGAACCGCCGATGTGGCGAGCACCGCCGACCTACTGGCAAAGATCAACGCCGACGAGACGATGCCCTTCGGCGGCTGGCGCGAAGGCAAGGGCATCGACCCCCGGACGCTCGCCCGGCTGCTGAAGCCCTACGAAGTCAAGCCGCGCACTGTCCGAATCGGCCAGGACACCGCCAAGGGCTACCACGCCGCAGACCTGGCCGACGCATGGGCGCGCTACCTACCCCCACCCGAAGCGTCACAACCGTCACGCGCGTCACACCTCGCCGGTCCGACACTCAAAGAACCCCGTGGCGACAGCGATGTGACGGCCGTTACGGATGTGACGGCCGTGGCGGGAGTCGCGCCACAGCCGACCGCAGGTGACGGCGCTGCCCCCATGTGCGCGCACCCCGAGCACTCGTCGGACTGGCGCCCGCATCCCGCCACCGGGCGCGTCATCTGCTGGCGCTGCCAACCCCCTGCCGGCCAGTCAGCGTGAGAACTACCGCCGCCAACCCCGACACCGCGTCCGCGCTCACCCCCCGCGAGCTGCTGCTAGTGGACGCCATCGCCGGGCGCGTCGCGGAGCAGCTGCGACCAGCGGCGGCATCGCCGAGACCCGCAGAACTCGTTGACGCGCGCACGGTCGCTCAGGCCCTCGGCGTGAGCAACAAGAGCATCTACCGGCACGCCGCCGCGCTGGGCGCGGTGAGGGTCGGCCGGCGCCTCCGGTTCGACCTCGCGCGGGCACTGGCGAGCTGGCCCGCCAGCGAGGGCGACCGCTTCCCAAGCGAGAGGTCACAACCTGCGCGTTCCCCCGTAGAGAAGCCAATATCGAGCAACCGCCAAGGGTCATCCGACGCTGCCCACTGCCGGCTACTGCCGGTTGGGCGCCGAACTGGACCGGAATGAGCGACCGATCGCCTACGCCGTCCCCTGCGGTCCCGCGCTCTGCAAGTACGCACGCGATGACGCGGGCGGCTGGCCGGAACGCGCGGCGCTGGCCGTCAGATCAGTCGTCGCCGTGGTCGATCGCATCGCCGAGGTCGGCGAGAGTCGCGTCGAGTGCGGCCAACACGCGCCTGAGCGTATGCCAGCGGATATCGAACTGTCCGCGCTCCATGCGAGAGACGTGGGTGTCGTCGGTGCCGGCGCGCGTCCCCACTTCCCCTTGCGTCATGCCTGCCCGTTCGCGGAGTGTTCGCAGCGCTCGGCCGAGGATGAGTTGGTCCTTGGCAGCCTCGTCGGTCATATCTCGTGGGACTTGTAGAGTTTTACAGATTGCGATATGGTCAGAGGACCATATAAGTGGCGCCCGCGCGGGTACGAACCGCCGGGCGCCGTGGCACCGAAGGTTCAGCTTCGGCGCGCCAGCCAAGCTACCAGTCAGGTCCGGCGGCTTGGCTTCCTCGCCAACAGCAAGACCCCGGCGCCTCCGACCACAGGAGGAACCGAAGATGAGCACCCCCGTTCACGTCATCCCCGACGAGCTGGTGCTGGCCGCGATCGAGCGCGCGGAACGTCATCGCACGAACGACGTGCCCGGAGTCCCTATTTGGGCGATCACTGAACACCTGGACATCCCGAGGCGTTCGGGTAAGGCGCGGCACGTTCGATCGCGGCTGGGAGCTTTCGAGGCGGCCGGATCGCTTGAGAGCTCACGCTTCCGCCAGGTCCAGATATGGGCGCTGACGCCCGCTGGCCGCCGGCGGTTGCGGCGCGCTGTCAGAGCAGGTGACATCCCGCAGCTCCCCGAGTCGCCGCAGCACCGCACATGGCGGCGAGCGCGCACGATCGCCGCCGAGGAAATGGAGCGGTTGCGCCGCAGTCTGCGCAAGACCCTCGCCGTGGCCGCGGGCCTCCTCGACTCCGACCGGGCGGTTCACTCGGATCGGTGGTTCGAGCTGGCCGAGCGCCTGAGCATGGAGGCCGCGCAACTCGGCACGGCTGTTCATTGCCTGCACGAGTGGGCCGAGCCTGACGAGCGCCGCGCAGATATCGACAGTCGCCGCGAGCCATCGGATCGGCGACTCGCGCCCGACGAGCGCGGGCGACGCCGCTATCGGCGCATCAGCCGGCGTAACATCTTCCTGTTCCGTCCCTTGGTCGAGGGCGCGAGTCGATGACGGCGACGACAGCGGTCAGAGAACCGAAGGGCGAAGTGGTCCGCAATCCGACGCGCCGCGGCTTCACGTTCGCGCTTCGCTTCACTGCGTACAGCAAGCGTCGCTACGTCACGCTCGGCCGACCGGAGGAAGGCTGGACAGAGGCACGAGCAACAACGGAGCTGGAGAACATCCTCGCCGATGTGCGACGGGGCATCTGGCAGCCGCGCACGATCGAGGCGCCACCCGAGCCGCCGCAAGACCCCGGATTTCACGAGTTCGCCTCCGCGTGGTTCGAGGCGATCCGTGGGGAGCTGAGGCCGAACACGGTCCTCGACTACGAGTGGCAGCTTCGGGTCCACCTGCTGCCCTTCTTCAAGGATCACCGGCTTTCACAGATCACCGTGTCTGAGGTTGATCGCTACCGGGAGGCGAAGGTCGCAGAAGCGCGCGCGATCGAAGCTGCCGCCGCTCGGGGCAAGCCGATCATGGACGAGTACGTGGACCGGCGCGGGTGCAGGCGCCGCCGGCCACGGCGCCCGCTGTCGGCCGTGTCGATCAATAAGACGATCACTCGCCTCGGCCAGATTCTCGAGGTCGCGGTCGAGCGAGAGCTGATACCGCGCAACGCCGCGAAGGTCGGCGGCAAGCGGCGCCGGCTGAAGGCCGCGAAGCCCGCTCGTGTCTACCTCGACCGAGCGGAGCAGATCGCCGCCCTGCTCGACGCCGCGAGCAAACTGGACCGCGAGGCACGCTCCAACGGGAGGATCGCACGGCGCGCGCTGCTCGCCACGCTCACCTTCGCGGGCCTGCGAATCAGTGAGCTTCTTGACCTGGAGTGGCGCGACGTGGACCTCGCCGCCGGCAGGCTGCGCGTGCGGCACTCAAAGACCGACGCGGGCAGCCGGTACGTGGACCTCCTGCCGGTGCTCAGAGACGAACTGAGCACACACAAGGCCGCGAGCCCCAACGCCGCCCCCAGCGCCTACGTGTTCGCGTCCGCCGCGGGCACACGGCAGGACGGGGGGCGCGTTCGCGGCCGGGTGCTCGCCAAGGCGGTCATGCGCGCCAACGCGCAGCTCGCCACCGAGGGACAGACACCACTACCGGAGGGCCTGACGCTCCACGCGCTGCGTCGCACCTGCGCATCCGTGCTCGTCGCGCTCGGCAAGGACCCGCGCTATGTAATGGCCCAGCTCGGGCACACCGACCCTACGGTCACACTCGGCATCTACGCGCAGGCGATGAACTCCAGCGACGACGACCGCGAGCGGCTGCGGCTGCTTGTCGAGGGCGACGATCTTGCAGAGGACGGCGGTAGCTGCGATATCAGCGTCCCGAGGCCCACAGTCGCAGGCAGGTGAATCGGAGCCTCCGAGCGCGCTATGTCGCCCGACAGGTCGCCATCAGTGCGCCGCTTGCGCGGCCTCACGATAGGCCACGGTCAGAGCCGCCAGAACCTCGTCACTGAGCAGGCGAACCGAGTTGCCGTTCCCGATCTGCGCTCCAATCACCGCCTCGACCTCGGGAATGCTCTTGGGGGCGCGACGCTCGAAGACACTTCGCCACACCGAGAGGTACGCGCCGTTGTCGTTCCAATCGTGACGAGCCCAGCGTCGTCTCCAATGAGGTAGGGCAGAAGCGTCAGGCGATTCTTGCCGTGATAGGTGGAGAGCCTGACAAGTCCCTCCTGCTCCAACAAGATGGCCCAGTCATAGAGACGCCGAAGGTCTTGCCGTTGAACCTCCGGGGCAGCATCTATGGCTTCACCAAAATCGGAGGCGCCGCTGGCGAGATACCCTGCAAAGCTCTTGGCTTCTTGCGACGGCTGTCCCGCCTCGACAGTCGGGCGCTCTGGGTCTACACGCTGCGGAACCATGATCCGCGAGCCATCGACATCATACGCCGTGACCGTCACAAGATCGATGATCAGGTTTCCGCCAACCGCTTCGAGGTAGCCCACCAGCCGCACGAGCTCGCTCGGTGCGTCGTCCAACACCAACACCAGGCGGAAGGCTCCAGTCGAGAGATTTTCTGCAAGTCCTGTCACAAACTTGCACGCGTCGAATGACCCCTCCTGGTCGTTGGCAGACATCGCGCCAACGAGGCTGTCGTAGCCCCGCTCGTGGAGCTGCTTTCCGAGGATGTCACGCTCAAGCGTTTCCACGTCCAATCCGTAGATGACGGCTGCGTAGGTCAGAACCTGAGCAACTACCGCGCGACGCGCCTCCGCGTTGCTGGCGAGCTTGACCTCGATTACGGCGATGCGCCCGGACGGCTCGACGGCAACCAGGTCTGCATACCCGCTGCCCAGTCGAACCTCACGCCCGACGACGACCAGCCGCGGAGAACCCGAGAGCGGGAGTAGTTGTGGAGCACCCTCCACGAGAGCGTGTAGAGCGGCCTCCTCGGGAAAACCAGCGGGCGCCAAGGCGCGCCAGCCCGAACCATCGTCGTGCCACAGTGCAGTCACCGTCCTGGCAACTCTAATCCTCGCGCCCGGACCTGGCGCCGCCCACGCGGAACGCGAGGGCGAAGCAGATCGTCGCCCGCAAAATGACAACACGAGGGACGTTCCGCGTGCGCCTAGCTGGCAGTAGCTGGCAGTGAAGCTCTACAGACCGCTGTGGGGCCAGGTAGGCACCACAACGAGCATCGGCTGGAATCCGCATGAACACAAGGATTCCAGCCCCATGCCCCCGCCAGGAGTCGAACCTGGATCTACCGCTTAGGAGGCGGTCGTCTTATCCATTGGACTACGAGGGCTTGCGGCGAAGGCTAGCGCTCCTCGCGCTCTGGATAGACGTTGTCGATCGTGGTGAGCGCGACATACGGCGCGCGCGCAGCCTGTTCGATCAAAGGCCCACCGCCGGCGAGCCGGTCGAGCACGGACACCACCCCGCAGATCGTGTGTCCCACCTCCTGTAGCGCGGCGATCGCGGCGAGCGTCGAGCCGCCAGTCGTGACCACGTCCTCGACCACCAGGCAACGATCCTCGGGCACGAGCGGGGGCCCCTCGATACGACGCTGCAACCCGTGGTCCTTGGCTTGCTTGCGCACAAAGAACGCCTTGGTGTGCGCACCGCCCGCGAGCGCGGCGCATGCAACGGGGTCCGCTCCCATCGTCATGCCGCCGACCGCCGTCGCCTCCCACTCGTGTGCGCGCGCGGCGATGAGCGTAGCGAGCGCGCGAAAACCCTCGGGTCGCAGGATCGCGCGCTTGGCGTCTACGTAGTAGGAGGCGGTGGCGCCGCTGGTGAGCGTGACCTCGCCGATCACAAGCGCGTGGGCGCGCAACTCCACCACCAGTTGGGCGTAGGCGCTCTCAAGCGCGCCGACGGTCGGCTTTTGCTCGGACATCGGGCGCAATCTAGCGGCCGGAGCGCACGGCGGGCGTCTCGGTGCCAGGCCGGCGACTCAGACGTCCGTCCAGGCTGTCCTGCGCGGGGGTTACCCTGCGCCTGTGGTCGTCGCTACGTTCTCCCGCCTACTGCGCTTGGCGTCGATCGTGATCTGTTTGATCGCAGCCGCATACTTTCTGGCGTTTGCACTCAATCAGACCAACAGCGCCTCTGACCACCAGCAGGCCGAGGTCAACTCCCTGCCCGGGGCTCCTGATCTCAGGACTAGCTCGTCTACAGCCAAAGAGAGTGCCCCCCACGAAGCGATCGACAAAGTCTTTCTGAAGCTCGCCTCGCCATTCTCAGGAGTGACGTCGGGCGAGAGCAACGAATGGCTGGTCCACATCGTCAACACGCTGCTCGTGTTGCTTGTCTACGGTTTTGGCTTGGCTTTCATCGCGCGCTTGATACGCCTCGGTCTATAGCCAGCCACGCGTCGTTGCGGATGGCTCCCGGTTCACGGTCTGCGTTCTCACGCGCCACGCGATTGTCGCGTCAGTTGTCGGTGTAGACATCGACCGGATAGCCAATTTGAACCCAGGCGAACACTTCGGCTGCGTCCGGTATCGGGATGCGCAGACACCCGTGACTGGCCGCATACACCGGCACTTCGGCATACCCGTGTATCGCGTATCCGCGGATGAAGTAGTTGGAGTCGACCATTCCCTCCGAGTTAGCGCCCGGCGTCTTCAGGTAGACGCGGAAACGTCCGAGTACGGTCGGCGTCGAGGGCTTGCCGGAGCTCATCGTGTAGATGCGCCGCACGCGTCCCCCGCGCTGCACCTCGACGAGCACCTGCTTTGTCAGGTCGGCTTCGACGTGGTTGCCGTCGCCCGGGTAACGCACGTGAAAACGTCCAGCCCTCCGCTGCAACAACTGGAAGACGCCTGCGTTGGCACTTTCGATGCGATTGAGACCGGTCACCTTGCGAAACGCGAGCACCGCGCGGCCGGTGGCTTCGTCGAAGTAACCATTCACCGGCACCGCGTAGCGCAGACGCGCAAGCTCGTCTTGGAGCAGCCACACCGCGAGACCGTGAGCGCCGAACGTCATGCTTCCACGCATATGGACCACGCGACGAACCAGCGCTTTGCGGGCGGCCCGAGTCAGAGCAGGCTGCCTGCTCGCCGCCAACGCCACGCTCGTCGTAAACGACGCACCGCATAGGACCGCGGCCGCCAGGGTAGCCAAGTATGCGCGTTTGCGACTCATTACGGACGATCGTACGCCGTAGGGACGACGGCGTAGGACGGAACCGCGGAGATCAGCCCGATCAGCCGAAAGAGCTGGGTAAGCAGCCAGATCGTGGTGAGCGCACCGGCCATCAGCGCCACGATCTGCCACAACCCCCAACCCTCGAGCACCCCAAACGCGACCGAGTTGTTCAGCGAGTGCGTGGCTATGCACGGATACAGCGAGCCGGTGCGCCGGTAGAGCACGCACAGCATGAACCCGAACACACCGAGTGGAACGAGATCGGCGGCGGGCGCCGAGCCAACATGCACGCCGCCAAAGAGAATCCCAGTTATCACCGCCGCCGGCAGCCATCCCTTCCATTTAGAGAGTGCCGCGAATATGTAGCCACGAAACAACGTCTCCTCACAAATCGGCGCAACCACCGTTGTGAGCAGTGCGCTTAGCGCCAACAGCAGCGCCGTTTCATTCGCACCAAGCTGTTTCAAAAGTTCCTCTTTCGGACTTTCATTGAGCGCCACCGCCCACAACGCGCTGACGACGAAAAACGCGAGATATGCGCCCGCGACCGCCAGCACCGTCGATCGCAAACGCATGCGGGAGCCGCGGAAGCCGAGCTGCCATGAGCGCACCGCACGACCGCCGAGCCGAGCAAAGAGGACGACCGTCAGCACAAACACGAAGTCCTGCACAACCGTGTCCGCCAACTCGATACCGGGAGGGGTGTGCGCCGTGGTGATCTTCACGCCAAGCACGATCGCGGGGATGTCAACGATCAGGCCGGCCACAGCCGCCAGCACGAGCGCGGATATGAGCGCCACGGGCGCGGTCCACGCGGGCCATTCGTTTGAGGCCGGTCCCAGTGATGACGTGCGCGCAAACTCGGCCTGGGCAAGGGATCCTTCGCCGTGCGTCCCATCCGCCTGCTCGACGAAACGACCCGCCGGCTTGCCCCCATGTACGAGATCGTCGTCCATGCCGCTAAGCCACCCAGTGCCAGGTCGCGAACTCCCCGACGAAGAAGGCCATCGCCACGCCCGAGCAGACCAGCGTCGCCCGCGTGAGGAGGGGCGGATAAGACGCGAGGCGGATCGCGAGCCATATGGTGAGCGGAAATAGCACCACAAGAAAGCGTGGCAGCGACATCAACGGCTGGGGCGTCACTGGGTATGACAGCGGCAAGGCGAGCGCTGTCAGCACATACACGCCGTAGGCGAGCGGCAGTAGTCGCAGCACGCCGATCGCTGCAGGTATCGCGGCAAGCAGAAACGCGAACAGCAGTAGGTTGTGCCCGGCGTCGATGAATGGGCTGCCGCCCGCGGCCGGATAGTAGAGCCGGCGACGTTGGAAAGAGAGCAGCTGTCGCAGGCCATCGAACGCCGCCTTTGCCCCGTCCCACACGCCACCGAAGGGACCCGCGAAGTGCCGGTTCCATACCGCCTCGGCGTGGAATGGCGCGAGCGGGTCCCCGCCGGCGAACGCCAGGTGGGCCATGTACAAGCCGAGTCCCACCGGCACCAGCGCGAGCCATAGTGCGTCGCGTCGCAGCCGATAGCGTGGACGCAGGACACGCAGGAGCCCAACGACGGTCAGCCACTCGCCGCCCAGGCGCGATCTCTCCCGTTGCGTCTGGCCGCGATCATGCTCATCACCGGCCGTCCGCTGCCATGAAGCCGACAGATAGTCGGCGGCCCGATCCTCGCGCGGTCCATAGAGATACAGCAACGCGATCGGCAGGATCAGAACGACGCCGCTGCTGCGCGTCGCGCTCGCGAGCGCTCCGAGCGTCACGGCCGCTGCCCACCGCCCACCACGCGCGCACAGAAACACACCGACCGACAGGGCCAGATAAAGCGACTCGCTGTACACAGCTGAAAAGTAGAACGCCATCGGCGCGAAGGCCGTCAGCAGGACGACCGCGCGCGCCAGCTCGTGGGCGTCGAGTTTGGCGAGCCGCGACACGCTCGCTCCGCGTCGGCGCGCGTCCGCGTAGCCGTGGCAACGCAGGCGCGCGACTTCGAGCGTCGTCAGCCGGTGCAGGCCATACAGCGCGGCCGCAAACGCCGAGACCGACAGCAGCACGCCGGCGACCACGGGCGCAAGGCCAGCATCAGAAAGCACGCGTACCCCCAGTGGGTAGAGCGGGAAGAAAGCCGTGCGCGATGCCGTCAGCGCGCCGAACTCGGGACGGTAGCCGTAGTGGGCGATCACGAGATACCAGGCCGCGTCCCAGCGCGCCGCAGGCGCCGCCAGCACGTCGCCGAGCCATCCAAAACCACCCGTGATCCCAGGCGGATCAAACGCGTGGCGAACCGGTCCGAAGCCGAGTATCGCCACCGCTCCGGCGCCCGCGACCCATACGAGCAAGCGCGAGACCCACAACGCGCGCCACACGTCGCGCAGCGCGACGATTCTCTCGACGTCAACATCGGCACGCGCCATGACCGAGCTCGTCGGGCTGGCGAAGTCGCTCGCGTGGTCTGCGATAGCTGGCTCGGCGGTTTCGGAGTTCATCTGAAGTGTGGGCCTGAGGTGTGGGCCTGAGGATGCGTTCGTTGCGCGCGCTACAGGCAGGAAATCACACCGCCGCACGGTACAGTCACAGTCGGGGGCGCGAGAGAGATGTCAAGACAAGCACGACAGCGCCGTAGGCGACGCACCCATTCTGGACCTTCACGGATAGTGCTAGTCGGTCTCAGCGGGATCGCCGGCGCAATCGTGATAGGCGTAATCGTCGCGGTCGGCTACGTGTTGTCGGTCGCCCAGTCGGCACCCAGCCTCGGCTCGCTCAAAGCTAACATCGCGGGCGCGTCCTCGCAGGTGTTCGCCGCCGACGGCACGCGCCTTGGCTTCATCCAATCCGATGAACTGCGCACGCCGATCACTACAGCGCAGATGCCACGTGATCTTCGCGACGCAACGATCGCGATCGAGGATCAGCGCTTCTACAAGAACAACGGCGTGGATCTGACGGGCATCTTTCGCTCGGCGGTCAAGGATCTCCTGCACGGCCAGGCGTTGCAGGGCGCCTCCACGATCACGATGCAGCTCATGCGCAACCTGTATCTCGGCAGCGACACGCACTCCTTCAAGCAGAAGATCGACGAGGCGAAGCTCGCGATCGAATACACCAAACACCACAGCAAGTCCTCGATCCTGACCGACTATCTCAACAGCGTCGCCTATGGCACCGTCGGCGGGCAGACCGCGCTCGGAGTGCAGGCGGCATCGCGGATCTTCTTCGATAAGAGCGCCTCCCATCTGGATCTCCAGCAGTCCGCGCTGCTCGCCGGCCTGCCACAAGCGCCCTCGCAGTACAACCCGTTCCTGTACCCGGCGGCGGCTCGCACACGCCGCAACGAGGTGCTCGCCAAGATGGCCGAACTGCACTACATCCCCCATGCCTGGGCCACCGCGGCGCAGGCAGCGCCGTTGGAAGTGAAGCACGGCGACTACTACACACAACGTCAAGAAGGCTTCTTCTTTGAATTCGTGCGCCGCCAGCTGGTCGAACGCTATGGCCTCAATCAGGTCGAGAAGGGCGGCTTGAAGGTGTACACGACAATCGACCTGGACATGCAGCGCGAGGCCCGCAACGCGATCGCCGAAGTGCTCGACGAGCCGGGTGACCCAGCGTCGGCGATCGTCACGATCGACCCACACAACGGCGACATCGAGACGATGGCGGAGTCAGAGAGCTACGACCAGTCGCAGTACAACCTTGCCTCCGAAGGCCACCGCCAGCCGGGATCCACCTTCAAGGCGATCGTGCTCGCCGACGCCCTCTCGCGCGGCGTGGACCCCAACAGCACCTACTACCTGTCGCACACCCTCTACCCCGGTTGGCTCCCCGCTTACCCGACCTATGAAGTGAAAACGTTCGAGAACACGTCGCTTGGCAGGTCGGTCAACCTCGTGCAGGCGACGCTAACCTCCGACAATACGGTGTACGCGCAGCTGGCGGCCGATCTCGGCGAGGAAACGGTCACCCAGATGGCCTACAAGCTCGGCGTGCAGGAGCATTTGCACAGCTATCCCGCCGAGGCACTTGGAGGCTTGACGGTCGGCGTGAGCCCACTTGAAATGGCCAACGTGTACGCGACGCTCGCCGATGGCGGCTGGCGCAACACGCCGATCGCGATCACGAAGGTCGTGTTTCCCGACGGCTACACCGACACCAACTGGAGCAAGCCACATCGCGTGAAGGTGCTCTCCGACGGGGTGACCGCCGAGGAGACCAGCATCCTCCATCAAAATGTGCTCAGCGGCACGGCGACGCGCTCGGCGATCGACTGTCCCACAGCCGCCAAGACCGGGACCACGAGCAATCTCGTGGACGCGTGGCTCGATGGGTACACACCCGACTACTCCACCTCGGTGTGGATGGGATACCCAAACAAGCTGGTGCCGATGACCGACGTTCATGGAGAGCCCCAGCAGGGCGGCTACCTGCCCGCGGAAATCTGGCACGACTACATGACGACGGTTACCGAAGGCAAGCCATGCGTGGAATTCCCATCGCCAAGCGAACCGATCTCCTACCAGCCCTTCTTTGGCAAGTTCGCAACCACCGGCGAGCAGTCGGCAAAGACGCCGTTTGAAGGTGAACAGAGCGCTGGCGCCAAGAATGGCGCTCACGGAAAACCGACTCCCAACGGGCATCAGTCCCCCTCCACAGAACCGCCCAGCGGCAGTCCAACCGGCGAAAGCACTGAACCCGCGGGGAGTAATGAAAATGAGCAGGGCGGGCCCGCGCCGGCTGTGCACGAAGCACCCCAACCAGCCCCCACGCCAGCCGCGAAAGCCCCCGCACCAGCTGTCGGG
Source organism: uncultured Solirubrobacterales bacterium (assembly GCA_963760155.1). Taxonomy (GTDB): domain Bacteria; phylum Actinomycetota; class Thermoleophilia; order Solirubrobacterales; family Solirubrobacteraceae; genus Palsa-744. Next base: position 1,539,517 of record CAVXBL010000008.1, read on the forward strand.
GGAGCGGGTGGGGCCGAACCACCGAAACCCTGAGCGTACGCTGGCACGGACCTCCGAACGCGCACGCTGGTAGTTTGACGTGCACACTTCAACGCAGGGTCGTCGGCGACAGCGTGCCGCGCCCGGACAGGATGCAGCTCGTGGCTAAGGAAGACAAGGTCGAATTCGAGGGCGAGGTGATCGAGGCTCTGCCGAATGCGATGTTTCGCGTGAAGCTCGACAACGATCATGTGGTGCTCGGGCACGTGGCCGGCAAGATGCGCCGTTTTCGTATTCGCATCCTGCCGGGGGATCGCGTCCGTTGTGAGCTTTCCCCTTACGACCTCGATCGCGCCCGAATCGTCTACAGGCATCGTTGAGGGCGTGAGCCCAGAGCTCTCATTGATCGACTCAATCACCGCCGCGCTCCCGGCGCGCGGAGGGCGGGTCGCGCGCGGCATCGGCGACGACGCGGCGGTGGTCAAAGCGCTGAAGATATGCGTGACCACGATCGACACGATCGTCGAGGGCGTGCACTTCCGTCTCGAGGATCCCGAACTGAGTTTCGAAGACGTCGGTTGGAGAGCGCTCGCCGGAGGACTGTCGGATATCGCGGCGATGGGAGCGCAAACCGGCGAGGCGTTGATCGCGCTCGGGATCCCCGCGCACGTGAGCGAGCAGCAGGCGCTCGAGCTCATGCTCGGTGCACAGCAGCTGGCGGAGCTGACGGACACGAGGATCGTCGGCGGTGACGTGGTAAGCGCGCCGGCGCTGTTCGCGAGCGTGACAGTGGTGGGGTGGGCCGAGCGCGACCAGAAGCTGATCGGCCGCGACGCAGCGCGACCGGGAGACCTCGTCGGCGTGACCGGCACGCTCGGAGGCAGACCGCGACGCCCGCTGCCACGGCTGCGCGAGGGGCGCGCGATAGCGCCAGCGGGCGCTCACGCGATGATCGATCTCTCCGACGGTCTCGCGACCGACGCGCTCCACATCGCACGCAGCAGCGGCATGGTGCTGAAGATCGACCTCGATCAGCTGCCAACCGACGAGCACACACAGCGCGTCGCCGAGGAGCTCGGCGTGCCCGTGTGGGAGCTGGCGGCGACCGCCGGCGAAGACTACGAGCTGTGCGTGTGCGTACCACGCAAGCGCGCCGAGCGCGTCAGCCACGCGTGCGAGCGCGTCGGGGCCAAGCTCACGTGGGTTGGCCACGTCAGCGAGGGAGAGCCCGGCGTGGTACTACGACACGAGGGGCGCAAGCAGGCGCTGACGGGATTTGAGCACCGGTGGTAGAGCCGGTTCGTCAAGCACGCGTTCTTCGCCGAACGCCTGCTCAGGGGAAATGGTGGTCCGCACCATACGCGCGACACCAAGCGGCGTCGTGGAGGTCAGGCGGGCGAACACGATCAGCCGGTGCGAGGCGCTGAACGGCGGCGTGCACGCGGACAGCACGAGCCGTGAGTAGCCCACCGGGTCGATCACCGACACGTCTGTGGGCAACACCACACGGGAACCGATCACCGTGTAGGTGAAGCGCGCGTAGGGCATCTCGAGCTCGACTGTCTGTCCACGGCGCAGCTCGTCGATGTGGCGAAAGGGCGCCAGGAATGTAGTACGGTGGCCGGCGATCGCGGTCGTGCCAGGCACGCCGGGAAAGTTCGTTTCAGGGTAGATCCCGGGACCGCTCTCCAGTTCGGAGCTGCCGGTGCCCTTTACGACGACGAAGCTCGCGCCGATCGTGGGGATGCGTATGCGCCCGACGGCCGCGCCGTCTTTCGCGTGGCGCTGCAGGATGGCGGCCAGATAGGCGATCCGCCGGCGTTGCTCGTGCAGGCGCGCAAGCGTTTGTCGCGCCGCGAGCGTCGGCGCGGTGTGTTCGAGCGCGTGCAGATCGCTGCCGAGCCTTTCCTGTTTGAGCTGTGCGTAGAGCGCCGTGATCGGCTCCTGCCACACAACTGTTATGCCCGCATCGAGGAGCAACAGTCCACCGGTGGCGATCAGCAGCGAGGCGAGCACCGTCGGCAGGCGCGAGTGCAGGCGCCGCGAGCTGGGTCGCAACACGAGGGTCGTGCCGGGCCGTGACAGCGACAGCTCCTCCTCGGTGCTGGGTTCTTTGCTTGGTGCGCGAGACATGGCCATTAACGTTGCAGCGCGGACTCGGTGCCGCCCAACGAGCCAGGTCCAGCGTAGGACACCGGGCCGCGCGTGGAGACCTCGACCCACTCGCGCGCACCCACCGTGTCCGCCGGCGCACGAGCCAAGGCTCGCAGCACAATCGCCAGCAGACAGCCAAACGCAACGCTCCACAGGAGCGCTCCAAACAGACCAACCTGCCCTCCAGCGAGCGCAAGCACGACGCTCTCTGTCAAGCGGGCGGGACTCAGGCCAAGCTCGCGGGCGTAGACGAGCAGCAGCAGCGCGAGCGGCAGGACACCCGCAAGGATCGCGCCGAGCGCGAGCGCGCGGTCGAGCGCGCGGACCCGACGGACGGGCGAGACGGCGAGTAGCCACAGGTGCGTCGCCGGCACGAGTAGCAGGCACGCAAACGGGTTGAATATCCACGCGAGCAGCGCGACGGTGAGCAGCACGAGCAGCGCCGCCAGACCGGCTCCGTCGTCGGACGGGCGCACGGGCAGCGCCACACGTCGCACGAGCGCGGGCCACGCGAGCAGCGCGAGCATCAGCATGAGCGCCGTCGAGACGACCGCGGCAAAGGCCGAACCATCCGCCGAGAGAGATCCCGCGGGCGGTTGTCCGGCTGGGGCCGCGACGATCGCGAGTCGTCCTAGCAGGATCGTGAACAGCGCACAAGCAAAGAAGGGCAGGGCGGCGGTGAACGTCCACATGACCCAGCGCAACACAGGCTCGCGGCGACGGCGCAAGCGCGCGAACGCGTCAACGCCGGCGAGCAGCGGCGGCAGCAGCAGAGCAAGCACGAGCAGTCTGACCACCCAGCCGGGAAGCGTGTCGCGCCCCAGCGGCACCCGCGGTGCTGAGGAAGTGGCGATGTTGGAGCCTTCGTCGAGCGCGTACACGGCGCTGAGCAGAGCCCTGCCGAAGTTTTGCAAGCGCGCTTCGCTCACCCGCTCGCCAGGGGAGGGCCCGCGCTCGCCGCTGACCTGAACGAGCACCGACGGCACCGCAGCGGCGTTTAGGGGTGCCTGTTCGCCCGTGGCAAGCGGGACGGCAAGGTGCGCGAGCTGGGCGACGACGCCGGGCGCGCCCGGGTCGGTGCCGACCTCCTGGGAGATGGCGCCGTCGAGTGTGAGCTGCAGGCTTTCGGGCGCCGTGCCGGGAACGCTGGAGTAGGGCAGCACGAATGGCTTACGGGCGAGATCACCCGCTAGATCGCCAAGCGCAATCGCGGCATCCAGCGAGTGGCCCTCGTGCTGGGCGAAGTCGGCGGCGCCCGCGTAGCCGCCGCTGCCCCCGCTCGTGGACACGAGCACGATCGTGCGGCGGGTCTCGCTCTGAGAGAACACGTGCGCGAGCTCCAGCAGCGCGGCGGTGCCCGACAGTTCAGCGATCGAGCCATGCCCGGCGGAGTCACGATGGGCGACGAGCGCGATCGGGCTTTCGTCACTGGAGCCGGGGCGTTGCGCGATTACGGTGGTAAGCGTGCGGGCGCCGTCGATCGTTTGAGCGCGAAACCTTCGCGTGGAGACCTGGAAGCCTCCACCAGCGACACCCGCGTCCGATGGGCTCGGATTGGGTGGGCTTCCCAATCCTTCAAGCGTTTGGGCGATGTGGACGGCCAGTTCGTTGTCATCCGCGCTACCGGGCTGGCGGTCGGGATAGCGCTTTGCGAGCGCCTGCAGGTTGGCGAACGCGCGGGCACCGTCGAACGCGTCCGGCGCGAACGTCGAGCTGAGAGGGGCCGGACGGCTTGTGAGCGAGAACCCCGCGATCACAAACACGAACAGCAGCGGCACGAACGCCGCGCGGTAGATGCGGCCGTCGAACATCGCCGCAGACCATAGTCCCCACGGCGGGCCTTCTACCCCGTTCGGAGCACAGGCACCCCATTCGGGGCACAGGCACCCCATTCAAGGCACAGGCGTGCCGTCCCGCGAGGTATCGTGCGGTCCGCCCGTGCTCCAACCCGTCGCCACAGGACACAAGTCGCTCGCCGACTACACCCACATTTGCGGACGCGAGCTGATCGAGGAGATCCGTGAGCTCGCCGAGCCGCTGAAGGGCAAGCGCGTGGTGCACGTATCGGCAACCGCGTTCGGCGGCGGGGTATCGGAGATCCTGTACACGCTCGTGCCATTGATGCGCGACGTGGGACTGGACTGCGAGTGGCAGGTCATCTATGGCCGCGAGGAGTTCTTCAACGCGACCAAGCTCATGCATAACGCGCTACAGGGCAACCCACAGGACCTCGACGAGGAACAGTGGGGAACGTGGGAGCAGTACAACGAGATGAACGCGCGCGAGCTGTCGGGCGGGTGGGATGTGTGCCTCGTGCATGACCCGCAGCCAGCGGGCTTGTACCGGCTGGTGCCCGACAAGGCGAAGGGGTGGGTGTGGCGCTGTCACATCGACCTGTCCACCCCCAACCCGGCGACAATCGAGCGGCTACTGCCCTACATCGCCGACTATCCACAGTCGCTGTTCCACATGGCGGAGTACGTGCCGGACGGGATGAACGGCGGCGTGAACATCGTGCCGCCCGCGATCGACCCGCTGATGCCAAAGAACATGGCGCTGTCGCCCGAAGATGCATCGTATGTGTGCGAGCAGTTCGGGATCGACGTTAACCGGCCGTTGATCTGCCAGGTATCGCGTTTCGACCCGTGGAAGGACCCGCTGGGCGTGATCGATGCGTATCGAATCATCAAGCAGCAGGTGCCCGATGCGCAGCTTGCGCTTGTGGGGTCGATGGCGAGCGATGACCCGGAGGGTTGGGATTTCTTCAATACGACGATCGCTCACGCCGGCGGTGACCCAGATGTGCACATCCTCAACAATTTCAACAACGTCGGGGCGATCGAGGTGAACGCGTTCCAGTCGCATGCGGACGTTGTGGTGCAAAAGTTGACGCGTGAGGGATTTGGGCTGACCGTGTCGGAGGCGATCTGGAAGGCGCGGCCGTTCATCGGCGGAGACGTGGGCGGGATCCCGTTGCAGGTCGAGGACGGCGTGACAGGCTTTCTTGTGTCAACCGTCGAGCAGTGCGCGGCGCGGTCGCTGGAGCTGCTGGACGACCCCGCGCTCGGCAAGACGCTCGGCCGGCGCGGTAAGGAGCATGTGCGCAGCCACTTCCTCACACCGCGCTACCTGCGCGACTACTTGCGAATCTTTCAGGAGCTAGGGCAATCGTGAGCGCGCGTGGATGCCTCCCCAGTGCGCGGCGAGCATCTCAACGCCTCGGAGGGCAACGGTCGTGAGCGCGTCGCCGGCACAGCGATCGCCGCTCGTGCTGGTGAGCAACCGGGGACCTGTGACGTTCGGCCCGGGCGGCGAGGTGCAGCGTGGTTCGGGCGGGCTGGTGACGGCACTGACGGGCTTGGCGTCGCACCGCGACGCCGTGTGGGTGGCCTCGGCGATGAACGAGCACGACGCGCGCGTGTCGCGCGAGCACGACGGGCACGCGTTCCCTGTGCGCTCGCCCGCCGGGGGTGAGTATCTGGTACGGCTTGTCGCGTCCGATCCGGATGCCTACGACCGCTTCTACAACGTGTTCGCCAACCCGATGCTGTGGTTCATCCAGCATTACCTGTGGGATCTCTCCAACGCTCCGGACATCCGTCGCCACGAGATCGAGGCTTTTGAGTTCGGCTACAACGCGGTCAACGAGGACCTCGCACGGGTGGTGGTGGAAGAGATCACGGACCTAAGAGAGCCGATTGTGATGGTCCACGACTACCACCTGTACACGCTGCCCGACCTGGTCAGGCGGGCGCGCCCAGACGTGTTCTTGCATCACTTCGTGCACATCCCGTGGACGCAGTCGGACTCGTGGCGGGTGCTGCCCTCCCGGATCCGTCACGAGATCTATGCAGGACTGCTGGCGAACGACATCATCGGCTTCCACACGCGTTCATACAGGCGCAACTTCCTGCAGTGCTGTCGCGATCTGATGGACCTGGAGGTTGATTTCGAGCGCGGGCTGGTGCGCTGGCAAGATCGCGATGTATGGGTGCGCGCCTATCCCTTGCCGATCGATCACGTAGCGACGCGCCAAGTGGCGAGGGGCGAGCGCGTGGCGGAGTTCGAGCGCGAGCTGTTGCGCCGCCGCCGCGACTTCTTGATCCTGCGCGTGGACCGCGCCGATCTGTCGAAGAACGTGCTGCGGGGCTTCTCCGCGTTTGACCTGTTTCTGGAGCAGCATCCGGAGTTCCGTGAGCACGTGACGTTCGTGGCGCAACTGATGCCCTCACGGACGGACGTGCCCGAGTACGCGGAGTACCTGGAACGGATCGAGGCGCTCGTGGCGGTTGTGAACCACCGTCACGGCACGCCCGACTGGATGCCGATCCAGTTGAAGCTGCGCGATGACCTCGAGGAGGCGATGGCGGCCTACAAGCACTACGACGTGCTACTCGTCAACGCCATGTTCGACGGCATGAACCTCGTGGCCAAGGAGGGACCGATCGTCAACGAACGGGCGGGCGTGTCGATCCTGTCCGAGAACACGGGCGCGCACGAGGAGCTCGGCGAGTATGCGCTGTCGGTCAACCCGTTCGATATCCAGGAGCTCGCCGACTCGATTCACGCGGCGCTCGACATGCCCCCGCCCGAGCGCACACGCCGCGCACGCGGCCTGGTGGAGATCGTGACCTCGCGCGATCCGGGCGACTGGATCGACGAGCAGCTGGCCGACATCCGGGCTAAGCGCTCCACCGTGTAGACGGCTGCGCGCTGTTATGATCCGCCGCCGCGCCACACACGCCGCCGATGACCCTGCCCGCAACCACATACGACCTTGTGCTGATGCTCGACACGCAGGTGGAGGAGCCTGTGCGCGCGAAGATCGTGGCGGAGACGCGCGAGGCGATCACCGCAAAGGGTGAGCTGGAGCGCCATGACGAGTGGGGCGAGCGGGCGCTGGCTTATCCGATCGATCACAAGACAACCGCCGAGTATCACCTGCTGCAGTTCCACGCGTCCACTGCCACGTTGATAGCTGACTTGAACCGCACGCTGCAAATCACCGATGGGGTGATCCGCTTTCGTATCAATAAGCTGAAGCCGGGCACACCCGCGGCGCCCGACATGCGCCCCGGCGCCTCGCAAGCTCGTGAGGAGACCTCGCAAGCTCGTGAGGAGACAGAGCAGGCCCCTGTGGAGGAGCAGGTGGTCGCGTAATACACTCAGAGGCGTGCGGCCGCTGAGAACAACGACTGTTTGGGGGCGTAGGGCGCGGAGCGCGGCAGAGTCCCAGCTCGCAGGTCGGTGCCGGGAGACACACTCGTGAGCGAGCAGCCGATCGGCGATGGTCCAGCTATTCGCCGAACTGACGTTCTGCGCGCGTCCCCCCCGATCTTTGAGTCGCGCGTGCTCGATGCGTGCTCGCGCGTACATCCGTCGGTGCCGATCCTGATCTTCATGCCTGTGATCGTGGCGCTGGCGGCTTGGGAGCTGTCGTTTGTGGGAACGCTCGAGGCGCTCGGGCTATTGGCGGCCGGGTACGCGCTGTGGACGCTGTTCGAGTACTGGCTGCACCGCATCGTGTTCCATTTCGAGCCCGATCACGGGATCGGAGCGCGCATGCACTGGATCATCCATGGGATCCACCACGAGCACCCAAACGACCCACTACGCCTGGTGATGCCCCCGGCCGTGAGCATTCCGCTCGGCGCGTTCGTGTTTGGCGCGTTGTACGTCGTGTTCGGCAAACGCTACGCCCCCGGTGTGGGCGCCGGCTTCTTCACGGGTTATCTCGCGTACGACATGCTGCACTACTACGTGCACCATTTCCGCCCACGCTCGCGCCTCGGCAGGATGCTGCGCGAGCGCCACATGCGCCACCACTTCCAGGACGACACCCGCGGCTTTGGGATCAGCGCGCCTTATTGGGATGAGGTCTTTGGCACCTCTCCTCGCCCGCGCGGCGCCGAGCCGCTGAAATAGCACTCCGCAAAGAGCGCGGTGCGGCCATCCAATAGAGGGCCGTCCCGGACGAGGGCCCGTCGATCTCTCTAGACTCGCGCTGGGCCTCCGGCGCGGACCGTGAGACTTTGGGCAGATCTCCGTTACCGACACAGACACAGCGAAAGGAAGAGAGCCGTGGCCGCCACCAACATCAACCGGGTCGTGATGACCGGAAACCTAACCGCCGACCCCGAGCTGCGCTCGCTGCCGAGCGGTTCCTCGGTGTGCAGCCTGCGCATCGCGTGCAACACGCGCCGCAAGAACGGGAGCACCGGCGAGTGGGAGGACAAGCCCAACTATTTCAACGTGACGGTGTGGGGCGCCCAGGGCGAGAATGCCGCCCGCTACCTCTCCAAGGGCCGCCCCGTGGCCATCGACGGACGGCTCGAGTGGCGCGAGTGGGAGGCCCAGGACGGCACGAAACGCAGCGCAGTCGATATCATTGCCGATTCGGTGCAGTTCCTCGGTTCGCGCGAAGACCCATCCGGAGGCGGAGGGTACACGGGCGGCGGGGCATCTCAGGGCAGCGACGTGCCGGTTGACAACGGCGACTTCCAGCCCGCACCGGTCTCCGGTCAAGCCGGGGACGATGACATTCCGTTCTAGTTCAACAGCGAGGATTCTCCAGTGGCAAAGCGCGGTCGCGGCAAGCCAGTCCGACGACGAGACAAGAAGAGTGGGTCCGGTATCGGCAGGCGCAAGCCTTGCCAGCACTGCCGCGACAAGGTAGAGCAGGTCAACTACAAGGACGTCGCGACGCTTCGGAAATTCATCTCCGAGAAGGGCAAGATCCGTTCGCGCAGGATCACCGGCGCGTGCCGACGTCATCAGGGCCAGATCGCACGCGCGGTCAAGCGCGCCCGTGAGCTTGCGCTGCTGCCGTACGTAAACGAGGGCGGCCGCGACGACCACCCACGGCGCGAACGTGGCGACCGCGACCGCGACCGCTAGGACGACCGCGATGCCCGAAGCGATACTTCTCACGGATGTGGACACACTCGGCGAGCAGGGGGCCGTGGTGGACGTGTCCAAGGGCTACCTGCGCAACTATCTGATCCCACGCAAGCTGGCCCAACCCGCGACGCGGGGCGCGATCGAAGTGATCCGCCAGCGCCAGCAGACGGCCGAGCGGGCCGCGCGCGAATATGTCGAGAAAGCCCATGACAACGCGGCGTTGCTGAACAAGACGGTCATCACGATCAGCCAGCAGGCCGGGGCCGACGGGCGTCTGTTCGGGTCTGTGAGCGCCCAGGACATAGCCGCCGCGATCCGCGACGCGCGTGGACTGCGTACCGACAAGAACAACGTGCACCTGCCCGAGCCGATCAAGAACGTCGGCACCTACATGGTCGTTGTCGATGTCGTCGAGGGAGTCACGGCGACGGTCAAGACCATGGTGGTAGCGCAAAAGTAGCGTCAGCCGCGCGGCGTCCCGTCAACGTTCCGAGCGATCCGCCACTCCTGCGAACATGTGTTCGTGAGGCTGGTCAGATGAATTTTTCCTCCAATTGCGGGAACCGCTCGCGAGCCGGTGGGCGGCCGGACATACACTCGCCCAAGCTATGAGCACAGTCTCCCAAGCCAACGGCAATAACGGCTCCGGCGCCCCTACAAGCGTGATTGCCCCGCCGCACAACCTCGACGCGGAGCAATCGGTGCTTGGCGCGATCCTGCTCTCCGACCGCTCGCTGTATGCGCTCGTGATCGAAGAGGGCTTGCGCTCCGAGGATTTCTACCGCGACCGCCACGGCCTCATCTATGAGGCGATGCTCGGGCTCTACAACGAGTCAGAGCCGGTGGATGTGTTGACCGTCACCGACCGCCTGCGCCAAACCGGCAAGCTCGAGACGGTTGGGGGACCCTCGGCCGTGGACGAGCTGACGGGCGTCGTGCCGGCCGCCGGCCACGCGCGTCGCTACGCGCAGATCGTGCGCGAGAACGCGCTGCTGCGGCGGCTGCTGGGGGCCTCCTACGACATCCAGTCGAGTGTGCTGGAGTCCCGTAGCGCCCCGCGCGAGCTGGTTGAGCAGGCCGAGAAGACAATGCTGGAGGTGGCGCGCGACGACCGCCAGCAGGACTTTCGCTCGATCGAGGAGGTACTGCACGAGGAGCTCGACAAGCTGCATCGCCTCTCGATCGAAGGAACCGCGCTGACCGGCGCGCCGTCGGGTTTCAAGGATCTCGACGAGATCACCGGCGGCTTCCAGCCCGGCAACCTGATCATCATCGCGGCGCGTCCCGCGATGGGCAAGAGCGCGCTGGTCTGCAACATCGCCGAGAACGCGGCGGTGGAACACGGCAGGCCGGTGGCGCTGTTCTCGCTGGAGATGGCCGAGGCGGAGCTCGCTCAGCGCTTCGTAGCCTCCCAGGCGCGCATCAAGGGCGAGGAGCTGCGCAAGGGACGCGTCAAGGAAGAACGCTGGCCGAAGATCTTGAAGGCCTCCCAGCGCCTGGCCGCAGCGCCCCTTTGGGTCGACGATTCTAGCGACGTGGGCATGCTCAAGATCAGGGCCAAGGCTCGCCGCCTGCACAGTCAGTGCGAGAACGGCCTGGGGTTGATCATCATCGATTACCTGCAGCTGATGCGCACCGATAGCCGCTACGACTCGCGCGTTACCGCCGTGGGCGAGCTGAGCCGCGGGCTGAAGATCCTGGCGCGCGAGCTGGGCGTGCCCGTGATCGCGCTGTCGCAGCTAAGCCGCGCGGTGGAGACGCGTCCCGACAAGCGTCCGCAGCTGTCGGACCTGCGCGAGAGCGGGAACCTCGAGCAGGACTCCGATCTCGTGATGTTTATCTATCGCGACGAGTACTACAACGAGGATTCCGAGCGACCCGGCGAGGCGGACCTGATCATCGCCAAGCATCGCAACGGCGCCGTGGGCAAGGTCACGCTCACCTTCCAGAAGGAGTACCCGAAGTTCATGAACTACGCGGGTGAGAACCGCTACGCGGCGTGAGCACGGACGTGCTCAGCCTCGCCGGTTCGCGTGACGCGGGCGCGTGCCCGCTAGGGCTGTGCGACGGCAGCGGGTTCGTGGTGGACGAGGCCACAAACACGGCCTCGGACTGCCGCTGTCGAGCCGGACGCATCGCGCGCAAACGTGCGGCGAGCCTCGAGGGACGCATCCCGAGGCGCTATCGAGGCGCTTCGTTTGACCGCCCGCCGGTGCTGGGGATGCCCGAGCCGGTGGTCTCAGCTGTGCGCGGGTACGTGCGCAACCTAAACGCGCGCCTGGAGGAAGGCCGCGGGATGTGGCTAGCTGGCGACGTGGGCACCGGCAAGACGACGCTCGCGATGATCGTGTCGAGCGCCGCGCTGGAAGCCGGACACAGCGTCGCGATTTACTCCTTGCCACGGCTACTCAACATGATTCGCGACGAGGTCGGCGCCGAGGGTAGCCTGCTTGACCTGCTTGACCGACTCTCATCGGTGGGCCTACTGCACATCGACGACCTCGGCGCGCAGCACACGACGCCGTGGCGTCTGGAGCAGCTCTATTCGATCGTCAACGCGCGCTACCAGGCGGGGCGCCCGATCGTGGCAACCACCAACCTGATGCCCGCCGAGCTGGCTGAGCAGATGGCCCAGCGGACCATGACGACCGTGTCGGAGACGGGTGCGGGCGAGACGCTCGAGGAGCGCCGGGTCGTGTCTGATGACGCCAGCGAGGTAGTGGGCAAGCGGATCGTCTCGCGCCTAATCGAGATGTGTGGGGACCCGGTGCCCCTGTTCGGCGAGGACAAGCGGCGTCTGTACGATGCGGGCTCGCCCTCCGCCACCCCCGTAGGCTTCGGCGCCGCCCGCCCGGCCTGACGCGTCCTGGTCCCTAAACTCCATGACGCGATGCCCGGAATAGTCATAGTGGGCGCCCAATGGGGCGATGAGGGGAAGGGTAAGATCACCGACCTGCTCGCCGAGCACGGCGACGCTGTGGTGCGCTTCCAGGGAGGCAACAACGCGGGGCACACGATCGTGCGCGCCGGCGAGGAGTGGAAGCTGCACCTGATCCCCTCCGGCATCCTGTACCCCGGCAAGCGCTGTGTGATCGGCAACGGAGTCGTGATCGACCCGCGAGTGCTGATCGAGGAGCTCGATGCCCTGCGGGCACGACGCGTGGACGTTAGCGGCCTGCGCGTGTCCGCCAACGCACATCTGATCATGCCCTATCACCTGCTGCTCGACTCGGCCGGCGAGGCCAAGCTCGGAAGCCTGCAGATCGGCACCACGCGACGGGGAATCGGGCCCTGCTACGCCGACAAGGCGGCGCGCCTGGGGATCCGCGTGCAGGACTTGCTCGACGAGAAGATCCTCAAGAAGAAGATCGTCGCCGCGATGGAGCCCAAGCGGCTGTCGCTGCGCCCGTTTGAGAAGGACCCGACGCTTGACCTACACACGATGACCGAGGAGTACCTCACCTACGGCCATCGCTTGGAGCAGCACATCGCCGACACGGCGAAGCTGATGTGGGAGATGCTCGACGCCGGTGAGCGGGTGATCTTCGAGGGGGCGCAGGGAGCGATGCTCGACATCGACCACGGCACCTACCCGTTCGTGACTTCCTCCAACCCGCTGTCGGGCGCGGCGTGCGTGGGGACGGGTGTGGGACCGAAGGACATCAACGAGGTGTGGGGCGTCTCGAAGGCATACACGACGCGCGTGGGTGCCGGCCCCTTCCCAAGCGAGCTGCACGACGAGATGGGCGAGACGATCCGCAGGCGCGGAGGCGAGTTTGGGACGACCACCGGGCGCCCACGACGCACAGGCTGGCTCGATCTCGTGGCGCTCCGGTATGCCGCCCGGCTGAACACGCTGACGGCGCTTGTACTGACGAAGCTCGACGTGCTCTCAGGCCTCGACCGTGTTCAAGTGTGCACCAGCTACCGCGGTGCGGAGGGGGCTGAGTTCGATGACTTCCCCTACCACCAAACGGTGCTGCACCACACGACCGCCGAGCTGACCGAGCTACGCGGCTGGAAGGAGAACCTCGGCGAGTGCCGCATGCTCTCCGATCTCCCCGACGGCGCGCGCGAGTATCTGCAGTTCATCGAAGAGCGCATCGGCGCACCGGTGACACTAATCGGCGTGGGCCCCGGCCGCGAGCAGATCGTATGGACCGACGCGGGCCGCGAATCGCTCATCGGACCAGGCGCAAGCGCAGCGACGGCGTAGCAACACCAGGCCATTCTGGCGGGTCCATAGCCAGATTCCGCAGTGGAGCCTCGGTCGCAAAGTTACTGAAGTGAGTTTCCGGCCCGCGGCCTGCGTGGTGCCTGGATGGTGTTGAGGATTTTCGCTTGCGGGTGTCACGCGCGGATGTCGGTGAGCACCAGGTTCGCGGCTGTTGCCGGCAGGTACTTGTATGCGAGGAATCGGTCGTGATGCTCTCCAATCCAACTGATGTCGAACCCATCCTGAGAGACCAAGACGACGACTATCTCGTGGGCTCGCCTACACAACGTCCAAGGACTCACAAACCACGTACCAAATCGCTACCCCCTAATGCTGCAGTTTCGTCCCGCATCGAGGGTCGCGGATCACCATTGAGGTTGAATGCTCGCACAGGACCTGACACCAACCACAACCATCACGTGACCAGGACGATGGCGCGGTCACGGCCTCGTCCCTCGATCTACGTTCATGTCGGGTCGCGAGATGGAGAGGACCGTACGTTGCGCAAACCCTGTGGTCCTGCGAGCGCAGACGCTGAGTTTGAGGTAAGCGCGTCCGCTTCGCACCAGCCTCTTGATCGCAGGCAAATCTTGCCTATAATGTAGGCGTGGCTAGAATCCAGTACACGATACGCCGTGTATCACCTGCCCTCGATGCCGAGCTTCGCCGAGAGGCGAGCGAGACCGGCCAGACCCTCAACACTGTGGTGGTGCAGACGCTCGAGAACGCGAAGCTGCCCTCCACAGCCAGCGAGCACGACGACCTCGACTGGTTCATCGGGCGCTTGCCGGGAGATGCTGGCGACGAAGCCGGCGCGCAAGCATGGCTCGACGCACTTCCGGTCGAGCCCGCCGCGTGAAGCTCGCACTTGACACGAACGCTTACAAGGCCCTCGGCGAAGGCAATCAGCAACTAGCCGAGGAAGCACGTACGGCCGAGGCCGTCGGTCTACCGATGATCGTGCTCGGAGAGCTTTGGTTCGGCTTCATGAACGGAACCAAGCTACGGCAGAACGCCGCCACGCTCGAACGGTTCCTCGCCACGCCCCGCGTTCGTGTGCTTGAACTCGACCGCCAGACAACTCGCGTCTTCGGCGAGATCGCAACCCTACTTCGACAAGCAGGCATTGCGATCCAGCAAAACGACATCTGGATCGCGGCGCTGTGCAAACAGCACGGATTCGCTCTCGCAACCCGAGACGGTGGCTTCCAACACGTCCTCGGACTCGAGATCATCGAGTTCACGGTGCACGTGCCAGAGACTCGAGGTAGTCGGTGACCTCAGGAACCTTCGTGAACCCCAAGGTGGGTGCGAGTTGTGACCCTGTGGACCCTTGACCGACCGTCGGCGGCCTGTCGGTCAATGCCGCTTGTGCGACTCAAGAGCGGCTGTCTGTGCCTCGACGCCTAGGGGGCGCTTGGAGGCTGCAAGGCTTCGATCAGGCGAGCGACTCGCGCTGGAAGCGCCGAAGGCCCAGCCCCCTCTCGGGGAACTGGGCCGGTTCGACCTTCGTCAAAATGGTGGGCCGTGTTGGAATCGAACCAACAACCTTGGGCTTAAGAGGCCCCTGCTCTGCCAATTGAGCTAACGGCCCGCGAGGGCGCCGACCCCTAGCCGGTCGGTGACGGCAGGATTCTAGCCCAGCGGCGGCGAGCCTGAAAGGCCGTCGGGATCTTCGAGCGCTCGTCGAGCGCCCACCGGGGCGGCGGTCCCGCGCGCGCCGAGACGGGCAACCCCGCGCCCAGGCGAGCAGGTCCGCACGAATGCGTGTGCTCCGCGCCCGCGGGTTCGTCGCCGACTCGCCGGCCAACGCGTCGCCCTCAAAGCACGATCGTGCGGCCGCCGTGCGCGATCACGCGGTCTTCGAGGTGCAGAGCCACGGCGCGCGCGAGCACGAACCGCTCGATATCGCGGCCGATGCGTTCTAGCTCGGGCACGCTCTGGCGATGATCGACGCGGGCCACGTCCTGCTCGATTATCGGGCCGCCGTCCAGCTCAGCTGTGACGTAGTGGGCGGTCGCGCCGATCAGCTTGACGCCGTGCTCGCGGGCACGTCTGTAGGGGTCAGCACCGGCGAAGGCCGGCAGGAATGAGTGGTGGATGTTGATCACCGGCGCACCGAGCCGCTCAAGGAACTCGCCGCTCAGGATCTGCATGTAGCGGGCCAACACCACCAGATCGACATTGCCGCACAAAAACTGGAGCATGCGCTCCTCGGCGCGCCCCTTTGCGTCCTTGGCCACGGGCACGTGATGGAAGGGCACACCGGCGGCGGCCGTCTCCTGCGCCAGATCGGGGTGGTTTGAGATGACCCCCACCACGTCCGCGTCGAGCTCGCCACGTCGCCAACGCCAGAGCATGTCCACCAGACAGTGGTCATAGCGCGAGACGAGGATCGCGAGCCGCTGACGCTCGCCCCGGTAGCGGATCTCCCACTCCATCGCGAAGCGGCGCGCCACCTCGGCGTCAAAGCCGCGGCGGAAACGCTCGCGATCCTCCGCGAGGCCCTCCAGGAAGAACTCGGTGCGCAGATAGAAGCGTCCTCCGATCGGATCGGAGGAGTACTGGTTGGAGGACACGATGTTGGCGCCCTGCTCGAACAGGAAGCCCGAGACGGCCGCAACGATCCCGGGCTGGTCGGCGCAGTCGATCAACAGGCGTGCCGTGTAGGGCGGGATCTCCGCTGGGGTGGCCATGCTCAGGGCTCACACCCCGACCGACTATTTCTTCGCGGGCTTGGTGGGTGTCGATACGGTCCCGGTGACGGTCCCGTTGGCGGGCTCGGTTACCGTCGTGGTTTCCTCAGCGGGATTGCCCGTCGGGTTCTTCTTGATCTGTGCGAGCTCGGTTTCGACCTTTTTGCGCTGTGCCGCGGGCGTGAGGCTGAGCGTCTTTTGCGACGCGAGGTCGCCGAGGCTCGTGTTTTTCGCCTGGTAGGCGTACTTCGCGAGGTCGCCATACAGCGCCGCGCTTGGAGGCTTGGCCGCGATCACGAGCTGCATCACTTCGACCGCGGAGGCCGGCTGGTCGAGGCCTTCTTCGCCAACTGCTCTGAGCATGTCCTCCGCCGCGGAAATGTTGGTGCTGCTTGGGTTGAGCGCCACGTAGCGGCTCCACGCGTTGGCCACCTTCACGAGCAGTTCCTTGCCTTTCGAAGTGAACTGCTGCTTTTCTTCGTCGTAGTATTCGCTCCCGTCGGCCTCGTGAAACCGGGCTTCTATAAGCGCCGCCCAGGCAGCCGCTTCGTTCGGATGCTCGCGTGTCCGCTTTTCAGCGGCCGATATCTGTTTCGAGTAGCTGGCGGTGTTCGATCCTTCTTTGTTGCCGAACACGGCTTCGACGATCCCACCGCCACCACCGCCGCCCACGCCCACCCCAAATCCGACGAAGCCGATCCCAAACAGGACCGCCAGGCCAAGATAGACGACCTGCACGGTACGACGCCTGCCGCGCGCTCTCAGGTCAAAAAGCATCAGTTGGACAACTCGGGGTCTATGTGGTCGATCATTTCTTGGGCGGTGGTGTTCGATGCGCTTGGCGGTGTCGCCGTGGGCGCCTCAGCGTCCGCAGGACCGTCGCTGGACGAGGGCCTTGGGGGAGCGGGTACTCCCGCTGCGCCCGGTGGGTCCTCCGGAGGGCGCCCTTCCCCTGCAACCGTCGTACGCGCCGTGTCGCGCTTGGCGAGCACCGACGCAATCAGGATACTCGCCTCGTAGAGCAAATACAGTGGGACCGTCTCGAGCACGAGCGTAAAGGCGTCTCCCGGCAGAAACGCGGCGATCGCGGCGCACACCAGCAGCGCGTAGCGACGGTTGCGACGTAGCTGGCGCGGGGTGACGAGTCCAACGCGCACCGCACCGAGGATCGCGACCGGCGCCTGGAAGGAGAGCCCCATCGCGAGCAGCACCGTGGCGGCGAACTTGTAGTACTGACCGGCCTGCACCATCACGTTGAACTGGCTGGCGTTGAAGTTCTGCAGGAAGTGCACGGCGGTGGGCAGCACAACCAGGTAGCCAAACGCAACGCCCGTGATGAATAGGAACGGGACGGAGATCAGCAGCGGTAGCGCCGCGCGTCTCTCACTCGGGTACAGCGCGGGCAGCACGAAGCCGTACAACTCAAACAGGATCAGCGGTAGCGCCAGCACGAGCGAGAAATAGAGCGTGACCGTCAGGGTCGCCGTGAGCGGTTCTCCGACCCCGAGCGTAGTCGGGTTGGTCCCACTCGGACTGTGCGGAAGCTTCGCCACGTCCGCTTGTAGCTTTGGGATCTCACGCTCGAGCTGGGCCCTCGTCGCGGCAGACAGGCCGCTACCGGGAACACTCAGCGCACGTGCGATCGACTGCGTGTCCCCGACGACTTCGCGCACTCCCTTCTGGGCGAGCCAGGTCTGTCCCGCCGGTCCTTCTCCATTGAGGACCTGCTGCTCAGTCTGTTTGTGCAGCGGCCGGTTGATGAATTCGAGCAGCGTGTGGTTCTGCCAAAAGCAAGCACCGAACACGAACGCGAACGCGACGGCACTCACGATCAGGCGTGTGCGCAACTCTTCGAGATGGTCCACCAGGCTGAGCCGCTCCTCGTGGCCGATCGTGCGGATCGCCGTTGCCATAACCACTTGAAGCTATCACCGCCTCGCCGTCCAGCGAGCGGGCACGGCCGCTGGACGGCTGCGCGGGAAGGCACGGATGGTCTTTCGGAAACTTCCCGCTAAAGGCCCGTCGCGGGGGGGTCGATGAAGCGAGAGACAATGCAAGAAAACGATCGCCATCGCACACGTCATCACGTGCAACTTCCAAGCGGGAGACAGATCGAGGTCGTGTATCTCGAGAACACCCGCCACTCGTACGGGAGCGAGCCGGCCTGCGCCCCGGCAGCGCCGGGCGAGGCGCTTCATGTCTGTCCGCGGTGCGCCGGCGGGCTTGTGCATCCGCTCGACTGGGCGGAGGCGTCTCCCGGACGGTGGCGCATCTCAATGCGCTGTCCCGACTGCGGTCTGCGGCGCGAGGGCGTGTTCGGACAAACGCTCGTGGAACGCCTCGACGAAGAGCTCGACAAGGCAACGGCCGCGCTGCTCAGCGATCTGAAGCAACTCACTCACGCGAACATGACCGAAGAGGTCGATCTGTTTGCGCACGCGCTCGAGCTCGACCTGATCGGCCCGAGCGACTTTTAGGAATGCGACTGCGGCTGGAGTGACGCTCTCAGCAGTACCGTTCGACGACCGCGTCGGCGACGAGATCTAGCAGCTCGTAGCGTCCGACCGATAGCGCGGCCGGGAGGACCGCCTTCGCCTCCGCCACGATCGACAGGGCTCGCTCGCGCGCCTCGTCGAGCGCGCCGGTAGCCGCGATCCGCTCGCACAACGCCTCAGCCCGCCTGCCTGCTTGCCGCGATGGGGGGTGGCCGTCAGCGTGCTCGGGCCCCACAAGCGCGGAGATGTCCAGCTGCGCAATCTGCTCGTCGCGTTCGCGCGCGAGGATCAGCGGCAACGTGACGGTGCCGTCGAGCAGATCCGTGCCGCGCGCCTTGCCGGTCCGCTGTGGCGGCCCGGATACGTCGAGCACGTCGTCGAGCAGCTGGAACGCCAGCCCAATCCGGCGTGCGAATTCGCCGAGCGCCGCTGCGAGCGCTGTTGTGCCTTCCGTAGCCACAAGCGCTCCAAGGCGGCAGGCGGCCTCGAACAGTGCTGCGGTCTTCAGCCGGCAGCGCTCGAGGTAGCGCTCCACGGGGATATCTAACGCATAGGCGTCCTCGCGCTGCAACAGCTCGCCAGCGGCGAGCGCCGAGCTCGCGTCCGACAGAGCGCGCAGCTGCTCGGGATCGTGATTGCGGGCCAACTCGGCGAAGGCACGTGAGAAGAGCAGGTCGCCCGTGGCGATCGCCGCCTCACGTCCCGCTACGGCCGCCACCGTAGGCCGTCCGCGCCGCAGCTGTGCACCGTCGATCAGGTCGTCGTGGACGAGCGTGGCTGAGTGCACGAGCTCGACTGCAACGGCGCAGCGCACGAGACCCCGCTCGCGCTCGGGCTCCTCGCCGAGTCCACCCGCCGACTCGGCGGCCAGTAGCACGAGCAGTGGGCGCAATCGCTTGCCGCCGGCGCGCACCGTCGCGCTCGCGTGCGCGGCGAGCGGCACGCCCGCCTGCGCGGTGACGCTTTCCAGATGAGCCTCCATGTGCGCCATGCGCTCCCGCAGCGCGGGGCCGCCGCGGCGCATGATCTCCTCGACAGCCTCCACATCCGCCGCCATGTTGGCGCCGGGCCCCAACGTGCTCACCGGCCCTCGCCTGTCTGCCATGCGTACTTTGGGCGCCGCGTACACCTTGGGCGTGCCCGATGATGGGTAGCGCTCATCGGCCTCACGACCCCGCGCCCGGGCGCGCGTCGGAGGCCGTCTCCTCGCCGGGTTCCATGCGAGGGACGGTAGCGCCGTGGACGGCGATGATGCCGCCCGCCATCAGCACGTACCCGATCTCCTCGCATCCGGCACGCTGCAGCTCGGCGGCGAGCTCGGCGGGCGAATGGAAGCGCTTGACCGAGTTGGGCAGATAGGTGTATGCCTGCGCGATGCTCGTCTCAGCAGACGAAGCGTCAGCTCGCGAGCTCAACGCGGCGAGCGCGCCCGTCAGCTTGCCGAGCGCGGGAACAACACGGTCGAACCACAGTCGGTAGAACAGCGACAGCGGCGGCCGCGTGGGCGTGGTCATCTCCAGCACTACGACGCGTCCTCCCGGGCGCACCACACGAGCCATCTCCTCCAACCCTCGCCGCAGGTCGGAGAAGTTGCGCGCGCCAAAGCCCACCGTGGCCGCGTCGAACGAGTCATCGGGGTAGGGCAGCGCGAGCGCGTCGCCCCAATCGAAGCACAGGCTCGTGTGCGCAGAGCCACCCGAACCATTGTGCACGGCGCTCGATGTGTCTGCCACGCTCGATGTGTCGGCCAGTATCTCTTCGAGCGCCTTCGCGCCCTTCGCGCGGGCGCGCACGAGCATGCTCTCGGAGAAGTCACTGCCGATCACCTCACCGCCGGGCGACACGCGTCGCGCGAGCTCGATCGCCAGGTCACCGGTGCCGGTGGCGACGTCGAGCACGCGGCTCCCGGGGCCCACGCGCGCGAGATCGACTGCGCGAGCGCGCCAGCGGTGGTGCAGGCCGGCGCTCATCACTGTGTTCAGCAGGTCATAGACGACCGCCACACGGTCGAACATCGCTCGCACCTGGCCCGCCTCCAGGCGCCCGGTAGCCACGTCGGCGCGCCGCTGAGCAGGCACGGTTACGACCAGCTACCGCAACAGCGAGAGGAAGTAGACAGCCGCGGCGAACTTCTTCGGCGGCAGGTTCTTGAACGACGGCATCGGGGCGGTCGGGTTGACGAGCGTGCGCGCGATCCCCGGACCCGGGAGACGCGAGGCGATGTGGGTCAGGTCGGGTCCGGGGCCCGAGTTGCCGTTGTCGCCGATTTTGTGGCATCCCAGACAGCCAGACTGGGCGACCACCTTCCTACCCGCTTCGAATTCGGCCAGCGTGTGGCCGCCCGCCTGCTTGACAGCCGCCGGCGCCGGCATTTCGATGACCGTCGGCGAGCCGGCGTTGGCACCCTGATAGGTGAGCAGCGCCATCGCTCCGATCACAAAGACACCGGTGAGTGTGGCTATCGGCCGGTGCTCGGGCCGGCGCTCGGGACCACGATCGTAGAACGGCAGCAAGAACAGCAGGATCATGCCGAGCGTGGGCACCCCGATCGTCGCGAGCGGCACGAGGCTTGGCGGCTTGATCACGCGCAGAAGCTCGAATAGGAAGAAGAAGTACCACTCCGGGCGGGGTACGTAGGTGGTGGTCGTCGGGTTGGCCTTGGAGCCCAGCTCGGCTCCGAACACGAGCGACATCGCGATGATGACCGCCATCACCACACACGCCATCAGCGAGTCCTTCGCGACCGCGTATGGGAAGAACGGCTTACCCTGATTCTTCAGGATCGCGTACTCGCGGAGATACTCCTCCTTCTGGCGCCTGTTCACGCCTCAGCCTTGCGCAACTCGGGGTTCTTCTCGGCTTTGATCCAGGGCGGGGCGGTGGTGCCGAGCTTGGCCACGAGATACAGATGAGCGCCGATCAGTGCGGCCAGCAGGCCGGGCACGAGCAACATGTGGATCGCGTAGAAGCGCGACAGCGTGGTCGCCCCGAATTCAGGGCCGCCACGCAGAAAGTCACTGAGGTAGGGACCGATCAGCGGGCCGGTGCCGTTGATGTTGACGCCTACGATCGTAGCCCAGTAGGCGCGTTGGTCGAATGGCAGCAGGTAGCCGGTGAAAGACATCACCATCGTGAGGATCAGCAGCACCACACCGATCACCCAGTTGAGCTCACGTGGATACTTGTAGGCGCCGAAGAAGAACGTACGGCCCATGTGCAGGAACACGAGGATCACCATCACACTCGACCCCCACTTGTGCATCCCGCGCACGAACTGGCCGAGAAAGACTTCGTTGGTGACGTGGCGGATCGATTCGTACGCGCCGCCGGAGGGGTCGGGACGGTAGTACATCGCCAGGAACACACCTGTCACAGCCTGGGAGAGAAACGCGAACATCGTCGCGGAACCGAGCGTGTAGAACCAGTTGGTGCCCTTGGGCACCTTACGGAACATCAGCCAACGGGCGGCACCGCTGAGCGAGGTGCGCTCGTCAACCCAGTCGACGACGCTGCTACCGGCCTCCTTGGCGTGGTCGGCTGGTGTCAGCTTGCCACCTGGGTCACCCGGCCTGGGCGGCGGCGCCTGTAGGGCCGCGGGCATCGGCGGGGCAGGGAGCTTTGGGGTCCGGGCCATCGACTACTTCCTCATCGAAGGTCGAGACGGGTACAGATATTGCCCGAGACCGTCGATCGGCTCGCCCGGGTCACGCGGCGAGAAAGGTTCGAGCTCGCTGTTGACGCTGAAGCGCGGGCCGATCTGCACTAGACCGTCCACCACGCGCGTGTAGAAGCGGTCCAGTGGGCGCACCGGCGGACCGCCGACGCGGAGGCCAAGCAGGTCGTAGACGCCACCGTGGCACGGGCAGATGAAGCGCTCGGCGGCGTCCACCCAACGCACCGGGCAGCCGAGATGGGCGCAGCGCGAGGTGATCGCGATGAACTGCGTGTGCAGGTCGGCCTTGTCGGTGTCGATCGCCGGGTTGCGCTTGCGCACATACACGGTGGCCTTGCCGGCCTCGCCGATCCCGGGGGTGAGCGTGATCACGGTCGGGATGTAGTTGTTGTCGGGAAACATGTCCGGCGGACCGACGCTCTCCCACGTGTGCGGCATCTCTTTGAAGATCGGCCCGATCGCGAAGCCAAGCGCGGGAAGCGCGAAGGACGCGGCCGCGATCGCGCCCGCGGCGTGGGTGGTGCCGGTCATGAACCGGCGGCGTGTGACGGTCTCACCCTCGAAGGCTCCGGGGATCTGCCGGTCGGCGGTGTAGCGGGACTTGTGCTGTCTGTGCTTGTCGGACACGCCAGAAACAATATCGAGTGAGCAGCCCCGGAGGACTCAAACGGCGTCGAGCTCGCGCATCGCCTCCAAGGCATCGGGCGAGCCGGAGCGCACAAGCGCCTTGGCGCGATCGTGGCGTGGGCTCGCGCCCCAGCCGACCGCTCGCGCTCCGGCGGTCCAAACGGCCTGGGCGAGCTCGGGCCTGCCACCGCCGTGGGCGAGCGCGCTGAGCGTGATCACGTCAGCCAACTCGGCCACGGCGTCGATATCACCGAGCTTCACCAGACGCGCGAGGCCGAGCGCGTAGAGGCGATCGCCGGCCAGCACACAAAGGTCGGCTTCCGGCGGGCGCACCACGCGCGGAGCGTCGTAGTGCAGCAGATAACCCTCGTAGATCATCTCGATCAGCAGCTCGTAGTCCGCGCCCTGTCCGTTCACTCGCGGGCCAGACGCGGCGAGCTGCGCGGGGCCGAAAAACGGTGGGTCGGACGCGTCGGCGCCGTCCACGAGCAGTCCCCTCATCAGACCGGCCTCCTCGAACAGCAGCGCGCTCAACCGCTCCAGCGCGGGGCGAGAGCGAGCGTCGCTCGTGGACGAATTACCATCCGTCGCGCATCCGTGAGCGCGCCCACCGTTCATGTCAGCTCCGCGAAGGCCGCCGCCGCAGCCGAGACGGTGAGATTGAGCTGCGCGGGGGTGTGGGCGAGCGAGGGGAACCACGCCTCGAACTGCGACGCCGGCGCGTACACGCCGCGCGAGAGCAGCTCTCGGCACCAGCGCGCGTACGCGACGTGGTCACATGCTTGAGCGCCCGTCAGATCGGTGACGGGCGTGTCGCTGAAGAAGACCGTCAAGAGACCCGGGGAGCTTGCGATCTGGACAGGATGCCCACCCGCTCCGCTTGCGGCCGCCGCGGCCTCGCGCAAGCCGGCGGCGAGTTCCTCGGTGAACGAGGCCAGCCGTAGATAAGCCGTGTCGTCGAGCATGTCCAGCGTTGCGAGGCCGGCCGCCACCGCCAGCGGGTTGCCGGAGAGCGTGCCCGCCTGGTAGACCTCGCCCGCCGGGGCCAGCGTCCGCATCAACTCGCCACTGCCGCCGACCGCGCCCGCCGGCAGTCCCCCACCGATGATCTTGCCCATGATCGTGAGATCCGGCTGGACCCCAGCCAGTTCCTGAACGCCGCCACAGGCCACACGGAAGCCGCTGATGACCTCGTCGAAGATCAGCAGCGCACCGGTGGCGTCGGCGCGCGCGCGCAGCAGCGCCAGGAAGCCCTCGCGCGCGGGCACGAGCCCCATGTTCGCCGGGAGCGGCTCGACGAGGATCGCCGCGAGCGGCTCGTCAGCCTCGGTGGCCGCGATCAGCGCCTCGGCGTCGTTCCACGGGACGATCGTCGTGCCAGCCGCCGCGCAGGCGGGCACTCCCGGGCTCGAGGGCAGCGCGTGCGTGGCCAGACCCGAGCCGGCCTGTGCAAGCAGACCGTCGACGTGCCCGTGGTAGGCGCCCGCGAACTTGACGATCCGCTCGCGACCGGTCGCCGCGCGGGCCAGCCGCACGGCGGTCATGGTCGCCTCGGTGCCCGAGGATGTCATGCGCAGCATGTCGACCGACTCCACCCGGCGTGCGATCTCGGCGGCTAGATCCAGCTCACCCGCGGTCGGCGCGCCGAAGCTCGTGCCGCGCTGCGCCGCGGTGTTCAAGACCTCCAACACTCGCGGATGGGCGTGACCGTGGATCAGCGGCCCCCACGAGCACACGTAGTCGACGTAGCGGTTGCCATCCACGTCGACCAGCTCGGCGCCCGTGCCACGCTCTACGAAGATCGGATCGCGGCCGATCGCGCGCATGGCGCGCACAGGGGAGTTGACGCCACCGGGGAGCAGTGTGAGCGCGCGCTGGTACAGCTCAGCCGAGCGGGTGTCTGTCAGGGATGCGGGCATCGAGTCAGCAAAGCGGACGTTGTGTCATGAGGTGGGCGCCTGATCGCCCCCAAAGGCGGGGGTGGAGCCAGACAGGCTAGACCCCGGCGTGCTCCCGTTCCCAGCTCTTAAACTCGTCGGTGAAGTAGAGCAGCCGGATCTTCTTGAACTCGGTCGAGGAGTACAGCGTGGCCCGCTCCTCGATCCCAGTCAACGCGGAGATCGAGTCGAGGATCGCGTCGCACTCCTGCTTGGAGCGTCCGTGGGCCATCGTGAACACCGAATATGGCCAGTCAGCGTAGGTGGGGCGCTGGTAGCAGTGGGAGATGCCGCGCACCGCCGCCATCCGACGCCCGACGTCAAGGATCTGCTCGTCAGGGACCTTCCACACGCCCATCCCGTTCGCCGAGAAGCCCGCCCGACGGTGGTAGAGGATCGCGGCGACGCGACGCAGCAGTCCACGCTCGCGCATACCGGAGAGATGGTCCAGGAACCGGTCTTGATCGAGTCCTAGCGCAGCGGCCGCGGGCGCGTAGGGTTCGCCCACGACGCCCATGTCGCCCTGCAGCGCCCTTATGACGCGTATGTCGGACTCGTCGTAGGGCTGCGGGTCGAGCTCGATCGGCTCGGTGGCCACGGCCGCAGAGGACAGCGCCTGCGTGTCGCCCTCCATCTCGAGGTCCATGCGGATCTTGAACAGCTTGAGTGTCGGCAGCTGGCGCACCGCCTCAGCGCCCGCCTCTGCGGCGAGCGCGGTGAGCGTACCGTCCAGTCCCAGCGGCGAGTCGGGCTCGGTGGCGATCGTGAACCACAGGTTGAACTCGTGGTTGCGCAGGTAGTTGTGGGAGACCCCAGGGTGGGCGTTGATCACCTGCGCGGCGCGGTGGGGATTGTCTGGGTCGACCTTCGCGGCGACCAGCATCGAGGAATAGCCCAGCGCGCGCGTGTCGAAGATCGGCGTGACCTGACGGATGATGCGTTCGTCGAGCAGGTGGCGCACGCGCGCCAACACCTCATCCTCCTGCAGCCCGGCGAGCTCGGCGACGCGCAGGTAGGGGCGCGGCTCGATCGGGAAGCTGCCCTGCATCAGGTTGAGCAGGCGCTTGTCGATGTCCTCCAGCGGGATCGCCGCGCCGTACTTGCGGCTGCGCAGCTTGGGGGTGGCCGCGTCCGCCGCGCTGCCGTCCTTGACCGCGCTGTCCGCGGACGCGCCGTCCGTGGTCACCCCGGCTGTGGCCGCGCGTTCTGGGGTCGTCGTGTCTTGAGTGGTTGTGCTTCGAGTGGTCGTGTCGCTGGTGCTGGGCATCGGTTGCTCTCAATCGGCCTCGGACAACCAGCGAGCGGCGTCCTTGGAGTGGTAGGAGATGACTATGTCGGCGCCGGCGCGGTGCAGCGAAGTCAGGATCTCGCAGACCGCCGCGCGCTCGTCCACGTAGCCCGCCGCCGCGGCCGCCTTGACCATCGCGTACTCCCCGCTCACGTTATATGCCGCGACCGGCAGGCGCGTAGCTCGCTTGACGGCCCTGATCAAGTCGCCGTAGGCCAACGCCGGCTTGACCATAACCATGTCTGCGCCCTCACCGGCATCGAGCAGCGCCTCGCGCAGCGCTTCACGACCATTGGCGGGATCCATTTGGTAGGTGCGTCGATCGCCAAACGCGGGCGCCGAGCCGGCGGCCTCGCGGAACGGGCCGTAGAACGCGGAGGCGAACTTGGCCGAGTAGGCGAGGATCGGGACGTCGATGAAGCCGTCGGAGTCGAGCTCTGAGCGGATCGCGCGCACTCGTCCGTCCATCATGTCCGACGGCGCCACGATGTCGGCGCCAGCGCGGGCGTGGCTCGTGGCGGTGCGCGCGAGCAGCTCGAGCGTCGCGTCGTTGTCAACCCGAGCTGGGTGGGACGTCGTGTCCAACACCCCGCAGTGACCATGGTCGGTGTACTCGCACAGACACACGTCGGTGATCACGAGCAACTCAGGGAGAGCGCGCTTGATCGCGCTCGTGGCAAGCTGCACGATGCCCTCGTCGTCCCAGGCGGCGGATCCTTCCGCGTCCTTCTCAGCGGGCAGTCCAAACAACAGCACGGCGGCCACTCCGAGCGCGGCGGCCTCGCGCGCCTCCTGCACCGCCGCGGCGATCGGCAGTCGCTGCACGCCGGGCATACCCTCGATCGGCTCGCGCGCGGACGCGGTCTCGGACACGAACAACGGCAGCACAAGCCTGTCCGCGCGTGGCTCCGTCTCGCGCACCAGTCCGCGCAGCGCTCCGGTGGTCCGCAGTCTGCGCATACGCGTGGTGGGAAAAGCCATCGATTCGAGGATACTCGCCGTGTGGCGCTCGGCCACCCCGCGCGGTTGCCCAGCGCGATTATTCCGCGCGACGTAGTCCGACCCGGGCGAGCACGCCGAACAGGAGCGTGAGGCAGCCGAGATGAACGATCGCGCCGCCAATCCCGGGAGACGCGCCGTTGACCGCGGCGTCGAGTGCCTGTAGCGCGGCCTTGTAGGGGAACACGAACGACACCGCGGCGATCACGTCGTAGAGCCCACCGGCGACCGATCCGCTGGGAACGAGCGCGAGGAACGCGAGCGGCAGTGACAGCAGGAAGGCGAGCAGCGACGCTGCGCGCAGCTCGCGCGCGAGCGCGCCGATCGCGATCCCGAGTGCCGCGAAGCCGAGCGCGCCAAACGCGAGCGCCAGCGCCCACAGTCCGATGCGCGAGAAGTCCAGCGCGACGAACGCGCTCACGCCGAGCAGCATCGTGAAGGCCGCCACGAACGCGCAGCCGGCGGCGAGCAGCGCCTTCTCGGCGAGCAGGGACTCGTGCGAGATCAACGACCCGCCCATCCGCGACCGGGGGGAAAGCTCAGGCGAAATGGACGGGTCGGGCGAGCTCGGTGGCGCTCTGGTCAGGCGGCTGATCGTGTGTTCCTCGCGCTCCAGCGCGATCCCACCGGCGGCGAGTAGCACGCAGATGAACATCAGCGAAATGCTGACGGCGACCACGACGGCGTAGGTGTCGAGCGGTGTGCGTTTGCCGTGCAGCAGCGTGCTGTGGACCGCGATCGGCTGGGAGACCGTCGTGAGCACATCCTTGGCGATGCCGAGATTGCTGGCCGCGAACGCCGCGAACCCGGCTATCCGCACGAGCGCGGCACGGTCGGATCCAGGGGGTTGACGGCGCGCGATCGCGGTCAGCGTCGGCGCGATGTGACCGAGCCCCACGATGTCCTGACTGGAGCCGAGCGCGCCGAGCGAGCCCCCCGCGAGCAGCAGATCCATGTCGCGCACAGCCACGCTCTTGATCTGTTGTGAGAGCGCGAGGTTGGCCTGCGCGAGCGTGGAGTCGATCGTCGAGCGCACAAACGACTGCTGCAGCGCGTCGCCGTTGTAGATCACTTCAACCTGCGCTTGGCTCACGCCCGAAGAGATCTTCGAGACGATGTCCGGTGGGATCACGATCGCCGCGAGCACATCCCCTGAGGAGACCTTGGCGGCCGCCGCGGCACGTGTGGGGACCTGCACGACGTGGGTTTGGCTGAAGAGATCGTTGGTGTATTCGCTCAAGTCGATGCGCCGGCCGCCGAGTGTGATCGTCGCGCCGGGGGGCGTTTCGTTGACGATCGCGATGCGCGGCTCCGACGGGCTACGCGAGATGGCAAAACCGATCAGCAACGCGATCGCGACCGGGTAGAGGACGAGCAGCGCCACCAGCAGACGCGAGCGGCGCAGGATTAGCAGGTCCTTGCCGAGCAACAACCTCATCGAGAGCCCAGTCGTGCAGACTCCAACGGGAGCCGTCGGCAAACGGATGTCTGAGCGGGCCGCGGGCGACTCATGGGCTGGCTCGCTTGCGCAGGAACGACACGAACGCCTGCTCGAAATCGCCGCTACCGGCGGGGTCGCCCTCGCGCGCGAGCTGAGCGGGGGGATCGTCGAACAGCAGCCGGCCCTGGTCGAGCACCAGCACGCGCTGGGCGTAGCGTTGGGCCTCCGCGACGATATGGGTTGAAAACAAGACGCTCGTACCGTCCTCGGCGAGCGCGCGCACGAATTGCCACAAGCGCTCACGCTGGGCAGGATCAAGCGACGAAGATGGCTCGTCGAGCAGAACCACAGGTGGGTTGGCGAGCAGTCCGATCGCGACGTTGACCCGCTGGCGGGTGCCGCCCGAGAGCCTGTCCACGCGCTCGTGGGCGCGGTCTGAGAGACCTGTCTGGTCGAGCATCCGCGCCACGACCGCCTCGGGGTCGCCGACTTTCTCCAGGCGCGCGAACAGCCGCAGGTTCTCGGCCACCGACAGCTTGGAATAGAGCGCCGGATTTTGAGGTACCCACCCAACCCCCGAGCCGATCTCCTCGGCGCCGCGGCGGACGGTGCGCGCGCTCGGAGTCTGGACGCCGGCGCCGGCGCTGACAGTGCGCGCGCTCGGAGTCTGGATGCCGGCGCCGCGGCTGACGGTGCCCGCGCTCGGAGTCTGGACGCCGGCGAGGATCGACAGCAGCGTCGTCTTGCCGGCGCCGTTGGGCCCGATCACCGCCACCATCTCGCCCGGGTGGGTCGCGAAGGACACTTCGCGTAGCGCCTCGCGCGAGCCGTAGCGCTTGCTGACGCCGTGCACGCGCAGGACCGGCTCGCCCCCTGAGCCGCCCAATCCGGTCCCAGTGCTGGGCGCCGTCGCCCCAGTCCCGCCACGCCCGGTCCCGACGTTCGGCGCCGTCGCTCCAGCGTCGCCCAGCCCAGCTCCTGGGTTCGGCGGCATCGCGTCGGTGTCGCCCAGCCCAGCTCCTGGGTTCGGCGGCGTCGCGTCGGCGTCGCCCAGCGACCTCACAACAGTGGGCCGGGAGAGCGCTCCCACGATTCGAGCTTGAGGTGGCGGTGCAGATAGATGGCGGTCTCACGCAACACTGACAGGATCGGCAGGGCGATCAGCGCGCCGATAATCCCGTACAGCTGCAGTCCGAGCAGCAGTGCGAAGATCACCAGAAGCGGGTTGATGCGCAGTGTGTGGCTGAATATCTGCGGTGCCACCACGTGGCCCTCCAGCTGCTGTAGGCCGACGAACAGCAGACCCACCCACAGTGCGGTGATCGGGTCGGTGAATAGCGCCAGCAGGACCGGCGGGATCGCGCCCAGCAGCGGACCGATGTAGGGCACCAGCTCCATCACGCCGTAGAACACAGCGAAGGCCAGCGCGTAGCTGCGGCCGTCGGGGAAGATCCCCAGCACGCCAAACAGATAGAGCGCCAGACCCGTGGAAGTGCCCATCACGAGGCTGAACAGGAGTTGCCCACCGACATAGCGCGACACGGCGTGTTGGGCGAGCGTCGGATAATCGTCGGCCGGCGTGCCGTCACCGGGAGGCATAGCCTGACGCACGAGCTTGCCGACCGACTGGCCGTAGAGGAGCATGTAGACCGACAGCACGAACACCAGCACGAGATCGACCAGCGCGCCGGCCGCTTCGGAGAGCAGCGCGCCGACGAATGATGTGAGCTTGCCCGCGCTCTTGGAGACCTTGTCCTCGAGCGTCTGCAACGCCGTCTTGCCCTGGCTCACGAGTTTGGCGTGGATGCCGTGTTTGTTCAAATAAGCCTGAAAGCTTTCGATCTGGTTGTTGGCTTCGTCAACGATATGGGGCAGATTGTGGGTGAACGTGCGAACCTGGTTCGCGATCGGGTTGGCCAGCAGGAAGCCAACACCGGTGAGCGTCAGGAAGAATGCTAGGTACACGGCCAGCACCGCCAACCCACGCGCCACTCGTGTGCGCTGCTGGAGGAAGGCGACGAGTGGGTTCAGGATGAGCGCTATGACCGCCGCTACGACGAAGATCAACAGGACCTTGCCCGCCGCCCTGGCGAACACCCACAGCGTGAGCAGCGATACCGGCAGCAGCACGAGCTGCACCCAGCGCGGCACGATCACG
The DNA here is from genome assembly GCA_963760155.1 of uncultured Solirubrobacterales bacterium. GTDB lineage: Bacteria > Actinomycetota > Thermoleophilia > Solirubrobacterales > Solirubrobacteraceae > Palsa-744. The sequence goes on from CAVXBL010000008.1 coordinate 1,570,080, forward strand.
CGCGGCGGCTCGGCGGTGACCCTCTCGGGGGACTCGACGAGCTCATGCTCGGTCGCGGTCGGCGGCTTTGCCTCCGGAGGTTCGATGGGCAGAGTATTGCTGAGCGCGAGGCGGGTCGGACGGTGACATCGCGGGAAGTGAGCATCCTGTTCGTGGGCGATCTCGTCGGCAGCATCGGTCGCCACACGCTGCTCGAATGCCTGCCGATCCTGCGTGAGCGCCACTCCCCGACGTTTGTGGTCGTCAACGGCGAGAACGTGGCGGGCGGCCTGGGGATCACCCCAAAGGTCGCCAACGAGCTATTGCGCAACGGCGTCAACGCGATCACGCTCGGCAACCACGCCTACCATCGCCGTGAGATCTACTCGTATCTGGACACCCAGGAGCGAATCGTGCGGCCGTTTAACTACCTGCGCGGACAGCCGGGGCACGGTGTGTGCGTCGTCGAGAAAGATGGGGTCAAGCTCGGCGTGGTGAACCTGAGCGGCAACCTGTTCTTGAAGGCGGGCCGCTCGGCGTTTACCGAGATCGATCCGGCGCTGCGCGAGCTCGGCAGCGTGGACCACGTGCTGGTGGATATGCACGCCGAGGCGACCAGCGAGAAGGTGGCGCTCGGATGGCTGCTCGACGGACGCGTGACCGCGGTCGTGGGGACCCACACGCACGTGCCCACAGCCGACGCGCGTGTGCTGCCGGGCGGGACCGCGTACATCACCGATGTGGGGATGACCGGCCCGCGCGGCGGTGTGATCGGCGTCAAGCGCGAGCAGGCCGTCGAGGCGCTCCTCACGCAGATGCCGGTGCGCTTCGAGACCTCCAAGGAGGACCCGTGGTTGATGGGCGTGCTGGTGCGCTGCTCTAGGCCGCTGCGAGCTGACTCGATCGAGCAGATTCTGATGGCGCGACCCGATCCGAGCTCCCCGGCCAGCTGAATTGGCCCAATAGGGCAAAGATCGCTACGGCGAAGAACCACGGGATGTAGAGGTAGAACCAGTGGTCGATGCCAAGCTGCACCGCGATCAGCACAGCGGCTGCGGCGGCGGCCAGGCCGACCGTGTCGGCGCGGCGAGGCAGGAACGCAAGCGCCACGGCCAACGCGAGCGCGGCACCCTGCACAGCGGCCTGCGCGTATTCGAGAGCCGGCACGGCGGAGGGAGGTGAGCCGCGGTACAGACCCCAGATCGAAAAGGGCGATTCGCGGTTGTCCTGGTAGGCCAGGGTGCGCTCGAAGATCGTGTGCAGCGAGTCGTGCGCGAGCGCCGGGATCGACACGAGCGCCGCGGTGAGAAGGAAGGCGAGCGCGAACAGCGACACCGCGCGCGCGCGCCGCCACGGCGACAGCCCGCCGAGCCCGTGGGTGCACAGCAGCGGCGCGAGCGCGAGCGGCGCGAACTTAGCGAGGCCCGCCAGCGCGGCGAACGCGCCGCGCGCCGGCGGCGATGTGGCGACCAGCAGCGCGCCGAGCACGAACACAGCCACGAGCGAGTCGTTGGAGTTGCTCTCCAGGGCGTACAGCGTGAACGGGTAGGACACCCACGCGTAGGCGAGCGCGACCCCAAGTCCCGGGCCGCGCGCGCGTCGTCCGAGCAGGAACAACAGACCGACGGCAAGCAGATCGAACAGGATCGCGGCGCCGTGCGCGGCGGGCAGCTCATCCCAGTGTCCGCTCCAGCCGAGCGTCTGCTGGAAGGGCAAGTAGGTCTCGTAGTTGACCGGACCGTAGGTGTCGCCGTGTTCGTTTTCGGCCGGCCAGCCGCCGTACAGCGGCTGACCGGTGGCGATCCGCTGGGCTCCGATCACGCCCGCGTAGCCGACGTCGATCACGTTCGAGTCGGTGACGTTCAGCGCGATCCGAAAGCCGAGCAGGAACACGACGCCGACGGCCAGATAGGGCGTCGGCACGAGCAGACGCAGCGGCTTCGTGGGGACGCCGGGGCGTGGGGTCAGTCGCGGGGGGAGCGCGCCAACGCCGGGGCGTGGGGCGAGCGGCGGGGGAAGCGTGCCGACGCCGGGGCGTGGGGTGAGTCGCGGGGGGAGCGCGCCAACGCCGGGGCGTGGGGCGAGCGGCGGGGGAAGCGTGCCGACGCCGGGGCCTGGAGTGAGTGGCGGGGGGAGCGTGCCGACGCCGTTGGGACGGGCGAGGTCGGCGAGCGAGTTGTGTGTGTGTGGCTCTGCTTCCGATCCGCTCGTCTCGGGGCCTCGCGGACGGCGACCGATGCGCGCGAGCGCCAGCATTCGCGCGAGCAGGTACACGAGCGGTGGATACACCAGCGGTGTGGACGCGTAGATGTGGGCGTGGTTGAAGAACGCGAGCGACACCGAGAACGACAGCAGCACGAGCAGGTCGAGGTGCAGCAATCGCAGCGGTTTGCGCCAGTCGAAGAACGGCACGAAGAACAGCACGCACAGGGGAATCCAGATGTAGAGCGCGTTGACGTGTCTACCGAACGCTCCGGGATAGCCGCGCGCCATCGACCACGCGATCTGGAACCCCGTCCACTGTTCCAGCACACGGCCGTCGCGGTCGGCGATGATGACCTGGCCGATCTCCTTGCTCTGTCTGGAGAAATAGCTCACCTGCCAGCGTCCAAGACCCTTCAAATAGGGGTCGCCGTAGGAGCCTCGGAAGTGAGCGCGCACCGCGCGCATCTTCGGCAGCGCGTCCGCGATTTCGAGCACCTGGTCGGCCGATAGGTGACGGCCGGCCGGCGGTGTGTTGGAATCCGGGACGGGGATCGGCGTTTCCGGGTTGGTGGCGGTCGTGGCTGAGCTCAACGTGCGCGCGGACGCGGAGCCTTTGAAAACGACGGTCGCCGTCGATTCCGTTGTGGCTGTCGATGTGGCGCGATGTTTGGTCGCGGCGAGCGTCGGAGTCGCTCCAGCGAGCGCAAACGCCGTCAGGCACGCGGCCAGCGCGCGGCGGTAGGGCATCCAGCGAGGGTACCGGCGCATTGACGGCGCGCGCCCCAGGCCTCAGCGCGAGCGCACATTGAAATGGTTCTCTATGAGCGCAGCCACGTCACGGATCGCCCACTGCTCCGAGCGTTGTCCAGCGCAAACGCCAGTGGGCGGATGGGCGTCCTGCGTGCCGCACACGATCAGCGTGCCGAGCGAGTCTTCCGCGCGCAGCGACCCGTGCGAGCCACCGCCGACGTGCGCCTGGCCGCCCAGGTCGGCGAACTCACGGCCGGGCGCCGCCGACAGCAGCACGTCGCCCGAGGTCGGGCAGGTGAGCGCCGACCACACGCGGTCCAGCGCGTCGGGGTGATCGGGCGCGTGCAGGACGCCGTCGTGAACGCTGGCGTCGAGCACTCCGAGATCCCCTTCGACGCTCCAAGCACGGCCGCGCGGATCCTCGACGTCGCCGTCCGGACAGAAGCGCAGCTGTCCGAGACCGCGGCTCGTGATGACCCCCTCCAGCGCCGCGCCGTGGGCGTCGCGTTCGAGCCACATCACCAGCTCGGCTCCGTCGATCTCCAGCGCCCGGCGGGCCAGCTCGGCGCGCAGCCGAGCGGGGGCGTGCTCGTCGAGCAGATACACCATCGCGGCGCGCTGGGACGGGCAAACCGCGATCTGAGGCAGCTCGCCGTGAGCTTCGGTACCGGGGCGCACGGGCCGTCTGTCCTCGCCGTGTGGCTGGGTGGAGCGCCAATGCGCGCGCACGCCAGGAGCCAGTACCCCCAGCTCCGTGAGCGCGTCGGCCACGTCGATCGCCGCGCTGACGGGCGCTTGAGAGTGGTCGGCCATCACGATCAGCGCGTGCGCGGCGAGGAACTCGTCGAGCCCGCCGGCGGCGTTTATGACGCGCGCTAGCTGCACGTCGGCGAGCGCGATCGAACGCACTTGACCAGCGGGGCCCGCGCGGTGGGAGTGCCAGTCGTTGTCGGGCAGCGACAGCAGCAGGAAGTCGCACAGGTCGTGTTCGAGCAGATACGCGCCCACGCAGCCGGAATGCTGGTCGCGCACACCCGGCATGCCGAGCGTCGAGCGGCAGTCGGTGCGGCGACTCGCGAAAATGTCGGCGTAGAACAGCTCGCGCGGGCCCATCACCGGGTTGCGCAGCACGGTTGAGGCGATCCGCGTGAGCGCGGAATCGCGCCGCGGCTCGTGGCGGTGGCGACCGCGGTACATCAGGTAGGTGGTGCCCGCCGTGCGCACGCCGGCGTCGTCGAGCAGCTCAAACACGGTGGGCGTGCGCCGCGAGAGGTGCGCGCCGTTCATGTTGTAGACGGTGTCGGTCAGCTGGCGGGTCAGCCCGACCCGCTGAGAGGCGCGAAAGCTGGAGCCGTACTCGATATAGCGCTGCTCGCCGCGGTGATACCAGCACATGCCGGGGATTTCGTGACGGTCCTGCCACACCCCTGTGACGATCGACGCGGCGCACACGGGGGTCACCGACGGAAACGCCGCCACGCAATCTGGCACGTAGAGACCGCGCTCAATCAACGCGGCGAGCGTTGGAGCTTCGCCGGCCGCCACGGTGCGCTCCAATTGCGCCGGCGCCAGCGCGTCGATCACGCACAGCACGAGCTTGCGGGCCAACATCAGCGGTGCGGGTCCGCGTGTGGGCGAGTGTCTATGGGCTGAGGAGGCTGGCGGCGGCGGTGTCGCATACGTTTTCCCGACTGCATACACTTCATTTTGTAAAGTGTATGCAGTCGATTTAGAGCATTGCTACCCCGCTGCGACCCCTCATCAGCGGCGCAGGATCCGCAGGCCTGCGTACTTCTCGTCCGAGCGTGCGCGCATCCGCCACACGAACCACGCCAGCAGCACGAGCGCTACATATCCGAGCGGATGCGCCAGCGCGACCAACGCAGCCAGCAGCAGCGACGCTGAGTCGAGATACACCGTCAGCGCTTCGCGCGCGCCGCGGTCGGGCAGGCGCGTGCGGGCGCGTGCGATCGTCGGTCCAGACGCCCGCTGCGCGAGCCCGGCCGCCAGCAATCCACCGAGAATCCCGGGCCACGAGGCATCGCCGTGCGCGGCGAGCGTGCCGGCAAAGAGAAGTGCGCCACCGGCCAATCCCAGACCGGCGAGCGACGCGGCGAGTGGGGTGGGGCGCGAGGAGCGCTCGCCAGGATCCAGCGTGGGCGCGAGGCCAAGCAGCATCTGCAGTGCGTAGGCGAGCGCGAGCGCGACGACAACGGCCAGCAGCCACCAGTCGGCTTCCAGGAAGGTGAAGGCACCGTGGTTGAAGTGCACACCCAGCACGCCGCTGGACGCGAGCGCGCCGGCGAGCAGCAGCGGCAGAAACGGGCGCAACCCGCAGGCCGCCGCGAGACCCACACCGAGACCGATGTAGAAGAAGAGACCGTTCACGACGCAGATGCGATCGTTGCGGTAGCTGCGGACATTGCGGAAGTGGTCATTTGAAGTAGGTGTGATCCTCGCGACAGGTGTGATCGTTGCAGGAGATGTGAACGTTTGGACTGTGCGCTACCTTGAAAGCCGCCATGACGATAGACGACCCCTCCCGCGACGGCGAGCCCCCCATCGCGGGAGACACCCCATCGCGGGACACGGGCGAGCCGCCCATCAGGGGAGACACCCCATCGCAGGGCGCAGGCGAGCCCTCCATCAGGGGAGACACCCCACCGCGGGACACGGGCGAGCCGCCCATCGCGGGAAACACCCCATCGCGGGACACGGGCGAGCCCCCCATCGCCGGAGACACCCGATCTCGGGACACAGGCGGGCCCACCATGGCGGGGGCCAAGCGGGCGCGTCCCACGGCCCACGAACTAGCGCGCTACGAAACCCTGTTTGCGACGCGTACATGGGGCATGCGTTCGTCGGCGATGCGCGACATGATGTCGCTCACCGAACGCCCCGAGGTGATCTCGTTGGCGGGCGGGCTGCCGGAGACGCGCACGTTCCCGCCGGAGCTGTACGCGAAGCTGATGTCGAAGGTCGCCGCGGAGTCCACGGCGAGAGCGCTCCAGTACGGCCCGACGGAGGGCATGGCGTGCACGGTGGACTGCGTCGTGCAGGTGATGGCCGCCGAAGGCACGTCGGTGGACCCCGACGAGGTGTTGGTCACGACCGGCGGCCAGCAGGTGATCGACTTGATGTGCAAGGCGTTGATCGACCCCGGCGACACGATCGTGGCGGAGGCGCCGACGTATCCCGGCGCGGTGCCCACGTTCGATGCCTACCAGGCGAACGTAGTGCAGATCGAGATGGACGCAGACGGCATGCCGATCGACGAGCTGGAGACCACGCTCGACCGTCTTCAGGCCGAAGGGCGCAGGCCGAAGCTGATCTACACGATCCCTAACTTCCAAAACCCCGCCGGGGTCACGATGTCGCTGGCGCGCCGGCGACGCCTCGTGGAGGTGGCGCGCGCGCGCGAGCTGCTGGTGCTCGAGGACAACCCATACGGGCTGCTGCGCTACGAGGGGGACCCGTTGCCCACGTTGCACTCGCTGGACGCGCTCGCCGCGAAACGCGGGGGGGCGTCGGATTTCGTGGTGTATCTCGGGACCTTCTCGAAGATCCTCTCTCCGGGTGTGCGCTTGGGGTGGGCGGTGGCGCCACGGCCGGTGCTGGAGAAGCTGAACCTCTGCAAGCAGGGCGCCGATCTGTGTTCCTCGCCTGTCACACAGCTATTCGTGGCCGCCTATTTCGAAGAGCGCGGCGGCGCATCTCCTCCGGGGTGGCTGGCGCACCTGGAGTCGCTGAAGGTGCTCTATCGCGCACGCCGCGACGCGATGCTGGAGGCGCTCGGCGAGCACTTCGGCCCAGCGGCACGCTGGACCAAGCCGCAGGGCGGCCTGTTTGTGTGGGCGACGCTGCCCGACTACATCGACACTACCGACCTGCTGGCGCGCGCACTGGAGAGCGAGGGGGTCGCGTTTGTGCCCGGCCGCGCCGCCTACCTCGACGGTCGCGGCGCGTCCTCGATGCGACTGAACTTCGCGGGCGTGCCCGAGGAGGACATCCGCGAGGCGATCAGGCGGATCGGCAAGGTCGTGCGTGAGCAGGTGGGGTTGTTTGGCACGCTCACCGGCGCCGAGCCGGCCGTGGCCGACGCACAACCACCACAAGACGATCCAGGGTTGGCGCAGGTCGTGGAGCTGCCCAGGCGCGCGGCGCGCAAAGCAGAGCGGCGCAGCAGCTGAGCCTTGAAGGGGTAGTGCGACCCCGTACATGTACGGGGTCGCCGGTAGGCGCATGCGCCTACCGGTAGACACGCCACATGTGGCGTGTCTCGGTAACGCACATGTGCGTTACCGCCGGACAGCACATGTGCTGTCCGGAACAGCGTTACCGCTCACGAGTCCCCGGCGGCGAAGTCCTCGGGGGTGACCTCGTCGAGGAACTCCTTGAAGCGCTCGACCACGTCCTCGGACTCCTCGACGTTGTGCTCAAACTCGATCGCCGACTCGGCGATCACCTCCTCAGCCGCGAAGATCGGCGCGCCGGCGCGCACCGCGAGGGCGATCGCGTCGCTGGGGCGCGAGTCGATCTCCATCTCGCGTCCGTTCACGCTGAGCGTGATCGACGCGAAGAACGTGTTCTCGCGCAGCTCGGTGACCGACACCTGCGTGCACTTGACATCGAGCTCGCCCAGCATCTCGCACAGCAGGTCGTGGGTCATCGGCCGCGGGGTGCTCGCGCCCTGTAGCTTCATCAAGATCGACGCGGCCTCGGGGTGTCCGATCCAGATCGGCAGAAACTTGTTGCCGTCAACCGTCTTCAGCAGCACTATCGGCTGCTTGCCGACCATGTCGAAGCTCACGCCGTAGATGACCATCTCCTGCACGACATTCCTCCAAAGGGGAGATCCAGAGTATAGGTGCCCACCGAGCATCCGGCCCGGCCTGTCGGCCTGCGCGCGGAGTCTCCTCAGTGGCGCATCCGGAAGCTCCAGAGCTTGTTGCCGAGGAAGTTCAGCGGCGTCGAGGCCGCCACCGCGAGCGCCTGCGCGGGCACCTTGGCGATACCGCCCGCTTCCACAAACACAGTCAGCAGCACGAGGCCAAACGCGAACGCAACCGCGCTCACCACGAAGAAACGGATCGCCTGAAAGCGGACCTGGCCCGCGGACGCGTCGAACGTCCAGTGACGGTTGAGCACGAAGTTGTTGAGCACCGCGACCAGCCACGCCAGCACTGCCGCGATCTGGTAGGGGACGCTCAGCGCGTGCACCAACAACGCGTACACGGCGAGGTTGAGGACGAACCCCACGCCCCCGACCATCGCGAAACGGATCAACTGCAGCCAGTTGGCGGGGCGACGCATACCGTGCAGCAACCGCACATGCGCACGCGCCTGAGCGCGCTGCGCAGCGCTGCCGGGTCCAACGTCCACGGCAGTTTCCTGTGCGGGCATCTCACCAGAGTATCTAAGGCGACGTCGGACCGACACTGCTTGCCGGCGCGCGCGCGGACACAACAACGCCACGGCTCGACCCCAGTTGTATTCCAGCGACGACCACGCGCGGTGCGGACGCCCAGATCACTGCTCGACCCCGGTTGTGTTCCCAGCTGCAGCCACGCGCGGCGCGGACGCCCAGATCGCTGCTCGACCCAACACGATCGGTGCGCACACGCGACGGGCGGCGCTAGCCTGTTGGAGGGTGAGCATCGGGTCAAACACAACGGTCCAACCGGACTCGCGAAGAAACCTGCCGCGATCGCGTTACGCGCTTGCGGGCGTAGCGGCGTGCGCGCTGGCCGCGCTCGTCGCCGTTGCATTGTTGTTGGGCCACGGCGGCGCACATTCCGCGACGCCGCGCGCGGCGAACACACGCGCCCTCAGAAGCTCGGCCACGGCAAGCTCGACGGGCGCGACGCCGCACACAAACGTCGCGCGCGGCGCGCGCGCCAACAAGCCCGTCAAACGGGGAGCCACGGCCGACCCACACGCCGCCAACGCAACGGGCGCAACGGGCGCGGCAACCGTCAGCCCCGGCGCCGCGGTCACGGTCGCCGAGGTGCGCGACCCCGAAGAATCCAAAAGCTTCCCATTGCCGGCGTCGGTGCACCACCGAGCCGCGTCCACACCGAGCGTGGCGGCCGAAGCGGCGGTCGCCCCCGGCGCCGCGTCTGATGCGGAAATACGCAAGGAGCTCGGCGAAGAGGAACACGTCAAGGCCCAGGAACGCGCCGCGCAGAGCCGCGTGCTCACGCCGGTAGCGGGAGGCTTCTCGGTCGGCGGCAACGGCACGATCCCGATCCCCACAAACGTTCCCGAAGCCGTACAGCGGGTGATCGCCGGCGGCAACGCGATCGCCGACTTTCCCTACATCTGGGGCGGCGGCCACGCGTCGTTTGTCGCCAACGGCTATGACTGCTCAGGCTCGGTGAGCTACGCGCTGGCGGCCGGCGGCCTGTTGAGCGCGCCACTCGTGTCGGGCGACCTAGCCAAATGGGGCGAACCGGGCCCGGGTCGCTGGATCACGATCTACGCCAACGCCGGCCACACGTTCATGGACGTGGACGGCGTGTGGTTCGACACCGCGGGGCGCAGCGGGCCCTACGCGTCACGCTGGCTCGTGTCCCAGCCCCCACTGGAAGGCTACGCCGTGCGCCACCCCCCGGGGCTGTAGAGGCCGGCCGGCTCAACCTGACTTAGAAGGTCTTTCACAATGAACGCGCGCCGGTCGGGCGCGATCGGTCGGCGGTTCAGCTTCACAATGAACGCGCGCTGGTCGGGCGCGATCGGCCGGCGGTTCTAGCTGGTCAACACGACCGTGCTCAGCACCGTCGTCGTGCGCGGGCTCTGGCGCGACGCGTTGCGCACGACGAGACGCAGTGTGAGCTTCAGTTTGTGGCTGCGCACCATTTGTTCGGCTGTGCGCGAGGAGAACTTGACGCGGATCGTGCCCTGGCCAGCTTTTGTGGTGACAAGCACCGCCGTGCCGATCACGATCGAGCTGGGCGAGCCCTTTGCGAGGCCGGTCGCGAGCGGTCCGTGGATGCCGAGGCGTTTGGCGGTGGCGCTTTCCAGCAGAACCTGCACGCTGCCTGCCACCTGCTCGTTGACGGTGTAGTGCACGGCGAGTCCGCTGCTCTTGACCTTCTTCAGCGATGTCGAGGCCACCGAGGCCGTGACGACGGGCGCGGGAACGGACGAGCTGGTGCCCGTTTGACCCTGCGACGAGCCGCCGCCCGAGCCCGTGGAGCCGCCGGCTCCCGAAGACGCGGCGCTGGACGGCGTGCTCGAAGGGGTGGGCGTGGGCGTCGGGGTGGGCGTCGGTGGGGGAGCCGGTGGTCCGTCAACCGTGAGCGGCTCTGTGACGCTTGCCGTGTTGCCGCCCACGTCGGTGACAGTCAGCGTCACGTTGTAGGTTCCACCGTATTGATAGGAGTGGTAGGTGCTCGCCGCGCACGGCGCTTCCCACGGAGCAGCACATGGCGAGACACCTGGAGAGTCCACCGACGGCGCGCCCGGCGCCGAGCCCGAGATGGGCGGTGTTCCGTCGCCAAAATTCCATGTAAAGGTAGAGTAGGCGGGTTTTTGTTCTCCTGTCGAAGAGTAGCTCACACCGGCATCTAGCGTTATATCTGACTCCATTCCATCAAAACCAACAAGTTCATTTGTGTTTACGGTATTCGGAGCAGTAAACTGTGGGACCAGATTTACCCCGGTCAGACATGGCACACCAGGGTAATTAAGTTCACGTGCGGCTAGATTAAAGGTATCGTTGAGATAATAGCTGCCGCCGTCAATCATCTGATTGAAGAGGGTGCCAGCATTTGTGTTTTCTTGTGCCGCTTCTGTGCCGCCCCCAGCCACCTCAAAGAAGTTGCGACATAGATCCATCAGCTCTAGGTTCTTACTGACCGTGACTCCACTAACCTCTTCCGTAACTTCTCCCTGCCATCCGTCCAGAAGGGGGTCGGTGGTGACATTCTGCTGCTCGACCGCAATCTGGTTAATAATCAGGTCGGCCAGTCCCGTGTCGTGGCGACCATCCGGGCCAAGTCCGATCTGGTTTGGCTCCTGCTGATGGGGTCCGGTGAGGTCGAGCCTTTTCGTTTCTTCCTCCTTTTCCTTTTCAGCCTCGTCCATCTTTTCAAAGGCTTCTTCTTCGGACTTTTCTTCAAGCGCGGTCTTTGGCTTGGTATGCTCTTGTTCCTCTCCATTCTTTGCCGGGTCCCATCCACCATCCTGGCAGGGATAGGCATCGTTTTCCTGCGACGATTCATCGTCGCCCAGATTTCCGGCAATCCACGGCACGACCGCATAGAGGATCGTACTGGCGTCACCTTCAGGGGCGCTGTCGGGATTTATGAAGTTGTGATAGCTGCAAAAGCTCGCTTCATAGCTGGCTTGTGACGACTTGACATAATCGGAGCAATGACCGGTGGGGCCGCCACCGTCAAGGCAAACATTAATCCCAGGCGGTGTGAGCATGTAGAAGATCGCGTTCATGCCAGTCTGGAGTTTGTGTTGCGAGATGAAGCTCTTTAGCTCTGTTTGTATCTCGGCATCGGTCAGGCACGTTCTTGTGATCGATCCGTAGCCCACAAAAGGCGCAGGCGCGGCGCAGTCCGCTGTCGGGTAGGCGTCGGTGTCGGTATAGGCCCCACGAAATATGACGCTGTAACCAGCTCGGTGGTTGGTCTTGTCTACGTACTGGGAGTCAACTGCCAACACGTTGGAGAGCGAGCCGCTCTCGGTGCCAACATCGTTGAGAAAACCATCGATGTCGTGCTGCCAATCCCCGTGATAGTCGTACTTCGTCGGATCCCAGTAGATAGCGTAGACATTGCTCGACTGAACGACTGCATGGCCATGCGAATCTCGAAAGTCGTCCGCAGCTTGCGCATTAGGTGCAGTCAGATCGATACTGCGCGGCGTAACTCCGTAGGAATGGCCTTCGACTTCGGTCACCATCGCAAGCGCCGAGCTGGCAAACAGCGTGAGTGCCATGACCAGCAAGGCCACCAGCACAAGGCTCCCGCTCAGAGCGAGCTTGCGCGGCGAGCGGGCGAGAAGCGAATGGTTGGAGGGCATCGGGCGGCTAAACATCTCGATCACTGCCCCATCGGCATCGAGCGAGCGTTGCCTTAGCGCAAATGGACATCTGTGACATCTCTTGCGAGCTCATCGCTGCTCCCGTCTCTCCTTGACCGCAATGTTGCCGGCCTTGCGCGGAGGGCGACAAACGAGCATGCTGCTGGGTATGGGCCATTGCGAGGACTCACCGTGAGCGGACCGCAAGCGGATGCGCCCACCACGCGCAAGCGCGAGGCGCTGGCGCTGTTCGCTCCGCTGCCCCACCACTACGACCGCGTGGCAGCTGTGTTGAGCTTTGGCCAGGACCCACGCTGGCGACGGGCGATGGTGGAGGCGGTGCAGGCACAGGCGAGCGATCGTGTGCTCGACGTGGCGACCGGCACGGGGCTCGTGGCCCGGGAGCTCGTGCGGCGTTATGGGTGCGAGGTGGTGGGACTCGATCAAAGCCCGGCGATGCTCGTTCAGGCACAGGCCCGGCTCGCGGATGACGCGCGGCTCGCGCAACGCGTGTCGCTGGTGCGCGGCGAAGCAGAGCGACTGCCGTTCGGCGCCGAGCAGTTTGACCACTTGACGTTCACCTACCTGCTGCGCTACGTCAACGATCCGCTCGCCACGATGATCGAGCTGGCGCGGGTCCTCAGGCCCGGCGGACGGATCGCCTCGCTCGAGTTCGCTGTGCCGCCCCGCGCGGTGTGGCGCTCGGCGTGGCGACTGTACACGCGCTTGGGGCTGCCAACACTCGGGCGGCTGGTGTCACGTGAGTGGGCGCACACAGGACGGTTTCTGGCCGACAGCATCCCCGACTTCTACGAGCGCCACCCGATCGCGCGGGTCATCGAGTTGTGGGAGCGCGCCGGCATCGTGGACGTGCGGGCGCGCTCGATGAGCCTCGGCGGCGGCGTGGTCATGTCTGGTACCAAGCGCGCGTCCAAGCCGGCGAGCGCCGTGAAAGCGCACGACGGGTCACGGCGAGTCGCCGCGACAGCGGAGGGGTGGGATCCCGATGGCAACGCCCAACCGGCTTGAGCGCCCCGCGTTTTACGCGCTGCGTCCGGGCGGGTGGCGTGACGCTCTGACGCTGCTGCACCCGCCCTACACGGCCTGGCATCTCAGCTATGTGGCGATCGGCGCGGCGGCAGCGCCACACTTCAACGGATCCCGGCTGGTATGGACGCTGGTGGCTTTCCTGCTGGGTGTGGGTGTGGCCGCGCACGCGCTGGACGAGCTCCACGACCGACCGCTGGACACGCGTGTGTCCGATCGCACGCTGATCGCGCTCGCGACGCTGTCGCTCGCGGGCGCCGCGACCATTGGGGTGATCGGCGCGCTCGAGATCTCGTTGTCGCTGCTGGCGTTTGTGGTAGCCGGCGTGGTGCTGGCCGTTGGCTACAACTTGGAGCTGCTCGACGGACGCTTGCACTCCGGCGTGTGGTTCGCGTTCGGATGGGGCGCGTTCCCGGCGTTGACCGGGTTTTGGGTGAACGCGAACGAACTGCGCCTCGACGCGATCCTAGTGGCAGGCGCGTGCTTCGCGTTGAGCCTCGCGCAACGACGGTTGAGCACACCGGTTCGGGAGCTACGACGACGAACCGCCTCGGTTGACGGCGAGCAGCGACTGAAGAGCGGCCGCGTCGTGGAGCTCAACGCCGCACGAATCGCGGCGCCGTTGGAGGGCGCGTTGAGAGCGTGCGCGCTGAGCACAACACTGCTCGCCGTTGGCCTGGTGGCCGCACGGCTATAGAGACGCGACAACCAGCGGCAAGCCAGACCTAGATCAGACCCAGTTGCGCAATCATGTTTGCTTATGACCAGTATCGGTGACGGCCTCTTCCGCAAGGGTCAACCCGTGTGGGTGATGCAAAGCGACGGCTCACAACGCGCGGCCGAGTTCGTCGGCGAGGGCGAGACGAACTCGTGGTTTGGAGGAGCGCCCACCGCGATCGTCATCTACCCAGACACCCACTCCGGCGAAGCGGTCCAGGTAGATCGCGTCATCCCACGAGCGGGGTAGCGGGACACGAGCTTGCCCTCTATCCGCTCGCTCTCACGCGCCCGCCGACAGCATGGGTGGTGTGGCCCTCGTGGTCATTGAGATCGATGCCCAACTGCTCAGTGAACAGATCCGGCGGCGCCTTGCACGAGTTCGGGTGTTTCTGCGTGCGCGGTGGCTGGCGCTGCGAGTGCGGCGATCAGTCCGATGCGGCGAGCCGTGCTGCGGGTGACTTCATTGCAGGCCAGCGCATGGCCGATCAGCCGGCGACTTCGGCGACCGAGACGGGCGTCGCGCTGTAGCCGTGTGCTTCTGTTCCGCCGATGCCGTTCCCGAGTTGGCCGAGTGAGTCTCCACCCCAGCAGTCGACCGCGCCGCCTGCGAGGACCGCACAAGCCTGCCCGAATCCGGCGGTGATCGCGGTCGCCGGCCCGATGCCGGTCACAGCTACCGGTGTTGCGCTTGGCGAGAAGGTGCCGTTACCGAATTCTCCCCATACGCCGGCGCCCCAGCAGAGAACCTTGCCACTTTCGAGGAGGGCGCAGTTCCCGTAGACGCCGACGGAGATCGCGGTCACACCGGACAGTCCTTCGATCGGGACGGGGACCGGACTGTCCTCGCCGTGCACACCGTTGGCTTCTTGGCCCCAGCACTCGACCTGCCGGGTCTGCAGCAGCGCGCATCCCCGCGTCGTGCTTACGGAGATCGCCGTCGCGTTCGTGATTCCGCTCACTTCGAGTGGGCTAGTGCTGCAGTACCTTTCGAGGCTGGCTGCGCACAGTTCGTGTCCGGCGCTTGGACCGGCACCGAGCTCCCCGAATTCGTTTTCGCCCCAGCACTCGACGTGCCCATTTGCGAGCAGGGCGCAGAAGAACTCGTAGGCGCCAGCGACGCTCACAGCGTTCGTGAGCCCTGGCACGGGCGCCGGGGTGAGCGCTTCTTCGTGTGGGTCGTTGCGGCCGTTCCCGAGGCTGCCCGTTTCGTTGCTGCCCCAGCATTCGACGCTTCCTCCGCCAAGTGCCGCGCACGCAGCATCCTGCGATCCGACCGCTACCGATTTCGCGTCCGTAACTCCGCTCACCGTCACCGCTGTCGTCGGTTTGCCGGTCGGCGTGATGACCCCGTTCCCGAGGTCGCCCACGCCCCAGCAGTCAATGCGGCCGCTTGTCAGCAGCGCGCATCGCGGCTCGCCGCTGGCAAGCTGGCTGGCCGTGGAGACACCCGCGACCTCGACGGGCGTAGGGTTGGATTCGAGGTTCGTCGAGACGCCGTTGCCGAGCTCGCCTGCTGCGTCACTTCCCCAGCAGTCGATACCTCCGTTGCCGAGCAGCGCGCATGTCGAGCCGAACCAGTGCCGCTTGCAGAGACTGCGCCCGCGGCCGGGGTGAGCGGCAGGCTTCCCGTGAAGGACAGCTCAGGCACGACCGCGCTGACAGGGACTGGCGCGAGCGAGACGTGCAGAGTCGAGCCGGTTTGTTTGACCGCGGTGACCTTCGCGACGAGTCCCATCGGCAGGGTCGTGGTTGGGCCGCTGGTGAGAATCGCCCCGACGGCTGGCTTGCCAGAGCGGGCCGCAATCACGATCGAGGTCGGGGCGTCTGGTTCTCCCGTGCGCGCGAGTACCGACGGCGCGCGGCGAACGTCGGGGTTCACGATCGAGCCGTAGCGGACCGTGACAGACCGGCTCGCGGAGCCTCTGAGCGTCACGATCATCCGGCGCTTCGCGGGGTAAGCCGTCGCGCGAGCCTGCACAGCCCTGCTGGACCGCGCGATCAGAACCGGGGAGACCGTGAGGACGTAGCGCCCTTGACGCAGCCGCAGACGTGTCGTCGCGCCGCTCAGTTGACGGTGCAGTCCTGGGCCTTGAATGAGGATGTCAGCGGGCTGCCCGGCGGGCAGCCCCGTGGCCGAGACGGTCAGGGCCGCGCCGCGCCCGGAAGCGGCGAGCGCTCGGGATGTGCTCACAAGCGACAGACAGACCAAGAAAGCCACGGCGAGCATCGCGGCCCGTGCCGCACGCAGGTTCCCGAGGTCGGGGATGCGGCTCGCGCCGACACGCATCCGCGAACCCTATCCCACGAGTTTCCTCTTGAGCGGCCATCCAGACGGCGAGGCTGGCGATCCAGGTCGCACGGGACCTGCTCGCACATTACGGTTTTAGACGCACACGCGCACACGAGAACAGCTGCGACACGGCGGGCGCCGGACGGGCGCGCTGCTCACCTGATGCGCCGCCAAGAAGTTGCCGTCACAAGAACGCGATCCCCGGTGATCCCCGGAAAACAGGGGTTGCGTGCCTGTCGAGGCGGGCGTAAACGTAGCCGGGTGGCATCTTCAAGCGTAAAAGCTCACCGGTCTGATCACGAGGAAGTCGAAGTCGCTGTGGCTGGAGATTGTGTCTACGTGCTCGTTGGAACCTCGTCAAGATCCGGATAGTACTGGGGCGCCTCGGTGCGGTCGCGGAGTCCGTAGTCCCTGATGATGCGGACCTGACGGTGACGAGATCCGGACGGCCGCCTCGCGATCCATTCGGCTGCCGCGTCGGCATCCTTCCAGTGCGCGAGGAGAAGGCGCGCAGTCGCATCGTTTATCGGAACGTACAACTCGGCATCAATGCACTCGCCACTTAACGGTGGAGACTCAAATCCGTCGCTATCTGTTGGAATTTCCGTCACCGTAGCCGCTATCGCCGATCCGATCTGGGTGACATCCAAGCGTGTCTGTGGGAGGTCTGGATGATCGGTGTCTGTGACGACCTCGCCCACACGCAGGTGGTAATCGTCGAAGATCGCAAAGCGTCCTTGCCGTTGTGCGTCGTGATGCAGAGCGTGAGTACGCCAGCGAACCAGCGCCTTCTCGGATTCCCAGGTGGATAGGGACCCTCGCTCGATCACGACGTTCGAGACCTCCGCTGCTGCGCTCAGTCGCTCTGTGAGCCAGTTGGCATCAGATTGGTTGCAGATGCTGTCCCACTGTCCGCGGACGATCAGCACCGAAGCGCGAATTGAGCCGGGATCGTAGGGAAAGTAGCCAGCCCACGCACCAACGATGTCCGCGGTTGGTCCTGCGGGGATGCGCACGTTTGGCAACTCGCGGCTGTGTGCGTCGGGATCGCTGGCCAGGTATCGCGCCGCCCAGCGATCAAAATCCTCCAGTACAGGGGGATGGCCGTCGGGGACGTCCTCTACGAAACGGTCAAACTGCTCTTGCAGTGTCACATTGCGATAGGCAGGGAGGTTGGGGACCTCAGCCAGGATTTCCCGCCGCGCGATCGGACCGAAGAGCACCAGCTGCTTGACTTGTTCGGGATGACTCCCCGCGTAGCGTCCAGCGGCGAGTGTCCCCCAGGAGTGGGCGACGATCGACACGCGGCCAGTCCCCGTCTGCTCACGCATGTAGCCGCAGGCACGGCCGATCTGCGCGGCGGCAGCAGGAACACGACCAAGGGGCGGGGCGGCATCTGGTGCACCCGCCGCCATCTCGGGGTAGCGCGCGGAGCGGCCATAACCGGCGAAATCAAGCGCCCAGGCATCAAAGCCCGCGTCGGTGAGCGCGTCTGACCAGGACTCCCCATCGAACCGATAGAAGCTCGCCAGCTCGGATGGAAAGGTCGTCCCGTGAACGAACAAGACAGGCAGGCCCCGCCCGCGATGTTTGTCCTCTGACGCGCGCAGCAGGGTGAGCGCCTGGTCGCCGCCGATTGAATGCTCGCGCATTGCCCGTAAGCTATCTCCAAAACACCTTGACGACGATCAAAGTGTTGTGGGATCAAAATATGAGCGGGTAGTAGGAAGGGCACACGACCATGAACCCACCAGACCCCGATATCGCGACAGTCGCCGCCGCTATCGGTCAGCCCGCGCGAGCCAGCATGCTGAGCGCTCTCCTTGCCCACGAACAGCTAACCGTCAACGAACTCGCACACTTTGGCACCGTCTCGCCCGCCACCGCAAGCCTTCACCTCGCTCGACTCGCCAAGGTAAACCTCGTCGCCGGGCACCGCAGCGGACGAACCCACCACTACCGTCTCGCCAGCGTTGAGGTTGCACATGTGCTGGAGTCGCTACAGCGCCTCGCCCTACCCGCGCCCGTACATTCCCTCGTGGGCTCTCAGGCCGCCCAACACATCCGCTTCGCCCGTAGCTGTTACGACCACTTTGCTGGACGGCTCGGGGTCGCGATCACCGACAGGCTAATCGACTGTGGCTACCTGCGGGCGGGGTCTGATGCGTTTTCCCTCACGCCCGACGGCGAGAGTTGGCTCACGTCGCTCCGGATCGACACGACGGTTTTGTACACAGCGAGACGCGGTTTGGCGCTGAGCTGTCTGGACTGGAGTGAGCGACGGCCCCATGTCGCGGGGGCAGTCGGAGCGGCCCTCCTACACAGATCGCTCGACGCAGGCTGGGTCAGCCGACGAGCCGGCACCCGCGCGCTCCGTCTCACACCAGTTGGCGCGCGTACTTTTCGGCAGGAGCTCGGGCTCGAAATCCAGTGAGGGGCACCCTGACCAGCGTGCTGGACCAGGGTGTTGCTCTGCACGCGAGCGAATTTGGGCCAGCAAGGAGATACTGTGTGTGCCGATCGAAAACGTCGGCATGGGACATCAGGCCACAAAGGCTCCCACGGCTTGAAGCAAGACACCGAACTCCTCAAGCCAGCCGCGATGGGAAGCGGCTTGTAAGGCATCGCGACGAGAGCCTCCAGCCATCGTCCTGCGGGCTGGGTTGCGAGGGTGGGATCGGCTCGTTGTCTTGCAGCCCGATGCTACCTTTAGGCCATGACCGTGAAGGAGCGCCTGCACGAGGCCGTTGAGACGATGAACGACGACGAAGCCCAAGCGGCGCTTCGCACGCTGGCCGACGCTTCGGGCGATCCGGTTGCCTGGATGCTCAATCATGCGCCGCTTGACGACGAGCCCTACACCAGCGATGATCGAGCGGCTTCCGAGGAGGGCTGGGCGGCCTACCAGCGAGGCGAGGCGGTCGGGGTAGCCGAGTTGCGCGCGGAGCCTGACGCTGACGCCTGAACTACCTGAGTGGGACGCGGTGATCGCGCCCGCTGCCGCGAAGTCCCTGCACAAGCTGCCCCGCAACGAACGAGAGTGCATCCTTACGGCCATTGAGCGCCTGCCTGCGGGCGATGTGCGCAGTCTCAAGGGTCGGCCGGGCGAGTGGCGTCTGCGCGTCGGCGATTGGCGAGCCCTCATCCGTCTCGACTCCGATGCCAGCGTGATCGTGGTGACGGCCGTCAAGCCGCGTGGCGGGGCGTATGACCGCTGAGCGCTGAAACCATCCCACCGCCCTCAGGCGTCCTCGTTATGAATGCGGGAGCGAGCCACCTGGATCTGCTCCTCCGCTGAGATAGTGCGTGAAGAGGATCGCCACGTCGGCTGCGCCGGTCGGGATCGGATTCGAACCAGGGACCTCTTCCTTATCAGGGATTGACTTCGGAGTCGAGGATCTGGCTTGTTGAAGCCATTTCCAAGTCAGGACTGGCCTCTGCGTGCTACCAATTTGCTACCAGAGCCTCGGCAGGGACTGTCCGTTCGACTCACGGCTTGGACTCGCCGAGCAGCCCGTCAACCCACGCACGTATCTCGTTGACAGCCTCACACGCACCCTTGCGATCTAGCTGTTCGTCAAGCATGTCGTAGCGGAACTCGACCGCCCATGGTGTAAGACGGCGCGCATCGCTGACTGCCTGAGGGGGTGACAACCCAGCGTCGTCGAGCAACCGCGCCAACCGTCGAATGTCGTGAATGCGAGGCGGCGTAACACCACTGCCGGCAAGTGCCGCCTTCAACAACTTCTCGGCCGCTTGCTGGGCATGAAAACCGATGACGTCATCTGGCACCTCGTCGTCTACGGCAAGCTTTTCAAGAGCGATCTCATCGCTGCGCGCCTTCCGCGCATACCGCTCCGCGACATCGCCCAAGTCACGTTTCTGCGAGGACACGTCCCTCCGCCAGTGCGTCATGCAACATGGTGCCCGGGACGTCTCCCCATTCTTCGACGTATGCACGCGTCGCGACAATCACGTCAGCGGCGACCGGGAGCGGGTCTAGCGCGTCGCGCAAGCGGACTATCTCCTCCAGCTTGCTCTCAACCGATGGCTCGATCACAAGGAAATCGAAGTCGCTGTCGGCTGTCGCATCGCCACGGCCACGCGACCCAAAGAGGATCACCTTCGATTCGGGCGGTACCGCATCCGCCAGCAGACGCCCCGCGCGATCAACGATCTCCGCCGTCTTCATAGACATGACGCTACCGTAACCTGCGGCGATGACACGAGCCGATCTGCACCGCCTTGTGGACGAACTGCCCGACGAAAGCGTGGACGCCGCCGCGGTCCTGCTGACTCGCGCCAAGGACCCGGTGCTGGCGGCTCTTCAGGCTGCGCCCTTTGACGACGAGCCGGAGACCGAGGAGGAGCGTCGCGCGGTCGCCGAGGCCCGCGCTGACCGTGAGCGGGGCATCGAGCCGGTGCCGCTTGGGAGCTTGCTCGCCGAATTCGACGCCGAGCCGTAAGCGAGCCGTCAGGCGTCTCTGTCATGGATGCGGGAACGAGCGGCCCGGATTTGCTTCTCGGCTGAGATCGGGGCTGCACCTCGAAGCTCGGCGATCACATGGGCGTAGGTCGAGAAGAGCACCTGCGGACTGTGGCCGAGCATGTCGGCGATCTCAAGCGGATTGCGCTGCACTCGACCGCCTTTCCAAGTGCGGCGGAGAGCACTGTCAGAGTGCGCTTGATTGTCGGATTGCCTACACCGTCTGCAACCAACTCCGCCTTGAACTCCTGCACGATCTCCGGCTGGTGCGCAAGCACGACCATTGGGCGGCTGCCGAGCCTCGGGAGAACGTATCGGTTCCAGAGCACGCGATTTGTCGCTCGTGTCGCTGCCGCCAACTCGACGCTCGCGTACTTCTGGACGTACTCGACACCGAACGCCGCCAACGTCTGGTTGGACGCCTTGCGGACCTGCAAGCCTCCGCGCTTCGCGTTTCGCACTGCATCTTCGAACGCCGCGACCGAGACCATCAACTCGGCCGGACGCAGAACCTCAGTATCCATAACGCTTTCCAGCCAATTCCTCCAATGGGCGATCCTGGATTCGAACCAGGGACCTCTTCCTTATCAGAGAAGCGCTCTAACCAACTGAGCTAATCGCCCGCGGTCGCCGATTCTAGCGTCCACCCATCGCCGGCGCAGAGCCTCACGCGCCGATGGGCGGACGCAGTCGCTGCACGAGCTCGAGCGCCTCCTCTGGGCCCTCAAACGACAGCTCTGCGCGGTATCCATTCTTCTCCGCGCGCACACGCACCTCGGCCCCGAGAGCCTCTTCCAGCGTTGTTGCGATCGTGGCAGCGGCCTCCTGTTGATCGGGGTGGAGATTGGGCTTTGAACGCGACCGACGCTTTCCCCTCTCGGCCACCTTTGCCTTATTGGCCTCCCTGGCGCGCGCTTCGACGGTGCGGACCGACCAACCCTCGCGGACCGCGTCTCGTGCGAGGCGCCGGCGCTCGCCGTGATCTTCAGCCAACAGTAGTCCCCGCCCGTGACCCTCAGTCAACTGCTCCTGCTCGAGCATCTCGATCGCCTCGTCGGGCAGGTCCAGCAGCCGCAACAGGTTCGACACCGCGACGCGACTGCGTCCCACGCGCCGTCCGACCTCCTCACGGGTCAGTCCCAGCTCCTCGACGAGTGCCGCACATGCACGAGCCTCCTCGATCGGGTTGAGATCCTCGCGCGCCATATTCTCAATCAGCGCCAATTCGAGCGTGGCCGCGTCGTCACGAGGGCGCACGAGCGCCGGAATCTCGGTCAGACCCGCGATCTGCGCAGCCCGCCAGCGACGCTCGCCGGCCACCAGCTCGTAAGTTCCACCCGGCCTAGGTCTAACGAGCACCGGCTGCAACACGCCGCGCGCGCCGAGCGAGCCCGCGAGCGCGTTTAGGGCGTCCTCGTCGAAGCGCCTGCGCGGCTGGTTTGGATTGGCGACGATCAGCTCCACCGGAAGCTCACGCAGCTCGTCGGCTGTCTGCTTCTCACCCGACACGCTCAGGATCGCCTCTAGCCCGCGACCCATGCCTCGCTTTTGCTTAACCACGCCCCGCCACCTCCTTGGCCAACTCGAAATATGCCGTCGCGCCGGCGCTGTGGGGATCGTGATGGGTCACCGGCAAGCCATAGCTTGGCGCCTCTCCGACCCTCACGTTGCGCGGAATAACGGTGTCGAACACCAGCTCGGCGAAGTGCTCACGCAGCTCGCGCTCCACGTCGCGGGCTAGCCTTGTCCTGTTGTCGTGCATGGTGAGCAAGATCCCCGCCACCGTCAGTCGTGGGTTGAGCTCGCGCTGAACGAGCGCGAGTGTCTCCAGCAGGCCAGCGAGACCCTCCAGCGCGAAATACTCGGTCTGAACCGGCACGATCACGCGGTCGGCTGCCACAAGCGCACTGACCGTCAGCGGGCCGAGCGACGGCGGACAGTCGAGCACGATGTACTCAAAGCTTTCCCTGATCGGCTCAATCGCCTCTCGCAGTCGCCGCTCGAACGCGTCGATACGCGGCAACTCTACGTTCGCGCCCGCCAGCCCAGGGCTCGCCGGAAGCAGCTTGAGGTTCTCAATCGAACTGTCCACGATCGCCTGTGCTGGTGTGCTATCGCCGGCCAAAAGCTCATACAGTCCGGGTAGCTGTGAGCGAGCCAAGCCAAGCCCGACGGTGGCATTCGCCTGCGGATCGACGTCGATGACCAGCGTCTCATACCCAGCCTCGGCAATACACGCGGCCACATTCACGGCCGTCGTGGTCTTGCCCACCCCCCCCTTTTGGTTGGTGATCGCGTAAACCTTTCCCATCGTCGCCGGCACGCTAGCGCCGATCGCGGTTGTAGGTCGCCCGGGCGCGCGCAAGATCGGCCAAGCCGCGGGAAGCGCAGCGTGCAGGGCGAGCTTCAGCTCATCTCGCAAGTGGCTTCTTGCGGGCCATTCCAACCCGGCGCGGGAACCTGTCCGGTGTCTCTCGCACCTTCAGGTAAACGTGAAGGCTGTGGTCGCGCACTCCCTCAAACGGCTCCACACGGCAGACAGACTCACGCTCCAACCCAAGCAACTCGGCCGCGACGAGCGCCAGCCGCTCCTCCTCCGGGTCGCGCCGCCCGCGCCAGTCCACAAGCGCCCCGCCGAGACGCAGCAGCGGCGCCGCGTACTCGAGCACGATCGGCTGCGGAGCAACCGCCCGCGCCAGCACCAGATCGTGCGCGGCGATGCCCTCTGGCCACTCCTCCACGCGGGCGCATACCGCTTGAGCGTTCTCGATCGCGGCAGCGTCCACCACGCGCTCGATAAACGCGCACTTGCGCGCCTGACTCTCCACGAGCTCAACTTTGCTACCTGCAAGCGCCACCGCCAGCGGCAGCCCAGGAAAGCCGGCGCCGGCGCCGATATCGACGATCTGGCCGGCGTTGCGCACGAGCTCCAGTCCAAGCGCCACGAGTGAGTCGCCGAGGTGTACGTCAACGGCACGCAGGGGCTCGCGCACGCTCGTCGGCGCATGCTCGTCCAGCGCCAATGCGGTCAAGATCGTCCCGAGCTGGTCGAGCTGGTCATCCGACAGCCCATATCGCTCACCCAGACGATCCAGCGATGGCTCGTGGTCGGTCATCCCATCCAAAAGTGTTTCCCGTGAAACACTCGGGTGGTTGTCAAGCCTCGACGGGCGCCACAATCAGATACCGCTCGGGCTCCTCGCCCTCGCTGTGGGTCTTCACATCGTCGCGCTCGCGTAGATATTCGTGGACGATGCGTCGCTCAGAGGCGGGCATCGGATCGAGCTCTACCGCCTGCCCGGAATTCAGCGACTCATCGGCGGCGTCGAGTGCAATCGAGCGCAGGGTCTCGGCACGACGCTCTCGGTAGCCGTCGGCGTCGATCACGACGCGCGCGTCCGGCGCGCGTCCGTGGAACACGATTCGTTGCGCCAGGTGTTGCACCGCATCGATTGTCTGTCCGTGGCGGCCGATGAACAAACCGACGTCCTCCCCCTCCACGGATCCCCTCAGCACACCATCGGACTCTTCGATCTGGACATCCAGCTCTAGACCAAGGCTGTCAACGATTTCCTCAAGCAACTCCCGCAGCACGTCCCTCGGATCCTCGCGCCCCTCCTGAAGCTCCTCTGCCTGGCTCATCTTCGCCTGCCGGAGCGCTTCTTCTTCTTACGCGGAGGAGGGGGTGGGGTGCTGCCCACACCAGCCCCGGCGAGCGCGGGTTCGCCCTTGGCTACGCCCGCTCCCTTCGCCCTGCCATTTGTCAAGCTCCCACCACTGGGGGAAGCCGACCCCTTACCTGGCGACACGGTCGGGGGCGGGCCGATACTGCGACGCACGAAGTAGCCCTGACCAACCGTCCACAGATTCGTCGTCACCCAGTACACAAGCAGGCCCGCGGGATATCGGTAGAGGATGATCACGAAGAACAGCGGCAGAGCCATCATCAGGCGTCGCTGGGTGGGGTCGGCCGTGGCCGACATGATCATCGTGGAGGCAAGCTGCGAGCCGACATAGAGCACCAGCAGCACGACCAGCGCGACGCCGGTCGCCTTGGCGGTGATGTCAGGCAGAAACAGGAATCTGGCAGAGCCGGGATCCACCGTCTGGCAGCTGGTCGCTTCGATGTATTTGGAAGGTAGGGCGCTCACGCCGGCGATGGCCGTGTGATGCAGCGTGTTGTAGTGCGACACCAGGCTCGCCCCACAGATGTGCTTCTTGAGGTCCGTGCGGAGCATGTAGAACAACGAGATGAACACAGGCAACTGCAGCAGCAGCGGCAGGCAGGAGGCAAACGGATTGACTTTGTGTTCCTTGTAGAAATTCATGATCTCCTGCTGCTGGCGCTGCTTGTCGTCTTTGTACTTCTCTTGGAGCGCCTTCAGCTCGGGAGCAAGACGCTGCAGTTCTCCCATCGAGCGGAACTGCTTCAGCGTCAACGGCACCATCACGGCGCGGATGAGCACCGTCATGCAGACGATCGCCAGTCCCCAACTACCGCCCACGACGTCGTTGTGGATGAACACCAAGATCGACTGAAACACGCTGATCAGTGGCGAAAAGGCTTCCTGGATGACGTTGGCGGAGATGAACATTTGGAGAGCTTGCCCTATGGCCTATCGATCTCGTGGGTGCGACTTCCCGAGGACCGGGCTCCTCGCCATGTGCGGCCGTGGATGGCCTCGAAGAGCCGCTGGGCCTCGACCGGGTCATACCCGCCGTGGCTCCACGGATTGCACCTCAGCAGGCGCCACGACGCGAGCACGAGGCCCCTCAGTATGCCGTACTCACGCACAGCCTGTACCGCATACCGCGAGCACGTAGGCTCGTACTTACAGCGCCGTGGCAAAGCCGGCGAGATCAAGCGCTGGTAGGCCGCAACCGGGGCCAATACGACCACGCGGGCGGCGGACGCGATACTCAGGCGATCTCGACGTGAATCATCCACCGCCGTCATCACGGCTGTACCACCCGCGCATCGGCGACAACACGACGCGTGTCGGGTCCGACCCCCTCGCCCATGCGCAAGCCGGCTTGACCCAGTAGCTCCCCGAGCGTGCCGTCGATCCCCGCCAGCCCCTCGCGCTCAGCCAACTCCCGAGCCTCCGGACGTGCGACAACAACAATGTCGTGGCCTCCACTCAGCTCGGCTTGCGCTCCGTCGAAGGCTTCGCGCAGCAGGCGCTTGACGTGGTTGCGCTCCACGGCGCCGCCCACCTTGCGCGACACCGACAGTCCAAGCCGCGGACGGTCCACAGACTCGTTGGGAAACGAGTAGAGCACGAGATGACGGTTGGACACCGAACGGCCTTGACGATAGACCCGCTCGAACTCCGCACTGCGCGAGAGGCGCCTACCGCGCCGAGGTGATCGCCCCATCATCGCGGCGCCCAGGGGCTACGTGGACAGGCGCTTGCGTCCCTTGCTGCGCCGCCGCTTGAGCGTGAGTCTTCCTGCGCGAGTGCGCATCCGGGCGCGAAACCCGTGCGTACGGGCTCGCTTGCGTTTCTTAGGCTGGTAGGTCCGCTTCATGATTGATGTTCTCCGGCCGCACTCGTTTTCCTGCCGCAACCACGAGCAGTCGCGCCGCTCGCGGTAGACCGGCTTGCGCCGAACGATCGAGTATAAAGGCCAGCTCGCCTGCCCGCTGGCAGTCCGCGCGCACGCCTCCTCAACGGGCACGGAATTTCTCGCCATTTGCGGTGAGCTGCGCACCTGTGCGAGCGCGAGCCGGCAGGCTCGGATATATTCGGTCAACCGGGCCTCCTGCGGGCCCCACACGAATGATTTCCGCCCGCTTTCCTCCACAAGGAGAAGGTCATCGCTGCCGTGAGTATCCAGCTCGAGCACATCTGGACCCAAATAAGAGCTGAGCTCTCACAGATGGTCGACGAACCTGTCTACCGCATATGGCTGGAGCCACTTCGAGCGGTGGATCTGACGGCCACGGGCCTCACGGTCGAGGCTCCCACACAAACCTGTGGATGGATCAGGGAGCGCTTTGGACGAGCGCTACAGGCATGCGTAGCCGCTGTGTTGGGCCCGGATGTCGCGGTCAACATCGTCGAGGCACGCTCGAGCCGGCAGGACGGCCGTGGCAGCCAACCCGCAGCGGCCACAACGCCTGCACAGCCCACAACCGCCGTCTGCGGCAATCCCAAGCTGACCTTCGATCAATTCGTCATCGGTGACTCCAACCGGCTCGCTCACGCCGCGGCCCTCACCGTCAGCGAGCTTCCCGCGCACGCCTACAACCCGCTGTTCATCTGCGGGCCCCCCGGTGTCGGTAAGACGCATCTACTGCGATCGATCGCTACGTTCATGACCGCCTACAACCCCGGTCTGCACGTGCGCAGCACGACCGGCGAGTCTTTTACAAACGACTTCCTGCGCGCGCTCGGATCGAAGCGTCTTGATGTGTTCAAGGCCGGTTTTCGCCACGTGGACGTTCTGTTGATCGACGACGTCCAGTTCTTGGAGCGTAAGACGAAGACAGAGGAGGAGTTCTTCCACACCTTCAACGCGCTCTATGAAGCCGGCAGCCAGATCGTGCTCACTTCAGATCGCCCGCCAAGCGACCTGCAGGCACTTGAAGACAGACTGCGTGAGCGCTTTCAGTCAGGGCTCGTAGCTGACATTCGCCCACCCGACCTCTCAACCCGATTGGCGATTTTGCGCAAGCGCGCGCAGCACGACGGAATCGAGTTTGCCGGCCCGCAGGCGCTGGAAACGATCGCGAAGCGGATCACTGTCAATGTCAGAGCGCTCGAGGGAGCCTTGATTAGAGTCGTAGCGTTCAGCTCGCTCACAGGCCGCCCATTGAACGCGGAGCTCGCAAACGAGGTCCTCAAAGGTCTCTATCCCAGCCCGGACCCTCCGGTACGCTCGATCGGTGAGATCAAGGCAGCCGCGTGCGAGCAGTTTGGGCTATCGCCGGAGGAATTGCTCTCGTCCACCCGCACTGCTCGTATCGCTTGGCCTAGACAAGTAGCTATGTATCTAGCGCGTGAGCTCACCCACGAATCATTGCCAGCGATCGGCAGAGAGTTTGGAGGGCGTGACCACACGACGGTGTTGCACGCCTGGCGACGCACCCAGGAACGCATCTCAGCCAATCCGGCGTCTCGCACGGCAGTCGAAGAGCTGCGAGCACGTCTCAGCGCGACGCTCTAGTGACCGACCGGCTTGAAACACTTTCCCAGCTTGGCACAAGATTTCAACAGACACTTCCCACGATCTTCAGCAACCAAGGCCAATCCACATCTCCACAGCCACTACTAAACCTATATACCTACACAAGGTGCACAAGTGAAGCTCTCCCTATCGACTGATGAGTTGCTGGCTCAGCTGCAGACGGCTACTCGCGTTGCTTCGTCGCGAGCGTCAGTACAAGCTCTCTCCGGGGTGATGATCTCCGCGGAGGGTTCCCAGCCGCTATTGCTTGCCACCGACATGGAGGTTGGTCTGCAGGTGCCGCTCACCGCCGAGGTAGTGGTTCCGGGGGTATCAGTACTACCTGCTCGCCTGCTACTTGACGTGGCACGCTCGCTTCCCGATCAAACCGCCACGCTCGAGCTCCGTTCTCAAGAGCAGGATGTCGAGTTGATCTCCGGTCCTTCCAAGTTCCACTTGCGCACACTGCGTTCCGAGGACTTCCCTACGCTCCCCACGCCAGACGCTGACACTGGGGTCAAATTGCCCACACAGGCGTTCATCGATACCGCCTTGCAGGTGTCGCGCTCGGCGTCCAAAGATGAGACACGGCCGGTCCTCACCGGTGTGCTGATCTCCGCGTCTGGGCAGGAGCTCACAATGGTCGCCACGGACTCCTACCGGCTGAGTGTCAAGCACGCGACGCTGGAGCACCCGCTCGAGGGCACGATCGAGGCGAATGTGCCGGCTCGTGCTCTACAGGAGCTGGCACGCATCGCACAGTCAGTTGAGGAGCCCGAGCTGACGATCAGCGTCGGCCAGAACCAGGTCGTATTCGAGATCGGCCAGATTGTGCTCTCCTCTAGGCTGATCGATGGTCAGTTCCCAAACTATCGCCAGCTGTTGCCCGAGACGGTCGAGCATGAACTGCGCCTCGCTAGCACTGAGATCGCCGACGTCGTTCGGCGCGTTAGCCTGCTGGCGCAGAAGAACGCGCCGTTGCGTCTGAGTTTCAGTGAGGGCGAGCTGACGGTCTCCGCTCAGACCCCGGATGTCGGCGAGGCCAGTGAGGCGCTGCCGGTTCCATTCTCCGGCGAGCCGTTCGACATAGGCTTCAACCCGGAGTTCCTGCGCGACGGGCTGGAAAGCGTCGAGTCCGATGAGCTTCTGCTGAAGTTGATAAGCCCACTGCGCCCGGGCCTAATTGAGTCTCCCGACGGCGGTGGGTTCGTGTACCTCATCATGCCGATCAGGTTGAGCACGTGATCTCATGCAAGTCCTCAGCGTGCACTTGCGCGACTTTCGCACCTACGCACGGGCCGAGGCGTATCTTGGGGAGGGGCTGACTGTCGTCCACGGCGCCAACGGCGCCGGAAAGTCGAACCTGCTGGAGGCGCTCTACTTCGGGTGCACTGGCTATTCTCAGCGCACGCGTGCCGAGCGCGAGCTGGTGCGTTTTGGAGCACAGGCCACACGCGTGATGGTGCGCCTGACCGACGGAGACCGCGCGCATGAGCTGACCGTTGGATTCCAGCCGGGGTCCTCGAAGCACATGACAGCTGACGGCGCTCCCGTAGAGCATCTGGCCTACGTGGAGCAGAGACCGCTCGTGAGCGTGTTTTGGCCCGATCGCCTCGAGCTGCTCAAGGGGCCTCCGACGTCACGCCGTGCCCACGTCAACCGACTGGTGGCGGCGCTGTGGCCCCCGCGTGCGGCGACACGCCGTGATTACGCGCGCGCGCTGGCTCAACGTAACGCTCTGATCGCAGGCATACGCGCGTCGCGCGTGTCGCGCGCGACACTCCCGACCTGGGACCTGGAGCTGGCTCGTCACGCGCTCCAGTTGCGCGACGACCGTGCCATGGTGGTGTCGATGCTCGCCGGCCCGTTCGTCGAACGGGCTGTCCAATTGGGATTGAGTGGGGAACCACGGCTGGAGTACCGTCCACGTTCAAAGGCCGCCGACGTGGGGGAGTTCATAGCGGAGTTGGAGCAACGATTGCCGAGCGATCTCGAACGTGGCTTCTCGACCTATGGTCCTCACCGCGACGAGCTGGCGATCCTGCGCGACGATCGCGAGCTGCGCTCATATGGATCGCAGGGCGAGCAGCGCCTGGCCCTACTGGCCTTGCTGCTGAGTGAGCGCTCGGTG
The DNA here is from genome assembly GCA_963760155.1 of uncultured Solirubrobacterales bacterium. Classification (GTDB taxonomy): domain Bacteria; phylum Actinomycetota; class Thermoleophilia; order Solirubrobacterales; family Solirubrobacteraceae; genus Palsa-744. Next base: position 1,599,897 of record CAVXBL010000008.1, read on the forward strand.
CTGGCGCGCGAGCGCGATCACGTGCCGCTGATGTTGCTCGACGATGTCATGAGCGAGCTGGATATCACGCGCCGAGAACTACTCTCACACGAGCTGTGCGCTGGCGGGCAGAGCGTTGTGGCCACCACAGACCTCGCCCATGTGCCCGGATCCGGAGCCACGGGTGTCACACGCCTGCATATCTCCTCCGGGGCGATCTTGCAGGAGGCGATCGCCGCGTGAGTCGCCCATCGCCTCGACTTCTGTCGCTCGCGCTTGATGGCTTGACGGCGGCGCTTGCACCTGCAACCACGCTTGCGCGCGCCCAGCAAGCATGGGAGCAGGCCGTCGGAGGGGTGGTCGCGCAGGCGGGTCTTCCGACCGCCGAGCACGACGGAGTGCTAACGGTCACATGCGCGGACGCCGTGTGGGCTGCCGAGCTCGATCTGATGGCCCCCGAGCTCGTGGCGCGCTTGAATGAGACACTCGGCGCGCAGCTCATCCACAAGCTCCGCTGTCGTGCGGGCTGAGACCTGCGTGGACGCCGTGCGACGCGTATCCGCCAGACCCTTGAAGTAGACCCCCGGGAGACTTGTGAGCGCGCCAATTTTGGCTTATTTGCAGGGATTTCAGCGAGATGCCTCGGGCGGGTCAAGGGGTCTCTGTGCTATCCTTTCAGTAACACACACCACGCCCCGGACCGAGGTCGAAAGTACCCGGGCTCCGGGGCGTTCTCGCGTCATCGGAGGACCATTTGGCGACCGATATCTCAAGTTCGCAGACGAAGCTTGCCGTAAACGGCGGCGCCAACGACCCCTCGATGGGAAGTGACGCCAGCTACGATGCGCAGGACATAACCGTCCTTGAGGGCCTGGAGGCTGTCCGCAAGCGGCCCGGCATGTACATCGGCTCGACCGGCGTCATGGGTTTGCACCACCTTGTGTATGAGGTTGTGGACAACTCCGTGGACGAGGCGCTCGCCGGCTTCTGCACCGAGGTCGTCGTCACGATCCACCCCGACAACTCGGTCACCGTCGCCGACAATGGTCGCGGGATTCCCGTGGCGATCATGGAGAAGGAGGGTCGTCCCGCGATAGAGGTGGTGCTGACGGTGCTGCACTCCGGAGGCAAGTTCGGCGATGGAGGCGGCTACAAGGTCTCCGGTGGTCTGCACGGCGTCGGCGTGTCGGTCGTCAACGCCCTCTCTGAGCGCCTGGTGGTGGAGATCCGCCGTGACGGACACGCCTTCTCCCAGGAGTACTCGCGCGGTACTCCACAGCAGGAACTCCAGCGCGGCGAGAAGCTGCCCGCCGGGGCCCCCACCGGCACGATCGTCACCTTCCTCCCCGACGCCGACATCTTCGAGACGCTCGACTTCGACTTCCACACACTCGAGGAGCGTCTGCGCGAGACGGCCTTCCTCACTCGCGGGCTGAAGATCTGGATCACCGACGAGCGCGGCGAGGGTCACTCGGCCGAGTTCCAGTACGAGGGGGGCATTGAGGACTTCGTGACCTACCTCAACGAGAACAAGGACACCGTTCATCGCAAGGTTGTGTTCTTCTCCGGCGAGAGTGAGGAGGGCGCCGCGGAGGTTGCGATGCAGTGGAACTCCTCCTACCAGGAGTCGATTCACTCGTTCGCCAACAACATCAACACGCGCGAGGGCGGCTCGCACATGTCGGGCTTTCGCTCGGCCCTGACGCGCACGCTCAACAAGTACGCCCGCGACCACGGACTGCTCAAGGAGAAGGAGGACAATCTCTCCGGCGACGACGCCCGTGAGGGACTCACGGCCGTGATCTCCGTCAAGCTGCGTGATCCGCAATTCGAGGGCCAGACCAAGACCAAGCTCGGCAACCCCGGCATGGCCGGGTTCGTCGAGTCGATCGTCAACTCGGGTCTTGCCGAGTTCCTGGAGGAGAACCCCAGCGAGGCGCGCGCGGTGATCATGAAGGCGGTGCAAGCCCAGCGCGCGCGTGAGGCGGCACGCAAGGCCCGCGACCTCACACGCCGCAAGTCGGCGCTCGAGAACTCGACACTGCCCGGCAAGCTCGCGGACTGCTCGGTCAAGGACCCAAGTCTCGCCGAGCTGTTCGTGGTCGAGGGTGATTCCGCCGGCGGCTCCGCCAAGCAGGGCCGCGACCGCAACACCCAGGCCGTGCTGCCGCTGCGCGGCAAGATCCTCAACGTGGAGAAGAGCCGCATCGACAAGGTGCTGCAGAACACGGAGATCCAGGCGCTGATAACCGCGATCGGCACCGGTGTGCGCGACGAGTTCAACATCGAGAACGCGCGCTACCACAAGGTCGTGCTGATGACCGACGCGGACGTCAACGGCGCCCACATCCGTACGCTCGTGCTGACGCTGCTGTTCCGCGAGATGCAGGAGCTGATCGAGGCCGGCTACGTTTACATCGCAAAGCCGCCGCTCTACAAGCTCAAGCAAGGATCGCGCGAGCGCTACATCGAGAAGGACTCAGAGCTCGAGGACATCCTGCTGTCGGACAAGTGGGAGAAGCTCGCCGTGTTCGACCGCCACAGCACCCAATTCAAGCTCACCGATACGCGCTGGCAGCGCTTCGTGCGACTGCTCGCGCAGTACGAAGGCTGGTCTTCGACGTTGCGCGCGGTGCATGGACATGAGATGGTCCAGTTTCTCGAGGAGTCCTCGCTGTTGGATGAGCAGGTGATGAACGCTGAGGCCGCGATCGAGCTGCTGTCCCGGGCGGGCCTGGAGGGTGAGACCCACGCGACCGAGCTGGTCGAGCAGGATCCCATTGAGCTGCGTGTGAAGGCGGTCGAGACGGGCACAGGCTTTGCCCGTACCCATCGCATCAAGCGCAGTCTGTTCGACTCGCAGGAGTACCGTCAGCTCGCCGCCGTGCACAAGCAGTTGATCGAGCTCGCCGGTACGCCGGCTTTCGAGGTTCGCCTCGGTGAGGCTCGCGAAAGCGCGCCATCCTTTGAGGCGCTGCGCAGCGCCGTGATGACCGTCGCCCAGAAGGGCATCAAGCTGCAGCGCTTCAAGGGCCTCGGCGAGATGAACGCCGAGCAACTCGGCGAAACCACGATGGCCCCCGCGTCACGCACGCTGGCGCAGGTCACGCTCGAGGACGCGGCTGTCGCCGACCGTATCTTCTCGATGCTGATGGGCGACCAGGTTGAGCCACGCCGCGCCTTCATCGAGGACAACGCGAGAACAGTTGCCAATCTTGATGTGTAGAGCGGAGGTGAGCGATGGCCAGCGCTGATGTGATAGGTGGCGGCAACGTCGAGCCGCGCGCACTCGAGGAGGAGATGCGCACCGCGTACCTCGACTACGCGATGTCGGTGATCGTCGGGCGTGCGCTGCCCGACGTACGCGACGGTCTGAAGCCCGTGCATCGGCGCGTGCTGTATGCGATGAACGAGCTGGGCCTCGGTCCCACCCGCTCCTACGCCAAGTGCGCAAAGATCGTAGGGGAGGTGATGGGCAACTATCACCCGCACGGCGACTCGGCTATCTACGACGCGCTGGTGCGCATGGCTCAGGACTTCTCGATGCGCTACGAGCTCGTCGATGGGCAGGGCAACTTTGGCTCGATCGACGATGACCCGGCGGCCGCGATGCGCTACACGGAGGCGCGTCTGGCGCGGATCGCCACCGAGATGCTGCGCGATCTCGACATGGACACGGTCGACTTCGCGCCCAACTATGACGGCTCGCGCCAGGAACCAATGGTGCTGCCGTCGCGTTTTCCCAACCTGCTGGTCAACGGCTCCTCGGGCATCGCGGTGGGCATGGCGACGAATATCCCTCCGCACAACCTGCGCGAGGTGGTCGGCGCCACGCTCGCCTACATCGACGATCCCGAGATCGATCTGGACGGCCTAATGCGCCACGTCAAGGGCCCGGACTTTCCCACCGGCGGCATCATCCTCGGCCACCAGGGCATCCGCGATGCGTATGAGACCGGGCGGGGTCGCGTGCGCGTGCAGGCGAAGGCTCATATTGAGCCGCTACGCCAGGGCAAGGAGGCGATCGTCGTCACCGAGCTGCCGTTCATGGTCAAGAAGGCGGGCGAAGGCAACCTGATCACCAAGATCGCCGAACTGGTCAACGACAAGCGCATACCTGAGATCTCAGATCTACGTGACGAGTCCGACAAGCGCGGCATGCGACTGGTGATCGAGCTCAAGCGCGACGCGATCCCCAAGGTGGTGCTCAACAAGCTCTACAAGCACACCTCGATGCAGACCACCTTTGGAGTGAACATGGTGGCGCTTGTGGACAATGTGCCGCGCACGCTGAACCTGCGCTCGGTGATTCACAACTACGTGGCCCATCAGCGCGAAGTGATCGTACGCCGCACCAAGCACGAGCTGTCCGAGAAGGAGGCACGCGCACACATCCTGCAGGGCCTGCTGATCGCACTGGAGAACCTCGACGCGATCATCGAGCTGATTCGGGCTTCACGTGACCGCGAAGCCGCTCGTGAACAGCTCGTCGAGCGCTTCGAGCTGACCGCGATCCAGGCGACCGCGATCCTCGATCTGCGCCTGTCTCAGCTGACTGCGCTGGAGGCCGACGCGATCGCCCAGGAGCACGCGGATGTCAGCGAGCGCATCGCCGAGCTGCGCGCGATCCTCGGTGACGAGACCCGCGTGATGGCCGTCATCAAGGAAGAGCTCACCGAGATATCGGAGCGCTTCGGCGACGAGCGGCGCACCGACATCACTCACTCCGAAGACGAGATCGACATCGAGGACCTGATCGCCGATCAACAGATGGTGATCACGATCACCAACACCGGCTACATCAAGTCGCTGCCGCTGGACACCTACCGCCAGCAGCAGCGTGGCGGGCGTGGCGTGACCGGCATGGACATGAAGGATGGTGATTTTATCGAGCACCTGTTCGTGTGCTCCTCGCACGACTACCTGCTGTTCTTCTCCAACCGCGGCAAGGTGTACCGCTCCAAGGTGTACGAGCTGCCCGAGGCTTCGCGCACGGCCAAGGGCCGGGCACTCGTCAACGTGCTGCCACTGCGCGAAGATGAGCGCGTCCAGGCGGTGCTCTCGACGCGCGACTTCACCGAGACGAAGTACCTCGTGTTCGCCACCCGCGACGGCACGGTCAAGAAGACGGAGCTGCTCGCCTACAACACTCCGATCAAGGCTGACGGCATCATCGCGATCAAGATTCGCGACGACGACGAGCTGCTCGCCGTGCGCGCGGTCGATCCCGAGGACGAGATTATCATGGTCTCGCGAGCCGGTCTCACCGTGCGCTTCGCCGAGTCCGCGGTGCGCGCAATGGGTCGCGACACGACCGGCGTGCGCGGAATGGATGTGGGCAGCGACGGCAGGGTGATCGCGATGGACGTGGCGCGCGACGACATGGACCTACTGGTGGTCACCGAGAACGGCTATGGCAAGCGCACCCAGATCGACCAGTACCGCAAGACCAATCGTGGCGCCAAGGGCGTCAAGACGATCGGCCTGACCGAGCAGAAGGGCGCGCTCGGTGGCGCGCTGGTGGTGCGCGAGCACCAGGAACTCGTGTTCATCAGCGTCGGCGGGATGGTCCAGCGGACCGCCGCCGGCGGGATCTCCCAACAGGGCCGCTCGGCTACCGGCGTGCGGGTGATGAACCTCAAGGACGAAGATGTGGTGAGCGCCGTCGCGCTGGTCGTGGACAGCGCCGGCGATGAGGACGTCCAAGACCCACAACAGGATCTAACGTCAGCCGCTGCGCAGCCGTCGTTGCTCGCCGCGGACGGGGTCGAGCAGGGACTTGACGATCCCGACGTGTGAGTTGGCCCACATCGTCAGCTGCGTCCGCTACATTGCTAGGACCAGAGAAAGGAGGTGGTCCTACGTTGGCTGACAGTATTTGCGGGACTCTGGAGGTGGCCGGCCGTTAGGCCGAAGCACTCGGCTGGACCCGCCTAGCGGAATCCAACCCGGGCCACCACCGCGTAGGTCGCCGGATTTGTCCCTCCGGCCCGCGTTGCCAGTCGCGCTAATCGGCGCGTTCGGCGGTGCGAAACCAACGCGGTCGTGTCCAGCGCAGTTGAGAGCGAGGGGCGCCTGGTCGAGGGTGCCCCTCGCCTTTAAGCGTGTCCTTCAAGCGGCGGTGGGCAGATACTGCCGCCACGCCGCTGGGATCGTGGGACTGGCGACATGGATGAAAATCTCGGCGCGTGGGGTGTGCGGCTTGCGACGCGGGTGCATGCCCGCCTGGCGCGGCAGCATGTCGCCCTTGCGACGGTTGCACGGAGCGCAGGACGCCACGATGTTCTCCCAGCTCGACGTACCGCCCTTCGAGCGGGGGATGACGTGGTCGACGGTCAAGTTCGAACGCGACCCGCAGTACTGGCAGGTCCAGCCGTCCCTGGCAAACACCGCGCGCCGGGTGATCTTACGACGATGGGTGTCGCGTGGCACGTGCACATAGCTCACTAGCCGGATCACAACGGGACGGGCGAGTGTGGAGCTCTCGGAGTGCAGCTCCCACAGACCACGCTCGATCAGCTCCGCCTTCTCCTTGAGCAGAAGCACTACGGCGCGGCGCACCGAGCACACATTGATCGGCTCGTAGGTGGCGTTGAGGACGAGCACCCGGCCACCCATCGTCGAGCTCGACGATGGGTTCGGTCCGTGCCGCTGGTGCTCTGACGGCGGCACGGACCCCACTGGCTCTGTGGGCGCCGTGCTTTCCATCCTCAGCGCCGCAGTGTATCGATCCGCCCGTCCGTCCGCCGCCCATCTGACTTGCTCAGGCTGTCGGGTAGGAGCCGAGCACGCGCACCTGTTCGCACATGGCTCGCAACCCGGCGAGCGCCTCAGAGACGATCTGTTCCACCGGCGAGCCCTCTATGTCGAGGAAGAACATGTAGTGCCCAAGTCGTTCGCGCATCGGCCGCGACTCGATCTTCGTCAGGTTGATCTCACGACGGGCAAACTCGTTCAAGCACAGCACCAGCCAGCCCGCACGATCGGCGCCAGGTCCCCAGAACACGAGCGAGGTCTTGCGCGCTCCCTCGCGCGCGCGCAGCGGCGGAGCGTCCGATTGGGAGTCCGCACGCGCGAGCCACACGAAGCGCGTCTCGTTGTCCTCACGGTCTTGGATGCCCTCGGCGATCACCGCGCAGCCATACAACTCGGCCGCCAACCGTGTGCCGATCGCCGCCCACGAGTGATCCTCGCGTTCACCGACGAGTCGTACCGCCTCGGCGGTCGATGTGGCCGCGACGACGCGCGCCTGTGGAAGCTCTTCACGCAAGAAGCGCGCGCACTGGCCCGGCACGTGGGGGTGAGAGACGATTGTCTGGATCTGTTCCAGCTGTAGCGGCGTGCGCGCGATCAGGTAATGGCGCACCGGCAGCACCAGCTCGCCTACGATCGCCACGTCGCTCGCGTCCCCGGCGAGCGCGTCGAGCGTCACCGTCACCGATCCCTCAATCGAATTCTCGATTGGCACCAGCGCCCACTCGACCGTCCGGTCCTGCACAGCCATCACGGCGTCGCGAATTGTCTCCAGCCCGACAGGCCTCACGGCCGTGCCGTTGACGCTGCCGAGCAGCGCCTCCTCGCTGAAGGTCCCCTCCGGCCCGAGGTAGCCTGCCCGTGTGATCCCGCTAGCCTCCTGTGACATCCGCGGTGTCCGCCAGCGTCGCCATTGGCTGAGGCGCTGCCGCGGCGCGCTCGTCGCTGAGCGCCACACGTACCGCCTCCGCCTCCTCCGGTGAGAGCTCGAGCTCTCCGCGGCCATCCTGCACCTGCTTGGCGTACACACGGGCCTGGTCACGGTGGTGGATGCACGTGAGCACCACCCCCGAGCGGCGGTCGTCGAGCAGCGCGATCGACATCGACTGCTGCCCGGAGAGCTCGTTGTATGCGTCATAGCGGATCAGCGCGTGATGCGCGATCGCCCCCGTGAGCGCGGCCTCGACTCCCTCCAAGCGGTTATCGAGTCGCGAGGCCATTTCGCCGACATACTCCCGCAGCGCTTCAAAGGCCTCCTGCAGCGTCGCGCTGTGGGCGATCACGTCGTGCTCGACGCCATCGCCGAGCACCAGCTTCTGAGCGGCGCGCAGGCGACGTACGTTACGCGCCAGTGCGCCGCACACGATCAACGCGAGGACCCCGACCGCAAGCGCCGCGAGCGCGACGATCCCTTGCGTGCCGGTCAGCGCGGTAGTGCTTAGAGTGGGGAGGGACATCGGCAACCAACAAGTTAGCCGCTCGGGCGGCCGTGGCGGTCAGCTACGCGCGCACGCCCTCGGCCGCTCGGCGCGCCTGGGTGACCCCGAGCTTACTTTCCAAAGATCACCAGGAAGCTGCTCTTGTTGTTTTCGATGTCCGTCTCGCCCGGCACCGGCTGGACGTCGACCGTCACGCGCGAGGCCGCGCCGAGCGTGACCCCATTCACCGGTATGTCAACGCTATAGGTCTGACCCGGTTCGGTCTTGTCGATCACGTGCGATGCGTCCAGCGTCTTGCCTTCGCTGGTGACCGCCACGTCAACCTTAACGTCCGTCTCGGGGTTGGAGCCCGAGTTTTCGACCATCGCGGTAAACGTCGGGCTGGATCCGACGCTGATGTGGTTGATCGCCGGGGAGGGTTCCAGCGCGCTCGTGCCGACGCTCACGTCCTTCAGCGCGCTCCCGTGCGTGCCGGGTGTCACGGCACCGTTGCTGCTCGCCGATTGGCCCGTAATGTTTGACTGCGCCGTGGAGGCAGTCAGCCAGCCGAGGTTCGGCAGGAAACGGCTCGAGGAGCTGCTCTGACCGCTGACCCCGCCCGCTGTGAGTGTCTGCTGTATCAGTGGCACAACCCGCTGCGAGTAGATCACATCGGAGGCCAGGAAGATCTCCATCGCACCCGCGATCTTGGCGCTCGCGGTCTGGGCTTGGCCGCCGAGTACTTCGCGCACGAGGTTCGCGACCTTTGTGAGCCCTTCCACGCGCAGGTCAAGTGCCAGTAGCAGGCTGCGTTGCGCGGCGGTCATTTCGCTCGGCACGCTCAGTCCTTTCGCGCGTTCGGCGAGTTCCTGTGCTTGGCGGCGCAACTGATCGACCTGCACCTCTACGTTCAGCGCCGACTTGCCGCCGGCGCCGGCGAGTGTCGAGAACAACGGCTTGGACACCTGCGCTTCCGATGACTGTGCGATCTGATTGACATTCTGGTTGTAGCTTTCCAATCCCTGTTGTTTGCCCCGCTTCAGGCAACCGTTGATCAGCAACACGATCACGATCACGACCACCACGCCGATGCCCGCCACGATCCGCCTGCGCACCATCATCGTGTGATGGTCGATTGACGAAGACCCGCCTGCGGCGCCCGTGCGTTGCGGGCGCCGCGGTTGTGGTCGCGGCTGTTGTTGGGTGTGCGCCGTACGTACTGTCGGCGGTGGCTGCTCGTCCTCGTCGTCGAAGAACGACAAAAGATCGCTCCTTGCAGGGATTGTGAAGGTCCCCAGTATGACCCTCCCATCACCCGGATTGTTTGCTGCAACTTCTCGGTCAGCGCACAATCGCACAATCGCACGGCAGGGAAAGCGCCCCGGCGCGGCGAACGCGGGAGTCGGTGGACTCCTCGAAGACTCTCGTCCAAGGCTGCGTGCGCGTCTCCGATGAGCGGTCCAGGCGCCCAGGCGCGTTGTTGCTCGCGCGCTACCGGTTGCTCGAGCGCCTCGGCGCGGGCGGCTTTGGCACCGTGTGGCGCGCCCATGACGAGCAGCTGGATCGCGCGGTCGCGCTCAAGCGCATCCCGCTGCCCTCCGAGGAGGACCGCGAGCGAGCCACGCGCGAGGCGCTGCTCACCGCGCGCCTGGCGCACCCGGCGATCGTGGCGCTGTACGAGGCCCGCGCCGACGACGACGCGTTCTACCTGATCTCAGAGCTCGTCGAGGGCGACACGCTCGCCCTGCTGATCGCCGGGCACCAGCTCTCCGACGAGGATGTGCTCGAGATCGGGCTCGCGCTTTGCGCGGCGCTCGCTCACGCTCACGCGCGCGGCGTGATCCACCGTGACGTCAAGCCCCACAACGTGCTCGTGCCGAGTGACGCGGCGCAGCGGAGCACCACGCGCGGGAGCGTCCCGCCGATCGCGGCGAAGCTCGCCGACTTCGGCGGCGCGCGACTCGCCGGCGAGGACGCGCTGACCCGCACCGGCGACGTGCTTGGCACGCTCGCCTACATGGCGCCCGAGCAGAGCGAAGGCGACGAGGCCGGCGCGGCCGCCGATCTCTATTCGCTCGCGCTGGTGCTGTACGAGGCGCTCAGTGGCGTCAATCCGGTGCGCGGCCGCACAGCGGCTGCCACTGCGCGGCGGATCGGCGCACCGATCGAGCCGCTGCGCCGCCGTCGCCGCGATCTTCCACGCGAGCTCACGCGCGCGCTCGACACGGCACTCGAACGGGACCCGGATCGTCGTGGCACGCTCGCTGAGCTCCACGACACGCTCGCCGACACGCTCGCTCGCGGTCTGAAGCGAGGGCTCTTCGTGGCTCGGTCCACGGTTGGACGAGAGGACGAACGGGCGCTCGAACGACCGCGCCGCCACCGTGTGGCCGCGCCGCGGCTTGTTTGGATCGGATGTGTGCTCGCGGCCACGGTCTGGCAAGCCGCCGGGGGGCGCCCGGGTGTATCGCTGCTGTTGCTGGCAGCCGGCGCTCCCTTGCTGGCTTTGCCACGTCGCTCGGGGCCGGGATGGCTTGCGGCCTCGTTGGCGCCCGTGCTCGGCCTGGCGGGTCTCGCGGGCGCGTTTCCCGCGCTTGCCGGCCAGCGCGCCGGCTGGCGAGCGCGCGCTTCGCTGGCGGCGCTTGGCTTCTGGTGGCTCGCGTTGACGGAGTCGCTGCTGGATGCACGCCTGTGGCTTGGGCCGCCGCGTGGAGTGCCGCCGCGCGCGCTGTGGGAGGCCTCTCTCAGCGACGCGGCCACGCGCGTGATCGCCCCTACGTTCACGCTCGAGCTGCTGCTCGGCGCTGCGGTGTGGGCGCTCGCCGCCGCGATCCTGCCGTGGATCGTGCGCGGACACAACGCGGCGCTCGACGTACTTGGCGCGTTTGCCTGGACGATTGCGCTGCTGGCGGGCGTCCCGCTGCTCGACCGCGCGCTGCTCTCGCACGCGAGCCAGCCGAGCCCCCGTGGCGCGCTGCTGGGAGCGGGCGTGGGCTGCGCGCTAGCGATCTGCGCGCGCGCGCTGCGCGGCCCGGTGTGAGCGCGCGGCGCACACTGTTTGCGCATCGCCGTCGCACGTGGCCCTTAAAGTGGATGAGCCACCATGGCCGAGTCGTGGTGCTCACAAGATGAATCCCCTACGCACACTGGAGAACATGATCGCCGGCCTCGTGGAAGGCACGTTCGGGCGTGTGTTCAAGACCGAGGTCCGTCCGATGGAGCTCGCGCGTAAGCTCGCGCGCGAGATGGACGAGAACAAGACCGCGTCGGTGTCGCGTGTGTACGCGCCCAACGAGTACTCGGTGTGGCTCTCCCCCAAGGACCGCGCGCGCTATGAAGGAGTGGAGCACGAGGTGATCGACGAGCTGTGCGCATATCTGCTCGAGCACGCGCGCGGAGAGGATCTCGCGCTCGCGTCGCGTCCGAGCATCAGCTTCCACACCGACGAGCGCCTAGCGCTCGGCGAATTCGGGATCCAAGCGCGCATGGCGAGGGTGGAGGAAGACGACGAGCACGCACCATTGCGGGCCCGCCCCGCTTCGGTGAGTCCCGCCCGCCCCGCTCTGGAGAGCCCCGCGGCCGACCGCCTGGAGAGCCCCCTCCGCGGCGCGGCAGCGGGAGCGCGCGCCGCCGGCGCCGGCGGGATTCCATACAAAGAGCCCGAGGAGACCGGCAACACGATGATTTTCAGCAACTCTCGACGGGTTCGGGATGGGGTCGAGCGGACCGCCTCGCGGCGACGCTCCAAGGCGCTGCTGGTCGTGTCTGGTCGGCGTCTGCTCGTGCCGCCGCGCGGCGCGGCGATCGGCCGTAGCCGTGACTGTGACATTGTGCTGGAGGATTCAGGTGTCTCGCGTCGTCACGCTGAGCTGCGCCCCGACGGAACGGCTTGGAGGATTGAGGATCTCGGTTCGACCAATGGCGTGCGCGTAAACGGTCTCACCGTCCACGGAGCCCACGAGCTGCGCTCGGGAGACCGCATCGAGATGGGCTCCACTGAGATCCTCTTCGAGGTCGCCCCATGATTTTTGAGAGCGCCCAATGAACAACCTCGCGCCGGTGTCGGTCATGTTGAAGTTCGGCTTCCTGATCGTCCTCTATCTATTTCTGCTGTGGGTCTCCCGCAGCGCTCTACGGGACCTGCGCGGAGGCGGCGCGCAGGTCACGGGTTTCCAGGTAGGCGTCTCCGCGAATGCGCCGGCCGACGCCACCGGGTTGCACTCGGCCTCCACGCTGGGGCCGGCCGACGTCGTCAGTCGCGCGCCACGTCTGGTGGTGGAGCGTGCGCCCGGTCACGATCCCGGGATGATCTATGACCTCGACGGAGACGTTGTGCTGGGCCGTGGCGATCGCGCTGAGATACGCCTGAGTGACCCGTTCGCTTCCTCGCGTCACGCGCGTGTGTACGAGCAGGGACGGATCCTCGTGATCGAGGATCTCGGCTCCACCAACGGCACGTACCTGAACGAGGAGCTGCTCGACGGCCCGCGGCCGCTGCATCCCGGCGATCGCGTGCGGATCGGTGACTCTGAATTCAGCTTCGAGGTCGACTGAGCGTGGGTGTGACCAGGCTCGAATTGGCTTGGATCGGACGATCGCCGGGCGCGACCGCCGAGCTTGCGGCGCTGTACCAGGGTGTCCTGTGATGCTGCGCGTCGCCGAGCACTGGTGCGGCACGGACACCGGTCTGCAGCGTCGCGCCAACGAGGATTCTCTGCTTGTGCGCTCGCCGCTGTTCGTGGTCGCTGACGGAATGGGCGGCGCGCAGGCTGGCGAGGTCGCTTCGCGCGTCGCGGTCGAGACGTTTCGCGACGGACTGCGCGACAGCTCGGACGCCGAGCGTAGCCTCGTCGCGCAGGTGGAGCAGGCCAACTCGCACATCAACGAGCTCTCACATCAAAGCGTCGAGCGCGCCGGCATGGGCACCACGATCACCGCCGTGTATGTCGGCGAGCAGGAGGTATCGATCGCGCACGTCGGCGATTCGCGTGCCTACTGCCTGCGCGACGGGGAGCTGCTGCGTCTCACCGACGATCACTCGCTCGTCGATGAGCTGATCCGCGAGGGAAAGCTCACACCCGAGGAAGCCGAGGAGCATCCGCAGCGCTCGGTGATCACCCGCGCGCTCGGCCCCGAGGCGACCGTCGATGTGGACGTGCGCTCCTTCAGAGGACGCCCCGGTGACGTGTATCTGGTGTGCAGCGACGGTCTCACCACGATGCTCGCAGAGAGCGAGCTGCTCGACGTGCTGCTTTCCAACGAGACCCTGCCCGACGTCGGTGAGGCGCTGATCGCGGCGGCCAACGCGGCGGGCGGCAAGGACAACATCACGGTCGTGCTGTTCCTACTGGAGGACGTGCCCACCGCCACCGAGCGTCTGACCGACGGTCACACCACGATCACCACCCTCGCGCCAGCGTCACCAGCCGCCCTGATGTCACGAGAACGCACCAATTTCCCAAATCGAGGAGCTCACCTGGACGTTGTCGAGCGCGATGACCAGGGGTCCTCGCCCGTCGTCCCGCGTCGTCCGCGCCATCCATCGCCCGCGCGTGCGCCCTCGGCGGCGGGTCGCTGGCGCCGACGCCTGCGCCGCGCGCGCGCGCCGGTGGTACTGCTGGTGATCCTCGGGCTGCTCGCGTCGGCGGCGTACCTGACACTGGAATCGGTGTATTTCATCGGCACCAACCAACGCGGGCTCGTGACGGTTTTCCGTGGCCTGCCATACGAACTGCCCGGTGGAATTCAGCTTTACAGCGTTGAATATGTGTCCGGGGTCGGCGCCTCGACCCTGCCGTCGGCCCGTCGCCAGGCGCTGCTCGACCACTCGTTGCGCTCTGAAGGCGACGCGGCTGAACTGGTGCGTCAACTGGAACTGGGTCAGCTGAGTGCGCCGTGAACCGCCCGATCGTTCGTCTCTACGGCCTCGTGGTGCTTCTGTTTGCGGTGCTGATCGCGTTCACTTCGCGCTGGACGATCTTCGAAGCGTCCTCGCTGCGGGCCAACCCGCTCAACGAGCGTGGCCTGCTCCAGCAGCTGCGGATCGATCGCGGCGAGATCGTGGCCGCCGACGGCACGGTGTTGGCGCGCAGCGTGCGCGGCTCCGAAGGCAACTACACGCGCGTGTATCCCACCGGCGCGGAGTTCACACAGGCGGTCGGCTATTCCTACATCGAACGCGGTCAGACCGGGCTGGAGCGCTACCGCAGCGCTGCCCTCGACGGCGAAACCGGCACGAGCGTGCGGAGCATCCTCAATGAGCTGCAGGGTCGCAGACCTCAAGGCAACACGGTGCTCACGGCGCTGCGGCCATCCGCGCAGCGCGTGGCTATCTCCGCGCTCGGGGAACACGAAGGCGCGGTCGTGGCGCTGGACCCGAGGAGCGGGGCGGTCAAGGTGATGGCGTCCACGCCGGGCTATGACGCCAACGCTGCCAGCTCGCAAAGTGCTTACGAACGGATCACGGGCGAGCCGGGCGCGCCACTCGTGAACCGTGCTGTCCAATTCGGGTACGCCCCCGGGTTGACGTTCAAGGTGGTGACCGCCACCGCCGCGATCGATTCGGGTAAGTTCACACCCGAATCATTGGTCAACGGGCGCAACGGAGTGACGATCTCGGGGCTGGCGCTGAAAAACGACGACAACGAGAGTTACGGAGACATCACCCTCACCGAAGCGCTCGCCCACTCGGTCAACACCGTCTACGCCCAGGTCGCCGAGCGGCTTGGCAAGCAGAGGATGGCGCGCTACATGAGGCGCTTCGGCTTTGACCGCAAGCCGCAGCTTGATTATCCGGGAGAAGAAATGTCGGCCAGCGGCGAGTACCTCCACAAGCGGCTGCTCTCGCCCACCAGCGCCCAGGTGGATGTGGGGCGCATGGGCATCGGCCAAGACAAGCTCGAGGTGACACCGCTGCAGATGGCCGAGGTCGCCGCGGCCGTGGCCAATCACGGTGAGCTGATGGTCCCGCACTTGACCACCGCGATCGTCGAACCCGACGGTCATGTGCTGCAACGCGTCTCCCCCAAAGTGCAGTCGGTGGTTATGCGACCCTCGACTGCGGCGGCGGTCACGACGATGATGGAAGCGGTCGTGTACAGCCCAGGGGCCACCGGTACGAGTGCCCAGATCCCCGGCGTGCGGGTGGCGGGCAAGACCGGCACAGCCGAGACCCAGATCGGCACGGCGATCAACAACGTGTGGTTCATCGCGTTCGCGCCCGCCCGCGACCCGACCGTCGCCGTGGCGGTCACGCTCGCGAAAGTCCCGGGCCAGGGCGCTTCATTCGCCGCGCCCGTGGCGCGAGAGGTCATGGAAGCGCTGTTGCATGGTTGACCGATCAAACAGTCCGCGCGCGCTGAGGGTGTCATGAGCATGCTCGAGGCCGGCACTCTCATAGACGGGCGCTATCGCGTGTCTGCGCGCCTTGGCTCGGGCGGTATGGCCGACGTGTATCTCGCGCACGACACGTTGTTGGGACGCCAGGTGGCGCTCAAGTTGCTGCACCATCGTTTCGCCGAGGACCAGGAGTTCGTGGAGCGCTTTCGTCGCGAGGCCTCGAGCGCCGCTGGCCTTTCGCACCCCAATGTCGTGGCGGTGTTCGACAGGGGTGAGTGGAACGGCACCTATTACATCGCGATGGAGTACCTGCCGGGTCGCTCGCTGAAGGCTGTGGTTCGCGAACACGGCGCGCTCTCGCCGGGCGACGCGATCGACATCGTCGTGCAGATACTGCTGGCCGCGCGCTTCGCGCACCGCCGCGGGATCATCCACCGCGACATCAAGCCCCACAATGTGATCCTCGACGAGGAGGGACGCGCGAAGGTCACCGACTTCGGGATCGCGCGCGCCGGTGCGTCCGACATGACGCTCACCGGCTCGATCATGGGCACTGCTCAGTATCTCTCCCCCGAGCAGGCCCAAGGACATGCGGTTAGCGAGAGCTCCGACCTCTACGCGATCGGCGTCGTGCTGTATGAGCTGCTCACCGGCAGCGTGCCGTTCGAGGGAGACTCTGCGGTGACGATTGCGCTCAAGCAGGTGTCGGTCGACGCGGTACCGCCGAGCCGGCGCAACCCGGAGGTGAGCCCGGCGCTCGACGCGGTCGTGATGCGCTCGCTCGCCAAGGAGCCCTCCCAGCGCTTTGCCAACGCGGACGAGTTCATCGCGGCGCTCCAGCGGGCGCGTGAGGGAATCGCGCCCGCCCCGGCGCCTGTTCCCAACAGCGCGACCGGCACCGCGGCCGCGATGCTCGTGCCCCCACTGTCCGGCGAGCAGCGGAAGTCTCCTTCCGACGGATCGGGGCGAGGAAAACGTGCGCTATGGGCCGCCGCCGTGCTTGCCGTGCTTGCGATCCTCGCCGCCGTCGTTCTACTGCTCCTGCTTGGACCCAACAGGGCCAGCGTGACGGTGCCCAACGTCACCGGCGAGACTCAATCGGCCGCGATCACATCGCTGCAACATGAAGGGCTCGTGTCCGTCCTCTCGCTCGCCGCGAACGCGCGCGTGCCGAGCGGCCTGGTGGTTGGCACCACCCCACCGTCCGGCACAGCCGTCAAAAAGGGCGCGCACGTGAACGTGGTCGTGTCGTCGGGCCCCGGAATCCTCGCGTTGCCGAACGTCAACAATAAGCTCGGCTCCGAAGCGGTGAAGATCCTGCGCGAAAAGGGCTTTCAGCCGACCACCAAGAGTCAATCGAGCAACACGGTGGGTAAGGGGCTAGTGATATCGACCGAACCGACCGACGGCACCGAGGTGCAGGTGGGCAGTCCGGTCACGGTGCTCGTGTCGAGCGGGCCGCAGGAAGTGAGCGTGCCGGAAGTGACGAACGAATCGCAGGCCGATGCGACCGCCACGCTCGCGGCCGCCGGCCTGAAGGTGACGGTGCTCAAGCGCGAAGTTGCCGAACCGGCCGCGGGCACGGTCATCTCGCAGACGCCGAGCGCCGGCTCACAACTAAAGCTGGGCAGCCAGGTGACGATCGTGGTCGCGCAAGCGCTGAAGCGCATCGCGGTGCCCTCCGTGTTGGGTCAGAGCGAAGTCCAGGCCGTGGCGACCCTCACCGCCGCTGGCTTCGCCTCGACGACCGTTGCCCGTACCGTCACCGACACGTCCAAGGTGGGGACAGTGGTTCAACAGAGCCCGGAAGCTGGACACAAGCTGGCAAAAGGAGGGACTGTGACGATCGCGGTCGGAGCGCTCGGACAGCAGACGACCTCGACGTCGACGACCACTACCACCACCACTCCAACCACCACTCCCACTCCGCCGGCCGCCACACCGGCGCCTGCGTCGGGCACACCGGCCGCGGGCAACTGATCAGTGCGTTATCTAAACAGCGTGATTTCCGAGATCTGTGCTGTTTCGCTACCGGGCGCTAGCTCTGTGATCCAGACCAGGTAGTAGAGGTACACGAGCCGCCTGGGGTTGATCGCGATGGTGCTGCGTGAGTCGATCGTGCGAGTCGGCGCGAGCTGGGTCCAGCCGAGTGCCGTGAGGCTGCGCGAACCATCGGTGGGAGGCGTCGAGTCGAAGCCCGTGGACGCGTACACACTGGCGCTGAATCCGGGGCTGGGTGTTTGGATCTCGATCGCGCTCGCCGCCACGCCCGGGGCGGAGTCGAGTGCCACGCCGAGCCCAGGCTTGTCGAGCTTGTCTTCGCGGTAGTGCTCGGTGCTCCACGACGTGGAGATGTCACCATCGATGACGTTCGACACGGCGTCGGCGTGTTCGGGACCGGTGCCGAACGGGTTGTAGGAGCTGGCCGCTTTCTGAGCGAGCACCACCGGTGTGCTCCCAACCGTCGAGTGCACGTCGGGCGCCACGCCGGTGCCGCTATGCGTGTGGCCCGCCGCGGCCACAAGCGCGACGGCCACGATCGCGAGGAGCAGCCCGAGTGAGATCGCCCAGCGCACGGGGTGGCGCACGCGCCACGGCAGCATGCGCCTGGTCGGCGCGGGCAGTGTGCGCAGCACGGCCGTGACCTCGCCGGTGCTCTGCCCGGAGCGGGCGGTCTCGATCGCGAGCGCCTCCTCCATGTCGGCGATCATGCTTGCCATGTCCGGGTAGCGCCGGTGCAGATCCTTGGCGCTCGCGCGTTCGACGACGGCCGCGGTCGCGGCGGACACTTCCGGTCGGGAGATCTGCACGTCGGGGATCTCCTCGCGCACGTGCTTCATCGCCACCGCCACAGGTGACGGACCCTTGAACGGGGGGGCGCCGGTGAGCATCTCGTACAGCACGACTCCGAGCGAGTACACGTCCGACTGGCCGGTGACGCGCTGCCCGAGGGCTTGCTCGGGAGACACGTAGTCGGTGGTGCCCAGCACACGTCCGTCCATCGTGAGTCCCTCCTCTGAGAGCGTGCGCGCGATCCCGAAGTCGGTGATCTTCGCGCCGCCCTCGCCGCTGAGCAGCACGTTCTGAGGCTTCACGTCGCGATGGACGATCTCGCGGTCGTGGGCGGCGCCGAGCGCGCGCGCGATCTCGATTCCGTAGGCGAGCACGGTGGGCACGTCCAGTGGCGCGTCGCGACGGATTAGATCCTTCAGCGTCTCCCCCGCGACGTGCTCGAGCACGATGTACGGAGTGCCGCTGTGGGTGGCGCGTGCGCCACCCTCGGAGTCCCACTCCCCGGCGTCGATCACGGTGACGATGTGCGGATGGTTGAGCTGCGCCACCGCGCGCGCCTCGCGCCGAAAGCGCTCGAGCTGATCGGAGTCCGATGCGATCTCGCGGTGCATCAGCTTGATCGCCACCTCGCGCTCCAGCACCGTGTCGAACGCGCGATACACGGTACTCATGCCACCGTGCCCGATGCGCGCGTCGAGACGGTAGCGACCGCCGAGTGTGGTGCCGAGGATATCGTCGTTCACGGTTTGAGCCTCGCACGCCCGAGTATGCCCTTGCGAGCCGACAGGGCGTGTGAGCTTTTTATTTTTTTGGAAATTGGGTCGTTCTAGAGGGTGTTATCGCGCGTCGCTCCAATCGCAAAGAGACCCAGCGCTATGCGGTAGGCGGCGCAGGCGGGCAGCAGCGCCGCACGGCGATCGGGAGTCAGCGCTCTGGTGCTCGCGAGAGTTGAGAGAAAGGCGCTGCTCGCGCCCACCGCAAGTGGGATTCGCTGCCGTTGCGCCAAGCCCTTGCGCGCAAGCTGCGTGCTTCTGAGAAGCGCCGCGCCGGCGATCACCGGCAGGCCGGCCACCCATGAGAGTCGATCGGCGTCTGCGCGCGAGAACCCGCGCGCGCGCGCCGCCGCGAGTGTGGCCCCACTGCGTGAGACGCCGGGCATCAGCGCCAGCGCCTGGGCGAGTCCCAGCGCTAGTCCGTCCCGCGCCCCGGCCTCGGCGCCCGCTTGCGACTCCCCGGGGCACATCTCGGCGGCGATCATCGCGAGCGACCCGGCGAGCAGTCCGGCGGCGATCGTCGCCGGCGTCCCAAATCGTCGCTCGAGTTGTCCGCCAAGCGCATAGCCCGCCACCACGGCCGGCAGCACCGCGGGAGCGAGAAACGAAGGTCCGGCGCTCAAGCGCGATACCGGTGGACGCAAGAGCAAGGCTGCCGCGGTGCCGGCGTGCAGCGCGATCTCAAAGGACTTGCGCAGCTCCGGATCGAGCTGGGCGTACGGCCAGCGGGCAAGCCACGGTATGAGCGTGGTGTGCCCCGAAGAGGAGATCGGCAACAACTCCGTGGGCCCGTGCAGCAGACCCAGCGCTACGGCGTGGCCGATTGGCAGCTGTTGCCGGAGACCCGGCTTCAACGACTCGCCGCGGCGGGGGTGCGCCTGCGCACGACCGCGTAACCAATCCACACCACGACCAGCGCCACGATCACGTAGTCGGCGTACTCGAAGCCCTTGCGCACGGTCGTCCAGTCGTTGCCGAGCGCGTGTCCGGCGAGCGCGAGCGCCAACACCCACGGGAGTGTGCCGATCAACGAGAGGACCGTGAAACGCCAGAACGGCATGCGCGCGACCCCCGCGGGCAGCGACACGAACGCGCGCACCAGCGGGATCATGCGCCCGAACAGCACCGTCAGCTCGCCGTAGCGGGCGAAGAAGCGGTCGGCGCGGTCGATCTGTGACGGGCCCATGTGGAACTTGGCGCCGTGGCGTTCAAACAGCTCCAACCTGCCCCCGCGCCCGACTGCGTAGGCCACCCACGAGCCGACCATCGTTCCGAGCAACCCCGCCAGCACCACCCCGGTCATCGTCAGGTGGTGGTGAGAGGCGCTTTGCGATGGATCGGCGACGGCGAACCCCGCGAACAGCATCACTACCTCGGAGGGGATCGGGATGCACGCGCTGGATATCGCCATCAGCGCGAAGATCCCCGGCAACCCGGCGTCACGGACGAAGTGGGAGGTCGCGTTGACGAGCGATTCCGAGATCGACGCCAGGACGAGCGTGTGTGCCATGTGCGGGCAACGATACCTGCACCAAGCCGATGGCTGCGCGTCCGCACGTACCGGATGTTTTGAGACAGGCTCTGATGTGCACGGTCTCGCCGCTCGCTACCGTGCCCACGGATGCGCGTGTGGATCGACCTCACCAACAGCCCGCACGTGCTCGTGATGCGCCCGGTGATCGACGTCCTGCGGGCCGATGGTCATGAGGTCAGGGTGACGGCGCGCGATTTCGCTCAGACGCTTGGCCTGCTCGATCGCTTCGAGATCCCCCACACCGCGATCGGCCGCCACCGCGGCGAACGTCTACCAGCCAAGGCGCTTGGCCTCGCCTCACGCTCGGCGGCGCTCGTGCGCTGGGCGCGTCGCGACGTGCGCGCCGGGGGCCGCACCACACTTGGGCGCGCTCGCGGCCCCCAACGACCCTTCGACGTCGCGCTCGGGCACGGCTCCAACGACGTGAGCGTGGCGGCGCGCCTGCTGGGGATTCCCTGCTCGACGACGTTCGACTACGAGTGGGCGACCGTCCAGCATCACGTCAACTGCCGGCTCGCGCAGGCGGTCGTCGTGCCTGACGCGATTCCCGCGCAACGCCTGGAGCGCTACGGCGCAAAGGGCAAGCTGCACGCGTATGAGGGACTCAAGGAGGAGTACTACCTCGCCGACTTCGAGCCCGATCCCGCGGTGCTCGCCGAGCTGGGAATCGAGCGCGCGCGGCCGCTCGTGGTGGTGAGGACCCCGCCGGTCGTCTCGCTGTATCACCGCTTCGAGAATGATCTGTTCGCCGCTGTGCTCGCGCGCCTGCGCGCGGCCGCGCAGAGTGACGGCGTGCAGTCGGTCGTGTTGCCGCGCACTGACGCGCAGCGGGCCCAGCTGTGTGACGTACCGGGCTTTGTGGTGCCGCGACGCGCGATCGACGCGCAGTCGCTGATCGCTTTCGCCGACCTTGTGATCTCCGCCGGAGGCACGATGAATCGCGAGGCCGTGGCGCTCGGCACGCCGGTGTACACGACGTTCGAGGGTCGCCTCGGCGCGCTCGATGAGCGCCTGATCGCCGAGGGACGCCTACGCAAGCTGGCGGGCGCCGACCAGCTCGAGCTGACCAAGCGCGATCCGGCTGGCGCGCCCACGCGTGTGCGACGCGACCCACGCCGGCTGGTCCGGCTGCTGCTGTCTGCGCTGTCGGACTGACACCCCAACCCGGTGGTCTGAGAGGATGGTCTCGCGCGCTCGGATCGATGATCTCGTGCGCTTGAATGGCGCAACAGGCAGGCTCTCGACCGTTGCTTGAAAAGGCCGATTCCCACTCCTGTCCTGACAAGCCCTAGAATCGATGGTAATGCGCCGACGGATCAGCTCGCCGGCTCTCTCTCTACAACGGCACTCGATCCCGAGGCTGGTGATCGATGGCGCGCTGGTGGCGCTCGCCTACTCGCTCGCGTTTGAGCTGCGCTTCGACAACGGTCCCTGGGGGCGCTATGAAAAGCTGCTCGAACGCACCGTCTGGTGGGTGCTCGCCGGCAGCCTCGTCGTGCTGGTGCTCGCACGCGTGTACCAGCGCCGCTGGCGCTATTCGGGCCAGCGCGACTACGAGGCTGTGGCGCGTGCGGCGATCGCGATCGTGCTGTTCACGGTCGCGGCGATCGCGGTGGTGCGCCCGGTGCAGATACCCCACTACGCGTACCCGGGCCAGCGCAACCCGACGGGTACCACCGCCGTCGGGTTGCCCAACAGCGTGATCGCGCTGTTCTTCCTGCTCTCGCTGCTGTTGTTGATCGGGGTGCGCGTCGTCGCTCGCAGCCTGCACGAGCGTCGCCCGCTCGGCGGCTTGCGGGCGGCCGGGCGCCGTGAGCGCAACGTGTTGATCGTCGGCGCGGGCGACGGCGGCCGGCTGGTGTTGCGTGAGATTCTGCGCAACCGTGAGCTCGGCTTGCGCCCGGTGGGGTTCGTCGACGACGACCCGCGCAAGCACGGTTTGCGCATGGACGGTGTGACGGTGCGCGGCGACACCGAGCGTGACCTGCCGCGCATACTCGACGCGACCGAGCCCGACGAAGTGATCATCGCGATTCCCTCCGCGCCTGGCACGACGCGCGCGCGCGTCGTGCGCGAGTG
Organism: uncultured Solirubrobacterales bacterium; assembly: GCA_963760155.1. Classification (GTDB taxonomy): domain Bacteria; phylum Actinomycetota; class Thermoleophilia; order Solirubrobacterales; family Solirubrobacteraceae; genus Palsa-744. Next base: position 1,622,564 of record CAVXBL010000008.1, read on the forward strand.
TCGCAAGCGTTCGGTGCCGGTGCGCACGTTGCCGACGGTGTTTGAGCTGCTGCAGGACCACACCCCGCCCACCCCTGGCGCGATCTCCGGGCAGGTGCGCGAGCTGCGCGTCGAGGACGTGCTCGGGCGTGAGCCGGTGTCGATGGCGCTCGAGCGCGTCGGCGCGTACCTGGCGGGCGAGACGGTGCTGGTGACCGGCGCCGGCGGCTCGATCGGCGCCGAGCTGTGCCGCCAGATCGCGCGCGTGGGGCCACGCCGGATCGTGCTGCTGGACCACGCCGAGGACAACTTGTTTCAGATCCAGCGCGAGTTGCACGACGAGCGTCATGTGCAGCCGTCGGTACTGGCGGCGGTGCTCGCCGACTGCAAGGAGGAGGAGCGCATGCGCGAACTGTTCGCGGAGCACCATCCGAGTGTGGTGTTCCATGCGGCCGCCTACAAGCATGTTGGGCTGATGGAGTCAAACCCGGTCGAGGCGGTGCGCAACAACGCGATCGCCACGCGCGTAGTGGCGCACGTGGCGGGCGACATGGGCGTGGGACGGTTCGTGCTGGTGTCGACCGACAAGGCGGTCGCGCCGGCCACCGTGATGGGCGCCTCGAAGGCGCTCGCGGAGTTCGCGCTGGAGGCGGCCACCGCGCGCTGGCACGGCACCCGCTATGCGGCGGTGCGCTTCGGCAACGTGCTCGGCTCCTCGGGCAGCGTCGTGCCGATCTTCCGCCGTCAGATCGAGCGGGGCGGGCCGGTGACGGTCACCGACGAGCGCATGACGCGCTACTTCATGACGATCCCCGAGGCGGTGCAGCTGATCATCCGTTCGGGCTCGCTGGTCTCCGACGGCGATCGCGGCGCCGACGTGTTCGTGCTCGACATGGGCGACCCGGTCAGGATTGTGGACCTCGCGCGCGCGATGATCGAGCTGTCAGGCCTCGACCCAGACCGCGACGTCGCGGTCGAGATCGTTGGTAGGCGCGCGGGCGAGAAGCTCCACGAGCAGCTGTTTAACCGCTACGAGGCGCCGCGCCAGACCTCGGCGGAGAAGATCATGCTCGCCGAACGCGAGCCGCTGGCGCCCGAGACGGTCGAGGCGATGTTTGACGAGATAACCCTGCTCGTGCACGAGGGCGACGCGGCGGGTCTCGCCGCGAAGGTGTCGGAGTTGTCCGCCGTGCGCGCCGAGCTGTCGGAGTCGGTGTCGGGACGCAGCGCGGACGCGCCTGCGACCCTCATAGACTCCCCGGATCTATGAGCCATCTGCCGCTAGCGCTGTCGCTCTCGAGCACGTTCACGAAGATCGGCGCTGTGGCTGCGTTTGCCGCGCTGTTGGGTATCGCGATCCTGTCGTTGTTGGCGTTTTCCCAGGCGCGTGAGATCAAGCGCCTGCGCGAGTGGGCCGGCCGCGCGCCCGAGCGTGCCAGCGAACTGGAGCAACGGGTGAGCGCGGAGGCCGCCGCGCGCGCGCCGCGCGCCGGCGCTCCGGTTGCGGGCGCGCGTGTGGTTCCGCGCAAGACACCGCTCGTCAGCGCGCCGGTGTCGACGGCGGTGCACGCTACCGCCGCCAGCGCCACTGCTGCTGGATTGGCAGGCGCGACCGCCGCGGGAGGCCAACCCGTGCACGCCGCGCCGGTCCCTACCGTGCCCGTACCGGGCGCCACGGTAGCTGGCGTTCCGGCTGCGTCTGAGGGAGCGCTCGAGTCATCGGTCGCCGTGCCCGCGCCCGCCAACGGGCAGCTGACGGATGACCCGCAAATCGCGGGCGCGATCGCCGAGGGGGCCGCGATAGCGCCGCCGCTGCCGCCGCCGGCTAGCGCCGCGGCGCAGGACGCCCCCGTGACGCTCGGCGCCGGCGCTCCTTCGACCGGCGAGCGTGCGAGTGTCGCTGAACAAGCGTCCACGGTCGGGTCGTCCGCGCCGGCGCCCGCTACCGCGGCGGGACAGGCCGCTGGTGTGGCTGCGCGGCCCTCACTGCCGCCGTCGCCGGCCGCGCCGGCCCCTCCGCGTGCAACCGCGTCGTCCGTGATCCCGAGCGTTCCAGTTGCGCCCTCATCGCCAAAGTCCACGTCGCGTCCGCCCGCGCCCGTCGCGGCGGCTCAACAGGTTCCCTCACGCGCGGTGGCCACCGCGGGCGCTCCACCGCGCGCGCCGGCCCCGCCGCGCGCGAGCGTGCCCGTGGGGAGAGGCGCCGTCCCCGGAGCTACGCCGAGCGTGCCAGCCGGCGCGGGTGGTCCGAAGTACTTCAAGCCGGAGCGCTCGCCAGCGCGCGCGCTGATCGTCGCAGGCGTGATCGCCGTCGTGCTGGTGGTTGTGGTTGCGGTGCTGGTGCTGAGAGGCGGTGGATCGTCCACGCCCGCGACGCACAGCTCCGGCTCGTCGGCGACGGCGCGCCCGCCGGCTTCGCGCCCGCCCGCTGCGAACCCAGCTGACGTGGCCGTGATCGTCCTGAACGGGACCGAAACGAACGGCCTCGCGCACCATCTGGCGGGCGACCTGCAGCAGAGCGGGTATGCGCGCGCGTCGGCGTCGGCGGCTGTCCCGCCGGGAACCCACGCGACGACCGTGGTGCAGTACATAGCCGGACACCGCGCCGACGGGCAGGCGGTGGCGAAGGCGCTCAACGTGACGCGGGTGCAGCCGATCGAAGCGACGATCGCCGCGCTCGCCAGCTCCGCGACGGTGGTGGTGGTCGCTGGTGCTGATCAGGCCGCTCAGCTCGGGGGAGGCGGCGCGCAGAGCAAAGGCGAACCGGCGGTGGGCGGCGGCGGGACAGGCGAAGCGGCCAACGGCGACTCTGCCGTTTCGGGCGAATCTGGCGCGGGCGCTGGCGAAAGCGCCGCCGGCAGCGGCAACTGAGGACCCGGCAGGTGGCCACCGAGCGGCCAATAGGCGACTTTCTGGACATTCCAGCTCGCTGCGTGAAGCCGCGCGAGCAGGGCATCACGCACGTGATCGACCGGGGATTGTCGATCGCCGCGGTGGACGGGCTGATCGAGACCGCGGGCGACAGCGTTGACATAGTGAAGCTGGGTTGGGGTACCGCGTTGGTGACGGCCAACTTGAAGGCGAAGCTGGAGCGCTACGCAGCGCATGGGATCCCGGTGGTGCTGGGGGGGACGCTTACCGAGCTGGCGATCAAGCAAGGCCGCGTCGAGGGACTGGTCGCGTGGTTGCACGAGCTGGGGTTGCGCCACGTCGAGATATCCGACGGCACGATCGCGCTGGAGCCCGACGTCAAGAGCTACCTGATCCGTCAGCTCTCCAGCGAATTCACCGTGCTCTCAGAGGTTGGCAGCAAGGACGCGGATTTCATCATGGCCCCCTATGTGTGGGTTGAGCAGATCGAACGCGACCTGGAAGCGGGCGCGTGGAAGGTGATCACCGAGGCGCGCGAGTCGGGTACCGCCGGCATCTACCGCGCCGACGGCGAGGTGCGTACTGGTCTGATCGACGAGATCGCGCACGCGATCGATCCCGACAAGCTGATCTTCGAGGCGCCGCGCCGTGAGCAGCAGGTGTGGTTGCTGCACCGCTTCGGCGGTGAGTGCAATCTCGGCAACATCGCGCCCGAGGACGTGTTGTCGTTGGAGACGCTGCGACTCGGGCTGCGCTCGGACACGGTCGAGCGCTTCGCCCGGGACGGCGGCGCTTGAGCGGCGCGGACGAGCGGCTCGCGCGTGTGGTGTTTGCGGCGCTCGTGCTGGCGTGCTTTGCCGCGTTTCTGATCACCCAGCGCCTCAAGCACACACCGGCGGCGGTGCAGGAATTCAAGCGCACCAACGTGATCGTGCCGACGTCGCGCGGTGAGCTGCGGGAAGAGCGCATCTCGTTCAAGTTGGCCGCAGCGGACGATGTGACGGTGAGGGTCGAAAGCGTGGCGGGCGAAGACGTTGCCACGCTCGTGCGCGATCTGTCGACGCCCCGCTACAAAATCCTGTCGCTGCGCTGGAACGGTCGCGAGGGGACGGCGCACGGCTATACGGTGCTCAGGTTGGCGGACGGGTACACGACGCTGGTGCCGGTCAATCATGGTCGGCGCGCGCCGCCCGGCGAATACCGTGCGCGGGTGAGCCTGCGTAGGCAGAAACGCTCGGTTGCCTCAGAAGACTTCACGTTGGTGGGGCCGTGATCGCGACGAGGCTGCCCAGCGCGGGTGTGTTGGCCGCGATTGCGGCTACGGCGCTTGTGGTGATCGCCGCGTTGACGCTCGTGATGCGCCGCGAGCAGCGCGCGTTCCCGGTGCTCGCGGTGCTCGCGCTGCCTTTCCGACTGCCGATCTCCTCCGATGGGCGCACGGTGAACCTACTGCTGCCGCTGTACGCGGTGGTGGCGGCGGGTGTGCTCGCGCACCTGCTGCCGCGGTTGCTCGTCGGCGTTCGTGGGCACGACGACGGGGCCGCTCGTGGCGAGGACCGGCCGGCCGGTCCTTCCGGGACATATGATTCCGGGCGTCCGCCGATGGCGCTCGACTGGCTGCTGCTCGCCTCGGTCGTGCTGTACGCCGTGCAGGCGAGCTACTCGATGGATTTCACCAAGGCGGCGGAGAACGTGATGTTCTTCTACGCGCCGTTTGGACTGCTGTATGTGCTGTTGCGCGAGGCGCCGTGGACGCGGCAACTGGTGTTTGTGTGTCTCGCCGCGGCGGTCGCGCTGGCGGTCGTGTTCGCGGGCGTTGGCTTTGTTGAGTACTACCGCAAAGAGCTGTTTTTGAACCCGAAGGTGGTGGCGGCCAACGAATACGGCAACTACTTCCGTGTGAACTCGCTGTTCTTTGACCCGAGCATCTACGGGCGCTTCCTGGCGCTCGTGATGATTGCGGTGACGACGGTGGTGCTGTGGAGCCGTGAGCGACGCGCACAGCTGATCGGGGCGGGCGTGCTGGCGTGGCTGATGGCGGGCCTGATCACGAGCTTCTCGCAGTCGAGCATCGCGGCGCTGCTGTTCGGGCTGGCGCTGTTGGCGGCGTGGCGCTGGGATGTGCGCGGCACTGTGTATGTGTCGGTTGCGCTGGGCGCGATCGCCGCGGTGGTGGTGCTGGCGGCACCGTCGAGCCTGCACTTCGGGCTGAACGGGTCGGGCGGGTCGGCCAACAACGCGACCAACGGCCGCACGAATCTGATCTCGGGCGGCCTGAGGCTGTTCGAGCAGAGACCGTTCGAGGGCTACGGCTCAGGCTCGTTTGAAACCGAGTACAAGCGCCACGGAGGAGCGACCGCCGCGAACGCGACCTCGGCGTCGCACACAATCCCGGTGACGATCGCGGCCGAGCAGGGGATAGTGGGCCTGGCACTGTATGTCGCACTGTTGGTGGTGGCCTTCATCACGCTGTTCTCACGGGCCGGTCGCTCTCCCCCCAGGATCGCGCTGGCCGCGTGTTTCGCGGCGCTGGTGCTGCACACGTGGGTGTACGCGGACTTTCTGGAGGACCCTTTGACCTGGACGCTGTTGGGGATCGGCGTCGCGCTGGTCCCGTCGCGCGACGGGATTTTTGCGGGAGACAATGACGCGCGTGCATCCGCAGGATCGCCCCCGTCGCCGGTCGCCGCGCCGCGGTGACGCGCCGAGCCAGGATGTTTGTGGCCCGGTGCGCCCGTTAGGTTCTGCCTCGTGCTGGGCTATCTGAAGCGGCTGGTTGCCACAGGCGCGGCTTATCAGGCCGCGGAAATAGTTGCGAAGGGCATCGCCGTGCTGACGCTGCCGTTGTACACGCGGCACGTGTCCACTGAAGGTTACGGCGTGTACAGCCTGCTGCTGACGGCGGTGATCCTGGCCAGCATCGTGCTGCGGCTGGGCGTGGGCGAAGCGTTCGTGCGCTTCTATTTCACCGACGACGACGTGCAGCGCAGAGCGCGGATCGCGCGTACCGCGACCGCGACGGTCGCCTGGACAACGACGCTCGTTGCGCTTGTCGCCGTGGCGTTCGCGGGTGAGCTGTCGCGGCTGATCCTCGGCTTCCACGACCCGTTGTTGATGGACTGCGCGATCCTCGGGTTGTGGGCGTTCAGCAATATCGAGATGGCCTACGCGCAGCTGCGCGTGGACGAGCGCGCGCGTGCGTACATGTGGGCGTCGGGGGCGAACGTGGCGATGACGGTCGTGTTCACGATCGTGCTGGTCGTGTTCGCGAACCAGGGCGCGCGCGGGCTGCTGCTGGGCAACTTTGGTGCCACGGCGATCACAGTGCTCGGGTTGTGGTGGGTGTTGCGCCGGCGCTTTTCGCTGCGCGTGCGCGGCGGCGATTTGCGCGCGATGCTGGCCTTCGGGCTGCCGACGGTGCCGGCCGACGCGAGCGTGTACGCCCTGCAAGTCGTGGACCGCGCCTACCTGTTTCGCGCCGTCAGCCACGGAACTGCGGGGGAGTACGCGATCGCCGTGCAGCTCGCGACGGTGGTGTTCGTGTTTGTGCGCGGTTTTCAGTACGCGTGGCCGCCACTGGCGTACTCGATCGACAGCGACCGTGAGGCGTCGCGGCTGTACTCCATCGTCACCACCTACTTCGTGCTCGCCACGGGCGTGGTGGTGGCCGCTGTCGCGCTGCTCGGACGCTGGATGGTGCGACTGCTGGCCGAACCCAAATACTTCGGCGCGCACGAGGCGCTGCCGTGGCTAGCGCTCGGCTGGACGCTGTATGGGCTCTACCAGGTGATGATCGTGATCACCGGCCGCGCGCGGGTGATGCAGCGCAACATCCCGGCGGCGGGCGCGGGCCTTGCCGTGAACGTTGTGTTGCTGGTCGTGCTCGTGCCGAGCAGTGGTCTCGGGCTGGGTCTCGCGGGCGCGGGCATCGCGCTGTGCGGCGCGTATGTGGCGATGGTGGGGGTGATGCACATGCTCACGCGCGGCGTGTTCGCCGTCGAGTTCGAGTGGGGCCGACTTACGCAGGTCACGGCGATCCTCGCGGGCGTAGCGGTCTCCGGCGAGCTATTGCTGCCGACCACGGGCTTGCTCGGGCTGCTGTTGCGTGTGCTGTGGCTCGCGTTGATCCCGGCGCTGCTGTTGCTGACCCGTTTTGTCACCACGGGCGAGCGCGAACAGGTGAAAATGCTCGTGCTCGACGCTCACCGGCGGGTCGCGGCGTTCCGCGCGCGCGGGGGCGAGCTGGAGGCATACGCGGAGGATCCCCTGCGCGACCTTTGACGGCTGCACGTCGTCGCCGAAGCGGGTGCTAGACACGCGCGCAAAGCACACTTCGCGGAGCGGGAGGCTTTCTATATCTGGCCACGTTTGTCCTACGCGGTTGGAGGGAGTTGGTTGGCTGAGCTGCCTTGTGAGATGTGTCGCGAATGATCCAAAATGCTCAAGCCCTACGGTCTTCGAGCCGATTATGCGATCGTGCCAGACCTATCTCTGAAGCCTCTACGGCCGATGGGTCGGCGTGAGCTCGCGCGCCGTGCCGAGGCGTTGCGCCGCCATCGCGCCGACGCGCGCGTGCAGAGCATTGCGGCTGCCGGCGAGCTCGCGTACCTGCGCTCGCAGCTACGCGCCGCGGCGCGTTTGACGGCGCGGCTGGCCGCCACGCGTGAGGTCGAGGAGATGGCGAAGCTGGTCGTCGACGAGCTACACGAGACGTTTGCTTTTTATCTCGCGGCGGTGCAACGTCTGGACGAGGACGGGGTGCTACGGCTGATCGCTGGCCGTGGACCGCTGGCGGAGGTGATGACTGAGTTCCTGCTGGTCGAGCAGTCCGTGCGCGAAGGTGTCAACGGCCGCGTGGCGCGCTCCGGCGTGACGGCGCTGATCGCCGACACGCGCTGCGATCCGGACTACATCGCGCGCGACCCCGAGACCGATCCACGCTCGGAGCTCAGCGTCGCGATCGTGGTCGACGGATCCGTGTGGGGTGTGCTCAACATCGAGGCGGTCGAGGCCGGCGCGCTGAACGAGGCCGACGCGGTGCTGGTCGAGGCGATCGCGGCGAGCCTCGGCTCGGCGCTGCACAGGGCTGAGCTGATCGCCGACATCGAGCGCTCGTTTACGACGGCGCTAGCGGTCGTGACGAGCACCGTGGAGGCCAAGGACGACTACACCGCCTGCCACGGCGACGACGTCGCCGAGCTGGCCGAACGCGTGGCGTTGCGGATGGGACTCGGCGTCAAGGAGGCGCGCGAGGTGCATTACGCGGCGATGCTGCACGATGTGGGGAAGATCGCGGTGCCGAGCGAGATCCTCTGCAAGCAAGGGCCGCTGACCGAGGACGAGTGGGTGGTGATGCGTAGCCATACGGTCGTTGGTGCTGAATTGGTAGAGCGCATCGACGCGTTTGCTCACCTTGCGCCCGCGATCCGCTCAAGCCACGAGCGGATCGACGGGTTGGGCTATCCGGACGGTCTGGCGGGGGCGCAGATCCCGCTGGCGGCGCGCATCGTCGCGGCGTGCGACACCTACGACGCGATCGTCACCGACCGCCCCTATCGCGCCGCGCGCACGTCCGGGCAGGCGCGCGAGGAGTTGCTGCGGGTAACCGGCTCGCAGTTGGACGAGCAGGTGGTTGGCGTGCTGCTCGAAGAGCTCTCGAGTGTCCCGCCGCAGTCTGGCCCGACCGCCTGACTGATCCCGCGTCGGCCGGGCCACCGGTGACCGAGCAGCCGCCTTGCCGCTCCGATCTCACGACTGATGGGCGCACTAACAAAGAACCACTAATCTGGAACCACTAATCTGATCAGTCGCGCGCGAGCTGGCGGCTCAGGCCTCGTGCTATGGCTCAGGCCCCGTGCTGTCGGTTATAAGTGGCCGCGGCTTCGCGCAGACCTTCACCGCGCGCCGGCCACAGCGACGCGCTGACGTGATACCAGTAGCGGCGTGGGGAGTGGCCGGGCAGCGCCAGCGCGCCCAGCGCGCGCGTCGCGTAGGTCCAAGCGGTCAGCCAGCGCACCGCGCGCGCGGCGGCCGGGGAGTGGTGCTTGCGCATGTAGAGGTCGCGGTTGCGCGCCAGCTCGACGATCCGCCGCTCGCCCACGGCGCTGGTGGAGAGCTGCTCGTGGTGGATCGCCACCGCGCTCGGCACGTACAGGCTGCGCCAGCCGCCGTCGCGTAGCCGCCGCGCGAAGTCAACCTCGTCGGAATAGACGAAAAAGTCGGGGTCGAGGTAGTCCACCTGTGCGGCGGCCTCGCGCCGCACCAGTAGCGCGGCGGACTGGCACCAGTCAACCTCGCGTGTGCGCTCGCCCTTGCTCTGCACGGTGTAGAGCCGGTGCAGGCACAGCGCGCCCGCGAGCGCGCTCAGCGGCGTGGGGAAGCGCCATGCGCAGGCCTGACCGTCGCCCTCGGCGGCGCTGCGCGTGTCATCTGGGCGCAGCAGCTTGGCGCCCGCGCACGCCGCGCGCGGATGCTGCTCGAGCGCGGCGTACAGCGCTAGTGTGGCGCCCGGCAGCAGCTCGGAGTCCTCGTTGAGCAGCAGCGCATAGCGCCCGCGTGCGCGGCGCAGTAGCTCGGAGTCGTTGAGTCCCTTGCCGCGCCGCTCGTGGATCGCGATCAGCTCCCCGCCCTGCGCGTGTCCACGCGCCGGCCTGTCGATCGCCGGGTGCGCACGCGCCGCTTCGACCGATCCATCGCGAGAGCCGTTGTCGAGCACCAGCAGCTCGGTGGCGAACGGCAGCGTGGCCCGCTCACGCGCGATCGCGTCGAGCCCACGCAGCAGCAGCTCCCGCTGGGATGTGTTCACGACGCAGTAGCTGAGCTCAATCTCGTCCATGTGGTAACACCGACGCGCACCTTAGGGCGATCGAGCTCGGCGCGCCCAGCTCGATCCCGCTCAGTTGACCAGGCCCAGGCGCCTATTGCGCTATGACGAGCCAGCCCCGGGGCGCTGGTGCGGGCAGCCGCGCGCGCGGTTTGCACATACTTACGCAACTCTTCGGCTCCCGAGCGGTTGAACTTCATAGGCCTATATGCACTAGAATTGTCCAGCTGTCCTGCCTTTCTGCTATGTGGACTAGGATTGGACGCAAGGGAGTCGCAACGGGAGAGGGGGTCTGTTCTAATCATGGGACGCGACATCAACGGCCATATGGAGGGTTCGATGGGGAATAAGAAGTCATCACGCATGCGCCTGTCCGCGCGCGCGCAGGTATCGACAGCGGCGTTGGCGCTTGGCGCGCTCGCGACCGCCGCCGCGTTCGGGACGGGTGCCGCCGGTGCGGCTTCGCCGCACGCTGTGGCGGCGCGCACGCTCAGCCTGAACGACAGCGCCAGCTTGCATCTGCAGAACAAACACGGGCTCGTGCTCAAAGAGGGGGGCACTGCCAAAGGCTCGCTCGGAGGCACGCTTTACCTGCAGCTCGACGTCACCTCGACGCGCAGCGTCACCGCCCAGGTCCAGGTGTATCCGAAAGGCGGGTCGATCAGCGGCAACGCCAGCGCGGCCTATCGGGTCGCCGGCGCCGACGCGTCGTTCTCGGGCACGATGTCGATCACCAAAGGCAGCGGCACCTACTCCAAAGCGAAAGCCTCGGGGCTCAGCTTCAGCGGCACGATCCAGCGCTCGAACGACGCCGTCACGGTGCATTTGAGCGGAAAAATGTCGTACTAGCGAGCTTGGAGACACTTTGACCAGAGCGCGTATCATCACGCTTGCGCTACTCGCTTCCTGCTGCCTGCTCGGAGCCTGCGGGCTGACCGCGGTGGCGCAGGCGGAAGAGACGGTTGCCTTGCACACGACGTTCACGCCCGACAGGCTGGGCGCGTCAACCACGGTCGGATTTGGTTTCACGATCGCCAGCACCACCGGCGGGTTGCCCTCGCCGCTGACTCACGTCAACCTGCGCATGCCCAAGGGCATGAACTACGTCACGACCACGCTCGGGCTGTCCATCTGCCAGCCTGAAGCGCTGGTCGCGAAGGGCCTGAACGGCTGCTCCCCGAACTCACGATTGGGCTACGGCAGCGCGTTTGTCGAAGTCCCGTTCGGGCAGGGGACTGGCCGCGAGATTCCGGAAATCGAGGCGTTGATGGGGCCACCGCACGAAGGCAACATCGTGGTGCTGTTCTACGCGAACGGGCTCGCTCCGGTTTACGCGCAGATCGTCTTCTCAGGCGAACTGCTCCCCGGCGAAGGCGCGTTCGGCGGTGCGTTGAACACGGGGATCCCGGAAATAAAAAGCGTCACCAACGGACCGCCGGTGTCGATCATCAACGTTTCCTCGACGATCGGACCCGAACACCTGACCTACTACAAGGACGTGCACGGCAAGAAGGTCGGCTACAAACCCCAGGGTGTGTCGCTTCCGCTGAGCTGTCCACGTGGCGGCTTCCCGTTCTCGGCGCTGTTCACGTTCCTCGACGGCAGCCAGGTCACGGCGACGCACAACGTGCCCTGTCCGCCGCCGGTGCGCCACAAACACAAGAAATAACCTTCCGGCGGGGGCCGGAGCCTACCTCCAGGACTGAGAGCGATCTCAGTCCTGGAGGGGCCACAGGCTGAGGAAGGGCCACAGGCTGGCGCGCGCGGCCGCCGGTCCTGGGCGCCCAAGTGGACGCCTAAGTTCTGGAAAGCCAGGCTAGCTACTTGCCCCGGATAAACGGCTGAACCAAAACGGCCGCGCTCGTGATCGAGCGCGGCCGTTCCGGGCAAATGGTTTCTGCTCTGATCGAGCGGTGGAGATGCTCTCAGCTGGCTCGGATGGCGAGAGTGTCAAGGTTGTAGGCGAGGATCGCCCAGGCCGTCCACGTTCTCGCCCCGGCCTTGCCCTTCAACCGGGATCTGCGCAGCCCGTAGCCGCGCTTGAGGTGGCTGATCCTGCCCTCGGCGCCTGTGCGGTAGCGGCCGAGTCGCCGCTGGGTCCGGCGCGACCCAGGTTGCTGGCGGCCGGCGATGAACACCCGCTGTGGATCGAGCGAGGAGAGGGCCTGCTGGGTCGGGCCCTTCTCGAAGCCGCCGTCGAGCGCGACCTCCCGCGGACGCAACCCAAGTCGCTGCAGCTCGCCGGCAGTGGAAGGAAGCAGCGTGCTCTCTGGCGGGTTGCCGAGCTTCGTCGAGACCGGCAAGACCAGCCCGCGCGCCCCTCGCTTGGTGTTCTCGGTCACCTCGCAGATCTGCGCCACGAACCCGAACTCGTTCGGCTTGCCGAGCTTGCCCTTGCGGATCGGCCTGGCGTCCGGGTCGAAGATCGAGACCAGCCGATCGGGGATCCGCTCGCCGCGCACTCTCAGCTTGATCTGCTCGACGACTCGCTCGGCTCGCTCGATGAACTGTGAAAGCCGCTCGGCTTGGCGCAGCTTCGCGCGAGCGCCGCGACCGCGCGAGCGTCAACGCGCTGCCGACAGAAGCCGCTTGGCCTCGGTCAGCGAGCGCGCGACGAGCTCGCCGGCCTGCGCGGTCAGCTCGAGCACCTGCTGCTTGCGCTCTCCCGTGCGCCGGCCCAGCGTCCGGCTCATCATTCGCACCCGGCGCCCGATCGCCCGCGAGCGATCCCGCACCCAGCCCACCTCGCGGCCGACCTTCGCCTGCAGCTTGCGCGCCTCGCGCGCCAGCGCTCTGGCGCTGTCCAGCGCCAGACCCGAGTCCGTCGGGTAGCGCACGTCCGCCTCGATCACCGTCGAGTCGATCCTCACCGCCCGCGCTTTGAAGCGCGTCTCGCGGCACGCCTTGGCGATCACACAGCGCGTCAGCTCCTCGATCACCTCCGCGCCGAGCCGGCGCGTGAGCTTGCGCACCGTCAACTCGTGCGGCACCCGCTCGCCGAGCGCGATCAAGCAAAACCGCCGCAGATGCAACGAGTCCGAGACCTCGCGCACGAGCGTCTCGTAGCCCCAGCCCGTGCGCTGCTTGATCACCATCAACCGCACATAGCTCTCGATAGAGATCGTCGGGCGACCCTGGGCCACAGCCTCCCGCCGCCAGCTCGACGCGATCGGCTCCAGCAGCAGCGGATCGCCCAGCAGCTCGTCCAACGCCGCCAAATCCTTCGGCAGCTCCCGCACCTCGCCCGGCAGCACCTCGTCCCACAACGACTCCACCTGCCCGTCCGACAGTCTCAGCATCAGCATCCTCCTCGATCAGAAACCAGCCCATTTGCAGGGCCCATTCTCTTAATCGAGCCGGACGGAGCGGCGACTATTTCCGGGGCAAGTAGCTAGTCCTGGAGGGCCAGGCTGGCGGGCACCTTGGCGGCGAACCAGCCGGGGATCGCCACCATCAGCACGGCCGAGGCGGTCACAAGCGCGAGGCTCGACAGCGCGACGATCACACCGACCGAGCTGACGACCGGGTAGTTGATCACGATGTTGAGCGCGCGGTCGAGCAGTTGCTGGCCGAAGAGACCGAACACCGCGCCGCTGAAACAGCCCACGCCGAGCAGCATCAGGCTCTCCAGCACGATCGTGTACCAGAGTTCGCGGTGCGGGAAGCCCTCGAGCTTGAGCTTGGCTAGCCGCGGACGGCGCTGCCAGATCATGGCGCCCATCGCCGCCGCCATCGCCATCACGGCCGCCACAAGGATCAAGGTGGCGATCTGCGACAGCCTTTCCAGACCCTGGCGCGTGATCGTGCGCAGCGTGTTGGCGTGGTGTTCGGAGGTTTGCGCGGCCAGAGCCGATTCGCCGCCGAGCGCCGCGCGCAGCTCACGCACGCCTTGTGCGGGTGAGGTCCCGGGTGCCATCAACACGTTGTAGGCGCTCGCGGCCGTGCTGCCCCATGCCTTCGCGTAGTCATCGGCGTTCATGATGATCGCGCCCGGTGCCCAGCCGATGTTGGTGCTGATCGCCGCCACCCGGAACGTGGTGGGGTCGGGGGAGGGCAGCGTGAACGGCTCGCCGATCTTCAGTTTGTGTTCTTTGGCCAACGCCAGCGACACCACCGCCCAGCCGCCTGCGCGCACGCGCGCGTCGGCCTGCGAGACGTTGCCTTCGACGAGCTGGGTGGGCGGCACCAGCGGGGATGCTTCCCGCGGCGGGGCGATCACCCAGATGCGCCGGTCGTTGTAGTCGAGCAGGCCACCGCGATAGATCCGCACTGCGCGCACACCGGGTAGTGCGCTCAGCTTGCTTTGCTGGGTTGGGGCGAACGGCGTGGTCATCAACAGGTTTGAGTTGCCGGCGGCCGACACCCACACGTCGGTGGTGGCGTTCATGTCCGACGCAGCGTTGTACAGGCCGCTCAGCAGGTCGCTGTGGGCGCCTTGGATCGACACGCTGCCGAACACGGCGATCGCGCCCGTGGCGGCGATCGCGATCGCGCGCGAACGTCCGGCGCGCAGCTCCATCACGGCGATGTGCGGCACGGCGCTGACGATCGTCGGGGCCAGCTTGCGCACGGACGCGAGCGTCGCCGAGAGCGGTAGCGCCAGCAGCGCCAGCAGCGCCGCGATCAGCGTGACCATCCCCACGATCGCGTCCTGCGGTACCGCCAGCAGGATCGCGAGTGTCGCCGCCAGGCACACGAGCCCGGCGAGTGTCAACGGCCACGACACGCTACCCCCGGCCCCCTCCTTCGTTTCGATCGCGGCGAGCGGGTTGCGGGAGACGATGTCCTTGAACGGACTCAGCACCGCCACGCTCGCGGCGCCCATCCCGCCGACCACGGAGATCACAATGCTCTGCCAGCTGACCACACGCTCAGAGCCGACCGCAAATGCCGAGGAGAGATAGCCGGGGTTGGAGTGGAACAGGTGGATCGACAGCTCGTCCCCGAGCACCAGCCCGATCGCGCACGCGATCACACCGAGCACGACCGCGTCGAACATCAGCACCGCGATCACGGCCTTGGGCGTGTAGCCGTCGCGGCGCAAATCCGCGATCAAACGCCTGCGCTGGGGCACGGTCAGCAGCATCGCGTTGAACGCGAACAGGAAGCCGACGAGCGCGCTGATCACCGCGAACAGCTGGGTCAACTGGTTGGTGGCGGCTGCCGCCTTGGCAAACAGCTGTTCGTCGTAGCTGGCGGGCTCGACGCCGTAGCGTCCAGCGGAGAGCCGTTCCAAGCCGGCCTGCACGCTGGCCGTCCGCCCCGGCGCCGGCTCGACCAGGATGCGGCTCACACTGCCCTTCAGACCGCTCGCTTCCTGGACGTATTCCAATGGACCCACCGCGATCGGGCTGGAGATCAGCGCTCCGATCTGCTTTTCGGTGAGGCGCGAATAGAGCGCCGCTTCGCTGGTGTGACCAAGTGCTTGGAACTTCACCACGGCACCGAATTTCTTGACGCCGAGCGTCGTGGCGACCGGTACCGGCAGCACGATCGCGCCGACCCCGGCGAATGGGGTGAGCGCTACTTTGCGCACGAGCGCGCCTCCCAGTTCGGCGAGCGTCCCGTCGGCCCCGACGAGCTCCACCGAGTCGCTGCCCTTCGGCCCGTTGGCGTTGGCGCTCACTTCCAGCAGCGGCGCCGCGACCCGCACGCCCGCCATGTGACGCACCTCCGCGACGAGTTTTTCCGGCAGGCCCTGCGCGTCGCGCGCGGTTAGCTGCAGCTTGGCGGCGCCCACGATCCCACTGTTGAGTTGGCCCACCGAGCTCGACAGGCTCGAGCTGGCGATCTGCGAGGCGAACAGCAGTCCGACCCCGGCGGCGATCCCTACGACCGCGAAGCACTCCTGCAGCATCCGTGCGCGCAGCCGCACACGGTAGAGGTGCAGCACGTTCGCGAATCTCATGGGAGCAACCGTTGGGGGCTCACGTGCGCGTCTTGCGCGCTGCGGCCGTGCGCGCCTGGAGGACCGCTCACCGGGGGCCGCCGGGCGGGAGCCCCTGCCGCGACACGCATAGGGCTCACCTCGCCCCGACTGGGGCGAACCCCTTGTCGGGGTCGTAGTCCACCAGTTTGCCGTCGCGCAGCGCGAGCACTCGGTCGGCGTAGCCAGCGGCCTGCGGGTCGTGGCTGACGAGCACGATCGCCACGCCGCGCTCGCGGCACAGTTCGGTGAGCAGTTCGAGCACCTCGCGCCCGCGTTGTGTGTCGAGACTGCCGGTCGGCTCGTCGGCGAGCAGCAGCTTCGGCTCGGTCGACAGGGCGCGGGCGATCATCACGCGCTGGCGCTCACCCATCGACAGCGTCTCGGAGCGGTGCGTGAGTCGCGCGCCGAGCCCGAGCCGCTCCAGCAAAGGCTGCACGCGCTGGTGGGCCTCCTTCCAGGGCGTGTTCTTCAGCAGCTTCAACACCGTGTTGTCGATCGCTGTGACGCCCGGCAGCAGGTCAAAGTTTTGACGCACGAAACCCATCTCCTGCAGGCGGAAGTGCGACGCCTCGCGCTCGGACAGCGAGGAGATGTCGCGGTCGTTGACCAGTACTTTGCCGCTCGTCGGCGCGAGCAGCGCGGCGACCATCAGCAGTAGCGTCGTCTTGCCGGACCCGCTGGGCCCATATAGCGCGACCATCTCGCCGGCCGCAACCGACATCGATACGCCGTCGACCGCGCGCACGGTCTCCTCTCCGGCTGTGTGGTAATGCTTGACGAGATCTCGCAGCTCCAGCATGCGTGTCCCTCTCCCTTGTGCCGGCCGGTAACTGACCATGCTACCGGCCCCCCTTATGCTTGACCTGTGCAGAAACTCTATCTGAAAATGTCCACATCCGGCGGCGCGTGATCGCGCGCGCCGACACTCCCGCGGGCCTTCGGCGTGAGCCTCGAGCGCAGAGTGTTGCTCAGTTGCGCCGGTAGACGGCGCAGCTTGAACACGAGCAGTGTGGGCGCCGCGAGCGGGCCGGTGGTGGTGAGCACCGCGTGGCTGACCGGGTCGAGCTGCGGACTGTGCGCTTCGGGAGAGGATAGGTAGTTGCCGATCATCGCCGCCAGGATCACGGTGTGGCGCCGGCTGTGGGGAAGCTCTCGCGCGGCCAGCGCCGCCTGCTCGGCCATCCAGCGCATCCGTTGCGCCGCCCGTTGGGGACCGTAGTACTCGACGAGGCTGCGGTGGCCGGCGGCCTCGTCCTCGTGTTTGTCGATCAGATTGTCCAGCAACGAGTGCAGACCGCCGATCCAGGGGAAGTAGGCGCGATCGATCGCCGCTGCCTCCTGCACGTTCAGCCGTGGCTCGGCCGCCGCCGCCATCAGCGCGTACACCCCGAGCGATGAGCCGGCCGCGGCGGCTGTCTCCCACCACTGCAGCCCGCTGCCCGGCGGAGTGGCCGCGCGCGCCCACCGTTCCAAGCCCGAGTGGTCGCCCTGGGATTCGCTCAGGTTGAGGCTCTGGAAGGCCACGATCCGTTCGGCGCCCGCGCGCGCCGAGGAGGCCACCAGCTCGTGGCAGGGCAGGCCGGTGAACGCCGCGCGGCACTGTTCGATCAGGTGGTTCAGGTAGCCACCGTCGTTGCGCCGAGGATGATGCTCGTACCAGTCGAGCGGCGCGGCGAGCGGATCGAGCGTGTTCATCAACGCTTCGTGCAGCCGCCGGCCGTCGAGGATTGGATCGGGGCTGGGCTGCTCGCCGAGCATGTCGAGCAGGTTGTAGGAGGCCTGAAACGTGCTCATCGCCTCCGTGACCCGCGCGCGTTGGGAACGGGGGACAAACGCCGCGAACGCGACCGCGCCCTCGATGTTGCCGCGCTTCTCGTCGAGCGCGGCGAGCGCTAAGCGGCGCAGCTCGGGGTCCGGTATCCGCTGTGCCAGTCGTCGCCAGCGCGCGATGTGCAGGCACACGCGCGGAAACACGCCCGTCCAATAGACGAACGCCGCGCGCGCGAACGTGGCTGTGAGCGCCGCACGGTTGTGGGCCGGCGGCCGTATTGTCTTCCCCTGGTGCGTGTTCACGTCGTTGACCCCTCCGCTTACACCCCACCCTACGACCATGCACTGTGTCGTGCGCTGGCGGCGAGCGGTCTGCAGGTCGAGCTGATCACCAGCAGCTTCGCCTACGGACCCGTGGCGGCGCCGGATGGGTATGTGCGCCGCGAGCTGTTCTATCGCGCCACGCTCGGCGCCCCCGGTGGACGTGTGCGGATGGCCGGCAAGCTCGCGCAGCACGTGCCCGACATGCTGCGCTACCGCCGTGTGGCGCGTGCGGCTGACGTGGTGCATTTCCAGTGGCTGCCGGTGCAACATCTCGATGCCCATCTGCTGCCGGTCGAGCGCCGCGCGGACGGTGCGCGCCGGCCGCTCGTGTTGACCGCCCACGACGTGCTTCCGCGCGAGCCGCGCCCCGGCCAGCGCGCGGCGCAGCGGCGCTTGTACGACCGCTTTGACGCGATCGTTGTGCACTCCGAGCACGGCCGATCGCGCCTGATCGAAGAGCTCGCCGTCGATCCCGAGCGCGTGCAGGTGATCCCGCACGGTGTGTTCACGCACCTCGCCCAAGCAAGCGCAGACGCGCGCCTCTCCGCGCCGGCGTCGCCACCCCCATTCCAAACCGACGCGTTAGTTGTGTTGTGCTTCGGGCTGATGCGTCCCTACAAGGGGATCGACGTGCTGCTGGAGGCGTGGCGCGAGATCGAGCACGCGGAGCTGTGGATCGCGGGAATGCCGCGCATGGACATCTCCGCGCTGCGCGCCGCCGCGCCGCCGCGCGTGCGGTTCGTGGCGCGCTTCATCGGCGACGACGAGCTGCCCGCGTACTTCGAACGGGCCGATCTGGTCGTGTTGCCATACCTGCAGGCCGATCAGTCAGGTGTGCTGTTTACAGCGCTCGCGTTTGGCAAGCCGTTGCTGTTGAGCGACGTGGGGGGATTCCCAGAGCTCGCGTCCACGGGCGCCGCGCGGGTTGTGGCAGCGGGCGACGCGCGCGCGCTCGCCAACGCGCTGGCTGAGCTGCTGGGCGACAGGGCCGCCCTGACCGAAATGTGCGTGAGGGCCAGGGCAGCCGCCCATGGACGTTACTCCTGGGACGCGGTCGCGGACGCACACGTTGAGCTTTACACGCGGCTACTGCAACGCGCGCGCCGGCGGTAGCGCGCCCGCTCGGACACAATGCGCGCAGATGCGCACCGCTCTCGAGATCCTGTTTTGGGTTGCCGCCCTGCTGATCGTGTGGACGCAGCTTGGCTACGCGCTGTTCATAGCGGGCCTCGCGCGCGTGGTCGCGCCAGCGCCAGCGGCGGGCGCAACGACACGAGCACGCCCGCGGCGTAGGCCCGCCAGGGCCGGAGCCCATCCCTTCCCTGCACGATCGCGCGCGACCGAGCGCGCGCGCGAGCAGAGCAGGACGATTGGGGGGCTGCCGTCGGTGTCGTTGATCGTGGCGGCCCACGACGAGCAGGCGGTGATCGACGCGAAGGTGGCCAACGCGCTCGCGCTCGACTACCCGCGCGCCGCGCTGCAGCTGATAGTGGCGTGCGACGGTTGCGCCGACGCTACCGCCGCGCGCGCACGGGCGGCGGGCGCCGATCTCGTGCTGGAGCTGGCGCGCGGCGGCAAGATCGTCGCGCAGGACGCCGCCGTTGAGCGCGCGCGCGGTGAGATCGTGGCGTTCTCCGACGCCAACGCGCTGTGGGAGCCCGCCGCCTTGCGGGAGCTTGTGCGCGCGTTTGAGGATCCGCGCGTGGGCTACGCGTGCGGGCGGGTGCGTTTCGTGCAGGGCTCGTGCTCCGCGGCGCGCTCGGTGGAGCCCACCCGCGGGGACCACGCCGCACGGGCCACCAACCAGGAGGGCGTGTACTGGCGCTATGAGATGGCGCTGCGCGCGCGCGAGTCGCGCCTGTGCTCGATCACGGCCGGCAACGGCGCGATCTACGCGACCCGGCGCGAGTCCTACATCGTGGTCGACCCGATCATGGGCCACGATCTGTCGTTTCCGTTCAACATGGTCAAGCGCCGCTGGCGCGCGGTCGACGTGCCGAGCGCGCGCGCCAGCGAGAAGATGGTGCCCTCGATCGAGGGTGAGTGGCGGCGCAAGCGGCGCATGATGAGCCACACTTGGCCGATCGTGCTGCGCGGCGGGATGCTGTGCCCGCGTGGCTACACGCCCGGTTACGCGCTGATGATCCTCTCCCACCGCGTGTTGCGCTACGCCACCCCGTTCCTGCACGCGCTCGCGCTGCTCGCCAACGTGGCGCTGGTGGTCACGGGCGCGGGCGCGCTCTACGTGGGCACGCTCGCGGCACAACTCGCGCTGCTCGGCGCCGCGGGGCTCGCCACCGCGATCCCCGCGAGGCCCGCGTTGATCGCGCGCTATTACGTGCTCACCACCGCCTCGCCGGCCGCTGGCCTGTGGGATTGGCTGCGTCACGGCACGCGCGCGTCGTGGGACGCCGCGGAGGGCACGCGATGATCCGGCGCACGATCGACGTGCTGGGCGGCACGCTCGCGCTGCTGCTCGCGGCGCCGGTGATGGCGTTCGCGGCGCTCGCGATCCGGTTGGAGTCGCGCGGGCACCCGATCTATCGCCAGCGCCGCGTCGGCAAGGACGGCGCGCCGTTTGACCTGTTGAAGCTGCGCACGATGGTCGACGGCGCGGAGGGGATCGGCGCGGGGCTGGCTGTCAACGAGAACGACCCGCGCGTCACGCGCGTTGGCGCGCTGCTGCGCCGCGCGTCGCTGGACGAGCTGCCCAATCTGCTGAACGTGGTGCGCGGTGACATGTCGTTCATCGGGCCGCGACCCACGATCCCGGTGCAGGTCGCGCAGTACACCGAGCGCCAACGCGGTCGGCTCGCGATCAAGCCGGGCATCACCGGGTGGGCGCAGGTCAACGGGCGCACCGCGCTTCCGTGGAGCGAGCGGATCGAGCTGGACCTCTACTACATCGAGCGTCGCTCGCTCACGCTCGACCTGCAGATCCTGAGGCGCACGGTCCCGATCGTGCTCGGCGGCGCGGGACTCTACAAGGGCGCGACGGGCGGATGGGAGGCTGAGAGGGATGGATGAGCTGCGCCCCTCACGGGGCTCCGCCGGGCGTTCTGGTGGTGAGCCGCACGCCCCCCCCCAAGGCTCGCCGCCGGCTGGTGAGCCGCGCGCGTCCCCTCAGGGTTTGCCGTGGGCTGGTGAGTCGCGCGCGTCCCCTCAGGGTTTGCCGTGGGCTGGTGAGTCGCGCGCGTCCCCCCAGGGCTCGCCGCCGGCTGGTGAGTCGCACGTGTCCCCTCAGGGTTTGCCGTGGGCTAGGGAGTCGCATGCGTCTTCTCAGCGTTCGCCGTCGGCGGGCGTCGCCCCCCAGGGTTCGCTGGTGCCCGGCGGTGCCCCAAGCATCATGCTCACTGGCGTGGGCAAGCGCTACGACATCGTGTCGTGCTTTGCCGCGCTCACAACCGTGGTGGCGGTCGATCCAAATCCGCTCGCGCCGGCTCAATATGCGGCGCAGGTGCGCGCCAGCGCGCCGCCGATCGACGATCCCGGGTATGTGCCTGAGCTGGCGCGTCTGTGCGAGGCGCACGCTGTCGGCGCGGTGCTACCGCTGACCGACCTCGACATCGAGACGCTCGCGCTCGCGCGCGAGGCCGGCTCCCAGCCCACGCTGCCGGCGCTTGTGCCCTCCTCGCAGGTGGCGCGCGCGACCTACGACAAGTATGAGGCTCACCTGCTGCTGGAGCGCCTCGGGTTGCCCTCGCCGCCCACGGTGCTTCCGGGCGACGCCGACCTCGACGCGATCGACTACCCGGTGATGGTCAAGCCGCGGCGCGGCTCCGGCGCGCGCTCGATCCACCTCGCCCACGATCCCGCGCAGGCGCGCTTCTTCGTAGGGTACGTGCGCGAGCCGACGATGGTGCAGCGCGCGATGGACGGGCCGGAGCTGTCGATCGACTGCCTCGGCGATCTCGACGGACGTTGCCTAAACGCGATCCCCCGCACGATGCTGGAGTCGCGCGGGGGCGAGTCGATCAAGGGCACTGTGATCGACGACCCCGAGCTGGTCGCGCTGGGTCGCACGGCGATGGAGGCGCTCGGCGTGCGCGGCCCGGCCACGATCCAAGTGTTCCGCGATCCACGGCTCGGCGTGCGCATCACCGACGTCAACACTCGCTTCGGCGGCGCGTTCCCCGCGCCCGCGCTCGCGGCGCTGCCGGGCCGCTCCTACCCCGAGCTGATCGTGCGAATGGCGGCCGGCGAGCGTGTGGCCCCGCACGTCGGCGCGTATCGCGCGGGTGTCACGTTCACGCGCTACTACTGGCAGCTTGAGCTCGACGAGCGCCTGCGGCCAACCGGCAAAGACATCGTGTCTGGAGGCCTGCCGACCCCTTGAGGCACGTCTGTCTCCCCCCACGGCTTGGTTGACCCGCGTGTGCGAGCAGTCGAGCTGCAACAATGGGGCTGGTGAGTTCTTTGCTCACAAAGCCGACATCCGACGCGGCGTCCGACGCGACGGCGGGTTCTGGCGGCGCGAGCTCAAACGGTTCGCATCCGGAGGCCGCGCCTCAGCAGCGCACGTGCGCGAAGTGCGGCTCCTCGATGCACACCGGACAGGACTGGTGTTTGCAGTGTGGCGCGGGCGCGCGCGGAAACCTGGGCGCCGGGCCCGGTTGGCGCACGGCCGTGGCGATCCTCGGCGCGACAACGCTGCTCGTCGTGGGCGCGGCGGTGGCGGCGTACGCGGCGCTGAACAAGACCAAGCACAAGCCCGTCGTTGTGGCGCTCGTCGCGAAAACCCCGGCGGCTGTGACGCCCACGCCCACGCCCACCACGCCGGGCGCGACCACGCCCGGGGCTACACCGACGCCCGGTACTCCGACGACTGTGAAAGCGGGCGCGCCGAAGATACCGTTGCAAACGCCCACCCCCAAATCCGCTGGCGGCGCCGACGCCGAAGCGAACAACGCTCTGTTTCCGCCGGAAACTACGAAATCGACCAAAACGACAACTCCTGCGGAATCGACGAAAACGACGGAATCCAGCAGCGAACCGACGAAAAGCTCGAGCGAAAGCAAACGCTCCGAAGCGGAAACGAAATCGACTGCCGGCGCGGAACCACCTAGCCCGATCCTGCTCGACACGAACGCCGCGAGCGTCTACAACCCCTACTCCTATCCGGCCTCCCTGTTTGGCGACCCGAGTCTCGCGATCGACGGCGAAGAAAAGACCGCGTGGAGCGCTCAGGTGCAGGCGGCCGTCGCGCCGAAGATGGCGGAGGGACTCGCGCTTGACCTCAAAGCGCCCCAAAAGCTTGGCAGCGCGACGGTCAAGAGCACGAGCGTTGGCGCGACCGTGGAAATCTACGCCACCAACGCCAGTCCACTGCCGTCCTCGATCAGCGACCCATCCTGGGCGCGGCTGGTTGGCTTGAAAGTGCTGAAGAAGAAAATCACCACGCTGAAGCTGAAAACAAACGGCAAGGCCTACCGCTACATCCTGCTGTGGCTCGCCAAGGGTCCGCCAAGCTCGACCGCGTCGAGCCCGGGAGAAGTGGCCATCAACGAACTGGAACTGTTTCCCTAACCGCCGCAGCGGGACGCCATATCGCGTCCTCGCTCGTGCGTTGCTGGCCGATTGAAGATCCCGTCGATCTCCAATCGACACACACACATGCTAGGTGCTTGTCCGGCTTGCGCCCCGACCGTCAGGAGCTTGACTTGGACAGTGGGCGCGCCTTGGCCCGGCGTTGGCGCGAAGACCACACTTCGTCCAGAAACGCGGCGATCTCGTTGGTTAGGCGCTCGGGTTGCACGCGCAGCTCGACAAGCGAGTCTGCTTCGATCAGGCGCGCTTTGGGCAGCTCTTCGGCGAGCATCCCGGCGTCGGAGAAAGGGTGGACCGGATCGCGCCGATGGCCGAGCACGAGCGCGGGCGTGCCAAATGTGCTCCGTTCTGTTCGGTGGGGCGCGATGCGCCCGAAGAACAAGCCCTGCAGCACAGCGCCGCCCGGGCCGGGGTCCTGACGCAGGAGGTCCAGCAGCACGTTGCCGTAATAAGGCAGCAGCCTCCGGGGCACCGCGCGGGTGAGTTGTGCCACGCGCTTCATGATCGGCTCGCCGAATGTGAGCGCCACCAGCACGGGAGTGAACGCGAGCGCGCTCGACAGCAGCGCGTTGTCGAGCACCGGCATCTCGATGATCATCCCGCGCAAGCGCTCCGGCGCCGCGGCGGCGATCTCGAGCGACGCGTTGGCGCCGAGCGAAGTGCCCATCACGACCGCCTCGGAGATCTCCAGGTGGTCCATCAGGGCGATCAGCTGCTCCCCGAACTGGCGCATCGAATAGCGCCACATGTCGCGTGGACGGTCCGATTCGCCATGGCCAAGCAGGTCCACCGTGATCACTCGGTTGCCGCGTGCCGCGAGGTCTTCGGCCAGCGGCCGGTGCATCTGCTGGGAAAGCAGCAGGCCGTGCACGAGGATCACGGGCCGCTTGGAAGCGGTCGCGCGGCGCGCTGTCTTGCCGCGTTTGCCGTCGCTGGTGAGCACCGCCGGACCGCCGCCGAAGTCGGTGTAGGCGATGCGTTGATCGTCGAAGCGAAACGACGCCACCCGCTCAGCTTATCGGCCGGCGTGCGCCCACAGGTCGGCTGGCATGAGCTCAGGTCGGCTGGCGTGAGCACAGGGCCGGCGTCAGCTACGGGTCGGTCTGCGCGTGAGCTACAGGTCGGCCGGCGTCAGCTACGGGTCGGTCTGCGCGTGAGCTACAGGTCGGCCGGCGTGCGCCCACAGGTCCAAGGCGTTTGTGTTCAGTGGGCGAAACGTGGTACGCGGGCCCGGACGAAGCCGTGGATCGCCCGGGCCCGGCCCCCTCTCCGGGGTCATCCGCAGGCCTGATGGGATGACCTGTGCGTTAAAACCCCATAGAGCCCTGGAAGATGCGGTGTTTGGGTCCACGCGCTAGCTTTGACATTGACAACTGATCCACGCTCCAGGAGAGAGAGGGAAAATGGCCAAGCAGCCCCGTATCCTCGCCGGGCAGACCGCGGCGATCACCGGCGCCGCGCGCGGGATCGGCAAGGCGACGGCGCAGGCGCTTCTGCGTCAGGGAATGAAGGTCGCGATCGGCGACGTTGACCTGGCCGCGGCCCAACAGACCGCCTCAGAGCTCGGGGCGAGCACCGTGGCGCTCCCGCTCGACGTCACCGATCGCGCGTCGTTCAGTGCGTTCCTCGACCGCGCTGAAGAGCAGCTCGGGCCGGTGGACGTGCTCGTCAACAACGCCGGCATCATGCAAGTCGGGCGGTTCGTCGACGAGGACGATCTCACGGCCAGGCGGATGGTGGACATCAACATCCACGGTGTGATCCTTGGCACGAAGCTGGCGCTCGAGCGGATGGTGGCGCGCGACCGCGGGCATGTGGTGAACATCTCTTCGCAAGCCGGCAAGTACGGCTCTCCTGGAGGCGCCACCTACTCGGCCACCAAGCACGCCGTGGTCGGCCTGACTGAGGCTGTGCGCGGCGAGCTGCGTTTGATGAACGCGCACGTTGACGTCAGCTATGTGATGCCCTACGTTGTCAACACCGAGCTCGGCTCGGGTCTAGGCGAGGCGCGCGGGCTGAAGAATCTGCAGCCAAGCGACGTGGCCGACGCGATCGTGGAGGCGCTGCAGCACGGCACGGTGGACGTGTGGGTGCCGAAGTCCGCCAAGCGCACCAACACGCTCGGCACGCTCTTGCCGAGGAGGCTGTCGGAGGGAATGGCGCGCGCGATGAAGGCCGACAAGGTGCTCGCCGGCGCCGACGCGAACGCGCGTCGCGACTACGAGCTGCGCGCGTCACACTCCGAGCCGAGCCTCGAGCCGGCGCCGGAAAAGCCGCAGCTCACCGGCGGCACCGACTGAGTCACGTGGCCGGGCGCGCGCGTCTGCTCGGCAAAAGAATCACGCGGCCGGGCGCTCGCGCGCGTCTGCTTGGCAAAAAGAGTCAGGCGGCCGGGTGTGCGCGCGCGTCTGCTCGGCAAAAGGTTGGTCCCCACGGTTGGCGCTGGGGACATTGCGCCTGCTCAGCCTGCCGTGAGCCACTGCGCGATCTGGTGTCCGATCTCTGGCCCCGCGTCCTCCTGTAGAAAGTGCGACGCGTTCTCGATCACACGCGGCGCCTCGCGGCCGATCGCCTCGGCGAAGCGCGCGCCGGTTGACAGCGGCAACACGGGGTCCGAATCGGCCCACAGCATCAGCGTGGGGCGCGCGTCGATCTTGAGCGCGTCCAGCACGCGCTGGCCCGTGGCCGCGCCTGGAGCCTCGGGAGTGCGGGGAATCATCAGTGGGAAGGCGCGCGCGCCGGCCTTGGAGGCCACGCTTGGGTAGGGCGCTTCGTAGGCGTCGATAGTCTCGTCGCCCGGATCGTTCTTGCAAGCTCCGCGCACAAGCAGGCCGACCGGCAGATCCTCGGTGCGCTCGACGAAGTCGCGGAACAGCGTCCACGCCTCGGTCATACGTTGGCGCCCGGTGAACAGTCCCGTGTCGAGGATCACCAGACGGTCGAAGCGCTCGGCGTGCTCGACCGCGATGCGCAACCCGATCGGGCCGCCCCAGTCGTGCACCACCATCGTGGCGCCGCGCAGGTCGAGTTGCTCGATCAGCGGCACAATCGCCTCGACGTGACGGTCATAGGAGTACCAGTCGATGTCGATTGGCTTGTCCGAACGTCCGAAGCCGGGCAGGTCTGGAGCGACGCAGCGAAAGCCCGCATCGCGCACGGGCGTGATCACCTTGCGCCACAGGAACGACCAGGTCGGCTCGCCGTGCATGAACACGACCGGCGCGCCCTCGCCCTCGTCGATGTGCGCGAGGCGCAGGCCGTCGTGCTCGCGGTAGTGAGGCTCAAATGGAAAGTCGGGCAGCCCTTCGAGCAGCTCGTCCGGGGTGCGCACCGCGTCGGTCATCGCGCGCGAAGCATATGCGTTACTCTCGCGCTGAGGATGCACGCAGCGATCGTCCAGCTGACGCCGGTTCTAGGGGCCGAGAAGAGCAAGGTGCCCTTCTACATAGCGGGGGGCCTGCTAGTGGCGTGGGCGCTGATCGTCTCACTCGGTCTCGGCGCGCGGATCCCGAGCTTTCCCCGCACCGTGGCGCTCGAGCGAACCGTGATAGCCGTAAGCGCGGTGTTGGTGCTGGGGGCCGTCTCGACAGCGGTGGCGACCTCGGGCGGCTCGACTGGCAAGGTGACGGTCACGCCGGTCGCAAAGCAGGGCCGCGAAGCCGCGGCGGGATCCGCCACCACATCGCTGAAGGAGGAAGCCAACCCCGAAGGCCAGCTGCGCTTCACCACCAAGAACCTGTCCGCGCCGGCCGGCAGGGTGACGATCAGCTTCACGAACATGTCGCCGCTGATGCACAACATGACGATCGCGCAGGGCACCACAGTGCTCGGTGCCACACCCACATTCCAGGGCGCCACGAAGACTCTCACGCTGAACCTCAAGCCGGGGACGTATGTGTTCTACTGTTCGGTACCAGGGCATCGTGCCGCCGGGATGGAAGGCAAGCTGAACATTCAATGAACCGCGCGATACCGTGTCCTCGCTCCGTTGTGTGCAGAGCGCGCTGCGCTCACCGCGTTGGTCCTCAAACGTCTGATCTTCTTGTGGAGGTAGGCCTAGGATGAAGCTCTACGTGTGCTACGGATTGTTTAAGTCGCCGCGCCCGGGTGGCCACCCGTGCAGAAACGCGCACGAGGCGCTGCGCGAGGCGGGATACGACCCAAAGGTCGTGAAGTCCTATGGGTTGGGGGTGCTGCCGGGCTTCTTCAACATGACCAAAGGCCGCCGCGAGGTACAGCGACTGACCGGCAACCGCATGGTGCCCACGCTCGTGCTGGACGATGGCACCGCGATCGACGGCTCGCGTGAGATCGTCGCGTGGGCGGCAGCCAATCCGGCATAGCGGCACCTGTTCTTACACACCAACGAACCGAAGGGAGTCCTGCGATGGACGTGTTTGCCAGGATCGAGGAGGCCAGGCGCGAGCGCAATGTGCTGGAGCACCCGTTTTATGTGCGCTGGAGCGCCGGTGAGCTGAGCGCCGAGGAGCTCGGCTACTACGCTGGCGAGTACCGCCACGCCGTGGTCGCGCTGGCTGATGCGTCCGCTGCCGCCGCCGCGAAGGCAAGCGAGGAGCATCGCGCGGGATTGGAGCGCCACGCAGCCGAGGAGCGCTCCCATATTGAGCTGTGGGATAAGTTCGCGGCCGCCGCCACGAACGACGACGTGCTCAATCGCGCACCGCTGAGCGAGACCGAGCAGTGCGCACAGGCATGGACCGCCGGCGAGGACACGCTTGAGCAGCTCGCGGTGTTGTACGCGATCGAGGCCGGCCAGCCGGAGATCGCCAAGACGAAGCTCGAGGGACTCGTGGGGCGCTACGGCTATCGCCCGGAAGGTCCGGCGGTGGAGTATTTTGAGTTGCACGCAACGCTCGACGTGGAGCACGCGCGTCAGGCTCGAGAGTTGATCGTGGAGCTGATGAGCGCCGACGCCGGTGAGGCTGAAGCGCAGGCCGAGCGGATGCTGGTGCGCGCGACTGCGGCGCTGAGGGGAAACTGGACGCTGCTGGACGGAGTGGACGCGCAGTTCGCAGACGCGGCCTGAGTCGGGCGCAAGTGTGGGGCGCCAAGTGCGCTCCATATTGTGCGAACAGCTGATCCGCGCGGACCTTGGCCGCGAATGTCTAGACATGCGCCGCCCGGGTCTCGCATGAAGATCGCGATCGTCGGGGCCGGGATCTCCGGCATGGTCACCGCTCACTTGTTGCACCGCCGCCACGAGATCGTGGTGTTCGAGGCAGACGAGCGCGCCGGTGGGCATTCCAACACGATTCGTGTGGATTCAGCCGAGCAGACCCATCATGTGGACACCGGATTCATGGTGTTCAACGACCGAAACTATCCCTGTTTCCAGCTCTTGCTTGACCAGCTTGGAGTCGAGTCGCAAGCGTCGAATATGAGCTTCAGCGTGAGCGATGAGGCCGGTGACTTCGAGTACAGCAGCGCATCATCGAATGGGCTGTTCGCAAAGCGGGCACACCTCGCAACACCTTGGTTTCACCGTATGATCACAGACCTCGTGCGCTTCAACCGCGCCGCTCGCGAGTTGTTGGACGGGACTGGTGAGGAGATGTCGTTTGGCGAATGGCTCGCTCGGCGCCGGTTCTCCGAGGCGTTTGTGCAGCGCCTGATCGTGCCGCAGGTGTGTGCGGTCTGGTCGACAAGTCCCCAGCAGATGTGGAGTTTTCCGGCGCGCTTCCTCGCTGAGTTCTTCGCCAACCACGGAATGCTCAGCCTGCGAGGTCGTCCCAGCTGGCGTACCGTCACAGGTGGTTCGCAAAGTTACGTGCGCGCGCTCACCGGTGCCTGGTGTGACCGCCTGCGTCTCGGCACGCCGGTGCAAAGTATCCGCCGCCAAGACGGTGGCGTGCACGTAAAGCCGTACTCTGGCGAGTCCGAGCGCTTCGACGAGGTTGTGATTGCCACTCATTCCGATCAGGCGCTTGCGCTACTCACCGACGCGACCGCTCGTGAGCGGGAGATCCTGGGCGCGTTGCCCTACCAGCCTAGCGAGGCGGTGCTGCACAGCGACGCACGCCTGCTGCCCCGCCGCCGCCGAGCGTGGGCGAGCTGGAACTACCACCTGCTCGATCGGCCCTTCGATCGTCCAACCGTCACTTACCATATGAATCGCCTGCAATCGCTGCGCGCCGATCGCGAGCTGTGCGTAACACTGAACCGGACCGATTCAATCGATCCGGCGAAGGTGATTCGTGTGATTCCCTACGCCCATCCCGTGTACACGGCCGCCGGCGTACGCGCGCAAGCACGCCGCGCGGAGATCAGCGGCGCCAACCGCACTCACTACTGCGGCGCCTACTGGGGATGGGGTTTCCACGAGGACGGTGTGCGCAGCGCGCTTGCCGTCGGCGAGCATTTCGGGGTGAGCTTGTGAGCGCTCTCGACAGCGCTGGCGCGGTTCTGGGTGTATTGGCACCCTACGCGTCAGCCTCCGCCCCGGCTATGAGCATCGAAGCGGCGCCAGCCGGATATGTGAGAGGGCGAGCGTGACCGCCAGCGCGATCTACGAGGGCACTGTGCGTCACCGGCGCTTTGCGGTGCGTCCCCACCAGTTCCGCTATCGGCTCGCGCTCGCGTATATCGACCTCGATGAGCTGCCCGAGCTGCTCGCCGGCCAGCTGCTGGCGCGCGGCCCGGGTTTCGCCCGCTTCCGCCGCCGCGACTACCTCGGCGATCCCGCCACCCCGCTCGCGGATGCCGTGAGGGACGCGCTCGCCGCGCACGGCGGCGTGCGACCCGTGGGGCCGATCCGTGTGCTCACCAACCTAAGCACGCTCGGACACTGCTTCAACCCTGTGAGCTTCTACTACTGCATGGACGCTCGCGGCGAGGGTACACAAGCCGTGATGGCGGAGGTAACCAACACACCATGGGGTGAACGCCACGCGTACGTGCTCCTTCGGGATGCCACGCAGGCCGGTGGTGTGCACACGCACCCCGAGCTTGGCCCCGGAGCTGCGCGCGCCGGTGTCGCAGGGCACAGTCGCGTGCTCGCGGGCAGCTTCGCCAAGGCGCTGCACGTGTCTCCGTACATGGGCATGGACCACCGCTATGAGTGGCGCGTGACCGCGCCCGCGCAGACGCTGTCGGTGCACATAGAAAGCAACCGTGGTGGGCGGCTGGCCTTCGACGCGACGCTGTCGCTGCGCCGCCGCGAGCTCACCAAGGCGTCGCTCGCCCGCCTGAGCGCGCACTATCCGCTGAACACGGCGCGGACGCTCGCGTTGATCTACATGCAGGCGGCGCTGTTGAAGTTGAAGGGCGTGCCGGTGCACGCCCACCCCGAGGCGGAGCCGGTATGACCACGCGACTGGCACGCTCTATCGCGCACATGCTCCTGCGGTGCATGCGCTCTGGCAGCCTTACCGTCATCGAGGCTGGACGTCCCGATGTGGTCTTCGGCGCGGGTGCGCCCAGCGCAATCGTGCGGGTCCGCTCAGCGCGCGCCTGGCGCAAGCTCTTGCGTGGCAGCAACGGGCTGGCTGAGGCCTACGCGCGCCAACTTTGGGATTCGCCGGACCTCACGGCGCTTGTGAGAGTCGCGGCGCGCAACGTCCGCGCTCTCGACCGCCTGCGCATGAGGCTCGCTCCGCTGCTGACTCCCACCCAGCGCGCTCGCGCGCTGGTCAGCCGCAACACGCGCCGGCGGCGCCGGCGCGACATCGCGGCCCACTACGACCTCGGTAACGATCTGTTCGAGCTGATGCTCGACCCCACCATGAGCTATTCGTGCGCCATCTTCGAGCGCCCCGGCGTGACGCTACGAGACGCATCGCTGGCCAAGCTGGAGCGTGTGTGCGAGCAACTCGACCTGAGAGCAGGAGATCACCTTCTGGAGATCGGCAGTGGCTGGGGCGCGCTCGCGCTGCACGCCGCCCGCACGCGCGGCGCGCGCGTCACAACCACCACCATCTCGCGCGAACAGCACGCCTACACGAGCGAGCGGGTACGTCGCATGGGGTTGCAGGGGCGTGTGACGGTGCTGCTCGAGGACTATCGCGATCTGCGTGGCACCTACGACAAGCTCGTGTCGATCGAGATGATCGAGGCGGTCGGCTGGCGGCACTTCGGCACGTTCTTCGACTGCTGCTCGCGGCTGCTGGCGCCCGACGGGGCGATGCTGTTGCAGGCGATCACGATCGACGATCGCGCTTATGAGGTCGAGAAGGCCTCCCGCAGCTTCATGAACACCTACATCTTTCCGAACGGGTGCCTGCCGTCGTTGGGAGTGATCGAGCGCGCAGTGAAACGGCGCACCGACATGCGCCTCGCGGATATACAGGACATCACTCCCCACTACGTGCAGACGCTGCGTCACTGGCGCGCGAGTTTCGAGCGCAATGCGCACAGGCTCGCGGCGCTCGGCTACGACGAGCGTTTCCGGCGCATCTGGAGGTTGTATTTGGCCTATTGCGAGGCCGGTTTCGCAGAGCGGCGCATCGGCGACGTGCAGCTGTTGCTGACCAAGCCACGCTGGTCGGCGTCCGTCCAGGCGCGACCCGCGCTCGGACGAGCGCTCAGCGGCGCGGCTCGCGGGTGAACAACCGTGCGGTGATCGCGTCGAGCACGAACGCCGGCGCGTGAGAGGCGCACAGCGCTAGGCTCGAGCGACCACCGGGCCCAAGCACGCGCCGATCGGCTTCGATCGCGCGCACGACCTTGACCGCCCAGCGCTCGGGTGGCACGCGGTCCCAGCCGGATGTGTCCATGTGGCGCCCGTACAGCTCCTCGGTGTTTCGCAGCATGTCGGTTGCCACACCTGGCGTCACCAGGTGCATCGCGTGCACGCCGGTGCCGCGCAGCTCGCGGCGCAGCGATTCGGTGAGCGCGACCACGCCGGCCTTCGAGGCCGCGTAGGTGCTCGCCGCCGGGAAGTGCGCGTAGCCGCTGATCGACGCGTTGTTGACGATTGTCCCCCGACGACGCGCGAGCATACCCGGCAACACGCGCTGGGTAAGGTGCGCGACGGCCACCAGGTTGACCTGGAACATCGCGTACAGCTGCTCGATCGACTGCTGCTCGAGCAGCCCGCCTGTCATCAGCCCCGCGTTGTTGACGAGCAGGTCGATCTGACCGAGCGTCTCACCCAGCTGTGCACAGCACAGCTCGACGCTCTCCCGCGTGGAGAGATCCACGTGCACGGCCAGAACCTCAAGTGCGCCACCAATGGTTGGTGGCGGCGCGGCGAAGTTCTCGACTGAGCGCACGCCCGCCAGCACACGGCGCAACGGCAGTTGCGAGAGTCGCCGCACGAGCGCGTGTCCGATACCGCGATTGGCGCCGGTGACGAGCGCGGTCGTGCCGGTGAGGTCCACAGCTCAAGCGTAGGGCGCCGCTCCTCGGCCTCCGTTGGTGCTCCGTCGGCCGGCTCCGTCGGCTCCGCTTGTCGGCGAGCGCGCACCAGCGACCGCCGTGCACGTTGCGCACTTCCCTGCGTCGGCCTGCGAAGAGCGTATTGCTTGCAAACATGGGCGTGTGAGCACGCTCTCCGACCGGCGCACACCGCGCATCACCGCAACGATGCGCCAGGACGAGCGGGTCACGCCGCTGGAGCTGTTCTTCGACCTCGTGTTTGTGCTGGCGCTGACGCAGTGCACGACGCTGATGGTGCGCAGCCCTACCTGGATCGGCCTGCTCAAAGGGGTGCTGGCCCTGGGGATGCTGTGGTGGGCGTGGGTTGGCTACGCATGGTTGACGAGTGTCGTGAATCCCGAGGAGGGGACTGTGCGCCTCGTGATCTTCGCGGCGATGGCGGCGATGCTGGTGGCGGCGCTGTGTGTGCCGGGCGCGTTCGGCAGCGAGGCGTTGCTGTTTGCGTGCGCGTACGCGGTCGTGCGCGCCGCGCACATCGCGCTGTTCACGATCTCCAGTCGCGCAGATCCCGCGCTGAGGCATTCGGTCACCGGGCTGGCGTACAGCACCGCGATCGGCTCTGGACTGCTGTTCGTCGCGGCATTTACAAGCGGCGCGCCGCAGCTGTGTATTTGGGGCCTTGCGATGGTGCTCGACATGAGCGGGCCGTTCCTGTTTGGGGCTGACGGCTGGAAGCTCGTGCCCGGCCATTTCGCCGAGCGCCACGGGCTGATCGTGCTGATCGCCCTGGGCGAGTCGATCGTCGCACTGGGAGTCGGCGCGCGTGCCACCATCGATGCCGGCGCGGTCGTCGCGGCGGTGCTCGGCGTGGTGGTGGCGGCGACGCTGTGGTGGGTCTACTTCGATGTCACCGCGCTCGTCGCCGAGCGGCGGCTGTCAAGCGCCTCAGAAGGGCGCGAGCGCAACGAAATGGCGCGCGACTCCTACTCCTACTTGCATTTCCCGATGGTCGCCGGGATCGCGCTGCTGGCGGTTGGGTTGAAGGTCACGCTCGAGCGTGTCGAGGATCCGCTGAAGCTTGTGCCGACCGTAGCCCTGCTGGGCGGCGCCGCCGTGTACCTGCTCGCGCATGTTGCCTTTCGTCTGCGCAACGTGCGCTCGCTCAGCGCCAGGCGCCTGGTGTGCGCGCTGGTGCTGCTCGCGCTTGTCCCGCTCACGCTCGTGCTCGGCATCTCCTCGCTGGCGACGCTCGCCATCCTCGCGGCTGTGTTGACCTTGCTGATCTTGTACGAGCTGACGCGCTACGCCGATATGCGCGACCGTGTCCGCCACCAAGGTTCCCCGGCGGTTAAGCAACATCGTTGAGACGGCGCCGCGGTTCACGCGGTCAACCCGCCTCGCTGTGAGGTCGGGCTCCTCGCTGTGAGCCACCGGCGAATTCCGCAGTCGCGGCGGGGTGCCACGCGGAGTGGCGCCGCGTCCCCGCCCTGGCACCGCCGTCTCAGAACGGCGAGCGCTCCGACACGCCGTCTCAGAACGGCGAGGCGAGCAGGTATTGTTTGAGAATCAGCCCCGCGAGCACGGCGTAGCCGAGGTCGGTGGGATGAATGTCAACGAGCGGGGTGCACATGTTTGTCAGCAGGCAGATCGTTGGCTGTTCAAACGCACCGGGGGGATTGAACACCGGCAGCGGGTTGGCGAAGCGCGCGCCGATGCTGGAAGCGACGTGTTCCATGACTTCGTTGAGCTCCGCCGTCAACTGATTGCCGCCGGTGATCGACGAGCCGAACGGGTTGTAGAGCCCTAGCATGATGATCGTCGCGTGCGGCGCCGCGCCGCGCAGGTCGGCGAGGATCAGCCCGAGGTTCGCGCCGATGTGCGCGAATAGCGCGGGCGCGTGTTCGGCGATGCACGCCGCTTCCAGTTTGCAGGTGTCCTCGATCACGCCGAGCGCGTCGTTGGCGCCGATGTCGACCGTGATCGGGTTGACGCGGCCCGGATTGGCCTGCAGGTAGGCCAGCGCGTCAGACAGCTGCGAGGAGTCGGGTCCGC
This sequence comes from uncultured Solirubrobacterales bacterium, assembly GCA_963760155.1. Lineage (GTDB taxonomy): Bacteria > Actinomycetota > Thermoleophilia > Solirubrobacterales > Solirubrobacteraceae > Palsa-744. The sequence continues at coordinate 1,657,195 of CAVXBL010000008.1, forward strand.
CCACGTAGGGGTGGTGCAGCGGGAAAGACAGCTGATACTGGCACGGTCCCACGATGAACGATTCGGTCGTCTCACCGGGGCAGCCATCGTTGATGACCTGCAGGCTCGGGTCTCTCAGCTTCAGTACCCGGGCGAAGTCGTCGACATAGCCGGTGTTGTAGTCGGCGGGATTCTCGTTGGGGTAGAGACTGTCGAACTTCGCCTCCGAATAGCCGAACGCGAGCGAGTCGCCGAGCGCCAGATAGCTGAACTGTGGGACCGGGTGTGCAGGCCCACCCGGTTGATGCCCGGGTCCGCCAGGCAGCTGGTATTTCGGTCCCCCGTGCTGGGGCTGCGAGTGTGGTGGGCCGCCACGGTGCTCTCCGGAGTGCGCGGATCCACCGTGTCGCCCTCCGAACGCGCTGGCGGCGGGTGCTAGCCAGATGGTCGCGAGCACCGCCGCGAGAATCGCGAAGCCCGCGAGTGTGCGGACGTGGAAACGAAGCCGGCTGACCATCTCTGCCTCCCTGCGGTTCTTAGCTCGCCAAGCGGATCTCCGGTGGCGCAACTCGTCCGGACCGACCCAATTGAAGCTACCCGCGACGGCTTATTGTCAAACGGGTGCGGACTCTCTCGCCACGTGCCTCTCGCCGTGTGCCCGCCAAGCACAACAGTCGGCGTGCACACAGGCGGCCTCGGCTTGACCGATTGTCGCCACGGGCGACTCCGTGAAAGCGCCCGCTTGGCCGTGGGTGGGGTTCCTGCTCAGCTCAGCGCGGCCACAAGCTCTCCGGAGGCGTACTCGCGCGGGAGCGTTGGACGCTCGTGCAACACGACTTCGCATCCGCGCGACGGACTGACCGTGATGCTGCGCCGGCGCGCCGTCTCGGGGCGGTCACCTACGGGCTCCAGCAGACTCTGGGAGATGACCGTGCGCAGCACGATCTTCATCTCCAGCATCGCGAAGCTCGCGCCGAGACAGCGTCGTCGGCCTCCCCCGAACGACAGCCATGTGTATGTCTGGGGTGCCTGTCCACCCGCTGACTCCAGGAAGCGCTCAGGACGGAACGCGTAGGGCTCCGGATAGATGTCGGGGTCGTGGTGGACGAGCTGGGCGCTCGCGATCAGCACGACGCCCGGCGGGTAACTGACGCCGCCGATCTCCACCTGCTGCTTGACCAGGCGCGGCTCGGCGTTCATCAGCACCGGGCGGCGGCGCATGATCTCCTGGATCGTGGCGGTCAGATAGGCATCGTCGGGGTCGCTGTCGAGCTCCTGCGCCAACCGCGCAACCACGCGCGGCTGGCGCGCGAGTAGCTCAAACCCCCACGCGAGCTGCGAGGCGGTCGTCTCGTGGCCGGCCACGAGCGCGGTCACCAGCTCGTCGCGGATCTCCGCGCTGCTCATCGGCGAGTCGTCCTCGTGCCGGGCGGAGAGCAGCAGCGCGAGCACGTCAGGCGCGCCCTCATGCTCGGCGCGGCGCTCGTCGATCAGCGCGTAGATCAGCCTGTCGGCCTCCTCGTTCAGTCGTTCCAGGCGCCCGACCGGACCGCGGCCAGCGAGTGCGCGTTGCGCGAACGGCAGCAGCGAAAGCGGACTCTCGCCGAACTCGAGGATCTGTGTGAGCAGCTCGCGCAGGCGGTCCAACTGTGCGCCCTGGGCGAGCCCGAACACGGCGCGCAGCACGATCTCCAGGGTAAGCCGCTGCAGGCGGAGGTGCAACGTGATCGGCTCGTCGCGCGGCCATGAGGTGACCTCCTGCTCGGTCAGCTCACTCATCAGGCCCGCGAGGCTCTGCATACTTTCGCCGTGGAAAGCCGGCAGCAACAGCTTGCGCTGGCGCAGGTGGGGCGCCTCGTCGAGCAGGATCACCGAGTTGGGGCCGACGATCGGTTCGAGGATGCGCGCGCCCTCGCCAGGATGCAGCACCTCAGGCGGAGCCTGGAACAGCTCCTTGATGTCCTGCGGGTCGGACAGGATCACAAACGGCGGTTGGCCCAGCAGGCTGATGGCAAAGCGCTTGCCGTAGCGCCGGCGGGCACGTTCGAGCGAGACACTGGGCCGCGACCACGATGCGACCATCTGGAAAGTCGCGGGCACTTTCGGACCCGGTGGAAGCTGGCGCTTGATCCGTCGATTCGACAGCAGGCTCTTCATGGGAGGACTCCGTCCTGTTGGGCTGGCTGTGCAGCCAAGACTAGCGTGGATGGGCTGCGTTTGTGTGATGTGCGCACAGTCGGCGCATCGCAAGTCGTCGGGCGCCGCGGCGATCGCGGCGCGATCCAGCTTGCTCGTCACGGGAGTCGCGCAGCGAGCGCGCGGTCCTATCAAGCACCCTCGGCGGCGACGACGGCGTCACCGCGCAGTCGCAGGCCGGCGAGCGGGAATACCAGTGTGGAGAGAACAGCTGCGCCGATCAGCGCGGCGGCGGTCGCGGGGCGCATGTGGCCGCTGGCCGTGGCGAGTGTTGTGATGGCTAGGACCAGCGGCAGCTGGGTGGAGGTCATCAGCGCCAGCGCAGCCCGATCGCGAACGCCGAGCACACCGCGATACAGCAGCATCGCGGGTGTGCCCCTCACGACCAGGAACAGCCCGAAGAAGAGGACCATCTTCAGCACACCCGAGACGTTCGCAAACAGCGCGTGCACATCGAGCTTCATGCCGCTGACGATGAAGAAGAACGGCACAAACACGCCAAAGGCGACCGCGGTGAGCTTGGAATCGAACGCGGGCAGCTCGCGCGCGCCCAGCACCTGACGCGTGATGATGCCCGCCGCGAAGCCCCCCAGCAACAGGTCCAAGCCCAGTTCGAAGGCCAGCAGCGCGAGCGCGAACACCAGCATCAGGATCCAGCGCACCACGAGCTGGGAGCTATTCTCCAGCGTGCGCTCGACCAGTGGCATGGTGTGTTCGGAGGAGCGCACCGCAAACACGGCTACGGCCACTGCCAGGGCCACGAAAGCGATCAGGATGAGCGCGTTGTGCTCGGTGCTCTGTGTGGAGAGGATCAGCGTCAGCAGTAGGATCGGCCCGAACTCCCCGACCGCGCCGGCGGCAAGCAGGTAGGTGCCAAAGCGCGTGCGCAGCTCACCGGCGTCGGAGAGGATCGGGATCAATGTGCCGATCGCGGTCGTGGCCAGTGCCGATCCCGTGTAGAGCAGCGACAGCACAATCCCGCTCGCCGCCAGCGCGCCGCCGATCGTGTAGGCGAGTGCGAGCGACAGGACCCAGCCGATCAGGCCCAGCCACAGCGGCTGGCCCATGATCCGCTGCACGTCGATCTCGTAGCCAGCGAAGAAGAACAACAGGCCCAGGCCGAGGTCGGAGAAGAACTGGATGAACGGGTCGACGCGCAGGCCGAGCAGTTGCGGGCCGAGCAGCACGCCGAGTAGCAGCTCCAGCACCACAACCGGCACGACCACCCCGCGCCCGCCGGCCATGCCGGCGATGGTGGCCGCCAGCGCGGACGCGGAGATGATCGCGAAGAATGTGCCCGGTGCGACATTGACGGTGGCGAGCACTGCTACTGGTTCTTAGTCGGAGCGAACCGAGTAGCGCGTCGGCACCAGGCGCTCGGTGCGCTTCGGGGGTCGCAGATACTCGCGGCGCTGGCGGGCGGGCAGTTTCACCGGCTTGTGCTTGTCGAGATGCTCGTAGGGCACGCGCGAGAGCAGATGGCTGATCAGGTTCAGCCGCGCGCTGCGCTTGTCGTCGGCCTCCACCACATACCAAGGGCTCTGCTCGGTGTCGGTGTAGGCGAACATGCGATCCTTCGCCTCGGCGTAGTCCACCCAGCGGGCGCGTGCCTGCAGATCGATCGGGCTGAACTTCCAGCGCTTGCGGGGATCCGATAGGCGCTTCTTGAAGCGACGCTCCTGCTCCTCATCGCTGACCGACAGCCAGTACTTCAAGAGAATGATCCCGTCGTTCTGAAGGGTCTGCTCGAATTGGGGACAGAAGCGCAGGAACTCTTCGTACTGCTCTCGCGTGCAGAAGCCCATCACGTGCTCTACTCCTGCGCGGTTGTACCAACTACGGTCGAACAGCGCGATCTCGCCGGCAGCCGGCAGATGGGCCACGTAGCGCTGGAAGTACCACAGTGTGCGCTCGCGGTCACTGGGGGTCGGGACCGCGATCACGTGACAGATACGCGGGTTCAGAAACGCGATGATGCGCTTAATGACTCCGTCCTTGCCCGCCGTGTCGCGTCCCTCGAGCAACACCACGAGTCGCTGTCCGCTCGCGACGATCCACTCCTGCATATAGACGAGCTCGGTCTGTAGGCGCAGCAGCTCCCGCTCGTACTGTTTGCGGCTGAGGTCGAGGGCTGCCGGCACGCCGGCAATGATCCCAGCTCCAGCGGGTGTCCCAAGCGAGCTCGCAAATCTTCATGCGGAGGGTCATGCTCTGGATCGCCTGCCCTTCTATCCCCAGGAGGTCTTTCATGAGTGTGAATCCCACATCTGCGCAGCCAGCAATGTCCGATTCTGAAAGGCTGCGCAAGCGTGCGGCGCACAGCATTCGACACCCGCTTGCGCGCACGTTGTTGGCGCTGACGTTCACTACCGGGCTGATCGACGCGGTCAGCTATCTGGGGCTCGGCCATGTGTTCACGGCGAACATGACCGGGAACATCGTGCTGCTCGGCTTCGGTATCGCCGGTGCCGGGGACCTACCGGTCGTGGCCCCGCTCGTCTCGCTGGCAGCCTTTCTGGTGGGCGCGGGCGCCGGTGGCGTGTTTGGATCGAGGATGGCCGATCGCCAGCCGTGTCAACTTAGCGGCGCGCTCGTGATCGAGGCGTCCTTGGTGGGGATCGCGGCGATGCTGGCCGCGGTACTCGACGTGCGTCCGGGTGCACTGTCTGGATACGTGGTGATCGCACTGCTGGCGCTTGCGATGGGTGTGCGCAACGCGACCGTGCGGCGGATCGGAGTGCCAGATCTGACGACCACCGTGCTCACGATGACGCTGACCGGTCTCGCAGCGGACTCCCCCATGGCGGGCGGCTCGGGTGTCGGCTCCACGCGCCGAGGCGTCGCAGCGCTCGCGATGCTGGCCGGCGCACTTGCAGGTGCGTTGCTGCTAAAGAGTAGTCTCGTCTCTCCGCTGCTTGCCGCGGCTGCGCTCGCGCTCGTCACAGGGCTCGTGTACGTGCCGGCGATACGCCGAGCGGGCCGTTAGGTTCGGAGCTCGGCGATGGCTCGGAGGCATATGCGGCAGGTCAGCAAGATGCGCAGGTCAGCAAAGCAACCGGCAATCCCGAGCCGCTCTCCGCTTAATCCCGAGCCGCTCTCCGCTTCGATGAGCTCACTCGCGTGTCAAACGTGGATCTGGAACAAGGGGGCGCGTTGGATGACGTGCTGCTGGAGGACGCCGAGCTCTCGCGGGTAAAAGGCGGCCTCGGTGCGGTTTGTCGAGGTGGGGCTCCGTCGAGTGGGCCTCGACGGAACGCGCCTCCGCGGTCTACATCTTGTAGACGCCACACGATGGGCGCAGTCGTCGCTGGGTTCGACGGGCACATCGACTAGCGTGGGGGGCTGCATGTCCACAGTTGGGGAGACAACTGCGACAACGCCCGCCAGCGTTCCCGTAGCTGCCCGTGCGCTCACACGCCGCTACGGCGAGGGCGGTACCGCGGTCGCGGCGCTCCGTGGTGTCGATCTCGACGTGCGCGCAGGCGAGCTTGTTGCCGTTATGGGCCCATCGGGCTCTGGCAAGTCCACGCTGATGCACCTGCTTGCTGGTCTCGATAAGCCGACGTCGGGCACGGTGACGATCGCCGGCACCGAGCTGAGCGCGCTCGGCGACACAGCGATGACGCGGCTGCGCCGCGCGCACATAGGCTTCATCTTCCAGTTCTTCAACCTGCTACCGATGCTCGATGCCGCGGAGAACATTCTCCTACCGCTCTCGATCGCCGGCGAGAAGCCGGACCAAGAGTGGGTCGCCGAGCTCATGTCAAAGGTGGGCCTGCAGGCACGGCGCAGCCATCGCCCGTCTGAGCTCTCCGGAGGAGAGCAACAGCGCGTGGCGATCGCTCGTGCCCTCATCACGCGACCTACGATCCTGCTCGCTGATGAGCCGACCGGCAATCTTGACTCAAAGATCGGCGGTGAGATCCTCGAGCTCATGCGCGAATCGGTCAACGCGTTTGGCCAGACGACGGTGATGGTGACCCACGATCCACGTGCAGCCGCGATCGCCGACCGTATCCTGTTCATCGCCGACGGGTTGATCGTCAAGCAACTATCAGGCGCGACCGCGGCGGATGTGCTCACTGTGATGGGTGGCCTCTCGGCGTGATCCGGGTCGCGCTCAAGGGCCTCGCGGGCCGCAAGCTCCGGGCGGGGCTGACGGCGATGGCGATCGTTCTAGGTGTGGCGATGATCAGCGGCACCTACATCTTGACCGACACGATCAAGTCGGCGTTTGGCACCGTCTTCACACAGGTCTATCAGCACACCGACGTTGTCATCTCGGGCAAGAGCGCGATTGGGGGTGGCACCGAACGCAACGGCGCCACGTCGGCCCCCTCGTTCTCCGAATCCCTACTCGCGACGGTGCGTAGGCTCCCTGGTGTCCTGGAAGCGCAGGGCGGCATCTCGGATACCGCGCAGCTTGTGGGCCGCAACGGCAAGGTCATCTCGAGCGGTGGCGCTCCCGGCCTCGCCTACAGCGTGCACGCAAACGGTGAACAGCGCTTCAACCCACTCAAGCTCGTCTCCGGTAAATGGCCGTCCGCGCCCGGCGAGGTCGCGATTGACGCCCACACCGCCGAAAAGCAGCACTACAGCGTGGGCGAGACGATTGGCGTGATAGCGCGCGGGGCCGAGCAGCGCTTCCGGATTGCGGGCATCGCGAAGATCGGCGGTGTCTCCTCGCTTGGCGGAGCGACGATGGCGATCTTCGACTTCCCTGTGGCACAGAGACTGTTCGACAAGCAGGGCAAGCTCGATTCGATCTCAATCGCGGCGAAGCCCGGCTACAAGCCTACGCAGCTCGTGCGCGAGATCGCCCCGATCCTGCCACTCAACGCGCGCGCACGCACAGGCGAAGCGGAAGCCAAGCAGGCGACAAAGGACACCAACGGCTTCCTCAGCATCATCCAAGATTTCTTGCTTGCGTTCGCGGGCGTCGCGCTGTTTGTCGGCAGCTTCGTGATCGCGAACACGCTCTCGATCACTATCGCGCAACGTACGCGCGAGCTCGCAACTATGCGCACGCTTGGCGCAACTCGCCGCCAGGTGCTGCGTTCAGTGCTGTTCGAAGCGCTCGTAATCGGCCTGCTTGCATCGGTGGTCGGCTTGTTTCTTGGCCTTGCGTTGGCGAAGGGCCTGAACTCGCTGTTCGTCTCCTTCGGTATCGACCTGCCGCAAGCGAGCACCGTCTTTGCGACGCGCACGATCGTCGTGTCGCTCGCCGTCGGGGTCGCGATCACGGTGCTCGCCGCGCTGCGACCGGCGCTGCGCGCGACACGGGTGCCGCCGATCGCCGCGGTGCGCGAGGGCGCGCTGTTGCCAGCGGCGCGCTTCGCGCGCTTCGGAACCCCTGTTGCGTTGCTCACGATTGTCGTGGCGATTGCGCTAATGCTGGTCGGGCTGTTCCTCAGCGAGCTCTCCACGACGCAGCGGTTGCTCGCAATCGGAGTTGGCGCCGCGGGCCTGTTCGTAGGCGTGGCGATGCTCGCCAAGACACTCGTGCCCCCGCTCGCCTCGGTGCTAGGCTGGCCTGCGACCAGGGTCGGGGGTGCCGCCGGCAAGCTTGCGCGTGGGAACGCGATGCGCAATCCCACGCGGACCGCTTCGACTGCCTCGGCGCTGATGATCGGTCTCGCGCTCGTGACGCTCGTCTCCGTGTTGGCGACTGGCTTGAAGTCAACGTTTGAGAGCTCGGTGAACCAGATCTTCAACGCCAACTACGCGCTAACTGCGACCAACAATTTCTCACCCATTTCGATCGCTTCCGCGCAGGTCCTACAGAAGGTGCCCGGTGTGCAGGTGGTCTCAGGCGTACGCGCCGGCTCGGGCCGGGCGTTTGGCAAAGAAGTCGGTGTGAGCGGCGTGGCGCCCGACATAAGCAAGGTAATCAATGTCAAATGGCAGGCTGGATCGCCCGCGGTTCCTGGCAAACTGGGCGAAAAGGGAGCCTTCGTCTCCAAGGAATACGCGAACAGCCATCATCTGCACGTGGGCTCGTCGATCGATGTGGAGACGACCGCCGGGAAGCTTATGCATCTCAATATACGTGGCATCTTTGCGCCACCGAAGGGTGGTTCACCGTTCGGCGACGTGACGATCTCCACGCGGCACTTTGACGCCGAATATCAGAATCCACAGAATGTTTACACCTTCATAAACATTGCCGGTGGCGTCACGGCTATGAACACACACAGGTTGGAACGCGCACTGGCCGGCTTTCCAGACGCGAAGATCCAAACCGAGGGTCAATTCAAGAGCAGCCAGGAGCAGGGGATCGACACGCTGTTGAACCTCCTCTATGTGCTGCTCTCGCTGTCGATCATCGTGAGTCTCTTCGGGATCGTGAACACGCTTGTGTTGACGGTCTTCGAGCGCACCCGCGAGCTCGGAATGCTGCGTGCCGTAGGAATGACGCGCCGGCAGCTTCGTCGGATGATCCGCCACGAGAGCATCGTCACCGCGCTGATAGGCGCCGCGCTTGGAATCCCCGTTGGAATCGTGCTCGCGATCATGGTCGGCCAGGCGATCGAATACCCAACTTTCACGATCCCTGTCGGGACGCTCGTTGTGTTCGTGATCGCCGCGATCATCGCCGGGGTGATCGCTGCGATCTTCCCGGCGCGCCGAGCCGCTCGACTCGACGTGCTGCAGGCGCTGCAATACGAGTAGAAGCAGCGATCGCGCCCAGGCTCTGCTGGGCCTTCGAGGAGCGTCGATGCGCGCGAGGTATCTGCGCCGCAACCTGATCGTGCAGGGGGCGTCGGGTCCGCGCGGTTCAGGATGTCCCGCTTGGTGACGGGAATAGCCGGGGTGAGCCCGAGTCGCCGAACTGACATGCTCAGGGCCGGCGGAAGACCGAGTGCGTGCCGATGCGCCGCCATACTATGTGTGGTTCGCCGGGTCGAATCTCGTTGCCGTACTCGAAGGTAGCACGGCCGTCCGGTGCCCAGGTCATCTCCCAAATGCCGGGGTGGCCCTGCACTCGCTTGACGCGCAAGCGAGGATGGAGGCTTTGACCTCCATCGGCGATGCCGACGATGAACTGCGCCACCGCTTGGCGGAAGACGCGCTGCTGTTGAGGGGTGAGCCGTTCCCAATCGCGCCAGAACGACGCGAGCGCCTCACGCGTCGGCATCGAGGGGCTTCGTGCGCTCGTCCAAGGCCGCTAGGAACTCGTCGTCGCTGTCGTAACGCGTGACGCGACCCGCTGCGATGTCCTCGTCTGCCTCACGCTCCTTTGTCTGCCACTCGCGTGTCCAGAACCACGCCTGTTCACTGTCGGTCAGCTCGTAGGTGGCGGCAAACACCGTGTCGGTCAGCCATCGCTTGAACGATTCGTTATCACTGAACTGCTTAAAGAGCTCCGTGTCGTCCTTGAGCAGACCGTTCATGACTCGCCCCAAGGCCTTGTCGTGCTCGATACGCGCATTCTGTTCGTCGTCGTTCTGCAGCGCATTTCGGTAGGCCTTATCGGCCGCCACCTTCGCGGGGATGTCCTCCGTGATGAGTCGCTGCACCCGGTCGGAGTCGGTCCATTCGATATTGCCAAATTGATCATTGAACGCCTTGAGAATGTTTGAGAGCCGGTCGAGTTCCGGTTCGGTCGTGTAGCCCCCTCCAGCCATCGGGACCGGGTCGATCTCGGCGTCTTCATCGGCTATCGCGATCTGCATCGCCCTCTGCTTCTCCACGCGATAGCTGTCCATATCGACTGTCTCGAGGATCCCGCGAGAAAGATCGTCTTCCCTCGGTGCCGGGAGCTTCGGGATCAGAAAGGTTGAGAAGATCGACAGTCTCTCCCAGTCCGCGTTGGTGTAGGGCAGTATCGAGCCGAGGAACCCGTAGGATCGCGTGAACGCCTTCGCGTTGCCCTTGAACTGGACCTGGTCATCCTCATCCAGGTTCTCGTTGTAGCTCGCCACACAAGCATCGAGGATGGGGTCAAGCTCATCTCGCTCCGCCTCCCCAAGATAGAGATCGGCGAAGGCAGTGACTTGGCTCTGGTCATAGACATGCGCTCTATCCAAGTCTGCCTGCAGGTCGTGGAGCTTGTCTGGATTGGTCTCCTCGCTCAGGACGGTTGTGCGGTAGTAGTCGGAGAAGGCAAGTTCGATGCCGTGCGTGTCGTTCATAAAGTCGAGGACGAACACGTCGTGCTTCTTTGGGTGAGCGCGGTTGAGTCGCGACAGTGTCTGGACTGCCTTGATACCGGAAAGATGCTTGTCTACATACATTGAGTGCATCAGCGGCTCGTCGTAACCGGTTTGGAACTTGTCGGCGCACACGAGGATACGGTAGGGATCCTCAATGATTGCGTCGACGATCTTGCCGCTCGAAAACCCATTAAGCGAGGACTCGGTGACTTTCACACCCTTGTATTCATGCTCACCAGAAAACGCAACTATCGCTTGATATGGACTCTTCCGCTCGCGGAAGTATGCCTGAATCGCATAGTAGTACTGGACTGCTTGTTCGACGCCGCCGGTGACGACCATCGCGCGCGCTTGTCCACCGATCTTATTGAGGCCAATCACGTGATCGTGAAAGTGGTCGACCATGATCTCTGCCTTGAGACGAATCGCATGGTCGTTACTCTCCACGTACCGTCGTAGTCTCTTGCTTGCGCGCCGAACGTCGAACTCGGGATCTCCCTCTATGGTGCTTACGAGCTTGTAGTAGCTGCGAACAGGCGTGTAGTTGGCTAGTACGTCCAGGATGAAGCTCTCCTGGATGGCTTGCTTCATTGTGTAACTGTGGAAGGGACGGTGCTTGAGCACTCCGTCCTGCTCAAACGAGTCTCCAAAGACCTCGAGCGTCTTGTTCTTTGGTGTTGCCGTGAACGCGAAGTAACTAGCGTTTGGAAGCATCTTCCGCGCTTGCATGATGCGATTGATGCGATCCTCCGGATCCTCTTCGTTGTGTGCGCCGCCACCATGAGATAGCGTCTCATTCAGGGCGCCCGCCATGCGGCCGCCCTGAGATGAGTGAGCCTCATCGATAACGATCCCGAATGTTCTGTCGCGGTGATCGTCGCCAATGTCCTTGACGACCACCGGAAACCTGTGAACCGTAGTGATGATGATCTTCTTCCCAGAGGCGAGAAAGCCCCGCAGATCGTCGGAATGCTCCGCCGCGCCGACCGTGGAGCTAACCTGTGCAAACTGCTTGATAGTGTCGCGAATCTGTTTGTCGAGCACCCTGCGGTCAGTTACAACGATCACTGAATCAAGCACCGATTTACCATCCACTTCGAGCCCGATCAGCTGATGCACAAGCCATGCAATCGAATTTGACTTACCGCTTCCCGTGGAATGCTGCACGAGATAGCGTCTACCCGGGCCGTGCTCGGCAACGTCCGCAAGAAGGCGCCGTACCACGTCAAGTTGATGAAAGCGAGGAAATATCTGGACTGCGCTCTTCTTCCCGGTCTTTGAATCCTTGTCTACCATAATCTGGGCGTAGTTCTCGATGATGTCGGTTAGACTCGTTGGCGTAAGGATTTGCTTCCACAGATAATCTGTCTTGAGGCCCTCTGGGTTCGGCGGGTTGCCGGCTCCGTCGTTGTATCCCTTGTTGAATGGAAGAAACCACGACTGCTTGCCCTTCAGGCGAGTGCAGAAACGCACCTCCTGGTCATCGACAGCAAAGTGGACAATGCAGCGACCGAACTCGAAGAGTCGCTCTCGGGGATCCCGGTCGAGCTGGTATTGCTCAACGGCGTCGTCCACGGTTTGCTTGGTGAGATTATTCTTTAGCTCGAATGTCGCGACCGGCAAGCCGTTAATGAAGAGGGCCAGATCGAGTGCCAGCCGGGTTTCATCGCGGCTGTAACGAAGCTGCCTTGTAACGCTAAAACGATTCAACGCGAAGAGCTTCTGGGCCTTTAGGTTACCGGCGGATGGGGACCCGTAGAAGAGGTCAATCGCGTGGGCACCATGCTTTAGGCCCCCGCGTAGCACGCCGATTATGCCACGCTTTGTAATATCACCCTGGAGCCGCGCAAGGAAATTGCGGCGAGTTGGTCCGTCGTGATCCAGGTCGAGCTCCTTGAGTGTGTCCGGCTGAGTGTGGCGCAGAAACTCACGCAGTTGGACCAGATCGACGCAGTAGTCACGGTCGTAGTCATGAGGATCGCCCGCGATCCATCCGCTACCGGTCATTGCCGTGGCGATTAGCGCCTCGAGCCCTCGCTCGGTCATGTCGGTGGTCATCTGTTGAGCTCCCGCGAGGCCACCGCTAGATCGACCTCGCCGCAGTTCTCGTCAAAGACCTCGGTTGGATTCGCGGTGGCCCGCGCTCGGCCAGAAGACGGTAGGCGCTTGGTGGCGTGGCGCACATCCAGCTTTCCCGTGACGACGTCACTTGTCACTCGACGTAGATACTCGTCGATAAGTCGCATCTCGCGTTCCGCGGTCTCGATCGCGCGCTGTGGGCCGGCAGTCGCTTGGGTTATCTGCTGGACGATGGCCGCCTGCTCTGCCTCTGGTGGCACCGGGACGACCACACGCTTCAGGTCTCGGATATTGACTCCAGTGATGGTGGCGCCGATCTCGCGGAACGCGAACTGTTGCTGACAGATGCCAGAGCGCAATGCGAGAACGAGCCAGTTGGCGTCGATCCCTTTCTGAGGTGCGAGTCTGGCTGCGTCGCGAGACAGGTTGACGCCGTTGAGCGCGGGAGGGATGACTTCGACTTGTCCAAAGCTTCCTCGGATCGCGTACACAATCTCGCCCGCGCGCATCTTTGTCCGGGGATAGGCATCCGATATCGCTTGCGTTGTGCGCGGAAGTGAGCCCAAGCATAGTCGCTCTGGCTTGACGTCTCCCGCTCCGATGTATGGGGCGCCCTCCTCCAGCTGCGGACCGGGTAGAAGGATCCCGTAGGCGAGGGGAATGGCGGGATCTAGAAGGTGCTGCAGTCGCTTTAGTTGCCAGTGAGTCGGGATCTCTTTGAGCCACCGAGTGCCGACTGAGCGGCGTGGTGCGTCTTCGCTCAAGCCCATACCGATGGCCCGGTCGGTAATTGCTTGGACTTCCTCCGAGAGTAGCGCGACTATTTGTTGCTTCTTGCCGACGAAGTCGCTCGTTCGCTGTTCGATAGCATCGAGAAACCGCACGATCGCTCTCTGCTCGTCCAGTTGCGGCACGCAGCTATAAATCATCTTGAAATGTTGCGGCCGTAGGTTCCATTGGTCCGACGTTATCCCGTAGGACCAGCGCTCAGCCTCGGCGGCGAATGCAGGTGTGCGAAACAGATAGTGAAAATAGCGCGGAAGTCCGTTGGCGCGGAGTCTTTGCACTATGTACGCTGGGCTCACGATTCCTCGTGTGGTCGATACGCCCAGCGCACCCTGCCACGCGCGCATCTTGTTGTATACCAGGTCACCCGTCTCGACTAGCTTGTACTTCGACTTGTCTAGATTAGATGAATCCTTCTTCGACGTGCTTGCTAGCAGCTCGGCTTGACCGATCACGCCGCGGGCGATCGTCACCGACAGTAGCTCCTCCTCGTCTTTCGCTCGTCGCTTGATCTCTTGAAAGATGGTTCGGTTGGGGAGCACATCCCAGTTCTCTGGGATAGCACCCAGCCAGGAGACCCCTGAGTCGCGCATCCTCGAGTAGGCGCGAAGCTCTCCGATCACGCTGGCTCCCCAACGATCTCCTTAAGCAGGCCGAACGTTTCGGTCTCGAGGGCGAGAATGTCCCCGCGAATTTGTCCGAGCGATCGCAGCTCTGGCTGCTTGTAGAAGTGTTGATTGAAGTTGATTTCATAGCCTACCTGGGTGCCGGCCTCGGCGACCCACGCGTCTGGGTAGTACGGGAGCACCTCACGAGCGATGAATGCCTCCACGCCACCGTCTTCCAGGAATGGAACCTGCTCGGTATCGCGGAGCTCACTATCAGGCTCGTATTCGACAACCACCTGCTTGCCGTCTATGACCGCGGGGAAGCGTCCACGAAGTGGATCAGGTCCGGCGCTGTGGTTGTGGATTTTCCGGATCACACGATGGCCGGCTTCGTCTCGACTTTTGGCCTTCAGTGCCTTGATCTCCTTGGTGCTGTAGGAACGATCTGGATCCACGCCAAGGGCGCGCAGCGGTCGCTCGACGGTGACCTTCCAGTAGCCAAAAGCAGCGTTTGGGAAAAGCTTTGACTGTTGGGTTTCCTCGAATTGGATGAAGGTGTCGCATATACGAGCGATGTCGTCGTCTCCTAGCTCGCAATTCTTCTTACCGAGGTTCTTGCGCAGTGGTTTGAACCACTGTGTCGCGTCGATCAGCTGAATCCATCCTCTGCGGTTCGCAGGCTTGCGATTAGTCAGCACCCAGATGTAAGTGGCAATGCCCGTGTTGTAGAACATGTTCAGCGGGAGCGCAATGATTGCCTCGAGCCAGTCGTTCTCGATGATCCATCGACGGATATTGCTCTCCCCCTGGCCAGCGTCGCCCGTGAAAAGTGAGGAGCCGTTGTGGACCTCCGCTATGCGGCTCCCGAGCTTTGTTTGGTGCTTCATCTTGGAGAGCATGTTCGCGAGAAACAGCATTTGGCCGTCACTCGATCGAGTCACGAGCGAAAGCTCGCCGTCGCTATCGTGCGCTACGAGAAAGCGAGGATCATTGATGTCATCCTTGCCTCCCATGCGCGCCATGTCGCTACTCCAGCTCTTTCCGTATGGAGGGTTGGAAAGCATGAAGTCAAACTCACGAGCGGGGAACGCATCGTTAGACAGGGTCGAATGCTCAGGGCCCCCGATCAGATTATCAGCTGCGTCACCCTCGCCCTTCAACAAGAGATCCCCCTTTGCGATTGCGTAGGTCTCGGAGTTGATCTCCTGTCCATAGAGGTGCGTCTCGACTTCCTTATGACGCTCCGCGGCCATCCTTTGGAGCGTTTCCTCGGCGATGCTGAGCATGCCGCCCGTGCCGCAGGCCCCGTCATACAGCAGATACGTGCCGGACTCTAGGTCGTCCGCGATCGGACGAAAGACGAGCTCGGCCATCAGTCGAACGGCGTCGCGGGGTGTCCAGTGCTCACCGGCCTCCTCATTGTTCTCCTCGTTGAAACGTCGCACTAGCTCCTCGAAGATGGTGCCGACGCCGTGATTGTCAAGGCCTGGATGCTTCTCGGAGCCGTCGCTGTTAAAAATAGGCTGTGGGCTAAGGTTTATTGATGAATCGAGGAACTTCTCGATCAGAGCACCGAGCACATCGGATTTGGACAAGCGTGGAATTTGGTTGCGAAACTCGAAGCTGTCGAGGATCTCTTGAACATTTGGCGAGAACCCGTCGAGATACGCTTCGAAGTCCGCACGAAGCTTCTGCTGGTTGGTACGGGCGCGAAGATCTCGCAGCGTAAAGGGCGATGTGTTGTAGAAAGCCTGATCGGCCGCGCCGCGTAGAGCGGCGTCCTGGTTCGTAACGCCGGCTTGATCGAGCGACTGCTTGAGCGCGAGCACAGCGGGCTTGTGGGGCTCCAGGACAGCGTCGAGACGGCGCAGCACCATCATCGGCAGGATGACATCGCGATACTTACCGCGTACATAGAGGTCGCGAAGGACATCGTCTGCGATGCTCCAAATGAAGCTGACGATGCGGCTGTGCTGAACGTTGTTCATCGATGCTCCTCGCGAGCGCGTTGGTGGTGTGGGCTCATGCCACTAGCTTACGTCGGCGAGCCATGATGTGGCAAGACCATCGACTTCCGGGCAGCTGGAACTTGACGCGCTGAGGCTGGCATGCATCGCTAGATCGCAAAGGACGTCAGCAGCGGCCCACGCGTGTCACGAACAGTGGGTGAGGACAGCACGCATTGGATTGCGCTTGTGCGGGGGTGAGCCTCATGGCCCCGTGACGACCCCGTTCTGGCCATCGCTTTCGCCGTGCTGACCGCCGTTGGCGGTGATCTGTCCAGTGAAGCAGCCGGCATCCGGGGCGCTGACGAACACGAGTTCGCCACCGCCCGCGTTCCCGCCCACACGCGGTTCAGCGCAGAACGCTGTGCTGTATTCGGTGGGGTAGGAGACGTGGACGAATTCCTCCTCGCCTACGCAGGCCACCCTCCATTGGCCTGGATCGCGCCGCCGCCGACGAGCGTTTGTACGATGCTTCTATGTTCGTCAAGTCATGCTGTTTGCGGGGTTGGCGGTGAGGTCTGGAGCTGTCGGTAGAGGTGGCGTGCGGTGTAGCGCTTGAGGCAGCGCTTGATTTCTCTGGTGCTGCGTCCTTCGGCTTGGCGGCGGGCTGTGTAGGCGCGTGTGCGGGGGTCATCACGCATTCGGCAGAGCACGATCGTGTGCAGTGCACGGTTGAGTTGGCGATCTCCGCTTCGGTTGAGACGATGGCGCACTGTCTGTCCTGAGGACGCTGGGATTGGTGCGACGCCGGCGAGCGACGCGAACGCTGCCTCGGAGCGGATGCGTCCGTGGTGGGAGTAGGCGCAGATGATCTGCGCGGCGACGATTGCGCCGACGCCCATCTCGGCCAGTAGCCACGGCGCGAGGTCGGTGACTATCGGTTTGATCTCTGCTTCGAGCTCGAACGCTTCGTCTTGCAGCGCGAGTGCTCGGCGGGCGCTTGCGCGGATCGCGATGGTCGTGGCGCGCTGTTCTGGGTTTTGGGTTGAGCTGACGCGTAGACGGGCACAGCGAGCGAGCTGTTCGCTCGTGGGTAGAGAACGCAATCCTTCACGGAGGCCCGGTGCTGCTGAGACGAGTAGGCCCTTCATCAGAGTGATCGCTGCGCGCTTGGAGCGCACGGCGCTGTCGCGGGTGGCCAACAGAACGCGTAGCGCCTCGCGTTCGCCGCGCTGGCGGGGCTGTGCGAGATGTTCTCGGGTGAGCGCTTCGCGGGCGGCACGGATCGCGTCGAGCTGATCGGACTTGGCGCGGTCGCGCCGCGCCTGTCGTCGAGGACGATCGATCTCGAGCACCAGCTCGCCCTCTCGTTGAAGAAAGACAGTCAATCCCGCGCCATAGCTGCCCGTCCCCTCGACTGCCCACGCACGGCGCCCACGGGCGCTCTCACGAGCGAAGCGCAAGAGCCGCCGGTAGCCACGCTCGTTCGCAGCGACAGTGATCTGTCCTTCAACGATCGCGGTGTCCGCGGCAAGGATCGCTGCGGAAAGCGAGTCGCGGTGCGTGTCGATGCCGAGCACGTGGTCGGCTTGGTCTGCCAGCATGAAATACGACCTCCTGTTCTGGGGGGTTTGTCTGTCGGTACTCGGCCTGGGCATAGGAACCGCGAAGGGCAAGACTGTGATGAGTCACGCCCCACACATCCGGGGCGGACAGGCTTCTGATCAGGCCACAAGCGGAGGCCAGGCCGGGACCGGCAGCAACAGACGGACAGATCGGGCCAAAAGCACCCACGCCGAGCGTAGGGCCAGTGCATATGAGGGTCACGTCTATCGCCACCAGGGCCAGCCTGAACACCAGACCCGACGTTTCCCCACGTGGGGAAACGTCAACTACAACGCAGTCGCTGAACGCACCTTCACGACACAGCGATAGCTGTGCACATACTCACAGTGCATTTGGATCGAGCCGCCCGCGCTGGTTGAAGCGGGCAGCTGGTTGCGGGGAAAGGGTTCTTCGAGCGTTGGGCCGCCGACGGCTAGCTGGAGGGCGTGGTCCCAGGTGTGCTGGAGCCATCGTCTTCTTCCAGCCCGGCGTCGGCGTCGCCCAAGCCGTTGACTTCGATGCTGTTCCCGGAGCCCACGTCGATTTCGTTCGCAATCACCGTCAGTGTGGCCGCCGGCAACTTGGCGGGCGGCGTGAGCGGGCCGCGGTCACGCACTGGGATAGACGCGGTGATGTACCGTCTACATCTACACGCGCGCCACGTCGCCCCATTTCACCGTGTCCAAGTCCATCTTCTCGCAAGACGACGCCCGCCTCGATAATCCGGCGTACGCGGCTCTGTCTGGCGCGCACTCACGATTCGCCCGGAGTAGTGGTCGCGTGCTTCGATATGCCGCCGATGTCGCGCCTTTCCTCGCGCTGCCGCCCGAAGCGTCGATGACTGACTGGCGCGACGCGCTCGAGTTGGTGGCACCCGGAACGGTGGCCGCGACCATTCACGATGGCTCTCCACTACCTGAATCATTGAAGGTGACCCACACCTTCGAGCTCGTGCAGATGATCGGAGAGCACGCGCTCGGGGTCCATGACCCAGAAGCGGTCACTTTGGGGTCGGCTGATGTGCCAGAGATGCTAAAGCTCGTTCGGCTGACCGAGCCCGGTCCGTTCCTTGAGAGAACGATCGAGCTTGGCAAGTATGTTGGGATACGACATGACGGTGCGCTAGTTGCGATGGCTGGCGAGCGTCTGCGCTTCGACAGCTGGACGGAGATCAGCGCTGTATGCACTGCACCGACGTATCGCGGTCGCGGACTGGCCTCACGACTCGTGTCAACTCTCGTTGCTGATATTCAGCACCGTTCCGGACGCGTTTTTCTTCATGTTCTGACCGCCAACACCGACGCGATCCGACTGTACGAAAGGCTCGGGTTTCACACTCGCCGACGTCGGACGATCTCCGTGCTGACGCGCGCGACTTAGAACCTGGATCGCGACAGGGGCCGCCCTTGCGGCCGGTCCCTGCGGCAATCTGAAGCGCTCGACATGGCGGTCAGACATCGTGCCTGGGGCGGCTGCTCCGGGCGGCGATGCGATTGTCAACAGCGACAGGACGGTCAGTTCACCTCGTGGGATCGTGACGACCGGAAGTTATTAGCGCGAACGGGCGTTTGGTTTCCGACTGGGTCAACCATTAACGTGATCGTGCATAACCCTCCCCATGCCCGCACCCGATACTCCGCTCGTTCGCAAGGGTCGCGGCGCGTTCTTCACGCCTCCAGAGATCGCGGACTTCCTGGCGCGGTTTGCCATCCGCGATCCAGGCGCGCGAGTAATGGACCCAACATGTGGCGAGGCAGTGTTTCTTTTGGCTGCCGCGGAACGACTCAACAAGCTCAAGGCAACGCCAGACAGGATCACCGAACAGCTAACCGGCGTCGATCTCCATGGCCCGTCGCTCTCGGAATCCAATGATCTCCTGGCCGTGGAGGGCTTTGGTGCTCGTCTCCTAAAGTCCGATTTCTTTGACGTTCCCACGCCTGCGCAGATCGGCGACACAATCGGGTGGCAGGACGCAATCATTGGGAACCCGCCGTTCGTCCGCTTCCAAGCGCACGCTGGCGACTCGCGGAAGAAGTCAGCCGCCGCCGCGCTCGCCCAGGGCGTACGCCTCTCCGGCCTCGCGTCCTCATGGGCAGCGACCCTAGTCCATGCTGCAGGGTTTCTGAAACCGCACGGGCGTCTCGCGATGGTCCTACCCGCGGAGCTACTTACCGTCCAATATGCCGAGCCGGTCCGCAAGTGGCTGCGTCAGCGGTTCGAGGCGGTCAATCTCTTTATGTTCGAGCGGCTGCAATTCCGGGACGCCGAAGAGCAGGTCGTTCTCCTCGTAGCCCACGGTCAAGGTCCGTGTGAGTCATTCTGTGTTGTCCAGGTTGATGACGCCGCCGATTTGGCCAAGCTTCACCCCGGGGACCCCGTAGGCCGTCACCCGACATCTGAGGGCAAGTGGACGGACCTCGCGCTGACGACCGACGAGAGTCGTCTCTATAAGCGGGTGAAGGCCCTGATGTCGCTGCTGAGCTCCTACGGTCAGCCAGAGCTTGGGACCGTAACGGGAGCGAATGACTATTTCACTCTCACCGAGGCGACCCGCAAGAAGTTTGGAATCAAGGACAAGCACCTCAAGCGAATCAGCCCTCCCGGCACGAGGCATCTCGGCGGCTTGGCATTTAGTCGTGCCCAGTGGGAGGAGTTGAAGCTGAGAGGGGGTCGCGTGTGGCTGCTTCATCCCGAGGCAACCGCAAAGGACTCTGGCCTAACGCGCTACCTCACAGAGGGGGAGAAGCGCAAAGTGCCGGAGGCGTACAAGTGCCAGGTTCGCGATCCATGGTGGAGGCCACCGGTTGTACCCTCGCCTGATCTGTTTTTCACATACATGTCTCACCGCTACCCGCGACTGATCGCGAATACGGCCAATGTGACGCTTGTCAATTCTATGCACGGGGTCCGACTGCGCAACGGCATCCCGAAGGTCGCTCAGGATGCTCTACCACTCCTGGTACTCAACTCCGCGACGATGCTCGGCGCCGAGATCGAGGGCAGAGCTTACGGTGGCGGAATACTCAAGATGGAGCCGAGTGAGGCAGCCTCCCTCCCGGTGCCAGCGCCGACGCAGCTCAGCGCTGCCTGGAAGGTACTCGGCAAGCGCCGAAGCGAGTTCGATGCGAGTCTCCGTCGCGGCGAGTGGTGCTCTGTCGTCGCCGAGGTAGACCGAGTCCTCCTTCGGCAAATCATCAAACTCGACCCGGACGAGGTGACGCAGATCCGTGACGCCGCTTCAGTGATGCGCGTCCGACGCACACGACAAACTGAGAAGCGTGACTGACGATAGTGACGTTCTCCTTGAACTAGACGCGATCCTCATGCCGAGGACATGTCTGCGTCTCCTTGGGGAGATGACCGCCGCTACGAACCGAGGAGGCGGTTGGCGAGGTGACCAACCTTCGTGATCGGACCTGAAGAGCGGACGGCAACTGACTTCAGCGGCGTCGCAGATTCATTCTTTGCTTGGTATCCCCATCTTGGAATACGCACGGGATCTCACAACGCTCGTCACAGATGGTGCCGGGCGCAGCTAGGTTCGCGTGGTTTGGCCACTGCTGGGTGGAATGGAACAGATAACTGTCTGAGTGGAGCCAATCGGACTCAGGTCGAACTGCTGCGCGCGACTTGCGGTGCGCAACCGTAGAGTGCTGGTGATGGATACAGAGGGTTTGCGTGAGGGTCTAGCTGGGCTGTTGGGATTCGCGGTGCCGCCCGCGTCTGGCCTGCGCGTCCACGAAGTGCGACCACGCGACGGGTACATCGAGCAGGCGATCAGCTTCGCAGGAGATGAGGGCGAGGTGCCAGCGCTACTACTGACGCCCAAGAGTCCCTGTGGCGCGGGCGTGGTCGTTCATCACCAGCACCACGGCCAGTGGCACTTCGGCAAGTCGGAGGTCGCGGGTCGTTGCGGCGACCGATGGCAGGCATTTGGGCCGGCGCTTGCACGTCAAGGGGTGACTGTCATAGCCCATGACGCCGTTGGGTTTGAGGATCGCAGGCCGGGACCCCCAGGCATCGATCGTCGAAGGTCGGATGCAGATGACTATTTCAAGACGATGTGCTACCGGCTGGTGCGGGGTCGCCCGCTGATGTGCACGGTCTTGGCGGATGCCGCAGCGGCGCATTCGGTTCTCGCGGCGTTGGAGGAGATCGACGAGACGCGCGTTGGGGCGTTGGGGCATTCGATGGGCGGCGCCAGCGTCCTGCTACACGCCGCGCTCGATGCGCGGATCGCCTTTGCTATCGCCAGCGGCTCCGCCTGCACCTACAGCCAGCGGATGGCGCGTGGGACGGGCATCGACTGCGCCGGGGCCATCCCCGGCCTGCTGCAGCTGGGAGATCTGAACGACATCGTCTCTCTGATCGCGCCCAGGCCACTGCTCCTGTGTTCCGCCGACGAGGACGAGTACTCCTACGACGCTCCCCAGATTTTCGAGGCGGCCACGCTCGCGTATCGCGATGCGAGAGCACCACAAGCACTAGAGCACCATCGGGCGCACGGCGGACACGCTCTCACGCGGGAGCGCTTCGACGCCATTGTCAACTGGACCACCACGCAAACTACACGAGAACGGGGGTAGAGTTGAGGCTTCCGCATGCCCGCGGTTCGCATTGACTACGGGTTATGTGGAGCCAACCGGACTCAGTGCGAACCGCTTTGCGCGGGTATGTGGAGGCCGAAGGCTGTTAAGTGACGCGCTGTAGGCGCAGTGCGTCACTCGGCTCTATGATCACAAGCCGCTCCACGGGTATGCAGCGTCGAACGCGCCGCGTCGTCGAGCAGCAAGATGCCGTTTGAGTTAACGGGGGTCGAGGACCACGATCGGGATCCTACGTCCTTTGGCGTTACGTTGATAGAAGTCATATCCGGGGAACATCGCGACCAGCTCCTTCCAGAGGCGCTCGCGCTCCTCGTCGGTGGCCAGGCGGGCGTGGACCTTGTGAAGCTCAGGGCCGATCTGGATCGTGGTATCGGGGTTTGCCATGAGGTTGTGGAACCAGGCGGGGTGTGTTGGCTGGCCGCCCTTTGAGCCTGCCACGACGATCGCATCACCGTATTCGTGGTACATGACGGGAGATGTCCGTTTGGTCCCGCTCTTCGCACCCGTGTGGTCGACCAGGGCTATTCTGGCGCGAGGCCAGCCTGGGAGAACGCCGCCTACTCTTCCGCTAGTCCTCCGATATATGGCCACATGGATTTTCGTCGAGCGGCGTCCGGCGTATACGCCGCGCTTGTTAATAAACTGTGAGCTTGAGGATGTGAGCTTTCCGAGTAGGGACATAATTCTCCTTCTAGTTTCGCTTCACGATTTGGGCACCATTGCGATTACGGCTACCAGCGCGAGCATTTCTCCGAACAGGGCCTCGTCAACCTCGATTGGGTCGATTATCTTTTCAAGAGATAGCCCAGTGAAAAGGGCACAGATGCCCATGACGAGACGTTCGGCTGGGACTGTCAACTCAATTCCTCTGCTTCTAATCTCGTTCTCGAGCAGGTGTACGAGAGCCTTCTTGCGGGCTCGAAAGCAAGCGCGAAAGCGTGAGCCGATCTCCTCGTCTCGCGACGCTACAGAGCAGAATTCATGGAATAGCTTCCCCCACGCTCGCTCTTGGCTCAAGTAGTCGGCGAACATAGAACCGACGTTGAGTGTCTGGCGCTCGGTCGAGGCCTCTTTGTCGAGGAGCGCCTCGATGCGGTCGATATGGGACTGAAACCGCTGTTCTACTATCTCGAGCAGAAGCTCGCTCTTGCCAGCGAAATTCGAATAGATGGCCTTGCGTGTGTAGCCGGCTCGCTCCGCGATCTCCTCCAGCGAGCTCTCGGCGTAACCACGAGCTTCGAAGACTTCGAGCGCTGAGCTGAGCAACCGCTCGCGCGTTTGGCGGCGCTGCTGCTCGCGCGTCAGCCGACGCGGTCGCCTTTTTAGGGATACATCATGCACCTGGGAACAGAGTGTACCAAGACGGGGCCTACCAAGGACGCAGGCCGCGTGAGCGAGAAGCTCCCTCGTTTCACCGCCAAAGAACTCATCCGCGTGCTGGAACGCAAGGGTTGGGAGCTAGACCGCAGCCGAGGCAGCCATCACATCTATCTACACCCAGCCACTCGGCGAACGCTAAGCGTGCCAGTTGCGCGGCGCCCGATGTCGGTTGGGACGCTGTCCCGCCTGCTCAAGGACGCGGACAACCGATGGGCGTGCCGACTACGAGGTCGAGGGCTCGCTGTAGTCAGCCTCAAGGCCCTCCATGCTGGCGAGCGCTGCGCGCACTCATCTGGTCACCGAGGACATGGCGGGCAACAGGTGGCGGGGCAGTGTGGTCATGCGGATAGGAGTGTTCGACGGCACATTGCTCATCATCGACGGAATACATCGCGGCATCGCGTACCTGGTGTGCGTCGAGAAAAGGGCTCAGCCCGGCGCGTCTTCCGGCGCTCCATGTCGACTGTTATGAGGAGAACGAAGCGGCTGGTGTTGTGAGCACGGGCATGCGTTGCGCCCATGGGCGTGACTGTTCGAGCTGGGTTGCGAGTGAGATGAGGGTTGTCTCGTCGGTGGGCCGGCCGACGATTTGCACGGTTAGCGGTAGGCCGTCGTGGCCGTGGAATAGGGGGACGGTCATGGCGGGTTGACCGGTGACGTTCCAGGTGGCGCCGTAGGGGGTGAAGTGTGTGGAGGCATCGAAGTCGGCCATTGGGTCGCTGGAGCAGGCGTCGATCTCGCCGATCCTGACGGGGCGTTGGCCAAGGGAGGGTGTCAGCAGCACGTCGAAGTCGGAGAACAGTGCGACGATCTGGCG
The DNA here is from genome assembly GCA_963760155.1 of uncultured Solirubrobacterales bacterium. GTDB lineage: Bacteria > Actinomycetota > Thermoleophilia > Solirubrobacterales > Solirubrobacteraceae > Palsa-744. The sequence continues at coordinate 1,681,354 of CAVXBL010000008.1, forward strand.
GCTGACGGTCTGCAGGTGGACGGTGATCGCCATCAGTTCCAGCGCGCTGGTGTGTGCGCCCTGCTCATAGAGCGCCCAGCTCAATGGCTCGATGTCGCTCTCGGTCGGTGCTTTGCCGGCGAGTATCCCGGTCAGTGCCACGGCGCCGGCGATGTGGACGGCCCACAGGGTTGTGAAGAGGGGCATCAGCTCGGGTCCGCCGGGGAGCTTGGGTGTGTCGATGATGTCGTGCCCGAGGCTGGCCAGCAGCTCGGCGGCGTCGTGTGCGCCCTGGATGCAGAGCGGGTCGATGTGTGAGTCGATCGGGGAGCCGGCGTAGAGGCCGATGCGTAGGCGTCCGGGCTCGCGCGTGGTGGCGGCGGTGAACGACTCGGCTGGTGCTGGCGCCCAGGTCGCGTCACCGGTCTCATAGCCCGCGAGCAGGTCGAGCATCATCGCGCTGTCTGCGACGGTGCGTGTGATTACGCCTGGTGTGGCTAGGGGTGACTCTCCCAGCGCGGGGGCCATCGAGATGCGCCCGCGGCTGGGCTTCAGCGCGAACAGTCCGCAGCAGGAGGCGGGGGTGCGCAGCGAGCCTCCACCGTCTGAGCCGTGCGCGAGCGCCACCATCCCGCTGGCCACGGCTGCGGCGGGACCGCCGGAGGAGCCTCCGGGTGTGTGCGCTAGGTCCCACGGGTTGCGCGTGGGACCGTTCAGGCGGGGCTCGGTCACTGGCAGGATGCCGAACTCCGGAGAGTTGGTCACCCCGACGATCACGAACCCCGCGGCCTTGATGCGCCGCACGACGTTGTGATCGGTCGTTGCGATTGCACCGTCTGAGAGCAAGCTTGAGCAGTTGGTCTGGCGAAACCCCGCGATCGGCGTAAACAGGTCCTTGAGCGCGATCGGTACGCCGGCGAATGGGCGCTCGTCGCCGCTGGAGATCGCGTCGGCCGTGTCCAGCGCACGGTCGGCGTCGAGCGCGGTGAACGCGTTGACGCTGGGGTTCAGCGCCTCGATGCGCTCCAGTGAGGCTGCGGTCAGCTCGCGTGCGCTGATCTCTCCGCGGCGCACGAGCCTCGCCAGCTCGTGTGCCGAACGGGTGAGCAGGTTAGAAATGTCAGAGGCCATATGAACCTGGTCTATGTTACATTCATCTCGTTATGTCGTCAAATGAGAGTCCCGGGGTTCCGCGTCGCTCCCGGCGTCAGGAGCGCAAGGAGCAGACCCGCGCCGAGTTGGTCGCGGCGGCCGCGAAGGTGTTTGCGCGCAGGGGGTTTCAGGGCGCCTCGATCCAGGAGATCGCGCGTGAGGCGGGCTACTCCACGGGCGCGATCTACTGGTACTTCCAGGGCAAGGATGATCTCTTCCTCGCGGTCTATGAGGCGCAGGCCGCCGCTCGCGTACGCGCTCTGGAGGGTCATCGTGAGTATCCGGAGAGCGAGTTGCCCCAGCGGGCCCGCGAGTACGCTGACCAGTTCATGAGACGGTTGGGCGAGGACCCGGAGTTCACCGTCTTGTCGCTCGAGTTTCTTGTCCATGCTTGGCGCAACCCGCCGTTGCGAGAGGCGTTCGGTCACCGCGTGGCGTGGGGGCGCCCGGCGGCGGCGCGCCTGCTGGAAGAGGAGGCGCAGAGAACCGGCGAGGAGCTGCCGATGGGCGCCGAGGAGCTCGCGACCGTGCTGCGCGAGCTGGGTTCGGGGCTCGCGCTCGCCAAGCTCGCAGATCCCGACGCGATCCCCGACCGCCTGTTCGGCGACTTCATCGAGCTGTTCTTCGAACTGATCGCCGAGCGCCAGGGGACGCGGAAAGCGCGGCGGTGATCTCGTTGCTGCTCATCAGGCGCACGCCGATGTTGGCCAGCTCTCCCGCTCCGCGCTCGTACAGACCGGAGATGGCGTCGTGGGCGAGTACCACGCGGAAGTCGCGCTCGCTGGCCTCGTAGATCGAGGTTCGTGGGCAGTTGGGAAAGTTGGCGCCCGCGAACACGACCGTCGAGATGGCGTGTTCGTGTAGGTGCTGTTCGAGGGGTGTGTCATAGAAGGTGCCCCAGCGGGGCTTGTAGATCGCCACCTCCAGCGGGCCGAGGGTCTGCACGCCCCCGTCGAGCAGCAGCGTGCTGTCGAGCGGCGGTACGGGTTCTGTGAACAGGTCGCTCGCCAGCTCGCTGCCTGGCGTGTCGCGAATCACGATCTGCGCACCGGTTGCCAGCAGTTGGCGGCGGCATGGCTCGGCGTTGCTGCCGTCCCGCTCGTACAGGCGCACGATGTGGACGATCGGCCGGCCAGCGCCGCGGAAACCTTCCGCCAACTGGCGCATCGCCGGCAATACCGCGGAGGTGCCAGGAATCGGGAACCCACCGTCGTCGAGTACATCGTGCTGAGTGTCGATCATTACCAGAGCAGAGCAGGCAAGCTGGGGAACGGCGTCATCGGTCACGACGCCAAACTATCACCGAACGAAGCCTATGTTACATTTGGCATGGCATGGTACGGTGGGAACACAACCTGAACCGCGTGGTCCGCGAGCACGCTCGATGACCACGAGCATCGGTGTGCGCAGGCCGTTCGCCGGGCTCTCGCCGGCATGGCCGCGGGAGGCTCGCCACCACCGGGGCACCGCTCGCGTGGGCGCAACTGGCTGCCGGTGGCTTTGACGCGATCGAAAACACCGCACTACTCGCGATCCTCGCGGGACGCGGCGGACACCTACCAGCCCTCGCCTGCACCTGGGCGACCACCAAGTTCGCGCTGCTCACGGCCGGCTGGACCTACTGCCTGCTCGCGTTTTGACCGCTCCGTGGTCTTCCTGACTATGAAGCCGCTGCAAATCAAGGACGATGGCATCAGTCGATAGCCGAGAAGTCGCTCGCTTTGACACGCGGCCGACAAATCACCGACAAGTTGCTGGCATTGCGGACGTTGAGGCCGCGGTGTGTACCGCCAGACGGCCCGAATCGACCTTTAAAAGGTAGGCGTCCATTCGGGAGTGGGCTTTGGCCTGCTGTCCCGTGGCGGGCTCTGAGCGACTACCAAAGGACCGACTGGAGACCGCGATCCTCGACCAACTCACCGGGCTCTACCGACACTGAGGACTCATCCGCGACGCAATCGCGCAAGCCGCCATCAGCAACGAAACCGACCGCGCGCAGCTCGGCGAACGGCGCACATCGCTTGCCAAGGAGATCGCCCGGGGCGAGCACGCGATCGAGCGCTACCAGGACGCCTTCGAGAACGGCGGCCTCGACCTCGCCCTCTCCACCGGCGAGCTCTACAACGACCTCGGCGGCGACTACTTCCGCAAACGCGACCCAGAGAAGACCACCAAGCGCCTCATCACCTAACTCGAAGCGCTCGGACACACCGTCACGCTGCAGGAATGAGCGGCAGCCTGAACTCTATTTTCCTGTCAGAGCTTCACGGCGACGATCAACTGGCCACGATCACAGTCGCGCGATAGGGGTGCAGGCCGCGACGTCGCGCCGGCTTGGCACGCTTCCAGGCTGGGGCGATAGGAGCTGTGAGCGTGGCCGTGCCCGGGCGCAGCGCGCGGAAGGCGTAGACCACGACCGGCAGCGTGGATACCCCCCTGCTCGGGCAGAGCGCCACGCGTTCGAGCACGCGGGGGTCCGACGAGCGAGCGGCAGTCCACGGGAAGACCCGTGGGGGAGGCTTTGTGCCCGCGGGCCAGGAGAGGTACTCCTCGGCCTCGACCAACTCCACGTAGACGACGGCGCCCACCTGGACGGTCAGTGTGGCGCCGCCCTCGGGCGCGATGCTCGGCGGGAGTCTCGCCGGGGACCTCACGCAATCCTTGGGCTCTTCTCCCAAGAACGTGCGCGTGGGCCACGGCGCATCCTGCGGTGTAACCGAGTCGGTGCTCGGGACAGCGATCGTCCTATGCGCTGGGGCAGCGCTCGAGCCGTAGGTGGCGAGCACAGCCGCACAGAGCACAGCAGCAGCGAGCGCGCTCAAATATCTCATTGTCCTCATATACATCGATCGCACCCGTCGCGTCGCGGTACGTGCCCGACTGCATGTGACTGGCAGTGGCTTCGCAGTCCAACGACGACGCTACGAGCGATGCTTGGAGCCCTGCTTGACCCCCGTTGCTGTCCTGCGCCACAGCAGGTCGCGAAAACATGAAAACATGCTGATTACCAGGCTTTTCTTGAATGGAGCCAGCCGCAATACCGTAAACTTAGTGTCCCGGGGGCGTCGTTATGGCTCTGGTGTGCCTCGGTCTGGGGTGGTCAAGTCGGCGAGTGGTAAGCATCTCTCTGATCACGCCTCGATTGGTGTCCTGACGCGGGTGTTCCCGCCTGAGCTGGTCGATGAGTGGTGGCGCAGGCGGGGCGTTCAGAGCGTCGGCATCGGCTGCTGCCGGTATTGAAGATGTCGATGAGCCTCGACGGATACGTCGCAGGACCGGGAGGCGAGATCGACTGGATGATGCGCACGCGGAGTCCCGAGGGCGTCGCATGTATCGAGCGGATCCTTTGGCAAGCGGGTGCGCATCTCGTCGGTCGGCGCACCTATGCCGCATGGGCGGGATATTGGCCCACTTCCACCGAACCGCTCGCTGCACCGATGAATGCCATCCCGAAGATCGTCTTCTCCAGGTCCGGCAGCCTGACGCTCGAACCCACGACGGCGCTGCGCAACGCGACCGACGCACAGCGCACAGCGGGGCTATCGGTTGCGGCGCCGGCGCCCGGCTGGGAAGACACACGCGTTCTCGGCAGCGACCTCGCGGCCGACATCGCTGCTCTCAAGGCCGAATCCGGCAAAGACCTACTCGCTCAGGGAGGTGCCTCCTTCGCTCAAGCCCTGGTCCGACTCGGACTCGTTGACGAATACCGCCTGGTCGTGCATCCCGTCGTGCTCGGCTCAGGTCTTGCGTTGTTCGACGGCACGGCGCCATTCGATCTCACCCTCACCGATGCGACGAGGTTCCCCAGCGGAACTCAGGGGCTCGTCTACCGGGCGAAGTAGCGCCGCGCAGCAACGCATCCAACCCGCTTGACGCGGTCTCGCCGGGGCGCTCCGGGGTGGTTTTCGGGCCACCTCAGACTGCCACGAACTTGAGCGACGAACGAAACCCCGGCGGTTTGGCCTGCCCCCGAGGGGGCTGCACAGGGACCGTTCCGGGGCCTTGACGTCTCAGGGTAGCGCCGCAAGACACCAGCGACCAAGCTGTCGCCCTACGGTGCGCGTCATCGGCGGCGAGCATTTCGACCGCAGTGGCTGCGACGCTGGCAGGGATGATCGACCGACCTGGGCCGCTCGGGCAACGAGACGGATCACCCTCTCCCGGGTGGGCGGATGTCGCTTGATGAGGCGGGACATTGACCTGGACGAGCGTACGCCTGCCGGTCGGGTGGTGCTCTACCGCAGCTGTTGCAGTGTCGTCTCGATGTGCGAGGTAAGCAGGTAGAGGTCGAGCTGGCCTGGCTCGTTGGGATCGAACGGGCGGAAGCCGAGCCGCTCCCACCATGTGCGAGCGCGAGCGCTCAGTGCGGTGACGACTACAGTGCGGCACGCTGCCTTCTCGTTCAACTCTACGGCGGTCGCGAGGACATGTGCTGCGAGGGCAGTTCCGAGCCCGAACCCGGCGTAGCGTCGGTCCACCGCCAGGCGGCCGAGCAGCAGTGCAGGGACGGGATCGGGCGGCCCCTCGGCGAGCGCATTGGGTGCGGCCGAGCCGTCGATCCCGGTCATTGCGATGCTCGCGTACGCCACGACCACATCGTCGGCGTCCGCGATCACCCAGGTGGCGGACGTGTCGCGGCGTCTGTTCTGCCCCGCGTAGCGGCGCAGCCACTCGTCAAGCACCGGCTCTCCGCTGTCGAACTGCTCGCGATCGTGCCGACGCGGGTCCAGCAGCGCAGGGCGATACAGCTCAGTCAAGCCAACTGAACCTGCGCTCGCGACGCAGAGCCCGCGCGAGCCGGTCGTTGACCTCCGCTGGCTGCTCCAGTGCCCGGCTGAACGCCGCAGCGGCCTGCGGGGAGAGGCGAATGCCCGATCGTTCAGCCAGGACTTCCTCGGCCCTGGACGCGGCAGCTTGGACCACGAATGCGGAGACATTCAGGTGCGTCGCGGCCGCCGCCCGCTCCAGCAGCACCTTGTCCGCGGGGTCAACGCGGATCTGCAGCCGTCCTTCCTTGAGCATCGCCATGTGCTCACTATGGCAGTACAGACGTGCTTTTTCAAGCGCTCCAGCAGTGATGGGAAAGCACCAGCCGGTTCGACCACCGTCGCGACGTACCGTCCAAATCCGCTGCAAATCGAGACCAGTGGAGATGCTTCTATGAAGTTAAGGGTGTCGTGGTGAGTTGTTGGTAGAGGTGTCGGGAGAGGTGGCGCTTGAGTGAGCGCATGGCTTCGCGTTTGGTCTTTCCTTCGGTGATGCGACGGTCGAGGTAGGCGCGTGTTTCGGGGTGGTGGATTGAGCGACTGAGCGCGATTGTGTGGATCGCGTTGTTGACTTGGCGGTCGCCTCCGCGGTTGAGGCGGTGACGGATGGTCTTGCCCGAGGAGGCCGGGATCGGTGCTGTGCCGTTGCAGCGCGCGAATGCTGCCTCGGAGGTAAAGCGCGCTGGGTCGCAGACCAGTAGCTTGGCCGCGGAGATCGGCCCGACTCCCACCTCTTGCAGTAGCGTCGGGGCGATCGTGTGCACTAGCTCTGTGAGCTCGCGTTCGTAGCTGGCGGTATCGAGAGTCAGTGCGCGTGAGCGTGCCGCCATGTCGCGCATGACCCCGAGCAGTGCGCGTTCTCCTGGATCGGTGTCCTTGCGGACGCGCATCCTTGCCAAGCGCCGCTCGAGCTGTTTGCCGTTGCCCTTCCCGATGCGCTCGCGCAACGCGGCCGGGGCGCCCGCGTGCAGTGCTTGGATCTCGTTGAGTAACCTCGTGCGCTCGGTGACACACGAGCGCTGAGCGATCAGCAACGCTCGCAGGGCGGTCAGGAGCCCTCTTCGGCGTGGGGTCGAGGTGCCTTCACCCGCGAGCACGCGTTTGGCTGCCGCGAGCGCGTCGATGCGATCAGACTTCCCACGGCGGCGATCGCTGCGTCGTGGGCGTTCGACCTCGAGCACCTCATAGCCAGCTGCTTGGAGGTGTTCGCACAGCCCGGCGCCCCAGCTACTCGCCCTCAAGGCCGAACACGATCTGTTGCCCGTCCGTCGTGATTGCACGAGCCCAACGCTCGAGCTCGTCATAGCCTGCCGCACACACGGCGATAGCGAGTTCTCCGAGCAGTTGCCCGAGATGGTCGAGCGCTACCGCGAAATGGATGTCCTTGTGCGTGTCTACCCCGACTGCGATCATCAGCCTACTCCTCATCTTTCTCCTCATCTCTTGTTGACCTGGGTGATGTGGAGGCCGCCGGACAGAGCTGTGTCGAGCGATGCCAGGCTTCTATGAAGTCACGGCGGCATCCGTGGACAGGCGGCGGGAGACAGATCTCCATCACGGCACTTACAGGCCAGCCAACCGACGAGTCATCCCGCCGCCGCCCACAACCTCCCGGGCACACCGGACAGCACGCCACCCAACGAACCCAGCAAGGCCAGCCGAGAAGCTACACAGCCAACCCGACTCAATGCGAACCACTCCGCACGGGTCCCCGGCGGGCGGATGTCGCTTGATGAAGCGGCATAGGGATCGGCGGCTACGCCTATGTGCGGCAGGTGCTAGCGCGGATTGGTGGCTGCGACGATCCAGGCTGATCCGCGGCCGACTATGGACCCATCGGGCTGCTGCCAGGCGGTGTAATGGTCTCGCAGAGCCTTGGCGATCTCACCCCGACAGCTCTCGCCGTACTCGCCGTTCAGGCGGATCAGCTCTGCTCCGGGTCCGATCGCAAGCATGGCGTCGATCGCTTCGTCCATGTCTGCACCCATGAAGTAATCGAAATCGCGCTGGTGCAACTCGACCTCGTCGAACCCGGCGGCCTCGAGGATCCCGCGGGTCGTCTCGGGGTTGCCGAGCGAGAACGGTCCCGGTCCGCAAGTATCGGCCTCATATTCGTCCGGGCGCGAGAGGAACTGCTGCACAACCCGCTCGGTCTCTGCCCACATCGGGCTCTCAGCCTTGCGGCGCCAGCAGATCTTGGCGAGCCTGCCGCCGGGCTTCAGCGCGCCGCGAATCGCGCGCATGGCCGGAACCGGCGCGGCGAAGAATTGCGTCCCCATCCGCGAGAACGCGTAATCGTAGATGGGCTCCCACTCGGCGGTCTGCGCATCGCTGACCTCGAACGCTACGTTCTCGACCCCAGCCTCGCGGGCCTCACTGCGGGCGTCCTCGATGAACCGCGGGGAGGAATCGATGCCGAGGGCGAAGCCTCCCGGTCCGACGAGCCCGGCCAGCTGCTGAGTTGTCTCGCCGAAGCCACACCCAATGTCGATGCAACGCGCACTCCTGGACGGCGGAAAGAACTCGAAGACGTCCCCGGTGACCTCTCCTAGCGCGCCCACGAACACCTTGCGGTTCGACTTCCACCGTTCATAGAGGACCGTGTCCCATGCACGGACCGCTTCCTCGTTGGCGATCGCGACCGCACCCGCGCTCTGCTCGTGCGTCATCGACCCAAACTACACCACAATGGCACTCAAACCGCCACGCGTGCCGACCCCAACGGCGTGTGAGGAATATGAGTGCTGTGCGCGCCGAAGTGCCTTCGGTCCGCCAAAGGCGTCAAGGGTGTACTCCAAGCTGTGATCGACGGAATCCACGTGGATATGGACGCAATCAGATCGAACGACCTTCCGGATATCGCTTTGCGAAGACGGATAGGTTGCGCACGCGTGCTCCTTGGAGGCGCGATCCGAGGCACCGCACTCCGTTTAGCCTGCCGTGGCCGCTGTGGAAGATCGGGCGTCTTGGATGGTAAGGACAAGGACCAAGTTGCTCGACTCATCGAAGCTGTAGACCATCAGCATCCATCTCCAGGGTCCGAGGATGAAGCGCATCGGGTGCCAACGCCGGTCGAGTTGCCGGCCGATGCTGGGGAACTGCTCAAGTGCTCGGAGTGAGCGCTTGACGCGGTCCTTGGTATTGGGTGGAAGGCTGTGGGTGACGATCATGCGGTCGAGGTCCTCTACCGCGATTGCGCTCAGCCTGACTTCGGCCAATGGCCTAAAGCTCGTCGAGTGGGATCGTCTCGCCGGCTTGCGCTCGTTTGAGCCCAAGCTGGGCGCATTCGTAAGCACCAGGGATACCGTCGAGCACGGCGACGACGCTGCGCGCGTCTGGGTCGGCGTCCTCGATCGCCATCGTGAGTAGAGAGCGGGCGAGGGTGCCTTCCTGGACATGAGTGCGCTCCGCCAACCGGGCAAGTCGGGCCGCATGCTCCTGGTCAAGGGTGACATTCAAGCGATGTGAAGATCCCTTCATGACCGATATGTTACTACACGGGTAAGCACGCATCGTGCACGTGGGCCGACGCCATCGCCATTCGACTCCAACCGCATCCTGCCGCTGCGGTTCGCATTGAGTCGGGTTACATGGGCGAAACTTTTCGGCGCGCAAACCATGCGCTGATGGTGGCGCCAACCGTCGTGGTTGGATGACCTGTCTCTGCATGGCTGGTCGCCAGCTACGCGAAGGGTGGCACACCGAGCTGCTTGCAGATCACGAGCGCCGTAGTACGAGGATCCGAGAATGACGCGGGACAGTCACGGGTCGGGCAGCGCCGGGCGCGATCCACACGTCGTGCTTGCCGCCGTGCCTCAGCATCGAGGCGCCGTGGCGACGGAGGTGTGCCTCCAGTTCGCGACGGCGGATCATGGCTTCGTCGCTTTGGTCTTGGGCGGCCAGAGGCGGGTGTAGTGGGGCTCGGTGCGCCAACCGCTGCCTGAGTTCAGGTCTCGCACCTGCCGCTTGTCTACCGCCAGGAAGTTGTGCTCGCAGAGTTCCCTGAGGCCCTTGCCCGCAATGTCCTCCGAGATCCCATACCAGTCGGGCACCCGCACCGCCTTGAGCCGGAAGGTTCGGCTGGTGCGCGACAACGCGATGAGCAGCATCGCCTTCGCTGCCAGCGACAGGTACTGGTAAGGAGGTTGATCACCATAGTCATCGAGCCAGTAAGCAAAGGGAACGCGAAAGTATGGATCGTCGCGCCCGACTGGCGGCGCGTAATGCTCACGACTGCCGTCCTCCCGCAGCAGTGTCGGCGCACTCTGGCGGCCGCGACGGCCGCGCTGGATCAAGTCGTTATCGGCAAGCCAGCGCCAAAGCTTCGTGATCGTGGCGGCATCGTTGGGACCTTGCGGAAGCCCTAGCAGACGCACCCATACGCTGGCGTCGCGTCCCACGTTGTAGGGCTCTCCAGTTGCGAGCGCCAATAGGAGCAGGTAGATGTCGAGCGCCCGGTGTGCCCCGCAATGCGTGAACTGCGCAAGCGGCCCTGCGAGCGGCCGACGCGGTGTGCCACCCTGAAGAAAGGTGCGTCGGACCGGCGCACCGTGTACCCTGCGCTGAGAGCGTCGCAGGAGGTCGTGTTCAAGCTGCTCGCGAGCGCTTATTGGAGCTGGCTTCTTGGCTACCATCACAGAGGACCATGACAGAGTGCTCGACCTGGTCTCGGCCTCCAGACCCCCCCCGCGGTTGACCTGCAGGCCGAGACCTATCTCAGCCCGTCGTACAGCCTCACACCTCCCTCTGAGAACAGTCTGAGCACCGAAAGGCCAGGCGCCCTTAGGGCGCTCGACCTAGAACTACGCGCCCTCGCGGGATAGCGTCCATACCTGCTGCGATTCACCTGCGTGCTCTAACCTTCGTGGCATGGTCCAAGCGATGACCTTTACAGCGCGATACGAGACGGTCGAGGATGGCTGGGTGCAGGCCACGATCGACGAGCTGCCCACCGTGATTACCGCCGCGCCCTCCTACGAGGAGGCGAAGGAAAGCTTGGCGGATGCCCTACATGAGTACCTCCTGGCATTCGGCGATCTGGAGAAGCAGCCAGCGGCCCCCCGGCATGGCGACGCCGAGCCACTCTGCGTCACAGTCAGCGCGTAGCTCTCAGGCGGCCGGCGTTTCGTCGTTTTGGACTGCGCTCTGCTCTACAATCGAGTCATCGGACGCAAGCACGTATTCGTCGTGATACGCAGCACCGGCAGGATCGCAGCCCTCAGGAATACGTGGGACGAGGCGTAGACTGTTGCCGCCGCGCGGGCAGCGGCGACGGGCCAGCCGTACGAGGTCGTCAGTTATGACGAGTCGATCGCATGGCGTCCCGGTCTTGAGTGCGTGCTTGAGGCGTAGCGGAGGCAGACGCGCAAGAGCCAAACGGCGGCGACGCTTGCCCGACAATCGCGTGGCGAGGCCGGTTTGAGCGGGATTCGCGGCCATCATGCCGGCGGCGTTGATGGTCTGTCCGGGGACCTCGCCACCTATCCGCGGCGACCACAAAACCAAGCGGCCGAGACGGGTGTTACGAGCACCCGCCCCGGCCTTTAGCACCGAAGATCGTGCCTTCGATGCCGCGTTGAACGGTAGCTGTCTGCTGCTGTTTTCCGTGGGTAGCTTGGCGCGCGCTTCTTCGGCGTTTCGACCGAAAGGAGCCTTCCATGTATGTGACGATCAACCGCCGTGACCGGGATGGATCTACGACGGGCTGATGACCGATCTGACCGCGATCGGCGACATCTTTAGCCACCTGCACGCGAAGCGTCTGCGGTGGCGTTTCGAGGTCGAGTTGCGGCTGCTGGATGACCTGGGCTGGGAGAAGGAGCCGGACTCCGAGCGTTTCGAGTTGATGGTGCCGGCGCGGGAGCTTCGACCGGTCATCGAGCGCGTCTACTGGTCGGCGGTCAGTTTGCTGGCTGATCATCCCGACGAGTTGGTGGACGAGGCCGTCTACGCACTCACGGCCGCGACCTCGGCGTGCCCGGAGATACTGGCGCGGCTCGCGGAGGATGACCTGCTCGACCCCGAGGCACAGCAGGGCGCCGACCCCGCGGACACGGGGGCGGCGTCGGAGTGAGGACTGTGCGGCGCGCACTGATCCCGTCGGGCGCGCGCCGCATCGCTTCTGGTGATCGCTGATGCCTCGGCGGCCTTGGCGGCTGACAGTTAGCTGGCACGCAGCTTGCAATCAAGGCCGCACGGATGGGACGGTCGCTTGTCCCGTAGCGGGGGTTGGATCGACCTTTCTGTATCGGGAGCCCTCTGGACGGCTGGCCCTTGGTCGGCCGTCACATAAAGGCCCCGATCGCACCTTTCTGTGGTGCCCAGGGTCAGCCCGCCGGCTGAAACGAGGTTATGCGTGAACGTGTACGTGCTGATGAGTGTGTGCGCCTTGCCCGCCCGCGGTTCAACGGTTGTCCGCGGTGATGGAGCGTGAGGCGACCGCGCTGCTCGCGGCGCTCTTGGCCAACGGCGCCAAACGCCGTGGGGTTCCGATCGGTGGGCCGGTCGGTGCACCGATCGGCACTCCGATGGCTACTCCGAAGAACGAGCACCCCGAAGATGGCGGATTACCTGTAGCCAAGCGGGATCGGGGTGTTTTCGCGGAGTCCGACAATAGAGGGAGAAAGACAAGTTGAAGGAGATCGTGCGCCCCAGGCGGTTCACCGCGCAGGACGTGGTGAGGCTTGCGTCGCATTTGACTGAGCGTGATCGGCAGATAGCGCTTGACTGCTTCGACCATCACGTCCTGACGACGAGCCAGATCAAGCGGCTGCACTTCACCGACACACGCACTACCGTCGCTCGCCTGAATGTGCTGTATCGCCTACGTGTGCTTGATCGCTTCCGCCCGTCGTTGCCGCGGGGACGGGGAACCGCTCCGTATCACTGGATTCTCGATGAGGGTGGCGCGCTCATCGTTGCGGCTCATAAGGACGTGGAGCGCGCCAAGCTCGGCTGGCAGCACGCGGTCGCCGTGAGCGTCGCTACGAGCCCGAAGCTCACGCACCACGTGGAGGTCAACGAGTTCGTCGTGCGGCTCGCCGTCGAAGCGCAGGCCACCGGCGGCGCGCTGACGTACTGGTATGGCGAGCGCTGGCTGTACCGTGCCTTCGCTGGCAGGCTGCTCCCCGACTCCTATGCCGCGCTTGGCTTCCGTGACCGCCCGGCGCTGCACATGCTGGTCGAGCTTGACCGCGGCACCGAGACCCTGGCAACCTTGCGGGACAAGGCCAAGCGCTACGAGCAAACGATCGACTACCAGTTCTGGCGCGAGGTCGATCCAATCGTGCTGTTCGTCGTGCCGAGCGAACGACGCGCACGCACCGTCACGGACACGCTCGCGGGGATCAGCCCGTCACTTGGCGTGATCGTGTGGAGCAGCGCCAGCACATACCCGCCGCTGATGGCCGTCCTCAACGTCGAGACGCGCCGCGGGCACGCACGCCCAGTCGCCCACGCGGAGGGGTTGTGAACGCCCGTGGCATCTGATCTCCTCGACCACCCACCGCAACCCGAGCAGGAGCCGACCCCATAACCCGAACATGCCTTTACACCCGCATCTCAACCGACGAGGAGAACCAGCCAACCTCGCTTGCCTCCCAGCACGGACGGCTGGAGGCGTACTGCAACGTACAGGAGGACTGGCGGATCATCGCCCAGCACGAAGACCGCGCCACCGGCACCAAGCTCGACAGGCCCGGCCTGCAAGCCGCGCTCGACCTCGCCCGCCAAGGCGGTATCGACCAGCTACTCGTCTACAGGATCGACCGGCTATCGCGCAAGGTTCGCCAGCTCGCCGGGATCGCTGAGGAGTTGGACAAGCTCGGGGTGATCCTGCGCTCCGCCACAGAGCCATTCGACACCGGCAGCGCGGCCGGCCGGATGATGCTGCAAATGCTCGGCGTGTTCGCTGAGTTCGAGCACGCCACGATCGTTGACCGCGTGACCGCCGGTATCGAGCGCCGCGTCAGGGAAGGACGCTGGCCGAACGGACGCATCCCGTTCGGCTATACCCGCAACGAGCGCAAGGAACTTGTGCCCGACGAGCGCACCGCGCCCGTCATCCGGCGCATCTTCAAGTGGTACGCCGCCGGGCGAATCGGCGCTGCCGCCATCGCCCGGCGCCTCGATGCTGAACACGCGCCAGCGCCGCCGCGTGGCTGGCAGCCAGCGGTCGTGCTGTGGATTCTCAGCAACCAGGCGTATGTCGGGTGGGTTCACTGGCACGAGCAGACATTCCCCGGCATCCACGAGCCGCTGATCGACCAAGACACCTTCGAGCACGCGCAGGCATTGTTGAAGGAGCGCGGCGAGGACTTGGCGATGCGCGCCGCCAGCCGCGCGGAGTTCCTGCTCACCGGGTTGGTGCGCTGTGGGCGCTGTCGCCGCGCGTATGTCGGCATGTCTGCGAAGGGCAACGGCGGCACCTATCACTACTACGCCTGCTCAGGTCGCCAGAAGCTCGGCCGCAAAAGCTGCGACGGCGAGCGGCTATCGAAGGATAAGCTGGAGGCCGCGATCCTCCACCAACTCGCCGGCCTTTACCGCGACGGCAGCATGATCCGCGACGCGATCGAGCAACCCGCCGCCGGCAGCGAAACCGACCGGGCGGCACTCACGGAAAAGCGTGCGTCACTCGCCAAGGAGATTGCCCGCGCTGAGCGTGCGAACGAGCGCTACCAAGACGCCTTCGAGAACGGCGACCTGGACCCCGCGCGCTTCAAGGAGCGTCTATCCGCCTTGGATGCGCGCCTCGACGCGCTCCACGACCAAGATCAAGCGCTCGCCCTCGAACTCGCCGCAGACACGCCCACAACGCCGGATACGAGCACCCTCCACGCCATTGCCGATCAGCTCGATCGCGTCATCGGCAACGGTCAGCCCGAGCAAGCGAAGGCCCTGCTCGGAATCCTCATCGCCGACCTGCGCGTCAACAGCTGGGCGGAAGTCCTGCCCACCTACCGCGTCGGCGCACCCGTAGTTTGCGCGCCGAACAGTTCAGTGGAGCTAGCCGGACTCGAACCGGCGACCTCCTGGGTGCGATCCAGGCGCTCTCCCAACTGAGCTATAGCCCCGGGGGCTTGCGCATACGCGCGAGCAATGTCTCGAGGAGTTTAGTGGCAGAGCTGGCGTAAGGCCATCCTCATCGTCCACTCCGGTCAATCTCAGGCGAGTTTTGCTGGCACGGGTGCCAGCGATGATGAGCAGCCGACTATCTGAGCAACCGCGCGTGCGCGCACAGTATCGTTTGTTGGCGCAATGGGATTGCTCGATGACGCCATCCGTGAGCACTTGGAGCTCAAGCGCCTCAGGGGAGCTGACCCAGGCGAGGTAGCCCGGGAGGAGAAGGATGTCCTGGGATCGGCGCCCCACGAAGTCATGGAGCAGAGAAAGAATCAGGCGGAGGCACTCTCAGACACGGACGGGTCGTTTTTCTTAGAGTCCGAGTCCGGTCCAACCACCGATCCTTTGTTGGCCAACCACAGCAGCCAAGAGACAGTGGAGATCAACATGGATGTGGAGTTTGCCGCGGGAACCGATGTCGAGCACGAACGAGAGCTCACGGACGACGGGCGCGCAGCGCCAGCCGGGCCTCCAGCTCATACACGCACGGACCCCGATGAGTCGCTTGAACGGAGGATGCCAGACGATCGCTCGTGTGAGCACAAAGATGTCGCTGCGCCTGAGGACGCTGTCGAGTCCGACATGGATGAAAATCAAGAAGCGGCCAAGCATATGGAGGACGTGCTCGAGGAGATCCCCGACTTCCTACGCGATACGCCCGAGCAGGAGAGGCTCTGGTTTGAGCAGCGCCCACCACGCGACTTCGACTTCAACGAATAGCTAACTGTCCTGCCCACGTAGGTTGTGAACGCGGCTGATGGGTGGCTGGTTGCCGATCCCTGAGTGTGGCCTGCGTTGGTTTTAGTGCTCGAGCCAGTGTGGCAGAGCCTTGTTGCGGTGGTGGTGTGAGCGGTAGCTGAGGCCGTAGGCTTACTCACGGGACATGGTCTGGTGGGAGCGCTCGATTCTCCTATGTCAAGAGGTTCATGCTTGGAGCGTTGTTTGCCCAGGCGTGTAGGCGGCGGTAGAGGACGTTGGCGAGCTGGCGCTTGAGTGCTCTGCGGGCTTCTCGTGGGGTCTTGCCTTCGGCGATCTTGCGTGCGAGGTAAGCCTTGGCTGCGGGGTGATGGCGTTGCTGGACGATGGCGATTCGGTAGAGCGCTGCGTTGAGCTGGCGGTTGCCGCCGCGGTGGAGGCGATGACGGTTCGCTGTTTGACCTGAGCCGCACGGGATCGGCGCGGCGCCGCAGTAGCGGGCGAATGCACTGGCGTTGCGGAAGCGTCGAACGTCGCCGGCTTGAGCGATGATCGTGGCGGTAAGATTGGTGCCGGCGCCCTGGAGGTCGGCGAGGGGGTTCTCGTGTTCGATCAGGAGTTGCGCGATCTCCTTGTCGAGGTCGGCGATCCGCGTGTTGAGGTTGGCGATGTCTCTGGCGAGCTCGCGGATGCAACGTGCTGCGGTGCGGGAGACGAGACTTGAGCCGAGCTGGATGCGTTTGAGCTTGTTCAGCTCGCGCTGGCGATCGCAGCGGATCACGCTGGCCTCAGCGACCGGGTCGTGCTGGGTCCAGTCGGAGCGTAGCCGCTGGATCGCCTGGGTGCGGTCGCGTACGAACCGTCTGCGCTGCAGCTCGAGCATCCCGAGCGCCCTGACCAGTTCGGGCTCCTCGGCGGGCCCGAGGTCGGCCCGATGAGTGCGCACGACGTGAGCGATCGAGATCGCATCACCGGGATCCGTCTTGCCTGGCCCACGCCGGTGGCGCTCGCGGTGGGTGCGCCATGCCGGGACCTGGAGCACCTCAAACCCGGTGCCAGCGAGCGCTGTGACTAGGCAGCGTCCATAGCTGCCAGGGCTCTCGACGCCGATCACTGCCTGCGCGGCGTCGTGGTTGACCAGCCAGTCGATCAGGCTGCGGTATCCCTTCGGCGTGTTCGCGATGATGAGCGTCGCGATCTCACCGCCGCGATCATCGATCAGCGCTGCTGCGTGGTTGTGCTTGTGTACGTCGATGCCGACGATCAAGGTGGCCTCCTGTCTGGTGGTTAGAGTCCAGGCCGGGCCGGCGAGCGACGCTTCTGTGTCGATGCAGTCACATTGACGCGATTCTCCTATCAAGTCAGCTTCGCCGGCCCGCCCGCAAACCCACTGGCCGACAAATCGAGCGCAGGCCAACGGACGACATCAGCCATCCAGGCACGCCTTTCGCCTGAGTCAGACCAGCAGGTGCGGGGAGCCTCACCGCCCAACCGGACGGCAACACCAAACCTAAGACACAGACCTTCCCGTTCGTCTGTGGCCGGTAGGGCTTTGTGTGTAGGCGCTTGACCTCTCGCGAGGCCAGCAGTTCGCGCAGCGCGCCTTGCCCGGCACGTCCATGACACCAAGCTCCTCGCCGAGACGATCGCCGCGATCGTGATCCTCAGTCCGACCCCGAGCAAGTCCCCCAGAACCTCTGTCTTGATAAGGGATACGACAACCCGGCAGGGCACGCCGCTTGCGCCGAGGCAAAATATGTCCCGCACATCCGACGCATCGACGAGGAGAAGCACGACGGTTGGGGTGAGAAGACCCAGCCCGCCCGCAGATGGGTCGTCGAGCGCACACTCGCCTGGCTACAAAAGTGCCGCGCGCTGCTGATCCGCTACGACAAGAAGCCCACGCTTCCCGCAGGCCGGCGTCACATTTCGCCGTGCAGAGCCGAGCTGATGTATACCCGCTCTATAGCTCGCGTATATTGAGGACTTGCGGGGCCATAGCTCAGCTGGGAGAGCGCCTGCTTTGCAAGCAGGAGGTCGCCGGTTCGATCCCGGCTGGCTCCATGTAACCGTAGTCAATGCGAACCGCTGGGACGCGGAAGGTCGGTTCGATTTGATCGCGTGCGTCTACGCGGATTCCTTCGATCATGGTTTGGAGCACGGTCTTGGCCTGCGCTGGCGTGCTGTGGCTCAGCGCCTCGCGTAGCGTGTCGCGCAGGGTGTCTAGTTCGGCGGTGTTCGCGCGCTCGGGTTGCTCGTCGTCCTCAGCCGCCCCGAGGTCAGCGGCGCGGTTTTCTAGGGCTTTGGCTTGCTCGCTGAGGCTTGTTATGCGCGGGGCGCAGGTGTCCTCGGGCATGGTGCCGGCCTCGAACGCGCGGAAGTAGCGGTCGAGCGCGGCGCGCGTGTCTGCGAGCTTGTCCTGTATGGCCGCTAGCTCGGACTGCTGCTCGTCGTCACGCTGCGTCAGCCGCGCGTATGCCTGTGTGATCGCTTGGTCGATCAGGTCGTCGTCTGCGAGTACCTTCCACAGTCGGCGTGTGACGGCCTGCTCTAGCTGCTCGGCCGGGAGACGATCATTCGCGCAATGCTTGGTGCCGTAGCGTGCCCGCGTAAAGCAGGTGTAGTACGTGTACCGTCCCGAGCGCCCGTGTGCCGCTGTCCCTACATACGCTTGGCCGCAGCGCCCGCAACGTATCCGGCCGGTCAGCAGGTACTCGGCGGGGTTTGACGCTCGCCGTGAGCGGTCCTCGCAGCGCTCCGTGAGGATGGCCTGCGCCCGGTCGAAAAGCTCTTGGGGGATCAGCGGCTCGTGCGCCGCTGGATACCAGTTGCCGCGATAGTAAATCTCGCCGAGGTAGGCGCGGTTGCGTAGCACGGTGATGACGCTCGCTGAACTCCACAACCTGCCGTTCTTGGTGCGGTAGCCCTGCTCGTTCAGCCAGTCCGCGAGCGCCGATGATCCGGCCTGTCGATTCACGTAGTGGTCGAACATCACCGGGACAAGGGGCGCCTCGGTTGGGTTGCGCTCCAGGCTGTCGCGGTCGGCGGCGATGTTGAGTCCGAAGGGGCGCTGTCCGCCGCACCATCCGCCGCGCGCTGCCTTGCGCTCAAGGCCGGCGGTGATGCGCTCCACGATCAGCGCGCGCTCGAACTCGGCGAATACCCCGAGCATTTGCACCATCATCCGGCCTGCCGGGGTGCCGGTGTCGAATGGCTCGGTCGCGGAGCGGGAAGATCACACCTGCTTGGTCAAGCTCGTCGATGATTTGCGCGAGCCCGCGAATCGAGCGCGCGAGCCGATCGACGCGGTAAACGAGCAGCACGTCAAACCGCCCGCGCCTTGCGTCTCTGAGCATCCGAGTAAGCGCGGGACGGTCAACCACCGTGCCGGTGAACTGGTCCTCATAACGGCAGCGCGGCTCGATTCCCCACTCGGGCTGACTGCTCACGAATGACTCTAGGCGGACGCGCTGCGCCTCAAGCGAGTTTGGCTGGCGCTCCTCGTCGGTGGAGATGGCGTGTAGGTCGCCACCCGCACCGGCTCCGTGCTCCCGGCCGGGTCGGGCACGATCGCTAGGGATGCTCGTCTGCTCATGGCTGCTCCTTATCTGTGCAGGGGCCATGCGTCAAGCGCGTGATCCTGGTTGATGTAGTTGGTGTTGTGGTTGGTTGGGGGTGAGTGCGCGCGGTTGATGGTGGGGGTGTTGTGCGCGCGGGCGCCCAGCCTTATCTCGGTCCGCGACCCTGCCGTGTGGCGGGCCGGTGACATGATGGTTGATGGGGTGATCCCGCTGTGGGGGTAAGCGTTGCGGCCGCTCGGTCTTTCCGGGCCGTCCACGCGGACGTGGCGGCGGGAGCATGCAGGGAACTGGCCGCGGCGCATCGGTGATTGTGAGGGCTTGACGCGCACAGGTAAGTTCATGCGGGTGCTAGCGCCTCCTCACCGAGTTCGCGCAGCGTGTGATAACTGCGCTTGAGGAGCTTGCGAGCGATCGACAGGCACGCTCGGTTGGCGCCGAGGCGCTCTGCGGCCTGCTCGTAATAGTCACGGTCCGGGGAGCCCGTGCGGCGAGCGACCTGGGCTGCCTCGAACAGCGCCCAGCGCAACGCTGGTGGTCCCTGCCGGGAGAGATGCCCAGGCGAGCGACGCACATCGGACTGGTGAACGGTGATGTCCATCCCGGCGTAGCGCACCGCGTGACGCGAACTTGAGAATCTCCGACAGTCGCCGAGCTCGGCAAGGATCGTGACCGCGGTCAGCCCGCCGATCCCGTAATGAGCCATCAGCGCCTTGCAACCCGTCTGGCGAGGCGCATAGGAGCGCAACTCCTTGGTGAGCGGGGCGAGCTGCACTTCGAGCGCGTCGATCATCGCGATAGCGACTGTCACCTGCTCGCACGCGCTGGCAGGCAAGCACAACTCCTGCAGCCACGCGCGTCCCTCAGCGGTTATCAGCGCCCCGCGCTTTGGGGACCCGTGGTGGTAGAGCACCGCCTGGATCCGCTGTTGCCACTCACCGCGCTGATCGATCAGCGTGTGGCGCAGCCTGACACGCGCGCGCAGATCGAGGATGTGCTCGGGCGGGATCCACGACTCCGGTAGCCGGTCGACCATCAACAACTCGCGCAAATGCCGCGCGTCCGTTCGATCGTTCTTGGCGCGCTTCTTGTTCCCTCGCCTAGCGCTCGTCTCCGCGGGCTCAGCGAGATGCGCCACAGCATCCACCGCGCGCAGCTCCTCAACGACGAACCGCCACCCAGTCGTCGCCTCCAGCGCCACCTCGAGCTCCCGGCCGTCGAAGCGGCTCAAGAACTTACGCACGCCTTCACGGTCCGCTGGTGCGATCCGTCCGCGCTTCACCTCGCCGGTCTCGGTATCGAGATAGTCGGCGGTGATCTGTGCTCGATGCTGGTCAAGTCCCATTACGATTGTCATCAGGGGCCTCCTCAAGCTCCACGGTTTGAATGCCTGCGCGGACCAGTGCCGCGCTCGAGCTGAGGAGGTCCCTACACGTCGGAGTGGACAGACTGCTCATGCCATCTTTCCTAGGGAGCATCCATCTAGATCACATCCCCGGCCGGTTCTCAAGCTGGCAGGCAGCCGCTCGGGGTGGGCTTCAAGCCACTCGGCTAGAAGCTCGGCCAGCGCCCGCACGAGCCGGCGCTCCTGCTCGCGGCTCATCGGCAGCGTGCGCCCCGGCAGCAGCCTGATCGGCGTCTGGCTGTCTGTCTCAGGGCGCGGGCGGGCCTGTCGCTGGGTGGCGCTCATGTGAGCAGCTCCCAGCGGAGCTTCTTGCCGGTCGGGTGCGTGTCTGCGGCGGGGCGCCCTGGCCGGTTCCAGCGTCCGCCGCCGGCCTCTCCGACGAGCGTGAACCCGCTCGCCCTGAGTGATGCGCCGCCCTCCTCGGGCAGCGTGTAGGTGATGACCTTGCGGTAGCCGAGCGCCTTGACCGCCCGCCACGCCGCGCGGTAGAGCATCGAGCAGGCGTTCGGCGCCCCATCGGTACAACAGCGGCGGACTTCGGCGGTGAACCCGTCATCGAGCGCCCGTGCGATCGGCCGCCCGACCACGGCCACGCCACGCAGCCGCTCGCCATCGGAAACGCCAACGACGCTGATGCAGCCGGGTACGGGCCGGTTGTGGCGGTGGTACTGCGCGATGTATGCGTTTGCGACCTTGAGCGTCGTCGGGACGATCGTCAGTCGCAGCGATGAGCGCTCGTGCGCGTGTGCGCGTCTGTGCTTGTCTGATTCTGTCAATTGTCATGGTGCCGGCGAGAGACCCTTACAACAGAAAAAAGGTGTTTTGGGGCGTCTGCGGGTACACGCGCGCCCCGTTCAAGGTTTGGGTTACACGTTCACCGTTGTCGCGTGTCGTTGTGCTGTGTCGGTGACGATCTGAAGCGCTGATCGGGTCGCCGTGGCGCTCCATACGACTACGGTGATCGGTGCTGCGGTGTCTGCGATGGCGGCGGTCGCTGTCTCGGCACGCGCGGCGCTCGGTACTGCGAGGATCACGAGCGGGTCGTGCTCGGATAGCGTGCTGCGGGGTAGAGCGCTGGCGTATCGGGCGGCCTTCTCGCGGAGGCGTTGTGAGGGCTCGGTGCCTCGGTCAAGCTCCAATAGAAGGTGAATCGGTGGCCGCTCAGGGAGGCGAAGGACGCCGTAGGAGTCGGGCGTCAGGCGGCCGTGAAAGAGGCGATGCAGGGTGCGCTCGCCGTACCACTCCGACAGCGCGCCGCCCGCTCGGGTGGCTTCGGCATGTAGGCGGCAGAAGAACTCGTTTACTTCGATGTGGTGCGTGAGCTTGATCGAGTCGGCGACGCTGAGCGCGGCGGCGTGCCGGTAGCGCAACTCGGGCCGGGAGATTTGGTGCTCGGCAGCGACGATGTGAGCGCCGGCCTCATCGAGCACCCAGTGGTGCGGGGCGCTGCCCTGCCCACGCGGCAAAAGCGGACGGAAGCGGTCGAGCACGCGAAGCTCGTACAGCATCAGCAGCCGGCGCCTCGTGGTCTGCTCAGCGATCCCGGTGAAGTGCAGGCGCCCAAGCTGCCCGGTCGTCAAGACGGTGTGCTCGTAACAGTCGAGCGCGATCTGCCGGTCACGGCTGGTCAAGTGCGCAGCGAGGCGCGTCAGCTGCGCATCGCTCACCCGCCCCCGGCGAGAGTTTTCACTGCTCATCTTCTCCCCTCTCTACTTATCGGGGACGCGACGCGGGCACGGATCGCACATTTTCACTAGGGGTTTCGCCGGTCTTGGGTGCTGCGGTCCTAGCCGCAGCACCGGGCGCAGCGCCGATCGCGTCACCGGACGCAGCATCGGACGCCTGCTCGCCTGTGGGCTTGCGCTCAAGGCGCCGTAGCGGTTCCTCCCCGGCGCGAGCGAGCCGGTCCTCTACCTGCGCCTTCGGTGTGCCGCGCTCACGCGCGAAGGCCCTCACCGCATCCGCCTGGCCGGGGATCGCGGCCAGCAGCGGGCGGGTCTTGAGCGTGAACGCCTGTGTCGGCTCGCCATCCAGACACAGCCGCACGGCGGCGGTGTAGCGGGGAAGGTGGGAGAGGTCGTGCGCGGAGAGCTCGGGCGCGACCTCGCGCTCGAGGTGCCCGGCATCATCACGCGATACCTGGAAATAGACCTTTGTCCTGGCGTTCGCGCCTAGCGCCTCGCGCAAGTCGCGGGGAAGCTGCGCGAGGTGTTGGTGCGCGAGGCAGAGCGAGAGCCGGTACGCGCGGGCCTCGGCCGCGATGTCCTCAAACGGTGTCGGCAGGTTCAGGTAGTTGTGAACCTCATCGACATACAGGCTGCTGTCCTGCCGGCGTTCGGGCTCGACCCCGGCGCGAGCGAGCGCGGCCTGCCATACGCGGGCGACGACGAATGAGCCGAGCAGCCGGCTTGTGTCCTCGCCGAGTGTGCCCTTTGAGAGCTTGGCGAGCAGCAGCCGCCCGCCGTCGATCGCACGCGGGATATCGAGCGTCGTCTTTGGCTGCGCCACGATCGCCCTGACCGGCCCGCGCAACAGGAACGCGCGGAGCTTGTTCAACAACGGCCCCGTGACCTGCGCACGCAGTCCGTCCGATAGCTCTCCGTACCACTCTCAGAACGGGGCGAGTACCGAGTCCTCGATCTGCGCGGCAAGTTCGGCCTGCCGCTCCCGGTTTGTGAGCAGCGTCGGTACGTCCGCAAGCGTCGCGCCCGGCTCGTACATCGTCAGCGTCAAAAGCGCCGCGCGGAGAATGTCGTCCGTGCGTGGACCCCAGAACCGCTCAAACACGCGGTGGAAGATCCCGACGAGTTGATCGACGCCTAGCTCGCGGTCGGGACTGTCGAGCACATTCAACCCCGGCGGCGCCTCATCCAACGGGTCCAGCAGATCGACCTCGCCCTCGTGGCCGGCGGGTATGCGTTCGAGCAAGTCCTCTACGAGGTCGCCCTTGGGGTCGATCACGACCGCGCCCCGACCCGCGTCGAAGTCCGCGAGCACGAGATTGGCGATCAACGTTGACTTACCAACCCCGGTCGGGCCGAGAATATGCAAATGCAGGCGAGCGTCAGCGACCGCGAGATTCACCCCTCGTCCTGCCGTGGTGACGCCGAGCGGCTTACCCTCGACCGGCAGACCGGGCGGGGGTGGCGCGTTGCGCGCGCCGGCCATCACGACACCAGGGATCGCACGGGTGGACGGCAGGTGCGCGAGCGCGGCAAGCTCGCCGGTGCTCAGCAGGAACGCACGTCGCCCCAACCGCCGATTACTGACCTTCTTCTGCGCGCCGGTCACGCGGCGGCGGCGCAGCTATGCACGCGGCCCGTTATACGGAGCGAACGCGCCGAGGATCGCGTGAATACGTCCCCGCGCCTCTCGCCGTGATCCTGCGCTGACTGTCACGCGGATCAAGCAGCGATACAGCGGGAGCGCGCTCTTTTCCATCACTGAGCGCACATCGGGGCTCACGGTCGGGTCATACCGGGGCGGCGTCGGCGTGTTCGTATGCCACCAGTCGATGAACCGCAGTACACGGTTCGTCGGGACGCCCTGGCGTATCCGCCGCGCGGCGGCACGCAACCGCCGCCGCTCACGCACCGTCGCCGGACGCGCGATCACCTGCACGAGCGCGCGGGCGCCATCATCGAACCCCGCGAGCTGGCCGAGCAGCAACGGCAACGGGTCCGGGTCCATCCCCGCTTTCAACGGAAACGAGTCAGGACCGGCAAGCGTCAACTCACAAGCGACGCTGACCATTCCGGGGGCGAGCTGCGGCTCATCCTCGACGGGCCGGGTGCTCACGCTCGCGCCCGGCCACGCTGAGGCGATCGCACGCTCGATCAGCCCAGACGGCACCAACCCGGGCACCCACAGACGAAACACCGTGCCCGCCTCGTTCGCCACGACCTCCCACGAGAGATGCGGCTGCCCCGCGAGCAGCCGTGCCCACCGAGGCCGCAAAAGATCATGGAGTGCCTGCCACAACAACAAACCGCCGGCCGGCTCGACCTCTGGCGGCACCCCGACCGTCACCAGCCGCGCACCCGCCCCGCTGAGGAGACGGCGCCCGGCAAGGAAGCGGACAAGCGCCCCCACGGCGCCGGCCGCCAGCGCGACGCCGGCGACGATCGGCGCTACATGCTCCACGACCGAGAGCACACGGTCAAGCACCCCCGCCGCTTCGTGCCACGGCCGATCAGGGTCGATTAGCCACCGTTCGATCAGCCGATTCGGAGAGTGAGCAGGCTTGATGTGGACGTTGGAATGAGTCATAAGCAGATATGGGCGTGGGCCGGCGGCGAAGTCGGCTCGGGAGCCCTTCCACTAGATAAAGGTCCGTTACTGGGCTCCTGCGGTACAGGCGCCCGCAAAACCTTCGCTAGTGGGTGGGCATCTAGGTAAGGTCGATTCAGGCCCCTTTTTGGGACAAGCTCGCCAAATCTTTATCTCCGCGAACACCCAACAAAGGGCCGATCCAGTGCCTATGCGGTACACGCCGCCCGCCGTGTCAGCCGTGTGTCAGCGATTTGCCAAGGTGCGTGCAAGCTGGCAAGTGACCAATCCAACTGGACTCAAGCTAACCGGCTGCCGCTACTCGGGCGTCCGTCGTGTCGGTACGCACACGGCCCACGCATGAGTCGTAATCCTCTTGCAGTCGCTCGCTCAGGACTAGCTGACCGTTCGTGCCGTTGGGTGACTCGATGAGGCACGATCCGGCGCGGAACGCTGAGGGTGAAACGCCGTATCGTTGCGGGAAGGCGCGGGCGAAGTGCGATTGGTGGCAGTAGCCGGCCCGGCGCGCGACTTCGCGGACAGGGATCGCGGGCTTTGAGAGTAGTTCGGCGGCAGCGTCCATCCGTCGGGCCGTGAGGTCTTCATGGAATGTACTGTCGCTGAACTGAGCGTATGCCCGCTGGAGTTGCCTGGGGGAACTGGCAAGCGCCCTTGCTACCGCTGTGATGGTGAGGGGACTGCGGTAATGGCGCTTGATCGCCACGCGCGCCAGCAGGTACAGCCGGTGGCGGTCCTTGAGCGTGCGCGGACGATGACAAGTCGGCCGCGGCCTGTGCGCTCGCGCCGCAGGCGGCACTCCGTCCAGCCGGAAGTGCAGGCGAAGGAGCTGATGCACACGCCCGCGACTCACGTCGAACCGTTGGGCAATCTCATCGAGGGAGAGCCCGACGACCGCGCGCAGGCGGAACATCTCAAGCTCGCGCTCGCCTTGGATGTGCCCTCCGGGGCGTGAGAACGTCAGGCCGCGACCGTGTAGCTCGCGGACGATTTCGTATAGCTCCGCGCCCTTGCTGAACTCGGGGCGCTGGATCAGCCGTCCCGTCCCGTGCTCAAGCAGCCGGTCAACCTCGTGAATGTCGGCTACCTCCAAGCAGAGACGAGCGGATGGGCTCAGGTCAAGCTCGGTTATGTGCATGATCCCTGGCCCCCTTTCAGAGCGTCAGTATGCGGTCGAGGGTTTTGGCGACCTCTGAGGCGATCGACCGCCCGGCGCGGCGTTCGATCAACCCAGCGGCTTCCAGACGGTCCAGCGCGTCGATGATGGAGTTCTTGTGCTTCTTCTTCGCGCCGAAGGCGTACCAAAGCTGCTCGACGGTGAGCGGTCCCTGCCCGTCATTGCCGCGCACGATCAGGCTTTCGAGGACCGCGCTGTCCCAGGCGTGCTCGTGCCGAGAGTCGGGGTCTGTGTGCTGCGTGATTTCGTGGTAGTAGACGGCGGCGTGCGATGCGGTCGCCAGGTCGTTCCAGCGGTGGATGAGGCCCCCTACGCGCAGGCGTTTGAGGCTGGCCGGCACGTGGCCGGGGGTGCTGACGATGCGTGCGACCTCGGTTTCTGAGATGGGTCGCTGCCGCTCGTTGTCGAGCATGATCTGAAGCACGGCCTGGTCGAGATAGGCGTGCGTCTCGGATTCGAGTGAGCTACTTTGGTCGTGCATTTGCGACACGATGTCGCACGTTTCGAGTGAGCTATGGATTGGAGGGTCGGCTGATGTCGAGAGCGTAGTTCCGGGCTCGTGCTCGATGGCCTGTCCCCACCCTGACGTGCGTCGCTGGTTGTGCTAGCGGGGTGCGAAGCTCGGGGTAGAAGCCCAAGGGCGCCCGTTCCATCCGGGGGCCACAGGCGAGGGGAAGACCGGGCGGGTGAATCGCGTGAACCTCCGTTGATGTCTCGTGAACAAGCGGCCTCGCCAGGTGGGATGTAGTAGCGGGGTGTAGGGACTGGTCGCTGGGAAGCGGCAGGCGCCGGCTGGGGAATGCAAGTCAGTCGGGTGAGCATCGCCGTCCTCGGGGTACAGGAGGCACCCAATCCGGTCGCAGCTCGTGCGTGTGGAACGTGGTAACCCCGTCAGGGTCCGGGTTTTGCCCGGTAAGCCGACCGTGAGGGAGGCCCAATCCCCCGGCGGGAATCGGATGACCGAGAAGCGAATGCCGGCGGCCGAAAGGCAGCGGGAAACCTGGAGCATAGATGGCTGGCCCCTCCGCTGGTCGCTGCGGGATAACCGGCCGGATACGGGACATGTGCCCGGACCCGAAAGGGTGCTGACGCGGTCAGGTGAGCCTGTGAAGAGGATTGATGACGATGGCATCGGAACCGAAGGACAAGTTGGACGCCATGATGGTCGTGGCGAACGGACCAGAGGACGAAACTCTCGACTGGGACGCTGTTGATTGGCGTGCCTGCGAGGAGCGCGTACGACGCCTGCGCCAACGGATCTTCACGGCGAGTCGGGCGGGGGACCTGAAAAGGGTTCGCAACCTGCAGAAGTTGATGCTTCGTTCGCGCGCGAACACGCTCTTGAGCGTGCGGCGGGTGACGGAGCGTAATGCTGGCCGCGGGACGGCGGGCGTTGACGGCAAGGTGGTGCTGAGCGCCAAGGCCAAGATGGATTTGGCCGAGGGAGTGCAGTGCTTGTCTGAGCCGTGGCGCGCCCGGCCTGTCAAGCGGGTGTACATCCCGAAGCAGGGCACTGGTGGGAAGCGGCGCCCGCTCGGTATCCCCGTGGTCGTTGATCGCGTGCAGCAAGCACGTGTCGTGAGCGCGTTGGAGCCCGAGTGGGAGGCCAGGTTCGAGCCGAGGTCCTATGGGTTTCGGCCCGGCCGTGGCTGCCATGACGCGATCGCAGTGATCTACGTGAACGCTAACGGCAAGAGCCCGAAGCGCCAGTGGGTACTGGACGCGGATTTGGCGGCGGCGTTCGACCGGATCGACCACCACCACATCCTTCGCCAGCTCGGCTCGTTCCCAGCGAGGGGACTGGTCAAGGGATGGCTGAAGGCGGGCGTGGTCGAGGATGGCCGGTTCGCCCCGACCGAGGAAGGAGTTCCTCAGGGCGGGGTGATCAGCCCCGTGCTGCTGAACATTGCTCTGCACGGGATGGAGAGGGCCGCCGGGGTCCGCTACTACAAGACCGGCAGTAACGCCGGTTGGACGGCGACGGGCTCCCCGGTGCTGGTCAGGTACGCCGACGACCTGATCGCCTTGTGCCATACAAGGAATGAGGCGCTGGGGGTTAAGGCGCGGCTCGCCGAGTGGTTGGCGCCCAGGGGCCTGGTCTTCAACGAGGACAAGACGCGTATCGTCACCCTCGATGAGGGCTTTGATTTCCTGGGATTCAACGTCCGCCGCTACGACGACCGCAAGCTCCTGATCAAACCAAGCAAGGCGGCCGTGAGACGAATCCGGGAACGGTTGCGCACCGAGATGCGGTCCCTGCGCGGGACCGACACGCAAGCGGTGCTCATACGACTGAACCCCATCATCAGGGGCTGGTCGGCCTACTACCGGGGGGTGGTGTCCAGCGAGACGTTCAGCGCGCTGGATGATTACGTGTGGAAGCTCACCTACAAGTGGGCGACCTACAGCCACCCCAACAAGTCGAAGCGCTGGGTCGTCAAACGGTACTTCGGCATGTTCAACCGCTCCAGGCGCGACAAATGGGTGTTCGGCGACCGCGCAAGCGGCGTCTACATGCTCAAGTTCGCCTGGACACGGATAATCCGACACCAGTTGGTCACGGGCGCGTCATCCCCCGACGACCCCGCCCTGGCCGAGTACTGGGCCGAACGGCGGCGCAAGACGCCACCTCCGACGATCGGTAAGGCCAGATGGGGCCTTTACAAGACCCAGGACGGTCGCTGTCCGATCTGCGGTGACTGGCTCCAGCCCGCCGATGACCCGCCACCAACCCCACGCGAGTGGGAGCGATGGCTGGCCACCAACCGCAAGACGATCAAGATCGCCATGCACAAGGACGGTACGTCGGAGAAGAACAAACCCCGTCTCCTACACACCCACTGCCACCGCCGGCACACCGCCAGCAACGACAATGGGACCAGCACTTCTGTCCGCCCGCGAGCCCACGGGGCTTGCTTGAGCCGGATGCGGTGAAAGTCGCACGTCCGGTTCTGAGGGGGGCCGGGCGCAGCAATGCGTCCGGCCTACCCGGCGGGAGAGCAAGGGAGAGCAACCTCCTGTGTCACGGTCTCGGGCGGGGCTGCAATCCCCGCGCCGGGGCCATATTTGCCTGTACGAACCGCAGCTATACGAGCAGCACGACGCCCTGTGGGCGCAGTACACGACCCTGGCACGCAGCGGGTACGGTCACGCAACGCGCGTCGCCGGCAGCGCACAGAATGACGCGGCGGCGAGGCGGTAGCCTACGCCGCGCGTCGTGCAAACCAGCCCATCGGCACCGGCAGCAGCGAGCGCGCGCCGCAACCGCGAGGCGTGCGAGTCCAGCGTCCGCGTGCTACCGGGCAAGCGAAACCCCCATACGTCCCGCAGCAACTCGTCCTTGGTGTAGACACGGCCGGGGTCGCGGGCAAGGTATACGAGTAGCGCGTACTCCAAGCGGCGCAGCGCGACAGGACTAGCGCCGATCGTGACCTCGTGCGCGGCGGTGTCAATCCGAAGCTCCCCGTACTCAATCACGACAGGCCCCTCAGCAAGGTCGCGCCGCACAAGCGCCTGCACACGGGCGCGAAGCTCGGGATACGCGAAAGGAGCGCGCAACACGTCATCGGCTCCCGCCTCGAATCCCCGCAGCACATCGCCGAGGTCGCCGTTCGGAGTCATCCACAGCGTCCGCAGACCCCGCTTGACCTCGGGCATAAACGCGCCCGCGCGGAGCTTGCGCAGCACGTCAAGCCCCGCGCCTCGGCGCGTCGCGCGCCCGAAGATCACAAGCTCAACCTCCCACTCGCTGCATACGGCGCGCAGCTTCGCCGTGTCGCTGGCACGACGGACCTCATAGCCGTCCAGCGCCAACTCGTCGGCAAGCGCGAGGTTCACGTGCTCCTCGCCATAGAGGAGCAGCACAATCGGGTCATCATTCAGGAGCGAGCATCGCCCCGTGGCATCGGGCGCGTGTGCGGGCGGGACATGATTCTCGGTGGACGTGGCGGTCATTTGGCCTCCTTTTCGGCGCACCGAGGAAGCCGCCAGCGAGCAGACGACCACACCGCAGACAGCTACGGTAGGCCCTGGGCATCGAAGGTGGTTTCTTCGGTGCTCGGGCCGGGCGGGTGGACAAGACCCGTCCGGCCGCATGAATGGTCAATTGACGCGGATGAGATAGCCACACCCTCGGACAGACCATTTTCGACCACGAAAGACAAGCCCCGGACAGGCTTGTGAGCGCACCCTTGACGGCCGGGCGTCGTCAAGGTAGACTTGACGAAATGGATCGAAGCGACCTTGACGACCTGCGGATAGAACAAGCGGCTGAGGCGGCGAGCCGAGACACGCCCGAGAATCGCACTAGCCGCGACCTTCTCGCGGGAATAGCCGAGGTTCATCAGTCGCTCAGCGTGCTGGATGACCTCGACGACCTCCCCGACGGAGCCTGCGGAGCCGTCGATCGGGCTGGCCGGGAAATCGACGGGCTCATGCGATCGGCGGTCGCCTTTGACCGTGCGCGCGGTGCGACATGGGACGACATCGGAGCCCGCCTGCATGTGAGTAAGCAGGCCGCATGGGAGCGCTTCGGTCCGTGACTAGGCGCGAGATCGAAAACCGACCGCCAGAGCTTCAGGCTATTGCCGAGTATGAACGTCGGCATCGGCGCAGAATCATGATGAATGCCGACGGGCTATCCATCGAGTCGATAGACACTGGCGAAACTCTGGCCGAAGTCCAGGCGGGCGACGACGAGTCTGTGATCGACGTTCTCCACCGCGTCATCGGTGGAGAACCCGACCGCCACGCATAGCTCGGACGCTACTACCCGGCAAGGGCTACTCCGCATCGTCAAGCGCCATACGACCGCCGGAGAGCCGTGCAAAGCGGTTCGCATTGACTTCGGTTGGTTCCATTTCAGACAGTTATCTGCGTGCGGGCTCTGGCCCCTCAGCTGGGACTCGCAAACGCAAGAAGACCCACACCACATCGCGGATTGCCCCAGCGCCAATCAACCAGTCAGGGGCGTCAACGGCTCGCGCCGCGCTTAGCGCACACAAAGGACGAGGAGCGGATTATTTCAGTCAGACGCGATTCAATATTGTTTGGGTTACCAATCATCGGCGGCCATTGCCTTTTATATGTCGGCCCAATGTATCGAGCACAACTGTGCGACGAACTCACTGTGAGTAGCTAGCCGCACTGAGGGCTGGGAGTCGCTCACATTGACCTACTCACATTGACCTACCCACGTATCGAAGAAGTGGGAGCACGTCACGCAGATCGTCGGTGTCGAGGGCGTGCGTGGCCGCTGCACGGGCGTCGAGGGTAGCGTTCAGCGCGATCGACATGCCAACGCGCTCAAACAGCGGAACGTCCGAGCGAGAGTCGCCCACCGCCGCCACCTGGCTCATCAAATAACCGTTGCTCGTGCACCATTCCTCTACGAAGCGCGCCTTGTCGAACTCATCGAAGTAGCGAGTCACGGTGCCCGAGAGCACCCCGTCGGTCACCTGCATCTCCGTCCCGCTAGCCGCGGCAAAACCATAGCGCTCCCGCAACATCTCGGCCACGAATCTCAATGTGACCGTTCCCAATAGCAGACTGGCCCCGGCAGCGGTAAGCGCTCGGAGAGTCTCGGCCATGCCGTCAATCCAGGTGCTGTCCACCAGGACCGCCCAGGCGTCGGCCGTGCTCTGTCCCGCCAACCATCTCGCAGACCTGTCGGCAACTACGCTGTTGGATATCTCGTGGGCGTGAAACGCCCGCTCGAGCTCTGCCATCTCCTCTGCCTGCCCGAGCCATTGCGCGAGGAGCAACGACACGGTCGTGCCGCGCAGCAGAGTCCCATCCAGGTCGAAGACAACGACTGGATAGATGCCCGGTTCCCCCACGAATGGATCATAAGCTCATGTGCTCACGACCGTCCCGCCGAAGAGCGCATCACTACCGCGCCCTCCAGCGACATCTGCCCGCCGGGAAGCCGCGAGCAGTGGTTCGCGTTGAGTCTGGTTGGCTCCATTGGCCTTACGTTCTTGAATGGCTTGGTGCTTCCGCGCAAATTCGCGGGCGTCCGGTTGGGCCGCGCTATTTATGGCAGTAGTTGAAACACCTTGCGGTGGTGTGGTGCGACGGCCGCAAAGTGGCGATGGTCGAGGGTTAGGATCACTGGGGCATCGAGTCGCTCGGCCAAGGCGATGACTGAGGCGTCTGTTCCGCCGAGGGGAAAGTTGGCGTATTGCTCCACGAGTTCCGCCATTCGTGCGAAGTCATCTCGACTCGGCCCCTCGACATCGAGTTTGCCGACGCCGTTTAGAAACTTGCTCTCGGCCTTGGCGCCCAGTCGGCGTCCGACGAAGTAGGTCGCCTCCGCTACGACGAGCGCCGGAATGATCAGCCGAAGGTCAGTTCGTGAGAGTGCTGCGAGGCAGGCGAGATGGTCTTCGTCGTCAGCGTCCGCTGCGGCGTAAAGCGGCCCAGCGTCAACCACGGCCAGGGATGTCATCCCACTCCTGCTCCAGTAGACGCTCCATGTCTCGGGCAGTAGATCGGTGACCACTGTGGCCAAGGTCCGCGAAGGCTAGTTCGCGAGGCTCGCTTTGGACTAGACCGAGATGCTGGGCGAGTGCAGCGCGGGTGACCTCGGATGCCGAGGCATGTCGTCTTCGCGCCTCTCGGTCGAGTGCTTGGGCAAGGTCATCGGGGAGAGATACAGTGGTGCGTCGCATAACTGCATAATAGCATCAGCAGGGCGATTCATGGTCCCACAAATGGGCAGTTACAGGGCCAGTTTGCCTGCCGTTATCCGGGCGAAGCGGTTCGCATTGACTTCGGTTAGCTCCACTCACGAAATGCCTGCTAATTGGCATGTTTTGGGATTGGCGGCACCTACAGGGCACGGCGGAGATCAAGCAAAGATCAAGCATCGCTTTTGAGGACGGTGGCGGGCTACCTCTCCGCTGGCGCGGCCCGCCGGATCACTGGGGCTAGGGTCGCGGGAGCGACGGGGGTCGAACCCTCTCTGGACACCGTATCGGATTGCGCCTATAAGCAGGGCTTTTGCAGGGCCACATGGTACCGCGACCGCGCTGGGATAGCCCTAGAAGACTCCTGAAGAAGTGGGTTGAGCTGTGGCGGGTGGGTGAGGTCCTGGTTGGCTGTTGGGGTTGATTGGTTCGTTGGCGGTCGGGATTCGTGGTGGTGTGGGGTCCTCGATCGGGTGTTTATGCGTTCTGGAGGACCAATCGCTGGCCGATCGGGTTGAGGTTCACCAGCGCTGCGGCCCATGCGGCCTGCAATCGTGCTTTGGCGGCTCCGATGTAGCGGCTCTTGCGGGCGCCGTAACGGTTGGCGAGTAGCCCGAGCAGCCGCTCGATCCGTGGCCTGGTCCGGCGCAGGTGCTCACTGCGACCAGGGTCCTGCAACATTGCGCGTCCGGCTTGCAGGAGATGCTCATGCTCCATGATCCTGATCTGGCGACGCGGCCGGCCGGGGCAGCAGCGTTCCTTGATCGGGCAGCCCCGGCACATCGCGGCGGTAAAGCTCGCGCCGGTATAGCCCTTCGGTGAGGTCCAGATCGGAACGGTCCGCCCGTTGGGGCAAGTGACCGTGCTGGCATCCAGATCGATCCGGAAGTCTTGCTTGCCCAGCACGTCCTCTGTGACCTTGCCCTCCGGCACATTGGCGAGGACCTCAATGTGGCGCTCGGCAAGCTCGGCTCGGACAGGACCGTTGCCATAGGCGGTATCGCCAAGCACCAGTTTCGGTCGGCGCTCCGGCGGCTGACAGTCGATCAGATGCTTAGCCTGCGGACCATCGGTCTCAGACCCGGGCGCGACATGCACCGCCATGATCAACGGCTCGCTGCTGTTCGTAACGGTTGCGGACAGCTTGTAGCCGTCAAAGCGTTGACTGGAGCTCTTGCGACCGTGACGCATCTCGGTGTCAACTGTCGAGATGATCCGGTCGCTGCGCGTCCCACGATGCAACCTAGGCACCCCGTCTTCGTCGATATCGAAGTCTTGGCCGATCAGCTCCCGCAACAGATCCTGGGCTGCCTTCACCGACTCGTTCTCCGAGAGGCTCTCCGCCGCTTCCACCGCTACCAGCGCCCGTTCGGCATCCCGGGCGACGCGGGTGAGCATCCGCTCGGGTCGATTGACCGCAGCGGCGTCCGTGGGCGCTCGCTGGCGGCGATGGGCGGCGCCGCCGCCAAGAGCCGGCGCGGCACAAGGCGCTCCAACCCCGCAAAGCGCTGAAAGGCGCCTACGGCAATGCACGGGCTCGCGCACCGAGCGCGACCTTCACCCCAAGCGCCCGGCTCGCGGTGCTCGACCGGCACAGCGCGCTCAGGCGGATCGGCCCCTCGGTTCGTCGTAAGACTTTGCGCGACCATGCGGAGAGCGTGGCTATTTCAATCTCGGCGGCTATGCGGTGTGCGCGTGTTGCCAGAGCCGAGTCCGTGACAAGCTCGCCGAGGCACCTTTCGGTGCCGCCTGCCAGCGCGTTCAGTAGGTACACCGTCTCCGGGTTCATGCCGCGATTGTGCGGGAGCTGGGACAGGTCTGTTTTGGTATCGAGGACTAATCGCAGCGCCTCGACCAGCTCCTCGCCGTGCCTATAGAGGTTCACAGCAACGTCCAGCTCGCCGCCGGTTCCCTCCCATCCGATCACGTTTAGCAACGCCCGGCTTCTGTCCTCCTGGGCGAGCGCGACCGTATATGACGCGGGTTGCGCCGTACCTCTCGGGACTATCAGGGCGGCAGCTATCGCCTGGGAGGCGTACCCGAGTCGCCATTGCAGACCAGCCCGAACGTAACCGACCAGCGGCCCCGGAATTACGATCACCCGTGCAATCATCGCCATGCCTCCGCGCCGATCGCAGACCGTTACGCCGTCCCCGTTTTATCGCTGTCACCAAAGCCCCTAATGAACGGTGCCACCCTATTCAGGGAAAACATCACCGAAAGCGCCCAAAACCCAAAGATCGCGGAAACCGGGAACAGGATGCTCGATAGCGCGGCATCGAGTGTCGCGAGTGAAACCCAGCCAGCGGCCGTAAACCCCACTGCGTAACCTGCGAGCACCTGCAAACAGGTCAGCAGAGCGGCGCCGTGGGCGCCCATGCTCTCGGCCCTCCTCATAAATTTCGGCTGCTGTGCCTTGTAGAGTTTCGACACGACGGGACCGGCGGCGAGCCGCTGCGGCAAGCTCATAGTGTCAACCGGGTTCTGGATATCTGTGGTCATCGTTCCTCCTCCTGTTGTTGTTGAAAGTTTCCTGCCGACGGCGCCCGTCTGGAGCCACTCGCCGACGGTCGCTCGCCGCTCTCCTCACGCCGAGGGCCGTCAACCTGATAGCCGAGGGCGCCTGAGATTTGCGCTGTCGTTGCGAGCAGGTGCGGCACCAACTCGTCCGTAATGTGCGAGTCACTGACCATTGACGCCGGGCGGGATTCGAACCCTGACCTTCGGGTTATGAGCCCGTCCTGGCGTTTCGGGCTCTTTCCGGCTGGTCACCGTTTCCGCTGCAAATCGGAGCTTTAGCCGAGGATGACGGTTGCGGGCATTGCTGATTTCGGGCCTTCCCTTGGTTTTTCCTTGACCCGGAGCAGCTCACAACTCTGCGAGCCTGTCCACGGCCTCGCGGGCGCTGGTCGCGGGCGGCTGTAGCCCGGCGTGGTCGAGAAGGTCCTTATCGCCCGTGATGATCGCCTCCGCCTCCCCTGATCGTGCAAGCGCGAGCAGGTAGTCGTCGGTGCTGTCGCGCAGGCTCGACATGGACCAGCGCCTCGCGCCTGTTCGAGTCCGAGTATTGGGCATCCTCGCGCTGGCCCTCGCACTAGCATTCCGTGGGTGGTCCGTGGACCCTAGCCCGGATCGTGCAGTAAGGGTGTGAATGTGGTGGCGTGTTCGCGTCCGGCGGTGGGGCGCGGCTAGGCTGAGGAATGTTGACGTGAGCCCGGGTTCTGGGAGGCGGGTCTGGGTGATCGTGGCGCTTGTCTTGTCGATGTGTGGGCAGCCGTGATCGCGAGGGCGGCCTGGGGCGTAGGTTTTTTGGCGGGGCTGGTAGTGGTCAGCCGGTGGCGGCTGGGAGCGCTTTGAGTTTCTGAAACGCGGCGAGGAGTTCGGCTGCCCATGGCCATGTGTCTTGGAGGTGGAGCTTGCCGCGGCGTTCGGAGAACGCTAGCCGGCCGGCGACGTGCAGTAGGCGGTAGCGCAGCCGCTTGGGCTCAGCCTTCGCGAGCTCGCCGGTGAGAAGCAGTGCCTGGGTCCAGACGATCAGATCGTGTGCGAGCATGACGATCTCCAGCCACACCTCGTTGAGCGCGAATTCTTTGAACGGGAACTTGGATAGGCCGGTGTCCTTGTCATCGCGGATGCGGTCCTCGACGTGGGCGTGCTGGCGATGGCGGCACTCGAGCACGGCGATGTTCTCGTCGTCTTGGTCGGTGAGAATCGCCTGGAAGCGATACCCGTCTTGGTCGGTGAACGACAGCTGGGCGCCGGGGTGCGGGCGCTCACGCCGCACGATCAACCTTGAGCGCTCCGGCCAAGACGACAGATCGACGCGATCGGTGATCTGGCAGACCTGCCCGTTCTCACGCTCGGACCCATCCTGGTCAAGCGCCGTAACCCAGGCGTCCTGCGGGATTTCGAGGATTACTGAGCGGACCGTCTCGGTCAGCTCGTAGCCGACCGAGAAGCGCATATTCGCCTCGCGGCAATAGTCGGTGAGGCCGTGCGTGGCGCCTGCGGTATCCGCACGCACCAGGATCTCGATGCTCTCGATGTGCTTTGCGGGGATCTGCTCAAGCGCCCGATCGAGCACCGTTCTGTGCTCAGCGGCGGTGTTGGAGCCGGCGTTGCCCGCTCTGAGCATCGCCCCCAGCGCCTCGCGTGTCTCATCAGCGTAGGCCTGCAACGGGTAAAAGCCGTAGCCGCCCTTGTAATTGCCGGCCGCATTCTCCTTCTCAGAGTGCGCCGTGATCAACGTCGCGTCCACGTCAATCGTCAGCCGCTTTGGCGCGCCGTGCAGCTCCCAGAACCGCTCGCGTGCCCGTGCATGCGCCAAGCGCAGCGCATCGAGCAGCTCGGGCTCGGCGGCGAGGCGGTCGATCACCCGGAACGCCGTCGAATCAGACGCCACCACGCCGAACAGCGCTTCCTGGTCACGCTGGCCGCCGAGGTCAGACACGCACTCCCCGCCATCGGCGAGCATCACCGCCAGATCGCGGATCACCCGCCCCGGGTCATGACCACGACGCCGCTGCTTCAAGCCCGCCAGGCCCAACGAGAGCGCCCTCGTAAGCCCCAGCTCCCCCGCGACCTGGGCGAGCAGCGCGGTGCCCGCGTGCGAGACCAAGCCCGCTCCGTCCGACGTGACATCTACGGTTACCGGGCGTCCATCACGCATCACCCTCAAGGTGAACCTCCTGAGCTCGGGAAAAAGGTCTTCGACAACCCCAATTCTCCAAGCCCAGTCGGACGTCCCGCGCCTCGGTCAACCCGGGGCGCGGACAGTTAACGAAAGATCTGGGCTAGCTCCGCTGGCCGGCGCCGCCGCACTATTCAAGCTCGCCGAAACACGAGCGGGAAAGTCCGATTACGCCGAGTATCTGATCTTCGGCACCTGGATCATCGTCGTGTTCATCATTGCGGCATCGATCGCGCTGACCGCCGCTCCAAAGGACGCGACACTCGGACTGACTCCTCATCCCTATCGCCACCCTTCCGGCGCGTTTTCCAGAGTGGACGGTCAAGATCGGTACCGGGATCGCCCTGTCGCTACTCGTGGGAACAGCATTCGCAACCGACGCGAGCGCCGTGCCCGAAGACCCAACATTGTGATCGGCCACGCCGCCGAGTTCCTCTCGGTCTCCATGCTGTTGCTGGCCCTGCTCCGGTCAGACCTAAAGCACCGCGACGAGTCCGAAGTAGACCAACTCACGGGCCTGCTCAACCGCAGAGCACTCGTCGCTCGCGTGCACAAGCTCGAACAGCATCCGCCCGGTCATCAAAAGCCGGTCGGTGTAATCGCCGGCGACATCGACACTTCAAGCAAATCAACGACAGACACGGCCACAACACGGGCGACCACATGCTCGCAGAAGTCGCGCAAGCATCACAGAGCAGATGCGCGTCTACGACCTCGTTTACCGTCTTGGCGGCGACGAGATCCTGATCCTGCTACCGGGCACGGATCTGTAAGAGACTATTACCCTCGCCGAACGGCTCCAACATGGCGTCAACGGCCGTGCCCCCAACGGTGACATAGTTACGATAAGCCTCGGCATTAGTGCATTGGTCCCGGATGAGACATTTAGCTTCCAGCGCGTCTGCCGAGAAGCCGACACAGCACTATACGACGCCAAGAAACAGGGACGGAACTGCGTGCGCGTCGCCGACGCAGACCAGACGGTCTCAATCGCGCCGGCGGCTTCGCTCGATGCCACTATCGCAGCAGCCTAAGCGGCTCCATCTTTGACTCATGCGGGTCGGGGGTCTGGTTGTGGGTCACGCACGAGGTGGTATCCGAGTATTGCGGTGATGGTTAGTGCGGTTAGTGTGACGGTGGCTAGTGTTGTGAGGGCGATGGTTGGTTGGATTGCTAGGTGTGTTGGGAAGCCGGTGACGGTTTGGAGGGCGTGGCTGAGTAGGATTTGACCGAAGATGCCGACGATGGTTCCGGTGATGCTGCCGGTTAGGAGCAGAATCGTGCTCTCGAGAAGAAGCCAGGTCAATAGCTCGCGTTTTCTGAATCCCGATTCGCGTCCTTCGGTGATGAAGTTGCGGCGTTGCCAGAGTAGCGAGCTGAGCGCGCCGAGGATCGCGAGGCCAGCGGCGATCAGCACCAGCAGCTTGATTTGGGTGAGACGGGCTAGTCCTTGTTGGGCTAGATGTTCGTGGCGGGCCGCTCGTTCTGTGCTGGTTTCGACGATCAGACCTGTTTGTGGTCCGAGGGCGTGTCGTATTTCGTTGCGGACAGTGGCCGGGGTGCTGCCGGGTTGTGTCTGTATCTGCCACGCACTTGGTTCTTGGGTGCCCCACGCGCGAGCATAATCGGTGGCGTCGATGATGAGCGCTCCGGGTGGCCATCCCAGATTCGTCGAGAGCGCGGCGATCTTCAGCGTGGTCGGTCGTGGCGAGGGCAGCGCGAACGTCTGCCCGACTTTTAGGTGGTTTTCCCTGGCCGCGGCTTGGGAGAGCACGGCCCACCCGCCGGCTTTGATCTGCCGGTCGACGCGGTCGATGTTCCCGGTCAGCAGCTGGCCCGGCGGGACGGGCTTGCTGCTGCTCGCCGGCGGCGCGAGCACCCATAGCCGACGCTGCTTCCAATTGACGAAGCTGCCTTGGTAGATACTGATCGAGCGGACACCGGGGAGTTTTCTGACCGCTTGGTATCCAGCCGGATCGCTGAAAGACGTCGTCGCGAAAGCGTTCGCTTCGCCACGTGGTGTGACCCATACGCTGCTCGCCGAGTCGATCCCGCGAGCGGATGCGTCAAGGCCGCGTTCGAGGTTGCTCTGAGCGCCCTCGATAGCGACGACGCCGTAGAGCGCGATCGCGCCGGTTATCACGATCGCCAGCGACAGCACCCGTGTTCGCGGGCTCGGCAGATGCGTGGCCGTCAAATCCGGCGCCAAGCCGGGCAGCCTCTCTTGCAGCCAGCCGACGGCTTGCACGGCCCCGTCGAATATCCACGGCAACGCGAACAACAACGCCGCGATCAATGTGAAGCTACCAAACTCGGAGCTGCCCGGAGCGGCGAACACGATAACCATTGTGACGGCCAGGCACACGAGCACGACGAGCACTCGTCCGATGGTCAGCCAGGGCCGGGGCTTTCGTTCACGCGCGGGCCAGAACACGTCGCGCATAGGCCACAGCACCCCGACGAGGGCGGCGAGCATTCCAGCGAGCACGGCCACTGCGACGCTCTGCCACGTCACAAGCCGCTCATTACCAACAGGGAACGCGAACGATAGATAGCCCGGTCGGGAATGGAACACCAGGATCGACAGACCGTCACCCAAAGCGATACCCAAAGCGCACGCAAGCACACCGATCACCAGCGCGTCGAACAACAAGACCTGCAGCGCCATCGTCGAGTTCAATCCCTGAGTCCGCGCGTCGTCGAGGAACTCGCGGCGACGCGGCGCGGTCAGCAGCATCGCGTCAAGAGCGAACACGAACCCCACGATCGCGCTGATCGCGGAGAACAGGGTCTCCGACTGATCCTCCGGGGACTCAGCAAGCCGATAAAGCCGAATGTCGTTATCGGCCCCGACCAAGTCCACATCCCACCGGTGGGCCAACACTGCCAAGCTCGCCGCGACCTGCCGCTCAGCACCACGCCGGGCTTGGACGAACACGCGGCTGAGGCGACCCTGCAGGCCGGTGAGCCGCTGCGCGTATCGCATCGGCACGATCGCAATCGGACTGTCCGCCAACGCCCCGATTTCCCGCGAGCTGAGCGCCGCCGCGACCGGCACCTGAACGACCCGCGACCCGACCTGCACCCCCACAGATTCCAGCGACCCGACCTTGATCGCTTCCGCAACCGGGACCGGCAACGCG
The DNA here is from genome assembly GCA_963760155.1 of uncultured Solirubrobacterales bacterium. Lineage (GTDB taxonomy): Bacteria > Actinomycetota > Thermoleophilia > Solirubrobacterales > Solirubrobacteraceae > Palsa-744. The sequence goes on from CAVXBL010000008.1 coordinate 1,722,039, forward strand.
ACCATCTCAATCCCAGCCTCCTGCGAAGGAGAAAGCCGGTTCAACTGTCTGCCACCAAAACGCGCGAACCGCGGATCAACACCGATCAAGTCCACCGACTGCCCGCCACCCGGACCTGACACAACAGACTGAGCTTCCAACAACGGAAAAGCCCTCACAACGCCAGGAACACGATCCACCGCCGCCAGCAAACCAGCCGAAACGCCAACCTCGCCACGCGCGTCCAACTGAAACTGGGCACTACCAACAACCTCGCTACTCAACCGCTGCACAGACCCAGCCAAACTCGTCCCCGCAACACGAGAAGCAAACAACAAACCCACACCAACACCAATACCCAAAACCGCCAACAACTCCAAAACCACAACACGCCGATCACCCAAACGATCAAAAAACAAACCCACCACATCACCAAAACCCAAACGCGGCGCAGTGCGTGCTCGCATCAGCTCTTCCTGCGCTCGACGGTCAGCACACCGAGGATGCCAGCGGCAGGTGGATCTATGCCGACCAGAGTGACAATGTGCAAGGCGAGCTGTCGGCCGGGCGGGGGCATAGTCCATTTCGGGGAGCGGCCGTCAGCATAGAAGCGTGGGAGGCGGGCGCACACGCATAGGACTAATCGATCCCCCCAGTCGAGCACAACGCGACGAGCCGACCAGCCAGGCGCTCGTGCCCGACGACGAGATGGTCGAATGTCTACGCCATCAGAAGATAGTCGCGTCGTTGCTGGCCGTAAACTTCGGCGGCGAACCTCTGTCTTCACCACCGATGCCTCCTCGAGCTTTATGCGGCCGTTGTTTGGCGATCAGGCGGCGCATTTCGGCTTGCACGGTGAGGCTCCGCTGGATCGGTGTGCCACTAGAAACGTGGCCTGTGCGGAGCAGCAGGCCTCATCGAACAAAGCGCTGTAGAGTCTCCCTCCAGCGATGAGCGAGCACACGTTGGTGTTGGCTGGTGTGGGTAAGCGGTTTCGGCGTGGTGATCGCTGGCTGTGGGTGTTGAAGGATGTATCGCTGACGGTCGGGCCGGGTGAGACGGTCGGCGTCCTCGGCGGACGCGGTGCAGGCAAGTCTACGTTGCTGAGCATCGCGGCGGGGATCACTAGACCGGACGAAGGCGAGGTCGTTTTCAAGGGACAGGCCGGGCTTTCGTCCGAGGACTGGACAAGCTTGCGGGGAAGCGAGATCGCGTGGATGAGCGCCAAAGGCAGCGGCGAGTTCACCATCCTGAAATACGTGCGCTCCCCGCTACTGATGGGCCGCAAAATCAGCAAGCGCGATGCTAGCGACCGGGCGATGGACGCGCTCGAGCACGTCGGCTTGGCCGACTGCTCGTCGTTGACATGGGATCGTCTGACCAATTGGCAGAGGGTGCTCGCGACATTCGCACGCGGTTATGTGGTCAGGCCCGATCTCATGATCGTCGACGACCTTTTGGACGCAATGAGCCCGAGCGGTATGCGGCAGGCAGGCGAGCTGCTGCTGTCCTTGGCGCGCGAGGTCAAAGCCGCTCTACTCGTTGGAGCCACGGAGCCTGAAGCCCTCCTAATCGCCAACCGCCGGCTGACCCTCGATCACTGCACCATCCAAACCCAACCAAACGTAATTCCGATCTACGATGACAACCGCAGATCCGCCAACAGACACGGTTGACCGTGCTTGAACTCTGCGACCTTGTCAAGCACTACCACCTCGGCGACGGGAAACCAATCCGCGCCGTCGATGGCGTTTCGATGCGTGTTGCACCCGGAGAATTTGTGGCTCTCTATGGTCCGAGCGGCTCGGGCAAGTCACGCTTATTCAGCTCATCGCTGGAATGCTACGTCCAGACCGTGGAACGGTCTGCATCAACGGCCGCGACATCTTTGCGCTCTCCGGGTCGGAGCTGGATAACTATCGGCTTGAACAACTCGGGGTAGTCGGGCCGCCGCACTCTCTCATACCTGGCGCTACAGCAATCAAAAACGCTTCGTTGCGACTGGTCTTACTGCGGGGTCGCGCAAAGAAGGAAGCCGCTGAACCGCTGCTGATCCGTCTCGGCCTAGGGAACCGGATGAAACATCGCACGGAGCAGCTGTCGCTAGGTGAGCGGCAGCGCGTCGTGATCGCTCGCGCGCTTGTTACCAATCCAAGTCTCGTGCTTGCAGACGAGCCCACCGGAAATCTCGACAAGCAGCTGACGGAAGAAATCCTGTCTTTGCTTCGTGAGCTTTGTGCTGAGCGGGACGCCAGCGTACTTCTTGTTACTCACGACCCGCGGGCGGCGGCCATCGCCGACCAGGTTTTTGAGTTGCGCGATGGACGCCTCAAAGCCTATGAACCAGACGACGCACCGTACACACTGGACGGGCTGCTGACATGAGCAGCCCCGCAGCACGTACCGCCGTCTCACACCGACCTTGGTCGCGCGGCACATGGAACATGCTCGGACGTTTCTGGTCGCACTGGCGTTTGGGTTTTGGTGATGTGGTGGGTTTGTTTTTTGATCGTTTGGGTGATCGGCGTGTTGTGGTTTTGGAGTTGTTGGCGGTTTTGGGTATTGGTGTTGGTGTGGGTTTGTTGTTTGCTTCTCGTGTTGCGGGGACGAGTTTGGCTGGGTCTGTGCAGCGGTTGAGTAGCGAGGTTGTTGGTAGTGCCCAGTTTCAGTTGGACGCGCGTGGCGAGGTTGGCGTTTCGGCTGGTTTGCTGGCGGCGGTGGATCGTGTTCCTGGCGTTGTGAGGGCTTTTCCGTTGTTGGAAGCTCAGTCTGTTGTGTCAGGTCCGGGTGGCGGGCAGTCGGTGGACTTGATCGGTGTTGATCCGCGGTTCGCGCGTTTTGGTGGCAGACAGTTGAACCGGCTTTCTCCTTCGCAGGAGGCTGGGATTGAGATGGTCGCGTTGCCGGTCCCGGTTGCGGAAGCGATCAAGGTCGGGTCGCTGGAATCTGTGGGGGTGCAGGTCGGGTCGCGGGTCGTTCAGGTGCCGGTCGCGGCGGCGCTCAGCTCGCGGGAAATCGGGGCGTTGGCGGACAGTCCGATTGCGATCGTGCCGATGCGATACGCGCAGCGGCTCACCGGCCTGCAGGGTCGCCTCAGCCGCGTGTTCGTCCAAGCCCGGCGTGGTGCTGAGCGGCAGGTCGCGGCGAGCTTGGCAGTGTTGGCCCACCGGTGGGATGTGGACTTGGTCGGGGCCGATAACGACATTCGGCTTTATCGGCTTGCTGAGTCCCCGGAGGATCAGTCGGAGACCCTGTTCTCCGCGATCAGCGCGATCGTGGGGTTCGTGTTCGCTCTTGACGCGATGCTGCTGACCGCGCCGCGTCGCCGCGAGTTCCTCGACGACGCGCGGACTCAGGGATTGAACTCGACGATGGCGCTGCAGGTCTTGTTGTTCGACGCGCTGGTGATCGGTGTGCTTGCGTGCGCTTTGGGTATCGCTTTGGGTGACGGTCTGTCGATCCTGGTGTTCCATTCCCGACCGGGCTATCTATCGTTCGCGTTCCCTGTTGGTAATGAGCGGCTTGTGACGTGGCAGAGCGTCGCAGTGGCCGTGCTCGCTGGAATGCTCGCCGCCCTCGTCGGGGTGCTGTGGCCTATGCGCGACGTGTTCTGGCCCGCGCGTGAACGAAAGCCCCGGCCCTGGCTGACCATCGGACGAGTGCTCGTCGTGCTCGTGTGCCTGGCCGTCACAATGGTTATCGTGTTCGCCGCTCCGGGCAGCTCCGAGTTTGGTAGCTTCACATTGATCGCGGCGTTGTTGTTCGCGTTGCCGTGGATATTCGACGGGGCCGTGCAAGCCGTCGGCTGGCTGCAAGAGAGGCTGCCCGGCTTGGCGCCGGATTTGACGGCCACGCATCTGCCGAGCCCGCGAACACGGGTGCTGTCGCTGGCGATCGTGATAACCGGCGCGATCGCGCTCTACGGCGTCGTCGCTATCGAGGGCGCTCAGAGCAACCTCGAACGCGGCCTTGACGCATCCGCTCGCGGGATCGACTCGGCGAGCAGCGTATGGGTCACACCACGTGGCGAAGCGAACGCTTTCGCGACGACGTCTTTCAGCGATCCGGCTGGATACCAAGCGGTCAGAAAACTCCCCGGTGTCCGCTCGATCAGTATCTACCAAGGCAGCTTCGTCAATTGGAAGCAGCGTCGGCTATGGGTGCTCGCGCCGCCGGCGAGCAGCAGCAAGCCCGTCCCGCCGGGCCAGCTGCTGACCGGGAACATCGACCGCGTCAACCGGCAGATCAAAGCCGGCGGGTGGGCCGTGCTCTCCCAAGCCGCGGCCAGGGAAAACCACCTAAAAGTCGGGCAGACGTTCGCGCTGCCCTCGCCACGACCGACCACGCTGAAGATCGCCGCGCTCTCGACGAATCTGGGATGGCCACCCGGAGCGCTCATCATCGACGCCACCGATTATGCTCGCGCGTGGGGCACCCAAGAACCAAGTGCGTGGCAGATACAGACACAACCCGGCAGCACCCCGGCCACTGTCCGCAACGAAATACGACACGCCCTCGGACCACAAACAGGTCTGATCGTCGAAACCAGCACAGAACGAGCGGCCCGCCACGAACATCTAGCCCAACAAGGACTAGCCCGTCTCACCCAAATCAAGCTGCTGGTGCTGATCGCCGCTGGCCTCGCGATCCTCGGCGCGCTCAGCTCGCTACTCTGGCAACGCCGCAACTTCATCACCGAAGGACGCGAATCGGGATTCAGAAAACGCGAGCTATTGACCTGGCTTCTTCTCGAGAGCACGATTCTGCTCCTAACCGGCAGCATCACCGGAACCATCGTCGGCATCTTCGGTCAAATCCTACTCAGCCACGCCCTCCAAACCGTCACCGGCTTCCCAACACACCTAGCAATCCAACCAACCATCGCCCTCACAACACTAGCCACCGTCACACTAACCGCACTAACCATCACCGCAATACTCGGATACCACCTCGTGCGTGACCCACAACCAGACCCCCGACCCGCATGATGACGAGTGGGTATTCAGTGATTGTTCTGACCCTGCTCCGCTAACAGCACGCCAGCTTCGCGTCCTCGCCGTAGCTGTGGCTCGCGAGCTAACGTGGGGATTGCCGGCGGTCGCGGCTGAGGTTTGCCACTGGCGAGCCCGCGCCCATCAGATACCTGAAGCCAGTATCCGCAGCGACGCGCTGTCCTCGCTAGAGCACAAGCGAGGCCACACCGACGGAGCGGCCTTGTTCCGCATTTTGCCGCGCAGCTGCAGCGTCAACCTGCTGCGGCTCCTAGTTGCCTACGAGATTATGTGGGATTTTCTAGACAGCGTTAATGAGAAAGGCGCTGAAGCGGGTCAAGCAAACGGCCGTCAGCTTCATAGTGCGCTGATCGACGCCCTGCAACCGGGCAGCCCTTCCTCGGACTACTACCGCTATCACCCGTGGCAAGACGACGGCGGCTACCTCACGTGTCTGGTAGACACCTGTCGTGCGACGTGCGCGTTACTGCCGTCATTTCAGATGGTGCAACCGCTATTGATTCGCGAAGCCAGGCGAGCGCAGGTCCTCGCGATCAACCACGAGCTTGAGCCAAAGCACCGCAACGCGGACCTTAGACTCTGGGCCCGCCAGCAAGTTCCGGAAGGTTTTGATGCAGAGTGGTTTGAGCTTAGCGGTGCCGCAAGCGCTTCGCTCACCGTTCACGCGCTATTCGCCCTCGCTGCCGAGGACAAGGTGACCCACACGCAGATTCGATCCGTATGCGGCGCTTACTTCCCGTGGATTTCAGCCGCGACAACGATGCTCGACAGCTACGTCAACCAGCTCGAAGACGCGCGCAACGGGGACCACAGCTATGTCTCGCATTACCCGAGTCAAGAACTGGCGGCTTTACGCACGGGATGTCTCCTGCGCCGCTCCCTTAAGGAAGCCGCCGAGCTCCCGAACAGCGAGTGTCACATCCTCATCGTCGCGGCAATGGCGGCGATGTATCTCTCCAAGGACAGCGCTTGGAGCGCTGGAATGCGTCGCAATACTCGGAGCATCCTAGCCGTCGGCGGATCACTCCCGCGCCTCTTGTTGCCCATCCTGCGCCTTTGGCGCCTCACATATTCGCAACGATCGTGCTAACTAACAAGGAGAATTCAAATGCCAACCCACCGTTCGCAAGCACATTGGCTTCCCCCGACCGCACCCATTCCGTCGATTCTGCAAACCATCGCATGCAGGGTACGCCCACTGGAGTACTTGCACTGGTGCCGTGAGCGGATTGGCACAAGATTTACTGTCAAGCCGACGCTCATGCCGCCGCTCGTGTTCCTATCTGATCCGGCCGAGATACGCGCGACAGTCACCGCATCGCTAGATGTCCTGCACGGTGGCGAGGGTGCCGAGATGACAGCACCCTTGTTCGGCTACGGCTCTTTCCTTCTGCGCGACGAAGAAGATTACTTGTCGCTGCGAGATACCATCACGCCCGCCTTTCACCGACACCTTGTAAACGATCACCAGGCGATGGTAGAGGAGCTCGCCCGAGAGCACATCGCCTCCTGGCCCTCCGAGCAAGTCATGCAAACATACCCGTGGATAGCTTCTCTCACGATGGCAGTGATTCTAAGGACCGTGTTCGCCGACGGCACTCCATCCCAGAACGAGTTGCACGCCGGAATGCTCAGAATGTTGAACGTCACTGCGAGCCTTGTGCTACAGCAACCGGATCTACGTCACCTTCCCGGCTGGCGTAGCACCTGGAGAACGTTTACCGCAGCAAGGAACAACGTGCACGCGCTCCTCTCCAATATCATCCGACGGAGAAGGTCCGAAGCTGGCGGCCAGGGAGACCTGCTGGAAATGCTGTTGGCAGGCACACGAGCCGACGGGCAGCCCCTATCTGACAGTGAACTGCGCGACAACATAGTGTCTATCGTCGTCGCTGGTCACGAGACGACAGCATCGACGCTAGCCTGGGCCGTACAGCTTCTCGCACACCATCTACAGGTGCAAGACAGGCTAGTTACTTGCCCCGGAAATAGTCGCCGCTCCGTCCGGCTCGATTAAGAGAATGGGCCCTGCAAATGGGCTGGTTTCTGATCGAGGAGGATGCTGATGCTGAGACTGTCGGACGGGCAGGTGGAGTCGTTGTGGGACGAGGTGCTGCCGGGCGAGGTGCGGGAGCTGCCGAAGGATTTGGCGGCGTTGGACGAGCTGCTGGGCGATCCGCTGCTGCTGGAGCCGATCGCGTCGAGCTGGCGGCGGGAGGCTGTGGCCCAGGGTCGCCCGACGATCTCTATCGAGAGCTATGTGCGGTTGATGGTGATCAAGCAGCGCACGGGCTGGGGCTACGAGACGCTCGTGCGCGAGGTCTCGGACTCGTTGCATCTGCGGCGGTTTTGCTTGATCGCGCTCGGCGAGCGGGTGCCGCACGAGTTGACGGTGCGCAAGCTCACGCGCCGGCTCGGCGCGGAGGTGATCGAGGAGCTGACGCGCTGTGTGATCGCCAAGGCGTGCCGCGAGACGCGCTTCAAAGCGCGGGCGGTGAGGATCGACTCGACGGTGATCGAGGCGGACGTGCGCTACCCGACGGACTCGGGTCTGGCGCTGGACAGCGCCAGAGCGCTGGCGCGCGAGGCGCGCAAGCTGCAGGCGAAGGTCGGCCGCGAGGTGGGCTGGGTGCGGGATCGCTCGCGGGCGATCGGGCGCCGGGTGCGAATGATGAGCCGGACGCTGGGCCGGCGCACGGGAGAGCGCAAGCAGCAGGTGCTCGAGCTGACCGCGCAGGCCGGCGAGCTCGTCGCGCGCTCGCTGACCGAGGCCAAGCGGCTTCTGTCGGCAGCGCGTCGACGCTCGCGCGGTCGCGGCGCTCGCGCGAAGCTGCGCCAAGCCGAGCGGCTTTCACAGTTCATCGAGCGAGCCGAGCGAGTCGTCGAGCAGATCAAGCTGAGAGTGCGCGGCGAGCGGATCCCCGATCGGCTGGTCTCGATCTTCGACCCGGACGCCAGGCCGATCCGCAAGGGCAAGCTCGGCAAGCCGAACGAGTTCGGGTTCGTGGCGCAGATCTGCGAGGTGACCGAGAACACCAAGCGAGGGGCGCGCGGGCTGGTCTTGCCGGTCTCGACGAAGCTCGGCAACCCGCCAGAGAGCACGCTGCTTCCTTCCACTGCCGGCGAGCTGCAGCGACTTGGGTTGCGTCCGCGGGAGGTCGCGCTCGACGGCGGCTTCGAGAAGGGCCCGACCCAGCAGGCCCTCTCCTCGCTCGATCCACAGCGGGTGTTCATCGCCGGCCGCCAGCAACCTGGGTCGCGCCGGACCCAGCGGCGACTCGGCCGCTACCGCACAGGCGCCGAGGGCAGGATCAGCCACCTCAAGCGCGGCTACGGGCTGCGCAGATCCCGGTTGAAGGGCAAGGCCGGGGCGAGAACGTGGACGGCCTGGGCGATCCTCGCCTACAACCTTGACACTCTCGCCATCCGAGCCAGCTGAGAGCATCTCCACCGCTCGATCAGAGCAGAAACCATTTGCCCGGAACGGCCGCGCTCGATCACGAGCGCGGCCGTTTTGGTTCAGCCGTTTATCCGGGGCAAGTAAATAGGTTCACTAAGCCCACAGCGGGAGGCCGGCGAACCGCCCACCTCCCATAAACGAGGTAATTCGTCATCGCCCTGTGTTTCTATTCACGCCACCAAGGGCCGTCCACCGACCAGTCGAAATCGGCGGACGAACCTATCATCCGCCCGTTCATCTACTGGGTTGCACGTATCTCATGCATCACGCCCCGGAGCTATTCGCGAACCCGAACGTATTTTGGCCTGAGCGGTTTCTCGACGCGCCGCGACTGAAAGCGTGGCTGCCGTGGGGAGGCGGCAAAAAGATCTGTCCTGGCCGCGACCTGGCGCTCTTGGAGCTGCGAAGCGTGTTGCGCGCGATCCTCTCGCGAAGCCGCCTGGCGCCAGCTAGCCCAAGGCTCGAGCGGCCGCGCTGGCGCAGTGTGTTGGTGACTCCCCATGCCGGCGCCTCCGCCATACTGCATCCGCGAACGCTAAGACGTGCCTGACGTCCTGGTCTAGTCTTGGGATCTGGCAGTCGGCTGACCGACGCCGTTGCTATCCCCAACAGCGCTATCACCAGCGAAGCGATTGCGGCGACCCTAACGACGATGAACCCGATAGCGGCTCCGAGTGGCAGAGATCACGCAGCAGCTCCAGCCGCGAGCGCGACCGTCAGCGCATCTCTGTTGCGCGCGTACTGCGTCGAGGCTCGGGCGTGATAAAGTGCTGCAAACTGGGGTATAGATTTCCATGGCATCCGCATCCGTACTACTCACCCGTCGTGAGGCCGCCGAGATTGGCCGTGTCCCGCTGAACGCGATCGACAAGGCGATCGAGCAGGGCGTCGTGAAGCCCAAGCGCCGTGCAGGCAAGCCGCTGCTCCCTGCGCACGAAGTCGCGCTGCTAGTGCTGCTGCGCCAGATAGACGTCGCGCTTCCGATCAAGGCGAAGGGACGCCTGCGCAAGTGGCTGGCACACCCACAGCCCCAAGCCGTCGGGTCTGAGCTCGCGCTGTCCGAGGCCTTGCGCATCGCGATGACGGAGGACGTTGCGCAGACGATCGAGCGTGCCGAGTCATATACCCGTCTCCGCGACCGCTACGTGGAACACAATCCGGGTGTCATGGGTGGCGAGCCGGTCATCACGGGCACGCGTGTGCCCGTGCGCACGCTTGCGAGCCTGATCGAGATGGGCGAGACACACGAGGTGCTGCGCGAGGACTACCCGCACATCCCGGAGGAGGCGTATGCCGTAGCGGTGCAGTGGGCGCACGCCAATCCGCGCCGCGGCCGGCCCACGCGCCCGTGGGACATACCTGCTGGTCGTCCGGTGCGCAAGAGCCGCGCCACCCAGAACGCGTGAGGTTCTGGATCGACGAGTGCCTGACCCCGGCGCTCGTCGGCCGCGCGCACTCTCACAGCTACGAGGCGACCTGCACGCGACCGCGGAGCGCTCGGCATGCGAGACGACGAACTGCTGGCTCTCGCTGTCGGCGAGGAGTTCGTGTTCGTCACCAACAACCACGCCGACTTCATCGGACTCTGCACTAACGCCGAACTGCACACAGGGCTCATCGTCCTGCCCCAGCGCCCGCGCGACGCTCAGCTCCCGTTGTTCAGCGACGCTATCGCCCACATCGAGCGCCACGCAGCACAAGCCCGCGAGACACCAGCCGACTGGATGCTGAACCGCGTCGTGGAGATCGACGACGAGTCCGAAGCGTGCAGAGACGTCCCACTCCCCAACCGCTGAGAGGCCAAGATCGATTAGCCACCCAAGCCGCGTTCCAGGCGTGCGGAGCCTGCAGCACGGGGTGACCCCCACCAAGACGAGACGCCCGGTCGTCGTCCTGAGCGAGAGCGGGCAATAGCGGCGGGGACGTTCTCGCTTGTTGCGCGGAAGCAGGAGCGACTTCGAGGTGACGGAGCGACTGCATCCGGATACTCTGTGCCACTTCGCGATGCTGTGGCGGCTGGCTTCTTGTTCGTCGCGGGTTGAGCTGCGGTCAGGGCGATGTGCCCGTGCGCTGAACCGCGTTGCGCATCATTTGCCCGGCGATGACGAGTTGCTGGATCTGGCTGGTTCCCTCGTAGATGCGAAACAGGCGCGCGTCGCGATAGAGGCGCTCGACGGGGACGCCCCGCATGTAGCCTGCGCCGCCGTGTATTTGTACGGCGCGATCGGCGATGCGCCCGACCGCCTCGCTGGCGAAGTACTTGCTGGCGGCGGGTGCCATGCGCCGGTCCGCGCCGCTGTCGTAGGCGCGGGCGCTCTCCAGCACGAGCGCGCGGGCGGCCAGGTATTCGGTTTGCGAATCGGCGAGCATCCCCTGGATGAGCTGGTGCTCTGCGATCGGCTTGCCGCCCTGCCTGCGGTCGACTGCGAAGTTCAGTGACTCGTCGACGAGCCGCTCGGACAGCCCGACGCACAGGGCCGCGATGTGTAGCCGCCCGTGCGCGAGGCACCGCATCGCGGTTTCATATCCGGTGCCCTCGCTGGCGCCCACGAGCGCGGACTCGGGCACGCGGACCTCGTCGAGGTATACGTCGGCGGTCCAGACACCGGCCTGACCCATCTTCCTGTCTTTGGGAGCGACGCTGAGTCCGGCGGCGTTGCGCGGGACCATGAACACAGAGATCCCCTGGCTTGGCTTCTCGGCCTTGCTGGTGCGGGCGAACACCATGAACAGGTCGGCGTTGGGCGCGTTCGTGATGTAGCGCTTGGCGCCGTCGATGACCCATTCGACGCCGTCGCGTCGTGCGCGCGTCACGAGGCCGGCCGGGTCAGAGCCAGCCTCCGCCTCGGTCAGCGCGAACGCGGCGGTCACCGCCCCGGAGGCAAGTCCGGGCAGCAGCTCGCGCTTCTGCTCGTCCGTGCCGCCCTCGATCAACACATGGCCAGCAATACCGTTGTTGGTCCCGAACATCGACCGGAACGCCGGTGTCGTGTAGCCCAGCTCGAACACGAGCTGAACCTCCTCGGTCATCGTCATGCCAAGCCCACCGTGCTCGATGGGAAGCGCGAACCCATAGAGGCCCATATCGATCGCCTGCTGACGGATGTGATCGGGGATCGCGTCGCTCTCCTCGATCGTCGTCTCTGCGGGGACTACCTCGGAGCGCACGAATTGCCTTACTGCGCGCACCATGTCCTGCAAATCGTCGTGCTCCATCGTTCATCTCCCAGCGAAGCGCCCTACACGCCCGCCGTTGCAATATTCTCGAAGATGGCGGTCATCCCCTGACCACCCCCGATGCACATGCTCTCAAGCCCGTAGCGTCCACCGCGACGGCGCAACTCATGCAGCAGGGTGGCCAGGATCCTCGCCCCCGTCGCTCCGACGGGATGGCCCAGCGAGATGCCCGAGCCGTGCACGTTGACGCGCTCGAGGCCGTCCGGCAGGTCCCACTCGTGCAGGACGGCCAGCGCCTGCGCCGCGAACGCCTCGTTGAGCTCGATCAGGTCCATGTCGTCAATCCTCAGCCCGGCTCTTTGCAGCGCCCGCCGCGTCGATGGGATTGGGCCGATGCCCATCATCTCCGGTGCCACGCCCGCGACCGCCCACGTCACGAGGCGCGCGAACGGCTGCAAGCCGAGCTCGGCTGCCTTGTCCGGGTGTGTGACGACGCAAACCGCCGCGCCGTCATTCTGGCCGCTCGCGTTGCCCGCGGTCACCGTCGCCTCGGGGTCGGCCTGAAGCATCAGCGGCCGTAGCGTGCTGAGTCGCTCGAGCGTTGTGTCCGCACGCGGGTGCTCGTCGCGGTCGATCAGCCGCTCCTCTCCGCGGTTCGCTACGGCCACGGGGACGATCTCCTGCACGAACGTGCCACCCTCGTGAGCTGCGACCGCGCGCTCGTGCGAGCGCAGCGCCAGCTCGTCCTGCTCCTCGCGCGAGATCGCGTAGTGCCGGCGTACGTTCTCGGCGGTTTCGATCATGCCTCCGGGCACCGGATGGTTGATGCCGCCTGCAGTCACTCGCGGGCGCGCGAGCCGATCCTCCAGCCTCACGCCGCCACCTTTGACACCCCAGCGCATGCCCATCGCATAGAACTCGGCTTGACTCATGTTCTCGGCGCCGCCCGCGAGAACGAGGTCTGCCACCCCGGTTTGGACCTCCATGCAGCCGAGCATGATCGCCTGCAGGCCAGAGCCGCAGCGCCGGTCGAGCTGAAGCCCCGGAACCTCGATCGGCAGGCCGGCGTCGAGGGCAGCCACCCGGCCGATCGCCGGCGCCTCGCCGTTCGGATAGCACTGACCGAGGAGGACATCGTCGATCTCCTCGGGCGGCAGTGAGGTGCGCTGGAGAAGCTCGCGGATGACCGTCGCTGCAAGCGTCGCGGGCGCCACGTCGCGGAAAACGCCGCCGAAACCTCCGACGGCGGTTCGGAGCGGCTCGCAGATCACAGCCTCACGCACGGTCGGAGAGCTTGCCATAAATCGCACGCCGGCATATGGCACAGGTGGCGCCTTCGCGAGACCCTGACCCGATAGGACGCGTGTCTGCGTTGCGCTTTCGCGTCATGCAGTCGCGCCGCCCGATGCCGAGCAGACGACCGCAATGGACGAGAAGGAGGCTGCCAACCGTGCGCGGGGACGACCGCAGGTCATCCGCGGCTGTCACGTTGTCCGTGCGCTTGCAATGGCGCGGAAGGCGGATAGACGCTGTTGGGGACCATGGAAGCCCCGCGGCACTGCGCCCCGAGGCCGTCTACTCGCGCGGCCTGTCCCACTGATCAGAAGATCCTGGGTCGCGCTGTGGTCCCCGCCGGAGGTGGCGTATGGGTGTCGGGACCGATTGGGGATCTGGCTGGCTGGGCTTCCCAGCGTGGCTCATTGAAGTGGTCTTTGCCATCTACACATGTCGTTTGTGTCGGCAGTTGTCGCACTACGCCTACCGCTTCGGCCGAGGCATCGCCGTCAGGGGCGATGGCGGCCCATCGATGCCCAAGCTCACCGTTGTAGCAATCGCGCCACGCGGTCGCAGTTTGGGCAACCAGCGCCCGCCCCGCAGGATTGGCCGGCGGCTTTGGCCCATCACACGGGCCGCGCCGATCGGTCAAATTTCTGGCCGTCGCCACTGTCGTCGTCGCGTGGGACCATTGAGTGTCCCAGCCCGCAAGTCAGGGAGGGTTGCGTGTCTCAGCGGTTACGCTAGCTACTTGCCCCGGATAAACGGCTGAACCAAAACGGCCGCGCTCGTGATCGAGCGCGGCCGTTCCGGGCAAATGGTTTCTGCTCTGATCGAGCGGTGGAGATGCTCTCAGCTGGCTCGGATGGCGAGAGTGTCAAGGTTGTAGGCGAGGATCGCCCAGGCCGTCCACGTTCTCGCCCCGGCCTTGCCCTTCAACCGGGATCTGCGCAGCCCGTAGCCGCGCTTGAGGTGGCTGATCCTGCCCTCGGCGCCTGTGCGGTAGCGGCCGAGTCGCCGCTGGGTCCGGCGCGACCCAGGTTGCTGGCGGCCGGCGATGAACACCCGCTGTGGATCGAGCGAGGAGAGGGCCTGCTGGGTCGGGCCCTTCTCGAAGCCGCCGTCGAGCGCGACCTCCCGCGGACGCAACCCAAGTCGCTGCAGCTCGCCGGCAGTGGAAGGAAGCAGCGTGCTCTCTGGCGGGTTGCCGAGCTTCGTCGAGACCGGCAAGACCAGCCCGCGCGCCCCTCGCTTGGTGTTCTCGGTCACCTCGCAGATCTGCGCCACGAACCCGAACTCGTTCGGCTTGCCGAGCTTGCCCTTGCGGATCGGCCTGGCGTCCGGGTCGAAGATCGAGACCAGCCGATCGGGGATCCGCTCGCCGCGCACTCTCAGCTTGATCTGCTCGACGACTCGCTCGGCTCGCTCGATGAACTGTGAAAGCCGCTCGGCTTGGCGCAGCTTCGCGCGAGCGCCGCGACCGCGCGAGCGTCGACGCGCTGCCGACAGAAGCCGCTTGGCCTCGGTCAGCGAGCGCGCGACGAGCTCGCCGGCCTGCGCGGTCAGCTCGAGCACCTGCTGCTTGCGCTCTCCCGTGCGCCGGCCCAGCGTCCGGCTCATCATTCGCACCCGGCGCCCGATCGCCCGCGAGCGATCCCGCACCCAGCCCACCTCGCGGCCGACCTTCGCCTGCAGCTTGCGCGCCTCGCGCGCCAGCGCTCTGGCGCTGTCCAGCGCCAGACCCGAGTCCGTCGGGTAGCGCACGTCCGCCTCGATCACCGTCGAGTCGATCCTCACCGCCCGCGCTTTGAAGCGCGTCTCGCGGCACGCCTTGGCGATCACACAGCGCGTCAGCTCCTCGATCACCTCCGCGCCGAGCCGGCGCGTGAGCTTGCGCACCGTCAACTCGTGCGGCACCCGCTCGCCGAGCGCGATCAAGCAAAACCGCCGCAGATGCAACGAGTCCGAGACCTCGCGCACGAGCGTCTCGTAGCCCCAGCCCGTGCGCTGCTTGATCACCATCAACCGCACATAGCTCTCGATAGAGATCGTCGGGCGACCCTGGGCCACAGCCTCCCGCCGCCAGCTCGACGCGATCGGCTCCAGCAGCAGCGGATCGCCCAGCAGCTCGTCCAACGCCGCCAAATCCTTCGGCAGCTCCCGCACCTCGCCCGGCAGCACCTCGTCCCACAACGACTCCACCTGCCCGTCCGACAGTCTCAGCATCAGCATCCTCCTCGATCAGAAACCAGCCCATTTGCAGGGCCCATTCTCTTAATCGAGCCGGACGGAGCGGCGACTATTTCCGGGGCAAGTAACTAGCAGCCTCGGCCTCGAACCATCGCCAACCGAGAAAGGATCTATGAATGTCCAGAGCGTATCTAGTTCAAATCAATGGTGCGGGCGGCGTGACGCCTGAAGGAGGGCCGTCACTCAGCATTCCCTACGTGTCGCCGTACGCCCCAGACGGCTGGTACCAATATCACTTCGCATATCGCGACCACCACGGTCAGATTTGGGACACGTTTTCCAAGCCAGACAACGCCGCGCCCTTTCCCACCGTCTCTGAGTGGGTCCTGCAAAGAATCAACCTGGACGGCAATACATCCGGCCCCCCTGCCGTAGCGGGACCGTTCTGTGGCACCTACTCCGATCAACAGCATTTCGTGTACTTTGACGATCGCGGTACGCTATGGGATTCGTTCTACGTTCACGGCAGCAATGACTGGCACCTCCAGCACATCAACAATGGCGGTTGTACTGTAGGCCCACCGGCAAGGTTGGATTTTGTGTCCATTTGGGTCAACCCAACCGGTAGCCAGCAGCACTTCACGTACTGGGGCGCCGACCGGAATATCTATGATGCCTTCTGGGATGGGGAGGGCAATCATTGGCACCTCCAGACGATCAACTCGGGGGATGCCGCCACTCCACCCGCCGCGAGCCCCCCGTTTGCATGCACATTTGGCATGCAGCAGCACATCGGGTTCTTCGACGAAGCCGGCACCTTCTGGGATTGCTGGTACGACGGCTTCGGCCACTGGACCGCCCAACAGATAAACCAGGGCGGAAGAACAGACCTACCAGCCGGCATCGCGAGCGACGAACACTACCCATGGATATGGGTGAACGGCGCGTTTGAACAGCACTTCTCATATCTCGCGACGGACTTCGCTGTCTACGATGCGTACTGGGATTCAGAGTCCTGGCACGCGGAGCGGATCACCCACGGGGACGCAGCTCACCTAGGGTATGCAAAGACTAACGCCCTAGCGCAAGCGGCCCGTCCGACGGTGACGACCTTTGGGGGTGAGCGTCACATATTTGTGCAGGACAGCCAAGACATACTTCGTGACTGCTGGCTCGGCGAAGGCTGGAACCTCACGGAGGTCAACGGCGCAGCGGGCCTATTCCCGCGCGGTGGCGCTGCTGCCAGCCCGCCGTTCGCTTGGAGCACGCAGGCGATTCTGACTGATGACGGTGACGATGGTCCCAGTCAGAGCGGCACAGAGAACTCGTCCGCTAGCGTCGCCTACACAGATCATGCCGGCACCATTTGGTCAGCGACCGTGACGTCCATGCCCGAGACGGAGGTGGGGTGACTAAGCGGCAATCGCCGCAGCCGTAACATTGGGCCATACCGACAACTTATGAAGAACTGACGGCGGGCGCGAACGAGCTCCTACCCGGAGCGATGGCCAACGACCCGATCTGCGGACGGCGGCTACTCAGGGGTGCCTTCCGGTCCTGGCACCGCCCTGTCGCCGTTTGCTTCGAGAAAGGCGAGGATGTGGCAACGACACGGTCGGGCACGTTCGACGGGGCTTCCGGTACGCGTGGGAGGCCCGCGGGGAATGGGAGTTCGCATCGCCTCTCTGGCAGCGGCGGGGAAGGTGAGTTCATTGCGCGGATGCCGGCGCGGTTCAGAGGAGTTCGGTCTGAGCCTGCGAGCGCGCTTGGTCAACAGGCAAGATGTAGCGGCCCAGTCGGACGATCACCCTGGGAACCCCGGCGCATAGACTTAGTCTGCAGGCGAGCGGCAGTCGAGTTCGGGGAAGCGGGCGAAGTCTCGGTAGAAGCTGATCCCACTCGCAGCCGGACTCTATCGCAAGCGCTGCCAGATAGGCGTCGCTCGCGATATTGCCGACCGCGTCAAAGCGCCGGCAGAGGTCGATGAACAGAGGCCAGTGCGTTGGCCGGCCACGCCCTTGCAGAACTCTCGCCGAGAGCAGACTTACTGCACGAACCAGCCGGGCGAAGAACCCGCCTAGAGGATGCTTCTATGAAGTCACGGCGGCATCCGGTACGGCGGCGGCGGGAGACAGATCCTCTGCAGGGCACAAACGTGGCCAGCTTGATTGTGAGTCATCCCGCCGTCAGCCGCACCCTGCCGGGGGTGCCGGACGACACCACCCAGCCGTGATTTCCGGTTGGCTCCATGTAGTCCGACTCAATGCGAACCGAAGGTACACGAAACGTCCGGTCCTTCCGACGGCTACGGCCAGATCATTGATCGGCGAGCCACCGGATGACATCCCCGCTGGCGAGCTTGAGCGTCGGGTAGACACGATGGGCGCTATCAGCTCCCGGGCTGTCCGAGTTCGCATTCACGGCCCAAACTGTCAGGCCCGCACGTCGGGCGGCCACGATGCCGGACTCTCCATCCTCCAACGCCAAGCACCGCTCCGGAGGACATCCCAGGGTCTTCGCTGCCAGCATGTACCCCTCGGGATGCGGCTTGCCGTGCGTGACAGTGTCTGCATCCACGATCACTTGCGGAAGCGGCAGCCCTAGCCGCTCGAAGCGAATGCGCACTCGATGTGCGTAGTTGCCTGTCACGATCGCCCAACTGTCCGACCGCAGCTCGCTCAAGAGCTCACTTGCTCCGTCATACGCTACGTAGTCCCCGTCCCGCGCATCGTCATCCTCGATCTGGTGGAGAACATCCAGACACCGAGCAGGATCAAACGCGGGCGCGACCGTGGCAAAGGTCTCGAGTGGATGATTGACAAGTGCCGTCTGCCAAACGTACTCGACATCCAAGTCATGTCTCAGTGCCCAGCTGCTCCATACTCGACGCAGATTGGGCAGCGTGTCCAGAAGGGTCCCATCTACATCCAGCAGGACCGCGCGTTGGCTATCACCGCTATTGGACGTATAGGCCGTCGGCCACATAGCTGACGGACTTTATTCGTATCGGTCAAGCGCCATCTGGCCGCCGGCGAGCAGCGCAAAGCGGTTCGCATTGAGCCCGACTAGCTCCATCATTTGATGCGCTATGATGCGCTGTTATGGAACCTCGTAGGAGGGCGCCCCGGCGGACGGGGCAAAGGACCACTCTGACCGTGCCTCACTCAGTGCTCGACGCAGCGGATCGCCTGGCGCTGGAGTTGGGCACTACGACCAATGACGCAATTGTGCGTCTAGCGGAGGAAGGTGCTTCTTCTCGCGAGCGCTATGAACAGATCGCCGCACTGGCAGCTGAGCGCCGCAGCGCGGTCGAGCGCGCCGGGTTGAGCGATGCGCTCGCATTCCCGTCGGCAGACGAGCTCCATGAGGCGATGCTCGCAGGCCGACACGCTCCTTGACGCCTGCCTGGGACACCACGCTCGTATCCCGGATCTATCCGGGCGGGCGGCTGGAGCGACATCTGTTGGATCAGGCGCGCACAGGCGAGCCGGTTGGCGTCACAGCGCCCACAATCATGGAGGTCGTCCGCGGTCTCCAAGCAAGGGCGGCCGACAAGCCGGGGATTGCGGTGGCGTTGACCTGGTTTGTCGGGCTCGTCGCGAGCGATCTGGTGGAGATCCTCGCGCTCGACCGTCCCGCGGCTATCCTCGCCGGGCGACTCCGAGCTATGCAGTCAACACCACCCCCCGGCGCCCGTCGCAAGGGCGTCAAGCCCGAGCAACGTGCCGGGTGGGTGCTCGATATTCAGATCGCGGCCTGCGCCTGGACCCACGGCCGCCAGATCGCCACTGAGAACCGTCACGACTTCGAGGCCCTGCGCGACCTCATCGCGAAGCTTTACCCTGAAACCTCGCCGCTTGTGGTTGCTCCGCTACCCGCAGCCTGAGTTTCACCCGCTTCAGCAAGCGACATCCGCCCACCAGTGAGCGGTGCGCAGCGGTTCGCATTGACTTCGGCTGGCTCCACTGAACTTGTCGGCCCGCAAACCGTAGGCGCGTCGAGGCGGTAGGTGGGTAGGACTTCGGCGCGGCTGTTGACGCGCAGCTCGGCGATGAGGATCGCGAGCAGGTCCTTGGCTTGCTCGGGCTCGCCGTGGGCGATGGTGTGCTTAAGGTGGTCGGCGACGGCGTGGAGGGTGGCCGTATCCGGCGGCGTGGGCGCGTCAGCGGTGATTCCGACTGCTGGCGCCACCATCAGCGCATGGTTTGCGCACAGCCAAGTTTCGCCCTTCCCCCTAACGTGGTCGAACCGCTGGTATGGAAATTCTTACCGTATTCATCTGACCGCCGATGGCAGCACGTAAGGGTGTGGCGGTGGTCTGCGCTAAATACTTGCCCCGGAAATAGTCGCCGCTCCGTCCGGCTCGATTAAGAGAATGGGCCCTGCAAATGGGCTGGTTTCTGATCGAGGAGGATGCTGATGCTGAGACTGTCGGACGGGCAGGTGGAGTCGTTGTGGGACAAGGTGCTGCCGGGCGAGGTGCGGGAGCTGCCGAAGGATTTGGCGGCGTTGGACGAGCTGCTGGGCGATCCGCTGCTGCTGGAGCCGATCGCGTCGAGCTGGCGGCGGGAGGCTGTGGCCCAGGGTCGCCCGACGATCTCTATCGAGAGCTATGTGCGGTTGATGGTGATCAAGCAGCGCACGGGCTGGGGCTACGAGACGCTCGTGCGCGAGGTCTCGGACTCGTTGCATCTGCGGCGGTTTTGCTTGATCGCGCTCGGCGAGCGGGTGCCGCACGAGTCAACGGTGCGCAAGCTCACGCGCCGGCTCGGCGCGGAGGTGATCGAGGAGCTGACGCGCTGTGTGATCGCCAAGGCGTGCCGCGAGACGCGCTTCAAAGCGCGGGCGGTGAGGATCGACTCGACGGTGATCGAGGCGGACGTGCGCTACCCGACGGACTCGGGTCTGGCGCTGGACAGCGCCAGAGCGCTGGCGCGCGAGGCGCGCAAGCTGCAGGCGAAGGTCGGCCGCGAGGTGGGCTGGGTGCGGGATCGCTCGCGGGCGATCGGGCGCCGGGTGCGAATGATGAGCCGGACGCTGGGCCGGCGCACGGGAGAGCGCAAGCAGCAGGTGCTCGAGCTGACCGCGCAGGCCGGCGAGCTCGTCGCGCGCTCGCTGACCGAGGCCAAGCGGCTTCTGTCGGCAGCGCGTCGACGCTCGCGCGGTCGCGGCGCTCGCGCGAAGCTGCGCCAAGCCGAGCGGCTTTCACAGTTCATCGAGCGAGCCGAGCGAGTCGTCGAGCAGATCAAGCTGAGAGTGCGCGGCGAGCGGATCCCCGATCGGCTGGTCTCGATCTTCGACCCGGACGCCAGGCCGATCCGCAAGGGCAAGCTCGGCAAGCCGAACGAGTTCGGGTTCGTGGCGCAGATCTGCGAGGTGACCGAGAACACCAAGCGAGGGGCGCGCGGGCTGGTCTTGCCGGTCTCGACGAAGCTCGGCAACCCGCCAGAGAGCACGCTGCTTCCTTCCACTGCCGGCGAGCTGCAGCGACTTGGGTTGCGTCCGCGGGAGGTCGCGCTCGACGGCGGCTTCGAGAAGGGCCCGACCCAGCAGGCCCTCTCCTCGCTCGATCCACAGCGGGTGTTCATCGCCGGCCGCCAGCAACCTGGGTCGCGCCGGACCCAGCGGCGACTCGGCCGCTACCGCACAGGCGCCGAGGACAGGATCAGCCACCTCAAGCGCGGCTACGGGCTGCGCAGATCCCGGTTGAAGGGCAAGGCCGGGGCGAGAACGTGGACGGCCTGGGCGATCCTCGCCTACAACCTTGACACTCTCGCCATCCGAGCCAGCTGAGAGCATCTCCACCGCTCGATCAGAGCAGAAACCATTTGCCCGGAACGGCCGCGCTCGATCACGAGCGCGGCCGTTTTGGTTCAGCCGTTTATCCGGGGCAAGTAAATAGCCTTCAAGACCTGTCGGG
Organism: uncultured Solirubrobacterales bacterium; assembly: GCA_963760155.1. GTDB lineage: Bacteria > Actinomycetota > Thermoleophilia > Solirubrobacterales > Solirubrobacteraceae > Palsa-744. Next base: position 1,743,052 of record CAVXBL010000008.1, read on the forward strand.
CAGGACGAAACGCTCGATTGCCTTGGCGAAGCCGTCCTCTTCGTTGGACGCGGTCACCTGCCGGGCGGCTCGCTGCACCTCGCGGCTAGCGTTGCCCATGGCGATGCTGAGCCCCGAGTGGGCGAACATCAGAATGTCGTTGGGCATGTCCCCGATTGTTGCGAACTGCTCGGCGGGGATGCCGAGCTGCGCGGCGAGGTAGCTGACCACCTCGCCCTTGTTCGCCTGAGGGTGCGTGATGTCCAGGTAGTACGGCTGCGATTGGGCGGCCGACACGTGGTCACCGAATGTCTCACGCGCCTCTTGCGTGATCGTGGCCACAAGCTCGTGGTCGTCTGAGACGCCAACGATCTTAGCCATGTCCGCGACGCCGTCGAAGGTTTCGACGGTCGTTGGATCGAACCGAACGGTCAACGCCTCGCGGGCTACATGGGCGCCCTCGGGGTCGCGCACGAGCCAGTCGGCGCCGCTATAGATCCACACGTCCAGCCCGCGAGCGCAAAGCAGCTCGATCGCCCGCACCGCGACGGTCTCGGGGATCAGCTTCTGCGCTAGTACCGACATGTCCGGCTGCACGATCAGCCCGCCGTTGAAGGCTGAGATGGGCGTGGCGAGGCTCAGCGGCTCGATCAGCATCGACATCCCGCGGGGCGGCCTCCCACTGGTTACCGCGAAGGCGATGCCTTGATCGCGTAGGCGACTCACCGCCGCCGTCGCGCGGTCGGTCAGCACCTTGTCTTGGGTCACGAGCGTGCCGTCCACATCGGCGAGCACGATCCCGATCGGTGGCCGGGCCATTTCAGCTTCCTGTGCTGCCGCTTCGTCGCTTTATCGCTCGAACGTTAGCGCAGGAGGAGAGCCATATCTTGAGTCTCGTGTCTCGCGCCTACTCGGTCGTGGAAGCCAGAAAGTAGCATCGATGTCGTCGTAGTTGCGCCATGTCAACGTGCAGGAAGGCCGGACGGACGCGTAGGCACACATAGCGTTGCGGTCGACGATCCACCCAGGGGAACCAGCGATCACCCTCAATGCAGCGGACTCGCTTGAAGCTCAGCCGTGTCATCGTCAGCCTCGGTCCAGCCGTCTCAGCTCTATATCCCCAGGACCAGGGCAAGCGCGTCATCGACTGCCTGCAACTCATAGGCGTCGAGGCATCCTGCCGAGCTCTCCAGGCGCTCCGGGTCGACGACGGTCGTCTGCTCGACCAAGACGCTGGTAGGCGTACCGTCGAGCGTGATCACCGGCCTGAAGCTCGCGGGTCGAGCCGCGGTAGAGGTTGGTGAAACGAGCACGGTGCTCAGCCCAAGGAACTCGTCGGCCTGGATGATCACGGCGTAACGAGCTCCGCGCTGCTCGTGACCACGCGCGTGCCGCGGGGGCGGCAGTCGGAAGATCTCTCCGCGCACCACGAAGGCTATGTAACTTCTGGTGCCAACTCAGGTGCCAACTCAGCCATCTGCTCGCGAACCGCGACCATCTCTGCTCGGTCTACCTCATCCGCAGCGAGCCGCTGTACCTCTGCGACGATCGACGAGCGCGAGTGACGCCGAGCTGCCGTCTCCCGTAGCGCCGCCCGAACCGCCTCGGAGTCGCTCAATCCGTCGCTACGGATGACGTTGAGAGCGGCGGCGGAACTGTCGTCCAAACGTACGTGCAAAGACCGACTCATCGTTCTAAGCGTAGCACGTATCATGCTACCTTGCGGCAGCTCGGCCTGGCCACGTGTTGCCTGCACGAGTGGGTGGATCGTGTTGGCGGTGTCATCGGCCGTGATATTCCCGAACACCCCGCAGAGCAGGATCAGATCGATGGGGACGGCGCCCGCGTAGGCGTCGCTGATAGACGCGTCTCCTGCCAGCACCTGCACTCCGCCGAGCTCGGCTCCGCGACAGTCTGTGAGACTACGGCAGATGCCGTCCACCGACCGCCGCACGGCCGCTGCTGAAGATCTCGCGCACGCTGGTATGCGTGACGCCCCGATCGAGATCGTGGAGTACAAGGCTGCGTGGCCGGCTGCCTTCCAGATCGAGCGAGGGCGGCTCGCGCCGCTGCTGTCCGGGACGGAGATCCATCATTTCGGCTCCACCGCCGTGCCTGGTCTTGCGGCGAAGCCGGTGATCGACATGATCGTGCTTGTGCCCGACCTCGACGCGCCAGTGAGAGCGCTGGTCGAGTGTGCCAGCTACCAGTTCCCGCGCGCGTTCAACGCGACGCTCACTCACCGGCGCTTCTTGTGCTTTCCCTCGGCTTCGTACCGCACCCACCATTTGCATCTCGTGGACGAGTGTGAGGAGCTTGAGCGTCGCCTGCGCTTCCGTGACTACCTGCGCGCAGACCCGGCCCTCGCGGGCGAGTACCTGGCACTGAAGTGCGCGTTGGCCGAGCGCTACCGGGATGACCGCGAGGCGTACACCGAGGCCAAGAGCGAGTTCATCCGCCGGCACGACCGGCCATCTGCACCTGGGCACGCTGCTCATGACCGAGGCTGAGCGACAAGCGAGAGCACTCCACCTTCAGCTGGCACCTGGAGTCGATGATCGTGAGAAGCGGTTTCGAGATCGTCCAGGCCGAGCGCGGCCGGGGTCCAGCGTCTGCTCGACGTTTGTCTCAACAACTCATCCCACCTACCTCTGTGCGGCAGCATTGAGCGCTGCCGCGGTCGCTGGATCGGCCGGGAACAGCAACTCCATCGCCAGCTCGGAGGTAGTCACCTCGAACGGGGTGTCGAAGGTGGCGAACATTCCAAAGAACGACAGTTCGCCGCCGTTGTCGGAGCGAAGCTTGACCGGCCCGAGCATCTCGCCGGCGCTGGGGTCAGACGCAGGACCGGGCTCCGGGGCGGGATAGCCTGAGACCTCTGCGGCTAGGGCGGCAAGCTTGTTATCGCCGGTGGCCGCTACCTGGCGCTCCAGGCGCTCGAGAAAGTGCGCGCGCCACTCGCCGAGGTTGATGATCCGGGGCGCCATTCCTCGCGGATGCAAGCCGATCCGCAGCACGTTGACGGGCGGTGTGAGCAGCGCGGGGTCGACGCCCTCTGTGAACGTGGTCATCGCGGAGTTCGCGGCGACCACGTTCCACGCGCGATCAAAAACAACGGCTGGGTACGGCTCGTGTCCGTTCAGGATCAGTCGGAGAGCCGCTCGGACCGGCGCCAGCTCCGGGGCGTCGAGTGAGCGTTCGGGGAAGGCCGGGGCGTGTCCGGCGGCGAGCAGCAGCCGGTTGCGCTCACGGAACGGCACCTTGAGCTGCTCGGCCAGCAGCAGGATCACCTCGCGGCCTGGCTTGGACCGGCCGGTCTCGACAAAGCTCAAATGCCGAGCCGAGATACCGGCGTCCAGCGCCACGTCAAGCTGTGTGCGTCGCCGGCGCTCGCGCCACTCGCGCAGCAGTGGCCCGACCCGGGACTGGGAGCTCGCCGTCGCCATCTCGTGCGCACAGACTCTAGTCGCGACGCGGCTGATGACCAATTACCTACGGGTAATCGACAAGCCGACCTCCAGGGAGGATCCTCGAACCATGACGCCAACAGCGATGGTAGACAGAAGCGATGACGCACGGGCAGCTGACGTTTGGGCGATGAGCGCCCGTGTGACTCGACTGGTAGCGCTCGCTGGGCTGACCAGTTTCATGCTTATCGTCGTGGGCGCGCTCGTCGCGCCTCCGTTGTGGAACGCTCCCGGCACGAACGCCTCGGGTGCGCGCGTCGTCGCGTACGCTCAGGAAGGGTCAGGACGAACTGTCGCGTCCTTGTTCATCTACGCGCTCGCGATGGGTCTGTTCCTCTGCTTCGCTGCGGGGTTGTGGTCGTGGCTGCGCCAGATCGAGCCCGCGCCACAGCCACTCTCGGCCATGTTTGCCTTCGGCGCGGTCGCGCTGGTCGTGCTCATCCTCGCGGCCTTTGTTCCAGGTGGCGTGCTGGTCTACCGCGTGCATGACGCGGAAATAGCGGGCGCGCTAGCCGACACGACCTTCGGGATGCTCGCTCTATCGGGGATACCTACCGCCGTGTGTCTCGGATCGTATGCCGCGTTGGTTTTGCAACACGGTGCCTTCCCGCGGTGGACTGCGTGGCTCGCGCTGCTCGGCGCGGTCACACATATCTTGATAACCGCTTCGTTGTTCAGCCACGGTAGTGTCCTATCGCTCGAGAGTCCTGTGACCACATGGGTGCCGGCCACGTTCTTCGCGTGGATATTGGCCACAAGCCTCGTGATGCTGCGAATTGGCCTCGAAGCCGACTAGTCACGACGCAAGCGTTCACTTCACGGGGCAGTCTTCAATCTGCTCGAACTGGCGGTGTGCTCGAGCGCTCGAGCGTGTGCCATCGGCGATCCACTACTGCGTCTGGCTCTCTCCGAGGCGAGCGGCGCGCCACTCGATGATCGATCGTCTGGCTCTCTCCGAGGCGAGCGGCGCGCCACTGGATGACCGATCGGTGTGTTCGACCGACCGGCGCTCCGGCGTCAGAGCTTGCGCGCCGTGACGGCCGTTCCGTACGCACAGATCTCCGTCCACGTTGAGCCTAGCTCTGACGTGTCGAAGCGAAACGCGATGACCGCGTTGGCGCCCTTGGCCTCCGCTTCCTCCACCAACCGGTCGGTGGCGTGTTGGCGACCGTCCGCGAGCATCTTCGTCATGCCCTTTAGCTCGCCGCCGATGAGCGACTTCAGACCCGCGCCGATCTGGGAGCCAAGGTTGCGCGAGCGAACCGTCAATCCGAACACCTCGCCAAAGACCTCTTCGATCTCATAGCCCGGCAGATCGTTCATTGTTGAGATGATCACACCACAACAGTAACAGTGTCACGACCAACGGTCGTATGATCTGACTCGGGGGCGTCGCTCACAGCGCGTCGAGATCGTCGAGTCGTGCACTTGAGAGCAATACTCGCTCACCGCGGAAGGGGACTGCCTCCGCTTCGAGCAGGCGCTGCTGGCGGGCTCCCTTCGCGAGTGAACCGTCGGCGCGCACAACCCGGTGCCATGGCGTCTGGCGTCCGTCGGCGCGACTCAGCACGTAGCCCGCCAGCCGCGGTGCTCCGGGCGAAACGTCGCCATAGGTGCGCACGTAGCCTGGAGGAATCGCGCGCACCCGCCGCAAGATCGCGGTCTGGGCGTCGATGCTCGCTTGTCGTGCCACCCGCCGGATGGTGCCACAGTCAGCGGGCGCGCTTCGCACATCCGCTCGTGCTCAGTCGGTGGCGCGACAGAATAGTCCGCGGCGGACTTCAAGCTCATGCGCTGGCGGTTGGCTGTGCGCGTCACGATCATGGATTCGCGACGCTGACTTCATGGTTAAGCTGTGGGCATGAACCAGGAGCAGGCAGCGGACTTTGTGAGGCGCTTCGAGGAGTTCTGGCGCGCGCTCGTGGTCGAGCGGCTCGACACGGTGCTGGCGCCCAACGCGCGTCTGTCTGCGCCGATGATTGCGACCACCCACGGGCTGGACGCGGGCAAGCGGGCGTTTGCCGAACTGTTTGAGCTGATATCCGGCATGACCGTGCAGGTTCACCGTTGGGGCGCCACGTCCGACGGCGTGTTGATCGAGTTCACGGTTCGCGGCACGGCAGGCGGCGCGCCCATCTCCTGGGAGTCGGTTGACCGTTTTGTGCTCAACCAGGACGGACTCGCCACCGAGCGGTTCACCTATTTCGACTCGTTGCCGCTGGCGCTCGTCCTGGCGCGGCGTCCCCGCGCGTGGCCCGGGTTCGCGCGCAGCCGCATCAAGCAGAGGCGCCGCTGACACGGTTGACCTTCGCCGCTGAGCGCATCGCCAAGGTGGAGGTTTATTTCGGGTGGGAGCTCCCGTGAGCGATGGCGCGCGCTTGGGCCACTAGATGAGTAGTGCCACGGGTGTTAGGCGGTGTAGCAGGCGAGGGATCGGGTGGGGCGTTGGAGTTGGTGGTTGAGGGCGATGCCGGCGGCGAGTGCTGCGAAGCGGGTGGCGAGGCGGACGCGGAGGTTCTCCAGGGTGCGGGCGCCGTGGCGCTCGAGTGTGAAGAGGTCCTTGCATGTCCAGAAGATGCTCTCGATGCGTTGACGGATAGGCGCGAGGTGGGGGCCGCGCCCGGGCTCGTCCTTTCGGCGGGGGCGCATGATCGTGGCGTCGAGTGTGGCGAGCTCGGCTTCGAAATCTTTGCCGCGGAAGTTCTTATCGCCGATCAGGATCAGCATCTGGCCGCTATGGCGCTCGCATCGAGCGACCAGCTGTAGGCACACGAGCTTCTCGTCGATCTTTGGCGAGGTCAACGCGAGCGCTCTGGGAGTTCCGTCCAGGGCGAAGATGGCGTGCAGGCGAAAGCCCCAAAAGTGACGGCTATGACTCGCGCAATAACCGTAGTCACCGGCGTTGGAGAGCGCGTCACCGAGACTGGAAGAACCGCCACGCTTGACGGTCTCGCGGCTGCGAGCGCACTCCACAGGCGTGGAGTCAACCAGCAAAAGATCGCTATAGAAACCGGGGCTACGCGCAGCGAACGTACGGATCAATGCCTCGATCGAGCTCGACAGTCGCAGTCTGCGCTTGTGGTACGCAGTTCGCTCAGGTAGATGCGGGAAGAGATGGCCAAGCTGGCGACGGGCGGCCCGCAAGAACCGCGCGTCGGAGGGAATACCCATCATTGCTTGAGCGATACACAGCGTGATGACCTCCGCGTCGGAGATCCTCCTTCTGGCGTTTTCTGCGCGTTTGGGCAGGAAATCGTCAACAGTGCAGTAAACAGCGATAAGCAGCAGGTCGAGGTCGGCGTCCATCGTGACCCTCCCAAGAGTCGACGGTTGGTATTGAGCACCGCCGACTTCGATCTGCCTGCCTACATCCCCTCCCCCTAAACCACCACCACACCCGTGGCACTACTCATCTAGAATCCACAAACCATGAGCGCGCACAAACTTGATGGTGTGGTCGCGCTTGTGACGGGCGCCAGCAGCGGCATCGGCGAGGCTACCGCGCGCGCGCTCGCCGACCAGGGCGCGGCGGTGGCGCTCGCGGCGCGGCGCAAGGATCGTCTGGAGGACCTGGCGCGCGAGATCGAGCGGGGTGGCGCGCGCGCGCTCGCGATCGAGACCGATGTGACCGATCAACAGCAAGCAAACACGGCCGTGCGGCGCACGGTCGAGGAGCTCGGTCGTCTGGACATCCTCGTCAACAACGCGGGGGTGATGCTGCTCGGGCCGATCGTGGACGCGCCCACTGAGGAGTGGGACCGCATGATCGCGCTCAACCTGCAGGGACTCCTGTATGTCGCGCACGCGGCGCTGCCCCACCTGTTGAACGCCGCCGACGGCGCGCCGCGCCGCGTGGCCGACCTGATCAACATCAGCTCCGTCGCCGGTCGCGTGGCGCGCGTCGGCTCGGGTGTGTACAACCTCACCAAGCACGGCGTTGGCGCGCTCAGCGAGTCGCTGCGCCAGGAGCTGACCGCGCGCCACGTGCGCGTCGCGGTGGTCGAGCCGGGAGCGGTCGACACCGAGCTGGCCGACCACGTGCGTCCAGAGGTACGTGAGCAGATGATGAAGCGCTTCGGACACATCGAGCGGCTGCAAGCGCAGGACATCGCCGAGGCGATCGTCTACATAGTCACGCGCCCGCGCCGCACAGCGGTCAACGAGATGCTGATCCGCCCCACCGAGCAGACCGGCTGAACGAGCGCTGGGCGCGCGGCGCGCGTCCACAACACAACGCCGCGACACGACGCCCGCCCACCCACAACGCATTCCGCCCCTGCAGTAGTGGTCTCAGGAGTGGCGGAGTGGCGGAGTGGCGGAGTGGCGGAGTGGCGGAGTGGCGGAGTGGCGGAGTGGCGGAGTGGCGGTTGCTCTTCATCGTTGATTCACGCACCGGTCGGCGCATGCGCCGACCGGCCGGACCGCACATGTGCGGTCCGGGGCAGGGCCACATGTGGCCCTGCCGACCTCGCCGCATGCGGCGAGGTCTTCCCCAATGGGGGAACCGTCAATTCGCAGCCGCCGGACCGTCGCTGTGGAATGCTCGGGTTGGTGATGGTAAGTCAACGGTCCCGTCGTCCCGCCCTGTTGGTTCGTGTGCGTCGGCTCGTGCGCGCGATTCAAGACGACGACCAGGCGATGGTCGAGCAGGTCGTCCAGCTGAGCCGCTCGCGACGCGTGTTCGCTCCGCTCGCGTTCACGGTCGGCGCGTTTGCGATGCTCTTCGACGGGCTGCGGCTGCTGGTGCTCAACTGGCGGCTCACGCTGATCCAGGTGCTCCCGGCGATGTGGATTTGGCTGGCGATGCTCGATTTGAAGGCGCGCGTGCTGCACAACCGGTCATTTCCGGGCCTGCGCGGTCCGATCCTGATCCCGATCGCGCTGGCGATCGTGGCGATCACGGTGGTGTGTTTTTTCCTCAACGCGGTGTTTGCGTTTGCGATCACGCGCGCTGGGCGACCCGAGATCCGACCGGCCTACCTCGCGGCGCGCCGGCGTGTGGCGCCGATAGTGATGTGGGGCGTGGGGGTCGGCGCGCCGCTCGCGCTGTTCACGACGGTCGGCCCGCGCTGGGACAAACCATGGTTCGCTTTGTGCCTGGGGGCGGTGATCGCCGTGATGATGGTCTGTTATGTGGCTGTGCCCGCGCGCCTGATCGGGATCACCAGGACCGGCTCAAGACGCGACAAGCTGACAGCTGGCGCGCTCGGCGCGGTGCTCGGCACGACTGTGTGCACGCCCCCCTATCTACTGGGGCGCGTGGGAATCCTGATGCTTGGATCGAAAGTTCTGCTGGTCCCCGGCGTGATCGTGCTGAGCGTTGGTTTCACACTGCAAGCGGGCGCCACCGGCGCGGTCAGAGCGATCAAGATGAGCGTCAAGCTGGCGGCGGACGCGTCGCGCGAGGAGCCGCGGTCTACGCCGTGAAGCCGCGGTCCACGCCGTGAGCGTGCCGCCCATTCCCAGCGCGCCGCCACAGCCGTTCTCCCAGCGCCCGCGCAGCAGCGGACGTAGTAGCATCCCGAGCTTCACGCGCCCGTAGCTCAGTGGTCAACGGTTCTCTTCGGGGAGCCAAAGAGCAGCGGTCTTTCAAACCGCAGGCCGCGGGTTCGATTCCCGCCGGGCGCACTTGTGGTGTGTCGGGACATCGGAGACTGATGTCTCGGCACATCGTAGACGGTTCAGGGTTGTCTGATTGGCTGGTAGTCGCGTGTGGGGTCGAGCGTCAGTTCGCGGATGAGCTGGCCGGTTTGCGGGTCGATGATGCGGATATGTCGATCTGCGATTAGCAGCTTGATCGGGCGGCCCTTGTGGGCTCTGCCGATGCCGATGTGGTGCAGGCGGCTGTGGTGGCGTAGCGTCACGGTGCCGGTCTGGTCGACCTTGTCCTCGCGGACGCGAAAGTGGGTGTCTGGGGCTGGGTTGGTGGTTGGCCTGGCCTTGAGCCGTGCGCTGTATGCCTGTAGCGGGGTGCGACCGTTCAGCGCTCTGTGCGGGCGGATCGTGTTGTAGTAGTGCGCGAACGTGTCGAGCTGGGTTTGAAGCTCCTGGAGGGTCCTGGCGGCGGGCTGGCGGGCGAGGTAGCGCTTGAGTGTCTGGTGCAGGCGCTCGATCTTCCCGCACGTCTGGGGGTGGTAGGGCCGGGAGTTCTTGAAGGTGACGCCAAGGCGCTCGAGCTCTGACTGCAGCAGAACCTTGCCTTTGCGCGGGGTGGCGGTGAACACCGCTCCGTTGTCGGAGAGCAGGCTCGCCGGCGGGCCGTGCAGGCCGGCGGTCTTATGAAAGACCTCGACGACGTTGGGCGCCTTGACTGTCGAGAACGCTTGAGAGGCCAGGAACAGGCGGGAGTGGTCGTCGATCATGTTCAGGATCTCCACGCCGGTGGTGTCGGCGAGCTGCCAATGCGTGACGTCGGTTTGCCACATTTCGTTCGGTAGCTCTGCTTGGAAGCGGATCAGGCTGCTGGCAGGCCGCTTCTGCGGCTGAGCGACGATCAAGCCCTCCCGCTTGAGAATCCTCCAGATCGTTGAGATCGACGGCACCCGGTCGCTCTGGCCAATCTCTTGCGCGAGGTGATAGGCGATCGTGTGCGCCCCAGCATCATGGCCTTCCCGTTCAAGCCGCTCGCGTAGCGCGACGATCGCCCACGCGAGATCCTCGGGTGTTGCGTGCTTGCACGACTTGGGCCGCCGGGAGCGGGGCTCCAACGCCTCATAACCCCCGTCCCGGTAGCGCGCCAACAGCTTGTAGATCCAGCTGCGATGCACCCCATGCGCCACCGCCAGCTCACCGACCGGCACACCCCCCAACACATGCGCCTCGACCAGAAACCGCGCCATCCCCACAGGAGAACCCCTCTCATTCGATGTCTCCTATGTCCTGACACATCTGTCGCCTATCAGCTGAAACCACACACCACCGGGCGCACTTGTCGAGACCCGCTTGGATAGGCGGGTCTCGCCGTTGCCGGGGCGTTATGCCGCTGATCGCTCGGGGTAGGGTGCGAACAGAAGTGCAAACAGGCGCTGCTGCGAATGGTGACGCTAGATGAGTAGTGCCACGGTTGTGGTGGTGGTTTAGGGGGAGGGGATGTAGGCAGGCAGATCGAAGTCGGCGGTGCTCAATACCAACCGTTAACTCTTGGGAGGGTCACGATGGACGCCGACCTCGACCTGCTGCTTATCGCTGTTTACTGCACTGTTGACGATTTCCTGCCCAAACGCGCAGAAAACGCCAGAAGGAGGATCTCCGACGCGGAGGTCATCACGCTGTGTATCGCTCAAGCAATGATGGGTATTCCCTCCGACGCGCGGTTCTTGCGGGCCGCCCGTCGCCAGCTTGGCCATCTCTTCCCGCATCTACCTGAGCGAACTGCGTACCACAAGCGCAGACTGCGACTGTCGAGCTCGATCGAGGCATTGATCCGTACGTTCGCTGCGCGTAGCCCCGGTTTCTATAGCGATCTTTTGCTGGTTGACTCCACGCCTGTGGAGTGCGCTCGCAGCCGCGAGACCGTCAAGCGTGGCGGTTCTTCCAGTCTCGGTGACGCGCTCTCCAACGCCGGTGACTACGGTTATTGCGCGAGTCATAGCCGTCACTTTTGGGGCTTTCGCCTGCACGCCATCTTCGCCCTGGACGGAACTCCCAGAGCGCTCGCGTTGACCTCGCCAAAGATCGACGAGAAGCTCGTGTGCCTACAGCTGGTCGCTCGATGCGAGCGCCATAGCGGCCAGATGCTGATCCTGATCGGCGATAAGAACTTCCGCGGCAAAGATTTCGAAGCCGAGCTCGCCACACTCGACGCCACGATCATGCGCCCCCGCCGAAAGGACGAGCCCGGGCGCGGCCCCCACCTCGCGCCTATCCGTCAACGCATCGAGAGCATCTTCTGGACATGCAAGGACCTCTTCACACTCGAGCGCCACGGCGCCCGCACCCTGGAGAACCTCCGCGTCCGCCTCGCCACCCGCTTCGCAGCACTCGCCGCCGGCATCGCCCTCAACCACCAACTCCAACGCCCCACCCGATCCCTCGCCTGCTACACCGCCTAACACCCGTGGCACTACTCATCTAGTGGCTACGGGTCAGCGGCCTGGCCACGCTCGGCAGTTGCGTCCTGTAAGGGCAGGCAGCACAGCCGATCGCTGTTCAGCGCTAGGCTGCGCCTATTGCTCGTGCAACCGGGCTGGCGAGGAGCGTCAGGGCTTCGGAGCGGCCACGCCGCTGGTACTGGTCAGCGTCCTCCGAGATCGATGAGCGTCATATACGCTCATGACCTACGCCGATGGCTGGACATATGTGGTCGAAACTTTCGTCGGTAGTGAGCAGCGTCTCATCGGGGCCGCACTCAAGAGCGATGCAGATGTCTCCTCCGATGCCGTTTGCTCCGTGACACGCCTCTCCCTTCGTGGCGTTCTTAGATATATCCGCGAGCGCCTTGTTGGCCTTCTGCCCCATGGTCCTATCGCCCTCGCGTTCGGAGCCATCTAGCGCGGTGGCCGCAGCACGCGCTCGCTCGACCTCTTGCGACAAGAATTCAGGCTGCCGGCAGATCTCTTCTGCCTTGGTGCACATAGCGTCAGGCGCGAGGTACCAACCGTTTGACAGGAGTCCTATCAGGACCTCTTCCTCCGCGGCTTCATTAATAAAAGGCTCGCTGAGTAGCGATATCGCACGTTGGACAGGGACGCTGGTACGGGAGTCCATAACTTGTTCGTTCGGATCCGTAAAGGTCAGTGCATCGGCGAGCGCCAAAAGTACGGAAGAGTGCCGCGAGAGGTGAGTATTCCGCAGTCGAATCGCGTCGTGCTTTAGCACCCTAACTGCCTCAAGCCAGTCAGCGCCCTCCTGAGTAGTCCTGACTTGGTGAAGGGCGGCGAGTGAGCTACGAAAGCGACGGGAGTTCTTCTCTCGGGCATCGAAGGTTGATGCCCTAAACACGATTGGGTCCCCTGTGTGATGTGCTGGGTCGTCTTCGACCGCTAGGGGCTTAGGAGGAGTCGCCTTCGCCAAGAGTGAACGGAAGGAACTCACGGACGGGACGCCCTGAGTGACGGACGGCAATCTAGCGGGTGAGAGTTGGTGGTCTTCCCGCAACTCGACGCTCTGCTCGTCCTCAACGTCCGAGGTCCAGCGACGCTCCGTCTCCTCGGCTGCATCTACATCCCGATCTTGGATTGCTGGCGAGCAGCATGGTTGCTTCACATTCCATCTCGACAGATAGCCGCTGCACCCGAGGGCGCGCAACACAAACAAAATCTTCATCCATATTTTCCGGTGCCGGTGAGAGACCCTTAAGACAGCAAAAACGCCGTCGAACAAGAAGGTCCAGAAAGCATCCCCTTTGGTACAGCCAGCCCCAGAAAGCCAGCATCCCAAACGGAACGCTCTACCCGGTAAGAGGTCTCTCCACCCGCTTCGCGGTACACCAGCCCAGCACTACCGTTAGCGCCAGTCCGGCGCCGTGCTCGTGCTACTCAGGCAACGAGGAGCGCGTCAGACATAGTCCATCTTCACAACTTCCTCGTGCTACGCCGAGAGCAGCTTGGCGGCGTGTCTTACCGGCTCTCCAAAGCGAGCGAGCAGGTCATCTCTTGAGCACGAGCCGGTGGGCACGGTGATCTGCACGGCAAGGATGGGCTTGTCGAGCCTGCGCATGACCGGTGCGGCAACTGACCGCGCTCTCGGTGCGTGTTCGTCGCCAAACGTAATCCCTTCGAGTCTGACTTGCTGTATCTCGTCGGCCAGCCGCGTTGCCATGTCCCGCTCAGTACTTGGGCACATGGTTGGGAGCAGGTTGCGGAACTCGCTCTCGATTAGGCTGGCGAGCAGCGCCTTACCAATGGTCGTGCTGTGCGCGGGAACGTAGGCGCCCGCTCTGAGGCTGCCGTCCGCTTCGTATTGGCCGGCGCGGTGCCCGTGGAGTCGGTAGACGTAGAGCGCGTGTGCTCTGTTGAGCAATCCCATGCTGGCGGTGTGTCCGGTTTGTTCGCGTAGGTCTTCGAGGATGGTGCGGGCGCGGCTTTCCAAGCGCACCGTGTTGATAGCTGCCATTCCTGCGCTTGCGGCGTGCCCTGCGAGCACATATCGACGGTTGCCGTCCTGCTTCAGGTGTCCGAGGTCAACGAGGGTCTTGAGATAGCGGTTGGCTGTGGCGCGGCTGACGCCGATGAGGCTTGCTATCTCGCTGTTGCGCAATGCGGAGTGCTCTGCACTGAAGGATTCGAGGATCGCAACGCCGTATTCGAGGGACCGGGAGAAACGTGGCTCTGCGCTTTGTCGCCGTGCCGGTCGATGTGCTCGCCGGGTGTGTCCTCGTCGCTGCTACTGCCTGTTTCGGCCATTTGGTGCTCCTCTCGGTCTTGGCACCGAAGGAGCGCGCGAGCGAGCACGACCTCACCGTGGCTAGGGAGCTACGGTTTCGTCCGGGCATCGAAGGCTGTTTCTTCGGTGTCCACAGGTGGGGCGGGTGCGCAAACACCCGTCCGACTGCATGATTTGTCGAATGGCGCGAGAGCAGAGCAGAACTCGCGCGGGATCTCAGGGCCAACCCCGAGAGAGCTTTCATCCGGTAGTTACGAGATGTGGTCAGCTCGTGCTGGTTATTGGCCTTCGCTGCCGTCGCGAGTCGCGTCTACCCACTGCGAGCCTAGCGTTCCTAGAGGAGCCTGGTTGGACTAGGAAGTCCAGCAACGCTTCAGCGTGAGGTACTATCCGTCCGACGTGGAGACGAACATATGTTCGCTCTCGCGCAGGAGGTACGCTTCTGAGCACGAAGGAGTCATCGCCTTGGCCGATAACAGCGCAATCGAGTGGACGAACGCGACTTGGAACCCCGTTACGGGCTGCGACAAGGTTTCGCCGGGCTGCGCCCACTGCTACGCGGAGACATTTGCGGAGCGTTGGCGGAATATCCCCGGTCATCCCTACCAACAGGGTTTCGATTTGCGCCTGTGGCCAAACCGGCTTGACCAGCCGTTGGGTTGGAAGCGTCCACGGATGATCTTCGTGAACTCGATGAGCGATCTTTTCCATGAGCGCATTCCCGAGTCGTTCATACGGCAAGTGTTCGAGGTCATGGAGGAGGCGAGCCAGCACACCTTCCAGATTTTGACCAAGCGCCACGAGCGACTAGCGGAGCTGGCATCGACCTTGCCCTGGGCTCCGAATGTTTGGATGGGAGTCACCATCGAGAACCGGCGCTTCGTACACCGAGCGGACTATCTACGCGAAGTCGATGCAGCGGTGCGATTCATCTCCGCTGAGCCCCTGTTGGGTCCACTCGAAGGCCTCGACCTCAGCGGTATCGACTGGCTGATCGCGGGTGGCGAGTCTGGGGCGAAGCATCGACGCTGCGACGCCGCCTGGATACGCGACCTGCGCGCCCGCTGCGCAAAGGAGGACGTGGCGTTCTTCTTCAAGCAGTGGGGAGGCCGCACGTCGAAGGCGGGGGGCCGGTTGCTCGATGACCGGACTTACGACGCTATGCCGTCGCCTTCCGACCGTCGGTACCGCGAGCTAGCTCTCGCCGCCGTTTAGCCGACGCTTGCGCGGACCGCTCTCCATGTCAAAGCACGAATCCCATATCGGTCGGGAACAAGATGAGTTGCTCGATCTTGTTAGGGCTGTGCCCGCGCTTATGCTCAGCGATCGCCTCAACGGTCGGCCACTCAAGCTCCGACCCCTCGGGATCGAGGAACGCAAACGCCGGAGCTCGTCGAGGAATGAGGCCCAACATAGACGCAACGATCTTGTTGGCGTCCTCGTTGAAGCTCTCCACCCGATCGCCATAGCCCTCGGTGCGATGCACCAGTGCATCGAAGGCGCCAGCGTGGCTCTCAGCGACTGCAACCTTGATGGCCTCAGGCGATCGTGCCTCCAAAGCGATCAGCGCAGATCCATTGATTTCCCGGTCGCGGGTCGTGGACCAGTTCAACCCAGTTCCCGCGAACAGGTCCAAGGCGGAGGCGAGACGCGCTCTTGGGCGCTGTGGCTGTCGGCGTCGCGTTGGGCGGCGGCGTGAGCGCGGATGCTGGTGGCGACCAGGTGTTCGTCAACTGCCAGACCTTCGAGCATGGACGGTTCGCATACGACGCCAGTGTCCGCCCGTCCGCGTGCGTCTTTCAGGGGCTGCCACCGAGTGGCTCGGAGGAATGGAAGATTACGAGCCTACGGTGGTCGGGATGGGGCACCAGCATCGCCGTCGCAACCGGCCTCTACCACTACCGACACGGCGAATACAAGGAAGGAAAGTTTTGTGTACCCGATCGTGAAGACCAGGGTGGTGCTCTCTCGCATACGGACGGGGTGTGGCGGGCGACGCTTCTATACGAGCGTGGGCGACGGCGAAGCTACCAACCGACTCGCTGACACCTGCACCGCCGAACAGTGAGGCTGCTAGGCAGGCGAAGCAGCCCGCTGACCCGCGGAGATCAGCGTTGAGCGTCGGCACGTGACGGTGGTCGCGCTCGCCGCCGCGGCATCGGGTCGTACAATCTCGCTTATGGCTACGCGGACGATTCATCTGCCGGAGAGTTCTTACGCGCTGCTGTCTGCTGAGGCGCAGCGGCGTGGCCTGGACCCCGACGCCCTAGCTGACGAGCTGGTGCGCACCGACCTCGATGCTGGTAGCGAACAGGATCTTGAGGCAGCGCTCAAAGGCCTCGCGGAGTTCCGTGCGAAGCTGCCCGAGATCGACGGGATCGTGCTTGCGCGCGATGCTCGTGCGCAGCTCGAACAACGCGCCGACAGTTGAGCGTCGTTCTCGATGCCAACGTCCTGATCGTGCTCGCACTCGATCGACGGCGTGCCGTCACGGTTGAGGAGTTGCTGCGCACCTGGAAGGCCGAAGGAGAGGAGCTACACGCTCCAGCGCTGCTGCGCTACGAGGTAGCGAATGCCTTGACACAGGCAGTATCCGCCGGGCAGCTCGCGTCGGAGGCCGTGGCCGATGCCTCGCAGCGCATAGGCTCGGTGCCAATCGTCTTGCATCAGCTGGGCGACACGCCGCGGGTCGTGGCGATGGCGCAGCGCCTGGAGCGTCGAAGCGCTTACGACGCGGCGTACCTCGTCCTCGCTGAGGAACTTGGCACGCAGCTTTGGACGCTCGACGGGCCGCTCGCCCGGAATGCCGCCTCACGTGGTTTGCCCGTGCAGCTCATCCAGACAGGCTGACGCCCGTCATTCATTTGTCGTCAAGGATATTTGCCCGCCCGGCAGCCGCGCCGAGCGGTTCGCATTGACTTCGGCTGGCTCCACTCCCTCAACTCAATGCGAATCAAGCGACCGTGGCAGTCGCTGTGATCTTGGTTAGTCCGGGGCCACGAGCCTGAGCGTCAATGTGATCTGTGGCGCCCTTTCGAGGTCGCGCTGCATAGCCGTTTCGTCTTCGTAGGACGAGGCGAGCTTGTGTCCCTCGCACCGGACCTCCAAGGCGGGAGAGGAGAAGGGCCATGGGTCTACGATCACGGTGGAATCATCAGCAGCACGCAGTTCCAGGGTGCCGAGCCCGGTGCTTTCAGGGACATCGTGAATGGTGAACGAATACCAACCATGACATAGCGCCAACGACATGGCATCCCACACCCACATCTGCCGCTGAATCAATCGAACCCGCTCCTCGCTTAGATTGAGCCTCCGTTGCAGCCGCGCCTGACGTGCGCGCTCGACCGCAATGTGCTCGCTCAAAAGAGCCTGATGGCCCGCAGCCGCCCTCGAGCGGAGTTCCGAGAGAGCGCAGCCATGCAGCGAGACGACTAGCGCGGCATGCTCGCTAGCACTGAGCAACAAGTCGGGAGCTGCGCTCCAGATCGCCAAGTGCTCCTCAACGGATGTCTCCAGGAAGCTGCGCGGTAGGCGACTCTCCTCATTGATGCCAGGCTGGAGGTCAAACCGCGCCCAACCAATGTCGTGTTGCTGGGCACCGAGCGCAATCTCCTCACGCGGTTCCGGACTCGGGAAGCGGGCGTTGCCCCACGCCCGCGCCAACTGCCCGGATAGCCATGAATGGGAAAGCTGACCGATCGCCAGCACACTGTTATCGTCTCGCCTGAGCAGCATCTCGCCAGCCTACTCGACGCGATTCGTACGTCATCAGTCGATGGCCATCCGGTCGCCCGACACGAACGCGAAGTGGTTCGCATTGAGTCTGGTTGGCTCCATTTTCTTGTCTGCGCGTCACTCTTGATTGCAGACGCGCCGACCGCCGGATGCGACAGGGTCCGAATCGCTTGCCATTCTCGGTCGGTGGACGAATCTAGGCATCGGAGTTATCGCGACAACGAGGGCTCGCGCTTCTACAGGGCGGGCTGTCGCTCGCCCGAGGAGACGTGGCTGGTTCTCGGGGACGAGCTGGGACGCGTTCTCGACGATGCGCAGCGGGCCTTCTGGCGCAAGCCGCTGCGCATGGACGCAGAGCGCGTGCGGTGGTGGCACGGTGCGATCTTCGCTCATCACTTTCCCCACGATGGTGGGCGCTTCCGCCAGGGGCGGGCGTTCTTTGGCGTGGTAGCCGAGCGGCGGGATGCGGCAGTTGGAGGGGATCGCCCCCGAGGCGATCCGCCACGAGCTCTCCGCCATTTGCGCGTCGTTCAACGAGCGCGTTGCCGCCTTCAGCGACGTGGATGCGGTGAGCGTCCTTGATCGCACGAGGGCGGCGGCTCTGTATGCCGGCATCCTGCGTGTCCATCCCTTCGCGGACGGCAACCATCGCGCGAGCTTCGTCGCGCTCTCGGCACCAGGACGCGCGCCGCGCGATCGAGATGAAGCGCGAGGCCGACAGCGACACAGCCGCAGGCGCGCCCACCACCGGAGCGGCCGTCGAGGGCTGACGTAGGCGGACTGATGACCGTCCGCGCGAGGTCCGAGAACGGGCGAACGCGACTTACTGTCCTGCCCCATCAAGCGATATCTGCCCTCCCGGGACGCTTGCACAGCGGTTCGAATTGACTTCGGTTGGCTCCACTTTTCCTGACGTTGCGCAAACCCCGGCCGTGGCAGCGTGGTCGGGCGTGATGATGCGATATGTGGGTTGGATGTCGTGGCGGCCGTTGACGCGCAGCTCGGCGATGAGGATGCGTAGGAGCGCCTTGGCTCGCTCGGGCTCGCCGCCTGCGATGACGGCCTCGAGCGACTGGGCCGTACATCATCCTCTGGCCAGAGGGCACCGACGCGACACTGTAAGCAGCAACGCTGCAAGCACCCGGAGGCACGACGGAACCAGTGAAGCTCGTGACGCTGAGCACCCCGGCACCGCTTGTGCCCGCTGGGTGGCCCGCCTGGGAAACGATAGGCGGGGACTACGTCATCCCAGTCTCTGCCCTGAAGTTCGCCACACCGTACGTCCTGACGGTCACTTGGGCGGACTCGACGGGAGCCCAGTACGTACGTCGGTCCCTTCAACTTCAACGAATAAAACCGGCGAGCGCGGCGGATACGGCTATGCGTGCGGTCGCTGCTGGAGCAGGACCACCATCTCTGTGTGCGCGACCAACCATTGTCCGCAGGCCGGGTCGATGGCGTTTGCCACACCAATCATCTCTTCAAGCCGGCGTTCAAGATCCTGCCCCAGCAACGAGTCGTGGTGGGCGATGCGGTTCCGCCACAGGTGCAGGTTGGTAAGCGGTTCGAGAATCTCGCGCCGCAGGCCCACGCCAGGGAAAGCGAGGCGAAGTCGCGTTCGCCATAGCTGCTCGTAGCGGCGTGCGAACAGACCCTTCCAGAAGGAGAACGGAAGTGCCGCGATGATCCGTGGATGCTCCCGCGGATACCCCTCGCGCTCCAAGCGGGCGAGTACGGCCCGCGCCTTCGTGATCCCCTGGGGGCTGAGCGTCGTCGGGTCGAGAAGCCAGCTCCGCTCGACCGGTGCCTGGGCCTGACCGGCTCCCAGCTGGTGGTCGATCGCATTGCGCAGCGCGACCTCGAAGTGGTGCAGCGTCGTGAGGCTGGCACCGGAAATGCGAGCGTGCCAGAGGTAGAGGTCGAAGGCGAGCGCTCGGTTGCCGTCGGCTTGCTCCAAGAACGGCGCAAAACGCTCTGCGGATATCCATGCGCGGGTCTTGTCGGCATCCATGAGCGCTGCTACTCTGACAGGCGAACGCCCCAGTGCGCCTCTCTCCCTCGGGATGACGCGGCTGGGGCTCTTTACGTTGTCAGCCGGCCTGTCGTCAGCCGTATTGCGGCTCCCGGTGTCGGCGTTCTACCGCAAGCTCAGTGGCGCCGCCCGCACGACCACTGGGTTTGCGCAACGTACGGCCCTCTCCAATGTAGCCGTAGTCAATGCGAACCGCAGGTATGCGGAAGGTTGGTTCGATGTTGTCGCGTGCGTGCACTTGGATGCTGTGGATCATGGCTTGGAGTGTGGTCTTGGTGCAGGCGGGCGTGCTGTCGTCGAGTGCGGCGCGTAGCTTGCTGCGTAGCGTGTCGAGGTCGGGCGGGGTGGTCTGCTCGGGCTGCTCGTCGTCGTTGAGGGTGGCGAGTTCGCGGGCGCGTGTTTCGAGTGCTTTGGTTTGCTCGCTGAGGCTGGCGATGCGTGGACCACAGGTGTCCTCTGGCATGGTCCCTGCCTCGAACGCGCGGAAGTAGCGGTCCATCGCCGTTCGGGTCTCCGCGAGCTTGTCTTGTATGCCGGCCAGCTCGGACTGTTGCTCCTCATCGATCCGTGTCGCACGCTCGTACGCTTGGGTGATCGCCCGGTCGAGCAGGTCGTGGTCATCGAGCACCTTCCAGAGGCGTTGGGTGACAGCTTGCTCAAGCCGCTCAGCTGGTAGCCGGTCGTTCGCGCACTGTTTGGTGCCATACCGCGCCCTCGTGAAACAGGTGTAGTAGGTGTAGCGGCCGTTGCGGCCGTGCGCGGTGGTCCCGACGTAGGCCTGGCCGCAGCGCCCGCACCGTATCTGGCCGCTCAGTAGGTACTCGGCGGGGTTCGATGTTCGCACTACGGTACGCGCTGTGGACAAGGGCGACGTGGACCGTATGAGTGCGTTCCTATGGACCCTCCAGTCCGAGGAGCAGGCTCAGATTCCGCGCCGCACCGGCGAGGCTGATGAAGACCGACTCGCCGCATAGATAGGGCGGCCACGAAGGGCTGCCCTATGGCACTACGAAGCCGTCGCGCGACGTTTGCACGCAGAGCGCGGCGACTCCGTCTTTCTACCAGGAAGGCTGGCCCGCGGATCCGGCTACGGGGCTGATCGCCAAAACCGTGTCCCGAAATATGTCCCGAACTGCACAAATATGAGGTCATTTCGGGACACATTCTGGGACCCGAAATGGCTTAAGCCAAATTGATCGGATCAGATCGTAATTCTTTGGGCAGCGACGCGCGTAGTCGCCCCGCATCTGGATCAGATCGTCATTCAGGTGAGCTCGCGCGCGCGGGGCCGGCGAGCGCTACGACCATCAGCTCGACCCATGTATCGACAAGCGTCTCGTCGTGCACTCGCGCCGGGACGCCGAGCACATCGCGCAGCAGGCGGGAGGAGAGCAGCGCGCCGAGCCCCAGGGCGGCGATTGCTGTGGCCTGCTGGCTGGACGTCGGCCGTTCTGTGCGCTCGCCGATCCAGGTAGCGAAGCCTTCGAATGTCGAGCTCACCAGCTTCTCGACGGCGGTGCTCAGCAGTTGCGGTCGGTTGCGCGCTTCAGAGGCAAGCAGACGCAACAGGTCAGACTCGCTGTCGAGCTCAGCGAGGATGTAGCGTGCGATCAAGGTCAGTTCGGATTTGAGGTCGCCGAGCGGGGTGAGCACGCGGCGGATCTCACGGAGCGCGTCCAGTCGCGCGAGCTGACGCTCGATACCTGCCGCGAGCACGGCTTCCTTGCTGTCGAAGTGATGGTAAAGACCGCCGGCTCCGGGAGTGAGGCCGGCGGCGGCTTCGATCTTGGCGATGCTGGTGGCGCTGTAGCCGTGCTGACTGAACAGACACATCGCCTGGTCGATGATGCGATCGCGGGTCGTGCTTGACATGATCCTCTCCTAAGTATACACTTAGTTGAAGTCAGTATCTACCTAGCTTGATACCTAGCTTGAGAAGGGAGATCTTTAGGGTGTCCGACCTTGGACTGCCACCCGACGCGAGCGACGCGGATGGCGATGGCATTGGCCGCGGGCGTCTACGGCGCACCGCGCCGCTGGTGGGTCTGACGGCCCGCACCGCCGGCGAGGCGGTCATCGTGGGGCTGCGCAGCAAGCTCACGGGCGCCGACAGCAGCGAGTTTCACGTGCGCACAGCCGAGCGCTACGCGGAGCTGCTCGGCCGCTCGAAGGGCGCTCTGATGAAGGCGGGACAGATGCTCTCGTTCACGTCGCTCGGTCCCGCGGTGGGCAACGACTTCCAATCGACCTACCAGGCGGCGCTGACACGCCTGCGCAACGACGCGCCGCCGATGGCCCCGGAGCTTGCCCGGGAGGTGCTCGAGCGCGAGCTCGGGCGTTCCACCGAGTCCGCGTTTGCTCAGTTCGACTGGGAACCGCTCGCGGCCGCGTCGATCGGTCAAGTGCACCGCGCCCGTCTGCACGACGGCCGCGCCGTTGCGGTGAAGATTCAGTACCCCGGGGTCGCGGCCGCGATCCGTGCCGACCTCAAAAACTCGGAGCTGCTGGCGACATTTCTAGGACTCATAAGCGGTCTCACCCCGAGGAAGTTGAGCTTTGACCTTCGGGGCGCCGCGCAGGAGATCGGCGAGCGCATCACCGAGGAGCTCGACTACCGGCTTGAGGCGGCCAACCAGACCGAGTTCGCCGAGCTCTACCGCGGGCACCCGTTTATCCACGTCCCGGAGGTGATCGGCGAGCTGTGCACCGACCGGGTGCTGACCCAGGAGCTCGTGGAGGGTGAGCCCTGGAGCGAGGCGCTCGCTGCCGACCAGGAGCTGCGCGACGCCTGGGCGGAGGCGATCCACCGCTTTATCTACGGCTCCTATCACTACTTCCACATGTTCAACGCGGATCCTCACCCCGGCAACTATGCCTTCCACGACGACGGAAGCGTGAGCTTTTTCGACTTCGGCTGCGTCAAGCGGTTCGATAGCGAGCAGGTCGCGTCGCTCAACATCGTCATGCGCGAATGCCTGCGCGGCGACGTGGCCGAGACGTGGCGGGTGAGCGTGGAAGGCGGGTTCTTCGCGCCGTCGGCCTCCCTCACCCTCGAGGAAGCGTTCGCATACTGGCGCGAGCCGATCGAGATGTACTGGGGAGCGCAACCGTTCACGATCACCCCGGAGTACGTCGCCAGATTGATCGAGCTGCGCTACTCGCCGACGGGTCCCTCGGCGAACGCGTTCCAGCACGTGGCCGCTCCGGTCACCTACACCATCATGAGCCGGATCGACATCGGGGTGATGTCGATGATCTCCGAGCTGCGCGCGACCAACTACTGGAAGACGATCGCCGAGGAGTACTTCGAGGGCGCCGATCCCACAACTGCCATGGGCAAGTTGGATCGTGCGTATCGCGAGCAACGTCAGGCGGCGGGCAGCCATGCCTGACTGGACTGCCTGGCCGTTCCCGACCGAGGATCCCTATCCCGCGTATGGTGACGCGCGCGCGCGCGCGCCCGTCCAGTGGAATGAGCGCCTCGACGCCCACCTCGTGCTCTCCCACGAGCACGCGGCGGTCAGTCTGCGAGGTCCCGAATGGAGCTCTGACCCGCGCAACAGCCCGCAGCTGCTCGCCTCGCTCGGCGCGCCGGGCACGGCGTCTGAGCTGTGGAGCGAGTCGTTGCTGACGAGCGACCCGCCGGCCCACACGCGGCTGCGCAGCGCGGTCAACCGCTTCTTCACCCCGCGCGCGGTGCAACAGATCCGTGCGCGCGTCGCCGCGATCACCGATGCCGCCTTCGCGCCACTCGCCGAAGGCGGGCCGATCGAGCTGATGAGCGAGCTCGCATACCCGATCCCGCTCGCGGTGATGGCCGAGCTGTTCGACGTCGGCCTGGAGGGCGCGGAAGTGATTCGCGCGGAGACCCCAACGCTCGCGCGCGCGCTCGAGCTCGACCCGACGCCCGCCGAGATCGAAGCGATCGGCGCCGCGGCGATGACGGTGATGCTGTTCCTCGTTCCGATCGTCGCGCAGCGGCGCCTGGATCCAGGCGAGGATCTCTTGAGCACGCTGATCCATCCCCCCGACGGCGGTGTCGCGCTCGAGACCGAGGAGATCATCACGATGTGCCTGCTGCTGCTCGCCGCCGGACACGAGACGACCTCGAATCTGATCGGCAACGGCACGCTCGCGCTGCTCGAAAACCCCGATCAGCGACAGTGGCTCGCGCGGCATCCGGAGTGCTGCGCGCAGGCGGTCGAGGAGCTGCTGCGCTACGACAGCCCCGTGCAGGTCGCCTCCAGGGTCGCTCTGAACGACGTCGATCTCGGCGGGGTCAAGGTGCACAAGGGCCAGCAGGCGCTCGTTGTGCTTGGTGGCGCCAACCGCGATCCCCAGCGTCACCCCGACCCGGACCGCCTTGACTTCACTCGCACCGGACCGCCCCATCTCGCCTTCGGCAACGGCCCGCACTACTGCGTCGGCGCTGGACTGGCGCGGCTGGAGGCCCAGGAAACCTTCAACCGCCTGGCACAATCGGCGCTGCCTCCAAACGCCGATGGCTGGTCGTATTGTCGGGAGCGCTCCCGCACCTTCCGCCGGCTGCAGAGTCTCAGCATCGGTGACACCCGGTCGTCTCATCCTGAACACACGCTCGACTATGGGAATGCGGGCTGACCTACGAGAGCGCCGACGAGTTGCTGGCCGGGCTGGAAGCCGAAGACGCGGACTACTGCTGAAGGCTGAGCCGTTGCCGGCGTAGCCGGCGATCGCCTGGCACTGCCTCGACGAAGCCCCAGAGCTGCCATCAGCGCATGCTTTGTGTTCCAACAAGTTTCGTCCATTGCTCTTTCCCGGCGTCACGCGAGCAGGAGGGCTGTGTCTCCTGAGCGAATAGGCTTCCGATGGCGAACCGGCTGAGAAACCCCGCGGAGTGGCAACCGGACATCGACCGAAGCGTCGCCGAGTACGACGAGTGGTATCTAGCCGAGTCGCCAGGAATGTTCGCGGACGCGAGAGGGCGTGCCGTCGTCGAGGTCGAGGAGGCTATGCGGGCGACCGACGACTTCAGGACGTTCGACGCGGACACGCTGATCGTGCGGCCGGGTGCACTGTTCGTCGCTCGCATGTGCATCTCACCGCCGATGGCCAGGGATCGCTTCGTCGGCTTCTCCGGGGCGAACAAGAGCCTCGTCACGGCGATGGAGCGAGAGGGAGTCATCCCGGACAGGGTGAGCCGCCTGCGTATGCAGCTTGAGGTGATGTGCGACTTCCTGCGGCCACTGCTCGATCCTGGGCTCTTTTGCTGGCTCCAGGACGACCGTGTGCCGACTGCCGCGGAGCGCGAAAAGGCGCTCTTGGTCATTGGAGAGCGGTTGGCGAGCGCCTTCTACCTGCCGGTGCTGCGCAATGCGCAGGAGGCGAGGCAGAAGGAGCTGCTGCGGGCGTATCTCGAAGGTAAAGGGTTCGAGGAGTCCTTCGAGCCTCCATTCGAGATGGCGCCTGGTGTGTTTGGTTTCGGTCGTAACGTACGGGTGGTCCGTGAGGACGGCGAGCCGCAGAACCTTCCGGTGGACTGTGCCGTCTCTCCGCTTGACGCGAAACTGCCGCTGGCTTGCGTCGAGCTGAAGTCAGCGGGCGACTTCACGAATGTGAATAAGCGGCGCAAGGAGGAGTCCGACAAGCACGATGCGCTCAAGCGAGTGCACGGCGACAGCGCTGTGTTCCTGCTCCAGCTCTTTGGCTACTTCGGCCATTCCTACCTCGGCTTCGAGGCGGCGGCCGGGATCGACTGGGCATGGGACCATCGGCTCAGCGATCTCGCCTCGTACTTCGGGGTCGAGTAGGAACCTTAAGGAGTCACCTCTGCCCGGGCGGCTCGACACCGTCCGGGGGATGGATCGGCAGGGCGATCAGGTCGCCGGGCTCGATCTTGCCCAGACCTCCTCCGTATGTCCGGCCGAACTCGCGTAGGAGCTGCGCGTTGGTGGAGTCCTCAAGCGATGGCCGCAGAGCCTCGGGGTCAACGCCAGGCTGCGCCCAGACGTTGAGCAGAGAGGTCATGCACCGGGCGCCGATCAGGTTGCGCACAATGCGGGCACGGTTACGCGACATGTACGTCGTGAAAAAGTCGGCGGGTGGCACGGGCTCGACTCCATACCAGGGGTTGCGGGTACGGCAGTTGAAGCGCTCGTGCAAGCCGAGCTCCAGCCCATGTTCGATGTACCGGAGCGCATTCGTTCCGCCCAGGGCTTCAACGGGATCGTGGCAGAAGAAGAGCAGGCCGCGCGCACCTTCTGCGATGCGCGAAGCATAGAAATCAGCATCCAGGGGCCCTTCGTACGGGAGGTCCTTGGACCCGAGGACGACCGGGACGAGGAACTGCTCCTCGATGCCCCATTGCTCGATCTCGGCACTGGTCATGGCAAAGAACGAGTTGTCGCCCGTCGCGATACCGCGCCGGACCCGGCAGTAGTCGCCTAGCTTCGCCGTGCGTCCTTCAAGGAGTGGGGCGATGCGCTCGGCGCGAGATGGCAGCAGTGGAGTCCAGGGCAGCACCGCGGGCGCGACCTCGGCCGCCAACTCGACCTCCCGGCCCTTCTCGATGGAGCCGTTGAGCCTGCCCTCCACGAGCCGGTACCGTCGGGATGGCGCCTCGCACTTCGTCGCGATCGTGATGGCCGAAGTCGTCAGCACGCCCTCGAACGCAAGCTCGTCCATCTCCAGCACGAGGATCTCGTCGATCTCGCAGCGGCTCAGCAGCGCTTCCTTGACGGCCTGTCCGTAGCGCACGTCGAGGAACTCCGTAGGTGTGATGAACACCAGCCGCCCACGGTCGTTCAGCCGGAGAAGCGCCTCCAGAAAGAAGTAGACGTAGCTGCCTGACAGACTCGACACCTTCGAGCCGAATCGCGTGGAGTAATGCCGCGCGAGCAGCTTGTGCTCGGCCGAGAGATTGTGGTGGCGTACGTAGGGCGGATTCGCAATCACCGCGTCGAAGGTCGCTGCTGTGAGCGGCCAGCGTTCCACGTCAAGGAAGTCGCCCACCGCGATCTCGTGCTCGCCGGGCATCGACGCAGCCGCAAGCTCCACAGCCGTCGCGTCGATGTCGAGACCAAAGAGCTTTGGGCCCTCTCCGACGGAGCGAAGTAGAACGCCGCCTCCGACCCCAGGATCGAGAACCGTTTCGGGCTCGATCTCGCGGACCGCATCGGCCATCAGCTCGGCGATGGGAGCCGGCGTGAAGAACTGCCCGATCTCGTAGCGTCGCTCGCGCGGGTTCAGGCGCTCAAGCTCGGTCTCGGGTGTCATGGTTGGCAAGAACATATGTTCGATCTTACGCTGTGCCTCGGACGAAACGCTACATCGTTCATTGCAAGGCTGAGGGCCGCATGACGAGCTGATTCAGGATGCCACGCAGAGCGGCGAAAGGATGGCGCAGGTGTCGATCAGCCTGTGGTCTCGATGCGGTCGTTAGGAGACATCGAGCGGTGGCGCTTTGACGAGCGCTGGGTTTGCGCAACGTACGGTCCCTTCTCCATAGCTGTTGTGTAGGCTGGTAAACGTTAGTCCTTGGGCGGCAATGTGTTGGTGAACTCCAGCGCACGGCGCACCCAGGCCGCGACCTGGGGCCTGGTCTTCACGCCCTCGGCCGCCACGTGGATCCAACCCGGCATCGGCCTGCCTCTCATCTCGATCGTCTCTGTGTGTGGTCGCGAGAGCGCCTCGTCGATCGCGTCTGGTCCCACCCGCACCATTAGGCCACCGCGACTGAACGCAGAAACAACCATGTTGCCGTGCAGGAGAAAGGCAAGTCCACCGAACATCGCCTTCTCGCTCACCCCGTCTTGATCCGCAAGCTGTTCGCGCAGGCGATTGGCGAGGTCAAGGTCGTAGGCCATGTCAGGTGAGCAGCGTACCGGTGCAGTTGCCCTCTCGGTCTAATAGGACAGCTCGACAGATGGCGGGCGGGCACACGTACTTGGAGCGGTTGGCCGAACTTGCGCCGCAATATGGGTTTGGGTTTGTTGAGCGCAAGGTGAAGCCGCAACAGGCGGTGGTCATTAACACCGAGGATGCAAACGGCGTCCAAGATCAACGAGACCGGAGACGACACGAGTTCCGAGCATTGCTACGCCTCAGACAGCAGCAAGTGCGGGCGCGAGATCCTCGGCGGTCTTCTCGACCATCCCCGGGACCGTGATCCCGAGACGACCATCGCGTTGCAAGATTCGTCGAGCACCGAGCACCGTGAGACCGACGACCTGACTTGTATCGGGCGCGTAGCGGATGATGTGGCCCTCAGGTGTCTCCTCGCTCTCCCCTGCCTGTGGCTCCCCGACGTGCAGGTAGAGCACATCGTTCTCGGCATCGTAGTCAGCGTGGTCGAAGCTCAGTGGCCCGATCGTGATGTTTACGCGCTCCATGACTTGGGGTCCTTCCGGTTGGCGAACGCGGAGACGATCCGCGCAGGCGTCTGTTCATAGCTTACGACGACCAGCAGCCATCGGCTAGGGCCAACGCCACGCGCGTAGTAGCGCTGGCGTTGCTCGAACGCGACGCGCGCCGCACTGCGCTTCGACGAACTGATCCGGTTCTGACCAATGTTCTGCAAACGTAGATCGAGAATGGCAGGCGGTAAGATCTAGGCATGGCCAAGCCACGGCGCAGCGAGACACAGGTTGGAACGCCTTCGACGCGCGGATCACGCGCACGTCCAGGGGGGCAGGTGGAACGTCTACGCCCAGCCACACGAGCGCTTAGTGACGTGCTTGCCGAACGAGGCCCCCTGACCGGCCCGATTACGGACGCTGGGACTAAGGCACTCCTCGCCATGCGCGGTGAGGAGACCGACGGCGGGCATGGCAGACGCTGAGCGTCCCACGCGGCGCTCAGGCATTCTCTATGTAGACACTTCAGCTTTACTGAAGCTCCTCGTCCATGAGGCCGAGTCGAATGCGCTTGAGCTTGAGCTGCTGCGCTGGGACAAGCTTGCGACGAGCGTCATCACCGAAGTCGAGCTACCCAGGGCGGTAGCCCGTGCGTGCGAGGACCGTCCCAACGCCGTAATCGACGGCAGTGTGGTTCTGCAAAGCATCTTCACTTCTGCCGCGATAGTTCCGCTGGGCCCACACATCATCTCGGGAGCGCGCGGTGTGGACCCGGTCCATGTAGGCGCGCTCGATGCTATCCATGTCGCGAGCGCTCGCAGCTTCGGCTCTGAACTTACGGCAGTCGCTACGTACGACAAGCGGATGCAGGGCGCACTCGCCTTGATCGACATTGAGGTCCTCGCGCCAGCATGAAGGTCGTGTGCGGCAGCGACGACCAGTTGCCGAATCGATCAGGGGCACAATATGCTACGCTGTGCCACGTCATGGATGTATCGGTGCGCGAGTTGCGTAACCACACAGCGCGAGTAATCGCGGCCGTCGAGGGAGGGGAGCCCGTTGTGCTCACAGTGCACGGCAGACCAGTCGCTGACATCGTTCCTCGACGGTTGCGCAGTGAAAGGCGTCCGAGCGAGTTGCTGCTTGCAGATCTGACCGCGATCAGTCAGCTCGCATCCAAGCTGGATGTGGTGTCTGACGCGGCTGACTTCGACGTCGGGCTGACGACCGACGACATGGTCGCGTGACGCGCGGCTATCTCGCTGACACAAGTATCTTCGTGGCGGCCGAGCAGCGTCGCCCGCTCAGCCATCCGCCTGCCGGCGATGCGCGTATATCGGTCGCCACGCTGACCGAGCTGATCGTAGGAACGCGCCGGGCGGCGGAAGGTCCCTTGCGTACGCTGCGCGAGGCAACGCTGGCGCGGGCGCGCACATTCGTTGCGCTGCCTTACGACGAGCAGGTGGCAGGACGGCTCGGCGATCTGCTCGCGGCTGCTCACGCTGCCGGACGGCGTGCTGGTGGGATGGACGCGATCATCGCTGCCACAGCCCTCACACACGATCTCTTCGTGTGGACCCAGGATCGGGATTTCGACGTGCTCGCCGAGCTGCTGCCAGCACTTCGCGTACACCAGGGATGATCGTGTAACCGGAGCCGATCGTCGGTTACAGGCGCGATCGGGGGAGGCGCGCTTATGGCGATCTCTCGATCGGGTTCTGCTCGCCACAGAGCCCGCCGGCGCATCACCACTTGACAATTAGCGGGCCACCTTGCGGCCGTGTCAGCCTCGCTGTCGCCCTATGGCAGTGAGATTTGCCGTGCACGCCGCGCGCCGCGAAACACCGGATAGCTCATAAAGTCAATCATCCAAGATTACGGCACTTTTCCGTTATACGAATTCGCTCGATCTACCTGGATTTCTGTCGTACGCTCGTGTACAGTGCCCGCACTTCGGCGAGACCCTCCGGGCCTGGGAGGCGTTGAAGATCAATTGAACGAGGGAGGGACGGGTACATGGGGGTCTGGTCGCGGTTGTTGGTCGCGTGCGCGGTGTCGTGCTTGATGGGGTCGGTTGGGTGCGCCGGGTTGGCCGGGGCGTCCAGAGGAGGAGCACGGGGTGTCTCGGCACCCAACGTGGTGCATGGGAAATCGGCGCCTCGCGCCCGCCGTGGCACGCGCCATCGTGCACACCACCGGATCTCCTTGCCTGCTCATGTGCGCGATCGCGCGTCCTCACGTGGGGCAGTGCGACGGCCTCGGCCATCGCACATACAGGCATCTCAACATGCGCCCGCGCAGGTATCGGTGTCGGCGAGCCCGTTGACTATCGCGGGCAGCAGGATGTTGCTCGGCGAAGAACAGACTCGTGCCGCCGAACAGGCGCGGCTGGACAACCCGGCGAATGTTGCAGCGCGTGAACAGTCGGGCAGCGCGTATGAAGGTCTGAGCCCTGAAGGTGCTCAGACAGTGGTTCACGAAGCCTTCGCGGGCTTGATCGACGAACCGGCGGGTGGTCCGCCGTCGCTCGCGGACGGTCAGAAGGCTGTCGGCTTTCCAAGCGACTATGCGATGGCGGTGGAAACGAGCGGTGGCAAACATGTTCTCGTGGAATCGCTTGAACCGTTGGCGCTTGAAACCGCGCCGGGGAAGCGTGTCCCGCTCAACTTGAGTCTGCATGAAGTGGAAGGAGGCTTCCAGGCGGCGAGCGGGATCGCGCCCGTGCGTCTGCCGCAGTACGCGAGCGAAGGCGCGAAGCTATTGGACAGCGGCGTCTCACTGAGCCCCGTCAGCGAAGCAGGCTCCGCGTTGGGCGGGGGCAAGGGGGTGATAGACGGCGCGAGCGTGTTTTATGGTGATACCGAAGACGCGCAGGCTGACGTCTACGACTTGAGTATGTTGGCGAAGCCGACGGTTGACGGGTTCGAGCTTTTCTCCACATTGCTCTCGCAACGTTCACCGGAACACCTTTTCTTCAAGGTTGGGATGCCAAGTGGAGCCACGTTGACCCAGGAAGGCTCAGGAACCGTGCGTGTGCTAGAGGAAGGCCGGGCGATCGCCTCCATTCCGCGTCCGCTAGCGCGCGATGCCGAAGGCACGGTCGTGCCTGTGTCGATCAGTATCTCCAACGGTATGGTCGAGTTGACGGTCGCCCGTAAACCGGGCGAAATTCGCTATCCACTTTTTGTCGACCCGCATACGATCGACGAAAATCCAGTGTTCCCAGAAAATGGTCGTACCAATTGGAAGGGTGCGGCATGGCAAAGCGGAAAATTCAGAGAGGAATACGGTGGTGTGGCAAATGGCATCTCGATGTTCCCGATCGCGAGTTATGTATCGGGCGAATGGGTAGATGCCCAGTATGAAACACAACATGAATCCAAAATATACGAGTTTGAAGCAGAAACGTCAGAGGAAGACACTGGTACTCAGACAAAGAGCGTCCTGGAATCTGTGGCGCCCAGCGAAACGGTCGAAAACTGGGGCCTCGTGGCTGAAAACAATAAGGAGTACCCTGAATTAAAGGCGATTTGCGCAGTTAAAACATTGGAATGTCTACCATCTCAGGGTTCTAACGGCAATCTTATGCGTTTTATACAGCGTACGCAGGCGTCTGGAGGGTCTGGAGCTTTCGAAGATAATCTCTACAAGGCGAATTTGTGGATTTCTCAAGAAAAAGCGCCTACTATCGTTTTCAATACGACATCTCCGATGTTGACGGTAGAAGGTCACGAACACGAAAACGTTATGTACCCTGGCAAAAAGGCTGGTTGGGACCTTATTCAAATACCGCGTTTGAAGTGACCGCCCACGATCCCGGTATTGGGGTTAGTTCCGCGGCGGTCGTTGGCGGTGGTTGGTCGCGCGAGATGCGGATGTTGGAAGAAGGTGAGTGTGGTGGGGTGCAGTGCAATGAGGAATATAGCGGCAAGTTCACCTATCTCACCAACACGCCGGAATTCACTAGGCCGATGCCTAACGGGGAATACTCGATCCAGGGGGTCGCCTCAGACGCGGTCGGATTGTATGGGGAAACTCCGTACGTGGCGGTCCGTGTCAACGCGGCGCCGCCGCACTCGATCAAACTGACGGGTCTGCCCGTCGGCGGTCAGATCGGCGAAGGCGTGTACCAAATCAAGGCTGAAGCGACCGATGGCGAAGGGAGCACTCCGAGCTCGGGGATGGCTTCGTTGAAGCTTGGGATCGACGGCGCCGAAGCGGGCGAACCGAAGGGCTCGTGCTCGCTGGGTCCGTGTACCGCCAGCGCGGAATGGACGATCAACGGTGGGCAGTTGAGCGCGGGTCCACACGTGCTGACGGTGTTGGCGACCGACAACGCGGGCAACGAGGAACACGAAAACTTCGCGATCTTTGTTCATCACGCCACGCCGATCGGCGTGGGGCCCGGTTCGCTTGACCCGCAGTCGGGTAACTATAGTCTCGGCGGTAGCGACGTGTCGATGGGTCCGGGCCTAACGGTCTCGCGCACATACAGCTCGCGTAATCTGAGCGCTGGGGTGGAAGGCCCACTTGGGTCGCAGTGGGCGATGAGTCTCGGCGGCAGCGAAAGCCTCGCGGAACTGCCTGACGGGAGTATGACACTGACCGCCTCCAACGGAGGAGAGACGGTGTTTGCGCGCAACTCCAAAGGCCAACTGGAATCTCCACAGGGCGACGCGAACCTGGCTCTCTCGGTTCAGGAAAACGCTCAGAAAATACCTGTTGACTATTATTTGAAGGACGTCGCGGCCGGCACATCCACGAAGTTCGCGCGCCCGGAAGGCTATTTGCAGTCCACGCCGAGCTACTACGGGCAGATCGGATGGCAGGGTCCCGGCAGCGGTCAGCTAAACGTGCCGACCGGGGTGGCTGCGAACGCGACCGGTGACGTGTGGGTGGCCGACACGAAGAACAATCGAGTAGAGGAGTTCAACCCGCAGGGCGAATACGTGGCGCGCTTTGGCTATGAAGGGACCGGTGACGGAGACCTCAAAGAACCACACGGCGTCGCGCTCGGCTCCAAAGGTGACGTGTGGGTCGCTGACACGGCCAACAACCGGATCGAGGAGTTCAAGGAAAACGGCGAATACGCGGGCCAGGCCGGCCTCGGAGGCACGGGCAAGCTAAAATCGCCGCAGGGGATAGCCACAACCACAAGCGGCGACGTGTGGGTCGCCGATACAGGCGATAACCGTGTCCTAGAGTTCAACGAAGAAGGTGAATACCTACGGGAAGCCGCCAAAGTCGTAGGCTCACACGAACTCTCCGAACCGTTGGATGTGGCGACGGATGCCTCGGGTGACGTGTGGGTCACGGACGCGAAAAACCATCGCGTCGTGGAGTTCAGCTCTACCGGCGCGAGCCTCAAAGAATTTGGTTCGCAAGGCAGTACGAACGGCAAGTTCGAAACACCCAGTGGTATCGCCGTAGATTCTGAAGGTGACGTGTGGGTCTCCGACTATGTTGAGAACGACGTGCAGGAGTTCAACTCCAAAGGCGAATATTTGACCAAGTTCGGTAGCACCGGGTCCGGTGCGGGTCAGCTCAACAGGCCGTATTTCATAGCGGTTGACGCGAGCGGGGAGCTGTTGGTAGCCGACAGCGAAAATTCGCGTGTCGGGCGATGGGCTCATGCGACGTGGCTTCCAACGATCTCCGAAGGACGTGCGGCGACGAGCGATGTGACCTATAAGTACAAGGCTGTGCTCGTCAATGGTGGGACGGTGCTCGAGCCGATGGAGGCGCTCGCGCCGCACGGCGCCGAACTGCCCTGTTCACTGAAAATAGAACGAGGCTGTCGTGCGTTGATCTTCAAGTATGCGGAAAAAACCACCGCGACGGGCGAAAACGAAAGTGAATGGAATCAATACGAAGGTCGGCTGAAGGAAGTGCTCTTCACGGCGTACAATCCAGCCACGAAAGCGATACAGGAAGTACCGGTTGCGCAGTACGCCTACGACACGAAGGGCCGGCTGCGCGCGGAGTGGGATCCACGGATCAGCCCGGCGCTGAAGACGGTCTACGGCTATGACGCAGAAGGTCACATAACGGCCGTCTCGGGGCCGGGCAAAGAGCCGTGGCTGCTGCACTACGGCACGATCCCGACCGACGCGAGCGCGGGTCGGCTGCTATCCGTCACTCGCCCGGCGGCAGCCACGGAATTGGGCAGCCGTCTGGCGCCGCAGAACACGGCGCTTCCAAAACTTTCCACGAGCACGCCGTCGGTCGGTAGCAAGATCAGCCTCTCCAGCAACGGCACGTGGAGCAACGGGGCGCTGGCCTATAGCTATCAGTGGGAGGACTGCAACCCCATTGGGCAGGAATGCGTAGCGATCCCGGGCGCCGTGAACGAAAGCTACTATCCGGGCACGAGCGATGAGAGACACACGCTCCTAGCGCAGGTCACGGCGGTCAACGCGGGCGGTAGCGCGACGGTGGCGACCGCGACGAGCGGTCAGGTTGGTTCGGGCACACCATATAACCCTGCGCCGGAACCTCCGAACCCGGGAACAAGCGCCCTGACCACGATCGAGTATGTGGTCCCACTTTCGGGTGCTGGCCTACCGAACTTGACCGCCAGTGAAGTGAAGAAAGGCTGGGGCCAGGAAGATGATCCGGTCGAAGGGACCGCGGTCTTTCCGCCTACCCAGCCGATGGGGTGGCCCGCCAAGGAATATACAAATGCGACGATTTCCTACTTCGACTCGCAGGGACGGACCGTGAACATGGCTACGCCAAGCGGCGGCGTCTCGACAACCGAATACAACTCGACGAACAACGCGGTGCGGACGTTGAGCGCCGATGACCTCGCGCTCGCGCTCAAAGAAGGCGGGAGATCGGCGGAAGCCGCTGCCTTGCTCGACAGCCTGAGTGTTTATAACGAAGAAGGCGACGAGCTGCTTGAAACCCTCGGTCCCGAACACAAGATTAAGCTCTCTAGCGGCGGTGAAGTGCAGGCACGCCGTCGTATCAAATATACCTACGATCAGAACGCGCCTCAGAGTGAAACCTACCGACTGCTGACCGAAACGGTCGAATCTGCGGTGGTCGCGGGCAAAGAAGAAGACAAGCGTACAACCATAACCAGCTATTCCGGTCAGAACGATTTGGGCTGGCAGTTGCGCAAGCCGACGTCTGTCACGATCAATCCGGAAGGGTTGAAACTGACGTCTACCACGATATACAACCCGACCACGGGCGCCGTTGAAGAAACTATCTCTCCGGCGGGGGGTCACGAAGCGCCGAAGGCACCACCAACATATTACGCCGCATTTGGATCGTATGGTTTGTTTCCCGGTGAGCTCAATGAACCGGAGGCCGTGGCGACAGATGCTTCCGGTGACGTGTGGGTCG
This sequence comes from uncultured Solirubrobacterales bacterium, assembly GCA_963760155.1. Classification (GTDB taxonomy): domain Bacteria; phylum Actinomycetota; class Thermoleophilia; order Solirubrobacterales; family Solirubrobacteraceae; genus Palsa-744. Next base: position 1,778,274 of record CAVXBL010000008.1, read on the forward strand.
CAAACACCGCTGATAATAGGATAGAAGAGTATAACGCGGAAGGTCAGCGGCTACGTCAGTTTGGGGAAAGCGGCAGTGGTGAAGGTCAGGTGGCTGGGCCTGCGGGTTTGGCGATCGATGGGAAAGGCGATGTGTGGGTAGCGGACACAGGTAATAATCGGGTGGAGGAGTTTAGCGCTGAAGGCAAAGTGATACGGGTCTTTGGGTCTCACGGGTCTGGGACGGGTCAGTTTGAATTGCCTGAAGGGTTGACGGTGGCGTCTAATGGTGACGTGTTCGTCGCGGATCGTGGTAATAAGCGTGTGGAGGAGTTTAGTTCTGAAGGCGTGTATCTAAAGAGTTTTTCTAATTCGGCGGAAACATATGGTCCTGGTGATGTAGCGCTTGATTCTAAAGGGGACTTGTGGGTGACCTATCCGTGGGGTTCGAGCGTGGATGAGTTCAGTCCGGAAGGGTCTGTGCTACGTACGTTCAAATCGAACGAAGCCGGTTTCAACGATTTGACGGTCGGCCCGGAAGGTGATATTTGGGTTACCGGATACCAGAGTAACAATGTGCAGATCTATTCGCCGACCGGTGAATACGTGTCTGAGTTCGGGAGCTACGGTCACGGCGAAGGAGAGTTCTGGCATCCCAGAGGCATCAGTATCTACGGATCGAACGTGTATGTCCTAGACAGCGGTGAGCAAAACGACAACAGCGGAAACAGTCGTGTGGAGAAGTGGCGGCTACCGGTGAATGGCAGCGAAAGCGCACACGATAAGCAAACCATCTATTATTCCGCGGCGGCGAACTCTGAGGAACCCGTTTGTGGAGGGCACGTCGAATGGGAAGGTATGCCGTGTCAGACACGATCGGCTCCGGCCTCCAGCGAGTTCAACGAACCGGAGGACCTGGCCACCGATGCTTCGGGTGACGTCTGGGTCGCCGACACAGTCAATAATCTGATCAAGGAGTTTAACGCCGAAGGCAAGCTGCTACGTGAGTTTGGAGGAAGGGGCAGTGGTGAAGGTCAGGTGGCTGGGCCGGCGGGTTTGGCGATCGATGGGAAAGGGGATGTGTGGGTAGCGGACACAGGTAATAATCGGGTGGAGGAGTTTAGCTCTGAAGGCAAAGTGATACGGGTCTTTGGGTCTCATGGGTCTGGGACGGGTCAGTTTGAATTGCCTGAAGGTTTGACGGTGGCGTCTAATGGTGACGTGTTCGTCGCGGATCGTGGTAATAAGCGTGTGGAGGAGTTTAGTTCTGAAGGCGTGTATCTAAAGAGTTTTTCTAATTCGGCGGAAACGTATGGTCCTGGTGATGTAGCGCTTGATTCTAAAGGGGACTTGTGGGTGACGTATCCGTGGGGTTCGAGCGTGGATGAGTTCAGTCCGGAAGGGTCTGTGCTACGTACGTTCAAATCGAACGAAGCCGGTTTCAACGATTTGACGGTCGGCCCGGAAGGTGATATTTGGGTTACCGGATACCAGAGTAACAATGTGCAGATCTATTCGCCGACCGGTGAATACGTGTCTGAGTTCGGGAGCTACGGTCACGGCGAAGGAGAGTTCTGGCATCCCAGAGGCATCAGTATCTACGGATCGAACGTGTATGTCCTAGACAGCGGTGAGCAAAACGACAACAGCGGGAATGATCGTGTCGAGAAATGGTTGGTGGGTCCGCCGGTCAAATATCAAAGTACTTTTGGATTGGAAAGCAACGCTGTCCCGGTCACGACCGTCACGTACAACATGTGGGGTGAGCCGGAAACCTCAACGGAAGCCTTTGGTCTGGTGACCCGGACGAAGAAGTTGACTTACGACGAAGCGGGCCGGCCGCTCTCAAGCGAAGAGACCTCGACATCCTCGACAAACACCGCGCTGCCGAAGGTCACCGACAGCTATAGCGAAACGACCGGGCAGCTGCTGAAGCAGAGCACAACGGTCGGCGAAGAAACACAGACTCTCACGAGCGTCTATGACCGGCTTGGTCGGCTAACGAGCTACACCGACGCGGAGAACAACACGACGACCTACGAATACGAACCTAGCGGTGATGGGCGCTTGATGAGCGTGACCGACGCAAAGGGCAGCCAGAGCTACGCGTATAGCCCGACAACTGGCGTGCTTACGAAACTTTTGGATTCCGCTGCAGGCACGTTTAGCGCGAGCTATGATGTCGGGGGCGATATGACTAGCGAGACCTATCCCAATGGGATGACTGCGACCTACGCGCGCAATGCTGCGGGCGAAACGGTCGGGATCGAATACGTCAAGAGCACGCACTGCACTGAAAAATGTACGTGGTTCAGCGAAACAACCGTGCCGTCGATTCACGGCGAAACGTTGTTGCGTTCAAGCACGCTGGCGGGCGACACCTACACCTACGACGCGGCTGGACGATTGACGCAGACCACAGAAACGCCTACCGGCAAAGGCTGTACGACACGGATCTACGCCTATGACGAAGACTCCAATCGCACGAGCCTGACGACGCGTGAACCCGGTATGGAAGGCAAATGCGCGACCGAAGGCGGCAGTAGCGAAACGCATACCTACGACGCTGACGACCGTCTGATCGACTCGGGTGTTAGCTACGACCCGCTGGGCGACATCGCGAAACTACCCGCGGCCGATGGGGGCGGACACGAACTAGCCAGCGAATACTATGTTGACGGGCAAGTCCAAAAGCAGTCTCAGAACGGACAGACCAACACGTACACGCTAGACCCAGAAGGACGGATTCTAAAGACCGTCGGGGAAGGAACGACCAAACTGACGACGATCGACCATTACGACGGATCCGGTGAAGCGGTGACATGGAAGGAAGAAGGATCAGGCAAATACACCCGTTTGATACCCGGTATCGAAGGTGGCCTGTCGGCGACACAGACGAATGGTGAAACACCGATCCTGCAACTCCACGACCTGCAAGGTGACGTAGTCGCTACAGCGGCACTCTCCGAAACCGAAACAAAACTATTGACCACTTATAACAGCACTGAATTCGGGGTGCCTGTAAACGGAACGCCACCAACGAAATACTCGTGGTTGGGATCGGCTGGGGTCTCTAGCGAACTGTCCTCCGGTGCACTAATCATGGGAACAGTGTCCTACGTACCCCAGCTCGGACGCGCATTGCAAACCCAGCCCGTGATACCGCCTGGGGCAGGCGTCAAAAGCGCCGAAGGGGTCCCATACACGTCACAAGTATCCGCCTGGTCGATCAACTCAGCAACCACCGTCGCACAAAACGGAGCGCACGAATACGAAATCGAACAACAAAAAACGGCGCAACGAGAAGCCGAAGAAAAACGATGCACTACGATCGCCAGCATGTGCCAGAAAGAAGACGACAATTTTCAGCCAGGGGAAGAAGAATCGGAAGAAGAAGGCGAAGAATCAGAAGTAATAGACCCGACAGCTAATGGCGAGTATGGCCACCTCAAAGTGGATTATACGGTGACGGGCTGCGACGAGGAAGGCTGTGAGGGAGACTTCTCCTTTAACGGCAGTATCACCGGTCGCGGCAATCGAAAGTCTGAAATGACGCTGTCGATTACTCTCGATAATCCCTCCTGGGAACACAGCGAGCCGTATCTGACGGAGGGCACTGTGTATGGAATGAGCACCTCCAGTTATCGTTACACGATATTTATCCCGTTCGGTACGACATATACCTTCAGCTTGTTCGTGAAGGTGGGGAGGCACAAGGAAACATTGCGGCTCGCGTTTACAGCGGTGGAGCATGAAATCACTTATTAGGTCTAGATACCGTAATATGCGGCGATACGTGCTTGGCCACCAGAGTAAGCTGAGGAATGGTCGGGGATGAAGCGGCTAACTGGAGGCTACTTGCGGGTAGAGGCATCGAGAGTCGAAGGCGACGCGTCATCGTCGGGTTCTTCTCCTAGCCTGAGCAGCCAGCCAGGAGAGTTGCCTCTTCCGCGGTACGGTCTTGCCGGTTCGTTCTTTGGGGAGCGATGGGACGAAGGTAACGGGTGGGACGTATGTGAGATCGCACACCGCCCTGTTGGCTCCGAAGAGGAGCTGATTGTGATTGTGCGTGTGGTTCGTCGCACGACTGCGCGACACCGCGGGGGTGGGCCTAGGGTTGCAATTCCCGCGGCCGACGCTCGATGCAATGTTGCGATAGGCCTTGTGCTGGATAACCCGAGTGCGGGAGACGATCCGTTCGCCGCAGCTGAGGAGGTCGCGAGCGAGGATCAAGCGTGGAAAATGCGTAAGATCGTGGCCGACGGCGAGGTCGTGCGCGGTTACGAGAGGGAGTTTGGGGGCAGGTGGGTCGCCTACTACTTGACACCTTTGCTCATTGTCTCCGTGCTTGCGCCTGTAGGGCTGTGGCTTGATGAGGTGGTTCTGAGAACGCTTCGGCCGGATGAGATAGGGTCAATGCGGCTGCGCGAGGAGTAGGCGTTGGCTTGCGGTAAAGACGGTCTCCAGCTCGTCGGCAACATCGCCCGTCGCCTACCGACGCTTGCTACGTGCTTTGTGTCGATGATCGTGATCAGCATCTTGGCTGGCACGAATGCCGCGAGCGGCTCCGACGCGATTGAACTGATCGAGCACGCGGCGCTCGCGCCGTTCAGCGCCTTCCTGCACAAGGATGCAAATGATCTGTGCCGTGACTTCGTGCCCGTCGTGGCTAGCAGGCTTGTCGAGGCCCGAAAAGTTGACGAGCCGTGCGTACAGGCGGCAGGCGAGGCATTCACCGTTTATGAAGCACCGAGATTGTTGCCTGAACCTACATTGATCAGTCTCAAGGTCAAATGGCGTACGGATCGTGCCACGGTGCGTCTGAGCTTCAGATCGCAAGGCTCGGCTCAGATCACCTTGCGCCGGGTGGCAGGCAGTTGGCGTGTCAGCTCGCCGTCCGAGATAATTGTTGTTCCATGTCCTAGTGCTCGTGCGGAGTTGTGTGTACCTGGCCGGGAGATCTTGGCGCTCGCCATCGGTGCACCCAAGATTCATAGTGTTGATATCTCGAAGCCGCGATCCGGGACGAGTGCTCGTTGAGCTGGCAGACTAGTGCCGCGCAGCGGCGGGAGCGCGGGCTCTTGCTTGGTGTGCTGGCTGAGTATCACGGATGTCCCTTTCGGGTGCTCGAAGCACGTGAGATTGCTTTTGATGAGACGTTGCCGAACAGCACATTCCTCTTTAGTTGATCTGCGCACGAGAGCGCCTAGCCTAGATCGATGGTACGAAAATTGAGGATGATGTTCTCCATGACAATCTTTACGATGTGCTTTCCTCGTCTGAGAGGGATGCGCGTGCTCTTTGCAGCAACTCTTGCCTCCGCGATCTTGGGAGGATGTGGCGGCGCCAAAAAGCAGGCTGATCCGGTCGTGCTTGGTCGTGGTCGAGCGGCTGCTGGTACAATCTTTGTCGCTACGCTTCAACCGACGAGACGGTGTCCGCTAGAAGTCCGTGTTGTTGAAGCTGGACTCGCAGACAAGTTGTGTTACTCCATTTTTGAACAACCGGTTCGACCTAAGATCGGATGTTCGTCAGGGGGGCGGCTCGTACTACATTGGCGAGTCGCCCCTACTGCGCGCAGCGTGCAGCTGACCCTGAGCGATGGTCATCGGATAACGTCGAGCGTGATGAGAGTAGCCAGTGGAATGGGGGGGCCGGCAGGCCTCTACTATCAAGTGGTACGCGGACCAGCGCCAACTCCGGTGGAGGTGAGAGAAATCGGCGGTGCATCGCGGACGGAAGGTGTCAGGTCTATAGTGGAATGCACAACCGCTCTCGTGAAACATGTGGGTCGGGATGAACGGCCATTTGCAAAGATTCCCACTCCCGCCGGGATTCTGTCCATCTCGTATGGAGTAGATCGTATCCTCGGCAAGGATTATCAGGTGTTTAGGGCGGTGTTCGGGGCCCCGACGCACGCAGTCGTTGGGTCGGGCGCGCTGCGGCTGCTACCGCCGCTGCAGTGGGAAGCACGACGTGTATGCAGTAGACCGTCGCCTTTTACCGTTGTGTATGGTGTGGTTGAAGGAAAAAGATATCGAGTGTTCGCACGGTCTGATTATGGACTGGATGCTCTAGGCACTAAGCCAATACCTACGTGGGTCGGCCTGCGAGGCACACTCGTGTACGGTATTTGGCGTGACATTCCACGTGAATTGATTGTGCGCACTACGGCGGGCGCAGTGGTCGAAACCATGGAAGTAGGTACTTTGATTAAGCAGACGCCGTGCCTATCGGGCTTGTAATCTGCATTGGGGAGAGTCCGGATAAATAACCGCATAATTTTCGCACAATAGGACAGATACCTTTGATACGGCAACCAGAACAGTGAAACTCGGTGGGATCTACCAATGTGCCGGATTGGCTGTTGAATCTTGAAGAAGAAGGAGAATTCACGTTCGACCCAACTGTTGAAGATTGTAAGATGGAAGTTAGGATCGCTTATTCGGCTGTATACGATTTGATAGAATTTGAAGATAGTTGGCAATGTCGGCGTTATGCCAAGGGAAAGCATCAGTACATCAACATTAGTGTAGAACTGTACGGGTACAATGTCTTTGGCTTGGCCCAAACAGAACCGTTCGAAGCTGATGGTGCTTATCAGGGGAAGGCGTTTAGAGAGCTCTTTGAATTTGACCCGGATGCCCCGTTCAGTGAGGCCGGTGTGTGTTACAAGGTGCGTCCGAAGACATCGAAAGGGCGATGGAGTAAACTTTCTTGCTTCGAGACTGTCCTACCGCCGGATTTGCTTGGCCCGGCTGAGGAGTAAAAGCAACGATGAGACAACCAGGACAGTGAAATTGGGCGGGATCCTTCCAATGTGCTGCGGATTGGCTGCGGTCATTAGCGTGTGCTGTTGCGCTCTGGGGGTGGTATCCCCCCAAGGGTCCCTGAACCAGGATCGCTCGATCGCGTGTGGAGGTACTAATCAGATGGGCGAAAAAACCGGTGATGCGCGACATGTGCGGCTTCTGCGAGGTCCCGCGCCCGCGGCGCTGACAGACACTCTCGGCGTGCTGCGCGAACCTGAGTCCGAAGTGGAGAAATTGCCGGGACCTATAGCACGTCTCGGCTTCAGCGAGATTTGGATTGAGGCCATTCGGCGTATCGTCACGAATGGTAAGTTGGGCTGGCATGTCTTCTTGATACCGGGATTGAACAGAGACGGGACCTGTTTGCCTAGGACTCGACGGGTGCGAGCGAACACGAGTGAGCCGCTGGTCAGGCTTGATATCTACCAACCAGGTGGGCAGGTGGGGGCGAGGGTATACTCTGTAGACGACATCGTTGCAGGGCGAGCTGTCCTCATCTTTCCGCTGTTCGCAGCAGACGACCACGAGCTTGTGCTTGGCCTGGTCCCAGATAGCGTATCGAGCGTAGAAATCAAAGCCGACGATATGCCTGCGCAGATCGCGGGTGTGAGGGACAATTTCTTCGAAATCGAAGCACAGATCCCCACGAACCAGGGTACTAGAAATGCAGTAACATCGGTGACCACAGTTATAACGTGGTATGGTGCCTCCGGTAAAAGCCTCAAGACCGTCTCACATACCAATCGGGGGGGTTTGTTGTTGCGCGCCAAAGTGGAGATCCCCGGAGCGTGAGTCTCAGGACCCAGATATGGGGGTGCCGAGAAGGGATCGGGCTGGCTGAAATTGGCAAAGAAGAAGGAGGGGAATGGGAAGGTACTGTGGGCGGCTAGTACAATCAAACCATCGTAGGGAGGTCCTGCGTCGTGTCGTTATTCCTGCTTCTGTGCGGCCTCATAGCATGGTTGTGTACGGTATTTTGGGTGAAGTCCCAAGCGAACTGATCGTGCGCACGCACGGGGGGAAGACTGTCGTGGATGAAAATATTAGGTCGTTAGTCTCTCAGATTGCCTGTGCGTAGGATGGGTGCGCATTCTGCAGTCGCAAAGCTACGCTAATGAGACGGAGGGGATGTCTGGCTTGTACGACCTTGGTGAAATTCTTGAGGATCTGAGCTGCAAACTCGATGAGCGGCTGTCTACGGCTGGTTGGGTGGCTCACGAACAATACTTGGGTGGACGGCCAGATCCGCATACTAGAGGTCAGCTTGGTCTGTTTATGCTTGATCTTAGGGATGATTTCGTGGCTACGACGATGTTTGAATGGGAGCGTGAGGACGGGTCGGATGCTCTTCTAGTGAGTGGAGCTATCGGGGTCGAGTACAAGCCGGCCCGTCATCTCCTCGTGGCGCTCACCGGCTCGGAGGTGTCGGGTGTGGCACTGAAAGAGCCGATGATCGAGGCGAGGGTCTTAAATGCTCATGAGGTGTCTACGATCGCTGAGCAGCTCAGTAAGTTGGTATTGATGGGCAGCCCGCGGGCGTGGGAGGAACTGGCTGATGTAAACGTTCTTCTCGGGCTGCTCCACGAGCACCGCGCGATGCCTTTCGCGGGTTCCGTAGTCGGCATTAATGCAATGGATCCTCTCCATGCGGAACATGCCGAGGGACAGTTGGTGCCTGCATTCCTTGCGTGCGCGGGTCGCTACGACGAGGCTCTCCGAGCGCTCAGCGAATACGAACGGCCAGCCTCTAGCGACGGTTGGTCGCCACGCGAGTACCGCCGCTTTAGGCGTCAGTTGACGCGCGTGCCGGACGCTGGTGGTGAGTTGATCCTGCCGACAAGTCCCCCTTTTTGGCCGTTCGGCCCGGCCGTGGGCGGGCGGAGGTCGCGACTAACCCTCTCACAGGCTCTGGGTGAGGAGTTGCTTCCCCAGGCAGCCGCGGTACAGGCGGCTGTCAAGACAGTGCATGCCGTCAGTCGCGGAAAGACCCGCAATGAGCTACGTGCGCTGCTTGGGCAAGAGCTCCACGAGCGTGGTGCTAGCACAGGGGCTGAGACTACGGAGGCACTTATTGACGTCCTAGTCACTGAGCGTGAACGGTTTGGCAGGATACGGATCGCATTGCGTAGTCTGAAAGCATTCTGGGAGCTACTCGTCTTGTGGCGCAAACCTATCAAGGAGGTGCCCGAGACTAGGCCCCGACAGACGGAGAACGCCCAGAGGGATGCAGTGTCCGCGTCGGCCAATGCCTGGCTTGAGCTACCAGACCGAGCTGGATACCCGATCGCAGGCTCTAGTCGCCGCCTGGTTGCAGTTACCCTCTACCCGACGGCCATACCGCTGCTTGACCGTCTCTGGCATCGAGGTGCGCCGGGTTCTGAACAGACACAACGTATGATGCTGGTGGACGTATGGTTCACGTGGTGCGCTGAGTCGTTGACGACGGAACCGCGCCTGAACGCACACATCGGGATCGAGTGCGTCGGTCAGCTGGGTTCCGATATCGCAGAACAACTCCGACCCGCGATGGAGGCGGCCGAGGAACGTGACGAGTACCCATGGACACATGCGTATCTGACCACGGTAACTGACGAGATTCGATATCTTTTGGAGATCAAGCTACCCGAACATTACAAAGAGTGAACATTAGGGAAAGTCCTTTGAAAAGAAAGATAAACCAGCATAGAATGCTGACCAGGCTTTATTCATTGGCCGATCAGTCCTGGCGTTTTGGAGCGACAGGACTCATACTAGGGTTTACTATGGTTGCTTTGGGTTGTGGCAAAGTAAACAAATATGAAGCCGTTTGGGCAGCTGCACGTGCACCATACATTGCATTCTGGCATGGGAATGCAGGTAAGCTCTGTGGTTCGTTCATACCTAAGATCGCGGCTGAACTTGCCATGCCTTCTTCACAAAACGGTCAGTGCGACGTACGGGTAGCTGCGGTCCTTGCTAAGGTGCCGCTCGCAGAGAGAGTCCCACGCTCGGTTGGAGCATTCACATTTAAGGTGATCGATGTGAAGTTGGAGAGCGACTATGCAACCGCGATACTTTTGTATCGGGACGGAGCCCAAGGTCTAGCGGCGCCAATTAGACTAGACTATCTGGATGGTAAGTGGCGTGTGGCCACACACTCGATACTCGGTGTAGTCGGTAGCTGTCGTCACAGCATTTACCACAGATACTGTAGCTCTGTTGTTCAGAGAGCATTCTTGCTAGTCGGTCCATCTGCGGTTAGTGGCTTACCCAGCCTTATACCTGCTCCTAGCTTCGTTCAACCGGCCGGAAAACGGGAGCAGGCGGTGTTCGAATATGGCGATAAGGTCTTCGTTTCTACCGGCTGTCTAGCATGTCACCGTATAGGTCCACAGGGCAATTCAGGCCCTGGTTCGGAACTGACTCATGTTGGTGCCAAGCTTTCAGAAGAGGAAATTGAGAAGAGTCTTATTGATACGTCTCCACCAATGCCATCCTTTGGGGCGCTTCCAAAAGAAGAGTTTGCGGCGCTGGCAAAGTTTCTTTCATTGCTTCGTGGTTGAAGCAGGTCGAGGTCTTGAAGGTGATGACGGGGTTCCCATAAAGTGAGCCGGGTGGTCTGACCGATCCACTCACCGGGTCCCATTAGTACCTACGAATCGCCCCGGTTGCGGTCGTCGTAGACGTCACTCGCGGCCCCCAAGACCACCCGCAGAAGAGAGAGGACGATCCAGTGCTTTGATCTTGGCCTGAAGGTGTCAGGGCTAGAGGCCGATCCCAGCCGCACCGTCTGGCAAAAGGAATCATTCGTGAGCATAGAACATTTTGATCCTGAGTTAGCTACGATTTGTGGTCCATGTCGATCCCCCGCACAGGCGAACTGTCTGCGAGTATGGCGATCCTCGGGCTCTTGATTGAGCGACCGGATACAGTCGCTGGTGTTGGTGTTCGTTTGGCTCAGATCTTTCCGCACGCACAGTGGTCGCCCAATGCCGCGCACGGAAATGTGCCAAGCCTTGAGAAGCAAGGGTTCGTTCGTTTGGTCAAGCGGGGATCGCAGCCGTCGCTTGATGGGTTTGAGGCTACACCTGGGGGCTTAGCGCGTCTTCAACGGTGGGTTCGCCGGTCAAATATCAAAGTACTTTTGGATTGGAAAGCAACGCTGTGCCGGTCACGACCGTCACGTACAACATGTGGGGTGAGCCGGAAAGCTCAACCGAAGCCTTTGGTCTGGTGACCCGGACGAAGAAGTTGACTTACGACGAAGCGGGCCGGCCGCTCTCAAGCGAAGAGACCTCGACATCCTCGACAAACACCGCGCTGCCGAAGGTCACCGACAGCTATAGCGAAACGACCGGGCAGCTGCTGAAGCAGAGCACAACGGTCGGCGAAGAAACACAGACTCTCACGAGCGTCTATGACCGGCTTGGTCGGCTAACGAGCTACACCGACGCGGAGAACAACACGACGACCTACGAATACGAACCTAGCGGTGATGGGCGCTTGATGAGCGTGACCGACGCAAAGGGCAGCCAGAGCTACGCGTATAGCCCCACGACTGGCGTGCTCACGAAACTTCTGGATTCCGCTGCAGGCACGTTTAGCGCGAGCTATGATGTCGGGGGCGATATGACTAGCGAGACCTATCCCAATGGCATGACTGCAACCTATACGCGTAACGCCGCGGGCGAAACGGTCGGGATCGAATACGTCAAGAGCACGCACTGCACTGAAAAATGTACGTGGTTCAGCGAAACAACCGTGCCGTCGATTCACGGCGAAACGTTGTTGCGTTCAAGCACGCTCGCGGGCGACACCTACACCTACGACGCGGCTGGACGATTGACGCAGACCACAGAAACGCCTACCGGCAAAGGCTGTACGACACGGATCTACGCCTATGACGAAGACTCCAATCGCACAAGCCTGACGACGCGTGAACCCGGTATGGAAGGCAAATGCGCGACCGAAGGCGGCAGCAGCGAAACGCATACCTACGACGCTGACGACCGTCTGATCGACTCGGGCGTTAGCTACGACCCGCTGGGCGACATCGCGAAACTACCCGCGGCCGATGGGGGCGGACACGAACTAGCCAGCGAATACTATGTTGACGGACAGGTCCAAAAGCAGTCTCAGAACGGACAGACCAACACGTACACGCTAGACCCAGAAGGACGGATTCTAAAGACCGTCGGGGAAGGAACGACCAAACTGACGACGATCGACCATTACGACGGATCCGGTGAAGCGGTGACATGGAAGGAAGAAGGATCAGGCAAATACACCCGTTTGATACCCGGTATCGAAGGTGGCCTGTCGGCGACACAGACCAATGGTGAAACACCGATCCTGCAACTCCACGACCTGCAAGGTGACGTAGTCGCTACAGCGGCACTCTCAGAAACCGAAACAAAACTATTGACCACTTATAACAGCACCGAATTCGGGGTGCCTGTAAACGGAACACCACCAACGAAATACTCGTGGTTGGGATCGGCTGGGGTCTCTAGCGAACTACCCTCCGGTGCATCGATAATGGGCACAGTATCTTACGTACCCCAGCTCGGACGCGCATTGCAAACCCAGCCCGTGATACCGCCTGGGGCAGGCGTCAAAAGCGCCGAAGGGGTCCCATACACGTCACAAGTATCCGCCTGGTCGATCAACTCAGCAACCATCGTCGCACAAAACGGAGCGCACGAATACGAAATCGAACAGCAGAAAGCGGCGCAACGAGAAGCTGAAGAAAAACGATGCAGTACTGTCGCCAGTATGTGCCAGGAATCAGAAGAAGAAGAAGGGACTGTAGAAGATTGGATAGACCCGGAAAAGAGCATACTCCTGACAACGCGACAAGCCGAAGTCGCTGCGACAGCCATGCGCCAGGGTCCAGCAATCTTGGAAACGCTCGCGCTATCGGGAATCATAGGGAGCCTGAGCTCCTTCTTGGCTGAACGGCTCGCCGAAATTGGCAAGGAATATCTGCAAGGTGTTGCCTATGGCCTTGAACTATGTTACGAGGCGATCAATGAGGCCAGTAAAGCCGAGGCGCGGTGTAAGCTTTACGTGGATTGGGTAGAAGAACCCTTTGAAGAAAAGAACAGGACTGTTGCCTGGGGTGTGGAAACGTGTTGGGGAGCGAGCTACAAGAGAAAAACCTCCGTGCACTGGACCTTCCCGGACTGTCATCCTGTCTAGGCTAGAACGAAATGCGTTACTTCAAGATTTGTGGTAAAGGCGACATACAACAGGTGAACGGTGATGATCAGGTGGAGAGATTGGTGGTCGCTCTGTGCGAACGTCTGATCGATGTTCTACCGGAGAGTCAGTTCGAGGTCGTGGTAGAACATCGCCACGCGGTCAGGATTCGTCGCATCGGTTCACGTCACAGTGACACCTGTTGGCTATCGCCGCTGCCTCTATGGCACTCTCGATCACCGATCGAGCACCGACTCCAGCTTTTTTTCGAGGAAGCGAGTCGAAGGGTGCAGAAGTTTGTTTCGTACCGCTACGGACCTTGGCCCACGATGACTGCCAAGCCAAAAGTGTCTATTGGAAATGAGAATATTCTCATATGGTGGGGTGGCGAGAGCGAGGTGGACGCCGTAGTTGCTCTCCGTCCAATTCCGCGTAGAGAGATCGAGGTGTAATGACCTTATATGGTGCCACAACGATGTCCATAGATGGTGCGTTGTGACCAGCCAAGACCATGGTCAGTTCCACAAAGCGCATAGCCGCGGGTACATGGTTTCGCGAGGGACTCATTATCTATGAGGAAAGCGATAACGATCGTCGTTGCAGTACTTGCCGTTGGGGCTGTGGCAGTAGCCGCCATAGCCGCTTTCCGTACGTCAACACCTTCGCGGCGGGATATCCTGGCTACGAGAGCATACGTGCGTGCGCGCTATACGCTAGAGCGGGCATATCAGGCAGATTTTTCTTTCACTCGTCGGGCAGTCGAGGCCGTTGTTGTTCACATGACCAAAGCATGCACTGACATCTTGCGAGATGCGCCACTGAAAAATGTGGGGCAATCAGAGGGGCGGACACGAACTAGCCAGCGAATATTACGTTGACGGACAGGTCCAAAAGCAGTCTCAGAACGGACAGACCAACACGTACACGCTAGACCCAGAAGGACGGATTCTAAAGACCGTCGGGGAAGGAACGACCAAACTGACGACGATCGACCATTACGACGGATCCGGTGAAGCGGTGACATGGAAGGAAGAAGGATCAGGCAAATACACCCGTTTGATCCCAGGCATCGAAGGTGGCCTGTCGGCGACACAGACGAATGGTGAAACACCGATCCTGCAACTCCACGACCTGCAAGGTGACGTAGTCGCTACAGCGGCACTCTCAGAAACCGAAACAAAACTATTGACTACTTATAACAGCACCGAATTCGGGGTGCCTGTAAACGGAACACCACCAACGAAATACTCGTGGTTGGGATCAGCTGGGGTCTCTAGCGAACTATCCTCCGGTGCATCGATAATGGGCACAGTATCTTACGTACCCCAGCTCGGACGTGCATTGCAAACCCAGCCAGTGATACCGCCTGGGGCGGGCGTCAAAAGCGCTGAAGGGGTCCCATATACATCACAAGTATCCGCCTGGTCGATCAACTCAGCAACCACTGTCGCACAAAACGGGGCGCACGAATACGAAATCGAACAGCAGAAAACGGCGCAACGAGAAGCTGAAGAAAAACGATGCACTACTGTTGCTAGTATGTGCCAGGGAGAAGAACCGTCTATAGAAGGTGAAGATCCGTCAGTCGGGTTTAGGCTCACTGTGTCCAAGACTAGACTGCTTGTAGGGGCGCTACTAGTAGGTGGGGCGGCGACTAAAACGATACTCTCGAAGTGGCTCGGTGGGGTGGAGGGTACGCTAGTAGCGGAAATGCTAAATGTGATATCCAGTAATGCTGTAGAAGGACTTGAACTGTGCCTTAATGATTATACATATAGCGGTAAACCGAGTGGTTATCGCTGCGGAATAACCATTAATTATATTTTGCTTTTCGTACCTCCTTATGTATTTCCGGAAAACGTTGAAATTGAAGATTGTTTTTACGATAAGAAAAAAGAGGGAGGCTATGATTGCAGCACTGTGTACACTATAGGGGGAAATCTTGGGCTTAGCGGCATATAAGAAAGGGCCCGACAGAAAAGAACGGTGGTTGGAAGTTTCTTATGGTAGATGATCCGGCTGGCGATGATATTTGGGTATAAATATATCATCGCCGCACGTAGAACGTGGCGCTATTTCATGACAGGCCCTTCTCCTGGTGAGTCGGAGATCATTGAATGCTTGATAGAGCGAACCAGCGTAATTCTTCCAAAGCACTTTGAACTAAGTAGCGACGGTAAACAGATTACGATCAGGAGTGTAGGCTACTATCGCAGGCGTATGATCGTTTTCACACCAGCATTTATCTGGCGTACTTTACTCGACGTTAACAAGCGACTACAAATGGTCTTTGAGGGGTATAGTAGAAGTCTTCAGACCTTTATAAGTTCGGTGCACGGAGAAAGATGGCCAACAAAAGACGCAAAGCCGCACGTAGTAGTCACAAACGAGTTGATTACGATTTGGTGGGGTGGTGCGACTGAAGCCGAAGCTAGCGTTAAGCTCCGTCCAATTCTCCGTAAGGAACTAGGACTGTGAAAACTAAAAGCTACATGGATGCAATAGTCTCGACAAATGTTCGGTGCCTGCTTAGGAGATTGATGGTCGGTATATCTGTATCAGGCGTAATGGTGCTTGCCGCTGGCTGCAGTGGACTCGACAATCATAATGAAGTTATACAGGCTCTTGATGGCCCCTATCGAGCGATAGCTTATCGGGACGCAAGGATGTTGTGCAAAGATTTTACGGCTACCGTTGCCGAGAGGCTCGCGTTAACTGTTACTAATACCGATAGTTGTGAAAAAAAAGTGGCGCAAGTATTTAGCGATGAAACATCTCTTGAGTCAAGGCAGTGGCTGGAAGTGGGACGTCATGTTATCATAGGACATATATCCCAACGTGGCAATAACGCAAAGGTAGTTATTAGCTATGCTAATCAGCCAAATGTACGGTTTCAAGTTCTACTAGAGAGGACTGGCGGAAGATGGCGGATCGCTACATTGCCCGTGTTCGCAGTACTAAATAATTGCGTCAGCAAGCAACTGCCTGCGAAATGCCACGGCAAAACACACCTGTTGTGGTTTACGATGGGGAGCCTTCAGCACTCCGCTGCGCCGCTGATTAAGGTACCGTTGTCCATGATAGAACGGTCGAACCAGGAACGACAAGAATTTATGATGGGTAGCCGTGTAGCGGTCAACACAGGATGTCTTGCCTGTCACCGCATCGATCAGCGAGGCAATATTGGACCAGGTTCGCCATTGACTGATATTGGTTCAAGACTAAATAAGATGCAACTGAGAGCAGCTCTTCTACACACGGCGGCTCCTATGCCCGCGTATAAGTACCTACCGGATTCGGAGCAAAAATCATTGGTCACGTTCCTGTCTCTACTCAGGTGAGACCCTATTTAGTTCCGGGGTAGGGATGGGTACAGATTGTGCACTGCCATTAACTCCGGAGGAGAGATATTTTGAAAGGAAACAAAAACTAGCAACACTCTATCGGATAGGAGACCTCATTTATATATGTGTCAATGTAGTGGAGAGGTAGGGGAAACACGAAGGATAAGGATGTTCAGGCGACAATCTATAATAACAGCAATCTGCCGAAATCTTCAAGGTGGAAGAATAGTGCAACTAAACGGACGCTGACTAGTTACCAGATTGTGTAGCTGATGCACCTTCTCATGCTTATAATAGATGGTATACTAAGGAATCTATTATCTACTACAAAGACGATCATGATCGTCTTTGTAGAGTTTGCCGTTGGAGTTGTGGCAGTAGCCGCCATAGCCGCTTTCCGTACGTCAACACCTTCGCGGCGGGATATCCTGGCTACGAGAGCATACGTGCGTGCGTGCTATACGCTAGAGCGGGCATATCAGGCAGATTTTTCTTTCACTCGTCGGGCAGTCGAGGCCGTTGTTGTTCACATGACCAAAGCATGCACTGACATCTTGCGAGATGCGCCACTGAATAATGTGGGGCAATCAGTGGGAATGGGCAATGAACTCAGGGAACCAGCTGCGCGGAATCTACTTGTGGTAGAGGTAGAACAGGAGCTGCAAGACGCCGTTCTCCAGTCGCAAGTAGGCGCGCGACGTCAATTTGCTAGGGTAGTTGCGCCTCTTGGTTGGGATGATCGCAAAGTTACGGATCTTATTCACGCTGTTGTAAATAGCGAAACGGCGTGGCTAAAAAACATACCACCAAACGCATGTCGTGACATGAAGTCGTGGGTTGGTAGCGGTTACCGAAGGCTCCCGGCTAGCACACAGCGAGTTTCATTTGGGCTGCAACCAATTCCGCAAAGAATATCAAACGAACTAGTTGCATTGGGTTATGGAAAACGGTTTCCAGAACGAGACATTTTGCAGTTGCTCAAGCACTATCACAGCTCAAGCGGAGACATCACAAGTAACCTTGTAGAACGACTCGAAACTAGGACTGCCGCGGATGTAATTGGGCTACAGCGGAAGACTATCGCTCACGTCGAAAAGGTACTGGGGTTGCCCACTAGCCAGTTCCCCAATCAATAGGATTATGATGTTACGCAAATTTCTCTGCGGAGAGCACGGGTATATAACCGCGCAACTTTCAAACAACAGGACAGATTACCCTTTGATGTGGCAACCAGAACAGTGAAACTCGGTGGGATCCTACCAATGTGCCGGATTGGCTGTCAACTCTTTATGTCAAAGGAGTTGCCTACGGTGTCGTTAAACTCCGACAGGTTCGGTGAAGCTGTCAACGAAATACTCGTGGCTGGGATCAGCCGGTGTCTCTAGCGAACTGTCCTCGGGTGCGCTGATCATGGGAACAGTGTCCTACGTACCCCAGCTCGGACATGCATTGCAAACCCAGCCCGTGACACCGCGTGGGGCAGTGAATTGCTGCGAGGTAGCACGATGAGCGAGAAGAGTGGGCGGAATGCAGCGATGGCGACGTGGCGAGCACGCCGGTGTAACCACAAGTGGATGCTGTGCCGAGGCTTGGCGGTGCTCGCGGTTGGTGCTTGCCCGTTCGCCGCAGCGTCTTGTGCAGGGTCCGCAGGGCATGTATCCCGGACGGGTGTAACACGAGGCACGCTCGTGGCGAGCCACGAGGAGGTCCTCCTGCTACCGTCAACCGGGGCCGGTGAAGGCGGCTGGTGTGTGACAACAAAAGCAGGGGAGGGGTGCTCAACGTTTTATCTGCCGGTGTTCCAAGGCCCGATCGTCATCGAAGATTGGAGCGGTCAACGGATCCATATAGTACGCGATAATAATTCCTCATCAGAGGCTGTGAGAGAAGCGACCCTACTCACCACGAGCGAAGTCGCGGCCGTCTCGCTGGAAGGCGACGCGCCGATCGCGATGCACACTGAGTCAGCGCTGCCCGACAATTTGCGTGCCGTGGTCGTCGAACTGCGCGGCGAGTCGAGTCAGAATGAACGTGGCTTGTTTGGAACCAAGATTCCCGCGCCTCTGCCCCTCCCTCGCTCGCGCTTCACCGCGCTGAACGCGAAGGGCGAGCCGATCCTGCAGACGCGCGCTCCCGGCCCGCCATTTGAATTTCATGTCGTCAGCCGAAGCTGGGGGCGTTCGCAGCGTGAGCCAAGGGGCGTCTGTAGCCTCGTGGCTAGGGGTCTCGTGGGGCTGGTGTTCGAAGGAGGGGGTGTGATGACCGCGGTCAGGCCTCACCCGGATGTGCGCGGCCGGGAATTCGTAGACTGCGTAAGTGTCTCCTACCTGCTCGACGACTGGCCACTCGTGGCGGACGTGCTGCTCGACGCGGCTCGTCCCGGCGCAACGCCGGCTCCGCTGCCGGAGATGAAGCCACTGGCGAAACATCCCAGGGTCTTCCAGGCGCCGGGAGTCGAAGGAGAAACCGTCGCTCGGCGGCTACCAGGTGCGTGGCTCGTCGTCGCCAAGGGCAAGGGGCTCCCACAGCGCCTGACGTTGCTCGAACATCTACGAGCCACGATTCATCTAGCGCTGGGAAGGTGAGTATGGCTCATCGTCGCTAAGCGCGGGCACGCCGTGAGAACGCCATAACCGTAGCCCGAAGGGCGGAGGCCAGCCTCCCAACTATGCCTCACAACGAGAAGCCGAAGAAAAACGATGCAGTACTGTCGCCAGTATGTGCCAGGAATCAGCAGAAGAAGAAGGGGCGGGCGAAGAGACGTTTGGTGACCCGGTCAAATGTTATGTTGGCGGAGAGCTTGCGCAATCGGGTGGCAAGGTCACTCTCTACGGATACGGCGGTTGTAGCCGGGGGCTTCCTGAGGGCACAGGGATCAAGACCTGTGTTCGCTATATGCTGGTATAGAACAAACGTCCTGTGACGGTAATGACGAATCTGTGTGGGAAGCCCTTACCCCGTGGCAGGCGCTTCCAAGTGATCTTTAATGACGCCTTCGTGATTTGTATGGCATGAGTTAGTGAATAGTCGAACAATGCAGAAGGTACATAATACGTGGGTCATGGGAGTAGTACTTGCTCTTCCACTGGCGATGCTATGCTTCGACGGTTGTGGGGACAATAAGTCTAGCCATACTGGTTCGCCTGTCACTTCGAGCTCCTTCGTCGCGAAAGTGGAACATCTATGTAGAGTCGTCTATACTAAGCCGCCAGTAATGGGTGAAGCGCTGGGCTTCACGTGTGGTGAAACCGCGAGCGGCGCGCGCATTGGTGTGATCTACACGCGTCTTTTGCGCTGCGCACCTTTTGCCACCATCGTCGCTGACACCGGAAGGGATCGGGCCCAAGGCTGTATTTCGTCAACCCCGCGACGGCGTGCAGGAACCATCACTTGTGAGAAGGACGGCACGTTGGCTGTTGCAGCGCGCACTCTGCCGCAGACGCGGTCGGCGACCTTGCTACTAAGTTCGGGGCAGGAGGTGGGCGGGAACATACTCAGCCTGAACGCAAACGATCGAGATCGTTGGGGTGGCGTCTATTTCAATGTGTTGAGGGCCAGAACGGCAACAAAGGCAGTTTTGATCGAACGTGACCAGTCGGGGCGTGTGTCGCGCCGTGTGTTGCTTACGCCGATGGGAAACTGCCTATAGATGAACTTTGTGCTTGTAGAAAAGAAGAAGGGACTGTAGAAGATTGGATAGACCCGGAAAAGAGCATACTCCTGACAACGCGACGAGCCGAAGTCGCTCTGAACCGCCCCGGGAATCTTGGAGGCTATGATCTGCCCCTGAGAAAGTGGAGTTGGGATACTGAAGTCCTTCGGTAGAGAGGACTGTTTCTGATGCCACGTAGTTATCCCGCGGAGTTTCGTAGCCAGGTGATTGAGCTGGCGCGGTCTGGAACGAAGGTCAAGCAGCTTGCGACGACGTTTCAGATGTTGGAGGTCACGATCTACAACTGGCTCAAGCAGGAGCGGATCGATCGTGGAGAGGCTGAGGGTGCGACTACCAGCCAGCAGCTTGAGCTCGCCGCCGCTAAGCGCAGAATCCGGCAGCTTGAGACCGAGCTGGCGGTCGCGCGGAAGGTCAACGAAGTGTTCTTGGATGAGGGGATCACCCCAAAAGGCTCTGCCCGGTGATCCAGTCTCTGGCCGGGCAGGGAATCAACGTGCAGCAAGCGTGCATTGCGCTTGGTGTGTCGCAGTCCGGGTATTACGCGTGGAAGGATCGTCCGGACTCACCGAGGACCCTCAGGCGGATCTGGCTGGCTGGTGAGATCGGCTGATATCCACAAGGAGTCCGGTGGCACTTACGGGGCGCTACGAGTGACTGCGGAGCTCCGTTACGGCAGGAACATAGTCGCGGGCCACAACGCCGTTGAGGACATTATGCGCCAGCTCGGGATCAGGGGGCTGCCGACGCGCCGGTTGCCGCGCGGAGCGAAGCTCCGGGCTGTCACATCCCAAGATCTTGTGCGACGCGAGTTCAAGCGCAAGGCTCCGAACGAGCTGTGGCTGACCGATGTCACTGAGCACCCAACCCGTGAGGGGAAGGTGTACTGCTGTGCGGCGCTGGACACGTTCAGCCGCAAGATAGTCGGTTGGTCGATTGACTCCACCCAGACCACCAGTCTTGTGCTGAACGCGCTTGGGATGGCCACCCAGCGGCGTCCGAGCCGGGACGGGCTCGTGATGCACTCCGACAGGGGCGTTCAATTCACCTCTTGGTCCTTCAGCCAGAAGCTCCGCGACGCCAGGATCTCACCCTCGATGGGAGCGGTCGGCTCGGCGTTCGATAACGCGATGATGGAGAGCTTCTGGGGCCGCATGCAGGTCGAGCTGTTCAACCGTAGACGCTGGAAGACTAGGATCGAACTCGCCTCAGCGATACATGACTACATCGAGGTCTGGCACAACACCCGCCGCAGGCACTCCGCGCTTGGGATGCGTACTCCTAACCGAGATCGAACAAGCATGGGCCGCTCGCGGCGGCGCCCGACTGCAGTCCCTTCCACTCGCCTACGGCGAGCTCCAAGAACAGCAGCCCCTAACACCCCTAACCTCCAACTCGACCTATCGACCCTGAACAACAACGAAGCCGACCGAGTTCAGCAAACCGACTCCACCAAAATAGGGGCAGATCACTATCTCCAAAAAAGCCGGGGCGGTTCAAACCTAGCGGTGATGGACGCTTGATGAGCGTGACCGACGCAAAGGGCAGCCAGAGCTACGCGTATAGCCCGACAACTGGCGTGCTTACGAAACTTTTGGATTCCGCTGCAGGCACGTTCAGCGCGAGCTATGATGTCGAGGGCGATATGACTAGCGAGACCTATCCCAATGGCATGACTGCGACCTATACGCGTAACGCTGCGGGCGAAACGGTCGGGATCGAATACGTCAAGAGCACGCACTGCACCGAAAAATGTACGTGGTTCAGCGAAACAACCGTGCCGTCGATTCACGGCGAAACGCTGTTGCGCTCGAGCACGCTCGCCAGCGATACCTACACCTACGACGCGGCTGGACGATTGACGCAGACCACAGAAACGCCTACCGGCAAAGGCTGTACGACACGGATCTACGCCTATGACGAAGACTCCAATCGCACGAGCCTGACGACGCGTGAACCCGGTATGGAAGGCAAATGCGCGACCGAAGGCGGCAGTAGCGAAACGCATACCTACGACGCTGACGACCGTCTGATCGACTCGGGTGTTAGCTACGACCCGCTGGGCGACATCGCGAAACTACCCGCGGACGATGGGGGCGGACACGAACTAGCCAGCGAATACTATGTTGACGGACAGGTCCAAAAGCAGTCTCAGAACGGACAGACCAACACGTACACGCTAGACCCAGAAGGACGGATTCTAAAGACCGTCGGGGAAGGAACGACCAAACTGACGACGATCGACCATTACGACGGATCCGGTGAAGCGGTGACATGGAAGGAAGAAGGATCAGGCAAATACACCCGTTTGATACCCGGTATCGAAGGTGGCCTGTCGGCGACACAGACGAATGGTGAAACACCGATCCTGCAACTCCACGACCTGCAAGGTGACGTAGTCGCCACGGCGGCACTCTCCGAAACCGAAACAAAACTATTGACCACTTACAACAGCACTGAATTCGGGGTGCCTGTAAACGGAACGCCACCAACGAAATACTCGTGGTTGGGATCGGCTGGGGTCTCTAGCGAACTGTCCTCCGGTGCACTAATCATGGGAACAGTGTCCTACGTACCCCAGCTCGGACGTGCATTGCAAACCCAGCCCGTGATACCGCCTGGGGCAGGCGTCAAAAGCGCTGAAGGGGTCCCATACACATCACAAGTGTCCGCCTGGTCGATCAACTCGGCGACTACCGTTGCGCAAAACGGGGCGCATGAATACGAAATGGAACAGCAGAAAGCGGCAGAACGAGAAGCGGCTGAAAAAGTGTGCACGACGGTGGCCAGCATGTGCCAGAAAGAAGACGACAATTTCCAGCTAGGGGAAGAAGAATCCGAAGGAGGACCGAACGAAATAGGAGTGGATGACCCGGATCCCGGTACGGCAAGGTGCGTTATAGCGTCCTACTTGGAATTTGGCCTTACCTCGAATCCCGATGAGTACTCCCTACAGGGGACCGTTGGGTACGCCTGCGCGGGAACGGGCGAACTAACGGACTTGACGGGCCTTACGATAAAATTGGCGCTCTGCGTACAGCAGTACACATATGGAGGTAAATGGAAGAATGTGCATTGTCGTCACGAAACGATTATCCTGTCGTTGGAGCCCAGCGGGGATCTGGCAATTACCCCATTCGTGTGTACTCCGGGCGATACATATCGCACGTATGGGCATTTTTCGGGAGGGGGCGACCTTGTGTGGGAGAAAGAGAACGGCGAAGATTACAGTGAAGAGTTGTTTTGCGTATGAGTGCATCCGCAGTCAAATGGCGATTGAGCGTGCGCCAAGTGATTGGCCGATGCATTGTGGCATCTTCTTTGACATTGCTAGTCGCGTCTTGTGGCACTAGTAGTGTGATGGTAGTGCCACGAGCACATCCCCAGCGAGACGACAGACCGGTGAGCGCAAGGCCGGCGACAGGTCCTGAGTTCGCCGCGTTGGTGGCATCAGCCACGGCCCGAAAAGTCGGTGGTTTCAATTCTACGATGGATCGCTTGGCGTTTGCATTCGTGACAAACAACGGTTGGGCCACCGCAAGCATAGTCCGCACTGAAGGGGGAGACGTGGAAAGAGAAAGGCCGGGTGCGTCTGGAAATAGGGCGATCATATTTCGACGCACCAACGGCCGGTGGCGGATCGTAGCCTTTGGGTCGAGTTACCTCAGCGGTGCAGCGTTTAGAAAGGTGGGTATTCCAGGCCGCGTGCTCGAGGCACTCAAGCTAGAGCCGTAACGCGTAGGTGGTTGGCTTTGCGCGCCGAGATCCACATGTGCCACAAGACATCGGATACCTAAGAAGAAGGACCGGGCGAAGAGACGTTTGGCGACCCGGTCAAATGTTATGTTGGTGGAGAGCTTGCGCAATCGGGTGGTAAGGTCACTCTCTACGGATACGGTGGTTGTAGCCGGAGCTTCCTGAGGGCACATGGATCGAGACCTGTGGGATGGATCTATCGGAATTCGGTTACAATTTTATAGAATGCAAGCAAACTATAGTTCAACACCACATGAGCAGGTATTGGTCCATAGCTCTGAGCGCTACGGAGTCATGTTCGGAAGATGACCTACTGCGGGGCTATGTGGCTTTCTATGTGCCCGGCGGCAGTACGCTATATGCTGGTATAGAACAAACGCCCTGTGAACCGCCCCGGGATTCTTGGAGGCTGATCCTATGAGAGGATGGTCTTATGGCCAAGATGAGGAAGTATCCGGTGGAGGTTCGTGAGCGTGCTGTGCGGTTGGTGCTTGAGCATAGGAACTTTGCCAGCGCCGCAAACTTTTCTTTTGGAAGCGCCCCAAAGGATGGCATTGGTGGAGACGTATCAATAAGACTCTTCTCAATTTCCTCTTCTGAAAGCTTAGCGCCAACATGAGTCAGTTCCGAACCAGGGCCTGAATTGCCCTGTGGACCTATACGGTGACATGCTAGACAGCCGGTAGAAACGAAGACCTTATCGCCATATTCGAACACCGCCTGCTCCCGTTTTCCGGCCCCTTGAACGAAGCTAGGAGCAGGTATAAGGCTGGGTAAGCCACTAACCGCAGATCGACCGACTAGCAAGAATGCTCTCTGAACAACAGAGCTACAGTATCTGTGGTAAATGCTGTGACGACAGCTACCGACTACACCGAGTATCGAGTGTGTGGCCACACGCCACTTACCATCCAGATAGTCTAGTCTAATTGGCGCCGCTAGACCTTGGGCTCCGTCCCGATACAAAAGTATCGCGGTTGCATAGTCGCTCTCCAACTTCACATCGATCACCTTAAATGTGAATGCTCCAACCGAGCGTGGGACTCTCTCTGCGAGCGGCACCTTAGCAAGGACCGCAGCTACCCGTACGTCGCACTGACCGTTTTGTGAAGAAGGCATGGCAAGTTCAGCCGCGATCTTAGGTATGAACGAACCACAGAGCTTACCTGCATTCCCATGCCAGAATGCAATGTATGGTGCACGTGCAGCTGCCCAAACGGCTTCATATTTGTTTACTTTGCCACAACCCAAAGCAACCATAGTAAACCCTAGTATGAGTCCTGTCGCTCCAAAACGCCAGGACTGATCGGCCAATGAATAAAGCCTGGTCAGCATTCTATGCTGGTTTATCTTTCTTTTCAAAGGACTTCCCTAATGTTCACTCTATGCAGTGTTCGGGTAGCTTGATCTCCAAAAGATACCGAATCTCGTCAGTTACCGTGGTCAGATACGCATGTGTCCATGGGTACTCGTCACGTTCCTCGGCCGCTTCCATCGCGGGTCGGAGTTGTTCTGCGATATCGGAACCCAGCTGACCGACGCACTCGATCCCGATGTGTGCGTTCAGGCGCGGTTCCGTCGTCAACGGCTCAGCGCACCACGTGAACCATACGTCCACCAGCATCATACGTTGTGTCTGTTCAGAACTCGGCGCACCTCGATGCCAGAGACGGTCAAGCAGCGGTATGGCCGTCGGGTAGAGGGTAACTGCAACCAGGCGGCGACTAGAGCCTGCGATCGGGTATCCAGCTCGGTCTGGTAGCTCAAGCCAGGCATTGGCCGGCGCGGACACTGCATCCCTCTGGGCGTTCTCCGTCTGTCGGGGCCTAGTCTCGGGCACCTCCTTGATAGGTTTGCGCCACAAGACGAATAGCTCCCAGAGTGCTTTCAGACTACGCAATGCGATCCGTATCCTGCCAAACCGTTCACGCTCAGTGACTAGGACGTCAACCAGTGCCTCCGTAGTCTCAGCCCCTGTGCTAGCACCACGCTCGTGGAGCTCTTGCCCAAGCAGCGCACGTAGCTCATTGCGGGTCTTTCCGCGACTGACGGCATGCACTGCCTTGACAGCCGCCTGTACCGCGGCTGCCTGGGGAAGCAACTCCTCACCCAGAGCCTGTGAGAGGGTTGGTCGCGACCTCCGCCCGCCCACGGCCGGGCCGAACGGCCAAAAAGGGGGACTTGTCGGCAGGGTCAACTCACCACCAGCGTCCAGCACGCGCGTCAACTGACGCCTAAAGCGGCGGTACTTGCGTGGCGACCAACCGTCGCTAGAGGCTGGCCGTTCGTATTCGCTGAGCGCTCGGAGAGCCTCGTCGTAGCGACCCGCGCACGCAAGGAATGCAGGCACCAACTGTCCCTCGGCATGTTCCGCATGGAGAGGATCCATTGCATTAATGCCGACTACGGAACCCGCGAAAGGCACCGCGCGGTGCTCGCGGAGCAGCCCGAGAAGAACGTTTACATCAGCCAGTGCCTCCCACGCCCGCGGGCTGCGCATCAATACCAACTTACTGAGCTGCTCAGCGATCGTAGACACCTCATGAGCATTTAAGACCCTCGCCTCGATCATCGGCTCTTTCAGTGCCACACCCGACACTTCCGAGCCGGTCAGCGCCACGAGGAGATGACGGGCCGGCTTGTACTCGACCCAGATAGCTCCACTCACTAGAAGAGCATCCGACCCGTCCTCACGCTTCCATTCAAACATCGTCGTAGCCACGAAATCATCCCTAAGATCAAGCATAAACAGACCAAGCTGACCTCTCGTATGCGGATCTGGTCGTCCACCCAAGTATTGTTCGCGAGCCACCCAACCAGCCGTAGACAGCCGCTCATCGAGCTTGCAGCTCAGATCCTCAAGAATTTCACCAAGGTCGTACAAGCCAGATATCCCCTCCGTCTCATTAGCGTAGCTTTGCGACTGTAGAATGCGTACCAGTAACGCATCGTTTTTTCTTTTGCTTCTTAGCCCTATTATTGCTCATGCGGTTCAGAAGATCCGTGCCCTCGAGTGGCCCTCACTATCCAGTATCGCGCAGTCGCCAATGCAATCTTTGACCGCAGAAGTGCATCGTCCGCAGGACAGTCCGGACCCACTATATTTGTGAGGCGAGCCATCAGCTGTCGCCGACCGTTCACTGACTCAGGTAGAGCCGTCTGTTGCTCATCCCGTCGGGTCTTGTCACTCTCTCCGGGAGATATACTAAATCCAAACTCCCCCGCTCTCGCGGCGCTCTGCAACTCCCCAAGCTCGGGAGCATGACAAAGGAGAACATTCCACCTCTCCTCTATATCCAAAGAAGCAAAGCCATCTAGCCTTGCCAGTCGTGCAAACTCGCCAGCCGACAGCGGGCTGATCGTCGTGCCATCCCTCGCTGCAATGAGCAGGCGATGAGTGGTGTTAGCCCACAGCGACTCCAAATGCTCCCCGTTTTGCCGCGCACCCAGAGCAGCGTATCGCAGGGTCTCCCTATTCCCTCCCGCAGATCGCACAAGTTCCTGTACCGCCGCTTCGTCTTCACGCTGGTCGTCAGCAAGCGCACGTGCTAGCGCAAGGACTTTGGTGACACTCGGATTCAGTGCCACGAGGCGCGGGGTCGCCTCATCAAGGTCTTGGTCTCGCGTCGCACGACGAAGCACCCTCCCGGCGCGAGTTATCTTCCAAATATTGTATAGTCTGTCGAATACCACTATAATCAGACTCAGATCTTTTCACCATAATACTTACCCGGGCAATTCAAGCCACGCTTGTATTCTTTATAGCTCTTCTTATAAAAATAACACGCATCCACCGACGCTGATGTCGGTATCCACGTATCAATCGTGCCAAAGGGTGTCCAAATCCCTATCGTGTGTAGCGTGATTCTGCAACGGTTCTTTGAATTGCTCTTTGTAGATTCTCCACAGTTATATAGCTGCACACCGAACGATTCGAGTATCCCTCCATCAAGCAGTAGTTTGATAACTTCACCGCCTACTTCGCCAAATATTTCATCTGCGATACTACTCAGATCTTTCATCGTCGCACAGATGCAAAGCGATTCACCAAATTCGATGGCTTCCAAAGGTGTCAAAAGGTATTCGTGAATGGGATCAACTTCGCCGCCCTCTTCCGGCACCCCGCACATGCTCGCTACTGGGCATGCTTTTTCTTCGGCTTCTCGTTGCTCTGTTTTTTGTTGTTCGATTTCGTATTCGTGCGCTCCGTTTTGTGCAACGGTAGTCGCCGAGTTGATCGACCAGGCGGACACTTGTGAT
The DNA here is from genome assembly GCA_963760155.1 of uncultured Solirubrobacterales bacterium. Lineage (GTDB taxonomy): Bacteria > Actinomycetota > Thermoleophilia > Solirubrobacterales > Solirubrobacteraceae > Palsa-744. The sequence goes on from CAVXBL010000008.1 coordinate 1,806,274, forward strand.
GTGTATGGGACCCCTTCAGCGCTTTTGACGCCTGCCCCAGGCGGTATCACGGGCTGGGTTTGCAATGCACGTCCGAGCTGGGGTACGTAGGACACTGTTCCCATGATTAGTGCACCGGAGGACAGTTCGCTAGAGACCCCAGCCGATCCCAACCACGAGTATTTCGTTGGTGGCGTTCCGTTTACAGGCACCCCGAATTCAGTGCTGTTATAAGTGGTCAATAGTTTTGTTTCGGTTTCGGAGAGTGCCGCTGTAGCGACTACGTCACCTTGCAGGTCGTGGAGTTGCAGGATCGGTGTTTCACCATTCGTCTGTGTCGCCGACAGGCCACCTTCGATACCGGGTATCAAACGGGTGTATTTGCCTGATCCTTCTTCCTTCCATGTCACCGCTTCACCGGATCCGTCGTAATGGTCGATCGTCGTCAGTTTGGTCGTTCCTTCCCCGACGGTCTTTAGAATCCGTCCTTCTGGGTCTAGCGTGTACGTGTTGGTCTGTCCGTTCTGAGACTGCTTTTGGACTTGCCCGTCAACATAGTATTCGCTGGCTAGTTCGTGTCCGCCCCCATCGGCCGCGGGTAGTTTCGCGATGTCGCCCAGCGGGTCGTAGCTAACACCCGAGTCGATCAGACGGTCGTCAGCGTCGTAGGTATGCGTTTCGCTACTGCCGCCTTCGGTCGCGCATTTGCCTTCCATACCGGGTTCACGCGTCGTCAGGCTCGTGCGATTGGAGTCTTCGTCATAGGCGTAGATCCGTGTCGTACAGCCTTTGCCGGTAGGCGTTTCTGTGGTCTGCGTCAATCGTCCAGCCGCGTCGTAGGTGTAGGTGTCGCCCGCCAGCGTGCTTGAACGCAACAACGTTTCGCCGTGAATCGACGGCACGGTTGTTTCGCTGAACCACGTACATTTTTCAGTGCAGTGCGTGCTCTTGACGTATTCGATCCCGACCGTTTCGCCCGCAGCATTGCGCGCGTAGGTCGCAGTCATCCCATTGGGATAGGTCTCGCTAGTCATATCGCCCCCGACATCATAGCTCGCGCTAAACGTGCCTGCAGCGGAATCCAAAAGTTTCGTAAGCACGCCAGTTGTCGGGCTATATGCGTAGCTCTGGCTGCCCTTTGCGTCGGTCACGCTCATCAAGCGCCCATCACCGCTAGGTTCGTATTCGTAGGTCGTCGTGTTGTTCTCCGCGTCGGTGTAGCTCGTTAGCCGACCAAGCCGGTCATAGACGCTCGTGAGAGTCTGTGTTTCTTCGCCGACCGTTGTGCTCTGCTTCAGCAGCTGCCCGGTCGTTTCGCTATAGCTGTCGGTGACCTTCGGCAGCGCGGTGTTTGTCGAGGATGTCGAGGTCTCTTCGCTTGAGAGCGGCCGGCCCGCTTCGTCGTAAGTCAACTTCTTCGTCCGGGTCACCAGACCAAAGGCTTCCGTTGAGGTTTCTGGCTCACCCCACATGTTGTACGTGACGGTCGTGACCGGGACAGCGTTGCTTTCCAATCCAAAAGTGCTTTGATATTTGACCGGCGGACCCACCGTTGAAGACGCGCTAAGCCCCCAGGTGTAGCCTCAAACCGATCAAGCGACGGCTGCGATCCCGCTTGACCAAACGAACGAACCCTTCCTTCTCAAGGCTTGGCACATTTCCGTGCGCGGCATTGGGCGACCACTGTAATGGGACCCGGTGAGTGGGTCGGTCAGACCACCCGGCTCACTTTATGGGAACCCCGTCATCACCTTCAAGACCTCGACCTGCTTCAACCACGAAGCAATGAAAGAAACGGCGGATTCAACCGGTGAGCGCAATGGATTCTGTGGGATGTGTAGACCATCGATCAGGGGAGGGATCCATTGCAAGGCCGACATGGTCATCTCAGTCGTGAGCAGAAGCAGCTTGCGTTTCGGTTGCGTGCGCAGGGCTGGCGTCTTGTTGATATCGCGAGGGAGATCGGTTGCACCGCGCCGATGGTTGGGCTCATGGTGCGCGGCGGGAGGCATACCGGCGGCAAGCCGTTTGGCTGGGAGCCACGGACGGGCTGCCTTTCGATCGCCGAGCGGGAGCGGATCCTGCTCGGCATCGGTCGTGATGAGTCACTGAGCACGATCGCTCGAGCGCTCGGACGCGCGCCGTCGACGATCACCCGCGAGGTCCAGAACAATGGCGGACGTGAGCGGTACTCCGCGTGGCACGCTCATGAGCGTGCGCGAGAGCAAGCACGACGCCCCAAGACCCACAAGCTTTGCCGCGGCAGGCTGCTGTGCGAGGTCACGCGTCGCCTGCAGCAACTCTGGTCGCCGCAGGAGATCGCACGACGGCTGCTCATCGAGTTCCCGAACGATCCGGAGATGCGGGTGAGCCACGAGACGATCTACCAGTCACTGTTCGTCCAGGGACGCGGCGAGCTGCGCCGTGAGCTGGCGCGTTGCTTGCGCTCAGGCCGCACCGTCCGCAAGCCGCGTGGGTCGGTCGAGCGTCGGGGTCGCCTGCCGGGGATGGTGATGATCTCTGAGCGGCCCGCCGAGGCCGAGGACCGTGCCGTGCCCGGCCACTGGGAGGGCGACCTCATCTTGGGTGAGGGCGGCCGCTCCGCTGTCGGGACACTCGTGGAGCGCACCACCCGGATGCTGCTGCTCTTGCATCTCCGCGGCGAGCGCTCAGCGGAGGCCGTCGAGAAGGCGATGCGAAAGACCGTGATGGGACTACCCGCCGAGCTTCGTCGCTCGATCACCTGGGACCAGGGCGCAGAGATGGCCAAGCACGCCGAGTTCACCATCGCAACCAACATCCCGATCTACTTCTGCGATCCACACGCACCGTGGCAGCGCGGCAGCAACGAGAACACCAACGGCCTGCTCCGTCAATACCTACCGAAGGGCACCGACCTCTCAACCATCAGTGCTGCCGACCTCCAACAGATTCAGGCGAGCCTCAACGGACGTCCACGCAAGACACTCGGCTACATGACACCATCAGAGAAGTTCACAGAACTCGTTGCAGCGACCGGTTAATCCGCCGATCCTGAAGTCCGCGTCGGCTTTTTTCGCGCGGGAGCTCGACCCGCAGCCGAGGAGGTGAGCGTCGTGGTTGATGAGTTGCGTGGTGAGTACGGGGTCGAGCCGACCTGCAGGGTTCTGGAGGTCGCCCCATCAACGTATTACGCAGTCAAGGCTCGTGAGCGCAACCCGTCGCAGCGAGTGCGGCGCGACGCTGAGCTTATCGAGCGTATCCAGCGAGTCCACGCAGAGAACTACGGCGTGTATGGTGCGCGCAAGGTCTGGTGGCAGCTGCACCGGGAAGGTGTTGATGTGGCGCGCTGCACGGTGGAGCGCCTCATGAAAGAGGCTGGCCTTCAGGGCGCTATTAGAGGCAAGAAACGCCGCACGACGATCGGTGATGAGCAAGCGCGGCGAGCCCCCGACCTGGTGGATCGTGATTTCAACACGCCGGCCGTGAATCGTCTTTGGGTGACTGATTTCACGTATGTCGCGGCCTGGTCTGGTGTTGTCTATGTCGCGTTCGCGATCGACGTGTTCAGCCGCCGGATCGTGGGTTGGAAGGCAGACACGACGATGAAGACGAACCTCGTGCTCGACACGCTGGAGATGGCACTCTGGGCACGAGACCATCACGGTCAGCCGGTCACCGCTGGGCTTGTTGTCCACTCGGACGCCGGGAGCCAATTCACGAGTTTTGCCTTCACCCAGCGCCTCATCGACGCTGGCGCAGACCCTTCGATCGGATCCGTTGGCGACGGGTATGACAACGCGCTCGCCGAGACCACTATCGGGCTCTTCAAGACCGAGCTGATCAACCGTCAGGGACCGTGGAAGACGATCGACCAAGTAGAGCTCGCGACCCTCGAATGGGTCAACTGGTACAACCACAGGCGCCTACACACAGCATGCGACGGGCTACCACCCGTCGAGTACGAGCAAACAAGAGAAACACAAACCATTCAATAAACTACCTCCAAAAAAGCCGGGGCGGTTCAGATCGAGATGTAATGACCTTATATGGTGCCACAACGATGTCCATAGATGGTGCGTTGTGACCAGCCAAGACCATGGTCAGGTAGTGCGATTCTCTCTGGAGAGAGTATACTAATTACGATGGCGAGTAAACGTAAGATACAGAATTTGAGCGAGTCGGCTGCAGCACGTGAGCGTGAAGGTCGCACTACGGAGGCGTTGATGACGGTCTTTAAGGAATTGGAGAATCCTGATCTAAGCGAGAGAGAGAGAGATGATAAGGAGCGGAAGGTCGAAAGACTTAGGAAGCAAATCAAGCGCGAATTAGAACCACTCGAAGCGTTCTATAAAGAATTTGAACGCCAAGGCCAGGAATTGGAGCGGCTACTTGAACGTAAAAGCCAGGATGAAGCAGAGATTAAACGTCTACGCGAGGAATTGGCACGTATGTTTCAGTGACTTACGACGCCGACGATCCTCTGATCGACTCGGGTATCAGCTACGACCCGCTCGGCAACATCACAAAACTACTTGCAGTCAAATCGTACCACGGTTTGGATTCACGACACCGGATGCGGGACAATGCATAACAGGATAGGAGGTAGACCAGCCTTGGTAGTGTTCGTGCTTTCTCTTGTAACGCTATTTCTTGGTGGATGCGGCGGCGGACCTCGTCGGGGAAGCTTGACTCCCACCTCGCGCTCCTTTATTGTAGATATAGAACATGAATGTGGCGTCGTCTACTACCGGCCGAGCGTTAAGGGTGAAGGGCTGGGTTTTAAGTGTGGTAAGACTGCGAGCGGCGCACATGTCGCTGCGACGTTTACACGGCGACTCCAGTGTTCGTTCTTTATGACACTTATTGACACGGACCGCGATCGATTTCAACAGTGTCTTTCTTCTCCGCCACATAATCCCCGAGGAGTCGTCTTGTGTGAGAACAACTACGAGATCTTCGCGGTACGCACTTCGCCACAGACACAGTCAGGTACCGTGCGATTGAGCACCGGACGGCAAGCCACATCACCGGTACTCGTTCTCAACGCAAGGGCTCGAGAACGCTGGGGAGGTTTCTTCTTCGATGTGCTTGCATCGAGGATCCCCGCGAGCGCCGTGCTGATAGAACATGGTCAAGCAGGGCGCATCTTGGGTCATCTCTCGCTTGCACCAGTACCGCAGTGCCGTTTTGCGAGGCAGGTGCGATGAGTGCAGCGGCGCGAATGAACGTACGGCGCATAGACAAATATAAAAGTAAGAGTCCAATTATAGTGGTATTTAACAGACTATACGCTATTTGGAGGATAGCTCGCGTCGGGAGGGTGCTTCATCGTGCGACGCGAGACCAAGACCTTGATGAGGCGACTCCGCGCCTCGTGGCACTGAAACCGAGTGCCACCAAAGTCCTCGCGCTAGCACGTGCGCTTGCTGACGACCAGCGTGAAGGCAAAGCGGCGGTACAGGAACTTGTGCGATCTGCGGGAGGGAATAGGGAGACCCTGCGATACGCTGCTCTGGGTACGCGGCAAAACGGGGAGCATTTGGAGTCACTGTGGGCTAACACCACTTATCGGCTGCTCATTGCAGCGAGGGATGGCACGACGATCAGCCCGCTGTCGGCTGGCGAGTTTGCACGACTGGCAAGGCTAGATGGCTTTGCTTCTTTGGATATAGAGGAGAGGTGGAATGTTCTCCTCTGTCATGCTCCCGAGCTTGGGGAGTTGCAGAGCGCCGCGAGAGCGGGGGAGTTTGGATTTAGTATATCTCCGAGAGAGAGTGACAAAACCCGAGGGGATGCGCAACAGATGGCTCTACCTGGGTCAGTAAACGGTCGGCGACAGCTGATGGCTCGCCTCACAAATATAGTGGGTCCGGACTGTCCTGTGGACGATGCACTCCTGCGGTCAAAGATTGCATTGGCGACTGTGCGATACTGGATAGTCAGGCCACTCGAGGGCTCGTGTGGGGCAGTGAATTGCTGTCAGGCAACACGATGAGCGAGAAGAGCGGGCGGAACGCAGCGATGGCGACGCGGCGAGCACGCCGGCCTAACCACACGTGGCTGCTGTGTCGAGGCTTGGCGGTGCTCGCGGTTGGCGCCTGCCCGCTCGCCGCAGCGTCTTGTGCAGGGTCCGCAGGGCATGTATCCCGGACGGGTGTAAGACGAGGCACCCTCGTGGCGAGCCACGAAAAGGTCCTCCTGCTACCGTCAACCGGGGCCGGTGATGGCGGCTGGTGTGTGACAACAAAAGCGGGGGACGGGTGCTCAACGTTTCATCTGCCGGTGTTCCAAGGCCCGATCGTCATCGAAGATTGGAGCGGTCTACGGATCCATATAGTACGCGGTAATAGTTCCTCATCAGAGGCTGTGAGAGGAGCGACCCTACTCACTACGAGCGAAGTCGCGGCCGTCTCGCTGGAAGGCGACGCGCCGATCGCGGTGCACGCTGAGGCAGCGCTGCCCGACAATTTGCGTGCCGTGGTCGTCGAACTGCGCGGCGAGTCGAGTCAGAATGAGCGTAGCTTGTTTGGAACCAAGATTCCCGTGCCTCTACCCCTCCCTCGCTCGCGCTTTACCGGGCTGAACGCGAAGGGCGAGCCGATCCTGCAGACGCGCGCTCCCGGCCCGCCATTTGAATTTCATGTCGTCAGCCGAAGCTGGGGGCGTTCGCAGCGTGAGCCAAAGGGCGTCTGTAGCCTCGTGGCCAGGGGTCTCGTGGGACTGGTGTTCGGAGGAGGGGGTGTGATGACCGCGGTCAGGCCTCACCGGGATGTGCGCGGCCGGGAATTCGTAGACTGCGTGAGTGTCTCCTACCTGCTCGACAACAGGCCGCTCGCGGCGGATGTGCTGCTCGACGCGGCGCGTCCCGGCGCAACGCCGGCTCCGCTGCCGGAGATGAAACAACTGGCGAAACATCCCGGGGTCTTCCAGGCGCCGGGAGTCGAAGGAGAAACCGTCGCTCGTCGGCTACCAGGCGCATGGCTCGTCATCGCTAAGGGCAAGGGGCTCCCACAGCGCTTGACGTTGCTCGAACATCTACGGGCCACGATTCATCTAGCGCTGGGAAGGTGAGTACGGCTCATCGACTTGATTAGGTTCTGTGATGAGTGATCTATCTGATCTACTAGAGGTGCTGCATAATGAGGAAGAGCCTTTTGTGACCCTGCACGGACGCTTCCGGATCTGGCGCCACCTCAAGCGGTGCGATGACGCCTTTCGTGCGGACTCGCGACACCGTGGGGGGCGCAACCGGAGAGGTCGGCCCCGATTGTCCCCCGTTGCCCGAACAATCGGAGACCTCTATGTGTCTATGGCGTGCGTCGCCGGAACGTGCGCGGATCGAGTATCGATCGGGGTATCGCGAGGGTGCATATGGCGTGCGCGTTGTTAGCGCTGGTGGAGCTGGGATACGCAGCACGGGGTGCAGAGCAAATGTCCAAGATCCATCGCTTGGTAGCAAAACTGGTAGGGAGCTTGTGGCGTTGCTTAATTCACCTCAGCTTCTCAGTGTGTTGATGCGTTGACAGGTTGTGGCTCGACGCCACGAGAAGCGAGCGAGAGATTGGAGGAGAGATCCTTTGAGAAGAAATAAAAAACGATATAAAGTGCTAATCAGATCTTGGTTATTGGTTTATCTGTTCTGGCGTGCTGGAGTGACAGGGCTAGTACCTGTGTTTGCTATGCTGGTGATTTTGGGCTGCGGTAAAATAAATAGATATGAAGCCGTTCGGGCAGCTGCACGTGCACCATACATTGCATTCTGGCATGGGAATGCAGGTAAGCTCTGTGGTTCGTTCATACCTAAGATCGCGGCTGAACTTGCCATACCTTCTTCACAAAACGGTCAGTGCGACGTACGGGTAGCTGCGGTCCTTGCTAAGGTGCCGTTCGCAGAGAGGGTCCCACGCTCGGTTGGGGCATTTACATTTAAGGTGATCGATGTGAAGTTGGAGAGCGACTATGCAACTGCGATACTTTTGTATCGGGACGGAGCCCAAAGTCTAGCGGCGCCAATTAGGCTAGACTATCTGGATGGTAAGTGGCGTGTGGCCACACACTCGATACTCGGTGTAGTTGGTAGCTGTCCTCACGGCATTTACCACAGATACTGCAGCTCTGTTGTTCAGAGAGCATTCTTGCTAGTCGGTGGATCTGCGGTTAGCGGCTTACCCAGCCTTATATCTGCTCCTAGCTTTGTTCAACGGGCCGGAAAACGTGAGCAGGCGGTGTTCGAATATGGCGATAAGGTCTTCGTTTCTACCGGCTGTCTAGCATGTCACCGTATAGGTCCACAGGGAAATTCAGGCCCTGGTTCGGAACTGACTCATGTTGGCGCCGAGCTTTCAGAAGAGGAAATTGAGAAGAGTCTTATTGATACTTCCCCACCGATGCCGTCATTCAGGGGACTCCCTAAGGAAAAGTTTGAGGCGCTGGCGAGATTTCTTTCATTGCTCCGCGGTTGAAGTAGGTCGAGGTCTTGAAGGTGATGACGGGGTTCCCATGAAGTGAGCCGGGTGGTCTGACCGACCCATTCACCGGGTCCCATTAGTACCTACGGATCGCCCCGGTTGCGGTCGTCGTAGACGTCACTCGCGGCCCCCAAGACCACCCGCAGAAGAGAGACGACGATCCAGTGCTTTGATCTTGGCCTGAAGGTGTCAGGGCTAGAGGCCGATCCCAGCCGCACCGTCTGGTAAAAGGAATCATTCTTGAGGATAGAATATTTTGATCCTGAGTTAGCTGGATGAAAGACGAGTCATGGGGCTCGTCGGCTGGCCAATCGAAGCGGCAATTGATGTGTGAGGTTGGTCATCGTACAGGGGGTCCGTGTAGTTATGAGCTTCAGCGATTGTTGAGTGTCATGGGCGTGGCGTGCGATGTGATCGCGTTGTCGGTCTGTGGATAGCCCAGCGAGGCTCGCGCCAATCCATCAAAAGGACCAGATCAAGTTTATACCTCGGTAACTTGCTTCTTCAGTTGCGCAAATATCTGTGCGGCTGCCATCTTGAGAGTCGAACCAAACGTCGAGCTCAGTGCCTCTACGGTCTGCAAATGTGCGGGAATGGTAACACTGATTGCCATCGATCTTGACCCGCCGGGATCGGGTACAGCGACGGCTATTGACCGTACGCCCTGTGCTTGCTCTTCATCGCAGGTAGAGATCCCGAGGAGGCGCGTCTGTAAAAGATCGGCGAAGAGCTCTTGCTTGTTTGTGATCGTATTAGGACCATATTGAGTGAGACTCAGCCCCTCGAGGATCATGAGTTGATCGTCTTGACCGAGAGTCGAGAGCAACACCTTGCCGATAGCGGTGCAATAGACGGGCACATGCGCGCCCACACCGAGACCCAAATCGGCTTCATACTGGCCTGTCCCGTGACTGAAAAGCCGCTCTATATAGACAACGTTGGTCCTGTCAAGTACACCTAGACTGACCGTAGCGCGGGTCTTCTCTCGCAAGGCTTCAAGAATGACACGAGCAGATGTCTCCAAACGTACAGTGTGAATGACATTGCTGCCCATCAGCATCGCGCCTCGCGAAAGACGGTACTTGCGCCCGCCGTCCTGCTCGAGAAATCCAAGCCGAACAAGCGTGATCGCGTAACGGTGGATCGTGGAGCGGCTGATGCCCATAATAGCGGCCATATCAGATACGCCCAACCTAGGGCGATCGGCGGTGAAGCTCTCAAGGATCGCGACCCCGTATTCAAGTGACCGCGATAGCCGCGGGTTCGCGTCTGCTGAGACGCGTGGTTCAAATTGGTTGTGCTTACTCGGTGGTTCTATATCGTCCATACACTTACAGAGCTCATCCTCAATTTCAGCTTGTCGAGTCGTTGGCATGACACCTGGATGGTGCCGGTCCACGACGCCCCATATAAGGCGAGCCCTGAATAGTCCCGTGCTGGACTATTCGGGCACCGGACTATTTAGCGTGATGGGCGTGTCGTCGGAGTCGCATAACTGCTCGCATTGGTCGCGTGATCGGTCCTACGCACCGCATAAGGTTGTCTGCCACGTGGGCTGGGAACCCGACTCGTACCGAGGGTGAGGAGAGATAGAAGGCGACGATTCCCGAAAGGATGACGATATGACGTCGGTGGTGGTTCAATCTGCCTACTCGTTCGCCGGCGTCCATTGTGATCGTGACCAGCCGTTCCGCGGCATGGGCGCTGTCGCGATAGCGCGCGGTGAAGCTGTGGTTGGTCGTTCCGGCGTCGCTGTGGTGGTCGGCAAGACTGTCGAGCAGGGCACTGATCGCGCAGATTGCCGGGAAGTAGGCCGCGTCGAGCAACAGCGCATCGGTGATTGTGCTTTGCGGGTCTGCCGCAAGCGCGAACAATGCGTGGATCGCCAGACAGGAGATCCCGCCCGCCGCCAACTCCCACCATAGATAGTGGCTGCCCTGCGCGCGCTCCTCACACCACTCTATGAGTCCACGATCGCCTTCTGAGACGGTAGCGTGGTTGTGGCTTTGAGCCTGCCCGCAACGCTCGGCGGCGTGAGCCAGCAGCGACGTAATGTCGGCCGCTGAGCTCAATGTCGGCAGGACGCATCTGCAGGTCTCTGTGAGCGCGTGCGCGTACCCACCGTCATCCTGTATGGAGTTGTGTAAGTAGTAGTCGTGCAGTGGCTGCTCAGGCAGCACTCCGTTGAACGAGCGCGCAGTGCAGCCGCAGCCCGGTTTGCAGATTGGTGCATCCCGGTAGCTCGTTGACCCCATCGAGATAGTCATAGAGGAGCTGGTAGGCGAGGATGAGGCGGACCACGCGAGCTCGCCCCTGACGGGGCGCAAGCACAGCAAAGAACGCGGCTGCCTCCGGGTTCAGTCGCTCGACGGTGAGCTTGTGGAGTGCCTGCGCTCGCAGCACCGGGTCGGGGATCATCCGGGCGTGCTGTTCCCACACGAACAGTTCGCGCCGCACCTGGGGATAGATGGCCAGCCAGTAAACGGCGCCTGCGCTCAGCAGCGCCACTACGTCTCGCCATCTTGCCGTTAGCTGGTAGCTTCTACCAATGTAATAGTTGAGTATCCACACGGCCCGCTTCGAAGATTCAACCGCTCTCCAGGGCGCACTAATCTTGCAGGGCGAGTGTCGGTGGAACCTCCGATGCGACATAGCCTGGAGCGATCAGCACAACGAGTGCAGCGAGCACGACGATCAACGCCGTCCGGAAGAGCTGCATGCCCCCGGGTGAAAACGGGGCTGGGAAGCCAGTTGTGAGTCTCAGGAAATGGTCGCTCAAGAGGTGTCCATAGACGCCGGTGAGAAGACCCATCGAACAACCGGTACCAAGGACCAAGGCGCAATCGTAAAGCAGCACGCCACGCAGTTGAGCGGGACGGAAGCTCTGTATCCGCAGGGACGCAAGCGACCGGCGTCGCTGCCAGATAGAGGCACCCATCGCGGCAGCCATTGACATTGCGGCGGCAATCATCAGCAACAGAGATATCTGCGTCAAACGGCTGAGTCCTTCATGTGCGAGCATGTCTGCCTGCGCGGCACGCCCGGCGCTGGTTTGCACCCTAAGCCCGCCATCGCGCCCAACCACGCCTTCGACAGCGCGCTTGACTGCGAGGAGGCTCACGTTTCCTGCGACGTCTATTTCAAGCGCGGTCGGGTCCGTCGTGGCCCACGCGCGCCGATAGTCGAAGTCGTTGAGCACGATCGCGCCAGAGGCCCATCCGAGGTTGGTTGTTGTCGCTGCAACACGGTAGTCGACGGGACCTGTCGGGCTCGGAAGCGTGAGTATCTGTCCGAGTTTTACATGAGCCGCTTGCGCAATCTGCTGGGAGACCGTTATCCATCCACGACTGCGTAGTCTCGCCATCGCCAATGCCGGACTACCCTGTAGGATCTGGCCTGCGGGGAACATTTCACGTACAGCAGGCGATCGCGCCATAACCCATACACGACGGCCAGCGAGATTAAGAAATCCTCCCTGATAGGGGCGTACTGCGATAACTCCCGGGACGTGGGCGATACGGGTCGGGAGATTGTGCTCGGGGAAGCTGTTTGTAGCCAGTTCGTCGCGCTGATTTGTCACCCACAGATCAGCGGTCGATACGTACTGGGAGTAGGCTCCGTACAGGCCATTGAGGAGGTCGTGTTGCGAACCCTCCACGACGACGCTGCCGAACACAGCGATAGCACCCGTTGCGGAGAGCGCCAGCGAGCGAACTGTGGTCGCCCTCGACGCCCTCAGTGCAATCAGCAGCATGTTCAGCAAGCTTGTTCGTAGAGCGATCTTTTCCGCTACGCCTACCATTACAGTAAAGGCGAACGGGATCGCCATCAAGGTCGCCAGTGCCAAACCCAGCGTCGCGACTATTACCGCGGATGGGTCCAGTAGCAGGACGCCGCTGGTGGTTCCGACGAGTATCGCTGCTGCCGCAAAGAGCTGTATGCGCACGCGCATGGCTATGGCCTGACCTGGCTCGCCCTCTTCGAAATACACGCCGTCGACCGCGCGTGAGCGACGTAGGTCCAGCAAGGGCGGGGCGGCGGCTAGGCATGTGGCCAGGACCCCTCCAATAAGAGAAAACACCACCGGTTGCCATCCAATCACAGTCTGGGTGCCCAGCGGAAACGCCGCGGCAAGATAGCCGGGGGTTACGTGGAAGATACTGCGCGAAAGCAAATCGCCGATCAGTATCCCCACGACCGAAGCGACCAATCCCAGACAAAGCGACTGGAAGAGCAGCAGCTTCACGAGGCTCCTTGGCCGCGCTCCCTGGATGCGCAGGTCGGCGATCACGCGCCGGCGCTCCGGTGCGCTGAGCAGCATCGCATTGAATGCGAGCAACATTCCAACCAGAGCGCTGACGAACGCAAAGAAACCCGTCGCCTGTGTATTTGGGATCGTCGCTTGCTCGAGCAGTTGTACATCTTCGGTCGCAGGCCCAACCGTAAGTCGCCCGTCTGCGAGCTTTTCAAGCTCGCGGCTTACCTTGTTCTGTGCTCCAGGTCTTGACTGGACGAGCACGCGGGTGACGCGACCTTGAAGATCGGCGACCCGTTGGATCAGGCGCAGCGGGGCAATCACGGCTATTGCGTTTGACAGCGCACCGACGGTGTCAGCGCCAAGCACGGCACCAACGGTCACCGGCAGCGTGCGTCCTCGCACGCGTAGTGAAACCACTGGCTTTGGCGTTGATATTGCTGGTCCGAGCGTCGTTGACACGTCAAGCTCGTGCGCAGTAGCACTCGGTAGCATCACCGCGTCAGACGAAAGATTTTCAAGCGGAATGTTGCGAGCCAGGCCATCGAGGGCCGCGAGCGTGAGGTTGGCGCTCACCAATTGCACCGCGATCGTGCTGCCCCCGGGTCTCTGGACCGTCGCGCTCAAGTCGAGCACCGGGGCGGCCTGCTCGACGCCGGGCAGCGCCCGCACGCGAGCGGTCAGTCGTTCGTTAAATCCAGCGGAGCTGCGCGCGCTCAACTGCAGGTTCGCGGCTCCGACGATGCTCCGAACGATCTGGCTGCTGCCGCTGGTGATGCTGCTGTTGGCCACCTGCACCGCGAACACGAGCGCGACTCCGATAGCGATCCCCAGACCGGCGAGCGCCTCCTGAACCGGACGGGTGCGCAGGCGCCGACCGTAGAAGTAGACGAGTGCTGAGAACCGCACGCCGTTTACATCCCGCGTGCCAGCCGAGCCGATGGTGCCGACACAGAGGACTCGGAGAACTCGGTGACCGAGCCGCGCTCCAAGAGCTTCCCATCACGCAGCCCATACACCCGATCGGCAATCGCAGCCGCCTGCGGGTCGTGCGTGACCAGCAGCACCGCGGCCTGCTGCTCGTGTGCGATGTCAGCCAGCAAGCGCAGGATCTCCAGCCCGCGGCGCGTGTCGAGGCTTCCTGTCGGCTCGTCAGCGAGGATCAAACGAGGCTCGTTTACCAACGCCCGCGCGATCGCTACGCGCTGGCGCTCGCCACCGGACAACCGCTCGGGCGTATGGTCCAGGCGATGTCCGAGACCCACCCGCTCAAGCCAGTTCGCGGCCGTGCTCCGAGCGTCCCTCAGTGAGACGCGATCCGCCAGTAGCTTCACCGCCGCGTTCTCGACCGCCGGCACGCCGCTCATCAGATGGAAAGACTGGTAGATAAAGCCGACCTCGCGCCGCTGATAGTCGGCCAGCTCTGCGCCCGACAGGACCGCCAGGTCCCTACCGTCGAAGTGGACGGTCCCCTCGTCGGGGCTAAGCAATGCCGCCGCCAGCAGAAGGAGCGTGGACTTGCCCGAACCGGAAGGACCGTAGAGCGCAAGCATCTCCCCCGGTTCGATCGCGACTGTTACATCATCGACCGCCCGCACAACCTCGCTGACATCGGCGTAGTACTTGACAACTCCCTGGAGCTGCAGGAGGCTCACGCTAGACACTGTCCGCACCCGCTCATCCAGCGTCAGCTTCCGGCTCAGTCCCAACCCAGCGGGGAACAGGACGCAGTCGGCGGACATACACCTCTGGGGGCTGCAGCTCGCCACGGAGCTCGCCCTCGTCCAGCGACATAGCGCGATCAGCTCCCGATAGACACGTGGCATCGCCTGTGCTCATCAAGACGGTGGTGCCTTCGTCGGCGACCAAACGAAGCAGGTGCAGTATCGGATCGCTCTGGAGCAGTCCGGCCGCAGCGGTCGGCTCGTCGATGACAAGCAGCGCCGGCGAAGACATCAACGCCCGTGCGATGGCGACGCGCACGCGCTCGGCTCCATCCAGCTCGCACGGTTCCATGCGAGCACAGTCCGCTACACCTGCACGCGCGAGCGTACGTTCCGCTGCTCGCCTTGCTGAAAGTGGCGCGACACGCTGGGCGAGCAGACCCGCTTCGACATGGTCGAGAATCCGCGCTCCCTCCAACTCTGAGAAGGATGTGCGGCAGTAAGCGATGCGTCGTCCAATGACATTCTCGGCGGTTGACAGATCCTCGCCTTCGAAGCAAACCACACCGTGGTCGGGGCGCTCAAGTCCCGCGGCGATCCGCAGGAGCGTGCTGCGACCCGACTTGCGAGTACCGAGCACGCCGACGAGTTCGCCACGCTCGACCGACAGCGATACGTCCTTAAGCGCAACGCACTCCCGGCGTCCGCGGCGATAGCGCTTGCCGACACTCCTCATCGAAAGCAGATTCATGGGTCCGCTGCCCGTCCGCTCGCCGAGCGTCGCGTGTATGCGCGAACTAGTTGAACGAGCGTAGATCGCCCAATCTACGCGAGCGCGCATCTCACGACGGCGCTGGTCTACGACCAGCGACTCTATGAGCTCCGTCGCGCCGCCATGTGCCTGCTCGGGGTCGGCAGTGGGCAAAGCCTTCATCGTCTGCAGGCATTCGTTCTCGTAGCGGTCGATGACCTCCAGCAGCGCATCCAGCCCAAGCAGACTCGCCGTTGCGATCCGTCCGAGCAATTGAGGCCGTTGCGGATCGTCGCCCATCCGCTCGGCGACCCAGCGACGATACGCCAGCACGCCCGCCCGAGTGGCGCGGTAGCTGCGACGCAAGTTATGTTGTCGGCGAGGCTGGCCCACCGGCTCGAGCACGATCTGTTCGATCATTCCGGCATCGTGCAGCCGATCGAGCACCGTATAGAGACTTGACTTGCTCAGCGCCAGAAACGCGCCGAACCGCGCCTCATAGCGTTGGTGGAGCTCGTAGCCGTGGCTGGGCCGCTCGATGATCAATGCCAGTACCAGCCACCCAGCCGGCGACCCGGCATCCTCCACCACCTCTCCCTGAGCTTCTGCGGCGCCGATAGCTCTCGGCCCTTCCGGGTCGTTTCGATTCACAGCCCTCATCCAGTTTTCGAAATTTTCGCGTCCACCGATCTTACGGGAAAGATTACGCCATATCCAGAATCTTTCCGACCAGCGGCGCAAAATGGCTTTTCCCACTCAACGACCGGGAGACGCTGGATCTCGGGGCAGAAACATCAATTTTCAGGCATTTTTCCGTTATACGAATTCGCTTGGCCTAATGGTAGGCGAGTGTAATCGACACTGAAGACAATATGGGCTCCGTCTCCTGTGTATCGGAATCATTCTGCGTGACGATGGCAAGGTACATACATCGTCCGAGCAGTTGAGCTTCGCTGAGGGCTGGGGAGCCGGCCCAATCACGCCCCAACGTGCACGATCTCCCCATGCCACATGCCCACGACCGGCGGGTGAATGCCGGTCAGTGCGGTGAACAAGTGCGGTGAAATGTACACCTCGATGAGCGCGGCCACGACGAGCGTCGGCAGGGCGATCGCGACCGTCACTACGGTGGCGGCGAGCAGCTGATCCCACTCGCCTCGGCGACTGGCGATAATCCAGGCGGCCAGCGGCAGGAACAGCGCGATCAGCTCCGGGATCGCGTGGGGCAGCACACCGAGCAGCAGCAGCGCGGGCGAGACTCTCAAGAAGTCCGCTACGCCCGCGAGCGTGTGACCCAACACGTACGCTTGGGCGCACAGTGAAAAGGCGGTGGCGCACGCCACGAACGCGATCGCGATACGCCCGCCGTGGACGTGCACCCAGCGCGAGACGCCGCGCTTACCCTCCGCTTGCAAAGGCAGCGAACTGCCCGCGATGAAACCCGCGAAGCAGGCCATCGCGTGCAGGGCGAGCACCAGCAGGTTGTGCGAAAGCACTTCGGCGACATCGGCGAAGTCGCCCACCGCGAACGGGGGACCCAGTTGAATGATCTGCACGCTGCCGACCGATAGCGCGGAGACGAGCAGCACGGCACACAACAGTCCGGTCGCCGCGAGGCTCGACCCGGCGACCCAGCCGCCGATCACGGGCAGCGGCCGCTGCCGCCAGGTGCGCAGGGTGGCGCGGGTGCGCTGGACGCCGTAGTGGAACGCGTAGGAGGAGGCGTCCATCATTTCCCTATCGACGCTGCGCTCCATCGACCTGAGCACCCCGCTCAGCAGGCCGCGCACTGTGGTTTCCTGTAGTATCTTCCTTCGGGAGGATTCGAGCAGCTAGAGACCATGGCCTTCGTGAGCAATCGGGCGATATCTACGAATCAATCTCCGCTCAAGGGGGCGGTGCTTGGCTTGCTCGTGCAGCGACCAAGCTACGGCTACGAGCTCGCGAACCGGCTGGAGCGACAGTTGGGACCTAGCTGGACGATCGTCCGTCCGAGTCTGTACCGCATGCTGCGTGCGTTGCAGGCGGAAGGGCTGATCTGCTCGGATCCTTCCAGCGAGACCAGCTCGGCTCGGATCGTCTACCACGCGACACCCTCGGCTGAGCCTGTGATCGCGGCATGGATGGACAGTCGCCCGCCGCTCGAGCACGCACGGGCGCAGCTGCAGGCCCGCATGATCGTCGCTCGGCCGGAGGACCTTCCAAAGCTGCTCGAAGTGCTGAACGGACATGAGCGGGCTCTGTTCGCCAAGCGCGTTGAGATACAGGCGGGCTTGCCGGCCCGGCAATCGCTGCGCGCCGCGATGATGTATCTGGTGCGCGAAGCGTCCCTTCAGCAGATCAGCGGCGAGTTGATGTGGGTCAACGTGTCGCGTCGCACGATCCTCGACCTGATCGGGTCATAGGCACGGGGCGGTGAGGATGGCGCCCTTGCTCTCGCTCACGCAGGTGACCAAGTCTTACGTCGAAGGGCGGCGTGAGATGCTCGTGCTGAACAGCGTGTCGCTCGTCATTCAGGAGAGTGACTTCGTGGGAGTGTGGGGTCCGAAGCGCTCGGGCAAGTCCACGCTGCTGCGTCTGATGGCGGGCATGGAGCAGCCCGGCTCGGGCGAGGTCAGCTTTGCCGGCGAGCGCTTGGTGGACATGTCGGCGCGTGCGCGTGCGCGGCTGCTTCGCAGCGGTGGTATCGCGCTCGTCTCCTCCGATTGGCGCACACAGATCGTTCGTCCCGTGGTCGAGTTGGTCGCGACCGCCTGCGCGAGCGACGGCACGTCGATGCGCGAAGCGAGAACCCGTGCACGCAAGGCGCTGGTCCGCGCCGAGGCCGCTGACAGCGCCGACTTGTGGACAGACCAGCTGACGCTCGGAGAGCGTCTGCGGGTGGGCATTGCGATGGCGCTCGTGCGTGAGCCACGATTGCTGCTGGTGGATGAGCCGGCCGTGCTGCCGAGCCCACTGGAGAGCGACGAGCTCTACACGCTGCTGCGATCGCTCGGCAACGACAGGGGCCTCGCGGTTGTGATCGCCTCGGAGGACCTGGCGGCGCTCACGGGCGCACGGCGCACAATGGCCATCTCAAGCGGCACAGTGCGCTCGATGGACCAAGATGGTGTGATTGTGCCCTTTCCCGACCCGCCCGTATCCAGCGCGCGCCGTGTAAACAACGCGCGTTCATGAGCGCGCTCGAGCTGCGCGAGGTCGTCAAGCACTACGCCGCCGGCGAGGAGGTCGTGCGAGCCGTAGACGGTGTCTCTTTGACAGTCGCGCCCGGGGAACTCGTCGCGCTCTACGGCCCAAGTGGATCGGGCAAGACGACGCTCTTGCTGATCGCAGCCGCACTGCTCGCGCCCGACAGCGGCCACGTGTTATTCGCCGGCAGGGAGATATCGGGGCTGTCGGCGCGCGACAGCGCACGCTATCGACGCAGGGATGTCGGGTTCGTGTTCCAGTCCTTTCACCTGTTGGCCGGCGCATCCACCATCAACAACGCCGCTTTGAAGCTCATGTGTGACGGTCTCAGCCTGCGCGAAGCCAAGCAGACGGTGGGTCCGTGGTTGGAGCGAGTCGGGCTCGGTCAACGTATTGATCACAGGGCAGCGCAGCTCTCCATGGGCGAGCGCCAGCGCGTCGCGATCGCAAGGGCGCTCGCCGGCGATCCTCACCTGCTGCTCGCCGACGAGCCCACCGGCAACCTCGACAGCCACCGAACGCACGAAATCCTGGGGCTGCTACGCGAGATCTGCCATACGCAAAGAATCCCGGGACTGCTCGTGACTCACGACCTGCAAGCACAACGCTTCGCCGACCGGGTCTTCACATTGCGCGACGGACACCTGATCGATGGACTGGACACCGAGCTGGAAAGCGCGCTCGCATGAAGATCAGGATGCCCACGATCGCCGGGCTCAACATGCGTCTGCCGTTCACGCTGTACGCATGGCGCTTGCGCACGCGCGCCGCGCAGGAGCTGCTGGCAGCCGCCGGGATCGCCGTCGGCGTGGCGCTAGTGTTTGGTGTGCTCGTCGCCAACGCGAGCATCGAGGGCAGCGTCAGCAGCCTTGTTCACCAATTGGTTGGCTCGGCGCAGCTGCAGCTCGCCGCGCGCTCACAAGAGGGCTTCAGCCAAGCGCTTGCTCGGCGCGCGCAGACGCTGCCGGGAGTGCAAGCAACCTCGCCCCTATTGCTGGAGGACATCGCGATCGTTGGGCCACATGGCAGTGAGCCGATCCAGTTGATCGGAGTGACCGCCGGTCAGCTTGCGCTGGGCGCCGTGGCAACCCGCGACCTTGGTTCGGGCGCGCCCATGTTGATCTCCGGTGGCGTCGGGCTCCCGTCGAGCGTGGCCGAAACGATTGGCGCCCATCCAGACCAGACAGTATTCCTGCGCGCAAACGGCAAACTTCAGCCGGTTCGCGTCGGTGCCGTGCTCGGCGGGCAGACAATAGGCGCGATAGCCGCAAGCCCCGTCGCGATCGCGCTCTTGAAAACAGCGCAAAGATTGACCGGTTACACAAACCGTGTCACAAATGTCCTCGTCGAGGTGCGGCCCGGTTCGCGGGCGAAGGTTGACAGTGAGCTTCGCGCACTCGCCGGCAACAGGATCAATGTGACACCCGCAGACAATGAGCTGCGTCTCCTGGAGGTTGCTGTCAAGCCCAACCGGCAGTCAACCACACTGTTCGCCGCCATCGCAGGCATGGTCGGATTTCTGCTCGCGCTCAACGCAATGTTGTTGACCGTGCCCGAACGACGCCGCTTTGTCGCCGAGCTGCGCACGTATGGCTATGACCCAGCTCAAATTATCCTGCTCCTCGCGGTGCAAGCGCTGATTCTCGGGGTAATCGGATCGGTCATCGGGATCGCGCTCGGCGACATACTCGCTCACACGCTCTTCGGGCAGATCCCGAGCTACTTGACGGCGGCATTTCCGATCGGATCTGAACGACTAATCACAACATCAACCGTCGCGATAGCTGTCGCGTGTGGCATACTGGCCGCTCTGCTGGCGTCTGTGCGTCCCCTCTTTGACTTGCGCGCAGTAGACGCCACCGACACCGTCACGCACGAGCAGGGCGAGGCGGGGCAGAGTATCCCCGGAAATCTTACCGTCACGCTCGCGCTGGGTGGCTGCGCTCTGATCGTGATCGTCACGGTGCTCGCTCTCGTGGCCCCCAGACTGACGATCGTTGGGGGGGTGCTGCTCGCGATCGTGGCGGTTTGCCTGGTCCCGATCGGCTACGCCGCCACGCTGGCAGCGCTCGGACCATTGAGCGAACGTTCCAAAGGAGTGCTCTCGATCGCCGTCGTCGAGTTGGAGGCAACGGCCACACGCTCGATCGCGGTGGCCGCGATCGCGGCACTCGCCGTCTACGGAAGCCTCGCGATCGGCGGCGCGCGCGCCGATCTGACCCACGGTCTCGAAGGTGCTATCGCACAATATGAGAGAACAGCCGATATTTGGGTAACAACTGGGGCTAATGTGTTCAACACAGACAGCTTCCATCCGCGCGCCATCCAGAGCGCGATCGAACGCGCGCCGGGAGTCGCGGCTGTTCGCGCCGACCAGGGCGCGCTGCTCGACGTCGGCGACAACCTCATGATGATTCGCGTCCACAGCCCCAAGACAGCGACCATAATTCAGTCCTCCCAGCTTGTGCAAGGCAATCTCGCTCACGCAAGTGAGCTCATCCGCGACGGCGGCTGGGCAACCATTTCAGATGGCTTTGCGACCGAACGAGGTCTGCACGTCGGCGCACACTTTAGGCTTCCCACGCCGTCTGGATCTCTGCAACTGGGTGTGGCGGCGATCACGACCAACCTCGGATGGCCCGCCGGCGCGATCACCCTCTCAAGCGCCGACTACCTGCATGGATGGAAGACGGACGATCCAAGCGCGTTTGAAATCAATTTGGGACCCGGCGTCACGACGAGCGCCGGTAAGCGGGCCGTGCAGGCAGCCCTTGGACGAAACTCCGGACTATCTGTCCAGACGGCGCACGAACGCGAAGCGCAGACCGATCGCACCGTTCGACAAGGTCTGAGCAGCCTTGGCGAGATATCAACTCTGCTGCTGGTCACGGGCGCACTGGCTGTCGCGGCCTCACTGGGCGCGGCCATCTGGCAGCGTCGCGCGCGCCTCGCGGCGATGAAGACTTGGGGATACGACCAATTCCAGCTGTGGCGCTCGCTGTTGTTGGAGAGCGTGATCCTGCTAGTCGTCGGATGCGCAAACGGAGCGGTGCTCGGAATCTATGGTCACGCGCTCGCCGATCGCTGGCTCAGGTTGACGACCGACTTCCCAGCGCCATTCTCAGTCGGCGCCACACAAGTGCTGCTCACCTTCGCGCTCGTGGTCGGAATCGCTCTAGCGGTACTCGCCGCACCAGGTCTCTCAGCCGCACGCGTGTCGCCGAGCCTCAGCTTCCAGGAGTGACGGCCGCGATGGCGGCGCGCCGTCGGACGGATGACACGTGGCGCCACGACGCTGCAAACGGATTGTCCGCTCGGTCGCGTTCGCCCGAGCGACACGACGCTACTGGCTAAGTGCTTTCCCGCTTGCCCGCGCAGAGCTACGGGCCTGGCGGCGACGCGCCGAGCAGATCCCAGATCGTGTGCTACGCGGCGCGGCGCTCGAGGCCCAGCGAACCAAGAGCGACGACCTGGAGGGCGCGGCCGCATTTGCGGTGTTCGCACCCACACATGTCCGTTTGAAATTGGTGCGCGCGATCTCCGCGTTTCAGATCGCATTTGACTATCTCGACACGATAGTCGAGCTCCCAAGCGCCGATCCGATCACCAACGGTTGGGCCCTCAACCAAGCCCTGCTACTGGCATTCCAGCCCAGCGAGCCCCATCCCGACTACTACGCCTTCCACGCATGGCGAGACGACGCGGGCTATCTGAAAGGCCTGGTCAACACATGTCGCGCGGCGATCGTCTCGCTGCCCTCGTTCACGGCCGTCGCTGCACCCGTGCGCGGAGCGTTGGCGCGAGTCACCGCCTACCAGAGCCTCAACCACGGGGATGGGAATGGCTCATACGCCGCCTTCACCGACTGGGCGCGCTCGCAGTCCGCGCCCGGCACGGACCTGCGATGGTGGGAGACAGGCGCCGCCGCCGGGTCACAGCTGTCGGTGCTCGCTCTGATCGCCGCCGCGGCGGATCCAACGATGCGTCCAGAGCGTGCCGCCGCGCTCGAGCACGCCTACTTTCCGTGGATTGGCGCGCTCAGCACGCTGCTCGACGGCATCATCGACCAGCGCAAGGATCGGATCGAGGGTCAGAGGAGCCTGGTCGACTACTACGGTTCTCCGCGCGAGACCGCAGAACGGGTACGGATGATGGCGATCGAAGCGCTGCGCGCGATCCGCTCGCTCCCCGACGCTCCCAACCACGCCCTGATACTCGCGGCGATGGCCGCGTTCTTCCATTCCGCGCCGCAGGCCGCCGCGCCCGAGGTAGGCCTCGCCACACGCGCGGTTCTCGACACGATGGGCGGCGACGCGGCTCCCGCGCTGCTCTTCTTCAAGACACGCCGCGCCCTCGCACGAGGACGAACCTGACCGAACGCGACGCGCCAGTGGGATCGCCGGCCAAACACGCCCATGGTCACCGAGGCCAAACGTGCCGTGGTCACCGGGTCAAACCCACATGGTCAACCGGATCAAACCTGTAGTCACCCGGATACTAGTTTCAAGGTCCCTAGCCACACGCGCACCAAAGGCCCAGCATCTATGTCTAATGGATTACATGATGCGAAGGGATCGAACATATGTGGGCATTGGCGGGACCCAGTTACTCCCAGTCACTTGAGCGGGGCCTAGCGGTCCTCGCATGTTTTACATCTGAGCGCGCCGTGCTCAGGGCCGTGGACATCGCTGATGAGCTGGAGATGAGCCAGCCGACGGCCAACCGCTATCTGAGGACTCTGCTCGCGCTTGGATACGTCACGCAGGACTCCTCGCACGGCTATCGGCTCGCGTTGCGCGTCACCGGCCTCGGCATGTCCGCTCAGAGCACGACCAACCTACGCGAGCACGCTCACCTCTACATCGCACGTCTGCGCTCGCAGAGCTCTTTTACCGTGAGCCTCGCCGTACTCGACGGCACCGAGATCGTGTACGTCGATCGCGCGCGCAGTCACCGACCCGGACGCGACAGGGACGACCTGGAGCTGCATCCGGGCTCGCGGCTGCCCGCCTACTGCACAGCGATGGGCAAGATTCTGCTCGCCCATCTGCCCGCGCACGAGCTCAACAGGGCGCTGGTCGAGATGCAGCTGGAAGCGCAAGCGCCGAACACCGTGACGAGCAAGCGCGCGCTGCGCGAAGAGCTCGAAATAGCACGCAGGGACGGGTTCGCCATCAGCGACCGGGAACTGGTGGCCGAGTACCGCGCGATAGCCGTTCCGGTTCGCGCCCATTTAGGGGAGGTGGTCGCTGCGCTCGGCATAACGGCGCGCGCCTCGACGATCTCGCTGGAGAACATGGTCGCTCAACTGGTGGCCCACATGGTGGTCACCGCGGACCGTATCTCGGCTCGCTTGGGCCACCGACGCGACCACGAGGAAAACCGCGAATAAGCATTCGCGGGCGCGCTAGGTTTCCCCCACGGCCTGCCCAGCGATCTCGCCGCCCACAAATGGCGTGATCACGATATACATCGCGTAGTCCACCAGCTCGGTCACGCGCTGGGTATGCCCGTGCAGGATGTAATCGTGCAGCAGCTCGAAGATGGCGCCCACGGACGCTTCGCGCATCACCGCCGGCGGCATATTCGGGTAAGTGTCCTCCGGACCGATGTCAAGTAGCTCTATGTAGGAAAAGTTAGCCTCGTTCACGCGACCCGTCACGTGTGGGTAAGCGATCAGGATGTCCACGCACGCGAGCCTCGCTATCGACGGCTCGGAGGCCAGGAACTCCAGTAGCGCGGTCAATCCAAGCCGCACGTTCTGAGCCCAGCTCAACCGCAGGTCCAACGAGCGGTTGATCGCCGCCGTCGCCTTGGCATGGCCCATCTCGAACGTCGCCAGAAACGCATCCTCCTTGTTCTCGAAGTGCTCGTAGAAAGTCTGCAGCGAGATCGCCGCTTCCGCCACGATCTCCTCCAAGCTGAGCGCCGGATAGCCCTTAGCGGCAGTCAGGTTGGCGACCGCGTCGAAGATCCGTTCGCGCTGATTGTGCGCCACGAATCCCTTCGGCAGACTGTGCTCACCGCGGGGCAGGCCCCTCGGTGCCCAGCGCGGTGAGGGCGAGAAGGTGCCCGGTGCCCGGCCTCCCTGCAGGTGGCCGTGGCGGCGTGCGCGGGGACGCTCCGGGATCTCCGCCGGCGTCGGGTAGAACGACGTGATCCACGTCACGATGTCGGGCGTCAGCTTCTGCAGTTCAGCCTTCAGCGATCTGCTGGAACGCTCACGGCGCACGCGTGAATAGAGGATCGTCCTCAGCGCCCCCACGATCGCTCTCGCCACCGGCGCCGGAATCGACCCGTCCCCGGGGGCCTGCTCGAACACGGCGGTGATGAACTTCGCGAGCCGCTCCGCGTCGCGAGCCCAGCGTTCGATCCCCACCGGCCCGGCGGCGCCCATCTCCACAGACACCAGGCGCGCCGCGTCGGGGCGGTCGCTGGAGGCTTCAAACAGCGCACGCACAAACGCCTCGATCTGATCGACCCAGTCCTCCTGTGGGTCATACGCCTCGGCGATCCGTGCCGTGAGGCGCTCGATCAGCGCGTCGTAAGTGCCCAGCAGGCACTCCTCCTTGTTCTCGAAATGCTCGTAGAAGCTGCGCCGCGACACGCCCGCTCCCGCCACCAGGTCGGAGATCGTGGTCGCGACGAAGCCACGCTCGTTGATCGCCTTGATCGTGGCCTCGTAAAGGCGCTCACGCTGGTCGGCGGCGACCTGCTCGCGCGGGAGCGCCTGCGGCCCGCGTGGCAAGCCCCGCTCGCGTTGCTTGCGTGGTCGCGTCCTTTCAGCCATCTCTATAGCTTAGCTCTTGACAAGCTACGTAAAGGATGATTTATTTGTTTTCTGCACGGATGTCCACGACTCACTGGGAGGTCACTGACGTGGGCGACATAAACCCGTTGAATCCATTGGTACTACTCGGACCAGCGTGTGATCAAGGCAGACATGCCAAACGAGACGGGCGCCCTCATGGTGAGGATCCTATGACCGCAGATGGACGTCTTTCTGTAAGACACGAACTATTAGTTGTGCGTTTCGGCACACGCGGGACGCGCGAGTTGGACGCCTTGGCCTACCGCCAAGGGCGATACACCCCAAACCGACACGGAGGTTGGGCCGACACGGAGGTTGGATTGACATGAAAGGACTCGCCTGCGAGCGAAAGCTGCTGGTTCGCTCGCTGCACCCTCGCTGGCCGTATCGTCGCTCGCACTGCCGCCATGATCTGCACTGGCTTGTGCGTGTGCGTCCCCGCCGGCGTTGGTGCTCACACGGTCGTCGCCACTCGGTCGCTGGTTTCCCCCCTCGACAGCGCCGTCCATACGCCGGTTAGGACCCGCGCCAGAATAGAGGGTGCAACCCCCGTGGATATTCTGGCGCGAGTCTTTAGACCCGGCTCGTCACTAGGATCGTCGCTAGGATTCTCGCAACCTATGGCGGCGATCCCTGAGACGAGTGCTCCGCGGAGCAGCGCGCCCTCCGACGGCGAACGCGAGATCCGCAAGCTCTCGATCGACACGATCCGCGCCCTGGCGATGGACGCGGTGCAGAAGGCGGGCGCCGGCCATCCGGGCACCGCGATGGCGCTCGCGCCGCTCGGCTACACGCTCTATCGGCACGTCCTGCGACTCAACCCGCACGACACCGCCTGGCGCGATCGCGATCGCTTCGTGCTCAGCGCTGGCCACGCCTGCGTGCTCCAATACGCGCTCACGCACCTGTGCGGCTTCGAGCTCTCACTCGAGGACCTGCGCAGCTTCCGCCAATGGGACTCACGCACGCCCGGGCACCCCGAGCGCGGCCACGTCCCAGGTGTCGAGGTCACCACCGGACCGCTCGGCCAAGGAGTCGCCAACGCCGTCGGCATGGCGATGGCCGAGCGTTTCCTAGCAGAGCGCTTCAACCGGCCGGGATATGAAGTGCTTGACCATCGCACCTACGCGATCTGCTCCGACGGCGACATGATGGAGGGCGTCAGCCAGGAAGCCGCCTCGATCGCCGGGCACTTCGGCCTCGGCAAGCTGACCGTCCTCTACGACGACAACCGCATCACGATCGACGGCACCACCTCGATCTCCTTCGACACCGAGAACCACATCGCGCGCATGCACGCCGACGGCTGGCACGTCCAGCGCGTCGATGACTCCGAGGACACACACGCGCTGCACGCCGCGCTGCTGGCCGCCCGCGCGGAAACCAAGCGCCCCTCGTTCATCTCGGTGCGTTCGCACATCGCCTATCCCGCCCCCAACGCCGTCAACACCGCCAAAGCCCACGGCGCGCCGCTCGGAGAGCAGGAGGTACGCGCCACCAAGCTGGTGATGGGCTTCGATCCCGACCGCGCATTTCACGTAGACGAGCGCGTATACGAGCACATGAGTCTGCACGCCTCAGGCGCCGCCGCCCAAGCGCAATCCGAGCAGCGCGCGCAAGCGTGGCGTGAGCGCTACCCGCAGCTCGCGCAGGAATTGGACCTCGCCTGGTCGGGCGCCCTACGCGAGGGTTGGCAGGCGGCGCTGCCGAGCTTCCCCGCCGGGGAACAGATCGCGACCCGCTCGGCGGGTCAGAAGGCGATGGCCGCGCTGGGATCGTTCGCCCCGACGATGATCGGCGGCGCCGCCGACCTCGTCGAGTCCACCAAGACCGTGTTCGACGGCGCCGGCGAGTACTCGCGCACGCACACCGGGCGCAACGTCCCGTTCGGAATCCGCGAGCACGCGATGGGCGCGATCGTCAACGGGCTGGCCGCCCACGGCGGGATGCTCAAGCCCTACGGCTCCACCTTCCTGGTCTTCTCCGACTACATGCGCGCCAGCGTGCGTCTCTCCGCATTGATGGGACTGCCGGTAGTGTGGGTATGGACGCACGACTCGGTCGGTCTCGGCGAGGACGGCCCCACCCACCAGCCGGTCGAGCACTACGCGGCGCTGCGCGCGATCCCGCACCTGTGGGTGATCCGTCCTGGCGACGCCAACGAGACCAGCGCCGCGTGGCGCGTAGCGCTCGAACGCGAGGACGGCCCGGTCGCGCTGCTGTTCACCCGCCAGAATCTCCCGGTGCTCGATCGCTCGCAAGTGCGGGCCGCAGACGGGCTCGAGCAGGGCGGCTATGTCTTGTGGGAGACCGCCGGCGCGGATGATCCTGAGATCGTCATGATCGCCACCGGCTCGGAGGTCGCGCCCACCCTTCAAGCGGGACAGGATCTCGCCAAGCAAGGCACGCGCGTGCGGGTCGTCTCGATGCCCTGCATGGAGCTCTTTGAAGCTCAGCCCTGCGCTTACCGCGACAGCGTGATTCCCCGCACCGTGCCCCGCCTGGCGGTCGAGGCCGGTGTCAGCCAGAGCTGGTGGAAGTGGGTCGGCGACAGCGGCGAGGTAGTGGGGATCGAGCGCTTCGGCGCGTCCGCTCCGGGCACGACGGTACTCGAGAAGTTCGGTTTCACCGCTGAGTCGATCGCGGCCCGGGCCCGATCCCTGCTGGAGCGCGGAGCGTGATGGCGGATGCGCACTTCTTTACCGAAGAACGAACAACTATTCAACAAAAACTGCTCTAGCGTCGAGACCTTCAATACAACGAGCTTGTCAGGAGGCTAGATGCCCTCTCCCACACTCTCACCGCTACATCGCCTCTCGGCCCTCGGCCAGAGCGTCTGGATCGACTCGCTCTCGCGCGAGGCGATCAGAGGCGGGCACCTGCAGCGGCTGATCGACCGCGACGCGGTCGTCGGCGCCACGTCGAACCCGACGATCTTTGAGAAGGCGATGAGCGCCGGGGACGCCTACGACGAGCAGTTGCGCACCCTGAAGGGCAGCACCCAGGTCGGGGAGCAAGCAGGCAAGCTCGGCTCCCGCGACGTCGAGCAAGCCTTCTGGGCACTCGCCGAGCAGGACATCCGCGAGGCCTGCGATCTGTTCCACCCGATCTGGGAGCAGGGGCTCGGACGTGACGGCTACGTGTCGCTCGAGGTCGATCCGCGCTTGGCGTACGACTCACTTGAGACCTTCCGCGAGGCGATTCGTCTGCACGAGGCGGTCGATCGTCCCAATCTGCTCGTCAAGATCCCCGCCACCAAGCCCGGCTTGGCCGCAATCGAGGACGTGATCTCCAAGGGCCGCTCGATCAACATCACCCTGATCTTCTCGCTTGCACGTTACGCGGAGGTCGCCGAGTCCTACATCCGCGGGTTGGAGCGGCTCGTCGCCGAGGGGGGCGATCCCAGCAAGGTCGCCTCGGTAGCGAGCTTCTTCGTGTCGCGCATCGACACCGAGGCCGACCGGCGCCTGGACGAATTGGATCGGGCCCACCCACACGACGAGCTCAAGGGACGGCTCGCGGTTGCCAACGCCAAGCTCGCCTATCGCCACTACCGCCACGTCTTCCAAGGTCCCCGCTGGGAGTACCTGGCGGGCAAGGGCGCCACGCCGCAGCGGGTCCTGTGGGCCTCAACCTCGACCAAGAACCCCGCCTACCCCGACACGCTCTACGTCGACGATCTGATCGGGCCCGACACCGTCAACACGATGCCCCAGGAGACCATCAGCGCCTTCCAGGACCACGGCAGCCCGCGACCATCGCTGCAGGACGGGCTCGCCGAGGCACAAGTCGTGCTCGACGAGCTCGCACGCGTCGGAGTCCACTACGACGACATCACCGCCACGCTCGAGCGCGAGGGGGTCGAGAAGTTCGAAGATTCCTTCCGTGAGCTGCTCGATTCGCTCGCCGCCAAGCTGGGCGCGCTCGCACCCGCGTGAGCGCCGCCCCGCCGACGCTGCGCAGCCGCTGCTCGTGTCAACCTTGATCGTATGAAACAAACGCCCGAGCAACCCAACGATCTCGTCGGTCGGCCTGAGGATTCGCCGCTGGGCCTCGACGCCAACCTGCCCCTGCCGGCATCCGAACGCGGCGCCTGGGCGACCGCGATCGCGCTCGGCCTGATCGGCGCCGGCGTACTCGCGCTCGTGTTGAGCGGCGTGATCGGAGGCCTCACAGCGCACACAAGCGCAAACACCCCACCCGCCGTGATCGCCGTGACCCCTACCCCCAGGCCGGCGCCCGCTGCGAGCAAGCCTGTCAGCGCCATCACGCCCGCGCGTCGCCACGCGATCCTAGGCTGGGCGGGTGGGACTGGATCCACGCAGGCGCGGCGCAACCTCGCTCTTTATGAAAGCTCCACCAACACCCACATATCGGAGGCCTGGATGCAGGGCTTCTACCCGATCTACGCCACCGCCCAGCGCACGTTCGGCGTCAACTGGCTGCTGATCGCCTCGATCCACAAGCAGGAGTCAGCCTTTTCCACCGCGCCCAGCACCTACCACGGGCTCAACTTCGCCGACTGTTGCGGCGGCCCGATGCAGTTCAACGTCACCAACGGGGGCGCGCAGGGATTCGACTCTACCTGGGCGCTCGTCAACGACTCCTACCGCTACGGCCCGCGTCCCTCAAGCTACGACCACATGACCGCCACACACCCCTCGATCTACGACGACTTCGACTCGATCATGGCCGCCGCTCACCTGCTCTCCGCCGACGGCGCCGAAATGGAACTGACCGGCGCGGCCTGGAACGCCGCATACGACTACTACGGCCACGACCTCACCGGCGTCACCTACGCCGACCAGGTGCTCGCGCGCGCGATCAGCTGGTCCCAGCACGGCTTCTGCATCAACTGCGGCTTGGAAGAAGCGATGGTGCAAGCGGTCTACGCGGCCTACGGCGCACCGGTGGCGGCCACCTACGAAACCGCCACCGTCGCGCGCACCAAGCCGCGCAAACGCCACAAACGCTGAGCCACGCCGCTTTTAAGCTGCGTCGGCTTGTGCTATGAGCTCTCCGGCGACACGGTCGGTGGCCGCGCCGGTCCCGCCCAGCAGGCGCCTGGAGAGCTGCGCGCGGCGGAAATACAGCGGCGCGTCGTGCTCCCACGTCGCGCCGATGCCACCGTGCACGGAGATCATCGTGCGCGCCGCGTGGTCCAACGCGCGGCCGGCGACCGACCGTGCGGCGCTGGCCGCCAGCGGGAACTCCGCGGGCGCGCCGTGGCGCGACCAACCCGCGTAATACAGCAGTGAGCGCCCGTTCTCCAGCTGGCGCAGGATCTCGGTCAGCGCATGCTTAACCGCCTGGTATGAGCCGATCGCACGGCCGAACGTGTGCCGCTCCTTGGCATACGCGACCGACATCTCAAGCGCCGTCTCGACGCTGCCGAGTGACTCGGCAGCGATCAACGCCTGGGCGAGATACCACGCACCGGCCAACGACTGCACAGGGGCGTCGAGCACCGTCGCGGGCGCCCGCTCCAACGTGACATGCCCCAGCGAGCGGGTCGCGTCGTAGCGGTGCAGCTCCTGCACCGACACACCGGTCGCGGAGGCCTCGATCGCGACCCCAACAGGCTTGTCATCGAGCAGCGCCACGCCCACCAACAGGTCTGCGTCAGGAGCGTCCGGCACAAACCCAAACGTCCCGCTCAGCAGCGCGCGACCGTCGCCGTCGCCCTCAGCCCGCGGGGCGGAGGGGCGCGTGCTGCCACGCATCGGATCCACACACCATCCGTCCACTAGGTCGTTTGGCCCCATCGTTGGAAGGTAAGCCGCGCGTCGCTCGCCGCTCGCGAGCGCCTCCAGCAGACCAGCGCCGGCGGGCGACTCGCCCAGGATCGCCGTGGCCGGCAGGTGCCCCAGCAGCGCCACCGGCGCCAGCACACGCCCGCACTCGCCGAGCACCAGCATCGCGTCGAACACGTCGAGCCCGGCGCCGCCGTGGGCCTCGTCGATCAACAATCCCGGCCAGCCCGCCTCACAGGCGGTTGGCCACAGGTCCGGCAGCGCTCGCGCGTTGCCGTCAAGCGCCTCACGGGTCGCCTCCAGCGTCTTTATACGTGACAGCGCGCCGCGCGCGGCCTCGCGCAGGAACACCTGCTCGTCTGAGAGCGCCAGATTCATGCCGCCACCTCCGTGTATGTGCGCGCACGCCGCCGGCGCGCGGGACGCGATGGGCTGGACGCGATCATGCCGGCGCCCCTTCCTTGGAACGCAGCTCCGAGAACGGGATTCCCTTATCCAGACGGGGCTCCGGCGGCAGACCCAGTACGCGCTCACCGATCGTGTTGCGCAGGATCTCTTCGGTGCCGCCGGCCGACTTCAGGCCGGGCAGGAAGGAGATCATGTACGCCCACTCGCTGTCCTCGTCCAGCGCGTCGGGACCCAACACGTCGGCGATCAGATCACCGGCTTTAATCGCGCCGTTGACGATCGTCACCTTCGCCAGCCCCGCCTCCGGGCCAGGGATCTGGCCTTTCTGGAGCGCCGTCAGCGTGCGGTAGCCAGTGAACCGCACCGCCAGCAGTTCGCTCGCGATCTCACCGAGCTGCTTGCGCACCTCCGGGTCACGCCGGCCATGCTCATCAGAGGCGATCCCCTTGGCGAAGCGCACCGAGTTATAGCCAAGGCCCTCACCGCCGAGCCCGATCGTGACGCGCTCATACATAAGTGTCGTCAGCGCCGTGCCCCAGCCGTTGCCCACACCGCCCACGACCGCGTCTGAGTCGAGCGCCACATCGTCGAGAAACACCTCGTTGAACTCGGCCTCGCCGGAGATCTGGCGCAGCCCGCGCACCGTCACGCCGGGGGCGTCCATCGGCAGCACAAACATCGTCAGTCCCTTGTGCTTGTGCTGCTCGGGATCGGTGCGCGCCAGCAGCAGGCCATACGAGGAGAACTGGGCGTTGGTCGTCCACACCTTCTGGCCGGACAATCGCCAGCTTCCGTCCTCGGCCTGACGCGCGCGCGTCTGCACCGCGGCGAGGTCCGAGCCGGCAGCGGGCTCTGAAAACAGCTGGCACCAGACCTCATCGCCATGCAACATCGGGCCGAGATAGCGCGCCTTCTGCTCCTCGGCGCCGTGCGCGATGATCGTCGGTCCCAGCATCCCTACGCCGATCGCGTCGAGGATCCCCGGCACGCCCGCCCGCGCGATCTCCTGGTTGCAGATCACCTGCTCGATCGGCCCGAGACCCTGGCCGCCGTACTCCTTCGGCCACGTCACGCCGGCGAGCCCCGCCTCGGCAAGCTTGCCCTGCCACGCGCGTCTGGCGGCCACGATCTCCGCCTCGTCTGTGATCGCGTCGGGGTGGGTGGGGTTCCCTATAACCGGCGCCTCTCCCTTGTGCTGCTCGAGCCAGGCGCGCACCTTGGCGCGATGCTCTGCCTGCTCGGGCGTGTCGTCAAGATCCACGATTCTCCTTTGGCTGACTGGCCAGTCAATTCCTGTGAAGCTAAGGGTACTCCTTCAGGGCTTGTCTCGACAGGCACACGCCTTGTCTCGACAGGCACACGCGGGCCCGTCGAGACACCCTTAGCGGCCTTCAGGGACCAGCTGCGAGGGGATCAGCCGCTGGCCGTACACGTCCGCGAAGCCCGCGTTCAACAAATACTCGGCCTGACGGCCCATGTCGGGCGAATGCAACAGCACCACGCCGAGGCTCACCCCGTCGCGCTCGGCGGTCGCCACCAGGCAGTCGCCGGCCAGTTCGGTGTAGCCGGTCTTCATACCCGTGGCGCCTGGATAGCCGTACACGAGCAGCGGATTGTTGTTGTAGAGATACAGCTTGCCGCCCTTGATCGGGAACGCCAGCACCGCTTCGGCGCTGCGCACGATGCGCGCGATACGCGGCTGGCGCAGATCGACGTACGCGAGCTCCGCCAGGTCCGCGGCGCACGTGTAGTTACGCGCGTTGAAATAGCCCGACGGCGAGCTGTAGTGCGTGCAACCCAGCCCCAACCGCGCCGCTTCGACGTTCATCCCCTGCACGAACGCGCTCACGCTACCCGACACGTGCTGGGCCAGCGCAACGGCGGCGTCGTTGCCCGACGGAAGCAACAGTCCGTACAGCATCGTCTCCACCGGCACTCGCTTGCCGAGCGGCAGCACACCGACCTTCGAGCCGGCCGCGTCGACCGCTTCCCTGGTGATCGGCACCGGGGCATCCGGCGAGCTGGAGCGCACCACCCGCAGCGCGGTCATCAGCTTCGTGAGGCTCGCCATGTGCAAGCGCTGCAGTGGATTGAGCTGCCACAACACACGGCCGCTGTTCAGGTCAAACAGCAGGCCGGCGCGCGGCGGGTTGTGGAAGGCGATCCGCAGCGGGTCCTCGTAGCCGCTCAGGTCGAGATTCAGCTCGGGACGCCCGAGCGGTAGGCCCGCGGGCGAGCGAGCCGACGTGGTCGCCGGAGACGCTCGGTGCGCGCCGCGCGCCCGGGTTGACGCAGCCGTCGAGCCGTGCGTGGCGCCGGTCCGCACGAGACCCGCCAGGATCACAACAATCGCCGCGGCCGCGACAAGCACGGCTGCTGCCAGCGCGCGATGACGTCTGCGTCTGCGCTGCGCCAGCCGGCGGGCACGCCGCGAGCTGGAGCCCTGCGCGAGGAAGGGTGAGTTGCTCATGAGAACGCTCTCATCAACGAGGAGGATTGCGCAACGCCCCGACGATTCCAACCGTGAGGAGCACGAGCACAAACACCGACAGCACGCCCTGGACGCTCAGGCCGAACTGCTCGATCCCACCGATCGTCAGAAACGCGAAGCCAAGGATGAACGCCAGCGCGACGGCGAGCACGGCGACGCGAGTCATCGAGGTCTTGTCATCCTGTGCGGAAAGATTCGGCGAGACTATCCGCTCGCGGCGAGCGGCCCTACACCAGGTCGCGGTTGCGCCACATGCTGGTCGGCGTGATAAGAGGAGCGCACCAGCGGGCCAGCTGCGACGTGGTCAAAGCCCAGTGCGTAGGCCGCCTCTTCAAGCGCCGTGAACTCATCCGGGTGCCAATAGCGCACAACCGGCAGGTGACGCTCGGAAGGACGCAGATACTGACCGACGGTCAACACCCGCACATCATGCGCACGCAAGGCTTCGAATGTGGCCACCAGCTCCTCGTGGGTCTCGCCGAGACCGACCATCAGCCCGGACTTGGTCACGACCTCGCCTTCACCCAGCTCGGCCGCGGTGCGCAGCACCCGACAGGAGCGCACAAACTCCGAGCCGCGCCGCGCGATCGGATACAGACGCGGGACGACCTCCACGTTGTGGTTGAACACGTCCGGGCGCTCAGCGAGGACTCGTGCCAGCGGCATCTCTTGGCCCTGGAAGTCCGGTGTAAGTACCTCGATCTGGCAGTCCGGTGCCTGCGCGCGCACCTGGCGGATGACGCCCACGAACGCCGACGCGCCCTTGTCGGGCAAATCGTCGCGGTCGACCGACGTCACCACGGCGTGACGCAACCCCATGCGCGCGATCGAGCGTGCGACACGTGCCGGCTCCAGCGGATCGTTCCACGTGGGCTTACCGGTCTTCACGTTGCAAAACCCGCAGCGGCGCGTGCACGTGTCGCCGAGGATCATGAACGTCGCGGTGCCGCGCTCCCAGCACTCACCCACGTTTGGACACGCGGCCTCCTGGCAGACAGTGTGCAGGTTCTCCTCGCGAATCAACGCCGACAGCTCGCGGTAGCGCGCCCCGCCCGCGGCCGGCACTTTGAACCACGGCGGCTTGCGCTCGCGCAGCGGGCGCACGTCGGCGCCGAGCACCTTCAATACATCCATGCCGCCCGGGTTGGCGCGCGAGCGGGTCGCGCTCACGCGATCACCAATGCTCGATCGTGAGCTTCCCCGAAGCACTGCCCGACGAGCGCCGCAAACGCGTCCAATCCGCCAGCTGGCTCACAGCCGAGCTCGTTCGCGACCGAGGTCATCGTGACGCCCGAGAGCCCGCAAGCAACAATCCACTGAAATGGCGTGAGATCGTTCGTGACATTGATGGCGAACCCGTGTGTTGAGACGCCGCGCGAGACATGCACGCCGATCGAGGCGATCTTACGATCCTCGACCCACACACCGGTGTAGTCGATGCCCTCGTCGCAGCGCGAACGTGCTTCGATCCCGTGGTCGGCGAGCGCTGCCACGATCGCAGTCTCCATCTTGCGCAAATGCGCGCCGATGTCGCTGATGCGCATGATCGGGTAGCCCACGAGCTGCCCGGGCCCGTGGTAGGTGAGCTTGCCGCCGCGGTCGGTGGGCACGATCTCGATGCCGTGGGCGCGGTAGAAGTCTTCGCCCAGAGCCAGCTCGCCATCGTCGGCTCGCCGGCCACGCGTGTACACGGGCGGGTGCTCCAAGAGCAGCAGCGTGTCGGGCTGCTCGTCGGCCTGGCGTTGGGCTTGCACTTTGGCCTGGACGGCAAGCGCGTCGCGGTAGGGGATCATGCCCAAGTGGCAGACGCGCATACCGGCGCATGGTTGACGATCTTTCATGTACCGCTTCTCGTGGTAGCATACTTCGCACGCCAGGATGAGCGCTATAGAGCTGCTTGTCTGCATCACTTCTGGGGTCCGGTTCGCCGGGCCCCATATCTTTTAGATGCTCCGGCGAGCATCGAGGCCGACTCTCGCCGGAGCTGGAGTGCGTTACGTTGCGCCGCGGATGACCGCGACCATGAGCGCAATCGCCAGAATGAGGGCTACAGGGTCACTCATTCGCATCACCTCCTTTCCCGAGCCGTTCGGCCTCGGACCGGCCTGATCGGGTGGGTGATGACTCCTGCCGACGAGCCTACTCACAGCTTAGGTAGATACTCGGCGCTGGAGGCGAAAACGCTACAACGTCAGCGCGGCCGGCTCTTCCAGCAGCTCGCGCACGCGTGCCAGGAACAGGGCGGCGTCGGCTCCGTACAGGATGCGGTGATCGCACGCCAGTGTGACGCTCATCGTGTGGCGCGCGACGAGCTTCTTCTTGCGCGCGACCGCGCGCGGCGCGAGCTCGCCGACCGCCAGGATCGCCGCCTGCGGCGGGTTGACGATCGCCGTGAAGCTCGCGATGCCGTACATCCCGAGGTTGGACACGGTGAACGTCCCGCCGCTCAGCTCCGGTGGCGTGATCGACGCGTCGCGCACCCGCTCGGCCAGCGCGCGCGTCTCGCGCGCGATCTCGCCGAGCGCCTTTGAGTCGGCGTCGAACACGGTCGGCACGACCAACGCTCCGCCCGTCGGATCGTCGCAGGCGACGGCCACCGCGACGCCGACGTTGACACGCGAGTGCAGCTCGAAGCGCCCGTCGCGATAGCTGCCGTTGGCGCGCGGATGCTCGCGCAGCGCCAGCGCGCACGCCTTGACGATCATGTCGTTATAGGTGGGCGCGTCCACGCGCGAGAGCGACTTCAGCTCGGCGCGCAGCTTCACGCAACGCTCCATGTCGATGTCCGCCGTCAGCGCGAAGTCTGGGATCGTCGCCTTGGACTCGGCCATGCGTCGCGCGATCGTGCGCTGCGTGCGCGTGAGCTCCGCGGCGGTTGTCTCGCCCTTTGCGCTTGCCACATCCTCGGCCGACGGACGCTCCAGGTCCGACGGAGATGACGAGGGGGAGGCGGCGGAGGACGATTCGACCACCATTGACGTCGCGGGAACAACTGGGGTCGAACCCGCAACCTCCACGTCCGCCTTGACAATGCGCCCACCTGGTCCGCTGCCGGTAAGCCCGCTGAGATCGACGCCAGTCTCTCTCGCGATTCGTCTGGCGAGCGGAGAAGCCTTGATGCGCTCGCCGCCGTTGGGCGACGTGGCCGGCTCTGATGGTCGGCGGGGCTCCGCGATCGGGGATGGGCGCGTGGCGGTAACGTCAGGCTCGGCGGGGGCGTCTGTGTGAGCCGGGGCGTCTGTGTGGGCCGGGGCGTCTGCGCGAGCCGGGACGCCATTTGCGGGTGCGTCGCTACGCTCGCCGATCCGCGCGATCAGCTCGCCCACGGCCAGTGTGTCGCCCTCGCCGGCGACGGTATGAAGCACCCCGTCAACGTCAGACTCATAAGTCATCGCGGCCTTGTCGGTCTCGATCTCGGCGAGCTGCTCGCCGCGGCGCACGTGCTCTCCGTCGCGCTTGAGCCAGCGCAGCACGGTGCCCTCCTCCATCGTGTCCGACAGGCGCGGCATCACGACATCGGTCATCTGCTGGCCTCTCTGATCTCGCTCTCCAGGCCCGTCTGCTGGATCGCTTCCTGAACGGCGCCTGGCGCGTCCTCATCGGCCTCACGCTCGCCGTCTTGGGCGGCGGCGGATGCCATCGCCACGCCGCTCACGGGATCGCGTCCGAGCACACTCAGCGCGGCGCGCACGATCTGAGGCTCGTGTGGGTAGGCGATCTCCTCCAGCGGCTTGGAATAGGGCATCGGGACGTCCGCGCCGCTGACGCGCAACACCGGCGCGTCAAGGTCGTCGAAGGCCTGTTCTGAGATGAGCGCCGCGAGGTTCGCGCCAACGCCGCCGTGCGGCCAGCCCTCCTCGACGACCACGCAGCGGTTGGTCTTCGCGACCGACTCCAGGATCGCGCCCAAATCGAGCGGGCGCAACGTGCGCGGATCAATCACCTCGGCTTCGACGTCGTGCTCGGCGGCGAGTTGCTCGGCCGCGCGCTCGGCCGTGAGCGCCATCCGCGAGACGCCGACGATCGTGACGTCAGCGCCCACGCGCGCGATCCGCGCGCGTCCAAAGACAAGCGGCTCGTGATCGTCCTCGTCAACCTCGCCGCGCACGC
Organism: uncultured Solirubrobacterales bacterium; assembly: GCA_963760155.1. GTDB lineage: Bacteria > Actinomycetota > Thermoleophilia > Solirubrobacterales > Solirubrobacteraceae > Palsa-744. The sequence goes on from CAVXBL010000008.1 coordinate 1,844,135, forward strand.
CGTAGAGCGACTCGTGCTCGATGAAGATCACCGGGTTCTCGTCGCGGATCGCGGCCTTCAAGAGGCCGCGCGCGTCGGCGGGCGTCGAGGGGACCGCGACCAACAAACCGGGCACGTGCAGGAACATCGCCTCCAGGCTGTGCGAGTGGGTCGGGCCGAGCTGATGGCCAGCGCCCTGGGGCATCCGCACGACCAGCGGCACGCGCGCCTGGCCGCCGAACATGTAATGGATGTGCGCGGCGTGGTTGACGATCTGGTCGAACGCGAGCAACGCGAAGTTTACGGTCATCAGCTCCACCACCGGGCGCAGCCCAACCATCGCCGCGCCCACGCCCATCCCGACGATCGTGTTCTCGGAGATCGGCGTGTCGCGCACGCGCCGCTCGCCGAACTCCTCGAGCAGACCGCTGGTCACCTTGAACGCGCCGCCGAACACACCGATGTCCTCGCCGAGCAGCACGACGCTCGGCTCACGCTCCATCTCCTCGCGCAACGCGAGTTTCAGCGCGTCGCGATAGCGCATCTCGGTCATCCGCTCACCCTGGACGCGCCGTAGTAGCGGCCGTGCGCACGCTCGTCGAGCACATACACGTCGTCGTAGAGCGTGTCCGGCTCGGGCAACGGCGAACGCTCGGCGAACTCAACCGCGTCATCCACGCGCCGCATCGCCTCACGGTCGATCTGCTCGCGCTGCTCGGCCGTGATCGCGCCTTCGCGCTCCAGCAGGCCGCCAAACGCCGGGATCGGGTCGCGCTCGCGCCACTCGGCGACCTCCTCCTCGGAACGGTAGTCCTCCGGATCGGCCATCGAATGGCCACGGAAGCGATAGGTGACGGCCTCCACCAACAGCGGCCGACGGTCTTCGCGCACGCGCGCCAGCGCCTCGCCGACGGTCGCGTGGGTGTCGAGGATGTCCATCCCGTCGCAGCGCATCCCGGGCACACCGAGCGACTCGCCCTTGCGCTGCAGGTCGGTCACCGCGGAATGGCGGCTCAACGACGTGCCCATCCCGAACTGGTTGTTGACCACCATGAACACGACCGGCAGGCGCCACAGCGCGGCGAGGTTGAGCGTCTCGCCGAACGTGCCCTGGTTGGAGGCGCCGTCGCCGAACGTGCACAGCGTGACATCCTCGCTGTCGCGCTGTTGGCACGCCAGCGCGATGCCCGCGGCGATCGGGAGGTTGCCGCCCACGATTCCGTAGCCGCCCATGAAGCGACGCGCGGCGTCGAACATGTGCATCGAGCCGCCATGCCCTTTGCAGCAGCCGTCGACGCGCCCGAACAGCTCGGCCATCACCCGCTCGGGCGGCGTTCCACGTGCCAAAGCATCGCCGTGGGAACGGTAGGTCGAGACGAGGTAATCCTCAGCGCGCAACGCCCGCTCGCTGCCGACGATCGTGGCCTCCTCGCCGATCGAGAGGTGCAGAAAACCGCCGATCTTCGCGCGTGCGTACATCTCACCCGCGCGCTCCTCGAAACGGCGAATGAGCACCATCGCGGCCAGCCACTCGCGCGCCACTTCGGGCTCCGGCAGAGAATGAGTCATCAGTCTTCCACGGTACTCCAGCGCGCGAGGAAGTCCTCGCGATCCATACGCGCGAGGTCCTCGCGCAATTCACGGGCGCGACGCGAGGCGGTGTGGGGCGGACAGTCCCAGAAGAACACGACCTCGCCGCCATCGATCTCCACCAGCTCGATGTGGTCAACGCGGTCGGTGCTCGCGAGAAACGCGGGCATCAGCCCTCCGCGGCGTACGATCAAACGAAAATAGCGGCCCGCGCTCACCGCGTGATCTCCGGGCTAGCGAGTCTCACGACGTTCTCGCGTGCGTAAGCGGCTGCCTGCTCCAGGGCACGCTCGCCGTGGAACACGCGGCCCGGCCCCGCCGGACCCGATCCTTGAGCCGGCCCGCGTGTGCCCCCGACACGCACCGCGGGCACGTCGCGAACACCCACCGCGGCAGCCGCGGCGGTGGCGGTTGACAACTGTTGGCCGACCGAGCGCAGCTGCGCGCCCTTCAAGGTCGCGGACGGGTGCATCTCACAGGCGGCCGCCGCGATCAGCACGTTGTCGCTCACGGCGAGACTACGCCCACCCGCGAACGCTTGGCGAAATGCTGCCTGCGCAAAAGCCACGATCCGACCGATCGACTTCGCGTATGTGGCCGCGCGCATCGCGAGCGCGCTGTCGAACGGGAACGGTTCGGGCCAGCGCAGCTCCTGCAGGCCGAGCTCGGCCGTGCGGCGCTCCAACTCCATGCGAAAGATGTCCTCATCGTCGCGACAACGGAACGCCTCGAAGGACTCCGCGCTCGGGAGCTCACGCGCGAGCACGGGTTGCCACTCGCAGGCGATCGGCATCGTATGCAATATGCGCTCAGCCGCGAGATACGCGAGCGGCGAGCCGAGGTCGAAGTAGAACGCGGCGTCCGGCGTGGACATCGCTCCGAGCTTAGGGCACATACCTACCGGGATAGGCCCTTGGGTCTACCGGGATAGGCCCCAAGTCCTCAGCCGTGGATGAGCCAGCCGTCCGCGGCGCGGCCCGCCTCCATGACCGCCTCTGAAAGCGTTGGGTGGCCGTGCACGGTGCGCGCGACCTCGGCGAAGCCGCCCTCCAGCGCGCGCACGTTGACGAGCTCCTGGATCAGCTCGGTGGCGCGCGAGCCCACGATGTGCCCGCCGAGCAGCTCGCCGTACTTGGACTCGCCGACGAGCTTCACGAGCCCCGTGCGGTCGCCGTAGACGGTGCCGCCGCCGACGGCGCCGTAGGGAACCTTGCCGACGACGACGTCGTAGCCCTGCGCGCGGGCCTGCTCCTCGGTGAGCCCGAACGAGCCGACGTTGGGTGTGCAGAAGGTGGCGCGCGGGATATCCACATAGGAGAGCGGATGGGTCGGCAGGCCGGCGGCGTCCTCGGCGGCGATGACGCCCTCGTCAGAAGCCTTGTGTGCGAGCGCGGGGCCGTGCACGAGATCGCCGATCGCGTAGACGCCGGCGGCGGTCGTGCGCTGGGCGCCGTCGACACGCACGAGGCCGTGCTCGTCCAGCTCGACACCGACTTCCTTCAACCCCAATCCCTCCACGTCGGGTCCGCGGCCGGCGGCGATCACGAGATAGTCGACTTCGGCGGACTCCGAGCCGTAGGTGAAGTTGACGCTGTGCTCGCCCGCCGTGACGCCTTCGACCGGTGTGCCGGTGTGGATGTCGATCCCCTGGCGCTTGAGGCCGCGTTCGGCCAGGCGCGAGATGTCGGCGTCCTCGGTTGGGAGCACGCGCTCGAGCATCTCGAACAGCTTCACATCGCTGCCGAGGCGCGCGAAGGCCGAAGCGATCTCGGCGCCCGAGGCGCCCGCCCCGACGACCGCCAAGCGCGCGGGTAGCTCGTCCAGCGCCCACGCCTCCTCGGTGCCGATCACGCGTCCACCGAACTCCACGCCCGGGATCGAGCGCTTGACCGAGCCGGTGGCGATGATCACCGTCATCGCGAGGATCTCCTGCTCGCCGATGCGGACCCGTGTGCCCTCGCCGGTGTTGTGCTCGCCACCCCCGCTCTGGCGCACGAACGTCGCCTCGCCGTCGATCAGGTCGATGGCGTTCTTCTTGAACAGGCCGCCGACCCCGCCGACGAGCGTGGCGACGACCTTCTCGCGACGGCTCTGTACGGCCGCGTAGTCAACCTCGACGCCGCTGACGTTCAGGCCGTAGTCGCCGGCCTCGCGGATCTCTGAGAGCAGGTCGGCCGAGCGCAGCACCGCCTTGGCGGGGATGCACGCGTAGTTGAGGCAACGCCCGCCGACCTTGTCCTTCTCGACGACGGCGGTCTTCTTACCGAGCTGCGCGGCGCGGATCGCGGCGACGTAACCGCCGGGACCGGAGCCGATCACGATGCAGTCATACGAGGACTCAGCCATGTCGGCGCGAGCCTATCGCACGGTCGTCTGCGAGCCCGGCATGTGCCCCTATCGCAGCGCTTGGTCTGTCTCCGTCACGTGCGCTTGTGATTGTCGATCGCGCGCCTGGATACGGCCCATCACGCGCACAAGCTTCCAGAACAACCAGCCGGCGAGACCGATGCTGAGTGCGCACAGGCCGGCAGCGAGCCACGTCTCGGCGACGACGAGCGCGAGTGAGGTGACGATGATCTGGAAGGCGAGCAGCGCCTCGAAGCCGAGCACCGCCCAGTAGCGCCGCGTGTACATGCCCCAGGCGAGCGCCGCCAGCACGGCCGCGAGGAAAATTCCGCCTGGGATCGAGCCTCCATGGCGCGAAAGATTGTGGACCGTGGCCACGCTCACGCTCACCCCGAGCGCGAGTGCCAGCGCCACGGCGACGGCGACCAGCAGCGCCGCTGGTCGTTCGTTCTGCTCGAGCGGTTCCGGCCTGGCTTCAGCTTCCGCCATCGCCGTTCCACAGCGGTCGCAGCTCCAGCGCCGCACGCAACGTGAGCGCCGCCTGCTCAGGATCTCGCGCGTCGCAGATCGCGCGCAGCACGCACACGCGTCCGGCGCCCGCGTCGAGCACCGTGACGATGTTGGTGGCGTCGATCCCGCCGATCGCGAAGAACGGGACGTGGGCGTGAGCGGACGCGTAGCTGACGAGCTCGGGGCCGACCGGCAGGCGCCCGAGCTTGGTGGGGGTAGCGTGCACCGGTCCGACGCCGATGTAGTCGACGTAGGGAGCGCCGTCGGGCGTGCTGCACACGGCCGCGTCGATCTCGCTGGGCGCGTGCGTGGAGAGCCCGAGCAGCATGTCGGGGCCGACGATCTCGCGTGCGTGCGCGACGGGCATGTCGGTCTGGCCGATGTGCACGCCGTCGGCACGCACCGCCGCGGCGACGTCGGGACGGTCGTTGAGGATGAACAGCGCGCCGTGCGCGTCGCACGCGTCCGCGGCCACGCTCGCGGCTTCCTCGAGGAACTCGCCGTCCAGATGCTTCTCGCGCAGCTGCACCACGTCAACTCCGCCGGAGATCGCCGCGTCCAGAAAATCGCTGAGGTCGCGGTCGCCGGGCATACAGTCGCACACGAGGTACAGGCGCGCGGCGGCCAGACGCGCACGACGCTGCTCGCCGTTGGGGTCGGGTACGGGCCGCAGGTGGACCATCGAGGGCCAGTCTGACACGTGTGCGGTGTCTAGCATCAACGCAATGGGCGCAGAGGACAACTCGACGGTCGATCTGGCGATCCTTGGCGGCGGCATCGTCGGCCTATCGGTGGCCTGGCGTGCGCGTGCGAGGGGACTATCGGTAACGCTGCTCGAGCGTGACACGCTCGGGGCGAGCGCCACGCACGTGGCCGCCGGAATGCTCTCCCCGGTGGCCGAGGTCGAGTTTGGCGAGGCCGGACGCCGCGTGCTCGAGCTGGGCCTACGCTCGGCCCGCATGTGGCCGGATTTCGCCACCGAGCTTGAGCGCGCAGGCGAAATCGACGTGGGGTTGCGCCGCAGTGGCACGCTCGTCGTGGCACGCGATGAGGACGAGGCGCGCGAGCTCGAGCGTCAACTCGCCTTCCGCGAGTCGCTGGGCCTGCGCGCGACCCGTCTGCGCGCGGGCGCGGCGCGCGAGCGTGAGCCGGCGCTCGCGCCGAGCATTCGTCTGGCTCTGGAAGCGCCTGACGATCACAGCGTCGATCCACGTCGAGTGGTGGCGGCATTGCGGCGCGCGTGCGCGCACGCGGGCGTGGCATTGTGCGAGCACGTGCCCGCGTGCGCTATCGATCTCGACGCGCGCGCGGCGCGGGTCATTGGCGTCGGCGGGGTAACGGCCAAGAACGTGGTGGTCGCGGCGGGAGCGTGGAGTGGCGAGATCGCGGGACTGCCCGCGCACGCGCGCGTGGCTGTGCGTCCAGTAAAGGGCCAGATCATGCGCTTGCGCGATCCCGCCGGCCCGGGCATGCTGGACAGGGTCGTGCGTTTCGAGGGTGGCTACCTGGTTCCCCGCGGCGACGGCGGGTATGTGCTGGGCGCCACGATGGAGGAGCGGGGCTTCGAGCAGAGCCCGACCGCGGGCGGCGTTTACGAACTGCTGCGCGACGCGCACGAGCTGGTGCCCGCTGTGAGCGAGCTGCGCATCGAGGAGATTGGGGTTGGCTACCGTCCGGGCACGCCCGACAATGTGCCTGTGATCGGCCCGGGTGCGCTGGAGGGGTTGACGTGGGCGACGGGCCATCATCGCAACGGCATCCTGCTCGCCCCACTCACAGCCGAGCTTGTGGTGGAAAGCCTACTGTCGTGATCGTCCTCAACGGAAATCCGCGCGAGCACTGCGCCGGTCAGACGGTGGCGGGCGTGCTGGCGCTCCTGGAGCTGCCGGCGCAGGCGCGTGGCGTGGCGGTGGCGGTCGACGGGGAGGTCGTTCCGCGAGCCGGCTGGGCGAGGTTTGCGATCCCCGACGGCGCGCACGTGGAGGTGCTGACCGCGATGCAGGGAGGATGATGGGGCGTATGGCCAGCGCGCAAACCGACAATGACCCGCTCACGATCGCTGGTCGCACGTTGCGCTCGCGGCTCTTGCTCGGCACGGGTGGTTTCCCGTCGCTCGCGCTGCTGGCCGATGCGATCCGCGCGAGCGGCGCGGAGCTTGTGACCGTCGCGCTGCGGCGAGTCGATCCGGGCGCCCGAGGGTCGCTGATCGACGTGCTGGAACAGGAGGGTGTTGAGCTGTTGCCCAACACCGCCGGTTGCTACACGGCGCGTGACGCGGTGCTCACCGCCAAGCTCGCGCGCGAAGCGTTTGGCAGCGACTGGGTGAAGCTCAAGGTGATCGGCGACGAGGACACGCTGCTGCCCGACGCGCCCGAGTTGCTGAAGGCGGCCGAGCAGCTCGTGGACGACGGCTTCGTGGTGCTGCCCTACACGACCGACGACCCGGTGCTCGCGCGCCGTCTCGTCAACGTGGGCTGTGCGGCGGTGATGCCGCTCGGCGCGCCGATCGGCAGCGGCATGGGCATCCGCAACCCCTACAACATCGCGCTGATCCGCGAAGCGGTGCGGGTCCCGGTAGTGCTGGACGCGGGCGTGGGCACGGCCTCCGATGCGACGTTGGCGATGGAGCTCGGCTGTGACGCGGTGATGGTCGCGAGCGCCGTGTCGCGCGCGCAAGACCCGGTCGCGATGGCCGCCGCGATGCGCGACGCGGTGCGCGCGGGACGGCTGGCGCGCGGCGCCGGCCGCATACCCAAGCGCACCTATGCGACCGCTTCGAGTCCCGCGCGCGGAGTCGCGGACTTCTCCGCTACTTGACCACTTCGATCGTGCCGTTCATGGTCGTGGGCTGGAGCGTGTTCTCGTAGTGGATCACGCCGGGCTGCTCCACTTTGATCTCGAACGTGCCGCCTTCGCTGAGGTTGGCCGAGGCGAATTTGATCGGGCCGCCCTCGGAAGTGACGTTGTGCGGAGAGGAATCGTTGTTGGTCCACTTGATCGTGCTCCCCAGCTTCACCTTCAGGGTGTCCGGTTCGATCGTGAATTCGTGGTAGGAGATCTCCACGAGCCCGCTCTGCACGGGAGCGTTCGCGGGTGGGCTCGCGTAGTTGATCTTGCCGTTCGGGATGAGGCCGGTCTTGGTGACCGCGCTCGTCGCGGTCGTGGCGCTTGTGCTGGTCGCGCTCGTCGTGGCGCTGGTTTTGCTCGAACCGCAACCAGCCACGAGCAGCGCGGCTGCGCAGGCGAGCGCAACGGGCCACGTAGACTGGCGGACTGTGCCACGCCACTTCCTCACAGGCGCCGAGCTTAGCGCGGCGGAGCTCGACGCGCTGCTGGAGCGCGCGATCGAGCTGAAGCGCGCCCCGCTGTCCTCGCGCGCGCTCGCCGGACGCGGGGTGGCGCTGATCTTCGAGAAGCACTCCACACGCACGCGCGTGTCGTTCGAGATGGGCGTGCACGAGCTCGGCGGCCACGCCGTCGTGCTGCGCTCCGGGGAGACCCAGCTCGCGCGCGGCGAGTCCGCGCGCGACACCGCGCTGGTGCTCTCTCGTCAAGTGGCGGCGGTGGGGATGCGCACTGGAGCAGACGCGCTGCTGGAGGAGCTGGCCGAGCACGCGCAGATCCCCGTGTTCAACATGCTCACCGCCCTGCACCACCCGTGCCAAGCACTGGCGGACCTGATGACCGTGCGCGAGACGTTCGGCGTCGTGCACGGCCCTCCCCGTCTGCGCCTGGCGTATGTGGGCGACGGTACAAACGTGGCTCGCTCGCTCGCGATGCTCGGCACGTTGGCGGGCATCGACGTCGCGATCGCCTCGCCGCCGGGCTACGCGTTGGAAGACGACCTGCGACTGCCCCCAGACGCGCGGGGTTCGCTGACGCTCTACAGCGACCCGCACGAGGCGGCGGCGGGCGCGCACGCGCTGTACACCGACGTGTGGGTCAGCATGGGCGATGAGGACACCGCTGAGCAACGCCGCGCGGCGCTCGCGCCCTACCGGATCGACGACGCGCTGCTGGACGTGGCCGCGCCGGGCGCGATCGCGCTGCACTGTCTACCGGCCCACCCAGGCGAGGAGATCACCAGCGAGCTGCTCTACGGCCCGCGCCAGCGCATCTGGGACCAGGCCGAGAACCGCCGTCATGCACAAAAGGCGTTGCTGGAGCTATTGGTCGCATGACTCGCCCGGAGCGGGGCGATGAGCTTGAGCTGACGATCGACAGGCTCGCCAACGGCGGTGAGGGCGTTGCACGCTACGGCGAGGGCGGCTATGTGGTGTTCGTGTCGGGCGCCATTCCCGGCGACACGGTGAGGGCGGTTGTGAGCAAGCGCAAGCGAAGCTATGCACATGCGCGGGCTGTTGAGGTCGTGCGTCCAGGCCCCGAGCGCATACCCCCGAAGGCGACCCATCCGGGAGTCGCGTGGCAGGTGCTGCCCTACGAGCGCCAGTTGCAGATCAAGGCCGAGCAAGTGGAGGATGCGCTGCGGCGGATCGGCAAGCTCGACGGCTTTCAGATGGAGGAGATCGTGGCGGCGCGTGCGCAGTGGCGCTACCGCAACAAGCTGGAGTATTCGTTTGGCCAGAGCGAGGACGGCACACTCGTGTGCGGCTTTCACGCGCCCGCAGGCTGGAACAAGGTTGAGCCGATCGAGGATTGCCTGCTGGCCTCCGAGCGCGGCAACCTTGCGCGTGAGGCAGCCTTGCGCTGGTGTCGCGAGCAGAGCCTGCTCGCGTGGAGTCGCGGTGGCAGGCCGGGTGGAGGACGATCTCGCCGGCGTGAGGGCGAGGAAGACGAGGCCGGCGTGCGCGGGCACAGCGAGGCTCCGCGCCGCGCGCGTGAGCAACGGATTGCCCCAGCACCGGATGGGCGTCCGTTCCTGCGCAATCTCGTGGTGCGCGAAGGGCGCCATAGCGGCACGCTGCAGATCCGCCTCGTTACGACCGACGGCGAGCTGGACGTCCCGTCGCTTGCGACCGCGCTCGTCGCCGAGTTGGGTGAGACGACTGTCAGCGGCGTGCTGTGGACGCGCTCCTCGGCGCTCGCGGAGACCACGATGGGGGGGAAACAGAGCTTGTGTGGGGCGAGGCGGAGCTGCCCGAGCGCCTGGGGGAGCTGGACCTGCGCATCTCCTCCGAAGCGTTCTTTCAGACCAACACCGAGATGGCCGAGCTGCTGTACGAGATCGTCGCCGACTATGCGGCGCTGGAGGGCTGGGAGCGCGTGTATGACCTCTATAGCGGGATCGGCACGATCGCGCTCACGCTCACCCCGCGCGCAGGCGAGCTGTGGGGCATCGAGATCGTCGAGCAGGCGGTCGCCGACGCGATCGCTGCCGCGCGGCGCAACGAGGTCACGAACGCTCACTTCTTCGCCGGCGACGCACGCCTGGCGCTGCCTGAGCTGATCGAGCGCGCCGGCAAGCCCGACGTGGTGGTGGTCGATCCGCCGCGCGCGGGCCTCTCACAGAAGGTGGTGCGCCGCATCATCGACGCTTCGCCCAAGCGCGTTGTGTATGTGTCGTGTAACCCCACCACGCTTGCGCCCAACGCCGCGCAGCTTGTCGAGGCGGGCTGGCGGCTGGTCAAGCTGCGTCCGGTGGACATGTTCCCGCAAACGCCGCACATCGAGTGCGTGGTTTTGTTTGAGCGGACGTAGACTGCTCGCGACTAACAAGTCCGCTCGAGGCGTGAAGCCGAAAAGTCTCGGTCGCGACTTGTAGACTTGTGTCTGCGTGGTTAGGCGCCAGATGTCGGATGTGCCTCCTCTCCGGGCTGTTCCGGGGTCGTACTCCCCGGAGAAAGGAGGTTGTTATGCCCGACACGTCGAGCGTACTGGCCGTCGCTCTGCTTGTCGCCATGCTGATCATCGATCGGTTGACGCGTTAGCAGGGCGCCCTGGCGGCTGCAGCCAAGACGGCCCCGGCGGTCGCCAGGGGCGCTTAAAAAGGAGCCCGGAGGTTTCCCCCGGACTCCTTGGTTCCTATGCCCGACACGTCGAGCGTACTGGCCATGATTGATAGTAGTGCAGCGGCCAAACGGGTCAAGCCAAGATTGTTGATTGTATTCGGTGCACGGTAGGGTTGTCGCGATGCGTGCTGCCACGATCCGCGATGGCGAGGTTCTCCTCGAGGAGCATCCCGACCCCATGCCGGGCGCCGGTGAGGTGCTGGTGCGCGTGCGCGCCGCTGGGCTCAATGGGGCCGACATGATGCAGCGCCGCGGTCTCTATCCGGCGCCGACTGGGTCACCGCCGGACATTCCTGGGTTGGAGCTCGCGGGCGTCGTCAACGCGCTAGGCGCCGGGGCTGAACGCTTCACCGTCGGCGATCGCGTGATGGCGATCGTCGGAGGCGGTGGGCAGGCGGAGCTGGCGGTTGTGCACGAGCGCCAACTGATGGGGGTGCCCGCCGTGCTCGACTGGCCCGCCGCGGGCGGTGTGCCCGAGGTGTTCACGACCGCCCACGACGCGATCTTTACGCAAGCCCAACTGCGTCCTGGCGAGCATCTGCTTGTGCACGGCGGCGCGGGTGGTGTTGGCACCGCCGCGATCCAGCTCGCGTGTGCGAGCGGCGCTCGCGTCAGCGCGACAGTACGCCGCGAGCAGTCACGCGCGCAGGTGGCGGCGCTCGGCGCGCGGGTGATTGCGCCAGAGGGCTTCGTCGAGCACGGCCCGTTTGACGTGATCCTGGAGCTTGTGGGCGCACCCAACCTGGCTGACAACGTGAACGCGCTCGCGACCGGCGGGCGCATCTGTGTGGTCGGCGTCTCCGCGGGTACCAAGGGAGAGCTGAACCTGCTCGCGCTGATGGGCAAGCGCGCCCGCATCCATGGCTCCACGCTGCGCGCGCGCCCGCTGGAGGAGAAGGCGCTCGCCGCGCGTCTGCTGGAGCGCGAGGCGCTGCCGCTGTTTGAGACGGGCCAGTTGACGGTGCCCGTCGCCGAGACCTTCGCGCTGGGGGATGCCGCCGCGGCCTACGACAGCTTCGCGGCGGGCGGCAAGCTCGGCAAGATCGTGCTCACGATCTGATCAACGGCTACTTGTAGAGCTGTGGTCAGCTGAGCCGCTTGAGGTCCTCGAGGTCCTGCGGTCGGCCCGCGGCGCGCTTCATAGCCAGCAAATGCTCCAAGCCACACACGCGAACCTTGAGGCCATCGACGTCGCTCTCGAGCGCCTGGGGACTCAGCTCGTCGTAGAGGTTGTCAACGTCAACTCCACTGAGCCACTGCATGACGTCGAGTCGTCCGAGACTTGTGTGCAAGCAGAAGTTGCCCCCTTGGGCAAGGTCGTCCGCGCGCGTGGGATCCATGGGCAGCTCCTCGCGTGTGAAGTCCTCCGTGTCAAGCACGGTCGCATCTAGATCGCCCAAGGCTTGCGCCAGCTTTACGAGATTCTCGTCGCTCGGACTGGGCACGATGTCGAGGTCCTTTGTGACGCGTATGAAGCCGTGTGCGTTGACCGCAAAGCCACCCACCACTATGTGCTTGATCTCACGTTCGTCGAGCGCGCGCAGCAGCGGAAATGGATCAAGCGCGTCGGGCATGGCTAAATGCCTCGGCGAACCGATTTGCAAAGCGGGCCAGCGCGGCGGCCTCTTCAAGATTGGCGGCTACTCCTCGCGCGCGATCCCGTGCGACCTGCACCCGTTGTGCTCGCTCGTTACGTGCGATCTCCTCGGGTGTCCAAGGCCCTTTTGGCTTCGGCTTTGGCACGGTCGCCATAGGCGAATTGTAGACGTCGCGACGTCGCGATCAATACGGAGGCTGCGCTGCGTACCACTCCCCGAGCACGCGGAACGCGGCCCAGAATGCGCGCTTTGAGTCCTGCTCGTCGAGTGACTCGTCGATGTTGGGCACGTACAGCGCGTCGGTCGTGGGCGTGAGCTGTTGGATCTCGCCGAGCTTCAGCTCCAGTTTGCGGGCCAGTGGGATGTCGAGATCGTTGAGCGCCGCGAGCGCCTCGGCGCCCATTACCACCACGATTCGCGGTTGCACGATCGCGATCTCCTCGACCACGCGTGCCACGCATTGCGGGTCTGCGAGCGAGGGGTCGCCGAGCGGGCACTTGACGCACAGCGTGCCGTACACCGCTAGCGGGTCGATCGAGAGGCGCTTGAAGGACTTCATTAGCGCGCTGCCGGAGCGGCCGTAGAAGGCGACGCCCTCCTCGACCTCCGATGGCAGCGGCGCGTGCTTGAGCAGCATGATGTCAGCCTGCGGGTGGCCGGAGCCGAGCACCGGCATCAGCTGTCCACGCGGACAGTGCGGGCAGCTCTGTAGCTCGCGCGTGAGCGTGTTTAGCTCCCTGATCGCCCGCTCGAGGTACTTCTCGCGGATCTCGTCATCTGTAGCGGGCATCGACGCGGAGGGATTTGACAGCAGCTCAGGTTGTCCTTGCTGATGCATACCTACTTGCGCGATAGGAGTCTTGTGTGGACAGTCACGCTCTGCCTCCTTCGCCTCGCGTTGCTCTGCGCACGCGCCGCTCTCGTGAGGCACGGCGGGCGGCAGCGGGGGTCGCTTTCGTTTGCAGGAACTTCAGCGCTTGCACGTAGATCAGGCTCGAGGGCTTGGTCGTGATCTCCGCGTCCCTGAGGGACTGCAGGAACTCGTCGGGCCCGTCGAAATCGCGCATCCGGATGCGCACCGAGCCGAGGCCCTGCGCGACGTGCGAGTCTGAGCCCGCGCCCGCGACGATCCGGTACTTGGCGGCGAAGCGCACCGCCTCCTCGTTGAACGCGCCGATCGCCACGCGTGGGTTGAACACCTCGATCGCGTCCACGTCGTCGAGGATCGAACGCAGGTGCTCATAGTCGGGCACCGCGTGCATGCGGTCGAACGGGTGCGGCACATACACGAGGCCGCCCTGGCGCTTGATCTCGGCGACAGTCTCGGCCATCGTCATACCGCGCGGGATCTTGCGTTCGATGAACAAGCCGATCACCTCGCCCTGCTCGGCCGTCTTGACCTCCTCGCCGACGATCACCTTCACGCCGGCCGCGGCCGCCTTCTCGCGCGCCTCCAAGGCCCCTGAGATCTCGTTGTGATCGGTCACGGCGATCGCGCCCAGTCCCATCTCTTTGGCCGTCGCCAGCAGCACCTCCACCGGCGTTTCGCAGTCGCCGGAGTGGTCGGTGTGCATGTGCAGGTCGACGTCGATCAGTTTGCGCCGCGACAGGCGCCGGCGCAGCGCGGGATCGCCGCCGCTGTCGTGGCGGCGGGCGGCCAGCTCACTGTAGATCTGCTCGATCTGCAGGGTCGTGGCGTCGGCGGCGTTCTCGATGCGGGCGTCGAGGCGCGCGAGGAAGTTCTCCATGAAGCGCCGAGTGAGCGTGCTCGCGAGCAGCCCCTCGCCGGGAGCGTAAAAGGAGCCGACGTTGAGCGCGCGCGAGTAGCGCAGCGCGGTGCTCGATGCGCTTGGGGCGAACGGCTCGTGCACGTGCACGAAGTCGAGCGGTGCCCTGCCCAACAGCTCCTCCAGGGTGCGCGCCACGTCGATTGGCAGCGCGCGCGGACGGCGCCCGGCGGAGCTCGGCACGTCGAGCACCTCGCCGATCGCGAGCACGCGCGGGACGCCCCCGTTGGTTGCCTCAAGCAGGCTCTGCGGTTCTGCCTTGGCCGCGCGCAGTTCGCGCCGCGAGGCGCGCACGAGCTCCGGCGAGCGCGACGGCGCGAGGATCAGCACGCGATGCCCGCGCTGTGACAGCTCGCCGGCGAGCCGTGCTACACGCGCGTTGACCTCGTTGTCCTGGGCCTCCCAGGGGTAGGGCGTGACTTGTGCGACAGAGAACGTTGGGGCGCTCACCCCGTCATTATGGTGCGCCTAGCCGGTCTCGGCGGCGGACTTGCGCGGCGCGGTGCGTCCCCGTGGCCGTGTCCGGGTGGGCGGGCCGCCAATCCGAGTGTGCTTGGCGATGAACTTCTCGGTCTCCTCGCGCGCGAGATTGTCGGGACGCTGGTTGTGCGGCGACTTCATCAGGTACGACGACGGGCCGTCGAGCTGTCCGCCGATGCCGTTGTTGAGCGCCAGCTTGCAGCAGCGCACCGCGTCGATCACGATGCCGGCCGAATTGGGGGAGTCCCATACCTCGAGCTTCATCTCCACGGTGAGCGGCACGTCGCCGAACGCTTGGCCCTCGACACGGATGTGAGCCCACTTGCGATCGGTGAGCCACGGCACGTAGTCCGACGGTCCGATGTACACGTCCTCGGCGGGCAGCTGCTCGTCCATGATCGAAGTCACCGCGTTGGTCTTTGAGATCTTCTTGGACTCCAGGCGCTCGCGCTCGAGCATGTTGTAGAAGTCCATGTTGCCGCCCACGTTCAGCTGGGAGGTGCGCAGCATCTTCACGCCGCGGTCGGCGAACAGGCGCGCGAGCGTGCGGTGCACGATCGTGGCGCCCACCTGCGACTTGATGTCGTCGCCGACGATCGGCAATTTCGCCTTCTTGAAGCGCTTGTCCCAGTAGTCCTCGCGCGCGATGAACACGGGGATGCAGTTGACGAAGCCGCAGCCCGCGTCGAGGATCTGCTCCACGTACCACTTGGTGGCGTCCTCTGAGCCGACGGGCAGATAGGAGACGACCACGTCGGTGTGGGTGTCCTTCAGGATGCTCACGATGTCGGCGGTCTCGCCGGGCGCCTTTTTGATCTTTTGCTTGAGGTACTTACCGAGGCCGTCGTGGGTCATGCCGCGGTACACGTTCACGCCCAATTTTTTGGGAACCCCACCCGCCCCCCGGGCGAACTTGATCGTGTTGTTCTGCCCGGCCCAGATCGCCTGGCCGAGATCCTTGCCGACCTTCGTGGAGTCGATGTCGAACGCGGCGGTGAATTCGATGTCGCGCACGTGGTAGCCGCCGAGCTCGACGTGCATGAGGCCCGGCACTAGCTCATTGGGGTTGGCGTCCTTGTAGTACTCCACGCCCTGCACGAACGCGGAGGCGCAGTTGCCGACGCCGATGATCGCGACGCGGACCTTGTCCTGCTGGTAGCGCGCCTTGCCGTTGGAAGAGGCGCCATTCGGATGAGTGCCCACCCGCCCCGCGCCGTTGCTGTGCTGTGTGCTCACGAGAGTTTTGTCCTTTGTGGAAGTTCGGGGAGAGTACCCCGTGAGGCCTTCCGAGTGACAGGCCCTGGGTATCTTTTTTGGATGGCTACGCCCTTCGGGCTCCGCGATGGCGTTCCTGGGGTGTTCTGATACTGGTGGCGTTTCGGGCCGTCACGGCCCTCACGAGATGGCCTCTGAAAGCGCGCGCTTGACGTGCCAGATGCGCTGGGCGACCGTCAACACGCTCAACGCGGCCAGCACATATACAGCGGGAGCCAGCAGCCTGAAGTCGCCGAGCGACGCGCCGCGGGCGAAGATCAGGCCGATCGAGAGGATCACGACGCGCACGGGCCGCGTGGCGATCCCGACCTTGCACTCCACGCCCAGTGCCTCCGCGCGGGCGCGGGTGTAGGAGACCATCAGCGACGCCAGCACGGCAACGACCACCGCGGCGGCGGCGCCCGCGCGTCCTTCGCGCGCGAAGTCCGCGGCGACGGCGGTCAGCACGATGCCCTCCTCGATGCGGTCGAGCGTCGAGTCCAGGAACGCGCCGAATGGGGTGCCCTTGCCGGACATGCGCGAGTAGCGCCCGTCGAGCGTGTCCATCACCGAGCCAACGATGAACGCGATGCCGCCGAGGAAATACAGGCGTTCCCATACCAGCACCGCCGCCAGAAGGTTCAGTACCAGCCCGGTCAGCGAGATCGCGTTTGGTGTCAGGCGCGACTCGATCAGTCGGTTGCGCACGTTCTCGCGGCGCTGCGCGCCGCTCAGCGTGACGCGTCCGTTGCGGCGCGTGCCCGCGGCGCGAGCGCGCGCACGGCGGCGTGCGGTTGGTTGCCTGTGTGATGGTGGTGAGGGTCCCATGTAGCGCGTCGGTGTCCCGGCTGGGACGCTGGCAGCCTATCCGGCTCCCGCCGGCGTGGGGCCGAAGCGCCACGCGGCCGGTCGCATCTTGGCCAGTCGGCGCGCGCCCAGCGCCGAGACGCCCGCGGTCAGTGCACCCAGCAGTGCGTCGATTATGAAGTGGTTGGCGGTGGCGATGATCACGAAAGCGATCAACAGCGGGTAGCACCGCCACAACACCGAGGCGATGCGCGTGCGCGATAGCGAGGCCAGCGGCCAGCCGATCATCAGCGCGAATGCCACGTGCATCGAGGGCACCGCCGCATAGGGATTGAACAGCGCGTTCATGGAGGCGGACGCGTGCGACACGTGTACGCCCGTGAAGTCCGACACGGTGTCGATGAAGCCCCACTCCGGCAAAAAGCGCGGCGGCGCGGTTGGGAACACGGCGTATCCCACCAGCGCGATCAGCATGGCGATCGCGAACATGTTGCGCACGAAGTAGAACGAGCCGTTGTGGCGCACGTATAGGTAGATCAACGCCGCCAGCGTGATCGACGTTTGCGCGTTCACGTACAGCCAGCTGGAGAAGTCCATCAGCAGGTGGCTGCTGGACGCCCAAGCCTGGATCGACGGCTCGACGAACACGTGCAGCGTGCGCTCGAGCTGGATCAGGTCGCGCGCGTGCTGGAAGGCCGCGGTCGCCTCTCCCCTGACGAGTCCGCGCACGAGGCTGTAGGCGCCGTAGGCCGCTGTGGCCAGCGCGATCTGGCGCACTACGTCCAACCACCCGTGGGGCAGCACGCGCGCCTGTAGAGATCGTCGGGAGACAGGCGGTCCGTCAGGCGATCGTCGGGAAGCAGGCGGTTCGTCGGACGATCCTCGGGAGACAGGCGGTCCGTCAGATGGTTCCGGACGAATCCGCAAAAGCCGGAGCCGGGCGAGCATCAGAGCAAGCCTAGCCGATGAAGCGGTACAAACGCCAGTGTTGCGAACGCCACAGCTCGCGCAAATAGGGCAGTCCGCGTGCGACGAGCGCACCCTCCTGGCTGCCGGCTTTGTCCAGGCGCACGTCGGGCAGCGCGACATACATGACCCGGTTTTCCGCGAGCCACGCGCGGTAGGCGGACGGGGTGAGCGTCTTGCGATAGAAGATCGCCGCGTAGCGCGTGTCGAGCTGGCGCTCCCAGCCGCGTGCCAAGGACACGCCGTCGTGGCCGGCGAGGTAGGCCGACTCCCAGTGGGCGGCCGTCAGCGGCACCTCCACGATCGTCGGTTTGCCGTGGCGTAGGCGGCGCAGCTCAGATCGCAAGGGGGCGTAGTAGGAGGCGTTGACCGACGGGTCGTGAGCGATCGAGCTGTAGTCGTGGATCGGGGTCGCAAGCTGCCAGTACAAGAGCGGCACGGCGAGCCCCAGCAGGACCAGCCGCCGCTTCTCCCACAGCACGCCCGCCAGCAGTGGCGCGGCCAGCAACGGACCGAGACGGGCGGCGTTGCCGCCGACGGGCGTGTGGATCGCGTAGGCGCCGATCAGCGCCAGCGCGTACAGCGCGGCGCCGACGCGCAGCACGCGCCGCCCGTGCGGGGTGAGCGGGCCTTGGGGCAAAAGCAGCGCGATCAGCGCGACGCCCGCCAACGCCGGCCAGAAGGCCGCTGCGGCGAACGGCTCGTAGCCACCGTCGGGGTAGACGATCCCGAGCACGAGGATTGGGATCAGCGCAGCCGCGCTCAGCGCTAGGCCGCGGCGAGCGTCCGCCCATCCCGGGCTGTCGTGGCCTTCTCTGGGATACGTCCCGTAGCGACTGTGATGCGTCTCGTGGCGACTGCGATACGCGCCGTAGCGACTCTGGTGCGCCTCGCGGCGACTGCGATGCGCTCCGTGGCGACTCTGCGTTTGCTCGTGTGCGTGTGCGGCGAGCCCGGTGAGCGCGATCGCCAACCCGGCGAGCGCGAGGAATGCCCCGGCGACCGGTGAGGCCACGCTCGTGAGCACGGCCAGTGTGAGCGCCGTCGCCGGCCGTGCACACAGCAGCGCGAGCACCGCCCCGAGCCCGATCGTGAAGCCGAGGTCATACGGCACGCGCCCTGACAGCAGCCCCACGCAGAAACCGAGCGCGAACACGGCGCCTGCCACGCGTCCGGCGACGCGGTCAAACACGCGCTCGGCGATCAGGCCGAACAGCGCACAGGCGGCGAGCGCGGACAAGGCAAGCAGCACACGCACGCCCAGCAGCGCCCCCAGCGCCGGCGACAGCAGCGAATAGCTCGGCAACCAGTAACCGTGGGCGGCGTACCAGCCCGTGTCCCACGTCGTGAAGCCCACACGCGCGAACAGTTCGCTGCGATAGGTGGCGGCCGCCAGGTCGGCCGCCGGGGGCGCCGCGATCAAGTAGACAGACACAAGCGGGAACGCCACCGCGAGCGGGACGGCCGCCACGAGCGCGGCCGCCCAAGCTTGGCGGGCCGGGTCGCCCACGAAAGACACGTCTGCGGCGCTCTCCCCCACCGCGTGAGGATACCGGCAGGCCCGGGCCGGATCGCGCATGCACACACCGAGTCAGACCAGGCTCAGATCGGTACCCCGCTCTTCGCAGAGACTCTTATGAACGGTAGGTTGACAAACTGCCAGGGGTCGTCTATATTGGGTCGCGTTCCATGTACCCAAGGGTGGGTGCAGGACGAAACATAAGGTCGGGTTTGGGTTGGCTCTGTGGTTGACACCAACTTGTTTTGACGGGGACCTTGGGAGAGGGACCGGGTCGCAACCGAGAGAGAGATGTGCTTCGCGTGGTTTGTTTGGGGAATAACGTGCTTGAGAGTCCATGTCACATTGACGGGTCCGTAATAGGACGCGTCAGCGTGGCTGACGCGTCTCTCTCTCTCTCTCTCTCTCTGGGACTGTTGGCGTCTAGGCGCTAGCTCCCTCCGCCGCGGCTTCGCGTCGTGGTTTGCCGGGTGTAGTGCCCGGTTTGGCTTCTCGTGCCCCAAGGGGTACTCGCGTGCTTTAAGCGCGCTTAGAGCTGCATGTTCTCCGGTCGTGGGCTGGATGCCGCGGCGGTTTTGGGCTGCTCGGTCTCGGGCCGCCGTTGGGTTTTGTTCTCTTGAGGAGGGGATGGACTGATGATCGCTCGCAGACTTGGGTTGACGGTCGTGGTTTCGTTGTGTGGATTGGTCTGTCTGCTTGCGGTTTGTGTGGCTCCCGCTGCGGCTTCTGTGACCAGTTTCGGTAGCGGTGGCACTGAAGCTGGACAGCTTGAAGGCGGTACTGGTGTGGGGCTTGATCAGGAAACTGGGGATGTGTATGTCGGTGAGTTTTATGACGAACGTGTGTCTAAGTTCGATGGGGTCGGGGACTTCTTGTTGGCGTGGGGTTGGCGCGTGAATAAGACTGCTCCTGCCGAACAGTTGCAGACCTGCACCGCCGTCACGGAATGTCAGAAAGGATTGTCTGGGTCAGGTTCCGGAGAGTTCGCTAGCGAGTGCGGAGCGCAGGGCGTCGCGGTTGACGACGATCCGTCGAGTGCTTACTTCCACGATGTCTATGTCGAGGATTATTGTAATCACCGTGTCCAGGTGCTCAAGCCTTCCGGTGAATTCGTGTTGATGTTTGGTGGTCACGTCAACGAAGCAAAGGACAGCACCCTTGGGGCCACGCAGGCGGAAGAGGATGTGTGTGTCGCCGGTGAAAAGTGCACGAGCGGTACCGAAGGAGCGGCGAACGGCGAATTCGAATGGTCTTATGCACACAGCACGATTGCGGTGGGTCCGGACGGCACCGTGTATGTCGGCGACAGGGCGCGATATCAGGTGTTCGATGCCTCTGGTGCTTGGAGGGAAAGCGTTTCGTTGGCAGGACTCTCGAGTACAGGGAAGGTGACAGCGATCGCGGTCAACTCGGCGCGTGATGTGTTCGTAGTCGATGAAGAAGTCGCGGGTGTGCGGGAGTTCGAACCGAGTGGCGTCGAAAAGCTTGCTGCTCTGGATGCCGGTAGCGTTTCTGTGGAAGCGTTGGCCGCTGATGGGGCGGGTGACGTGTTCATCGCTGATGCGGCCGGTGGTCTTCATTTCCTCGAGTATGACTCGGTGGGGGAAGAGACTGCGAGTTTCGGCGCGAAAACCGTCAGCAACGCCAAAGGTATCGCGTTCTCGGATGCTTTGGAAAAGTTGTATGTGTCTGACGGGTCTAGTGTGTGGGTGTTGAGTGTGTCGCCGCCAGGTCCGGTGATCGAGACGGGTAGTGAGTCCGCGACGCCTGGTCTTGGGGGGGCCGCGACGCTTGAAGCCAAGCTTGATCCGGAGGGTAATGAAACGACGTTTCACTTTGAATACGTCTCCGAAGCGCAGTATCAGACGAGCGGTTATGCGCAGGCCGCCCGCTCGACTAGCGCTTCGGCCGGCTCGGGCTTTGAAGAACAGGTCGCGAGCACCGTCTTGACCAAACTCGCGCCTGGTGTCTACCACTACCGGATCGTCGCGACGAACGCGAAGGGTGTGACGACGGGTCCAGATCAGACGTTCTCGACCGCGCTGATCGAAGGGCCCTCGGCGACGGATGTTTCAAATACGAGCGCGACGCTGAGCGCGCGGA
The DNA here is from genome assembly GCA_963760155.1 of uncultured Solirubrobacterales bacterium. Taxonomy (GTDB): domain Bacteria; phylum Actinomycetota; class Thermoleophilia; order Solirubrobacterales; family Solirubrobacteraceae; genus Palsa-744. The sequence continues at coordinate 1,865,043 of CAVXBL010000008.1, forward strand.
TCGATCCATCAGGGCTCAGTACCGAATACCGTTTGGAATACGGTACGAGCGCGTCCTACGGGTACGCGATCACGGGGAGCGTGGGCGAAGGTTCGGGCTACGTGCCGATCGGGGTTCATGAGCAGGGATTGCAAGCAAGTACCGTTTATCACTACCGGCTGGTGATATCGACCGAGTATGGTTCTTATGCAACCCCGGATTATGAATTCGTGACACAGGCTGGGGGAACGGAGCTCGCGCTGCTAGACGGTCGTGCGTGGGAACTCGTGTCCCCACCGGACAAAAAAGGAGCGTTGATCGAACCCTTCTTGCTCTACGACGAGATCCAGGCCGCGAGCGATGGCAGCGGGATCACTTATCTCACTCAGGGTCCGCACGTTGGTGAAAACCCGAGGGGTAAAGGTTACTTTTCGCAGGTCCTGTCGATACGCGGTCCTGGTGGTTGGAGCTCTCAGGATTTGAATCTACCTGTCCTTTCTCCAGAAGAAGGGGTGAGGGAGAGCTCAATTTTTAGCCTTGTACCGGAATATCCTGTTTTCTCGTCAAGTTTGTCTTTGGCCGTTGTCGAACCGCTCGAGTTTGCCACGCCTTTGCTTTCTCCTGAAGCGACGGAACGGACTATCTATCTGCGTAACAACACAAGTGGCGGCTATACGCCGCTTGTTACGGCAGCAAATGTGCCTCCGGGCGTTCATTTTGGTGGACTCGACGCGTCTCAAGCGGGAGGCGCTGTTAATGGAGCACATGAAGGGCAGCTGGATTTCGTCGCGGCGACTCCGGACCTGGGTCATGTCATAGTCAAGTCGCCGCTGGCGTTGACGACAGAAGCAGTCGGTGAAGACGGTCTCGCCCCAGGTGCTCGGGAACAGCAGTGGAATTTGTATGAGTGGGGCGGTGGTCAGCTGCGTCTCGTGAACATTCTCCCCGATGGAGAACCGGCGCATGGCATCGAACCGGGCGTGAGGCTCGCTGGTCAGATCAGCAGTGAAGCAGGCTTTGTGGATGGTTCGGTTCCGCGTGCTATCTCGGTCGATGGTCGCCGTGTCGCGTGGACGATAGGTAATCCCTACGGTCTCGACAATGAAGGATATAGGGGTTTGTATGTGCGCGACATGGTTGAAAAGAAGACTGTTCGTGTAGGGAATCGCCCGACTTTTCAGACGATGAGCAGCGACGGATCGAAGATCTTCTTCACAGAAAATGGTGAACTGTATGTATACGATTGGGGTACGGGCGTGGAAACGGATCTGACCGCAAGCCACGGTAGCAGTGAAGCCAACGCCGGTGTGCAGCAGCTGGTATCAGATGTGAGCGAAGACGGCGCCTCGGTGTACTTCGTCGCGACAGGCGCGTTGGCGCCAGGTGGCGCGAGCGGCGAATACAATCTATACCTGCTGCACGAAAGCGGGGGCACATGGTCAACGACCTACATCGCGACATTGTCAGACGAAGACGAAAAAGACTGGGGCGGAAACGGCCACGAGGGACGTGGCGAAGGTCTGGGTCTTCTCCCATATGTGAGCTCGCGAGTGTCGCCCAGTGGGCGTTATCTGGCGTTCATGTCGGACAGGCCGTTGACGGGCTACGACAATATCGACGCGGTCAGCGGGCGGCGCGACGAGGAGGTCTACCTGTATGATTCTGTCGCGGGTCGGCTGACCTGCGCGTCGTGTAATCCGACGGGTGCGCGACCCGTCGGCGTGCTCGACCAGCATACACATGAACTACCCGACGGGGAACTCATACAGCCGCTGTTGGGTGATAGCCGGGAATCATGGAACGGCAGTGAATATGGCGGTGAGCGAGCTGACCCCTGGTTGGCTGGGAGCATCCCCGGTTGGGATAAGGGGTTTTTCAACGATTCACAGTATCAGCCGCGTTATCTGTCTGACAGCGGCCGGTTGTTCTTTGAAAGCCCGGACGCGCTTGTGCCGCAGGACACCAACGGCCTTGAGGATGTATACGAGTATGAGCCCGCGGGCGTCGGCGGCTGCACCGCCACGCAGGTTACGTTCAGCGCACGGTCGGACGGTTGCGTGGGATTGATTTCCTCCGGTGTGTCCAGTTTGGAATCGGCGTTTTTCGACGCCAGCGAAAATGGCGATGACGCATTCTTTATCACCGCCAGCAAACTCGTGCCAGAAGATTATGACAACGGGTATGACGTGTATGACGCCCACGTGTGCTCGACAGAAGTGCCGTGCGTGAGCTCGCCAGTGGCCTCCCCGCCGTGCACGTCGGGCGACTCATGCAAGGCGGCACCATCCCCGCAGCCACTGATCTTTGGTCCTGCGCCCAGCGCGACATTCTCGGGTAGCGGAAATATTGTCGAAGAAGCAAAGAAGAGTGTCGTCAAGCGCAAGGCAAAGCCAAAGAAGCACGCCAAGAAGAAGCGCAAGAAGAAGGACAAAAAGAATAAGTCAAAGGCGCTAAAGAAGGCAAAGGGGACTAAGGAGTCCCGTCCTGGGGCGAGTGGGAAGGACAAGGGGTGATGAGGGTGCGGATTCTCAGGAGAGCAGCTCTTGCGGCGATCGTGGTGACGGTACTGTTGTCGGGGCTGGTTGGCGGCGCCCAAGCTATCGCGGCCGAGCCGTGGTGGCATGTAACGACTGTCTCAGCGCCCTCAACCAAAGCTGGGGAAGGCACAGTCCTCGTCGAAGTGAGCAACCTTGGCGATGCGTATGCGAACGGCGCCGAAGATCCCGTGAGCGTCGTTGAGAAGCTGCCCCCGGGCGTGACCGCGACCAATATATATGGTGAGGGCGGTGGAGGGGAAATCGCCAAGGGGTATTCCGAATTCTTTGAGAATTGCTCGTTGGCTACGTTGACGTGCACGTGGAACGGCCCACTGCTGCCCTATGAACGTTTGATTATCTCGATAGATGTAAAGGTCGCTGCTGGCGCCGGGAGCGGGATCGGCGAAGCGAGTGTCTCGGGCGGTGGAGCGCCCGCGCTTACCGCGAGACGGGCACTGGCGCTGAACTCTGTCCCATCTTATGGTGTGCAGACCTATGAAGTAAATCCCGAAGAAGAGGGTGGAGAACCCGACACGCAAGCTGGATCCCATCCATTCCAGCTCACGACCACTCTGATCCTCAATACACTGACAGCAGCATCTGTCGAAGAAGTGCAACCGATCACACTTACCAAGGATCTGCATTTTAACCTGCCGCCTGGTCTTATCGGTAACCCCACGCCGCTGCCGAAGTGCCCTCTGCAAGTGTTCACAATAAGGCCGGCCAACTGCCCGGAAAACACAATCATCGGTGTTTCGACGGTAATGATCACTGGTACTTTCGGTCTTAATATAGCCCATGGACCGTACGAGTTGTCGGTACCTCTGTATAGTATCGAACCGGCTGTGGGCGAGCCCGCGCGTTTTGCCTTCGAGACGCCCGCTGGACCGGTGATCCTCGATACCTCGGTGCGAACAGGCGGTGACTACGGCGTAGTAGTCACAGTCCCGGACATTCCCGATCTGATCGGGTTCATCGGTAGCCAGGTGACGTTCTGGGGTGTGCCGGCAGATACGCGACACGACAGTACGCGTGGCCCCTTGTGCCTCGTGAACGTGGAAGCCTTCAGCAGCGGACGATCGTGTCCGTTGGAGGGCAAGCCACAACCGTTGTTGATCATGCCGACGTCGTGCGCGGGGCCACTACACACGACCGTCGAAGCCGACCCATGGTCTGCACCGGGACAATTCGTGAGCTCCCCACAATATACGTTCGCGAACCTCGCCGGCGAACCGTACGATCTCGACGGTTGCAACAGGTTGGGCTTCGAGCCGTCGATCAGTGTCGCGCCGGACGGGCAACAAGCGAGCACGCCGACAGGACTAACGGTCAACGTACACGTGCCCCAGGAATCGAGCTTGAATCCGACGGGGTTGGCGGAGGCCTCCGTAAAGAACACGACCGTAGCGCTGCCTGCCGGTGTGGCTATCAATCCCGCTGGCGCGGACGGCCTATCCGCGTGCGGGCTGAGCGAAGTCGGCCTGGAAAGCCCGGCCGAACAGACGTGTCCCGAATCCTCGAAGATCGGGACGGTCGAAATCCATACACCGCTACTGCCGAACCCACTAGTCGGCGCGGCGTATCTGGCTCAACAGGAAGCTAACCCATTCGGTTCGTTGATCGCCATATACATGGTGGTGTATGACCCCGTATCGGGCGTGCGTATCAAGATCTCCGGCGAAGTCAAACCAAATCCCGTTACCGGACAGTTGGTCTCCACGTTCGATAACACGCCGCAACTACCGTTCGAAGATTTGACGCTGCACTTCTTCGGTGGGTCAAGGGCACCGTTGGGCACACCCGCGTTGTGTGGCTCCTACACAACCACGGCGTCGATCGCTCCGTGGTCCGGGAACGTGCCGGTGGGAGCTACGTCGGAATTCGATATTACGAGCGCTCCTAACGGTGCTCCTTGTAGTGACCCGTTGCCGTTTGATCCGTCGTTGACGACGGGTAGCCTGAATATTCAGGCTGGTGGGTTCACGCCGTTCACGATGACGATGAGCCGCGAAGACGGCAACCAGAACCTCGACGCGATCCAGCTGAAGATGCCCCCAGGCTTGCTGGGCACGCTCTCTTCGGTCAAGTTGTGCGGTGAAGCACAAGCTAATGCTGGTACGTGTGGTCCTGAAAGCTTGATAGGGCACACGACTGTGAGCGTGGGGCTGGGCGGCAATCCCTACACCGTCACTGGCGGCGAAGTGTTCATCACCGGCCCCTACGACGGTGCGCCGTACGGCCTATCGATCGTGAACCCTGCGAAGGCAGGTCCGTTCAACCTGGGGAAGGTGATTGTCAGAGCGAAGATCGAAGTGAACCCCGAAAACGCGGCACTCACGATCACAAGTAACAGCACTGGTCCGTATGCGATCCCGCAGATCATCGATGGGATCCCGCTACAGATCAAGCACGTGAACGTCAGTATCGACCGGTCTGATTTCACGTTCAACCCAACGAACTGTGCTCCCACAGAAATCGGGGGCAGCCTGACGAGCAGTCAAGGCGCAGTCTCGACCTTGCACGTTCCATTCCAGGTGACTAATTGTGCGACGCTAGCGTTCAAACCGATCTTCTCGGTCTCAACGAACGGGAAAACCTCGCGGGCTAACGGTGCGAGCTTGAGCGTGAAGCTGACTTATCCGAAAGCGGCGTTTGGGACGCAGGCGAACATCGGGAAGGTCAAGGTCGATCTACCGAAGCAGCTACCGTCGAGGTTGACGACGTTGCAGAAGGCGTGTCCGGATAGCGTGTTTGACGCGAACCCCGCGGCGTGCCCGCCTGATTCGAGGATCGGTAGCGCGACGGCGACGACCCCGGTGCTACCGGTCTATCTGGAAGGCCCCGCGTATTTCGTCAGTCATGGTGGCGCGAAGTTCCCCGAACTGATCGTCGCCCTATCGGGTGAGGGCGTGACGGTGTATTTGCATGGCGAAACGTTTATCAACAAAGCGGGGATCACGAGCAGTACGTTCAGAACGATCCCTGATGTGCCGATCGGCACGTTCGAACTGAAGCTCCCGCAGGGACCGGATAGTGCGCTCGCGGCGAACGGGAACCTTTGCACGAGCAAGCTGATCATGCCCACATCGTTTGTGGCGGCTAACGGGATGAGCATCAAACAGTCCACGCCGGTCACCGCGACTGGGTGCCCGAAGAAGAAGACTAAGAAGAGCAAGAAGGCGAAGGTTAAGACGGTCAAGCACAGGAAGAAGAAATGAGATGTCTACCAGAGGAAGAGCACCGTCAGGGGGGACGGCGCTCAACAGGCCGACAGCAGCCAACAACCTGATACTTTTACCGACGACCCGCGGTCGTGAGGGTGGTCATGTGGTGGAGATGCAGCGTCGGCGGTTGTTGTTGGCGTTTGTGGAAGTTCTCGCGGAGAGGGGTTTGGAGGATGCGCGTGTCGGTCGTGTTTGTAGCCGTGCCGGTGTATCGCGTCGCACGTTCTACGACCTCTTCGAAGATCGCGAAACGTGTTTCTTGGCGGTGGTGGATGACGCGCTCCGGCGTATCTCACAGATCGTTCTGCCCGTCTACCGCGGGAAGAGTCACGGCCCGAAGCGGGATATCGCCTGGCGTGAGCGTTGGGTGGCGTGAGCGGGTTCGTGGCGCGTTGAGCGTGTTGTTGAAGTTCTTCGATGAAGAGCCTTTGCTCGCGCGGGTGTTGCTGGTCGAGATGCTGAAGGCGGGACCCGCGGTATCTGAGCGTCGCAGGCGCGCACTGGATGTGCTCACTAATGTCGTGGAGCAGGGGCGCTCTGAATCAAAGAAGGGTGCTGAGCCGCCGTCGCTGACGGGGCAGAGCACGGTCGGTGGCGCGGTCTCTGTGATCCACGCGCGTGTCCTTGAAGGCGAACCGCGGCCGCTGGTAGAGCTGTTGAACCCGTTGATGAGCATGATCGTGCATCCCTACCTCGGTCCGCTTGCCGCGCAACAGGAGCTAGACCATCCCCTTCGGTCCCCTAAGCCCACGCGTGAGGGTCACGCCCCCAAACAGGCGACCGACCCGTTCAAGGATCTCCCGATCCGGATCACGTTCCGTACCGCGCGCGTGCTAGCCACGATCGGTTCGCATCCCGGGGCCAGCAACCGTCAGGTCGCAGACGGTGCCGGTGTCGCAGACCAAGGCCAAATATCAAAGCTACTCACCCGTCTCGAAGGCTTCGAGCTGATCAAAAACCACGGGCACGGACACACAAAGGGCGCACCTAACGCCTGGCAACTAACCCAACGCGGACACCACGTCCTACACGCACTCACAAACAACAACGACGACCAAACAACAAAGATGACAACACACAACACCTAACAACGACGACAACACCTGACCAAAAACACCTGAACACAAAGACAAACAGATGGACGGGCGCGTTCCGCTCAGGCGGCAGTCAGGAACTCGGCCACCCGCTCGATCGCGTCGGGGCGGTCCAGCCACCACCAGTGGCCGGCGTCCGCCAGCTCGACCAGCTCGCTGCTTGGCAGTGCCTGCGCGTACGCGGCCGCGAAGCGCTTGGGGATGTACGGATCGCGCAGGCCCCACAGCACAAGCGAGGGCATCTCCAGGCGCGACAGCCGCTCACCGGCCTGCGCGAGCACGTCGCTCGGCGAGCTGCGATACAGGCGTAGGATCGCGCGCTGGGTGCCCTGGTCGAAGTGGTCGAGCACCGAGTCCAGCCACGCGTCGGGCAGCGGGCCGGGCGTGACGTTTGCCTCGCGTGTGGAACGGCGCAGCACGCGCCGCGTGGTGGCGCCCATCGCTATCTCTCCGAGGATCGGGGTGCGCCATATGCGCGCGGTTCGGTGCCACTCATAGCCGGGTAGGAAGGGCACGGCGTTGCTCACCACGAGTCGCTCCACCCGCTCGGGGTGCGCTTGGGCGAATGCGAGACCCACCGCGCCCCAGTCGTGCACGAGCATCCGCACACGCTCGACTTCCAGCATGTCGAGGAAGCGCTCAATGAAGACCGCGTACTCGTCGATCGTGTAGCTCAAGTAGCCCGGCTTGCCGGAGCGCCCGAAGCCGGGCAAGTCCGGGGCCAGGCCGCCCGTGCGCTCCAGGAACGGGAGCCAGTCATCGGAGTTGGTCGGCACGCCGTGCAGGTAGAGCGCGGGCGCCGCTAGCGCGCCGCTCGACGGCGCGCTACGCCAGAACACGGGCAGCTCGCCTTGTACCCCGGACGGGGCATCGATCCCGCCGGTGTGCTCACTGATCTCCGGCACCGGGCGAGGATATAGCGTGAGACCGTGCCCGCCCACCGGAAGTCCACGCTGACCGCCCACGCCCAGCGCGTCCCGCGTGAGCCTCTGCCCGCCCCTTGGAAGCCCCCGACGCGCGCGCGTGTGTTGCGCATCCGCGACCGGCTGCGCGAGCTGTACGGCATTCCGCGCATGGCGCCGCACGGGCGGCCGCTGGAGGAGCTGATCCTGACGGTGCTTTCACAGAGCACCAACGACCGCAACCGCGACGTTGCGTTCCTGCGCCTGCGCGAGCGCTTCGCGGACCCAGGCCCACCCGCTTGTGCCCTTCAGGGTGCCCAGCCGATCGACTATGCCGCGATGCTCGCCGCTCCGGTACAGGATGTCGAGCAGGCGATCCGTCCCGGCGGGATCTCGAAGGTCAAGTCAGTGCGCATCAAGGCGATCCTCGCGGCGATCTGCGATACCGCTCGCGACCCCGACGATCCATTCTCGCTGGAGTGGATGCGCGACGTACCCGTCGAGCAGAGCCGTGCCTACCTGTGCGCGTTGCCGGGCGTGGGACGCAAGACGGCCGCTTGCGTGCTGCTGTTCTCCTACGGCCTGCCCGACGTTCCGGTTGACACGCACGTCTCGCGCGTCGGCACACGCCTCGGCCTGCTCCAACCCGGGGCGCCGTTCGAGCAGCTGCACGACCAGATGCTCGCGCTCACGCCGACCGGACAGGAGCTCGAGCTCCACGTGAACCTCCTGCGCCACGGACGGCGCACGTGCTCCGCGCGCAAGCCCGCGTGCGAAGCGTGCGCGCTGGCCCGCATGTGTCCCAGTCGCGCGCTGCTCGCCAGCTCCAACTGAACGCCGTCGCGCCGCGTCTGTTTGGCCGGCCTATCGGTGTGGCAGCACCACGAACGCGATCACCGCGTAGTGCAGCGCTGCCGCCGCGAGCACGAGCGCGTGGAAGACCTCGTGGTAGCCGAACACTTTCGGCCACGGGTTCGGCCGTTCGCTCGCGTAGATGATCGCGCCGGCCGTGTACAGCAGCCCGCCGAGCGCCAGACCGCCCACGCCGAGCCAGCCGATCGCACCGGGCAGCTCGCCGAACACGGCCACCGACACCCAACCGAGCGCGATGTAGACAGCGGCGAACAGCCACTTCGGCGCGTCGATCCAAAACAACTTGAAGGCAACGCCCGCCGCCGCGCCCGCCCACACCGCGATCAGGATCGCCTTCGCGAGCGTGCCCGACAGCGCGATCACCGCCACCGGCGTGTAGGTCCCGGCGATCAGCACGAAGATCATCGAATGGTCGAGCCGGCGCATCCAGCGTCGCGCGCTCGGGCGCCACGTAACGCGGTGATACAGCGCGCTTGTGCCCAGCAATCCGGAGACGGCGAGCGCGTAGACGCTCGCCACCAGGCGGGCCTTGCCACCCGAGGCGGCCGCTACCAGCGCGGCTCCGCACGCGAGCGACACAAAGAAGGCGTACTGGTGTGAGACGCCTCGCAACTTCGGCTTGACCGGCCCGGCTGGCAGCGCCAGCCGCGGCCTGGACAGATCCATGTGTTGCTCCTATGTCAAGCAGGGCACGGATGTTGCGGCTTTCTGCTTGATCCGTGTCGTGTGGTCGGGGTGGATTGGGGGCATTGAGAGCAAGCGGTGGATGTGGCGTGCAAGGTGGCGCTTGAGGCAGCGTAGGGCCTCGCGGTTGGTCTTGCCCTCAGCGCGCTTGCGCTCCAAGTAAGAACGGGTCTGTGGGTCGATCCTGGCGCGTGTGATAGCGATCACGTGTAGTGCTCGGTTGAGCTGACGGTCCCCGCCGCGGTGCAACCGGTGACGGTCCCGTCGCCCGGAGGACACGGGGATCGGTGCCACGCCTGCCTGACGCGCGAAGTGCGCGTCGGTTGGGAACCGCTCGGCGCCAGCCGTGCGCCCGATCAGCGTCGCGGCGGTTAGCGTGCCGCAACCAGTCTCATCCAACAGGGCCGGCCGGTAAGCCTTGACCAACGCGAGAATCTCACGCTCGAGCCCGTCGGCTTGGCGTGAGACGCCGCGAATGCTCGCCACGAGCTCTGAAGCGACCCTGACGCGTGCTGTGCGCTCACAACGCCGCAGACGACGAGCGATACGATCCAGCGTCGCGCTGCTATTGAGATGGCGCGCCGGGATCTTCGCCTCCAGATCGGGGCAGAGATCGACCAGGTGCCAACGCAACCTGTTGATCTGGCGGGTCCGCTCAACGACAAGGTCTGAACGATGGTCGGCCAACAAACGAATCTCCAACGCTCGCTCATCCAAGAACGCGGCAGGGAAACGCTCGACACCCTCACGCAGAACAGCACGAGCGACCGCGCGAGCATCGATCTGATCGGACTTGCCCGGCTCGCGCTCTGAACGCCGGGACTGACCCATCATCATCGGTGGGACCCGCACCACACGCTCACCCGCAGCTATAAGCGCCTGCTCAAAGCGCCTTGAGAGGTGCCGGCAGTCCTCTATCGCCCACACACGCTCCTCCTCCAGCTCGCGTGCCCAGCGCAACGCCGCGAGATGCCCAGGCTCATCCGCCCGGACCTCAAGCTCACCAGACAGCAGGCCCGTAGCAGCGTCAACCGCGGCCAACGCATGACTGCTCTTGTGGATATCCGCTCCGATCACGATCATTACCTTCGTCCCTTCGTTGGATGCCACCAATGGACGGACCTCCGGTGGACAAACCTCAGTCGGGGCGAAGCCACGCTCCTATCAAGTCACGCCGGGGATCCTCGGGTGGCGGCGGGCGACACAACGCATGTTGGTCAGACCTCACGATCGACAGCCAGGCTAAGAGTCAACCCGCCGCCAACCCGAGAACCAACCCGGTCGGTCGGACACCATCACCCGGCAACCCAAACGATGACACTGAGCACAAGCTAGCGCGTGTGGCCGGCGAAGTGTGCGTTTGAGCGACTGTGGGTAAGCATCCACACAGGTGAGCGGACTGGCGGATGACTGCTTGAATGATGGCAGATAATCTGCTACATTGCCACTCAGATTTTAGATACCGCAACTCAAGGAGCATCACCTCATGGGCAAGACCATAGGAATCGACCTCGGCACCACGAACTCGTGCATGGCCGTGCTCGAGGGTGGCGAGCCCACCGTCATCGAGAACGCCGAGGGCGGCCGCACCACCCCATCGGTGGTCGCCTTCACCGCCTCCGGTGAGCGCCTCGTCGGCACGGTGGCCAAGCGCCAGGCCGTCACCAACCCGCAGAACACCGTCTTCTCGATCAAGCGCTTCATGGGCCGCAAGGAGGGCGAGGTGCGCGAGGAGGAGTCGATCGTCCCCTACAAGGTAGTCGCGGGCCCCAACGGCGACGCGCGCGTGGAAGCCGCCGGCAACCAGTATTCACCGCCTGAGATCTCAGCGATGATCCTGCAGAAGTTGAAGACCGACGCCGAAGCCTATCTCGGCGAAACGGTCAACTCGGCGGTCATCACGGTGCCCGCCTACTTCAACGACGATCAGCGCCAGGCCACGAAGGACGCCGGCAAGATCGCCAACCTCGAGGTCAAGCGCATCATCAACGAGCCCACTGCGGCCTCGCTCGCCTACGGCCTGGACAAGGAGTCAGACCAGACGATCCTCGTGTTCGACCTCGGCGGCGGCACCTTCGACGTGTCGGTGCTCGAGATCGGCGACGGCGTGTTCGAGGTCAAGTCGACCGCCGGCGACAACCACCTCGGCGGCGACAACTTCGACAAGGCGATCGTCAACTGGCTCGTGGCCGACTTCAAGCGCGATCAGGGCATCGACCTGTCGGCCGATCCAATGGCGCTGCAGCGTCTCTACGAGGCAGCCGAGAAGGCCAAGATCGAGCTGTCCACGACACAGGAGACGCAGATCAACCTGCCGTTCATCACGGCCGACTCCTCCGGCCCCAAGCACCTCGACACCCGCTTGACGCGCGCGAAGCTCGCCGAGCTGACCTCCGCGTTGCTCGATCGCGTCGTGGCGCCTGTGCGCCAGGCGATCGACGACGCCAAGGAGAAGGGCGTCAAGGAGATCGACCACATCGTGCTGGTCGGTGGCATGACGCGCATGCCGGCCGTGCAGGAGAAGGTTAAGGAGCTGACCGGCAAGGATCCCCATCGTGGCGTCAACCCCGACGAGGTCGTGGCCGTCGGCGCGGCCATCCAGGCGGGCGTGCTCGCCGGCGACGTCAAGGACGTGCTGCTGCTCGACGTCACTCCGCTGACGCTCGGGATCGAGACCAAGGGCGGCGTCATGACCAAGCTGATCGAGCGCAACACCACGATCCCGACGCGCAAGGGCGAGGTCTTCTCCACGGCCGAGGACAATCAGCCCTCGGTCGAGATCCACGTGCTGCAGGGCGAGCGCGAGATGGCCCAATACAACAAGTCGCTTGGAAAGTTCCAACTCACGGGTATCCCCCCGCTCCGCGCGGCATCCCGCAGATCGAAGTGGCATTCGACATCGACGCCAACGGCATCCTCAACGTGTCCGCCAAGGACCTCGGCACCGGCAAGGAGCAGAAGATCGAGATCAAGGCCGGCTCCGGGCTCTCCGAGGAGGAAGTCAAGCGGATGGTTACCGACGCCGAGTCGCACGCCGAGGAGGACCGCAGGGCGCGCGAGCTGGCCGAGGCGCGCAACAACGGCGAGAACGCCGCCTACCAGGCCGAGCGCCAGCTCACAGAGCTGGGCGACCAGGTTGACGCTGACTCCAAGGGACGCATCGAGCAGGCCATCAAGGAGTTGCGTGAGGCGCTGGAGTCCGATGACCCAGCGGCTATCAACGCGCGTACCGAGGCTCTACAGACCGCTTTCCACGCCGTCTCCGAGGCGATGTACCAGAAGGCCCAGGCTGACGCCGCGGCCGCATCGACAGACGGCGATAGCGGCGAGGCCTCCCCGGGCGACGGCGCCTCCGAGGAGGACGTCGTCGACGCTGAGGTTGTCGACGAGAGCAAGAGCTGACCTCAATGAGCGACACCGAACAGGAGACGACGCAGGCCCCTGGCGCAACGGGCACGCCGGCCAAGACGGGCACGCCGGGCGCGACGGGCGCGACGGGTGGGACGGGCGCGCCAGGCACGCCGGGGGATCGGCAGGCGAGCGCGCCTGGCACGGCGGAGACGCTCGCGTCTGACGACGGGGCGCCATCCGCTGAACAGCCCGAGCTGGAGGCTCAGGGCGACGGCGAGGCCGCCGCGATCGTTGGTGAGCTCAGTGAGCTCGTCAAGACCGCGGCCCAGCGCGACGAGTACCTCGCGCTCGCGCAGCGCACGCAGGCCGACTTCGAGAACTACCGTAAGCGCGTCGCGCGTGACGCGGCCCAAGCGCAGGATCGCGGCGTGGTGAAGCTCGCCAAGGAGCTGCTGCCGGCGCTCGACAACCTCGACCGCGCGATCGAGGCCGCGGAGGCGGAGGACCCGCTGCTCGCGGGGGTGCGCCTCGTGCGCTCAGAGATCGCCGCCGCGCTCGTGCGCGTCGGCATCGAGCCATTCGCACCGCTTGGGGAGACTTTCGACCCCAATCAGCAGGAAGCGATGGCCCAGCATCCGATCGAGGGTGCCGCGAGTGGCACGGTGGCCGAGGTCTACCAGAACGGCTACCGCATGGGCGACACGATCATTCGTCCCGCCCGTGTTCTGGTGGCCGAGTAGACAGGGGCTCAGATGGCAACGCGTCCCGATTATTACAAGACGCTCGGGGTCGACAAAAAGGCGACGCCCGAGGACATCAAGAAGGCCTACCGCGTGCTCGCGCGCAAGTACCACCCGGACCGCAACCCCGACGACAAACGGGCCGAGGAGCGCTTCAAGGAGATCTCCCAAGCCCACGACGTGCTCGGCGATCCCGAGAAGCGCAAGCAGTACGACAGCGGCACTGGGCCGTTTGCGGGAGGCGCGTCGGGCGGCCCCGGCTTTGGTGGTTTTGGCAACTTCGACTTCGACGCCTCCTCGATGGGCGACATTCTGTCCAATCTGTTCGGTGGCGGTGGCGGAGGTTCGAATCCCGCGCGCACCGGCCGGCGTGCTCGCTCGCGCCCGCAGCGTGGACGCGACCTGGAGACCAAGGTGCGGATCTCCTTCGACCAGTCGATCTCGGGCGCTCAGATCCCGTTGTCGGTGCCCACGACCAGCGGGTGCTCCACCTGCCATGGCACGGGCGCTAAGCCCGGAACAACACCGAAGGTCTGTCCCCGTTGCGAGGGGCGCGGGATCGAGAGCGAGGGTCAGGGTATGTTCTCGATTACCCAGCCCTGCTCTTTATGCGGTGGCAGCGGCACCGTGATCGAGGATCCCTGTCCCACCTGTGGCGGCTCGGGGGCCGTGCGCACCGTCAAGCGCTTCCGCGTCAACATCCCCGCGGGCGTGAAGGAGGGTTCGCGCATCCGTGTGCCCGGCAAGGGTGAGCCCGGGTCTCACGACGGGCCGCCCGGTGACCTGTATGTGGTCACGCATGTCACCCCCTCGTCCGCGTTCAAGCGCAAGGGCGACAATCTCGAGGTCGAGGTCCCACTCACGATCCCCGAGGCTCTGCTTGGCGCCGAAGTGCGCGTGCCGACGCTCGACGGATCAAAGACGCTGCGCGTGAAGCCCGGCACCCGCCACGGAGCGCTCCAGCGCCTGCGCGGCGAGGGTCCCCCGAAGCTCGCGGGCCATAGATCGGGATCCCCACCTGCCACCCCCGCCCGCGGGGACCTGCACTACCGTTTCACGATCGACGTGCCCGAGCAGCTCACAGACGAGCAGCGCGCGGCGGTCGACGAGCTGTCGAAGGTCATGGACGGCGATCCGCGCGCCGCGCTGTTCTCGGAGACGTCCGCGTGAGCTCCGCCAAGCGCGTCACCCATGTGGAGGTCGAGACCGACCGCGGCGTGTTCATGATCTCCGTCGCGGCGGAGCTGGCTGACATGCACCCGCAGACGTTGCGCATGTACGAGGCGCGTGGGCTGGTCGAGCCCAAGCGCTCGCCGAAGGGCACACGCCTGTACTCCCAGCAGGATGTCGAGAAGCTGCGTCGCATCCACGAGATGACCGCCGAGCTCGGTCTCAACCTCGCCGGCGTGCAGCGCGTGCTTGATCTGGAGTCCGAAGTGCACGACATGCACGCGCGCATCGAAGAGCTCGAGTTGCAGGCTCTGCGGGCCCAGGTCGAATTGGCCCAGGAGCTGGAGCAGGTCCGCCGCTCGTTTCGTGCCGAGTTGGTCCCGCTGCGAGGGCAACGTCCGGGTACACAAATCGTGCGTGCCGCGGATGCGCGCTCGCCCTTCCGGGTACCGGCAAAAGGAGCCCACCGACGCACGACGGATAATCGATGAATCGGAGCGATAAGAGATGACACCGCCTGACGGTCAGATGGGCGGCGGCCCCGCGCTGCAAAGCCCGCCGGAGGATGAGCAGAAGCCGCTCGAGCGCTTCGGACGTGATCTGACAGAGCTGGCCGAGCAGGGCAAGCTCGACCCCGTGATCGGTCGCGACGAGGAGATTCGCCGTGTCATCCAGGTGCTTTCGCGCCGCACGAAGAACAACCCGGTGTTGATCGGCGAGCCCGGCGTCGGCAAGACCGCGATCGTCGAGGGGCTGGCCCAGCGTGTCGTCTCCGGCGATGTGCCCGAGTCGCTGCGTGAGCGGCGCGTGATCGCCTTGGACATCGGCTCGCTGATCGCCGGGGCCGTCTACCGCGGCGAGTTCGAGGAGCGTCTGAAGGGCGTACTCAAGGAAGTTTCCGAGGCGCAGGGCACCGTCATCCTGTTTCTCGACGAGCTGCACACGATCGTCGGTGCCGGCGCCGCCCAGGGCGCGGTGGACGCCGCCAACCTGCTCAAGCCGATGCTCGCGCGCGGCGAGCTGCGCTGCGTGGGCGCCACCACCCTCGATGAGTACCGCAAGCACATCGAGAAGGACGCCGCGCTGGAGCGCCGCTTCCAGCCGGTGATGGTCGGCGAGCCTACGGTGCAGGACACGATCGCGATCCTGCGCGGTCTGAAGGAGCGCTATGAGACCCACCACGGC
This sequence comes from uncultured Solirubrobacterales bacterium, assembly GCA_963760155.1. Classification (GTDB taxonomy): domain Bacteria; phylum Actinomycetota; class Thermoleophilia; order Solirubrobacterales; family Solirubrobacteraceae; genus Palsa-744. The sequence goes on from CAVXBL010000008.1 coordinate 1,880,782, forward strand.
GTGCGCATCCAGGACAGCGCTCTGATCGCCGCCGCGACGCTCTCCCACCGCTATATCGCCGACCGCTTTCTGCCCGACAAGGCGATCGACCTGATCGACGAGGCCGCCTCGCGGCTGCGCATCGAGATCGACTCGGTGCCGACCGAGATCGACGAGGTCGACCGGCGCGTGATGCAACTGGAGATCGAGCGCACCTCGTTGCGCAAGGAGAAGGACGAGGCCTCCAAGCAACGCCGCGAGGCGATCGAGTCAGAGCTCGCGCAGTTGCGCGCGCGCTCGGATGAGATGCGCGCCCAATGGGAGCGCGAGAAGCAGGCGATCCAGGGTGTGCGCGAGACCAAGCAACGGCTGGAGCAGGCGCGCGTCGAGGCCGAGCGCGCCGAGCGCGAGGCCAACCTGCAGCGCGCCGCCGAGCTGCGCTACGGCGAGATTCCAGAATTGGAGCGTGCGTTGGCCGAGCATGAAGCCAGCGAGCACGAGCGCAACGCCGGTCAGTCAGACAGCGCTGGCGCGAGCGGCCCGGTCTTTCTCAAGGAGGAGGTCGACGCCGAGGATGTGGCGGAGGTCGTCGCGCGCTGGACCGGCATCCCCGTCTCGCGTCTGCTTGAGGGCGAGGTCGAGAAGCTGATCCACATGGAGGAGCGTCTGCACGAACGCGTCGTCGGTCAGGACGAGGCGGTCGAGGCGGTCGCCACCGCGCTGCGCCGCTCGCGCGCCGGGTTGCAGGACGCGGGGCGCCCGATCGGCACGTTCCTGTTTCTCGGCCCGACCGGCGTCGGCAAGACCGAGCTGGCGCGGGCACTGGCCGAGTTCATGTTCGACTCCCAAGACGCGATGGTGCGGATCGATATGAGCGAGTACATGGAGAAGCACTCCGTCTCGCGTCTCGTGGGGGCGCCCCCCGGCTATGTCGGCTACGAAGAGGGTGGCCAACTAACCGAGGCGGTCCGTCGGCGTCCCTACAGCGTGGTGTTGTTGGACGAGATCGAGAAGGCCCACCCGGACGTGTTCAACACGCTGCTGCAGGTGATGGACGACGGGCGCCTCACCGATGGTCAGGGTCGCACGGTGGATTTCAAGAACACGGTGTTGATCATGACTTCCAATATTCCGGTGTCCGCGACGGGCGATGACATGCGCGCGGAGCTGACCGCCCACTTCAAGCCCGAGTTCATCAACCGCCTCGACGACATCGTCCGCTTCGATCCGCTCACGCGCGATCAGATCTCCGAGATCGTCGACCTGCAGTTGCAGAGCGTGATCGAACGTGTCGCTGAGCGCGGCGTGCAACTGGAGATAGCCCCCGCCGCGCGCGAGCTGCTCGGCAACATGGGCTATGACCCAACCTACGGCGCGCGACCGCTGCGGCGCGTGATCCAAAAGCAGCTGGTGGACAAGCTGGCGCTCGCGCTGCTGGAAGGACGCTTTCATAGCGGGGATCGCGTCGTCGCGGATGCAACCAATGCGGCGATCGCGCTGGAGTCGACCCCCGCGATGGCTGGCGCGCAAGGCTGAGTTGACCCCGCGGTGGCTGGCGTGCAAGGCTGAGTCGATCCCCGCGGTGGCCGGTGCACCAGGCTGAACGGATCCCTGCGAAGGCCCGCCCGCGCCTGTGCCCGCGGGACAATCTCGCCCCAAATATCAATAAGTTGTAAATGCCACTTATCTGGATTGAAGCGATCGCTTGACAAGCACAATCGGCCTCCATACGATGCGCGCGCACCCAATGGAGGAGATCTCGATGCGTCAGACAGACAGGCACGGCGGTTCAACATGCGTTGCTGGGATACGCGCGGCGGCGCTGGTCGCGATCGCGCTGTTCGGCGTCCTGCTGCTCGGACCCTCCCTGGCCGAGGGCATCGTCTCGACGCCGTCGGCGCCCGCGCCGGTCAACACGGTGGCTCCCGCGTTGAGCGGAACCCCCGCGGTCGGACAGACGCTGACCTGCTCGCCGGGCAGTTGGGTCAACAACCCGACCGGCTACTCCTACACGTGGCTACGCAGCGGCAGCGCGATCGCCGGACAGACGGGGAATACCTATCTCGTGCAGGCGGCCGACCAGGGCCACTCGATCTCCTGCCAGGTGACGGCCGGCAACGGGGGCGGTAACTACACGATCTCGGGCCTGCCCAGCGGCTCCTATAAGGTCGAGTTCTTCTCGGAATCACAGGGTTCCAATTACGTGAGCCAGTACTTCAACGGCAAGTCCGTGTACACGGAAGCCACTCCAGTGTCGGTCGCCGCGCCGGGCGGGACCGGTGGAATCAACGCCGAACTGCACGCCGGCGGGCAGATCAGCGGACGTGTGACCGTCGCGCCCTCCCATAGCGCGCTCGCAAACGTCGAGGTGTGCGCCGAGGAAGCCGCCGCCGGTGGTCTGTTCGGGGGCTGCGCGGACACCAACGGCAACGGCGAATACACGATCACGGGCTTGGCCAGCGCCTCCTACAAGGTCGAATTCTATCCGGGCTACCGCACCCCCTATTTGGACCAGTACTACAACGGCGAGTCCTCCTCCTCGGCGGCGAATCTGGTGTCGGTCACGGCGCCTGGGGCGACCGCGGGGATCAACGCCGAACTGCAGCCCGGTGCTCAGATCAGCGGCAAGGTGACCGACGCCTCCTCGCACGTCGGTCTCGCGAAGATCGAAGTTTGCGCCGAAGGATCCAGCGGCGAGTACTTTGGCGGTTGCGCGACCACCAATAGCGGCGGTGAATACACGATCGTTGGTCTGCCCGAAGGCTCATACACGGTCAACTTCTTCACAGGTTATGAAGATCAGAGCGCCAACTATGTGACCCAGTACTGGGAAAACAAGGAAACGTACTTGACCGCCACACCGGTGTCTGTGACGCTCTCACACCCAACCGAAAACATAAACGCCGAAATGCACGCTGGCGCTCAGATCAGCGGGAAGATCACAGACGCCTCGACGCACGCTGGGCTCGCAAAGACCGAAGCGTGTGCCCTCGAAGCGGCCACCGGATACTACGTCCGCTGCGCCGCCGCGAACGACAATGGCGAATACACGATCGTGGGCTTGGCGAGCGGCTCATACAAGGTCGCGTTCTACGTGGACTACAGTGGTGGCAACTACCTGCCCCAGTACTGGGAAAACAAGGAATCGCTGACCGAAGCCACCGCGGTGACGGTGAGCGCACCGGGCTCTGTCTCGAACATCAATGCCGAAATGCACCCGGGCGGGCAGATCGCCGGTAGGGTGACCGGCGCCGCGACGCACGCGCCGGTCGAAAAGGTAGACGTGTGCGCGGACGGGGTCGATGGTGACTACGGTGGGTGCGCGGAGACGAATACCAACGGTGAATACACGCTCTCCAGCCTACCGTCGGGCTCCTACAGCGTGGTGTTCTACCCGTCCTCTAACGAAAACGTCAACTTCCTGAGCCAGACCGTGGCTGGCGTGACGGTGAATGCGCCGAGCCTCACGTCCGGGGTCAACGCCGAATTGCAGGCGGGCGGGCAGATCTCGGGCAGGGTGACCGACGCCTCCACGCACGTTGGACTAGCGGACGTAGAGGTGTGCGCGGATGAAACCGGCAGCGGCGAGTTTGGGAAATGCGCCAATACGAGCGCGTCCGGGTCCTCGGCGAGCGCCGCCAGCAGCGCCCTGACGGTGCCCGGCAGCAACTTCACGCAGGCCAAGGCGCCGGTGTTCGAAGCAAAGAAGGGCGATCTCGACTTCTTCTTCGTCGTTTCCACCGCGGGCACGTTCCACTGGAGTCTGTTCTTCAGAAACGCCGATGTGGGTTTCGCCGATTCGCTCGGTATCTCGCTCGGCGACACGTTAACCGTTGCCGAAGCGGCCAAGCGAAAAGGCAAAGCGAAAGCCAAGAAGTGCAAGAAGGGCACGATCAAGCACAAGGGCAAGTGCGTGAGTGTGCTGGTGCCGTTCTCCAGCGGCTCGCAGAGCGTCCCGGCCGGCACGGTAGAGGTCAAGGTGCACGCTGACTCCAAGGCGCTGAAAGCCTTGCAGGCAGGTCGCACCTTGCACGTGAGTGGAACGGTTACGTTCCAGTCGGCGCTCGGTGGCCCTCCGGTCACACACAGCGTGTCGGCGACGGTGCACGTGAGCAAAAAAGCCGCCAAAAAACACAGCAGACACAAAAAACACTAACGCCCGTCGGGTCGCTGGACTGATGGCGCGCCACTCGGATGCGGGTCCGTGGTGTGTCTGATGTGGCTTGTGCGCCGGATGCGGGTCCGTGGTGTGTCGGATGTGGTCCGTCGCGCGCCGGATGCCCTCGCGCGTGGCGCACGCGCCTTCAGGGTGTCAGCTGGCGCTCAGGCCGCGATGATCTGCGCGGCGAGGATCGCTGCGTTGCGGGCGTTGTTGAGCCCGACGCAAGCCACCGGCACACCCGGGGGCATCTGCACGATCGAGAGGATCGCGTCGAGGCCGCCGGCGGCGGTCAGGCGCCCTGACAGCGGCACGCCGATCACCGGCAGGTCGGTGTGCGCGGCTACTGCGCCCGGGAGCGCCGCGGAGATGCCGGCGCCCGCGATGATCACGCGCAGACCACGCGACTTGGCGTCCTTGGCGTACTCGGCCACCGTGTCGGCTTCGCGGTGGGCGGACATCACTTGTAGCTCGTGCGGGATGCCCCGCTCGCGCAGCTCCTTGGCGGCCTTCTCCATCGCGTCCATGTCGCTGGCGGAGCCCATCACGATGCCGATCAGCGGACCGGCGACGTCGAACTCCTCGAGCTTGGCCTGCTCCTCGGCCTCAGCGAGATGGATCGGTGTGGGGGCTGCGTCGCTCATGGTGCGTTCGGAATCCTTTCACGTTCGGCGTTCGCGGCGATGTCGCGTCGCAGTTGCATCCCGTCGAAGCTGATCTGCTCGGCGGCGGCATACGCGGCCGCTCGGGCCGATCCCGCGCTCGACCCAAGTGCCGTGATGTTGAGCACGCGCCCGCCCGCGGTCACGATCGCCTGCTCGTCGATCGTGACGTCTTCGCCACGATCGCCGGGCGAACCCTCGGGCGAGACATCGTGCTCGGCGCTAGATGAGCCAGCTCCTCGCGCGGTGCCGGCGTGCGTTAGCTCGATCTCGCCGGTCACTCCGTCGAGACCGTGGATCTGATCGCCGCTGGAGGACGACGCGGGATAACCAGCGCTTGCGAGCACGAGCGTCACGGCCCACTCGTCGGCCCACTCCGGCTCGATGCCCTCCAGCCCGCCGGGGCGCGAGGCGGCCAGCAGCAGCGTGAGCAGATCGGAGCGCAAGCGTGGCAGCACCGCCTGGGTCTCGGGATCGCCGAAGCGCACGTTGAACTCGAGCACGCGCGGGCCATCCGCGGTGAGCATCAGCCCCGCGTACAGCACACCGTGGAACGGCGTGCCGCGCGCGCGCATCAGCTCCACGACCGGCTGGTGCACGGTGGCGGCCAGCTCGCGCACGCTGGCGGCGTCGAAGCCGGCCACCGGCGAGTAGGAGCCCATCCCGCCCGTGTTGGGCCCCTGGTCGCCGTCGAATATGCGCTTGAAGTCGCGCGCGGGAGCCATCGGCACGGCGCGTACCCCGTCGCACAGCGCGAGCAGCGACAGCTCCTCGCCCACCAGCAGTTCCTCCACGACGGCGCTTGGTCGACTGTCCCCGTCCTCGTCAGAGGGCTGGCCGGTCGGGCGTGACCCGCCTGCTCTGACAGGAAGGTGGCCGGTCGTGCGCGACCCGCCTGCTCTGTCAGGAAGATGGCCGGTCGGGCGTGACCCGCCTGCTCTGTCAGGAAGATGGCCGGTCGGGCGTGACCCGCCTGCTCTGCTTCCACCGAAGCGATGCTCGACGAAGATCTCACGCACAGCAGCGTGCGCTTGCTGCGCATCCTCGGCGACGGTCACGCCCTTGCCCGCGGCAAGTCCGTCGGCCTTCACCACAACGCCCGGGTTCGCCAGTTCGCCGATCGCTTCTATCCCCTGCTGTAGCGACTCCACGCGCCGCCAACGCGCGGTCGGTATGCCTGCTTGCTCCATTGCGTGCTTGGCAAACGCCTTGGAACCCTCCAGCCGCGCGGCGGCCGCGCTCGGGCCAAACGCGGTGTGGCCGCGCTGCGCGAGCGCGTCCACGAGCCCGGCGACGAGTGGAACCTCCGGTCCGACCACGGTCAGCTCGACGCCCTCGCGCTCCACGGCCGCCACGAGCCCGTCGATGTCATCGACGGCGACATCCAGCAGGCGGGCATCCCGGGCGATCCCCGCGTTGCCGGGCGCGCACAGCAGCTCCGGTCTTTGTGGCGAGCGCGCGAGCGCCCGCACGAGCGCGTGCTCACGACCTCCGCCGCCTACGACAAGGACCTTCACAGAGACGCGATGAACTCGTCCACCCCGATCGCCGCGAGCGTCTCATAGCGTCCGGTCCCGCGCGAGCCCAGCTCGAGCGACACGCGCGCCATCGTCTTCTCGTCGGGGGCCTCGACGACCGAGATGAAATCGACGGCGCCGAGCGTCGCCCACTGAGCCTTGACGGTGGCGCCGAGCTGCTCGACCTCCTTGTTGACCTCACGGATGCGCTCCGGGTTGTTCTTGACCGTTTGCACACCCTCCGGTGTCAACGTCGAGAGCATGATGTAAGTGGGCATGGTTCCTCCGTGTGTCGCGAGTTGGCTCGCGCCGGCGGCGCGCTCACTTCCGTTGTACAGGATCGGCGGGCGGCAGGAGCGATCAAGACCCCCACGTCAACAGGGCACGACAAGCTGACGTGACGTCGCACCTGTGCCATCGCGCGCGTCCGTGATGATCTTTTCGCCTGTGCCATCGCGCGCGGCCTTGATGATCCTTTCGTGAGTCGCACAGCGTGCCATCGTGCGCGGGCGCGATAATCCCTTCGTGATCATGCGCTACACGCATCCCGAGCTGGGCGCCCTGTGGACCGACGAGGCGCGCATGGAGACGTGGCGACGCGTCGAGCTGGCCGCGTGCGAGGAGCTGCCGGCGCTGCTGGGTGAGGGCGACGGTCCGACTGCGGCTGAATTGGAGACGATCCGCGCGGCCACGTTCACGGTCGCGGCGGTTGAGCAGCGCGAGCGCGTCACCGACCACGACGTGGCGGCGTTCGTCAACGTGCTGTCGCGCTCGGCGGGCGCGGCGGGACGCTGGATCCACTTTGGGTTGACATCCTCGGATGTGCTCGACACCGCGCTCGCCCTGCAGCTGCGCGCGGCGGGCGAGACGATCGTGGAGGGCGCCCACGCGCTTGTGCGCGCGCTCGCGAACCGGGCGCGCGAGCACGTGGACACCCTGTGCGTGGGGCGCACACACGGTGTGCACGCCGAGCCGACCACGTTCGGCGTGAAGCTCGCGGGCTTCGCGTTCGAGGCGCACCGCAACGCGCTGCGGGTGCGACGAGCCTTCGAGCAGGTCGCGGTCGGCGCGGTGTCGGGCGCGGTCGGCACGTACGCCGCGACCAGTCCCGAGTTCGAGCGGCGCGTGCTGGAGCGGCTGGGATTGGCGCGCGAGGACGTGTCCACGCAGGTCGTGGCGCGCGACCGTCACGCCGAGCTGTTGCAGTCGATCGCGTTGGCCGGCGCGGGCTTGGAGCGGCTGGCGACCGAGCTGCGTCACCTGCAGCGCACGGAGCTGCGCGAGGCGCAAGAGCCGTTCCGGGCCGGACAGAAGGGCAGCTCGGCGATGCCGCACAAGCGCAATCCGATCAAGAGCGAGCAGCTCACGGGACTCGCGCGCGTGCTGCGCGCCAACGCGCAGGCGGCGCTGGAGAACGTCGCGTTGTGGCACGAGCGCGACATCTCCCACTCCTCCGTGGAGCGCGTGATCTTGCCCGACTCGACGATCCTGATCGACCACATGCAGCGCGCCGCCACCGCGCTCGTGCAGGGGCTGGTCGTGGACGAGACGCGGATGCGCGCGAACCTCGAGCTGACCCACGGCGCGCTGTTTTCACAACGCGTGTTGCTCGCGCTCGTTGAAGGCAATCCCGCTCGTCCGCCCATGGCGCGCGACGACGCTTACCGGATCGTCCAAGAGCTCGCGCAGCGCGCGTGGGACGAGGGTGTCCCGCTGCGCGCGCTGCTCGCGCGCGATGAGCGCGCGGCCGGCCTCGACCTGGACGCGATCTTCGACTACGAGCATTACACGCGCTATGCGGACGAAATCGTCGGTCGCCTCGAGCAGATCGCGTGACGCGAGGCGACTGGCTGACTGGCCGCCCCCGTCATTGCTAGCATCGCCAAAAGTGACCCGCGCGCTAGCCGACTTGCCTCTGATCGCCAGCGGAAAGGTGCGCGAGCTGTACAGCCTGAACGGTCCGCAGTCGGAGCGGCTGCTGATGGTCGCGAGCGATCGCATCTCCACCTACGACGCGGTCCACCCGACGCCGATTCCCGACAAGGGCAAGGTGTTGACCGGCCTGTCGGCTTTCTGGTTTGCGAAGACGAGTCAGATCGTCGCCAATCACATGATCTCGGCGACCGAGGGCGTGCCGGCGGAGGCGCGTGGTAGGGCGCTGGTGGTGCGCCGCTTGAAGATGCTGCCGGTGGAGTGTGTCGTGCGCGGCTACATCACCGGCTCGGGCTGGAAGGATTATCAGGCAACCGGCAAGGTGTCGGGCATCGAGCTGCCGGCCGGTCTGCGCGAGTCGGAGCGGCTGGGAGAGCCGATCTTCACGCCGAGCACGAAGGCGCAGGTCGGCCACGACGAGGCGATCGACTTCGAGCGCGCCGTCGAGCTGGTGGGTGACCGGGGGCTGATGGAACGTGTGCGCGACGTCTCGATCGAGCTGTATTCGTACGCGTCCGCGTACGCGCGCGAGCGCGGTGTGATCCTCGCCGACACCAAGTTTGAGCTGGGGATCGATGAGGATGGCCCCGGAGGGGCAGGCGAGCTGGTGCTCGGCGACGAGCTGTTGACGCCGGACTCCTCGCGCTACTGGCCGGCGCAGGGATATGAGCTGGGCAAGGGCCAGCCGAGCTTCGACAAGCAGTATGTGCGCGATTGGGCGGCGGGCAGCGGCTGGGACAAGCGGCCGCCCGCGCCTGCGATCCCCGAGGACGTGATCGCGGGCACCCGCGCGCGCTACGTCGAGGCGTACGAGCTGATTGTGGGCGAGCCGTTTGACGCGTGGCTGGCACGCACCGGGTTTGCCGCGGACAGCCACGCGGACCCGGCGACTGGGTGAGTGTGCGCGCGCGCGTGTTGATCCGCCCGAAGGCGGGCATCCTTGACCCGCAGGGCGAGGCCGTGCAGCGCGCGCTGCCGGCGCTCGGCTTCGCGGGCGTGGCAAACGTGCACATCGGCCGCTTGGTGGAGCTGGACGTAGAGGACGCGAGCCAGCTGCGGCCAATGTGCGAGAAGCTGCTGGCCAACCCGCTCGTTGAGGACTACGAGATCGTCCTCGACGGCGCAGCATGAAGTTCGGGGTACTCCAGTTTCCCGGCTCCTGCGACGAGGTCAACGCGCTGTGTGCCGCGCGCCGCGTGGGTGACGCGGAGTTGCTGTGGCATGGTGACTCCGATCTAAAGGGAGCCGACGCGATTGTTGTGCCGGGTGGCTTTTCTTATGGCGACTATCTGCGTGCCGGTGCGATCGCGCGCTTCTCGCCGGTGATGGAGTCGGTGATCGATTTCGCAAACGATGGTGGGTTGGTGTTGGGGATCTGCAACGGCTTCCAGGTGCTGTGCGAGGCAAGACTGCTGCCGGGCGCGCTGCTGCCAAACGCGAATCTGCGCTTCACCTTCAGGCAAGTCGAGCTCGAAGTCGTGCGGGCTGAGACGGCGTTCACGGGTGCGTGTCCGGCGGGAGCACGGCTGAGCATCCCGGCGAAGCATTCGTGGGGTCGCTACTACGCGGACGAGCCAACGCTCGCGGCGATCGAGGACAACGGCCAGGTGGTGTTGCGTTACGCGCGCGCAGAGAACTTCAACGGCTCCTCGAACGACATCGCGGGCGTGAGCAGCGAGCGCGGCAACGTGTTCGGCTTGATGCCGCACCCCGAGCACGCGGTTGACGAGCTGAGCGGCTCGACCGACGGGCTGTGTGTGTTTGCGTCGATGCGACTGGCGGCCGAGGGCGCGCGTGTCTAAAGGGCACGGGTCGCGCGTCAGGGTGCACGCGCGTGTCTGACCTCCCGTCACGGGAGGCGGGCGGCGTGACGGCGCCGAGCGTCGAGGATGCGCTTGCGCTCGGGCTAACCGCGGCCGAGTACGAGTTGATCTGTCAAAAGCAGGGAGGCCCGCCGAACCAGGTGGAGCTGGCGATGTATTCGCTGCTGTGGAGCGAGCACTGCGCGTACAAGCACTCCAAGAAGCTGTTGCGCACATTGCCGACTGAGGGTCCGCACGTCGTGATGGGCCCGGGCGAGAACGCGGGCGCGGTCAACGTGGGCGAAGGGATCGTGTGTGCGTTTAAGGTCGAGTCGCACAACCACCCCAGCGCCGTCGAGCCGTTCCAGGGAGCGGCGACCGGCGTGGGGGGCATCCTGCGCGACATTTTCGCGATCGGCGCGCGCCCCGCGGCGGTGTTGGACTCGCTGCGCTTCGGCGAGCCCCATCTGAAACCTCACACGCCGCGCGTCCCTCGACCCCTCGATAACGGAGGAACTGGGAACCGGGAGGGAGATCGTGAGGTCGGCGGGGATGAGGACAAAAAGGGGGAGGGGGCGCGAGCCCGCTATCTGCTGGATCGGGCGGTCGCGGGCATTGGCCACTACGGCAACTCGATCGGCGTGCCGACCGTCGGCGGCGAGCTGTACTTCGAGGGGCCCTACGAGCAGAACTGCCTCGTGAACGCGATGGCGCTGGGGTTTGCCGAGCGCGAGCAGCTGGTGAGAAGCGCGGCCGCGGGGATCGGCAACGCGGTTGTGCTGTTTGGCGCGTCCACCGGCCGCGACGGTATCGGCGGCGCGTCGGTGCTGGCCTCGGCGGAGCTCGACGGAGCCGACGTTTCGGGGGGAGATGCCTCTGAAGGTGGACATCTGGATGGGAATGCTTCGGTGGACAAGCGCCCGACGGTGCAGGTGGGCGATCCGTTTGAGGAGAAGAAGCTGATGGAGTGCTCGCTGGAGCTGCTGGCGCGCGGGCTGCTGGTCTCACTCCAGGATTTGGGCGCCGCGGGGCTGACATCCTCGGCCTCGGAGATGGCCTCCAAGGGCGAGGTTGGGATCGACATCGACGTTGCGCGCGTGCCGCTGCGCGAGGCGGACATGGAGCCGTGGGAGATCATGGTGAGCGAGTCCCAGGAGCGGATGCTGTGTGTGGCAGAGCCGCACAACATCGACGCGGTGTTGGCGCTGTGCGAGAAGTGGGAGGTCGGCGGCGCGGCGATCGGCACCGTCACCGACACGGGCCGTATGCGTGTCTTCAACGACGGCGAGCTGGTCGGCGACATGCCGGTGCGCGCGCTCGTCGATGATTGTCCGCTGTATGACCTGCGGCCCGTCAAGCCGACCAGAACGCCATACCCAGCGCCGCAGGCGCTGCTCCCCCCAAAAATCTCGCCGCCGGAGACTCTGCGTGCGCTGCTGTGCTCGCCCAACATCGCTTCGCGCAGACCGCTGTTTGAGCAGTACGACGCGGTCGTGCAGTCGCGCACGGTGCGTCGCCCCGAGCAGGCGGACGCCGCCGTGCTGGCGATCCGTCCGTTCGGCGCGCCCGACACGCCGGAGTCGCGCCCGAGCGAGCCCCTCGTCGCGGGCGACGGGCTGAATTCCCCATCGTTGGGCGGTCCCCGTGGTGGGGCACGCGCAGGCGGCGCACGCGATCCGAGCGCCCCGGTCGCGGCGATCGCGGTGTCGCTGGACTGCAACGGGCGGCGCGTGGCCGCCGACCCCTACACGGGCACGGTGGCCGCGGTGTTGGAGTGCGCGTCGAACCTCGCGTGCGTGGGCGCGCGACCGCTGGGCACGACCAACAACCTCAACTTCGGCAATCCGCAAAAGGGTCACATCGCGTGGCAGCTGACCGAGGCCGTGCGCGGCCTCGGCGACGCGTGCCGCGCGCTGGACGCGCCGATCGTGGGCGGCAACGTGTCGCTCTACAACGAGAGCCCACCCACCCGCGCGGACGCCGGCCCGATCTACCCGACGCCCGTGATCGGCATGGTTGGCGCGCTGCCTGACGCGCGCTGCGCGGGTCGTCTCGGCTTCGCGCGCGCGGGCGACGCGGTGGCGATCGTGGGCCCGTTCGAACCGTCGTTGGCGGCGAGCGAGTTGGCGAAGCTGGCAGGCGAGCAGCTGCCCGACGGCCTGCCGTCGATCGACGTGGCCGCGGTCGCGGCGGCGCAGGCGGCGATCCGCGACGCTGTGAGGGCGCGCGCGGTCTCCAGCGCGCACGACATCGCGGAGGGCGGGCTGGCGGTAGCGCTGGCGGAGTGCTGCCTGGGTGGCGGCCTCGGCGCGCGCGTGCGATTTGGGGCGGATCTTTTTGGGGCTGAGGGGGCCGCTGCGACGGGACGCGCGCTGGACTGGAGCGGAATCTCTGCCGTGACCGCGGCCACGCTCTTCGGTGAGGGCGCGGGCGCGTTTGTGGTGAGCGGCGAGCAGCGCGCGCTGCGCGCGCTTGGCGCGCGCACGCCGGTGCGCATCGTTGGCGTCGTGGGGGGCGAGTCGCTGCGGATCGACGTTGACGCGACCGCGGGCGCCACGGGCGCGACGATCGAGCTGACGCTCGCCGAGCTAGCGCACGCCCACAGCGCCCTAGCTGAGCTGTTCGCGTGACTGCTACCGTCAACCAAGCAATGCCTTTTGCTGGGGCTTCCAGCCCTCGTGTGGAGGACCGCGACGGACCGCGCGACGAGTGCGGTGTGTTTGGCATATACGCGCCCGGCCACGAGGTCTCGCGGCTGTCGTATTTTGCGCTGTACGCGCTGCAGCACCGTGGCCAGGAGTCGGCGGGCATCGCGGCGGCTGACCGCGGCGGCAACATCATGACCCGTCGCGAGCTGGGCCTCGTGAGTCAGGTGTTCAGCGAGAACGACCTGCGCACGCTGCAGGGCGAGCTGGCGATCGGCCACGTGCGCTATTCGACCACCGGCTCCAACGCGTGGGAGAACTCCCAGCCGGTGCACCGCTCGACGGGCACCAACGGCTCCAGCCGCGAGCTGGCGCTGGCGCACAACGGCAACCTGATCAACGCGGTGCAGCTGCACGACGAGCTGGCGGCGCACGGCGTGTCGTTCAGCTCGACGTCCGATTCGGAGATCGTGGCGGCGTTGATCGCGACCCACCCGGCCGAGCGCATCGAGGACGCGATCGCCGACGTGCTGGCGCGCCTGAACGGCGCGTTTTCGATCGTCGTGATGACCAAGGACCGCGTGGTGGCGTTCCGCGACCCGCACGGCCTGCGCCCGCTGTCGATCGGAGTGCTGCCCGCCGCCAACGGCGAACAGGTGCGCTACTGCGTCGCGAGTGAGTCGTGCGCGTTTGACATCATCGGCGCGACGCTGCTGCGCGACGTGGCGCCCGGCGAGATTGTGACGCTCGACGAGCGGGGCCTGCACAGTCGCCAGGTCACAAGCGGCGCGCGCAAGTCGTTTTGCGTGTTTGAGTACATCTACTTCGCGCGTCCGGACTCGCGCATGAACGACCAGGTGCTGCAGGTCGCGCGCGCGCGCATGGGCGAGATCCTCGCGCGCGAGTCGCCGGTCGAGGCCGACCTCGTGATCCCCGTGCCCGACTCCGGCAACGCCGCCGCGCGTGGCTACGCGCGCGCCAGCGGCCTGCCCCAGGACGACGGTTTCGTCAAGAACCGCTACGTCGCGCGCACGTTTATCGCGCCCGGCCAGGAGCTGCGCAAGCACGGGTTGCGCCTCAAGTTCAACCCGCTGCCCGAGGTCGTGCGCGGCAAGCGCCTGGTGGTGGTCAACGATTCGATCGTGCGCGGCAACACCACGCGTCAGATCGTGCAGATGCTCAGGGACGCGGGCGCGCGCGAGGTGCACATGCGCATCTCCGCCCCACCGATCAAGCACCCATGTCACTACGGGATCGACATGTCCACCCGCGAGGAGATGATCGCGCACGAGCGCACGGTCGCGCAGATCGCCGCCGAGCTCGGCTGCGACTCGCTCGCGTACCTGTCGCTCGATGGCGTGTATGAGGCGGTGCGCGCCACCAAAGCCACCCACTGCGACGCGTGCTTCACAGGCGACTATCCGCTGCGGGGCAGCGACGGCGCGCAGGGCAAGTACGCCCTGGAGATCGCCTGAGGCGTCGCCCGAAACGACGGCGTGCAGGGCAAGTACGCGCTGGAGATCGCCTGAGCTGCCGCCAAAACGACTGCGCGTAGGGCAAAAGCACGTTCTGGAGATCGCCTGAGCTGCCGTCCGAACGGCGCGTGCGGCAGGCACGCGCAGACGGTCGCCCGAACCGCCTAAAGATATTTAAGAACGCGACTTGACAACGCGACCATACGTCATGTACAGTGACGTCTGTTCCTGCATCTCAATACTGGTGCAGGACGAAACATAAGGTCGGGTTTGGGTCGGTCCGCGTGGTCAACACCAACTTGTTTTGACGGGGACCTTGGGAGAGGGACCGGGTCACTTTTGAGAGGGAGTTGTATTTCGCGTGGTTTCTTTGGGGAATAACGTGCTTGAGAGTCCGTGTGTTACAGACGAGTCCGTAATAGGACGCGTCAGCGTGGCTGACGCGTCTCTCTCTCTCTCTCTCTCTCTGGCTGTTGGCGTCTAAGCGCTAGCTTCCTTTGCCGCGACTATAGGTCGCGGCCCGCTGGGCATGACGCCCGGCTTGGTCGCTCGTGCCCGCAAGGGTACTCGCGCGTTGTAGGCGCGCGTTCGGCTTCTTGTTCTTCCGCCGCCGCGCGTCGTGTGCCTGTGGCGGTTTTGTGCTGCCCGGGCTCCTCGGGTGGTTGTTTTGTTGATTGTTCGAGGAGGGGATGGGTGTGATGGGTGCTCGCCGGCTCGTGTTGGGTGTGTTGGTGTCCGTGTGCACATTGGGTTGTGTGCTTGTGGTTGGTGTGGGTTCGGCGTGGGCGGCGGGCGGGTCGTTCTTCTTCGGTCCTCCCGGCGAAGAAGCCGGGCAGATCAGGGATGCAAGTCGTAGCCCGTATGGGATGGCGGTTGATGGCGCGAATGGCGATGTGTATGTCAGCGATGGCCAGGACAACCGGGTCGAGAAGTTCAGCGAGTCGGGGGAATTCCTGCTGGCCTGGGGGGCGGGCTCGCTCAGCATTCCCGCGGGCGTGGCGGTCGATCAGGGCAGCGGCGACGTGTATGTCGTGGACACCAGCGATCGCGTGCAGAAGTTCGATTCCTCCGGGAAATTCTTGTTGATGTTCGGCGGTCACGTGAACGCGAACGGCAGCGACGTTTGCACCGCGGCTGAAGTCACGGCGTGTCGGGCGGGCATGCAGGGTGAAGGCGACGGCGAATTCGACTGGGTTTTCGAGAAGTCAAATATCGCGGTGGGTCCCGGTGGGGACGTGTATGTGGGTGACAAGGCGCGTGTGCAGGTCTTTGAACCTTCGGGTGCGTGGAAGGAAAACATTTCGCTGTCGGCGCTTTCGAGTGTGGGCAAGGTGACGGCGCTGGCCGTGGGTGCTAGCGGCGATGTGCTTGTCAAGGATGAAGGGGTGCCTGGTGTGCGCGCGTTCGAACCGCCGCTGTGGCTGGAAGCGCCGGTCAAGTTCGATGAAGGCAGCGAAGCGGTCGAATCGATCGCCGTTGACGCGGCGGGTCATGTCTTCGTCTCCGAGCGCGAAGGGGGTTATTTCGAGGAAGGGTATTTCGTGCCGTGCAGTAGGTGCGATTTCGTGGAGTATGGCTCTTCCGGGGTGGAGCTTGAGAGCTTTGGCGACGGGACATTCGAGTACATGACTACGGCGATGGCCTACGACGAAGCGCTCGGCGACGTATTGTCCTACGGTTACGGCTTGGGCGGCGAAGCTAGTGCGGGTGTGTGGGAGTTTCCGGTCCCGCCGTCTGGTCCGCTGGTCGAAGCGGGTAGTGAGAAGGCCACGCCGGAACTGCGGGGCGCAGCGACGCTGGAAGCGCTCGTGAATCCTGAGGGTAGCTCCACCGAAGTGGGGTTCGAATACGTCGATGAAGCTGACTTCAAGGCGAGTGGTTATGCGAGCGCGTCGTCTACAGCGCCAGTCATGCTCGCCGGCTTGGGTTTCAGCGGCGAACATGTCGTAGTCAACCTGCCGCAGAAAACGCTCATTCCGGGCGTGACGTATCATTGGCGTGTCGCGGCTCACAATTCGCAGGGCTCCAATCCTGGGGTGGATCAGAGCTTTGAAGAGACTCAGTCTGCGCTGGTGGAAGGTCCGTGGACTTCGAGCGTGACCGCTTCCAGCGTCACGCTCGAAGCGAAGATTGATCCGTTGGGCGCGAACACGTCCTACCGGTTGGAATACGGTACGAGCGCTTCTTACGGGCACGTGTTCAGTGGGAATGTGGGTGAAGGCATGGGTTATGTGCAGATCGGCTATCACGTCCAGGAATTGCAGGCGCAGACGGTCTATCACTACCGTGTCGTGACGACCAGCGAAGTCGGGACTATCGAAGGCGTCGATCATACGTTCACGACTCAGTCTGTTGGTGGGGCGCTGGGTTTGCCTGATGGTCGTGCGTGGGAATTGGTTTCCCCGCCGGATAAAGGTGGTGCGTTGATCGAAGATATCGAGCGCTCTCAGGCGGCGAGTGATGGTAGCGCGATCGTGTATTCGGCGAGTGAACCGCTCGGGGAAGGGATAGTCGGTCATGTGGGCAGCAACGCGCAAGTGCTGGCTGGCGCTACGCTGCTCTCGAGGCGTGGCGCGGCGGGTTGGAGTACGCGTGACATATCCCCGCAGCAGACCCTTCCCCCGGAAGGGGAATCGGCGGCTAGCCTGTCCGGCGCGGCTGAAGCCTTCATGACGTTCTCGCAGGATCTCTCGCTGGGGGTCCTTGAACCGCGGTTTGGTCTCGGTCATACCGCGCAGTCCCCGGAAGCGGGTGAACCGTCGCTTTACGTGCGCGATAATATCGATGAAACGTATGAGCCGCTGGTCACTGCGGCGAATGTGCCGCCGGGCACGAAATGGGCTCCCGAACGATACAGGCAAAACTGGGAAGAGATGTCGTTTGAAGCGGCGACTCCCGATCTCAGTCATATCCTTATCGGCGACTGGGCGGCCTTGACGCCGGAAGCCATCACCGAAAAAAGCGGAGACTTCAACGGTGAACACTATACGTCGAATCTGTATGAGTGGAGTAGCGGGCAGCTGCAGTTGGTGAACATCGTTCCGAATGAAGAGACGATGCGTGAAGAACCCAAGCCGGGAGTGTATTTCAGCACCAACTCGGTGGAAGGCGGAGTTGGTGCCGGGACTCCGTGGGCGATGTCCGGGGATGGGCGCTGGATCGTGTTCCACTACGGCGACCTCCCCGATGAGACCTGGTATGTGCGTGACATGGTGGGTCACAGGACGGTGCGTTTTGGCCGCCCGGGAGGCAAGACGAAATTCGAGACGATGAGCAGGGACGGGTCGAGGCTTTTCTATCTCGAACCGAGTGGCGAACAGGAACAGGAAGGCGAATTGTACATGTTGGACCCGGCGAGCGGTGTAACTACCGATCTCACCGCCGATCATCTGGGCGGTGAATCTAGCGCGGGTGTGCGGGACAAGTTGGTGGGCATCAGCGAAGACGGTTCGTATGTTTATTTCGTCGCGACGGGCGTGCTCGCGGATGGTGCGGTGTCGGGGAGGGACAATTTCTATGTGATGCACGAAGCTGGCGGTGAATGGAAGACGACGTTCATCGCGACGCTCTCCGGCGATGATGAAAAAGACTGGAATCGCCCGGAAAGCGAATACAAGCAGCTCGCGGGGATCACTTCGCGGGTGACTCCGGATGGGCGTTATGTGACGTTCATGTCCGACAGGCCGCTGACGGGTTATGACAATATCGACGCGATCAGCGGGCAACCGGACGAGGAGGTCTACCTGTATGACGCGGAAACGAACCGGTTGGTGTGCGCTTCGTGTAACCCGACTGGCGCGCGGCCGATCGGCGTACACGACGTCCAGAACGTCAAAGGGGTGCTGATGGATGAGAGCGGGGCGTGGGACGGCGACGAAGAAAGTGGATATTATAAAACTCATGGTCATTGGCTGGCGGCCAGTATCGCTCCGGGCTGGCACGTGAATTGGTATGCGGCTACGCATCGTGTGTCTTACC
Source organism: uncultured Solirubrobacterales bacterium (assembly GCA_963760155.1). Lineage (GTDB taxonomy): Bacteria > Actinomycetota > Thermoleophilia > Solirubrobacterales > Solirubrobacteraceae > Palsa-744. The sequence continues at coordinate 1,898,931 of CAVXBL010000008.1, forward strand.
TGTCGGATAGTGGGCGGTTGTTTTTCAACAGCAGCGACGCGCTTGTGCCGCAGGACACGAATGGTCTCGCGGACGTGTACGAGTATGAGCTACCAGGCGTGGGTGATTGCACGAGCGCGAGCGTGACGTTCAGCGAACGCTCGGGTGGTTGTGTGAGTCTTATATCCTCGGGTCAGTCCTCGAGCGAATCGACGTTTCTGGAAGCCAGCGAAAACGGCGATGACGTGTTCTTTATCACGGCCGCGAAACTGGTCAGCGAAGATTACGACACCGCCAACGACGTGTATGACGCGCATGTGTGCTCGACCGCGGTGCCGTGTCGTACTGTGCCTGTCTCGCCGCCTGCGTGCACGTCTGGCGATTCGTGCAAGGCGGCGCCGTCCCCGCAACCTGAGATCTTTGGTCCCGCGCCCAGCGCGACGTTCAACGGCGCGGGCAACGTGATCGAAGAAGCAAAGAAGGCGGTGGTCAAGCGCAAGGCGGCCAAGCCTAAGCACGTCAAGCCTAAGAAGCGCAAGCGCAAGGGCAGGAAGGCGAGGAGGTCTCGCACAGCGGGGACGAGCGGGAAGGGTGGCAGGCGATGAACGTTCTCAGGAGGAGCGCTCTGGTGAGTATCGGTGTCGTTGCCGTGTTGGCGCTGGGCGGGACGGTGCAGGCTGTCGCGGCGGAGCCGTGGTGGCGCCTGTCAACGATCTCGGCGCCCGCGGCCGCGAACGGCAGCGAAGCGAGGATCGATGTGGTGGTCGACAACGTCGGCGATGCGAGGACCAGCGGCACGTCCAAAGAACATTTGATCGAAGCGCTCGTTAGAGAAGAAACCAAGGGCTTCATCACGATCCTCGACAAGTTGCCGCCTGGTGTGACGGTGAGCGAAGTGCGCCAGGAGGGGGGGAAGAGGGCATCGGCGAAGAAGGTGGCATATCGTTCGAAGGACAGGTGAAGCAGTTCGAAGCGTTTGGGTTCAAAGCGCCGAAGTTGTGTGTGGTGTCGGGTCAGGCGGTGGAATGCAAGTACGGTGCGCAGGTGTGGCCGTATAAACAGATCACGCTCGAGTTGACGGTGAAGGTCGCGCCGGGTGCCGGTCGCGGTGTGAACGAAGTGAGCGTGTCCGGTGGTGGTGCGCCCGCGGCGAGCTCGCGGCATGCGCTCGCGCTGGAAGCGCCGTCGTATGGGGTGCAGAGCTATGAATTGACTCCCGAAGAAGAAGGTGGGCTGCCGAGCACGCAGGCTGGTTCTCATCCCTTCCAGTTGACGACGACGTTGATGTTCAACGCGCAGGCTGTGCGCATCTCCGAGTTCGAAAGCCGGGCCAGCGAATTCGGTCAGTTCAATCCCGAAGTGCAGCCGGTCGCGTTCACGAAGGATCTACGTTTCAACTTGCCGGCGGGACTCGTGGGCAACCCCACGCCGCTAGCGAAGTGCAGCGTGCACCAGTTCCTGCAGTACTACCAGAATAAGGAACAGTGCCCTGATAACACGGTCGTGGGTGTTGCGACGCCGATCGTGACCAGTTTTCACGAACTGGGGTCCGCTCCGCTTGCGAACAGTGCGCCTATGTATATTCTCGAACCGTCTGTTGGCGAGCCCGCGAAGTTCGGTTTCCTGACGCCGGCCGGGCCGGTGATCCTCGACACCTATGTGCGCACGGGCGGTGATTATGGCGTCGTCGTGACGGTCTCGAATATCACGCAGACGGTCGCGTTCATCGGGAACATTGTGACGTTCTGGGGTGTCCCGGCCGACACGCGCCATGATAGCGCGCGCAGCTTTGCATGCCTGCGGTCGTTCGCGTCCGAAAACAAAAACGGCGTTGAACCTGGTGAAGAACCCGAAGCGTCGTGTCCGGTCAAAGAAAAACCGCAACCGTTGGTGATCATGCCGACGTCGTGCACGGGTCCGTTGCATACCACGATCGAAGCGGACTCGTGGAGCGATATCGGCAAATACACCGAACCGTTCGCATACACTTTCCAGAACAGCGCGGGCGAACCGATCTCAACCGATGGGTGCAATCGTTTGAACTTTGAACCGTCGATCAGCGTCGCGCCCGATGGTCAGGAGGCGAGCACGCCGACGGGGTTGACGGTCGGGGAGCATGTCCCCCAGGAAGCGAGTTTGAACCCGACGGGTCTGGCTGAGTCTGCCGTGAAGGACACTGAGGTTACGTTGCCTGCTGGTGTGGCGATCAATCCCGCGGGTGCGGATGGTCTATCGGCTTGTAGTGAGGGACAGGTGGCCTTGGAAAGCCCGGACGAACAGACGTGTCCTGAATCTTCGAAGATCGGGACGGTCGAAATCAAAACGCCGCTGCTACCGCACCCGTTGGTCGGCGCTGCATACCTTGCCGAACAGGACGCGAACCCGTTTGGCAGCTTGATCGCGATGTATATCGATGTGTATGACCCGATCTCCGGTGTGCGTGTAAAGGTCGCCGGCGAAGTCAAACCAGATCCCGTGACAGGTCAACTGGTCTCCACGTTCGATAACACCCCGGATCTACCCTTTGAAGAACTGAGCCTGCACTTCTTCGGTGGGTCCAGGGCGCCGTTGGGTACCCCGGCACTGTGCGGGTCCTATACGACGACGGCGTCGATCACGCCGTGGTCGGGTAACCCGCCGGTGGATTCCTCCTCGGAATTCGATATCACGAGCGGTCCGAACCACACGCCGTGTGCTGACCCGTTGCCGTTCAAACCGGAACTGACGACGGGTAGCCTGAATATTCAGGCTGGTGCGTTCACGCCGTTCACGATGACGATGAGCCGCGAAGACGGGAATCAGAACCTGGATGCGATCCAGTTGAAGATGCCTCCGGGCCTGCTTGGGACCCTATCGTCTGTGAAGTTGTGCGGTGACGCGGAAGGCAACGCGGGTACGTGTGGGCCTGAAAGCTTGATCGGTGAAACGACTGTAGGCGTTGGGCTTGGTGGCAACCCGTATACGGTCACGGGCGGCAAGGTCTATATCACCGGTCCGTATGACGGCGCGCCGTATGGCTTGTCAATCGTGAACCCCGCGAAGGCTGGCCCGTTCAACCTCGGGCAGGTGGTGGTCAGGGCGAAGATCGAAGTCAACCCCGAAGACGCGGCGTTGACGATCACCTCTGATGCGACGGGTCCGTATGCGATCCCGCAGATCATCGATGGGATCCCGCTGCAGATCAAGCACGTGAACGTCAGTATCGACCGGTCTGATTTCACGTTCAACCCGACCAACTGTGCTCCCACGGAAATCGGTGGGAGCTTGACCAGCAGCCAGGGAGCCGTATCAGAGCTGCACGTGCCGTTCCAGGTCACTAACTGTGCGACGCTCGCGTTCAAACCGATCTTCTCGGTCTCAACGAGTGGGAAAACCTCGCGCGCTAACGGTGCGAGCTTGAGCGTGAAGCTGACCTATCCCAAAGCACCGTTCGGTACCCAGGCGAACATTGGGAAGGTCAAGGTCGATCTACCCAAGCAGTTGCCGTCCAGGTTGACGACCCTGCAGAAGGCATGTCCGGCGGGCGTGTTTGAAGCTAACCCCGCGACGTGCCCGCCTGATTCGAGGATCGGTAGCGCGACCGCGACGACCCCGGTGTTGCCGGTGTATTTGGAAGGCCCGGCGTATTTCGTTTCGCATGGTGGCGCGAAGTTCCCCGAACTGATCGTCGCCCTATCGGGTGAGGGCGTGACCGTGTATTTGCACGGAGAAACATTCATCAACAAAGCCGGGATCACGAGCAGCACGTTCAGAACGATCCCCGATGTCCCGATCGGCACGTTCGAACTGAAGCTCCCCCAAGGACCGGACAGCGCGCTCGCGGCGAACGGGAACCTGTGTACGAGCAAGCTGGTGATGCCCACGTCGTTCGTCGCCGCTAACGGAATGTCGATCAAACAATCAACGCCGATCACAGCGACCGGGTGCCCGAAGAAGAAGGCTAAGAAAGCGAAGTCCAAGACGGTCAAGCACAGGAAGAAGAAATGAGATGTCCACTAGAGGAAGAGCGCGGTCAGGGGGGACGGCGCTCAACAGGCTGACAACGGCCCACGACCTGGCAGCCGCCGAGAACCTGACGGCGGCCCACAATCTGACAGCGGCCCAGAACGTGATAGTGGCGAGCAACCTGATAGCGGCTCGCGACATGACGGCTGGTAATGGGTCTGATGGGTGTGGTCTTGCGCGTAATGGTATAACGAGTGCTGGTGCTGGTGCTGGTGCTGGTGCTGGTGCTGGTGCGGGTGCGGGTGCGGGTGTGGTTGGTCGTGAGGGTGGGAATGTTGTCGAGATGCAGCGTCGGCGGTTGTTGTTGGCTGTTGGTGAAGTGGTTGGTGAGGATGGTCTTGAGAGCGCGAGTGTTGGACGAGTGTGTAAGCGTGCGGGGATGTCGCGTCGTACGTTCTACGAGCTGTTCGAGGATCGGGAAGACTGTTTCCTAGCGTCGCTTGAGGTTGTTGTCCAGCGTATCGCGCGCGATGTCGTTGACGTGTATGAGCGCGAGGGTCGTTGGCGTGAGCGGATCAGGGCTGCGTTGATCGTGTTGCTTGAGCGTTTGGGTACGGAGCCGGGGGTTGCGCGCGTGTGTTTGGTCGAGACGCTGAAGGCTGGTCCGCGAGTCTTGGAGTATCGTCGTCAGGTGCTGGACCGCTTGAGCGTCGCGGTAGACGAGGGTCGTGACGAGGCGAAGAGTGGTGCGGGACCCGCTGAGTTGACGGCGGAGAGCATCGTCGGCGGTGTGCTCTCGGTACTGCACGCGCGTGTGCTGGCATGGGTGTCTGCCACCACGGAGGGCTCCCGGATGGCAGGCGATCCTCAGCCGTTGATCGAGCTGTTGAATCCGCTGATGAGCATGATCGTGCATCCCTATCTCGGGTCGGCGGCCGCTAGGCGTGAGCTCGACGCGGCGACGCCTAAGTGCAACAGGAAGCTCCCGGAGCGCACGGTCAACGGTTCCGGTTCTGACCCGTTCAGGGATCTACCGATGCGCTTTACTTACCGTACCGCGCGGGTGCTCGCCACGATCGCTTCGTACCCCGGGGCCAACAATCGCGAGGTCGGCGACGCCGCCGGCGTGCACGACCAGGGACAGATATCGAAGCTCTTGCAGCGCTTGCAGCGCAATGGTCTGATCGTCAACGAGGGCGAGCAGCGATCCAAGGGTGAGCCCAACGCTTGGACACTCACCCAACGCGGACACACAATTCACACCACAATCGACGCCCACACTCCGACCGCCTGACCGACGGCTGAGGAGTCCCGCCCGGGGCGCTTGACAGTATTCGATGCGATCGGATGTCCCCTACCGCGTCCCTACAGAGCTTGCCGCCGTCCACGTCCGCGGCGCACACGCAGCTGCCGATCGCCGTGCTCGTATCGGGCACCGGCACGAACCTGCAAGCGTTGTTGGACACCGTCCACGGTCACGAGGCGCAAGTGGTGGCGGTGGCGTCCGGGGCGTCCGGCGCGCCCGCGCTGCAGCGCGCGGCTGCGCGCGGAGTGCCGACGGCGGTGTTCGAGCGCTCCGAGCACGCCGACCGTCAGGCGCGCGATCTGGCGATGGCGGACTGGTTGACCGCGCGCGGCGCGCGCCTGATCGTGCTGGCCGGCTACATGGAGCTGTTGAGCGCCGCCTTTCTAGAGCGGTTCCCGGGCGCGGTCATCAATGTGCACCCTTCGCTGCTGCCGGCTTTTCCGGGCCTGCACGCGATCGAGCAGGCACTGGACTACGGCGTGAAGGTGTTCGGCGTGACCGTGCACTTTGTTGACGCGGGCGTGGACAGTGGGCCCGTGATCCTGCAGGGCGCGGTGGAGCTGCCCGACACACGCCACCCCGACGAGCTGCTGGCCGCGCTGCGCCCGATCGAGCACGCGCTGCTGCCACAAGCCGTACGCCTGCTCGCGCGCGGCGCGCTCCACGTTGACCCTGAAAACCACAGGCGGATAGTCTGCGATTCGTGACTGAGCGAGAGTGAGCAAAGCGGCGCCCCCATCGAGCGCGCCGAGCCGGGCGCGGTACGCGTGCGGCGCGCGCTGTTGTCCGTGTCGGACAAGACAGGCGTAGTCGAGCTCGCCCGCGGCCTGGCCGCGCTCGGCGTGGAGCTCGTCTCGACCGGCGGCACCGCGAAGGCGCTCAGCGAGGCGCATGTGCCCGTACGCGCGGTCGAGGATTTCACCGGCTTTCCCGAGATGATGGACGGGCGCGTCAAGACGCTGCATCCGCGCTTGTACGCCGGGCTGCTGGCCGTGCGCGACAACGACGAGCACTTGCGCGCCGCCGCCGAACATTCGATCGAGCCGGTCGACCTGGTGTGCGTGAACCTGTACCCGTTCGAGCAAACCGTCGCGCGCGGCGCGCCCGCCGCGGAGGTCGTCGAGAACATCGACATCGGCGGTCCCACGATGATCCGCGCCGCCGCCAAGAACCATGCGTTCGCGGCCGTCGTCGTCGACCCGGCCGACTACGAGGGCGTGCTGGGCGAGCTGAGTGAGGCCGACGGGCGCCTGTCGCTCGCGACACGCCAGCGGCTGGCCGCGGTCGCGTTCGCGTGCACCGCGCGCTACGACGCCGCGATCTCGCGCTGGTTCGCGACGCACACCTACGAGGGCTTCCCGCCGCGCTGGGCGAGCAGCTACGAGAAGGTGATCGACCTACGCTACGGCGAGAACCCGCACCAGCGCGCCGCCTTCTATGCCGAAGCCGGCGCGCCCACGCACCTGCTGCATGGTGCGCGACAGCTGCACGGCAAGGAGCTGTCGTTCAACAACCTGCTCGATTTGTCCTCGGCACGCGAATTGGTCGAAGACTTCACCGGCCGCGCGTGCGCGATCGTCAAGCACAACAACCCATGCGGCTGCGCGCTCGCACAGACCGTCCAGGAGGCCTACGAACGCGCCTTCGCGTGCGATCCGATGAGCGCTTACGGCGGCGTGATCGCGATCAACCGGCGGGTGGACCTCGGCTGCGCGCGGGCACTGTCGGCGCAGTTCATCGAGCTGTTGCTCGCGCCCGGTTTCGACGCCGACGCGCTGGAGCTGCTGAGCCAGAAGAAGAACGTGCGTCTGCTGGAGCTCGCCGACTGGCCCCCCCATGCGGAGGCAGGCGCGCGCGGCGAGGGCATGGAGGAGAAGCCCGTGCTCGGCGGCGTGCTCTCTCAGAGCCGCGACGTCGTCTCCGAGACGCGCGCACAGATGCGCACGATGACAAACGCCGAACCGAGCGAGACGCAATGGGATGACCTCTTGTTCGCCTGGAAGGTGTGCCGCCATGTGCGCTCCAACGCGATTGTGATCGCCGCGGGCGGCGCGACAATCGGGATCGGCGCCGGTCAGATGAGCCGCGTTGACGCCGTGAAGATCGCCGTCGAGAAGGCCCGCGCCGCGCAACCGGATCTACTCGCCGGCGCCGCGCTGGCCTCAGACGCCTTCTTCCCGTTCGCCGACGGGCCACAGCTGGCGATCGACGCGGGCGTGACCGCGATCATCCAGCCCAGCGGATCGGTGCGCGACGAGGACGTCGTCGCGGCGGCGAACAACGCCGGTGTCTCGATGGTGGCCACCGGCATCCGTCACTTCCGTCACTGAGCTCTGCGATTCACACCGGCGTGTTGGCGAGCTGCTCGAAGCGCTCGCGGCGCGGGTCGTCGGCTCCCACGATCCGCTCGAGCCACATCCGCACTTCACCCGTGTCGAGCTCCTCGACGCACACAAGCATCTGCTCGATGTCGAGCCAGTCCTTGGGACGGTTGAACACCGCCTTGCACACCAGCAGATGCTCGGGGGCGAGCACCGGGATCGTCGTGTCCCCGAAGGGCTCCCTGCGGATCGCGCGGCGCATCGCGTCGTGCAGGTCGTCGTAAGCGAAGAACAGATCGATCGGAGTGTTCTCCCAACGCAGCCGGCACTGCCCGTCGCGTTGCACGAGCTTCGGATCGACGCCGTCTCCGACACCGAGTGACGCGAGCACGCGCTCGACGGTGGGGTAATCGGAGGGTGCGACGAACACGTTCACGTCGATGTCGATCGTCGCGCGCGGCTCAGCATAGTAGGCGAGCGCGAGCGCGCCCCCAAACGCATGCGGCAGCTTCGCGCGCGCGAACTGCTCGTGGATCGCGACGATCTTCTCGGGAAGGCTCGGCCCGCTCAAGCGGGCTTCGATTCAATCCGCGGGAAACGCTCGCGCTCGCGCGCACGTCTGCGCGGTAGGTGGTCGACGAGCAGCAACAGTTCGCGCAGCGTCTCGCCGCGCCGCCGCGGAGTGCTCGCGATCCATGCCGCGGCGGCTTCCCCATTGTCCGCCGGCTCGTTGCCGGCGCCCTGCAGGGCGCCCAACAGGATGCGTGTGAGCGCCGGGCGGGGTCCGCGGCCCGCGGCCAGCTCGGCTATCAACTCGGCGCTCGCTCGATCGCCGGCGGACGGTGCCACGGGAGCGCCCGCCCGGCGCGCCGTCCTGCGCAGCTCCTCAGCGTCCAGCGGCTTGGAGGAGCGTGCGCGGGCGCGCTCGAGGATCTCAGGCGTAAGCGTCTTGAACGTAGCCAGCGTTCGACTGCGTGGCCCCGTCGCGGTCAGACGCGACTCGCGGATCTCCCAGGCTTCGTTGCTCCGGGGCGTGACATACGCCATAGTGGGTAATCATACCACTATCGTGGGCTATTTTGTACCATGTGCCCTCACGGAGACCGCGGTTCGCCGTCGATCCGATGCGCCGCTATGGTGGCACTGGTGTCCGCCACTTCTCTCATCGACCCCCCGGGCACGGCAACCGATCCCGCCATCTCCGTCACCGGGCTGGTCAAGAGCTACGGCGAGATCGAAGCTGTGCGCGGGATCGACTTCGACGTCGCGCGCGGAGAGACGTTTGGCTTCCTCGGCCCCAACGGGGCGGGCAAGTTGACGACGATCAGCATGCTGTGCACGCTCGCGCGCCCGACCGGCGGCTCGGCGCGCGTGGCCGGCCTTGACGTCGTCACCGAACGCGACCGTGTGCGGCGCAACATCGGGCTCGTGTTCCAGGACACGACGCTCGACAACTACCTGAGCGCCGAGCAGAACCTGCGCCTGCACGCCGAGCTATATGGGATGCCACGCGAGATGATCGCGCCGCGCATGAAGACGGTGCTTGAGATGCTGCAGCTGTGGGAGCGGCGCGAGAGTCTCGTGGGCACTTTCTCGGGTGGGATGAAGCGGCGACTGGAGATCGCGCGCGGGCTGCTGCACTCCCCAAGGGTGTTGTTTCTCGACGAGCCGACGATCGGCCTGGACCCGCAGACACGCAGCTCGATCTGGAGCTACATCACGAAATTGGAAGACGAACACGATGTGACGATCTTCCTCACCACCCACTACATGGACGAGGCCGAGTACTGCGATCGCATCGCGATCATAGATCGCGGCAAGATCGTCGTGCTCGACACGCCCGAAGCGCTGAAGGCAAGCGTGGGCACCGATCGCGTGCAGATCAACACCGACGACGACGACGCAGCGATCGCTGCGCTGGCCGAGCGCTTCGGGATCGAGGCGCAGATGGCCGAAGGGGCCGTCACGTTCGGCGTTGCCTCGGGCGAGCAGTTCGTGCCGCGTCTATTCGCCGAGCTGGGACAGCCGATCAGCTCGGTGAGCGTCGCGCGCCCGTCGCTGGACGACGTGTTCATGTCCTACACCGGCAGCACGATCCGCGACGCTGAGGCCGGCTCGACCGACATGATGCGCAACATGGCGAGGATGATGAGTCGCTGATGGCCACCGAGACAACTATCCGTCGATCTCCTCTGATCGTGTCGGTCCGTGGGAGGTCTCGCTGATGGCTACTGAGACAACCGTCCGTCGATCTCCTCTCATTGCGTCGGTCCGTGGGAGGTCTCGCTGATGGCCACCGAGACCTCCACGCCGACGCGTCCCGCCGAGCCGGCGCTCGCGCATGACGTTGCCGCGTTGCACGTACCGGCGCGCAGCGTGCGCGGCGAGCTGCGCGCGATCCGCGCGGTGTGGCGGCGCGAGCTGATCCGCTTCAGTCGCGACCGGCTGCGTATCCTCACATCCCTGATCCAGCCGTTCTTGTTCCTGTTTGTGCTCGGTACGGGACTCTCCACGCTGGTGTCCAGCGGCACGCACGGGGTCAGCTTCCGCACGTTCATCTACCCGGGCGTGTTGTGCATGGCGGTCATGTTCACCGCGATGTTCTCGGCCGCCTCGATCGTGTGGGATCGTGAGTTCGGCTTCCTACGCGAGATGATGGTGGCGCCCGTGCGACGTAGCTCGATCGTGCTCGGCAAGTGTTTTGGGGGCGCCACGGTAGCGTGCTTCCAGGGCGTGATCGTGATGCTGATCGGCCCGTTCGTGGGCGTCCACTTCACGCTCGTGCTGGTGCTCGAGGTGTTCGCGCTGCAGCTGCTGCTCGCCTTCTCGATCACCGCGTTCGGAATGATGGCGGCCGCGCGGATCAGTCAGATGCAGTCGTTCATGGCGCTGATGCAGATGGCGATCATGCCGATGTACTTCCTCTCGGGCGCGCTGTTCCCCGTGTCGCATTTGCCACCGTGGCTGGCTGTGCTCAACCGCTTGGACCCACTCACCTACGCCGTCGATCCGATGCGCCGCGCGGTGTTCGCCCACCTGGGCGTCAGCCCGCTCGCGCGCCACGCGCTCGACCCCGGCGTGACGTGGTGGGGTTGGCACGTGCCGGGCCTGCTGGAGGCCGCGATGGTGGCGATCATCGGCCTCGTAATGCTCGCGATAGCGATCGCCGAGTTCTGACTCGAGTCCGTCCGTAGTGACCCTAGTCCGATACCGCCTGCATGGCGACCCCCAGCAGTGGGTCCTGCGCGGCGGCCTCGTTTGAGGACTCTGCCGCGCGCAACCCTTCGCGCAGACGAGGCTCGTCTTTGAGGATCTGCCGTTCGGTGAACGGCTGCAGCGCGCCACGCAGCGCGAGCATCGGTCCCACCCAGCGCGGCGCCCAAAGACGAGCCGCGCGCCGTTCGATGCCGCGCTCGATAGCGTCGACCGCCTTCGACAGCGGCGCGGGATTACGAATGAACGCGGGCGTCCTGCCGTTGATCGCCTGGGCGGACGGCTGCGCGAGGCCGCCGCGCACCATGTCGGTGTCGATGAAACCGAAATACGCGCAGCCGACGCGCGCGCCGCTCGGCGCGGTCTCCATGCGCAGCGAATCGGTGAGCGCCTCGACCCCCGCCTTGGAGGCGGTATAGGGACCCATCATTGGCGCATGCGACACGGCGGCGAGCGAGGCGATGTTCAGCAGGTAGCCCTTGCGCTCTGTGATCTGGCCGATCAGCGCGCGGTCGGTGCGCCACACGCCGAGCAGGTTGACGGCGAGCGTGCGCTCGACGTGCTCGATCGGAGCGGACGCCAGGGTGCCGGTGTACACGACACCAGCGTTGGCGATCCCCACGTCGATCGCGCCGAATCGCTCGACGGCGGCACTCACAGCGCGCTGCAACGCGTCGAAGTCGGTGACGTCAGCCTCATAGGCCGCCGCGCGGTCTCCAAGCTGTGCGGCGAGCGCTTCCAGACGCTCGGGCTCCAGCCCAACGAGCGCGACGTTGGCGCCCTTGGCGTGCAGCCGGCGCGCGCTCTCCGCGCCGATGCCGCGCGCGGCGCCGGTGATCAGCACGGTGCGTCCGCTGACGTTGTAGGGCGGTGAAGAAGTACGGCTCATGGGAGTGGTCTCCTGTGGTGGGAGGTCGAGTGCCGTGTGTGAGCTTTGACTCGCTTTTCCGCTGTCGCTCATGCAAGCGACTCACGGCTTCGCGATGCTATTCTGCGCCACTCGCCAATGGGCGATCATGGTATCGGCAGGACCGTTTCCCGGCGCCACGATCGCGATCTGGCAACTGCTCCGGCGCCACGATCGCGATCTGGCAACTGCTAATAGCCAAGATTTGACTATGCGGCCTGTAACCACCACCGTCCCCACCAGGACGATCGCGGCGCCCGGGATCAGCCCACGGCCACGGCGCGCGCTCGCCGTGCTCACCTGCATGGACACCAGGATCGATCCGCTCGCGATCCTAGATCTGGGGCTCGGTGACGCCCACATCATTCGGAACGCCGGGGGCCTTATCAGCGCCGACGCGATCCGCTCGCTCAGCGCCTCCCAGAGACTGCTCGGCACTACGAAGATCATCGTGATGATGCACGAGGATTGCGGCCTGCAGGGAGCATCCGACGAGGAGTTCCTCGAGCTGCTCGCCGCCGAGGGAGTGACGCCGACCTGGCGGCTCGGCGGCTTCGAAAACATCGAGACCGCGCTTCAGGACGGGCTCATCCGTCTGCGCTCGAGCCGAGAGTTGCCAAGTCGAGATCAGATTCGCGGTCTCATCTTCGATCCCGCGACCGGGACGTTGCGGGAGATCGCAGTTCCGGCGGGCCAACAGTCGCCCAGCTCCTGACTCGCGCACGCCGCGAGCGCGGTGTTCGCGTCACGCGTGTTCGCGCGATGCGCCGAGGGCCATCGCGCCGACGCTGCGTGTGACCACATCGTCGGCCTACGTGTGATCACGTCGTTGGTGCTGTGGCGATCACATCGTCGGCGCTGTGATGACCACGCCGTCGGTAGGCTTGACAGAATGTTATTAACGATATATCGTGAGCTTACTTTGATAGTTCACGATAGGAGATAGATATGTTCGCGCACGCGATATACGCAACAGATGAGGGATGCTGCGGCTACAGCCGCGGCGAGCTTCACGACCCGCGCGCCCTATGGCGCGCGATGGCCGGCGGGCGAGCTGGTCCAGGCGACGCTCCAGGCGAGGGCGCGGGAGGCCACGGCCATCGTGGTCGACACCGAGATCGCGGATTCGGCGGTCCCGGTCCCGGAAGCGGATTCGGCGGGTTCCCGTTCGGTGGTCTTCCCGGCGGCGGTGGACCGTTCGGACGTGGGCGCAAGGCACGCCGTGGGGACATCCGCACCGCCGCCCTGCTGCTGCTCGCCGAGGAGCCCCGCAACGGCTACCAGATCATGCAGGAGGTACAGGAGCGCAGCGAGGGCGCGTGGCGCCCGAGCCCGGGCTCTGTCTACCCGGCCCTTCAACAGCTCGAGGACGAGGGGCTGATCCGCTCCGAGCAGGACGACGGGCGTAAGCGGTTCGTGCTCACCGACGCCGGCAAGAAGTACCTGGATCGACGCGATCCCGACGCTCGGGCTCCGTGGGAGCAGTTCTCAGGCGAGTTCGGCAACCAGGCCGCCGAGCTCGGTAATCTCATGCGCGAGGTCGCCTTCGCCTTCATGCAGGTGATGCGCGCCGGCAGCGAGGGCCAGATGGCCGAGGCCCGCAAGGTGCTCGTGGCCGCCCGGCGCGATCTCTACCGCATCCTCGCCGACGGAGATCCCGAGAGTCGCTGAACGTCACCGAACGCGGACCTTGGCCACCGAACAGCGCCGCTTGTCGATCGCGACGGCGCAGTGCACCAGTCGCGACTCTATCCAAACGGGCAAGCCAGGGTCGAGGCTTTGATTGGTTTGTTGCTCGAGCCGGTAGACCGGCGGCTGCGGCAAGAGCTATTGAAATCGCCAAGAGCTGTCAGCTGCGCCGCGCGGTCGCCGGGGTTGTTATTCAGTCGATCGATCCAGGCTCTGCGATCCACACGCTCTCAATTCCCAGTACCCGGCAGAGTGGGTCGAAGTGGCGGTCGTAATGCATCACCGCGAAGCCCCGCTCAGCAGCCGCTGCGGCTATCAAGTAATCGGCGGCCGGCAGGCGTCGCTCTCCGCGCAACTCGCGTGAGGCGCTGAGCGCCCGCTCGCCGGCGGCGCGGCTTACGGGTGCCTGCGTAAGCCTTTGTAGGGCCCGATCGAGATCACCGAACGCCTGCTCGTCACGCGCGCCCGCCAATAGCTCGAGCGCTACGACTGGGCACACAGCCAGCAGGTCGGCGTCGCGCGTTGCGGCCCAGCGGGGCAGGATCGCCGGATCGGTGCGGCGGTTCCACGCTGAGGTGTCGAATACCAGGGCGGCGCCAGAGCCGTATGACTCAGCGACGTTCGGCATGGAGCTTGGCGGAAACCGAAAAGTCGAAGCGGTCGTCTTCGCCCGAATCCAGTCGCCGCAAGAACTCCAATGCTTCCTCGCGCTGTCGTTGATCTGCACGAACCGCCTCCGCGCCGCGCAGCGCGAGATCGTGCACGGCACGCGACCGTGACTTAGTGCCGCCGAGCTCCGTCAAGGCAGCGGCCAACTCGGAGTCGAGAGTGACTTGGACACGGGGCTTGGTCAACGCCATCCGCATAGTGTACCGCGCGAGTGGTACACCGTGCTTGCGAGCCGTCTATCGAGTTCCGCGCCGAGAACTTGTCTCAAAGCCTCCGTCAGCCGCGACCTTCCCCAACAGTCAAGCCAGGGGGGCCGAGATTTTGATGGAGACGCTGCCGCATCCTGCGGAGCGGAGTCTGAGACGGAAGCTACTCGACAGATAGTTCGTCTCGATCGACAGGTGGTCTCGCGCGATTTGAGCCCGCTCATCTGGACACGGGTGGCCTGAGCTCGCTCAGGGCCACGCGGCGAGGAAGCCTCGCAGCGCGGCCTTGTAGGCGCTGGGATCGGCATCGATCTCTGAGACGTGGTTGGCGCCCGCTACGGGGACATACGTGACGAGGCCAGGGCGATCGTGCGCGAACTGTCTGGCAAGGCTCGGTGGAACTATCGTGTCGTTGCTCCCTTGGAAGAGCAACACCGGGGTTTGCAGTCGCCTCTCCTGCTCCAGCTGATCGAACTGCGAGTAGTCGATGTGTGCACGCCAGGCCACCAAGGTCTCGACGAGTGACGCGAATATCTTGGGAACTCCGTCGCGCCGGGCCGCGTAGTCGAGCGTGGCGGGCCAGTCCAGCAGGGGCGAATCGAGTACGACCGCGCGGATGTACGGCCGGATGTGGGGATCGCGAGCCAGGATCAGCGCCATTGAACCGCCGAGAGAGTAGCCGTAGAGTACGACGCCGCCCGCACGGTGACTAACCGCGTAATTCACGGCCGCCGCGACGTCGTGCCATTCGGTCGCTCCGAGATAGCTGCGATGGTCCGCGGTCTGAGGAGCGCCAACGTCGTTGCGATAGCTGACCGCCAGCATAGGGTAGCCCAGGGCGTGCAACGTCAGCATGGCGGGTAGCGTGTCGGCGCGGCTGCCGCCGAGCCCGTGTATGAGAATTACCCACGTCGAGCGCCGTCCCGGGATGTACCAGGCCGGCATTCCGCCCAGCGCGGTTGGTACATATACAGTCGAGAAACCCAGACCAAGAGCCGTCAGGGGATCACCGGTGTAACGATTGGACTCGATCCCAACGCGCGCGCCGGCTCGTAGGCGACCGTGGACGGCGGAGACTTCTCTTGTCACCGTTTCACTGGTTGACGATAGAACGGCGCCCACGATCGCATACCCGCCACGCCACGCCAGGCGGTACGTTCCGGGCTCGGTGGCGTCTGGTCCGCGTTGGAGCACCACGCTTCGCGTCTTGGGGTCGCTCGCGAGGACTCGCAGCGGATAAGTGTCCGTCACGTGTGTAATTGCCATCAGGCGACCACTTATGTACCAGGCCGTCCCGAACACCGCGAAGAGCAGAACAATGAGAGTGCTCACCAGCGCAATAGCGATTCGTCGTCGTCCGCGCTTGGCGCGTGGGACCCGCTCCGGGGCCAAGCAACGCTGCGCTCGGCGTCGATTCAAGGTCTCCCGCCGCCCTGGTCCGGTTACTCGCATGTCCTGCAGGATGACGCTCACGGAGCGCTCGCGCGAGGGCACTTCTTCCCTATGGGTTGTGAGCGACCGCGGGCCAGGTCACCGTGACCGTGGTGCCCGCGGCTGAGCCGGGGTAGGAAACGATATCGTAATCACCGCCGGCCATTTTGAGCTGATGAAGGGTGCCTTCCTTGCTTGTCAAGCTCGACGTGAGCATCGCGGGGTCCACACCCGGGCCGTTGTCGTGGACGGTGACTTGCACGAACTCAGACGAAGACCGAGCGCTGATCGTGACACGGCAGCCGGCGGCGTAGTGTGACGCGTTATTCAGCAGCTCGCGCACGGCCCTCACAATCAAACGCGCCGGTGCGTCGGTGGGTATTACGTCGAGCGCCATGAAATTGGTCGTCTTTGCTTCCAAGGCCACCGCCAGGTCGTTGAGCTCGTCGCGCAAGCTGAGCGGTTGACATCCGCCAGAATTGATTTCCCTCGTCAGCTCATCGCGGTACCACTGGGCACGGGATCGCAGCCGCGCTGTCACCGGGCCGCGCAATTCGCGGAGCGCCGCCTTGGCAATGTCGTGCCCTGTGTCATAGGCGGCTCCGGCGGCTCTCAAGCGGGCAAGTCGAGCCGACTCGTGCTCAAGCTGGTGTCGCAATGCATCGATATTGCCGACGACCGTCCGCACGAGCGCGAACCCGATTGCACCGATAGCGAAAAACGGGAGGTAGGAAAAGGCGTTGGCCCACGCGGTCGCTTGCGCCTCGGCCGAAAGCCTGATCCCGTCGGTTGCCCACACGAAAACGCAAAGTAGATACGTCGCGGTCAGGCACACCGCGCCCGCGATGCCCACGATCACTCGCCGCGCCGTCGCGATCACCACCGCACTGATGACAGTGTAGGGCTCGATCCAAAAGGTCGAGGTGGTGCGAAGCTGGAGCGGCGTTGCATAAGCCACAACCAACAACCCCGCGACACCCGCGACCGTCTCGGCTAGGGCTGTGCGATCGTTCAGGACGGGTAACACCCCTCGACGCAACCGAAGCGTCGAGAGTCCGAAAAACAGCACGCTCTCCGCGGTGAGCGCACCCAGGGCGGCTGTTGCGGCTAGGGGATGAACCAACTCCGATGAGCCAAAGACCTCCGCGGCGCCAAGCGCGAGCGTTACCACGCGCAGCACGACAAGGAGCACCAAGACCACACGGTCGGCGAGCAGGCTTGCTCGGGCGTCGTTACCCTCAGCAGCCAATCTGTCACTACCCTCTCCAGATGGCAGGGCCGCCCCCCGCGGCTCGCGCACTATAAAGCCTGCCGAGCCGCGCATGGCCACCCAGGATAGCTTACGAGGACGAAGGAGTAGAATATTTCTGTGAGGGCTGGGAGGAGGTTATCAGCCCCATCTCGATCGCCAGCCGTACCCGGTCGGTTTGCTTGTTGCATTTTGGATAAATCGCCACAATCCGCTCGATACGTTTGTTGACCGCAGGCACTTTGATACCGAGCTGGCGCGCGATCTGCTTCGTGTTGAGTCCGCGCGCCTCCAGTCGCAAAACCTCCCGTAGTGACTCCGGCAGCGGATTTGGCTGACTCGTACCAATCTTGGCTAAAAGCTCGGGGTCAACGAAAAACGGCCGACCGGCGAGAACCGCGTCGATCCCTTCGATCAACACTGCCTTATCTGCTGTGTCCTTGCTCAGGAAACCACTGGCGCCCGCCGCTCGCGCGCCCTCGATTGCCTCACGGCTCACCAATCCGGTGAAGACCAACACCCGGGCACTCTGCGCGGCGCCATGCACAGCGTCCGTTCCCTCCAGCACGCCACCCCGAAGCTGCCAATCCAGGATAATGAGGTCAAACTCCCGTCCACTGTCAAAGAGATCCTCAAGGGTCGCGAACCCCTCTACTTCGTCGCGGACGTAATTGGCGCAGAGACGCTCGAGCATATCCTCGCGCTGGAAGCGTTGATCCTCGACCACAGCCAACCGCATGGACGGGCTCACCGCATCACCCCTGCGCCTCTCCAAACGCATCGAGCGAGCCAGTCCTCTCGTGAGGCCTCACGGCGTCGATGATCGACATTAGCTTGTCGGCTTCCTGGCGCATATGGCCCGGAACCTCGCCATCCTCAAGGTTGACCGCTCGGCCAAGCAGAGCGAGCACTGGTGTGAAGATTTGGTCTTCCACATCGCGTAAGAGCAACTCGTGGGCTACCTGTGCGCTAGCTCCGTTTACTTCTGTATTGCGCGCAGAAATCGCTCTGACGCCATAGCGCCCAGCCTTGACCGTAAAGGCGCCTACAAGGAAGAATCCGAGGTAATTTGCGGCGTTGCCCCAGATCTGTCCGGCTTGATCCTCTCCAAGCCGGTGAGGAAGATAGGCGCTCGCCACATACGCTCCGCCAAGCCCTAGCGCAAGCACGAGTGGCCACGCGCGAGCGAGCACCCGTCGACCCCAAGTGCGCGGATTGTCGGCGAGCAACGACCCGGCAGAGGACCGATCGACCAATTCGCCCGCGGACACAACTCCAAGGCCGGTCGCGCTCGCCACGGTATAAGGGAGCATCCAGTTCAACGAGCCAGCTCGACCCGGACCGGAGGTCGTCGCGAGCGCCATCACGCCAAGCCCCACGACCCCAAAGGCGGCGTCAGCAACTATCGCGCGCGAAGTCAAACGGCGAACGCGAGGGCTCAGCGTCGCAGAAGCAACCCCGACGCTCTCTGCCACACAGATCACAGCCAGTGTAAGCGCTAGCCACTCAGTAGTGTAGCTACGGCCAGCCAACGCGAGGTCGATCCCAGCTTGTCCCAGGTGCACGCACCGCACCGCCAAAAAGAGCAACACCATGCCCTCCTCCAGCTGAAGCGCGGTCGCGATCTCCATTTCCGCGAGCGGACCTCGAAACGTCCTGGTATGCACCCGCCGCCACGCCGCGAGCGGGCTTCGCTCACCGAGGGAGTCCCACAGTGCCCGATGGGCAGCTCGCGCGTCCCTAACGTCCCTAATCTCACGATGATCTTTATCGAGCCCGAGCACGAGCCCTGAAGAGTACACCGGAAGTCACCTGCGCAAGCACAAGCTTCTGCCGGCATTCGCAAGGGCCTTCTTGGGCAGGGCGCCCCGCCGAGCGCAACCGAGGAGGGGTAGTTCTCCCCTTGTGGGCGCACGCGCTTGGGGCCACACTGCTCGACGACGCATCCACACAACCGTCAGGAGAAGCTCATGTATGCGCTAATGCGTAATAACTCGCGCCGTTGCCTAGCTGCGATTTCAGTCATCCGCGCTGATCAAGGCCCCCCTGCCGAGATCTGTGTCAAACGACTGACAACCACCGCCCGAGTCGCGATCTTCGCCATGGTGTACGCCCTGTCAATGACCTCAATCGCAGACGCTACGACCGTCGTGCGACAGGTCCGTCTTGCTCATACCGACTGTTCGAACATGCAGCAGCTGGAGCAACTTGCTGGCAGTGCATCGATCCGCTCACCGGAGTGCGTGGTGCGCATCCGCACCGTTATGCGTCCGCAGGCACAGTCTCTACGCCGCATGTCGATGAACAAGAGAGCACGAGCCGCTGGAGTGAGCTGTAATGGATATTGGCGAAGCTATTCGTATGGCTGGTGGCTCAGTGTCAACGTCAACGTTGGCCTCTGCACAAATGGCTCTGTTGTTTGGAAGGATTGGGGTCCGGACTGTGGGGTAAATTTCAATCCAGTCTACTGGCCGATCTACGGATCAAAAGTGGATTGGTGCGGCGTCTACGATGAATGGCACCACGAAGCGCAACCCGGGATTAATTTTGGGATTACGCCTCTACACATACCTTGGACAGAGATAGGTCACGGGTGGGCACGTTTCAGCGCCTGGCCCTGGGGGGTGAATTGGGGCGTGGGCGGCTGTTGCTAGCCAAAGAAAGTAGGCTAAGCACCGACGGGAGGGGCTAGCCCAGCACAACGCTCATAGGACAAACCCGCCGCCTTGCGCAAAGCAGCGTGACGGACCGCCGAGAGGGGCCTCGTTCGGTTAACGAGGCCCCTCTCATCTGGCCGGCTAAGCTTAGGCACCCTGGAGGTTAGGGCGCGGACCTCGGCGGCCTCAACCGGCGCGGCATCGCTGGTGGGGCATCCTCGAAATACAGCTCCAAGGCCTCGCGCAGATTGGCAAGGGCATTGGCCTCAGTGTCACCGAAGCTGGAGACGTCAACATTGAGGCACAGAGCTACATAGTGCTCATCCTCGCGATAGATAACGGATTGTAGATCGAGCTTGATCATTGATAGATGCCTTTGCTCGACAGGTAGCTGCTACCCTACGTAGGGCGATGCACAAGACGTCTGTCTATCTGACGCCCGAGGAGGTCGAGTTGCTGAGTAGTGCAGCCATTCGGACCGGCCGTTCGCGGGCTGAGTTGATCCGTGAGGGAGTGCGGCTAGTGACGGGGCCGGCCGAGCCAAGCCAACGCACTTTTCACAGCCTTGGACAGGGGCATGGCGGTGGAGCCCCATATCGGCGCTGGGACGCTGAAGAGCTTTATCGCACGGTTGCCCCTAGTCAATGACGGCCTTGATTGTCGATGCCGGCGCCTTGTACGCGCAGGCGGACGCCGACGAGCCGCAGCATGCGGCCGTCGCTAGCGCGCTGCGTGACGAGCTCGGGACGCTCGTCACCTCGCAGGTCATCGTTGCCGAGGCTGACTACTTGATCCTGCGCCGTCTAGGAGTGGACGTCGAGCTGAAGTTCCTCGAGGATCTTGCCGGTGGCACATATGTTGTGGACGCACTCACACCCTCAGAGTTGCCGATCGCGCGGGATGTCGTCGCCCGCTACCGCGACCTCGAGCTTGGCCTGGCGGACGCTTCGCTGGTGGTGCTCGCAAGTCGCTGGCAGACACGCCGCATCCTCACTCTCGATGAACGCGCCTTCCGTGCCGTAACGCCGCTACAGGGAGGCGCTTTCGAGATCCTGCCGGCAGACGTGGTTTAAATAGGGCGCAGACGGTCCTCGAAGATGCGCCGTGCGGGACTCGAACCGGGCGCAGATGGTCCTCGAAGATGCAGCGTGGGGGACAACGTCGGAACCATGACTTGCTCTTGGAAGATCTCATGGAGCCCATCGGCCGAGGAGCTCGACAACGGGCTCGGGCTATACGGCGGGTGACCTAGCGGTCAGAGGGCTGAGTCTGTCTTGGACTTGTCGAATCGTGGCCACTCTGGGTCTAGGCCCTCGCTGCGCAACAGCTCTGCTTCCACGGCGAAGATATCCTCGACCCGTTGATCCTCGCCGAGCATATAACCAACCGGATGGTTCAGTCCCTCCAATCGGTCGCCCTCTTCACGAGGTTGTAGATCCCGAAACGGCCAAGGCCCCCTTTCTAAAGGGGGCCTTGGTTCCAACGTTGGGGTCCTTGGTTCCAACGTTGATCAAATGGTGCGGCAGGTGGGGTCTCAAAGAAACGGTCAAGAACAGGTTGAGGCTTTGGTGCGACTGCTGCTGGAGCCCGTGGGGCGAAGGCAGCGGCGGAAGCTGCTGGGGCTGTTGTGCTTATAGATGGGATCGGTCGGAGTGACACGTCCTCCACACCTGACATGGAGAGCCGGGCGGAAGGGCAAGAGCCAGGCGAACGCGAGTTCGTCAGTTGGTGGCCATATGGTTCAAGGTGTGCCGCGAATCAGTTCGTTCTACGGGATTACTATTTGGATGTACTGGAATGAGGGCGCTCACGCGCGGCTGCATTTCCACGCCCGCTACGCCGGTCAAGTGGCGTCCGTGGACTTCGCTGGCGTGGTGATCGCCGGCTCGCTACCACTGCGCGCTCTCACACTGGTGGCCGAGTGGGCGGCTCTTCATCGCGAGGAACTAGTCTCGAACTGGGAGCGCGCTCGGCGTGAAGAGCCTCTGGAGTCGATCGACCCCTTGCCGTAAGATGGTGCGTATGGAACAACTCCACGACATCACGGATGTCGAGGTCGTTGGCGAGTATCGGCTGCGCCTAGCCTTTGACGACGGAACTGCCGGCGAGGTTGAGTTCACGAAGCGCGAGTGGCGCGGTGTGTTCGAGCCGCTGCGTGACCCCGACTACTTTGCCCGTGTGACAGTAGATCCCGAGGCGGGCACCATCACTTGGCCGAACGGGGTCGACATGGCCCCAGAGCCGCTGTATGCCGAGGCACAGCAAGAGCGTTCTCGCGTGGCTGCCGCCTAGCGCTACCGTAGCCCTCGGGTTCGCGCTACCACGAGAATGGGCACGAGACGCATTGTCTCGCCTACCGCGTCGGCTCCTGCGTGGCACGGAGCTCGTGAAGGAGCGCGTTGCGGAGGCCGCGCTTGCGCTCGGACTTCTTTAGCGACGGCAACTTCTGTCGCTTACAGAGCAAACAGCCGGCGCGGCGCTGCTTGGGGCGCCTTCGCTTATGGTGGGTCATGCTCCCAAGCTACCAGCAGAAATGCGCCGTGCGGGACTCGAACCGGGCGCAGACGGTCCTCGAAGATGCGCCGTGCGGGACTCGAACCCGCCCCGCCGGATTAAAAGTCCGGAGCTCTACCCGATGAGCTAACGGCGCACGAACAGATCAGTGTGCCAGATGAGTGGTCAGCTGGGGTTCTCGGCAGGGTCCGTCGCACGCACGCGTTGGTCGGTAGCGTCTCGCGATCCCAGATCGGCGCGCCGGCACTCGGCTCAACGCAGGCCGAGCGTGTCGAGTGGCTCCTCCGTGGCGGACTCGCCAGCGGCGACCCGCAGCAGCTGCTCGATGCGCGTGAGCTTGACGCGCGGGCGGCCATGCGGCTCGCCGAGCGACTGCTCGTGACGGTCGATCTCAGACCAGCCCTCATAGGTCACGAGCGTCGGCACACGCTCACGCAACAGGGACTCGATCGCTTCGGGGTCAGGGTCAGACGGTCGCAGGTGAACGTCGGCGGCGAGGTCAGCCAGCATCGCGTCAACAGTCTGCTGCGCGTCCTTCTTGTTGGTGCCGATCACGCCGGAGGGCCCGCGCTTGATCCAGCCCACCGCATACTCGCCCGGCAGCGGACCGTCGGGGCCACGCACACGCCCCGCCTCGTTGGGGATCGTCGCGCTGTGCTCGTCAAACGGCACGCCCGGTAGCGCGCTGCCGCGATAGCCGATCGCGCGCAGCACGAGCCCGGCCTCGATCGTCTCCGTCTCACCGGTGGGCTCAGCACGCACGCGGCCGTCTCCTGTGGCCTTTAGTGCGTTGCGCGTAAGCACAACGGCTCGAACGCCATCCCTATCCCCAATCAACTCGATCGGGGACAGCAGGAAGCGCAGAACCACCCGCTTGCGCTTGTTAGCGGGCGCACGCCCCGCGTAGTCGCGCAACACGGCGACGTTGCGCTCAGACGTGGGGTCCGTCGAGGGGTCGGGCACGGTCAGCGCCCGCTCCAGCTCGCGCGAGTTGACGATCACGTCGGCGTCCGCCAGCTCGCCGAGCTCGCGCAGCTCGGGGTTGGTGAACGCGGCCTGGGCCGGGCCGCGGCGGCCAACAACCAAGATCTCGCGCACAGCGCTCGCATCGAGCGCAGCCAGCGCATGGTCGGCGATGTCGGTCACCGCCAGCTCCTCG
This sequence comes from uncultured Solirubrobacterales bacterium, assembly GCA_963760155.1. Taxonomy (GTDB): domain Bacteria; phylum Actinomycetota; class Thermoleophilia; order Solirubrobacterales; family Solirubrobacteraceae; genus Palsa-744. The sequence continues at coordinate 1,922,176 of CAVXBL010000008.1, forward strand.
TGGGTAAGCGTCAGCATGCGCGCCACGTCCAGCGCCACGTTGCCGTTGCCGATCACCACCGCGCGGCTCGCCGACAGGTCGAAGTCATGCTCGCAGAAGTCCGGATGCCCGTTGTACCAGCCCACAAAGTCGGTCGCGGGATAGCTGCCGAGCAGCCGTTCGCCGGGGATGCCCAGCGGACGGTCGCGCGCGGAGCCGGTCGCATACACGATCGCGTGGTAGCGCACGGCGAGCTCCTCGCGGGACACATCGCGTCCGAGCTCGACGTTGCCGAAGAAGCGGAAGCGGGGGTGCGCGGCGGTCTTCTCATACACGCGCGTCACCGACTTGATCTTGGGATGGTCCGGTGCGACGCCTGAACGCACCAGCCCCCACGGGGTGGGCAGCCGCTCGAACATATCCAGCTCGATCGCGCGGCCGTCCTCGCCGGACTGCTTAAGCAGGTGCCCCGCGGCATAGAAGCCGGCGGGGCCCGCGCCGACGACAGCAATACGGATGGGCGTTGGGGTCATTTGAGGAGACGCATGGGATTTGGGACAACACGAAACACGCTGCGCACGCCCGCCTGGACGGGCAATTATGGGCGCGGCCCGACTCGAACGGGCGACCCCCTCGGTGTAAACGAGGCGCTCTGGCCAGCTGAGCTACGCGCCCAGGGGGATCCGTTAAGGCTAGCCTGCCAAGCTGTGCACATGCCCGTTGGGGTGCAGCGGCGAACGCGGAGGGGCACACGCATGGCGATCGGGGTCGCCGTGCCGGTGCTGTTGCTGGTGCTCGCGCAGGCGATCCTCCCGCTCGTAGCCGAGCGAGTCCTGCGCGACCGGATCAAACCCTACGGCGCGCTACAAAGCGTGAGCGTCAGCGCCTGGCCCGCCGTGCAGCTGCTGTGGGGCAAAGCCGACTCCATACACGCGACAGCCCGCAGCTTGAGCATGACAGCGGCGCAAATGACAGCGCTCACGTGGGAAGCGCGCGGCGTGCACAACCTCGACTTCACGGTGACACAGCTCGCGCTGAAGGCGCCCACGCTGCCCAACAGCATCGTGCTGCGCGACGTGACCACGCGCAAGCGCGGCGCGTCGATACACACGCACGCGACGCTCACCCAGGCGGATCTCACGGCAGCCCTGCCGAGCGGCTTCACCGTACAGCCCGTCGCGAGCGGCGGCGGACAAGTGGAGGTGCGCGCCTCCGGCGGGCTGTTCGGGCTGCAAACGTCGATCAGCGCGTTGGTGCGCCCGCTCGAAGGGCGACTGGTGGCCGAACCGCAGGGCTTCCCGCTGGCGGGGCTCGCCACCGTGACATTGTTCGCCGACCCACACCTGAAGGTCGAATCCGTAGGGGTCACGGTGCACAGTGCCCAGCCGCCCACCTATGGACTGTCATTGACCGCAAGCCTACGCTGAACGCTGTGCCGCGCTCGAACACCGTGCGCCACCGGGGGCCGCTCCACGCCTCTGAGGACCGTGCGACCGGGTAGCCGTTCCACGCCTCTTCGCACACACACCACTACGTTGTTGAACTCGCTCTAGGAGCGCTCTCCCACGATCATCGGCAGGCCCCCACGCGGGCTGATGGTAGGCATCTGACGGATCGTAAGCACAAAGTCCTCAGGAAGCTCGAGCGTGAAGCGACGCGCAATGAGGGTCGCGATCGTGCGCACCTCCAACTGGCCGAAGCGCATCCCGATACACGTGCGCGAGCCGCCGCCAAACGGCACATACGCGCCCTTCGGCAGCGCCGCCTTCGCGTCGGGCGCAAAGCGCTCGGGACGGAACGCGTCGGGCTCGGTCCACACGTCGGGCAGGTGGTGGGACGCCCACGAGCTGTAGTTGACATACGCGTTGGCAGGCACGGTGTGGCCTTCGAACTCAAACGGCTCAATCGACTTGCGCGGGCCGATCCACGCCGGTGGATACTTACGCAAGGTCTCCTCCAGCGTCATCTCCAGCTGTATGAGCTCGCCACTCATCATCCGCGCGCCGTCCAGCGCGCCGTCGGGCAGCACAGCGCGCTGCTCGGCGCGGATGTCCTCTGCGATCCAGGGGTGACGCGCGAGCTCGTAGAACATAAACGCCACGGTCAACGTGGTGGTGTCATGGCCGGCAAACAGCAGCGTCATCATCTCGTCGCGGATCTGCCTGTTGGTGAGTGTGTCGCCGTGTTCGTCCTGCGCGTCCAGCAGCAGGCTAAGCACATCCTCGCCGCGTCGTCCGGTCGCGCGGCGCTGCACGATCTCCCCATACAGCAGGCGATTAAGCTTACGCGAGGCGTCCTGCAGCCGCGCCCAGGGGGAGCGCGGCGCGCGGATGAAGCGGTACTGGTAGCTGGACGCGTAAAACGCCAGCGCCTGCTCAAACATGGCCGCGGCGTCCACCGAACGGGCCGCAGCCCCGTCGGGCTCGATCCCAAACAACGCACGCATCGCCACACGCGTAGCCAGCCGCCGCGTCCACGCATACAGGTCGATCCGCGCGCCCGGCCTCCAACGCGCAAGCGCGCGCTCGGTCTCCGACGCCATCACATCGATCGACGCCGCGATCCGCTCACGGTGAAACGCCGGCAGCATGATCGCGCGCGCGCGCCGATGGTAGGGGTCATCGGTCGTCAGCAACCCGTCGCCCAGCAGCGCGATCAGATCGCGGAAGTGCGATTCGCGCCACCGGAAATTAGACGCGTGGGACACGGTCACGTAGTGGTTAGCGGCGGGCCCCAGCATAAACACAACATTGCTGTGCAACACCCGCATCGTGAAGATCGGCCCGTAGCGCGCATACCCGTCCAGCAGCAGCGGCAACGGATCGTCGATGAACCGCCGCGTACGCGCCAGCGAAAACGCGGTGTCCCCCGGCGGGTAGCGCACGGTCCTAGCACGCTCGTCCGCAAGGTCCGCCACCAACACGCGAAACGGGTTTTCGTGGCGCAGCGGCGGCGGCTCGAGGATTGGCACAACGTAAGCCTAGAGCACTCACCAGCGGTTTGGCTGGCCGGCCAGCTTACGCGCGCAGGTTGCGCCCGCGCCGCCGTCCCAACCGCGGTGGATGCCCGCGGGCGTCCGGCGTCTCAAGGCCAGCGCAGCCCCACCCAACGCCAGCACGAGCCCGTCAGACCGCGCGCGCGGGCGCCCTGCCATACTGTGCACTACGCACGTAGCGGTGTCCCGTGCGCCAGCGCGGGGGCGTAGCTCAGTTGGTTAGAGCGCTGCCCTGTCACGGCAGAGGTCGCGGGTTCGAGTCCCGTCGCTCCCGCTTTGAGGTCTTCACGTTTGGCCTCTGTTTTTGTTCACGTTTGGGCTGGCTGACGCGGGTTGCGGTGGGCTTGGGATGCTGGTGGCTGTGTGCGGGGGCGCCGCTTGGGCCTTGGGTGGAGCCTGCTAGGGCGCTCGGATGGGTTTTCGGGTCGTGTGGGGGTGTCCTGGCTTGCGGCGGTGTGGTGTGGTGATGGGTGAAGACGGTTGCGTTCAGGCCGGCGGTGCGTTGGCGGCGTCGAGCAGATCGTGGATCGTCTCTCTGCGCTTGCGTCGCGTGCGTGGGGGGCGTCCGCAGGCCGCTCGCTGGGCCTGCTCGGCTTGGCGGGCGTCGAAGGCGTCGGCGACGCGCATGTTGCGCACGATGAACAGGCAGGTCAGGAAGAGCGAGGGGGCGGTGGTCCCCGCGAGGCGGCACCATCCCTTGGCGGAGATGTCGTTGGTGGCGGGGTCCTTGACGGTGGAGAAGGTCCGCTCGGCCGCTGAGCGGCGGTTGTAGGAGAGGCGGTGGGAGCGGGAGGGGTAGTCGTGCTTGCCGGCTGTCTTGGCGTTTATGGACGGCGGGACGGTGATCGTCTGCTGTGAGCAGCAGACGGGTGGGTGCTCTGGGGGCGAGAGCACCTGCGCTCGGGTGTGGGGCAGATGCATCGATGCGAGCCGTAGCGGGCAGCGGAGCTTGCTGGCGGTGGCGGGACAGGCGAGACGGCGGTAGCCGTCTTGGTCATAGGCGGTGATCGGTGAGAGCTTGTAGGCGGCGAGCTCGCCGGTCTGCTGGTCGTGGACGGTGATCTCCTGCTCGCCTGCGCCGCGCGCCAGCGGGCCGAGCTGCAGGAGCGCCGTCGGCGTGGCGGGGCAGTAGAGGTTGCCGTTTGCGAGGATCGCGCCCATGTGGGTGCCCTTGGGTCCGCGGTCGTTTGGGTGGATGTCTTGGATCAGCTGCGCGCCCAGGCGCCGCAGCGGGATCGCCCAGTCCTCCGCGACGCGGTAGGCGTAGCCGCAGTCGGCGAGCACGTCGCCCAGGGCGATGTCGTCATTGGTTACCTGTTCGAGCACGGGCACGAACGCGCCCGGCGGGTCAATCTGGCAACTGGTTAGTGAGATGCGCCGTACGAGCTCTGGAGCCTTCTCGCCATTCTCTTCGGTGACGATCGTGGCGGCCTGCAGGTAGTAGCCGTAGAACGCCTCATCCTTCTGTCCGGGTGAATTGCCGCGGCGGTGCCCCCAGGAGGCCTCGGGGTCCGCGCACTCGCGCTCATTGCCTTGCGCGTGGGGCTCGGCGTCCTCTCCGGCCGGCTCGGCCTGCTCGCCCTCGCTGCGTCTTTTGCGCGGGGGGGCATAGAAGCTCTCATAGTCGCTCCAGTCCACGGCCAGCGCGCTGCTCTGCGGGGGACCGAGCACCTGAACACTGGCCTCGATCAGTGCGTTCATCGCGTCGCTGAGCGCTTCGGCGGGGCGCCCGTCGGGCTTGTGCTTGGAGAGCGCCTTCACGATGAGGCGAAAGGTGCGCTCCACCTGGCGGTAGGTCAATAGGTGAGGGTTACCATTCCATTGGGTGATGATGCCCAGGCGCCGGCGCTCCTGCTCGCTCAGGACGATCAGCGCCTGGTGCACCTTTCTCAGATGGGCGGGGCGCCCGTCATAGAGGCAGGCCAGCATCCCGAGCAGCAGCGTGCGCACGGAAAGCTGGCGGGGGCGCACCCCGATCGGCAGCAGCGCCTCGATGCGCGCCGGCACGCCCGAGGCGTCGATGATTCTCTCAAGGCGCTCAAGCGGGATCTCGCCGCTCACGGCGATCCTCCCAGCAGCGCTATCAGCTCTGCCTCTGAAGGCGCGGGCAACTGTGCGGCGATGTCCCCGAGGCGCTGGGAGCAGCGCACGCCCGCGGCGGCCATGAACGCCTGCAGGCCAATCGCCTGCGCCGCGCTGTGAAGCCAGGTCGATCTCAGCCGCCCGGTATCAAGCCGCGGCAGGCCGCGGTCGCAGAACAGGACGGCGAGCTGACAGGTCAGGTTCTTGCGGTCGGGGTTTCTGCCGCCCAGCAGGTATCCCTGTCCCGCGAAGGCGGCGCTGGCCAAGAGCGGCTCCTGGTAGCGGGCGAGCACCGGCACGATCCGCGCCTTGGTGCCCTTGACCGCGACGAGCACCCCGCCCGAGCGCTTCAAGACGTCGGTGCCCCTGACGTGGCGAAGCTCTGAGCCCAGGAGCCCAGCGCCCGCGCCCAGGCAGATCAACGCCCGTGCGCGCATCTGGCGCGATGGCGTGGAGAGCGCCTTGGCCGCCGCCAGGAACAGCTCGAGCTCGTGCTCGCTGTAGGGGGGCTTTGCGCGCTCGCGGGCAAGCACAGTCGGTGCCGGCTGCGGGTGGGCCTGTAGCGCGCGCGCCAGGGAGCGTAGGTTGGTGCGCAGTGTGCGGCGCGTTGGCGCTGAGAAGGTCCGCTCGCCTGCCACGATGAAGCGCTCGATCACCGCGGGATGCAAAAGCACCCCGGTCTCAAGCTCAAGGCCCACCGACTCGCCGAAGGCCGCGAGTCGAACTCGCGGCGAACAGCAGCGCGCGCGCCCGTGCCAGCGTCGCGGGCAGAGCCTTGCCCACGACCTGGCGCGCGAACGCGCCGGCCGGCCCGCTCACCGAGCATGGGCGGTAGGTGCAGATCGCGCCCGCCGGCGACGGGGCGGAATGCCTCGCGCTCATCGTGCGGTAGATATACTGTACGGTCAGGACGTGATGACAGACCTCTCTGCCAGACTGCGCCGATGAGCCTCGATCGCCCAGAACGCGAGGAGGCCAGACGGATCGCACGCGAACTCTCAAGCATCGCCCGCACAGGCAAGGTGCTGCCCGGCTCGCTCCAGGAACGCCTCACGCGCTGCGGACGCGCCGGATGCGCCTGCCAGGACGATCCACCCCGCCGGCACGGCCCCTACTGGCAGTGGACACGCAAGCTCAACAAGAAGACCGTCAGCAGATGGTTGAGCGCCAAACACGCCGCCGACTACCAGCACTGGATAGAAAACGACCGGCGCATCCGCGAGCTGCTCGCACGCCTAGAGACAATCGGCATCGCCTCCCTCGAAGCCGACCTACTCACCGCGCGCGAAGGCCACAACCAGCCAGCCCAGCACTGACGAGCCATGCCGGTGTGGTCAGACGCCGCTTAAACTGTGATCAGCACCGAAAACAGCACCGAAAACGCCCGCAAACGCGCAAACGTGAAGACCTCGCTTTTGTCACCCCGCTTTTCCTGTCTGCTTTGGGGTGTTTGGCGCGGGCCTCATTGGCGGCTACGAAGTACTTCGCGAAGGCTGCTTGTGGCTTGACGGCGACGATTGAGCCGTCCTTTTGCCAGACGTGCTCGAACAGGGTAGCGATCAGCTTGCGTCGCTCGGCCGGGTTGGGCTCGGCTTCCCAGAAGCGGGCGAAGTCTTCGAGGAGCGCTTGGGCGCGGTCGAGGTCGGGTGTCGCCGGAGGAGCGGTTCGCTGGAGTTCTTCCTCGAGTGCTTGGCGGCGCATGACGTATTGGGCCTTGGTGTAGTCGCCCATCAGGTAGAGGTCGCGCAGGCGCTCTAGCTGGATCAGCAGCTCGGCGCGACGGGTGGTGTCCTGGCCGGGTTGAACGTCTGTCTCCGCGCGGAGGGTGTCGAGCATCAGCTTGCGTAGTTGCTCGTCGGGCTGGAAGGTATGCACCCAGTCGATGAGCTGCTCCTCCAGAGCTTGCGCCTTGACTATCGTCTGCTCGCAGTTGCCGTGGTAGCGACGGGTGGAGCACTGGTAGCGGCGGATACCGGCGCGCGATCCGCTGGTGCCGTGCATCCGTGCGCCGCAGTGCTCACAGCGCAGGAGCTTGCGCAGCAGGTACTCCTCGGATGGGCGACCGGGCTTGACGACGCGTGTGCGCCATCCTCGTACCTCCTGCACGCGGTCGAACAGCTCATCGGTGACGATCGGCTCGTGCAGTCCCTTGATCGTGCGGGTCTTTTCGCGCAGCCCGCTCACGTATCCGGCGTAGGCGGCGTTGCACAGCATCTCCCGCACGGTGTCCTTGCCGAACTCGCGATTGCGAGCGGTACGCGCGCCGGTCGCGTTCAGCCAAGCGGCGAGCGAGCGGTCGGACTCCTGGCCGGTGGCGTAGCGCTCGAACAGGGCGAGGATGAGCGGCGCGCGCTCTGGGTCGGGAGTCGCGAGCTTGGTGTTGGGGTCGCGAATGTAGCCCCACGGGAGGCTGCCGACCAAATGGCCTTGGCGGGCCTTCTCGCGTAGTCCGTTGCGTGTCCAGAAGGACAGCGACACCGAGTAGTACTCGTCGAACATCTCATGGATCGACTCCGCCAGGAACGCGGACGGGTCGGATGGGTCCTCGCCCATCGGCTGGGTGACTGACACTACGCGGATACCGAGCCGCTCGCGTAGGAGCTGCTTGTAGCGGCGCGCCTCGATCTGGTTTCTGGCGAACCTGGAAGTGTGGAAGACGAGCACGACATCGAACTTGCCCTCTGCTGCGTCCGCCATGAGGCGCTGGAACTCGGGTCGTGCCTCGGACTTGCGCCAGCCGGAGTGGAAGTCGCAGTACTCGCCAATGATGTCGAGGTTGTTCTCGGGGGCGAAGCGGCGGATGCCTTGGCGCTGCGCGTCGGGGGAGAAGCCCTGGCCTTGCTCCTCAGTTGACTCGCGGACGTAGGCGACCGCACGCTGCTTGACCGTTGTCTCTGTCGGACTATCTATCTCCTCACTTGTTGCCTTGGGCGCCGGTGAGGTCGCGGCCACGTCGCAGCCACCAGTCCGCGAACCAATGCGCGAACGCTTGTAGTTCGGTGTGGGGATCGCCGGTTGGCTGGGCATCGTTGTCTCCTCTGTTGTTGGGTGGGTGCTGGCAAATGTCTCTCGATCGACTTCGTGCTGATCGCAAGACCGAATCGGTGCGGCGCCTGCTTCGGGTGCCGCAGTGTTGGGCGGGGTCGGACGGGCTCATGGCTGTGATCGCCACCTTCCGGTCTCGTGGTCGGGCATGGACTGGTCGCCGTAGTCGCAAAGCTGATCGCTTGCGCCGCAGTAGTGGCAGGGCGCGGACTGGCGCTCGTAGACGTCTCCGTTCTCAAGGGCGGCGGGATAGACAACCTCCTCGCAGCGCTTGCAGACCTTGAGATGCTCGCTATCGAGTTGCGGATAGAAGCTCGCCGTTGGGTGAGTGAGGCGCCCGAGGCCACCCGCCTGGCGGGCGAGCTTGCGCGCAGTGTGCTCTCGCCACTCCATGTAGGCGAGCCGCTGCTGGCCTTGAGCCGCGCGCGCCGTGATGTCGCGCGCGGCGTCTGCTGGCAGTTGGTCCCAGGTGCGTCGCTCAAGGAGCTTGCCCTCCCGTAGCGTCAATCGCGCCCGGCGCAGGGATGGTCCGTCCGGCCCGTGGCCGCTCAGCGACTCGATGAGCCTGCGCTGTGAGCCCCGGTAGAGGTCGGTGAGCAGAGCCACGTCCGAAGTAACCGCAGCGCCCGGAAACGGAGTGCCGTTGATCCCTGGTTCCAGCAGATCGGGGAGGTCGTGGGCAATCGATACGAGCACTGCTCGCTCGTCTACATCTGCTGGTGCGATCCCGCTGAGCAGCAGTCGTACGGTCTGCTCACCTGCTGGGCCGAGCGCTTGCAGGTAGGACCGCAGCGAGGATTCATGGCGGCGCATGTGCTGGCGCATTGCCTCCGGGTCCTCCCGCAGCAGCTTGCGCTCGCGGTCTTCGGCTTCCTGCTGTTCTCGCGCGGCTCGGCGTGCGCGTTCATAGGGTGCTTGCGCCGCGCTCAGGACATCGACGAGCGCCAGGCCCTCATTCCCGGCAGCGTCCACGAGGCATCTCTCGTCAAGCAACCGGCCCGGCTGGAACGCGACGCCCGCGGCTGCGGCCGTGAAGCTGGCGGGGTTCCAACCACGGCGCTTATTCGTGAGCGTGCTGCGGAGTATTGCGAGGAACTTGACGGCGCGCGCTTGGGTGTTCGTGAGGAACAGCAAGGCGGGCACGAACGGATGGCGCTCACGCCATGCCCCTGCCGTGACATAAGCGGCGTACAGCTCTGCCTTGGCGCGCAGGCGGGGGTGGGACATCGTGCCTAGGTCAAGCTCCACGAACGCTCGTAGCTCGCGACCGTGCTTGTCGCGGAGCACGAGCAGCGCATCGGGCGCCAACGCGCGCTGCTTGCCTAGCGCCTCGAAGGGCTCGCGCGCATCGCCCTCTCGCTGGAAGCGCTGGAGGAGTAGTCCGGCCTGCTCGGCCTGGGTCACGAGCGTGACGTACAGCTCGCTCAGTAGCGCGGCGTGCATGAGAAAGAAAGGGTTGGGTTGCTTGCGCTCACCGCCGCGCGGCGACGGGGAGCCGCTGATGAGAGCATCGGCTCGCCGGGTGGGCCAGTGATGGTTGGGCGCTGAGCCGCGTTCGCGGTAGGGGCGGGTTCGGCCTGCGTAACCGAGGTCGCGCAGGCGCCTGGTGCGGTAGCGCAAGGTGCGTTCGGGAACATCGGGGAACAGTCGGGCAAGCTGATCCTGGGTCATCACACGGTGCTCGCACAGCACCTCCAGCACTCGACGGTCGAGCCCGGCAAGTGCCACGCCGCCGGGATCGACAAACGAACGACGAGGCCGCACGACACGATGCCGGTCCGTTGGAAGACAAAGATTCAAAGAAGACGTCTCGCTCATAAAGTCACCAGATGGAGCAGAGATAAGAGTCGGGCGCGGGCCGACAGGTGGGAAACCGCATGGGCAGGCCGGATCGGGTTGCCAAGGCCTTGCCGATCGCAAACGACCGAACGGCAAGGCCCGGCAACCGTAGAGCGCGCCTTTTTCGTGCTCTGATCGATTGGTTCCACACCCCGAAAGCACCGCCAGGCCCGGAAGCGGGTCAGCGAGTTTGGCGGGAGGGGCTGCTCGTTTAGGCGGCTATTTGGTCGAAATGCAGCGCGGCGCGCGTCGGAAAGACAAGGCCGTCTGCTGTGCGATGGATCAGGCCAATACCGTGGAGCCGCGTAATCGCGTCGGTCGTGTCCGCGCGGCTGATCTGAGCATCTGTCCGGTCGCGGATCATCTCCTCAACTGATCATGGCCGCTGATCGTCGTTGCCGAGGATTCGGCTCATAATGCCCCAGTCGTGCATGTTCTCCGCCTCGACCGCTGGGTTAGGCTGTTCTTGCATTTGCGACACGATGTCGCACGTTTCGAGTGAGCTATGGATTGGAGGGTCGGCTGATGTCGAGAGCGTAGTTCCGGGCTCGTGCTCGATGGCCTGTCCCCACCCTGACGTGCGTCGCTGGTTGTGCTAGCGGGGTGCGAAGCTCGGGGTAGAAGCCCAAGGGCGCCCGTTCCATCCGGGGGCCACAGGCGAGGGGAAGACCGGGCGGGTGAATCGCGTGAACCTCCGTTGATGTCTCGTGAACAAGCGGCCTCGCCAGGTGGGATGTAGTAGCGGGGTGTAGGGACTGGTCGCTGGGAAGCGGCAGGCGCCGGCTGGGGAATGCAAGTCAGTCGGGTGAGCATCGCCGTCCTCGGGGTACAGGAGGCACCCAATCCGGTCGCAGCTCGTGCGTGTGGAACGTGGTAACCCCGTCAGGGTCCGGGTTTTGCCCGGTAAGCCGACCGTGAGGGAGGCCCAATCCCCCGGCGGGAATCGGATGACCGAGAAGCGAATGCCGGCGGCCGAAAGGCAGCGGGAAACCTGGAGCATAGATGGCTGGCCCCTCCGCTGGTCGCTGCGGGATAACCGGCCGGATACGGGACATGTGCCCGGACCCGAAAGGGTGCTGACGCGGTCAGGTGAGCCTGTGAAGAGGATTGATGACGATGGCATCGGAACCGAAGGACAAGTTGGACGCCATGATGGTCGTGGCGAACGGACCAGAGGACGAAACTCTCGACTGGGACGCTGTTGATTGGCGTGCCTGCGAGGAGCGCGTACGACGCCTGCGCCAACGGATCTTCACGGCGAGTCGGGCGGGGGACCTGAAAAGGGTTCGCAACCTGCAGAAGTTGATGCTTCGTTCGCGCGCGAACACGCTCTTGAGCGTGCGGCGGGTGACGGAGCGTAATGCTGGCCGCGGGACGGCGGGCGTTGACGGCAAGGTGGTGCTGAGCGCCAAGGCCAAGATGGATTTGGCCGAGGGAGTGCAGTGCTTGTCTGAGCCGTGGCGCGCCCGGCCTGTCAAGCGGGTGTACATCCCGAAGCAGGGCACTGGTGGGAAGCGGCGCCCGCTCGGTATCCCCGTGGTCGTTGATCGCGTGCAGCAAGCACGTGTCGTGAGCGCGTTGGAGCCCGAGTGGGAGGCCAGGTTCGAGCCGAGGTCCTATGGGTTTCGGCCCGGCCGTGGCTGCCATGACGCGATCGCAGTGATCTACGTGAACGCTAACGGCAAGAGCCCGAAGCGCCAGTGGGTACTGGACGCGGATTTGGCGGCGGCGTTCGACCGGATCGACCACCACCACATCCTTCGCCAGCTCGGCTCGTTCCCAGCGAGGGGACTGGTCAAGGGATGGCTGAAGGCGGGCGTGGTCGAGGATGGCCGGTTCGCCCCGACCGAGGAAGGAGTTCCTCAGGGCGGGGTGATCAGCCCCGTGCTGCTGAACATTGCTCTGCACGGGATGGAGAGGGCCGCCGGGGTCCGCTACTACAAGACCGGCAGTAACGCCGGTTGGACGGCGACGGGCTCCCCGGTGCTGGTCAGGTACGCCGACGACCTGATCGCCTTGTGCCATACAAGGAATGAGGCGCTGGGGGTTAAGGCGCGGCTCGCCGAGTGGTTGGCGCCCAGGGGCCTGGTCTTCAACGAGGACAAGACGCGTATCGTCACCCTCGATGAGGGCTTTGATTTCCTGGGATTCAACGTCCGCCGCTACGACGACCGCAAGCTCCTGATCAAACCAAGCAAGGCGGCCGTGAGACGAATCCGGGAACGGTTGCGCACCGAGATGCGGTCCCTGCGCGGGACCGACACGCAAGCGGTGCTCATACGACTGAACCCCATCATCAGGGGCTGGTCGGCCTACTACCGGGGGGTGGTGTCCAGCGAGACGTTCAGCGCGCTGGATGATTACGTGTGGAAGCTCACCTACAAGTGGGCGACCTACAGCCACCCCAACAAGTCGAAGCGCTGGGTCGTCAAACGGTACTTCGGCATGTTCAACCGCTCCAGGCGCGACAAATGGGTGTTCGGCGACCGCGCAAGCGGCGTCTACATGCTCAAGTTCGCCTGGACACGGATAATCCGACACCAGTTGGTCACGGGCGCGTCATCCCCCGACGACCCCGCCCTGGCCGAGTACTGGGCCGAACGGCGGCGCAAGACGCCACCTCCGACGATCGGTAAGGCCAGATGGGGCCTTTACAAGACCCAGGACGGTCGCTGTCCGATCTGCGGTGACTGGCTCCAGCCCGCCGATGACCCGCCACCAACCCCACGCGAGTGGGAGCGATGGCTGGCCACCAACCGCAAGACGATCAAGATCGCCATGCACAAGGACGGTACGTCGGAGAAGAACAAACCCCGTCTCCTACACACCCACTGCCACCGCCGGCACACCGCCAGCAACGACAATGGGACCAGCACTTCTGTCCGCCCGCGAGCCCACGGGGCTTGCTTGAGCCGGATGCGGTGAAAGTCGCACGTCCGGTTCTGAGGGGGGCCGGGCGCAGCAATGCGTCCGGCCTACCCGGCCAGGACTCACCTCCTGGTGTCGCGGCCCCCGGCAGACCACAATCTGCGCGGGGGCCAACTTTGTATGTAGTGCGACTTATAGTGTATAGACTCATAGTAGTCAAGGCGTCAGTCTTGCCGGCTTGGCCGCGATCTCGCCCATCCACGCCGCATTCGGCGACGCCCTACGCGAGCTACGCGCCGAGCGCGGCATGTCCCAGGAAGCCGTCGCGCTGGAGGCTGGGCTGAATCGCGGCTACTACAGCGGGGTCGAGCGAGGGGTTCGGAATGTGTCGCTGGCGAACATCGTCAAGATCGCCGGGGCGCTGGGATGTGCCGCTTCGGAGGTGCTTGCGCGGGCTGAGGCGGTGCAGGGCCGGAGGCGGCGCTGACGAGCGTGCGCTGGTCGCAGCTAGGACGGCGAACGCGATGGCGGCTGGCCGTGGATGCGCTGATGCGCGAGCTGGTAGACGGTCGGGCGACGTGAGTCCTTGGGTGGGTGTCGCACCCCGAAGGCGAGGTAGGCCATGTGCAGACGGCCGTCAACCTTGATGGCTCGGAAGACCATGCCGAAGCGCCCCGCCGGTTGAGGCAGGTAGACCTTCGCGCAGTCCGGTAGCACGGTGCCGTCGCGTCCTTCCTCCTCGACTCTGCGCAGGTGGTCGAAGGGAATCCTATCCCGTTCGTATGTTCGCCGAGCAGTCTCGGCGGCCTCACGACCGAGCGCCGTCGTTCGCGCGAGGTCTTCCTCCCATCCGTCGGGATCGAAATGCGCGGGAAACCCGCGCGTCGCTGAGTCGGCCACTTCCTACGGCTCGTCGTCAGGCGGGAGCATGAGCGGCGCGTACTCGCGCTTGAACTCGGCGGACTCCTCCGGCGTCAGCTCCCGGCCACCCGAACGCTCCACGATCGCCGACCAGGACGTGTCAGGCGCGAGCGTAAGCTCGCCGCCGGGCCGTCGCTCGGTGACGACATAGCGGCCGTTGATATCGCCGCTCAGCTGGACATGTGCTTGCTCGAGCATGGGTCAATGATGGCAGGTGGGCTGGGGTGTCGCCACGTTCCAGCTGCGAAGGGCTCAAGTTTCTCGATGCTGCAGAAGCCTTACGCTCGTCCAGGGTAGGGTCTGATCCTAAATCCTCCCGAGGCGCCGTATCTTAGGAAGAGCAGCAGAGGTTACGCGGTGTCGTTATCACCATCGACCGGCTGTGCCATTTCTGCAACGCCGTCGTTCGAGTTGACCGCATCTGAGCGCTCGCCATCTTCCGAATCACGCTCTCCAGGATCCGGCTTCCAGTCATCTGGAGGCATTGGGATACCGAGCGCCTGCAGTCGCCTGTCCCACTCGTCGATAGCCGACGTAGCGTCGATGAACCGGTCGAGTGCAGCGGTCAACTTTAGAGAGGGCGCCCGCAATACACGCGATGCTTTGGCGTTGCTCTCGATCGACTCAATCAGACCTGCGAGACTGGTCATGCAGTCGCGCGTGATGGAAGCGGCTTGTCGCGCTTGCATCCCGAAATCGTGTCCCTCGTCGAGGGCATCGGAATCGTTCTCCATGCGTTGGATAAGCGCAACCGTACCGGCAGAAAACGGCTTTAGCACCGATAGATAGTGATCGACTGCTGTATCGAGTCGCCCGGCTACCATGTCGACACTGGCGGCATAACTCGTAATGACTTGTAGTCTCCCGCGCATTCCCTTGCCGGCTGCGTCGCTCCGTCTCATTTGATCGGTGGACTTCTCCGAGAGCTCACCGAGTTCAGCTACACACTTGCCAACTTCCTCTAGTGCAGGGCCGAACTGCTCCTGATGCTCCTCTGCCTCGGCCATAATGTCTATGAAGAAGTCATGTTCAACGGCGTCATTGCCGTCAGATTGAGGGGGCTTCGTGTATTCGGTGACTTCGCCTGTTGGCATGTCGTACGGCTGTCCGATGGCGTTCCATGCGCTCGTGGCGGTAACAGGGTCATAATCGCCCTCGATCCCCTTCTTTAGGACGCGGATCAACTCTTCACGCGCGTTGATTCGCCCAACGGGAGATTGACTGAATTGAATCGTCCTGATGGTGCTGACATCAAATGGAAGCCGTCCATACTCGCCAATTTGGATAGTCAGCTTGTCCCTCGTATGGCGCAGGCCCAACTCATACATCACATTTGGATTGGCATCAGTGAGGTCTGCGATAACAACGTCATCATCGCGTAGCCGTCTAAAAATCTGTCCTGTAATCTCGCCGGCCCGGGCAAGATTATCGGCCCGCACGGGTGTGAGTCCGTGATTGGCACAGGCTGGCTCGATAATCTCCTCCATTACGCGTAGTGACTCCTCCCACGTTTTGCGCGCAAGCGAGTCGATATCCGCGTGCTCGCTACCAATGGGTCCAATAACGAAGCATGTGCGCTGATTCTCAAGCGGCTGCGGTGTGGGGGGTAACTCAAGCTCGACGGGATTCCCGTCGGCATCAAGTACGAGCAGCGTAGCTGCCAGATGGTTCAAGGCTCGTGGCTCGTGGTATTGCCTGATGGTTCCCCACGCCACCGGACGGGTGCCGCCGCGGAATTGGCGTCCGGCAATCTCCCGTCGTTGCCGCGCAGAGAGATCCTCGACCTTTGGGTCCAACCCAAGTACGACCTTCAGCAGATCGCGGTACTCGGGGGAAGCCACGTGCTCGATTCCTACTTCCAGAACCTCGCGGACCAACTCCGGTGCTGCGGCATCCGAAGCGCCAGCGATGCGGCGTCGGACCGCGGTGATTTCAAATAGTGCCTGTGTCTCGCTTCCCCATAGAGCCGCTGGGCCAGCTCTCACGAGAGCGGCCAATCCTAGGCGCACCTGCTGTGCGGATGGGTGGTTCTCGGCGTGTGGGGGTGTACTCGGCATCGAACCAACGATAGCATTCTTAGACACTTATTGACAGTCTCTCCCATATATGGGAGACTATGTAGAACAGATGTCGAGAAAGGAGACGCTTTCGGTGGCTGATCGCCACCCAGCCGATGATGATGATGTTGGGCGTGCGGCTCGCGAAGGGCTCGCGGGCGGCCTTCGTGAGCACCTCCCTGGAGCTGTAGGGATCGTGACGAAGGGGGCTCCGCTGTGCGCTATTGGGGCGTTTACGCACTTTGTCCTCGGGATCAGCGTGCCGGTTAGCACACTTGCGACGGGATTTGCCGGGATCGGAGTCGGTAGCTCGACCTGGCTGCGTGACGGCTAAAAGCAGCACATAGAGCTTCGACCACCGCCGGTCACTCACAAGCCGAACGCCGAGATATCGCTTGACTAATGCTATGCAACAGGGAGGCGTCTGAGTGGCTTCCCTCCAACCAGCTCAACTGGACGAAGTCCGCTCCATATCTGTGGTGCACCACGACCTATCAGGCAACCACCGCCCTAGAGCCGGATCTCGATCCGCGGGGTGACAAACGCGGGTCCAACCCCCGTCGCTCCCGCTTTCGGCACCACCCCGCTCCGGGTCGTTTTTAAGACAGAGCGCCGGTGCCATACGACAGTCGTCCAGGGTCCTCGACCGATCCTGCGCGTGCGGGTACGATCGCGGTTCGCGCATCGTCACTGATCGACCGGAGAGCAGGCTACTGGTGTCTTGCAAATTTGCATGTTGGCGGTGCGCTTATGGCTGAGAGCGACAGGCGTCACTCGGGGTTTGTCGACATGCCTGTGGCCGGCGGCGCAAATGGACATCTATCCTCGCCGCCGAGTAGCGGATCGCTGCCGTCGATTTCGCTGCCCAAGGGCGGTGGGGCGATTCGCGGGATCGACGAGAAATTCGCAGTGAGCCAAGCGACCGGGACGGCCTCGCTGGGAGTTGGGGTGTTCACCTCGCCCGCACGTCAGGGTTCCCAGCCGAAACTCGCGCTCACTTATGATTCGGCTAGTGGGAACGGCCCGTTCGGCCTCGGCTGGGGCCTTGCGATTCCGTCGATCACTCGCAAGACATCTAAGGGGCTACCGCGCTACGTGGATGCGGCCGACAGCGACGTGCTGGTCCTCTCAGGTGCCGAGGATCTGATCCCGTTGCTCGCCGAAGAGAGTGGGAAATGGGAGCCCGTCATCTCAACCAGGACCGTTGGGAGCAGCTCTTATGTCGTGCGGGGCTATCGCCCGCGCGTCGAGGGCGCTTTCGCCCGGATCGAACGCTGGGAAGAGGAGGTGTCCGGGGATGTCCACTGGCGGACGATCTCCAGGGAGAACGTCACCAGTCTCTACGGACAGGATGCGACTAGTCGCATCGCCGACCCGGAGGATCCTTCGCGGGTGTTCAGCTGGCTACTCGACCTTAGCTTCGACGATCGCGGCAACGCAGTCAGCTATGTGTACAAGGCCGAGGACCGAAGCGGCGCGCCGGATGGCGCAAGTGAGACGAACCGCGTGGTCGGCGCGAACCGCTATCTCAAGTGCGTTCTCTATGGCAATGAGGTGCCCTACCTACCCGGCGATGAGGTAGTTGAGAAGCTCCCCACGCAATGGTGCTTTGAACTTGTGCTCGACTATGGCGAGCACGATCTGAGCACTCCGACACCGCTGGAAGCAAGCACGTGGACATGCCGCGTCGATCCATTCTCTAGTTACCGCGCGGGCTTTGAGGTGCGGACCTACCGCAGCTGTCGGCGTTTGCTCATGTTCCATCAGCTCCCTGAGCTCGGTAGCGAACCGGTGCTCGTGCGCTCGACTGACCTCACGTATGAAACGAGTGGCCCATCGGGTGAGGGGACGCTGCCGGCCTACACGATGCTCGCCTCGGTCACGCAAACGGGCTGGGTGGCGAAGCCCGGCGGTGGTTATCAAACCGCGCGGCTTCCCCCGCTGCAGCTCGGCTACAGCTCGCTGACGATCGACGATGCGCAGCACACAGCTGACGCAAGCAGTGTGCAGAACCTCACCAGCGCCGTCAACGGCACACGCGAGCGCTGGATCGATCTCGAGGGAGAGGGGCTCCAGGGAATCCTCAGTGAGGACGAGGGCGCGTGGTACTACAAGCGCAACGTGAGTGCCTGGAACCCCACCGGTGCTCCGGCGAGTGCACGCTTCGAGCCGCTCACGCTACTGGGGGCCAAGCCGACGCTCGGCACGCGTGATGGGTCGCTCACGCTTACCGATCTCAATGGCGGGGGCAACCTCTGCGCGGTGAGCTTCGCACCGCCGAACCCGGGCTGGTTCGAGTACGACGCCGACAGCGGCTGGGCTCCGTTCCAGGAGTTCCAGGCGACGGCGAACATCGACTGGGCGAGCCCGAACCTGCGCTTTGTCGATCTTGACGGCGACGGCCTCGCGGACGTGCTGATCACCGAGGACGACGCGCTCAGCTGGCACGAGTGGATTCCCGACAGCGGCTTTGCGTCCGCCAATTGGGTGGCTAAGCCATTCGATGAGGAACGGGGACCGGCGGTCGTGCTCGCCGACGCCAACGGGTCGATCCTGCTGGCCGACATGAGCGGCGACGGGCTGGCCGACCTCGTCCGCATCCGCAGCGGCGAGGTCTGCTACTGGCCGAACCTCGGCTATGGGCGCTTTGGCGCAAAGGTCGCGATGGACGGCGCTCCCGCATTCGACTTCTGCGATCGCTTCGACGCTCGTCGCGTGCGTCTCGCCGACATCGACGGCAGTGGGACGGCCGACATCGTCTACCTCGGCGAGTCGGCGACAGTCTGGTTCAACCAGTCCGGCAACTCGTGGACCGCTGGGCGCGAGCTCGCGCAGTTCCCGTCGTTCGACAACGATGTGCAGGCGAGTGTCTTTGATCTGCTCGGCACCGGCACGGCGTGTCTGGTGTGGACTTCCGCGCTGCCGGGCGATGTCGCTACGCCGCTGCGCTACATCGATCTCACTGGCGGAGTGAAGCCGTATTTGCTGACGAACGTGACCAACAACCTCGGTGCGCAGCGCACGCTGAGCTATGCGCCCTCGACGAAGTTCTATCTGCAGGATCGCGCCGCGGGCGCCCCGTGGCTGACGCGACTGCCGTTCCCGGTCCACGTCGTCGAACGGGTCGAAACCGAGGACGCTGTGAGCCGTACGAGCTTCGTCACGCAGTACAGCTACCACCACGGCTTCTACGACGGCGTCGAGCGCGAATTCCGCGGCTTCGCACGCGTGGAGGTGCTCGATAGCGACACCCTCCCCGCCCAGTCGGGGATCGGCACGTTCACCTCGACCCCGCCCGCGAGCGGGGAGACGTTCGTGCTGGCGCCGGTGTTGACGCGAACCTGGTACCACACCGGCGCGTTCTTCGACCGCGAAGACATCGCCGCGCGGCTCGCCGGAGAGTACTACGCGGGCGACCCGCAGGCGCCCAAGCTCAAAACGACGATCCTGCCCGGTGAAGCGAGCGCCGAAGAGCTGCGCGAGGCTTGCCGCGCGCTGCGTGGCCATGTCCTGCGCGAGGAGGTCTATGCCCAGGACGGAACGCCTGCTGCCGTCAACCCGTACGTGACGCGCGAGCATCGCTACGAGGTTGACCGCCTCCAGCCTGGGACCGCGAGCTCCTATGGGGGTTTCTACGCGTGGGATCGCGAGCACATCGAGTGTCACTACGAGCGCGATCCGAGCGACCCGCGTGTGGGACACGAGCTGTCGCTTGCTATCGACGCCTACGGCAATCTCATACGTCAGGCGTCGATCGCCTATCCGCGGCGCAGCCCTTCCGATCCCGAGCAGGCCGCGACCTGGATTCGCTACAGCGAAAACGATGTCGCCAACGTGGCCGCGGAACCCGACTGGTACAGGCTCGGGCTGCCTATCGAGACGCGCAGCTATGAGCTGACCGGCGTCATGCCCGAGCCGACGAATGGTCTATATGACCCTGTTGCACTCCTCTCCGCTGCGGCCGCTGCCGCCGAGATTGCCTACGAGGTCACACCCGACGGCGCGACCCCGCAACGCCGTCTGCTCGCCCGGGCGCGGACGATCTATCGCAGCGACGATCTCTCGGTTGCGCTCCCGATCGGCCAGGTCCAATCGCTTGCGCTCGTCGATGCGACCTATGCGATGCGCCACACGCCTGGGCTGCTCAGCGGGATCTTCGGCACATTGCTGAGTTCAGGCGAAATGGCCTCGCTGCTCAACGGCCCCGGCGCGTTCGTCAACCTCGACGCAGACGGCAACCTGTGGGCGCCGTCGCCGCGCCCGTTCTACTCGGCCGAACCGGCCCACCCCGACGCGAGCTACGCACGGGCGCACTTCTACCTCTCGCAGGGCACGGTCGATCCTTGGGGGAACGTCTCGACAGTGCTCTACGACGATCATGACCTGCTGCTCATCCGGCAGACCGACGCCGTCGGCAACACGACGCTCACACAGTGCAACTACCGAGTGCTCGGTCCATGGCTGCTCACCGACCCCAACCTCAACCGCAGCGGCGTCCGCTACGACCCGCTCGGCATGATCGTCGCGACGGCGCTGATGGGTAAGCCGCAGGGGGAAGGTGGCAACGAAGGCGACTATCTCGACACGAGTACCGCAGAGCACTCGCCGAGCGACGATCCCACGACACGGCTGGAATACGACCTGGGCGCGTATGCAAGCTGGGCTTCGAACCCGACCCGCGACCCGGATCACCCCGAACCGGTGTGGGTGAAGACACAGGCGCGCGTACGCCACAAAGACCCGACGACGCCGTGGCTTGCGTCCTACGCCTACAGCGACGGCCTCGGTCGTATCGCGCTCACCAAGGCTCAGGCCGAGCCGGGCGAAGCCCCCGAACGCGGGCCCACCGGCAGCCTCATACGCGACGGCCATGGAGCGCTCGTGTTCGCCCCGTGCGAGACCCGTTGGATCGGCAGTGGGCGGGTCGTCCACGACAACAAGGGAAATCCCGTCAAGGCATACGAGCCGTTCTTCGACTCCAGCCCCGTCTATGACGACGAGAGCGACCTAGTCCAATGGGGAGTCACCTCGATAACGCGTTATGACCCGCTCAGCCGACCGATCCGCGTGGACAACCCGAATGGCACCCTGCGCACGGTTGAATTCGACCCCTGGCATACGGTGAGCTCGGATGAGAACGACACGGTGCTCGAGAGCGAGTGGTACGCGGCGCGCTCAGGCGGCGCGCTCGGGGCCGAAGAGACCGACGCCGCAAGCAAGGCGGCCGCGTGTGCCGGGACCCCAGCGACTACAGACCTCGACCCGCTCGGGCGGGCGTTCCGCAGCGTCGCCGACAACGGCGTGGACGGCCAGTACGCGACCGTGCTCGAACTCGATATCGACGGCCAGCCGCTGAGCACGATCGACGCGCTCCGGCGTGCGGTCCTCGCCCAGGACTACGACATGTCTGGCGCGGAGATCCATCGGGCGAGCGTAGACGCGGGCGAGCGCTGGCTGCTGGCAGATGTTGCCGGTCGGCCTCTGCAAGCGTGGGACAGCCGCGGGAACGTGATCCACTCCGAATACGACGCGCTGCGCCGGCCCACCGACCTGCGTGTCACCATCAGCGCCGCAGAGCACCTAGTCGAGCAGATCGTCTACGGCGAGACGCTCACAAACGCGCAAGAGCTCAACCTGCGCGGTGCTCCCTACCAGCGTCGCGACGGGGCCGGCCTTGCCACCACGGCGCTGCGCGACTTCAAGGGCAACATCCTCAGCGTGTCTCGCCAGCTGCTGGCGGAATATCGAGAAGAGGCTGACTGGTCCCACGCGTCCGCACTGGAAGAAGACAGCTTCACGGCCACGACCGCCTACGACGCGCTCAACCGGCCGATCAGCATCACCACTCCCGACGGCAGTGTCAGCCAGCCAACATACAACGAGCGCAGCCTGCTGGCCGCTATGGCCGTCACACGACCCGGCGCCAGCGCTGAGGGCTACGTATCGGCCATCTCCTACGACGCCAAGGCGCAGCGCCAGGTGATCGACTATGGCAACGGTGCTGTCACGAGCTACAGCTATGACCCGCTGACGTTTCGGCTCACGCGTCTGCACAGCACTCGGCCGGGCGCAAGCGGGCAGCTCCAGGATCTCAACTACACCTACGATCCTGTCGGCAACGTGACGCGCCTAGCCGACGCGGCTCAGCAGAAGATCTTTTTCGACAACCAGGTCGTCACCCCGAACGCGGACTACACCTACGACGCTATCTATCGCCTCACGGCGGCGGCCGGGCGAGAGCACATCGGACAGACGGCGACCGAGCCGATCGGATGGGAGGATTCGGCAAGAGTGGCGATCCCGCTGCCGAGCGACGGACAGGCGATGCGCAACTACACGCAGACTTATGCCTATGACGATGTCGGCAACATCGAAGAGCTCAAACATTCGGCTGTCGGCGGCGGATTCACCCGTACCTACGCCTACGACGAGCCGCACGCTCCTCCAAGCAACAACCAGCTCACCTCGACAACGGTCGCAGGCACGCGCGAAGCCTACGCCTTCGACGCGAACGGGAACGTCGAATCGATGCCCCACCTCTCGCTGATGCGCTGGGACTGGAAGGACCAGCTCGAAGCCACCGCCAGTCAGATAGTCAACGAAGGTAAGCCCCAGACCACTTATTACCGCTACGACGCGAGCGGGCAGCGCGTGCGCAAGGTAACCGACAGCCAGAACGGCACAATCGCAAGCCAACGAGCCTACCTCGGCCCCTACGAGGTCTACCGCGAGTATGGGCCGAAAGGCGAAGTGACGCTCGAACGCCAGGCGCTTCACGTCTCAGACGGGACAGGACGCATATGCCTGCTCGAAACAACGACCGTAGACAGCGCGCTTGGCGCGGCGGCGACACCGTCGACCCTCACGCGCTACCAGCTCGGCAACCTGCTCGGCTCGGCAGTGCTCGAGCTCGACGGGGACGCGGCGATCATCTCCTATGAGGAGTACTACCCATACGGGAGCACCTCATTGCAGTCGGGTCGCTCCGCGGCTGAGGTCAGTCTCAAGCGCTACCGCTACACCGGGAAGGAGCGCGACGAGGAGAGCGGCTTCTCCTATCACGGGGCGCGCTACTACGTCCCCTGGCTCGGGCGATGGATCGCGTCCGATCCCGGCGGACTGGTCGACGGGCCGAGCCTCTATGCCTATTGCCGGGACAACCCGATCGTTATGCATGACCCCTCCGGCAGGCAGGGAGACAGCACCGACGACGGGCCCCACTGGCACCTCGAAGGTTTGCCGCAGTACAGCTCGACGATCATCACCCCCTCGACATGGGGCACCCTTCTAACCCCCGGGCAACTCCTCGTACGCGACCATCCGGCTCTGCGGTTCCCGCTGTTCTCCGACACATACCGGTTGCCGACCGCTTCCGCGCCCGCGAAAGAGCCGGCTCCCCCGGTCGATCCCCAGCCGATCAATCCGCTGCAGAGCTTTCAGCCGGCACCCACATCCGAACCCTGGCACGGCAATATCGCAACCTCGCTGGGATACTCGACAGCGGGCACCGGGACGCTCTCACTTTCATATCCGTTCGCCCTAGGGCTACCTAAGCTCGGGCCGGTTGCACTCGAGGCCGTCGGAGGGGTGGGCGGCACGGGTGGGTCCGACGGATCGCTGACGCAAGGCGCTCTCAGCGCAGGGCTTCACGCAACATACAATCCTGATGGTACCGGGCACAATCTCACGGGCTACCTGACGGGCACACAGAACTTTGGCCAAAACGCGCCGGGTACCGGTTCGCGCAATCTCGGTGGAGCGTTCACAGCAGGCTATGAGTACCACCTGGGCGGCCCAAGCAACGATTACCCGACATTCGTCGCCGGAGCGAACGCGAGCGGGGCGATCGGTGAGCAAGCCGCAATCTCTCCAATCAGCGCGGCCGGCGCTCTGACGCCGCCCGCCCAACTAACAACTGCACTGTCCGCCAGCCTAGTTGCCGCCCTCGGACTCAACCTTGGCTATTACTCGCAACCGGGGACCCCGTATGGCCTGAGCAAGGTTCCGCGGCTGACGCTGCTAGCGGAGGGCTTCTTGACTCGGAGCACCGGCGCGGGGACGGTGACGCAGGCAGGGGGAACCCCAGGCCCGTCGGGTGGGACGACGGCGACGGGTGCGAATTTCGGGGCCCTCTACAACGTCCGTCTGGACGGCGGTCGATCGGTATTCAGCGTCGGCGCGACGGTCGGACCGCGCTGGCAGTGGGACACGGTTGGACCAGCAACGTTTCCCTCCAGCGGCGTTTTTCTCGGCGGCGTCGCCGGAGTGGCGTTCTGATGGGCAGACAACCACCACCATTTATAGGGAGACAAAGGCAATGAACGTCAAACCTGGCCTTGCGATGGGCGCAAGCGGCGAAGAGGTCGCGGCGCTCCACGACGCACTTACGGTCATCGGCCTGCAAATCGAGGTACGCGAGCGCGACACACGATCCTTCGGGACCTCGACGGTGGCCGCGGTAATCAAGCTGCAGGTGCTTGCGGGTATCGAGCAGACCGGAGTGGTCAACGAGAACACGACCGCGGTGATCTCGTTTGCTTTGGACAGGCTCGGGGTCAGTCCCGGTGAGGAAGGCTTCGCCGTCGCCGCCGCTCCGTACGCGCTCAGCGGCACCGTCACCGACCCCGACGGCCTGCCGCTCGCGGATGCCACGATTCTCGTGTTCGACTGCGACCTGCGTGCCCGTAAGGAGATCGGTCGTGGGTGCACCGACAAGGGGGGTGCCTACCGCATCGCCTACGAGGCAAAGGAGCTGCTGGAAGAGCGTACGGCGGCCGACCTTCGAGTCGAAGTACAGGATGCCACGGGTAAGACGCTGCTGAGCTCCCCGATCACCTTCAACGCCCCTCGACAGGCGACGATCGACCTCGCGCTTGGTGGCGCGGCGCACGCGCAACCCTCGGAGTTCACCTCGCTGAGCAACACAGTGATGCCGCTACTCGGCAAGCTCATCCCGGCCGAGCTCGAAGAAAGCAGCGAGCACCAGGACCTCAGCTTCATCGTGGGGCAAACAGGGGTCATCCGCGAGCGCCTGGGCTACTGGGCCACGGCGGCACGGCTAGCCACTACCACCGAGCTCCCGGCCGAGCTCTTCTACGGCCTCTTTCGCAGCGGCGTGCCCGCTGACGCGCACGTCACGGTGCTCGCGAGCTCGACGCAAGGCGTCAACTTGCAGGAAAACGCACAGCGCCTGCTCGAAGGCGTGCTCTCGACTTCGACGAACACGATCAGCGCCGCGCTCTCGAGCGCCATCGCCGCAAACCTGATCCCGGCCTCCTATGCGACCCAGGTGGCAAGCGATGTGGCACAAATCTCGACGCTCGCAAACCATGCCGCGCTCACCTCCAACCAGGGGTTTGGCAAGACGTCGTTCGCGAGCGTTCTCGGCGCGCTCGCGGTCGAGCCTGATGTGCAGGAACGCTTTATCGCGCTCTACACGGCCGCCGTCGGCCCGGCGCGACGGACCTTCTGGAGCGACCTGCAGAAGAACTCGTCATTCACCGAAGTGCAGGTGTCCGACCTGCGCTTCGGCATCCTCACCGGCCGGCTCACGCGCGGCTACTTGCCGTTGATCGAAGAGCTCGCGGCGCAACGGAGCTCCGGTGAGATCAAGGGCGCTCGCGATCTTGCGCGCCTGAGCAGCGCCGACTGGACGGCGCTGCTCGAAAAGCAAACGGCCGGCGGCACACCGATCGGGGTACCGCCGTTCATCGACACGCAAACGCCCGAGCTCGCGCGGGAAACTTACGCGTCCATGTTGGAGCGCTTCTTCACTCGCGCCTACCCGACAACCGCGTTCTCCGCCCGTGTCGTGGCGGATGAGCAGACCCCATTCGCGGCTGCCGCGCCGACAGCGGCCTTCCTTGAAGCCAACACGGCATTTGACCTGCGCTACACGAACATCGACGCGTTTGCGACCAAGACGACGATCCCGCCGGAAGTCCTTCCGACGCTGCTCACTGCCCAGCGCCTGATCAAGGTGAACTCCGATTACACAGTGATGAGCGCGCTGATGGCCGCCGGCGTCCAGTCGGCGCAGGAGATCTACGCGATGGGCCGCGACCGCTTCGTCGCCGCGTATTCCTCGCTACCGGCGTTGGGGGTGACCGAAGCGGCGCGAACCTGGGCGCGCGCCGAGCAGACCTATGGCATGGCCCTCTCGCTTGCCATGAAGTTCAACGCAACGCTCGGCGCGGCCAGCCCGGCGGCGATCGCAAAGGTGCTCCCCGAGGAAGTGGACGCTCAGGTCGCAGCGTTCCCCAACCTGCAGACGCTGTTTGGCTCGGAATCGCTGTGCGAATGCAAGGAATGCCAGTCGGTGCTCGGCGACGCGGCTTATCTCGCCGACATCCTCGACTTCCTTTCACAGCGCGAAGCGAGCGGCAAAACGAACGTCCGCGACGTCCTGCTTGAACGACGCCCGGACATCGCACAAATCGAGTTGAGCTGCCCGAACACCAACACAGCGCTGCCATATATCGATCTCGTCAACGAGCTGCTCGAGGAAGCAGTCGCGCCACCGCAATCACCTGAAACCGCGGCGACGGCCGCGCGCAAGCGCCAGACCACGCTCAGCACCCCCGAGCTGAATGCAAATCCGGAGTATGTGAATAAAGCCGCCTATGAAAAGCTCGTCGAAGCCGTCTACCCATGGACGCTTCCCTTCGACCTGCCGCTTACCGAAACGCGGGCGTATCTCGGTCAGCTGAACCTCAGCAGGGCACAGCTGATCTCCACTTTCCAGAAGCCGGCTGGCTACCCCTCGGCACAGGCCGAAACGCTCGCAATCGAGCAGCTCGGGCTGTCCGCGCTGCAGGCCGACATCATCACGGCCGGGCCGCTTGCCGTCAAATTCCATTCATGGGAATACTGGGGTTTGGCTGAACACGGCAACTCGATCGCCGATCCCGATGACCCGACGAAGACGATTTCGGGATTCTGGATCGAAATGCTCTCACAGGTCCGCGTACTGCTCGCTCGCGCCGCCCTGGACTATCAGGATCTCGCAACGCTACTCAACACCATCTTCGTCAACGGCGACGGCACGGTAAAGATCACAGCCGATCCGCCCGGCTCCTGCGACGTCGCGACGATGACACTCGAGGGCCTTACCCAAGACGTACTCGATCGTATCCACCGGTTTGTGCGCCTGTGGCGTTGTCTCGGCTGGAATCCCTACGATCTCGACAACGCGATCGCGAACCTGCAGAGCACGACTCCCGCTGGCCTCCCGCAGCTGAACGACCAGCTGCTGCGCCAGCTCGCGTGCGTGTCGGTCGCGATGCGGCGTTACTCGCTGTCCGTTCCGAGTGCGGTCGCCTTGTTTGCACCTACTCCAAGCGCTGTGACGATCGCTACCCGCGACATCCCCACGCTGCCCGGTGAGGAAGAGCAATACTCGCTCTACCACGACCTGTTCGAAAACCTCACCGTGCTCAATCCGCCGGATGAGATATTTGCGCTCAATGCCGAAGGCACAGAAATCGCCGCGGCCTCCACCCCAAAGCTTGCCGAACACGGTCCCGCCCTGGTCGCCGCGCTACAGATATCCGAAGGAGACCTCACGCTCGCGGTCGAAAGATTCACCGACGGGCAGCTCACGCTCGCGAACCTCTCGACGCTCTACCGCCACGTCGAGCTCGCGAGCGCGCTCGGCATCACGATTACAGAGTTGATCGAGCTGCTGGCGATCGCGGAGGCGCCGGCCGACACGCCCACCTCCTACGAACCGGTGGAACCATTCGACGCCACGCGTCCGGAGTCGCTTGCGACCTTCGCCGGACTCTACGCGACGCTCATGGCGAGCGGGCTTTCGATCGAGCAGGTCGACTACATCGTGCGCGACGTAGAGGAGGGCACCGGGATCGCCCCCGAACCGGTTGCGGTCGGCACGCTGCTACTCACGCTCTACAACGACCTAGTAAAGATCGCCAGCGAAAACGCCCCCGCCCCCGATCCCACCGGAGCGAGGACGCGCAAGGCGCTCTCCACGCTGCTCCTCCCAGCCGAGGTGAGCACGGCGATGGCGATTCTCGAAGGCACGACGACGCTGCCCGCCACCGAGCAGGAAAGCTTCATCACCGATCAGTTCGGCCCCTACATCGACGCGACCGCCGCACGGGAAAAGCTCGTCAGCCCGACACCGCTCGAGGCCGGCGAGCCCCGCTTCGAGTACGTCCTGCAAAACGTGCTCGACTATGAGATCCGCACTCAAAGCAGTGGCCTGATCGTGCAAACGCTCGCGCAGGCGCTTGGTTTGCAGTCGGCAACCGCAGCGTTGCTCCTGAACTCCTGGTTCCCCTCGACCACCACCTCCGGGGCCTATGCGATCGCTGACTTTCTAGATCTCCCTGGTAAGACACTTGCCGATACGACCTCGCCAATCTCGCCCGAAAACGGTGAATTCGCGCCGTACTTCACCACCTACGCCTCGCTCGCCAAGACGGCGCTTTTGATCACGAGTCTCAAGCTCGGCGCAGAAGACGTCAAGTGGTGGCAGGCGAGCGGCGTGGCCGCCGGCTGGCTCGACCCCACAACGCTTCCCACCACTCCCCAGGCCACGGCCGAAGGCCGCTTCTATCGCCTTGGCCGGCTGATCACCGCGTGTAACACACGCAAAGGCGTGGCAGTTTCAAACGCCACGTTTGCGACCCTCTTCGCGGGCACCGGCACGAGCAAGAGCGAATACCTCACCCGGCTTGCCGCGATGACGCAGTGGCAGCCAGCCACGTTGGAAGTGTTGTGCGGAGACCCAACAAGCAACGCCGATCTCGGTGAGCTCTCGCTTGCCTATCCCAAGGACTACGAAGTCGAGGTCGCGCTCACGCGCCTGCTTGCGTGCGAGCGGATCCTCGCTCAGACGGGGATTCCGGCTGGATTGACGAGCTGGACAGCGGCGACGCTTGAAAGCGAAACCGCCGATCAGATCAAGCAGAGCGTCAAGGCCAACTATCCCGAGCAAGAGTGGCTCACACTCGCCAAGCAGCTGCGCGATCCGCTGCGTCAAGCCCAGCGCGACGCGCTTGTCTCCTATCTGCTCGCAAGTGAGCCGCCCGCGGGCGTCTCCAGCTGGCTTGACCCTGACGACGTCTTCGCACATTTTCTGATCGACGTGGAGATGTGCTCGTGCATGGCGACCTCACGGCTCGTGCAGGCGACGGCGACTGTGCAGCTGTTCGTCCAACGTTGCTTTCTCAGTCTCGAGCCGAAGGTGACGGTCGATGCGAGCGCCGACAGCTACTGGCTGCAATGGCAGTGGATGGGCCAATACCGAGTGTGGGAGGCCAACCGCGAGGTATTCCTGTTCCCCGAGAACTGGATCGACCCGACGCGACGCGCGGATGCCTCGCCGTTCTTCGCCGACCTGCAGCAGGACCTCAAGCAGGGCGAACTGAGTGCCGAAGTCGCCGAAACCGCTCTGCAGAATTATTTGGAGAAGCTCGAGGCGGTTGCCCGCCTGGACGTCTGCGGGGTTTTTCACGACATGGAGAAAGGCGAGGACGTGCTTCGCGTGCTTGCCCGCACGCAGGGCTCGCCGCCGGTCTACTACACACGTAAGTGGCTTGACTCCTCGCTGTGGACGGCTTGGGAGAAGGTCGAACTCGACATCAACAGCGACCACGTGCTGCCGGTCATCTGGAACGGTAAGCAGTACATTTTTTGGGCGATCGTCACCGTCAAGGCCGACCAGCACGGCCAGCCGATACCCGTGGCAAAGGTCGGCACCAGCCCGCCGCCTCCTCCGAACGTCCACCTCGAGGTGCAGCTTGCCTGGAGTCAGTACAAGCAGGGCAAGTGGCAGGCCAAGCAGACGGCCCCCCAGACGCTCGTGTTTACCGAACCGTGGCCCTCGGGCTCGACGGTGGCAAACCAACGGCTCGAATATTTTTTGAGGAACTTCGAATCGACCGACCTCACGCTCAAGTCGTCGTTCAACGGGACCCTGTTGCAGATCGACGTGTTCCTCGACGAAGTGAAAACTTTTTTCGATGCCTATGTCGTCTTCAACAGCCCTCGCACACACGTTGGTGCATTTGTGCTCGGGGGGGCGGGCAGTGGGGTCGAGGCGTTTGTCCTCGAGGAATACATCTCCAAGCTGGAAAACGTGGGTGGAGGGACCCAAGTCGGTCAGGTCGGCGAACTTAACTCCTCGATCGTCAAGCCCTCGATCGCCACGCCCGCCGAAACTGGTTTCGATGGTGACTGGCTTGCGAACCTGAACATGAAATTCCAGTCGGCCACGCGCCCGCGCGTCGGGCCGATGAACACCTTATATCAGCTCTACCACACACTGCCGAGCGAGATGGTGCTGAAACAGGCCGACTACTACCGGCTTATAACGCCCCACCAGCTACCCACGTTCGACTCAACGCTGCCGTTCTTCTACCGCGACTCCGCACGTGAGTACTTCGTTGTCCCCACCAACTACTACCAGAACGGCAACTACTTCACGATAAACGCGCCCGAGTACGTATACGACCCATTCTTCAAGGCCGAGTACACCTTCTGGCCTTTCTACCACCCCTTCGTGACGCTGCTTGTGGCTCAGCTCAACATCGGGGGCGTAAAGGCACTCTATGCGCAGAAAATCCAGCTCGAACCGGCGAGTGTTGCCGGCCTCGCCGAGTTTGACTTTGCCAGCTACTACGAACCAACCGACTACGTGCTCAAGCCATACCCTGGCGAGGAGATCGACTTCGAACCGAACGCGGGCTACTCGCTCTACAACTGGGAGCTTTTCTTCCACGCTCCGTTCCTGATCGCCAATGCGCTGCGCACAAACCAGCAATTCGAACTCGCAAAGGAATGGTACGAGTACGTATTCAATCCCGCCAGCGGCACCACCGACTCGGTTCCACAACGCTTCTGGATAACCAAGCCCTTCTTTGAAATGAGCGCGGAAAAGTACGCCGAAGAGCAGATCACCGCTTTGATGGAAGCTGTCAACCGCCGTGTTCCCGCGCTCGAACACCAGGTCGCCTTGTGGCGTGCCGAACCGTTTGACCCCGACGCGATCGCACAGATGCGCCCCGTTGCCTACCAGCGCGCGATCGTGATGCAGTACATCGACAACCTAATCGCCTGGGGCGACCAGTTGTTTACCCAGGACACGATGGAAACAATCAACCTCGCCACACAGCTGTATGTGCTCGCCGCCGACCTGCTCGGCCCACGCCCTGAAATAGTGCCTCCGCTGGTGGAGCCCGTCGTAAAGACCTACAGCGAACTCGAGGGCAACCTCGACGCCTTCTCAAACGCGCTCGTCGCCGCAGAAAACGCGATCCCACCGGTAAAGGTGAACGTGCCCACCCCGGAAGGCGCCCCGAGCTTGCCGTCGCTCTCCACGCTCTATTTTCAGATTCAGCCAAACAGCCAGCTGCTCGGCTACTGGGACACAGTTGCCGACCGCCTGTTCAAGATCCGCCACTGCATGAACATCGAAGGCGTCGTACAGCAGCTGCCGCTGTTCTCACCGCCGATCAACCCCGCCTTGCTCGTCGCCGCGGCGGCGGCCGGGCTCGACCTTACGAGCGTCCTCAGCGACACCAACGCGGCGCTCCCGCCGTATCGCTTCCGCACGATGATCCGCCACGCGCTCGAGCTCTGCGACCAGCTGCGCGGGCTTGGCGCCGAGATGCTTGCTGCGCTCGAGAAGCGTGACGCCGAGCAGCTCGCTCAGATCCGCTCAGCCGACGAGCTCAACCTGCAGTCGGCGATCGACGAAGTCCGCGCGCTTCAGATCGCCGCGGCGAAGAAGGAGATCGAAGTGCTCTCCAAGTCCAAGCAGGCCTATGTCGACCGGGAGAGCTTTTATGTGAATCGGGCCCTCACGAACGACTGGGAGTCGCTCGCCCTCACCCTGCACGCCGCGGCACTCATACCGCAGGCCGTGGCGATCGTGGCAGATGGAGCCGCCGCGGTGGCACACGTGCTTCCAAGTATCGAGGCCGGCGCCGCCGGCGCCGGCGGCTCACCGATGGCAACCGTCAAGATCGGCGGCCAGAACGTGGGTCACGGCGCGGACAAGGTCGCTTGGGTCTCGCGAATGGCAGCCGCGATCCTCCAAACCGGCGCGGAGCTGAGCGCGACGGTTGGCCAGTACCACCAGCGACAGGACGACTGGACACTACAGGGAACGCTGGCGCAGGACGAAATAGCCCGCATAGAAACAGAGAGTTTGGCTGCCGAAATTCGCGTCGAAGTAGCCACCCAGGAGAAGGCCGCTCAAGATCTCGCAGTCAAAGCTGCCCACGACGTCGATACTTTCCTGCACGAAAAGTTCACCAACAAGGAACTGTATGACTGGATGGTGAGCCAGACCAGCACTACCTACTTCCAGGCCTACCAGCTCGCCTACTCGATTGCCAAGGCAGCCGAGCGGTGCTTTGACCGAGAGCTCGCGATCGCCGAAAGCGACTACATCCAGTTCGGCTACTGGGACAGCCTGCACCAGGGTCTAACCGCGGGCGAGAAGCTGCACTACGACCTGCGCCGGCTGGAGAGCGCTTACTTCACCCAGAACGACCGGGAACTGGAGATCGTCAAGCACGTGTCGCTGCTGCAGCTCGACCCTTACGCGCTCGTCGAGCTGCGCGAGACGGGCACCTGCCTGATCGACCTCCCGGAGATCCTCTTCGACCTCGACAATCCGGGTCACTACATGCGCCGCCTGAAGACGGTCGGTCTCACGGTGCCGTGCGTCGTCGGACCGTACACGAGCGTCTCGGCGACGCTCACGCTGCTTGGCAACCAGATCCGCACCTCACCTGCGGCCGCCAGCGCCACTGAATACCCGCGCAAATCCGAATCCGACGAACGCTTCATCGACGATCCGGGCGGCGCGGAGATCGTCACGAGCAGCGCGCAAGGGGATAACGGCCTGTTCGAGCTGCGCTTCGAAGACGAGCGCTACCTCCCCTTCGAGTCCGCCGGTGCGGTCTCCAACTGGCGCTTGACGCTCAACAACGTCTATCCCCAGTTCGACTACACGACGATCACCGACGTCGTGCTGCACGTGCGCTACACGGCACGCGACGGTGGTGCGCCGCTTCGTGAAACCGTCAAGAGCGCCGCCAAGTCGAGCCTCAACAAGCTGGCGCTGGCCGAGGAAGGTCGCACAGGCCTCTACCGCCTTTTCAGCGCGCGTCACGAATTCCCCACCAACTGGGCCCAGTTCCTCAACCCCGCCGCAGGCGCTGAACAGATCCTCACGCTCGAAATGCCCCCTGAACGCTTCCCGTTCTTCACCAACGGGCTCGACCTGAAGGTCCGCTCGCTCGACGTGCTCGCGCGCACGAGCGACGCGAACCCCTACACGCTCGTGCTGAGCACTCCGGCCGGGCACACGCAAACCGTCACCATGAGCCCCAATTCGGGACTCGACGGCATGCAGCAACAGGAAATCGCCCTCAGCCCAAATGTTGACCTCGGGCGGGCACCGATATCCAGTACGACGACACCGCCGACATGGACGATCAAGCTCAAGCAACAGAGCGCGGCAGACTTCAAGTCGCTCGGCGCTACGCAGATCGAAGACATCCTGCTTGTGGTCTCCTACCAGGTCTCCGAATGACCCCCGACGAGCACGACCTCGAGTGGATCGTCACGCGTATTCGCAACTGCTTCGATGCGACGGCGGTCTACCTGTTCGGCTCTCACGCGAAGAATTCGCCCCGTCCCGGCAGCGACATCGACCTGCTGATCGTCGGCCCGAGCGGCCTGCCACGGCCACGTCGCGGACGGGGGGTGGCCGCGACGCTCGCGGCGTTCCCCACCCGCTTCGACTTGCTCTTCTACACCGATGAGGAGCTCACCGAGGAGCGCTCCGACCCGCGCTCGTTCATCTCGACGGTGATGGCGAGCGCGCGGCCTCTCTATGAGCGGGAAGTACAGGCTCCGGGCATGCATGGACGCAACTGAGCCTGCCCGTCGACGAGCACCTCTCCAAGTGTCCAGTAGCGGGCTGTAAGCGCCGGCACGAACCATCGCGGCTGTTGAGGTCTTGTTGCTTACCACCAGAGCCGCACGCCGGCGAGTGGGCGGGCTCTGTTTCGCTGTGATGTGACTTTGCCATGCCCATGGGATGGCGTGCTCGAGGCAAGGCTCCGCGTTCCCGGCGCGATCGGCTATCTACAGGTGCGTGTTGACCTCAAGGCACGCCAGACCTCCATAAGCGTGAGCGTCAGTGCTCCCACCGAAGGACGATCCAAGTCGAGGATCAACTGGCTGCTCCGCCAGTTGACTGAGGCTTCGCCGGATCTGCGAATCGAGGTCTGGTATCCGCATGCGCGAGAGAGTGTCGCCGCGACGTTGGAGCAGGTCCGCGCGCAGCCGGACGTATTGCTGTTTGCCGCAGACGCTAAGCGCGATCCATGATCGTTTACGCTGGTACTGAGTCGGCCGATGGGGCAGAAGCGAGGCCGTGCTGAAGGCTCATTCGTGCGCGAGACACGTGCGCAGGCTGTGACCTTCTATCTGGACTTCAGAGTCTCAAGGCTTGGCGGGTGCGACCTTCCCAGATCCGTGCCGAGCCTGATCCTCCCGCTAGCACTTCAACCTCGCCGCCTGACACCTGCCGCTGCTGCCAAAAGAGATTTCCAGCCCTCCACAAGCAACGATGACATGGCCGACTTGAGCACCGCGGTTCCGGTTATATCCGACCAGCAAGAAACCGCGCCCGTCGATTCCATGTCGCACGATGATAACTCCGACAACCTCACCTCGAAGGCGGCTACTACCGACAATTCTGGACGCTCCTACTGGGCGAGTTGACGACGACGAGACTGTTGCGGATGCGCGCTTTGGGCTATCCGTGTATATACTAAGCCCATGAAGGTCGTGAAGGTGCGCCGTGTCGGCAACAGCAACGTGATCTCGATCCCCCGGGAGTTCGAGGCGCAGGGTTACGCTCCAGGCTCCTCTGTGCTGGTTGAGGAGCTTCCGGGAGGCGAGTTGCGAATCATGTCCACCGAGAAGGTCCGCCAGCGCATTCACAAGCTCGGGGAGCGCGTCGTTGCCGAGCACGGCGAGGCGCTCCAAATCCTTGCCGAACACAATCCCGACTCGCCTCAGCGCTGAGCGGTATGGCAGACAAGCAGTCCGGCGGGGAGGTGGAGCTGGTCTACCTCACGCTGGAGGATGTGCTGAGGTTGTATGGACTGATTATTGGCGCGACCACGGCGGCCGCTGCGGATCAGTGCGCTCTCGTTGACCTCGCCGCCTTGCGCGCCGTGGGATTGGCGCCAGGCTGCGAGCGGAACCATCCAGTTGTGAGCCGCTCGCCGCCCTCGCCGAGCGGGTTCTTCTCGCTCTGGTTGGGGCCGGCGACGAAACCGTCCAGCGAGATCGAGATGTGACATCTGAGCTTGTCCATCATTCCTCCTAGTAGCTGTCTGGGGATGGAACTTACCGACGCGGCTCGGGCTCCTGCCTTGACCTGGATGGGGCTACAAGCGCGAGACGAGTTCAGCCACGATCTCCGCAGCGGGCTGTGGCTGTTTGGCGAGCGCAACGCTCTGCCCGGCCCATAGCGATAGTGGCTCGATCTCGCCGGTTGTTCCAACGAGTGGGGGCGCGGGGGAATATCGAGGGATGGGTTCGCCCGAAGCGAAGTGCGCTATCACCTCCCCCTCTCCCGGTTGACTACCCGGCGCCGGCCGGCCCGCGGCCTCCCACATCTCGGCCGTTGAGTTCTGGAGGGCGCGGTGAGGAGCGTCCGGCCATCCCACCTCATAGAGGTTGGCGTACCGCTCTGCATTGGTCTCGGTCGCGGCTACCAGGAGGCGCCGGTATTCCTCGTGGATCGGCATCTCGTTGGCCAAGAGGAACCGAGTGCCGAGCCAAGCGGCCTGTGCACCAAGGGCAAGCACGGCTGCGACTCCTCGAGCGTCACCAATCCCACCGGCCGCAATGACCGGTACCGGTGCCACCGCGTCGACTACCGCCGGCACCAGCGGAAGCGTCGTCACACCACCCCAGACGTGGCCGCCGGCCTCCCAGCCCTGCGCGACGACGATGTCCACCCCACATCCGACCGCGCGTCGGGCTCCTCGGCGCTGCCGACCGTATGCATAACAGGCGCTCCGGCTTCGTGCACCGAGTCGACGTAGCTGCTGGGATCGCCGAAGATGAACGACACGCTGCGCAGGCCAGCAGAAAGGGCCTGATCGACTCGGCGGTGCTGATCGGAGGTGAGAACGAAGTTGCCGGAAAACGGCCGGTCGGTGAGGGCCGCCGTTTCACGAACCACATCTCCTGCGTCCTCAGACCACGACAGTCCCAGGCTGCCGAGGCCGCCGGCATTTGAGACCGCGGCCGGCAGACGGGGATCTGCAGCCACCGGCGCCTCAACGATTGGGTGGTCGATCCCCAGCAACTCGCACACCGGCGTGTGGATACTCATTGGGATGGCTCCGTTTCTGGCGCCCGCGGCGCCGATTGACTAGGCTCATTGTGGACCCGAAAGGCTCCGATGGCGCCCGGGTCACCACTGGTCCACACCCGTGACGCGGACGGCTGGTCCGGACCCATAGACCACCGGGCGCCAGTGGACGGGACGGCGGCCGTCGTTCTCGTCACTCCTCAACCATGGACAGGAGCAGATCATGCGCAGCGACATCGCCCCCGGCGGCACCTTCCCCGACTACGAGTTGTCCGATCACGAGAACCTTCCTCGAAAGCTCAGCGAAATCCAAGGCGAGGACCCCCTGATCCTCACGCTCGCGCGCGGGAACTACTGCCCCAAGGAGCACCAGCAGCACCTCGAGCTCGCCGCCAACTACCCCAAGGTCGCAGTGTCCTACACGAAGATCGTCACCATCTCGACCGACACCCATCACTCGAGCCAGGAGTTCCGCGCGTCGGTCGGCGCCCAGTGGCCTTTCCTCTCCGACCCGGAGCGGACCGTCCAGAAGGACCTCGAAATCCAGGAGTACACCGACCCCGAGCACGACCCGATGATCCCCCACACCCTCGTGCTCAAGCCCGGGCTGGTCATCCACAGCGTCTACAACGGCTACTGGTTCTGGGGACGTCCCTCCTTTGTGGACCTCTCGCACGACCTGCGGACCGTGACCCGCGAAATCCGCCCCGACTGGGATCTAAGCAAGCCAGGGCTGCACGAAGCGTGGGATGCGGGCGACTACTCGCCATTTCACGGATGGAACAGGCGCTCCCCTCAGTCGGCGCCGTCGTCTTACAATTCTTAGCACCGCGGTTGCCACCACAGCCGGCCGCGGCCGGCCGCGGGTAATGCCTCAAGCACGGGGGCACCACAAGGCGCCCCGCTCGTACTCATGTCGGGCCACGACGCCGGGGCATACCTGTGCGGACCTACACCGTTCATGGACGAGATCAGTGCTCAGGCGTGTACGGATGTTGGTGGTCGCCAACCTCTGGGCAGGGTCGTCTGACCCACCTCGATCAGGTAGCCGTCGGGATCGCGGATGTAGCAGCGCATCTCGGTCTCGTGCTGCTTCGGCGGCGTCAGGAATTGGGCGCCTTGCGCGCTCCATGCGGTGTCCCAAGTCTGGTGCAGCGGTCACTGCCCGGACGCCGCCGCGTGTTCGCCGCCCGCTTCCGTCACGATCTCCCGTTCTGAGAGCGCCATGAGTCGCTCCGCGACGACAGCCCCACGGTCAGTGTCCGGCGCTCTGGCCGCCGTCGATGTGCAAGACCTCTCCGGTCACGAAAGGCGCCGACTCGAGATAGAGGACTCCACCAACCACATCCCCGATCTCGCCCACCCGACCGACGGGGTGCAACGCGCCCATCCCCGCGTAGGAGCTCTCGTCGTGAGTCGGCGTTTTGATCACGCCCAGAGAGACGGCATTTACCCGTAGTCCACGGGAGGCATACTCGATCGCAAGCGATTTGGTGACCGCAACCAGGCCCCCCTTGGTCAGGACGGACAGAGCGGCTGGTTGACCGCTATCCGCCTGCTCAACGAGCGTCGTCGAAACATTGACCACGTGCCCACGGCTCTGGTCGAGCATGTGTTTGATCGTGCGCGTTGTCATGTGAAAGAAGCCCGCCAGGTTGACGGCGAGGAGGGCGTTGAAGTCCGCGAGGGTGTAATCCGTGAAGGGCTTGCCGACGTAGATCCCGGCGTTGTTGATCAACGTGTCGATCCGCCCAAAGCGCTCGACCGCCTCCCCCACGACACGCTGCGCCGTCTCAGGGTCGGCGATGTCACCTTCGATGGTCACGATGCCGGAGTCCTCAGACGGCCCGATCGATCGAGCGGTCGCGATCACGACGTATCCAAGCTCACGGTAGGCCCTCGTTAGACCCGAGCCGATGCCCCGCGAGGCGCCGGTGATTATCGCGACCTTCTCCTTGTTATGCTCAGGCAAAGGAATCATCCTACGAGGTATGTCTCGTAGATCACGCCTGTGGCCTGCCGGCCGCCAACGCTGATGAAGATGCCTTGTTCAGCCACTCGAGTCGAGGAGCTGCGGTTTCCATCTGGGTCGAGCTGCGGAAGGTGCGCCCTCCCTTACGAGTCCTCTCGAACGGATGGGGTGGTCGCTGACGGCCAGCCTTGCCGCGGAGGACTTGACTTCCGCGCCGATGAGAGCAAGAGTGTTCGCGAACCCGACGGGAGCATCCTTCGTCGAAGCACTGTCCAGGGTGTGCCCAGGAAAGGCTCGTGCCGATTCCCATTGCACCGTAGGCCCGCAGCATCGGCCTTTGCGCCGTCGCCGTCTCGCGCTGCGCATGTCGGCGAGGACACGGCGTCCCCTCCCGGCGCCGCCTACCGATGGAGGCAAGATGAGCAGTGTCCAGGCGCAGCGAAACGGCGGCGAGCACTCCGCCGGCAACACCAAAGGATGACCAGTGAGCAGCGACTATGACGTGATCGTGCTCGGCGGCGGCTCGCCGGGCGAGCACTGTGCGGGCGTGTTGGCGGAGGGCGGGCTGCGCGTGGCGATCGTCGAGCGCGAGCTGGTGGGAGGTGAGTGCTCGTATTGGGCCTGCATACCCTCAAAGACGCTCCTGCGGCCGGGCGAGGCTGTCCACGAGGCACGCGAGGCTGCCGCGAGCGCCGAGGTGGACGTCGAGGCGGCGCTTGCCTGGCGGGACTTCATGGTCTCTGACTACTCCGATGCCGGGCAGGAGTGCTGGCTCGCCGATCAGGGCATCGACCTGCTGCGTGGCAGCGGGCGGCTCGCCGGCCCGGGCGTCGTCGAGGTCGACGGAGTGCGCCACACCGCAGACCACGTCGTGCTCGCGAACGGCGCCGACCCGTTCCTGCCGCCCGTGCCGGGCTTGCGCGAGCTAGACGGCGTCTGGACGAACCGCGAGGCGACGGGCATGAAGAAAATTCCGCGCCGCCTGCTGATCCTTGGTGGCGGCCCAGTCGGCGTGGAGATGGCGCAGGTCGTTCGGCGACTGGGTGGTGAGAGCGTGATCGTCGAGATGGCTGAGCACGTGCTCGCGCGCGAGCCGGCGCCGCTTGGTGAGATGCTCGGCGAGGTCCTGCGTCGCGAGGGCATCGAGCTCTTCCTCTCGGCAAACACGACCGCGGCGCGTCGTGAGGGCGAGGAGTACCTCCTTGAGCTTGATGACGGGCGCGAGCTACGCGGTGACCGGCTGCTCGCCGCGACCGGCCGGCGTCCGCGGGTGTTCGACGTGGGTCTCGAGACCGTCGGCGTCGAGCCGGACGCTCACGGAGTTCCGGTCGATGCACACCTGCGCGCGGCGGAGCACCTGTGGGCGATCGGCGACGTCAACGGCCTCTGGCCGCTGACGCACGTCGGCAAGTACCAGGGCGAGGTGGTCGCGGCGAACATCCTCGGCGAGCCGCGCAAGGCCAACTACGAGGCTGTTCCCCGCGTCGTCTACACGGACCCGCAAGCAGCGGCGGTGGGTGCCTCCGCCGACCGTTTCAGCGCGATGGTTCCGGTGTCGGAGGTGACAAAGACGGCCACCTATACGCGCGCGTACGCCGAGCACAATGGCTTCCTGACGCTTCTCAGCGACGGCGAGCGGCTGACGGGTGCCTACGCGCTCGGGCCCGAGGCGGGCGAGTGGCTGCAGCAGGCCACGCTCGCGATCCGCGCCCACATCCCACTCGAGCTACTGGCCGACACCATCCAGCCTTTCCCGACATTCTCGGAGATCTACGTCGCCGCGCTGAAGGCTCTCCGCGGTGAGATCATTGCGGCGGCCAAGGCGGCCGGCGCGGGACGGCCGATGTCGAGCCGACTAAAGGACAGACGATGAGCAGTCAAGCCCAGGTAAGCGCGGGGACCACTCCGTTTGACAGCAAAGAGCGGTGAGACGGCTCGTCGCTGGTGCCACGGGAACCTCATTTCGGAGGTCGTCGCCGCTGTGGTGCCCGTCCGGGGGGGTGGCTCGGGGTCTCCCGCGCGGATGCCGGCGGAATCCGGCGGGTCAGCGCCCGCTCCGCGTGGACGGTCGCCTTCTTGTCGTGATGGAGGATCTCGAGGGAGGAGCCTTGTAGCAGGGAGTAGGTCGCCTACTTGTGTCCGACCTCCACCAGCAGTCTTTGCCCACGCACGCACAGGCGGAAGGTAAGCCGGGTGAGCGCCTGGGGCAGGCGCGGGGCGAAGCTCAGGATCCCGTCGTGGTCGCGCATCCCGCCAAAGCCCGCCACGGCGGCGATCCATGTCCCGGCCAGCGATGCGATGTGGAGCCCGTCACGGGTGTTGTGCTGAAGGTCGTCGAGATCGATGAGCGCAGCCTCACAGAGATAGTCGTAGGCCAGCTCGAGGTGACCAACCTCGGCGGCGAGGACGGCCTGCGTGCACGCTGACAGCGAGGAGTCCCGCACTGTCAACCGCTCGTAGTAGTCGAAGTCTCGCGCCTTCTGCTCGTCGCTGAAGGCGTCGCCGCGAAGCTGCAGCGCGAGCACGAGATCGGCCTGCTTGACGACCTGCTTGCGATAGAGGTCGAAGTAGGGGAAGTGCAGCAGCAATGGATACTGCTCGGGGGCGGTGGCCTCGAAGTCCCATGGCTCGTGCTCGGTGAACGATTCGGCTTGTGGATGCACTCCGAGCTCCTTGTCGTAGGGGATGAACGTCGCCTGCGCGGCATCGCGCCAACTGGCGGCCTCCTCCTCGTCAACACCGAGCTCGGCGGCGCGTTTGGGGTGGCGTCCTACGGCTTTGAAGGCCTCCCGCAGGTTCCGCTCTGCCATGAGGTTCGTGTAGACGTTGTTGTCGGCGATCGCGCTGTACTCGTCGGGACCGGTTACGCCGTCGATGCGGAAGCGCCCAGCAGCGTCGTGGTGTCCCAACGAGCGCCACAATCGCGCCGTCTCCACGAGCAGCTCGAGGCCGTCGGCACTCGCGAACTCGTCGTCGTCGCTCGCCGCCTGATAGCGGACAACGGCATCAGCGATGTCGGCATTGACGTGGAAGGCCGCGGTGCCTGCGGGCCAGTAGCCCGAGCGCTCCTGTCCGCGGAT
The DNA here is from genome assembly GCA_963760155.1 of uncultured Solirubrobacterales bacterium. Classification (GTDB taxonomy): domain Bacteria; phylum Actinomycetota; class Thermoleophilia; order Solirubrobacterales; family Solirubrobacteraceae; genus Palsa-744. Next base: position 1,963,394 of record CAVXBL010000008.1, read on the forward strand.
CGTCCGCCACGGGAACGCGGCGCCCGCAAGCCCGAGCGAGGTCGCTCGTTCCTTCGCGAGCTCGAGGGTGAGATAGCGCCATCGCAGGGCGTCGCGGGCCGCGTGTGGAACCGTGTAGGTCAGCACGGGCAGGACGAATGTCTCCGTGTCCCAGAAGGCATGTCCGTCGTAGCCCGGCCCGGTCAAGCCCTTGGCGGCGATCGCCCGCTGCTCGGCCCTCGCGCCGGCCTGGAGGGTGTGGAAGAGTCCGAAGCGAACGGCCAACTGCAGCTCGGTGTCACCCTCGATCTCCACGTCCGCGCGATCCCAGAAGTCGTCGAGGTATGCACGCTGCTGGGCAAGCAGACCGTCCCAGCCGTGATGCCGGGCCTCCGCCAGGGCTGCTGCGACCTGGTCGATGATCGCCGATTGAGAGCGCTGACTAGACCACCCGTACGCCAAGAACTTGACAACGCGAAGGGGTTCTCCGGGTGCCACATCCGCGATCACGAGCAGCCGACCGAGGTCCGCGAAGCTCTCCGCGGTCGTCGTGGTGCCTTGTGGCCCATCGATGGTGTGATCCATCGCGGCGGCCATCGTCAGCCCGCTCACGCGGGTCGAGTGCTCGAGGATCACACGGGTGTCGCGCTCGCCAAAGTGCTCAGAGTGCAATGGTGTCGCGAGCGCTGCCGCGGCGCGGGGATCGCTCTCGGTGCCCGGCAGCATCTCGTTGGCGACGAGCTCGGACTGCACGACCACCGGTGTCTTGCCGTCGAGCGCCTCGACCTCGTAGAGGATCGCCGCGACCGCCCGCTGGGCGAATGAGACCAGGCGCGTCGAGGTGATCCGCACAGAACGTCCAGCGGGAGACCGCCACTCGAGCGTACGGCGCAACACCCCTGCGCGGAGATCGAGCACCCGTTCGTGGTTGCGCAGCTCGCCGTAGCGGATGTCGAGCGGCTCATCGTCGACGAGCAGACGCATGATCTTGCCGTTGGTCACATTGATGATCGTCTGGCCGGCCTCCGGATCGCCGTAGGCCGGCTCGGCGTAGGGCAGTGGTCGCACCTCGTAGAAGCCGGCGAGGTAAGTGCCGGGCAAACCAAATGGCTCGCCCTCGTCGAGGTTGCCGCGTAGGCCGATGTGGCCGTTGGCCAGTGCGAACACCGACTCCGTCTGCACGAGCTTGTCGAGGTCGAGCTCTGCCTCACGCACGGCCCAGGGCTCCACGCGGAAACCCGCATTCTTGATCATGACGCCTCGAGCAGTTCGGCCAGATCCGCTACGACGACATCTGCGCCGTGAGTCCGCAAGGCGGCCGCCTGACCGACCCGGTCGATGCCCACCACAAAGCCGAAGTGCCCCGCGCGGCCAGCCTCGACACCGGCGAGCGCGTCCTCGAACACCGCCGCCTGGGCTGGCTCGACGCCCAAGGCCCGCGCACCGGCCAGAAACGTATCCGGCGCAGGCTTGCCCCGGGAGTGCTTACGTTCGGCGACGAGGCCGTCGACGATCACTTCGAACAGACCCTCGATGCCCGCCGCGGCGAGGACATCGCGGCAGTTAGTGCTCGATGAGACTACGGCGCGGCGTAGCTTGGCGGCTCGGACGGCTTTCACGTAGCGAACCGAGCCCTCGTAGGGTTGGACGCCATGCCCATGAATGAGCTCGAGCACGATCTTGTTCTTGAGGTCGCCAAGGCCGTGGATCGTGTCTACACCCGGCTGGTTGGGGGGCCCACCCTCCCCGCCCTCCCCGCCCTCCCCACCCTCCCCACCCTCCCCACCCTCGGGTAGCTCGATGCCGCGCGAGCACAGGAATGAGCGCACGCCGTCGTAGCGGGGCTTGCCGTCAACGTATTCGTCGTAATCGCGATCTTGATCGAACGGGACGAATACTTCGCCGGTCTGAACGGCTCGTCGGCGCAGGTAGCTGTCGAACATCTGCTTCCAGGCGGCGGCGTGCATCTTGGCTGTTTGCGTCAGCACGCCATCCAGGTCGAACAGGCACGTAGTAACAGTGGAAGGCAGGCCGAGCACGCGCCAAACGGTATCGTCCAGCGAGCGTGGGACATATTTGCAAGTGCGCACGCGTGTTACGCCGCACGTTTTAGGTAGTGCCGTCTCTAATTTTCGCGAAGGATCCCGGTTCCGAAGATGACCGATTCGTGAGGCGAGCCCGCCGAGGGCCCCTGCAGGCTCTGGTTTAGGTAGCGAACCTCGAACTCGTCCGCGGCGGCACACAGCCTGAAGAGCCCAGTGGACAGGGTGTGGACTGTTTCACCCCGCTTGATGTCGTGATTTATCGACCAGCTGCTCGGTCGCGCGTTCTTGCAATGCGAACTCGCTTCAACGGCGTATTCCGAGCCGGCATTTGTAACCGCATACGGCGCCCGGAACTCGACCTCGGCCCGGTAGCAAGGGTCGAGCAGGAAGGCCTTGCTGCAGGCATCTGGGGATTGGAGCACCGTCTTGACGTGTACCGGTCGATGCAGACTGCGGGTTGGATTGAAGGCGCTCATGGGGGTGCTAGGGGGCATGTGGCAACTTGTGGTCACCGGCGCGCCGTGGCCGATCGAGCAGGTGAACGAGCCGAAGCGATAGGTCGCCGCGATCACAGTGCCGCCTATCCCGCCGTAGATCTGGGCGGCAACCTCGTGTCCCGAGGTCCATCCGAGGAGCTCCCCGCCCGCGCCAAGGCTGTGGGGTACGCGGCTGACTGCGCTTACGATCAGGTAGGCGCCGGTCTCGGGGGCCACCTGACGGGTCCGCACGCCGTCGGTGGTGTGGTAGGTGACGCTCACGGCGTGTGGCCCTAGCAGCCCCCATGAGATCGATCGCAGATCCTTGGCTGTCGGCTTGAATCTGGTGAGTTCCGGCGAGTTCGGGGCTGCGCTGCGGTCCCCGCTTGACCAACTGCCGATCGCGATCTGCCCGTCAAGGATGCAGCTGACGTCGCCGCTGTCGCTGTATTGGGGAAGGATGTCCGGCGCGAGCGGATGAAAGCGCGCATCGTCGTGGAATGCGCCGTCGATACCGAGTTGGCCGAGCTGATCGTCGTCGAGGCGCCCGACCTGCACGCAGATCTCTCCACGGGTGGTGTGGACGAGTCGCATGCCCCACGGCAGGCCGCCTTCCGGGTCTGCTGCGCGCAGTGCCAGCAAACGCAACCCTCCGGGGGCGGGAAGACCGATGCCAGCGTTCGGGCTAGGCCTTCCCTGCTCTTTCACCGGGCTGCCGGTGAGCATGCCGGTCGCGGCGAGGGCGATTGCGCCTCCCACGATGGCCAGCACCATGGCGATTGCCGCGGCTTTGAACGGTAGCCACCAAGGTGTCCGGTGGCGCCCAACTGACTGTGAGCCCTCATCGTCACGTGCTGAGAGCCTGCGGTTGGCTGCCTCGAGAAGGTCATGCTCCAGCTGCGGGAGGACGCTCATCGTTCACCAGCCAATCTCGTTCGTAGGGTGCGAAGTCCGCGGCTGACCCGTTGGCGTACGACGGCCTCCGAGCACCGCAGCTCCGCCGCTATGTCTGCGTAGTCGCGGTCTTGCACCACATGGGCGTGAATCGCTCGCTGCTGCTCTTCAGAAAGCTGTGCGAGGGCGACAGTCGCATGGTTCTCACCCTCTGTCAGCCGTGCGATGGTCTCATTGACATGGTCGTCGAGTACCAATTGCGGTAGGCCAAGCCGCTCGCGAGCCGTCGACTGTACTCGCCCTTCGCGATAGCTCGCACCCAGAACGTTGCGCGCGATCCCGAACAGCCACTGATCAGTTCGGCCTCTGGATGGGTCATAGCTCTCAACGGCCTCGAGTGCGCGAGCGAAGGTCTCAGCCGTGAGATCGGCAGCGAGCTCGGGGCGACCTGTGGCCCGCATGAAGAAGCCAAGTGTCGGTCGCTCGAATAGGCGATAGAAAGCGGCGAAGGCTTGCGGATCCGAGTTGAGTGATCCCAGGAGATCGCCTTCATCGTGGATCGGTCTCTCCATCATCGACACCTATTAGCGCAACCCTCACCGTTTGTGACAGCTGCTTCCCTCAGGGCTCCGTCGCTGCCGTGGTTGAAGGCGTGGTCCAGTTGATTGGTCGCAGCCCCGTCGCGTTCGGTCGGTCTGAATACTCAGACGTGCAGACGGTCACGGTTTGTGCGAAGTCGGAGATGTCGCTGTCTTATCCAGACCTCCGCGTCATTGACGAGCGCGGTGGCGACTCTCCAGGTGTCGTGTATGCGCGGTACGTGCCCGCCTGAGAGGACGTCCTCCGGTCTGCGTGATTGAGAGCAGCGCCGCCGGGCCGGGCCTAAGAAGCCGAGTTCGGCGCCGGCATTCCTGCGGCCGACAGGCAGCCGCCGCTGACCTCACTGCTTGATCGACGCTGGTTTTGGGCTTCTTGGATCAGCTGCAATGGGGCGTTAGCCTCAACGCAGAGCATACAAACCCGATGCAACTGGAGGTTTGAATGGCCACGTCATACACACTGAAGAAGCTCACCGACATAGAGGACGCTGCGCCCAAAGCTGGGTTTGGCGAGTTTCAGGAGGCGCGGTTTGCCAAGGCTGACCTTGAGGCGCAGCACACCGGCGTGAGCTACCACCGGGTGAAGCCCGGCAAGCGTCAGCCCTTCGCGCACAAGCACGAGCAGGCTGAGGAGGTCTATGTCGTTATCGCGGGCTCGGGCCGTGTGAAGCTCGACGAGGACATCGTTGAGCTCGGCACGCTCGATGCGATCCGGGTCGCACCTGGCGTCATCCGCGCATTCGAGGCTGGGGCGGATGGACTGGATGTGATCGCGTGCGGGGCTCGCCACGACGGTGACGGCGAAGTGATCCAGGGCTGGTGGAGCGATTGAGCGCGTCGCTGAACTCGTCGCTGTGCACAGCAAAGCAACTTCATACCGTTCTAAATACATGCGTCCTACAACGTCAACTCCCCCAGGACGCGGTCTTACTAGGGCATAGCCAGGGGCGTGTCGGGGCAGCAGCGGTAGTAGACACGACCGAAGTGGGGTATCTCACTGGTTGAGCTGTGCAGCGCCTAAAAAGGGAGATCGAAATGGAGATTGCCTTCATCGCGAGCGTGGCCGTGATCGCCGCCGATCCGCCGGAGAGCCATCCTTTCACGACTGAGCTAAGCACCGTAGATCGCCAACGAGACACGAGCGGGCATGATGTCTGGCGCATCGACTGGAATGACTGAACCGCTACACAACCTCCGGTTTCCGGACGAGACATCCGATCCCGTACCTGTCCAGTCAGCGACCCTGTTCGTGGCCCGCAGAGAGTCAACCAGTGTCGGAGGGCAGGCTGTGCTCGTCGGCGCGCTGCTCACGCTCGCCGGCGTCGCGTGGGTGACGACCGATCTGAGGATGGCCGGCATGGACGGTGGGCCTGGAACGAACCCGGGTGCCTTCGGCTTCTACATCAGCACGTGGGTGGTGATGATGGCGGCGATGATGCTCCCCTCGATCACGCCGATGATCCTTTCTTATCGCGCCCTTGAGCATGAGCGCCGCGAACGCCAACCAGCCGCCAACGCCGGCGATACGATGCTGTTCCTAGCGGCTTACTTCGCCGTCTGGGCCGCGGCGGGGCTCCTCGCCTATGCGCTGCTGCAGGCAGGCCGCTCTCTCGACGGCGGGCTCTTCGCGTGGGACCGCGCCGGGCGCTTCACCGCCGCGGGTGTGCTCGCGGCGGCCGCGCTGTATCAGCTCACGCGGTCAAAGAGCGCGTGCCTGACCAGATGTCGAGAGCGGCGCGCGTTCCTCCTAACGGGCTGGCGCGACGGCCACCGCGGCGCGCTGCGCATAGGCGTTGCACACGGCGCTTGGTGTCTGGGCTGCTGCTGGGCGTTGATGGCCGCGCTGTTCGCGCTCGGAGCCATGAGCGTTGGGTGGATGGTGCTGATCTCCGGGCTGATCGCGGCCGAGAGGCTGCTGCCGTGGCGCGCACTGGCCACTACCGCAGTCGCATCACTGCTCGCGGCGATTGCGATCGGCGTGGCCGCGGCACCCGCCCGAGTCCCCATGCTCACGATCCCGGGAAGCCCGGCGGCGATGCGCGCGATGGGCATGTCGCCTGCCCGTCACATGCAGATGGGAAAGCCAGCGCTGATGGGGCCGCACATGGGCTCCATATCACGGCATGGGTGATCGCCTTGAGCGTCCGATTAGCTACAGACAAGGAGACGAGGTTATGACTGAGCACAGGATTGGCACACAGGAGGAGTGGCAGGCGGAGCGCGACGAACTTTTCAAGGAGGAGAAGGAGCTCACTCGCCGCGGCGACGAGCTGGCTTGCAAGAGGCGCGAACTGCCGTGGGTTCCGGTCGAGAAGGACTACCGGTTCGAAACTGAGGACGGCACGAAGACCCTCGCCGATCTCTTCGACGGTCGCTCCCAGCTGCTCGTCTACCACTTCATGTTTGGGCCGTCCTACGAGGCAGGCTGCCCGGTCTGCTCGTCGATCGCTGACACGCTCGATCCCCAGGTCGCCCACCTGAGGGCCAGGGACGTCACTCTGCTGCTGGCCTCCCGCGCGCCGCTCGAGAGGCTCCTCGCCTACAGGGAGCGGATGGGTTGGGGCATCGGCTGGGTCTCAAGTGGCGGCAGCGACTTCAACCGTGACCTCGGCTTTTTGCACACAACGCAGGATCTGAAGCCGTTCCTGGAGGGCGAGATCCCGTCCACCGTGCAGGAGAACGCGCACTCGTGCGGTACGGACGTGGTGGGGTACGTCTCTGAGGGGCCAGGACTGAGCGTGTACGCGCTATCGGACGGGATCGTCTATCGGACCTACGTGACGACCGCCCGCGGCCTCGAGCCGGCGATGGCCTACTACGGCCTGCTGGACTGGACGCCGAAGGGTCGCGACGAGAGTGCCTCGGAGCCGTTGTGGGTGCGCCGGCACGACGAGTACGAACGAGCCTCAAGCGCACCGCCATCGGCGAGGCGGTAGACCAAACCTCGATCTCCTGCGGTAGTACGATCCAGTCACACCAATTCGCCCGCGGTCTGTAACTGTCGCGGCTCGCCTGCTCGGCGATGGCGAGATCGTCCTCGCGACGCGTGGCTCGCGGGTGCGGCGTCATGCGGGTATCGCGACCGGTATCTATAGGACGGCGAGCTCGATCGGCTTCTTGGCGAGTGGGAGCGCTGATCCTCGACGTCAGTGTCCTGATCGGGCTGTTGGACACCGCAGATGCTCACCATGCCGGCTCCTAGGAACGTATCAGGCTCCTTTGGGTCTTGTTCTCCCAGGCGTCGGCAAGTAGATCGGCAAGCAGATCGTCGGTGGTGTGTTGCAGGTTCACGGAGACTGCGCGCAGGCGCTTGCCCCACCAGACCTCGTGGCATATCTCGGGCTTGCTCTGGACGGCGGTGTGGATTCCGTCCTCGTCGAGCATCACGTTCATGTGGTCCTCGTCCCACAGCGTCGCGAAGATCTTGCCGGCGACGCGGAAGGATGGTCGGCCATGATGATCCTGTTCGATCGCGTCACGCAGTCCGAGCGCGAGCTGGCGGGCCTGTTCTTGGGAGACCACTATCGCTCAGCCTATGGTTCGGGATGGTATGTGCCGAAGTGCCACATGTGGCCGTCAATGTCGCGCGCCGAGTACTCGCGTGTGCCGTAGGGCGTGTCTTCGATCTCGCGCGTGATCTCCGCACCGACCGCCTTCGCTTGCGCATAGTGAGCGTCCGCATCCTCGACGGCGACATAGATCGCCTGCGATGCTGGATCGCCCTGTCCAAACATAATCATGCCGTTGCCCAGCGACATCTCGGCATGACGGATCGTGCCATCCTCGTCACGATGGGCCGCGCACTGCTTGAATCCAAACGCGCGCGCGAGCCACTCGAGCGCCGCGTCAGCATCGGTAAAACGCATCGTCGGATAGATGTTGGACTGTGTGTGATCGGTCATCTCTACTCCTCAGTCGGATTGGCGCCGAGGCTACGACACGGCCGCGCTGTTGTCTTGGACGAACGTAACCCGCTCTGCTAGGTAGGCCGTGGGTGTGGTGCCGGCGAAATCACGGAAGTCGCGATCTAGGTGCGCCTGGTCGTAGTAGCCGCAGAGTGCGGCGACCTCGGCGAGGCTCCCGCCGGCGAACGCCTCTATGAGGTCGCTCGCGTGACGGAAGCGCAGCATGCGCGCGAGGAGCTTTGGAGGCAGGCCGACATGCTCGCGAAAGCGCACCGCCAAGTGCTTGCGGCTACACCCCAGCTCCGCCGCGAGATCGGCGATGCGAAGACGTCCACGTGCCGCTACCAGGCGTCGCCAGGCCCAGTCAACGTCCGGTGGCGGCGCCTCGGCGTCGGCGAGCTTACGGGCCAGCATGGTCTCCACCAGCCCAAAGCGCTTCTCCCAACTGGCAGCTTCCATCAGCTGCTCCTCGATCAAGCGCCCCTCAACACCGAGCAGATCCTCCAACGCCACGACCTCGCGCGCGAGCGAATACATCGGCACTCGAAAGACCATCCTGGTCGCAAGCGGTGTCAGATTGACCTGTATGCCGCGCATCACGCCGTCATGCGCGATCACCGTACAAACATCGTCGAGGCCTGCGAGGAATGAGCCAAACCACGCTGGCCGGCCGGCCGGATCATTGCGGTCGATCACACCCAGCTGCGGTCCCAGCCCGAAGATCAACACAGCTCCCGTCGAAAGCGGCTCGCGCTGACGGGTGGGTCCCGGGGCCCAGTGCTCGTAGCCCCAATAGCAATCGATATAGCACTCCAGGCCAGGGCTGGCCCGGCGCATGATCAGTTCATCCTTCATGCCGTAAAGCGTAGTGCGCGGTCCGGGTGCGCTATGCGCGCATAGCCTCAACAGCGTGCTGACCGCACGTGGTCCAGTCAGGCGCAGCCCAAAATATATGGCGCCTCTGTGGTCGGCATATGTTCGTGGGAGTCCGGGGATCCCCGGACTCCCACGACTTGATTGCTCAAGCGGTATCGGGCTCGCCGAGTACCGCCAGGCCGTGAATACAGACCAGACAGATCGCAAATATGCCAAGCGACCACCATGGGTGGGCGCCGCCGACATCGAGCAGGGCGCCGATCGCACCGAGGCTCGCTGCCACGATCCCGACCACGCGCCCGTAAGCGCCTCCGCCAAAGAGCGAGAGTGACGCGGTCAGCTGGATGATGCCGAGAATGATCGTGATCCATCCCCATGTGTGGAGGGTCGAGAAGACGAACTGTGTGTCGTTGATGAAGAAGTGTGCATTTCCTACCGCTGCGATGCCGTAGATGATGTTGAGAATGCCCGCCACCATCAACAGAATGCCGACGAACAATGCGCTGCCAACACCTCGCATTTAAACCTCCTCTATTTACCAGCGCTGGATGGCACCGGTTGTTCTAGCCTACCGCCTAATTACCGATTGTCGGCTACGTCGATAGCCCGCTGGATCTGTAGTAGATGTGCGCGAACGCCGGATCGTCAACAGAGTGGCTCAGTACGTCGCGGAGCTGACCTATGTCGCGCGCCGCTCAACGCGCAGGACGACTACGTACTTAGACGTTGTCTCAAAATGAGGTTTGGAGTCGTAGGAAGCAAAGCTGACACGCTCTCAGCTTGAGAAACGCGAGCCGGAACCGGTCGCTGCGCTCATAGCACTGCCGTAGCCGGCGGGGCTGGTGAAGGTGGCTGATAGTGCGCTCCAGGACCCACCGCTCCCGCCCAAGCCCTGACCCGTTCTCAGTGCAGCGCTTGGCGATCACGGGGACGATTCCGCGGCTGCGGAGCTCGCGGCGGTACTTGTCGTAGTCATAGCCGCGGTCAGCGAGCACACGGTCGGTCTTCCCGCGCGGACGCCCGACCTTGCCAGCGATCGGAGCGTCACGGCGCAGATCGATCAACGGCAACAGCTGCGTGACGTCATGGCGGTTCCCGGCGCTGACCGTGACCGCCAGTGGCACACCCTGGGAATCGGTCAGGGCGTGGGTCTTGACGCCATTCTTCGCGCGATCGACCGGGGACGGGCCTGTGAAGTGCCCCCAAAAACCGCGCGCTGGGAAGAGCCGTCAACAACGCCGGTGCTCCAGTCGATCCCGTTCTGAGCATTCAGCTCAGCCAACAGCTGGTCATGCAACTCGTCCCAGACCCCTGCCTTGTCCCACTCGTCCATCCGCCGCCACGCCGTCTTACCCGTGCACCCGGCCTCAGACGCAGGGACCATCGCCCACTGACATCCCGTCTTGAGCACATACATGATCGCCTCAAGACAGGCACGATCATCAACACGCCTGCGGCCGGGATAGCGCCGCCGGCGCTCCACCACCGGGATCACCGGCTCCACCCGCGACCAGAACTCGTCACTAACCAGCCGCTGCACCATGCGCCACATCCTCTCCGATCGCGTTGACGCACAACTACTTCTGGCTACAACCAACCAAAACCTTCATTTTGAGACTACTTCTTAGGGACCTCATTCTCGGGTGGCCACCGATGTCGCGGCAAGTGTGGAGACGCAGGTATCGCACGGCTCGTGTTTACCGAAATCTGGTTCCGGGGACCATTTGGTAATGCAGACTGGACCCGCGATGGACACGTTGGCGTTGGGCTGGGTATCGGTGCGTCGATCGGGGCGGCGACACTGATCACGCCGACCGAGGAGATCATCGAGACCGGGCAAAAGCTTCAGATCGTCGCTTTGACGTTTGAGCTCCTGCTGGCCCGGACACTGAGGCGCCGGCCGAGATGCAGTGGTTTGTCAAGGAGCTTGGCGCGCTCACAGCCGCTGAGAGCTGCTGCCTCACGCTGCACAACACTTACACGCTTCGCACCGCCCCGACGCGCGATCCGCTGGTCGGGTTGCTCGAGACCTTCGACACCTGGTTCAACGTCATTGAGCTCTCTAGCGAGCCCATGGACACGTTGATATAGCGTTTTCACAAAAAGGAGATAATGATGAACAATAATCCTGTATTTGTTTACGCAGCGGCTTATTCTGACCTACGAGATGCCGAAGCCGACTACGAGGCGCTACTCGAGCTGCACGCCGCCGATTTGGTCGGTACGTATGACGTCGCGCTTGTGTCGAAGGATGATCAGGGCAAAGTCCATGTGATGAAGCACGAGAAGCCGACCCAGCACGGCGCCTGGACCGGTGTTGCTGTCGGCGCTGTCGTGGGCATTCTTTTCCCGCCCTCGATTGTTGGGGCGGCGGTCGTGGGCGGCGTGGGTGGCGGTGTGCTCGGACACATCTTTCGCGGCATGTCGCGCCACGACGCCAAGGAGCTGGGAGAGCTGCTCGATGATGGGCAGGCGGCGATGATCGTGATCGGCAAGTCGCGTCTGCAGGAGCAGCTCGACAAGGCCCTCACGCGGGCGCAAAAGAGCACCGAGCGCTCGCTCGCCGCGAACCCCGATGAGCTCGAGCGAGAGCTCCAGGCGGCACAGGGGTGAGGGCTCGACCTAGCGAGGTATCCTGCACAACTGATGCAGCAACACGAGCCCTTCAGGTTTCGATCGTGACGAGCGTGCCGATCGGCGTGTAGGGCCAGATCTCCGCGGAGGCAGCGAGCGGGAGCTCGACGCAGCCAAGGCTCTGTGGAGTGCCGAATGAGGCGCGGTCGAAGTTGTGGAGCGCGTCGCCCCCGTTGAAGTAGCTGATCCACTTGATCCCAGGATCTTCGTAGTGGGAGCCATCCGGGTTGGTGCCGCTCATCGTGCCTTCGGGGATGTGCTCGAACACAGGGAAAGTGCCGAGTTCGGTTTCCGCTCCGGAGATGCCCGTGTTCGCGGGCGAAGTCAAGACCGTCTGGCCATCGTGCCAAAGCGTGAGCGTCTCCGGGACTTCACGGTGCACATACACGTAGGTGTAGCCGCCGCTGTTCAGGCCCTTGCCGGTGATCGCATCGCTGAGCAGCATGTGCCAAACCGTCGGTCCCGCGAGGCCATCCACGGTTATGTTGTTGGTGTTCTCGAACTTCATCACGGCGCCGCGCGTGATCGCGTTCGCATGTCCCGGGGTCCACATCGCTTGTAGCTGCCGTGGCGTGTTCGGATAACGCCAGCTGAAGCTCCCGCTCGGCGCTACAACAGCCGCCTGCGCCTCTGCGTTGGGCGTGCGCGCCACAGCAGCGCCCGAGGGCTGCCATTCGACCGGCAGGTAACCCGCCTGGGCAAGCAGTTGCTGCAGGCGCAGCGTCGAGCCGGTAGGCACTGCCCATTCGACCTGGTTGGTTGTGCGCAGCCCGTTTCCCGCCTGCGCGGTCACCGAGACCGCACGCGGAAGCCGGACGTGTAGTTGGGAGCCGAGCGCCGCCCCGAAACCCGACGGACTGAATACGAGCGTGTGGCTATTCACTTCGCGCCACTGCCCCGACGTGCTCGGTGAGAGCTGTGGGCGAGTTGAGCCGAGGACTTCGCTCACTGGCTTTGAGAACGTCAGGTAGATCGGGGTGGCGGGCGAGATTGACGTGCCCGCGACGGGAAGGGTGACCATCACGGGAGAACGCGAGGGAGGGAACCAGCTCACCTGCGTGGGAGCGCCAACGCTCTCCCACGGACGTGCGGCGGCGGCGATCTCCATGGCTCCCGTGGCCGGCTGGGTCCCGAGTGAGACCGAGCTCCGTGGGCTGCTCAGCGCGTGGTGGGTCAAGCCACCTGCGCTTCCGTAGGCGATCGCGCTCACCGGCTGGTCAAAGCTCACCCGCACCGTCGAGCCAGCGGAGACGGTGAGCCACTGCTCGCTCACTTGCGCAACCGGGGCGCGCAGCGTCAACTGCTCGTGACGGTTGCTGCCCAGCGCCCAGCTGAGCCATCCCGGCCGGCGAACGTCCACGACCACCGACACCTGCTCACCCGGGGTCAGCCGCTTCAGCGGAGTCAAGCGCCCGCCGTTCACCGCGAGCGGCACCCTCTGCCCGTCTGGACCGAACGCTTGAACACGCTCGATCGTTCCGCCCAACGGTTGTACGCTCACTCGTGCGAGCGCAGTGGAGTCGCTCGCGAGCGTCACACCGGACCACGCCAGCACCGCCGCCGCCAGCACCACGATCGCGATCGCCACCACCGCTCCCATGCCCAGCAGGACGCGACCTCGGCTGTGCCCGGACGACGCAGCGCCGCGGTGAGTCGACCCAATCGCCATTGTTAGAGAGTAGGACTGTACGAGGACGGCGGTGCGGGTCGCCCGCAAGGAAGGGCACGCTGGTCAGGCGTGCTTGGTCGGTTGGGCGCTACTGCACTGAGACGCGCAGCAGCACAGTGCCGTCGCCTGGGACCTCGGCGTCGATCGAGCCGCGGGTCGAGCGTGTCATGTGTGTCCACACGTTGCGGAGGTCGTAGCTTGAGGCGAGCGGCAGACCGATCGCGGTGGCGCTCGTTTCGATCCTCGTCGGGCTCGAGCCGCGGTTGAGCAGCGCGACCGCACGGGAGCCGTCGATCAGTGGCTTGACCCAGACCTGTCCGTTGCCGGATGTGGACAGGAGCGTGCCCTGCACTGCGCCCGGGTCCTGGTCGATCGCGATCGCTTCGGTGTTCTGCACCGTCGCGAGGCTCGCCGGGCCGATCTTCGTCAGGTCGTCGCTGATCATCAACGGTGCCGCCAGCATCGCCCACATGCTGAGTTGGCTGCGAAACTGGGTCGCGGACATTCCCTGGTCTGGGGCGAGATAGTCGGGGTCGTTCCAATGCCCTGGGCCGGCCGCTTGCGGTGCCGCCGCGTCGGCGTCCATGTTGCGCAGCACGTCGGCAAAGGGCACGTCGCCCGGAAAGCCCACGTCGGTGTCGGTGCGCCAGCTGTTGCCCACACTCGGGCCGAAGGTGTAGGAGGAGAAGGCCGATTCGTCCAGCATGGGCTTGCCTTCCCCGTACTGTTCGGGTTGCAGGAAATTGCAGATAGACAGCAGCATCGAGCGGTGGCTCGAGTTCGCCTCGATCGCCGCGTGAAACGCGGAGTAGGCGCTAGCCGGATCGAGGTTGTGTTCAGCGCCGCCGCAGAAATCGACCTTCACCGCGTCAAAGCCCCAGGATGCGAACGTGTTGGCGTCCTGTTGGTAGTGCCCGTAGCTGCCCTGTCCGGCGCCGCCGCAACCGTCCGGGCCCGCGTCTGTGTAGATGCCGACGAGCAGTCCCGCCGCGTGCAGCGTGCGCGTCAGCCACGCGAGCCCGTGAGGCCACTGCGTCGGGCTGACGGTGATCTGACCGGCCGCGTTGCGGGTCCCATGCCACCAGCCGACGTCGAGCCACACGTAGCGGTACCCGCGCTTCTCCAGGCCGAGCGATATGAGCTGGCTCGCCTCGGTGAGGATCGTCGCCTCGCTGTAGTTGCCGCCGAGCGCAAAGTAGGTGTCCCAGCCCATGTAGGGGGTGGCCGCTAGAACGCTCGTCGCCGCGCTGCGCGCGTGCCGTGCTGATCCTGTACGCGCGAAGGTTGCTTGTGGGCGTGTGAGCGCGCGCCGTGCCGAGGCCGCGGCCGGTTGGGGGACGGCGAATGCCAACGCGACGGCCAGCCACGCCGCCAGGATCGGGCGACTAGCGCTGGCGGGCGGCATGGGTCGATGCGCTGGTGGACGACGCGCTGAGCGCAACGAGCTGGCGAGCGAGCTGCGATTCGATCACGCCGATCACGGTCCCGCTCACATACAGGTACGCAATGAGGTGCCTGGCGGAGCCAAGCAGACGCCGACCGATCGCGCTCAACGGAGCGCTGAGCGTTCTGTGCGTGTCTGGCGCGAGACGCGCGTGGACGCTCGCGAGCGTGACCGTCAGGTGGTGGAGGACCGCGGCGCTCTCGTGGGCGTCGGGCTTCGATCGTGCCGCGACCGCCACGACGCGCTTGCCGCTCAGCGTCTCGGTGACGGTGAGACGCAGCCTGATCTGGCAGCCCTCGGCGGCGTGCGGAGAGCAGGCGATCGGCACGCCGAGCTTCCCGTTTCTGAAGGCTGCTTTGCCTATGACGGTCTCGCCCGCGGACGCCGGCGCGCCCCCGACGGGAATCGTCACGAAGGCGCTCTTCGCCGTCGCGCTGCCGCCGCCATCGGTTGCCGTGACCTGACACTGGAGGTGGTGGCCACTGTCCTGATACTTGACCGTGTAGGTCGATCCGGCGCTCCCCGGGATCGGGATCAGGTCCCGCAGCCACGCGTAGGTCAGCTGGGCTGTAGTGCCCGTGGGCGTACCTGGGTGGCAGGTGAGCAGCTGGTTTGCGGCGGGGGTGCCCGTGATCGAGGGGCGCGGGTACACGAGCGCCACCTGCGAGGAGACGGCCGTCGTGAATGTCTCGTCCCCACCCCCGCTTGTGCCCGCTGGACTGGAGGCGAGAATCCGGTAGTGATAGGTGGTATTGGGCGCGAGCCCCGACAACAGCGCGGAAACGTCCTGGGTGCCGCCGGTTGCCGCGGGCAGCGCCGAACAGGGGGCCGACTGTGTGTAGGGCAGCGCGCTGCCGTATTCGAACCGGCACGTTTCGAGCATCGCGTCGTTAGGGTTTACGGCGCCAGCCACGATCGCGCCGGCGGAGGTTACTTCCGTAGGCGCCAGCGTCGTTGCCGTCGGTGCCGGGACCCGCGCCGCAAGTGAGCGTCCGGCCGTGTCCACGGCCATGCAGAAGCCGCCCGGCAGGCAGGATACGCTCGCCAGCGGCTCCAAATCGACGCTCGCGGCGCTCCATGATGGGGTTGGCGTGGCCGGATCGTCGCTTGTCAGCGCCTCGCCACGATCATCGACCGCGACGCACAGTCCCGAGGACGCACAGGAGACGCCGGTGAGACGTTCGTCGCCGTCGATCGACGTCAGGTTCCATGTCGGTGTCGCGGCGGTGAGGTCGGCGCTTGCGAGCCCGTCACCGGCGCTGTCCCCGGCGAGACAGGTTTGCGCCGCGAAGCATGACACAGCTGTCAGTTCGCCAAAGTCGATTCTCTGCGGACGCCACGCTTCTTCGGTGGGGTGAATGCTCGTCCACGCCTCGCCCGCGTTGTCAACCGCCACGCACAGTGACGGTGAAGAGCACGACACGGCCAGTAGGCGATGCCCAGGGTCGATGCCTGCGTGTGTCCAGTCACCCGATCTGAGGTTTTCGCTCATCAGCACGTCGCCCGCTTCGTCTACCGCGACACACAGCGACGCGGAGGGGCACGAGACCCCCGTTAGCGCCGTGCCGCCGTCGATCGAAGCCGCCGCTGACCACGAAGAGGAACCTGGCTGAAGCTCCACGAACGCGTATCCGTGGTCGTCGACCGCCACGCATGGGCCGTCCGAAGCGCACGAGACCGCGCTCAAGGACCCGCCCGGATCTATCGCGGCGGGGGGACTCCAGGAGGGCGTGGGGGCCGTCGGATCGGAGACGCTGAACGCGTCTCCCTGGTGGTCAACAGCGACACACAGCGATTCTGAGGCGCAGGAGACGGCAGTCGGGGTCCCGCTTGCGTCGAACATCGTGGGCGCCGACCAGCCGAGCAACGGGGCGGCTCCGGCAGGCGCCGGCGCCATGCCGAGCAGCAGCGCGACCACCAGCGCTCGCAGTAGAGCTTTCGCGATGTGTCCGATGGTTGGCGGTTGCAAGTTCTTGATGAATTGCAAACCCGGCGGACGGCTTGGTGTTGCGGTTGTCCAAGGCGGTCCACATGTCCTGTCGCCTGAGGCCAGGTGGGCATCGCGAGCGAGATCTGTGAGAACGGCGAGCTCGACCTGATCCGTGATGTGGGCGCGAGCAACGATGTGGGACCCGATCGTCTCATCGACGTCGCCTAGCGGACGCTGCCGGGCACGCATTGCCGGGCGCGAGCTGGTGGAGGCGAGCTGGCGAGCGCGAGCAGAAGTGTAATCTATTTGGATGAATCCTGTTAAATGGACTTATGAATCTTTGCTGTGCGCGTGTCGCTCCGGCGGCGATCGCAGAGCCACGCTGTCAAGCTTCTGGCGAGGCGGCAAGCGCTCGTTATGCGTCCGCCTCCCATCCAGCGATGCGGCACCTCACCCCGGCTGAGCGGCGCGTGAGCGGTGGCGATTCGACTACACGTGGTCTACGCCGGTCGCGGCGACGCGATGATCGTGGAGGATGGTGACAAGCTGTACCTGCTGGACGGCGGGCCCCAAGGCTACATGACCAAGGGGCAGGCGACCAGCGCTGCGTCCACGCGGTCGGCGCCTTACTACCGCTACTACATGTCGGCGCTGCGTGCTGTTTCTCGCGAAATGAATCGCAGTGCGACAGAAGTGGCGCCGGATGCCGTGATCGTTTCGCATGCGCACGAGGACCACTACGGCGGCATCGCCGCGATCTTCAAACGCTTCCTCGCGCCGAAGGGTGCGACCCAGCCTACGCCCGAGAAGCCGCTGGTCTTCAACGGCCCGTTGGTCACGCAGATCCTCAGAGATCAGATGGACATCGACGAGGGAACCCTCACGCACCTAATCGGACAGTTCGCCTTCTCGGCCAACCAGTCTTACCAGGGCCCACTATTTCAAGCGTTCAAGTTCGCAGAAAACGCGCCCCTCGGCTACTCGGTCTATAGCCGTCCGGCCACACTCTCACTCGGCCGCACCCGGACCGTGGACACAGACCCAGACAATCTGGCGAGTGTGCTGATGTTCCATCGTTCCAGAAAGATGGTGTTCACCGGGGACAGCGCGGGCTATCTGGTGGCGCCGTTCGTCGCAGACTGTGTGTCGGGGCCCGGGGACAAAAGCCTGTCGATCTTCAAGGTTCCCCACCACGGCAGCATGCGCAACTCGCAGCGCGGCGAGCTGCTCGGCACCGTCCCAGTGCTTGCCTGCCAACAGTACGCGCTGCTGTGTATCGGATCGGCCCGGGCTGAATGGGACAGGATTTGCATGCCGCTGCCCCTGCGCCTGTCGCCGGGCGACGCGGCGGCGGCCGCCAAAACGCTGGACGAGGTCGCCACGGGCAACCGCGTGGTAACGGTCGATCTCATCAATGCGTTGCGCACGGCATTTGACCAGACAATCCTCAATATCCAAAACGGCGACGCCAAACCGTTTGTATTCGTGGGTAAGCAGTTCCTGGTCGCGCAGATCTGGCACGACCTCTACCTATCGCTCGCGGGCCAGGCGCTGGCTACCGGACGGGTGAGCGTGCCCGGGCGCGGCACCAAGCGCTCGCGCGAGGCGACCCTCCCTCCACTTTCGCCCTCGTGGTTTGGCAAGCTGACGCCCGAGCTGTTTGCCGATGTATTTCTCGCGGCGATGGCCTTCCAGCAGCTGAAGTCCTTCTTCGCCGGTCTGCAGGCGAAGAACTACGTGATCTCGGCCGACTCAAGCTATCGTCACCCGAGCGTAGAGACGCTCGCCGCGATTTCCGTGGCCGCGGCGCAGGCCAACCGCAAAGTCTGCGTCTTTGTGACCGACGGCTATGCGGTCAATCTCGACCGCCTGGGACTGCTCGCACCGCAGTGGCCCACGTCGATGTCCATCCGCTATCTCAACAAGGGAGCGCGGATCGTGCTCGACATGAGCGCTTTGGGCAACGCCGAGGACCCCGCGCTGCTCGACCCGCTGAAAACGACCGTGCCGATCGCGAGTGGATTCAGACGCGACGAGCTGCACGACCAGTTCCAAAAAAACCGCGCCGCGACGATCCCCGAGCGCACGCTGCCCGACGACAAGTTTCAGTTTCGAGTCGAGGTTGGCGGTCAGACCGAGTTCCTCAAAATCGCCGATGACTTGACGATCTCCTTGTCGTCCATTCCGCAGAGCTTTAACCTCGACGAGGCGTGGACGCTGTCACTTACCAACCCCGGTCTGCCGCCCTATCCGGCGAGCTTCGACGACATCCGCGTGCGAATCATCGGCTCGACAGCCCCGCGGACCCCGACACGGCTGCTCCGGCTCGTAGCGCCACCCGGGCGCGGCGTATCCGGCAACGCGCTGATGGTGCCCGCGGCTGGATTCGGCACGCCACCGTCCTATGTGTGCACTGACGCAAGCCAGAAATACCTGACCACCGACTTCAAGTCGCCCGCGCTGGCGATTTTCTCGATCGTCAAGGTCACGGCCCTCGATGCTCGCCGGCCGCTCGGGCTCCAATCGACCGCCCCGCGCGGGGCGCAGGTTGAGGTCGCGACGCCGGTCACGCTACGCGCGTTCTGCCAGGCCGTCGGCGTGCCCACCGCCCAGCCGCTCAGCTGTTTGCAGGTGTTGCCTCAGCTCGTCGGCCCCGTGGCCGCCGACACGCTCATCGGGGAGCTCGCGCTGCACGTGATCGAGCGCGTGCTCGGCTGGAGCGCCGACCTCGACCGCTCCACCGTCGAATACACGCTCGACGAGTATGGCCCGCTCCTCAGCGCGGCGAGCATCGCGATCGAGCTCGGCGTCCCGCTCACGTTCACCGTGGAAGATCAGCAAGAGACGATCGCCTCCGCGACCGTGACGATCGCGCGCGACGCCACCGAAGCGCTGACGATGTCCGCTAGCGTCACGACTACCACCGGGATCGTGGTCGGCGAGCGCGCCCAGATGGCCGAACCCACGCGCACACGCCCGCTGGACCAGTACCTACACGAAGTGGCGATGGACCCAGCCAGCTGGTCGAATCTCACGCTCGGAACACTGCTGAGCGCGTTCGTTGGGGCCCAAGCCAACGCGGAAGATCTATTGCTGCGAGCACCGTCGTTCATCGCCGGCGCAGGTATCGCCGAATGGCTGCTCGACCACGCCGCCTCGCAAGTCCAAACCCAACGTACGGCCTCGGGCGATACCGAGATCGTATCGGCGCGCATCGTGGCTCAGACCCCGAGCCCCATCCACGCGACGATCGAAGGTTTCACGCTCGCGATCTCAAAGGTCGTGTTGAGCGTCGCCGACGCGCGCCTGCCGGGCATGGAAGTCGCGCTCCAGGCCAGCGCCACCGTAGCGTCGATGACGCTGGCGGCGAGCGCGCCATTGACGAGGGAGAGTTGCACGCTGGAGCTCTCGCTACCCGGCTCGGCCAACCTGACCAGCCTGCTTGCGTTGCTACCGGGCTCGCCCGACCTCGGCGCGCTGGTCGTTCCACTGGCCAACTCGAGCCTATCGGCGCTGTCACTCTCCTCGCCGGGCATCGTGCTGCGCCAGCCGGGCCCGGGGGCCGAACCCTACGAACTCGTGGAGGTGTACGGAACGGTGTCGTTCAGCGGTTGGCAACGTATCCTGCCAAGCGGCTGGCCGGCGCCCAGCGCCAGCTCGCTGAACGTGCGGATCCTAAATCCGCTCGACAGCGCACAGCGCCAGCTGGCGCTGGCCGTCGAATTCGAGTTCGCGATCGGCCAAAAGACGTTGACCGCCGAGCTGTCGGCCGAGCCGCTGGCGGACTCGACGCAGGTCTGGTCCTACACGCTGAGCGCATATTCGGACCCGGCCGTCGAACCGTGCACGATTACAGAGCTGCTCGGAGCGGTGGGTCTCGGGGGGCCGTTGCAGTCACTGAACGCCACCCTGCCGGCGCTCGGCGAGGTCAGCTCGAAGCTGGCGCTCGGCGAGCTGACGCTCGCGCTGGAGCTGGCTCCCGGTGCAGCGACGATCATCAGCTCATTCGCGGTTGGGCTCGTGCTGCTCGAAGGCTGGGAAATCCTCCCAGGGATACTCACTCTTGGCGCCGTTCAGGTTGACTTGTCCTACGAAGGCGATGCGTGGGAAGGCGGCGCCAATGCGGATGCCGTGCTCGGCGGCCTCTATCCGGTGTCGGCTGAAATCGAGCTGCCGACGTCCACGGCCCCTGGCGCGGTCTCGTTCTCGAGCGCAAGCCCCGAGCTGACGATCGTCAAGCTGATCCAGCTGTGTGGGCTGGGAGATCTTTCGCAGGTGCCTGTGCTGGGGACGCTGTTGAGCATCGCCGTCAGCGAAGTCGAGCTGCAGCTCGTTTATCCCACCGGCTCCACCCAACCAGCGCTCGCCGCCGTCGCATTCTCGCTCGCCGCCGGCGAACAGCTGCTCGGCTGGTTGCAGCTCAGCGCCCTCTCGCTCGCGGTCGAACGACGGCTGCTCGACGCCGCCGGCAAGCCGGCGCCGTCCACCAGCTTCTGGCTGGAAGCGCAATGGGACACGACCAAGGTGGTCTCGCTCTCCTACGACACCGTCAACGCCGAGCTCAAGGGGCAGCTGCGCATGACGGGCCCCGAGACGATCGCCGAGCTGCTCTCCAAACTGCTGGGCAGCACGGTCGCAAACGCACTACTGCCCCTGATCGGCCAGTTCAAGGTGCGGGACGGCTCGATCGCGCTCCACAGCACGGACTTCTCCTTGATCTCCTGCGCGATCCGGTTGGACACCTCGGCCGTCCTTGAGATCGGCTCGGCGACCGTCAGCGAACTGAGCGTCAGCTACACGGCGGCGAAGGACAAGCAACCGCAGACCTACGAACTGCTCGGCACGATCACCGGCACGGGCACCGATGCGTCGATCGCGATCAAATGCCAGGCCGGCGAGGACGGGACGGTGTCGGCCGACATCGAGAGCACTACCGGCACGACAGGGGTAACGGCTACAGGCCTATTGGGTATGCTCGGCCTGAGCGCCCCGAGTGTGCCCGAACCGGAGGACGCGCCCAAATTCTTCGATCTGAAGCTGACGCACGCCGGGGCGAGCTTCAGCCTGACGCCTGGGCTCCAGCTGCAGACGTTGAACGTGAGTGTCGTCTCGACAGCGACGCTGGCGCTGCTGAGCTCACCGGCGATCACGCTCACGGGTCTCGCGCTCGAAGTCAACTACGACCGCACGGCCAGCCCCACCATGATGGGCTTCATTACCGGCCAGTTGCAGATCGGCGACGCGCTGGTGACCGTCAAGTACGTTCAGGGCAAGGACGGCGAAGCGGAGTTTCAGGCGTCGCTTGAAACTGCCGGCGATCACACGCCCGACTTTGCCTCGCTGATCGCGTCGGGCTCATACGGCCCTGGATACGGGCTGCCAAGCGGTCTTGGCATCCCGGCGCAGATCCCGATGGCCCGGCTCACCGTGGTGGCCCGCCCGGGCAAGTTTGTGGATGTCGCGGGCTACAAGGACACTACCTCCTGGGATGTGGCGCTCGGCGCGCTAAAGATGAATGTCCTGGGTCTCGGTGGACGAGTCAAGCTGCAGGCGCCGGCGCAGACGGGCGGATCCGCGAGCTATGAAGTGACGCTGTTCGGCCAGCTCGCGTTCAACGGTTTCGTGAGCGCCAGCGCCCTGTTCTCGTTCGGCAGCAACCGCAACAGCGTGCTGTCGGCGAGCGCTACATCCAGCCAGGGCGCGATCCAGCTGCCGGTGATCGCCGGAGCGCTCGGCTCGCCGTGGACCGACGTGGTCCCGGCCGCCACGACGCCGGTGTCATTTGGCGACGCAGCCTATGTTTATGTCGATCTGAGCTCCGGGCTGTTCGCGCTTTACGGCTCGCTGACCAATCTTGGCAGCGCGGCCCTGCTGAGCGTCGAACGCGCCGGCAAGCGCAGCTACGTGTTCGTCTTCGGCCTCGCCCAACCGTTCACGTTTGCGTCGCTGTTGCCGACGCTCAAGCCGGTCAACACATACCTGAGCGTGACCGCGGCCAATGCGGCGGTGCTGGCCTACGATGGCACGCTCGCCGACCTGCAGGCAGATCTCAAGACAGTGTCCAGCTGCGCCACGCTGCAGGGCATCGAGTTCGAGGCTCCGTTCGGCGACCTGCCGGCGCTGAACACCGAGCTGCCCGCGACCACCCCGCTTCCGCAGGGCTTCGCGCTGTTCGCCTCGCTCGAGCTCCACGACGGCAGCCTGAGCGAGGCCGTCGGCAAGATTCTCAACGACACATCGACCGCGCCGTCGCTACTGCTGTGGGCGGTGATCGACCATACGGCCCCACCGAACACGACCTACACGGCCGAGTTGAGCGACCTCGTGCTGCTCGGCGGCAGGTTGACCCTCGACGGGACCGCCACCTACCGTCCGAACGTGTCCGAGACGCTGGTCGTGGACGCACAGGTGGGCGTTGCGCTGAGCGCGGACGGAACACCGTATGTGTTTCACGGCACGCTGACGGTCGCCGAAGAGAAAGCGGCGTTCGTGCTAGCGGGCGCCAACCAGCCGACGCAGATTGTCAACCCGTTCGGGGGCATGTTCGGGGTGAAAATCTCAAGCCCGCGGCTGACGTTCGAATACGAATATCCGGCCGCGCAGGCTACGCGCAGCACGATCTCGATCTCGGGAAACGTGACGCTCACGATCGCGAGCAAGCCGATCGCGCTCGACGGGCTGATCTACTTCGTGGACGGCGTCCCGGTGGTGGCTGCCGTAGCGGTGACGGTCGCAATGCCGGTGTTCGACCTGTTCGCCAACGTCATCTCAGGCGCCGCGTGGCCAGCCGGCTACGCGGCGATCACGCTGATCAACGCGTCGCTCTACTACGCCGACATCGAGCAGGGCTCGATCACGATCGTCAACGTCGAATACCTGAGCGGCTACCACGTGGCATGCGATGTCTACTTCTTCGGAGCGCTGTTTCACGTTGACGTGGGTGTGACCGCCAAGGGCGTGCTGGTGAGCGGCGTCTACGTCGGTCAGGTCGAACTCGTGATAGCGCAGCTCACTGCCTACATCGACCCAAACACCAAACAGCTGACACAGGGACCGACGGCCACGATCGACACACGGGAGAGCAGCGGCACGGTCTACGAGCTCGCGTGCGGGATCTCGGTATTCAAACAGCCCTTCCTGTCAACTAGCTTCAGCTACCAGCCGACCCTTCAGAAGTACGCGGGCAAGGCCACATACGAAGGTGAAATCGTCGGAGTGTTAAACCCGAATGTGTCATTCACCTACTCCGACAGCGATGGCCTACAGATCACCAACTGGCCGCTGGAGCCGGTGCTCGGCAAGGTGCTCGAATACGCCGAAATGCTGAAGAAGGCAAGCGAGGGGACCAGCTGTGGCGAGCTCATCGGCCTGATGTTTGACAAACCGATCGAAACAAGCTTCTCGCTCAAGCTCTCACAGGGCGGCAAGGCCTCTACCGGGTCGCTACCGCTGATACTCGCCGGAGAATACACCGTCACGGTTGCCGGCAAGCAGTTGTTCACGCTCGGTATGCCTGAGCTCGACTGTTCAATCACCGCTCCCGGGAGTTTCGAGTTTGAGGAACTTGCGTTATGGGTGCTCGCCACGCTGCTCGACAACGCTGTGTCGATCGGACGCAGCCTGCTCGCCGACACGTTCAAGGGACAGAAGGCGTTGAAGATCCTGATCGCTGAGTTCACGGTGACGAAGTTCACCCCCGAGCTCTTGGCAAACCTGATCTGCCGCGAAGCCGACGCGACCAACGTAAGGGACGCGACCAACAAGACGATCGACGATCAGATTAAAGCTGTCGAGGATCCGGCGGACGGTCAATTGGTCGAGGTTACCAACGCCACGAACGCAGTGACCGCCGCCACCACGATGGCGGGTGCGGCGACAGGATTCGCCGACGCGGCCACTGCGCTGGGAGTGCTCGGGGCGAGCGTGGCGGCGCTTGTCGGCTTGATCGAGGCGGCGTGGGCATGGCTCACCAAATCCCGTCAGGAAAGTAAGAAAAAAGCTGAAGAAGATCGTGAAAAAGCCGAATTAGCTGTCGCAGGCGCACGTGCCCATATCGTTGGCTTGATCGCCATGCGGGGCCAACCGACGGGCTCCTTCAAGTCCGAAACAGAGCTGGAAGTGAGCTTCACCGACGCGAACCTTCCAGCCCAACCTGGCATCAACTACGAAAAATATGAGCACTTCTCCTTCAACGTGCAAGTGGCAACCGACGCGCAGTTCACGAACGTGCTCGGCAGTGCCGCCACGACGGCCCCGTCTCAGCGTTCGCTCACTGTCACGGCAGCCGCGCTCGCGAGCGCCGACGAAGCTCATGTACGCGTGCGGGCCGTGTATGTGCCCGACCCACATAACACCTTCGAAGGCGCATGGATCGTTGGCGCGCCCTGCCACAAGCACACGCTGCCGGCGCCGAGCGGCCTGCGCGCACTCTATCTGCAACCCGAGGGGCAGATTCAGGCGAGCTGGAATGCGCCGACGCCGCTACCGACATCCTACGAAGCTCAGCTCACCGACGCTCAGGGCAAGCCGCTTTCGCCGTCGCCCACAATCGTGCTCGGCGCTGGTCCCAACGCGAGCATCTCCGGCCCGGCGATCGTGCTTGGCGGCTCTTACCGGCTGCGCGTGCGCGGCGTGCTCGCCGGTTACCTGTGCCTGTGGAGCGACTGGCTCGCGCTGCAGGGGAGTGCCGTGGCGGTCCCTGGAAACCTGCAACTGGCGTTCTCCGCAGGCGCGCTGCATGCGTCGTGGGATCTCATCGTCGGAGCGTCCCCGTACCTAGTTGACCTGCGGTTGCTCGACGGTGACATGCTGGTGGCCCATACCGAACCGGCGGCGCCGCCGGTTGCCTTTGGGCCCGCCTCGCACGTGCCGCTCGTTCCAGGCGCCGGCTACTCGGTGAGCGTGCGCGCGATGCTCGGCAGCTCGGTCGGCCCGCCGGGGGTGAAGTCGGCGATCGTGCCGACCCTGCTCGCGCTTGTGCAGAGCGATTGTGAGAATCAGGTCTCGGCCACCGCGGCGGCGAACGATGCCACCGCTTTGCTACCGGCAGTGGGCCCGGCGCAGCTGTTTGACACGCTGCACGCGGCCGGCTACCCCTTGCCCGACGTGCAGGACGCCGTAGAGGCGGCGCTGCCGAACACGACCCGCCAGCAAATCGAGGCGATCCGCGTGGCGTTGACCGACACACTCTCGGTGCTGAAGCTACTGCTAGCGGAGGGTGTGCAGGGAGCGACGATTGTGGCCCTGTGTCATGCGATCTACGGGTCGGTGGCGGTGGAGCTTGCGATCGCGCTCAAGCGGGCCACAGTGCCTGAGGTAGGCTTGGCGGAGGCCTTCTCCACGGCGTTTGGGCTCACGATCGCGGAGACCACCAAGCTAGTGGGGTGCGTGTACACCGAATCGTGGTTGCTCGGCGGCGAACTGCACGCCGCGTGGATGGTCTCCCCGGAGGAAGCCGTGTCGATGCTGCGCGAAGCCTACCCCGCGCTTGTGCTCGTACAGGCGATGGCGACGCTGAAGGCGGGCGACTATCAAGTGAGCGCCCCCGACCTGCAAGCAGCTTTGAACACCAGCTTCTCGCCGACGCCCCAGCAGTACACAGAAGCGCTTAACGCAACCTGCCAGGACACGACGGGCGACACGCTCGCGGTGCAGCTCCACGCGGCCGCGGTGGGGCGGACAGAAGCCACGTCGTATGTGTCCGTCTGCTGGAGCGCCTTGAACCCCCAGCAGGTGCAAGCGGCGATCAACGCGGCGTATGGGCCGCCACAGAGCTGAGCATCCGACCGTGACGCCCGAAGAACTGAACGTGGCGATCGAGGGCCTGGACTGGTGTGTAAAACCATACCCATGAGCCCCGGGCAACGATCCCACGGCAGCCCAATCGAGAGATATACAAATCAAGAAAGGTGCCCCATGATGGACAATTCGCAGGTCAATAACACAACGATCGTGTATCTACCATTCAGCATGTGGGTCAACGTGCACGTGTTCACAAACGCGAGGTTTCAACAGCGCGTGACCATCGCCCCCGAAGGGGGCAAACCGATTGCCTTCACAGGGAGCGGTGAGCAGGACCATCCGATCGGACAGACCGGCATTCAGACCCCGGCGTCGGGCAAACAATCGCTCGGATTCCCGGTGGCGGTGACCGTGGAAAGCAACCATGGAGGCACGTGGGCGCCCTCGGCGGTTGCACAGAGCCCACCGTGCTTAGGCTGGTATTACAACCTCGTGATGGTGGTCTCCGAGGACTACGAGGACGGCGATTGGAACGATTCCGTAGCGCTGCTCACGTGGTGGCTGCCGCCAAAGCAGCGCACGGTGCCGGAGGCCATGCGATCAAAGAGCAGCGGCGCATAGGTAGCCCGGGAGGTCCCTGTCGGCAGGTTCACGGCCCCCGGCACGTCCCGCTGGCCCCAGCCATCGCGCTGCCGGGCGCCTCGATGCTGCTGCTCCTCGGCTTGCGTCACTCCATCGCAGGAACTGACGGTAACTGCTTAACCTTCACCACCATGACAAACTCTGGAGCGTGAGCGATCACACGCTAACGGGAGGCTGCTTGTGTGGCAGCGTGCGCTTCGAGCTCACCGAGCCGCCGCTGGGAGCCGGCTATTGTCACTGTACCCGCTGCCAGCGCCGCACCGGCACAGCCGCGTCGGCGCAGGCGCGGATCGACGGACGCACGCTGCGACTGTTGCAAGGCGAGCAACTGGTGAAGGCCTGGTGTCCACCCGACGGTGGTGCTGAAAAGTGCTTCTGTGGCGAGTGCGGAGGCCATCTGTTCAGTCGCAGCCAAGATCGACCCACACAGATGAGTGTGCGCATGGGTGCCTTCGACGGCGATCCGGGCGTGCGGCTGAGCTGGCGCGCCTACGTGGCCTACGCGGCGGCCTGGGAGTCGATCCCCGATGACGGGCTCGAGCGCTTCGCGGAGGCCAAGCCGTCGTTCTGAGGTCCGGTTGAGGAGGCCACGCCGCCGTTCTGAGATGCGGCTCCAGGAGGCCATGCCGTCGTTCTGAGATGCGGCTGAGAGCGTCTAAGGTTGGAGAAGTTGAAGAACCGAAGTTCGCCGACCCCGAAGTTCGCCGACCCCTCTGCCAAAGGAGATCCTATGTCTCGCTCTGCCACCGTGAACCTGTTGGATGTCGAGGACTCCGTGGGCGATCGAGCCCCGGGCGTCGAGGGACGCTTCGCGCGCAAACACCTGGACTCGCGTGACCTTGG
Organism: uncultured Solirubrobacterales bacterium; assembly: GCA_963760155.1. GTDB lineage: Bacteria > Actinomycetota > Thermoleophilia > Solirubrobacterales > Solirubrobacteraceae > Palsa-744. Next base: position 1,991,071 of record CAVXBL010000008.1, read on the forward strand.
AGTCAGTTTGTTTCGCTATCAGGCCAATCTACGTAGCCCGATGGCTCATAGCCATCGTGAGCAGGAGGAGGCCTATGTCGTAGTTGCCGGGTCTGGACGCATACTGCTTGATGGTGAGACTCAGGAGCTTCGCCAGTGGGATGTTGTGCGTGTAGCGCCGGAGGTCGTGCGCGCCTTCGAAGCGGGTCCTGAGGGACTCGACATCATCGCCGTGGGTGGCCCCAAGCCGGAGGGCGGCGACGGTGTGATGGGCGCTGCCGCTTGGCCCGAGGCACAGTAGTCATGCGCGCTGCGATGAACCCGTGTGCGCCGCGGTGAGCCGGTCGGACTGCTCTTCCTTCGGCAGCTCAACCCGTCCCCGCGGGAACCACACGGCTAGCCCGAGACTGGCTCTGAAGTTCCGTGCGGTCTGTGTGATTCCTGTGACCTCGCTGTAGCTGCTCATCGGCCGCTGCGCTCGCTCGCATTCGCGTGCTCGCATGAGATGATCGTCCGCTCACGATGAAGCCTTCCAACGGCAGGGATCGTGTCGGGGCTGCCAGGCCCCGCTCGACAAGTCGATCGCGGACCTTCACGCGTAAGCGTTGGACGAGCGTCGCGTGAGCGCCGGCGAGATCCTCGCGATCGCCGTCGCGGGGTTCGCGGCGGGCACGATCAACACCGTGGTGGGCAGCGGCACGCTAATCACGTTCCCGGTGCTGCTGGCATTTGGCTACGCGCCGGTGACGGCCAACGTGTCGAACACGGTCGGTCTGGTCCCGGGATCAGTGTCGGGCGCGGTGGGCTACCGCCGTGAGCTCGCCGGTCAGCGCGCGCAGGCGATACGACTGGGGACGGCGTCAGTGTTGGGCGGAATCACCGGAGCCGTGTTGCTGCTCGTGTTGCCGGCGTCGGCGTTCAAGTCGATCGTGCCGGTGTTCATCGCGCTGGCGCTCGTGTTGATCGTGTTGCAACCGCGTTTGAACCGGCTGCTGTCCCAGCGCGTCGCTCACTCAGCGCACACGGGTCGCGTGCTGCTGATCGCGCTGTACGCGACCGGGGTCTACGGCGGCTACTTTGGCGCTGCTCAAGGAATCCTGCTGCTGGGGATACTGGGTTTGGCGTTGACGCAGGACCTGCATCGCACCAATGCACTAAAGAACGTGCTCGCCGGCTTGGTAAACGGGGTGGCGGGCGTGTATTTCATATTGGTGGCCCACATAGAGTGGGGGCCCGCGGCGATCATCGCGTGCAGCTCGATTCTCGGCGCACAGCTTGGCGCGCGCTACGGACGGCGCCTGCCGCCGGTCGCGCTGCGCGGACTGATCGTCGTGGTGGGCGTAGCCGCGATCGTGCATCTGGTCGCGTGAGGCGCCCACATCGGCCGAGCGCGCATCCGAGCGCGCATCCAAGTGCGGTGCTTCAGGCGGGCGGACCATCCACGTGCCGAGCCTCGCGATGCTCCATCCGTCGGAGCGCTCGCGGCAACTCCGCGAGGAACCCCTTGCCGAGCACGCTGAGGCTGAGCAGCGATCCGAACAACGCCACAGCGTCGATGCTCTCGCGACCCTGTTTGGCCCAGTAGACGTCTTCGAGATTGAGCCACAGCGCGAACTCATCGAGCGTTAGCGCCGCGCCCGCACCGTACACGGCTGCCGTCGTACGGGAAGAGCGGCGTTCCTCGTTGATGCCGATCTCCAGCATCCACAGGTAGCCGACCGTCAGCAGACCGGTGATCCCGAAGGTCATGTGGTGGATGTGGCGCCCACCGGGGGTGATGTTCTTGAACGGCCCCCGTTCGGCGCGGATCGCGTGCGTTATCCCCCGCACCGTCGCGAAGGTCATGAAGAACGCGCCTGTGGAGAACAGCTGGCGCTCCTTGCGGCGGTCGCCGAAGTGCTTGTAGTAGAGCGCGCGCACATCTCGGACGGGCGCGAGCCACGAGCTCTTGCGTCGCGGCGGCACCGGCAGTGCGTCTTGGTGTGGCATGTCCAAACCCTAACTGGTTGCTCGTTGCGCGATGATTGACCGGTGAGCGCCCAGCCAGAGCTTGCCGTGACGGCTCCCTTCGACGGCGTAGTCGTGACGGTGGAGCATTCGCCCGGAACGTTGGTGCGGGCGGGCGCGGCGCTGGTCGTGCTGGAGGCGATGAAGATGGAGCACGAGATCGTCGCGGTCACCGATGCGATCGTGCGCAGGGTCGAGGTCGCGGTCGGCGACGCGGTGCGGGCGGGTGAGCTGCTTGTCGTGCTCAGTCCCGGCGAGCAGGCGGCGAGTGAAGCGTCAGGCGGGCAGCGCGCCGCGGCGCGCGCGGACCCTGACGCGGCGCGCGAGGACCCTGACGCTGTGCGCGCGGATCTTGACGCGGCGCGCGAGGATCCCGACGCTGTGCGCGCGGATCTTGACGCTGTGCGCGCGGATCTTGACGCGGCGCGCGAGGACCCTGACGCTGTGCGTGCGGATCCTGACGCTGTGCGCGAGGACCCCGACGCGACGCGTGCGGATCTTGACGCTGTGCGCGCGCGCCACGCGCTCGGCCTGGACGCGGCGCGCCCGGAGGCTGTGGCGCGCCGTCGCGAGCTGGGGCGGCGCACCGCGCGCGAGAACCTCGCCGACCTGGTAGACGAGGGCACCTTCGTGGAGTATGGCCCGCTGATCTTCGCTGCCCAGGAGCGCCGTCGCGCGCGCGAGGAGCTGCTCGCCGCCACTCCCGCCGACGGCCTGGTGGCGGGAGTGGGGGACGTCAACGGAAGCCCGTGTGTGGCGATGTCCTACGACTACACCGTGCTGGCCGGCACCCAGGGGATGCGCGGTCATCTCAAGAAGGATCGCCTGTTTGATCTCGCCGAACGCCGCCGCCTGCCGGTAGTGCTGTTCGCCGAGGGCGGCGGGGGACGCCCCGGGGATGTGGACTGGCCGATCGTGGCGGGTCTCGACTGCCGCGCGTTTCAGCTCTTCGGTCGCCTCAGCGGCCTGGTGCCGCTCGTTGGGATCGCGTCGGGCTACTGCTTTGCGGGCAACGCCGCGCTGTTGGGCTGCTGTGACGTGGTGATCGCCACCGAGGACTCGAGTGTCGGCATGGGTGGCCCGGCGATGATCGAGGGCGGTGGACTGGGTGTGCACCATCCCAGCGAGGTGGGGCCGATCGACGTGCAACACGCAAACGGTGTGGTGGACCTGCGCGTCGCCGACGACCGCGCGGCGGTCGTGGCGGCCAAGCGTTATCTCTCCTATTTCCACGGGCCGGCCGAGCAGTTCACCGTGCCCGACCAGCGTCTCCTGCGCGCGATCGTGCCCGAGCAACGCAAGCGCGTCTATCAGGTGCGCCGCGTGATCGACACGCTCTGCGACGAGGGCTCGGTGCTGGAGCTGCGCGCGGGCTTTGGCGCGGGAATGGTCACAGCGCTGGCGATGGTCGAAGGAAGACCGCTCGGTGTGATCGCCAACGACCCGTCCCAGCTTGGCGGCGCGATCGACGCGGACGCGGCCGACAAGGCCGCGCGCTTCCTGCAGATGTGCGACGCGTTTGGCTTGGCGGTGCTGTTGCTGTGTGACACTCCCGGCTTCATGGTCGGCCCGGCGGCCGAGCGGACCGCCACCGTGCGTCACTTCGCGCGTCTGTTTGTGATCGGTGCCAACCTGGAGGTGCCGATCGGCACGATCGTGTTGCGCAAGGGCTACGGGCTCGGCGCCCAGGCGATGGCGGGCGGCTCCTTCAAGGCGTCGCTGTTCACCGTCGGCTGGCCCACTTCGGAGTTCGGCGGCATGGGCCTGGAGGGAGCTGTGCGTCTCGGCATGCGTCGCGAGCTCGACGCGATCGAGGACGCCGCCGAGCGCGAGCGCGTGTTCCAAGCGACGGTCGCCGCCGCCTATGAACACGGACAGGGGCTCAACATGGCCGCCTACGGCGAGATCGACGACGTGATCGACCCGGCCGACTCGCGCCGCTGGATCGCCACGCTGTTCGACCATCCGGTTGGCGACTGGCGCCGACGCGCCACCAAGAGACGCCCCAACATCGACACGTGGTGAGGGTTGGTGTCACTCACGAGGGCACCCACGGACCGTGCCACGTACCGTGTCCGGCCACCAGCCGCGCTGCCTGCTCGGGTCCCCACGTGCCCTTCTCATATGAACGCACCGGAGGCGGGGACTCCAGCAGCGGTGCCATCACGCGCCACGTCTCTTCCACGCAGTCCTGGCGTGTGAAGCGCTTGGCGTCGCCGATCATCGCGGCGTGCAGCAGCACCTCATAGGGCGTGGGTCCCTCGCCGCCCTGCTGCGCGAACTCCATGTCGAGGCTGATCTGCTCGGTGTCTGCTTCGCGCGAGCCCTGCGCCTCCGCCAGCAGGCGGATGCCGGTGCCCGGGTCGAGCTTCACCACCAGCTGGTCGGGCGCCGGCTGGCGCGAGGCGTGCGGCTGAAATCCGAGCCGCGGCGGGCGGTGGAAGACCAGGCGCAGCTCGGTCTGGGTGACCGGCAGGTGCTTGCCGGTGCGGATGAAGAACGGCACCCCCGACCAACGCCAATTGTCGATCTCCAAACGCAACGCCGCGTAGGTCTCGGTGCTGGAGTCCGCCGCGACCCCATCGGTGCCCAAATAGCTGTCGTACTGCCCGCGCACATAGTGCGCGGGGTTGGCGGGGGGCATCGCGTGGAACACCGAGAAGATCGCGTTCTTGCGCGTGGTCGCGTCTGCGCCCGCGGGTGGCTCCATCGCGGCGGCGGCCAGCACCTGCATGAGATGGTTGACGACCACGTCGCGCAGCGCGCCCACCGGGTCATAGAAGTGTCCGCGGTCCTCCACGCCGAAGCGCTCGGCCATCGTGATCTGCACGCACGCCACGTGGTGGCGGTTCCACACGGGCTCGAACATCACGTTGGCGAAGCGCAGGTACAGGATCTCGTCGAGCCCCATCTTGCCGAGGAAGTGGTCGATCCGGTAAAGCTGGGACTCGTTGATGTGCTCGTGGATTTCTTGTGCCAGCGCGCGCGCGGACCGCAGGTCGTGACCGAACGGCTTCTCCACCACCACACGCGCGTTCTTGGCCAGCCCGGCGTCGGCCAATCCCTTGATGACCATCCCAAACAGCGCGGGCGGGATCTCCAAGTAGAACACGGGACTGCGCGCGTCGCCGATCGCCTTCGCGAGCTTCTGGAAGGTCGCGGGGTCGGCAAAGTCGCCGCTCAGATACGACATGCGCGCCGCGAGCCGCTCGAACACGTCCTCCTCGATCCTCTCGCCGGCGCCTTCGATCGCCGCACGCGCGTGATCGCGCAGGTCCTCGACGCTCCAGTCGTCCACCGCCACACCGACGATCGGGCAGCTCAGCAGCCCGCGCGCCTCCAGGCGGTACAGCGAACGAAACGTCATCACCTTCGCGAGGTCCCCGCTGATGCCGAACGCGACAAACACGTCCGCGGGACGTGCGGCGCGCTCCGCTTCGACGTTAGGCTCATCCTTGCTCATGCCAGTCAATGTCGCCCTCCTTCGCGGGATCAATGTCGGGTCGCATAATCGCATCGCGATGGCTGAGTTGCGTGAGCTGCTTGTCGCGGTTGGCTACAGCGATGCGCGCACGCTCGTGCAGAGCGGCAACATCGTGCTTAGCGCGGCGGCCGGGCCGGTCCAGCTCGCGCGCGAGCTGGAAGCGGAGATCGACGGCAGCTTTGGTGTGCGGACTCCGGTTCTCGTGCGCACACGTGAGCAGCTCGCGGCGGTTATCGCCCTGGATCCCCTCGGCGACATCGCCGATGACCCCAAGCGCTATCAGGTGAGCTTTCTCTCGGCCGAGCCTGCCGATGAGGCGGTGCGCGCGATCGCGGCGCTGGACGTCGCGCCCGAGCGCTTCGTGCATGTGCGCCGCGAGATCTACGCTTGGCACCCGGAGGGCATCCACCGCTCGCCGCTCGCGAAGCTGCTGTCCGACAAGCGCCTGGGCGTCGCGGCGACCGCGCGCAACTGGAACACCGTCACGAAGCTGCTGGAGCTGGCCGACGAGCTCGCGGATCGGACGCAGTGACACGTGTGGCATGGCCGCACATGTGCGGCCATGCCCTGAGCGGCACATGTGCCGCTCAGGAGGGGGGCGCATGCGCCCCCCTCGACGGCGCGCATGCGCGCCGTCTCCGGTCGTACATGTACGACCGGAACAGCACAGATCAATTTGCTTCAATCGCCGCGCGCGCGCGCTCTGCGGATCTGCGCCACACGCGCCGCCAGCGCGGCCTCGGCCTCGTCGGGCTCGTAGAAGCGCTCGCCGACCGCGCCATCGGGCGCGAGCTCCTGGTTTGAAAAGTGACCAGGGTGGGCGTGGGGGCTGTCGTAGCCCTGCCCGCGCCCGCCCGAGCGCAACTGGACCGGGGGCGGCGCGGCGCCGTGCTCGCGCACGAACTCGCGCGCGGCGCCGATCGCGCGCTTGGCGGCGTCTGACTTCGGCGCCAGCGACAGGTAGATCGCGGCCTGCGCCAGCGCGAACTGACACTCGGGCAGGCCCGCGTGCTCGACGGCCGCGGCCGCGCCGGTCGCAACCGTGAGCGCGCTCGGGTCCGCGTTGCCGATGTCCTCGCTCGCCAAGATCACCATCCGCCGAGCGATAAAGCGGGGGTCCTCGCCGCCCTCCAGCATCACCGCCAGGTAGTACAGCGACGCGTCGGGGTCCGATCCGCGCGTCGCCTTGATCCACGCCGAGATCGTGTCGTAGTGGCTGTCCGCCGCCTTGTCGTAGTGCACGATGCGCCGCTGCAGCGCATCCTCGGCATGCGCGAGCGTCACACGCCCGCCGCCCTCGCCGGACGCGTCCCTGCCGGCCGTGGCGTCGTCAGCTGCCGGGCCGCCGCTCGCCGCGCTGCCATCAGCCGTAGCGCTGGGGCCGCCGCTCGCCGCGCTGCCATCAGCCGTAGCGCTGGGGCCGGCGGTCTCGCACGCCAGCTCCAGCGCGCTGAGCGCCGTGCGCGCGTCGCCGCCGGTGCGCGCCGCGAGCATCTCGATCGCCTCCTCATCGACCTGCGCCTCACCGCACTCGCCGCGCTGTAGCGCGCGGCGCAGCAGCACCAGCACCTGCTCCTGCGTCAGCTCGGACAGCTCGTACAAGCGCGTGCGCGACAGCAGCGCACGGTTGACCTCGAAGGAGGGGTTCTCGGTCGTCGCGCCGATCAGCGTCACGAGCCCTTCCTCCACGGCGGGCAACAACGCGTCCTGTTGGCCCTTGTTGAAGCGGTGGATCTCGTCGAGAAAGAAGATCGTGTTGCGCCCAGCGCGCCGGCGCTCCTGTGCCCGTGCCAACACCGCGCGCACCTCCGCACGACCCGCTTCGACGGCGCTCAGCTCCTCGAACGCCGCGTCCGCGCTCGCCGCGACGATCCGCGCGAGCGTCGTCTTGCCGCTGCCGGGAGGGCCGTGCAGGATCATCGAATGGAGTCTGCCCTGCTCGATCGCGACGCGCAGCGCCGAGCCGGGGCTCAGCAGGTGTTCCTGTCCCACGAACTCATCCAGCGTGGACGGTCGTACCCGCGCGGCCAGCGGTGCACCGGGCGACACGCTCCTGTTGGTCTCGGCCTCTGGGGGATCGAACAGCGAGTCCATCGCCACAGTCTGCCGCAGCGCTGGTGTTTCGCCCGTCTCCCTATCGTGAGAGTCCACGAACACACCACTCACGACCACTCACGAGAGTCCACGAGCACGACCACTCACGACCACTCACGATCTCAACATGGCTGACAACCCATCCGACGGTTGCCGTCGCACTAGTTGCCGTCGCACTACGTAGAAGAGCACACGCCCAGAGCCGATGTTGGAACTCAACTTCGCGATCTCACACCACTTTCTCGATGACCACGGACAGCGAGCCGGCTTCATCGCGCTGGGCTCATTCCTGGCGGCGTTCCTGTTCATCCGCACGAGCGCTCGTCTGATACGCAATCCCAAAGTGACCTGGTGGCCGGGCAGCGTGACCACGAAAGGTGGGCTGCACCTGCATCACCTCGTGTGGGGGATCGTGATGATTTTGGTCTCAGGCTTCCTCAACTTCGTCTTGCAACCCGGGAGTCCAGGGCTCGAGATCCTTGCCGCCATCTTTGGGATCGGCGCCGGGTTGACTCTCGACGAGTTCGCGCTGTGGATACACCTAGAAGACGTCTACTGGTCGCAGGAGGGACGCTCTTCAATCGACGCGGTCGTGGTCGCGACCCTGCTGGGCGGTCTCGTCGTGCTCGGTATCGCGCCGTTTGACATCTCCAATAGCGCTTCCCCGATCAGCTCACTCGTGGCGGTGGTCGTGATCGACCTGGTCTTCTCCGCGCTGGCGATCCTCAAGGGCAAGCCGCTGCTTGGCGTGATCGGTGTGTTCATTCCGTTGACGTCAATCGTCGGCGCGCTGCGTCTCGCGGCGCCCTCTTCGCCGTGGGCACGCTGGCGCTACCCGCCCGATGGACACCGGATGGCCCGCTCACTCGCGCGCTTCGCGCGCGTGCGCGAGCGCAGGCGCCGGCTGATGAACGCGATCGGCGGCGCCCCTAGCCAGCCAACGTGAGCAGTCGGGCGAGTCGGCGCGAGCGCTTGGACTCCGATCGGCGGCGCCGCTAGCCAGCCAACGTGGCAGTCGGGCGAGTCGGGCGCGGTCGCTTGGACTCGGCTTGAGCAATCCTCAGGGTTCCTTATCTAAATGCGCTTTCCTGAGGGATAGATGAGTCGGACTCTTACCCGCAGACAGTTGCTGCGCTCCGCTGGGGTCGGAGCGCTCGGACTCGGCCTGAGCGGTGTCGTAGGCGAGATCGTCTCCGGCGCGTTGGCGTCGCGCAGTCCAGCTCCGCCCGTGTCGCCGAAGTGGCGCACCCGCCCTGATCTTCGCATTCCGTCTCTGACGGTCACCCATGTCGAGCAGGGAGTGTCCACCGATCCGATCTTCATCGCGCCTTACAACGCGCCATACGGTCAGGCGGGCGCGGTGATCGTCAACAACAGCGGTCAGCCGATCTGGGAGAACCCGCTCGCGGGGAAGGTCACAACCAATTTCCGCACACAACGCTATCGCGGCGAGCCGGTGCTCACGTGGTGGGAGGGCAGCATCGAACTTGGCCACGGGGTGGGGGAGTATGTGATCACGGACTCGCGCTATCGCACGGTTCGCCGCGTGCAAGCCGGACGGGGGCTGCGCGGTGACCTGCACGAGTTCGTGATCACCGCGCGCGACACCGCGCTGCTCACAAGCTACGAGGTCGTAGGCGCCGATCTCTCCAGTGTCGGCGGCCCCCGCAAAGGCACGATCCAGGACGCGATCTTTCAGGAGCTTGATCTCGCTACTGGTGAGGTTCTGCTGGAGTGGCACAGCCTCGACCGGATCCCGCTCGCCGAGTCCTACGCGCCGGTCGGCGCGGACTGGGACTTCTTCCACATCAACTCGGTGGATCTCGACGGCGACGGCAACCTGCTGATCTGCTCGCGCAGCACGCACACCGTCTACAAGCTCGATCGTTCCGGGGCGATCCTCTGGCGTCTGGGAGGAAAGCGCAGCGACTTCCGCATGACTTCGGGAAGCAACTTCGCGTGGCAGCACGATGCCCGCCGCCAACCCGACGGAACCATCACCATCTTCGACAACGGAGCCACCCCGGCGGTAGAGAAGCTCTCACGCGGTCTGATCCTGGATGTCAACGAACAGGCGATGACGGCCACCATGCTGCGCCAATACACCCATCCGAAGACACTTTCCGGCAGCCAGGGCAGCGTGCAACTGCTGGCAAACGGCAACGTGTTCGTCGGTTGGGGAGAAACTCCCCGCGTCTCTGAGTTCCGTCGCTCAGGCCAGATGCTGTTCGACGCTGTGCTCGGCAAGCAATACCAGTCCTACAGAGCTTTTCGCCTGCCATGGACTGGTCTGCCCGCTGAGGCTCCAGCGATCGCCGTGACTCACGCTGGCAGCGACACGACCGTTTACGCGAGCTGGAACGGAGCGACCGGCGTTCACGCCTGGGAGTTGCTGGCAGGCAGTCGGGCCGACGATCTTCTGCCGGTGTCCAACACTAGATCGCATGGATTTGAGAGCGTTTTGCACACCGCGTCGGCCGGCCCTCATTTCGCCGTGCGCGCGCTCGACGGTGGGGGCGCGCCACTCGGGCAGTCAAACACCGTGAACACGATCTGAACGCGGCCTGTATCGGCGAGCGCGCATGTGGCGCGCCGAGCCGTGCCCGAAGGACGCACGCTACCGCGGATACTAATCGCCTGCGCTAGGGCCGATACTGATCGCCCGCGGTGTCGCGATACTCATCGTCCGCGGTGTCGCGCACCCACAGTGCTCGCCCGAGACGGCCTCCGAGGGCGCCCAGCAACATCCCGGCGATCGCGTCGATCACAATAAGCAACGGCGGAAAGCTCCCGAGCGAGACCTTCGCGTGTGTTCCCGCGATCGCGTGCGCGATCAATACGCCGGTCGCGAAGATAGCTCCACCGACCAGGCCGCGATCGGCACCGCCCCACCCATCCTGGTGCTCGAAACCGGCCACGATCGCGCCAAGTCCCGCGATCGCCGCCAGCCCCCAGTAGGCGCCGGCGGAGATTCCGATGAACACTCCCACGATCGCTCCGAAAACGAACGGCACGACACCCCCGAGCACTATCTGGATCGGCCGTGGCCGATCTCGGAATAGTGGCGGCTCGTGCATCGATTCTCTCCCCTCATATCTCTGTCAACAGAACCTCTCAAGACGGTACTAGGCCCAGGCCTTCCACACGGCGGTACTAGGCCCACGCCTTCCACACAGGCGCGAGTTCGCGCGCGGAGCTGTCTGCTTGTCGTGCTCGCCCATCGCTCGCAACACTAGACACAAAGTCGGCGTATGTGCATAATTCTGTCTATGTCGACAACTTTGGTAATCATATTTGTGATCGTGGGCATCGTTGCCCTGAACCTCGTGCTGCGCGCCACGCGCTGGTTGGCACGACGGCCGACGATAATCAGCTGGGCGTGGCGCAAGTCACGGCCGCGACCGCTTGGAAGTCCGCGGCGTGAAGTGCTAGGCGATCCGCCCCGCAAGCCGCTCGAGTGGGTGGTGCGGTGCATGGCCAGAGCTCTCGCCTGGCACGCTGAACGGCCGCTTCGCGTGCAGCCCTTCGAAGGCGCCCCCAACACAGACGCCGCGGCCGTGTCCTCCGCGCTGAGCGCCGCCATGACGCGCATCGCCAGCTTGCGGCGATCGGGTGTGGACACCGTAACCGCTCCGATAGGGGCTGAGAGTGCCGTCGAAGCGATCGCCGAAGGCGTGAAGGCGGCGCCCGCCGGTGGGGAACTGGCCGCTGCGCTGCTACGTCTGGGTTGGTGGGCGCTCGCGCGCGGCGAGCTGCAGCTGAGCGGCTACGTGCTGGCCCCGACCGTCGCCGGGCCCGGGCTCGCGCTGACGATCGCCACGGGCAGCGGGCGTGTGCTCGAACGACTGGCGATTCGCGCGGGCGAATTCGAGCCGGCCGTCGGCGCCGTCGGCGGTGGCCCGGACCAAGGCAACGAAGCGGACCGGCTCGCGCGCGTGGCAACCGCCGGCGCGGTGTGGACACACTTCAAGATCCTCGAAGACGAGTGGCATCTTGGAAAACACGACCTCGAGCAGAGCCTGCGCACGGCAAAGTGGCGCAGCTACGCGTTGATGCGCGTCGGCGCTGAGAGCAAGGACCACAATCCGCCAGAGATCACGCGCGCCCTCTACGCGCGGGCCGTCAACGCTGACCCCTACAACCTCACCGCGCAGTTCAACCTGGCCTCGGCTGAGCTAAAAGACAATCTGCTCGCACACGTGCGCAGAGCCGCGATGGATCGGCTCGAGCTCGTGCACAGCGACCTGCATGACGAGAGCGACTGCACTCCCGCGCCGCCCGGTCGCGTGTCGAACGAGCAGTTACTGCTGGAACGCGATCCGCTCCACTATCAGGTGTCCTACAAGCGCGTCGCCGCGAAGCTCAACTACGACGTCGCGCTGGAGGCCAAGCTCGAAGCCGCGCGCGAGCAGCGGCTCCCGGTGATACCCGCGTCCGCACCGTGGCTGTCGCGGCCCATGGCGAGATTATGCGCACGCGCGGGCGCCCCCGTCGAAGGCTTGACTCTGACGCGCGCGGATCTCGATGAGCTCGCGCATCATCTGCGAGACGTCGAGTTAACGCTGGTCGTGCTCTACGAAGTCAACGCCAAGCGCTGGATGAAGGCGCGCTCGAGAGGGTGGACGCAGCTGCGCGACCTGCTGTGTGAGATCGAGGGCCCGCTGCTCGTCCTGTGGGCGATGGTGGCTCTGCGGGTCGGACCGCCCGCCGGCGGACACTGGTTGCCCTATGAGCTGTGGGCACGACACGACACGGTGGCCTACGGTGGCCCGGCGGCTCCGCAAGGCCCGGTGGCTCAGGGTGGCCTGGCAGCTCAGGGTGGCCTGGCAGCTCAGGGTGGCCCGGCGGCTCCGCATGGCGCGGTGGCTCCGCAAGGCCCGGTGCCGGGCACGCGGGATTGGTTGAGCGGCCTGATCACAAACAGTCGGCTCACCCCAGTAGAGGCGGTCACCTTCGCGCGCGGCTCACAGGTCTTGACCACGGCCCGCACGCGCTTCAACCTGGCCTGCTGGTACGCCGACATCGGCCGGCTGTCGAGCTCGCTGCGCGAACTCGAGCTGAGCCTCGAGTGCGGCGGCGATCTGGCGCGCAGGCGCCTGTGCGAGAGCCAGCTGCGCGCAGTGCGCAGGGACCATCGCAAGGAGTGGAAGGCGCTCAAGGCGCGCTACACGCCGCCGGCCGCCATCGCGAGCATGAACGGACAAGCCACCGCGCAGCGGCTCACGGCGGCCTCAGTGGTATCTGACGGCGACGTGTACACCGAATAAGCCAACAACGTGGGCCCGCGTCTGGCTCCCATGTGCCGAATAAGCCAAACAACGTGGCCCCGCGTCTAGCTTCCACGCACCGAATAAGCCAAACAACGTGGCCCGCGTCTGGCTCCCACGTGCCCCTAACCCGACCACTTCCCCTTGCCGTAGCGCGCCAGCTCCAAACGCGCCACCACGCCACGGTGCACTTCGTCGGGACCGTCGGCCAAGCGCAGCGCGCGCGCCGCGGTCCACGCGCCGGCGAGCGGCACGTCGTTAGACAGACCGGCGCCGCCGTGCAGCTGCATCGCCATGTCCACCACCGCTTGAGTCATGTTCGGCACCGCCACCTTAATTTGCGACACCGCGCCGATCGCCTCAGGCGCCTTGCGGTCCACCAGCCACGCCGCGTGCAGCACGTGCAAGCGCGCCTGCTCGATCGCGATGCGCGCGTCGGCGATTCGCTCACGATTGCCGCCGAGGTTGGCCAGCGGCTTGCCGAACGCCACGCGCTCGCTGGCGCGCGTGCACGCCAGCTCAAGCGCCAACTCTGCGAGCCCGACCAGCCGCATGCAGTGGTGGATGCGGCCCGGGCCGAGCCGCGCCTGGGCGATCGCAAACGCCTGTCCGGGGCCTCCGATCACGGCGCTCGCGGGTAGTCGCACGTCAGTAAACGACACTTCGCCGTGGCCGCCCGGCGCGTCTAGGAAGCCCATCGCCTGGAGCATCCGCTCAACCTTCACGCCCGGCGTGTCGATCGGCACCAGCACCATCGAGTGCTGGTGGTAGCGGTCGGCGCTCGGATCGGTCAACCCCATGAAGATGATCGCCTCACATTTGGGGTGCCCCACGCCTGTGCTCCACCACTTGCGCCCGTTGACCACGACCTCCTCGCCGTCCAGCACCGCGGTCGCCTGCATGTTGGTGGCGTCCGAGGAGGCCACCTCGGGCTCTGTCATGCAGAACGCCGAACGGATGCGCCCGGCCAGCAGCGGCTCCAGCCAACGCTGCTTCTGCTCCACCGAGCCAAAGTGCCACAGCAGCTCCATGTTGCCGGTGTCGGGCGCGTTGCAGTTGCACACCTCGGCCGTGATCAGCGAGCGGCCCATGCGCTCGGCAAGCGGCGCATACTCGACGTTGGAGAGGCCCGCCCCGTGCTCCACGTCGGGCAAAAACAGGTTCCACAGCCCTTCCTGCTTCGCCTTCTTCTTTAGCTCCTCGATCACCGGTAGCACGACCCACGGATCCTCACGCGACAGCAGCTCGCGATGGTAGGGCTCCTCGCGCGGTCGCAGCTCGCGCTCCTGGAAAGCGATCAGGCGCTCCAGCAGCTCCCGGGTTCGCTCTGAATGCTCGAAGTCCACGGCTCGTCTCCCCTCACTGATGGCGGTGGCCCGTCTCGGCGGGAGAACGTGCCCATATCCAAAAAATACTCCGCATCCGCTCTGCGCCGCCGGCCTGGCACACTGACTGCACGTCAGCCCCAAATCGAGGAGAGCCCGCCAATGGACGCCGTCAACCACCAGTTCCGTCTCGCCGCCCGCCCGAAAGGCATGGTCACGCGCGAGGACTTCGACTACGTCGAGGAGCCCGCGCCCGCGCCCGCCGACGGGCAGGTGCTGGTCAAGAACCTCTACATCTCACTCGACCCCGCGATGCGCGGCTGGATGAACGAGGGTCGCTCCTACGTGCCGCCCGTGCAGATCGGCGAAGTGATGCGCGCCGGCACGGTCGGCGTGGTGGTCGAGTCCAAGAGCTCGCAGCTCGCGGTCGGCGATCACGTGTCGAGCTGGCTCGGCGTGCAGGAGTACGCCGTGTGCGACGAGAGCGCCGCCTTCAAGGTCGATGTCGAGGCGGCTCCGCTGACCACCTATCTGGGCGCGCTCGGGATGCCCGGCATGACCGCCTACTTCGGCCTGCTCGACGTGGGCGCGCCCAAAGAGGGCGAGACGGTCGTGGTGTCCGGCGCCGCCGGCGCGGTCGGCAGCGTGGTCGGGCAGATCGCGAAATTGAAGGGCTGTCGCGTGGTAGGCATCGCCGGCGGGCCTGAGAAGTGCGCATGGGTGGCCGGCGAGCTCGGCTTCGACGCCGCCGTCGACTACAAGCGCGAGGACGTAAACGTGGCGCTGCGCGAGCAGTGTCCTGAGGGCATCGACGTGTACTTCGACAACGTCGGCGGCGCGATCCTCGACGCGGCGCTCGCACGTCTGGCCCGCGGCGCGCGCGTGGCGCTCTGCGGAGCGATCTCCCAGTACAACAACCTCGACTCGATGACCGGTCCGTCCAACTACATGTCGCTACTAGTCAACCGCGCCCGCATGGAGGGTTTCGTGGTGATCGACTATATGAGCCGCTACCCCGACGCCATGCGCGAGATGGCCGGCTGGATCGCCGAAGGCAAGCTGATCGCGCGCGAGGACGTCGTCGAGGGCTTCGACAGCTTCCCCGACGCGCTGCAGAAGCTGTTCGCGGGGGAGAACGTCGGCAAGCTGGTGCTGAAGGTGGGCTGACGCCTCGTCTCTTTAGAGCTCGCCTGGAGGGCATCCTTATCGCGAAGCCCGCGCGCGATCGGCGCCGGCTGGTGTCTCGCGCGCTTCGTAGGCGAGCGCCCAATGAATGACGGCCCTGCGCACGTCCTCGGCGTCGGTCAGCAGTCGCCCGCGATATCTGGCGTTTAGCTCGGCGGCAGAGATCTCGATTGCCATCACCTGGCCGTCCTTAATCCACTCCTTGAGCTGGTCCAAGCGGGTGGGTTGCTGTGCGGCCGGTGGTCGGGCGACGCGTGCGTTGCGGGATGTGCCTTTTGGTTCTTTGTGCCACTCTTCTGAGAGCTTGGTAGCCCAGGAGATCACGCTGCTCTCGTTGACCGCGCGCTCAGGTGAGTTGCCACAAAGCAACTCTCGGGCCGTCTCCGACAGCGCGAGCCACACGTCAGGCAGGCCTGTCATCGAAAGCCTGTCAATGTTCAACCGTTTCTCCTCGGCCTTACCGATCGAGCCGAGCTTGTCGAGCAGGTGCTCATTCAGCTTCACTTCGCGTGCCGCTCCCGGCGCGAGCCAGTTGGAAGTGAAATACTCCCACATCTTTAAGGCCTCATCGTTGGTGGGAATCCGCGCCGCGCTGGCCGTCTCACTCTTGGAATAAAACCTTTCGCGTCTCTTGTGGTCTTTGAACCAGACTTCGCTTCCTGCGGGTACCAGCAGGCTGACGCGATCGCGAATCTTTCTCAATCGCTTCGAGCGCGCGCGAAGGTCCTTGATGCAGCGCGTTATCTCTCCCTCTGAGTGATGCACCGCTTGGGCGAACGTGAGGATCGCGTTCCGTTCCAGAAACCCCGGTGGCACCTCGTTGCGCCCGATCAACAACCACCCCTTCCCTTGCGAATGATTGTCCGGCGGCTCGGCCATGGAGACCAGCGTCTGCATCGCACGCGAAAAAGCGTCATTGTCGAGCTTCCCGGGATCGTCCTTATCCGATTGCGCGTGATGAGGATCACCCTCATAATACGGTTCCCTGTTTCCGCCTCTGCCCCGATAAACGCCCCAAGAGTCAGCCAACGTACGATTCAGCAGGCTCTCCGACCATTCGGTGAATTTCGCTATCATTTTTCCCACTTCCGGGAGCCAATGCCTTCGCTGCTCGCTCTCCACGCGGGTGCCGTTGGAGCTGCCACTGGGGAAGTGGCTCACATCGGCGATTTGCAGCAGCGTCGCGTTGGGTGTGGCATCGAGCACATTTTTAGTGCGCACAATTGGATCTTCGCCTCCCGCGACGAACAGCAGACGTCGGCTGAACTCTGCGACCCTGCTGTTGTAGCCGCCACGATAATATTGCAAGAACACCTCGTAGAAGATCCGGGTGAAGTACCCGAACAGTGGCTCCTCGATGCCGGCGATTAGCCCTTTGTCGGTAGGGCTCAGGCGTTCCTCGCGGAACGATCTGTCGAGCTCGTAGCGCATTGCGTGCAGGACCGCCTGCCATTCCTCGTGATGGGCGAACCTGGTTGGCGAGAGGTCTCGCAGCGCTCCTCCCGCGAACAGGCTGGTGCAACTCGACACCGCGAACGGCCACGCGAAGAAGACCGCTTGTGCGACAAAGCCGCCTATGCTGTAGCCGACCACATGAATACACGGAGGCTCCGGCTCAGCCATTCCACCGTTGTGGCCGAACGCACGCGGGGCCGCCTTATGTAGCACGGGTAACCATCCGAGCAGTTCGCGCAGATCGGCGATCATCTCTATGAGCGCGCCCTCTTCGACTCTTTCCTTGGAGAAGTCTCGGTACTCGCCCTCGCTCTTACCGTCTTCGACTTCCTGCGGATCCGCGCCAGTCGTTGGCCCGTCGCTCTCGCCGTCGCGGGCGGACGGCGGACCGTTATCCTCAGCGTCGCCGGGCTCGGGCGTTGAGGGCTCCACGGGGTTGCTGTCGAAAGCGGCCTGCCAAGCTTCGGCCATCTTTTTTGCGAGAATGCTGTCGCTGCTGCGCCCTGGTCGCCCTCTATCCTTGCCGCGGGGAGCCGCCTCGCCCAGCAGGTTCGTGCCGGCGGCAACCAGATACTGAGGCCGTGGCACGAGCGTGCTCAATAGCCACTGAGTCTCGGTCATGTAGCGAAGGAATTGACGGAATAGGTCGGCCGGGTCTCCCAGATAGTCGTCCAGCGGTGTCGAGGCGTAGGGCCCATAGAAAGGGTACCGCGTGAGGTGTCCTGGCAGGGGACGCAATATGCACACGGCGGTGGGCCGCGCGTCGATGATCCACGCCGCCAGCCGGTAGTGGAACAGCAGGTCGTTCGTCTCGTTGAGCCCATTGTGAAGCAGGTAAACGTGCTTGATCGGCTCCGTGGGGTCGTCGCCCTTGCCGATCACCCTCATCGTGTGGAGGTTAGGCCACTGCTTGTCAAACGGAAACGGCTTTTTCGGCAGTCCGTGGTAGAGGGAGGCATTTGGGAAGCGCAGAAGGGCCTCCCACAGGTGGTGCTCCTTTGGTGGTTCGCTCGCGCTGTCCTGCGCTCGCTCATCCTCGACGGCGATGCGCCGAAACAAATGCTTGCCGTTTACTTTCCATTCGGCGGAGGGCGCGTTCTTCGTTAGGAACGTGGCTGCGTCCTCAGGCCATTTATCGACAGACAGCAGCCGGCGGTCACGTTCTGCTGAGTGTATGTAGAAGCGATGGCCTCCGATTTTGAGTCGAGGAACGGTGTGTGCCCGGGGGGTCCCAGACGCATGACCGCGACGACCTGCCGCGCTGAAGCGCGCGTCTCTGCTATCCGGCGGGCGCAACAGAACTCCCCCTCCCTCCAACTACGGTCACTGGTAGGTCCGACAATCGGGGCGCAGCATACACCACTAATATGGACTATTCGTTTTATTCGGCATTTAAGCGCGGCGGTGGCGGCGTTCGCACTCCGCGTTACATGCGCTCATGGGCCGCGGGGCTTCCAATCGACGGCACGCACGCGTAGAGGACTGATTCGCGCACAGCTTGACAGTGGTTTACATGAAGTGCTAGGATGTAAAGCGTTAGTCCATTGAGCCATTGTCTGTCAAGCAGGAGGTAGCCGTCGAGATGAGTGCCGCAGAGTCACACCACGCGCACCACGCAGGTCCGGCCGTCCCGCTGGTGGAGCCCGCCTGGCGCGATCGCAAGCGCTACGCGTGGCTCTTGGGCCTGATCGTGCCGCTGCTGCCGTTCATCTCCTGGGGTCTGGTGCAAGCGACCGGCCTCGGCGTGTTGTGGTTCTACGGGCCGGTGCTGATCTTCGGCTTCTTCCCGCTGCTGGACCTGCTGGTTGGGCTCGACGCATCCAACCCGCCCGACAGCGTGATCAAGTGGCTGGAGCAGGACCGCTACTACCGCTGGTGCACCTACGCGTTCCTGCCGCTGCAATACGCCGGGCTGATCTTCGCCTGCTGGATGTGGTCGCACGGCGGCCTGTCCACGTTTGACTCGATCGGTCTCGCGCTGACCGTCGCGATGGTGGCGGGCGTGGCGATCAACACCGCGCACGAGCTCGGCCACAAGCGCGCCAGCTCCGAGCGCTGGCTGTCCAAGATCGCGCTCGCGCAGACCGGCTACGGGCACTTCTTCGTCGAGCACAACCGTGGCCATCACGTGCGCGTGGCCACGCCTGAGGATCCCGCTAGCGCGCGCCTCGGCGAGAGCTTCTACGAGTTCCTGCCGCGCACCGTGATCGGCAGCGTGCGTTCGGCGCTCGAGATCGAACGCGAGCACCTAGCGCGCGACGGGCACCGCTTCTGGAGCATCCACAACGACATCCTGGGCGCGTGGCTGATGTCGCTCGTGCTGTTCGGCGGGCTCGCGCTCGCGTTCGGGGCGGTCGTGCTGCCCTACCTGCTGATCCAGGGGGTAATCGGCTTCTGTCTGCTGGAGGTCGTCAACTACCTCGAGCACTACGGCCTGCTGCGCGCCAAGCGCGAGGACGGCCGCTACGAGCGCTGCTGTCCCGAGCACAGCTGGAACAGCAACAACGTGGCCTCAAACGTGCTGCTCTACCACCTGCAGCGTCACTCCGACCACCACGCCAACCCGCTGCGCCGCTATCAGGCGTTGCGTCACTTCGAGCAAGCGCCGCAGTTGCCGACGGGCTACGCCGGCATGATCGTCGCGGCAGCGATCCCGCCGCTGTGGCGGCGCGTCATGGACCCGAGGCTGATCGCGCACTATGACGGCAATCTCAACAAGATGAACATCCACCCGCGCACCCGCCGGCGCGTGCTGGCCCGCTATGGCCCACCGGCCACAGGCGGCTCACCGGCCACCAGCTCTTGAGCACCACGAGCACCACGAACATGCCACCGTCCGGCGCGCGCGTCGGCACAATCGCGTCAATGCCGAGCGCGCCTGAGACGACAACGCCCTACCGGATCGCGGCGCGCCAGCTGCTGCGCGACTCCCTGTTTGACGCCGCTCGGCGGATGCTCGAGGAGCGGCCGTGGGCGCAGATCACGATGTCAGATGTGGCGCGCGCCGCCGGGGTGAGTCGCCAAACGCTCTACACGCAGTTCGGCACACGCGACGAGTTCGCCCAGCAGTTCGTGATCCGCGAGGGCGCTCGTTTCCTAGACGCTGTCGAGCGGGCGATCCACGCGCATCTGGACGATCCACGCGCCGCGGTGTCCGCCGGTCTGGAGGTCTTTCTGGCGGCCGCCGCCGCGGATCCGCTCGTGCGGCTGCTGCTCGAAGACGACGGCACCGGCGGGATGCTGCCGTTGATCACCACCCGCAGCCGTCCGATCCTCGACTGGGCCTCGGCGCGCCTGTGCGAGGCGATGCGCTCCGACTGGCCGCAGGTTCGCGACGAGGACGCCGAGCTGCTCGCCGACTCGATCGTGCGGCTGGCGCTCAGCTATGTCACGATGCCGCGCCGCTCGCCGCGCGAGACCGCCGAGCTAGCGGCCGCGCTACTCGCTCCCTACATGGAGCGGGCGATGTTCGCCGCCCATCGCCAGCCGGCGGCTACCCTTTGATCGTGGGTGAGGTTCCGAGCACTTCGCCTCCTGTGCCGAGTGCCTGCACCGCGACGTAGGCTGGTTTGCCGGGCGCCGAGATCGAGGTCTCAAAGCCCGACTTCGACGCGTTCGCGACGGGCGCGAGCGCCTTGGCTGATGCGCCCGCCAGAACCTGCCAGGCGGCGACCATGGTGGCGCCATTCCAGCTCGCATACACGGTTGTGGCCGGGGGGGTGGCCCCCGAGTTGGCGGCGGCGGCCACCGCTGGGGTGTTGGTCGGTGTGCCCGTCCACGGGAAGCGATAGCTGCGGTAGGACTGGGCTCCTTTGGGCAGGCGCGCGTCGAACACTAGCGCGCCGGAGGCGGTGTATTCGGAGACGTAGGGTTCCGCGCCCCAGCCGATCAGCAGGTTGCCATTTTCGAGCATCTGCACACTGCCCTGGCTGCCGGCCGCCAGCGGCGTGGGGTGCTCGTACTCACCGACGAGCGTGTCGGTTTTCGCGGTTGGGTTGACCGCGATGATGATCCCGCGTGACTGGGGGTGCACCCGCGGGACCCCTCCGTTGTCGAACACGCTGATCTCCCCGTTGGGCAGTTCTTGGGCGTCATGCTGGTAGGCGGTGGCGGCGCCCGCGCCGAGCGTCTCGCTGCTGTGCTTGCCGCCTATCTGCGTCGTGACCTGTCCGGTGGTCTCGTTCAGTTCGTACAACGCCGAGGTGTTGCGTGAGGAGATCAGCAGCGAGCCGTTCTGGCGCGGGTCGATCGAGTTGAGGTGGAAGTAGTCAAATGGCCATTCCGCCGAGCTGCTCGTGGGGCTCGAATAGGACTGCGACAGCGCGACGTGATCGAGCGGGTGCCACTCGCGCCTGACGAGGTGCGTCTTGAGGTCGATTTCCTGAAACAAGCTGTCGGTGACAGCCGCGTCGCTCGGGCCGCCGATGCTCGACAGGTTGCAGTGGATCGGGTTGAACGACGTCAGCAGCGCTGTGTCCTCAGGGGTGATGCGGAATTCGTGCAGGTCCGCCGGCAGCCCGTTGCCGGCCCGAAATTTCGTGATCTGCTGGTAGGAGGAGCTCTCGATCACCTCTTCGCCCTGGCCGAAGCCCTGCGGCGGGATGTAGCCCTGCCACCAGGTGAGCACCGGTTTGCCTTCGTACTGCTGCACCTGCAGGTTGGTCGCCTCGGTGTTGGCCGGCATCGGGTCAAACCACACGAGCGCGCCTGAGCTTTCGAAGATCATCAGTCCGTCCTGGCCCGGCCCGGAGTAGGGCGCGAGGAAGATGTCGCCGGGCGCCTGAGCCGGCGAGGAGGAGCTGACGGTCACAACCGGCACGTGCAGTTCGGGGCGCGAGTGAAACACCGACACTTCCCCCGGTTTGGCCGCCGGGTTGGGGCTGGACGCCGGGCGCGCGAGCGGGTCGGGCACCGCGATCGTGAAGTGGAACGCAAACGGCTCGGTCTTGCCGGCGCTGGTGAGCTTGCCGCGCACGATCACAACCTCGCCCGCGTGAAACGGCTTGGACGGCACGAAGCTCGCGCCGTCACCCTGCGAGTAGGCCTCCAGGCGCCCTGGGTGGGTGCCGCTGCTCGAGCCACTCACCGAGATCGCCGACAGCGCGCTCGCGGGGTATCCGAGGAAGCTGATCTGCGTGTCCTCAGAGGCGTCGAGCGAGTCCGGCAACGGCGAGACGGCCAGCTGTGTGCCCGACAGCAGGTCCGAGCGGTTCAACTGCGACGGCACGCATTGGGGCGCGGTCGGGCCTTTATAGGCGGCGTCCTCGGCGGCGATTCGCTTCGCCGCGAAGGCCAGCGATGTGACCGTGCCCAGCGCGATGCTGACTCCGAGCAGCACGAGCGCCCTGCGCAGCACGCGTGCGTTGACGATGTGGTGGGCGAGTGGGTCGCGTGGCATGCGGTTGCGCGTAGTTGCTGCGTGCGCCGGGTCTCCTGCACCCTCCCGGGCCTTCCCTGCGCTTGCTCCCCCGGCGCACACAACCCTAACGCCACAAACCCCCGGAAAACCTAAGAAGTTGCGAGGAATGAGCGTAAGAGCTCGCGCGATCAGAGCGCTTGAGGGATGTTCTGTCTACGCCTTCGCCGGCAGCGCGGCCGGGACCTTCAGAAGATTTTCAGAAGACCGGCGACTCGGTGTAGCGCCCGAAAACTTGCTGCAGGGACTCGACGATCTCCCCCTCGCTGGCGCGCGCGCGGGCGCACTCGATCAGCGGGTCCATCAGGTTACGCTCGCCGGCGGCGGCCGCGCGCAGCTCAGCCAACGCGCGCTCGACCTCGACGCCCGAGCGCGCGGCGCGCGAGGACCGCAGACGGTCGATCTGCTTGCGTTCCAGCGCCGGGTCGATGCGCAGGATCTCGTGCGCGCGCTCGTCGCCCTCGGTGTAGCGGTTGACGCCCACCACGATCCGCTCGCCCGCGTCGATCTCCTGCTGCAGCGCGAACGCCGCGTCGGCGATCTCGCGCTGGGGATAGTTGCGCTTGACCGCCTCCACCATCCCTCCGAGCTCATCGATCTTGGCGAAGTACTCGTAGCAGCGCGCCTCCATCTCGTCGGTGAGCGCCTCCACGAAATAGGAGCCGCCGAGCGGGTCGGCGGTGTTGGCCACGCCCGACTCGTGCGCGATCACCTGCTGGGTGCGCAGCGCGATCCGCACCGCCTCCTCGGTCGGCAGCGCGAGCGCCTCGTCGTAGGAGTTGGTGTGCAGCGACTGGGTGCCGCCGAGCACGCCCGCGAGCGCCTCCACGGTGGTGCGCACGATATTGTTAAGCGGCTGTTGGGCGGTCAGCGAGGCGCCCGCGGTCTGCGTGTGGAAGCGCATCAGCCACGAACGCTCGTTGCGCGCGCCGAACGTGTCGCGCAGCTCGCGCGCCCAGACGCGCCGCGCCGCGCGGTACTTGGCGATCTCCTCGAAGAAGTCGATCTGCGCGTTGAAGAAGAACGACAGGCGCGGCGCGAAGTCGTCAACGTCCAGCCCGCGTGCGAGCGCCTGCTCGACGTAGGTGAGCCCGTCCTTGAGCGTGAACGCGAGCTCCTGCTGGGCGGTGGAGCCGGCCTCGCGGATGTGGTAGCCGGAGATCGAGATCGGGTGCCAGCGCGGCATGTGGCGCGTGCACCACTCGATCATGTCGCCGCACAACCGCATCGCGGGGTCGATCGGAAAGCACCACTCCTTCTGGGCGATGTACTCCTTGAGGATGTCCGCCTGGATCGTGCCCGACAGCAGCTCGGGTGCCACGGCGCCACCGGGGTGGGCGGGTTCGAATCCATCGCCTCCGAGCTCGGCGGCGACGACGAAGTAGGCGAGCATGATCGCGGCGGGCGCGTTGATCGTCATCGACACCGACACCTGCCCGAGGTCGATGCCGGCGAACAGCGTGCGCATGTCCTCGAGCGTGTCAACCGCGACGCCCTCGCGGCCGACCTCGCCGAGCGCGCGCGCGTGGTCGGAGTCGTGGCCCATCAGGCTGGGCATGTCAAACGCCGTTGAAAGGCCAGTCTGTCCGTGGTCGAGCAGGTAGTGGAAGCGCTCGTTGGTCTCCTCGCTGGTGCCAAAGCCGGCGAACTGGCGCATCGTCCACAGCCGTCCGCGATACATCGACTCG
Organism: uncultured Solirubrobacterales bacterium; assembly: GCA_963760155.1. Taxonomy (GTDB): domain Bacteria; phylum Actinomycetota; class Thermoleophilia; order Solirubrobacterales; family Solirubrobacteraceae; genus Palsa-744. The sequence goes on from CAVXBL010000008.1 coordinate 2,014,971, forward strand.
TACACGCCGCGCGTGAACGGGTAGGCGCCGGGTTGCCCGATCGGGTCGCGCTCGGGATCGCCGATGCCAGCGGGCAGGTCCGCGGGCGTGTAGAGCTGGCGGACCGGTTCGCCCGATAGCGTGCGGGTTTCGTGGCCCGCGACGTGCGCTGAGGAGGAACCCTTCAAGTGATTGGACGATACCGCCTGCTTGTGTGCCGGCTCGCCTCGATGCCCGGCCGGGCGCCGAAGTTTGTGTGGGGGCGATGGGGCTGCGCCGTGGCGCTGACGGCTGCGTGCGCGCTGTCGGCGTGTGGCTCCTCGACCAGCGCCACGCCGGCCACGAGCGCCTCGGCGTCCACGCGATCGCGTCTGGAGCCCGCGCCGCTGGCGCGTCCCACGCAGGCGACGCTGATCCTCGACTTTACCCCCAACGCGGTGCACGCCGGCATCTACCGCGCGCTCGCCGCCGGTTACTACAAGCACGAGAACATCGACCTGCGCGTGGTGGAACCGACGTCCACGCAGGAAACGCTGAAGCTGATCGACGCGGGGCGCGCGCAGTTCGGGCTGGCGGATGGCAGCGACGTAGCGGGGTTGATCGACGCGGGCGGCGACGCGCGCGCGGTGATGGCGCTCGTGCAGCGTCCGCTCGGGGGTCTGATCGCGCTGGCCTCAGAGCGTTTGCGCTCACCCGCGGGCCTGGCCGGCAAGACGGTGGGCATCACAGGCGTGCCATCGGACCTAGCGGTGCTCGACACCGAGCTGCGCGACGCGCACGTGAGCCCCAAGCGCGTGCGTGTGGTGACCGTTGGCTTCAACGGCGCGCAGGCGCTGGTCGCCGGTCGGATCGCGGCGTTCACCGGCTTCATCCCCGACGAAGGCGTGACGCTGCAGGCGAGCGGGCATCCGATCACGGCGTTCGGGCTCGACCGCTACGGCGGCCCCGCGTATCCAGGGCTCGTGGCGTTCACCACCGACAAGCTGATCGACTCCGATCCGGCGCTTGTGCGCGACTTCGTGGCGGCGACCGTGCGCGGCTACGAAGACACGCTGCGCGATCCAACGCGCAGCCTCGACGAGCTGCTGGCGGCCAACCCGACGCTGCCGCGCAAGTTGACCCGCGCCTCGCTCGATGTGTATCTGCCGCTGTTTGCCGACGATCACGCGGTCGCGTTTGGAACGCTGCAGGCGGCCAATCTGGGGGCGATGTCGAAGTGGATGGTGGGCGCCGGGCTGATCCACGCGCCGATCTCGCCGGCGCGCTACGGGACCAACGTGTTCCTGCCCTAGGACATTCGCCACGTTGGACGCCCGCGACGATGTCAAACGTCGTGCCAAACGCCGATCCGCTCTGTAAACGCTCCGATTCGCACTGTAGTTGCCGATCCGCTCTGTTGCTAAAGAAAGGCTCGCATTAGCCCCCGAGCGGTGCTACCGTCATATTGACAGCTAGGAGACGGTGCGTATCGGATGCGGGTGTTGGTGACAGGGGCGAGCGGGCTGGTCGGCTCCAACGTCGCGGCGGTCGCGGCGCAGCAGAGCTGGGAGGTGCTTGGCTGTTGGCGTGACGAGCCGGTCGAGATCGACGGCGCGCGCACGGTCGGGTTTGACATGGCCGACCGCAGAGCGTGCGTGGCCGCCGTGATGGAGTTCGAGCCGGACGTGATAGTGCACGCGGCCGGCGGCGTGGCGTTGAGCCGCTTCGAGCGCGAGCCGTACATCGCCCAACTGGACTATGTCGGCGCCGAGCACACGCTGGCGGCCGCGCGCGCGGTGCGCGCGCGCTATGTGCTGGTGTCGTGTGACTGGGTCCACAGCGGCTACCGGCCGGCGGGAGTGCGTTTCGGCGAGCGCGATCTGCCGGATCCGGTGAACGCGTATGGACGCTCGAAGCTGGCGTGCGAGGAAGCGACGATGCGCGCGAACGTGCGCTGGCTGATCACGCGGCCCGGGGAGCTGTATGGCGTGAACGTGTCGCGCCCCGCGGATGGTGAGTTGAGCGCGCGTGCCGTGTGGGAGCGTTCGGGTCTGGCGCTGCGGCTCGTGGGGCGCTTGCGCGCGCGCGCGCCGCTGCCGGCGCCCGCGGGCGTGTGGCGCTGCCCGACCTACGCGTGGGACTACGCCCAGCGCGTGTGCGAGCTGATCGCGCAGGGTTGTGAAGGTGTGTACAACACGGCGGGTCCCGTGGCGCTTGGACGGCGTGACTGGCTGGGACTGCTGGCGGACGCGTGGGGATGCCCACGCGGGCTCGTGCGGGAGGGCACCACGGCCGCGTTTCTGCACGCGTGCGGGGAGGATCCGCGCGTCAAGCTGCCGTCGAATGTGGCCCTCTCCGACGAGAAGGCGCGCGCGGCGATCGGCGTCGCGGCGGTCGCTCCCGAGCGTGGTGTGAGGCTGGCGCGCGAGCAGCTGCGCCACATGCTCGTGCCTGTCGGCGTGCAGGCACGGTAGTGTGCGCCACTGCGTGTTACACAATCGAAAGGGAGCACTCCATGAACAAGAGCCAGCTTGTCGAGGCGGTTGCCGCCGACAGCGGTCTCTCCAAGGCGGACGCTGGGCGCGCGGTCGAGTCGTTTGTGGCCACCGTCGGCAAGACGTTGAAGAAGGGCGATGAGGTCGTGATCACCGGCTTCGGCAAGTTCTCCGTGGTCAAGCGCGCGGCCCGTCAGGGCGTCAATCCGCGTACGGGAGAGAAAGTCAAGATCAAGGCATCTAAGGCCCCGAAGTTCACCCCCGGAGCAAGCCTCAAGCAGACGGTGCACCCGAAGAAGTAGTAGATCCGACATGGCGCTCGTCGGAGAGCTGGAGCTTGAGAGCTTCGACTACACCGACCCTCATCTGAAGGGGGAGCGCTTTCACACGGCCATGCGCGAGCTGGCAGCGAAGGGGTGGCTGGCGGCTGGGCCGTACGGGTACGTGGTGCTCGACCGCGAGGCGGGCGAGTTCTTTCTGCGGACACGCTCGGCGATCTTCCCAGGTATGAAGATCGCCGAGCTGTTCGACGTCAAAGACGGGCCGTTGTGGGAGGAGATGAAGCGCAATATCCTGCACGTCAACGGTGCCGATCACACCCGTTTGCGCAGCCTCGTGAACCCAGCGTTGACGGCGCGTGCCGTGGAGCGTTGGCGCGAGCCGATGCGCGATTTTTTGGATCAGCTGTTCGTTGCAGTGAGAGCCGCGGGCCGCTGCGAGTTCGTGGAGACGTTCGCCAAGCCTTATCCCTCGCGCACGATCGCTACCGTGATGGGCGCCCCCCTGGAGGACGCGCCGCGGCTGCACCACTGGTCGAACTGGATCCAACGCCAGTTCGACGCGGCCAGCATGATGAACGAGCGCGCGGGGATCGAGCGGGCGGTGGCGGAGTTCTACGAGTACGCGCGCGCGCTGCTGGCCGCGCGCCGCGAGGACCCCGGCGACGATCTGATTTCAACACTGTTGGCCGCCACCTACCGCCCCGCGGCCAGCGACGCCCCGGACGGGGCGTCGGGACCTGAAAAGCTGAGCGAGGAGGAGTGCGTGAACCTCGTGCTGAACGTGTTGATCGGCGGCGTAGACACGACCCAGAGCCAGCTGGCGCACGCGGTGCGGTTGCTGGCCGAACATCCCGATCAGTGGGCGGCGCTGGTGGAGGACCCCTCACTCGCGGGCCGCGCGGTAGAGGAGGCCCTGCGATACGAGCCGATCACGCCGTTCACTGCGCGGATCACCGTGGAGGAGCTGGTGTATCGCGACGTGGTGTTTCCGCCGGACACAGTGGTGATGGTGTGCGCGTTCACCGGCAACCGCGACCTGCCGGACGGCGCCGGGGGCGGGCACGCGCAGCGCTTCGACATCACGGCGCAGCGCCCGAAGGCGCGCGCGCTGACGTTTGGCGCGGGCGTGCACTATTGCCTTGGCGCCAATCTCGCGCGGCTGGAGCTGGAGGAGGGACTGACGTTCCTCGCGCGCGAAATGCCCCGCTTGGAGTTGGACGGCGAGCCGCTGTTTGAGAGCATCCTCGGCATCTACGGCCTAGCCGAGCTGCCGATCCGCTTCAGCGCGTAGCGGCCGGCCACTCCCAGCCGCGCCGCCACGCCACCGTGGATCGCGCTGCCGTGGGTCACGGCGCCGTGGATCGCGCTGCCGTGGGTCGCGTCACCGTGGATCGCGCTGCCGTGGGTCGCGGCGTCGTGGGTCGAGACATCGTGGGTCGAGGCGCCGTAGGTCGCGTCCACGGTTAGGCCGAATCAACCCGAACATCCGTTGATTTTGACCATCCGAAGATTCCGTGTGTCTAGCATGGCGGCTACCGGCAGACATGGCGGCAGTTAATTGACAGGGGGGTGAGCGGCGGCTCGCGAGCGACACGCAAGTCGAGGGCGGCGTCGGCCGCCGCGGGCCCCAATCGGAAAGGAATCCACGCATGCTGAGGATGAGACGTTGTGCTGATGCGACCGCGCGCGCGACCGCCGCGCTCGCAGTGATGTGTGCGCTCGCGGTGTTGTGTGCGCTCGCGGTGATGTGCGCCCTCACGGCGTGCGTCGGGAGCGCGTGGGCGGGGGAGTATCACGTGTATAGCTGCCGGACGCCCAACGGAGAAGCAGCGCCCACGGATGGGTGGAGCGGAATGACTGCGGGCATGTCTGATTTTGTGGAAGACAAGTGCGCAACAGGCGGATGCGCTCGTCGCTGCGCTTGGTGATGGAGTGAGTCACGTAGTTGGAACGGATGATGCAACCTGGACTTTCAGTGCTCCAGCTGGCGAAGACCCTGGATGCGGCCACTCTCTGGCGTGCGGGTGACGCTGAAGGTGGTCGCGGCGACAAATGCGACTTATGAGTTTTGGCTTGCCGGTCCTACCGAGCCGGAAGCGTTTGGCGAATGCGTCTACGTATCTGGGTGTATGAAAACGGTCGGAGAACCTGCCGATACCGATCTCGGCCTCCAACCTGTTGGCCGTGCCTGTAAAAAATCTCGGCGAACAACTGTACGTAAACGCATCATGTGGGGGCCTTTCGTCGTACAAATGCCCGAGCGGCAAAGGCGACAGCAACGGTTACGCCGCCGTCGTCTATCTCTACGCTGCCGACCTCACCCTCTCGCAGGCCTCTCAGCCCACGGTTTCCGATGTCGAAGGCGAACTCGCCACTGCGCCCACGCTCAGCGGCAGCGTGGACCTCTCCTTTCACGCGGCCGACTCCGGCTCCGGCGTGTATGAGGCCGTGTTCACGGTCAACGGCGTGCTCGCCGGCCACACGCTGCTCGACGAAAACGGCGGTCGTTGTCGCGACGTGGGCCAAACCAGCGACGGGCTGCCCGCGTTCCTCTACCTGCAGCCATGCCCCGCGTCGCTCAGCGTCAACGTCCCGCTCGACACGACCACGCTCACCAACGGCACACACCACCTCGTGGTCAGCGTCACCAACGCGGCCGGCAACTCCACGGTCGTGCTCGATCGTAAGGTCACCGTGTCCAACGATCCCCAGGCCCAGTCGCCGCCGCAGTCCGCGGGGGGTGGCGACGGGGAAACCACCACGGGCTCATCGCCACCACAGTCCGGCGGCAGCGGCGGCGGGGGAAGCACCAACAACGAATCCTCGGGCTCATCGTCGCCGCAGTCAGCTGGTGGTGGGGGAGTGGAGACCCCCGAGAACGACCCATATCCCTCCCCTCCAACACCCGCGTCACAGCTCACAAGCGACAACGGCACGAACGCCTCAGCCGGGGCCACGCTGCGCGTGCGCTGGGCCACCACCGCGCACACGGCGCTCGCCGGCGCCTACGGCCATTCCCAAACGGTCGTAGGGCAGCTCACCGCGCCCAGCGGCGCGCCGATCGCAGGCGCGCTCCTGCGGGTGCTCGACACGCCCGACCACGAGGGCGCTCGCACAGTCTCGCTCGTCGGCGCCCGCACCGCGCCCGACGGCTCCTTGCGCGTGCGGTTGCCCGCCGGCCTGCCGTCCAGTCGGCTCACGTTCGCCTACGCCAGCAACCCCGCCGACGTGGTTCCCGACGTGACCGCCGCGCTCACGCTCACGGTCCCCGCGAGCCTGAGTCTCAATATCACCCCGCGCGACTCCCACGCCGGCGGCACGATCGTGTTCAGCGGCACGCTCCACGGCACCCCGCTACCGCCCGGCGGCAAGCAACTCGTGCTGGAGGCCCGCGCCCCCGGCGCTTCTTGGCGCCAGTTTCAAACGCTCGCCACCCACGCCCACGGCCGCTATCGCGCCAGCTACCGCTTCCGCTTGGCCGGCCCGATCACCTACGAATTCCGCGCCGTATGCCCCGCCGAGGCCGACTTCCCGTATGGGACCGGGGCGTCCCACGTAGTGCGCGTGCACGAGCGATAACGCGCAAACGCGCTGTTACCGCTCAGCCTATTTCCCTATTTTCCTGCAGTATGTTTATGGATCTGTTCATGTTAATATTGATGGTTATGTTTATTCTTAGGCCATCGAGGAGGACGGTATGGCTGGCGCCGTAGCTACACGGTTGGATATCATCCGCGACCGAGCTGGGATCAAGGCCCGCGAAGTCGCCCAGCTGCTGGACACGACCCCGCAGACCGTCTCCCGCTGGCACACGGGCAAGGTCGAACCGCAGCCCGACCGGCTTCAGCGTCTGTTGACGCTGGAGTGGCTGATAAGCGAGCTCGCGGAGTTCTACGAACCCGACGAGGCGCACCTATGGCTATTCGCGCCTCACCGTCTACTTGGGGGCGAGCGTCCCGCCGACCGCATCCAAGAAGGCAAGGTCAACGACGTGCTCGCACTTATTTCTCAGCTGCGCGACGGTGCGTTCGTCTAACCGATCTGCCCGTGGCCTATCCACCCACCCTGCTCGACGCTCTGCACGCGATCGTGCCGGCGCCGTGGGCGGGGAAGGCGTTTCGGCACACATTCGCTGACTATGCGCCGGATGTCGAGAACACCCGGGGCGCACGCTGGAACCCGCCGGGCATCGCGGCGATCTATACGAGCCTGACCCGCGAGGGCGTGCTCGCGGAGGCTGAGCACCAGCTCTCCATCCAGCCCATCCGCCCACGCGTCACGCGCACCATTCACACACTCGACATCAGCCTCTCAAGCGTTCTCGACCTGGCCGACATCGACCTACTCACCCGACTCGGGGTCAAACCCGCCGAGCTTGGCGCAGACGAGATGTCGGCCTGCCAAGAACTCGGCGGCGCAGCTCAATGGCTGGACCACGATGGCCTACTGATCCCCTCGGCACGCAGCGAAGCTGTCAATCTCGTGATCTTCCCGGCAAATCGAGGGCCAGAGGCTCGTTTCAAGGTCACTGCGTCAGAACTCATCGACGGGACATAGGGAGGAAGGGCGAGGCCCCCACAGTCAGCGTTGCGGGACCGAACGACCCGGTGAGGACTCTCACGGGGTCAACTACGTTCAGATGGGAAAGGTAGCTTGAGCGGCTACACACGGACCAGCAATGGCCGCTAGCGGTGCTCGCGCGGGCGTGCAACATGCGCCGACGCGGCAACTACGCACGCCAGGCTCTCGCTGGGCCGCTACGCTGCCGCCCGTGGAGCGCGTCACAGCGGCCGGCGGGTCCAACGACCGTGTGAGCGGTCGCACTATCGTAGACCCCGGGTTCTGGCGGGATCGCCGCGTGCTCATCAGCGGCCACACCGGGTTCAAGGGGGCGTGGCTGTCGTTGTGGCTACAGTCGCTCGGCGCGCGCGTCCACGGACTCTCGCTCGCCGCGCCGCCGAGCGAGCCGTCGTTGTACGAGCTCGCGCGGGTGAGCGAGGGGATGGCCGACAGCGTGGCCTGTGACATTCGCGATCCGGCCGCGCTCACCCGCGCTGTAGAGTCGGCTCGCCCGGAGATCGTGATCCACATGGCCGCCCAGTCGCTCGTGCGCCGCTCCTTCGCCGCGCCACAGCGCACATACGACACGAACGTGATGGGCACCGTCAACCTGCTCGAGGCGATTCGCGCCTGCGCTGAGGTGCGCGCGGTGGTGATCGTGACCTCCGACAAGTGCTACGAGAACCGCGCGCGCACACAGGGCTACCGCGAGGACGATCCGCTCGGCGGCCACGACCCCTACTCCAGCTCGAAGGCCGCCGCCGAGCTCGTCACGAGCGCCTACCGTCGCTCGTTCTTCTCGAGCTCCGATTCCCCGCGCGTGGCCTCCGCACGCGCCGGCAACGTGATCGGTGGGGGCGACTGGGCGCAGGACCGGCTCGTGCCCGACATCGTGCGCGCCGCAATCGCGGGACACACGTTGCGCTTGCGCAACCCCGGCGCCGTGCGTCCCTGGCAGCACGTGCTCAATCCGCTCAGCGGCTACCTGCTGCTCGCTCAGGCGCTGTGCGAGTCCGCCGCGCACGCCCGCGCATGGAACTTCGGACCGGACGAGCACGACGCCCGCAGCGTGGAGTGGGTTGTGCAACGGGTGTCAGAGCTGTGGGCCGGCGGTGCGCGCTGGGAACCCGACGAGGGTGACCACCCACACGAGGCGCACTATCTAACGCTCGACTCTTCGCTGGCGCGCACGCGGCTGGGGTGGGCACCGCCGATCGGATTGCACGCGGGGCTGGCCGCCACCGTCGCTTGGTACGACGCTTGGCGGGGCGGCGAGGATCTGCGTAAAGTCACGCTCGCACAGCTTCCCGCTGTGACCCCCGCGCAGGATTCGAGCTGACGCGCACGGCAACCTCCCTTCTAACGCAACGCAACATCTGTTCGTAGCGCAACATATCCTTGCGCGTCCCGAGCGATGACCTACCTAACAGTCTTCACCTTCCCCAAGGGGTTCACAGACCCCCACATATCGTTGATCCAACGCAACGCGCTCGCCAGCTGGCGAGCGCTCGGGTCCGACGTTGAGGTGTTGGTGATGGGCGACGATCCCGGCGTCGCTGAGGCCGCCGACGAACACGGCGCCATGCACATCGGGGACGCCGCCACCAACGAGTACGGCACTCCGCTGCTCGACTGGGCGTTTCGCGAAGCCGCCACGCGCGGATCCGGGGAGATCCTCTGCTACGTCAACGCCGACATCATTCTGCTCAAAGACTTCCTCGTCGCGCTGCGAGGACTGCCGCGCGAACCCCATCTCGCGATCGGACAACGCTGGAACTGCGACGTCCTATCCGAGCTTGACTTCGTCGCCGACGGCGCGTCGCTGGGCGATTGGGCGCGACGCACCGGCACGCTCGACGCCGGTAGCGGCAGCGACTACTTCGCCTATCCACGCGACGTCGATTTCGGGCTCCCATCATTCGCCGTCGGCAGGCCCGGGTGGGACAACTGGATGATGGGACGCACCCGCGAACTAGGGCTAGCGCTGATCGACATGACACCCAGCACCACGGTGATCCACCAGAACCACGACTATGGTCACGTGTCACAGCGCAAGGGATCCGACTGGGAGGGGCCCGAGGCCGACCGCAACCGCGAGCTGGCCGGCTGGCTCGACCGCTACGTGCACTCTCCGTCAAACGCCACACACCTACTCACCCCGGCCGGCCTGCGCCGAGCCCGCTCGCCCAAGCACCTGCGCGCCAAGGCAGAAGAATTCGTGGCTCTCCGTCCGGTCGCCGCGCCGCTGCGCCGACTGATCAAGCTGGTTCGCCGTGTGGCGTCGCGGGGCAAGCCACAAGCAAACGCCCCACAGGCTTAGGCTTAGCGATGTCAAGGCTACCTCTCCTCGTAGCGTTGCGAATCGCGCCGACCGAGCTGCGCACGCGCACGACCGCACGCGTGCTGCGCATGCGCCGCCGCCAGCCGTTCGTCTTCGACGGCGAGTCCTACAGCTATCTACAGCACCACTACAACACGACCTGGCGCAACGAGCGCACGGTCGAGATCCCGCTGGCGGCCCGCGCGCTCGAGCGCCATCGCGGCGCCAGGTCGCTCGAGGTCGGCAACGTGCTCCACAACTACATCAGCGATTCACGCCTCCCACCCGGGCGCGAGATCATCGACAAGTACGAGCTCGCTGCCGGGGTACGCAACATTGACGTGATCGATCATGCTCCCGAGCAGCCATACGAGCTGATCGTCTCCCTATCAACGCTCGAGCACGTCGGCTGGGACGAGGACCCACAAGACCCCACCAAGGCGTCACGCGCGATCGAGCGCCTACACAGCTGGCTCGCTCCCAACGGCGAGCTGCTCGTGACGATCCCTCTCGGCCATCATCCGGAGCTCGACCGGCGCTTGCTCGACGGGCCGCCGATGTTTGAGCGGCTCAGTTTCCTGCGTCGTGTCAGCTCGAACAACCGCTGGGTCGAAGCTCACGCAGAAGAGGCACGAGGCGCGCGCTACGGCAGCCCCTTCCCGTTTGCCAACGCGATCGCCGTAGGCCAGAGCGGCCGCGGCTCAGGCTGATCGAACTGGTTCAGCGGCAGTAGCCTCTCAGGCTGATCGACCGGTATCCAGCGGCCGTCGCTCGGTCTCTCAGGCTGATCGGACTGGCGGACTCGCCGCCGCCGTTCCATGGCTCGACCGGTACCAGTCGATCGTCTGCCGCAGCCCCTCACGCAGGTCGGTGCCCGCCCGGAAGCCAAACGCCTGCTCGGCGCGCGATGTGTCCAACCAGCGTCGCGGCTGACCGTCCGGCTTGCTCTCATCCCACACGATCTCGCCGCGGAAACCCACCAACTCGGCGATCAGCGCCGTCAGCTCGGCGATCGAGATCTCTTGGCCTGAGCCCAGGTTGACCGGCTCGCCACTCCTATAGCGAGCGGCCGCCGCCGCGATGCCCTCGGCCGCGTCCTCGACATAGAGGAACTCGCGAGACGCACGTCCTGTACCCCAGCACACGATCGAGTCCGCGCCGTCGTCAAGCGCCTCGCAGCACTTCTTGACGAGCGCCGGGATCACATGCGACGTGCGCTCGTCGAAATTGTCGTGAGGCCCGTAGAGGTTGACTGGCAGCAGATACACACCGTCGAAGCCGTACTGCTGGCGATAGGCCTGCAGCTGGACCAGCAGCATCTTCTTGGCCAGACCATACGGCGCGTTGGTCTCCTCCGGATACCCGTTCCACAGATCCTCCTCGCGGAACGGGGCCGGCGCGTGCTTGGGATAAGCGCACACCGTTCCGACGCACACGAAACGCTGCACAGCGGCGAGCCGACTCTCCTCGATCAGCTGGATCCCCATGATCGCGTTGTCGTAGAAGAACTGGCCGGGCGTCGCCATGTTGGCACCGATGCCCCCCACGACCGCGGCGAGATGCACGACCACGTCTGGACGCACGTCGGCAAGCACCGTCCGGATCGCTTCGCGATCGCGCAGGTCATACTGCGCGGAGCGGGGCGCAACGATCTCCGCCACGTCGTGGGCGGCGAGCTTGTCGAGCACTTGCGTACCGAGAAAGCCTGAGCCGCCGGTCACGAAGATGCGCTTGCCCGCGAGAAGATCCACGCACGGATGATATGCCCACCGACCACGAACTGATCGCCCCATCCGCGCTCGAGTCCGACCTGCTCGACACGCCGAGCGCCGGGCCCGCCGCCATTCGCGGCAGCGCGGTGCGCGTGATCGGCTACTGCCTTGGACTACTGCTCAGCCTCGTGTCGGTGCCGCTCTTGATCCACCACCTCGGGTTCAGCGAATACGGGCACTACGTACTGGTCATCTCACTCGTCACGATCGTGCAGGGTGTCACCGACGTCGGCCTGGGTCAGATCGGAGTGCGCGAGTTCGCCACCCGCAGCGGCCCACAGCGCGATCGCCTGATGCGCAACCTGTTTGGTGTCCGCTTCAGCTTGACGAGCGCCGGCGTTGTGCTCGCCACGGCCTTCGCGGCGCTCGCCGGATACGGGCACGCCGTTTTGTTCGGCACGTTCTTGGCTGGGATCGGCATGGTGCTGACCGTCGCACAGGGCACATTCGTGATCCCGCTCGCCGCAGGGCTGCGCCTGGGTTGGGTGACGGCGCTCGAACTGCTGCGCCAAGCGCTCAGCGTCGCGGCGATCGTGGCGCTTGTGCTCACAGGCGCCAAGCTGCTCGCCTTCCTGGCGATCTCGGTTCCCGTTGCGCTGGTCGTGCTGATCGTGACCGCCGCGCTGGTCTACGGGACGATGCCCATGAGACCGGTGTTCGAGCGTTCAGAGTGGAGCATCCTGCTACGCGCGGTCCTGCCGTTCGCGGCCGCAGTGGTGATCGGCACGCTCTACCTGCGCATCACCGTCGTGCTGATGTCGCTGCTCGCCAGCGCCAAGCAGACCGGCTACTACTCCACCTCCTATGTCGTCATCTCCGTGCTCGTCGGGATCCCGGCGCTCACGGTCGGATCGACGCTCCCGGTGCTCGCGCGCGCCGCCCGCGACGATCACGAGCGGCTGGGCTACGTCCTGCAGCGCCTGCTCGAGGTCACCGCGATCATCGGTGTGTGGCTCGCGCTCGCGCTCGCGCTCGGTGCTGGCTTCGTGATCCAAGTGCTGGCGGGCGGCGGGTCGCCGATCTCGGTCAACGTGCTCGAGATCCAATCGCTAGCGATGATCACTTCGTTTGGAGCCAGCTCCTTCCAATACGGTCTGCTGTCGCTGCATCGCCACCGCGCGCTGCTGCTGATCAGCGTTGGCTCGCTGGCCGTGAGCGTCATCCTGACGCTGATCCTGGTGCCCGTTCTGCAAGCGCGCGGCGCCGCGCTGGCGTTCTCGGCCGCCGAGCTGGTGATGGCCGCGAGCTCGTTTGTGGCGCTGCGGCTCGCACGACCCGATCTCAGCTTCTCACTACGCGTGCCACTACGCGTACTGATCGCGGCCGCGGTGGCCAGCACTGTGTTGCTCGTCCCCGACTTGACGAGTCTGCCACGGTCGCTGATCGCATCGGCTGTCTACTTCGGGATCCTGGTCGCGCTGCGCGCGATACCGGAGGAGCTGATGCAGGCCGTCCTGCGTCGCCCACAGTTCGAGAAGCCCTGAGCGCGCGATGCACGTCGTCTTCATAACACGGCGCTACTGGCCCGCGATCGGCGGGGTCGAACGCGTGGCCATGAGCCTCGGCGAGACGCTGTGCGAGCAGGGTCACACGGTCACGGTCGTCGCGCAATGTGTGGACGAAGGCCGCTTCGGCCGTATGACCCACATCATCCGCGAGAACAAGCGGTTCACGCCGTTCGCCCACGAAGGTGTGCGGGTCCTCCAGTTCCGTCCGTCGCGACGGCGCCGCTCGCTGCTGCTCCCGTTCGCGCTCGAGCTGATCCCGCTCGCGGGACGGATATCCCAACGGTCGTTGCGCGCGCACACCTACGGCTACTACACGGCCGTCGTACGCGGCGTGCTCGCGCCGTTGCTCGCCGACGCCGACGTGATACACGTGCTCGGGGGCGAGGCGATGGCTGTCGCGGCGGTGGAAACCGCACGCAGACTCGGCAAGCCGGTGGTGATCAGCCCCTTCGCCCACCCGGGAGATTGGGGCTTTGACTCAGGATCGATCAGGGCCTATCGCCGCGCCGACGCGGTGATCGCGACAACCGAGGCGGACGCCTCCGTCTATCGCGGCGTCAACATTCCCAACGAGCGTCTGCAGGTCATCGGTCTGCCGGTGCCCGAGCTGCGGATCGCGCCCGGTATCGATCCGTCGGCAGGCGAGCCGACGGATTCGCCACTCGTGGTGTTTCTCGGAGCGCGCCGTCCAACCAAGGGCGTCAACGTCCTGCTGGACGCCGCCCCGCTGGTCTGGCAAAGCCACCCCCGCGCGCGCTTCGCGTTCGTCGGCCCTGGGAAGCCGTTGGGCGTCAACGACCAACGGATTCTCGACGTGGGAGCGGTCTCCGACAGCGAGCGCGCGCTCTGGCTGTCGCGCGCACGCATGCTCTGTCTGCCCTCCTCCGGCGAGTCGTTCGGCCTTGTAGTCGCGGAGGCATGGAGTCGCGCGCGCCCGGCGGTGCTCAGCGACATACCCGTGCTCGCCGAGCTGGCGAACGTGTCGGGCGGGGCAGTGATCGCCAAGCGCGAGCCGCGAGCGTTTGCGAAGCAGATCGTGGCCTTGCTCGAGAACCCCGAACGCGCGCGCGCGCTCGGCCGCGCCGGCCACGCCCACTGGCTCGCGAACCTCACACCGCGCGCAGTGTGCGAGCGCCACCTCGCGGTCTACACGCTACTGCGCAACGCCGCCGCCTCGTCCGAGGCTCGATCCGCCAGCAGCTCCTCGTAAGCCGCGCGCACACGCTTCGCCGCCGCCTCGGTCGAGTAGTCGCGCGCGCGCTCTGTCGTGGCCCGCTCTCCGGTGGTCCGCTCTCCAGGGGCCCGCGCTCCGCGCTCGCGCGCGAGCACAGCCGCGAGACGGCGCGCGAGTCCCACCCAGTCGCCCGGGCTGAAGAAGTCGGCGTCGTTGGCCGCGACCTCCGGGATCGCTCCCGAAGTGCTCGCGAGGATCGGCACGCCGGCCGCCATCGCCTCCGCCAGCACCATCCCGAACTGCTCCTCCCAAGACCAGATCGGCAAGCTCGCCAGCACCATGCACGCGGCGCCGCGATACACGGCGCCCATCTCCTCGTATGGGATGAAACCGCGAAACTCGACGGCCTCGGCGATCCCCAGCTCGCGCGCGTATGAACGCAAACGACGCTCCTCGGGGCCGCTCCCCACAATGCACACGCGCACGTTGGTATTCGGGCCAGCGCCCGCCACGAGTCCGTGACGCACCAGCGCGACCGCGCGCAGCACGTCCTGATGCCCCTTCTCCCACACCAGACGCCCTGGTGAGAGGATCACCGCCTGCTCGGCGTTCGGCCCGCTGGAGCGTGTCTCAAAGCGCCCCGTGTCGATCCCTGGCGGACACACGCGGATGCGTCGCGCGGGGACACCCTCCAGCAAGAGCGACGTTCGCGCGCGCTCGGTGGCGGCCAGAAACAGATCGGTGTGCGCGAGCACCGTCGATCGGTAGGCGCGCGTGCGCACGTTGCGATAGGAGTCCAGCAACGGGATCGTCTCCCACACGGTGGTGAGCAGCTGAAAGCCCAGGCGTGGCTTGAGCTTCGCCGCTTGCATGCTGTACCAGTAGCCGAGCTCCTGGGTATGCACTATGTCCGCGTCGCGCAGCTTCGCGCGCAAACCGATGTAACGGTCGCCCGGCGCCCGCACCAGCAGATCGCCGAGTCGCCCGGGTGGCAGCAGGTCGCGCATGGTCCACACGTCGTGGCTCTCTAGGGCGAGCGCGCTCGTGTCGAACCACCCTCGTCGCGAACGCAGAAAGCTCACGTCGAAGCGCTCGACGATGGCCGCTTGCTCCCACGGGCGCAGCTCCCACGGATTCGCCTGATGGCCTCGCACGATCACGACCCGCGGGCGGCTGGCCGGCCTGGCCTTCGCGTTTGCTGTCACGGTTCCAACATAACCGCAGCGCCGCCGGCGCGCTTGCGCGTGTGAGCCTTCCAATACCATCCGACGCTTGCCGGCAAGGCTCGCCAAGCAATCGTTTCGCAGGATCCGCCTGCGTCTGCCGCAGCCCTGGTCGAAGCGGTTCGGCCAGCTCGTCTACCTACCCAAGCTCGCCGCCGGACACGAGCCCACGCGCCGCACGTTCACCGAGGAGGCGTTGATCGACAGGCTCGCCGGCTCCCAAGAGCCGCTCGCCGGCGTGGGCGCGGGACTCAGCGAGCGGGTGATCGAGATTCCCTGGGTCATCCGCAGCCTCGCTCCCGCCGCCGAATCGCTGCGTGTTCTGGACGTCGGCACCGCCTTCGCGCCCGACGCCTACAAGTGGCTGCTCGTCCGGTTGCCGCACACCGTCGAGGTGGTGGATCTAGCGGACGCTGCGATACCCGGAGTCGAGAATCACGTAGCCGACGTGCGCGAGCTGCCGTTCGCAGCGAACAGCTTCGACGTGGCAACGTGCATCTCGACGCTCGAGCACATCGGTCTGGACAACGACCAATACGGCATCCAGAGCGGGGGCGAGGGCGACGTGCAGGCGTTGCGCGAGCTCGGCCGCGTCGCACGCAGAGTGCTCGTCACGGTCCCCGCGGGACGCGACGCCAACATGGGCTGGCAGCGCCAGTACGCCCCCGCCACCTTCCGTCAGACCGTGGCGCAAGCGGGCCTCGAGGTCGAGCGTCTCGACGTCTTTGCGCATGAGCCGGGGAGCGGTTGGACGCCCGCCGAGGAGACCTCTGTCGAGAGCCGCACCTACGGCCGGGGGGCGGTTGCCGCGGCGGCCAATATCTGCGCTGAGCTTCGACGTCGATGAGGATCGCCATCGACGCCCGCGCCGCGGCCGAGGTGCCGGCCGGCCGCGGGCGATATGTGCGCGAGCTGATCCGCCATCTGGCGCCACTGCTCGGAGAGCATCGGTTGGTGCTCTACGCGCGGCGACGCTGGGAGGGGGCACCGGACTCCGCGCAGCTTGTGTGGCGTCTGGTCGCGGGTGGCGATCTGCGCTGGCCGCTGGTCGCTGGTCGAGCGATGCGCGGCGAGTGTGACGTGGCGCTCGCCACCAGCAGCTATCTGATGTGCGTCGCGGCCGGCACCCCTGTGCACAGCATGGTCTGGGACATGGTGCCCTTCCACCGGGAATTGCACCCTCCCCGTGGCAGCTCCTTCGAGCGCGCCACGCTGCCACTGGCGGTACGCCGCTGCAAGTCGCTCGTGGCGATCTCCGCCGCCACGCGAGACGAGCTGATCGCGCGCTATCCCAGCGTGGCGACACGGACCGCGATCGCTCATCCGGCGGCGGGCACGCAATTCAACCCCACCATCGCCGACCATGACTCCCGCGCGCTCGCGCGACACGGTGTGCGGCGTCCGTATGTGCTGGCCACCGGCACGCTCGAGCCCCGCAAGAACCTGCCACGGCTGATCTCGGCGTTTGCCTCACTACCGGCGGAGATCGCCGCCGGCCACCAGCTGGTGCTAGCCGGCGCGCCGGGCTGGGAGACCGCTGACACGTTCGCGCACGTCGCCTCGCACTCCGCGTTGGTAAAGACGCTTGGATATGTGCCCGAGGAGGATTTGCCCGCGCTCTACCGCGGCGCGGAGGTCTTCTGTTACCCGTCGCTGTACGAGGGGTTCGGAATTCCCGTGCTAGAGGCAATGAGCTGTGGAGCTCCCGTGCTCACTTCAGGGCGCTCCAGCATGCCCGAGGTCGCGGGCGACGCGGCTCGCTATGTGGATCCTCACGACACGGCCGACATCGCACGGGGTCTGCACGAGCTGCTGGCCGATCCATCCAAGCGCCGCACGCTCGCGTCACGGGGCCTGGAGCGCGCGCAGAGCTTCACCTGGGAGGCAACCGCGCGCACGATTCTCGAGCTGCTGGTGGGGCAAGCTTGATCAGCCTCGCGCAGGTCGCTTGGCCAGCAGCCACACGTTGCGCCGATGGAAGGGCAGCCATGCCAGCAGCGCAAACACGCGCGGGCGGCGCTTGCGGTGCGTGCGCGCCGAGAGCACGCCGACCCCCCGTGCGACCGACTCGAAACCGACGCGTTCGACTTCAAAATCCTGGTCGGCGAACAACAAACGAAAGCTCTTCCTCGTGAACGGCCGCTTGTGGGTGTAGTCATCCCACACCCAGCGCTGGGCGTCCGGCGAGGAAGCAAACACCAGCCCGCCGGGGCGCAGCACGCGACGAACCTCGCGCACGAGCGCCGCTGGGTCGGCGACATGCTCGAGCAGATCCTTCATCACGATCGCATCGAAGGACTCATCCGCGAAGGGGAGTGGCTCATCCACGTTCCCCTCGGTCACATTGCGTGCTCGTCCGGTCGCGATACTGACAGCGTCGGCTGAGCCATCGATACCTGTGTAGTGGGGGAAGTGCTCGCTCAGCCATCCAGTCCCGCAGCCGATGTCAAGCAGCTCCACCTCCCCGGAGAAGTGACGCGTGATGTCCGCCCAGTAACCAGGCCGCTCGTGCCAGTCGAAGTAGCTCATCGGCGCGCTCACCGTAGCAGCGGCTCCAGGCGAGCATTCGGGCGGTGCACCCACATAATTTGCGCAGTGCACGCACGGGTGCACGCACGGGTGCACGCGCATAGCGCGGACTCGCCATAGCATCGCGTCGGTGACAGCGCCCCGCCACGTTCTGCTCAACGCCCTCTACCTTGCGCCCGGCGTCTCGGGTGGCCCGGAGACCTACCTGCGCGGACTGGCGCCGGCGCTCGCGCTCGAGCGCCCGGACATGCGCCTGACAGTCGCCACCACCCGCTCGGGCGCGGCTGCGCTGCGAGCCGACGGCTGGGAGCGCTTCGCGAGCGTGACCGCGCTCCCCTGCGAGGACTCACAGCGCCTGCGTCGACAGTGGGCCGAACAGGTACTGCTACCGCGCCTGGCGCGCCGCATCGACGCAGACATCGTGCACAGCCTCGCGAGCATCGCGCCGATCCATCCTCGCGCACGCGCCATCGTGACCCTCCACGATGTGACGTTCATAACGACGCCCACCTTCGGGCGTCTGACCACATGGGGGATGAGCGCGCTCGTGCGAGCCGCAGCCCGTCGTGCCGACGGGCTGATCACCGGTACCGCCGCGGCGCGCGAAGAGATCTGCGCGACGCTCGGCGTCGATCCGGCGCGCTTTACCGTCATTCACCACGGCCACGGCCACGGCCACGGCCACGAGCGCGCGCACGCGCTACCCGCGACCTCGGCACAGGCGATTCGCGAGCGCTACAACTTGGGCGCTGCGCGCGTCGTGCTGTGCGTGGCCGCCAAGCGTCGCCACAAGAACCAGGAGTTGCTGATCCGGGCCGCGCGGCTGCTAGATCAGGACGTCACGATCGTCCTGGCGGGGCACCCCGAGCCCTACGAGCTGGAGCTGCGCGCGCTCGCCGACGAGCTGGGTCTGCGGGAGCGCGTGCGCTTCATCGACTACGTGCCCGACGCCGACCTGCAAGGGTTGTGGGGCGTAGCCGACTGCGCCGCCTTTCCAACTCTCGCGGAGGGCTTCGGCATTCCCGTGATCGAGGCTTTGAGCCACGGCGTCCCCGTGGCGGTCTCAAACATCCCGGTGCTCCGCGAGATCGGGGGCGGGCTGCCTCACTACTTCGATCCGCACGACCCAAACGACGCTGCCCGTGCGGTCAAAGACGCGCTGGCCGATGTGCACAGTCGCGATGAGGGACCGTTGTACGCGGCACGCTTCAGCTGGGAGGCCGCCGCGCGAGCGACCTGCGCTGTGTACGAACGGGTGCTCGCCGGTGCATGACCACACGCCCCAGAGCGCACAGCAACGATGAGCGACACGGTCCAACCTCCGCCCCCCGAGAACGCGCTCCCCCGGCTGACGCACGTCGGTCTGAACTTGATCTTCCTCGTCCCTGAGGAGACCGGGGGAATGGAGGTCGCCGCCAGGGAGCTGATCCCCGCGTTGCTCGACGCCGCTCCGCGCGGGACACGCTTCACCGCGTTCATCAACCGCGAGGCGGAGCTCGCCAAAGACGGGCCGTGGGGAGAGCTGCTGCCCGCGGTCACGGTGCCCGTGAACGCGCGCAACCGCGCGCAATGGGTTCGCGGCGAGCAGCAGCTGCTGCCACGGCTGGCCGCCCGTGAGAGGGTGCAGCTCGTGCACAGTCTCGCCAGCACCGCCCCGGCGTGGGGGCGTTTCCGGCGTGTGGTGACGGTCCACGACCTGATCTACGCGCGCTTTCCCGAGGCGCACGCCGGCATCCGCGACCTGGGGATGCGCGTGCTCGTGCCGCTCGCCGTGCGTCGTTCAGACCGCGTGATCGTCGACTCGCACAGCACGCGGCGCGACCTCGTGGAGCTGCTCGGCACGCCCGCCGAGCGCATCGACGTGGTGCCGTTGGGAGTGCGCACGGTCAGCCACTGTGAGCCGTTGGCCGAGCCGGAGTTGCGCGAACGCCTGAAGCTGGGTGCGCGGCGCATCGTGCTCAGCCTGTCGGCCAAGCGTCCCCACAAGAACCTCGCCGCGTTGATCGGCGCGCTGGCGCGCATCCCCGCCGAGCGCCGCCCGCTGCTCGTGCTCCCCGGCTATCCCACAGCGCACGAGGCGCAGCTGCGCGAGCGCGCGTCCGCAACCGGCGTGCAGGGAGATGTGCGCTTTCTCGACTGGTTGCCGGGCGAGCAGTTCGAGGGGCTCTGGCAGATCGCCGACGCGTTCGTCTACCCGTCGCTGTATGAGGGCTTTGGGCTGCCCGTGCTGGAGGCGATGGCCCGCGGCGTGCCGGTGGCGTGCTCAAACGCTTCCTCGCTGCCGGAAGTCGCCGGCGACGCGGCGCTCATGTTCGACCCACACGACGAGGCCGCGATCGCCACCGCCCTGGAGCGCCTGCTGATCGACGGCGACGAGGCCTCGCGTCTGCGCGTCCGCGGCCTACAGCGCGCGCGCGAGTTCACATGGAAGCGCACAGCGCAAGCCACGCTCGATAGTTATGCGCGTATATCATCGCTTCGATGAGGAGGGTCATCGTTACCTACGCCGCGAGCTTGGCCGCGATCGCGCTCGTCGCGCAGATGGCCGCGGCCGCGCCTGCCTCCCAGCCCACCGGCTCGGAGCTCACGCACAAGCAGGTTTTTCACATCGCGCTTGTCGAGGCTTCACGTGCGCGCGATCCGCGCCCCAAGCGCATCGAAATGGCCAGTGGTACGCAGGGGGCGGCCATGAAAGTCATGGAACCACGCGGCGAGGGTTCAGCCCTGAGCAGTCAACTGCCAGTCGATCTGGTCGTCGTACACGGCTACTTTCACGTCATCGGATCTCCTCCGCGCGGTGATCACATAGCGCCCGGCAAGGTGCTGGAGCTCATGATCGACGCTCACAGCGGATTCGTCCTGGGTCTTTCCTTGAGCGACACAGTGCCGGTTTCGCTGTCTCGCTTGGGGCCGGTTACGCGGCTGCGCTAGCAGAAATCGACCCAAACGCCCCTGCTACCGCTGGCGACGTTGGCGCCTTGGTGGCACCACGAGCAGATCGTGGGGTAGGTACCACGAGCAGATCGTGCCTGGCATCTTCGAACGGTCGTTACGGTTGTTAGAAAGTACCGCCCTGTGGCAGAAGTGTCACAGAGGATCGTCCGTGGTCCGCGATGTAGCGCGATTCCGTCTCAACCCAACGATATCGTTGTGATATGATACCGGAGTTCGACGAGCGCGGGGACCTCCCGCCCGGCATCCACCATGCGACCTGGACCGAGATCGTGACCCGCTACGCGACTAGCACCCACCGACGCGAGCTGCTCAACGGGTTCCTTGACGCACTGCGCTCGCTGAAGGCAGCCGGCTGCTCTACCGCCTACGTCAACGGCAGCTTCGTCACGGCTAAGGGGCACCCGGGTGACTTCGATGCCTGCTGGGAGTCAGCCGGTGTTGTGCCTAGCCGCCTCGACTCCGAGCTGCGGGACTTCAGCGACGAGCGTGCCGCACAGAAGGCTCGCTATGGCGGAGAGCTCTTTCCCGCCCAATGGCCAGCGCATGCAGACGGCACAACCTTTCGTGACTACTTCCAATACGACCACATCACCAAGCGACCCAAGGGCATCATCGCCATCGACCTGGCAGGGCTCCCGTGATAACCAACCAGCGCGAATACCGCATCACCAGGAGCTGGATCGCCCGCTTCGAAAAGGAGCTGATCGCCAACGACAAACGGGAGCTGAGCCCCGATGAACACCCAGACATGAGACAGGTCGTGCACGACGCCATCGCCAGCGAGATCGCAATACTGCGTTGACAGATCGATCATTACGAGCGGCTGCGCGACGGACACATCACCAGCCGCGAAATCACCTCCCTACGCGAGCTACCCGCAGCCCTGATCGAAGCCCGCATCGCCGCTAAGCTAACCCAGCGCCAGCTCGCCGAGCGAATCGGCGTCGCTGAACAGCAGATCCAGCGCTGGGAGGCCAACGATTACAGCGGCGTCAACCTCAACCGGCTACAGAGCGTCGCCGACGCACTCGAGGTACAGATCCGCGAGACGATCACGTATAGCAGCGTGGCATAAGCGAAGCAGCTCGCAGGCCGGAACTTGACGAGACCGCGCTCGCAGACTCCATCCGTGGGGCCGGTGGGTGAGACCTAGGGCCAGCCAAGAAGCTAACGTCTACGCAATTTCGCTGGGCAACAGTGTGTCAACCATCCAATGCCCGCGAACCCGTACCACCGGGATCACCCGTTCCGGCATCATCCTGAAGGCGAGCAGCGCGAAGCCGTTCGTGCCACGCACGCGTACGCTGGTGAGCTTCACGCTCGCACGCTCATCGACAAGCAGCTTGTGCCTGTAGGTGAGGATCGCCGCGAGCACCACATCGCAGTGCTCCCTACGGAGGGCTTCCGGTGCGATCAGTTCCAGCACAAAGCCCTCGGGAAAGCCTTCGCTCCCAGTGGCAGGATCCACAAGCGCGCACACCGAGCCCACCTCACGCGCAACCGCGGCCGAATAGTAACTGCTTACAAGGCTCGCCACGGCCCGTGTTTCGACCGGGTCGGCGGCGTGACCGTAGCTCCTGATGATCCGATCGTCGTGGTTGCTGTTGTCGTTGTCTGAATCCCCATCGCCTTTGACATACCCGTGCTGGGACGCTCCCCCACATGCGCATACGCACACAGACGCGCACACGCACACACAGATACACAGCCAGATACGCACCCACATACGCATACCTTAACGCACACCGACCGCGAGAGGTGGTCGGGGCAATCTCCAGGTAGCGTCAGGTTGGCAAGGCTAGACCAGTCGGCTACGCCGCACGGCCCAGGTACCTACCGTCCGACCTACCAGATCCCATCCGTGGGGCCGACGGGTGAGACTCCGCCGGCCCCGATATTGTCCATATCGGCTAGGTAGAGAAAGCTGCAACCTTACAGCCAACCTACTAGTAGCCTATCCCACTACTGGCGTTAAGCTAACAGCTAGAGCTAATAATACTCCATTTATAATTACGGTTCCTCGCCCGGTGCCGACTAATAAGCCCTCTTCTTTACCACCAAGGACGCAGCTGGCGGCTTCATCTGCATTTTCATCTGTTTCGGGAGCTTCCGCTTCGACTTCTTCAGTTGACGTGTCGTTAGTTATTATTGTAGTCGCATGTTCGTTTGTGCATACGTCCGTAATTTTCACACCGAGTGCTACGCATTCGAGCCTCCATCCTGGTTCTCCTTTGCCATCGCTCGTTCCGAGACCTAAGTATACTCCACTCGACATCTCTACCAACTGGACTAACCATGGCAAGTCTATCGGTTCCACTTTTTCACAAGTGACGCCCGACGTCATCGATTCGAATTTTCCGCACTGGCCTTCGACAGCTTCGCCTTCACCGTTCGAGTAAATCCATCCTAAACCCGTGACTTCCGTACATAAGATGTCTGGTTTCAAGGTTGCATTCATGTCTTCCATTAAGAGTTCGCCCGTTCCGACAACATTCAACTTTTCGCCTAAAGCGATCGTGCTCCCGTCAACTAACCACTGCGCCGTTTCTTCAGCAAATGCCGATGACGTAGCTATAGTAATAAAAGAGCATATCACCAGCAATGAGATTACAAAGATACGCATTCCCTTTAACATACATAACCTTTCTTACCCGAGTACTAAAGAGCACTATTAACCATCCAGGCGTGCGCCGTGTAAACAGTGAACGGACACACATGTCGCGGCACCTAGCACGTGCAGCCCGCCGTTTGGCTTCTTCGCCATCTATCATTACGATTCGAAAAAAACGAATCTGCCCAAACCTAGCACTATGGTTAGGCCCAGTCAAGCCACCCGGCGGCTACTACGTGCTCCTGATCAATCTTCCGTCGCGAACAGCTGATCGAATTCCCGGTTAAGCGCCTGGCGCGACTCGGTGTAACCAGCGCGACTCGGCACAACTACCTGAGCATGAAACGTCTGCCTATCGGCGTACTTCGACGTCCCAGTCGTCCGCTGTGTAGCGATCCAGAACCGTTCGCAGCGAGGACTCCAGCGAGAGTGCCTCGGCGTGTTCGGCGAACCAGCGCGCGGTGCTTTGGCGCAGCGCCAGGCCCGCGTTGTGGACGCGGATGATCGCTTCGGCGATCGCGTCGGGGTCGGCGCTGTGGGCGATCACGCCGTTGACCCCGTCGGCGACCAGCTCGACGGCGGCGTTGTCGGGCGCGGCCACGACGACCGCGGGGGTGGCGTGGGCCGATGCCTCGACGACGACCATGCCGTAGCCCTCGCGCTCGGAGGGCAAGAGCACGCATAGGGCGCGGCGCGTGTCGGCGTCGATCAGCGCTCCGTCGGCGAAGCCCGGCGCGGTGATGAACGAGCCGGCGTTGTGCTGGTCGATCGCCGCGCGCAGAGCATCGCGCTCGGGGCCGTCGCCGTAGAACACGCCTCTTAGATCGTTGATCTGCCGAGCGGCGCGGGCCACCGCCGCCACGCCGACTGTGACCCGCTTCTCGGGGATCAGGCGCCCGGCGAACAGTACGAGCGGGTCGGCCGTGCGTGGGGCGGTCGGCTCGCTGGCGCCCGCGTGCAGCCCGCGCAGAACCGTTGTTGGCCCGTGCAGGCCGAGCTCGCGCAGGCGCCCTGCGTGCAGCTCTGAGAAGCAGAACGCGCGCTGGGGGACCAGCGCGCACAGCCGCTGCACGAGCTCACCGACGCGTCCGCCGACGCCGCCGAGATAGCCGCGCCAGTAGTCGGCGCTCCACACCTCAAACCAGTCGGTGACGAGGCGATAGCGCGCCGGTGGGCGCGCGATAGCGGCCGCCAGCAACGAGAAATAGGGGAACGCGCAGGTGTGCACGACGTCGTAGCGGCGGCCGTGGCGCAGCAGGTGCCACAGCACGCCCGCGCCGAACACCAGCGGCGGCAGGATGCGTCAACGTCCGGCGGGCGGGTCTGTGTACAGCGCCATCCGCGGTCCCGCGGTGACCACTCGTACGCGCGGGTCGAGGTCCAGGCGCTCGCCGCGCTCCCACTGGCGCAGCGTTAGGTAGGTGACTTCGTGCCCCTCGGTCACCAGGCGCTCGGCGAGGTTGCGATACCAGCGCTCGGCGCCCCCCACCGTGTAGGGGAACAGACAGTCGTAGATCAGGCACACACGCATCGGCCTGGAGAGTGCCAGGAAAATGGCTTCCGCTCCGTCCGCTAGCATTTGGAACCGAAAGCGCCCCCGTTTTCGATAGGTCGGTGCGCCACTTTTAGGCCTTTGGGGGTTTGTCTCGAAGGAGACCGAATCCGGGAGAAGTGGGCGCGGGCCCAACAAAATCCATGAGCACCGCACAGAAGAGCAGGCCCACGATCATCGAGGCCGCCGAGGAGTTCCCCTCGACACTTGTGTCGGTTGTGATCCCGTGCCTGAACGAGGCTGAGAACATCGAGCTGTGCGTGCGTACCGCGTGCGATGTGTTGCGGAGCAACAGCATCGACGGCGAAGTGCTCGTCGTCAACAATGCATCCGAGGACGACTCGGCGGCGCTCGCGGCGGCCGCCGGGGCGCGCGTGATCTCAGAGCCCCGCCGCGGCTACGGTAGCGCCTACCTGGCTGGTTTCGCGGCCGCGCGCGGACGCTACATCGTGATGGCCGACGCCGACCTAACGTACGACTTCAATGAGATCCCCCATTTCGTGGCCGAGCTGGAGGGCGGCGCGGAGCTAGTGATGGGCGATCGCATGGACAACATCCAGCCCGGCGCGATGCCTTGGCTGCACCGTTATATCGGCAATCCGATCCTCACGGGGCTGCTCAACCTGTTCTTCCGCACGGGCGTGAAGGACGCGCATTGCGGGATGCGTGCGCTGCGCAGCGACGTGCTGGAGCGCCTGGACCTGCGTACCACCGGGATGGAGTTCGCCTCCGAGATGGTGATCAGGGCCGCCAAGGAGAAACTGCGGATCGCGGAGTTCCCGATCGAATACCATCCACGTGGTGGCGAATCGAAGCTGTCGAGCTTCCGCGACGGCTGGCGCCATCTGCGTTTCCTGCTGGTGCACAGCCCGACGCACCTGTTCATCGTGCCAGGCACGCTGCTGGCAGGGGTGGGCACGTTGATCGTGGCGCTTGTGGGTGGGGGTTTGAATTTTTTTGGGCGTTCTTGGGGTATCCACGCGCTGATCGGTGGAGCGCTTTTGATGGTGGTGGGGACGCAGGTGCTCGCGCTCGGACTGTGCGCGCACGCGTATGGCACCTACTTCATGGGCGAGCGCGACCCGTGGTTCGACCGTATGAGGGCGCGCTACCGGCTCGAGCATGGCCTTATGCTGGGCGGCCTGTTCGTGCTGATGGGGCTCCTGATGGGGGGGATCATCGTGGGCACCTGGATCTCCCATGGCTTTGGCTCGCTCTCAGACGAACACCTCGCGGTTGTCGCGGCGACGCTGCTGATCGTCGGTATCCAGATCTTTTTCTCCTCCTTTCTACTGTCGATCCTCGGTTTGCGCCGCTCCGATTCGGCCCGCTAGCGCGAGCGCGATCACACGATGAGCTTTCTGATGGTGGTTGTTGGGTTCCCGCTGCTGCTGGCGGTACTCGCGCTGGGCGCCGGCCTGCTCGTCGAGCGGCTCGTCGGTATTAGGCTGCCGCCGGTCCTTCTGCCGGTGCTTGGATTCGGGACGCTGATCGTCGTGTCCCAGTTCACGACGTGGCCGCCTTCCACGACGCTGGCCCCGGCGACACCGTGGATCCTGTTGGCGCTCGCCTTGCTGGGATACGTGCTCGCCTGGCGGGCCGGTCTGCTGGAGCGTGTGAGCGCTCGTGGAAAGGGCTGGTGGCTGGCGCCCGCGGCTGCGCTGGCCGCCTACCTCACCGTGAGCGCTCCGGTGATCATCGCCGGGCGCCTGACCTTCCCGGGCTATCTGCTCGACACGACGGGCTCGATCCAGCTGATGGGCGCCGAGCGGCTCCTGCATCACGGTCGTGAATTCACGAACGGCTTCCCGGGCTATGGCGCGACGCTTGTCGCCTACTTCGGAAATGGCTACCCCTCGGGTGGGCATACGGTGCTGGGGTCCGTGGGCTGGCTCTCCGGGCAGAATCTGTTGTGGCTGTATGCGCCCTTCCAGGCGGTCGAGCTTGCCCTCGCCGCGCTCGTGCTGACGTTTCTCGCCCGCCGGGCCGGTCTGTCCCGGCTAGCCGCGGCCGTCACCGGCTGGCTCGCGGCTGTGCCCGCGCTTGTCTACGCCTACGCGCTGATGGGCTCGATCAAGGAGATCACAGCGCTGCCGATGCTGTTGCTGATGGGGGCCTGCGTGGTGCTCGCCCCGCGGCTGGCGCGCGCGGGAGTGCGGGGAGCGCTCCCGTTCGCCGTCGCCGGCGCTGCGGCGCTTGGCGCGATCGGTATCGCCGCATCGCCCTGGGTGGCGTTGTTCCTGCTCGCCGCGCTCGTCTTCGCGGCTCCGGTGGTGATCCTCAGGCGCAACCGTCGCAGGGCGCTCGCGCTGAGCGCGGTAGCGGCCGGCGGCATGACGGCTCTGCTGGCGCTCCCGACGCTTGGTCCCCTGTCAACCACGCTGGCGTTGGCGACGAACATCGAGAACACCGACGCCGCCGCCGCGTCCGATCCGGGGAATCTGCTGCGTCCGCTGCGCATCGCCCAGTCCTTTGGCGTGTGGCTCGGCGAATCGCACCGGATCGAACCACGCTACCTCAACCAGACCTACCTGTTGATCGGCGTCGTCGCGATCTGCGCGATCCTCGGCGTGATCTGGCTCGCGCGCCGGCGGGCGTGGGCCGTGCTCGTGTTTGTGGTGATCTCGTTCGTGGTGTGGGAGTTTCTTCGTCGCCACGGGACGGAGTGGACAGACGCGAAGGTTTTGATGCTGCTGTCCCCCGTGGTGATGCTGGTTGCGCTGATAGGGGCCTTCAGCGTCAAAGGCGGACGCGGAATCGAGGGGGCGCTGCTGGCTGGAGTGATCGCGCTCGGAGTGTTTGGCTCAGATGCGCTGGCCTATCACGCCACCGGCCTGGCGCCGACGCAGCGCTACACCGAACTGAACGCGATCGGAGAGCGCTTCGCCGGTCAGGGCCCGACGCTGCTCACCGACTTTGACGAATACGGGCTGTATCTGTTGCGCGAGCTGCGGGTGGACTCGCCCGGCTACGCCTATCGCGGCGCGATGACATTGGCCAACGGAACCGTGCCGCTGTACGGGCACAGCTACGACGTCGATCAGATCTCCCAGAGCACCCTCCAGCAGTATCCGCTGCTCGTGATGCGTCGTTCGCCCGCGTGGAGCCGACCGCCGAGCAACTACAGCGAGCTGTGGAGCGGCACGTCATGGGAGGTTTGGCGCCGGGTGGGGCCCGCACCGAAGATTCATCTTGGCCTGGGCGAAGACTCACAGCCGGTGGCTATCCCCCAATGCGGTCAGGTTCGCGCTCTGGCGCGTGTCGCTCAGCGTGGGCATGGGCGGCTTGTGTACGCCGAGCGCCCGCCGAACATCGTGTTGAACATGGGAGAAGCGGCGCATTCCCCCAACGCGGCGCTCAGTTTCGATCTCGAGGGTCAAGCGGAGCTCGTGCTCGGGGGCCCTGCACGCGTGGAAACGGGCTTTCGCGTACGAACCGCCGGTCGCTACCGGCTGTGGCTGGGGGGCAACGTGGACCGTCCACTGCACGTGTTCCTCGACGGGCGACTAGTGGGTTCGCCGAGCGAGGTGTTTGGTGAGGACGCCAACAAGTACCCGGTCGCGACGGTGAGTCTGAGCGCCGGTGAGCACAAGCTCACGATGATCAGAGGCGGCGGGAGCCTGGAACCGGGCGACAAGGCCTCGACGGTGATCGACGGGGGAATCCTGGAGCCACTGACCGCCGAACGGGAGACTGTTGCGAGTGTCGCGCCGCGCGCGTGGCACTCGCTGTGTGGGCGCTGGCTCGACTGGCTCGAGGTCTCCTGAGCCGCGAGTCGCGCGGTTTGCGGACGCGCTCGCGCTCTACTTAGGTCTGCTCTATCTATTAGGGTGCGCCTCGACACGATGGCCGCCTTTCGCAGACAGCACGGACTTGTGTCCTTCGCGCTCGGCGTCGTCCTGATCGCGGCGGTACTCGCGATTCTCGCCAGTGAACGGTCGTGGCAGCGCGTCGGCTATGACAACACACCCGTGCAGCTCGCGATCGGGACATTGCCCGTGGGCGCGGTGGGATGTCAACCGCAGGAGCCTTTGCCGGCGGGCACCCGCGCCGTTCGGGTTCAGGCTGTTCCGGCGAGCTCCGGGACGGTGGCGGTGCGGGTCGAGTTGCGCGAAGCCGGCCGCTTCACGGGAACGGGGCCGGCGGGAGGGGTGCAGCCCGGCGGGACGGTTGTGGCGGCGCTTGCGCATCCCACTAGCAGCGCCGTGGTTGCGTCGCTGTGCCTGTGGAACACGGGACAGGCCGCTGTGGCCTTGCAGGGTGTCGCGACCGGCCCGACAAACCAGTTGAAGATGTCGCTTGCCGGCAAGCCCGCGGGAGCGATGGTCGGTCGCGTGCGCATCGAAGATCTCAACAGCGCTCATCCGAGTTCGCTCTGGTCGGTGCTCGGCAAGCTGCCCGAACGGGTCGCGACCGCGACCGGGTCGGCGCTGGCGCCGTGGTTGGTGGCGGTTGGCTTGCTCGGAATGCTGCTCGCCACCGCCGCGCTCCTGTGGATGCCCGGAGATGCCAATGAGGGATAGGAGAGATCTGCTGCTGGTCGTGGCGTTGACGCTCGCGACGGGGGCGCTGTGGGCGGGCGTGACGCCTGCGTTTGAGAAGACCGATGAGACCGCTCACTTCGCCTATGTGCAGGCGTTCGCGGAACTCGGCCATCCCCCGCGCCAGTTCCTTGACACGGGTCTGCTCTCACCGCAGCTCACGTGCTGGTACAACGGCTTTGAAATACTGCGCTACCGCTTCTATCTCGGAGAACGCCCACCTTGGTCGGCGCAGATTCGCCATTCACTTGACCGTTCGTGCGCCGGACTGTCGCCTCGCTATGACGGGGCGATGTACATGGCGTTCCAGCCCCCCGCCTACTATGCGCTGGCTGCCGGCGCGTACGACCTGGGTGGTGGTTTTGCGCTCCCGACGAGGCTGCTGTTTGCGCGGCTGGTCTCCGTCCTGCTGACTGCGTTGGCGGTTGCCTTCACATACATGTTCGTGCGCGAGCTGATCCCCGGGTCCAGGTGGCCCGCGCGCGCGGCGGCGCTCTCGCTTGCGCTGCAACCAGTGTTCATGTTCAACGAGTCGGGCGTCAATCCTGACGCGCTCCTGGTGGCTGTGGCCAGCGCGATCGCGCTTGTCGGCGCGCGTTCGTGGCGCAGTGGCCTATCGATGCGCCGTGCGCTTTCGCTCGGGGCGTTGGTCGGCCTCGGCGTGTTGAGCAAGACGAACTTCCTTGCGCTGCTGCCAAGCGTGGCTCTGTTGGCGGGGGCGCTGTGGTGGGGTGGCGATCCGTGCGAGCGCGGTGTTCGCGCAAAGCGCCTGCTCGCGGGCGGCGCCGTGGCGGGGCTGATCTTCGGTTGCTATGCGCTGATCAACAGCGTCGCGTGGCATCGCGGTTTGCGCTACCGCGACGTCAGCTACGGCGGCTCCGGCGGCAGTCTGCACAGGCTGGCGGAGTTCACGTGGCAGTTCTTCCTACCGCAATGGTCGGGCATGCACAACCTCGTGAACACGCCCAAAATCCCATTTGTCGAACTCATCGAGAGCAGTACCACGCGCCTGGGATGGTGGAACGACTATGGTCTCGCCGCCGGCTGGACACCGGTGCTGATGACGCTGGGTGCTTTGATCGCGATCGTCGCGGCCTGTTATGTGATCCCGCGCGCGATGCGCCGCCCGGCGCCCGTGCTCGTCGCGCTCGGATGCGGACTGCTGTTTCTGGCGGCGCTTGTGTGGGCCGGCTACCAGTTCAGTCTCGGCACCGGTGAGGATGTGATCATCCCGCGCCACGCGCTGCCGCTCATGTGCTTGTGGGGTGTCGTCGTGGGTTGCGCGGTCGCCGCGGTGAGCCCACGCCGGCGCCCGGCGCTCACCGGGATCCTCACGGTCGTGTTTCTCGCGCACACGGTGATCGCGCTGAGCGCCACCATCAACCGCTTCTATCTCTAGCGTTCGCGCGGGGAGGAGCTCAGCGTCAGTTCGCGCTCGCGCAACGCGTGGCGCAGACCGGCTTCCAGCTCGTCGGTCGCGTGATCCCAGGTGTGGGATGCGACGAACTCGATCCCTTCGCGTGAGCGACGCTCCCAGCGCTCACGGTCCGCGATCAGTGTCTCCAGCGCGTCGGCGATCGCGTGTGGCTCAAGCGGGGCGAGATCGAGCGGGCCGTGCGCGCCGAAGATCGACTCGGCGCTGACGCCGGCCAGCTCCACGCAGGGCAGGCCGCACGCGAGCATCTCCTTGGGCATCAGCGAGAAGTTGGTCAACGACAGGCACAGTCCGGCCGTCGCCTCGGAGTAGAGCCGCGCGAGCTGGGGAGTGCTCAGCACGCCCAGGTGCTCGTAGGGGAACGCGGCGTGCAGCGGTTTGTCGGTGCCGAACAGCACGATGCGCACGTCCGGGCGGCGCCGGTGAAGCTCGGCGAGCGCCATCAGCCCGATCGGCACCGCGCGTCTGGGGGTGGAGTGGCGCGCGTAGTAGACGATCGTGTCGCGCCGGCGCTCGACGGGCAGCGGATGGTAGGTGTCGCCGTCAACGCCGAGCTGGAACGCGTCGGCGCTTGCGCCATAGCGCTCGATCAACAGATCGCGCAGCCAGGGGCTCGCCGCGATGCAGTGCAGGCCGTAACGGTAGGTGTCCTGCGCCAACACGTGCTCGGTGGAGGCCGCATAGAACTCGGGCTCGTGGTCGTTGACGACGTAGGCGCGCGCGCGGCAGTGATCGAGACCGAGCGTCGCGTGAACGGTCTGCCAGCCGGTCGCGATCGCCACGTCGGCGCCCTGCCACGAGTCAAAGCCCTTGTAGACCGGTCCGTTGAAGGTGGCGAAGAACTCGTTGATGTCGTGGCGCAGCACCGCCGGCCACAGGTCGCGCGCGTGTCCGTGGTAGTCGGCCAGCCACACGCTGCACGCATGTCCGCGCGCCTCCAGGCGCGAGAAGATCTGAAACAGCGTGTTGTGCCCTCCGCTGCCGCGGGTAAACGGAGGAATCACTAGCGCCAGGCGCAGACGCTTCTGCTCGGCCGTGCCCGGCGTCGGATCGAGCAGGGCCACCGGTCCCTCGCGCCACACACGCGCGATCACGTCGTAGTCGTCGCGCTGGAGCAGCTGGTCGATGTGTTCGGATGGAGGTAGGACTGGGACCTCCTCAGGCGCGCCCGATGCGGCGGCTGGGGGGCCGCCGTTGCTCGGTGTGTTCTCAGCGTTGACCGATCCGCGTCCCTCCAGCGAGAGCCTGCCGCGCAAGGGCGCGGGGAGCCGCTCGGCGCGCGAGCCGAGTGCTGAGAAGACGCGACGCCCGCCGTGGTGTGAGATGGCACGGCTCGTCCAGCGTGCGCGGGCGAGGCCACTCACGCCCTGCTCGGCCATCCAGCGCCGATCGGCCGCGACTTCATGGCTGACGTGGCGCGTGGCCGCCAGCAGCCGGAACGGCTCGACGTGTCCGGTGCTCTCGCGCAATCCCCGGTACTCGTCGAAGTAACGGCGCATGAACTCGAACGTGCCATAGTCGTGGGCGTGCAGGACCGCGGCGCCGGGGTGGTAGACCTTTGACCAGCCGGCCGCGAGCAAGTCGGCGCCAAACGCTTGGTCCTCGGAGTAGGCGATCTCACGGAAGCGGATCTCCTCCCAGCAGGCGCGCGCGTAGCAGGCGTTGACGTTCGAGAGGAAGCTTTGCCCGCCCGCGCGCTGCACCACGGGCCTTCGAAAGGGGTCATCACCCGCGCCGAAAGCGGCGAAGAACTCGGTCAGCTCGCGCGCGATCATCGGGCTGGTGTCAGCTCGCGGCAGGTGTGGACCGTAGGCGGCGCCGACGCGCCGCTCGAGCGTAAACGCCTCCTGGTAGGCGGCGAGCCAGCCTGGGCAGGGGGTGGCGTCCTGGGTCAGAAAACAGATCAGCTCGCCATGGGTGCGTTCCGCGCCCAGGTTGCGCGTGCGACCGTGGGCGAACTCGTGCGGCTGTATCTGCAGCAGCTCGACGCCGGCCGCGCGCGCGATCTGCGGCGAGCGGTCGCGCGAGCCGGAGTCGATCACGAGCGTCTCAGATACGCCCTCGCGCGCGAGCGCGTCGAGCAGCTGCTCGAGGTAGCGCTCCCCGTCGAGCACGGGGATCACGACGGAGACCTCGCTCACGAGCCCAGCAGACGGCGCTTGAGCCGCTTGATCCGCCAGAACACCGCCCTGACTGCTCTGAGCGTGAGACGCAGCTCGTTGGCGCCTGGGCGCTCCATCAGCCGATTGAGATCGATGTGCAGACGGTCAAGCCAGTAGGCGCGCTCCTGCCACTGCGCGACCGCGGCGTTCGCCCGTGACTGAACCTCGACTAGCTCTGACTCGAGTGCCGCGACACGCGCGCGCAGACGCTCGTTCTCGCGCTGGAGCTCCGGCTCGTGTGAGGTTTCGGCGGCGTTCACAGCTATAGCTTCTCCGATATCAGCGGGGCCTCGCGGTTGAAGTACCACAGACCCAGCGCGAACAGCCCCGCGATGATGCCGAGCGGGATCGCCAGGCGCGGGACACCGCCGAGCGCTTGAGCTGCCGACGGCGCGCTCGGCGTCAAGAGCGCCTTGCGTGCTTGGGTAAGGATCGCGCCGATCGGGTTGATCACGAGGATGCGGGAGAAGGGGAGGCCAAAGAAGCTGTGCTTGGCGGCTGACTGCACGGTGTAGAGGATCGGCGAGCCGTAGTACAGCAGTTGGGCGAACACTTCCCAGATCGGCTGCACGTCGCGGAAACGCACGTACAGCGCTGACAGCAGCATGCCAACGCCGACCGAGAGCGTCACGAGCAGCGCCACGAGCGGTATCAGCTCCAGCCAGCTCAGGCGCGGTTCGATGCCGCTGGCGAGGATGAAGATGAACACGACGATCAGGTTCATGCAGAGGTTGAAGAAGCAGAACAGCGCCACCGACAGCGGCACCACCAGGCGCGGGAAGCGGACCTTGCGCAACAGGTTCTCGCGTCCGACAAGGCTCGGCACCGCCCCCGAGGTGGCTTCCTGGAAATAGGTGAACAGGATGATCGACTGGAGCAGGTACTCGGCGTAGTGTTCGACCGGATTGTTCTTGTTGACGTCGAGGATGACGGTGAACACGAACAGCGTGACCCCGAAGAACAGCAGCGGACGGGCGAGCGTCCACACGTAGCCGAGCACCGAGCCGAAGAAACGCAGCTTGAATTCGGTGCGGGCGAGCATGAAGGTGAGCGACCAGAAGCGCTGCGCGTCCCCGCCGAGCGCCGAGGGCCCGTACACGCGATGGCTGGCGGGTGCGCGCCGGGTGCCCGGCAGTCCCACGTCGGGCAGCGTGCTCATAGCCGCTGCAGCCTAACGTCGATCGGCAGCTCGAGGATGCCGCCGCTGGTCGTGCCGTGAACCATGAGCGAGGTCATGTCCTCGACGAGCGCCAGCGCGCTCTCGCCGGTGCCCTCGCGGGCGACTGAGGGGGTCAGCATGTAGCGGCTGGGGGTCAGCCAGTTAGGGATCGCGAACCTGGCCACGACCGATTCGCCCGCCTTGAAGGAACCGCTGGAGTGCCCGTGCTGGTCTGAGCGCGCGACGATGATCGTGTGGCCGAGCTCGGTGCGCAGCGTTACGGCGAACACGGGATTATCGAGCTGCTCGGCGAGCCGGGTCTCGAAGCACATGCTCACGGAGTCCTCCTGGCTTGCGCTCGTGATGCGCTCGCCGCGCTCGTTCTCAAACCAGGCGTCGGCGATTGCGGTGCCGGAGGCGGTGTGGCTCTCGGCGGGCGCGTCGTGGGCGAGCTGACCGAAGTTGAGCTCGTGGTAGGCGCGACCCACCGCGCGCGGATCGCCGATCTTGGTCATGTGCCCGTGCTCCATCAGCATCGCGCGGTCGCAGAAACGCTCGACCGAGTACATGTCGTGGGAGACGAACACGATCGTCTTGCCTTCACGCTTGAGCCGGAAGAACTCCTCGAAGCACTTCTGCTGGAAGGCGGCGTCGCCGACCGCCAGTACCTCGTCGATCAGCAGGATCTCGGCGTCAACCTGGATCGCGGTGGCGAACGCGAGCCGCACGAGCATGCCGGAGGAGTAGTTCTTCAGGCGCAAGTCCATAAAG
This sequence comes from uncultured Solirubrobacterales bacterium, assembly GCA_963760155.1. Lineage (GTDB taxonomy): Bacteria > Actinomycetota > Thermoleophilia > Solirubrobacterales > Solirubrobacteraceae > Palsa-744. Next base: position 2,049,977 of record CAVXBL010000008.1, read on the forward strand.
CCCTCGAGCTCCGCGAACGCGACGACGTGCTCGAAGCGCTCCATCGCCTGTTTGCGGCTGAGCCCCAGCATGATCGCGTTGATGACGACGTTGTCGCGCGCGTTGAGGTCGGGGTTGAAGCCGACGCCGAGCTCGATGAACGGGGACAGGCGACCCGCGATCGATATGCGCCCGACGTTAACGCGGTAGATGCCGGCGATGCACTTCAGCAGCGTGCTCTTGCCGCTGCCGTTGCGTCCGACGATCCCGAAGAACTCGCCGTCGGCGATCTGCAGGGAGATGTCCCTGACGGCGTGCAGCTCGTCGTAGGTGGTGCTGCGCAGCGGGTGCAGCACGCGCTCCTTGAGCGTCGAATACTGCTGGTGGGGCAGGCGGAAGGTCTTGCTGACGCTCTCCACGGAGATGGCGGCAGAGCTCAGCGGAGCTGCGGCCGCTGACAGGGCGGGTGAGGGCGCGGCTGTGGTTGCGGTGTTGGACAAAGGCACGTGAACGCTAGCAACCGCTCCCCCGGCGATCGAACCTCTCAGCCGCTCTGCAGCGGGTCGATCCAGCGTAGGCCCTGAAAGCGCGAGAAGTCGCTGTCGCACGAGCAGAGCAGCGCGCCGTGCTCGATCGCAAGCGCGGCGAGGTGGGCGTCGGTTGTGAGATTGCCCGCCGTGCCGAGCGGAAGCAGCAACTCGCGCAAGACGGCCGCGTGTCTGTCGGTGGGGTTGATCACGGTGACACATGGTTGCCCAAGCCAGCTTTCGACTAGCTCGATCGCGGCGTTTACCTCGAGTGGGCGCTCAACGACTACCGAGCGGGTGCTCAAGCGAATAAACGCGAGCAGCACGATCCACGACAGGCCGATCGTCTCTGTGCTCGACAGCGTTCGCTCAAGCCAATCGCGCGCCGCGGAGTGTCGTGGGGAGCGGGAGTCGTATGCGTACAGGAAGAGGTTGACGTCGGGAAGCTTCACTTGCGCAGGTCGAGCTTGCGCAGGATCTCGGCGTCTTCCATCTCGGCTGCGAGACCGAGGGCTTTGTCCACGTCGATCTCAGGACGGATGCCCAACGGCTGCGCGCGCACACGAAAGCTCCTGCTGGGTGGCGCGTCAACGGTCAGCCCGGCGCGCACGGCGCCGTTGAGGGCCGCCTTGAAGGACACCCCCCGCTCGCTCGCCACCTGTCGAAGCTTCGCGGCGACGTCCTCGTCCAGCGTCACCGTCGTCCTCATGGAAGCATCATAGCAGCAACAGGTCTGCTGTCATGATGCCTCAGTCAGGATTTCTATGCTCAATCCTGGTCGGCCTCAGTCGAGCCACGCGGTGAGCTGGAGCACGCGATGGCTCCGGACGACGCTGTGTGTCTGATGGCCGGCGGGCAGCTCAGGCGCGTTGCAGCAGGTAGAGGTCCTGGTTCTCCTGGTTGCGGCCTGCTGCGAACTCCAGTATGCGCCAGCGCGGGCATAGTTGTGTGAGGAGCCACTCGGGGCTGAGGAAGGCGGTGCCCCAGTCGGGGTTGACGACCCCCCAGTCGCCTTGCTTGCCGAACTCGGCGGCGTACCAAGTGCCGTCGCGGTAGAGCGCGTCGCGGATCTCTTGCGACTGCTCGACCGAGCGCAGCTGGTGTGTGGCGTAGTGGGCGATCGAGGTGAGGCCGTGGGTGGTGCAGATCAGATAGCCGCCCGGGCGCAGCAGCCGGTGCATCTCCTCGAACCAGCGCAGACCGAGCTCGGGCGCGAAATGCGACCAGATCGAGATCGCGTAGACGAGGTCCAGCGAGCCGTTGGCCAGTGGCAGTGGCGGAGCGTCGCCGTTGACGAAGAACTCGATGCCGGGCAGGTTCTCGGTCGCCCAGGCGATCGCTGGGCCGTTGGGGTCGCAGCCGTGCCAGCTGATCTCGGGACATGCGGCGGCCAGTACGCGAACGACACGCCCCGAGGAGCAGCCGAAGTCGAGACCGCTACTCAGATCGGTGATGTCAACTCCGGCGCTCGCCAACGCGTCGAGGATCAGATCGGCCTCATAGAGTCCGCCGGCGGCTGCCAGCGGGCCACGTGCCATGACGTGTACGTTCTCGGGAGGCTGGACGTTCACCAGGCCTGTCTTCTCGAGCAGGCTCTCTGCTTCAAGCCACGTGCCGAACGCCAGCAGTACCTGCCGCTTTGCGCCGGCGTCGTAGGCGTTGGCGTAGTGCTCCCAGGCCCCCGGGGTATCCCGGATCAACTGTTCGACCGCCGTGATGTCCCCCTCGTCCAGGCGCTCATACAAGAGGCGGGTGGCCGCGCCCGCTTCGCGGTCCAGGCGCCCAAACGCGAACTCGCCGCGCGCCAAGCACGTGCGGTCAGGCGATGATGGATCATGTGACGGCGAGCCATTGTGTGCCGACGCGGAGGTCGTGGGATCCTTCCCAGGCGCTCCGGGTTGTGGCGAGCTTTGATCGGTTGGCGCGACGCTTGCTCGCCGCCCAATCAGTGATCGCAACGGCTGCCAGTTGCTGAGCCTGGTCACCGGCGGGAAGCTACCAGGCGCCTGCCTCGGACGATTGTGTTGGAGAGACGCGAGGATGCGGCGATCAGCGGACTCGGGTGCAGACAGTGCCCGTGGACCACTGCGATATCGTCCGGTTTCTAGCGCGACAGGAACCGATGGTCACCGGGAGTAAATCGATGTTCGAGCGAGTACACCACCGTCGTGCCGGGCAGTCTGGCGGCGGGGCACAAATATGAGCATGCGACGCCGTGCGGCGGCCCCGCGCCTGATCGACTGGACAGGTGAGCGGTGTGTTCCCTGGGCGCCGGATGTGCAGGTCGTCTACGAGCACTTTCATCGCTACCTGTGGGCGGCGCGCGTGGTGGGTGGACTAAAAGTGCTCGATCTCGGAAGCGGCGAGGGATTCGGAGCGGCGATCCTCGCCGAATCGGCCGCGCAAGTGGTCGGCGTGGACGTCGACGCTCGAACCGTCGAGCACAGTCGGCTCAACTATGCGGCGGCGAATCTCGAGTTTCACATCGGCACCGCGCTCGACCTGTCGATGTTCGAGGCTGGGTCTTTCGGTGCCGTCGTAGCGTTTGAGATCATCGAGCACATACGCGACCAGGAGCGGGTGCTGGAGGAGGTCGCAAGACTTCTCGCGGATGACGGCCTGCTGGTGATCTCCACACCGGATCGGCGACTCTACAGCGAGGTCACTGATCAACACAACCCATTTCACAAGCGGGAGCTAGGGCTCGAAGAGTTCCACGAGTTACTTGCCGTGTATTTTCCGCATGTGGCCAGTTGGGGCCAGAGGACGATTACAGGTTCTCACTTGAACGCCCTTAGCGGCGAGTCCGATAGTGATAGCCGGATAGGCCAGCCAGATTTCTATCTCGAGCGCTCAGGCGACGAATGGCGCCTGGCGAGCGATCCCGCGGCGCTCTATATGGTCGCGCTTGCATCGAAGGCCCCGCTGCCTGAAGTGGCGGGCACTTCGACGCTCGCCGACTGCGAGCTTGGGCTTGTGCGCATCAAGGAACGCGACGTGGCTTCAGTGGCCGCCGAGCGAGACGCGGCGATCAATTTGCAGGGAGAGCTGTCGATCACACTTGACGGCGAGCGGGCCGAACGTGACCGTGAGCGGGTTGAGTATGGTCGTCAGCTGCGCGAGCGGGACGCGCGCATGCGCGAAGAGCTGGCTCAACGCGACAGTGACATCCTGCACGGGCAGCAGGACATCGTCGAGTTGCATGCCGAGATCGCCGTCCGTGAAGCTGATATCGCTTTGCGCGATGCCGAGATCGCATCACGCGATGCCGAGATCGCATCGCGGGAGGATGAACTAGCCGCAGCAAGGCAGATCAACCGTCGGACTGAGGAGTCCGTAACGTGGCAGGCGTTCCAGCGGGTGAGGGGTCGGCTGTATCGTGGGATCGGCGAAAGGTCGTTGCTTGCCCAAGCATTGCGTCTGTCGCTACGACTCGCCGGGAAAGCCCTGATCCCACGGTCAAAGCCGGCACCGCCGTCATCCGAACCCACGCAGGACCGAGACAGCGAATCGAGCACGGCGGCCGAGCAGGAGGTCACGGAGGTGATCTCGTTGCCTGAGTATGAGAATCCCAAGGTTTCATTGATCATTCCGTTGCACGCGCACGCAGAGCTAACCCGAGCTTGTCTGCGCTCGATCCGCGAGAACACCACACACGCCAGCTATGAGGTCATCCTCGTGGACGATGCGGCCGACGAGGAGACCAAGCGTCTGTTGGACGGGGTCAAGGGCGCAAAGGTCATCCACAACGAGAAGAATCTCGGTTACCTGCGCAGCATGAACCGGGGGGCGAGCGTCGCCCGCGGCCGCTGGCTGGTGCTCTTCAACAACGACACCGAAGTGACGCGTGGCTGGTTGCCGGCGATGCTCGCGTGCGCGGAATCAGCCGAGGATGTCGGCGTGGTGACCCCGAAGTTCGTCTACCCCGACGGCAGCCTCAACGAGGCCGGTGCGATCGTCTGGCGTGACGGGACCGGCGTGAACTACGGCCGCGGCGATGCCCCCGATCTCTTTCAGTATGAGTATCGTCGCGAGACCGATTATGGCTCGGCTGCCGCGCTGATGGTCAGCGCGGACCTGTGGAAAGCGACGGGAGGTTTCGACGAGCGCTATCTGCCGATGTACTACGAGGACACGGACCTGTGCTTCGAGGCTCGCGAGCGAGGGCTGCGCGTGTTGTATGAGCCGGAGGCAGTCGTGATCCACATCGAGGGCGCCACCGCAGGCAGCGACGCCGAGTCCGGCCACAAGCGCCATCAGGAGCGGAATCGACCGAAGTTCGTCGCGAAGTGGCGTCACCGACTCGAGTCAGAACAACTGCGCCCCGCCCCCACAAACGTGCGCGCGGCGGCGAATCGCTATCGCGGACAGCATGTGCTGGTGATCGATCATCGCGTCCCGATGTGGGACCGTGACTCGGGATCGCTACGAATACTGAGCATCATGCAAGCGTTGCTCGGACTTGGAGCCCGCGTGACATTCATACCTGACAATCTCGCTCCTCTGGAACCGTATACGCGTAATCTCCAGAGGATGGGCATCGAGGTGCTCTACGGTCAGCTAGACGTCAGTGCCGAGATGGCCACTATCGGTCCGAGGCTGAGTATGGCAATACTTAGCCGTCCGCACCCCACGAGTCGGTGGCTTGACATTGTGAGGGAGTTTGCTCCATCGGCCGTCGTCGTCTACGACACCGTTGATCTGCACTGGTTGCGCGAAGAGCGGCGTTGCACGTTCGGTTCTACGGTAGGTCCGCTGGATATGAGCAATGGCAACATTGGTGCGATTGCGCCAAAGGCGAGAGCGCTTCGCGAGCTTGAGTTGGCGATGATTCGAGCTACAGACACTACGTTCGTCGTAAGTGACGGTGAGCGCCTCCAAGTTGAACAGGATGTGCCGACTGCGAACGTGTTGGTGGTGCCGAATGTGCACGATGTAGAGCCGTACGTACGGCCACCTGAGGGTCGTTCTGGGGTACTTTTCGTTGGAGGTTTTGAGCACCTTCCAAACAGCGATGCGGCGGTTCGCCTTGTCAAGGACGTAATGCCGGGGGTGTGGCGTGCGCTCGGTGACGTGCAGGTCACGATCGTCGGGTCTAAGCCGCCGCCTGAGGTTCAAGCGCTCGCTTCGCCGCTGGTGGACATCACGGGTTGGGTTGAGGATCTTCAGCCGCTGTTGGATCAGTCGCGCCTCATGGTGGCTCCGCTTCGTTATGGCGCTGGGCTGAAGGGCAAGGTTACGCAGGCCCTTGCAGCCGGCCTTCCCGTGGTTACAACCCGAGTCGGTGGAGAGGGCCTGGAAGGAAACGGCGAGGAGGAGTTCATCCTGATTGCGGATGATCCACGCGAGCTCGCCGCCCATGCGATCCGGGTTTACACTGACGATCAGCTCTGGAGAGAGCTATCGCGCGCTGGCCAAGCGATCATCGCCGAGTGTTGCTCGACTGCAATGATTTCTGATCGACTCTGTCAGCTGCTCGAAGGCGTGCCATCACAAGTTGTACCCGGTGCTACCTTCCACTGAGATGCTGGAGCGTACGCAGTGGCCCCGCTAGATGTCAGCTAACCGTTGTACTGCGCAACAGCATGAACATTCGCTCGTCGTGCTCAGGCGAGGAAGGGTCAGAGCGCTCGACATCACCAACGTTCATGCGCTCGAGGACTGACCAGCCAGCCCGCTCGACGATCCGTTCAAGGCCTGATGGTGAGAACATCCAGTAGTTCGTTGCGTCGCCATTAGTCTCGTCTGGCGCTACGAGATAACCGACTGGTAGGTGGCCGATCGGGGTCTGTGCAGAACCTGCAAAACGTGCCACTCTAGTGCTGAGTAGACAGTAGGAAGATCGTGAAGCCAGCTCTCGCAGTGTGTAGTACGGATTCTGGAGGTGATAAAGGATCCCGAGCAGAAAGACGAGCCCATAGCGCTCGCGAGGCAGCGAGAATTGACGGTCGAGGTCAATGTCGTGAATCTCGACTGTCGAATCGAAATGCTTCTGCAGCGCACGAGCGCCTCGCAATCCGTTCATGTTGGTCGCTGAGTTGTCGATGATGTCCACTTGCCAGCCGGCGACATCCTCTAGGGCGAAAGCGATGTCGCCGTCGGCAGCTCCGATGTCCGCTACCGGCAGGCCCTGGGCGAGCCGCTCAAGGTCGCGATTCTGGTCCTTAAGCATCTCGTTCAGGTGCATGACGTTGGCGAGTATGTCGTATGGGTACCATGGGAGGTCGCCCACGATCTGCGTGCGCGCTGTACGCAGACGATCGACCTGGGCGCCGATGGAGGCTATGAGTTGATCGACATCCACGCCGGTCGCCAGGATAGAGATAACGGCTTAATCATGGGTTGGGATAGCGGTGGCGGATCACTGATTCTTACTATTATTATAGTGTCTGCCTGTGCTGTGCAAGGGAACGGCCGAATGGAGCGGTCAACGCAGGGGTCTAATCCGTGTGCGTAGGAGCACGAACACCGCTCGGAATCCGTCCTTCCAGGTAATGTTCTTACCTTCGTCGTAGGTTCGACCGTAGTAGGCGATCGGCATCTCATAGATCCGCAAGCGGCGTCGGCAGATCTCGCCGGTGATCTCAGGCTCGATACCGAAGTGGTCCTCGGTAAGTTGCAGTCGCTTTAGGACGTCTGCTCGAAAGACCTTGTAACCCGTCTCCATGTCGGTGATTGTTGTGTTGAAGAGCAGCCCGGTTAGCAACGACAAGAACCGGTTGCCGACCAGGTGCCAGAACATATAAGCACGCTGAGGCCTCCCCCCGGTTAGGCGCGAGCCATACACGACATCTGCCGCATCGCGCTTGATCGGCTCAATCAACGCCGGGACATCGCTGGGATCATACTCCATGTCGGCATCCTGGATGACGACGATATCGCCACGACAATAGGGGATTCCGTGGCGAAGCGCGGAACCCTTGCCGCCGTTTATCTTGCGCAGCAGGCGCACGCGGTCACTAGCTTGCGAGTGGGAAGCAACGATATCGGCGGTGGCGTCTGTCGATCCATCGTCCACCACGATCGCCTCGAAATCGAGATCTAGTGCCGCGACGCGATCAAGCACCTCGCCGATAGTTCGAGCCTCGTTGTATGCCGGGATGAGAAAAGTGATCTCCATGAAGTGAGATATCGTAGTGCCCGCACCGACATGACGTATCCTGGTGCTATCCCGCGAAGGGAAACCTATGCACATTGTCTATACCACAGCAGTACGCTAATGGTTCTGGGTCCAAGTTCGCCATATACCGATGGACCGGTCGGGAAGCAAGACGTGCTATGTGTGGTCGTGTCGGGTTGTCGTCAAGCTGGCAGGTGATCAAGAGCCGGTATCCTCGGTTGGGTTCGTCTAGACTGACCGCCCGCGGGAACCCGTGCGGCGTCCAACAGGTCATCCGGTCGCGAGACTCGGTAGATCGCTGGTCGGCTGAATCTGAGCATCCAACCATCGCTGTCGAAGTGTAGCCCTTGGTGGCCAGCTCGTGAGACTGGGCAACGCACGTGCTGCTCACTTCAGCATCACATCGTTCCCCTTGCATCTTTATATGCGAGCGTTTGGAACGCGTTCGTGTCAGGCGCCGGGGCTATGCTTGCTCGATGAGTACGCATCCTAGAGCGGACCGAAGGCATCCGCTGCCCGCGGTCGCCCAACGTCTAATGGGGTGGGCGACCGCCTTGACGATAGCGCTCTCCACGGCGCTATTCCTACTTGCCAACGGAGCTGGATTGTCTGACCCCGGACTTCAGTATGACGAACTGTTGTTCGTAAATGCAGCCCTTGGAGATACTCACCCATATCACGGCTTTATCTATAGCGAAGCTCTCGGTATACCAACGATGGTGATGCCGTATATCGGTGCGCTTAAGGCTTGGCTCTACACGCCGATTTTCTCTATATTCGGGGTGACGGTGGACAGCATCCGACTTCCGGCCTTGTTTCTGGCGGCTCTAGCACTGACGTTTGCGGCCGTGCTAGTCATGCGCCTATTGGGTCGATGGCCAGCGATCATTTTGGCGATCCTCCTGGCAACCGATCCTGTCTACGGAGCGGTCGCTCGTGCGGACTGGGGACCGGTCGTTCTCAGTGCTCTGCTGCGTACCGCCGCGTTGCTCTGCTACTTTGCCTTCCTACGGCGGCGCTCGGCTCGCTATCTGTGGCTGTTTGTTGTGGCGTTGTCGCTCGGGCTATTCAACAAGCTAGACTATACGTGGTTCATTGTAGCTATTGGTGTCGCTGCCGTATTTGTGCACCACCGCGAGCTGCTTGAAATCGCCCGCCGCGGGTGGATCTCAATTCTCGTTCCGGTAGTCAGCTTTATTGCCGTGCTTATCGCAGCGCTTGTGACGCTGATTCTGCCTGCTGAGCGTTTGCCGCTAGCCGACTCGCATGTTTCGCTCGCGGGACGCGTGTCTGAAGTGGTGCATCTTTTTAACGTCACCGTCGACGGCTCCGGTGTATACCAGTATATGACCGGGTCTTCGTTGAGTCACGCGACGCTTATGGGCTCGCTGTTTCCCTGGGTTCTGATCGGATGCACGATTGTTGTTGTCTGGAACCTTGTTTTCGGTCGGAGTCTTGAGTCAAACGACCCTCTCCGAGAAGCGGTCACAGCGACCACATTCTTTCTGATCCTGTTCGCTGTCATGGCCGTTGGGATCATCCTTACTCGTCAGGCAACTGGCCCTCAGCACATTATGCTGCTTTGGCCGCTTCCCGCTGTGCTAGTCGTGTGCCTTCTTGCGACTGCGTCACATTTGCCGATCGGCGTTCGCTTGGTGGCTATGACCGTGCTCGGTGCTGTACTGATTGTGCTGTTGGTAACACAGGTACGCACTACCGCAGCATATATACACGCCTACCGGACCGATCGAAACTGGAGCACGATCTGGAGTCCTGAGATTTATGCGGCGGCCCGTGCTGTCTCACGGTCAGCGCCGGAAGTTGAAAGTGTTATCACTGCCGATTGGGGCTTGGGTAATCAGATCTTTGCGCTTGGGAACGAAGCTGTACGCAGCCGGTTCAGCGATCCATGGCCGACCTTCTCGAGCCCTACGGCGACGTTAACCTCACTTGAGCACGAATGGTTCCAAGATCGGCGGGTCATTGTCGTTTTTCATACCCCGGCAGGACAAATCATGCCATCGACTACGCAGCGCGTGGAGGCGATACTCAAGAGCCTTGGCTCGCGTGCCCGCCCTATCTTTGACGGTCAACAAATCGAGGCTGAGCTAGTGCTTGACTAGGCCAGGCAGTATAGATGTCGCCAAGTGGTAACCGCGATTTTTGGGTATGGCGGTCATGACGCACTGGATCTGCACTGGAGCCACAATGAGCCGCCTCCGCCTTGGAAATCCTCGGAGAAACGGGGGAGAGCGGCTGCTAGGACGTAGGGCTGATAGTGGCTCATCCAGGCTACCCCAAGAAGAATCTCATACGCTGAGTTGAATGTCAAAAAAGATCTCACTGCGTATTGCTCGTTCCATGCGCGACCCGTGAGTACCCAATCTGGTGGATAGTCCCACGGGAGAAAGATATCGTGAAAATGTACTACGACGCCGTCGGCTAGGCGTGGAAGTACCTCCTGCAGAAGGAAAACGACGTCTCCTCCTGTCTTGACGGTATGGGATGAATCTATGAATAGAACGTCGCCAGCTTTGAGTTTGAGAAACATGTCTACAGGCACTTGCTCGACTGGTGAGGCCAATATTTCGGAGATACCTTTAACGCCGAGACCAAGAAACTCGGGAGGGTACGGCTCGATGCATGTGAAGTTCATTGCGCCACCAAGATATTCGCGATTTACCCGGGCGGTAACTAGGGAGGACCAACCGCATCCTACCTCGATCACACGACGCGGAACGAAGTGTCTCAGCATGGCTTGGAGAAACCAAGCATCCAATCTGGAGAACATCTCATTGGCTGCGTGGTAGTCGCTCGGGTCACCGGTTGGGCCATCTGGGATGGGAAAGCTCCCCTGAACTGCCAGCTGCTCGCGGACGAGCGCGATCTGCTGCTCGGCCCGCCAGTCTATTCCTGGGGTCGCAGGGACCTCCGAGGGCCAAACACGCGAACGAGTCGGCTCCCGACTAAGCGCTCGCGTGTCGGGGATCGGGCTGTAGTAGTGGTCGAGCGCCCAGCAGATCAGTGGGGGCTCGACCGCGGGAGATGACTCGTCGCTCGACATGGATGTAGATTAGCGAATGTTGCCGCTTCGAAACACGTCGAGTGCTTGCGGGCGGGTTGATGTCTGCCTGCGGGGTGTTGAAATCTGGAGTGGGCATTGGGTACTGCGCTACTTGGGGCAAGGAGGCTTCTGAAGCGCTTACTCTCTGGACGGGTCGGAGAGAGTCTCAGAATGGTTCCTATCGCGAGCCCAGTTTCCGGTATAGGCCGCGATCGTCAGTGAAGCGGGCCACTCCGATAGCATCATCTAAGTCTGATCCGAACCCGGCGACGGGAGCCCGGCCGTAGTAGACATAGGTATCCGGCCCGATGCCATAGTGCTAAGCACGCCTAATGCTCTGTAAAGATACGTACTCCTATAGACCCACCCAAATTCGCAGAAAGTCCGGCCGTCTGGGTAGCACCGTAGTAGAGATATAGTCGATTGCCTACAACGAGTGGGGATGGATCAATTGAACTTGCGGGTCCCCACCTGGCTCCGTTTGAGGTAGCCGGGGCATCGTTGCAGACAGCCCAACCGGTTGATGTCCTGTGAGCGAGACCGATGCTACGAGTCAACTTGTTATGAGCAAGGCCTACGAAGAGAAGGTAGTATTTCCCTGCTACGGAAAATGTTGCGGGCTCACCAAGATCTCCGCTGGCCCACGGCAATGCAGCGACTGTGTGGATGCTCAGGATGATGTGAAAGGGGGACCAGTGTCCGCTGGCGTATGATGCAAATCCTATGGACCGCCCGATACCGCCAGCGGGTGGGACTGCGAGCATATAGATACCCAAGCGCGAGCCTTCGGGTTCCAGGAAAAAGTCTGCACCGCGATAGGTGACGCCCTGGGTTGTAAAGCTCGGAAGAAAGGCCCGGCGATGCCAATGAACACCATCGTTGGAGCTGGCCAGTTCGCTACGGATATCAGTCCCTTCGATGGGATTGTCCTCGACAACATGCCATAGGCGCTCTTGCCATGCGGTTGTTCCGCCGTTGAGATAGTCTCCCTTGAGGCCGTATTGGACACGGAAGGGCCCAGCTGGCGACTTGGCGACCGCGAGGCCTTCTCGCCATTCGCCTTCAGCGGTGTGGCGGTCATTCCCCGAAAAGTACATAAAATAGCGTTTATGAAAACCTACGACATTTGGATTCAGGGCGTCAACTGAATAGAAGGTCCCGGTGCGAGGAGCGAGTAGTTGATGCCCTTCGCCTAGCTGTGTCCCAAGCGAGCATTGCGGAGTATGTTGACTGGCCAGATTGGGGCCTGAGGAGCCGCAGCCCGCAAGGATGTAGGAGAGCGCCACAATTGAGGCGAGGGTCCAGCGGCGTGAGACCCAGCGGAGAATCGTCACCTCAATGGTCCACTCACGTCGATACATAGACGCAGTACTAGGGTCGGCTGACGATCTAGGTACGCTGGATGCAATTCTTGACTGTTCTGTCTCTTCATGGGCATGGGTCTGTGGTCTGAAATATTAGGCATCGAAAAGCTAGCAGTCTAACTGTGTGTAATTTCTGACCGGTGAGTATCAGGAGGGTTGGCAGAGAGTGTCTCTGCTGGCTGTGCCTGCGTCCAGCGCATTGGGCGAATTCGTGTGCGCATCAAAACGTATACCGCGCGGAATCCATCCCGCCAAGTGATATTCTTGCCCTCCGCGTATGTTCGGCCATAATAGGCAATGGGCATCTCGTAGATACGCAACTTGCGCCGGCAGATTTCCCCGGTAATCTCAGGCTCGATTCCAAAGTGATTCTTGGTAAGGTGCAGTTGCTTTAGTACGTCGCTGCGGAAAGCCTTGTAGCCGGTCTCCATGTCGGTGATTGTAGTGTTAAACAAGATCCCAGTAAGCAATGACAAAAAGCGGTTTCCGACGAGGTGCCAAAACATGTAAGCGCGCTGAGGTCGGCCTCCAGATAGGCGAGAGCCATAGACCACGTCAGCTACATCGTGTCTGATGGGCTCAATCAATGATGGGACGTCTATTGGGTCGTACTCCATATCTGCGTCTTGGATAACGATAACGTCACCACGACAGTATGGAATTCCGTGTCGTAGCGCCGAGCCCTTGCCCCCGTTGGGCTTGCGCAACAGGTGGACTCGCTCGTCAGCGTATGATGCGACAACGTCAGCTGTCGTGTCTGTGGATCCATCATCGACCACGATAGCCTCGTAGTCCAGCCCGAGGGCCGCGATGCGATCGAGCAATTCAGCAATCGTTCGAGCCTCGTTATACGCGGGAATGAGAAAAGTGATCTCCATATTCAGGGCATCATAGTGGTCTCTTGGGTGAGGCAACCTGCGGTCGATGTGCTCGCCAACCGGATGGTGTGCTGGGGTCCTCTGGTAGGCCCGCGTGCATCGCGTTGACATGCGGCCGCCGTCGCCAGAGTAGCCTTGCCAGCTCCGCCAGCCATACACTTGCCAACACGGTCAGCAATGTCGCTGGACCTGCCATGAAACGTCCTTCCTGGAACTGGTAGAAGCAAAAGATAAGAAGGTAGAGAGCCGTAACGATCAATGTGTAGCGGCCGACCGGAGTTCGTCTTCGTCGCCATGCATAGATCAATCCAAGCAGTGGGATCAGTGGCGGAGAGAATACCCAGAATGCGCCGGCTAGTAGGAGCGGGTAGAATGTTAGGTTCGCCATGCCGGCTGTGGGTCCGCCAGCTTGGCATGGGCAGGTCCAGTCGAGTAGCTGACTGTTCAATCGGTCGGGGAAGACAGTCAAGCCATTTCGTACTACAGAGCCACCGGTCAAGTAGCTTACTGAAAACAGGTGACTTGATACGCCCCAGTAAGAATATCCAGTTGTCAGTGGGCTTCCAAACATGACCCATTGAAGTAGGGCGAGCCCGACCAGCGAAGGTAGTGCAAAAAGCAAGACGGTCTTGTATGACCGCCGTGGTAGCGCGGCGAGAAGAGCGATCAAGCTGATGACACCAGTTACGCGGGCGAGTGCCGCTAGCCCGGACGCGGCGCCTGCTAGGCGAGTGCCAGATCGAGTCTGGTGGCGGAGCAGTGGGAGCATGAGGACTGTGAGGGCTGCGGTGAAGGCGTCGGACAGTACGAGGCCCGCTGAGTCTTTAGCAAACGGCGAGATGCCGATAAACACAGCTGCTAGGGCTGCGGCTAGTGGACCTCCGAGCACCCAAGCCGCGATCGCCGCTATGGCTACATAAGCCATCGCCCAGAACTTTGCGCCACGTTGAATATCGCGGGGATAGGAGCCGACCGCGGCGAACGGCGCGAGGGCCATCGGGTATCCTGGGGGGTATCGTGGTGGCTGACGACTTGCGTCGTGTACGTAGGTATAGAAGCCCTTATCGTGAGCTAGCCCGGATCGTGCAGTAAGGGTGTGAATGTGGTGGCGTGTTCGCGTCCGGCGGTGGGGCGCGGCTAGGCTGAGGAATGTTGACGTGAGCCCGGGTTCTGGGAGGCGGGTCTGGGTGATCGTGGCGCTTGTCTTGTCGATGTGTGGGCAGCCGTGATCGCGAGGGCGGCCTGGGGCGTAGGTTTTTTGGCGGGGCTGGTAGTGGTCAGCCGGTGGCGGCTGGGAGCGCTTTGAGTTTCTGAAACGCGGCGAGGAGTTCGGCTGCCCATGGCCATGTGTCTTGGAGGTGGAGCTTGCCGCGGCGTTCGGAGAACGCTAGCCGGCCGGCGACGTGCAGTAGGCGGTAGCGCAGCCGCTTGGGCTCAGCCTTCGCGAGCTCGCCGGTGAGAAGCAGTGCCTGGGTCCAGACGATCAGATCGTGTGCGAGCATGACGATCTCCAGCCACACCTCGTTGAGCGCGAATTCTTTGAACGGGAACTTGGATAGGCCGGTGTCCTTGTCATCGCGGATGCGGTCCTCGACGTGGGCGTGCTGGCGATGGCGGCACTCGAGCACGGCGATGTTCTCGTCGTCTTGGTCGGTGAGAATCGCCTGGAAGCGATACCCGTCTTGGTCGGTGAACGACAGCTGGGCGCCGGGGTGCGGGCGCTCACGCCGCACGATCAACCTTGAGCGCTCCGGCCAAGACGACAGATCGACGCGATCGGTGATCTGGCAGACCTGCCCGTTCTCACGCTCGGACCCATCCTGGTCAAGCGCCGTAACCCAGGCGTCCTGCGGGATTTCGAGGATTACTGAGCGGACCGTCTCGGTCAGCTCGTAGCCGACCGAGAAGCGCATATTCGCCTCGCGGCAATAGTCGGTGAGGCCGTGCGTGGCGCCTGCGGTATCCGCACGCACCAGGATCTCGATGCTCTCGATGTGCTTTGCGGGGATCTGCTCAAGCGCCCGATCGAGCACCGTTCTGTGCTCAGCGGCGGTGTTGGAGCCGGCGTTGCCCGCTCTGAGCATCGCCCCCAGCGCCTCGCGTGTCTCATCAGCGTAGGCCTGCAACGGGTAAAAGCCGTAGCCGCCCTTGTAATTGCCGGCCGCATTCTCCTTCTCAGAGTGCGCCGTGATCAACGTCGCGTCCACGTCAATCGTCAGCCGCTTTGGCGCGCCGTGCAGCTCCCAGAACCGCTCGCGTGCCCGTGCATGCGCCAAGCGCAGCGCATCGAGCAGCTCGGGCTCGGCGGCGAGGCGGTCGATCACCCGGAACGCCGTCGAATCAGACGCCACCACGCCGAACAGCGCTTCCTGGTCACGCTGGCCGCCGAGGTCAGACACGCACTCCCCGCCATCGGCGAGCATCACCGCCAGATCGCGGATCACCCGCCCCGGGTCATGACCACGACGCCGCTGCTTCAAGCCCGCCAGGCCCAACGAGAGCGCCCTCGTAAGCCCCAGCTCCCCCGCGACCTGGGCGAGCAGCGCGGTGCCCGCGTGCGAGACCAAGCCCGCTCCGTCCGACGTGACATCTACGGTTACCGGGCGTCCATCACGCATCACCCTCAAGGTGAACCTCCTGAGCTCGGGAAAAAGGTCTTCGACAACCCCAATTCTCCAAGCCCAGTCGGACGTCCCGCGCCTCGGTCAACCCGGGGCGCGGACAGTTAACGAAAGATCTGGGCTAGCGAGCGAGCGGAGCTTGCGTACTCTGCTGAGTCAGGGAACGGCTGCTGTTCCAAGGGACGCTCCGGCGCACGCTCTATAGATATCAGCACCGTCGCACAGACTAGAGCTGCCAGCAGCACTCCGAGACGCCTAGGCACTGCGTCGCACCTCTCGCATATGCATCGCAGCAAGCCAAAGCAGGAAGGCGATAGAACCGAACGAAAGGAGCTGCAACAAGCGGTTCTCAAAAGGAGAGGTCAATCTCGGAGCTCGTGGCAGGGCTACCGTTTGGAGGGCGGTCGTTTGGTCTACTCGAAGGCGAGCCAGTAGTTGGCGCCCGTAGGCGATCGAGTAAAGCCGAAAGATATACACCTGTCCAACGGAGAGCCATGGTGCTGGCGCGGACGCTTCAGAACCCCACGCGAAGAAGGTTTCTTTACCTCCAGCCGCGCTGACGGTCACGATCCCAGGAGACCCGTTGCCAGTGGACCACATAACCTGCGGTATCCCAGGAGAAGGGTCGGTGGTGGTCGGAATAGGCGCGACAGATAGTAGAACTCCAGTGTGGATATCAGCGCTTGGCTGCGCGAAGGAGGGGCTTGGGCATATGTACAGACAATAGGCACACGTGGAGGCCGCGCAAAGCAGCAGAGAAAAGGCAAGTCTCACGGCGGGAGAGTATCAATTCTATATGACGGTACGTATGTCTATAGTCCTGCATCGGCGTCAGATCGAGACGCGATCATTGTTGATAAAGTGAGGTCGGATACGGGTGTATCGGACCCTCGACGGTCGAGTTTGATGTCGTCGTGTTCGCGTGTCAACGTAAACGCCTCGACTCGATGGGCCGGCGCATGGCGCGAATTATGGTGCAGAAGAAACGCACCGACGAGCAGATAAGGCACGAAGTTAACGAGGTGCAATACGAGAGCGTACGGTAGTGCCGATGAATGCGGGACGCCATAAGCCCCCAATGCGATCAGCACGGCTCCCTCGAATACACCGACCGCGGCCGGCGCTGATGGGAGGATCATGCTCAGTCCAACCGCCACTGTTACGAGCACACCGCAGGCAAATGGGAGATGCAGATGAAAGGCGAGGCTGACGAGATAGGCGCAGAGAGCCGTTAGCAGCCATGCCGCGATGGTCCATACGAAGGCCTCTAGCGCCAGTCTCGCGTGGCGCAGGCCGCTGAGACCGTGCGTCAACTCGGCGATCGTCCGCTCCAGGCGCTCACCGGAGAAGAGCGACAGCCGACCAAGTGGGCGCAGCAGAAGACGCAGGGGACGATCGCCGTAGACGGCGAGCACGATCGCGGCGATGGCGATCAGCACTGCGAGCACAATCGCCGCGAGCGCCGCTGCGCCGAACCAACTCACGTGCGGTAGCCATGGCTCGGCAGCGAAGAAGATCACGAGGATCGCGAACACGTCGTACAGACGCTCGAGCAGCACGGTGCCGACGATCTCGACGGGTGCGGTGGGGCTGCGTTTGGTGAGCACTACGACACGGGCTGCTTCTCCCGCGCGTGCGGGCATGATGCAGTTGTAGAGGTAGCCGACCATCATTGCGTTCCCCGTCGTCGCTCGTGGTGGACGACGCCCGCGAGCGAACAGCGAGCGCCAGCGCAGTGCCCGTGTCGCACAGCCCAGCCCGAAGGCGATCAAGGCGACGGCAAGCCACCAGTAGTCGGTAGTACGCAGTGCCTGCCACGCTGATCCCAAGTTGATTCCGCTGAGGGCGACATAGGAGAACGCCAGCGTGACCGCGACGGTCGCGAGGTTGAACAGCAGACGCGAACCCTTTCGTGGCCGTGGCAGGCGACGCGAGCTGCTCCGCCACGTCCGCGCTATTGCCGTGGGGTGGCGACTCTGGAGCTGTTGGTCTTCGACGGCGATCAGATCAGGTTATTAGGTTTGATAGATCCACTCAACTCTGCTGACCGTCACGCCCGGAGCCGCGACGGCTGGCGCGACGCTAAGTCGCGTCGGTGTTGGGTGTCTGGGGAGGCCATCCTACGATCAGTTCGGCGACGAGCACGAGAACGCGCGCAACCGCGGGTTGTCTCGCAGTAGAAGGCGAGCACGCATGTCAGTTCAAGCACGACGTACAACATCACCTGTCGGGTAAGGCCTTCGACCTCCGAGTACCACGCAGCTAAGCCACTCGCCACGTGCCGTGACCTGTCTGAGCCAGCATGCCCATCTCGATAAGCGACGGGTAGGTCAACAAGAAGAAAGATTGCGCTGGTACTCTAGCGACCACTCGGCTAATAACCAGCTGGTGTTTGTCTAATTGTCATAATTGCACACAAGTGAGCCGAAATAAGTGGCACCATTAGCGGAAAATGTAGTGTTGCGAGAAGCCTTAAAGAAGGTATGACATGGATAGAAGTGTTCACATTTTATTAGGGGTTTTATGTGGTGTAGGTCGCTTTCTCCGATGTTCTGCCTGCGGCAAACGCATTAGACCCAGTACGATAACCCGCATAATCCACAACGCTGGTGCGCATACCAGAGCTGCAATCAGTCTGTTGTCCATAAGCGCAATCAGCGCGACCGTACATACCACCGCAATGCCAAGAGCGCTGGATGGTCCGCGCGGCCAGCCATAGAGTCTTTCAACTTGCTTCGCGTTGCGACTTCGGCTGCCAACTTGGCGGCGTATGCGGCTTCTCCTGCTGCTTGTTCTGCTTGTCGCTGTGCTTCTGCGCGTGCAGCTGCTTCGCGTGCGGTTTCGCGTTCTGCTGCTTGGACCTCTTGTTCGGCGAAGATGCCGGCGAGATAGTTGTTTTCGACATAGTCTCCGGTCACGTCGGTTTCGTTGACCGGGTTGCCGTTAGTATAGGCGTAGGCGTTTGTCGAGCCTCTTGGTAGGGGATCGGTCTGTAGGAACCGGCCGAGCTGGGGGACGTAGGAGAGGGCGCCCATCGCGACCACACCGGAGGGCAATTCGGTTGGGAGTCCCGTAGCCGATCGTCTGTCCGCCCTGTTTCTGTTCCTGCAGCTGCCCATCGACGTGGTCTCCCCAGCCGTGTCGTCGCGGTCATCGCTGACGGCAACGGCCGCTGAGCGCGCGCATAATCGAGGAAGAGTCTCGTGAGCAGAGCGTCGTACTTCATGCTTCATCGATCAAGGACGACGGAGGTGGGGATGGTGCTGGTTTAGGCGCAAACGTCGGCCTCGCGACTAGCGCCGGCCCGCGTCGCCGGCGCGCGCTCGCCACCGAACATGTGCCGCGGCGGCACGCCGCTTTGGCACTGACTGGGCCTTGACGGCGGGGTCGGCTGTGGGCGGGCTCCGTATATCCCAATGCCGATTTACGCGGCAAGTCTCATTAAGTGGCATAATTCGCCAGTGTGCTGTAGCATTCTGTCAGACCAACTAATTACAAAGAGGGCACGAGGGCATTGGGCACGGGACGGCGTTCCGGGCTCTTCGTCGAGTGAATGAGTTGAGCTATGGCTAATCCCCGGAGCAAGCTCCACAAGCAGGAATGGATGCGCGGAGGGTCCACCTCGATGCGAGGCGTCCTGCTCGGGCTCGTGCTCGAGCGTCCCGGTCACGGCGGCGACCTCGCCAACCGGATGGTCACACGCCTTGGCAATACGTGGCGCTTGGACAGCAACGACGCCTACCGTCTGCTCGAACAGCTTGAACGCGAAGAACTGCTCGTGTCGCGCGAGGAGCCCCGCAAGAACAACGAGCGCCGCACGATGATCGTGTATCACCCCACCCCCAAGACCCCCCACGCGCTGTCGCTCTGGATGGAGACGCTGCTGCCGCGCGAGCCGGTGCGCTTCGGACTGCACGCAAAGCTCTCCGTCGCACGCCCCGAGGACGCACCGCGCCTGATGGTGGCGCTGCGCGACTACGAGCAGAAGTGCCTCGCGCTCGCCCAGCTTGTCACGCCCAACGGTCGCGAACAGCGCTCGTGGAGCGCGCTCTACATGGACTGCACCCGCGAAGCTGTCTACACGCAGCTGCGGGCGGAGATCGATTGGGCCGCGGCCGCGCGCGATCGCATCACCGAGTACGCCAAGCGCCAGCCGTCACGATGACACCACGGCCGTGCACCTGGCACGAAGGGTGTCAGCTGCGGCGATGACACCGCTGCTGCGTATCCACGACATCAGCAAGGCCTACCCCGACGGCGGTGGTGAGATAACCGTCTTCGAAAAAACCTCACTCGAGATGAGCGCTGGAACGCACGTAGGCGTCTACGGTAAGCGGCGCTCAGGCAAGTCAACCCTGATGCGCATCGCCGCCGGGATCGATCGTCCCGACTCGGGCAGCGTGCTGTTCGATGGCTTGGATCTCACCGACATATCGGGCGGCGCGCGTGCCCGTCTGCTGCGTTCCCGGCTCGCTTACATCGCCGCTAACGACTGGCGTCCCAACCCTGGCGAAACGATCGTCCAGCACATCGCCGTGTCGCTGGGCGGTTGCGGTCTCACTCTGCGCCAAGCCGAACGCAGGGCGCTGCGTGAGCTGGACGTCGTGGGTGTCAGCGCCGCCCAGGCGAGCTCCCCCGCCACGCAGCTCTCGATGGTAGACCGCATCCGCGTGATGCTCGCCAGGGCGCTCGCCCGCGACCCGTCGCTGATCGTGGTCGACGATCCCGTTCTCACGCCCAGCGTCACTGAGCGTGAGAGTCTTTACCGGCTGCTGCGCGCCACCGCCCGTGAGCGTGGCAGCGCGCTGTTGGTCAGCTCCGAGGACCTGCACGCGCTGCAGGGCTTCGACGTGTTCATGTCGATCTCCGCGCGCGAACTGTGCTCAAGCGAGACCAACGCCACGATCGTGCCATTCCCCAACCCGCCGTACGCCGGTCCCGTTCACGACACCGGCTCATGAGCGCACTGGCGCTGCGCGACGTCGTAAAGCACTATCCCGGCGGTGGTGAGACGGTGCGAGCCGTCAACGGCGTCACGCTCGAGATTGAGCCTGGCGAACTGGTCGCTCTCTACGGTCCGAGCGGATCGGGCAAGACCACGCTGCTGCTGCTCGCCGCCGGGCTGATGGCGCCTGACAGCGGCAGCGTGTCGTTCGACGGTCGTGACATAGGCGGTATGTCCGCCCGCGACAGCGCCCGCTACCGGTTGCGCGACGTCGGCTTCGTGTTCCAGTCCTTCCACTTGATGCCCGGCGCCTCGGCGCTGGACAACGCGCTCATCAAGCTGCCCGTCTGCGGCTACACGGTGCGTGAGGCACGTGAAATGGTCACCCCATGGCTACAGCGTGTCGGCCTCGGCGCGCGGCTCGACCACCGCCCTGAGCAGCTCTCGATGGGGGAGCGTCAGCGCATCGCGATCGCCCGTGCGCTCGTGGGCGAACCGCACCTGCTGCTCGCCGATGAGCCCACGGGAAATCTCGACTCCGCGCGCACCCGCGAGATTCTCGGCCTGCTGCACGACGTGTGCCACGAGCGCGCCATCCCCGGACTGCTCGTCACGCACGACGTCGAGGCCGTGTCGTTCGTCAACCGCACGCTCACGCTTCGCGATGGACGTCTGCTAGACGGCCTCGACGCCGAACTCGCGACGCTCTCCTCGTGAAGAACCCCGCCAATCCAAAGATTCTCGGGGTGCGCCTCACGATGCTGCTGTTTCTCTATCGTCGTCGCCTGCGCGCCCACCCCGTGCAGGAGCTGCTCGCCGGCGCCGGCATAGCCGTTGGCGTGGCGCTCGTGTTTGGCGTGCTGCTCGCCAACTCGAGTCTCACAAGCTCCGCTGACCAGCTCGTTCACGGGCTCGCAGGCTCGGCACGTCTCATGCTGGTCGCACGCTCCCCCGCCGGCTTCCCCCAGCAGCTAACCGAAAAGGTCAGACGTCTTGATGGGGTGCAGATTGTCACGCCCGTGCTACGCCAAAACGTGACGATCTCAGGGCCCCACGGGCGCCAACCGATCCAACTGATCGGAGTCTCGCCCACCCTCGCCTCGCTTGGAGGCGTGGCGCAGCAGCAGCTTGGCGACGGCGCCCTGCTGCTCTCCGGCGGACTCGGCCTGCCAGCCACAGTCGCGAGCATGGTTGGCGCGCGCAGGACCGCCACCGTGAGCATCATCGCCGGCGGCTACGCCCGGCAGGACACCGTGGCGATCGTGTTTGGAGGCGAAGCGCTCAAAGCGATCGCCGGCAGCCCTGTCGCGGTGGCGTTGCTGTCAGTCGCCCAACGCCTCAGCGGGCGGCCTGGACGCATCACAGAACTCTTGGTTGAGCCTCACGAAGGCCGGGAAGCGACCGTCGAGTCAGAGCTGCGCCGCGTCGCCGGCGGGCGCCTGGACGTCGAGTCGGCCGACAACGAACTGCGTCTGCTCGCGGAGGCGACGAAGCCCAACCGCCAATCAACCACTCTGTTCTCGGCGATCAGCGTGATGGTCGGCTTCCTGCTCGCCCTCAACGCGATGCTGCTGACGGTCCCCGAGCGTCGTCGCTTCATCGCCGAGTTGCGTCTACAGGGCTACGATCCGCGCCAGGTCCTGCTGCTGCTCGGCTTTCAAGCCGTGATGCTCGGCCTGCTCGCCTCGCTCGCGGGTGTTGTGCTCGGCGATGTGCTCTCGCGCACGGCCTTCCAGGAGGTGCCTGCCTACCTGACCGTAGCCTTCCCCGTGGGCGCCGAGCAAGGGCTGCGCGCGAGCACCGTTTTGCTGGCTGTCGCGTGCGGCGTGCTCGCCACGGTGCTCGCTTCGCTCTCACCGGTGTTCGACCTGCGCCCCGCGCGTCCGGTCAACGCAGTCTTTCGCGAAGTGGGCAGCGGCAGCGAGCTGATCCTGCCAAGCACCATCCGCCGCACGGCGCTCATCGGTCTTGGGCTGATCGCCCTTGTTGGTGTGCTGGTAGCGCTCGTGCCCACGCTCACGATCTTCGGTGGGGTCGCGCTCGCGCTCGCCACCGTCTGTTTGATGCCCGCGGTGCTCTCGGGCGTGGCGCGCTCGCTGCCGCGCCTTGTCGAGCACAGCCACAGCGCCACCGTGATCGTCGCCGTTTCCGAGTTGCGCGCGATCACCACACGCTCGATCGCGCTCGCCGCGATCATCGGCCTAGCGGTGTATGGAAGCGTCGCGATCGGCGGCGCACGTGACGATCTGCTGCGAGGGATCGAAACAGCCACTGCTCAATACCACGACACAGCCGATATCTGGGTGACCACGGGCAACGATGTGTTCAACACCAACAGTTTCCTCCCCGGCGCGACGCCCGCGAAGATCGCACGCGTCGCGGGCGTGCGATCGGTGCGAACCTATCAAGGAGGGTTGATCGACGTTGGCGCTCGCCGGCTATGGGTGCGCGCGCGGCCCGCAAGCGACCCCGCGATGTTTGAATCCAGCCAGCTGGAGCGCGGCGACTTCGCGCGCGCCGAGGCGCTACTGCGCGGCGGCGGCTGGGCGACCGTGTCGAATGGCTTCGCCGACGAACGCGACCTGAAGGTTGGCGGCGTGTTTGGATTGCCCACCCCGTCTGGCACGGTCTATCCGCGCGTTGCCGCGATCACCACCAACTCGGGCTGGCCTGCGGGGACGATCACGCTCAACAGTGTCAACTACAGCCGCTGGTGGAACACAACCGAAGCAGCCGCGCTGGAGGTGGACCTGCGCGCCGGTCTCAGCGCAGCGAGCGTCGCGCGTGCCATTCGCGCCGCACTCGGCCCGCGCACCGGCTTGTCGGTGCAGACAAGCGCCGAAAGCGCCGCTGAAGCCGACGCGAGCGCTCGCCAGGGCCTGCGCACGCTCGGCCAGATCTCGACGCTGCTGTTGATCGCGGCCGCGCTGGCGGTCGCCGCGGCGCTGAGCGCCACCGTTTGGCAGCGTCGCGCCAGGTTGGCTTCGCTTAAGATCCAGGGCTATAACCAAGGTCAGCTGTGGCGCGGACTGCTGCTGGAGAGCGGCGTCATGCTCGGAGTCGGATCGAGCGTTGGCGCGCTGATTGGTATTTACGGCCACGCACTCGCCGCCCACTGGCTGACGATCACCACGGGCTTTCCGGCGCCGTTCTCGATCGGGCCCGCTCGGGTGTTGCTCACGCTCGTGCTGATCACCATCATCGCTCTGTTCGTGATCGCGCTGCCCGGCCTGCTCGCGGCGCGTGTGCCCGCTCGGGTCAGCCTGCAGGAGTGATCCTGGCTGTGCGCGGCGCCACGGGTGCGCAATCCTATCCCTGTGGTTCGGTTAATACACAAGAACGAACTTTTGCTTTCCGCCGACTTCGCGTGTGCCGCGCGGCGCTACTGGCTCGCAGTGTTCCCGCGCGTCGCGCGTGAGGTGCGTCGCAAGCGCACACTTGCCGCGCGCATCCCCGACCCGGTACTGCGTCGCCTGGCACTGCACGCGCTGGACCAAAAGCGCGGCAACCTCGAGGGTGCGGCCGCGTTTGCCGCGCTGGTCCCGTCGTCCTCTCGCCCAACCGTGGTGAAGGCGCTGGTGAACTGCCAGGCGATCTGCGACTACCTCGATCTGCTCTGCGAGCAGCCCAGCCGCGATCCTGTGGCCAACGGGTGTCGGCTGCACGAAGCCCTGATCGTCGCCACCACACCCGGCCGGTCCCATTGCGACTACTACCTGTATCACCAGCGCCGCGGCGACGGCGGCTATCTACAGGCGCTCGTAGAGTCCGTTCGCGAGGCGCTGACGGCGCTCCCGCTGCTATCGCTGATCGCCGCGCCGATGCGTCGTGCTGTCCGACGGATAGCCGCCTACCAGTCTTTCAATCACGGTGACACTGTGGGCTCCTACGAGCCGTTCGAGCGGTGGGCCGCCGCGGAAACTCGCTCGACAACGGGCCTGTACTGGTGGGAGACCGGCGCCGGCGCCGGGTCCACGCTGACTCTGTTCGTACTGATCGCCTCAGCCGCCGATCCGCACCTGAGACCTTTCGATGTGCCAGCGATCGAGGACGCGTATTTTCCATGGGTCGGCGCGCTGCACTCGCTGCTCGACAGCCTCGTTGATCACGACGAAGACATGGCCACAGGCGAGCGTGGACTGATCAACTGCTATCCATCGCCCGTCGAGGCCGCCGCCCGTATGCGAACGATCGCGGGCGAGGCGCTGGGCCGCGCCACGGCGCTTCCCCGCGGACGGCGTCACGCGCTGATCGTGGCCGCGATGACGAGTTTCTATGTGTGTGAGATCCACCGCTCCAGCTCTCCGCACGCCCAGCTGGTTGGTCCCTCGGTGCTTGAGGCGATCGGTGGTCTCGCCGCACCCACGATGGCGATCCTCGGCGCGCGAGGCTGGTTGCGGCGCGTCTCGGCGAACGTGTCTGAGCCGAGCCGGACGATCGCGGCCCCGCACCGCTTCGGCGCATCTTGAAAATCAAGTACCTGACTTTCCTCTTTTCTTTGTGAGCGCGATGAGCGACGATGCTTGGGTAACACGAACCGATGCCCATTCGGTCCAGTGTCCATTCGGTCCCTTGCCCTCAGGGGGGGCAGACGGCCCGTCCACCAGCGCTGAGTCTTCGCGTTGATGGGCGGGCCGTCGTTTATGTCGCCCGAGCGACGTTATCGCCGGCGCTTTGGGATCCTTTAGCTGGTGCAGAGACTCCCCGCGCGTATGGCCGGCCCAGTGTTGATCCAACCGTCGGTGTTTGGCGATGAGCGTGGTTTCTTCGTCGAGACCTACCGGCGCGAGTGGCACACGGACGTGGGCATCCCGCCGGCTGAGCAGTTCATTCAGGACAATCACTCCCGCTCCACCAGGGGGGTTGTGCGCGGACTGCACTTCCATGTCGGCACGGGCGTCTCGAAGCTCGTTCGGTGCGCGCGCGGGCGGATCCTCGATGTGGTCGTGGACCTGCGTCGCGGCTCGCCGAGCTACGGCGAATGGGAGGGATTCGAGCTCGACGACGAGCTGATGCGCGTCCTGTATGTGCCCGTCGGATTCGCCCACGGCTTCTGTGTGCTCAGCGACGTGGCCGACGTGATCTACAAGCAAACCGCCTACTACGATCCCGAGATCGAGCGCGGCATCGCGTGGAACGACCCCGACGTGGGGGTGCGCTGGCCACTGGTCCAAGCCGAGCTGATCGTCTCACCGCGCGACAGCGCCGCGCCGTCGCTGCGCGAGCTCGCCGCCGAATTGCCGTTCGAGTTCGAGAGCTCTACAGCCCGCTGGTCTGGGCCGTCTCCGAGATGAGCCACACCTGTCGGCACATCTCGGAGACAGCGCAGGCTAATGTCTGGCGCTAGGAGGCTTCCGCGAAAGTAACTGCGAAAGTTGGCAACGCCCCAGAACGACTCGACCCGCCTCAAAGGACGGGTCGGGAAGCGAGGGGACGACCCTCGGAACGCCTGATAAGCACCTATTAGGCTAGCGCAACCGGCTTTTGAAAGAGGACCGCTGCTATCCGCTGAGTTACGGAGGGACGTTGAAGCAGCGGGATATCCCGCGTGAGCTCAGATCGAGCATAACCCAACCCTATGGAATCCCGTCCAGCAACAGTCCTCTGGGGTAAGCGGCCCTCGTGCTGCTCCTCTGAGCGGCCGTCGGTGTAATGCTTAGCCACCATGGGTCAGCGTCTGGAGCATCTGCGCCGCCGCGCCGGCGAGTTCACCGTGACGCCCGCGCAGTACACGCGCGTGGCGTATGTCGCGATGGGAGCGTTCACGCTGATCGTGATGACCGGCGCAGCCGTGCGGCTCACCGGCTCGGGGCTCGGCTGCCCCACATGGCCACGCTGCTACGGCAAGGTCTATCCGCCGCTGAACACCCACGCTGTGATCGAGTTCTCCAACCGCATGGTCACGGTCCCCGTGTC
Source organism: uncultured Solirubrobacterales bacterium (assembly GCA_963760155.1). GTDB lineage: Bacteria > Actinomycetota > Thermoleophilia > Solirubrobacterales > Solirubrobacteraceae > Palsa-744. The sequence goes on from CAVXBL010000008.1 coordinate 2,076,391, forward strand.
GATCGTCGCGTTCGTCGCGTGGGGGCTCGCGTTTCGCCGCCGGCCCTACAGGCGCGAGCTGATGTGGCTCAGCGCGCTGCTGCCGCTCGGGGTGCTCGCGCAGGCGGTGCTTGGCGGGCTGACCGTGCGCGGGCAGCTCGACTACGGCTGGGTGATGGCTCATTTCTCGCTGTCGATGCTCGTGCTGGCCGCGGCCGTCGCGCTCGCTTGGCGCGCTGGCCGTTCTCCGATCGCTCATGAGCCAGGGGAGCGCTCCAGCGTGTCCGACCGCGCGCTCGTGTTCGCCGCCCGTGCCACGGTGGCGCTCGCCGGCCTGACGATCTTCGCGGGCACCGCCGCTACCGCGGCCGGTCCGCACGCGGGCGGCTCACCTGGGCAGAAGATCAATCGCCTGAGCTTCGACGGCAGGGGCACGATGGACTTCGTGATCCACCGTCACGGGGAGATCGCGTTCGTGTTCGGGCTCGCGGCGCTCGCTGTGTGGTGGCTGGCGCGCCGGCGCCACGCTGACCCGCTCGTGCAACGCTGGGCCACCGTCACCTGCGTGCTGATCGCGTTGCAGGGGGCCGTGGGTCTGGACCAGTACGAGACTCATCTGCCCACCGAGCTCGTGTGGGTGCACGTGAGCCTCGCGACGTTCACGTGGCTGGCGGTGCTGTGGACCGCGTGCGCCGCCGGCCGTCTGCAGCCTTGCGTAGCAGCCGCTCGAGAACCGAGAGCCGCTGCCAGAACGCGCGTTTCGGTCTAGAGTCGCGTTTTTAGGCTCCATATGAGCCCAAAACTCGGGTTTTGGCTGTGAGGCGCCTGAAAACGCTTGTTTTCGGCGTCATTCCCGGGAATTAGGGCCTGAAATGCGACAAAACCCAGCGGTTGCGTGCACGGACGTCCTTGCTACCCGTTAGCCTGGCCACAGCAACGACACTCGAGAAGGGACTGCCATGACAAAGAACGAGCTGGCTGATGGGGTCGCGCAACGTACGGGTCTCGCGGGAACGCAGGCACGGCAAGCGCTGGAGGCGGCGATCGATTTGATCTCCGACGAGCTGGCCGCCGGTGGCGAGATCGCGCTTGCCGGTTTCGGCAAGTTCAGCGTCAGCAACCGCGCAGCCCGGCAGGGACGCAACCCCTCAACCGGGGAGACGATCAACATCTCCGCCAGCAAGGCGGCCAAATTCTCCGCGGCGAGCGCGCTGAAGAAGCGTTTGAACTAAAACCCACCCACCCAGATGGACGTCGATCAGCGGCGAGCCCGTCGTGAGGCACGTAGGCACGAGCTTGCGCGTCGACGGGCACGGGGGCTCGCCGCCGTAGCGTTGCTGGCGGTCCTCGCGCTGCTGGCGGTGGCTTTGATCGACGCGGAGAGCTCCTCCAAATCGAGCAGCGCCGGCGACTCCGCGCACACGACCGGCGCCGTCCGGCGTGGCTCCGCCGCCAAGCACTCGCCCGCGTCCACGTCCGAACCCAAGCACGGAACAAGCGCCGGCTCGAACCGTGACACGAGCGCCGGCACAGCGGGGAGCACGCGCGGCACGCCCGGCCGCGAGTCGGTGCCGATCCTGATGTATCACGTCATCAATTCGCCACCAGCCGGCGCGAAATTCCCTGGGCTGTATGTGTCCCCGGAAGAGTTTGCCGCCCAGATGCGCGCACTCGCGCAGGCGGGCTTCCACGCGGTGACAATGGACCAGATGCGCGCCAACTGGACGCGCGGCACACCGCTGCCGGCGGGCAAGCCGATCGTGTTGAGCTTCGACAACGGCTACCAGTCCCAGTACACCCAGGCGCTGCCCGTGCTGCGCCGGCTCGGATGGGTGGGCGTCGAGAACATCCAGCTCACCGGTCTGCCGCCCGCCCAGGGCGGGCTCAGCGAAACGCAGGTCTCAGGGCTCGTGGACGCCGGCTGGGAGCTCGACACGCAGGGGCTCAGTCACGCGGAACTGACAGCGCTCAGCCCAGCCGCGCTGCACGAACAGGTGACGCTCGCGCGCACCGAGCTGCAGCGCCGCTATCACGTGCCGGTCAACTGGTTCTGCTACCCCTCCGGTCACTACAACGCGGCCGTCGTGGCCCAGGTCAAGGCCGCCGGCTACGTAGGCTCGACGACCGTCGTGCCCGGCTGGGCCTCGCCCACCGCGGATCCTTATCGCCTGCCGCGCCTGCGTGTGCTGGGTGGCACCAGCCCGATGGAACTGCTCAACGAGATCGCCGCGATACGCTCGAATCCCGCTCCACCGGCGTCCTATGAAGCGGGCGAATGATCACGTGACATCCCGCCCACGCCGATCTATAGGATGGCGCCGATGAATTCCGTGCCCGGCTGGGGCTCATGGAGCTTTGAACCCGTTGCGATCCTCGCGCTGCTCGCCGCGTCGGTCGTGTACGCACGCATGTACCGTCGCGCGGCGGCCCATTCGCAGGGCGTGGGGGCTGGCCACTGGGTGCCCTACGCGGCCGGCATCCTCACGCTGGCGATCGCGCTGCTCTCCCCGCTTGACGCGATCGGCGATCGCTGGCTGCTGTCCGCGCACATGTTGCAGCACACGCTGCTGTCCGACATCGCCCCCGCGCTGCTGGTGCTCGGTCTACGCTCACCGGTGCTCCCGCTCGGCCTCAACCGCCCCGCGCTGCGCGCCGTGGCCCCCGGAGGTCGATCCGGCCGGCTGCTCGCGCGGATCACCTCCCCATGGGTGGCGATCCCGCTGTGGGTGACCGCCACATGGGTGTGGGCGATCCCCACGATCTTCGACTTCGCCGCGCAGCACCCCGTGGTGCACGCGTTCGAGCACGCCACGCTGTTCTACACCGGACTCGCGCTGTGGTGGCTGATCGTCAACCCGCTGCCCCGCGCACGTCTGCGCCCCGGCGGCCAGCGGCTCGCGCTGCTCGGCTTCAGCCGCCTGGCCTCCGCCGCGGTGTGCCTGCCGCTCACGTGGCTCACCCACACCGAGTACCCGCTCTACGCCAACGCCCCGCGCGCCTTCAACCTATCGGCGATCAACGATCAGCACATCGCCGGCGCCGGCATGTGCTTCATCGAGTTCCTCGTGTTCGGCATCGCCTTCGCCGCCGTCTTCATCAGCATGCTCGGCCGCGACGAGTCGCGCATGGCCGTGGCCGAGCGCGCCGCCGCTCGTTAGCTTTCGCGCGGGCGGTCAAGGGTGGTGATGGTTGTTGGTTATCGTCGCGGTCGAAGGTCGCGGAGTTTGTGGTGATGGGTTGCGCTGGTCCCGGGCGGCCGCTTGTGTCGGCAGGCTGATCAGGCGTCGTCGTGCGGCAGGCTTTCGTGTGCGCCGTGAGGAGCGGCTGCGCGGGCGGGCGGCAAGCTAAGTTGCGCCGTGGAGCGGCATAGCCGGGAACGCCGTCACCGCCCGCGCCTCCGGGTCTGAGCGTAACGCTGTTCGTCGAATGGTTGTTGGGTTTGAAGCAGTCGCCAGCAGAGCCGGCAGGCATGTCGGGAGAGCGCGACTCGCGCCTGGATGGGCCTGCATCCCACGGGTGCGTAGCTCGAGGTCGCGCTGACGGAAGCTGGGACTGCTCTGCGATAGGCCCCAGGCGATACCCATTAGCGCGTCGCGGTGTTCGGGCAGGCCTTGGCGGCTGATCGCGCCGCGCTTGGAGATCGTCGAGGACTCATAGCTCGCCGGAGCTAGGCCCGTGGCTGAGTAGAGGTGCTCAGGTGTGGGCCAGCGCTCGATCGGCAACGTGAAGGCCGAGAACGCTGCGGCGCGAATCGCCGCGACTCCGGGCAGCGAGGTCAGGACTTGCCCGGGCGTCTGCGCCAACAACACGGCCACCTGTTCCTCGGTCAAGAGGATGTCGGCGTGGAGATCTTGCCAGCGCCGCAGATCGCGTCCCAACCGCGCGGCGCGCAGCTCAGCGTCCGGCGGCGGGGCGAGCAGCCGCTTCCATCGATCGGTCCAGAACACAGCCGTGGCCTGGGTCATGCGGCCCGGCGACCGAGCCAGCAACGATCTGGCCGAAGGTGGGCGGCCGGCAAACGCCGCGGCGCAGGCCAGGACGGCCTGCCCGGTCGGCGAGTCGATCGGGGCCTTGCGGGCGTGACCGGGCGGCGCTGAGAGCCCCGGGCAGAGCGCGTTGAGCTGATCATGCAGTCGCTGCTGCAGCTTCTTGCGAGCGTCGATGAGCTGGCGTCGATGACGGATCGTCCCGAGCATCGCCTCAACCGTGTTCGGCTCGGCCGGCCGTCCGGCTCCTTGCCTGAGCAGCCAGACCATCGCCGCGCAATCACGATCAGTCTTGAACCGTCGCGACCCAAGCTGGGTCCGTGCCGCCGTCGTCTCAGAAGGCGCGAACGTCCGCAACGACCCAGGCCAACACCGCTCGATCTCCGCCGCCCAGGCCCGATGCAACGCCCCGGTCTCCTCAATACCGATCACCGGCAGACCCCTCACCCCGCTTTGATCGATCAACCGCGCCAACTCCTCAAACCCGTCGCGAAGCACCGGCAACGACACCGGCTCACCGATCAAACCTCGCTCCCCGCTAGTCAACCACACCCGGTTGATCGCCTTGCCCGGATCGATCGCCACCACCAACGACGACGCCGGCACCTCTCTGCGCAACAGATCCATTCAACTCCCCCCTCATCAAAGAACAGAAAGAAAAGACCTCCCCAGCCACACCGAGAAGAACCCCACCCAACCAGTCTTCGCGAGACCTATCAGCCGACTAGTTCCTGCGTCACCTGATCCCCTCGCTAATCCCATCGGGCCGCTGAGCCACGAGGACCAAGCAGATCAAGGACGCAGGACGCGCAATGTGCTCTGCACATAAGCGTCCGAGGACGTAGATATGCGCAGGTCCTCGTGGCTCAGCCGCAGCCGGTGTTGTTGCCGCAGCTGCTGCACGTGTAGCAGGAGCCGGTGCGCTGCATCATGCCTCCGCACTGGCTGCACGCCGGTCCGAGGTCGAGGCCCTGCAGGCGCGCGGGGACCACGGGCGGGGAATCGGTCAGCGCGGACGCTGCCGGCACGCTGGTGCTGCCCGCGCCGGCGCTTGCGTCGGGGCCGGGGCCGGCCGTGTCGGAGGATGTCACCGACTGGGCGGCCTCCTGGGCGGACTTGCGGGCGCGCACTTGGGGGGTGAGGATGCCGAGCTCCTCCTGGGCGTCGGTGTCCAAAAAGCGCGAGGCCAGCCAGCGCATGATGTAGTCGGGCATCGACTTGGCGAATGGGATCTCCGGGTTGCCGGTGATGCCCTCCGGCTCAAAGCGCATGTAGCTGAACTTCTGCACCAGCGTTTCCAACGGCACGCCGTACTGCAGCGCGATCGAGATCGCGGTGGCGAACGAGTTCATCATGCCCCGCAGGGTGGAACCCTCCTTGCCGATGTCGGTCAGGAAGATCTCACCGACGCTGCCGTCCTCGTACATGCCGGCGGTGATGTAGCCCTCGTGGCCGCCGATCGAGAACTTGTGGGTGATCGACTGGCGCTCGCGCGGCATGCGCTTGCGGCGGGGGCCGGCCTCGGCGAGCGCCTTGGTCACGGCCGCGTCCACGATCACGTCCACGTCGGCCGGCGCGTCCACGGTCTTTTGCGCGTCGGTGCGCAACGCCTGGGCTGTCTTGGAGCCGTCGCGGTAGATCGCGAGCGCCTTGACGCCGAGTCGCCACGCCTGCGTGTAGGCGTCGGCGATGTCCTCCACGGTGGCGCTCTCAGGCAGGTTGACGGTCTTTGAGATCGCGCCCGAGATAAACGGCTGCACGGCGCCCATCATCTTGATGTGGCCCATGTGCGAGATCGCGCGCGCACCGACGGCCACGTCGAACACGGGCAAGTGCTCGGCGGCCAACCCGGGCGCGCCGATGATCGTGCCGTGCTCGGCCAGGTGCGCCTCGATCTGCTCGACCTGCTGCTCTGAGTAGCCCAGCGTGGTCAGCGCGAGCGGCACGGTGCGGTTGACGATCGTCATCTGTCCGCCGCCCACCAGCTCCTTGAACTTGACGAGCGAGAAGTCGGGCTCGACACCGGTGGTGTCGCAGTCCATCAAGAAGGAGATGGTGCCGGTCGGAGCCAGCACGGTGGCCTGCGCGTTGCGGTAGCCAAAGTGCTCGCCGAGCTCCACCGCCTCCTCCCACGAGCGCCGCGCGGCGTCGAGCAGCTGCTCGTCGGCGCACGCCGAGTCGGGGATCGCGTGGGAGGCGTCGCGGTGCATGCGCATCACGCTGTTGTGCTCCTCGCGGTTCTCCTCGTAGCGCTCGTACGGGCCGAGCGCCGCGGCGATGCGCGCGGACTCGCCGTAGGCGCGGCCGGTCATCAACGCTGTGATCGCGGCCGCCGTGCCGCGTCCCGCGTCGGAGTCATAGGGCATGCCGTTGCTCATCAGGTACGCGCCGAGGTTGGCGTAGCCGAGCCCCAGCTGGCGGAACGCGCGCGCGTTGACGCCGATCTGCTCGGTCGGATAGCTGGAGGGGCCAACCACGATCTCCTGCGCCAGCAGCACGATGTCAACGGTGTGCTCGAAGGACTCCACGTCCAGCGTGCCGTCGGGGCGGCGGAACTTCATCAGGTTCAGCGACGCGAGGTTGCACGCAGAGTCGTCCACGTGCATGTACTCGCTGCACGGGTTCGACGCGTTGATGCGTCCGCTGTTAGGCGAAGTGTGCCACTGGTTGATGGTCGTGTCGTACTGCACGCCGGGATCCGCGCAGCGCCACGCCGCCTCTGAGATCTCGCGCATCAGCTCGCGCGCGGGGATCGGCTCGCCCACCGGTTCGCCGGTGGCGCGGGCGATCAGCCGCCACTGCCCGTCCTCCTCGACGGCGCGCATGAACTCGTCGGTGACGCGCACCGAGTTGTTCGCGTTCTGGTACTGGATCGACTTGAACCCGTCGCCGTCGATCGACATGTCAAAGCCCGCGTCGCGCAGCGCGGCGGCCTTGTCCTCCTCCTTGGCCTTACACCAGATGAACTCGCGGATGTCAGGGTGGTCGACGTCGAGCACTACCATCTTCGCCGCGCGCCGCGTCTTGCCGCCAGACTTGATCGTGCCGGCCCACGAGTCGGCGCCGCGCATGAACGACACGGGGCCCGACGCGGTGCCGCCCTTGGCAAGCGGCTCCATCGAGCCGCGGATGTTCGAAAGATTTATTCCCGAGCCGGAGCCCCCGCGGAAAATGTTGCCCTCCTTGGTGTTCCATTCAAGGATCGACTCCATCGTGTCCTGCACCGACAGGATGAAACACGCCGAGCACTGCGGGGACTCCTCGAAGCCGACGTTGAACCACACGGGTGAGTTAAACGCGGCCATCTGGTGCAGCAAGATGTGGGTCAGCTCCGCCTCGAACGCGTCGCCGTCATCCTCGGTAGCGAAGTAGCCGCGCTCACGGCCCCAGCCGGCGATCGTGCCGGCGACGCGGCCGATCATCTGCCGGACAGAGCGCTCGCGCGCGGGATGGCCGACCTGTCCGCGGAAATACTTTTGGGCGACAATATTCGTTGCGTTCTGGCTCCAGCTCTTGGGAAACTCCACATCGGTCTGCTCGAACGCGACCCTGTCGCCGTGGCCGATGCGCGCGTCGCGCAGCTCCCACTCGACGCTGTCAAACGGGTGGGTGTCGGGCGAGCTGAACAGGCGTTTGACCGCCAGCGCGGCGCCGGCCACCGTCTCCTGCTGGACGTTCGAATCTCCCGTTGAGACACGAACGGTCGTGGGGTGCGGGGTGAAATCCATCGGCCTTACCTCCTCTGCGCCGGCGCTGCGCGACGCCCACTCGACTCTGTTCACTTGGGCCGAGCATCGTCTCGCGCCCACCGGACAGATCACCAGAACCTCTTATTTTAGAGGGGTTTTTTGCTTATCCCCGATAGCACCTGAGGGGGCCGCTGGGCAAGCTAGTCTAGGACGCACCGACCGTAGTGGGCTTCAACGCGCGCGAGCAGCTAACTCCTGCGCGCAGCTCAGGCGTAGACGAGTTCGGGGCTGGCCGTCGTCTCGACCGCCTCCGGTCGCAGCGCGGCAAGCGTCACCGCAGGGGGTTCCTCGCCGGGAGGCGCGAGCACCAGCGCGATCCCCTCCTCCAAGTTCTCGCGCAGCTCCTCCAGATTCTCGCCCGTCGCAAAGACGCCGGGAAACTCATCCACGGTCGCCCAGCACGAATCGTCCTCAAAACGGACCTTCACGTGTAGCTGCTGAGGCTGTTGCATCGCTCCCATCATCGCATGTATCGGGTCAATCGTGGGGGTCCTGTAGCCCCGCTTGACGACGTAGCTCCGCCTCGAAGCCCTTTGAGTAGACGCGCCGCTTCTTCTCGGGAAGCGTGATCGGCCGCTGACCCTCCTTCGTCATCTTGACCTGGTGCTTGCCACCGCGCTCCAGCGTCCAACCCTCGCGCTGTAGCCGCCTGATCCACTCCTTCTGTGTCGCCGGCACGGGGGCAGCTTAGCCCACGTCTCGCAGGGCGATCAGCTTATGCAGACCGCTGTCCACCCGCGCGGGTGGACAGCGAGCTTCAACGCGCACGAGGGAGGGAGGGAGGGCGCCGAATAGCGCCGCTCAGCGGCCCCCCTCAGTGACCCAATCGGAGCCAGTCGGCGAACTCCGCCCAAGTGGCCGACGCGTGGTAGCTGGCCTCGCGCAGCGAGTGCATCAGGGAGACCGTCCAGCGTGGTTCGAGCGCGAGCCAGCGGCTGAGCGCCCACGCCAGGCAGCCGAGTATCAGCAGCGCGCCGAACACCACCAGCGCGAGCGCGCCGGTGGACAGTCGTGTGCTCTTTGGAGCGGCCTTGCGCGCCACGCCGATGACCGCGCTGGAAGCGGTGCTTGGCGTGTGGGTCGGGGTAGCGATTGTGGGCGTCGTGGCGGTCGGTGTGGCAGTCGGCGTGGCCGGCGTGCGAGCGCTCGCGGGCGTGGTGGTGGCCGGTGCGACGGTGCCCGGTTGGGCGCCGCTCGCGAGTGGGCTCGTGGTGGCCGGCGTCGTTTTGCTCGTCGCGGGCGTGGTGGCGGCCGGCGTCTTTTTGCTCGGCGCGGGCGTGGTTGGTGTCGATTTGGTCAAGGCGCCGGTGACGCGCGCCGACGCGGGCAACGGCACTCCGAGCACGGTCTTCGTGGGAGCTGTGGCGGTGGCCGCCGGCGCGGCGGCCGGGAAGCTCGTGGCGAGCGACGCCAGCACGAGCGCGACGACGCTCCAGCGCGCGCTCCCACGCGCGGTGTGCGCGCCGCGGCTGTTGGTTGGGGTCGACATCGCTGTGGTCATGCTAACGCCCGTGTGCACCACGGGGGTAGCGCGCGTGTGTCCGCTCGAACGCCCCGCGCGCGCAGCGCGCCATCCATCCAATCCATTGGCGCCGCGGCTCGCTGCACCGCGCGGCTACGCGGCGGGCGAGGGCAGCAGGTCTAGGGCAGCAGGTCCTCGATCGCCGCCAGCGCGTGCTCCAGCACGCGCGCTGCCGGTTGTGCGGCGTCGATTGGCCGGACGCGGCGCGGCTCGGCGGCCGCGAGTGTCTCGTACGCGGCGGCGATCGCTTCGAAGAAACGCTCGCTCTCACGCTCCAGCCGGTCGGGCGTCGCGCCCCGTGTGCGCTGGCGCGCGCGTCCGGTGGCGGGCGCGACGCGCAGCAGCAGCGTACGGTCGGGAGTGAGCTCGCCGGTGGCAAACAGGTTGAGCGCGCGCACCTGCTCGACTCCCAGCGCGCGGCCCGCGCCCTGGTAGGCGAGCGATGAGTCCACGAAGCGGTCGAGCAGCACCCACACGCCCTGGGCGAGCAGCGGCGCCACGCGCTCGTGCACCAGCTGCGCGCGCGCGGCGGCGTACAGCAGCGCCTCCGCGCGCGCGCTCACCGTTAGGCTCGGATCCTTCACGAGCGTTCTGATCCGCTCCGACAGCGCCACGCCGCCCGGCTCGCGCAGCAGCTCCACGCGCACGCCGCGCGCGCTCAGCGCGCTCGCGAGCGCGGCGGCCAGCGTTGACTTGCCCGCGCCGTCGAGCCCCTCGATCGTTATGAGCGTGCCGCGGCCCATGCGCCCGGCACGGTAGCGCCCCTCTACGATGACCCGCGTGACGCCGACTGACGCGCGCCCCCCGGTGTTGCCGGGCATCGAGTTCCACCCGCACGCCCGCGCGGTGCTGCTGGGCGCGCTGGCTGCCACGCGCGCGCCGGCGCACGCGTATCTGTTTCACGGCCCGGCGGGCACCGGCAAGCGCACGGTCGCGCGCGCGTTCGCGGCGGCGCTGCTGGCCGAGGGCGCGCGCGCGCCGGCGAGCGTGCGCGCGCGGGTGGCGCGCGGAGCGCACCCCGACCTCACGTGGGTGTGTCCCAGCGGCGCGAGCGAACTGCTCGTCAGCGACATCGACGAGCCGGTGGTGGCGGCGGTGACGCGCACCCCGTTTGAGTCCGCGCGCAGGGTGTGGGTGATCGAGGCGGCCGGCACGATGAACGACCAGGCGGCCAACCGTCTGCTCAAGACGCTCGAGGAGCCCCCGTCGTTTGCGCACCTGATCCTGCTGGCCGAGCACCGCGAGGACGTGCTGGCCACGATCGCCTCACGCTGCCAGCAGGTTCGCTTTGACCCCTTGCCGAGCGAGGTTGTGCAACAGCGCCTGCAGGACGCCGCGGGCACGGACGAGGCGATCGAGCCGTCGCGCGCGGCCGCGTGCGCGCGGCTGGCGGCCGGCGACGCGCGGCTGGCCGAGCAACTGGCGAGCGCGCACGGTGCCGAGCTGCGCGAGTGGGCCGAGCGCTTTGTGCGCGGCGCGCTGCGAGCGCACCTGGATCGGGATCCCAGCCACGCCGACCATCCCTCCTCTGCCCAGCGGGCGCTGCTGCTGGAGCTCGCCAAGGCGGCGGGCGCCGCGGCGGGCGCCGCGGCCGGCGAGCGGCTGCGCGAACAGGCCGAGCTGTTGCCGAGCAAGGAGCGCCGGCGGTTCGAACGCGAGGGGGTCGACGTGGTGCGTCGAGCGGAGCGCCGCGCGCGCACCGCCACGCTCGATCTCGGTCTGCGGCTCGCCGAGCTGTGGCTGCGCGACGTGTGGTGCGTGGTCAGCGGCGCGCCCGAGCTCGCGCACGCGCTGGACCGCCGCGACGAGCTCGTCGCCGACGCGCGCGGCCGCGACGCGCGCTCGCTGGCGCGCGGCATAGAGCTCGTGCGCGACACGCGCCTGCGCTTGGCGCTCAACGTCTCCGAGGAGCTGGCGTTGGAGGCGCTCGCCTATCGACTGGCAGACCTGCCGGGTCCGCCGGCCGGCTGAATTTTTTTGGATTGAGACCCTTCGGGTCTGGCGGGCGTGCCGCTGGCGTTTGAGCGCCCCTGGTGCAGCGCGCGTCGCCGGCGCCAGCTGCCTAAAGTCCGTGCGCCAGCGCCGCGATTGGCCCGAGGTTGGGTTCCAGGCCGTAGGTGTCAAACGCCATGAAGCGCGAGAACAGGCGATTCTCGGGACCGTGGAAGTCGGCTGAGCCTGTGCTCAACATGTTGAGTTCTCCACAACGGTTGGCCAGCAACTCAGTCTGTGTGTGTGTGTGGGTGACGTAGAACGCCTCGACCCCGTTGACGCCGAACGCTCGGAAACGGTCGATCGTGGCGAGCACCTCTTGCGGGTCCGACACGTCCCAGAATGGGTGCGCCCAGATCGCCACGCCGCCGGCCGCGTGGATCGCGCCGATCGCCTCAGCCACCGTGGGTGTGACGCGCAAACAGAACGCGGGGCGGCCCTCGATCAGATAAGCCCTGATGAACGAGCCGATGTCGTCGATGTTCTCCGCGCGCAGTCGCGCCGCGTTGGCGGGATGGCTCAGCGCCGCTTCGGCGAGATGCGGACGCCCGATCGGCTCGCCGGCGTGCACACGCGCGTCGATCGTCTGCTGGTCAAGCTGGACACCGAGCTCGCGCAGACTGCGGGCCATGCGCAGCGTGCGCTGCTCGCGGTCGGCGAGAAACCCGGCGAGCGTCGCGGCGAAGCCCGGGTCGGTGTGGTCGACGAGATAGCCGAGGATGTGCAGTTCGCGCGCCGTGCCCGCCTGTCCGCCGTCATCGATCGCGGAGATCTCGATCGCGGGCACCACGCTCACGCCGTGCTCCACGCCGGCGCGCAACGCCTCGGGCACACCGGCGAGCGTGTCGTGATCGGTCAGCGCCAACAGCCGCACGCCGGCCCGCGCGGCGGCCGCCACGACCGCGGCGGGATCAAGCGCTCCGTCAGAGCGCGTGGAATGCGATTGCAGATCGAAGGGCGGCGTTCCCGCGGCGGTTGGCTCAGGCACGGCGTCAAGGGTATGGGACCGGACCGCGCGCTCGCTCGCCGGTGCGCGCGAGCTCAGCCGATCTACACGCACCGGACGCCCGATTGTCGCGTCGATGGACGACGCCCGCGCGTGCTGTGGAGTGTTCGCCCGTGCTGCGTGGAGCGTCCGCCCGTGTTGTGGGCGTTCGCGTCTGGCCTACGCTGCTCGCGGGGCGCAGCCGCCCGCGTTCGGGCGGCGCGCGTCCGCGCGCACGTCTGTGACGCGCAGTCCAAAGTTTGTCGTCCGCGCCTGTGGCTCGTCGAGCTCCAACGACGGCTCCACGAGCGGCGTGACGCGTTCGGCGACGATTCCCCGCAGCGCGCGCACCGCCGCGTGATAACGGTCCGCGGGGCCCGACAGCGTTTCGAGCTCCTGCGCGCGCGCGCGCAGATAGGCGTGCGCCGCGTCGGTCTCCCGCGCGCGCGCCATCGCCTCGTTCCACATCGCCTCAAGGTAGGCGAGCGCCGCGCACACTTCATCCTCGGGTAGCCGCTCGCGTGTCTCGAGATGTTGCAGCACGGGGATCACCTCGCGGTTCAGCCAGCACTGCTCGGCGTCCGCGCGCAGCAGCAGTCGCATATCTGAAGGTATCGATGAGTTGAATGAGTTCGACATTGTGGAGTGGGTTGTGATCCCCGTCAAGAAGGTGAGGGTGAGGGCCTGCTCATGCCTTCGGCGTGGTCCCCAGCCGGCTTTAGGACGATGGCCGCACGCTCCACGCTTTTCCTCAAACCGGGCGCGAGAGGGTTTTTCCGATCGAACAGTCGGCCATCTACCGCGAGTGGAGTAAGGCTGAAGACGCATCGCGGATTGGCACGCGCGTCGGCGCTGTCTATCGAAGACCAGTCTAAGAATCTCTAAGAAGGTCTTTCAAAATGAGGGCACGTCTGGATGCGTCCCTGTACACGGCGCTGGGCGCCACGTGACGTCTCGCACGTGCCACCAGCACGCGCTTCGACGTTCCGCGGCGTCCAGCTTGGTCCATGAACGCCCCAAACGCACCCTCATTTTGAAAGACCTTCTAAAGCCCGATCGCGGGTGCGGTCGATGGGAGAGGTAGATGTCGATCGTTCATGGCCACACAGTGCGCATGGTCAAACGTCGCGATCCCGCCGCTCGCACGCCCGGCCAGTACGCGCGCGCGCGTTTCCTGCGCCTGAGCCTGCGCACGCTCGTGACGCTCGGCGTGCTGGCGGTCCTAACGACCGCGCTTGGCCGCGCGTTTGGGTTGCGTAGTCCCTTATTCATCGCCTCCGAGCTGGCCCTGCTGGTCACGATGTTCGTTGTGTCGCGCTACGTGCTGCCGCTCGTGCACCGTCACGAGCGGGGCGCCGCCGGCGAGGAGCACGTGGGGGGGCTGCTGGACGAGCTGGCCGGCGGCGACTGGAGCGTGATCCACGACGCGAGCTTCGGCCACGGCAACGTCGATCACATCGCGCTTGGCGTCGCGGGGGTGTTTAGCGTCGAGACAAAGAGCCACCCTGGCCCGGTGCGGGTGCGCTCCATCCATGGGGGTGTGCTGCACCAAGCGCAGGAACAGCGTGAGACGCTCGAACAGATCGCCGGCGAGCGCGTGGAGCCACTGGTTGTGTTCAGCCGCGCGTGGGTTGACAAGCCGCTTGCCCGACGCCGCGGCGTGCGCGTGATGCCGGCGCGCATGCTGCTCGGCTATCTGACGCGTCACAGCCAGACGCTCACACCCGCGCAGGTCGAGCAGGTCCGCGCGCGCATCGTGGCCGCGCTCGCCGCGAACGAGCCGTCACCCGATAGGCTTGTGGGGTGGCCACCGCAGTCGCGCAGCCGCGCGTAGAGCAGCTAGCCGAGGCGCCCCCCGCCGAGCTTCCCCGTGGCCCGCGGCTGTCGCCGATCCTGCAGACGCTCGCGTTTGCGATTGCGCCGACGTGGGTTATGGACCAGTGTGCGCGGCGCTACGGCGACACGTTTACGCTGACGTTTGCCCCGAGCGGACGCAAACTCGTGGTGCTGGGCGACCCCAACGCGGTCAAGGCGGTGTTTACCGCGCCACCCGATGTGGCGCCCTCGGCGGCCGACTCCTCGCCGATCGCGCCGATTATGGGGCCGAGCTCGGTGATCACGCTGACCGGCCCCGAGCACATGCGCCAGCGCAAGCTGCTGCTGCCGCCGTTCCACGGTGAGCGCATGCGCGAGTACGAGGAGCTGATCGTGCAGGCGACGCGCCGCAGCATGGCCGACTGGCCGCTGGGCAAGCCGATGAAACTGTCTGAGCGCACGCGCGCGATCACCCTGGAGGTGATCCTGCGCGCCGTGTTCGGCGTGGAGGCCGAGCGCATGGGCACGCTGCGCGAGGCGATCAGTGGCCTGATCACGCCGGTGCGCACGCCGGCGCTGCTGCTTTACGCGTTGCGGCGTCCCACGCCGGAGCGTCCCACAGGCGCGATCGGGCGCGCGCTCGATCACCTCGACGCGGTGATCTACGCGGAGATCGCCCGTCGCCGCGCGCAGGAGGATCTGGGCGAGCGCAGCGACATCCTCTCGCTGCTGCTGCTCGCGCGCGACGAGGACGGGCAGGCGATGACCGATGTTGAGCTGCGCGACGAGCTCGTCACGCTGCTGCTCGCGGGCCACGAGACGACCGCGACGGCGGTCGCGTGGGCGGTGGAGCGGCTCGTGCGCCACCCCGCCAAGCTCGCGCGGCTGGTGGCGGAGATCGACGCGCGACAGGGCGACGAGTACACGCAGGCCGTGATCTCAGAGACGCTGCGCGTGCGGCCGGTCGTGCCGCAGGTCGTGCGGGTGCTGCGGGAGCCGTTGCGCGTTGGCGCGCGCGAGCTGCCGAAGGGCGCGCGGGTGGTGCCGTCGATCTACCTGACCAATCGCAACCCGCGCGTGTACGACGCGCCCAGCGAGTTTCGTCCCGAGCGCTTCCTGGAGAGCCCGCCCGAGACGTTCTCGTGGATCCCGTTCGGCGGCGGCATCCGCCGTTGCATCGGCGCGTCGTTTGCGACGTTCGAGATGAAGCTGATCCTGCACACCGTGCTCGGCGAGCTGTCCCCGAGCCTGCCCGCACGCGGCGGGCGGCGCGCGCGCAAGGGCGAGTGGAATCGTCGGCGCGCGATCACGCTCGTGCCGTCCGCCGGCGCGCGTGTGGTCTGGCGCAGACGCCCGTCGGCCAGTTGAGCCGCTTGTTGAGCCGCCTGTTGATGTCGGCCACCAGTTGAGCTGTTTGTCGGCTGCTTGTTGATGTCGGCCATCAGTTGAGCCGCTTGTCGGCTGCCTGTTGAGCTGTTTGTCGCCGCTTGTTGAGCTGTTCGTTGGCCGCCTGCTGAGGCATACTTGAGGGTCGCACGCAGGTAACGCCAAGGACTGCGCCGCGATACCGCCCGCAGCGGAAGGTAGCTTCTCCGGGAGCATGCACAGCTTGAGCGCGACCCTCACCGTAAGCCCTCCTGATGGCGCGAGCCCCACCGTCAGCACCACACCGGAGCGGCTGTTGGAGCGTTTTGGTCTGCGCGCGTTCCGCCCGGGCCAGCGCGAGGCGGTGCAGGCGGCGCTCGACGGGCGCGACAGCCTCGTGGTGATGCCCACCGGCGGGGGCAAGTCGCTGTGTTACCAGTTGCCCGCGTTGGCCGGTGAGGCGCTCGTCGTGGTTGTGAGCCCGTTGATCGCGCTGATGGCCGACCAGCACAAGCGTTTGGAGCAGGCCGGGGTAAACGCGGCGATGCTGGCGTCGGGAATGGAGGATGGCCACAACGCGCAGGCGTTGCGCGCGATCTCCTCGGGTCAGGCACGGCTCGTGCTGGCGGCGCCCGAGCGGTTCGCTTCGCGCGCGTTTCGCGACACGCTCGCCACGCGCAAGGTCGGCCTGTTTGTGGTTGACGAGGCCCACTGTGTGGCCGAGTGGGGCCACGACTTTCGCCCCGATTACCTGCGTTTGCACGGGGCGATCGAGACGCTCGGCAGGCCGGCGGTGATGGCCGCGACAGCGACCGCCACGCCGCGCGTGTCACAGGAGATCGCGATGCGTCTGGGGTTGCGCGATTGGGTCGCAGTGCGCTCTGGTTTTGACCGGCCCAACCTCACGTTCGACGTGGTGAGCCTCGAAGGCAAGGGCGCCGTGGCGCGCAAGCGCGCCACGTTGCTGCACGCGCTCAGCCCCGCACACGCGCGACCCGCGATCGTGTATTGCGGCACGCGCAAGGACACAGAGGAGGTGACGACGCTGCTGGCCGAACAGCGCGTGAGTGTGGTCTGTTACCACGCGGGCATGGCTCCTGAGGCGCGCCGCGCGAGCCAGGAGGCGTTCATGAGCGGACGCGCCGAGGTGGTGGTAGCGACCAACGCGTTTGGCATGGGCGTCGACAAGGCGGACGTGCGCACGGTCGTGCACTGGGCGCTGCCCACGAGCCTCGAGGCCTACTACCAGGAGGCCGGACGCGGCGGGCGCGACGGACGCCCGGGGAGGGCGCTACTGCTGGCCTCCAGGATGGACCTCGGCCGCTTGATCAGGTTCATCAAGGAGCGCGAGACCAGCGTGGAGGACGTGAAGCGTTATGTCGCGAGGCTCCGTGGTCGCGCCCAGGATGGGATCGCGGCGATCGGGCATGGGGAGCTGGACGAGCGCGAACGCGTGCTGCTGTCGATCGCCGAGCGCGCCGGCGCCGTGGAGCTCCAGCCCGGTGGCCCGGAAGGCCTGCTGGCGTGTCTCACCGGCAACGGCAGTCCTCGCAGGGCGCATGAGGCGATCAAATCGGCCCGAAACCGCGGCTGGGAATCCTACCGCTCGATCGAGCGTTTCATCTCAAGCGGGCAGACCTGTCGTCGTCGCCAGATCCTCGACCACTTCGGCGACGACGAGCCGTGTGCCCCCCAAGTGCGTTGCTGCGACGTGTGCGAGTCGGACACTGAGCTGGTGGAGGCATCGCGTCGGGCAGCGCCGGTCGCTCGCAAAGCGAGCCGCGCGCACGCGGGCGCGGCTTCCGGCACGACTGTGGGGTCGGGGATTCGCGGGGCGATGAACGGCGCGACTGATCGGCGGGCCACCGGTGCGGCGAGCAACGGCGCGGGCGCGCATGTCCCGGCAAACGGTCTGGGCGCGGCCGAGGAGGTCGACCTGGACCCGGTTGACGAGCGCCAGTTCGAGACGCTGAAGGCGTGGCGGCTGGGACGCAGCGAAGGCAAGCCCGCCTACACGGTGGCCGCCAACGCGGCACTCGAAGGAGTGCTGCGCGCCAGACCCGCGAACTTGCGCGAGCTGATCGAGGTCAAGGGAATCGGCCCAACCTTCTGCGAGCGCCACGGCGAGTCGCTGCTGGAGACGTTGCGCGAGTTGTGAGTGCGTAGCGGTAACGAAAGGGCATTTGCAGGGAAGCCGACGGTGCGAGCGCTGCCGCACGTTCCCCTCAGCGCGTCACGCCCGCGCGTGGCTTCAGGGCTCGCGGAGGTCAACCTTGTCGGCGATGATCTGGAAGTCCTTGATGTTGTAGGTCATCAGCGGCACGCCGTGGACGTTGGCGGTGGCCGCGATCGCCAGGTCCATCGCCCGACGCCGTGGCGCTCCTCCGCGTTGGGCGACGAGCGCGTGCAGTCGCCCGCACTCGCGCGCCGCGGCGGCGTCGAACGGCAGCGCGTCGAAGTGCTCCTCGATGGCCCCGAGCCGGCCCACTCGCAGCGCACGAGTCTCATCGTCGCGTGCAACGAGCACGCCGAAGTGCAGCTCGGTCAGCGAGATGACACTGATCGCCGCGTCCTCCTCAGGCCCCCTCTCGGCCGCGATCAAGACCGAGGTATCGAGTAGGACCGCCACGGTCAGCCGCTGGCCCAGGGGTCTGCGAGCTGCCCGCCCAGCGCTTGGAGATCGTGCTCGAGCGTGGGATCCGGGGGCGTCGCCCAGAGGCTGGCCAGCTGGATGCTGGACACCCACTGACGTGCGCGCACGGGGCCGAGCTCGGCGACGGGACGCCCGGAGACGGTAATCGTGAACCGCTCGCCAGCCTCCGCCCGCCGCAGCACCTCACCGACATGGTTGCGCAGCTCCTTTTGCGGGATCGTCGCCATAGCCCCACATGGTAGCAGTAGTGCTACCGGTCGGATAACGGCGGATCTCAAGGACACGATTAGCTGGATCACTGAGCAGGTCATCCAGGAGATGACCGAGTGGCTGAACAGGCCGCTCGATGAGGTCTACCCGGTGACCTTCATCGATGCGATGGTCGTCAAGGTCAGGGACGGGTAGGGACACCCAAGCACTCGAAGGAGCTCCCCCGGCGCGAGGGCACGGAATCCTAGCCGGAGCGGAACAACAGACGCTCTGACGGTACGATGCGGGGGCACGCCGACGTAGCTCAGATGGCCAGAGCACCGCTCTCGTAAGCGATTGCTCGGAGGGGGAGGAAAACCGCTAGCTAGAGCCGTTTTTTGGCTTGGTAGCTCGAAAGGCACCCCTTCCGTGTGCGGTCAGATTAGGACAGCGACGGACAAAGAATACAGTACCGCCCCGGTACCGCAGCGGTAGAAAAATCCAGAGAGGTCTTCACGTTTGCGCGTTTGCGGGCGTTTTCGGTGCTGTTTTCGGTGCTGATCACAGTTTAAGCGGCGTCTGACCACACCGGCATGGCTCGTCAGTGCTGGGCTGGCTGGTTGTGGCCTTCGCGCGCGGTGAGTAGGTCGGCTTCGAGGGAGGCGATGCCGATTGTCTCTAGGCGTGCGAGCAGCTCGCGGATGCGCCGGTCGTTTTCTATCCAGTGCTGGTAGTCGGCGGCGTGTTTGGCGCTCAACCATCTGCTGACGGTCTTCTTGTTGAGCTTGCGTGTCCACTGCCAGTAGGGGCCGTGCCGGCGGGGTGGATCGTCCTGGCAGGCGCATCCGGCGCGTCCGCAGCGCGTGAGGCGTTCCTGGAGCGAGCCGGGCAGCACCTTGCCTGTGCGGGCGATGCTTGAGAGTTCGCGTGCGATCCGTCTGGCCTCCTCGCGTTCTGGGCGATCGAGGCTCATCGGCGCAGTCTGGCAGAGAGGTCTGTCATCACGTCCTGACCGTACAGTATATCTACCGCACGATGAGCGCGAGGCATTCCGCCCCGTCGCCGGCGGGCGCGATCTGCACCTACCGCCCATGCTCGGTGAGCGGGCCGGCCGGCGCGTTCGCGCGCCAGGTCGTGGGCAAGGCTCTGCCCGCGACGCTGGCACGGGCGCGCGCGCTGCTGTTCGCCGCGAGTCAACTCGCGGCCTTCGGCGAGTCGGTGGGCCTTGAGCTTGAGACCGGGGTGCTTTTGCATCCCGCGGTGATCGAGCGCTTCATCGTGGCAGGCGAGCGGACCTTCTCAGCGCCAACGCGCCGCACACTGCGCACCAACCTACGCTCCCTGGCGCGCGCGCTACAGGCCCACCCGCAGCCGGCACCGACTGTGCTTGCCCGCGAGCGCGCAAAGCCCCCCTACAGCGAGCACGAGCTCGAGCTGTTCCTGGCGGCGGCCAAGGCGCTCTCCACGCCATCGCGCCAGATGCGCGCACGGGCGTTGATCTGCCTGGGCGCGGGCGCTGGGCTCCTGGGCTCAGAGCTTCGCCACGTCAGGGGCACCGACGTCTTGAAGCGCTCGGGCGGGGTGCTCGTCGCGGTCAAGGGCACCAAGGCGCGGATCGTGCCGGTGCTCGCCCGCTACCAGGAGCCGCTCTTGGCCAGCGCCGCCTTCGCGGGACAGGGATACCTGCTGGGCGGCAGAAACCCCGACCGCAAGAACCTGACCTGTCAGCTCGCCGTCCTGTTCTGCGACCGCGGCCTGCCGCGGCTTGATACCGGGCGGCTGAGATCGACCTGGCTTCACAGCGCGGCGCAGGCGATTGGCCTGCAGGCGTTCATGGCCGCCGCGGGCGTGCGCTGCTCCCAGCGCCTCGGGGACATCGCCGCACAGTTGCCCGCGCCTTCAGAGGCAGAGCTGATAGCGCTGCTGGGAGGATCGCCGTGAGCGGCGAGATCCCGCTTGAGCGCCTTGAGAGAATCATCGACGCCTCGGGCGTGCCGGCGCGCATCGAGGCGCTGCTGCCGATCGGGGTGCGCCCCCGCCAGCTTTCCGTGCGCACGCTGCTGCTCGGGATGCTGGCCTGCCTCTATGACGGGCGCCCCGCCCATCTGAGAAAGGTGCACCAGGCGCTGATCGTCCTGAGCGAGCAGGAGCGCCGGCGCCTGGGCATCATCACCCAATGGAATGGTAACCCTCACCTATTGACCTACCGCCAGGTGGAGCGCACCTTTCGCCTCATCGTGAAGGCGCTCTCCAAGCACAAGCCCGACGGGCGCCCCGCCGAAGCGCTCAGCGACGCGATGAACGCACTGATCGAGGCCAGTGTTCAGATGCTCGGTCCCCCGCAGAGCAGCGCGCTGGCCGTGGACTGGAGCGACTATGAGAGCTTCTATGCCCCCCCGCGCAAAAGACGCAGCGAGGGCGAGCAGGCCGAGCCGGCCGGAGAGGACGCCGAGCCCCACGCGCAAGGCAATGAGCGCGAGTGCGCGGACCCCGAGGCCTCCTGGGGGCACCGCCGCGGCAATTCACCCGGACAGAAGGATGAGGCGTTCTACGGCTACTACCTGCAGGCCGCCACGATCGTCACCGAAGAGAATGGCGAGAAGGCTCCAGAGCTCGTACGGCGCATCTCACTAACCAGTTGCCAGATTGACCCGCCGGGCGCGTTCGTGCCCGTGCTCGAACAGGTAACCAATGACGACATCGCCCTGGGCGACGTGCTCGCCGACTGCGGCTACGCCTACCGCGTCGCGGAGGACTGGGCGATCCCGCTGCGGCGCCTGGGCGCGCAGCTGATCCAAGACATCCACCCAAACGACCGCGGACCCAAGGGCACCCACATGGGCGCGATCCTCGCAAACGGCAACCTCTACTGCCCCGCCACGCCGACGGCGCTCCTGCAGCTCGGCCCGCTGGCGCGCGGCGCAGGCGAGCAGGAGATCACCGTCCACGACCAGCAGACCGGCGAGCTCGCCGCCTACAAGCTCTCACCGATCACCGCCTATGACCAAGACGGCTACCGCCGTCTCGCCTGTCCCGCCACCGCCAGCAAGCTCCGCTGCCCGCTACGGCTCGCATCGATGCATCTGCCCCACACCCGAGCGCAGGTGCTCTCGCCCCCAGAGCACCCACCCGTCTGCTGCTCACAGCAGACGATCACCGTCCCGCCGTCCATAAACGCCAAGACAGCCGGCAAGCACGACTACCCCTCCCGCTCCCACCGCCTCTCCTACAACCGCCGCTCAGCGGCCGAGCGGACCTTCTCCACCGTCAAGGACCCCGCCACCAACGACATCTCCGCCAAGGGATGGTGCCGCCTCGCGGGGACCACCGCCCCCTCGCTCTTCCTGACCTGCCTGTTCATCGTGCGCAACATGCGCGTCGCCGACGCCTTCGACGCCCGCCAAGCCGAGCAGGCCCAGCGAGCGGCCTGCGGACGCCCCCCACGCACGCGACGCAAGCGCAGAGAGACGATCCACGATCTGCTCGACGCCGCCAACGCACCGCCGGCCTGAACGCAACCGTCTTCACCCATCACCACACCACACCGCCGCAAGCCAGGACACCCCCACACGACCCGAAAACCCATCCGAGCGCCCTAGCAGGCTCCACCCAAGGCCCAAGCGGCGCCCCCGCACACAGCCACCAGCATCCCAAGCCCACCGCAACCCGCGTCAGCCAGCCCAAACGTGAACAAAAACAGAGGCCAAACGTGAAGACCTCCCAGAGCCGACGACCGGAGTCGAACCCGCGACCCCCGCTTTACGAGAGTAATGCACCCCGGGGCCTTCTTCCCTGCAAATCGAGATGTTTCAGCGTCGCAGCGCATATTTGTGGGGTGCCATCCCCGCAACCACACCGCGCTTCTGCCTCGCGATTGACTGGTCTGCCCCGCGCGGGCTGGGACTGCTGCGGTCGAACTCGCCCGTAGACGCATAGTCGCCGCCGGCGCAAACCCCCTCGAGAGGAGCAGCAGATGGCTCGGCCCTGGCCAAAGAACTCCGCGTGGCCGTATGTCGCCAAGAGCGGACGCAAGTCCTACACGGTCGGCTTCTACGACCATGACAAGCATGAGCGCAGCCGCACGTTCCCGTCCGTGCGTCACTCCCGCGCGTGGATGGACGACTACATCACCGCCGAGCGCAGAGGACGCGACAGTCTACGACGGTCCTGCTGGACCTCGACGCGAAGAAGACCAACGAGGCAGAAGGACGGATGATCGGGGTGGTGCTCGAGCTCTATCTCGAGGTCAACGCCCATCCGCGCAATGAGGGTGGCCTCGCACCTTCGACCTATGAACGCTACGAGTGGACGATCGGTTCTCATCTCCTCGGCAGGCTGCCATGCCGAGCATCCTGCGGGAGGATCTATCCGAGTGGCGGGCGGCCTTGAGAGGCGCGGGGCATCTGGCTCGCGAGTGCGACTTCATAATTCCAGGAGACCTCACCGGCGCCCAGCACGGCATCCTGGACCCTCGGACTGGTGCCCGCCATCTCAGCGAAAGCCAGGCCCGCTCATGGGGCGCACGCTTCTTCACGCCAGCCGTCGAGAAGGTCGCGCAGCGCCTGAGTTCGTCTCGATCCTCGGCGCCACCCCCTACGGGCTGCGCCGAGGCGGCATCTCCCTGCGCCTCCGCGCCGAGGACCCCCTAACCGTAGCCAGCGAGTGCGGGACAAGCCTGAAGATGCTCAGCGACCACTACGCATTCGCGATCGAGGACCTGCGTCGACAAGGACCAAGACCCGCCGACGTTAAGTGGCGCGCCGCACGCGCCGCACAAATAGACCGTCATACACGTGAGCTCCAAGTCCTGCCCGCCGTGACAGATCACGTACGCGGGGGCCATCGGCACAGGTCTCTCGTTGCGTGGTTCTCTGCTCGCCGGCGGGCCTCCAAGGTGGCGTAGCCGATGCCACGACCTGCACGGCGAACCCCGATCACGAGCTAGACATATTTATGTCTAGCCGCTATGCTCGGTGTGTGAGAACAACGGTACGACTCAACGATGATCTGCTCGCGGCGGCGAAGCAGAAGGCTGCGGCAGAGCAAACCACGCTGACATCCCTGATCGAAGACTCGCTCAGACAGACACTCGCGGTGCGGGCAGTCAAGCCGGGTGGGCGCTTCTCGATCCGGCCGTTCGGCGGTGGCGGCACACTGCCTGAGGTAGACCTTGAGGACTCGGCGGCGCTGCGCGACCTGATGGACGGCCTGCGCTGATCCTGCCCGATGTCAATGTGCTCGTTTACGCTCACCGTGAGGACACGCCGGAGCACGAGCAGATCGGCGCATGGTTGGAGGCGGCCGTCAACGAAAGCGCTCCGTTTGGACTCTCCACGCACGTGCTGAGCGGGATGTTGAGGATCGTCACCCATCCACGGGTGTTTGCCGTACCGACGCCGATCGACGTCGCGCTCGAGTTTGCCCAGTCCCTGCGCATGCGTCCCAACTGCGTCGAGGTGACGCCCGGTCCGCGCCACTGGGATATCTTCGCCGGGCTCTGCCGCACGACCGGCGCCACCGGCAACATGGTCCCCGACGCCTACTTCGCCGCGCTCGCGATCGAGTCAGGCAGCGAATGGGTCACGACCGACGGCGGTTTTGCATGCTACCCCGGCCTGCGCTGGCAGCACCCACTCGCCTGAAATGGGCCTCGTGGAGCACTCACCGCTCACCAAGGGGATCGGCCTCGGATCGAGGCGGTTGGCCGATCCCAGCACCAGAATCCCCCAGGCTGAAGTATCCGAGACCCCCGACCCGACCGCTTCTCCTTGTCGTCGTGGGTGTCGCGTAAACCTCGGGTCTGTCCGGGGTGGTTAAGACACTTCTGGGTATGTCCCAGAACTTTCTTGAGTGTGATCGTGAGCAGGTGTTCTTGTTGCCGCCGGACCCGCGGGATTGGCTGCCGGAGGGTCATTTGGCGTGGTTTGTGTTGGAGTCGGTCGGGGAGATGGATTTGTCGGCGTTCTATGCGTCTTACCGGCTGGACGGGTGGGGTCGGGCAGCTTTCGAGCCGAGCATGATGGTCGCGTTGCTGCTTTACGCCTACGCGCGGGGTGAGCGCTCTTCGAGGGGGATCGAGCGCCGGTGTGTTGAGGATGTCGCCTACCGGGTGATCGCTGCTCAGCAGACCCCGGATCACGCGACGATCGCGCGCTTCCGTGTCCGCCACGAGGAGTCGCTGGCCGCCTTGTTCACCGAGGTGCTTTCGCTGTGCAAGGAGGCGGGGTTGGTGAAGGTCGGGCTGATCGCGATTGACGGCACGAAGGTCCATGCCAACGCGTCACATCACTGCAACCTTGATTACGAGCAGCTCGCGCGGGAGATCCTCAAGGAGGCTGAGGCACTCGACGCGGTCGAGGATGAGCTTTACGGGGATGCGCGTGGTGATGAGCTGCCCGAGCAGCTACAGACCCGTGAGGGGCGTCGTGCGGCGTTGCGAGAGGCAAAGCAAAGGCTCGAGCGCGACCGCGGGGAGAACGAGAGCGTGAAGACCGAAGCGGCCGCTGAGATGGGCTCTTCTGGGGTGAAGATCGAGCTTGATGCTGGGGTGATCGTCGCGCGGGTTCAGGGTCGCGATGGATGGTTGCTCGAGGCTCGCCGTCAGCTCGATGAGCATCGCCGGCGTGCGGCCATGCCGATCGGGCGCTCGCGTGCCGGGCGACTGTTGGAGGCAGAGCGACGGTTGCAGCAGAACCTCGCGGTCGAGCGCGAAGCGAACGAGGCATATGAGTACTACCGGGCGCATGGGCGCGACACCCAAGGCCGACGACTCAGCCGCCCACCAAAGCCATACGAGCCGCCGGAGATCCCGGCGGGGAAGATCAACACGACCGACCTCGATTCGCGGAACGTGAAGACCCCGCGCAGCTACACCCAGGGCTATAACACGCAGGCCGCGGTGAACGAGCATCAGATCGTGCTCGCCGCCGAGGTGACCGCCAGCTCACCGGACTTCGGTCACCTACAGCCGATGGTTCAAGCGACGAAGAAGGAACTCCACGCGATTGGTGTTACCGAGACGCCCGGGGTCGCGGTGGCCGACAGCGGCTATTGGAATGAGGAGCAGATCGATAACGTCGTGAGCAACGGCATCCAGGTACTGATCCCGCCCGACACGGGCAAGCGCGACACACCGCGCCGCGGCTGGGATGGCGGGCGTTATGCGTTTATGCGAACCGTGTTGGCCGGTGATTATGGCGGCTGCCTTTACCGAAGACGCAAGGCGATGATCGAGCCCGTGTTCGCTCAAACCAAGCACAACCGGCGCATCAACCAATTCCAGCGACGAGGCAGATCCGCGGCACGCTCGGAGTGGCGTCTGATCACCGCCACGCACAACCTCATGAAGCTCCACAAACACCAAATGGCCACCGCAGCGGCCTAAGAAACCCTCCGGGGGATCACCCCCAACACCAGCGCCTACACACTCACCGATCGCCACAGCAAGGTCCCGCCGGTCACATCTTTGTGCGACACCCACCGTCCAGTGCATGCGTGGCGAAGGCGTTGATTAGATGATCGCTTTTGGGCGAAAACAGGTGCGCAGCTGAGCGGCGTCTGTGGCTGGCTTCCGGACAATGGGTGTGGTGCTCACTGTTGCGCGCAAGACCGACATGCGCGTCCGCCGTTCCTCGGTTGTAGTGGGCGTGCCGGACTGCTTGGGTGGTGGTCCCAAGTGGCCGCGTCAAGATAGCGGAGGGGGCTGCCGTTGGCCGTTGGCGCACTTGTGCAGGGGCCGCTGGTAGTCTTGCCCGGCGATGAGAGTTCAGTGTCGTACTCTCGTAGGCCAGCGAGTCTTCCGGCTCTCGGTGTTGGCCGCTCTTTTGACGCTTAGCGTTGTCCTGCTGGGCCACTTCGCTGGGGCTTCCTTGAATGGCTTGTTGTTCATGCTCCCGGCGCTCGTGCTCGGGGCGGTCTTGTTCTGTGGTCGCTATCCCGGCGAGCGCGTCATCGAGCGCTTGCGCGCGGGACGAGCACCCCGGTCGCGCGAGCGTGCGGCCGGTATCACGTGTCCGCGTTGGCGTGCGACCGAAATCCCACGCGGAGGATCGCTGATCGCCCGCTCGCTTGCCAGTCGCCCCCCGCCGCTCGTCGCGGGCTGCTGCTGAAGTAAGCACGGCCCGCGTTCCCGATCGCCTGAGCCCCGCCTGACGGGCGGGGTATCACTCGGTCTACAGCGACCCACGCGGTCGCTTGGGCCTCAATTCGCGATGGGAGTTGCGCAATGTCTCACGAATACGATCCTGCGCGGGCGTCCGCGCTGGGTTCATCCGAAGGTGTATCGCTGCTCAGCCGTGTGCGCGTCACACGACGCGGCATTCAGATAGCGCTCGGCGTGATCTGGCTTCTCGATGGGCTTTTTCAGTTCAAGAGCTTTATGTACACGCACGGCATTGTCAGCGAAGTGTTCGCACCGACGGCGAAGGGCCAGCCGTCGTTCATCGGCGACCCGATGAAAACGTTCGACAACTTCTACGGTCACGACCTGACGCTCTGGAACACGCTCGCTGGCGAGATCCAGTGCGCGATCGGGTTGGGGCTGATCCTCAGTAAGAAGACGGTCAAGCCGGCACTGCTTGTGTCCTTCGTCTGGTCGTTGATCGTTTGGTGGTTCGGCGAGGGCTTCGGCGGATTGACCTCGAACACCCTGCCGTCGCCGCTGATGGGTGCGCCGGGGGCGGTGATCTTGTACGCGATCGTCGGCCTGCTCGTGTGGCCCGCAAGCAAGGAAGATGGGCGTTCCACTGCTGACACGGGGCTATTGGGCGACCGTGGTGGCCTGTGGGCGTGGTCGGGACTGTGGGCGCTGTCGGCCGGTCTGTGGTTGGTGAACGTCAACCGTGCGAAGGGCGCCACCCAGGAAATGATCAAGGGGATGGCGGAAGCCTCACCACACTGGCTGGCCAAAGTGCAGATGTCGGTTGCCAACCATGCCCACGGCCACGGCACGACGATCGCCGTTGTACTCGCGATCGTCTCGCTAGCGGTCGCTGTCGGCGTGTGGACGCCGCTGCGCACCCCGGCGCTTGCGGTCGGGATCGTGATCTCGCTTGCCTACTGGGTGTTTGGTCAGAGCCTCGGCGGCCCGTTCTGGGTCAACCAAGCGACCGATGTCAATGCGGCGCCGCTGTTCGTTCTTCTCGCGCTGACGCTGATGCCCCAGAGAACTGTGGCGCGAGAGCGTGTGCGCTCCACGGTGCGTGCAAGCTCGCCCGAACAAGTGGTCCCTGCTGTCTGATCTGAATCCTCGCGAACAAACTAGGAAGGGAACCGATATGAGCAAGATGGATGAGGCTCGCCGGACCTATGAGGTGTCGGGCATGACGTGCGAGCACTGCACCGCAGCGGTCAGGGAGAGCGTGAGTGTGATCCCTGGTGCGAGGGATGTCACGGTCGATCTGGCGAGTGGGCTGCTCACCATCAGCGGTGAGGGCTTCGACGATGGCGCTGTCGGCACCGCCGTCGAGCACGCCGGGTATGCCGTAGTCCACTCGACAACCACGAGGACATGACGGTCTCGCCGCCACAGCTCACCGATAACCAATCGAACTGTCAGGAGGCATTGTCATGGGCATGAGTAATTCGTCGATGAATGGGATGGCGATGGGCGCCACCCATTCGATGAAGATGGCGATGGGAGGGATGTCGATGAGCGCATCCCACGGCGCGACGAACATCCTCCCGAGTTGGCTGGCGGTCATCTGGACGCTCCTGTTCATGGTGGTCTTGGTTCTGCACGCGCGTCACGTGGCAGAGACGAGTGACGGGCGGCGGTGGTGGCACTCGGGTCACGTGTTGATGGCGCTCGGCATGATCTTCATGTTCGCGCCGGGGTCGCTCGATCATTTCAATATCCCCAATGGCTTCTGGCAGTTGCTGTTCGCGAATACCGCCGGGCTGGTCCTTGCGTGGATTCTCGCGCAGGCGGTGAGTGGCCGTGCGGTGAACATGCTGTGGGTGGTGATGGCGATCGACCTCGGCGCGATGGCCTACATGTTCTCGCCGACCGGCTTCGTCGCGCCGATCACATGGCTGCTCGTCGTGTACTTCACCGTCCAGGCGCTGTTGTGGGTGACGAACTCCTACCGCAAACTCGACGAGCACGCGATCGTCAGTGGCAATGCCATAAACGCCGATGGCACGCTCACGGCGAGCGTCGTGCAGCCGCTGATCTGCGAGCGTGACCTGCGAGGGTCGATGTTCGTGATGACGCTCGGCATGGCCTACATGTTCGCCGCCATGCAGCTACTAACCTGAGCCTGTGAGAACGAGTTATCTGATGCTGTGTTCTCGCCGAAGGTGTTTGCGATGACTGTCGTCCCGGCGACCGACGAGCAGGCGGGCGTCGCGGCCTCAGCGGGCTCAGACACGCACGACACCTACGAGCTGGACGTCACCGGAATGACGTGTGGATCGTGTTCGTCGCGGGTGCAGAGTGCCCTCGGGCGCGAGCCGGGCGTGCTGGATGCTGTGGTCAACCTCGCGAACGGCCGCGCGACGGTCGAGGCCAAGGTGGGCGCGGTAGCTCCGGAGCGGCTGGTTGAGGTCGTCGAGAGGCTCGGCTACGGCGCGGCGCCGGTAGACGTAGCCAAGCTGACGCCGGGACAGGCTGCGGAGGAGCTGGAGGAGGCGGAGGCTCGCGAGCGTCGGGGTTGGTTGGGCCGGATCGCGGTCGCGGTGCCGCTCACGACGGTCATCGTCGCGCTGACCTACACCCTGCCGCACAACGAGACGGCGCGCTGGATCGTGGCGGTTCTGGCGGTGCCGGTGCAGTTCTGGTGCGGGCTGCCATTCCTGCGGGGTGCGCTCGTGCGTGCGCGAGCGCGCACGACGAACATGGACACGCTGATCGCGCTCGGCACGCTTTCAGCGTTCGTGTACTCGACGGTTGAGCTCCTCACCGCGACGAACCTGCACGATCATGGTGGGCCTGGCGGCGAGTTCATGAGCGGCCACCTGCACTACGACATGGCCGCGATGATCGTCACGTTCCTGCTGGTCGGCCGCTGGTGTGAGGCAAGCGCAAAAAGCAAGGCGGGTCGTGCCGTGAGAGAGCTAGCGATGCTGGGCGCTTCGCAGGCGCGGCTCATCGACGAGCACGACTCGGCTTCCCCGGAGCGGCTCGTGCCAGTGGAGGACGTTAGGCGCGGGGATGTGTTCCAGGTGCGTCCCGGCGACAAGATCCCGGTCGATGCGATCGTCCTCTCTGGCGACTCGACTGTGGATGAGTCGATGCTCACGGGTGAGTCGCTTCCGGTGGAGAAGCACCCCGGCTCGCTGGTCGTCGGTGCGACGCTCAACGTCGATGGCGCGTTTCGCGCGCGCGCGACGGCCGTCGGCGCGGACACCGCCCTAGCGCATCTCGTCGCGCTGGTGGAGCGGGCGCAGGCATCCAAGCCTCAGATTCAGCGGCTTGCTGACCGGATCGCGGGCGTGTTCGTCCCGGCGGTGCTTGCTCTCGCCGCGCTCACCGCTACCGGGTGGGTGCTTGCCGGGGAATCGGAGCGCGGGTTCCTCGCCGGCGTTGCGGTATTGATCGTCGCGTGCCCGTGTGCGCTCGGCCTCGCGACCCCCGTCGCGGTCCTTGTGAGCAGCGGGCGCGGCGCGAGTCTCGGGCTGCTGATCAAGGGGGCGGAGATCCTCGAGCACAGCAACCACATCGACACGATCGTGCTCGACAAGACCGGGACGATCACAACCGGCGATATGTCTGTCGCGGGCCTCTGGAGTGAGCCGGGCATCAGCGAGGATGAACTACTTGCGCTCGCTGCCTCAGCCGAGGCGGGCTCCGAGCACCCGCTGGCGCTCGCGATCGTCAAGGCTGCGCGGGAGCGTGGCGTGGAACTAAGCCCGGTGAGCGCGTTCCGTTCGCTTCCCGGACAAGGTGTGCAAGCGACGGTCTACGGACAGCAGGTGTGGGTCGGACGGCCCGAGCACGAGGACGATCGGCTGGCGGTGTTCGACGAGTGGGAGCAGCAGGGCAGAACCGCGATAGTCGTCAAGCGCGCAGAGCACGTCCTCGGCGCAGTCGCGGTCGCCGACACCATCAAGCCGGAGTCAAAGGACGCTGTTCGTGGGTTGCAGCGCATGGGCATCGAAGTCGCGCTGCTCACCGGGGACAACGCCCGTGCCGCCGCTGCTGTCGCCTCGCAAGTTGGGATCGCCCGCGTGCTCGCGGACGTCAGCCCAGCCGGAAAGGTCCGGGAGGTAGCGCGCTTGCAGGAGGCCGGGCAGCGGGTCGCGATGGTCGGGGACGGTGTCAACGACGCTGCCGCGCTCGCCCAGGCCGACCTCGGGATAGCGATGGGAACAGGCGTCGGCGCCGCGGTCGAGGCCGCCGACATCAGCGTCCTCTCAGGCGATCTCCGGGGCGTCGCTCGCTCGCTACGTCTCGCGCGGGAGACGTACAACATCATCCTCCAGAACCTCGGCTGGGCGTTTGGCTATAACCTGATCGCGCTGCCGCTCGCGATCACCGGCCTCCTAAGCCCCACACTCGCTGGCGTATCGATGGGAGTATCAAGCGTCTGTGTCGTCGCCAATAGCCTGCGCCTGCGCCGCTTCGGAGCACCAGGCCGTCCGACCCCCGTCCGTTCTCGACGCGAACAGCTCGCGAGCATAGCCGTCGCGGCGATCGCCCCCGCGTTGCTGCTCGGCGGGCTCGTGCTCGCCGACCCCAACACGTTCGTCGGCCCGCCAACAGCCAACAGGGTCATAAACGAGCCGGCAGGCGAGAGCCTCTACATCACAGCCTTGCCACTCGAGCCCGGAACTGTCGATCTCCACACCTATCTAGAGAGCGCGTCAAACACTCAACCAACACTGCAGACGCTTGCCATGAAAGGCACCTCCGAAACCGGCGCTACCGCCTCCCCGCGCTTCTTCGCCGCCGGGCCGGCGCACTCCATCGGCGAAGTCCACCTGACAAAGGGAACCTGGACATTCCACATCACCGGCAGCGACGGAGCACACCACCCGTTCGCCGGATCGTTCACGATCACGATCGAATAACGAGCAGGCAAGCCAGAAAGCGTGGGTTCCGACTGAGCCAGTCGCGTCACAATCACTCCCCAAGATGGACGCATTGAGCACGCGAAACCCCCATGGCCGACCTCGGTGCCCTAGAGATGCTCCGCGTCTCTCGCCGCATGAACATAGGCCACGACGAAGCACACTCCCGCATTCAGCGCCGAGCGCGCGTGTCGTGGCCGATGTCGCAGACGCCTGCACTGGACGAATCTCAAGCACGTAAGGCGAGGTGCTCCTTGCTTACGAGTTTGGCCAGGAGCGACCGGCACCCTTACGCCAGATGATGTCGGGCCCCAAACCAGGCTGCTGCGATCACGGCTGCTTCGCGGCCGATCTTCTGACTGTCTGAGTCGGCAACAATGCCAGCGACCGGAGCGTCCAGGAGAAACTGGGCGCGGCGGTTTGCAGTGGCCCCCGCCCGGTTTGATGTGGCCCCACTTCGCGTCGGTTGTTTGTGTGGTTGATCTTCTCTGATTGGGGGTTTCGGCGGTCGAACCTGGCCTGTCCATAGATGCGCCGTGCCCTGGGCTCTCTCCCGTTGAAGGCAAACAGCGCCAGCAACGCTACTGGGAAGAGCTACGGCCCCTCAGCGGCGCTACGATGCCGGGCGTCAAGCCGACGTAGCTCAGCTGGTAGAGCGCATCTCTCGTAAAGATGAGGTCCCCGGTTCGATTCCGGGCGTCGGCTCTGTCGATTCGTCACAGCACCGTCACAGCAGATTGCTAGTCTTTTTGTCCGTAGTTGGCCGTGCTTGTCCGGCGGCTGTCCCAACAAAATGCCTGCTCAGGAGCCAAATATGGCGCTCAGCCTCAAAAACGAGCGCCCCAGGACTTGGCGTTACGAGAGCGGTGCTCTGGCCATCTGAGCTACGTCGGCACAAGGCTGCATCCTACCGCCGACGCGACTGTCGTTCGCTCGGGCTGGCGGCTCTGTGCCTGAAGTGCGGCCCGGTGTCCAGAGCGTCCGCCCTGCGATGCAGCCAGCGCCGGACCGCCTCGGAAGACGGCAGATCCGGAATGCAAACGCGGCAGAAGCGGAATCTCGGGGAGGCAGACGTGGAGAACTGGGGCGGCGAACGACGACTGCTGCTTACTCGAGATGCCCCGCCTTCCGCGCGGATCGCCGTAACGCCACGCCCACACGGAGGTGCCCAGGCGCGCTCCACCTCCTGTGTTCAGCGCAAGAAACATCGGCGGGCGCTCTTGCTTCTTAATCGCTTAAAGCTCGACGGTGACCCTGCCCGGCGCGGCCGGCATCGTGAGGTACATCCTTACCTCCTCGATCGGGATGTGTGCGAGTTCGGCCAGCCGCTCGGCGTCGATCCCGATCTGCTCGAGCGCCTCAGCGGCCCGTCTTAGGAGGCGCGGGCGCTCGGGCGGCCCAAGCTCACCGGGCTCGTGCTTTCGCCACCCGGCCCGGGACATGTACTTCATAGCCGACTCGTAGGTCGCGGCGTTCACGAGGTCAACGTCCTGGGCGCGATAGAGCAGCGCTCCGAGGGACATCTGCCAGCGTTGCTTCATGGCCACTAGCTCGCGCCAGTTGAGCCGCCCGGTCGCCGTCAACCACGCGCTACCGGAGATCGAGCGCACGACCGCATCGCCCGCTCGCGCCGCCCCCGCCCCTCGCCGGGACCTCCGGTCCACATTGACCTGCGCGAGCTGTTCCCTGCCCTGGAGCGCAGCGCGGTGGCGAAGGGGCAGGCCCGCGCAGCGATCGGAGCGTTCGACGCGGTCAGCGGAGGGGCGATCGTCAACGCCCTCGTCGCCACGCTGCTGCAGCTGCCAAACATCAGCGGCGACATGCGAGTTCATCCCCACAATTTCATTCGTCTCGTTCTGGGCGGGGCTACTGCAAGCGTGCGCGCTGCTCGCCGAGCTAGCGGAGGGACCAACGGCACGTAGGTGTACGGTGTTCCCATTCGCCCTCGGCGGAAGCCACTGGTACGACGTCGCCGAGCCGGTCGCCAACAAGCGGTGCCCGTCAGGTGCGCACGCTCGCTCGATAACGCGGCGTAGTTAATTCGCGCTCGCGCCGGGACCATCTGTTAACTGGACGACCGAAGTCGTTAGCCCACGGACGTGGTAAAGTGCTGCATGGTAGGGGATTGATTTCTATGGCGTCTACATCTGTACTACTCACCCGGATCTCCCATCCGTCCTATACGGTTTTTTGGATAACGGTGGATACTTTCCGATAGCGGTAGTACGGCTAGTGACCGCGGACCGGGTCCCCTATGGGCGCTTCGGCAGATGTCTCGGTGCGCGAGGATCTCACGGCGCCCATTGACCCGCAGGAGCATCTCGGCACGAATCGCCTCGACGGCCTGGGGCGAGAGCGCCCAGCTGGCGACGCCCAGCCCGCGACGGCGCCCGGCTGGAGCGTAGCCCGTGCCTCCACGTCGCATCGAGCGGCGTCGGTTCACACGTGGCTCGGTCGCGAGTCTGCACCCATTGGTCTGGATCTCGGGCACCAGTCGCGATCCGGCAGCCCAGCTCAGAGCTGCCGAGAGCATGCTCCATGCCTGATCCCGAGTCGGCTTGGAAACACCCGCGAGCAGCATGTTCTCGCGCCACGCCCTCGGCGCCCAGGGCTCGTTGAAGTGGCCCGCAGGCATCGAAGCGATCGCCCGCGCGTGGTACGGACATTACGATTTGCAGGGGAAACACGTTGGGGGGCCATGACTCTCGTAAAGCGGGGGTCGCCGGTTCGACTCCGGCCGTCGGCTCTCGATTTCTGCCGCTTTGGTACCCGGTGGGCCGTGTATCGTTTGTCCTCGCCTGACCTCAACTGTCCTCCAGTAGAAGGGGCCACATATCGAGTGAGCGAGCGAAAAATGGCTCTACTCGGGCTTTTGGCCCCTTGCAGCGAGTCCTTACGAGCGGTGCTCTGGCCAACTGAGCTACGTCGGCGTAACGGCTGCACCGTACAGCGAGTCGGCCGCTCGCCGTCCTATCGCTTCGGGCAGGGCACTGTCGGTTCGACCGTGACCATTTCGCCGCTGAGAAACGTCAGTTCGACCTTGCCTTTGAAGCCGCCTTTCGGACAAGTCTTGGGCACGGTGCCGTAGGAGATCAGCTTTTTGCCCTGCTTGTATGCCGCGCCGACCCTGCCCTTGATCGACAACACCGACGCGTAGGGCGCGCCGGGCACGGTTTCCACGAGCGGCACCGGCACGGTGAGCTTTGGCCCGAACGGCGGAGTGGCGGTCGAGAAGCTTCCGGTGGCCAGCACTTCGATCGACGCGGGCGTTTTGCCTTCGGTGAAGAACGCCAGCTTGCCACCCGGGGCGAAGAACCCCTGCACGGTGCCTTTCTCTTCCACGCGCGTGTCGCCGAAGCTGACCACGCCGAGCACTTCGCCCACGGGGCCGGCCGCCGACTTCTTTGGACACTTCTGCACTTCGTGGCTTTCCAGTGTGGCAAGTGGACACGTCGCGAAACCCTGGGAGTGCAGCTTGGTGCCAGCGGGCAGCTCCACCACCACTCCCGTCAGCGGCGAGGGATAACCTCCGTATTCGGTTCCGCTGATGGTGAGCGAAGCTTCGAGTGCCGCACCGGCCCCAAGGATGCTGCCGGTGTTCGGGTACGTCGGGCCGTGGGGCGCGCTCGGGTTGATCGGGATCGGCACGATCTTTGCCTTGACCGTCACCTGCGGCGCGGCAAGCGCCGCGGTGGGCAGTCCCAACGCGGCGAGGCCCAAACACAGCGACAGCAACGCCACACCCAGCGTGCGCGGGCCGCCGCGCACGCCCGCGAGCCGACGAATTGGCTTCCCCAGGCCTGCCGGCGGGCGCCCAGACGGTGCCTTACGGTTGGTGCTCTCACTCACAGCCATAGTCCCTCTCCCAAGTCTCATCCCACTGTGTGCATCCAACAGCAAGCATAGCCCGGATAGAGCGGCTATGGCGCAGCTGCACGACTGAGCCACGAGACGGCGATCAGGATCTGTTGTGCACGACCTACATCAGTGCTTCGCGGTCACGTGAGCCCGCTCATAGACCCCTTTGTTGGTGGCGCTCTGCAGCGGACGCAGCTCCTCGCTCGATGGCATCGTGCGCCGCTCCAGGCGCCCGTCCTCGCCGACCACATACGCGCCCATGCTGAGCAGTGGCGGCGAGTAGGCGTGCAGAGTCACCGCCGGCGAGCCGCCGGCGTGGCGAACCCGGTGGATGTCGGTCGCCGAGAAATAAAAGCTCTCGCCAGCTCTGGTGACCGTCCCGTTGGTCGGGCCGTCGAGAGTGAAACGCTCCTCGCGCACGCTGCCGCTCACTACGGCCACCGCGCCTGAGGAGATGTCGTGGTCGTGGAAGCCGGTGTCGTGGTCGTTCATCCAACAGATCAGCCACGCGGTCAGATACCCGTCACTGAACAGCTCCTCATACACGCGTTGGGTGCGATCGTGTTTGACGAGCCCGATCCACAGCTCAGGACGCCCAGCCAGCTCGTTGACATAAGCCTCTAGCTCAACACCGGAGAGATTGCGCCGGTGCGGGCGGGGGACATGGGCGAAGCTCGGTCTCAGCGCTGGCCTCATCGGGCGGCCCCTTCCAGAACAGCGACGCGTCTGGGCCTGGAGCTGGCGGGATGGGTAGCGCGCGCGGGTACAGTGGTACGCGTCGGTGGGAAGACACGTCTGGGCACGCGCGCCTCCGGACCGGCGAGCACGCGGCTCGAGTTCTCTGAGATGCGCTCCCAATCAAGCTCGTCGCGTGCGCCAGTGCACAACGGGCTGACCACTGGACGGTCCGAGCCGTAAACGATCTGCTCGGCGCCGACCAGCTGCTTCATCAAGCCCACGGCGTGGGGGCCGTAGGAGGAGCTGTCGTAAAACAACAGCGGGTCGGCCTCGCGCGTGACCGGGCCGCCGCGTGAGCGCAGTCGCTCGGTGTGCAATGGCGCGAGCCCGGCGAGCATCGCGAACACCACGCGCAGCTCCGGGAACAGGCGCCGGGCCGCCGTTGCCCACAATAGCCACGCGGCCTGCATCTCGGCGACATAGCGTGTGAGTGCCGGCCACCACAGCGGTTCGCCCAGCGACGATTCGCCGACGGGCAGTCGTGTTCCCGGTCCGGGGTGCACGAACAGCGGAGCGCCGAGGCTCTGCGCACGCGTCAGCGTGGGGGCTAGCTCCGCGAGCGTCTCGATCCCACTGAGCGCGCCGGCGGGCAGTGATATACCGACGCATCCACGCTCGAGCGCGCTGTCAACGTCGCTGGGGGCAACATCGCCGAGCGCGAGCGGTGCCCACACGCCGAAAGGGTCGCCGAGCGCGAGCGCACCGTCGAGGTATGCGCCGATCAGCGCCCGCGCCTGCGTGGGCGGCAGCGGCTCGATGCCCAGCGGGCTCGACAGGCACACGAGTGCGCGGTCGAGCCCATCGCGCTCGACCAGCTCGGCCCGGCGCGCGGGCGCTTCGCCGTCGAGATCGATCACATACGGTCGCTCGCCGGCCCCGTACAGCACGGTCAGTCCCTGCTCGTGGCGGACGAACGGCAGCTCGTGTCGTCGTGTCAGTGCCTCCACGAGCGGCTCGGTCCACAGGTGTTGATGAATGTCGGTCTTCATGGGCCAATCTCCAGATTATCGATCAGATTTATGAAGAATAGCACGTTCAAGGAAGATACTTGAAGTGCCAATTCACCAGATCGGTGGTGTTGCGCGGCGTACGGGGGTCGGCGCGGCCATCCTGCGTTCAATGATCGGTGTGTCGCATGATCGGTGTATCGCCGCGGCCTGATGATCGCGGCGCAACCCGTGGGTCCACCTCCAACCCAACGGGCGCACCCAATACCGTTAGCCCGTGCCCGCCACCCTCGACGCCCAATTCATCGACGTGCGCGATCTGCGCACCCGCTATCTCCTGCGGGGGTCGGGGCCGCCCGTGCTCGTGCTGCACGGTTGGGGCGCCTCGATCGAGGCCGTGTACCCGATCGTCACCGGTCTCGCGCCCGTGGCCACCGTGTGCGCGCTCGACCTGCCCGGCTTCGGCGAGAGCCAGCCACCGCCCGAGCCGTGGGGGGTGGAGGACTACCAGTCGTTCGTGGCGGCGTTCATGGACGCCTTGGCGATCGAGCGGCCCGCGATCGTGGCCCACTCCAACGGGGGACGCATCGCGATCCGGATGGCCGCCACCGAACCGGCGCGCGCCTCGCGGCTGGTGCTGGTCAACTCCGCCGGGATCCGCCCGCCGCGCACGCTGCGCTGGTATCGCCGGGTGGGAATGGCCAAGGTGGGCAAGTACGCCGCCCGCTTCCTCGGCGCTCCCGGCGAGCGGCTGCGCGCATTGCTGGTCGGTCGCGCCGGCTCAGCCGACTACCTGGCGGCCGGAGAGATGCGTCCCACACTCGTGAAGCTGGTGAACGCTGACTTGCGCCCGTTCATGCCCCAGGTTGGGGTACCCACGCTGCTGGTGTGGGGCTTGGATGACACCGACACGCCGCTGTCGGCCGCGCGCGAGATGGAGCGGCTGATCCCCGACGCCGGGCTGGTGGAGCTGGAGGGCGCCGGCCACTACAGCTACCTCGACCAGCCCGCACGCTTCGCGCGGATCGTCTCGCACTTCCTCGCACCGCCTCCCACGGCCGACGAGACGGCCTCCGAGGGGAGGCCGTCTTGACACCCGCGCGTCGTCCCATGCGGGTGATGTCGGTCATAGCCTGCTCGAGCGGGGAGCTGCGATGAGGACGTTCGAGGGCATAGCTGCGGCGCTGGCTATGTTCGCGCTCACGATGCGCTTGCGGGGCCGCCAGCACCGGCTGCTGCATCTGTTCCAGCTAGAGCACTACGAGGGGGCGCGGCTAATGTTGTGGCTGCGTCGCCGCGGCGAGCTGTGGCCGGCGCGCGAGCTAGCGGCGTTCGCGCTGCTGTTTGGGGGAGCGATCGCCGCGCACGCGTCGGGTTCCTCGGGATCGGGCTGGCTGTGCGGGGCGCTGCTGCTGGCGACCACGCCGCTGGCGACACTCGGGGTGGGAGACTGGCGCCGCGCGGCCGTCAAGCCGCTCGTGTTCACCGGCCGCGCCAAGCGCCTATACGTCGCGGCGCTGCTGCCGCCCGCCCTGCTCGTGCCGGGCGCGCTGGCGGTGGCGCACGCCGGCCCCTCAACAGCTGGCCTCGCCGTACTGCTCGCGCTCGCGCTGCTAGCGCTGGCCGCCGCGCCGTGGACGCTGCTCGGTGCCAACCTCGCGCTGGGACCGGTGCAGAGCGCGATCAACCGCCGCTACGTGCAGCGCGCGCGCGATTCGCTGCGCGACTACGCGCCGCTGGTGGTGGGCATCACCGGCAGCTACGGCAAGACCACTACCAAGTTCTGTGTGGGTGAAATGCTCGCCACCGACCGCCCCACGCTGGTGACGCCTGAGAGTTACAACAGCTTCCTCGGGGTGATCCGCACGATCAACGAGCACCTGCAGGCTCGCCACCGCGCATTCGTGGTGGAGATGGGGATGTTCCGTCGCGGCGACATCGCCGAGCTGTGCGCGCTGACGCACCCAACCGTCGGGGTGATCACCGCGATCGGGCCAATGCACCTGGAGCGGCTCGGCTCGATCGAGGCGATCGCGGCCGCCAAGGGGGAGCTGCTGGCCGCACTGCCGCCCGACGGGCACTTCATTACCAACGGCGAGGACCCCCGCTGCGTGGAGCTCGCCCGCGGCGCGCACGTGCCGGTGACGCTGTTTGGGATCCACGAGCCCAACCCCACTGCCGTGGTCGCAGCGGCGTCACACAGCGACGGGATGCCGCCAAGAACGACCCCCTCCCCCAAAAAAGATCCCGAGGTGGAGGTCATCGCGCGGGACATCCAGCTGGTGGACGGTCGCACCACCTTCCAGCTGCAGCTCGATGGCCCCAACAGCCCTCAGGTCGAGGTCTCGGCGGGTCTGTTGGGGCGCCACAACGTGCTCAATCTGCTCGCCGCCGCCGCGGTCGGGCGGGTGCTCGAAGATCTCCCCCGAACGCATCGCCGCGGGACTCGCGCAGGTGCAGGCCCCCGCGCACCGCCTGCAGCCGATCCACAACCGCCGCGCCGGGGTGGTGGTGATCGACGACGCCTACAACTCCAACCCCGATGGCGCCGCCGCGGCGCTCGAGGTGCTGCGCGAGCACCCCGCCACGCGCCGCCTGTTGGTCACGCCTGGGATGGTCGAGCTGGGGGAGCTCGAGGCACAGCTCAACCGCGACTTCGGCCGGCACGCGGGGGCGGTCTGCGACCTGGCGATCCTCGTCGGCCCCGCGCGCACCGCGCCGATCCGCGAAGGACTGGCCTCGGGTGGCATGGACCCCGCGAGCGTGCACATCGTGCGCGACATCGCCGAGGCCACCGCGCTGTTGGCCCGCCTCACGCGCGCGGGTGACGTGGTGCTGTTCGAGAACGACCTGCCCGACACCTACGCCGAGACCGACAGCGTCGTGCCGGTGGCCTCTTGAGCGGGATTTGGATGGGACCCTGACGGGTCCTGCACGTTCTCAGGGTGTCCGGTCGCTCCGGCACATAAGCTAACGCCCCATGCCACCAAGCGGACTGAGGGTGGGCGTCGCCTTCGGCGGGCGCTCCGTGGAGCACGACGTGTCGATCATCACCGGGCTGCAGGCTCTGGGGGTGCTCGAGCAGCGTCACGCGCCCATGCCGATCTACATCGCGCGCAGCGGACGCTGGTACACCGGCGAGGCGCTGCGCGAGCTGTCGATCTATCAGCAAGACGGGGGTGATCCCGACGCCGAGGAGGTCAACTTCGACCTGCACAATGGCCGGCTGCTGCGCGCCGGTAGCGGAGGCGGGTCGCTGTTGCGCACCCGAATGAGCACAGGCTCGCGCCGTGGCTCGGGTGGGCGGGCCAACCAATCAATCGAGCTCGACGTGGTGGTGCTTGCCACGCACGGTACCCAGGGGGAGGACGGCTGCCTGCAGGGCGCGCTCGAGCTGGCGCGGTTGCCCTATGTAGGCCCGCCCGTCAGCGCCGCCGCCGCCGCGATGGACAAGCACGCCACCAAGGCGATCCTCGCGCAGGCTGGGTTGCCGGCGCTCGAGCACATCACGCTGCGCCGCGATCAGTGGGAGCGCGACGCGGCCTCTGCCGCTGCGAGCGTGCGCGAGCGCTTCCCGTTCCCGCTCTACGTCAAGCCCGCTTCGCTCGGCTCCAGCGTCGGGGTGAGCCGCTGCGCCGATGAGGCTGAGCTCACCGAGGCGCTCACGCTCGGCTTCGAGCTCGACCGTGTGTGCCTGGTGGAACCCGCCGTGGAGGGTGGGCGCGAGGTCAACTGTGCTGTGATCGGTCGCCCAGGTCTCGTGCCGCGCGCGTCGGTCTGCGAGCAGCCGGTGGCGGCTGAGGAGTTCTTGTCTTTCGAGGACAAGTACATGGGCGGCGCCAAGAACGAGGGCATGAAGGGCGCCCAGCGACTGATCCCCGCGCCGATCTCAGACGCGCTCACCGAGCAGGTACGGGAGCTTGCCGGAGACGCCTTCACCGCGTTCGGCTGCGCGGGGGTCACGCGCGTGGACTTCCTGATCGACGCTCAGGAGCGCGTGTACGTAAACGAGCTCAACACAATCCCCGGATCGTTCTCCTTCTACCTATGGGAGCCCGCCGGGATGCCGTTTGTCGATCTCATGGACGAGCTAATCGGGCTGGCACTGGGCGAGCACCGCGAGCAATCGCGCACCACCACCGTGTTCGCCACCAACCTGCTCGCCGAGCGCGTCGGCGGGGCGAAGGCCGGGGACAAGGCGTGAGCCCGCGGGGCCGACGGCTGGTGTGGGTGTCTTGTTTTTGGCCCCCATACACTTTACAAAATGAAGTGTATGGGGGGCGAAAGTTGCATCCACAGCGCTCTCCCTGGAGACGCGGGTGAGCGAGCGAGCGGCCCTAGTCGCGATGGGCGGGCGCTCGCTCGAGCGCGAGATCAGCCTGCGCAGTGGCCACCGTGTGGAGCGCGCGCTGCGCACGCTCGGCTACGACGTCCACGCGCTCGACGTCGCGGCCGACTTCGTCGAGCGCGTGCTCGCCGAGCAGCCCCGCTTTGTGTTCGTCGCGATGCACGGCCGCGGCGGCGAGGACGGAACCCTGCAGGATCTACTGGAGACGCTCGCGGTGCCCTACACCGGCTCGGACCCGCTCTCAAGCGCGCTGTGCATGGACAAGACGCTGTTCAAGCGCATGCTGCGCCTGCACGGCATCCCCACGCCCGCCTTCCACAGCTTCAACGAGACCGCCTTTCGCGAGCTAGGCGGCGCACGCACGTTTCCGAAGCTGCTCGCCGAGCTGGAGTTGCCGGCGGTGGTCAAGCCCGTCGCGCAGGGCTCGGCGATCGGGATCAAGTTCGTCACCAGCGCCGAACAGTTGCCGAGCGCGATTCTCGGCGCGTTTGGCTACGGCGACCGCGTGCTCGTCGAGCGGCACATCGTGGGGCGCGAGCTGGCCGTCACGATCGTTGGCCCCGCGGAGCAGCCGCGCGCGCTGCCGGTGGTGGAGTTGTTCACGCCCGAGAACTTCTACAGCTACGAAGCCCACTACACGATCGGTCAGCTGCGCATGGAGGTGCCCGCCGATCTGCCCGACGAGCTGCGCGCGCGGGTCGAGCAGGTTGCGCTACAGAGCTACACATTGATGGGCTGTCGCGACTTCGCGCGAGTTGACCTGATTCTCGATGAGCACGAGGTTCCGCAGGTGCTCGAGATCAACACGATTCCCGGTCTCACCGAGACCGGGATCACGACGGCCGCCGCCGAGGCCGCGGGGATGACCTTCGCCGAACTCGTAGCCGCGATCGTCGAACGGGTGGTTGCCGCCGTTACATGATGTAGCGTTTTCGCCAACAGACGATTGTACTCTCAACCATGGGCCCGGCCGCTTGCCTGAGTGTGCTTTTCGGGTACACAAGTAACACGCGGCCGCGTGGCCCGATCTACGAGGTGAGATCGCGATGCACGAGGACGATGAGAACAAGCAGAGCGCCGGCGAGAGCGCCGCCGAGCGGCACAGCTCTGGAAAGGCTCGTGCCGGGAAAACCCGCACTCGCAAGGCTGGCGCGAACACCGCGCGCGGTGTTCCACCCGGTGTTCCACCGCATCCGCGGATCAGGGCGGCTCCCGATCCGCGCCTGTCGCGTTCGCTGGAATACGGCATCGCGATCTTGGAGTCCTTCTCGCGTGAGCATCGCGAGCTCGGGATCGCCGAACTGGCCGACATCATTCAGATCAGTCGCTCGACCACTCACCGTTACGCCATAACGCTGGTCGCGCTCGGCTACCTCGAGCAGGAGCCCAAACGCAAGTACCGTCTGGCCATACGCGCCGCAGGCCCCGGGAGCGCCGCGATCGGCGCGATCCGCCGGCAGGTCCGCGCGCGCGCGCGGCTCGAGGAGCTGCGCGCGCAGACCGGTCACACCGTCAGCATGGGAGTGCTAGACGACGCGCGCGTCATCTACATCCATCGTCTGCTCGGCTACCGGGCGAGGCAGTACGCGATCGACGGTGACCTGCAGGTTGGCGCCAACGTACCCGTGCACTGCACGGCGCTTGGCAAGGTTCTGCTCGCGAGTCTCTCCTACGCAGAGCGCCGTGAGCTGCTCGCGAAACTACGGCTCACACGACACGGGCCGAACACGATCACCGACAAGAAGAAGCTCGTCGCAGAGCTCGACAACATCAGCCCACGCGGGGTGGTCGTGAGCGATGAAGAGCTGATCCGCGACTCACGCTCGATCGCCGTGCTCGTCCCACGTCCAAGCGGCGAGCATCCGCTGGCGATCGACGTCACGGTGCCGTCCGCCGCCTATACCGTCGAGCGACTGGTCAAACAGATTGGACCACACTTGACGCGCGCAGCGCGGCTGATATCAGGGGACTGAGGGTCTCAAGGACCTGACTTCAGGGGTCAACGGTGGCCTCGTCCGCGGAATCGTCGCGCGTGGCGTAGCAGTCGCGGTGATAGGCGGCGTCGCTCGCGCCCAGATTGGGCTCCGCGGCGCGCGAAGTCGTGCGCGCACCGTCCGCGTTGCACACGACGAGCGGCTCATACGCGCCAATCACATCGCCGCATAGCTCACACAGCAAGCGCTCGGTCGCCACCTTGCCGGTTGCGGCTCGTGGAACTCCCATCGGTGAGACCCGCAAAGGAATGATGCGTGTTCCCGTTCGCCCAGGGCCGATCGGGATTCTGCCCATCTTCTCGCTCACAGACGCAGCAGGTCGTGTCGCAGGGCGTAGTGCACGAGTTCCGCGCGCGTGTCGAGTCCCAGCTTGCGGTGGATGCGCGCGCGGTGGGTCTCGATCGTGCGCGGCGAGAGTCCCAGCTTGTGGGCGATCTCCACGCTGGTGTGTCCGAGCGCGATCAGTCGCAGCACCTCGCGCTCGCGCGGCGTCAGCGTGACAGTATCCTCCGCTGTCTTTCCCTCGTTCAGCTTCGCGGCGAGCAGCGGGCTCACATAGCGCTCGTCGCGCGACGCGACGCGCACCGCGGCGGGCAGGTCGGAGTCAGCCATCTCCTTCAGTACGAGACCGCTCGCGCCGGCGTCGAGCGCTCGCCTGGCAAACGCCGCATCGTTGTTCATCGTGAGTGCCACGATCCGCGTGCCGCGCGCGTC
Source organism: uncultured Solirubrobacterales bacterium (assembly GCA_963760155.1). GTDB lineage: Bacteria > Actinomycetota > Thermoleophilia > Solirubrobacterales > Solirubrobacteraceae > Palsa-744. Next base: position 2,120,236 of record CAVXBL010000008.1, read on the forward strand.
CTTGCTCAACTCTCTCAGCGTCTCGATTGCCGAATCGTGGGTTGACATGCCGAGGTCAAACACGAGCACGTCCGGACGGCGCTCGCGCAGCTGGCCCATCGTCGATCGCAGACTGTCCGTTTCGGCGACGACGTCGAGGTCGGCTTCCCCATCGAGCAGCAGCCGCAGGGTCTGGCGCATGGCCGCGTGATCGTCGCCCAACACGATCCTGATCTGCTCCTGCGCTGCAGCGTCCGGCTCTGAGTCGGGCACAGGCGCGAGTCGGAAAAATGGCATCATCACGCAACGCTAGATCTCTGTGTGCTTCATGCCCAGCGGGCAAATCCCCTATCGTCGGTGGTAAAGCACGGAACCAACGTGGAGCGGCTCGAGTCCCAATGCGTGTAGGGATCCTCACCGGCGGTGGCGACTGTCCTGGTCTGAACGCTGTGATCCGCGCGATCGTGCGTCGCGGTGTGGACCTCGGCGAGCACAGTTTTGTCGGCTTCCGCCACGGCTGGGCCGGTGTGCTCGAGCGCGACGCGATGCAGCTCACGCGCGCCAACACGGCCGGAATCCTGCCGCGTGGTGGCACGATTCTCGGCACGTCGCGCACCAACCCGCTCTCCGCCCGCCCGGCAGGGCTCGAGCGAGTCAAGCACACCTTTGAGCGTGAGCGGCTCGACGCGCTCGTCCCGGTTGGGGGCGAGGACACGCTCGGCGTTGCGCTACGCCTCTCCGAAGAGGGCCTGCCGATCGTGGGTGTGCCAAAGACGATCGACAACGACATCGGCGCGACCGACTTCACGTTTGGCTTCCACACAGCGGTACAGATCGCAACCGACGCGATCGACCGCCTGCACACAACCGCGGAGTCGCACGACCGTGTGATGGTGGTTGAGCTGATGGGTCGCCACGCCGGCTGGATCGCCACCTACGCCGGGATCGCCGGCGGCGCGGACGCGATCCTCGTGCCGGAGCGTCCGTTTGACATCGAGCAGGTGTGCGCGCGCTTGCGCCGTCGTCACGACAGCGGCATCACCTTCTCGATCGTGGTCGTCGCGGAGGGCGCCATGCCACGCCCCGACGGCACGATGTCGGCTGCCGGCGCGCGCGGCGTCGACGAGTTCGGGCACGCGCGGCTCGGCGGGATCGGCGTGGAGCTTGAGCGCCAGATCGAGTCGCTCACCGGCTATGACGCGCGCGCCACGATCCTTGGTCACGTGCAGCGCGGCGGCACCCCCACCGCGTATGACCGTGTGTTGGCCACGCGCTTCGGTGTGGCCGCGATGGACCTAGCGGTGGCCGGGCGCTTCGGGCAGATGGTGGCGTTGCGGGGCTCGGACATCGTCGAGGTCCCCCTCGGGGTCGCGCTCAGCGAGCCCAAGCTACTCGACCAGCGGCTGTTCGAGACGGCCGAGGTTTTCTTTGGCTGAGCCCGGCGGCGTGACCCCGAGGCGGGACGCGCCGGTTCAGGATCGATCTCGCTCGGCCCTCACGACGGATTGACCGCCGAGCAGGTCGTCGAGCCTGCGTTTGCCACTCGTTTGATCGGGAAGCTGGCGCTGATCGTCGTTCCCCGGCCGAGCGCCGAATCGACTTCGAGAGTCCCGTCGAGCAGCTGAACGCGCTCGTGCATGCCGAGCAGGCCGAAGCCCTCCGCGTGCGCAGAGGGGTCGAAGCCAGCGCCGTCGTCGCGCACGCTCACACACACGTTGGTCTTGTCCTCGCGCACCTCGACAACCGCTCGCTTCGCACCACCGTGCTTGGCTGCGTTGGTGAGCGCCTCCTGCACGATCCGATACATCGCGGTCTCGACCTCGGGGATGTGGCGCGCCGGCTCTCGCCCCTGCTCGTAGGCCAGATCGATGTTGACGTCAACGTCGATGCCCTGGCGCTCGGCCCGTTCGCAGAGCGCCAGGATCGCCGCGGCGGCTCCCAGTTCATCCAGCGACGCGGGGCGCAGTTCGGTGATCAACGCGCGCAGGTTGGTGATGCCTTCCTCCAGATGGTCGATCGCGGTCGTCACAGCCTGCTCGAGCAGCTCGGGTCTGCCCGAGCGCTTGGCTGTCGAGAGGCCGACGCGCAGCGCACTAAGACTCTGGAGGGTCTCGTCGTGCAACTCGCGCGCCCAGCGCTGCCGTTCGGCCTCAGCGGCGGCCAGACGCTGACGTTGGCGCTCAGAGGCGACCGACTGGGCGGTTGCCACGGCGGTGGCGGCGGACGCCGCGAACGCCTCCAGCAGACGCTCGTCGTCGTGCGTGAACTCCGGTCCCCCATGGACGCGGTCGATCGCGACGAGCACCCCGTAGGAGTGGTTCTGGAAGACCAGTGGCACGATCAGTCCACCGTCGGCTCGCACTCCGAGCGTGCCGAGCCCGTGCTCGTCGAAGCGCGCGCGTGTGAGCGGTTCTTGCAGGCGTTGCGCGCGGCGTGTGCGCAGCGCCGCGCTTGCCGCGGAGTCGCCCAGCGGCACGTGGTGGCTCAGCAGTCCGTTCGGCAGCTCGCCCGCACCGGCCGATACCACCAGCCGCCCGCGCTGCACCAGCTCGATCACGAGCAGGCGCGCGTCGACGAGCGCCCGCCCGCGCTTGGCCACGAGCTCCAGAATCACATCAAGATCGGTCTCCGCCCCCACCGCCCGCGCGATCTGAGTAGTGGCGTTGAGCGCGGCCACAGTCCGTTCGAGCTCGTCGCGCCGCTCCCTGGTGCCGGTGTAGCGGCGCGCATGATCGATCGCGAACCCAGCGAGCTCGGCGAGCATTGTCACTGCCTCCTCATCTGCCTGGCTGAACCGCTCGCCGTGTTCCTTCTCAGTCAGATAGAGGTTCCCAAAGGGGGTTCCGTCGATCATGATCGGTACCCCGAGGAAGCTGCTCATCGACGGATGGCCGTGCGGGAAGCCGTAGGAGCGTGGGTGTTCGCTGATGTCGTTCAGTCTCAACGCCTGCGGGTGAGCGATCAACTCGCCCAGCACGCCCCGGCCTCGCGGCAGTGCCCCGATCAGCTCACGGTCAGAATCCTCGATTCCGACCGTGAGGAAGCGCTCTAGCTCTGTGCGCGAGTCGCTCAGCACACCCAACGCCGCATAGCGCGCCCCGGTCAGCTCGCGCGCGGACTGGAGCACCCGGTCGAGCACCACCTCAAGGTCCAGCGGGGCGAACACACTACGAGCTATGTCCAGCACGCCGCGCGCGGTCTGGTCCATCAGCTCACCGTACTGACCAAGTTCCAGGACTCGTGGAGGGGAAGCCCCGTTGACGGTCTACTCAATATCAAACGGCCAGCCACGGCTTGCCTCTTAGGTCATCGTTGGCCCCTGCCAACTGCTGGAGACTCGCATCTCTAGCTTCAGTAGCTTAGCGCAAAATGCGAGCAAAATGGGCAATTCGATAATGTGATTGAGCCAAATAATCAGGAAGACTCAACGGCGTCTTTAACATTTCCGATAGATCTCCAGAATGAGGTCATGGGGCTGAGGTCATGGGGCGCTCGTTCGAGAACGCTCGAGAACCGCTGGGCGCGCGCTCACATGCGCGCTAGCGGACCGCGCCCGCTCATGCGCCCGCTATCCCTTGAAGGTCGAGGGTCCCTGGTCGTCGAACGGCTCGTCGCGCTCGCGCACCGCTTCGCGAAAGCCGACCTGCATGGCGCGTCGTTGGAAGGCGTAACCCTCGACGGTGTGGCGCGCGACGCCGTCGAGCAGCGTCCCAAGCGCCTGCGTGGTGTGCAGTCCCTGTGCGTGCAGCGACTCGTTGACCAGCAGCTTCATCATTCGAAGCTGGTTGACCGGTACGCGCGCGATCCGCCCGAGCAGGATCTCCGTGCGCTCATCAAGCTCCTCGGGCGCGGGCGCCTCGATCGCGAGTCCCCACTCGAGCGCCTCCGCGCCCGACAGCGAGTCGCCGGTGAACAGCAGCCGCTTGGCGCGCTGCGGGCCGAGCCGGTGGGCCCACATCGAAGTCGTCGGCGAGCCCCACACACGCGCCGGCGGGTAGCCGATCTTCGCGTCGGCCGCGATCACGAGCAGATCCGAGCACAGCGCCATGTCTGTGCCGCCTGCGACACAGAACCCGTGCACCTTGCACACCACCGGCTTGCCGCAATGAAACAGCGACATGAACGCCCTCACGTTGCGGCTCATCATCGCGTAGTCCACCATCGCGTCCCACGTGCCGGCGGGGTCATGGTTGGCGGCCATCACGGCCGGGTCAAGCGGCGAGCCCGGCGGCGCCGTGGGCGTCTGCTCGCCGAGCCGACCCTGACCCTCGGCGCTCTCGACGAGGTCATACCCGCCGCAGAACCCCTTCCCGTTGCCGGCGAGCAGAATCACATGAACAGCCGGGTCCAGATCGGCCTGCTCCACGCACTGCTCCAGCTCGCAGGCCAACCGCCGGGTGATCCCGTTGCCTCGCTCTGGGCGGTTTAGGGTGATCCGCGCCACACGATCGGCAACCTGATAGGTGAGGGTCTCCGGCGCGGCCATCGAGCGAAGTGTGCCACGGGCGAGCAGCCAACTGCTGTCTCAGCCCACTCGATGCGCACAAGACGCGCGTGCCGAGCGGGTCTGGCGATCTGCGTAGATGAGTGCGCCGGCTACGCTCGCTCTCAGCGTTTTGGTGAGACGACGTAGGTGAAGTGGTCGGCGCTTGACGTCGCGCTGGTTGCGCTCGCGGTCTTCACGGTTACGTCCACGGCGCCGCTGCCCGCGGGAGCAAGCACGAGGATCTCTGTGCTTGACAACACGAGGCCGGCGGCCGACTTGGAACCGAAGTACACAGCTTGAACATTTGTGAAGTTCTTGCCGGAAATCAGCACGATCGAATTCTGTTGACCGGAATTGGGCAACACGCTTGTGACTGTCGGTACGGTAGATGCCTTCACCGTGAGCGTCGCCGCTGTGCTGGTCGCCGAGCCGACCGAGTTCTTGAACACGGCGCGGTACTCGCGGCCGCTGAGCACGGTGGTGGTGCTCGCGACGCTGAGTGTGCCGGTCGTGTCGCCGGAGTCGGTTGTGTCGTTGGTGAACGTTGTGCCGCCGTTGGTCGAGACCTGCCACTGGACCGTCGGCGTTGGCACGCCGGACGCGGCCGCTGTGAACGTCGCGCTTTCGCCCGCCGTCACGGTCTTAGCGGCCGGGTTGGCTGTGATCTTCGGCGCTTCTGCCTTGGGGTTCACGGTCAGCGTCGCCGCTGTGCTCGTCGCCGAGCCGACCGAGTTGCTGAACACGGCGCGATACTCCCAGCCGCTGAGTGCGGTGGTGGTGCTCGCGACGCTGAGTGTGCCGGTCGTGTTGCCAGTGTCGGTTGTGTCGTTGGTGAACGTTGTGCCGCCGTTGGTCGAGACCTGCCACTGGACCGTCGGCGTTGGCACGCCGGACGCGGCCGCTGTGAACGTCGCGCTTTCGCCCGCCGTCACGGTCTTGCTGGCTGGATTGGCGCTGATCGCCGGGCCTCCCGGCCATGCCGTCGGTGCGGTATGGGTGCTCGTTCCCGCGGCCACGCTCGTCCAGCCGGACTGGATGCCGCCATAGAGCGAGCCCACCCCGGTGACGCCGGTCAGCGGCATGTTGACCGCGCCGGTGCCCGAATTCAGGATCGTGACTTGATTGCCTTCGATGTAGCCGCTGACTTGACCGGCGGCAAGCGCGCTCTTCCACGTCGCCTGCTCGCCGAGCAGATTGCCAATCGCCGCCAGCGTCAGCTGTTCGTAAGGTGCGCTCGCGTTGAAATATTCGTGGTACTCGGCCAGCAGCGGGTTGAGCACCGAGTACAGCAACCCGTCGCCGGTCGTCTCAGGCGTGTTCGGGGGTGTGTCGGTCGTCGCCGGCCCTGGGGGTGGCTCACCCAAAAGGTTGGTCTGATGCACATAGCTGGGCCGAGGATCGTTGTTCATCATGTTCTGGAACATGCCCGACACAACGCTGCCCACGACTTCCGAGAAGTTCGCCGGTTTGCTCTCGCAGGTCGTCGTGGGGCTCGGCGCGCATTCGCCGCCCAGCGAAGGAGGCAGGTACAGCGTGTTGTACTCGTCAACCTCCTGCGCCTCGGTGGAAGCGTCGTAGTAGATGTTGATCGGGTGGCGCGGCACGACCTGCGATGTGCCGTCGAGGAACGTTTCCCCGGCCGCGTGTTCGCCCCCGATGTAGTTGGTTCCTAGGCCGAACTGGTCTTCGGGCGGAGTGGGGTAGGCCTTGGAGGCGTCCGCGCCGACGTCGGTGATCCCGACGGCCTCGAGCGCTGGAATGAAGTAGGGGTTCTGCTCCCACGGCGACTCGACCGCGTTCTCTGTGCTCGGAGGCGTCCACCCGGGCTGCGCCGTGCCAGTCGTGCCGCTGTCGGTGAAGAACTGCTGCAGCTCGCCACCCCCGCTGACATTGCTCGTCGAGGCCGGTTCGCCAGAGCTGCTGTCGGGCAGCGTGGCGGACTGCGGCGTGGCGACCGTGCCGATCAACGACCATTCGTTGCTGGCAGAGACCTCGCGATAGACCAGATAGTCGGCGGCGTGGCAGATGGCCTCCCATTCCAGCTTGACCGACCCGCCCGCCGGTACCGTCAGCGGTTCGGTCACATAGGCCGCCGACTGCCCCACGCTGGACGAGTCGGTGAACTGGTCGGTGACCGCGTACTGATAGGTGCCCGCCGGCAGCGTGCCGCCGCTTTCTTCTACGGTCGAGGGGTCCAGATCGGGCGGATCGACCGTTGCCGGATTGCCCGGCACGAGGTCGGCGAAGCCGGAGTGATTGCCTGGCACGAACACGTGCGGGTTCTCCGCCCCCAACGCGACGCCCGGTTCGAAGGTCTCCGTCAGGCCGAGACCGCCCGTCCCCGGTGTGGCGCCCGCCGCCGCTGCGGCCCAGTTGGTGTTCTCGTTGAGCTCCGCCTCGATGTAGTTCTGTGTGGCACAACCCACATCCAGATAGGGCGTGTCGTAAGTGTGGCTCAGCCAACCAAACGAGCTCGCGTAGGGCTTGCCGGTCGCGGGGTCCGTCTTCTGGAACTCCGCCAGCACCGGGTCCGTGCCGCCATGGTTCTCCTGATATTCGACGCTGCCGCCGCCGTTGAACAGCTGTTCCATGCGGAAACTGTTCGTCAGCGACCAGTTCGCCGCATAGTCAACGTCGGCCGGCTGCATGCGCAACGCGTCGGCGTCGCTGTAGTCGATCGTGTGCGTGGTTGTGTCCCACGCGTCGTCGGGCGTGAACGTGTCGTCGATGTCCATCTCGACGTAGTTGCGCTGGTCACCGAAGTACACGCCGCGCGTGACCCAGTTAAGCGCGCCGTGGCGCAGTAGCTCGGACTGCAGCTGATACTGGTTCTGGTTGAAGGTCTCGAGCATTTCCTGGACGCCGCTCGGGTGCGTGTAGATGCCCACGAGCGCCGAGCCACCCGGACCGTCGAGCAGTGGCTCGAAGCTGGCCCCGGTCGCCTGGGTGCTCAGTGGGGTGGCCTGGTAGCCGTAAGTGCCGGTGTCCATCGTGACCGTACCGTTGAGGTAGGGGAAGATTGTCTTTCCTTCGCTGGTGAGCGTTGCTTGGGTGCCGTCCAGTGCGCCCGAGGACGTCGGGCTGTTCAGGCCGTAGGTTGAGCCTGGAAATACGTCCCCGGTTAGCTGACGCACGTTGAAGGTATGCTCGTATTCTTCGAGCGCGCTCCATTCAGGTTGCGAGAGCGTTGAGACGCACCCGGATTCGGTGCATTCCGGCAGGCCGGCGACGGACACGATGATGGCCTCATACTTGCCCTCCTGGGTGCCGCCCGCCAGTGTGTCCGACAGGCTCGCCGCGGTGATCGACGCGTGTCCGGGCGAGCTGACGATCGTTTCGAACGGCACGCCCTCGCGCTGCAGCGCCGCCTGCCAGGAGACGAAGTCCGGCTCGCTGCTGGAAGTGCCGAGCAGCAGCACCTTCAGGTCGATGCGCTGAGCGGCCGAGGCCGAGCCGGCGGCGGTCAACGCCAAGGCGAGAATTGCCACGATGCCCGCGAATCCCAATACCAGTCTTCTGAACATGTCACTCCGCCTTCCTTGGCGCTCACAGATATTGGGTCCGTCGGACCCCGGCTACTCAATGTCAACGGCGCAGGCACGGTCAACACGCCTAAGCGGTAGTCCTTTGCCGACTGGCAGTTCCTTTGCCGACTCAGTGTCTTCGCTGAGGCCCCGATAGCCAATGGGCCGAGTGTCCCATCTTGCGTTCAAATGCTGAACATATGGACGGTCACGGTCGTTGGAGGCAGCCGTCCAGCGTCAGTCGAGCAGAAACTCGCCGTCGCGGTAGATCACGCGCTGCTCGCCGTTTCGCAGTTGGGCGGTAACGATCCGATCGGTGGTAGACACGATGTCGGTGTGCACGCTCGAATCGTTGAAGCCGAGCTGCTCCCATTCCTCTGTGTTGAGCTCGGCGGGGTCGCCCGCGTAGGCGTCCTGATAGGAGCGCCCGAGCGCGATGTGGGTGTTGCCGAACGGACCCCCCACGTTCTCGTCGTACAGCGTGTGGGCCATGAAGCGTGTGATTCGCGAGCAGCGCCGGTCTGTGAGGGAGAACTCGCCGACGCGGTTCGCTCCCTCGGTGGCGATCATCTCGGTGAGGATGCGCTCGTTGTGCTCCGCGCTGGCCTCTGTCACGCGCCCGTCGGCGAACGCGAGTCGGATCCCCTTGACGAGATTCCCATAGCGGTAGAGCGGCTGGTTGAAGCGGATCCAGCCCTCCGTGCCGCGCCAGTCGGGGCTTGTGAAGATCTCGAAGCTGGGGATGTTGCGACCTCGCCCACCGAGCCAGCGACGCTGTGCTCCGAGGCTGACCCACAGATCGGCGTCCTCACCCTTTATATGGACCCGTTCGATGTCCAGCGCGTCGAGACGCTCGCGTGTCTCGTCCAGGCGTGCTCCGATCTCGCGCCAGCGTGCTATGGGGTCCTCTACATCGAGGAAACACGCGTGCACGATCTGCTCCCAGTATTGCTCCACTCCGATCTCGGCCTCCGCTGCCATCGCCGGCGTGCCATAAAGGCCGAGCGTCCAACTGAAGCGACCCGCGTTCTCCTTCTGTCCGCGCCAGTCCAGCAGTGGTCGCATGGTCTCGCCCCTGCGCATGATCAGGGCGGGATCGACGGACTCGAGCGCGTGCGGATCGCTGTCGGCGATGATCGACACCTGGTGGTCCATTTCATCGACCAGCCCCCGCATGTAGCGGGCTGGGAAATAGTCGAGCTGGGCTTGGCTGGCCGAGTCAAAGAAATCACGCGAGAAGTTCATGCGCTGGTCGTCGTCGGGCTCATATACGCCGATCACATGCCCACCGGCTCGCCACACCGCCTTGCGCAACTCGGCATAGAGCGGCTTTGCGCTTTCGGAAGCCACCACGCGCACGACGTCTCCCTGTTGGACACCCTGCCCGCTGCCCAAGGCGAAATTGACGAGCACGGACGCGTAACGTTCGAGGATCTCTCGCGGAGGAATGTAGGTCATACGCTGACCTTAGTGGGGAATGGGTCCGTCGCGCTGGGCGCCATCGCGCGCGTTTGCGCGAGTCGATCGCTCGATGCACGATTCGTCGAGCGCCCGCCACCAATGCCGGCGCGCGCTTCTGGTGGGCGCGCGCTGGTTGGTGATCGTCATCGCTCGAGCGACTGCTCGAGCGACTCGGACGTCTCGAGCCACGAAGTCTCGAACCGCTCACGCTCGGCGACGAGCCGCTCGAGCTCGGCTTGGAACGTCGTGAGGCGGCCATGGTCGGTGGCGTTCGCCGCCATCTGCTGGTGCAGCGCGCGCTCGCGCTCCACCAGCTTGGCGATCTCGCGTTCCAAGCGTTTGAGCTCCCGTTCGGCGCGTTGGGTCAGCTTGCGTGTGGCGCGCACCGCCGCGCCGGGAGTCAGGCCCTGCGGCGCCGCGAGCGCGTCCCTCGCTGCCAGTCTGGGTGAGATCTGCGCGTCAGGGGTCCCGTGCGCGGACTGGGACTGCTCGGCGTCGCGGCGTTCTTGAAGGTACTGATCGATCCCACCTGGGATGTGGCGGATCCCGCCGGAGGCAGTGAGGGCGTGCACGTCATCGCACACTCGCTCCACGAAGTAGCGGTCGTGGCTGACCACCACCAGCGTGCCAGGCCAGCCGTCGAGCAGATCCTCCAGTGCCGTGAGCGTGTCGATATCGAGGTCGTTGGTGGGCTCGTCCAGCAGCAGCACGTTCGGCCCTTCCATCAGCAGACGCATCAGGCCGAGCCGCCGGCGCTCTCCACCGGACAGGTCGCGCACCAGCGTACGTCCCTTTTCACCGCGAAAGCCAAAGCGATCGCACAGCATCGTCGCCGTGATCTCGCGCCCATCACTGAGCACGGCGTTGCTGCGCAGCTCCTGCAGGGACTCCAGCACGCGCAGGTGCCCTGGGATCTCGACCGTGTCCTGGGATAGGTGCGCCAGGCGAACCGTAGTGCCTCGCTGGAGCACGCCCGAAGTCGGCTCGAGCTCTCCGGTGAACAGCTTCAGCAGCGTTGTCTTGCCCGAGCCGTTGACCCCAACGAGGGCCACGCGATCGCCCGGGCCCAGGCGCCAGGACACGCCACGCAGCACCGTGCGGGCGCCGAACGTGAGTGACACGTCGAGCGCGTCCAACACCTTGTTGCCCAGGCGCGAAGTGGCAAAGCGCAGTAGCTCGGCGCGATCGCGGACCTCGGGCTCCTCGGCGATCAGGGCGTTGGCGGCCTCGATACGGAACTTCGGCTTGGTGCTGCGCGCCGGTGGCCCGCGCCGCAGCCATGTCAGCTCCTTGCGCACGAGCTGTTGACGCCGGTCCTCGCGCGCTGCCTGCTGGCGGTAGCGCTCGGCGCGCGCGAGAACGTACGCGGCGTAGCCGCCCTCATATTGATGGACCGCGCCCTCGGCGACCTCCCATGTAGCGGTGCACGCCGCGTCCAGGAACCAGCGGTCGTGGGTCACCACCAGCATCGACCCGCGCCGCGCGGCCAGATGGCGTGCGAGCCAATCGACGCCTTCGACGTCCAGGTGGTTGGTGGGCTCGTCCAGCAGCAGCAGCTCCGGGGGGTCCAGCAGCAGGCGCGCCAGCGCGATACGGCGCCGCTCGCCTCCGGAGAGGCCGTCGATCGGGGTGTCGATGCCGGCGGGGAAACGCTCCAGCGCCACTCCCCCCAGCAGGCCGTCGAGCACGCCGCGAAACGCCCTGTCGGCGGCCCATTCGTGCTCGGCGCGCTCGCCAATGAGCGCCGCGCGGATCGTCGTGTGCGCGTCGAGCTCCTCGCGCTGGCCCAGCAGCGCCACGCCCACGTCGCCTGCGCGGGTCACTGCGCCCGCATCCGGCTGTTCTACACCCGCGATCAGGCGCAGCAGCGTGGACTTGCCGCCGCCGTTTTGCCCCACCACGCCGATTCGCTCGCCCGCCGCCACACCCAGCGTGATATCGCGCAGCACCGAGCGGCTGCCGTAGCCCTTCTCGACTGACTTCAGGTTGAGCAGGTTACGAGCGGTCGGCATCCAGAACCGAACCGAGGCGCTACGGGGTGGCGGGCACGATCACGGTGGGGCCGTCGCCGGCCTGTAGCTCGTTCGTGTCGAAGCTCGCCGCGTCCAGGCGCTGCACGCGGTCCATCGACCCGAGGAACTCATCGGCGGTCTCCAGAAACCCGATGCGGGGAGTGCGGTAGTGCATCGGCACCACCCACTTCGGTGACAGGCGCTGCACGATCGCCGCGGCCCCGGCGGCGCCGATCGTGGGGCCGCCGCCGACCGGCAGGATCGCCAGGTCGATCTCGCCGATCGCCTCCGCCTGCTCCTCGCGCAGCTCACGTTGGCCGAAGTCGCCGAAGTGCGCGACGCGCACTCCGTCGAGTGTGAACACGAAGATCGTGTTGGGCCCGCGCGCGGTGCCGGCCTGCTCGTCGTGCTCGGAGGCGACCGCCACGACCTCCCCGATCGGCGACTCCAGCCGGCCGGCCGTGGAGCGCAGCACGGTCGGGTCGCCTGTGATCGCCTCGACGCCGTTGTGGTCGAGGTGCTCGTGGGTGACCAGCAGCAGGTCCACCGCGCCCGTGTCGATCGCGGGGTAGTCGAACTGCATGCCGCGCTCGGCCAGCGGCGAAAGGTCGCCGAAGGGGTCGATGAACATCGCCACGTCGGGCGCGGTCAGGGCGAAGGCGGATTGTCCAAACCACTCAACTTGCATGCGGCTCCTCCAGGGGTGCTAGTTTCGGGAGATCATGGCAGCTCAGCAGTCGCCACCGGCCGAGCCCACCGAGCTGCCCGCGGGCGGCGGGTTGAGCCCGCGTGTGATGCTCGCGCTGCTCGTGATCATCGTGATCGCCGGCGGCGTGGCGTTGCTGACGACGAGCAACGCCAGCAAGCACCCAACGATCGGCAACATCCGCACCGCTAAGTCGGCGAGTTACGACGGCTCGGTGCTCGCGCCCCCGGGCCCCGCGCCGCCGCTGTCGTTGCGCAACTACAAGGGCGAAGCGGTCAACATCGACCAGTATCGCGGCAGGGCGGTGTTGGTCACGTTCCTCTACACCCACTGTCCCGATGTGTGCCCGCTGATCGCGTCGAACCTGCGCGTTGCGCAGAACCTGTTGGGGCCGGCCGAGTCCTCCAAGGCGCAGGTGATCGCCGTGTCGGTCAACCCGCGCGGCGACACCCCCAAGACGGTCGCGGCGTTCCTGGCCGACCACGGGATGACCGGCCGCATGCAGTACCTGATTGGTTCCGCGCACGAACTCGCGCCCGTGTGGAAGGCGTGGGGCGTGGGCTCCGAACAGGACGCCGCGCAGCCACAGTTCATCAACCACACCGGGCTCGTGTACGGGGTCAGCGCCAGCGGCAAGCGAACCACCGTGTACGCGTCCAGCTTCGCGCCGAAGGAAATCGCCCACGACGTGCCGTTGTTGGCCTCCAGCTGAGAATCAGGGGACGGTCCGCTCGGGCCGCGGATCGCGTGTCGCTTGTGCCGGCTCGGCTCCGCTCTCCAGGCGCTGGCGCAGCTCGGCGCCGCGGCCGGCGCTGACCGCGCGTGTGGCCCGCTCCTCGGTGAGCGTCAGCCCGTGCGACCCGGCAAAGTCGAGCAGGTCCTGGCGTTCCTCGCCCTGGCGCGCGGCGCGCAGGAACAGCCAGCAAAACAGGCCCAGCGTGAGGATGCTCTCCTCGATCATCATCACCGCGCCGGCGACGTTCTGGTCGGCGATCGGGGAGACGTGCCAGACCGCGTCGCCGTGGATGTAATAGGAGTAGAACACGGTGCCCGACCACAGGAAGATGTTGCCGAGCAGCGTGCCGGCGAGCCGCACCGCGACGATGTAGCCGAGCTTCGCCGAGTTGCCGAACCAGCTCGGCATCGGCAGCGGCCCAAACAAACACATCCACATGTTGATGCCGAAGCCGAGAAACATCGCGTGCTCGAGCGCGTGCACACCGGCGTGGCGCAGCGCAGCTTCATAGAAGATCGGCAGGTGCCACGCGTAGAAGTCGATCGTCCACAGCGGGAACGCGATCAGCGGGTTGGCGAGCACGCGCAGGCGGTCGAACAGCCGTACGCGCAGAATCGGCGCGATCAGCGGACCGGTCAGGCCGAGCACGATCAGCAGCGCGGCGATGTCGCCCAACAGCAGGTGCTCGACCATGTGCATCGTCAGCAGTTCCTGGCTGACTCCGCCAAGCGAAGTCAGCGCGACGCCGATCGTGACGAAGCCGCCATAGAAACACGCCTGGCGCCAGCCGGGCACAGGCCGGCGCTGGAGCCCGAGCGTGTGCACGCGCTTGGCGTAGGCGAGACCCAGCAGAGTCAGCGGTCCGAGCTGCGTGAGCGCGCCGAAGGCGGTGGTCGATGTGGCAAGCGTCGCCATCCACCAAAAGCCTCGCATACACTGGCGCGCGCATGATCACCGCGCGTCGTCTGCTGTCATCGGTGCTCGGCGCCCTCGGCACGGCGACGCTGGCGTTCCCGCAGGAAGCGCTCGCGCATGGGATCGTCGGCAAGGCCGATCTGCCGATCCCCGTGTGGCTGTTCAGTTGGACCGCCGCGATCGTGCTGGTCGTCTCGTTCGTGGCGCTCTCGACGATGTGGAGGAGCCCGCAGCTGCAAAGCGAGCGCCGCAAGCGGCTGTTCCGTATGCCTGCGGTGATTGTGTGGTTGGCGAGTCTTTTTGGGATAGGCCTGTTCGTTCTCGTGGTCTACGCGGGCTTCGCGGGAACCCAAGTGTGGAGCGCAAACTTCACGCCGACATTCGTCTACGTGGTGTTCTGGGTCGGCACGCCGCTCGCTAGCGCGTTGTGCGGCGACGTGTTCCGCGCGCTCAGTCCGTGGCGCTCGTTCGCGCGCGCGATCAGGTGGATGGGCCGTCGCGCGGCGCCGCGCGCGTTCGCACGCCCACCGCTGCTGCGCTATCCAGAGAAGCTCGGCATGTGGCCGGCGGTGGCGGCGCTGATCGGATTCGCGTGGTGCGAGCTCGTGTATGTGACCCCGGACCGGGATCAGCCATCGACCCTGGCGGCGTTGGCGCTCGGGTACTTCCTGGTGATGCTCGCCGGGATCGCGTTGTTCGGTGTGGAGGAGTGGACGCAGCGCGCCGACGGGTTCGGCGCCTACTTCAACCTGTTCTCTCGCCTCGCGCCACTGTGCCAGGACGACGACGGCGTCGTGTATGTGCGCCGGCCGCTGAGTGGGCTGGCCGACATGCCGGTGATCGCCGGCACGGTAGGGCTTGTGTGCACCGTGATCGGCACCACCACCTTCGACGGGTTCAGCAACGGTGGCGTGTGGCGCACCAACGAGTCCAGCCTGCAGAGCCTGGTGGCCGATCTGGGCTTCAACCAAATACCAGCGCTTGAGCTCACCTACTCGGTGGGGCTGGTGGCGTGCGTGGTGCTCGTGGCGGGCATCTACCGGCTGGGGATCATCGGCGTGCACAGCGTGAGCCCGCGCTATGACAAGCGCACGTTGACGCGCGTGTTCGCCCACACGCTCGTGCCGATCGGCTTCGCCTACGTGCTCGCCCACTATTTCTCGCTGCTGATCTGGCAGGGGCAGGCGATGGGCTACCTGGCCTCCGATCCGCTTGGCAACGGCGCCAACCTGCTCGGCTCGAGCGCTTATCGGATCGACTACACGATCATCTCCTACGCGCTGATCTGGTACGTGCAGGTCGTGGCGCTCGTCAGCGGCCATGTCGGGGGCCTCGCGCTCGCGCACGACCGCTCGCTCAGCATCTATCGAAGCGGGGAGGAGGCGATCCGCTCGCAGTACTGGATGCTCGCTGTGATGGTGGCGTTCACGAGCTTTGGGCTGTGGCTACTGTCGGCCGTGGGCACGTAACGCCGGTGGGTGCGTGGAGGAGTAGTGTTCGATCCGACGTGTCGGTTTGGATGAACTCGAGCAGCTGCGACCCGATGTCCAACAAGGGTCGCATGCTCGCGCTGCTCGCAATCGCGGTTCTCGTGGTCACGATGGCGGGGTTGGTGGTGCTCGATCCGAACGCGTTGTGCCTATTGCCGGCGTTGGCGCTGGCGGTGCCGCTGCTGTTGCGTCGCTATCCGGGTGAGCGGATCCTCACTGTTCTTTGCGCCACACGGCGCGCACACTGGCCGCGGCCTCGTTTGAGCGTTCCGCGCGGCGCGCGGCGCTTCGTGGTGGCTCCGCACGGTGGGCTGCTGATCGCCCGCGCGCTGGCGGTTCGCCCGCCGCCCGCCTGCACGACGGCAAGTTAGGCCAGAAGGACCGCGCCCCGACGGGCGCGTCGAATCGCCGTGAGCGATCGGTCAAGCATGCGCGCCCGCGGGCGAGTGCTGTGTGACCGCTCGCCTTCACTCGTCCCTTCGAGCTCCAAGGAGCACCCATGTCACGCCGTATGACCCTCGCCCTGCTGGGCGCGCTCGCGCTGGCGCCGGCGGGCAACGCGCTTGCGAGCGTAGCGAGCACACCCACACAAACAAATTCGACGCCCGAGAGCGACAACCCGATCAACGACCAGGGCAGCAGCTACGACTACCGCTCCTACATAACTTCCGTCACTCCAAAAGTTTCTGGTCTGAGCCTCGAAGTGCTCGAGTTCGCCGACCGAATCTTGTTGCGCAACAACACCGGCAAGACCGTCACGATCTACGGCTACTCGGGAGAGCCCTACGCGCGCGTACAGCCCAACGGCACGACCGAACAGAACGTGCGCTCACCGGCGGTGTATCTCAACACGAATTTCTACGCCAACGTGACGGTGCCGGCGTCGGCCAGCGCAAGCGATCCGCCGAAGTGGGTGGTGGTAGACCGTACCGGTCAGTTCGAATGGCACGACCATCGAATTCATTGGATGAGCCCGGTGACGCCCCCCCAGGTCACCGACAAGAGCAGGCGTACGAAGATCTTCGATTGGAGCGTGCCGATCGCGGTGGGCGCGCAGAAGGGCGCGATCGACGGCGAACTGTATTGGGTACCGGAGAACTCGAAAGCGCCGATCGCGGCGATCGTGGTGTTCGTCTTGATCATCGCGCTCGCGCTCGCGTTCGTCGTGTGGGTGCGCAGGCGCCGCGCGCGTTCCGCCACGCCCGGCCCGGGTGGCGGCGGTGCGGCTTCGGGTGGCGGCGGTGCGGCTTCGGGTGGCGGCGGTGCGGCTTCGGGTGGCGGCGGTGCGGCTTCGGGTGGCGGCGGTGCGGCTTCGGGTGGCGGCGGTGCGGCTTCGGGTGGCGGCGGTGCGGCTTCGGGTGGCGGTGAAGCATGGTGAGCCCATCGGACGCAAAATTGAGCGGCTGCGCTCGTGCCGGTCTTGGCGTCGCCGAGCGGCTCCGCCTGGTCCCGCTCGGAGGATTGACCGGCTCGCCGCGCATCGCCCGCCCGATCTTCTTGCTCGCGCTGGCCGGTGCGTGGATGCTCGCAAGCGCACCGGCTGCGCTCGCGCACGCACAGCTACTTGGAACCTCACCCCAGACCGGCTCGACCGTCGTCAAGCAGCCCGCGCAGGTGGTCTTCGAGTTCAACCAAGCCGTGGGCGGCACGTTGGGGGCCGTGCGCGTGTACAACGCGCAGGGCGAAGAGGTTGACAACCTCGACGTGAGCCACCCCGACGGCAACGAGCACTGGATGGGCGTTGGGCTGAAGCCAGGATTGCCGGACGGCACCTACACCGGCACCTATCGGGTGATCTCGGCCGACACGCACATCGTGTACGGCGGCTTGGTGTTCAACATCGGCCACGCAGGCGCCGCTCCGAAGTTCACCGTTGCGGGGTTGATCGGGCGCAACTCCAGCGGCGAGCTGACGAAGCTGGCGTTTGGTGTGGTGCGCGCGCTCGACTACCTCTCGCTAGCGCTGGGCATCGGCGGGCTGGCGTTTCTCGTGTTCGCGTGGCTGCCCGCGTTCGCCGCGAGCGCCGGCGCGGAGCCTGGTTGGGTAGCCGCCTCGCATGCGTTTGCCAGACGTATCGAACTGCTGCTGCTGGTGGCTGTGGCGCTCGGCGTGTTTGTGAGCGTGCTCGGCATCCTGCTGCAGGGCGCGAGCGCCGCCGGCGTGTCGCTGTGGGCGTCGCTGAAAGGCGTGATCGTGAGCGACACACTGAAAAGCCGCTTCGGAGAGGTATGGGGACTGAGGGGACTCGTGTGGGTGGCGCTTGGAGTAGTGCTGATCCCGTCTCGGCTCTCGCGACGCGAGACGGTTCCCGCGCTGCGTCAGGCCACGCTCGGCGCCGAAGGTATCGCGGTCGGCGCCTCCCAGTCGTATGTCGAGATGACTCTTGTGGCCCTTGGTGTTGGCTTTCTCGCGGTCACGCCGGCGCTCAGCGGCCACGCGAGCATCCAGGAGCCCACAGGCGTGTTCTTCCCGTCCGACGCCCTGCACGTGCTCGCCGCGAGCGTGTGGGTCGGCGGAATCGCGTGCCTGCTGATCGCTCTGCCCGCCGCCACACGGCAGCTTGAGGGACCCCAGCGCAGCCGTCTGCTGCTGGCGACCCTCGCGCGTTTCTCGCCCCTCGCGCTCGCGTGTGTGATCGCGATCGCAATCACGGGCGCAATCCAGGCCTACATCGATGTGCGCAGCCTCGACGGATTGCTGCACAGCACCTACGGCGCGCTTGTGATCATCAAGGTTGCACTGTTCACTGTGCTGCTCGGCTTCGGTTGGGTCAACCGCCAACGCGTGATTCCCGCACTCAAGCGGCTCACCAGTGCCGGCGAGCCACCTGGGCACGACGGCGTCGTGGTACGCCGTTCGATGCGCGCTGAGCTAACGCTGATGCTCGCGGTGTTTGGCGTGACCGCTGCGCTGATCAGTTATGCCCCCCCGATCGACGCGGCGAGCGGGCCATTCTCGACTACTACCTCGCTTGGCCCAGCGGAGCTTGAGATGACCGTCGAACCGGCACGGGTCGGGCTCAACACCGTTCACATGTACCTAATCGACGCGAAGACGGGCGCGCAGTTCACCGCCACTAAGGAACTCACGGTCACCGCCAAGCTGCCCTCCAAGGGGATCGGTCCGCTGCCGCTGCAGGCCAACCTCGCCGGGCCTGGGCACTACGTACTGAACTCCGCGGAGCTCAGTCCAGGCGGCACATGGCAGCTGCAGATCACCGATCGGGTGTCCGAATTCGAAGAGTACGCAAAGACGATCGAAGTACCCGTCAAATGACCATCAAATCAGGAGGACACATGAGGCCGAAGATTATTGCCGCGTTCCTCGCGCTGTCGACGCTGAGCATCCCGGGCGTGGCGCAAGCGCACATAAGTTTGCACCCCAACACGATCCCGGCCGGCGCGTTCGTGACCCTCGACGTACGCGTGCCCGGTGAGCAGGCGGGTGCGTACGCGTATGAGATCGACATGCTCGTGCCCCCGGGGTTCACCGAAATCGATACCCAGAACGTGCCCGGCTGGAGTGTCAAGAAGATCACGACCAAGCTCGCCACGCCGATCCAAACCGACGAAGGCCCGATCAGCGAAGAGGTTTCACAGATCATCTGGACAGGCGACCGCTCCGCGCTCGGACGCCTCGAAGACAATTCATTCATCCAGTTCCCACTGTCGATCGCCATGCCGAGCGACCTCGCCGGTAAGTCGTTGGCGTTCAAGACCGTCCAGTACTACAGCAACGGCAAGGTGATCCACTGGATCGGGCCGCCAAACGCCGAATATTCCGCTCCGACGGTCAACATAACCGCCAAGGGCGGCCTGATCGAGGAAGTGGCCGGCAACGAGGCTGGGCCCACGCCCGGGCAAACACCGGCAGGGCAGGCCACGAGCGTCGCGCCGGTCCACACCGGCTCCTCGGCGCCGCCAGCGAGAGCCTCGCGATCACCGCGCTGGTGGTGGGCGCGCTCGGCCTGATCGCCGGCGCCGGCGGTCTGCTCACGGCCCGCCGCGCGCGGAGCGCCGCTTGAGCGTGACTACGCTATGGACGGCAGGCGAGCGTGGTAGCTTTTGAGAGACCGATGACCGTGCTCGCCTGCATGATGCACTGGTACGCCTCCGCGATGTTCGTGGTGCCGGTCGTCGCCGTCGGCGGCTGGAGCTGGTGGAGCACCCGCCGGGCTGCTAGCAATCAAGATCAGCAGGGCCCCACCGCGCAGACGTAAGCTCGGCTACATCAAGGCTAGGTCAGCGGCACGGCGATCGGACTCGACGCCGATCGCGTCCAACTGACCGTCCCGTCGTATCGGATCTGACTCGTGCTCGCGCCCACCGTTGTGCGTCAGACATGGTGCTCGCGTCCACCGCTGGACGTCAGGCATGGTGTTCGTGCCCCACCGTTGTGCGTCAGACATGGTGCTCGTGCCCCACCGTTGGGCGTCAGGCACGGTGTTCGTGCCCCGCCGCTGGCGTCAGACACGACGCCAGTGTCGCCGACTGCCAGGAGCGTTCAGCACCCAAAAGCCGGGACTGCTTAGCAATGAGGCTCTTGGCCAATGGGGCTTTAGATTCTTCGATGTCTTGAAAAATTTCTTGGTATGCCATATCATATTGCTATGGCGAGCAACGATCTAATGCGTTCCCCGGCTGTCGAGGACTATTCGAAGGCGATCTATTCGCTGCAGTCGCGCAGCGACGAGCCGGTGTCCACTACCGCTTTGGCGGAGCGACTGGGCATCACGTCGGGCTCGGTCTCGGCGATGCTCAAAAAGCTCGACGAACTAGGCCTCATCACGCACGTGCCTTACCGAGGAGTGCGGCTCACCGCCGACGGACAGCGACTCGCGCTGGAGGTCATCCGTCACCACCGTCTGATCGAGAGCTTTCTAGCCGATTCGTTGGGGATGCCATGGGATCGGGTTCACGCCGAGGCCGAGGTCCTGGAGCACGTGCTATCCGAGGATCTCGAGCGGTTGATCGCGGCCAAGCTGGGGCACCCGACGGTGGACCCCCACGGCGACCCGATTCCCAGCGCCGATCTCGAGCTGAAAGAGCGCTCGACGCGCAGTATGGAGAGCTTGCAGGTCGGTGAGCAAGGGGTCTTCGTGCGCGTGTCGGACTCAGACCCGCGGATGTTGCGCTACCTGACCGACTGCGGGATCCAGCCGGGAGATCGTTTCGTCGTACGCGAGCGCCAGCCCTTCGGCGGCCCGCTGTTTGTCCGCTTCGGAGACAGCGAGCACGCGATCGGTGGCCAGCTCGCGGATGCCATGCGTGTGGAGGTCGACCAGGTGCCTGTGGAAGTCAACCAGATGCCTCCAGAGGTCGAGCACACGCGCGGTGAGATTGAAGCTTCTGTCCCCGGAGAGCGGCTCGATGGCCGCGGCTGAAGCCGCTGCCGCCCCCGGCCTCGTCCTGCCGCCTCTGACTGAGGAGGACGCGGCGCGCTCGCACGACCGTTCGCGTGTTCATCACGCTCGCAGACACAGCAAGCGCTGGCGTCTTCTGTGGTTGCTCGTGGGGCCCGGAATCCTCGCGATGCTCGGTGAGAATGACGGTCCGAGCATGATCGCCTATGCCTCCGACGGCGCGCAATACGGGCTGGGGTTCTTCGTGCCGTTCATCCCCGTGCTATTTGCGATGGCGTTCGTCTGTCAGGAGATGTGCATGCGCGTCGGCGCCGTCACCCATCGCGGCTACGGCGAGCTGGTGCTGCAGCGCTTTGGAAGGGTGTGGGGCTGGTTCGGCGCCGGCGACCTCACTCTCACGAACCTCGTGACGCTCGTCGCCGAGTTCGTCGCGATCCGCGTCGGGCTCGCCTATTTCCAGCTCGGCTCCGGCGTGGCGGTGGCGCTCGGGTTGGCGCTGGTTCTGTTCACTCTCAGCGGCGGACGCTACTGGCGTTGGGAGCGGATTGTGCTTGGGTTGGCGCTCTTCAACGGCCTGTTCCTGGTGGCCGCGATCCTGGTCAAACCTCACATCGCAACGGTTGTAGGCGCGTTTGGCTTCAAACCGTTTCCGGGCGGCAGCTTCAACACATTGTTGTTGCTGCTGGCCTCCACGATCGGCGCGACGGTGACGCCGTGGATGATCTTCTTCCAACAGAGCGCCTCCGCCGACAAGGGCATGACTCCCGCCGACATCCGCCACGGTCGCTACGACACCGCGACGGGCGCGGTGCTGGCCTCGATCTTCGGGATCGGCGCGCTGATCGCCGGAGCGGCGCTGCTCACCCACGGCGGCGCGGGCATCCAAGGGTTCGCGGGCGCTGGGTTTCCCCAGGCGCTGAAGCATGTCGCGGGTGGCGCGGCAGGGACCGTGTTCGCGCTGGGACTGGTCGAGGCCGGAGCGGTGGCGATCCTCACGATCTCCGCCAGCACCGCCTACGCCGCCGGAGAATGCGTTGGGGTCTCCCACAGCTTCAACAACTCGCCTCGTAACGCCGCCGTCTTCTACCTGGCGAACATCGGCATCGCGCTGCTCGCGGCGGCAGTGATCCTGATCCCGGGCGCGCCGCTACTCTCGATCGCACTCAACGCCAACGTGCTCGCGACCGTGCTGTTGCCCGTCAGTCTGCTGTTCATCATCATGCTCGCCAACGACCGGGAGCTGATGGGACCATGGGTGAACAGGCGCTCGACGAACACGTTTGGGATCGCGGTTATCGCGTTCGTCGGGATCTGTGGGGCCGCCTACGGCGTTGACTCCTTCCTGCAGAGCGTTCATCTAATCGGCGCATGAACACACAAGCACTCCCCATCGATCCAATCGATCACAGCCCCGCTATCGAGGAGCGCGACCTTCAGCGCCAGGAGCGTTTCGAGGACGAGCTGATCATGCACCTCGAGCGCGACCAGTTCGTGGACGAAACCTCGCGGCCTGTCCCTCAAGCGGCGCTTGGCGGGCGCGCCACCGCCGGGCTATGGGCGCTGCGCGTGTTTGTCGTACTCGTCAGCCTGATGGTGATCTACAGCTTCATCGACCAGCTGCGCTAACGAGCTGGTCTGTATTCAGTCGCGGCCACCGAAGTCGATCGGCAACGTCGTTGTGAGCTGACGTCACGCCTCGCTGGAAGGTGGGCGCTCACCGTCGTGATAGTCCACCGTGTCCCGCATGCGAAACATCGCGCGCAGCCCGCCGCCCTCAGGCAGCCGCTCAAACGCACCGAGCTTGCCCGAGTCGGGATAGATCACGATGTCGGGCTCGCCGCTGGTGCTGATCGCCAGGAAGCGCACGGTCTCCTGTGTGCGATTGACAAGCTGGTGAGCCCCATGCTCGCCTCGTAGGAAGGCGACAACCTCTCCTTCGGCCAGCTCGCGCCACCCCTGTGGTGTGCGCAAGCTCGGTTGACCATCCACAACGAACAACAACTCCTCCTCAGTGAGATGGTGGTGATATGGGTAGGCGGCTTCACCGGGCGGCAGCTCCCACAGGCTCATACCGAGTCGCTCACTTCCAGCCTGACGGCTGATGCGAGCGCGCAAACAGCGAAACCCAGGATGCTCGCGTGGCTCGTCGAAGACGGGATCGTTGATGTTGGGCACCGGCGAAGTGTAGGCACGCGAGCTGACTCAGATCGGCACGCGTGAGCTGATCTCCACGGGCGCCCCGAAGCTCACTCGCACGAGAGCTCCTCCATCGGGCGCATTTTCGGCCTTGACATAGCCACTATGGGCCTCCGCTGCCTGGCGCACGATCGCGAGGCCCAGGCCCGAACCGGGAAGCTTGCGGGCACGGTCGGCACGGTAGAAGCGCTCAAACACGCGCGGTAGATCGGCCGTCTCGAAGCCGGGGCCATGATCACGGACAGCCAGGATCCCATCGCGCAGGTCAACCTCGATCAGGGCTCCCTCTGGACTCCACTTGCGCGCGTTGTCGAGCAGATTCGTAACCGCGCGGTCCACGCGGTCGGCTTCACCAAGGATCGTCGTCGGCTCCAGGTGCACTTCAAAGCGCAGGTCCGCGCGCCGTCGTGTGCGTCCGACCGCGTCTCGCACGATCTCATCCAGACGCATGTCCCGCGCCACGCCTTTGGGTCCCGCGCCACGCGCGAGCTCCACCACGTCGCCCACGAGACGGGTCAGCTCGTCGAGCTCACTGACGATGTCTGCGCGCAGACTTACCTGATCCTCGACCGGCAGCCGCTCAGCGTCTGCGAGCACTTGGACGTTCGCGCGCAGGCTGGCAATCGGCGTGCGCAGCTCATGGCTGGCGTCAGCGATCAGGTTGCGCTGGGCCGCTACGGAGCGCTCGAGCGCGTCCAGCGTCGCGTTGAAACTGCCTGCCAATCGTGCCAGCTCATCGCGCCCGCCGCTCGGCAGGCGCTCGGAAAGGTCGAGACCGCCAGCGAGCGTCTCGGTGCGTCGAGTGAAGCGCGCGATCGGCGCGAGCGCCGCCCGCGCGACGAGCGCTCCCAGTGCGGCAGCGATCGCGATCCCGCAGACACCCACGACCGCGAGGATCAGCAGGAGGTGATTCAGCTCTCTTTCGAGCTCCGTGAGCGGTTGTGCTATCAGCAAGGCGCCGCGCGCGCCAGTGCCGAGCGTCAGCACCCGCAAATGCGTCCCTTTGACGGCTCTGTCGCTCAGCGCACGCCCGCTTCCACGCCCTGCGATCGTCCGGTCGGCGGCGCTCACCGGAATGGTCGTGCTCGGACCTTGCCCGCTCGGTACGTGCACGGCGCCGGTGGGGGAGATGAACTCGACGTAGCCCGACGGTTCTCCCAGCGGCGCCGGCTGCACGCTGCTCGGGAATCCGCCAGGGTTGTAATCCGGCGGCGGTTCGGCGCCGGACGGGGGCGAGCTCTCGGAAAGACCAGGCCCCCCTCCGCCTGTTTGCGATGGCGGCGCGGTGAACGCCGCGGCGCGCTGGGCCAGAGACTTGTTGACTTCCCCACGCAGCTCCGAGCGCACTGCCACATACAGGCTGACGGCGACAACGAGCACAGCCACCGCGACCGCGAGCCCCGCGACAGCCGCGATGCGCGCGCGCAGCGTCACGGCTCGCGCAACACGTAGCCGACGCCCCTGACGGTGTGAATCAGCGAGCGTGCACCAACCTGCTCGAGCTTGCGGCGCAGGTAGCCCACATATACGCGCAGCGCGTTCGACGTGGGGCCGAAGTCATAACCCCACACGCGATCGTAGATGAGACTGTGTTGAAGCACACGCCGCGGGTTCAACATCAGCAGCTCCAGCAGCTGATACTCGGTTCGGGTCAGCTCGGTGAAGCTCCCATCGACCTCTGCGCCGTGGCGCGCGCTGTCGAGTCGTATCTCCGCGAATGTCAGCGAGTCGGGATCGCCCTGGGAGCCCGAGCGACGCAGCAGGGCTCGTAGACGCGCCTGCAGCTCACCCACGTCAAACGGCTTGACGAGGTAATCGTCGGCGCCGGCGTCCAGGCCGTCGATACGGTCGCTCACCTGCTCGCGCGCCGTGAGTACTAGGATCGCCACGCGATTGCCCAGCAGTCGCAGGCGGCGGCACACCTCAAGGCCGTCGATTCCCGGCAACCCGATGTCAAGCACCACCGCGTCGGGAACATCCTGTACGACCTTCTCGATCGCCTGCTCGCCGTCTTCGGCCGTTTGCACTTCGTATCCGCCGAGGGTCAACGCGCGACGCACGGCTTCGCGCACGGCACGGTCGTCCTCTATTACGAGAATTCTCACGGCCCCGATTCTGACGTGTCGCGCGGTGGGTCGCGGGACATTCCTACATTCGGCTTACACAGCTCATAGCTCGCTGGAGTGGGCTCTGTGCTGGTACTCCACAACACCGTCAAGCGCACACTGGGACACCGCACGGCGATTCTCGCCGCGCTAATGCTCGCGCTGACGCCGATCTTCCTCACGATCAGCCGCTTCAACATCCCGATGCGCTGCTGGTGGCGCTCGAGCTGTCCGCGGCGTGGGCGTTGGTTCGAGCGCTCCAGTCCGGTCGCACGCGCCATTTGTTGTTGTGCGGTGTGTTCGTCGGGCTCGCGTTCAACGTGAAGATGCTGCAGGCCTATCTGATCGTGCCTGGCCTGGCGACGGCCTTCTTGATCGCCGGACGGGGCGGTCTGCGCAGGCGTCTCAGCCAGCTGCTGGCCGGCGGAGTCTCAATGTTCGCCGTGAGCTTTGTTTGGTACAGCACGATGATGCTGATACCGACCGCCGACCGACCGTGGGTGGGTGACACCACCGACAACTCGTGGTTCTCGCTCATATTTGGAGCCAATGGACTCAGTCGTGTGTCCGGCGAACGAGCTGACGGGGCGCCCGGAGGCGGTGGCGCCTTCGGTGGCGTTGCGGGGCCGTTGCGGATGTTCAACTCGATCGTCGGCGGTCAGATCGCGTGGTCGGCTCGAGTGTCTCCGGCTCGATCGCGCTACAAAGCAACCGCAACGTGATCGACATCGGTGGCTTCATGGGCTCAGACCCTGCGCCCAGCCTCGCCAAGTTGCGGCACTTCATCGCCACTGGCCAGTTGCACTACATCCTGCTCGACGACGGCTCGCTGGGTGGGTTTCCCGGCGGCGGCCCAGACGGACGCGACGACGCGACCAGTGCGCGCGAAGCCTGGATCAGGTCGCACGGCACGGTCGTACACGTGGCCGGGCAGAGCTTAACCGGGGGAGGAATGACCCTCTACTACTTCGCCGCGACCGGATAGCGCTGGGATGGACCGTTTGGCACCCAGCTGGACGGTATTTGAAGCACGCTGCGCTCGGCGCGATTGGGCGACCACGCCGAACGTTTTAGGCATGGGCCCGATCAGCTACAAGCAGGAGTCGTGACTAGGGCGTACAGCGCGCAGGCACGTAGCGTACACGTAAGGTGTATAATACGTGTATGAGTATGGTTCGCACGAATATCGAGATCGAGAACACATACGTCCAGGCAATCATGGACCGCTACGGCGTGCACACCAAGACTGCGGCGGTAGATCTCGCCCTCCGCCATCTGGCGGGACAACCCATGAGGCGCGATGAGGCACGGGCGATGCACGGAGCGCGCGCCATCTCTGAGATTCCCGTGGACACGCCGCCCCGCGCGTTGGCGTGATCCTCGCGGACAGCTCTGCGTGGATTGAGTACGACCGTGCCACCGGCAGTCCCGTCGATCAGCGTCTTACGGAGCTGATCGACAGCGCGGGCCCTGTGGCGGTCACCGAGCCCGTCCTCGTGGAGGTATTGGCTGGTGCGCGCGATGAGAAGCGTAAGGCCGATCTCCGCCGGCTGCTGCTGCGCTTCCATCTTTTGAGCTTCGACGCTGTAGCTGACTTCGATGGCGCCGTTGCAATCTACCGTCGTTGCCGTGCGGAGGGCGTCACCCCACGCGGGATGCTCGATTGCATGATCGCGGCTGTCGCGTGGCGCAGGGGCGCAACTCTCCTTGCCTACGACGCGGATCTGGACCGTGTTGCGCGCGTCATCAAAATCGCACTCGACGATGCCTCACTACGGGCATAGCAGCGGGTCGGCCACGTTCTCACTCTTCCTTGATCGCCGATCTCGCATTTGAACCGGCGCGCCCAGCGGCCCATTCGCGGGCCGCTGGTGACACGGCGATGCCGTCGGCAAGGCGCGAATCCGGCGTCGGGGCGTGGGCGATCGTGCCGAGCGGGATCACCCCGGCCCACGTATCCAGCGAATAGTCCTCCTCATCGTCCAGCGGTGGTCCCGAGCGCACCTTCGCGGAGGCCTCGGTGAGCGGCAGCGCGAGTACCTGGATCGCCTTTAGCTCTTTAGCGGTGGGCGGGCGAACCTCGCTCCAGCGCCCCGGTATCAGCCGCTCGGTAAACGCCTCGATCGCGACCATCCGCTCGCTCATGTCCTCGACCGCCGTGGCTTGGCCGAACACAACAACCGAGCGATAGTTGACCGAGTGGTGCACCGCCGAGCGCGCCAGCACGAGACCATCGAGCAGTGTGACGGTTAGGCACACAGGAGTGCCGGCCGCCAGCGCGCGGACCGTACGGCTGGCGCTGGAGCCATGGAAATACACGTGTGCGCCCACCCGGGCGTGCAAGGTGGGGATCACGTACGGCTGCCCCTCGACGGAGAAGCCGACGTGCGCCACGAGCGCCTCGTCGAGGATCGCGTCGATCTTCTCACGGTCATAGTCGGCACGAGCAGGCATCCGTCGCACACGCGTGCGGTTTGAGGGGGCACTGAGGCGGGGTGTGGACTGTTGGGAAGATGGCATGAGCCCTATCCTATGGTGTCAGTTGGATCCATGAAAAGGGCCAAACAGATATAAAAATGTAGGTCCAATGGACCTACATCTCGATATCGTCGCCGTGACTGGCGGTTCCATGCGCGCACGGATGGAGCACGCTCTCCGTGAGGCTGTGCTCAACGGACGCCTTGCCCCGGGCAGCCGGCTACCCTCAACACGCACGCTCTGTGCTCAACTCGGCGTCTCGCGCGGAGTAGTCGTTGATGCCTATGCTCAGCTTGCCGCCGAAGGCTATCTGCAGACTCGGCGTGGAGCTGGCACCACCGTCGCGGCGAGCATCTTGCCGCAGGCTCTAGCGGCCACGGATGTGCCCCGTCGGGCCACGGTACGCCATGACCTCAACCCGTTTCGTCCCGCTCTGGACGGTTTCCCTAGGGCGGCGTGGCTATCCGCGCTCACACGTGTGCTGCGAACTACTCCCGACGAGCAGCTGGGTTATCCCGACCCGGCGGGGACACCTGAACTGCGGGCGACACTCGCCGCCTACCTCGGCAGGGTCCGTGGGGTGCGCACCACATCCGAGCAGGTCGTGGTTACGGGCGGATTGCGTCAAGGCGCCGGGCTGCTGTGGGCTGTGCTTGCGGCCAATGGTGCGCGCAGGATCGCCATCGAGCAGCCCGGTTGGCGTGGTATGGGTGAGACTGCCTCCGATGCTGGCCTGCTGACTGTGCCACTACCCGTTGACGAGTATGGCTTGGTCGTCGAGCGTCTTGCGCATGAGCAAGTGGACGCGGTTGCCCTCGCGCCTGCTCATCAATATCCGACTGGCGCAGTTCTCTCACGAGATCGCCGTGTCGCGCTTATAGCGTGGGCGCGCACTCGTAACGCGCTGATCGTCGAGGACGACTACGACGCCGAGTATCGCTACGACCGTCACCCGATCGGCTCCTTGCAAGGTCTCGCGCCCGAGCACGTGGTGTATGGCGGATCGACCAGCAAGACGCTCGTGCCGGCTGTGCGCCTCGGTTGGCTTGTGCTCCCGCCCGCTCTAGCGGGCGCGGTTGGCGCACGCCAGCACCGAATCGGTGGTTGGCCATCCCCACTGCATCAGCTCGCGCTCGCCGACATGATCGAACGCGGCGAGCTTGACCGCCATCTGCGCCGTCAGCGTCGCCTCTACAGTCGTCGGCGCGTCGCGCTGCTTGACGCGCTCGCCCGCAAGTTGCCCGAGGCGGGCGTATCCGGTGCGGCCGCGGGGCTATACGTGATGGTTAGTCTGCCTGAAGGAGTCAGCGAGCAGGCCGCGCTTGCGGCCGCGCGCTCACGCGGCATCGCTTTGGAGGGAGGAGAAGGTCCGTCGCCGGCGCTCATTGTGGGCTACGGAAATCTGTCCGATGGAGCGGTCGGCGAAGCGGTTGATGCGCTTGTAGCCAGTGTCCGCGATGCTGGGAAGACTCTGGTGCCTGACAGCTGATTGTGATCGGTACAGGCCTAGTGACGCAACCACCGACCGTTCGCCGAGGTTTTGCCGGTGGATTGAAGCCGACAAGCTCCCCTAACGCGAAGCGTTACGGGGCCGTGTCGTTCCGCGTTAGGGCGGTCCCAGCGTCAAGCTCGTGGTGACTCCGGCGCTCGCCGCGAGCGTCCGGCGAAATTGCCCACGAGTACGCCGATTACGGTCACGAGGTAGAGCTGGCCGAGCAGCATCTCGACCACAGCCAGCGCGCGGCCGATGTGGGTCGCGACGGTCAGGTCGCCGAACCCGGTCGTGGTGAGCGTCGTGAAGCTGAAGTAAACGATCTGGCTGGTCGACGCGTTGGCCTGCTGGGCGAAATACTGGGCGCCCTCCACCTTGGCGAGGAATCCGATCACCCACGCGAACACGAGCCCCAGCAGGAGGTAGAGCGACAGCGCGCCCGCGACAGCCTGAGGTGTCACGCCGTGTGAGCGCACGAGTCTCATCAGACCGCCTATCAACGCTAGTGGGATGGCTGCCGACAGCAGTCCGCTGATCGCGAACAGCGCCGAGTCAGACAGTCCGCCGACAGCCTCGCCCACCACCGTGAATGCGGTGAGAGCCACGATCACGATCGCAAAGGGACCACGCACGCTGGTGCTTGTGCGTGATGTGGCAACGACGGTGAGCAGCGCGAGCCATTGCAGCGCGCACGCTGTCGCGCGCGACCAGTCTTCGCCCGGCGCCACGATCACGAACACGAGCAGGATGAGCGTCAGCAGGAAGACGGCTCCGTATCTGAAGCCCGCGTCGCCGCTCTCGGGAGTGTCGATGGCTTGCTCGGACGCCATGCTCCTGGATTGTGGACTACGCGCGAGCGGATCTCGACGCGGGACTCAAGCGAGCGTCCGGGTGGGGCCGGTCGCGATCAGCTCGCTCACGACGAACGGGCTGGGTCATTGGCGTCCTGATTAGACTCCCGGTTGACCTGTGTGCGGCTCATTAGTGCCACCGGCACCCCCAGTCCGGCGGAGCGTCGTAGCGTGGCGATCCGCCGGCCCGGCTGGACCGCCGCGCGGATCTCGCTCGCGTGCTCGGCAAGCTGCAGGACCGTGCGGTCGAGGTCGTTTGCGACCAGCGCCAAGCCCCAGAAGCGCGCCGGCTCATTGGCACCGCCGGAGCGTTCGATGACATTCTCGGGCTCCTGCACCAGCTCGAGAATGACTTCCCCGAGTCGGAAGAATGCCTGGCGGGGTGCTCCCGCGGGCGTAGGCTGCTCGCGGATACGACGCAGGTCCAGTCCCGCTGCCCTGAGCGCTTGCACGCTGCGGTCAAGCGCCGGCGACATTGCCACGACGTGGTCGATCGCAGCCACTCCGTTGGGGTGGTAGGGCCCCGCACCGGGTGGCGGGAGAGCGGAATGGGTGGTGGGCAGGCCATCGAGCTGGCTGCTCTGAATCCCCCTTAGCGACCAGCCGATGATTCCCCGAGCGGCGTCGCGACCCGCGAGCCTGACCCGGACCGAGCCGAGTTGCAGGACCTCGCCCGACACGGCGAAGCCGAGCGCCTCCCAGCGCTCTGGATCATCGGCGAGCGTGATCTCATCGATCGTGGGCGACGGCGCGGCGCTCGCGCTATCGGTGAACGTGCTGCTCACGTGCTCCACACGCTCCGGGCGATGCTTGTACACAGTCCCGACAATGCCTGTGGTCTCCCCGAGAATGCCCGTGGTCTCCCGACAAAGGCCCGTGGTCTCCCGACAATGCCTGTCGTCTCCTGACAATGCCTGTGGTCTCCGAGCAACGCAAGCGATCCGTTCGCTACGCGTTCAGCCGGACTGGCAGCGTCTTGAGCTGGTTGATGAACGCCGACTCCACCACAAGCTGCTCGCCGACAATCTCCATCTTCGGGAAGCGTGCCAACGTCTCCTCGAACAGGATGCGCAACTCCAGGCGCGCTAGCGCTGTGCCCAGGCAGAAGTGGCGTCCGCCCGCGCCGAACGCTTGGTGCTCGGTTGTGCGGCGCACATCGAAGCGGTCTGGATCCTCGTAGCGCGACTCGTCGCGATTGGAGGAGGCGTACCACATCACGACCCGCTCACCCTCTTTGATCGCGCGCCCGCCGAGCTCGGTGTCGCATGTGGCCGTGCGGCGGAAATGGGCAAACGCGGGGAACATGCGCAGCGACTCCTCCACCGCGCCCGGCACTAGCGAGGGGTCTTCGAGCAGCAGCTGCCGCTGCGCGGGGTTCTCCATCAGCGCGCGCATACCACTGCAGTAGGTGGCCTTTGTGCTGTCGTTGCCGGCGGCGACGAGTAGGAAGAAGCCCATCACGATCTCGTGTTCCTCGAGCTTCTGACCCTCGACTTCGGCGTGCACGAGCACGCTGGTCAGATCGTCGGTCGGGTGCTCGCGTCGCTGCGCGATCATCGCCCCGCAGCGCTCGAAGATCTCAGGGATCTCTTTGTCCACGACTGCCTCGACGCCGTCGGGGTTGAGATCCGGATCGCCCGCTCCGAGCGTGGTGTTCATCAGCCGCGCCCAGGTCGCGTCGTCCTGCTCGGGGATTCCCATGAAACTCCCGATCACGCGTGAGACGACGGGTTGGGCGACGTCGCTCACCAGATCACAGCTCTCGCGGTCCTGTATCCCGTCGAGTGTCTTCAGGACGATCTCGCGGATCGCGTCCTCGTGCGCGGCTATCCGCTTTGGCGTAAATCCCGCCTGGAATAGCGCCTTCACGCGGTCGTGCTTGGGTGGGTCCATCCCGATGAACATCGCTCGTGTCAACTCGAGCGGGAAGATCGTCGAGATGGCGGTCACTCCCCCGAGCTCCGAAGAGTAGGTGCGCCAGTCGCGGCTGACGCTGTGGACGTCCTCTGCGGTAGTCACCGACCAGAAGCCGCCCTCGTCGGGGAATTCGGTGATTTCCTTGGTCCAGTGCACAGGACAGCTTTGGCGTAGCTCTTTGAAGAGGGCGTGGGGAGGGCCGTCTGCCCATAGCTCGCGATCGAGCAGCAGCTGGTCCTCGAGGTTGGTGTCGGTGGCAGTCATCACAGCCTTTCGTGGTTGTCGCGCGGGGAACACAATTTGCGATGTTACTCCGCGCGCGCCACGTTTGGCCAGGCAGCCAGTTCTGGGGTGCGCTAGCGTTGCAAACGGTGGACCGAGTGGTGAGTGACCATCAAGACCACGATCACTCCCACGGCGAGTCTCACGGCCACTCCCACGGCCTGATCGATGGTTCGATCAAGCGCTCGCGCCAGGGTATACGGGCGGTGTCGCTGTCGCTCGCAGTGCTCGCGCTCGCAGCACTCGCGCAGACGTTGGTGTTCCTTGCGAGCGGGTCGATCGCCTTGCTGGCGGATGTGATTCACAACGTTGGCGACGCTTCGACCGCGATACCGCTCGGCATAGCTTTTGCGCTGCGCTCGCAAACGGCGGAGCGGCGTGCGGGCCTTGCAGTGGTCGCGGCGATTTTCCTCAGTGCGTGTGTTGCCGGCTATGAGGCGGTCAACCGCCTGATAAGCCCGTCGGCGCCAACCCATCTGGGTCTGCTGGCGCTCGCCGGAGCGATCGGGTTCGCGGGCAACTTTGTCGCGGCCCGCATTAGGCTGGATGCGGGCGGGCGTCTCCACAGCGCGGCCCTGATCGCCGACGGTCATCACGCTCGCGCAGATGCGTATGTGAGTCTCGCCGTAATCGCTTCCGCACTTGTGGTCGCGATCGGCGTGCCGATCGCCGATCCGCTGATCGGCCTGGCGATCACAGCAGTGATCCTGCGTATCACGCTGCACTCCTGGAAGACGGTTCACGGCTCCAATTGAGCCCCGTGACTGGGGGGGCGTGGGGGTTGTGGCTCAACCGTCGGAGAATGGCGCCAGCGGCACGCCGTGGGTGTGCTCGCGCATGCCGATCTCATACGCCGCGCCGTTGGGTGTGTGGAGTATGCGCGCAGCCGCCTCGCGTTGGTGCACGTTGAGCGTGAGCGCGGCTACCGAGCAGTTGACGACGTCGTGTTCATCCCCGCCGGGGTTTGCGTAGCGCCATCCGGCGGCGGCGTTGGGTGGTGTGTCAACGTGCGCTTCGACGGTCAGGCCGTCCTTCCCGGGCAGCACAAGCGTGCAACGGGCGGCGCTCTCGGCGACCCTCAGTCCGCGCGCGCCAAGCCCGCCGAGGCGCAGCCGTCGGCCGTTCACCGAGACGGCGCCGTTGGCCACCCACGGTGTGAGGCGTCCCGCGAACAACACCCGTCCGACGGCTACGTCCAGCCAAGCGCTCGGGTCCTGCTCGAAGCCGATCCCGTGCAGCCAGATCCAGCGCTCGGCATGCTCTGAGCCCCAGTTGTGCCCCACCATGCCACGCCACCCACGCAGTCGCAGCGTGCGGGAGGGCTGGCTGCTCACTTCGATCGTGCCGTCAAAGCTCGCCGCCGGGATCGGACTGGTGAGCTTGGTGCGAGGCAGCGGAGCCTTGTAGAGCCAGGCCTGCTTGAAGTGACGAAGCTCCGGCTCGCTGCCGGAGAAGCGCAGCGACCAGCGCGCGGCGCCGCAGATACCCTCCGCCACTCCGGGGCCAATGTGCGAGTCGCTGCCAACCTCGATCCAGCTGTCGCGGGGGGTCGCTAGCTCGGCGCTGGTGTGCTTGTGCATGAACGGCGCGCCAGCGGTGGCGTCGAATACTGTGCACCACACGGATCCGCGGGGAGCCTGTCCGGGGCGCTTGTGAACCGTGTAGCGGATCCACGCGCCGATCGGCTCCTCGGGTGAGACCGCGCGTAGGTAGAAGGACTCATACATTCCTGCGCTGGCTCCCACGCTTGAGAAGACTGTGTCGAGTGACATGCCGGCGATCGTAGCCTCTGGCCGGCCTGCACGCGCGTCGCGCCGTGCGCCTCCAAGCGTGTCGAATCACTTGTGTTCGTGTCCTGCGAGGATCACGCCGTGAAACGCGACCCGCTTGTGACACTGCCACCGGCCCTGGTTGCCCCTGGTGTCGATACGGACGCGCGCTACGTGATGGGTGTAGACGGGGGCGCCACCAAGACGCTCGCGGCAGTGCTCGACGTGGATGAGCAGAGGCTGCATCTCGGACACGGAGGATCGAGCAACCCCGATGCGGTTGGTGTGCACAGTGCGACCGAGTCGTTGCTGGGCGCAACTGACGAGGCGATTGCGCGCGCTGGTATCGAGCGCGAGGACCTCGGCACGGCGGTGCTGGCGATCGCCGGCACCGATACCGACGCGGTGGCTGCACATGTTGGCAAGCGCCGTCCAAAAAGCTGGATGGTTGTCAACGACGTCGTGGGCGCTTGGGCTACCGCTACGGGTGCGCGGCCGGGAGTGGGCGCGATCTCGGGGACCGGCAGCAACGTGTTTGGGGTGGGCTCCGACGGCCGTGCTTGGCGTGCCGGCGGCTGGGGTCACGTGCTTGGCGACGAGGGCAGCGGTTATTGGCTGGCGGTGCGGTCGGTCAAGGCTGCGCTCGCCGACCGCGAGCGCTCGGGACCGGACACATTGTTGAGCGATGCCGCGGTGAGCTTCTTCGGTGTGCAGAGCGTGGAGGCACTTGCCACGCTTGTGTACTCAAAGCCGCTCACCAAGGGAGAGATCGCCGCGTTTGCGGTCGAAACCGCGCGCGCGGCACACGCAGGGGATGCCGTGGCGCGCGGGCTGTATGGACGTGCGGCCGCCGAGCTGGGCAAGCAGGTGGCGGCCGTTGTCGAGCAGACGGGCCTCGCGGGCGAGTTCCCCGTCGGTCTGATCGGCAGCGCGTTCAAGGCCGGTGCGCTGTTCGTGGAACCGTTGACCGCGGCCGTGCGTCGCGTCGCACCCCGAGCGCGCGTTGCGGTTGTCGAAATGGCGCCCGTCGGCGGCTGCGTACTGCTGGCCGCGCGTGTCGCCGGGCGCGAACAGGCTGTGGACCCAGTCGAATTGAAGCGCCTACTCGACGCCGTGCTCGCCCGCGAGGGCGTTTTTCGCGAGTGATCACGCGCGCGCCCGATCCGCGCCAATGAGCTCGGAGTCGGCCCGGAGTGATCGGAGTTTGCCGGAAGCGATCGGTGTCTGCCCGGAGTGATCGGAGTCCGCCCGGAGCGATTGAGGGCGCGCCCGATCAGTGTCAGCGAGCGCGGAGCCCTACGTCTGGTCGGTCAACCGGCTTGCGCGCACGAGCGCTTCGATCTCCGCGCGCCCCCCGATCGCGCCTGGTCCTACGCCCTCAATGCGTACCGCGGCCGCGGCGTTGCCGAATGTGGCGGCGTCCAGGGGCGTGCGACCGTCTGCTAGAGCGGAGAAGAAGGCGGCCGCGAACACATCTCCGGCGCCGAGGTCATCGCGCATAGTGACGACCGGGGGGAGCCGGGTTTGCACGACCAGCCCGTTCGCGGCGGCGGGTAGATGAACGGTCGTTGGTCGCGAGCCGGCGGTCACGGCTACGTGCGCGCCGCGCCGCCGTGCCGCTGCGAAGACGGCGTGGCAGCTAGGACACTCATCCTCGGAGATAACCGCCGCGTCGAAGTGGTCGGGTAGGAGCGCAGGGTTGAGCGCCACGGGAGAGATGTCGCCGGGGAGCGGGTCGCCATCGAGTGGGGCTAGTGGGACGTCGCCCAGCAGCGAGGCGGTGTCGAGCTGCAGGAGCGTCACGCGTGGCGCCGGCTCCCAGCGCCGGACGAGACCCTGAGGCGTGATGCCCACGAAGCCGGCGCTGCCGAGCCACGTGGTGGGCGTCTCGCGCGCGACGGGCGCGATGTGCAGGATCGCGGTACGCGGCTCGAGCATCTCGACGATCGGCCCCGCCCACGCGAGCATCCGCTGCGAGCGGCTCGCGCCGGAGCCGCGTGTGCTGAGGGTAGTTGTGTGCTCCGCGGGGATCACGTGTAGTGCGAGCTCGTCCAGATACGGGGCGAGCAGCGCGTGGATATCGCGCGGGACTCCCTGTGTGAGGATCAACGCGCGCAGCCCGAGACGAGCGGCTTGCAGGGCGCTATAGAAAGCGCTGCCGCCAGGCTGGGAGACGGCGTCGGCGGTCGGGCGCTCGATCACGTCGCGTGTGACATGACCGACGGTTATGTAGTCGTAGTGGGTGTCGGACAAGCCAACGGAGGCACTGGAAGAGGATCGGGCCATTGGAAAGGCAGTAGGGAGCGCATCTTTCTGAAACGTTGCCATTGTAGATACGAACTGTATAGACTATCGCAAAATTTCAAAAATGAAGTACCACCATCCCTTCACAACTGCTCCAGACGCCCACCGCGAGCCGGGCACGTCTGACCCAAGTTCTCCAGACGCCCACCGCGAGCCGGGCACATCTGACCCAAGTCAAAGCTCTGGGGGGCGCATGACGGGCGGCGGGACGCGCAACGGCAGCTCGGAGCCCCCGATCGTGGCTGCCGCGAGCCGGCCCGTGAAGACGCAGCCGCCGAGGAAAGTGCCCTCCAGCGAGCGCTTGCCGTGGACACCGCCCCCGCCGAAACCGGCGGCCTCGCCGACGGCGTATAGACCGGGGATCGGCTCACCGTCGCGCTCCCGCAGCACGCGACAGCCAAGGTCGGTCTGTATTCCGCCAAGGCTCTTGCGCGCCATCACCTGCAGGCGAATCGCGATCAGCGGCATCGCGGCCGGGTCAACGATGCGCTGGAAGCGCGACGTGCGCAGGCGATCCCCACGCCAGTTGCGCAGCTGGCCGATGCGGCGCAACTGGTCGTCGTTGAAAAGGCCCTTACCACGTGCGATCGTCTCGTCGTAGCGTCCTATTTCGCGTTCGAGTGTGCGCGCGCCGATCGACTCTTCGCCGGTCAGCTCGTTCATCTTGCCCGCCAGCTCGCGCAGCGAGCCGGCGGATAGGAAATCGGGCGAGCCGTCGAGGAAGTGTTGGACGAGACCGGGCTTGCCGAGCAGCACGCTCAGCAGGAACGGCACGATCCTGCGCTCGCGCAGGTGGGGATTGTGTTGAGAGCCCGACACGTCCAGCTCGCGCTTGGCGATCTTGAAGTTGCAGATCAGCCACGAATACTTGCGCTCGTCTTCGCACATGCGCTCAAGCGCGGCGTAGGCGTCGAAGGTAGGCATCACCGGCACGGGTCCGTAGCGGCGGCCGTCGGGGTTCAGCATGATTCCCGAGCGCGGCGGGATCAGCTTCAGCCCGTGGCGCTCGCGCTGGGGTTTGGGATGGCGTACCGCGTCGGCGTAGTTCCACATGCGCGAGAGATGGGTCACGTTGCCGCCGAGGCGCCGCACCTCTTCGTGGAGCGCTCCGTCGGCGTAGTAGTGCGAGCCCATCAGCAGTGTCTCGGGTGCGCGACCAAGCGTGGAGGTAGGCCATTCGCGCCGCACGATCTCGAGGTTGCCGCCGATTCCACCGGCGGCGATCACGACGGCCTTCGCGGCGCGCAGCTCCTGATCGTCGGACGCGCCGTCGATTAGCCCAGACGCCCGTGGGCTCTCGCCGGCGCCGTCGAGCTCGCTTGCCTCGTCGGTGACGTTTGAGCCGTGCGCTTGCCCGTTGCCCTCCGCGCGCACGCGGCAGCCGACGATCCGGCCTTCCTCGGACACGAGGCTCGTGACGCGCGAACGCAAACGCACATCCAGCGCTGAGCGGCGTGGGTGGGACTCGATCGCGCCCCACACCGCGGACACGAGCGCCTTGCCCGTGCCCCACGTGAGGTGGAAGCGTGGCACCGAGTTGCCGTCGCCGAAGTTGCCGCGCTCGGCCCAGTTGACGACCGGGAAGAAGCGCACGCCGATCTCGCGCAACCAGGCGCCGACGTCGTCGCGGGCACGGGTGACGTACTGCTCGGCCCAACGTCTGGGCCACACATCCTCCGCGTCGAAGTCGGCGATCCGCAACCAGTCTTCGAGCGCGAGTTGCTCGCTGTCGGGGATGCGCGAGCGGCGCTGCTCAGGTGAGTCGACCATGAACATCCCGCCGAACGCCTCGCGCGCCAAGCCGCCGAGTTGCTCCGCCTGGCAGCGGTCGAGCAGCAGCACCGTGTGTTGTGTGCGAAGCAGCTCGAGTGTGCTCACCAGACCCGCGAGTCCGGCGCCGACGACGATCACATCAGGTGTGGTGTCGCTCACGCGAGCGCCATTCCCGGGGCCACCCTGACTTCGACCAGCTCGGGCTTGGGCGACGACAACGCTCGACTCAGTTGCTCCCCGAGCTGCTCTACGCTGCTCGCGACTCGCGAGTTCACCCCGTAACCGCTGGCGACCGCAGCGCAGTCGAGCGCAGGTAGATCGAGGCCCGGTGCGGCCACAATGTCCTCGAGCATCCCAAACCACTTGAGGATCGCGTACTCGTCGTTGCGCAGCACCAGGAACGTGACAGGCACGTCGTAAGCGGCGGCGGTCCACAGGCTTTGGATCGCGTACTGCGCGGAGCCCTCGCCGATCACACACACGACCGGTCGATCCGGTTGGGCCAGCTGCACTCCGATCGCGGCGGGCATGCCGAAGCCAAGTCCGCCACCGGAAGAGAAGTAGTAGCTGCCGGGTGCCGACAGCCGCAGTTGGTTGCGCAGCGCGAGCGTGGCCGACGGTGACTCGAGCACCACGATGCCCTCCGCCGGGAACAGCTCGGCGAGTGCGCGCACGGCGGTGGAGGGGCTCATCGGGTCTGAGCTGGGCACTGGCTCTGGTGCCGGGCGGACGGGAGGCGCTGGGCGGTTGGACTCACCAACCGCGTCGGCCAGCGCAGCGAGCGTGAGCGCGGGGTCGGCGAGAATCGCGTCGCCCATCGGCGCGCGCGCGAGCTCGTCGGGGTCGCTTGTGATCGCGACCAGCGCGGTGCCGTCGGCCAGCAACGGGCCGGGGACGTTGGGGTAGTAGGGAAAGATCGACGTGCCCACCGCCAGCACGAGGTCGTGCGCGGCGAGCGTTTCTCCGACGGGCAGCACAGCTGGTGGCAGGATGCCTTGGAACAGCGGGTGGTTCTCCGGGAAGCCGATCCGTCCACCGCCGGGGGCGGGTGTGGCGTAGACCGCCAGGCGCTGGAGCTCGGCGAGCTCGATCGCCGCGTCCCAACCGCCACACGCGTCGATCTCGGGACCGGCGATCAGCGCGGGACGCTTGGCGCGGCGTAGTCGCGCGGCAAGTTGCCTCACCGCGTCGGGCGCGGGCTGGGAGGCGCCGGTGACCGTGCGGGCACTGTGGTGCGCGACGGCGCCGTCGTCCACTTCGGCGCCCCAGTCGTCCATTGGGATAGACAGGAACGACGGTCCGCGCGGGGGCAGCGCGGCCATGTGGATAGCGCGCGCGAGCGCGTGCGGCACGTCCTGCGCGCGCGGTGGCTCGTAGCTCCACTTCACCAGCGGTTGCGGGACGCGGGTGGCGTCGCGATTGGTCAGGTTGGCTTGCAGCGTTATCAGCGAGCGGTACTGTTGACCGGCGGTGATCACAAGCGGGCTCTTGTTGGCCTGTGCGTTGAAGATCGCTCCCATCGCGTTGCCAACGCCTGGCGCTGTGTGGAGGTTGACGAGCGTGGGGCGACCGCTCGCCTGGGCGTAGCCGTCGGCAAGACCTACGACGGTCGCCTCCTGCAGGCCAAGCACGTAGCGGAAGTTAACGGGGAACTCGGTGAGCATCGGAAGCTCGGTGGAGCCTGGGTTGCCGAACACCGTCGTCATCGAGCGCTCGCGCAGCAGCTCGAACGCGGCCTCTCTAACTGTCGTCACGTGTGTCTCCTCACATCCTTGGGTGCTGGCACAATACCTGCGAGCGCATCTTTGGTGCCCGTAGTTTGTTGTGTAAATCTGATCTTGATCGGCCGGCGTGCTCACATCTCTGGGGTCCTCGCTCGTTTGCTGGCGGCGGCAGTCGCGGGCGCTCTCGTGTGCGCGGGCGCCCCTGCGCTGGCGGCCTCGAGCACGGGCGGCGTGCCGGCGGGAACGACCACGCCGAGCAAGGCTCCTATCCCGAGCACTAAGAAGGCGAAGAAGCCGGCCACCAAAAAGCCGGCCAAGAAGAAGCCCAAGCCCGGTCTGCACGGCAACCCGGCACGGGCACTGCTCGCCTACGAAGCTATGGAGCAGAACTACTACATCCCCGGCACCGGGCTGTATGAGGGCGAACCGTACTCCTACCTATGGCCGTTCTCCCAGGCGCTGGCGGCGACCGTCAGTGTGTCCAACATCCCCGGTCAGGCGGCGACCGCGGCCAGCACCTACTCGCGCGAACTGCACGTTCGCATGTACGGCCTACAGCAGTATTGGGGCTCGGGCGGTGAAGCGATCGCGGGCGAACAGCCCGAAGAGGAAGAAGCGGGCGAAGGCTCAGAACCATCGGAAGCGCCGGGCATAGCGCCTCCCGCGTTGCCATCGTTCAACGGCAACGTGGTGCCGCCGGGCGGGGCGAGCTACTACGACGACAATGAGTGGGTAGGGATCGAGCTGGCGCGGCTTTACAAACAGCGTCACGAAGCGACGCTGCTCGAAAAGGCTGAGCAAATCATGCAGTTTGTGATGGCCGGATGGCAGGCCAACCCAAAGCTTGCGTGTCCGGGCGGCGTGCCGTTCTCCGACGCTCCGAGCAACACCGACCGCAACACTGTCACCGACGGCCCGGCCGCCGAGCTTGGCGTGCAGCTCTACCGTCTGACGGGCAACGCGACCTATCTGCAGTTCGCCGAGATGGCCTATGAATGGGTGCGCCACTGCCTGATGGCGCCGGACGAACTGTATTACGATCACGTCCGTCTGCACGGCGTGATCGACCCGACGGAGTGGAGCTACAACCAGGGATCGATGATGGGCGCCGGGGTGCTGCTCTAC
The DNA here is from genome assembly GCA_963760155.1 of uncultured Solirubrobacterales bacterium. GTDB lineage: Bacteria > Actinomycetota > Thermoleophilia > Solirubrobacterales > Solirubrobacteraceae > Palsa-744. The sequence continues at coordinate 2,160,923 of CAVXBL010000008.1, forward strand.
CAGGCGACCGGTAACGGCGCCTACCTCTACCAGGCGCGTCAGACCGCGAAGGCGGCGCTGTCATATTTCACGATCGAACGGCTGCTGAGCGAAAACCCGTTCTTCGTGTCGGTGTACTTCAGAAACCTCATGTACCTCGATTCGGTCACACACGATCCACCGGGCTCGACGCTCGCGCAGAGCTATGTGAACAGCGTGTGGGTTCATCAGCGCTTGACGAGCGGTCTGTTCGTGTTCGGCTCGCCGCCCTCTTCCCAGTTGCTGACGCAGGCGGCGATCGTGCAGATCTACGCGCTGCTGTCTACATCGCCCAGCACGTACTTCTGACAGAGGTTTAGGGTGGGCTTTCTCCGAGTGCTCCGGCACGGGGGTCGCAACCCGCGCGACCCACTGCGAGTACGCTTCGCGCTAGATGACCGCGGACGCCGCCAACATGATCACCTCAGAGGGGCTTAGGGAGCTCGAGGGGGAGCTTGCCGCCCTGGAAGGGGACGGCCGCCGTGAGATCGCCGAGCGCATCAAGACGGCGCGCGAGTGGGGCGACCTGAAAGAGAACAGCGAGTATCACGACGCCAAGAACGATCAAGCTCACCTGGAGACCAAGATCGCCAAACTACGCGAACGAATATCGACGGCTGAAGTGGTGGAGGAGTCCAAGGCGACCAACGGCGCCGTTGGGTTTGGCTCGACGGTCGTGGTGCGTGACGAGGCGGGTGTGGAGCGCAGCTGGCGGATCGTTAGCTCACACGACGCGTCTCCCTCAGAGGGGCGGCTTTCGGCGGATTCTCCGGTCGCGCGCGCTCTGCTCGGGCGCCGCCCCGGCGAGCGGGCTTCCGTCGTGCTCCCTAAGGGGGAGAGCGTGCTCACCGTCGTGAGCGTCGCCTGAGCGCCGGCGTCCGCCCAGGCTCAGTTCGCCGGCGCTGCGCGGCAGCGTGTCGTGGGCATCCTCCAGGGATCGCCGATTGTCCATGCGGAGTTCCTCCGTGGTGGGCAGCAGCGTGTTGACAGGGCTCAGATTCAAGTGCGCGTCGGCGCGCCGCGCTGCCGCTTCCTCCTTGCGTCTATACAAACGCTGGTCGGCTAGCTGCATGATCGAGTCGGGATCGCCGACCTCCACCGGGATCTGCACGACTCCGTGGGACGCGGTGATCGTGAAGCTGGGACCGTGCTCACAGAGGGCCGCGACGCTCGAGGCCACGAAGCTCTCGTCCTCGGCGTGAGAGCGCTCGAACAGCACACAGAACTCATCGCCGCCCATGCGGTAGGCGGTTCCGCGTGGTTCGACGGTCCGCTTGAGCTGCTCACTCAAGCGGACGAGCAGCGTGTCGCCCGCCGGATGGCCGAAAGCGTCGTTGTAGAGCTTGAAGCCATCGAGGTCATACAGCACGAGCTCCCACGGTTCCCACGGTTGCGCGGTCTTGCACGCGAGCCGCAGATCGCCCATCAACAGACGTCGGTTGCCGAGGCCGGTGAGCGGGTCGGTCAGCGACAGGCGGCGGGAGTGAGCGAGCAGCGCGAGGTTCTGGCGCAACGTGACGATCAGGTGCACGCCGACGGCGAGCACGGTGGCGGCCGCGAGGATCAATGCCGGCAGGGTTAGCTGTGGCCCGATGTTGCCGTAGGCGAGCACACCGAGTGCGCTGAGCAGCGCGAGCGTCGGCACCACCGTCATCTGCCAGCTCTTCATCTGACGTTGCTGAAGAGGCACAGATGGTGTCCATGCGGCGGTCGCCATCAGGATTGCGGCGAGCGGCCACACGCATTCGAGCCAGGTGCCCGGCTGGTAGGAGTCGGTCGCCGTCAGGTAGAGGTAGGTCGAGTCGGCGATCGCGCTGACGAACATCCCCGAGGCGATCAGCAGCCACATGGCTCCGGGCCGCCAGCCGGTGATGGCGATCGCGCCGAGCGCGAACATCATCATCAGCAGATCGCCGATCGGATACGCGAGCGACACCACCACCGAGCCGAGATCGCCTGTGGCGCTGTGCAGAATTGGCGGGAGGATCAGCGCGGCGCCAACCGTCGCGGCGCCGAGTCCGGCGATCAGCCCATCGAGCCACATCCCGATCCGCAGTTCGCGTAGGTGGGCTCTGGCCAGCAGCGTGAGCGCGACGTAATAGCACGGGTAGGCCGCGAGGTTGAAGACGTCGGCGAGCGACACGCTCCCGCCGGCCGCGGCGCTCGTGTGTTCGATGAACAGGACGTCATACAGTTCACCGACGCTCCAGCACAACATGCCGGCGCCCATCGTCATCCACGCGGCGCGCTGCTCGGAGCGCAGCGCCGCGCGCGTGAGCACGGCGAGCGCGGCGCCAAACAGCAGCGCTGTGTAGATGTCTTCTTCGAACAGCCCGTCCAGACCGGCCCCGCCGAAGCCGAGCGTCGTGTGCAGCGCGAGCACGCCCAGCCCTCCGATTAGTGAGGCCAGGAAAAGGGTTGCGGTGTGGGGTCGCAGTCGCGCGCGCATGAGTATGCGGTTGCCCACTACATCGGCGCGCACGGGAAAATCCTGAATGGGTCAGCGTGTCAGCGAGTCACTGATGCGCGCGATGAGCTTGTCCGATTTGCGCTTGTACAAGCGTGCGCCAACGCGCAGCGCGCGCTTGCGCAGACGCTTGCGTCGCCGCTCGATCAGCTTCAACAAAGCTCTGCGCGCGACGATGTCCTCGCCGAACGCGTCGGGGCGCTGCTCGATGTAGGCGGCGAGCATCCACAGATCGTGCTCCTCGCCGAGCATTTCTCCGAGGCGCTCGGCGCGTCGGGTGGCGCCGCGTGTGCCTTTAGCCTGCGCGCCGTCAAGCATGTCGAGCGCGTAGAAGAGGTTCTTGACGCGCTTGCGCCAGTCGTGCACAGCCTCGGGGCTGCGTCCGTGTTCGCGTCGCACGCGCCGGTAGCGCCGGCGCCCTTGGCGATAGATGTGCCGCAGACCCGGCGCGAGCGCGTCGAAGTCGTGCTCGACGAGATTCCAGCGGGCCAGGTAGTCGCGCATGTGCGCGATGTCCGCGAGCACCTCGCGTGTGTCGGTAGGCTCACCGTCCTGGTCACGTTCGTGCTCCAACTGCTCGCGCAGCCGCGCAATCCCGTCGAGCGCGAGCGCTTTTGGATGCTTGGAGCTCAACCGTCGTAGCGTCGCGAGTCGCACTTGCGCGTCGCGCGCTTGTGACAGTCGCGCTCCAGCGGCGCGCAGCGAGCTGTTGACGCGCGCAAACTCCTGCGCGCCAAGCTCGTAGCGCAACAGTCGGGCCAATGCGCGCATGCGCTTGATCGTCTTGCGCGCCTCGTGCACAAGTTCAGCACTGGACCTGGTCGGTTGGCGCGCCTCGTGCATGGGTTTGGCGCTCGAGCTGGTCGGCTGACGCGGCTCACGCACGAGCTTGGCGCTTGAGGCAGTCGGCTGGCGCTTGTCCTCAGATCCAGCGGGCCTGCTCGCCGCGCGCGCTCCACCGGACGTCGCGGTGCTCTGGGGCGCAGTCAAGCGTGATTCGCTTGGCTTCGGCCGGCCACTGGACCCGGAGGGCCGTTTGTTCATGTGCGTCGCTCGGTTTGGATCGTTGTCGCTAATCATGCCCCACCTTCAGGCTACCGGCGCGACAATATGCGCATGTCAAGATTGCCCGCGGCGCGATGGTGGACTGTGCGTGGCGCGCACAACCGCAAGCCCGCGACCTACCGCTGCCCATTCTGCGGCCGTCACCTGCCGGCGCTCAGCGAGCACATGCTGATCTTCCCCGAAGACGACAAAAGCCGTCGCCGCCACGCCCACACACAGTGTGTGATCGCGGCGCGCAAGCGCGGGGAGTTGCCGGCGCGCGACGAGTGGTTGCGCACCCAGCCGCGGCCCCCATCGCTATGGCGGCGACTGCTGGGTCGCGTTGGACGGGATTAGCTCAAGAGCCGTATACGTGCACGTAGTCGGGCTCGACTCGCACGATCACGCGCTGTTCGCCGGGCTGGCGGTAGGGATAGGACTCCTGGCCCAGGTACTTCATCGCGAGCGCGTCGATATGCCGGTCGGCGCCGTCGTGGGTGCGCTCGGCCACACGCCCGCGGATCGTCACGTATTCGTAGGGGTTCTGCATGTTCTGCACAGTCAGCGTCACGCGCGGATCGCGCTCGAGGTTGCGCGGCCACGCGCGGCCCTCGGCGGTGTTGACCACGGGGCGGCCATCCTGCACGTCGACCCACACGGGCGCGGCGTGCACGGTGCCGTCCGCTCGGATGGTGGACACGACACAGAAGTTCTTGTCCTTCAGCAGCTCCTCAGCACGGCCTTCGATAGCTGGGCTCATCGGATCCCTTTCGTGGTTGGAGGTCTCACAGCCAATCTACCCGTCTGACGCGTTTCAGTCGCGACGTTTGCGCGGGTGGCTTGCGCCGCGCGGGTTGCCAGCCGGTTGCCGTTAGTCGCGTGGCGCTGAGAACAGCTGGCGCCGGCGCTCTTACTGTCCGCCCGAGCTTGTTCGTGAGCTGGCGGGCGGGATCGGGTTGAGTGCGACGAGCTGGCCGTTGTTCAGCTGGAAGTGCACGATCGTCTCGCCCCCACTCGGATGGCTCGGCGGGTCGCCTGGCTTATAGAGGGGGTACGCGAGCGCCACTTCGGTGTCGCTCTGGCTCACGACGTTGACCGTTGCGCTCGGTTCGCTGGCGTCGGTGCCGATGTAGCGGCCGTCCACGAAGAAGAACGCCTGCTGGCCGTGGCCTTCGCGCGTGCCCACGAGCACTCGCAGCGTCTGTTCGGGGTGGTAGACGGAGGCGTTGTCGGCCGTGTATCCGTGCGCTTTGACCACCGCCAGCGCTTCACTCAGGCCTTCGGAGCTCGTGTGCTGCTTGGTGAACGCGGGCGCGGTCGTGGTGCGCGTAGTTTCGGTGGCGGGCGGCGTGGTCGTGGTCGTGGCGGTGCTCGTCGGCGTTGTGGTTGTGGGGGAGGAGGGGGTCGTTCTCGTGCTCGCCGTGCGCTGGGTGCTCGTTTCCGGTGTGCCGGCGCTTGAGACAGACACCGTCTTGGTGGCGCCTGAGCCGCACCCGCTTAGCGCGAGCGCGCCGCTCACCAAGGCAGCGAGCAGCATCTGGGGGTGCCGGCTATCGCTGCTCACATCAATGGTTATGGGGTCTTTCATCGTGGCACCCCCGTCCTAGTGGCCGTCATCTTGGCAATCCAATTCGCTCTCACGCGCGCCCATCCTCGCATTGGTCGTTTCGTTGCGCGCCATTACCCCACTTTGGAACAGCCTGTCGCGACGAATGTTTTCGTGTCTGCCCGGAGGAGCTATTCGGAACTCGAGAACGACCCCTCCTCCCCCAAAAATTATTAGCGACTGCTAAGATCCTGCCCAGGGTCGATACGTAAGCAGGGAGACATACCTATGACAACCACAGTGATTACCCCAGCCAAAGCTTCGAGTAAACCCGCGCGCCGTGACTGGACTCTTGGAGTCGTGTCGATGGCGCTGTGCATGACGGTGCTCGCATGAGCCGCAACCCGTCGAGCTCAGAGCCGGGCGGAGCGTCCGGCACGCCGGCGGCGTCTGACGCGCCGGGCGGATTCGCTGTCGTTGACGCTCCGAGCGCGGGCGTCCGTCAACGCATACCCGCTGCCGAGCGCCGTGTCGCGTTGATCTCCGCCGCCGTTCACGAGTTTGCTCGCAGCGGGCTGCACGGCACGTCCGTGGACCGCGTTGCGCGTCGTGTCGGTGTCGCCCAGCCCTATGTGTTCAGCCTGTTTGCGGGCAAGCGTGCACTGTTTCTCGCCGCCGTCGAACACAGCTTCGATCGTTTTGCCGAGGCGTTCAGGCAAGCCGCCGCTGACTTTCACTCCGGTCGCGCCTGCGGGGACTGCGATGACGCGCTAATGGCGATGGGTCGCGCGTACAAGCAACTGTTGTCCACCGACCGCGACTATCTGATGCTCCAGCTTCAAGCCTACGCTGCGTGCGACGACGAGCTGGTACGCGCACGTGTGCGTCGTCGCTCTGCCGAGCTGATGGCGCTCGCGGGCGAGCTGTCAGGCGCCGAGCCCGAGCGTCTCGACGATTTTTTCCGCCACGGCATGACCCTCAACGTGGCCGCCGCCATGGGCGTCGCCGAACTGTCGGCCGGCTGTGACTGGGTGCTGGCCGAGCTGACGCCCGACTAGGCCCAGGTTGCGCTGGTGGATCCAGCGGGTAGCATCACGTTGGCGATGTCGGATTCCACCCAAACACCGGAGCGCCGTCGCAGCCGGCGTGAGCTGGCCCGCACCGGGGGATTCGTGCTGTTGGCGGTGCTGATGACATTGTTCGCCGTGCTCAATATTAAAGAGGTCGAGGTCAACTGGATCTTCGTCAAAAGCAAAACGCCGCTGATCATCGTGATCGTCGGCTCGCTGCTCGTCGGCATCCTGCTCACGCACTTCGCCGAGCTGCGTCAGCGGCGCAAGCGCTAGGTTTGCGCTTCGGCGTCCCCGTTTGTTGCTCCGAGCGCCGGTGGACGCACGGATGCGACACATCGGTCAGGGCTCCTCGGTCATAATCCTGGCGGCCTCCTCGGCCCCGAGGAATGGCGTGAGCACCACGTAGGCGAGATAGTCCGACAGTGCCGGCAGGGTGTCGGTGCCCTTGCGCGTCGTCTGACAGTAGATCGTGTGCCAGATGGCGCCCTCGATGCCCTCTTGCGCGAGACCGGTCAGGGGGGCACAGGGGGCACCGGCCGTCAGCCTAGCGGCGACCTCGCAGGCGAGCTCGGCGCCCAGGTCAACCGCGCGCTGGCCCATCGCAAACACGCCGGTGGCGATCGTCTGGGTGTAGGCGGGCCTCGCGGCGAAGTACCCCATCAGTCGATCCAACGTCCGGCGCACCGCCGCCGGCCATTCTGCGGAACTGGTCAGCCCCGGGTCCGACACGGTCTCGCGGACCTCTTCGCCGAGCTTCTCAAGCGCGGCCAACAAACACGCCTCCATGTTGTCGAACAGGTCGAAGAACGTGTCAATCGACACGCCCGCCCCGTTGACGATCCGCATCGGGGTCAAGTTGCCATAGCCTTCCAACGCCGACAGCTCCAGCGCGCTGCGCAGCACACACGCACAAGCATCCTCGTCGTCCAACGGAGACTCGACGGGGAGCTTGCGCGAGCGAACCACCAATGGGCTCGACCCGGTCGTCTGGAACACGAGCGTCCAGCTCAGCATGTGCTCCACCAGCCCGGCCATCTCGTCAGTGCGATGTTCGAGCAGGCGCACAAACGTCGCGCGCCTGATGCCTCCAACGATCGCCCTTGCGACCGGTTCGGGCAGCGGCGCGGTGTCGGCCGCGCGCGCGAAGCTCGCCGCGAATCTTCGCTCGAACGCTGTCAGGGTCTCAGTCAGCCGCTCCCGCCCCGCCGGGCCCGCCGAAGGCGCGTCCACCAGCATCAGGCGCGAGCCCTTCGGGTCGAGTTCGACGACCTCTGCGAACGTGGCCAGCGCCGCGCCCAAGCGCTGCTCGAGTGGGCCCTCTGTCGAGCGATACGCGGCGGCGATCCGGCTCATCGCCTGGACGGCGATCCGATCGAGCGTTGCCAGAAAGCATTCCTGCTTGTTGGCGAACTGCTCGTAGAAAGCTCGTCTCGACACACCCGCGAGGGTCACGACCTGCTTGACGCTAGTGCGCCCATAGCCGCTGGTCGCCACCGCCTCGATCATCGCGCCGTACATGCGCAGGCGCTGGTTCTCCGCTACCTCGCCCGGACCCAGCTGGTGGGGACCTCTCGGCAGTCGGTCATACAACGGCGCCGTCTTGCTGGCGCGGACTGCCTTGCTGGTGCGGACTGTCTTGCTGGTGCGGGCTGCCTTGCTGGCGCGCCGCCGCGTGGCGCGCTTGGGCGGAGAGGCGTCGCCACGCACAGCGTTTGTCGCTTGCGCGGTCGGAGCTAGCCGAGGCGCCAAGGCGCCGCCTCCGAGGTTGTTCGAGCCCTCCGTCAACGTGTTCGATCTCCTCGAATGCTTAGAGCCCCTCGACTATCAAGGAGTCTTGGAGACAATATCATTCCATGTCAGAGATTTATTGTCTACGCACATACAGGCGCTCAGGCTACGGCACCCGGCGCGCGTTCGCGCGGATGTCGAGCCGATCGACGCTCGATCGCTAGTGGAGGAGCGCTCTCAGCACCAGGATCGCTAGCCCCATGCTCGCTCCGAGCGACAGCTCGAGGACCATCTCGATCGGCTTCGCGCGCGAACGTACGCTGGCGATCAACTCGAACCCGATCAGGCTCGCGACAGCAGTCCAAACCCCGGCCGTCACAGCGGTCTCCTGGCTTGCGCCCACCGCCCATGCCACGAGCAGCGCCACCAGCGGCATGCCCGCGCCCCTCACGATCGCCCAGTCCTGGATGAACGCCTGCCACAGCTCTCGCCCGCTGAGGCGTCGCTGCTCAGACAGCCGCACGCCAAGCACGTTGGCGTAAGAATGCGCGAACCAGTACAGCACCGCCGCTATCGACACCGACCCGACCGTCTCGGGATAGGTGTCGCGCAGTCCGCTCTCGGCGGCCAGCAGCGCGCCGATCGTGACCAGCCCGTACACGGCGGCCGCGGGGTTTTGCTCAGGCACGATCAATCTGAGCGTTCGCTCGCCGAGGCTTCGCGACCCCGATCTGCTCGTGCGCGTCCGCTCGTTCGGTGCATGCCGAGCCGTTGGCTCGGGCACTGTCTTTGGCTGCTGTGGGCCTTTCGGCTCGTGTGACTGTGCTCGCCGCATCATGTGACTCGACTCCCGCCAAGTCCACGCGATGGTAACCGGCAGGTCCCACTTCGTTCACAAATCGTCCTGTCGCCGCAGCTTAGGTTTACAGCCCTACACCAATCCAGCCCTACACCAATCGCAAGCCCTGCGTCTGTGTGCCAACGCGTGGCGTGTGGCAGCCGCCCATCGGGCGGCGCTTGATTTCAATGTTCTGACCCGCTGACCCGGAAGGGGACGTTCACATGCACAAACGCTTGTTCTCAGTGATAGCCGTGCTGCTCGCGGCGGTCGCGACCATCCTGGCGTTCGGAGTCGTCGTCTCGACGGCCGCCACCGGACCCGCGTATGTGGCCGGCACTCCGCTGCTCGACACGGTCACAGCTCCAGCGAGCAATCCAGCTCCCTGGACGCTCTCCCAAGGCGACCCGTCCGCTGCGCCATATGGCGCCTCGTTGCCCAGCTTCTCCTTCGGCGGCACTCCCACCGTCGAATTCAGCTCGATCTCGACGCCCAACCTGTCGGTGTATCCGGGCTCGGCGACCACCGCGAACGCCTCAGGCTCGCTGCCCTACGCGACCGGCTTCGCCGGCACTCCCGGCCCGCTCGCGGGCTACTGCGCGAGCGGCGGGCCCAACCCCGAGACCGGCGCCGTACTGCGCCAGCCCGTCGGCAGCATCCTGGCGATGTCGCCCTACTACTTTCCGTATGTGATGCGCAACCCCAACGATCCCAAAGTGCTCACCGGCTTCTTCGACTACCGCCCAAAGGACTCCGACGAGGCGATCGTGGTGGCCAACTCGTTCGACAACGGCAACACCTGGCACTACGTTAACGAGAAGCTCAAGCTCAACACCAACCTGTGTCCCGACGGGATCCAGAACGACAACGGTCAGGGCCACCCCTATGTGACCGAGATCGGCGGCAACTACTACCTCTACACGCTCAACCGTGTCAGCGGCGACGCGCTCGGCCAAGGCCTGCTCGTGCACAAGCTCAACTGGGCGAGCTCCAGCAAGTACCCGTTCGGCGATCCGATCGCGGCGCTGCCGGCGCAGGAGCCGGTGGACGCGGGTCCCAACCCCGACAACACTCAGACAGGCGGCACGCCCCCCGGCTATGACAATCAGGTAACCGAAGCGGGCGCTACCACCGCGACCAAAGCGGTCACGGTGCCCAACTACCAGGAAAACCAGGTTGGCGTCACAATCGAAGTGGCCTCCACCGCAAACTTCGCCAACCTCAAGGGCGGTCCCGGCGGCCAGTTCATCGACGTGGGGGCGGGCGAAAGCTACAGCAACCTGAACGACTCGACGCTGCCCGTCATTCACTGCACCGAAAAAACGACAACCACCACGTTCGAGGGCTGCGTCGCGGTCGACGCCGCCGGGCAAACCGGCGATCAGACCGCGAGCGTCGCCGCCGGCGACAAACTCGTGGCGCCTGCGGAGGTCCCCGACACGGCGATGGTCACCGACCCAGCCAGCGAGGGCACGACGACTGGGAGCGGTTTGCAGGCCCCTGACGGGATTATCGGCACCGTGCCGGCGACAAGCTTGCCGGCGACCCTGCCCAACGGGACCGCGCGCAGCTCGATCCCGAGCGGGGCGACGGTCGTCGTGTACGGCGAGAAGTTGCTCAACTACTACATCTCGGCGATTGTGGACGGCACAAAAAGCGTCTCAGTTCCCACATCCGGCGGCGGTGTCGCAGTCCCGGTGTCGAGCTTCGGCTACACCGGTTCGGGCGCGCAAACTCACGCGAGCCTCACCAACGACACTCAACCCACCACCGCGCCCATCGCGCTCAGCCCGGCGGTGACGATCAGCCTCGGCTACAACTCGGCCAGTCCCACCACCGGGGAAGGGATCGCCACGGTGACCTGCACCGGCGCCGACATCGACTTCGGCGGAACCGGCAAGGGGGATGAGCTCACCGGCTGCACGGCATCCCCGAGCGGGCTTCCAAGCGGGACCACTAGTGTCAGCGTGAAAGCCGAATACGAAGTCGGCGCCCCCGGCGCCTGCGCCGCGTCCTCAGCCGAACTGGCAGCCACGGGCGAGGGCAGCGCAAAGCCCAAAACGCTGTTCAAAAACAACGAGGACTACACCGTCATACGGGCCGCATACACGGCCGACGGGCTCACGTTCCACGACCTGGGGATCGTGAGTGGCCTCAACAACCCGGCCTACACCGGCAACGCCGGCGACACCACCCCGGTCGGCCAGACGGGCACCGACCAGATGCGGTGGGTCGCCTCGCGTGGCACGATCGTGCCGACCGCCGAAGGCGAGACGATGTTCATGTCCGGCGCCGACTGCGCCGACGGCGACAGCGACGCGTTCGAGCAGGTGTTCTACTCCAACTCGACCAACGGCATCGAATGGAGTCAGCCCGTGCCGCTGGTCAAGACCGACCCGACGTTCTCGGCGTCGGCCGAGCAGGACGCCGCGCTCACAGAAGGGGTGGACCTGCCGCTCGGCATTTCCGCCTACTACTCCGGTCGGGCGTACGACCCGAACGTGATCGTCAACCCCGAAGGCGGCCTCACGATGCTGTTCTCGGGCTACCGCACCGCCAAGCCATTGCCGACGGCCGGCCCGGAAGCCACCGCGATCGGAACCAACCCGAGCTTCCAGTACAGGCCCGGGGCGAGCGATCCGGCGCTCTACCGCAACATCCTCACTGTGCAGCTGAGCGTGAAGGAAAGCGGACCGGAAGGCAAAGAAGGCAAGACAGGTCCCGCCGGCCCCGAAGGCAAAGAAGGTCCGGCCGGCCCAGAAGGCAAAGAAGGAAAAGCAGGCACGCAGGGACCGGAAGGCAAAGAAGGTCCGGCTGGCCCTGAAGGCAAAGAAGGCGCCAAAGGGGCTCAGGGACCGGAAGGCAAAGAAGGCAAGACAGGTCCCGCCGGCCCCGAAGGCACGCAGGGTCCCTCTGGGCCCATGGGACCACAGGGTCTCACAGGACCGATCGGTCCCGTTGGCCCGCAGGGTCCGACCGGATCTCGCGGTCCAGCCGGTCCCGCGGGGCCGCAGGGTCCAGCCGGTCCGCGTGGTCCCGAAGGCAAGCAGGGTCCCCCTGGACCCGTCGGCAAGATCACCTGCGTCATCACGAGCAAAGGCGACCAGATCACGGTCACCTGTCAGACGCAGGCTGCTTCGGCTCAGATCTCAAGGGTGAAAGTGCGTGTCGCGCGTCACGGCAAGACGATCGCGAGCGGCGCCGGATCGCTGCGAAAAGGAGTCGTGATCGCGAGGCTGTTCGTCAAGCACGGTCTCGGCCACGGAGGCCTGTCCGTGACCGTCAGGGTGCCGGGCGCCGGCCATAGCGCGACCGTCGCCGCCGTCAAGTAGGCGGGGCGCAGCGCACGCAGCGTGGGGCGCCCGGCTGGGGCGCCCCACGCCTTGAACGCGCCAATGTTGGGTCTATCTCGAAGCTCAGCTTCAGGCGCGCATCCCCACGCGGGAGCGACATTAGCTTCAGAGCAGCGTTCGTCCTCGGACGCAGGCTGCTCGTTTGCGGCTGTCGAACGCGAAACTCCTACGGCGTCTACAACAGTGGCCACACCTCCACGACACCATGCGCTACCGCACAAGGCGTGTTGGAGACGAGGCTGATCGCCTCTTCGAGAGTGGAGGCCTCGATGACCGCGAACCCGGCGACCGGAAGCTCGGAGCGGAGGAAGGGTCCCTTGGTGATGTCCACACCCGCGCCGTCGTGATTGCGCACTTGCACAGGCCGGTCGGCCCTCCCCATCAACGCTCCGTCGGCGTGCAAGCGCGCGTCTTGTTGGTGGGCTGCATCGCGGATTGAAGGGTCAGTTAGGTCATACCCTGCGCGATCTCCGTATCCGATAGTTACGAACTTGGCCACGAGCACCTCCTCGGTCGCTGTATTGAGCAAGCTGGTTGCCTCGTTCACCAACGAAGGGAACGCCGGTCGGCATCCTATCCTCCTGCGTCGCCATGTATGAGCCTCAGCTCGACTGCGCGCGGGCCGAGTCGTTCGGATCTGTGGCCGCGCAGTACGACCACTACCGTCTGACCTACCCCGACGCCCTGATCGAAGACTTGAACGACACGGTCGCCGGTCTGCTACCGGCGCTGCGCGCCGCACGGCTCTCGCTCACCGAAGCGCTCAGGACCGTGTGAGCACTCTCGCCCGGGAGTCTTACAGTGACTCGATGGTCTCCCGCAGCGTTGGGTGGGTAAAAGCGTCGGCCGGGTCGGCTATGCGGGTTGCGTTGAGGGCGCGCTGGTCGCGGGCAGCGGTCGGGCGCTGCGCAGGTACATCAGGACGCTGACGATCACAGACCAGATCACGAACGCGAACAGTGCGGGGAAGCTAGAGGGCGGGATCAGCGTGGCGATCCCGATCACGATCGCGACCCATCCAAGCCACTTCGGCAGCGCCGCGCCGCGTAGGATCGCCAGGCCCGCGCAGAGCCCGAAGATGAATCCTCCGGCGAGGACCGGCAGGAACAGTTCCTGACCGATGAAGTTCAGCGTCTTGACCGTTTCCGGGGTCAGGTCGTGGAGGTTGTGGGCAACTCCGTATTCCAGCCCGGTGCCCGTGAGCGCGCCGGCGCTCATCAGGATCGCGCCGGCCAGTACCAGTGAGCTCAACCCCTCGGTCGCTGCGGTACGGCGCAGGTAGGAGCGCAGCGTCCCGGCGAACAGCACCACCACTAGGAACGCCAGCCCGAACAGGATCGATGACGTCTCGACTTCCGAGCGATGCGTGATGTAGTAGGCGACCACCTTGCCGGCGCCCGCGCTCGCTTTCGGCGATTCCGAGTTGTTCGTGAACACAGCGGCCACCGCCAGCGCGGCGAACAGCACGCCCGTCAGCGGCGCGAGACGACCCCAACGATCAGGCATTGCAGCATCTCCCCTCATAGGAACCTACTTGACGATCTTGATGATCCGCTCCATGCCCAACCGGGTGTGATCACGACCGTCCTGGGTTTGCATGAAGCACGCCTGCACGTACCAGCCCGGCTTGGCCGTGATCGTTTCCTGCTGGAAGGCTTCGTGGGAGAGCGGCCCAGCGCCAAATGGTTCTCCGATGATGAGCTTTTCCAACCCTTTTTCTTTCCCGCTCAGCAGATCTTTGACAACTTGCTTGGCGGAGCTCTTGCTCTTGACGGGGAACACCACGTCCATGTGCACGAGATAGCCTTCGTTTTCGAAGCGCACGAGCTCGCCATCGTGCAGGGTCGCCGGTCCACGGAAGCCGAACTCGATCGAGCGGATTGTCGCTTCCGGTGTCGGCAGAGAGGCGGGGGACGTGGCGGCGGTCACCGTGAAAGGCTCCTTCACCTTCGGTCCTTCACCCTGACCGGAGAGCGCCAGGTACTGGCCGGCGACCAGATCCGTCTGGATTTCGCTGGTGTGAGCTGGGCTGGCTTCGGCGTCGAACACGATCGTGCCGTACTTGGTCGCCTTGTTGGGATCCTTCCCAGCGCCGCTCTTCAGCGCGCCTTCGACTTCCGCAACGGTGACGCCGGGCTTCAGGAGAAACAGGATCGCGCTGGCTTCCTTGACGCCACTAGCGCTGGTGATGACGTTGACCGCGCCCGACTGGGTCACACCCCCTACCGTGATCGAGGACTTGGTGATCGTCAGCGTGAGCCTGGGAAGCGTCGCTGCCTGCGCCGCGCCGGCCGCGGCGAGACTGGTCGCTATGACCAGTGCGGCGCCGGCGGTGAGAGTCGCCCGCAACGTTGTTTTGTTCACTTTTGCTTGTCTCCTGGTTGGTTGGTGAGGATCGGTTGTTGGACGGACGGCAACCGCCCCCGACTGAAGATCTGGCTCCGCTGCGTGCAGCGATGGTCGAGGATCCATGCGTCCACGCGTGGGCGACACCTTTACTGCTCGTCAAGCTGCGCGAGTGTAGGAGCCGTCATCGCGAACATCAATACGTAATTGCACGTAGCGGACGGTCAAACTACGATTACCGACTATGGGGAGCCTGTCGGCGTCGCGTTTGCGCAAGATCCTGCAGGCGACCGCGCACGCCGTCGAGCTGCGCGAACTCTCCGAGTTTCGCACGGGCGCCATCGCGCTCGTGCGCAAGCTCGTTCGGTGCGACAGCGCCTCCTACAACGAGGTCAAGCCTGGCGCGCGCGCTCTCGTGGTAGCCGATCCAGCCAGTTGGCTGACCGCGCAGAACTTGGAGCTATTCGGCATGCTCGCCGGAGAGAACCCCCTGATAGCGCACTATGCGCGCACCGGCGACGGCCAGCCCGTGCGCTTCTCGGACTTCCTCTCCCGTCAGCGCCTGCACCGACTCACGCTGTATGACCAGCTCTACAGGCCTATGAGGATCGAGCACCAGATTGCGTTTGTGCTGCCCTCCCCGCCCGGCGAAGTGGTGGGGATCGCCCTGAACCGACAGCACCGCGACTTCACCGACGAAGAGGCGGTAATGCTCGACCTGTTGCGGACGCCTCTACGGGCCTGTTATCAGCGACTCGTGGAGCGCGAGCAACTCAAGAACCTGCTCAGCGCATACGAAAGCGACGAGGACATGACCGCGCGTATGAGCGCGCTTGGACTCTCCGAACGCGAGACCGAAGTGATGCAGGGCGTGCTCGACGGCGCCTCAAACACACAGATCGGGATGAGCCTCAATATCAGCAGGCGAACCGTCGAGAAGCATCTACAGAACATCTACTTGCGCCTCGACGTCACGAGCAGGACACAGGCGATCGGAAAGGTACAGACACGGAAGGGGGCAGACCCGGACGGAGGGAGGCCGATCGTGCGCCGACCATGCTGAACGGGATGATGTGGTCGTACTGGATGTCGAAGTCGTTGCCGCACTCTACGCAGCGTCCCGCGTCGCGTTCCCACACGGCGAGGCGCACATCCTTGGGGATCGGTTCGCGCTTGCGGCGCGCCGGAGACGCTGGTCCGTCGTGGTTTGAGCCTGGGCTGCGGAGGGCGTCGTCGCGACGCAAGGTCGGGTAGTTTTCGCTCATGCCCGAGGGCTTCCAGCCGCCGCGGACCATCCATAGCGTTCTTGAGGAGATCGCGAGCCAGCAGCTCGTACTGCCCGCGATCCAGCGCGAGTTCGTTTGGAACGAGCAGAAGATCGCTGCTTTGTTCGACTCGCTGATGCGGGGCTACCCGATCGGCGGTTTCCTCTTCTGGCGGGTTTCCGACGCGACGATCAAGGAGCACTCGTTCTACGGCTTCATCCGCGACTACGACCAGCGGCCCCCAAACAACTTCTGCCCCCGCCTTCACGAGATCGCGCCGTCCGACAGCCGGTACGCAGTACTGGACGGTCAGCAGCGGCTCACGAGCCTGAACATCGGCTTGCGCGGCTCGCACACCGTGAAGCTGCCGAACAAGCGGTGGGACAACCCGGACGCTTTCCCAAAGCGTTACCTCTACCTCGACCTTCGCAAGGCGGACCCGGACGCGAACCAGTCAGGCTCCGAGGACGAGACGGGGGAGACGGAGAGCTTCGTCTTTCGGTTCCGCACGCCTGAGCAGGCCACGGCAGAGAACGAGGCGGGACGGCGGTGGATGCGCGCGAGCGACGCACTTGAGCTGCGCGAGATGAAGGACGTCATCGACTACATCGGCAAAACCGGTATCGGCACGGACGCGGACGCGATGGCGATCCTCAGCCGGATTCACGAGGTTGTCCACGTCCGCGGCGTGATTAACCCATTCGTGGAGCCGAACCAGAGCATCGACCGCGTGATGAACATCTTTATTCGCGTAAACGCTCAGGGTGAGCCGCTGTCTTTCGCCGATCTTCTTCTCAGCCAGGCGGTCGCTGCGTGGAGCACACACGAGGAGGGCGAGGCTGTTGATGCGCGAGAGGAGATCCGCTCGTTCAATGAGCACCTCAACCGCGCCGATCACCGTTTCGACTTCAAGCGCGACCAGATCATGAAGGCCTGTCTCGTGCTCACGGACGCGACCAGCGTTCGCTTCCGCATCGAGAACTTCAAGCGCGAGCAGATGCTCCGAATTCGCGACCTATGGCCGGAAATCAAGAGGAGCCTGGACCTCGCGGCGAGCCTTCTCGACCAGTTCGGTCTCACCGCTGTGAACCTCAACGCGCGCAGCGTGATCCACCCCCTTGCCTACTACATCAAGCACCGCGGCCTCGACGCGTCATACCTGACGGCGAAGGGATCCGAGGCGGATCGTGACGCGATCCGGCGGTGGGTGATCCGGAGCCTGCTTCGCCAGGGCATTTGGGGCAGCGGCCTCGACACGCTGCTCACGCGGTTGCGCGCGGCGATCAGGGAGAACGGCGACGCAGGCTTCCCCGTTGACGCGATCGAGCAGACGATGGGGGAGATCGGGAAGAGCCTGGCCTTCGACGAGGCCGCAGTGGACGGTCTGCTCCAACTTCGCTACCAGGACCGTAACTGCTTCCCGCTCCTCTCGCTGATCTATCCGAGTGGGGACACGCTGCTTCGCCACGTCGACCACGTGTACCCGCAGTCGGCATTCACGCGCGCGAAGCTCGAGAAGCTCGGGATGACCGGAGAGCAGGCCGAGTGGATGCTCACGGCGTCGCAGGCGATACCGAACCTGCAACTGCTCACCCCTGCGGACAACGAGTCGAAGGGCGACCGCTTTCCCCTACCGTGGCTCGAAACCGCCTACCCGGATGAGAGCACTCGGGCGGCCATAGCTGGTCTACACCACTTCGGCGAAGTCGGCGACTCGTTGCACAGCTTCCCCGAGTTCTTTGGGCAGCGCCGCCAACTCCTCGCGGCCGTGATCCGCGAACGCCTCGGCGTCATGAATGCGGAGCCAGTGCAAGCGTAGGTCTGGCGGTAGACCACAATGAGCGCTACTAGCGTTCGCGGTCTATGTGTCTGTGCCGACAGAAGCTGACTGCCGTAAGCGAGAGTCCTCTTGCTTACGCTCGCTAATCGCTCCAGGGCTGCAATCCGCGCGGTGATTCTTCTGGACACGAACGTCCTCTCCGAGCTCGTCCGACCAGAGCCGGACGAGGGGGTCGTGGGTTGGCTTGACTCGCTCGACGCCGCTGACGTCGCGACCACTGTGATCACGGCCGCCGAGCTGCTCTACAGCGTTGCCCGCCTACCGCAGGGGCGGCGCAAGCAACAGCTCAGTCAGGCGATCGATGAGCTGATTGAGGAAGACCTCGACGGTCGCGTCGAGCCGTTCGACGTCACGGCCGCAGCCCACTACGCGGCGCTCGTCAGCGACCGCGACTCGTCCGGTGCGAGTGTCTGCTGTTAAGGCGTGCGCGCGCTCGCTCTGGGTCCGAGGTGACAGGGTCGTGCTTGCTGGTCGCATCCGGACGGTGGGGAGACCGAGGTGGGGCGGGAGGCCATCCCCGCGTTCATGTCAAGGCTCGGGCAGGACCCGGTCGAGGAGCCGGATCGCCGGTCGTCGCTCGAGCTCTGCTCGAACGTCGGGCCGGTAGCAGAGCAGGGCGAGGCTCGGGACGATCATGAAATCGGCTGCGTACAGGTGCTCGCCGTTCAGCACCTGGGCCTCGGTCCAGACATCGATACGGTCGAGCATGCCCGGCAGTGTCGCCAACAGGTCGTCGTCAGATCGAGCATTCACGGCGAAGGCGATCCGAGCCACGAGACGTGCCCCAGCGAACCTCGCGGTCTCGTGTCGCGATATCAGCGGTCCGAGTCGGCCGTCCTCGCCGCGGTTGACGATCCCATCACGGCCGTGCAGCATGGCCGCGAGGAGGAGCCGGCGAGCCGCCATCTGGAAGATCTCATCGCCCCATCGCTCCGCCTCTTCGACCGCGAGCCGCCTGTCTGGCTCGGCGGGGAACAGCGGCGGATCGGGCTGGACTTCGTCGAGGAAGCGAGCGATGTGACGGTTGGTCATCACTCGGTTGCCGTCAAGGAGGAGCGCGGGCACAGTACCCATCCGGTCGGCGAGCGCGAGCATTCGATGGGGTCGGCCATCGATGTCACGGAACGGGGCCGCGTTGCCACGGAAGCCGTGTAGTCGCAGCGCCAGCGGATGTAGGACGGCGGGCAGGTCTATCCGTCGGTAGGGGATGCCCTTGTGCTCCAGCATCAGCATCCCTGTACGACACGGATGCGTGGGGATGACGTAGAGCTTTGTTCCCGTCGCGGCGGTGCGACCCGCCGCTGCCCTCGTGCTCATGCCGAGAGCACGGCGGCGACTATGAAGCACACCGTAGCGGCGCCGGTGATGATCACTACTGCGTAGAACCAGTAGCGCAGCGAGATAGCGAGGTAGGCGGCGGAGACGGCGATCGTGAGCGGCCGGATGGCGTCGATGCGGTCGACCAGCTGGAAGTCGTGGACGGCGATCAGCAACGAAAACAGGCCGAAGGTGAAGGCGCCGAGGCCGTGGCTGACGTTGAAGCCGAGCCAAAATCTCCACATCGACTGTCTGGCCGCGTCGCCGGGGAACAGCCGCCGGAACCGCATGCCTGTGCCTTCCATCTCCACTTTCACCGGATCGTCGATCGGAGCGAAGAAGGTGGGACGGACAGTATCGAGCAGCGCTCCGAGCGCATGCAGGCCGCCGGCGAGCATAAACACGATCGCACCGGCAATGAACCACGCTTGCGCGGCACCCGAGTTCACGACCGGCCCTCGGCTTGCGCGCGACGTACAGATCGCGAGGACGAGGGCCGGACTGTGGTCATACGCATGTGATGGTGCTCCAGACACTGTACTGACTGACTAGTCAGTAGGTATACTATATAAAGCGAGATGGCGACTGCGACCCGCAACCGCCGCCGGCTCGATCGGCGCACCCGGACCGCCCGCGCGGAAGGACGCGACGGGCGTGCCGCGCTGCTGCAGGCGGCCGCGGAGGTCTTCGCGCAATGTGGATACCGAGACGCGTCGGTGGATGAGATCGCCGAACGCGCCGGCTACTCGAAGGGAGCGATCTACTTTTACTTCTCAGGCAAGGAGGGCCTCTTCTTTGCCCTGCTCGAGGAGCGCATCGACCGGCCGCTGCGCGAAGCGATCAAGCTGCTGGAGCTCGCGCCACCCGAGGACGACATGGCCGCTGAAGCGAACCGGCTGTTCGTCGAGCTTGTGCACGGACAGCGCGAGCTGGTACTCCTAGACCAGGAGTATCGGTCCCAGGCACTGCGCGATTCCCGCCTGCGCGCCCGCTACCTCAAGCGCGAAGCGAAGCTGCGCGGCGCGCTCGCGAAAGGACTGCAAGCGCGCCTGGAG
This sequence comes from uncultured Solirubrobacterales bacterium, assembly GCA_963760155.1. Lineage (GTDB taxonomy): Bacteria > Actinomycetota > Thermoleophilia > Solirubrobacterales > Solirubrobacteraceae > Palsa-744. The sequence continues at coordinate 2,180,813 of CAVXBL010000008.1, forward strand.
CACCTGGGTGCTCCCCCCATCGCCGCCCCCGAGCACCTGGCCACCGCTCTGCTCAGCCTGGTTTTCGGGCTAGCCCAGGAGTGGCTGATCGAACCCGACGCCGTCCCCGACGAGCTGCTCGGAGAGACGTTCGCCCTCATCTATGCGGGTCACGTCGCACGAGCGCAGCGCTAGCCAACGGCGAATCGTCTCGCGGCTTTCGACTTCCGCAAAGGACGGAGCCGACCGCCTCGGTCGGCAGGGTCGCCTCTAGAGCTCGACCTCGACCTCGAACTCCGTTGTCTTCGGCGGGCCGGGCAAAGCGGACTGCCCTGCTTGGACGGTTGGCAGCAGCGTCTCGTCACGGAACTTCTCCCGAGGCCGCGGACTGTTGCTTTGGCGACGGAGGGAGTAGCGCGCGGATTAGCCGACGGCTACGCGGGCTCGACGTCGGTCGGGGGGCGGAGGCCGTCGAGCGCGCTCTGCAGGATCGGCTGAACGTAGCCGGGGTCGCCGTCGATCTTGGCGATCGCGGAGATCATGTCAAGGACCTGTTCAAGCTTGAGATCCTCGCGGACTTCGTGGGCGCGCTGCGCGGCGTTCAGGAGCGGCTGGCCGGTTCCGAGGACGCGGTTCCGGTTGTCGCTAAAGAAAGGGTTGCCGCTTTCTGAGTGCTTGAGCAGCTCGGCGCCGACCTGCCGCTTGCTTGCGAAGAAGGCAAAGACCTTGCCTAGCCATGTGAACAGCGCCGCGCCAGGCGACTCGCCCTTGAGCGCTTCAGCCGCCTTGCAGATGACGTTGACCTCGTCCATGTAGAGCGCTTCAAGCAGCTCTTGGCGTCCCGGGAAGTTGCGATAGAGCGTTGCCATGCCAACGCCAGCGCGTCGTGAGACCTCGGCCATCGAAATCTCCGCATCCGGTTCCGCGAACGCGGAGCGGGCAGCGGCGAGGATCTTCTCGCGGTTACGCTTGCGCTTCATGCCGCCGCTCGGGAGGGGGATATCGAGGCGTTGGTGGCGGTGCCCGACCCGGACGTGGTGCTTCGCGCCCACCGCCGCGACGGCGACGCGATCGAGCTGCACGGCGCCGTCCGGGTTGCGCGCGGGGCGATGGCCGCCCGCCAGTTCGCGCCATACGTCCGTCCCGCGCTCGTCAACGGCGCCGCCGGCGTGGTGGCCTTCGATGGCGAGCGTTCGTTCGCGGTGCTGGCCTTCACGGTCATCGCCGACCGCGCGGTGACGATCGACGTGTTCAACGACCCCGAGCTGGTCGCCAAGCTCGACATCCGCGGGATCACCGCCTGAGCAGCACGCTAAAGAGTGAGCGCTACACGTCCTCTCGCACGGCTCGTGTGGCAAGAAGCCGGCCTGGCGTTCCCCAGACGTTGTTTAGCGCGGCTGAGCGACCTCGATTCCAACATGCCACGCGGCGTCGGTGAGACGAATGTCGTAGCAGTACAGACGCTCGATGTCCGTACCCAGGCTCACGGCGGTCGCGAGGTGCAAGGCGTCGAGCGAGCGCAGCTCGGCCGGGTCGAGCTCGGCGGCGGCGTCGAGGATCGGCTCATCCAGCGCGATCATCGTGATCGCGGTCAGGGCGGCGCGGGCGCGTTTCGTGGCCAGCTCGCCGTAGCGCCGGGCGGCGCGGCGTCCCTCCACGATCAGCAGGGCGCTGCTGACGAGCTCTCTGCCGGCGAGCTCACGGCGCAGAGCGTGGCTCTCCGGCTCGGAGCGGACGAGCTTAATGAACGCCGAGGTATCGAGATAGTCGGGCAAGCGCCCTACAGGCGCTCTGAGCGCAGCTCGTCCAGCACCTCGCTCGAAGAGTGGGCCCACAATCGGCTCGGGCAGCTCCTCGAGAACGTCGAGCAGATCGCCCTGCCCGCGCCGGGCTCCCCGCTCGGCGACGAGCCGATCGATCGCCGAAGCACGCCCAGGGGCAGGCGTCAACTGTGCGATCTCCTGCCCGCGATCGGTGATCAAGAACGACTCCCCGCCGCGCGCCCGCTGGGCGTACCGGCTGAGGTTCTGGCGCATCTCACGGATACCCACAAGCTCCATGTGCGTCATTGTAGCGCGTACCGGTTTGCGGGTAAGGTGCAGACCGGGCCGCAGCGCGCAGGTCGTGCGCTCTGTTGCCGTTCGACATCATCGGCTGTCAGATTCTTTGGGCGGGGCGATCCGCGGCTGCGTGACGCTGTCCTTTAGCTCGACTCATCGGCTCTCCGGCGAGCGCTGGGCCGGCAGTGGTGGAGATGATCGAAGACCACGTACGACGGCGCCGACTCCTCTTCCTCGACCGGCCGAGCAGTGCTTTGCCGAACGGCGACGACGAGCGCCAGGACCATCCGCCGCCCCGCACTCCACGGGAGTTCGGTTAGTTTTCGTCCCGGAGGGAATCTTCGGCTTTGTAACCCACAACCCCAACTCCAGGAGAGTGCACGATGAGCACCACGACAAGCGGGATCCGCCAGATGAGCCTGGTGTGCGTTCCGACGCTCGAGCAGGACCGCGCGATCGAGTTCTACGAGTCGATCGGCTTCGAGAAGCGAACCGACACGCCGTTCGGGGGCAGCTACCGTTGGGTGGAGGTCTACCCGCCCGAGGGCACGGCTGGGATCGCGCTGGCGCCGCCGCCACCCGGACAGGAGATCACGCCCGCGCAGACCGGGATCACCCTGACGACCGATGACATCGATGCGACCCACGCCGAGCTGAAGTCGCGCGGGGTGGACGCCGACGCGGAGGTCTCGCGCATGGGGGATCCGGTACCGCCGATGTTCTGGTTCAGGGACCCGACCGGACATTCGCTGATGGTGGTCGAGCAGTCCTGAACGCCGCCCCGCCTTAGTGCTCTGGCTCGGAAAGTTCGGCGACGAATTCGGTAGACGGACACCCTCCCTCTTGGCGGCCAGCAGGCGCACGTCCGGTGCCGAGACAGAGGGCTGCTTGTCGTCCGCAGCGAGCGTGAGCGCGGCCCTCGGCCGGACGCTCGCTGTCCCGCAGAAGCAGCAGTGCGGGGTTTAGCGTTGGGGTCGTTGCGTCGCCAGAGCGCCCGCTCAGCGTCGCGGCAGTCTACTTCTTGCCCTTCTTCGCCTTGGTCTTCTGCTGCGCCAGATGGACACCGTGCGTCTGCGTATTGCTCGGGCTGGGTGACGCCTCGAAGATCGTCAAGGTGGCACTGAGATGCCCGTGAGCCGCGCTCAGAAGGGCCCGCCCAGTGCCGTTGAGCGTGAGCTTGACGATCGCGCTCTTGCCAGCAGCGACGGAGAAGGTTGCGGTCCCGATAGTCTGCGTCTTAGTGTGCCTCTTCTTGCCCTTCCCGGTCGTGCGCTTGACCGTGAGTGTCAGCCGGCCACTGCACGTTGCTGCGCCTGTGCAGGTGAGCTTGATGAGCGCCTCGTGGTTACGCTGAACGGTGATCGCTGACCCGTCAAGCGAAGTGCTGCCGGTGGCTGGTGCCTTCGTTTCTTCTTTTGCGCCGAGGACGCGCGTCAACCCACTGCCCGCAAGCGCTCCACTGCCCGCAAGCGATTCACTGCCCGCCGTAACAGTGACGGTAAACGGCCCGGCGGTGGCGACAGGGCCGACCCCGTTCGATGCGATCACCGAATAGGTGAAGCTGGTCGTGCCGCTGGGGGGAGTACCTGACACGATACCGCTGAAGGATGGTTCGATGCTCAGCCATGCCGGCGCTCCAGGCGCCAGCGCGTATGTCGGGGCGGGCACGCCTGACGCCCCGAAGTCCCCGGCGTAAACACCCCCTGACGGCACCGTCTGCGGCGGTGAGTCGGTGGTGAACACCGGACCGGCCGGCGGGGCGGGTATCAGGACTAGGAGGGTCGCGGTGACGCCGCTGGTCTGTCCGGTGAAAAGCAGCTCGTGCTGACCTGCCGGGGTCCCCAAAGGTACCGTCACGGCGGTGCTGATGTCGCCGTCCCCGTTCGTCATCACACTCCCGAGCGCAAGTGGGCTCGAGTGCAACGTCTCTTCGACTATCTCATCCGGCGCGAATCCGGACGCTTCGGCTGAGATACTTTCCCCCGGCTCGACGGTGATCCCATCGGCCGACCCGCTACCGTCGGCCGAGGTGACCGTAGCTCCCGTTCCGTTCAGCCCGAGCGCCACCGCAACAACAGGCTGTACCAACCTTGCCATGGCTGCCTGTCCGGCGGGTGTCGGGTGGAACGGAGCGTCGGAGACTAGGTTGAGTACTCCGCTTTGGAGGTTGACCGACAGGCCATAGTCCCACGGTTCAGAGGTACACCAGGTGTGGCCTCCCAGAGCTTTCGATATGTCCACGAAGCTCACATTGGGATTGTTGAGGCGGATCACCGCGGACCGTATCGTGCTGTTGAGGGCAGTGAACAAGGTGTTGAAGTAGGAGAGCTGCGCGTTATCCAGTGGCCAGGTGTCTGCGCATCCGACACCGTTGGGGGGGAACGGGTCCATATAGTTGGTGATAATGATCTTCGGCACCCGGGGCGGAGACGCTTTGCGGCCTTGGGTTTCGATTTTGCTAACGATCTGAGCATAGGATTCCTTCAACTTCGGTAGGTATTCAGTGAAGTCAGTGTCCACCGTGCTGCCCGGGTTGGACTGCGTACACTGCTCCGGTCCTGCGTCGGCGGCGAGGGCGGTTTCGAGGAGAGCCGCGAGCCCTGGGTTTCCGGTCAATAGGGCCCCTAGGGCGGCTTCTGCGACGATGCTCTCGGTACGCGGACTCGATGCGAGGGCACTCGCGATGCACAACTTGGCGATGCTGGAGAACTGCACGTCGTCGGCGCCGTAGGTCATGACGACCGCGTCGGGCTGGGCTTTTTCGTAGGTGGAGCTAGGGAACTGGGCCGGCACGGTGACGTTGGCCGAAAGATGGCTTTTAAAGACCTCCGGCCCGACGATCCCTTCGGCATAGCTGGCTCCGGTGCATGCCAGAGTGACGAAGTTCGTCCTGAGCGCAGCGGACAGGAGCTGGCCGTAGGCGTAGCCCGAATCGTGACATTCCGGATATGGGCCGAACCCCGGCGCGTTGGCAACTCCCCCGCTCCACAAGCCGGTTGCCCCGTTTGTAGGCGAATAGAAGAAGCCATCCAGCGTGCCCTCGCCAGCGGCGATCGAGTCGCCCATCTCAACGACCGTTGCTGGGAAGTTGAACTGACCCGAGAGGCCGATGGTGGAGGTGCTCGCTTCGTCGGTGGTGACCTGAACATTCGTATGGAATACGCCACCGCTGTAGAACGCGGACACATCGGGTGTGGTCAGGTCGATTTCAGTTTCACTGACCACCACAGGGTTCACCGCGGAGATCGGGGCGCCCCCTCCTTCGGGGACGAAGGTGACAGTGTCCGCGTCGCCGCGGTTTCCGAACCCCGATCCGGTCACCACGACCGGTGTCCCGCCGGCGATCGGCCCCGCCTGCGGACTAAGGCTCGTGAGCGTCGGCGTCGGCCCCGCGCCACTGAACTCGTCGATCCGGCTGTTGTTGCCGGCGGCGACGTAGACGTCGCCCGAGGGATCGATTGCGACACCATCGGCGCCGAAGAACTGCCCGGCGCCGCCGCCCGAGCTCCCGTCTTGGCAGGTGCTGGTGCACGTCTCAAGCTGGCTCTTCCCGTCGAGGACGCCCCAGCCGTAGGCCTTGATGAACGCGCCGGCGGCGGAGAACTCGTCGATCCGCTCGTTGCCCTGGTCGGCGACGTAGACGTCGCCGGAGCTATCGGTGGCGACGTCGAAGGGGTAGTTGAGCTGCCCGGCGCCGATGCCCTCGGTCCCGGCCTGGCAGGTGCGCGCGCAGGTCTCAAACTCGTTGACGCCGTCGCTCACGCCCCAGCCGTAGGCCTTGATGAACGTGCCGGCGGCGGAGAACTCGTCGATCCGCGCGTTGTAGGGATCGGCCGCGTAGATGTCCCCTGAGGGGTCGGTGGCGACGCCGTAGGGGCCGACGCCGCCGTAAGGGCCTTCCGCGAACTGACCAGCGCCGCTACCCGCCGTCCCGAACGCCCGGATGAATGCGCCGGCGGCGGAGAACTCCTCGATCCGGTCGTTGCCCGTATCGGCGACGTAGACGTCGCCCGACCTATCGATGGCGATGCCGTCGGACCAGTTTGAGAACTGCCCGGCGCCGCTGCCCTCGATCCCGGTCTGGCAGCTGCTGGTGCAGGTCTCAAACTGGTCGCACTGGGAGCTGCCGCAGATCTCAGGCTGGTTCATCGGGTCTCCAACGCCCCAGCCGTAGGCCTTGACGAACGCGCCGGCGGCGGAGAACTCATCGATCCGGTAGTTGCCCGAATCGGCGACGTACACGTCGCCGGAGCTATCAGTGGCGACGCCCTCGGGGCCCGCGAACTGCCCTGCGCCGCCGCCGTAGGTCCCGATCGTCTTTATGAACGCGCCGGCGGCGGAGAACTCCTCGATCCGGTCGTTCTCCCAGTCGGTGACGTAGACGTCGCCCGAGCTATCGGTGGCGACGTCGGCGGGGTAGGTGAACTGCCCGGCGCCGGCGCCCGCGAGCCCGGCCTGGCAGGTGCTGGTGCAGGTCTCGAACTGGTTGGCGCCGTCGAGAACGCCCCAGCCGTAGGCCTTGGTGAAGGAAACATCCGCGCTCGCCGCTGCCGTGAGCGTGAGGCTGACCACAAGCGCGGCGAACAGGGCGACGACGCGCCGCAGGGCGCGGAGTCGCCACTCCTCGCTGGCGCTGTCCTTCCTACGCGGCTTGCTCATCGGCATCTTGACGCGGTCTCCATCCTCATGTTGCTCTCCTTGCTTGAGGTCACGTGCGATTCGACCCATGGGTCCTCGCCCGCGATTCCTTGTCTTTTATGCTGTCCGACCTCGCATCATGCGAGAAGACCGCGCGCCTATTCGTGAGCACGCGTGCGGTTTTTCGACGGCGATTCGCGCTCGGCGCCTGAACACGGAAAGCCAGCGCGATAGCCTCCAACTCCTTTCTGGACCCCCGAGCCAGGACAGGTCCTTTGTCTGACGGCGTTTCTGTCGCTCGTGGACGAAACGTGCCCGTCAGGTCAGGTGGCCTTGCCCCCCAAAGACCTGCGCGAGACATCAAGCAGTCGCGGCCGATACGCCCCTACGAGGAGCCTACTCCCTTTTCGGGGACCAAACTGATGAATTCCTGCGCAAACCGGCCCGGGCGTGATCGGCCGCGGCGCCGGGCAGGTGGACGCTCGCCGCGCGCTGCTGCTTCCCGACCCCGAGCTACCACCCGGCCATGCTCAAAGCTGGCTCCTGCTTTGCCGGGCGCAAGCGAGAGCGCAGACGCCGATGCTCCAGACGATCGGAACGGACGATGCTGAATAGTCTCGCGGGGGAATGGAGTGGTACCCGTTTTGTGGCCAAAGAGGCCGTCAAAGGGGTGCCACTCCAGAATGATGTTCAAGTGCGCGCTCTCGGCGGTGTGGAGCGGGTTAGGACCCTGGAAGCTCGACGTTCTCGAATGCTAGGACTTCGGCGAGCTTGTCGAAGTGCGTGTCGCGGTGGAGCACCGCAACGCCGCCGTGTTCAGCGGCTGCTGCGGCGATCAGCGCATCGGTCAGCGGCACGCGGTGATACCCGTCGCCATGTTCGGCCAGCTCGCCAATCGCGCTCATCGCGGCGTCGGCAACGGCGCGATCGTTGCGCAGGATTCGCAACGCATCGAGTTCTGTCTCCAGCGCGATGTACTCGGAGGTGCTGCGAGCGGAGTACAGGATCTCCATCCGCACGATCGGGGTAGTCCATAGCCGCTCGTCGGCTACCGCTGCCCTGATCAATTCGGCGAACTCACCAGGGAGCGAGGAGAACCGCCACCACGCTGAAGTGTCGGCGATGAACGGCGCATCGCTCCCCAGCAGCTCGACAGCGTCCACCGTAGGTCGCTTACGACTCGTCGCCCGTCAGCTGCTCGATGTGCTCAAGCGTATCCCGATCCAGACCATCCGGGCTGAACATGCGCTCAGCGAGCCGCTGCAAGCGCTCGGCGCGCTCTGCATCGTTCAGCGCGGGGATCTCGGCGGTCGGGGTGGTGCTCAGAACCGAATGTTTCACGATCCCAGGGTAGCGCCTGAGCACGACGAGAACTGGATTGGCGAGGCATGTTGGGAGTTGCCCGGCGGGCTGGTAGAGCAGCGAGAACTATCCGCTGTTCGATCCCGAGGAGGATCCCATGACTATCTCTGCTGTTCTCGATTCCGCTGGGCGGCGTCGCTCACCCGCGACCTTGCCCGGCTTTCACGCAGGCCGTCCGCCCCACAACAAGGGAATGCACTACCCGGCCGACCCACCGACCGTCGAGGAGATCATCGCCGTGATGCGCCAGGCCGACGATAACCGTCACGGCTGGCGGCTGCGTGCGTTGATCGTTGTGCTCTGGCGTGGCGGGCTGCGCATCCAGGAGGCCCTCGCGCTCGCCGAGCCCGACCTTGACCCTCGCCGCGGGTCGTTGCTCGTGCGTCACGGCAAGGGTGGCCGCCGCCGCGAGATCGGGATGGACGCCTGGGGATGGGAGCAACTGCGCCCCTGGCTGACCTCTCGTCGCGATCTGCCTGTCGGGCCACTGTTCTGCGTCATTGACGGTCCGACGCGCGGGCGCCCTTGGTCGAGTGCCGCCGTGCGCGTCGAGCTTCGCCGGCTCGCCAGCCAGGCAGGGGTGCGGCGCCGGTTCGCGCCACACCAGCTACGTCATGCTCATGCGGTCGAGCTCGCCCGGGAGGGAGTACCGCTGAACATCATCCAACGCCAGCTCGGCCACGCGAACCTCGGAACGACATCGGTCTACCTTCAGGGCATCGACACCGAGGAGATCATCGCCGCCGTCCACATGAGACGTGCCCCGATGATGTCCGCCACCGCCGGTCTGCGCCTCTAAGGCTCCGACTTCCACAGGGCGGGAGCCCCCAAAGCGCTCCCGCCCGAACCAGGGCGACCCAGACCCCATCCGCTCGCCCCTCGTCCGGAGCAGCAACGCGTTTGATCCACGCCGAGACGCCCGCTTGACCCGGAGAGCAACCACGCCTTCAGATCGCCGCGGTCGGCTCGGCCTCGAAATCGAACTGACCGGTCCCACCGACGCCGGAGTCCCGCCGATCCTTATGTGTTGCTCCTATGTCAAGCAGGGCACGGATGTTGCGGCTTTCTGCTTGATCCGTGTCGTGCGGTCGGGGTGGATTGGGGGCATTGAGAGCAAGCGGTGGATGTGGCGTGCGAGGTGGCGCTTGAGGCAGCGTAGGGCCTCGCGGTTGGTCTTGCCCTCAGCGCGCTTGCGCTCCAAGTAAGAACGGGTCTGTGGGTCGATCCTGGCGCGTGTGATAGCGATCACGTGTAGTGCTCGGTTGAGCTGACGGTCCCCGCCGCGGTGCAACCGGTGACGGTCCCGTCGCCCGGAGGACACGGGGATCGGTGCCACGCCTGCCTGACGCGCGAAGTGCGCGTCGGTTGGGAACCGCTCGGCGCCAGCCGTGCGCCCGATCAGCGTCGCGGCGGTTAGCGTGCCGCAACCAGTCTCATCCAACAGGGCCGGCCGGTAAGCCTTGACCAACGCGAGAATCTCACGCTCGAGCCCGTCGGCTTGGCGTGAGACGCCGCGAATGCTCGCCACGAGCTCTGAAGCGACCCTGACGCGTGCTGTGCGCTCACAACGCCGCAGACGACGAGCGATACGATCCAGCGTCGCGCTGCTATTGAGATGGCGCGCCGGGATCTTCGCCTCCAGATCGGGGCAGAGATCGACCAGGTGCCAACGCAACCTGTTGATCTGGCGGGTCCGCTCAACGACAAGGTCTGAACGATGGTCGGCCAACAAACGAATCTCCAACGCTCGCTCATCCAAGAACGCGGCAGGGAAACGCTCGACACCCTCACGCAGAACAGCACGAGCGACCGCGCGAGCATCGATCTGATCGGACTTGCCCGGCTCGCGCTCTGAACGCCGGGACTGACCCATCATCATCGGTGGGACCCGCACCACACGCTCACCCGCAGCTATAAGCGCCTGCTCAAAGCGCCTTGAGAGGTGCCGGCAGTCCTCTATCGCCCACACACGCTCCTCCTCCAGCTCGCGTGCCCAGCGCAACGCCGCGAGATGCCCAGGCTCATCCGCCCGGACCTCAAGCTCACCAGACAGCAGGCCCGTAGCAGCGTCGACCGCGGCCAACGCATGACTGCTCTTGTGGATATCCGCTCCGATCACGATCATTACCTTCGTCCCTTCGTTGGATGCCACCAATGGACGGACCTCCGGTGGACAAACCTCAGTCGGGGCGAAGCCACGCTCCTATCAAGTCACGCCGGGGATCCTCGGGTGGCGGCGGGCGACACAACGCATGTTGGTCAGACCTCACGATCGACAGCCAGGCTAAGAGTCAACCCGCCGCCAACCCGAGAACCAACCCGGTCGGTCGGACACCATCACCCGGCAACCCAAACGATGACACTGAGATCAGGCTACCGCGGCGAGGCCAGCGGTTTGCTTAGAATTCGCCCCCCGTTTTCTCTACCAGGGAGGCTTCGATGGAAGCGGCGCCTAGTTCCGTGACGCCGGACGCTCAAGCGCAGGGCCTGATCGCGCACTACGAGCGGGAGTTCGTAGACCGGGTCGAAGACTTCAAGGATCCTCGTCAGGAGTGGCGGCGCCTGGTCTCTGAGGCGCTCGGCACGTTCTTTCTTGTGCTCGCGGCGGCCGGCGGCGGCATGATGGGCCATGCCTTCCCCGGCGTGATCACTCACACGGATGCCGTCGTCGCGCCGGCGTTGACTGTGATGGCGATCATCCTGTTCATGGGCAAGGTCTCGGGGGCGCATCTGAACCCGGCGGTCAGCATCGCGTTCGCCCTGCGCCGCGACTTCCCGTGGCAGCGCGTGCCCGGGTACATCGTCGTGCAACTGGCCGGCGCGACGCTCGCGGCACTATTCCTGCACGGGGTGATCAAAGTGTCGGCGACCTACGGATCCAACTATCCGGCGGCCTCGTTCTCGGCGGGCGCAGCGTTCTGGATGGAGCTCGTCCTGACCTTTGGCCTGGTCAGCGTGATTCTCGGGACCGCCTCGGGTGCGCAGAACGTCGGCCTGTTCGGCGCGTTCGGCGTCGGCGGCTACATCGCTCTCGCCGGACTCTGGGGCAGCCCGATCTCGGGAGCCTCGATGAACCCGGCCCGTACGTTCGGTCCGGACCTCGTCGGAGGACACTTTTCCCACTACCTCGTGTATGTGGCGGGCCCGATCGCCGGGGCCGTGATCGCCGTCGGTATGGCGTTCGTCCTCCGAGGGCGTGGAGGCGGTGTTTCTGGGTCAGGAGCAGGGCAGGGTGCGCTGTTCACGGAGAGCCAAGATCCAGGAGCAAATCGATGATCCCTCGGCCATCGCTGACTCCGACAGTTAGAGGCTGACCGTGACCGACTTCGCCTCGGCAGGCTGGAACGACTGGCCGCCAGCTTGATACCTGATCGTTCCCGCGCGATGGACCATGTTGTTCTTGTGCTGTTCGAGAATCGGTCCCTCGACAACATCCTGGGGCGTCTGTACGGACCGGAGGACGGCAAGATCTTCGAGGGCGTGATCGGCAAGGATCTCAGCAATCCGATCCCGGCATGGGCCGAGCACGGTTCCGAGCGCAAGGTGGTGCCCTACAACATCACCACCGACTTGAACTCTCCCAACCCTGACTCCGGGGAGGAGTACTTCCACACCAACACTCAGCTCTACAACACGCTGGACGAGCACAACCGCTTCAAGATCGGCGAGGCCGTCAGCGCACCGTGGAACGTCCCGCCGCCCGGCACCGAGCCGAACATGGAAGGGTTCGTCACCGATTACATCAGCACCTTCACCGGCGAGGTCGGCCGCCAGCCGACATATGAAGAGTACGCGCAGATCATGACCGGCTACACGCCTGAGCAGGTGCCCGTGCTCAGCGGCATCGCGCGTGAGTTCGGGGTGTTCGACCACTGGTTCTGCGAGGTCCCTTCCCAGACCTTCATGAATCGCTCGTTCTGGACGGCGGCGACATCGTCGGGGCTGGTCGTCAACAGCCCGCCGACCAAGTGGTTCACAAAGAACGACGCGGAAACGATCTTCGAGAGGCTCGAGGCGCACGGCAAGAGTTGGAAGGTCTATGTCGGGGAACCGATGTGCGTGTCGTTCGCCGGTATCATCCACTACCCCCGCTTGAAGGACCGGCTGGCGACGCACTTCGTGCCGTTCGCCGAGTTCGAGAGGGACGCCGCGGCTGGAACCCTGCCCGACTTCTCGTTCATCGAACCGGACATGGCCTCAGGCCACTCCGACTACCACCCGGCATTCGGTCGATCGCTCATCGGCGGCAACGTCGATGTCGGACTGGACGCACCCTCCGGCGTGCTCGGCGGCGAGGCCTTCTTGGAGCGGATCTTCAACGCCTACCGCTCCATGACCTCCGAGTCAGGCGCCAACGTCTGGAATACCGCCCTTCTGATCGGCTGGGATGAGCCAGGTGGAACTTACGACCACGTGCCACCCGGAGCGGTCCCACCGCCAGATCCGGCCGCGCCTGAAGGCGAGTTCGGCTTTAAGTTCGACCGTTCCGGCTATCGAGTCCCGGCGATCATCGCCTCGCCCTGGGTTGAGCCGGGTTCGGTCTACAACGAGGAATACCGCCATACCTCGCTGATCGCGACGCTGCGCAAGCAGTGGGACCTCGGCGCGGCGTTCACCCGGCGCGATGCCGCGGCACGCACCTTCGACCACGTCTTCAGCCGCGAGAACGCGCGTGATCCCGAGACTTGGACCATCTTCGAGGCCCAGCCGCTACCCGCATGGCACATGGACCCCGAGGTCGTGGGCAAAGCAATCAGCATGCTGGGCAAGAACATCGGAGCAGGGGTCATCGAGAAGGCCAAAGAGCTTGGCGTCCCACTCCCGCCACAACTGGCCGACCCCTCCGCCGAACTCACCCCGGAGCTCATCATTGAGGTGGTAAGAGACATCGGCTTCCACTTCTTCCCGCTATTGGAGCCCGGGGTGGGCAGCCACTGAGGCGAGCGCGACTGCAGACTTCCGCTTTCTCGGACGAGGGAGCGTCTCACGGCGGCCGCGACAGACGCTCGGATTGGACGACAAGCAGCGCTGTGTCTCGGCGCCGGCCGGGCGCCTGCTGGCCGTCAAGAGCGAGCGTGTCCGTCTGCCGAACACGTCGCCGAACTTCCGAGCCAAAGCACTTAGATCCCGGGAGCTCCCGCCGGCGGCGATCAGCCGGTCGCGACCCGCGAGCCTGGCCGCGTGGAGCGCGCGCTCGGGCCGTTGAAGGAGGGACTCTGCGGATTCCGATCCGTTCCACGTCGCGATGCCTCTGGAGACCGTCTGCTCCTCGGGCGTTACCGCGCGCAGACGCTCGATCAAATCGGCTGCGCTGGCGAGGTCGGGGGTGCGTCGCCGAGCCAGTAGCGCGGGCCGGGGCCGAGGCGCGCTGCGCGGTCACCGGGGTTTGCGAGCTTGCAGCGGTCCAACGAGAGGCAGCCGCAGCCGATGCAGCCGATGAGCCCCACCTTGAGTCGTTCGAGCTCGGCGATCCGGGCGTCGATCCTCGATGTCCAACCGCTTGAGAGCCGCGACCAGTCGCTTCTCCTCGGAGCGCGGTCGGAAGGCAGCTTGGCGAGTTCTGAGCCGATCTCCTCGAGCGTAAGCCCGATGTGCTGGGCGAAGACGATGAACGCGATCCGCCGCAGCACTGGCCGTGGGTAGCGACGGTGACCCGAGCCGGCGCGCTCGGAGGTGATCAGGCCCCGCTCTTCGTAGAAGCGCAGCGCGGAGCTCGCAACGCCGCTGCGCCGCGAGACCTCGCCGATCGTTAGTAGCTCGGACACAACCGGAACACAATCACGTTGCGGGCTTGACTTCAAGCTTACTTGAACTTGTAGCGTGCTTTGCTGACCTATTTCGAGACCCCAAGGAGGCAGCGATGACCAGCATCCAAACACCGAGCGAGCACATCACCGAGGAGGTCACGTCGTGGCCTGGAGTGCAGGCGGGCCCTGGCAGGCGTGGAGAGTTCGCGTTCAAGGTCGACGGCCGGGAGATCGGCCACTTGCACGGAGACCACACCGCGCACTTCTTCTTCCCGAAGGGCGTCTGGCAGGAGCTGAGCGAGGAACATCGGATCGTCGAGCACCCGGTGTTCCCCGGCAAGGTCGGGCCCGCCGCGCGCAGGATCGAGGACGACGCCGACGTTTCAGACGTGATCGCGCTGATGCGCCTGAACTACGACTGCGTGCTCGCCCGCGAGGCGACGGTTTGATCGTGAGCGCATTCAGCGACGCGGAGCTGAATGCGCTCCTCACCGAGTGGCGCTTGGGGCGCTTGGCCACCGTCGGAAAAGACGGCACGCCGCACGACGCGCCGGTCGGCTGGTTGCTGAACGCCGCGTTCGACGCGATCGAGATCTCCGGCCGCGACTTCGCACGCTCTGGCTTGAACGCCGGCCCTGCGGGGAGTAGCTTCTCCTACATGCCTGGTTGACGTTGACCGCTCCCTTATGCGGCCTACCCTCGTCCGCCTCCCTGGCGGTGCATTACCTCACGCCCGTAATGCACCACGACGACAGAGAGGTGAGCAACAATGAACGCAATGGACGACACCGACGAGGTTGAGCTGCTGCACCGGACCTGGGAGGCGATGGCCCAAGGAGACTTCACGGTCCTTGAGCACACGTTGGCGCCGGACGCGGAATGGCATGGAGTAGAGGACGGGCAGCTCTGCGGGAACCGCAATGCGATTCTCGACGTGATGAGACGCAACTTGCCCGGTCGTTTGCGTGGCAGGATCGAGGAGACGATCCAAGCCGGGCCGCGCGTGATCGTGGCGTTCCGTCCCGAGCGGCCGGCGCAGGTTGACCGCCCGTTGGATGAGGGGATCGCCTACATCGTCGTGACGATCCGCGACGGGCAGATAGTTGAGTTGAATGGGTGCGCCGACCGGACGGCAGCCCTCGCCTACGGCCAGGCCGACGAGCGGCCCCAGTAGGAGGACATCGGCCTTCCTAGAGACTCACCCGCTCGTTCAAGCCCTGCTCGGTGGCGCGAAGGCGCTGCGGGCCGTTTCGCTGCTCGCGCTGGCCAACGAGCCCTCACACG
This sequence comes from uncultured Solirubrobacterales bacterium, assembly GCA_963760155.1. Taxonomy (GTDB): domain Bacteria; phylum Actinomycetota; class Thermoleophilia; order Solirubrobacterales; family Solirubrobacteraceae; genus Palsa-744. The sequence continues at coordinate 2,195,883 of CAVXBL010000008.1, forward strand.
ACCGCTGACTCCTGCGCAAAGCAGGGCTGCGGAACCAGATGCCTGTTGGCGCTGCTCATCGCAATAGCGGGAACCACCGCCGGGCAAGAATTGGCCTACCCGCGCTCTACAGTACTGGGCAACAGTGACGAGCGAGAGGAGCAAGGATGGGATCTGTGCGAAAGGAGCTGACAATCAACGCCAAGCCCGAGGATGTGTGGGACGCGGTGCGCGACTTCGGTGCGCTACACACGCGCCTGGTCCCGGGCTTTGTCACGGACGCCCGCCTCGATGGCTCAGACCGGATCGTGACGTTCATCAGCGGTGCCGTCCAGCGCGAGCCGCTCGTGGACCTCGACGATCGCGCCCGCCGACTCGTCTACTCGGCCGTCAACTCGCCGATGGGGGCGACGCACTACAACGCATCTGTCGAGGTGTTCCCCAACGGGGAGGGCACGAGCCGGCTCGTGTGGCGCGTCAACTTTCTCCCCAACGAGCTCGCCAGCAGCCTTGACGCGGTCATGGAACGCGGCGCGCAAGTGATGAAGCAGACGCTTGAGAACGCCAGCTAGCGGCCGCGCCTGTATGCGCGTGACGTGTTCGCACCAAGCGAAGACACGCCTCGGTCGCTGTTGCCGCTCAGGCCGGACGGATGACAGTTTGACGGTACCTGCCGGTAGCCGCGATTGCGCACAAGCGAGATCGCATCGCTGGCGAGCGGCGCTCCGTTCGGGTTATGTGCGGCCGGGGATTTTGCGCGTCGTGTCGATTTCGCCCAATGTCGTTCGACGTGGGAGTAGAAACCACACTAATGACTACGAGGAGGTCGCAATGCGTTTCATGGTTCTGGTCCCCGCAAGCCCCGAGTCCGAGGCGGGTGAGATGCCCGACACCGCGGCCCTGGGAGCGATGACGAACTACAACGGAGAGCTCGTCAAGGCGGGCGTCATGCTGGCCGGTGAGGGTCTGCACCCGACTTCCAAGGGCGCCAAGGTCCGCTTCGATGGCGGTGAGCGCACCGTCATCGATGGCCCGTTCACCGAGGCCAAGGAGCTCGTCGCCGGCTATTGGATCTGGGAGTGCTCCTCGCGTGAGGAGGCGATCGAGTGGCTCAAGCGCGCGCCGTTCGGCGGCGGCATCGAGATCGAGCTGCGTCAGATCTTCGAGACCGACGACTTCGGCGAGCAGCTCACGCCGGAGCTGCGCACGGCCAACGAGCGACTGCGCGAGCAGGCCGCCGCGCAGAACTAGGCCCATGACGGGGTCGGCCACCCATCGTGCGATCGACGCTGTCTGGCGCATCGAGTCAGCCCGGCTGATTGCCGGGCTGACTCGTGTCGTGTGCGACGTGGCGGTGGCCGAGGATCTGGCCCAGGACGCGCTCGTCGCCGCGCTCGAGCAGTGGCCTCAGTCGGGTATTCCGGACAACCCGGGTGCCTGGCTGATGGCCACCGCCAAGCGCCGGGGCATCGACGCGCTACGCCGCCGCGTCACGTTCGAGCGCAAGCGGGAGCTGATCGGGCGCGAGCTGCAGATCCTCCAGCAGCTCGACCAGCCCGAGGTCGCCGTGCAGGTCGAAGACGTGCAGGACGATGTGCTGCGCCTGGTCTTCATGACGTGCCATCCGGTGTTGTCCCGTGACGCGCGCGTCGCGCTGACGCTGCGTCTGCTCGGAGGCCTGTCGACCCCGGAGATCGCCCGAGCGTTCCTAGTCTCGGATGGGACCGTCGCGCAGCGCATCGTCCGTGCCAAGCGCACGCTCGCCGAGGCCCGCGTGCCGTTTGAGGTCCCCGGTCGCGACGAGCTGGCCGATCGCCTATCTGCAGTGCTCGAGGTGATCTACCTGGTTTTCAACGAGGGCTACGCGGCGACGGCCGGCGAGCATTGGATCCGGCCGGCGCTATGCGAGGACGCCCTGCGCCTTGGACGCATCCTCGCTGCGCTGATGCCGCGCGAGCCCGAGGTCCACGGCCTGCTGGCCCTGATGGAGCTGCAAGCCTCGCGGCTGCGGGCGCGAGTCGGGCCGCACGGCGAGCCAGTGCTGCTCGCGGATCAGGACCGCGTGCGCTGGGACCACCTGCTCGTTCAGCGCGGCCTGGCCAGGCTGCGGCGTGCCGAGGAGCTCAGCCGCGCGCTGGGGCCGTACACGCTGCAGGCCGCGATCGCTGCCTGTCACGCGCGAGCCCGTAGCGTCGAGGAGACCGACTGGTCGCGCATCGTGGCGCTATACGATGGCCTGGCGGCGCTCACCGGCTCCCCGGTCGTCGAGCTCAACCGAGCCGTGGCGGTGGCGATGGCCTTCGGTCCCGAGGCCGGGCTCGAGATCGTTGATGCGCTCGCCGATGAGCCCGCGTTGCGTGGCTACCATCTGCTGCCCAGCGTACGTGGGGACGTTCTCGTGCGCCTGGGGCGAGTGGCTGAGGCACGCCAGGAGTTCGAGCGCGCGGCCGACCTGTGCGACAACGAGCGCGAGCGTGAGCTACTGCTCTCTCGCGCGGTCGCTTGTTGCGCATAAGGCGCGCGCGGGCTGAGCTCAACCCTTCGGCTTGGTCTTGGAGGCCGCGGAGGCCACGCTGTGGGAGCCTCGCGCGGACTGGCCCTCGGGTGAGCTCGAGCGGTTCGAGGTCGCGCGTCTGGGCTTGCGTGCGCCGGCAATTTGATCGGAGGCGACACCGCCAACGCGCACGACGTCGGGCTCATCGACACCCAGCGAGTACGCGAGTGTGCAGGCCTTACCGCCCAGCAGCGCCTGCTGTGCGTGCTCCATGCGCTGCGCGAACTGGTCGCGGCGGCGCTCGACGTACTCGTCAACCGCTTGCTCCACGAGCTCGGCCTGCTTGAGACCCGCCATCAACGCCGCGTAGCGGACCTTCTCCTTGGTAGCCTCATGGACCTTGATCGGGGATTGTGCACGCATCTGGATTCTCTCGGTACTTCGGTACTGCTGATGCTATCATGCCACGCTGGCAACCAAGAGCAGCAACTGGCCCGGCCGCTGTACGATCCGGGCTTCACGCCGACGTAGCTCAGTAGGTAGAGCGCGTGCATGGTAAGCACGAGGTCGCCGGTTCGATCCCGGCCGTCGGCTCTCCTCAAAAAGCTCTGCCTCGTCACCGTTACGTCACCGCAGATTAGTATAGTTTTTGACCGTAGTCGGCGGTTAGGTAGAGGCGTTCGCGGATGCGCTCAGTCCAGGCTCGGGGGTCGGCTCGGCCTGTGAGCTCGAGCGTCATGAGCGCGAGGAGCTTGTTCATGCGGGCGCGGTTGGTAAAGGACCCGGCGCGATAGTGTAGCCGGCGATCGAGCTCGTGCAGCACCACCTCGACTGCTCCCGTCGAATACGAGCCTTCGGGGCCTCGGGTAGCGATCTGCGCCTCGACACGCGCGCCGTAGGTCTCCAGCCAGCGAAGCGTGAGCGTAAGCGAATAATCGTCGTCGCTGTCGTTCTCAGCCTGGATCGCGTCCATGGGATCGCACCAGGCCTGTGGCGTGTGAAAGGCATTGGGCAATGCCCTGGTGATCGGATGCCCGTGGTCCTGGAGGATCTCGTCGGGGAGATGCTGGCGCAGCTTGCGAGATAGATGCCACTCGCAGAGGCGATGCTCGGGCGCCTGCGCCGCCCCGCCGAAGACGCTCTGCACCGCGCACGCCAGGGCGTGATCGGCGTCACTGACGATCACTTTGGGGACCCCGCCTAGCGCCCGGAAGAACGCTTCCCAGGCAGCCTGGTTCTTACGCGCGGATGACTCCAAGCGCCACAGCCGGCTTGGCTTGGGCTCGCCCTCCTCGCCTCACCGTTACCCGGACGGCACAACCACCGCTGCCGCCGATGCGGCGCCTTGCCATACCAACCAGCCCGCACGACAAGCCCACCACCATGCCCCTCCACAGAACACACCGGGATCTCCACGCCACCAACCGTAACCACACCACCAGATATCCATCCGAATCGACTGGGAACGCACGTTCCTATTTTCGTCCGGATAGCTGAGTAGTTTTGTCGGCGTCTACGAAAGGGCGGTCTCGGCGGTCGGCAGGCGAGCGGCGGTCGGGCTTCGGCGCAAAGGAGGGCCGAACAGATGAGCGGATGTGGCAGTTGCGTTATGGCGGAGCAAGACAAACAGGCGGAGGGAGCAATTCTCGGCCTGCTTCTGAACTTCGAAGCGGGAAGCATATGGTCGGTGGAGGAGGTTGTGAGCCAGCTCAGCGCATCGCGCTTGGAGGTGATCGACGGCCTGGCGAGTCTGCGGGCGGCGGGTTTGATCCACCGTCTCGGGGACTTCGTGTTTGCGACGCGAGCGGCCTCCCGTTTCGACCAGCTCGAACTGTAGATGGTTAGGCTCGGGAGCGCGCACTGTGACCAGGCTGGGTTGGCCGCGATGCGTCTCGGTTCAACCTCGTCAACTGATCCCCTCGAGCAGCTCTGCGGGCGAGGAGAGCTCGAGCCCTCTGGAGAGGATCACGATCGTCTCAAGTCGCGGTGAGCGCTTGCAGCGCTCCAGCAGGCTGATCTCCGTTCGGTGCAGATCGCACACGTCCGCGAGCGCCTCCTGGGAGAGCCCAACCCGTGTCCGATGGCGGCGCAGGTTTGCTGCGAACTGCTCACGGACAGGCTCCATGACTGACACTGTCGCTGGCCGCAGACGGAAGGTCTACAGACAATCGTCAATGTTGTGGCAACGTTGGGGAGAGGGACAGATAGACGTTCGCTCTTCAACGCTCGGCCGCCGCGGTTATCTCGACATCCTCGGCGGGTGTCACGGTGGTCACGGGCAGACCCGTGCCGGACACCTTGCTGGGCAGATCGAGCTTCAGCCAGCGCGACAGCCGTGTGGGCAGCGTCGAGATTATGATCTCATCGAAGCCGCGCTGGTTGACCGCGTCATGCACAGCAGCGCTTGGGTCGGGGGCACCCACCATGCTCTCCACGGGGGTGCCGGTGGCCTCGCTCAGCAATGGCACCGCCTGATCGATTACAGCCCTGGCCTCACTTGCGCCCTGGTCCTCGGGGTCCACCACCTTGTGCAGGCCATGGGTGGCGTTGGGGACGAGCAACGTAAATGTGCACGGCCCGCGCTGTACTCGTTCCCGCACAGCATCTAGCAATGGCTTGGTGGCGGCGGTCTTGTGAGCAACCACGAGCACGCGGGCAGGGGTGGTGGACTCCATGGTGGAACTCCCTTCTGGTTGCACGTGAATTGAGGACCCGGGAAGGGTCAGCGCTACCGCCTGCGATCCCGCAAACGGTTTGTGCCACCACTTGATTACCCTTCTCGCGATGCGCGTGCACCTCTCTGAGGAAAAGATTGAGATTCGGCTGGCTCTATGGCAGAAGGTGCTGGGCCTGCTGGGGAGCATCAGCGTCCCCCGCTCGGATGTCAGCGACGTGGGGGTGATGGAGGACCCGATGCATGACGTGATGCGCTCGGGTCTCAAGATAGGCTTGCGGCTGCCCTGGCTCTACTACGTGTGCCGCTCGATCCGTTTGGACCAAGCGTGGGTCGTACGCCGCGGCGTGCCCGCGCTCTCGTTTGCGGTACGCCACCAGGGCGCCCTTCAGCGTGTCACGGTCAGCGCTCGTGACGCCCATGAGATCGCCCGACGCCTGCAGGGCTGACGGCAAAAAATGGTGGGGGCAGGATTCGAACCTGCGTAGGCTGAGCCAATCGGTTTACAGCCGATCTCCTTTAACCACTCGGACACCCCACCTGGCGTCCCCGGCCGCGGCCGCGGGCGAGCGCCTTATTGTAGTGCCCGACATCGCGGTCGGGTTGGCTCCAGTCGGCGCCTGCCCAGCGGGCGCCGACTGGCCACACTGGTCGTGCTAGCTGGCCTCGCGCAGCTGCTGGGCCTCGGGCGCCGTTTGGAGCTTCTTGAGCGTGCGACTCTCGATCTGGCGGACGCGCTCGCGTGTGATGTTGAAAGCGCGCCCGACCTCGTCGAGCGTGCGGACACGATCGCCGGTTATGCCATAGCGCATCTCGAGCACCTCACGCTCGCGCCGTGGGAGCGAGGCGAGCACTCGTTCGACGCTCTGGCGGCGCAGCGCCTCCGAGGCGAGCTCGAACGGCGACGCGGCGGCGGCGTCCTCAACGAAATCGGCCAACTCCGAGTCCTCTTCGTCGCCGACGGGCTTCTCCAGCGACACAGGTTGTTGGGCCATGCGCTGCACCTCGCGCACCTCGCGCGTGGTGCACTGTAGCTCGACGGCTATCTCCGCCGCGGTGGGCTCGCGGCCGAGCTGTTGGATCAACGCGCGCTCGACGTAGATGACCTTGTTGAGCCGCTCCATCATGTGCACCGGGATCCGGATCGTGCGGCTCTTGTCGGCGATCGCGCGAGTGACCGCTTGGCGGATCCACCAGGTCGCGTACGTCGAGAACTTGTAGCCGCGCCGGTAGTCGAACTTCTCCACGGCGCGAATCAGCCCGAGCGAACCCTCCTGGATCAGGTCGAGGAAGTTCATGCCACGCCCGAGGTATCCCTTGGCGATCGACACGACCAGGCGCAGATTGGCCTCGATCATGTGCTGCTTGGCAGACACGTCTCCGCGCTCGATGCGCTTGGCGAGACACACCTCCTCCTCGGCGGTGAGCAGCGGCACACGGCCGATCGAACGCAGATACAGGCGCAACGAGTCGAGGCTCGGCTCGACGCTTAGGTCAACCTCGGCTTTGCGCAGCTCGTCCAAACGCGAGCGCAACGCGAGCTGATCGATCTCGGGTTCGTTCTCATTCTCGCCCGCTTCGAGCGCATCATCGTCGTGCTCTGAGGGTTCAGCGCCCTCGTCCACCGGCTCGAGTGTCTCGCTGAGCTCGTGTGTCTCTGCCCTTGTGCTCTCAGACGCGACGAGCTCGATGCCGTGCTCCTCCAGATAGCTGAGCAGGTCGTGCGCCTGCTCATTGCTGAGCTCGGCCTCCTCCACGATCGACGTGAACGCTCCCGCGGTTAGGAACCCTTGCTCTCTGCCCTCCGCGATCGCCGCCTGAACCTCCTCCAGCTCGACCACAGAAGTCTCCGTGGTCACCAGCAACCCCTCCACATTCTTATTCAACTCCGGACCCCCCAGGATCCATGCGACTCCCCATCGGAGCAAAGGTCGCCCCGACCTCCCGATCTGACTACACGCCTCCTATGCGATTCCGTTTGGCATTGGCAGTCCTGTGCCTCCTGCGTCGCCGTGGCCCCGATGCAAAATCGAACCTCATCGATATCCAAGCTATGTGCGGAGTGATACCAGATATCAGTGTCGGCAGCGCCGGTTGCCCGGGAAGTGGTGAGCTGGACCGCTAGTCTTGCCGGCGAGGTGCCTACGACGATGCGCTCCATTTCATCGCTTTCACCAAGTGCCGTCGGTGAGGATGTCCAAGCTCGCTCACCCTCAGTGCCCGTGGGACTCTCGCGGGTGGGAGTGACCGGCGTTGAGAAGGTCATCCGCATCCGCGACGAGCTGTTTTTCGCGCGTTTGGAGTGCTTCGTTGACCTGAGCTCCGAGCAGAAGGGTGCGCACATGTCGCGCTTCGAGGAGGTCGTCAACGAGGCGATCGGCGAGGTCGTTCTCAAAGAGTCGCCCTTTCGGGCTGAGACGCTCGCGACGCACATCGCCGAGCTGGTGCGCGAGCGCCAGGGGGCGGAGCGCGCGGAGGTCACGATCGCCGCGCGCTACCCCGAGCATAAGCCGGCCCCTGTGTCGGGGATCCGCACCCAGGAGATCTACACGCTGTATGGGCGCGCGGTGGCGCTGCCGGGCGGCACTCGCCGGATGGTGGGGGTGTCTGCGACGGGCATGACCGCGTGTCCGTGCGCACAGGAACTTGTGGTCGCGCGAGCGCGCGAGCGGCTGCGGGCGGACGACTTCAGCGAGGAGCAGATCGAGCGCGTGTTTGAGCGTGTGCCGGTCGCCACCCACAACCAGCGTGGGCTTGGCACGCTTCACATCGGCTGCGTGGAGGGGTGCGACTCGGAGATCGACGCTTCGACCCTGCTGGAGATCGTGGAGGGCTCGATGTCCTCTGAGATCTACGAGCTGATGAAGCGCTCCGACGAGGTCGAGGTGGTGGAGAAGGCCCACCGCCGACCGCGCTTCGTCGAGGACTGCGTGCGCGAGACGATCTCAGGCGTGGTGCGCCGCTTCCCAGAGCTAGACGACGCGAGCTTCGTGTCAGCGCGTCAGGAGAACCTGGAGACGATCCACCAGCACAACGTTGTGGCCGAGCGCCACGGGCTCATGTGCGAGTTGCGCCGCGAGATTCAGACGGCGCGGCCGGCGCCGCGTCAGACGACGCTGGACGAGTGGCTCGACGGAAATAGTCGAGGCCCGACAGCACCGTGATCGCGACCGCCAGGTAGACCAGCAGTGACACCCATAGCGGCGAGCCGTGTACCGCGATCACCGCGAGTATCGCGGCGATCTGCACGCAGGTCTTGACCTTGCCGAACATCGACGCGGCGATCACCACGCCCGACTGGCCGGCGTTGGCCCGCAGAACGGTTACGGCCAGCTCGCGCGCGATGATCACCATCGCGACCCACCCTTCGAGCCGGTGCAACGAGACGAGCGACAGCAGCGCGCCGACGATCAGCAGCTTGTCGGCGAGCGGGTCCATCAACTTGCCGAACGTCGTGATCGAGTCGCGTGCGCGCGCCAGATAGCCGTCGACGAAGTCGGTGAGCGAAGCGAGCGCGAACACGACCGCAGCGAGCACGTCGCCGGAGGGCGTGTTGCCGAGCAGCGCGACCACCAGCACCGGCACCAGCATGATGCGCAGCACCGTCAGCACGTTGGGGAGGTTCAGGGGGAGCATCGCGGCCCATCCATTATGTCCGTGCTGGCGAGCGCCGGCGTGAACGCCGTGTGGCGAGGGCCGGCCGGGACACCACGACAGGCGATGACGCGGCGCGACGGGCGCCGAGCGATAGGGTGTCCCCACATGCCCCTGATCCCGATGGTCATAGAGCGCACCGCGCGCGGCGAGCGCGAGTTCGACATCTTTTCGCGGCTGCTCAACGAGCGGATCATCTTTCTGGGCACCCCGATCGAAGACCAGGTCGCCAACCTGGTGGTCGCGCAGTTGCTGCACCTGGAGTCCCAGGACCCCGAGAAGGACATCTCGATTTACATCAACTCTCCGGGCGGCAGCGTGTATTCGGGCCTGGCGATCTACGACACGATGCGATTCGTGAAGCCCGACATCCACACGATGTGTGTGGGCGTGGCCATGTCGATGGGCTCGCTGCTGCTGGCGGGCGGCACGAAGGGCAAGCGCGCGGCGCTGCCCAACTCGCGCATCCTGATCCACCAGCCCTCAGCGGGTTTCGAAGGCCAGTCAACCGACATCGAGATCCACGCGCGCGAGATCCTCAACGTGAGAGGGCGCCTTGATGAGATCTACGCCGAAAACACGGGTCTCTCCAAGGAGCAGGTGCGCGAAGACATGGAGCGCGACCGCTTCTTCACGGCCGAGCAGGCACTCGAGTACGGCCTGATCGACCGCGTGCTCGACAGCCACTGAGCGTCACTCGGCCTCGCGCGTGCGCGGGCGTTCTCTTCTTGGGGATGGGCCGGCGGGGCCGGCCATGGCGTTCTGGTGGTGCTGAGGGCTGCCGCGCAAGCCACTATGCTCGCCCAGGTCCATGGCTAGCCTCACCGCGCGAGAGCGCCTTGCGCTGTTCTTGATCGCTGTCCTGGCCGTGCTCGCCGGGTTTGCCAACTATCAATCGTGGGCGGCCGTTCCCCGTTTTGCGATCGCCACGCTCGCGCTCGCCGGGTTGGCGTGGGTCGTGTCGTTTGCGACCGAGCAGCTCGGCGAGCGCTTCGGACCTGCGATCACAGGAATGCTGCAGTCTACGCTCGGCAATCTGCCGGAGCTGTTCGTGGTGATCTTCGCGCTGCAGAAGGGCGAGCTGGTTGTCGCCCAGACCGCGATCGTCGGGTCGATCTTCGCGAACGCGATGCTCGTGTTGGGCCTCGTGATCGTCGTCGGCGCGCGGCGCGCGCCTGACGGTGTGATGCGCTTCTCCCATCGCCTCCCGCGTGATACCGCCACGCTGCTGCTGGTAACGGTGTTCATCATCGTGCTGCTCGGCCTGTCGTTGGCAACGCACGATCCGGCCAGCCACCACGTCCGAGCGATCTCGGCGGTGGGCGCGGTGAGCCTGCTGATCGTGTATCTGGCTTGGGTGGTGCCGTACTTGCGCGCCGATACCCTGCCGGGCGCAGGCACCCTGCCGGGTACAGGCGAGCTTCCGGGCGCCGAGGAACTTCCGGGTACGGAGGGACCCGATGACGCCAAAGGTGCCGGCGCGGCTACGCCCGAGGCCGGCGCTTCGGTGTCGCCCGCACGCGGCGGCGACACCGCCCCGTCGAGTGCCCCGCCGGTCTCCGATGGTCCACGGCTCTCGCTGCCGTTCACGCTCGCGCTGCTGTGCACCGCCGGTGTTGCCTCGGCGTTTGTCTCTGACTGGTTTGTCAATGGGCTGTCGCCCGCGATCACTCAGCTGCACCTCTCCCAAGCGTTCGCCGGCCTGGTGATCGTGGCGATCGCGGGCAACGCGGTTGAGAACACTGCTGGCATCGTGCTCGCCTGGAAGGGGCGCTCGGATCTGGCGATCTCGGTTGTGAAGAACTCAGTGGCGCAGATAGCCGCGTTCCTGTTCCCGCTGCTGGTGCTGATCTCGTTCCTGCTGGCCACCACGCTCACGTTCGCGCTCGCACCGGTGTATATCGGCGCGCTGTTGGTGATGGCGCTGGCGATGTGGCAGGTCACAGGCGACGGCGAAGCCGGCGAGTTTGAGGGCTGGGCGCTGGTGGCGCTGTACGTGATCCTCGCCACGCTCGCGTTGTACGAGTAACCTGCGTGGCCATGCGCCTCGCCACATTCCTGCCGCCTGGCGGTTCTGAGCCACGCGCGGGAGAGGTGCGCGGCGATCAGGTCGTGGCGTTCAGCGACGAGCGCGTCACGGTGCTCGATCTTTTGCGCGGCGCGAGCGGATCGTCGTCCGCGGAGGGGCCATCGTTTGCGTTGACCGCGGTGTTGTTGCTGGCGCCGATTCCCCAACCGCGGGCGATCTTCGGGATCGGCCTGAACTACGCCGACCATATAGCCGAGACGGGCGGCGCTCAGCCAGAGACACCGCTGGTGTTCATGAAGCTGCCCTCCTCCGCGGCGTCGCCGAACGCACCGGTGCGTTGCCCGAGGGTGGTCAAACGTCTCGACTACGAGGGTGAGCTCGCGGTCGTGATGGGCACCGACGCGCGGGTGGCCGGCTATGCGGTCGCCAATGACCTCACCGCCCGCGATCTGCAGGGGCGTGAGCTTCAGTGGACGCGCGCGAAGGGCGCCGATGCGTTTTGTCCGTATGGCCCGTGGATCACGACCGCCGACGAGCTGCCCGACCCGCACGCGCTGCGACTGCGCACCTGGATTAACGGAGATCTGCGCCAAGATTCCTCCACCTCGAACCTGATCTTCGGGATTCCCGAGCTCGTGGAGTTCATCTCCGAGACCTGCACGCTCGCGCCCGGCGACCTGATCCTGACCGGCACACCAAGCGGTGTGGGCCAGGGCCTCGATCCACCCCGCTTCCTCACCTCCGGCGACGTCGTGCGGATCGAGATCGAGCGACTCGGCGCGATCGAGCACCCGATCGCGTGATCGTCCCGACTTGATCCTCCCGGCTGCGTCATCGCGCTACGCGCGCTAGACTTTGCGGCACCTCGCGCCTGGACGGGGTTTTTGTTCTGGGCGCCGCTGTCAACCACGCTGGGAACTTCACTATGGCTCGCGGAGACGTACGGATCGCTATCACCCTCGCGTGCGAGGAGTGCAAGCACCGCAACTATCAGACCAACAAGAGCAAGCGCAACAACCCCGACCGGGTGGGTCTGCGCAAGTACTGCCGCTGGTGTCGTCGTCACACCAGTCATCGGGAGACTCGCTAGCGCGGGAGCGCAGCTGTGGCTCGTGACCGCAAGCGCGCCCGACAACGTCGACCACGTCCTTCGGACGCGGCGGCCAGACCTATACGAGAGGGCGCGCGCGCACCATCCACAAGCGGTCCCGCGCGGGCCGATCTGCCCGGGTCGCTGTCGCACACGGGAGACATCGACGAGTTCGACGCTGCGCTCATCCGCGGCGCCGGTGGCGTTCCGCTGGAGCAGGAGGTCCAACCGCAGCAGAACGGTGAGGGCTCCCGCGAGGCCGAGCCGGCCGATCTGGTGCCAGCTGGAGGAGGGCGCGGCGGTCGCCGCGGAGCTGGCCGCCAGGTGGCCGAAGACGCGTTTGGCGAGGGTGCCGCGCCCGAGGCCGCGCCCGTCGCTCGCCAGCCCAGCCAGCCAATCTACGTTCGCGCGATCGCCTTCCTGCGGGCCAGCTGGGCTGAGCTGCAACGAGTACAGTGGCCTGACCGTCGCCATGTCACGCAGGCAACGGCGGTGGTGTTGGGCTTCGTCGCGGTCATGGGCGCGTATCTCGGCATCGCCGACTGGGCAGCCCAGAAGATCGTCAATTTCATCCTCTGAGGTCCGACGGCCCTCCGGCACCCGTTACAGTGCGTCTTCGCTCGCTCACGCGCCAACCACGCTACGCTCGCTGCGTCCTTGACCCGTATGTGCCCGAATGGGTGCTTGGTCGTCGGACGTCAGAGCGCTAGGCGCGATACCGTCCCGGCCCTGCTCCGCTCTGTAAGCCCCTCCCGCCCTATGTCCTCCAGCGCTGTCTTGTCCACCCACTGAGTCGTCAGGAAGCTGCATGTTTCGTTGGTATGTCGTCAACACCTATTCCGGTCATGAGAACAAGGTCAAGCACAACCTGGAGCATCGGGTCGTGTCGCTGGGCCAGCAGCGCGCGGTACGTCAGGTGGTCGTCCCCACCGAGTCGGTCTCGGAGATGAAGGACAACCAGAAGGTCACCGTCGAGAAGCGCACGATGCCCGGTTACGTGCTCGTCAACATGGAGCTCAACGAGGATTCCTGGGGCGTTGTGAAGGGCACGCCCGGTATCACCGGCTTCGTCGGCTCCTCCCAGGAGCCCGTAGCGCTGACCCAGGTGGAGGTCGACCGGCTGCTGCACAAGGAGGTCGCTACCGCGCCTCGCACCCGCGCTCAGTTCGCGATCGGGGAGACCGTCAAGGTGGTGTCAGGGCCGCTGTCGGACTTCTCCGGGGAGATCTCGGAGATCAACGACGACGCCGCCAAGCTCAAGGTCCTGGTATCAATCTTTGGTCGAGAGACCCCTGTAGAGGTCGGATTTGATCAGGTGAAGAAGCTCTAATGGCTAAGAAGGTATTGACAACGATCAAGCTGCAGGCGCGTGGCGGGCAGGCTAGCCCGGCGCCGCCGGTTGGCCCTGCGCTGGGCCAGCACGGCATCAACATCATGGAGTTCTGCAAGGCGTTCAACGCGCAGACGCTGTCTGAGACCGGCACGATCATCCCGGTCGTGATCACCGTGTACGAGGACCGCTCGTTCACGTTCGTGACGAAGACACCGCCAGCTGCGGTGCTGATTCGTCAGGCGCTCAAACTGGAGAAGGGCTCCGGCGAGCCCAATCGCAACAAGGTGGGCACGATCACCGACGCCCAGTTGCGCGAGATCGCCGAGCGCAAGCTGCCCGACCTCAACGCCCACGACGTCAACCAGGCGGTCAAGATCATCGCTGGCACAGCGCGCTCGATGGGCGTGGAGCTGGCCTCGTGAGCTCTCATGGACGTCGCTACACGCAGGGCCTCGAGCGGGTTGACCGCGAGCGTGAGCACGCGCCCGCCGAAGCGGTCGCGCTGGTCAAGAGCCTCGCCAACGCCAAGTTCGACGAGTCGGTCGAGATCCACGTGCGCACGGGCCTCAACGTGCGTCACGCCGACGAGCAGCTGCGCGGCACGATCGCGCTTCCCAATGGGCTCGGCAAGGATGTGAAGGTCGCGGTGTTCGCGCAGGGCGAGAAGGCCCGCGAAGCCGAAGAGGCGGGCGCGGACGTGGTTGGTGCCCAGGACCTAGCCAAGCGCATCCAGGACGACGGCTTCGATGATTTCGACGTAGCGATAGCCACGCCAGACCTGATGTCGGTGGTTGGGCAGCTGGGACGTATCCTCGGCCCGTCCGGCAAGATGCCCAACCCGAAGGTGGGCACTGTCACGATGGACGTGGCCAAAGCGGTCGCGGACTCCAAGTCCGGCAAGGTCGAGTACCGCACCGACCGCACGGCGATCGTGCACATGGTGATCGGCAAGGCCAGCTTCGACGAGCGGCGACTGCTGGAGAACTATGCCGCCGTCATCGAAGAGCTCGTGCGCGCCAAGCCGTCCGCCGCGAAGGGCCGCTACCTGCGCACGGTCACCATGACCTCCACGATGGGCCCGGGCATCAAAGTGGACCCCACCCGCACCCGCGAAATCATCGGAGAGCCGTCAGCGGCCTGATTCAATCGACAGCTCACCGCCCGAGACCCCCGGTGCCGCTGAGGAGCGGAGAAGACCGGGACAGGTGGAGCAGCGAAGCGGCTCATCTCCGCTCTCGACGCCCGCCTGTGCGCGGGCGTTGTGTGTCCTACGAGAGCAAGGAATGAGATGAACCGAGAGCAGAAGGCAGCGACGATAGAGGGGCTCGCGCACGAGATCAACGCCTCGGAGGCGGTCTTCGCCGTTGACTACCGCGGGATCTCCGTGCCTCAAGCGGCCGAACTGCGCGCCAAACTGCGTGACGCCGACGCCACCTTCCGAGTGGTCAAGAACTCGCTCACCGAACGCGCTGCCGACCAGGTGGGGGCCGAGTCGCTCAAGCCGCTGCTGTCGGGTCCTACTGCGCTGACGTTCGTGCGCGGCGACGCCGCGCTCGCGGCGAAGGCGATCGCCGATCAGGCGCGCGCCACCCAGCTGCTGCCGTTCAAGGGCGGATTGATGAACGGTGAGGTGCTCGACGCCGATCAGATCCGCGCGATTTCGCGTCTGCCCGCGCGCGAAGTGCTCTACGGGCAGCTCGTGGGTGTCGTGGCCTCGCCCATCTCCGGGCTTGTGCGCACGCTCGGCGCTCTTGTGGGAGGTCTCGCGGTCGCGCTCGGCCAGGTGCGCGAGAAGAAGGAGTCCGGCGAGATCCCCGCCGGCGAGCCGCCCGCCGCTGAATTTGCGCCTACTGAGGAGACGCCTGCTGTCGAGGCTCCGGTTGAGGAGGCCTCAGCTGGGGAGGAGCCTCAGGCCGAGGAGGGCGTCGCAGCAGAGGCGTCTTCGACCGAGGAGGCGCCCAACTCTGAGGAGGCGCCTGCTGCCGAGGAGGCGCCCGCTGTTGAGGAGGCACCCGCTGCCGAGGAGGCGCCCGCGGTCGAGGAGGAGGCACCCGCTGAGAAGCCCAAGGCGGAGGAGGCCCCCACCGCGGAGGCCTCCCCGACAGACCAAGTTGAGCCGGCATCCGAGCCGGCGCAAGACGACAACAAGACGGACGCTTCGGCGGAAGATTCCGAAAGCGCCGAAGCGACCAAGGAGGACTGACCGATGGCAACAAGCACACAGGAGTGGATAGACGAGCTGAAGGCGATCTCGGTGCTGGAGCTCGCCGAGCGCATCAAGGCGCTAGAGGAGGAGTTCGGCGTCTCAGCTGCAGCGGTCGCCGCCCCAGCGGCAGCGGCGGCGGGCGGCGCAGGAGGCGGAGACGCGGCCGCCGAGGATGAGGGCCCGAGCACGGTCGATGTGATCCTGGCGGCGGCCGGCGACAAGAAGATCCAGGTGATCAAGGTTGTGCGCTCCGCGACTGGACTGGGACTCAAGGAGGCCAAGGCGCTGGTCGACGAGGCCCCCAAGCCTGTCAAGGAGGGCATCGAGCGCGAGGAGGCCGACAAGCTGAAGGCCGAACTCGAGGAGGCCGGAGGCACCGTCGAGTTGAAGTAGCAGCGCTCGCAATCGTCTCGCCGGCGGGTACACCCTCGCCGGCGAGCCTGCGTTTGCCGGCGAGTGCGCGTCTGTAGGCGGAAACGCGTCCGTCGGCGATCACACGTCGGTCCTGGCTCGATTTCCCAAAAACGCGGAATGTCCGGTAGAATCCCGGCCGCTGGCCGATAGTCGCAGCCACCCGAGCAGCAGGATGCCGCGCCACATACGCGGTCATTGAGGGTGGGGTCCGTGAGCGCCGGCTGCCCCACTTGAGGGCGCCGATGATCTGTGCTATCTTTGCTGGTCGCGCGTTTGCGCCCGCCTCTGCCCGTTTCTCGCCCTCTGAAGGAGTCATTCCTTGGCTGCTGCTGATGCTCTCCGGACGCGCCGGACCTTCGCGCGTCTCACCAAGTCGGTTGACGTACCCAACCTCATCGATATCCAGCGCCGCTCGTTCCTGTGGCTCACCGATCCCCAGAAGGGCGGTCTGCGCGAGACGATCGACGACATCTCGCCGATCGAGGACTACACGGGCAACCTAGCCGTGCAGTTCGGTGAGTTCGTCTTCGACGAGCCCGTCGCCTCACTGGAGCAGTGCCGCGAGAAGGACCTCACCTACGCGCGCCCACTCACGGTCACGGTCGCGTTCATCAACCGCGAGACCGGCGAGATCCGCGAGCAGTCAGTGTTCATGGGCGATTTCCCGTGGATGACCGAGCGTGGCACGTTCGTGATCAACGGCACCGAGCGTGTGGTCGTGACCCAGCTCGTGCGCTCCCCCGGCGCCTACCTGATGGAGCCGAAGGACCGCGAGAAGCAGGTGTTCATCGCCAACCTGATGCCGGCCCGTGGCTCCTGGCTGGAGCTGGAGATTGACAAGAAGGGCAAGGTGTTTGTTCGCATTGATCGCAAGCGCAAGCTGCCTGTGACCGTGCTGTTGCGCGCTATGGGCTATGCCAGCGACGAGGAGATCCTGCGGCTGTTTGAGAACTCGCACTACATCCGCAACACGATCGAAGCCGACACCGAGCCCACGCGCACCGAAGAGGGCGCGCTGATCGAGCTGTTCAAGAAGCAGCGCCCCGGCGAGCCGCCGAGCGTTGAGAACGCCAAGGCGCTGCTCAACCAGCTGTTCTTCGACCCCAAGCGCTACGACCTCACGCGCGTGGGTCGCTACAAGCTCAACTCGCGTCTCGGGCTCGACATCGACATCGACACGCGCACGCTGACCCACGACGACATCCTCGCGCTGGTCAAGGAGCTGGTGTCGCTGCCGAAGCGTCTCGGCATGCCCGAGGAGCCGGAGTTCGAAATCAAGGACTACGCGGCCGAGGCGATGAGCATGCCGCGCGAGCCCGTCGACGAGCATCTCGACGAGTACGAGCACTTCGGCAACCGCCGCCTGCGTACCGTTGGCGAGCTGATCCAGGAGGCGTTCCGCATCGGGCTGTATCGCATGGAGCGCGTGGTGCGCGAGCGCCTCACCACCGAGGACGCCGACACGATCACGCCGCAGACGATCATCAACATCCGTCCGGTGGTGGCCGCGCTGAAGGAGTTCTTCGGATCTTCACAGCTGTCGCAGTTCATGGACCAGACCAACTCGCTGGCCGGCCTCACACATCGCCGGCGCCTGTCGGCGCTCGGTGCGGGCGGGCTCACGCGCGAGCGTGCGCCGATCGAGGTGCGCGACGTGCACCCCACCCACTACGGGCGCATGTGCCCGATCGAGACGCCCGAGGGTCCCAACATCGGCCTGATCGGCTCGCTGTCTTCCTTCGCGGAGGTCTCCGAGTACGGGTTCGTCACTACTCCCTACCGGGTCGTCAAGGACGGCGTCGCGACCGAGGAGGTCGTGCGTCTGGACGCCAACCAGGAGGAGGAGCAGCTGATCGCGCAGGCCAACACGCCGATCGACCCGAAGAGCGGCAAGTTGTTGGGCAAAGAGATCCTGTGCCGCACCCAGGCCGGCCAGTATGTGACCGTGGGTCCCAAGGACGTCGATCTCGTCGACGTCTCGCCCGAACAGATCTGGTCGGTCGCCACCGCGATGATCCCGTTCCTCGAGCACGACGACGCTAACCGTGCGTTGATGGGCTCCAACATGCAGCGCCAGGCCGTGCCGCTGCTGAAGACTGACGCCCCGCTGGTGGGCACCGGCATGGAGCGCCGCGCCGCGCTCGACACGGGCGATGTGCTGCTGGCGCGCAACGCTGGCACGATCGACTTCGTGGACGCTAACCGGATCGTCATAGAGACGACCGGCGGTGAGCGTGACGAGTATGAGCTGCAGAAGTTCATGCGCTCCAACCAGGGCACGTTGATCCACCACAAGCCGCGCGTGAGCGCCGGCCAGAAGGTCAAGGCGGGCGACGTGCTCGCCGACGGTTCCTCGACCGACAAGGGCGAGATGGCGCTCGGCAAGAACCTGATGGTCGCGTTTATGTCCTGGGAGGGCTACAACTTCGAGGACGCGATCATCCTGTCCAAGCGACTCGTGCAGGACGACGAGCTGACCTCGATCCACATCGAGGAGTACGAGATCGACGCGCGCACGACCAAGCTCGGCGACGAGGAGATCACGCGCGACATCCCCAACCGCTCGGAGGAGTCGCTCAGGAACCTCGACGATCGCGGCATCGTACGCGTCGGCGCCGAGGTCGCCTCGGGCGATCTGCTTGTCGGCAAGGTCACGCCTAAGGGTGAGACCGAGCTGACCGCCGAGGAGAAGCTGATCCGCGCGATCTTCAAGGAGAAGGCGCGTGAGGTGCGCGACACCTCGCTGAAGGTGCCCCACGGCGAGGGCGGCGTGGTGATCGACGTGATGACCTTCAGCCGCGACGAGGGCGACGACCTGCCGCCCGGAGTCAACGACCTGGTGCGCGTGTTCGTGGCCAAGAAGCGCAAGATCTCCGAGGGCGACAAGCTCGCCGGCCGTCACGGCAACAAGGGTGTGATCTCCAAGATCGTCAACCAGCAGGACATGCCGTTCCTGGAGGACGGCACCCCGGTCAACGTGATCCTCAACCCGCTCGGCGTGCCGAGCCGCATGAACGTCGGTCAGATCCTCGAGACGCACCTCGGCTGGGCCGCCGCGCAGGGCTGGTATGACGACGGCACCGAGGCATACGAGGACGCGCACACCAACGGCGGCAACGGTCGCGTGTATGTGGCCACACCGGTCTTCGACGGCGCCACCGTCGAAGACGTCAACACGGCGCTGGTCAAGTGGCAGGACGCTCACACCGGTCGCATCCGCATGGACATCAACAAGTCCCGTCGCGTCGGTGAGCAGGCGTCGGGCAAGATGACGCTGTTCAACGGTCGCACCGGCGAGCCCTTCGAGGAGCAGGTGACCGTCGGCTACATGTACATACTGAAGCTGCTGCACCTGGTCGACGACAAGATTCACGCGCGTTCGACCGGGCCCTACTCGCTGGTGACCCAGCAGCCGCTGGGAGGCAAGGCACAGTTCGGTGGTCAGCGTTTCGGCGAGATGGAGGTGTGGGCACTGGAGGCGTTCGGCGCCGCCTACACGCTGCAGGAGATGCTCACGATCAAGTCCGACGACACGGTCGGGCGCGTGAAGGCGTATGAGGCGATCGTCAAGGGCGAGAACATCGCCGAGCCGAGCATCCCCGAGTCGTTCAAGGTGCTGCTCAAGGAGATGCAGTCGCTGGCGCTCGACGTCGGCGTGGTCTCCGAGGAGGGCCAGCACACCGAGCTGCGCGACGAAGACGACGATCTGCTGCGCGCTGCCGAGGAGCTCGGCATCGACCTCTCCGGCGTGCGCGCGCCCACCGGTGAGTTGGCCGGCGAGGAGGTCATCGAGCCCACGACGGACGCGGAGCCCACCACGGACGCGGAGCCCACGCCGGACGCGGAGGCCTCGCCGGACGCGCAGGGCTCGCCGGGCGAGGACTCTGGCGAGAGTGACAGTGAGAACGACGACGATGATGGAGTGCTGGACGTCGGCGATCTAATCGAGGACGGGCTCAGCCTCGAGCTGGACGGCGCTGAGGAGGCGCTGATCGAGGAGCCGGTGCAGGAGAGCGAGACGTAATCGGCGCGCACACCTCCCGCGTGTAGAGCGGGAGGTGCAGACCGGGCCGCGCCACCGAACGGGCGGTGGCGAGAGCGCCCCGGGTCACACCCCACGTGACTCGACCACACCCCGTTTCACCCGCGAGCGAAAGCGCCACCAGATGATCGACATCAACAACTTCGACGCCATCGAGATCAGCCTCGCCTCCTCCAAGCAGATCCGCTCCTGGAGCTCCGGCAAGGTGACCAAGCCCGAGACAATCAACTACCGCACGCTCAAGCCCGAGAAGGACGGGCTGTTCTGCGAGCGCATCTTCGGTCCCACCAAGGACTGGGAGTGCTACTGCGGCAAGTACAAGCGCGTGCGCTACAAGGGCATCGTGTGCGAGCGCTGCGGCGTGGAGGTCACCCGCTCGAAGGTTCGTCGCGAGCGTATGGGCCACGTCGATCTCGCCGCCCCCGTCAGCCACATCTGGTTCTTCAAGGGTGTGCCCAGCCGTATCGGCTACCTGCTCGACATGGCGCCCAAGGAGCTTGAGAAGGTGCTGTATTTCGCCGCGTCGATCGTCACGTGGGTCGATGATGAGGCCCGCTCCAAGGACCTCGACACGCTCGAGAAGGAGGTCAACAAGGTTCTCGATTCCTACGCCGCTGAGCTGCAGGAGCGTGTGCTCGAACTACGCGAGTCGTTGGGACGTCGTGAGAAGTATCTGCAGAGCGGCAAGCAGACCTCCTTCAACGACGAAGACCACCTGTGGGCCGACTCGCTCGACCTCAACCTGTCGAAGATTTCCGACGAGGAACGCGACAAGCTGATCAAGGAGCTCAACAAGACTTTCGAGGCCGACATCGCCGACACCGAAGCCTACGTCGAGGACGGGGCCGAGCGCATGCGCAACGTGTGGGAGCTGTTCAAGACGATGGAGCCCAAGCAGATCGAGCACGACGAGACCACCTTCCGTGAGCTCAAGGAGCGCTTTGGCTCCTCCTACGGCTTCGGCGAATACTTCCGCGGGGGCATGGGCGCCGAGGCGATCCGCGACCTGCTCCAGCAGGTCAACCTGGAGGCTGAACGCACAGAACTAGAGGAGCAGGTCAAGACCGGCAAGGGCCAGAAGCAGGCGCGCGCCGTCAAGCGCCTGAAGGTGGTCAGCGCGTTCATCCAGTCGGGCAACAAGCCAGAGATGATGGTTCTCGATGCGGTGCCGGTGATCCCGCCGGAGCTGCGCCCGATGGTACAGCTCGACGGCGGCCGCTTCGCGACGTCTGACCTCAACGATCTTTACCGCCGCGTGATCAACCGCAACAACCGCCTCAAGCGGTTGCTCGACCTCGGCGCGCCGGAGATCATCGTCAACAACGAGAAGCGCATGCTGCAGGAGGCCGTCAACGCGCTGTTCGACAACGGCCGCCGCGGGCGTCCCGTGACCGGCCCGGGCAACCGTCCGCTGAAGTCGTTGAGCGACATGCTCAAGGGCAAGCAGGGACGCTTCCGCCAGAACCTGCTGGGCAAGCGCGTGGACTACTCCGGGCGCTCGGTGATCGTGGCTGGCCCCTACCTGAAGCTGCACCAGTGTGGGCTGCCGAAGATCATGGCGCTGGAGCTGTTCAAGCCATTCATCATGGCCCGGCTCGTGGAGCGCAAGTCCGCGCAGAACATCAAGGCGGCCAAGAAGATGGTCGATTCGATGATCGGCGAGGTGTGGGACGTGCTCGAGGAGGTCATCCACGAGCACCCGGTGCTGCTCAACCGCGCGCCCACGCTGCACCGTCTTGGCATCCAGGCGTTCGAACCGCTGCTGGTCGAGGGCAAGGCGATCCAAGTGCACCCGCTCGTGTGTCACGCGTTCAACGCCGACTTCGACGGCGATCAGATGGCGGTGCACCTGCCGCTGTCGGCTGAGGCCCAGGCGGAGGCGCGCATCCTGATGCTGTCCTCCAACAACATCCTCAGCCCTGCCCACGGCGCGCCATTGGCGACACCCACCCAGGACATGATCCTGGGCGCCTACTACCTCACCTATGGGCTCGAAGCCGACGAGCTGGCCAAGATTGACCGGTCCACCTACGAGCCGCGTCCGCATGTGTTCCGCACCGCCCAGGAGGCAGAGCTTTCCTACGAGGCGGGCGTCGTGAAGCTGCACGACATCGCGGAGTTCCGTCCGTTCAAGCGCGAGGGCGGTCACGTGTTGACGACGGTCGGGCGGATCATCTACAACGACCGCATCGAGCGTGCGCTGTCTGAGGCGCTCGGCGACGATTTCGACGGCTCGAAGTACGTGTTTGTCAACCAGTCGATGAAGAAGCGCGACACCACGCGCCTGATCGACGCGCTGGTGCAGGCCTACGGCGCGACGACGATTTCGCTGGTGCTCGACGCGTTCAAGGACCTCGGCTTCAAGTATGCGACTCAGGCAGGGATCACGATCTCCAAGAACGACGTGGTGATCCCACCCGAGAAGCAGTCGATTCTCGACAAGTACGACAAGCTGGTGGGAGACATCACCGATCAGTACGACATGGGCCTGATCACCCAGGAGGAGCGCCACGAGGCGGTCGTGGAGAAGTGGAACGCGGCCACCGATGAGGTCGCGGAGGCGATGATCGCCAACCTCGACACGCTCAACCCGATCTTCATGATGGCCAACTCCGGCGCGCGCGGCTCCTTCAAGCAGATCCGCCAGCTGGCGGGCATGCGCGGTCTGATGGCCAATCCAAAGGGCGAGATCATCGAGCGACCGATCAAGTCCAACTTCATGGAGGGACTGTCGGTGCTGGAGTACTTCATCTCCACCCACGGTGCCCGAAAGGGTCTCGCTGACACGGCTCTGCGCACAGCGGACTCCGGCTACCTGACCCGTCGCTTGGTGGACGTCGCGCAGGATGTGATCATCCGCGAGGTTGACTGCGGTACCGACGAACACATCGAGATGAGCGTCTGGAACGACGGCGGCGAGCCCAACGAAAATCTCGTGGGACGCACCGCCGCGCAGGAGATCACGACCAAGCGCGGACGCATGCTCGTCGAGCAGGGCGTTGAAATCGGCCGCGAGCAGCTCGCTGACATCGTGCAGGCGTTCTCCGACGAGCACGAGAAGGGCGCACGTGTCACTGTGCCCGTGCGCTCGGTGCTCAAGTGCAAGGCTCCCAGCGGTGTGTGCCAAGCCTGTTACGCCCGCGCGATGGCCACTGGCCAGACGGCTCAGATCGGAGACGCGGTTGGCATTGTGGCCGCCCAGTCGATCGGCGAGCCCGGCACGCAGCTGACGATGCGCACCTTCCACACCGGCGGTGTCGCCGGCGCGGACATCACGCACGGTCTGCCGCGCGTGGTGGAGCTGTTCGAGGCACGCAAGCCGAAGGGCTTGGCGAAGATCGCCGAGCAGGACGGTGTTGTGTCGATCGAAGAGTCCGAGAAGGCGCTTACGGTGGTCATCACCGACGAGGCCGGCGAGGAGCACCGTCACGCGTTCCCGCGCCGCACGCGCCTGTATGTGTCCAGCGGAGAGAAGATCTCAGCCGGCAAGCAGCTCAACGAGGGCTCGCTCTATCCGCACGAGCTGCTCGCGATCCGCGGGCGCACCGAGACCGAGCAGTACCTCGTCAAGGAGGTCCAGGAGGTCTACAAGTCTCAGGGCGTGGACATCAACGACAAGCACATCGAGCTGATCGTGCGCCAGATGCTCAAGAAGGTGCGCGTTGACCAGAAGGGCGACACCGACTACCTGCCCGGCCAGTTCGTGGACCGCTATGAATTCGCCAAGGCCAACGACGACGTGATCGCCAAGGGCGGGGAGACCGCCCAGTTCGAGGACATCATCCTCGGCATCACCAAGGCGTCGCTGAACACCGACTCGTTCCTGTCGGCCGCGTCTTTCCAGGAGACCACTAAGGTGCTCACCGACGCGTCGCTGGAGGGCAAGATCGATCGTCTCAACGGCCTCAAGGAGAACGTGATCATCGGCAAGCTGATCCCCGCCGCCACCGGCCTGAAGCGCTACCGGAGGATCGAGATCGAACCGTCCGAACCACTGCCGCGCGCGATCGACGACGTCGGTCTGCTCGATCAGGAGGAGATCGCCGCCGAGCTCGGCCTGGCCGACGGCGAGGCGCTGTCCGCTGGCTACGGCAGTGAGTTTGACGCCGACCTCGCGTCGCTGGAGAAGATCGGCGCCGGCAGCTCGGACCCCGGATTCGTGGAGGGGCTCGGCGAGCTCGAGGTACCGGAGGAGCCCGGGGAGTAGGTTGACGCCGGTCGAGGACGTTCTCGCTGAGAACATTCTTATGGCGCCCTCCGCTACCTGCGCGGCGATTCGTGTTGGTGGGTATACATGGGCAGCGTGCACACGGGCGGAATCACGCGCCGGTCTTTGATCGCTGGGATGGCCGGCGCCGCGGCGAATGGCGTGCTGCGCCCCGCCGGCGCGCTTGCGCAACTGGCCGTTGGGGAGTCCCACTCAGCTCTCGCGGGCTTGCCGCTTGTGAGCTCCGGACTACAGGCCGGCCCGGGTCAGCCACCGATCGTGGCGCGCCGTGCGTGGGCGCACGACAGCGCCCACCCAAGGGTCGCCCCCGAATACGGGACGGTGCAGCTGGCGTTCGTGCATCACACCGAGAACCCCGATGGCTACAGCACCGCGGAAGTACCCTCGATGCTGCGCTCGATCTATGTGTTCCACCGTTACGGTCGCGGCTGGAACGACATCGGCTACAACTTCGTGATCGACCGTTTCGGGCGCATCTTTGAGGCGCGCGCCGGCGGGATCGACGAGCCGGTGATCGGTGCGCAGGCTGGTGGCTACAACGCCTATTCGACCGGCATCGCGCTGTTGGGAACCTACAGCGCACAGGATATCTCCCCTGCCGCGCGCGCCGCGCTGGCGCAGCTGCTCGCATGGAAGCTGTCGCTGCACGGCGTGCCGGTGCGAGGCCACGTCACTGTGCGCGTCACAGCCGACGGCGCCGTCTACAGCCGCTACCCCGCCAACACACCCGTGACGCTCCCGCGCGTGGCTGGCCACCGTGACGCCGACTCAACCGAATGCCCCGGCAACGCGCTCTACGGGGAGCTGCCCGGAGTGCGCCACGCAGCCGCCCAGCTCGCCGGAGCGCCGGCGCGGGCGACCCTGCAACTGCTGTCCGCCCAGGCAGCCGGCGTGGCCTCCCCGCTGCTGGTCGGGAGCCTGCGCCTGCTCGACGGAGCGCCGCTCGCAAGCGCTCCCATCGAGATCCAGGCGCGCGCGGTCGCTCGCAAGGGCGAAGCGGTGGTCGAGCGCACCATCGCGCAAGCCGTCACAGACGCTGAAGGTGGATGGTCGCTGCCGGTCTCCATCTCACCCGAGGCGGCCACTGCGATGGCTCTGCGCGCGGTGAGCCCGGGTGGCAGCGCACAGCCGGCATCGGTGTCAGACCCCCTGACTCTCGCCGGCGCCGTGTCGTTCAGCGTGTCTACCCCCGCCCAAGCTCCTGCGCCCAACGCTGCAGAATCCCAGCCTCCAGCGGCGTGAGGCCGCTTGCGGGTGCGGTCTGCACGAGCAGGGTGGGTGTCTCGCGAGCGTGCGCCCACTCGTGACACGCGTCGTTGAACGCGTCGTCGATCCACGCCAGCGGCCTGTTCCCGGCATACGCGTCGATCGCGTTGAGCTTCCAGTGCGCGTGCGCGCGTCCCACCGACCGCTCGAAGCTTAGGTGCGCCAGCGCCGGTAGACCCAGCAGGTGGGGCAGGTATTCGTTGGCCTTCTCCTCCCACCCGCTGGCCCACACCAGCTCGAAGCTCGGTGCGAGCGCGAGCAGGTTCTCGGCCGCAGCGGACGAAAGGAAGTGGGGTATGCCGTCGATCGAATGGAACGACCCGCTCGGCCGCGCCGCGGACGCGGCTCGCCCAGGGTGGACAGTGCCCCCTCCAAACAGCGAGATCACCCCGTCGATGTCCACCATCAGCAGGGGCCGACGCTCCTGGATCGCCTCGGGGTCGTGCAGCGGGGACTGCGACGCGTCCATCGCAAAGGTCGGTAGGTTGTCTTTAGCTGGCACAGAGGTTGCGGGCGCTAATCTGCGCAGGCCGCGTCGGCGCAGTAAAGCATCCACCGGCCGTTGCCGATGGATCAATCCGTCCAACTCCCGACTATGACTATAGATCTCGGCATATTCCTCGCGCTCGCCTGCGCGTTTGTGGCCAACCTCGGCTTCTTCTACAAGTACCGGGGCGCCAACTCGGTCGCGAGGGTCGATGTGCGCCATCCGCTGCGCTCCGGACGCGCTCTGTTCTCCTCCAAGTGGTTCGTGCTCGGGATGGTCGTCGCGACTGCCTCCTGGGCCCTGCACGTGGCGGCGCTCGCGCTCGCGCCGATGTCGGTCGTCCAGGTCGCGCTCGCCGCCGGCGTTGTGCTGATCGCCGTGATGGCCGACCGCATGTTCGGCTTCAAGGTCGGTCCGCGCCAGTGGCTCGGGCTGTGGCTGACCGCGGCCGGCCTGGTGATGCTCGGCTTGACGCTGCCCGCCATGCACGGCGCGCACTCGCACTTCTCTGATCCCGTGATGATCTCCTTCGAGGCCGGTCTGTTCGGGCTCGGCGGCCTGCTGATCATGGGACCGCGCATGGGCGGACCGGTGCACCACCACGGCATGATGCTCGGGGCCGCCTCGGGAATCCTGTTCGGAGTCTCCGACATCTCCATCAAGGCGCTCACCGGCATCGTTGGCGCCCACGGTCCGCTGGCGCTGCTCCTCAGCCCATGGCTGGCGGTTGCGGCGCTTGCGTCGGTGCTCGCCTTCTACGCCTCAGCACGCGGCCTGCAGGACGGCGAAGCGGTGCCAGTCATCGCCGTGACCGGCACCGCCGCCAATATCGCCGGCGTCGCCGGAGGGATCATTGTGTTCGGCGATCCGATGCCCGGCAACGTCCTCGGAATCGTGTTGCAGTCGCTCGCGTTTGTGCTCGTGCTCGTCGCGGCAGCCCTGATGCCCGCGCCGATGCGCGCCGTCGGCATCGGCGCCGACGCGTGAACACCTGCGCACGGATCTACGCGCGAGTCCACGGTCCTGACATATTGCGCGCACCCGCTGGTTCGCTTTGGCGCCGACACTGCTAGGATTTCGCCCGCATGCCAACCACCTCACAACTAGTGCGCAAGGGCCGCGTCGCCCCGAAGAAAAAGCTCGCGACCCCAGGCTTGAAGTCGGGCAAGGGACGCAAGAAGAAGGTCGCCGCTCCACAGCGGCGCGGCGTGTGCACGCGTGTGTACACCACCACCCCGAAGAAGCCCAACTCCGCCCTGCGCAAGGTCGCGCGTGTGCGCATCGCCGGCTCGATCGAGGTGACAGCCTACATTCCCGGCGAGGGCCACAACCTGCAGGAGCACTCCGTTGTGCTGGTGCGCGGCGGTCGCGTCAAGGACCTTCCCGGCGTGCGCTACAAGGTCGTGCGCGGCACGCTCGACGCGGCAGGTGTGAGCGATCGCAAGAAGGCCCGCTCGCAGTACGGCGTGAAGAAGAAGTAGCACCAGCCCACGATGCCACGCCGCGCAGCCGCCCAAACTCGTCCGCTCGAAGCGGACCCGCTACACCGCTCCAAGCTTGTTCAACAGGTCATCAACAAGGTGATGCTGGACGGCAAGAAGTCCACCGCCGAGCGGATCGTCTACGACGCGCTGGCCCTGCTGGGGGAGCGCAGCGACAAGGATCCCATCGAGCAGCTGGAGATCTCCATCAAGGCGCTCACACCCGCCCTCGAGGTTCGCTCACGTCGCGTGGGTGGCGCCACCTACCAGGTGCCCGTGGAGGTCCCCTCCGCCCGCGCCCGTACGCTCGCGGTGCGTTGGCTCGTCGAGTTTGCCCGTAACCGCCGCGAGAAGACGATGGCCCAGCGGCTCGCCAACGAGCTGATGGACGCCCAGTCCCAACAGGGCGGCGCCTACAAGCGCAAGGACGACATCTACCGCATGGCGCAGGCCAACAAGGCCTTCGCGCACTACCGCTGGTAGAGCGCTCGCGCCGCTCGGCGCCTGTGTGACGCACAACACAGTCTAAGCACTTGAAACAAGAAGATTTGGTACCTAACCTTTCGGTACCAAATGTCTTCGCGCGATCGAGTGATAGAGCAGACCGACCACCACGCCTCGGCGCACATCGAGCGTCACGTGTGGGTCGTATGCGGTGTGGTGATCCTCGGGATGATCATGTCGATCCTCGACACGACGATCGTCAACGTCGCGCTACACACCCTCTCGCACGATCTGCACAGCCCGCTCGCGCAGGTTCAGTGGGTGATCACCGGCTACCTACTGTCGCTCGCCGCGGTGATCCCTGTGACCGGCTGGGCGGCGCGGCGCTTTGGCGCCAAGCAGGTCTACATGACCTCGCTGGTTCTGTTCACCGCCGGCTCGGCGCTGTGCGGACTGTCGGACTCAACGACGTCGCTGGTGTTCTTCCGCATCCTGCAGGGCGCCGGCGGCGGGATGATCATGCCGGTCGCGATGATGATCATGGCTCAGGTCGCCGGCCCTCAACGGATGGGCAGGGTGATGGGCTACGTGTCGATGCCCGCCATGATCGCGCCGATCCTTGGACCAGTCGTGGGCGGTCTGATCCTCGAGCACTTGCACTGGTCGTGGATCTTCTTCGTTAACGTCCCGATTGGCGCGATCGCGTTCGTGCTCGGCTGGCGCATGCTGCCCCACACCGACTCCGGCGAAGCGGGGCGTCTGGATGTGCTGGGCCTTGCGCTGCTCCCCGCTGGCTTCGCGGCCATGATCTACGGTGTCAGCGAACTCGGCTCGGGCGCCGCCCTGGGATCGGGCGAAGTGATCCTACCGACGCTCGCGGGCGCCGTGTTGATTGTGCTGTTCTGTGTGCACGCCTTGCGTGTAGAGCGTCCGCTGTTGGACATCCGCATGTACGCCAACCGCGTGTTCGCAGGCGCCGCGTTCACGAACTTCGGCCTTGGCGCGGCACTGTTCGGGGCGATGATCCTCGTACCGCTCTACTACCAGGAAGTGCGCGGGCAGAGCGTGATCAACACCGGCCTGCTCACGGGTCCCCAGGGGATCGGTGCTCTGATCGCGATGCCGCTGGCCAGCCGCCTCACACAGCGCTTCAGCGGCGGTCGCGTTGCGCTGGGCGGCGTCTCGCTGCTGTGCGTCAGCACGATTCCCTTCACGCTCATCGGCGCCCACACTTCGATCGTGGCGATCTCGCTGGTGCTCGTCGTGCGCGGTCTGTCGATCGGACTGTGCTTCATGCCCGCCATGAGCGCCGCGTTCTCGGCCATGCGCCCCGATCAGATTTCTGACGCCACCCCGCAGATCAACGCCTTGCAGCGCACCGGCGGGGCGATCGGCACGGCGGTGCTCGCCGTGGTCCTGCAGCGTGCCGGGGTGCACGCACACTCCCCCGAGCAGCTCGCGAGCGCGTTCGACACCGCCTACTGGTGGGCGCTCGGGATCGCCGCACTGTCGCTGATCCCGTGCCTGATGCTGCTGCGCGCCGAGCGTCCCCAGAGCGAATCCGAGCCGCGCCCAAGCCACGCTGAGGCGATGGCTGATCCGGTCGGGGTTTGAGCCACCGGCGGTTGCGATGTCTCAAAGCGCCACTAAGCTACCCACGAAGCACTCCCGCCAGCAATGGGAGGCTGAGCTACTCGATCTCGGCAAGGCGTTCAGGCGCGTGTTTCGCAGTCTGCGCCGGCTGCGCGGGCGCGACACTCACCTGATTGGCTCGGAGGTCAGCCACGCGCAGATGGAACTGCTAATCGAGCTGAGCGAGCAGGGGCCGTTGTCGGCGGGCGACCTGGCTGCCGCGGCGCAGCTCACCCCGGCGACTGTCACACAGATGCTCGACCATCTCGCGATCTGCGGGCACGTCGAGCGCACACGCTCGGAGACCGACAGACGGGTGGTCGTCTCCTGCCTGACCGCTCAGGGCGAGGACAAGGTGCGCGCCAAGCGCGCTGTCTGGCAGGGGCGCTGGGAGAGCATCCTGGCCGACGTCGATGCCGAGGACCTGCGGACGACCACGCGCGTGCTGGAGCGTCTGAACACGGTGTTCGAGGACGCTCCGGACACGGGCGATTGCGGTGACGCGCGGTAGCCTACGCGGGTAGCCGCGACCCACCGCGCGCGGCTTGGTTGTGGGCGAATGGCTCTGCTATAGTCGGGCCTCGCCTGCGCTGAAGACCGTGTTTTCCGCGCTACGACACGCAAATATGGAGACCACGATCAGATAGCGCAGCGAATTGCCCGACGACCGGCAGTGCGTGGGCCCGAAGGGCCCATTTTTTTGCCCTGAGTCATCGCGGCACCGTCATCCTGAGGTCGCTCAAACCGCGCCCGCTCATACCGTAATCGCTTCCCCAAACACCTGAACATGCCACGAAAGTTTCCACTAGAGAAGACCCGCAACATCGGGATCATGGCGCACATCGACGCTGGCAAGACCACGACGACCGAGCGCATCCTCTACTACACGGGGCGCACCTACAAGATCGGTGAGGTCCACGAGGGCGCCGCGGTGATGGACTGGATGGAACAGGAGCAGGAGCGCGGCATCACGATCACTTCCGCGGCTACCACAGCGCAGTGGAAGGACCATCGGATCAACATCATCGACACGCCCGGCCACGTTGACTTCACCGTTGAGGTCGAGCGCTCGCTGCGCGTGCTGGACGGCGCGATCGCCCTGTTTGACTCGGTCGCAGGCGTCGAGCCGCAGTCTGAGACCGTGTGGCGCCAGGCCGACAAGTACCACGTGCCGCGCATCGCCTACATCAACAAGATGGACCGCATTGGCGCTGACTTCGAGAAAGGCGTGCAAACGATGATCGAGCGGCTGGGCGCCCATCCGGTGCCAATCCAGCTGCCGATCGGCGCGGAGAGCGAGTTCGAGGGGGTCGTCGATCTAGTGATGATGAAGGCGATCGTTTACAAGGACGAGCTGGGCACCGAAGAAGATATCGTCGAGATCCCCGAGCGGCTTGTGGTGGAGGCGGAAACGGCGCGCGAGCATCTACTCGAGGAGGTTTCCCACTATGACGACGGCCTGCTCGAGCTGATCCTCGAGGAAGGCGAGATCTCCGAGGAGCGTCTCCAGCAGGCGATCCGCAAGGCGACGCTGTCAACCAAGCTGACCCCGGTGTTGTGTGGGTCGTCGTTCAAGAACAAGGGTGTGCAGCCGCTGCTCGACGCGGTCATCGCGTATCTGCCCTCGCCGCTTGACGTGCCACCCGTGACTGGATTCGAACCGGTCCGAGGTGACGGCGAGGAGCCCGTGATCGAACGCCACGCGGATGACTCCGAGCCGTTCGCGGCGCTGGCGTTCAAGATCATGGCCGATCCCTACGTTGGCAAGCTGACCTACTTCCGTGTGTACTCCGGCAAACTGGAATCGGGCGCGCGCGTGCTCAACGTCAACAGCGGCCGCACCGAGCGGATCGGGCGGATCCTGATGATGCACGCCAATGAGCGCGAGGAGATATCCGAAGTCTATGCAGGGGACATCGCCGCCGCGGTGGGCATCAAGCAGGTCATCACCGGCGACACGCTCGCCGCGCCGGACGCGCCGATCAAGCTCGAGAACATCACCTTCCCAGAGCCCGTTATCAAGGTGGCGGTCGAGCCCAAGACGAAGATCGACCAGGAGAAGATGTCGGTCGCGCTGGGTCGTCTGGCGGAGGAGGACCCGACCTTCCAGGTGCGCACCAACGACGAGACCGGCCAAACCGAGATCTCGGGCATGGGTGAGTTGCACCTCGAAGTGCTGGTTGACCGTATGAAGCGCGAGTTCGGCGTTGAGGCGAACGTGGGACGTCCCCAGGTCTCCTACCGTGAGACGGTGCGTGGTACGGCCGAGAAGATCGAAGGCAAGTTCGTGCGTCAGACCGGCGGCTCAGGCCAATTCGGGGTGGTTTACATCAACATGGAGCCCGCACCCGGCGAGGGCTTCGACTTCATCAACAAGATCAAGGGCGGCGCGATTCCGTCGGAGTTCATCCCCGCGGTCGAGAAGGGCGTCGAGGAGGCACTCGAGAACGGCGTCAAGGCGGGCTATCCGATGGTGGACGTGCGTGTGACGCTGATCGATGGCAAGTACCACGACGTCGATTCCTCGGAGATCGCGTTCAAGGTGGCAGGGTCGATCGCTTGCAAGGAGGCGGCGCGACGCGCAAAGCCCGTGCTGCTGGAGCCCATATTCGCCGTTGAGGTCGTCACGCCCGAGGATTTCATGGGCGACGTGATGGGCGACCTTTCGCGTCGGCGTGGACACCTGCAGGGATCCGAGCAGCGCGGCAACGCGCTCGCGATCCACGCGCAGGTGCCGTTGAGTGAGATGTTCGGCTATGCCACCGACCTGCGCTCCAACACGCAGGGTCGAGCCAACTACACGATGCAGTTCGAGGGCTACGAGGAGGTACCTCCGAACATCGCGGAGAAGATCATCGAGCAGCGCACGGGGGAGCCTGTTCCGGCCTAACCGCCCAACCGCGGATGGCCTTTACTAGATCCTCACAGCAGGCAGCAGTCAAGAAAATCCCTATTTAGATAGATTTCCCAGGTTCGCCCTATTGGCGGCGAACATACAAGTCGATACAGGAGCGAACACAAGTGGCGAAGGAGAAGTTCGAGCGCGACAAGCCGCACGTCAACGTCGGCACCATCGGTCACATCGACCATGGCAAGACGACGCTGACCGCTGCCATCACAACCGTGCTGGCGGAGAAGATGGGCGGCGAAGCCCGAAGCTTCGAGGAGATCGACAACGCTCCTGAGGAGAAGGAGCGCGGGATCACCATCGCCACATCGCACGTCGAGTACCAGACCGAGAACCGTCATTACGCGCATGTCGACTGCCCCGGGCACGCCGACTACGTGAAGAACATGATCACCGGCGCCGCGCAGATGGACGGCGCGATCCTGGTGGTGTCCGCCGCCGACGGTCCGATGCCCCAGACACGCGAGCACATCCTGCTCGCCCGTCAGGTCGGCGTCCCCTACATCGTCGTGTTTCTCAACAAGGCCGACATGGTCGACGACGAGGAGCTGATGGAACTGGTCGAGGTCGAGGTGCGCGAGCTGCTCTCCGAGTACGACTTCCCCGGTGACGACATCCCGTTCATCACGGGGTCGGCGTTGAAGGCGCTCGAGGGCGACGAGGAGTACAAGGGCAAGATCGTCGAGCTGGCTGAGGCGCTGGACAGCTATATCCCCGAGCCCGTGCGCGAGCTCGATAAGCCGTTCCTGATGCCGGTCGAGGACGTGTTCACGATCACCGGACGCGGCACCGTCGCCACCGGCCGTGTGGAGCAGGGCATAGTCAACACGGGTGACACGGTCGAGATCGTGGGAGTCCACGACACCACCACCACCGTTGTGACCGGTGTTGAGATGTTCCGCAAGATCCTCGATCAGGGTCAGGCAGGCGACAACGTCGGCTGCCTTCTGCGCGGCACCAAGCGTGAGGAGATCGAGCGCGGCCAAGTCCTGTGCAAGCCCGGCTCGATCACGCCGCACACCAAGTTCAAAGCTGAGGTCTACGTGCTGAAGAAGGAGGAGGGTGGTCGTCACACTCCGTTCTTCACCGGTTACCGGCCGCAGTTCTACTTCCGCACCACCGATGTCACCGGCGTGGCGAAGCTGCCGGACGGCGTCGAGATGGTCATGCCCGGCGACAACGTTCAGATGGAGATCGAGCTGATCCAGCCGATCGCCATGGACCAGGGCCTGCGTTTCGCCATCCGAGAGGGTGGGCGCACGGTCGGCTCGGGTGTGGTCACCGAGATCATCGAGTAGCACCAGAGGGCGCCTCGGGTCTCCGGGGCGCTCGTTCATTGACAGTCCGATACGACGAATAGAGCTCCGCCGGAGACGTGGTGGGAGGCAGATTTCCCTGAAATAGGGTCCGCCGTTGCCCATCGCTCTTTCATTGATTGAGGAGCAAGATAGACACTGTCCCAGCGCAGCTCGCTGGGCAAGCGAACGAAAGCAAAAAGTCAGAGACAAATCAGATGGCAGCCGCAACTCAAAACAAGATCCGCATTCGATTGAAGGCGTACGACACGTCCGCGATCGAGTCAGCCGCGAAGGAGATCGTGGAGACCGCCGCGCGTACCGGCGCCACCGTGTCCGGGCCGGTGCCGCTGCCGACTGAGAAGAACGTCTACTGCGTTATTCGCTCGCCGTTCAAGGACAAGGACTCGCGCGAGCACTTCGAGATTCGCACGCACAAGCGCCTGATCGACATTCACCAGCCGAGCCCCAAGACGGTCAACTCGCTGCAGCGCCTGGACAATCTGCCGGCGGGCGTCGACATCGAGATTCGTCTCGCGACCTGAGACTGCTGTGTCAGCGATCCTCGCAAAGAAGCTAGGCATGACCCAGGTCTTCCAGGAGGACGGCAGCGTCGCGCGCGTGACCGTGCTGGAGGCCGGTCCGTGCCCTGTGACCGCCGTGCGCACCACTGAGCGCGACGGCTACGACGCCGTGCAACTCGCCTTCGGTGCCTCCAAGGAGAAGCACCTCACAAAGGCTGAGATCGGCCATCTCAAGAAGGCGGACGCTCCCCCGATGCGCCATCTCGTTGAGTTTCGTGGAGAGGCTGGAGACCTGCAGCTCGGCCAGTCGGTCACGGTTGAGTCCTTCGACGTTGGCGCGCGCGTGAAGATCGCGGGCGTCTCCAAGGGCAAGGGCTTCCAGGGCACCGTCAAACGACACAACTTCAAACGCGGCCCGGTGTCCCACGGCTCCCACAATGTGCGGGCCCCCGGCTCGATCGGTGCGTCGGCGGACCCCGCTCGTGTGCGCCCCGGAATCCGTGGACCGGGACAGATGGGCAACAAGCGCGCAACCCAGCCGGGCCTCGAGATCGTGGCGGTTGACGCAGAGAAGAATCTGCTGCTGGTACGCGGATCGGTCCCTGGCCCGCGCGGTGGCGTCGTGGAGGTGCGTGGCGATGCTTGACGCGCCCCTGCTCACCCTGAAGGGCACACCCCGTGACGGGGCGCAGGCAGGCAGCTCCTCCGGCGCGGCCAAGCAGGTGAAGCTCGAGGAGTCGGCTTTTGGAGCCGGTTTCCACGGGCCGCTCGTGCACCAGAGCGTGCGCGCCGAGCAGGCCGCTCGCCGGCGCGGTACCGCCGCTACCAAGACACGCGCGATGGTCTCAGGCGGTGGCGCGAAGCCCTGGCGTCAGAAGGGCACAGGGCGCGCCCGCGCAGGTTCGAGCCGCTCCCCGCTGTGGACCGGTGGCGGAGTCGTGTTCGGTCCACAGCCACGGTCCTACACGTTCAAGGTGAACCGCAAGGAGCAGCGCGCGGCGTTGCGCAGTGCCCTCTCGCTGCACGCTCAGCGCGGATCGCTCGCTGTGCTCGATGCTGCGGCCTTCACGACGCCGAAGACCAGTGACGCATTCGATCTGCTCGATGACTGGAACCAGCCGGGGCCGACGCTTGTGGTGCTCGGCGCTGAGGAGTCGGCTGCCGCCCTCTCATTCCGCAACCTCGCCCGCGTGGCGGTGCTGAGCCCCGAGAGCGTTGGTGTAGCCGACCTGCTCGGCGCGGCCTCGCTGCTCGTGTCCGAGACGGCGCTTCAGGAGATCACGGTACGGGCTGGCGCGCCGACGAGGGAGAACACCTGATGGACAACTCACAGGTGATCATCAAGCCGGTGCTCTCCGAGAAGAGCTATGTGCTCTCGGCGGCGGGCAAGTACACCTTCCGTGTGCATCCCGATGCCCACCGCACCCAGATTCGCCAAGCTGTTGAGTCGTTGTTTGAGGTGCACGTGGTCGAGGTGCGCACGCTCAGCGTCAAGTCCAAGCCCAAGCGTCGTGGGACCACTCGCGGTCGCACACGCGCTTGGAAGAAGGCGATCGTCCAGGTTCGCGCGGGCGAGAGCATCCCGATCTTCCAGGGCCTCGAGGGCTTGCAGGACTCTTAGGAGCACATCGATGCCAATTCGCAAGCCCAAGCCCACGAGCCCCGGTCGACGCTTCTCGTCCTATCCAGACTTCGCGGAGATAACCAAGACAGAGCCGGAGCGCACGCTTGTAGAGGGCCTGAAGAAGAGTGGTGGGCGTAACGCCCACGGCCGTAAGACAGCCCGTCATCGCGGTGGCGGTGCCAAGCGCCTGTACCGTCGGATCGACTTCAAGCGCCGCAAGGACGGTGTTCAGGCGTTGGTCGCCGCGATCGAGTACGACCCCAATCGCTCTTCCTACATCGCGCTCCTGCACTACGCCGATGGCGAGAAGCGCTACATACTTGCTCCTCAGCGCCTCACGGTCGGAATGACGGTCTGCTCCGGCGACGACGCCGAGATCTCGGTGGGTAACTGCATCGCGCTCGCGCGCATGCCTGTCGGCACCGTGATCCACAACGTTGAGCTGCAACCTGGCCGCGGTGGCCAGATGGCGCGCTCCGCCGGCGCGTCGGTCCAGTTGATGGCCAAGGACGGCGACATGGCCACATTGCGACTGCCCTCCGGTGAGATGCGCATGGTGCGCGCAGAGTGTCGCGCCACGGTTGGCGTGATCGGCAACGCCGAGCATCAAAACGTGAAGGTCGGCAAGGCGGGGCGCAAGCGCCACATGGGCGTGCGTCCGCAGACACGCGGTGTCGCGATGAACCCGGTCGATCACCCGCACGGCGGTGGCGAGGGCTCCACCACCGCCGGTCGCCATCCGGTTACGCCTTGGGGCGTGCCAACGCTCGGCTACCGCACCCGCAAGAAGAACAAGGCCTCCGACAAGTACATCGTGCGCGGACGCAGGCGAGGAAAGGGTAAGCAACGATGAGTCGCTCCAGCAAGAAGGGGCCGTGGGTCGAAGAGCGTCTGATGGCTCGCATCGAGGCGATGAACGCGGCCAACACGAAGAAGATGATCAGAACCTGGTCGCGCGCGTCAACGATCTTCCCCGACATGGTGGGCCACACGCTCGCCGTGCACGACGGCAAGAAGCACGTGCCCGTGTTCATCAGCGAGTCGATGGTTGGCCACAAGCTCGGTGAGTTCGCTCCGACGCGCGTCTTTCGTGGCCATGCCGGCTCCGGAAAGGTCAGATGAGCCCCGAGAAGCCCACTGATGAGCAGGCCCCCGAGGGCGCCGATCAGCAATCGGAGGGATCGCCGATCGGCCAGCAGGCAAAGCCGGCTGCGAAGGACAAGCCGGCGGCCGCTAAGAAACCCGCCGCCAAGAAGCCCGCGGTCAAGGTCGACAAGCAGGATGAGCCCGTCGCCGCGGAGGCCAAGTCCGTTGCCAAGAAGCCCGTTGCCAAGAAGCCGGCGGAGGAAAAGTCCCCGGCCGAGAAGACGAGCACCGCCGAGAAGTCTGCGGAGAAGAAGCCGGTAGCCAAGAAGGCCGATGGCGCCAAGACCGAGAAGCCCGCGACCACCAAGGCTGAGAAGTCGGCTGCCGCCAAGGACGACGAGCCGGCGACCATCAAGGCTGAGAAGTCGGCTGCCGCCAAGGACGACGAGCCGGCCACCGTCACTCGTCGCGAGCCCAAGTCCGCGGCGGCGACGCCGCGCCGCAAGGTTGTGCGCGCACAGGCACGCTATGTGCGCACCTCGGCGCGCAAGGCGCGCATGGTGTGCGGGCACTTGCGAGGCAAGTCAGTTGGAGAGGCACGCGCTATCCTCGCGTTCACCCCACGTGATGTGGCCCGCGACTGGAGCAAGCTGCTGGAGTCGGCCGTGGCCAACGCGGAGAACAACCACGAGCTGATCGAGGACGATCTGCTTGTCCGTGAGGCGTACGCCGACGAGGGGCCGACGATCAAGCGCTTTCGGCCGCGCGCGCAGGGACGGGCCACGCCGATTCGCAAGCGCACCAGCCATTTGACGATCACGCTGACGCCCAAGCCGTAGGCACGGGCCAGGACACAGAGACAGGATTTCGAGAAAACATGGGTCAAAAGGTTCATCCAGAGGCAATGCGCGTGGGCTATATCCACGACTGGAAGTCCAACTGGTTCAACGAGCGTCATTTCGCCGAGTACCTCGCCGAGGACATCAAGATCCGCGAGCACATCGTGGACAAGCTCGCGCACGCGGGCTTGTCGGATATCACGATTCGCAAGGACTCAAACGATCTGGAGGTCAACATCCACACCGCTCGCCCCGGCATCGTGATCGGCAAGTCCGGCGCCGAAGTCGACGCTCTGCGGCGCGACCTGCATCGCATGACCCAGAAGCAGATCAAGGTCAACATCCTCGAGATCAAGCGCCCGGAGCTCGACGCCAAGCTCGTGGCCCAGTCGATCGCCGAGCAGCTTCAGAACCGCGTTGCCTTCCGTCGCGCCATGAAGCGCGCACTGACAAGCGCGATGCGCTCTGGCGCTAAGGGCGTCAAGGTCCAGGTGTCCGGCCGGCTGGGCGGCGCGGAGATGGCGCGCACCGAGAGCTACTCCGACGGGCGGGTGCCGCTGCACACGATGCGCGCCGACATCGACTATGGCTTCTATGAGGCGCGCACCACCTTTGGGCGGATCGGCGTGAAGTGCTGGGTAAACAAGGGCGAGATCATGCCCGAGGGCTATACGGGCGCTGATCTCACCGACATGAGCGCCCCGCCGCCGCCGAGCAGCGACCGCGATGGCCGCGGCGGCGGTCGTGATGGGCGAGACGGTCGCGGTCGTGGTCGCGGCGGCCCGGGTGGTGGACGTGGCGGTCCCGGCGGCGGCGGTGGTGGTCGCGGCGGCCCGGGTGGTGGACGTGGCGGTCCCGGCGGCGGCGGTCGCGGTCCCGGCGGCGGTGGACGGGGCCAGGGCGGCGGTGGACGTGGTCCCTCCTCAGGTGGACGTGGTGGTGGCTCTGGACCGAGCGTGACACGCTGATGTTGTCCCCCAAGCGCGTCAAGCACCGCAAGCAGCACCGTGGCCGACGCCGCGGACTCTCGCGTGGTCAGGTGAAGGTCCAGTTCGGCGAGTATGGGCTGAAGTCGCTGGAGCAGGGCTGGCTCACCAACCGACAGATCGAGGCTGCCCGTATTGCGATGACCCGCAAGATCAAGCGTGGCGGCAAGGTGTGGATCAATGTGTTTCCCGACAAGCCGGTCACCAAGAAGCCGGCTGAGACACGTATGGGATCGGGCAAGGGCAACCCCGAAGGGTGGGTGGCTGTGGTCAAGCCCGGACGTGTCATGTTCGAGCTAGCCGGGGTTCCCGAGCCATTGGCGCGCGAAGCTATCCGCTTGGCCGCGCACAAGCTCCCCGTCAAATCCAAGTTTGTGTTGCGCGAGGACTAGAGAGCTATGAAGGCCAAGGAAATCAGGGACATGCCCGAGGACGAACTCGCCGAGCAGATAACCACCCTGCGCAAGGATCTTTTTGGGAAGCGCTTCGCGAACGCGACTGGTGAGCTTGAGGACACCTCCGGGGTCGCTCGGACGCGACGCGATCTGGCGCGGGCTCTCACCGTGGCCCGCGAGCGCGCTCTGGTTGCCGAGCGTGGCAGCGAGAACTGACAAGCTGAACTAGAAGGCTGACACGGATACACATGACTGACGAGACAGACAACGACACGCCCCAAGACGCCGACCTCGACGCTCAAGCGACCACCCTGGAGAGCGCGCCCCATGGCGGGGCACAAGCAGGCGAGCAAGCTGCCCCCGCGGCGCCTGCAGCCGCGGCGCCCGCGGCTGCGCCGACTGAGCAGATCTCATCCAAGGAGCGTCGCCGCCGTGCGCGCTCCACGCACACGGGTGATACACGCGCGCCGCGCACCCCCGAGGAGCGTCATGCCGAACGCGTGGCCGAGCGTCGTGTCAAGGCGGTCAAGCGTCGTGCACGGCGCGCCCAGGAACGCGCCAAGGCAATTGAGCGGCGCGCTGCCGCCGGCACGCCCGTGCAAGAGCCACTGCCGCCGGTGCATCCGGCGACCGAGGGCACCCGCAAGGTCCGCCAGGGCGTGGTCGTCTCAAACAAGGCCGACAAGACCATCACCGTGCGCATCGACGTTGCGCGCCGTCACCGTCGCTACGAGAAGATCGTGCGCAACTCAAGCACCCTGCACGCCCACGACGAGAACAACGAGGCTCACGAGGGCGACGTGGTGCGGGTCATCGAGAGTCGCCCGCTGTCGCGCACCAAGCGCTGGAAGCTCGTCAACGTAGTGGAGCGGGCACGATGATCCAAAACGAGACAAGGCTGCGCGTGGCCGACAACACGGGCGCGCGAGAGATCCTCTGCATTCGTGTCAAGGGCGGATCGAAGCGTCGCTACGCGTTTGTAGGAGACGTCATCACGGCAACGGTCAAGCAAGCCAATCCGCATGGCGCCGTCAAAAAGGGCGACGTGGTTACCGCTGTGGTCGTGCGCACAAAGAAGCCATTTGGCCGCGACGACGGCACCTACATCTCCTTTGACGACAACGCCGCGGTGATCATCGACGACCAGAATAATCCGCGCGGCACGCGCGTGTTCGGCCCGGTGGCGCGCGAACTGCGCGACCGCAACTTCATGAAGATCGTCTCGCTGGCGCCGGAGGTGCTCTAGATGGCGCGCGCAGCCACAGCCCCGGTGCGTCGCGTGCTAAAGGTGCGCTCAGGAGATCAGGTCCAGGTGATGGCTGGCAAGGACCGCGGCAAGCGCGGACGAGTTCTGCGCGTTGAGCCGGCACGCGAGCGCGTGTACGTTGAGGGACTGAACATGGTCAAGCGCCATATGCGCCCCCAGCAGGTAGCCGACACCCAGCGCGGGCAGACCGTCGGCGGTGTGATCGAGCGTGAGGGGCCAATCCACGTGTCCAACGTGATGCTGATCGATCCGAAGGACAGCAAGCCCACGCGGGTGGGTGTCGATCGCGAGAACGGTAAGCGCTACCGGGTTGCCAAGCGTTCGGGAACCAGGCTCGACTGACGAGGATGACGATGACCACCGCTCCAACGGCACGTCTGAAGGCCCGCTATCTCGAAGAAATTCGTCCTGCGTTGATAGAGCGCTTCGGTTACTCCTCGCCGATGCAGGCGCCGAAGCTCTCGAAGATCACGCTCAACATGGGGGTGGGCGATGCCAAGCAGGATTCCAAAGTTCTCAAGGCGTCCCAGGAACAGCTCGCGACGATCGCCGGTCAGCAGCCGAACGTACGGCGCGCGCGCAAGTCGATTGCGGCTTTCAAGCTGCGCGAGGGCATGCCTGTCGGCGTCGCTGTCACGCTGAGGGCGGAGCGTGGCTACGAGTTCCTCGATCGGCTCACCTCGATCGCGATCCCGCGGATCCGAGACTTCCGGGGCTTGAACCCGAGGTCGTTTGACGGGCACGGCAACTACACGATGGGCGTGCGTGAGCAGATCATCTTCCCCGAAATCGACTACGACTCAATCGATCAGGTGAGGGGCATCGACATCACGATCACCACCACGGCCAAGGGCGACGTCGAAGCGTTCGTCCTGTTGCAGGCCCTCGGGTTGCCGTTCGCCACCCAAGGGCGGCCCGCCGGCTTCGATCAGGACGCAGACGTCAACAACTCCGAGAACGGGAGCAACCACTGATGGCCAAGAC
This sequence comes from uncultured Solirubrobacterales bacterium, assembly GCA_963760155.1. GTDB lineage: Bacteria > Actinomycetota > Thermoleophilia > Solirubrobacterales > Solirubrobacteraceae > Palsa-744. The sequence goes on from CAVXBL010000008.1 coordinate 2,237,244, forward strand.
CTCGCTACGCGTCAAGCAGGCGCGCACGCCGAAGTTCAAGACACGCGCATATACTCGCTGCAACCGCTGCGGTCGCCCGCACTCGGTGTACCGCAAGTTTGGGCTTTGCCGCATTTGCCTGCGTGAGCTTGCCCACAATGGCCAGATACCGGGGATGACGAAGTCCTCCTGGTAGGCCCAACGTCCCTTCGAGAACCACTTCAGATCAGAGCACGCCATGTCAATGACAGACCCGATAGCCGACTTCCTCACGCGTATCCGCAATGCGATCCACGCGGCGCATGAGACGGTCGACATTCCAGCCTCCAAACTCAAGGCTGAGATCGCGCGGATCCTCACTGAGCAGGGCTACATCGACTCCTGGTCGGTGCTACCCGCACGCGATGGCGGAGCCGGCCAGTTGATCGAGATCCGTTTGAAGTACACCGACGATCGTCGCTCAGCGATCTCTGGCCTGCGGCGCGTGTCGCGGCCCGGTCGGCGCACGTACGTCGAGGCCACGCGCATCCCGAAGGTGCTCGGTGGGATGGGCACTTCGATCGTGTCGACCTCGCGTGGAGTGATGACAGGCCACGACGCGCGCGCCGCCGGTGTAGGCGGCGAGGTCCTCGCGCAGGTCTGGTAGGCCTGAGACTATGTCGAGAATCGGTAGACAGCCAATCCTGGTGCCAGCAGGCGTGACCGTGGCGATAGAGCCCGAGTCGGTCAGCGTGAAGGGACCGAAGGGTGAGCTCTCAGAGCGCGTCCCGCGTGACATCGAAGTGGTCCAGGACGGTGAGCGGCTGGTGGTCTCGCGTCCCACTGATCGTGGCGAACACCGCGCGCTGCACGGCCTCACGCGCTCGCTGGTGGCCAACATGGTGCAGGGCGTCACAGACGGCTACGAAAAGCGTCTGGAGATCCAGGGGGTCGGATATCGCGCCCAGATGAAGGGCAAGAACATCGAGCTGGCTGTCGGCTATTCCCACTCGGTTTCGATCGAGGCGCCGCAGGGCATCGAATTTGAAGTTCCCCAGCCCACGAGGATCGTCGTAAAGGGGATCTCCAAGCAACAGGTCGGCGAGACCGCCGCGATCATCCGCAAGCAGCGTCCGCCGGAGCCCTACAAGGGCAAGGGCATCCGCTACGAGGGCGAGTACGTAGCGCGCAAGGTTGGAAAGAGGGCATGAGCGTCCTCACCAAGGAGACGCGGCGTCTCAAACGGCGCCGCCGGGTGCGCGCCAAGGTGTCGGGCACGCTCGCACGCCCGCGTATTTCCGTGTTCCGCTCCAACCGTGGCCTGTCTGCGCAGCTGATCGACGATGCGTCGGGTCGCACGCTGGCCGCCGTCCACTGGTATGAGCCCGAGTTGCGCGGCATCGCCACGGCCGATCGCACCAAGCGCTCCGGCGAACTGCTGGCCGAGCGCGCGAAGACCGCCGGTGTGTCGGAGGCCGTGTTCGATCGTGGCGGCTACCAGTATCACGGCCATGTGCGGGCGTTCGCCGAGGCAATCCGCGATGCCGGCATAACGGTCTAGGCTCGCTTCCCCGCTACCCTCTCTCACTTCTATATGAATACAGACAGATCAGTCAACGCAGGCAGCCTCGACCTCCAGGAGCGCGTGGTGGAGATCAACCGCGTCGCAAAGGTGGTCAAGGGCGGTAGGCGGTTCTCCTTTACTGCGCTGGTCGTCGTGGGCGACGAACGCGAAGTGGTAGGGGTGGGCTACGGTAAGGCCAACGAGGTGCCCCTCGCGATCCAGAAGGGGGTGGAGCGCGCGAAGAAGGATCTGTTTCGTGTGCCCAAGCACGGCAGCACGATCACCCATCAGACGACCGGTATCTTCGGCTCCGGTCGCGTGTTGTTGAAGCCCGCTTCCCCGGGTACCGGTGTGATCGCGGGTGGAGGGGTGCGCGCGGTGCTCGAGCTCGCGGGGATCCACGACATCCTTTCCAAGAGCCTCGGCACCCAGAACCCGATCAACCTCGTCAAGGCCACAGTCACCGGTCTGCGCGGGCTGCGTACTCCGGCGGAGGTCGCCGAGCTGCGCGGCCTGTCGATCGCAAAGGTGCTCGGGTTGACCGAGCAACCGACCAATGGCGCGGCGGAGCCCGTCGAGGGAACTGAGGCCGTGACCGCCGCGACCGGCGAGGATGTCGGCACAGGCGAGCACGCTACTGGCGAGCACGCGGGCGGGGAGAGCGCCGCAGACGTTGTTGGCGCCAACGCCGGCGAGACGAGCACCAGAGAGGCCAGCGACCCAACCGAGGCGTCCGCCTGATGGCGACTCTGCAAGTCACCCAGACACGTTCGCGCAGCGGCTCCAACAAGCGTCAGCTCGACACGCTGCGCTCGCTGGGCCTGCGACGCATCGGTCACACGGTCGAGGTCAAGGACTGCGAGCAAGCCCGTGGCATGGTCCACGCGGTTCGCCACCTGGTAGAGGTCCACGCTGAAGAGCGCGAGCAGGAGCAAGGCTCGTGAGCCCCGCGGCGAAGAGCTCGGGGGCCGCGGCCGAGTCGGCCGCGAGCGCCACCGAACAGCAGGAGTCCACGCTCGCGGGTACCCCCCATGGCGGGGGGCAGGCAGGCGAGCAGCGTGTGGGCTTGCACTCGTTGAAGCCCGCACCCGGCAGTCGTCGTCCGCGCAAGCGCGTTGGCCGCGGCGAAGGCTCGGGCACCGGCAAGACCTCCGGCAGGGGCCAGAAGGGCGCGGGCTCACGCTCAGGCGCCAAGAGCCGCGCGCGCTTCGAGGGTGGCCAGATGCCGATCCACATGCGCATGCGCAAGCTGCGTGGGCCGCACATGAAGAAGTCGATGCCGTTTGAGATGTTTCGCACCCACACGCAGCCCGTGAATGTCTCTGACCTCGACAGTCGCTTTGACGCGGGCACGGAGGTCACGCTCGAGCTGATGCAGTCCAGGGGTTTGGCCACGCGCAAGGGTGTGCCGGTCAAGGTGCTCGCCAAGGGCGATCTGAGCAAGGCGCTGACCGTGCACGCGCACGGGTTCAGCAAGACCGCGCGCGAACGCATCGAGGCCGCTGGCGGCACCTGCAACATCCTCGAGAGCTAGAATCGAGCGATCCGTGAGGGCGGGGGTGTCCCGCGCGATCGGCCAAACCAATGCTCTCGACAATCCTCAGCGCCTTCCAGGTTGCGGACATCCGCAAGAAGCTCCTGTTCACCGCGGGCATGCTGCTCATATACAGGCTCGGCTCGCACGTCCCCGTGCCGGGCGTCAACCTCACCGCGATCAACAACATCCAGAAGCAGTTCGGCGGCGCGGGCATCCTGAGCTATCTGAATCTGTTTTCCGGCGGCAGCCTCTCCCGGATCGCGCTGTTTGCGCTCGGGATCATGCCCTACATCACCTCATCGATCATCCTGCAGCTGCTGCAAGTCGTGGTGCCGTCGCTTGAGAAGCTTTCCAAGGAAGGCGAAGTGGGCCAAATGCGGATCACGCAGTACACGCGCTACCTGACCGTTGCCCTCGCGTTCGCCCAGTCGATCGGCTACGTGTTCCTGTTTCATTCGCTGCAGGCCAGCGCCGGCGAATCGGTGATCACGCACTTCGACGTGCCCCATATCTTCCTGATCGTGATCTGCCTCACCGCTGGCTGTGTGCTGTTGATGTGGATCGGCGAGCTGATCACCCAGCGCGGGATCGGCAACGGCATCTCGCTGCTGATCTTCACTTCGATCCTCTCGCGCCTGCCCGCCGGCATCGAAGCCTGGTGGACGACCCAGAATCAGGTGTTCAAGGTGATGATGCCCTTCCTGGTGCTCGCGGTGGTCGCCGGAATAGTGTTCGTGCAAGAGGGCCAGCGGCGCATACCCGTGCAGTACGCCAAGCGTGTGATCGGCAGACGCATGAGCGAAGGCGGCCAGACTTACCTGCCGTTGCGCGTGAACATGGCCGGAGTCATTCCCGTCATCTTCGCCGCCAGCATCATGGCGTTTCCCCCGACGGTCGGAGAGCTGATCAAAACGCCGTGGGCGAAAAGCATCTCGGACTTCTTCACGCCCAACGGCTGGCACTACGTGGTAGGCGAGTCGATCTTCATCGTGGTTTTCGCCTACTTCTACACGGCCGTCACCTTCAATCCGGTCGATCAGGCCGACAACCTGAAGAAGTACGGTGGGTTCATCCCGGGTGTGCGACCGGGGCGCCCCACCGCCGAATTCCTTGACCGCATCCTTGCGAGGCTGACATTCCCCGGTGCGCTCTTCCTGGCTGCCGTGGCGGCCCTACCGGCGATTCTGATCGCCCGCACGCACCAGAACTTCGAGTTTGGCGGCACGTCGATCCTGATCGTGATCGGGGTGGCGCTCGAAACGATGAAGCAACTCGAGGCGCAGCTGATGATGCGCAGCTATGAGGGCTTCTTGAAGTAGCGTCCAGCAGCCTACGTGCGACTGGGCCAATAGACTTTCAACCGGCAAGTCGCAACTTGCTCGAGTAGGCCGCTGCAACCCGATGCCAGCGGGTACGCTCTTTCAGCCGATGGTCGAAACCAATCTCATCCTGCTTGGTCCTCCCGGTGCCGGCAAGGGCACGCAGGCAGAGCGATTGCAGGCCGATTTCGGGCTGGCTCATATCTCAACCGGCGACATGCTGCGTGCTCAGGTTGCGCGCGACACCGAGCTTGGGCTGCAAGCCCAGAAGTACATGAACGCGGGTGAGCTGGTCCCCGATGAAGTGATCCTCGGGATGATCGGACAGCGCATCGCAGAGCAGGACGCCCGCGAAGGATTCCTGCTCGACGGCTTTCCACGCAACGCCAACCAGGCTGACGCGCTGGCCGCGACGCTCGCTGACTCCGATCGTCGGCTGAGCGCCGCGCTGCTGATCGAAGTGCCCGACGAGGAGGTCGTGCGACGCCTCGCGGGCCGCCGCGTGTGCTCAAAGGGCGGCCACGTGTATCACCTGGAGTTCGACCCTCCCAAGCGCGAGGGCGTGTGTGATCAGGACGGCTCGCGGCTGATCCAGCGCGACGACGACAGGGAGGACACGATTCGCCGGCGCTTGGAGGTGTACGCGCGCCAGACGGCCCCGCTGGTCGAGTACTACGAGGGTGTGGGCCTGCTGCGTCGCTTCGATGGCCAACGTAACCCCAACGATGTGCACGATCGCATCAGGGCGACGGTAGCGACGCTGCGGATGGAGGATGAGCTGTAGGCGCTACACCCGACCGGGTGGCGACCGCCGCTGCGGATGGAGGATGAGTTGTTGGCTTCGCCGACCGGGTGGCGGCCCAATGGTCTGGTGCGCGCAGCGGGAAAGATAAGCTCCAGGAGTGATCATCAAGAAGTCGCCGCAGGAGATCGAGAAGATGGCTGCCGCCGGTACGATTCAGGCTGCCGCGCTCGATATCGTCGCCGGCAAGATCCGTCCCGGCGTGAGCACCGAGGAACTTGACGCGGCCGCGGAGCGCTTCATTCGCTCTCAGGGGGCGACGCCGACGTTCAAGGGCTATCGCGGGTTCGCCGGCTCGATCTGCGCGTCGCCCAACTCGATGGTCGTGCACGGCATACCCGGCCGCTACCGTTTGCAGCGCGGGGACATCCTGTCGATCGACATCGGCGTGACGCTTGACGGGTGGGTGGCCGACGCGGCGCGCACCTTCCCCGTCGGAGATGTGAGCCCGCTCGCCGAGAACCTGCTGGGCGCTACCGAGCAGGCGTTGCACGCGGGTGTCGAGCAGTTCAGGGTAGGCAATCGGATAGGCGATGTGTCGCACGCGATCCAGCGGGTGGCCGAGGGGGCGGGCCTGTCGGTGGTGCGCTCGCTCGTCGGCCACGGCGTCGGGAAAAACATGCACGAGGACCCCCAAGTCCCCAACTATGGAAACCCCGGCAAGGGTCCCCTGCTGGAGGAGGGCATGGTGCTCGCGATCGAGCCGATGACCACCGCCGGGCGCCCTGCTGTGCGGGTGGCGGGCGACGGGTGGGCGATCTTCTCCCAGGACGACTCGCTGGCGGCGCACTTCGAGTTCACCGTCGCGCTCACCGGGGAGGGCCCCCGCGTGCTCACGCCGTGGCATATCCCCGCCGAAGAACGGGGGTCGGGCGCTGCGCACAAGGAGACCGCGGCTCCGGCATAGAAATTGATAGCATCCGCTGTCCTGCTCGAACGCGCGAAGCTGACGCGTGGGGCACAACCACGACGCGGTAGCGGCAGCCGTCCCGGCGGCCAGAGCCGGGTCGCAGGGACCAGCCGAAAGGGATCATGAAGGTAAGACCGTCGGTGAAGCCGATGTGCGAGAAGTGCAGGATCATCCGCCGCCACAAAGCGGTGCTAGTGATCTGCCAGAACAAGCGCCATAAGCAAAGGCAGGGCTAACCCGTAGATGGCACGTATCGCCGGGGTCAACCTCCCCTTGAACAAGCGCGCTGAGATTGGTCTCACGTACGTCTACGGCATCGGTCGTTCCACGTCGAACAAGCTCTTGAGCGAGGTCGGCGTGAGCCCCGATACCTACATCCGCGATCTCACCGAGGACGAGGTGTCGCGCCTGCGCGACGCGATCGACCAGTCGTTGATGGTCGAGGGCGATCTGCGTCGCGAGCGCTCACAGGACATCAAGCGTCTGCAGGAGATCGCGTGCTACCGCGGTCTACGCCATCGCCGCGGGCTGCCTGTGCGCGGGCAGAAGACGAAGACCAACGCGCGCACCCGCAAGGGTCCCAAGCGGATGCAGGTCGCCGGCAAGAAGAAGCTCAAGAAGTGATCCTCCGCATGGCTCTCGACATCTCGCCGCGCGTCTCGAGCGCGTCAGTATCCGTCCAGGGGGTTCGCTAATGGCCGCCCCCAAGCGTCCTGCGCGCGGCCGGCGCCGACAGAAGAAGAACGTGCCGATCGGTCAGGCGCACATCAAGACGTCGTTCAACAACACGATCGTGTCGCTCACCGACACTCAGGGCAACGTGCTGGCGTGGGAGTCGGCCGGCGGAGCGGGCTTCAAGGGCTCGCGCAAGTCAACTCCGTTCGCCGCGCAAGTCACGGCTGACGCTGCGGCCCGCAAGGGCATGGAGCAGGGCTTGCAGAAGGTCGAGGTCTACGTCAAGGGCCCCGGTTCGGGCCGCGAGACGGCGATCCGCTCGTTGCAGGCCGCGGGTCTTGAGGTGACCGGCGTGAAGGACGTGACTCCGCAGGCCCACAACGGATGTCGCCCACGCAAGCGACGGAGGGTTTGAGATGGCCAGAGACACAAGCCCACAGTGCAAGCAGTGCCGCCGCGAGGGACAGAAGCTGTTCCTCAAGGGCGAGCGCTGCCTGACCGACAAGTGTGGCGTCGAGCGACGCTCATATCCGCCAGGTGAGCACGGCCGCGGCCGCCAGAAGCAGAGCGAGTATCGCCTGCAGCTGCGCGAGAAGCAGAAGGCTCGCCGTTACTACGGTGTGCTCGAGAAGCAGTTTCATGGCTACTACGAGAAGGCTTCGCGCCAGCCCGGCATCACCGGCGAGAACCTGCTCGCGCTGTTGGAGTGTCGCCTCGACAACGTCATGGTTCGTCTTGGCTTCGCGGCCTCGCGCAGGCAGGCGCGCCAGCTGATTCGCCACGGCCATTGGACGGTCAACGGCCGGCGGGTGGACATACCCAGCTACCAGGTGCGCCCTGGCGATGTGATCGCGATCAAGGCGGGCACGCCGGCTACTCAGGTGGTGAGGGACGCCACCGAGCTGACCGGACAGATCCCCGCGTGGCTCCAGGCCGACCATGAGTCGCTCACGGCCAAGGTGCTGCGCAAGCCGGAGCGGCGCGAGGTGGCCGCGCCGGTGCAGGAGCAGCTCATCGTCGAGCTGTACTCGAAGTAGGCGCTTTTCCCGCGCCGGCGCCTCTTGGGGGTGGCGGCGCGCCAGAGCCGGTGTCCTCAGCGGCGCCGGTAGGACTCCAAAACGACGTTAGGACCCCGATGCTCGACTTCCAAATCCCCCGGATCACTAGCGAGTCCGTGGAGCAGAACCGTGGCACGTTCACCATCGAGCCGCTCGACCGCGGCTTCGGCTACACGTTCGGAAATTCTCTGCGGCGTGTGCTGCTGTCCTCCCTGGCCGGCGCCGCCGTCACGAGCGTGCGCATCGAGGGCGTTGCGCACGAGTTCTCCACGGTGCAGGGCGTCAAGGAGGACGTGACCGACATCGTGCTCAACCTGAAGGGCATCGTGTGTCGCATGCACTCCGACGCGAGCGAGGTAGAGGCGCCGCTGGTGGTGACTGGGCCAGGGGAGATCACCGCCAAGGACATCGACCTGCCGGCGGGCGTGGAGATCCTCAATCCGGGTGTGCACATAGCGACGCTCGAGAAGAAGACGAAGCTCGAGCTGTACATGACGATCGGCCGTGGACGCGGATACCGTCCAGCCGAGGAGAACAAGTCAGCTGACCAGCCGATCGGCGTGATCCCGATCGACTCGATCTTCTCGCCCGTTCGGCGTGTCGCCTACGCGGTGGAGCAGGCGCGCGTGGGGCAAAAGACCGACTTCGACAAGCTCACGCTGGACATCGAGACCGACGGCTCGATCGAGCCGCAGGCGGCGCTGCGCGAGGCGGCCGAGCTTTTGATCAGCCAGCTGGCGATCTTCACCGACGCGGACCGCATCCAGGAGTTGCGCGCGTCGCCGGGCGGTCAGCTCGACGGTCATGGTCTCGCGGTCGGCGGGGCCGGCGCTCCCGTTGCGTTGCAGGGCGAGGAGTGGAGCATCCTGATCGAGGAGCTGGAGCTCGGAGTGCGCTCCTACAACTGCCTCAAGCGTGCTGGCATCCAGACGGTGGGCGATCTGATCTCCAAGTCCGAGGGCGAGCTCAACGCGATCCCGAACTTCGGCAAGAAGTCGATCGACGAGGTCATCGAGACGCTTGAGGCGCGCGGACTGCATCTACGTCAAGACTAGGAGCGCCCGCGCGGCTCGTCAGCTCTCTAGACTGACCGGTCGCAACGAGTATCAGGTTTCTCGGACACAGACCATGAGACATCAGAAGACACGCAACAAGCTAAGTCGCGACTCGGCGCATCGCAAGTCGCTGCTCATGAACCTCACCAAGGAGGTGCTGGAGCATGAGCGGATCAAGACCAGCGAAGCGAAGGCCAAGGCGGTCAAGCCAGAGATCGAGAAGCTGATCACGCTGGCCAAGCGCGGGGATCTGCACGCCCGCCGTCAGGCGCTTTCTGCTCTGGCGCAGGACAAGTTTGCCGTGCACAAGCTGTTCGAGGAGGTGGCCCCCCGTTACGCTGAGCGCCCCGGCGGGTACACGCGCATCCTCAAGCTCGGTCCGCGTCGCTCAGACGCGACCGAGATGGTTTACCTCGAGCTGGTGTAGCACCGGTCGCGCGACGCGCGGGTCGGTCCGGTGTTGTGGCTGTGAGTGAGACGTGGATCCATAGGTGTGTCCCGACCTCGCGCTATCCCAGGGGTCACAGGTGGTCACCAAGCTGACCCTGCAATATGACGGGAGCGAGTTTGCCGGCTGGGCGTGCCAGCCTGATCTGCGCACCGTGCAGGGAGAGTTGGAGCGCGCATTGCGAACGGTGCTCGGTGAGCTGGACGCCGGTGGCGAGCCGCTGAGTGTGACGGTTGCTGGGCGTACCGACCGTGGCGTGCATGCGTGGGGGCAGGTGGCGAGTTATCGTCATGAGGCGCTCGATCCACAGCGTCTGAACGCGCTGCTGCCGAACGACATCGCGGTGTTGGCGTGCGAGCCGGCGCCGCGTTTGTTCGATGCTCGGCGTGATGCGACCAGCAGGACCTACTGCTATCGCGTGCTCGCAAGGCGCACGCACGACGTGTTCGAGCGCGGTCGCGCGCTGTGGTGGCCGCGCCCGCTCGACCTATCCCTGCTCGAAGAGTGCGCCGGATTGCTGCCCGGCCGCCACGACTTCACAGCGTTCACGCCGACGGAGACCGAGCACACGCGCTTCGAGCGCAACGTGATCGAGGCGCGCTGGCGAGCCGCTGGCGACATATTGGAGTTCTGGATTGAGGCCGACACGTTCTTGCGGCACATGAATCGCGTGCTGGTTGGCACGATGCTCGAAGTTGGCGCAGGGCGGCGCGAGGTCGCCGAGTTCGCCGAGCTGCTGGAGGGTAGGCCCCGTTCGTGCGCCGGTCCGACGGTGCCCGCCCATGGCCTCGCGCTGGCGTGCGTGCTGTATTCCGCCGCGCCTGATCGGCAAGCGGGAGGGACGGCGGTGTCTTCCAAACCGCACACATAACACTTTACAAAATGAAGTGTTGTGTAGTCCGAAAAGCAACTCACACGTCCGCTAACGCTTCATAAAGTGAAGTGTATGTATCTGCAAAGTACATACACGACACCCGGCTTCCCTATGGACACTGATGAGCAACGCGCGGGCCGGGCCGGCGCCTATGCTGGTGGGCGATGGACGTGCTGCTGACCAACGACGACGGGATCGAGGCCGACGGGCTGCAGGCGCTGCGTCGTGCGTTGATCGACGTGGATGGGGTGCGTCTCGTGGTGATCGCGCCGGACGGCAACCGCTCGGCGATGGCGCGCTCGATCACTACGCGCCGACCGTTGTGGGTGGAGGAGCTGTCGTTCGCTGACGGCAGTGTCGGGTACGCGACCGACGGTACGCCGGTCAACTGCGTGCGCCTCGCACGGCTCGGGTTGGTCGCTGACTTCGACGCGGGGCTGGTGGTGGCAGGCATCAACCACGGCGCGAATCTCGGCGACGACATCACTTATTCCGGCACGGTGGCGGCGGCGCTGGAGGGTGTCGTGCTGGGACTTCCGGCGATCGCGGTGTCCCAACAGTCGCGCGGACGCTCGCTCGACTTTCGCTACGACGGCGGCTTCGACTTCGCGGTGGCCGCTGCGTTTGTGGCGCGGCTGGTGGAGCGCATCGAGGAGCTGCCGATGCCCGCCGGCACGCTGCTCAACGTGAACGTGCCCGCCGGTGAGCCGAACGGGATCGAGGTGGCGAGCCTCGGCAAGCGCATCTACCGCGACGAGCTGAAGGTCGTGCCGAGCGATGATGGCAACCCGACCCGCCAGCGCTACTGGATCTACGGCGCCGATCCTGGCTTCCATGATGAGCCCGGTACCGATCTGGCGGCCGTAGCGGAAGGGCGCATTGCGGTGACGCCGATCCACTTCGACCTGACCGACCGTCGCGGCCTGGAGGCGCTGCGGGGGTTCGATCTGCACGGGCTGTTGGCGCCCCCTGCCCTCGATGGCGGGAGCGCGTGAGCGGACCGGCAAAGCAGACGCGTGCCCGCGTCGCTGAGCTGCGCTCTCAGCTGGAGTACCACGCGCACCGTTATTACGTGCTCGACGATCCCGAGATCGCCGACGACGCTTACGACGCGCTGCTGGACGAGCTGCGGGGGTTGGAGAGCGAGTACCCGCAACTCGTGACACCCGACTCGCCGACCCAGCGCGTCGGTGGGGAGCCGGTGGGACGCCTGGAAAAGGTGGAGCATCTCGAGCCGATGTTGTCGTTGGGCAATGTGCGCAGCGAGCAGGAGCTGCGGGCGTGGGTGGAACGTATGAAGACGCATCTGGGACGCGAAGGGATCGTGCGCACGCGCTTTGACTACGTGGTCGAGCCGAAGGTGGACGGGCTGGCGGTGAGTCTGCTGTATCGCGACGGGGTGCTGGAGCGCGGCGCCACGCGCGGCAACGGTGAGGTGGGGGAGGACGTGACGCACAATCTGCGCACGATCGGCGCGATCCCCCTGCACATCGAGGAAGCGCCGCCGCTGCTGGAGGTGCGCGGTGAGCTGTATATGTCGCTCGCGGACTTCGCCGCGGTCAACGAGCGGCGCGCCGAAGAGGGACTGTCGACGTTCATGAACCCGCGTAACTCGGCCGCCGGAGGGGTGCGCCAACTCGATCCCGCGCTGATGGCCGAACGCCCACTGTCGATGTGGGCCTACCAGGTGGGGGTGGCGCCGGATCTCAAATTCGACACTCACTGGGAGGCGTTGGAGTGGTTGCGCGAGCGCGGGTTTCGCGTGAACCGCGACATCCAGCGGTTGCGCGACGAGGACGAGGTGGTCGCGCAGTGTCTGCGCTGGCAGCAGCGCCGCGGGGAGCTGGACTTCGAGATCGACGGCGTGGTGATCAAGGTGTCGGACCTCTCGCTGCAGCGCCGGCTGGGCTCGGTCGGTCGCGACCCGCGCTGGGCGGTGGCGTGGAAGTTCCCGCCAACCACTGCGCTGACGCGGCTGAACGCGGTGATGTGGAACGTGGGCAAGACGGGCGACCTGCGTCCCTACGCGGTGTTGGAGCCGGTGGCGGTGGGCGGCGTGACGATCAAGCTGGCCACGCTGCACAACGAGGAGGACATCGTGCGTAAGGACATCCGCGCTGGCGAGGACGTGATCGTGCTGCGCGCCGGCGACGTGATCCCCCAGGTGGTGTCCCCGGCGCCGCATGTGGTCGAGCACGCAGATCGTCCGCCGGTGACGCGTCCGCCGGACCGTTGTCCCAGCTGTGGGACCGTCACGGTCAAGCCGAAGGACTCGGTGTTCAGCAAATGTCCCAACCGCGACTGTCCCGACCGGGTGTGGCACCTGCTCAAGCACTTCGTGGGACGGGCCGCGATGGACATCGACGGGCTCGGCGAGAAGCAGGTCGCGCTGCTGCAAAAGGAGGGCCTGGTGAAGACGGCGGCCGACTTCTACCGTCTGCGCGAGCACCGTGAACGGCTGCTTGAGCTGGAGGGTTTCGGCGAGCTGTCGGTGGGCGCCCTGCTGGACGCGATCGAGGCTTCCAAGCGCCGTTTGTTCGCGCGCGTGCTGTTTGCGCTGGGAGTCGAGGAGGTCGGCGAGGTCACCGCGCGCAACCTAGCGCAGCGCTTTCGCAACATTGTCGCGCTACTAGACGCGAGCGTGGAGGAGATCGCCGAGACCCCCGGCATAGGCGAGAAGATGGCCTCGGCGATCCGCGCGCAACTGCACGACAAGCGCATGCAGGCGCTGATCGAGGACCTGCGCGAGATCGGGCTGCGCTTCTCAGAAGCCGGCCCGGCGCCGACGAGCGGCCCGCTGGCGGGCAAGACGGTGGTGCTGACCGGCACGCTGCCCACGCTCTCGCGCGAGCAGGCCACCGAGCGAATCCAGGCGGCGGGGGGGCGCGTGACGAGCGCGGTGTCCAAGAAGACCCACTACCTCGTCGCGGGCGAGGCGTCGGGCTCGAAGCTCGAAAAGGCTCGGCGGCTGCTGGTGCCGGTGTTGGATGAGGCCGGGTTGCTGGATCTGATGGGGGATGGGTAGACGTCGGTCCTTTATTTGGATTGCGGCTGACGCCGCCGGGTCGTTCTTGTGGTCTGCCGCGCTGCGCGCCATCACCTGGGCTGAGCGCTGTTGGGATCGCGGTTGGGGTCAGTAGCGCGCGAGCGTGATCGCCATGTTGTCTTGGATCGTGTGCGCCTCGTAGGTTTCGATGCCGTCGTTGAAGAACGCAAACGCGAGCTCGTTGCCGTTGGCGGCCTGGCAGTAGCCGGCCAGGTTCGACACGTCGTTGAGCGTGCCGGTCTTCGCCTGGCAGCGTCCGTCGGCGGGGGTGCCGCGCATCCGTTCGGCGAGCGTGCCCGTCTGTCCGGCGACCGCGAGGTCTTTGTGTAGGGTCGTGCCGAGCGGGCTGTGGGCGAGCGCGGTCAGCAGTGAGACCACCTGCAGCGGCGACGTGTGGTCTGAGTGCGACAGCCCCGAGCCGTCGATCAGGTAGGGGTGCAGGCCGAACACGCGTGCGATCGTGGCGCGCACCACGGTCGCTCCCGCGGCGGTGGTGCCGGCGCCGCCATAGCGCGCGCCGAGATCCTTCAGCAGCGACTCGGCAAAGTAGTTGTCCGACGGCGGCAGCGTAAGCCCGAGCAGCGTGGCGAGCGTGGGGGAGTTGGCGGTGGCGATCGTCACGGCGCCGGGAGGCGCGGTGACGGCGGTGCCGCTGTGGACGCTCACGCCCGCGGCGCGCAGCGCGCCGCGGAACTCGAGCGCGGCGTAGGCGGCGGGCGCGTGCGGTTCGCGCTCGGGGCCTGTTTCGCCGCGATTGAACTCCAGCGCGCTGAGGTTGCCTTCGAGTTCGGGATCGGGCGCGTAGTCGCTGTAGGGGTCGCCGCGCAGCGAGTCCCAGTAGGACTCGTCGCCGTCGACGCTGCCGGTGACGCTGCGGATGCCGGCGGCCTTCACAAGCACGACCAGCGCCGAGACGTTCGTGCCTTGCCCGCCGTAGCGGCTGTCGATGAACGCGGTGCTGCCAAACGTTGGGTCGCCGCCCCCGCGCAGATACAGGTTGCCTTCCCAGCGCCCGTCGGGGCCAAGATGGCCGGTGCCGAGCACGGTCGTTGACAACGTCGCGGTGGGGCCCATCAGCTCGAGCGCGGTGGTGGCGGTGTAGAGCTTCTCCACCGACGCCGGCGGATGGGCGACTTCGGCGCGCTCGGCAAACAGCGGCGCGGCTGTTGTCAGGTCGTACACGTAGGCTCCCGACTGTGATCCGGCGAGCGCCATCTCATGGCCCAGCTGTCCGTCGAGAGCGCTTTGAGTGTTCGGGGCCGCCGCGGCGATGCTTGCGCTGAGAGCGGCGCAGGCGATCGTTAGGAGCACCGCCAGCGTGGGTGGAAGTGTTGGGCGATTCATACGGTCAGGTAACCCTACGTACAATCAGTGTTCATGGGCGAGGTTGTCAACTTGAAAACGGCCGCCAAGGGCGGCTCGGGCTCTACAACACGGACCACCGCCAAGCGGAGCGCTTCCGCGAGAACGACCCGGCGGCGCCAGCCGCAATCCAAGAAGACAGCGCTGGTGCTCGGCGGAGGGGGTTTCACCGGCGGCGTGTATGAGATCGGGGCGTTGCGCGCGCTCGACCTGCTGTCGTCCAACCGCACGATCAACCAGTTCGACGTGTACGTGGGCACCTCCGCCGGCGCGTTCGTCGCGTCGCTGTGCGCCAACGGGGTCACTCCGGAGGAGATGATGCGGGTCGTCACCCACCAGGGTCCGCAGGCGTTCAGGGACATCGATCTCGGCGATCTGCTGCGACTGAACCTACCGGAGATCGCGCGCACCGGCGTGCGGCTGCCGCTGCGGGTGGTGTCGCTCGCGCGCCAGGTCCTGAGCCAGCGCGGGCAGGTGTCGCTGATCGACATCCTGCTGGGGCTCGCCGAGGCACTGCCGACCGGCGCGTACACCGGCGAGGGCATCGAACGCTACCTCGGCCGGGTGCTCGCCGAGGACGGGCGCACCAATGACTTCCGCGAGCTCACGCACGAGCTGTATCTGGCCGCGACCGACCTCGACACGTGCGAGCGCGTCGTGTTTGGCGCGCCGGGCTTTGACGATGTGCCGATCTCAACCGCGGTGCGCGCCTCAGGCGCGCTGCCGATGGTGTACGCCCCGGTTTTAGTGGGTGACCGCGAGCTGATCGACGGCGGCATCGTGTCAACCACCAACCTTGACATCGCGGTGCGCGCGGGTGCGGAGTTGGTGATCGTGATCAACCCAATCGTGCCATTCGTCAACGACCCCCTTGCCAGCGCGGGCAATGGGCGCGCGCCGCGGCGGATATCCGACATGGGCTTCTCGAAGATCGGCTACCAGGCGTTCAAGCTGCTCGGCTACCGGCGCCTGCATGAGCTGGCCAGCAAGTGGGAGGAGCGCTATCCGGGCGTCGACATCGTGTTGATCGAGCCGGAGCCCACCGACGCGCTGATGTTCGAAACTTCGATCATGAGCTTCGCGTCGCGCATCGAGATAGCTCGTCACGGATTCCAGTCGGTCACCTACCACCTGCTCAACGAGTACGAGCGCTACAGCGAGATCTGGGAGCGTCACGGCATCCACATCTCAGAGCGGCGCGTGCGCAAGGTGGTCGACCACTTCGAGGCCGAGGAAGAGCAGGTCGGTGCGTGGCGCAAAATCCTCGAAGGCACCACCGGCGCGCTGCTGCGCCAGTCGGGGACGGCCGGTTAGCGCGTCCCCGCGCGCTTCGTGTCGGATGCGCTAACTACCGAGCGCCGCCGCACCGATATCGTGTCAAATGAGCGCTTCGCGTGAGCGTCAAACGAGCGCTCACGTAAGCGTCAAACGAACGCTCCTCAAGCGTCAAACAAACGCTCCTAAAGCGTCAGGCGAGCGCTCGCTCGAGCGCGCTGAGCAGGCGCGTGGAGGCGGCCTCGTTGTGGACCGTGATCCTCACGTGGCGTGGCTCGCCGAGCGCGCTACCGGCAGCGACTAACACCCCCGCGCGTGACAGGCGCGCGGCCAGCTCGCCGCCGTCGAACGTTGGATGGGCGACCCACAGGAAGTTGGCCTGGCTGTCGGACACTTCGAAGTGCCGCTGGCGCAACGCGGTTGTCAAGCGCGCGCGCTCCTGCGCCACCAACCGCACGCGCTTGGCCAGCAGGTCGCTGCAGCTGCGCAGTGCCTCCATCGCCCCCGCCTGGGAGATCTCGCTGACGCCGAGATCGGGTTCGAGCTCGGCGAGCAGGTCCTCCGCGCCGGGTCCCCCCAGCGCGTAGCCGCATCGTAGTCCGGCCAGTCCCCACGCCTTGGAGAAGCTGCGAAACACCAGCAGCCGTGGATGGCTCTCGAGCAGCGCGAGCGACGCGTTGGTTGGCTGGGCGTCGGCGAACTCCACGAGCGACTCGTCGAGCAGCACGCCGACCCCCTCGGGCAGGCCCGCGAGCAGGCGCTGCAGCTCGTCGGTTCTCAGCAGTTCGCCGGTGGGATCGTTGGGGCTCGCGAGTGCCACCACGCGTGTGTTGGCGCCGACCGCGTCCAGCAGCGCGTCCACGCCGCCGCTCACGGGCACAGCACGGCCATGCGCGCGACGCGCCATGATCGGGAACAGCGGGTAGGAGGGCCAGGAGGTGATCAGCTCCTGGCCCGGCTCGATCAGTGCGCGCGTGGCGGCGCTCAGCAGCTCGGCCGATCCGTTGCCGACGATCAGGCGCGCAGGCTCCACGTCGTGTAGCTGGGCGAGCCTCCTGCGCAGCTGTGAGCCGCGCATGTGCGGGTAGCGCTGCATGCCGCGTCGCGCGACGAATGTGATCGCGCTGACGATGTCGGGGTGTGGAAGGTCGGGCCAGGTTGTTTGGGAGAGGTCGAGCGTCACCACGCGGGTGAGCGCCTTGCGTTTGCGCTCGTCCGCCTCCTCGCGCAGATCGCTGTTGACTTCCTCCTCGGTGAGACCTTCG
Organism: uncultured Solirubrobacterales bacterium; assembly: GCA_963760155.1. Taxonomy (GTDB): domain Bacteria; phylum Actinomycetota; class Thermoleophilia; order Solirubrobacterales; family Solirubrobacteraceae; genus Palsa-744. The sequence continues at coordinate 2,254,392 of CAVXBL010000008.1, forward strand.
AATTGACGGTAGTAGTCGAGCAGACCCACGGCGCTAGTCGCCCCCCTCTATTGCGTGGCCCTTTGTCGCGACGGCTCGTCGCCGGCGCCTCACCAACCGCTCCCTTGGCTCGCGGTCTCGCTCACGGCCGGCTTCCAGGCGTAGAGCTCGATCCCGGCCCATGCAGGACGACAAACCAGAGTGAGAACGCCAGCGCGCAAACGGCGGCCGTGGTCCCAAACACGCGCCCGAGCGCGCCCGAGCGCTGATCGAAGCCGGCGGCCCGACGCACGAGGATCCACGCGTTGTCGAGGCGCCTCAAGAGCATGAGCATGCCAAACAGCAACACAAACAGGGACACCAGCGCTGTCAATACCGCGAAGCTGACGCTCCCCGTGAGGTAGTTGACCTGTGCGCTGATCCACAGACACGCAAGCGGGATCGGCCCCCAGCAGAGCAGACTGCCCACAATCATCCCGACAAGCAGCCAGTTGGCGAGATAACGGTCGATTCGCTGCCTGGACTGGCTGCCGCGCTGTGGCAGCGCGCGGAAGCGGGTCGGCGCTGTGCCGGGTCTGCGGCCGACAAACAGACCGCCATTGTCACTAGGATCGGAGCGCATCGGACTCTATGTTCGCAGCTAAGCGCCGGTCCCCGTGTAGCAAGGCGAGTCAGCCTGCGCGTCTCGGCGATGGGGGCGGGCGTGGCGCCCGCCATCAGATGGTCTTTTAGTGGTGCCTTGCATTTCGATAGACCCAGAAGCTACCGTAGTAGGAAGATGTCTGCAAGTTCCCCATCGACCAGATCGACTCAGCGGTCTCGTGCTGCCTACCTCGGCCCGGAGCGACGCAGACCGTTGATTCTGGATATCGCGCTGGAACTGTTTCTCGAGCGCGGCTACAAGGGAACGTCGATGGACGCGGTGGCGCGCGCCGCGGGCGTGACCAAGCCTGTTGTGTATGACTGCTTCGAGAGCAAGGCAGAGCTATTTGGAGCGCTGTTGGACCGAGAGGAGCAGCGCATGCTGGCGCAATTCAACGCGGCCCTGGCCTCGAGCGCCCAGTCGGGAGATGTGCGCACGATGTTGATCGCGGGGTTCACGTCGATGCTGCGTGCCGTGATGGACACGCCACGGGCCTACCGGATCGCGTTGCTCGGCGAGGGTGACGCTGACGCCCTCGTCGACGCGCGCGTGCGGTATGGGCGAGATCAGCAGATCGCCGCCACAGCTGAGGCGGCTCGTTCCTGGCTGCGAGGACGGATCCCCGAGGATCGGCTCGACGCGGTCGCGCAATTCGTCGGACAGACGCTGATCGGTATCGGCGAGGCTGGTGTGCGCACGATGCTCGCCGCGCCGGACGCGTGGAGCCCCGAGCTGCTCGGCAGCGCACTGGGCGAGCTCGCCGCGACCGGATATGCGTCGCTGTTGCAAATGACCCTCAGCTCGGCCCATGCGGATCCCCCAGCTGTCGATCGACAGCTGGATCCCTTAGGAAGCGGGGCAAGCAACGCGAGCTAGCTCGCGTACAGCGACTCGAGCACGTCGGCGTACTTCTCGGCGACCACGTTGCGCTTGACCTTCAGGGTGGGCGTCAGCTCGCCCGTCTCCTGTGTGAGGTCGTGCGGGAGAATCACGAACTTCTTGACCTGCTCCACCGGTGCGTAGCGGCGATTGGCACGCTCGACCTGCTCGCCGATCATCTCGCGTATAGAGGACTCCTCGCAGAGCCGGGCCGTGTCCTCGGGAAGATTGTGTTCGCGCGCATAGCCCGCGATCTCCTCCTCGTCGAGGGTGATCAGCACGACTGGGTATGGACGCTGGTCGCCGTGCATCACCGCCTGGGAGATCCAGCGGCACTGCTTGAGGTCATTCTCGAGATTCGCGGGCGTGATGTTCTTGCCGCCGGCGGTGATGATGATGTCCTTCTTGCGCCCCGTGATCGACAGGAAGCCCTCCTCGTCGACCGAGCCGAGGTCGCCGGTGTGCAGCCAACCGTTCTCGATCGAACCGAAGCTGGCATCGGCGTTGTTGTGGTAGCCCTGGAAGATGTTGGGGCCCTTGACTAGCACCTCGCCGTCCTGCGCGATCCTGATCTCGACCCCGGGGAACGGTTTGCCGACAGTGCCGAACTTGTGGTCCTCGATCGTGCACACGGTGGCGGCCGTGGCGGTCTCGGTCATCCCATAGCCCTCCAGCACCGGCACGCCGGCGGCCCAGAAGAATTCGAGGATCTCCTTGGAGATCGGGGCGGCGCCGCTGACGGCGTGGCGCACGTTGCCGCCGAAGATCGCGCGCACGTTCTTGAACAGCTTCTCGTCGGCCTCCTCGAACGGCTGGCGCAGCTCCTCGGGAACCTCCTCGCCTTTGGCCTGCAGCTCGCGCACCTTCATGCCAAGCGCGATCGCCTGGCGGGCCTGCTCTCGCTCCTCGGGTGGCTGGGCTTCCAGGGCGGCGTTGGCGAGTGTGTAGATCTTCTCGAACACACGCGGCACCGACGGGAGGTAGGTAGGTTTGACCTCGACCAGCTCGCCCACGATCTGCTTGGTGTCGCCGCCGAAATAGGCGATCGTCGCGCCCAGATCAAACGCGGACAGCTGGATCAGCAGCGCGAACGCGTGGGCCAGTGGAAGGTAGAGATAGATGACCTCGTCGTCCTCGATCTGCCCCACCTCGCCGATCATGTCCATCATCGAGCGGTAGTTACCGTGGCTCAGCACACAGCCCTTCGGTGGCCCGGTGGTGCCGGACGTGTAGATAAACGTAAACGAGTCCTCCGGGCGCACAGCTTCGCGCCGTGCGCGCAGCTCGGCGGCTGAGCGGTTGCGTCCGCGCGCGCGCACCTTATCGAGCGTGATCGCCTTCGGCGTGCGCGCGTCGGCAGGGGGGTCCATCACGATCACCGTGCGCAGGTTGGGTGTGCGCTCGTGGATCTCCGCGATCTTCGCGAGCTGCGCGTCGTCCTCGCACACGATCGCGGTGGCGCCCGAGTCGGAGATCACCCACAGACACTCCTCGGGCGAGTTGGTCTGGTAGATCGGCACCACCACCGCGCCGGCCGACGTGATGGCCATGTCCGTGTAGGACCACTCGGGACGCGTGTTGGCGAGGATGCACACACGCTCGCCCGCTTCAATCCCCAAGTCGATCAGCCCAAGCGCGACCTCCTCGACGATGTTGGCCAGCTGTGCGTAGGTGACGTCGTGCCAGGCGCCGTCGTGCTTGTAGCGGACGGCGGCGTGCTCGGCGTGCTCGGCTGCTGAGCGCGAGATCAAATCGGCGATCGTGTGTGACCCGGTGGTCGACTCTGCGGCGCTGGCCTCCATTGAACGACTCTCCTCCTCGATGACCCCGATGAACTCTTTGATCTTACGCCTTTGCGCGTCGGTGGTCTCGCAGAACGAACTGTGTGCAGCGCCGCGCGCGTTCGTCGTGCAGCGCCGCGCGCTCAGTGAAGTGAAGGCTGCGCGCGCACCACCAAGCGAGCACGACCGTGAGACCGTGGCAGCGGGAGGCGTTGTTGTGGAAGCTGTGCGCGTCAGGTCTTGGCGGAAGACGCGCGCTGCGCGCGCGATCCCTGGCGGATGCTGGCCAGGAACAGGCTCTTGTCGATCCGGCCCTTGAAGATCGGAACGCCATTCTCAAGGCACTTCGAAAGCACTTCTCTGCGTTCCAAGCCGGCTTCGTGAGCAAGCTCGGTGGGCGTTAGGTGGTTGGCCATCGGGAGTTCTCCTGTCAACGTGGTCGTCTCCCACACATATACCCTTGGGTCCGGACACAATCAACGGGAATCGCCGCAGTCGCGGAGATCGGGTGCCGCTAGTGTTCGAGTCGGAAATTCGGTGATGGTTTCCGACTCGAGACATTAGATGGGGTTGGGCACGTCGATGAACACGTGTCGCAGCTCGAAGCGCTCGCGCAGGTGCTGGCCGAGGCGCTTGACGCCAAACGTCTCGGTGGCGTAGTGGCCGGCCGCGATGAAATGGATAGCCGCCTCGCGCGCCTGGGTCATCACACGCTCGGCCGGCTCACCCGTGAGGAACGCGTCAGCGCCGGCCGCCGCCGCGTCGTCGAGATAGCCGGCGCCCGCGCCCGACACGATCGCCACGCTGTGCACGCGCGCGGGACCCGCGTCGAACACGAGCGGCTCGCGTGAGGTCAGCTCGGCGACGCGCGCGAACAACGCGTCCGCGTCCAGACCCTCGTCGGGGAAGCGCGCGACGCAGCCAATCGGCTGACCCTCGTGCAGCGCAAACGCCCGCAACGTGTTGGCGCCCAGTGCGCGCGCGATCAACGCGTTGTTGCCGAACTCCGCGTGGGCGTCAAGCGGGAGGTGGTACGCGGCGAGGTTCATGTCGGCGTCAAACAGCAGCTTCAGCCTACGCTTCATCGGGCCGTCGATTGGCGCTGCGCGCGAACCCCATAGGATGCCGTGGTGGACGACCAGTAGGTCGGCGTGCTCGCGCGCGGCCCGTTCAAACAACTCCGCGCTCGCGCTCACGCCGGTGGCGACCGTGGCAATCTCCGCGCGTCCCGGTACCTGCAGACCGTTGGGACAGTAGTCGTGGAAGCGATCGGGCTCCAGCAGGCGGTCCAGCTCGGTGATCACGTCGCGCAACGCACAGGGCATAGCGCGACCTTACAGGGAGCGCACGAGACGCCGGATAGTTTGTTGGCGAAGCCAGGAGGACTGCGCCGCCGGAGGACAGCGTGTCGCTGGGCGCGACAACACGGGTCTGCCCGCCGCGCGTCGCCTGCCTGGCGCGCGCGGTGTGGGATACTTCAGTCTGCGTCGGGGCGTGGCGCAGCCTGGTAGCGCGCGCCGTTCGGGTCGGCGAGGTCCCCGGTTCGAATCCGGGCGCCCCGATTGGTTCATGTTGTGCGAAGGTCAGCGAATACGGGCGAATACCCCCGAAAAGGCTGCGGCTCGCGGGGCAGTGTTCGCGGCATTTCGTGGATGCTCGGAGGACTCTGGGACGCAGAGGGACCGCAGAGAGCGCCTTGCGGTCCGTTTTGCGGTCCTGTTCAGATGCGGGGACGGCCACTGGAACAAGGCCAGCAGCACCGGCATCGCTTGTCCTTAAGCTCGGATGCGGAGCCGACTGGGTTCAGCTTGCAGGGGCTTTAGGGGCGCGGGTTCCTTCGGGTTCCATTCGTGCGGCATCGGCGCTCGCGCGAGCTGCTGGACCACAAGCGACGAGTGAGACCTCACTGTCGTCAACGCGGCGAGCGGGAGGCGCCCGAGGCGGCTGCGAATGGGCTACGGTCCCTACGTGCAGACGGATCAAGGCGCGCTGATCGTGTCCGTGGCCGCGGGTTGTGTCGCCCTATACGGCGCGGTGAACAGTCGCCGTGCCCTCGCATGGCAGCGACGGCGTGACGAAGAGCTCCGCAGCGTGAAGCTAGAGATCCTGTGTGAGCACCGGCTGGACACAGTGGCCCAGGAACTACATGCGCGACCGCGTGAGGAGAATCGTGGCTATCGGCTGATCGTGAGCATTGTCAACGCCAGCGAGCAGGCCGTGGTATATGTGAGCGAGGTTCTGATGCGGTCACCAACGCAGGATGGCGGGACGTTCCTCCAGACGCAAGAGCCTGACGTGTGCTTGCAGCCCCCGCCAGAGCATGTCCCGAATGTTGTGGATTGACAAGCACCAGACCCAGTTCTTCCCTGACTTGCGCTTCGTTATCGACGTCACGCTTGCCTCTGGCGTGACGTTCACCTCGGGCGAGGGCTTGCTCGACGCCGAGTCCGTCGAGGAAGCCGAGGCGGCGAAGCGGTTGCGTGGCGGCGAGACGCTTCCTGAGGACTGGCCAGTGGTCTCTTCGATCGTTCGGATGCCTCCGAGTACGAACTTTCACTTGACAACGTGGGGTTCGTCACGGCACCACAAATCGCCATTTGCAGCAGATTTTAGGCTGAAAAGTCCTCCGGTCTAAGCGGAGGAAAGAACGGAGACCTGATCGGAGGAAGAACCGGAGAGCCAAACGGAAAAGAGTCCCTCTGATCAACCAGCTGCGGACCCTTGATCCTTGGGTGAGCCAGTTGGTGTTGGTGCAAGGTGCCGGCGCAGCCAAGTGCTCGCGTCGTCTTGGTTCCAGGTGCCGGCGGCGATGGCGAGCACTGCTTGCTCTGCGTCGTCAACGGTTGGCATGGTGTTCCATGTCCAGTCGTTGATCTCGATGAACAAGCGTAGTGCCACCCAAGCTGCTCGCTTGTTGCCGTCAGGCAGCGGGTGGTTCTTCGCGAGGTGCACGATGAGCACGGCGGCCTTGTCGATGAAGTCTGGGTAGAACTCGGTCTCGCCGAAGCCGGCTGCCGGTGCGTGCAACGCCGACTCGGCTAGGTCGACCTTCGTGACGCGTATGAGGGTGAGGGTGTCGAGCCCGGTGATCTCGGCAGCGATGGCGAGGTAGTCGGCGAGCTCGACGTAGCGGACGCTCACTTGGCGAGCCGCTCTAGCAGCTCGCGGTCCTCCTCGATGATGCGAAGTACGCGCGCCTTGAACTCGGGATCGTTGCGGCGACGCTGTACCGCCTCGGCGAGGGCGTGCTTGACGGTCTCGTTGAGACTCCTACCTTCAGCTCGTGCCAAGGCTTCTGTGTCGGATGCCAGCTCGTCATCGAGTCGGACCGTCAGATTCTTAGCCATAGTGGCATGGTAGCATATAAGCAAGTCAATACAGACCAGCCGCCATCCTCCGCCAAGCGTCCGCAGAGCCCAGGCCTGCGGAATGAGGAATGCCGCCGCACGACTGACAGGTGTACCTAACGTGCGTCGGACGTCCAGTCCGATTGACGCCTTCAATGTGGAGCAGGACCCGATGGCCACACGAAGCAGTCACCTCGAACGTCGTCCCCGTTCGGAGACCAGTGATTGGAACAGCAGCCAGGGCAGCGTCTTGTCGCTCTGCGTCGACACGTCGGCGCACCAGCCCGAGGATTCGACTGCATGGGCCGGCGTAGTCCGACGAGAGCGCCGTTACCCTTGCGACCCATTGGCCGCCCAACCCTGAAGGAGGAAGCAGCACTTCGTCGTCAACCTCGAGATCCAGGTCCGTCTCATACGAATATCGCCCGTCCACTACGACTCTTGCCATGCCTCGGAACTCTAGATGAGTAGTGCCACGGTTGTGGTGGTGGTTTAGGGGGAGGGGATGTAGGCAGGCAGATCGAAGTCGGCGGTGCTCAATACCAACCGTCAACTCTTGGGAGGGTCACGATGGACGCCGACCTCGACCTGCTGCTTATCGCTGTTTACTGCACTGTTGACGATTTCCTGCCCAAACGCGCAGAAAACGCCAGAAGGAGGATCTCCGACGCGGAGGTCATCACGCTGTGTATCGCTCAAGCAATGATGGGTATTCCCTCCGACGCGCGGTTCTTGCGGGCCGCCCGTCGCCAGCTTGGCCATCTCTTCCCGCATCTACCTGAGCGAACTGCGTACCACAAGCGCAGACTGCGACTGTCGAGCTCGATCGAGGCATTGATCCGTACGTTCGCTGCGCGTAGCCCCGGTTTCTATAGCGATCTTTTGCTGGTTGACTCCACGCCTGTGGAGTGCGCTCGCAGCCGCGAGACCGTCAAGCGTGGCGGTTCTTCCAGTCTCGGTGACGCGCTCTCCAACGCCGGTGACTACGGTTATTGCGCGAGTCATAGCCGTCACTTTTGGGGCTTTCGCCTGCACGCCATCTTCGCCCTGGACGGAACTCCCAGAGCGCTCGCGTTGACCTCGCCAAAGATCGACGAGAAGCTCGTGTGCCTACAGCTGGTCGCTCGATGCGAGCGCCATAGCGGCCAGATGCTGATCCTGATCGGCGATAAGAACTTCCGCGGCAAAGATTTCGAAGCCGAGCTCGCCACACTCGACGCCACGATCATGCGCCCCCGCCGAAAGGACGAGCCCGGGCGCGGCCCCCACCTCGCGCCTATCCGTCAACGCATCGAGAGCATCTTCTGGACATGCAAGGACCTCTTCACACTCGAGCGCCACGGCGCCCGCACCCTGGAGAACCTCCGCGTCCGCCTCGCCACCCGCTTCGCAGCACTCGCCGCCGGCATCGCCCTCAACCACCAACTCCAACGCCCCACCCGATCCCTCGCCTGCTACACCGCCTAACACCCGTGGCACTACTCATCTAGTCGATCCACGACCTGGACCGTCGGTGCTTTCCCCTTCTTCGCGGCGGCAGCGAGCCGACTGGCACGGGAGACTGTCTCCTGGCGGTAGCGGTCAACCTCGGCGATGGTGATCTCCGAGAGTCTGTGTTCGGCGAAGAACGGCAGCAGGTGTTTGGTCAGATCGTTGCGGTAGCTGCGAGAGGTGCTCGGTGCGAGCTCGAAGCGCTTGAGCGCGAACCAGTCCGAGGCGTATTCGAGAAACAGAGGGTCCTGCCTGGGCTGTGGTGGATGGCGGCGTGAGGGCTGCCAGGTGCCGAGCTCGACTTCGCACAACACAGTCGCGAGTTCGCGCTCTGCCATGGGTTGTGTCCATCCGTCCTCGGGGCGTCCGAGCGTGAGGTACTCGCGGTTTCCGTAGGCGGTGAAGCGCAGCGCGAAGCTACGCTGTTTGGCGCCAGGCGTTAGGACCTTGCCGGTTGCTGGGCGGCCCATCAGTCGCGCTCTGGAGTGACCGCGATGCCGGCCGGTCGATCATCGTGCCTGGCGAACTGAAGGAGCTCCGTGTTCGGGGCAGACGCGCGGCGGCGACGCCTCGGGCGCGCACGTGGGGGAGGAGGCAAGGGCGCGCGTAGATCGGCGGCGCTCTGTAGGTAGGCCTCCGCGCGCGCGGGCCAGAACCCCAGCCGCGCTCGTGGGCCAGATCCGAGTCTGACCGCGCCTAGCTCACCCGCATGCTCGTAGACCCACCAGCGTGAGCGGCCCATACGTCGCGCGATCTCGTGTGCATCGACCAGCCCCTCTGATTGCCCTGGAATGCTGGAACTCAGCAGCGGGGCGAGTCGCTCGGCCACCCGGTCTGCGAGAAGATCCGCCAGTCGCTCGAGCGGGTGATCCTCCCCGCCGCCGCCAACCGGCAGCCGCGCCGGGATAGCCCGACCGACGCATCCGCTGGTGCCCGATCGTCCGGCGAGTGGGCAGCTCGGTTGCCCAAAAGGAGCGCAATTTCCTGCCATAACAACCCATTGGGCCGCGCCGACCAGTTGCCTTCCTGGCGGCGCATGACCTACGCCACGATTCTCGCCGAGGTACCAGTCGAGAGTTCAAGGCTAGGAGTCACCAGGGGATTCGTCCGCGAGTTCGACGTAGGTCCGGCTCGGAGTGCGCGGCTTTCGCTGGCGTGGGGTCGCGTGTTGTGGCGTCGGCTGTGGTTCGGGGTTGGCCACGCTGCGGCTCAGATAGTTGCGCACGCGCGCGGGATGAAACCCTAGCCGTGGCCTTTCCCCGCTGCCGAGTGGCACGGCACCTAGGACGCCCGCGTGCTCGTAGACCCAGCGGCGAGTCCGGCCGGCGATGCGCGCAACCTCGCTCGCGTCGATCAGACCCTCCGGCGGAGCGTCGCCAGCTCCCAGGTAAGGCGCAAGACGCTCAACGACACGATCAGTGAGAAGATCGGCGACCCGCTCCACGAACTCCGCCTCCGCGAGCACCTCCTCGAACCGACCGGTGTGAGCGCTCGTGCCGCTCAGTCCAGAGCGCTCGACTGTCATGCCTATGTATCTTCCAGACAAATAGACAGTTGTAAACAGACAATGGGGCTAGCCGCATTCCGCTCGCCGGAGATGTCGGTGCATCCGACAGCTACGCAGGCGATGGACTCGCTGCTCGCGCAGTACGTCGTCCGACTGGGGATCGAAGGTGCGGGGCTGGACATCTGAGAGCCTCGATACGGTCTGGTTGTGAGGCTGGGAGAACTCCATGCGGGTGCGGGGGATGAGTTTCTTTTCCACTACACGGACGCCGCGCGGGCCGATGCGATCATTGAAGAGCGGTGCTTTGTCTCCGGTGCGGGGGTGGCGCGGGGGTTCGGGATCTATGCGACGGACATCGCGCCGTCGGGGGTGGAGACGATCGAGGACGTGATCGTGCACTGCTTCGGGGGCGATGCGACACCGGCGGAGGTGGGTCACGCGGTCGCGGTCCGGCTTGGGGTTAGCGGTCTGCGGTTCGAGCAGACGGACGACCCGTACCAGTGGGTTCTGCCGACGGGGAAGCTCGAGGTCGTCCATATCGAGGGGATCTACGTAGCTACCGTTCAGTTCACCGGCAGCCGCTGGGAGATCATCCACACAGACTGACAACCACTTGTAAGTTGCTGTGCTAAGGTGCTAGACGTGACCAGAGGGCGACAGAACGGCGCCGTGAAGCGGTCGGAGCCTAGCCGCGTGAGGATGCGCACGGCGGAGCTCTCGCCGGAGCTCAGGGAGCGTTTGGATCAGTCTCGTTTGTTGCGTGATCCGCGCGTACGTGCGCTGTGGCCGCGGCTGAAGGGCGGCCAGCAGCAGGCTGTTCTCGATCCAAGCACGGTGGTGGGGCACCGCTATCCGCTGAGTAGTGGCGAGATCGCTCGGCTGACGGGGATGTCTGAGCGTCAGGTCAGGTACTGGGCTGACCGCGGGCTAATCGCGCACTGGCGCAAGGGCAGTCGGCGTCTGTTCGAGACGGCTGGGCTGATCACGGCATTCTCGATCACGAACGCGAGCCAGAACGAGCTCCAGTTCTACCGCGGCGTCGTCGAGGACCCGGTCGTCAAGCTCGCGGCGAAGGTCGGAATCCTGACGGGCCTGCTCGCATCCCGACTCGAAGGCATCGAGCCGAGCGAAGCCGAAGAATTGACCGCACCACTCGGTGAGCTGACGCACCGCTGACCCCAACTGGACCATCCGAGGGCTTGAGACGCTACGGTTGACACGCAAGGCTCATACGCTGGTCTCGATCAACGTGGAGAAGGGCCACGACGTTTAGGCAGTAGCCTGGTCTCACTGCCCAAACCCCCCAAATCGACCCTAATATTTCGAGACTCCGAGAGCAAACAGGAATCATACAAACAACCCATTTGCAGGTGTTTTCATGACGAATCGCATGACCAGATGCGCGATTCGGGTCGGCGAGGTCCCCGGTTCGAATCCGGGCGCCCCGATTGGTTAGAGAACCGCGAAGGCCAGCGAACACGGGCGAAAACCCCCGAAAACGCTGGGCCTCGCGGGGCGGTATTCGCTTGTATTCGGGGCTGTTCGTTGGTCTGGGGACCGCAAACGGACCGCAGGGAGAGCAAAAACGGACCGCAAACGGACCGCAGTCGCCCGCGAGTGGATGGCGACAATCACGACTATGGGCGAGAGTCCCGAGAAGGTCGTCCCGCGAACATCTGCGGCTTTACCACGGAGCCATCGAGGCCGCCGAAGTAACTCAAGGTCGCCGACGCTCCTTGGGCTCTTAGATGTTGCGGTGCTGGCGGTAGGCGTTTAGCACGCGGCGGTGGGTGAGCCAGCCGATTAGTCGGTCATCTTCGGGAGTCAGGACGGGCAGTGCCTCATCGTCGGTGGCGCTGAGGGCGAGGATGGCTTGCTCTAGGGAGTCGTCCTCGTGCAGGGTGGGCGCCTCGCGCATGAGTATGGCTGCGGTGTTCTGCTGACCGTTTGTGTCTCGGGCGATCGTGCGCTCTAGGTCGCCTGCCGCGACGACGCCGAGCAGCTTGCCGTCCGGGTCAGCGACGGGCAGGGCATTTGTTCGCTCAGAGCCGAATCGCGCGATCAGCTCGTCCAGAGGCTGTTGTGGCCGCAGTGGGAATGGAGGGTTGCCCATCGCCTCGCCGACCGTGATGTGCGTCATCGGGTTGGGTGTGTGCGAGGCGTCTAGGTCGATGCCGCGACGGCGGAGCTTCAGCGTGTAGATGGTGTCGCGCGTGATCGCGTTGGAGAGGGCGGTGGCGACGACGATGGCGAACATCAGTGGCAGGATCAGGTGGTAGTCGCCGGTTAGCTCGAAGATGATGATGACCGCCGTGATTGGGGCGCGCGAGGCGGAGGCGAACACCGCGCCCATGCCGACTAGCCCGTAGGCCCCGGCGGCGGGGGCGAGGTGCGGTGTGAGGTGGTGGAAGATGGCACCGTAGGCGGAGCCGAGCATCGCGCCCATGAACAGTGAAGGGGCGAATACGCCGCCTGAACCGCCGATCCACATTGTCAGGCTCGTGGCGAGCACCTTTGCCGCGAGTAGACCGAGCAGCGCGAGGATCAGGTAGTGGCCGGCGACCGCGTTCTGCAACACCGGATAGCCGACGCCGTACATCTGCGGGACGGCGAGCAGCAGCAAGCCGAGCAGTACGCCGCCGACGGCCGGGCGCAGCCAGTTCGGGCGGTGTCCCCATATCCGGTCTGAGATGTCCTCGCCCGTGTATAGGACGCGCACGAAACCAAGCCCGACGCCGGTGGCGAGCACGCCAAGGCCCGCGTACAGGACAAGCTCAAGTGGAGAACTGAAGTTGAATGTGGGCAGCGACAGGAACGGGTGGGAGCCGAAAGCTGCTCGTCCGATCGCGTCTGCGGCGACCGAGCTGAGGACGACGAGCCCGAATGATTGGGTCTCGAAGTTGCGCAGGATCAGCTCCAACGCGAAGAACACTCCTGCGATCGGAGCGTTGAACGTCGCTGAGATGCCACCGGCAGCGCCGCACGCGACCAGCAGTCGCAGCTCTGACTCCGGGACGCGCATGATCTGCCCGGTCAGCGAGCCGAGCGCGGAGCCGATCTGCACGATCGGTCCCTCCCGGCCGACCGAGCCTCCCGAGCCGATGCAGAGCGCTGAGGCGAGCGACTTGACGATCGGCACCTGTGGGCGCATCCGTCCGCCGAGCTTGTTGACGGCGAGCATTACCTCTGGCACGCCGTGACCGCGTGCCTCCGGTGCGAAGCGTGAGACGAGTGGCCCGTAGATCAGGCCGCCGAGCACGGGCACGATCAGCACGAACCAAATGCCGAGACCCGGTATCAAGGGGTTGGCAGCGTGCCCGGCGGCGCTGTAGTCACGATGGCCGCTGAAGAGGTAGGTGACGCCGAGGATCATGTACCGGAAGGCGATTGCTCCTATGCCGGCGCCGACGCCGACGAGCAGCGCTAGCACAGTCAGTCCCGTCGAGCCGTTTATGACCGAGCGCCGCAAGCGCGCTCGCCAGGGCATCCCGTCCGTTCCTGCTTGCACAGTGGACATTCCTGGTGTCACTCCGCCTCAAGGCCGGCGAGCATCACGTCGATCGCGCGGTGGATGTTGCGCCAGCGAAACCCGCTGGGGTCAAGCGCGCCGTGCAGCATCAGCCCGTCGGTCAGCGCGAGCAGGATTGACGCGAGTGCGTTCGCTGGGATCGCCACCAGCTCACCGCTCTGCACTGCTTCCTCGATCCATGAGCGCACAAGCTCCCGCCTGCGCTGGGTAGCCTCAGCGAGTCGGCCCCGCACCGTATCGTCGGTCAACAGCTCAGCCCAAAGATCGGCGCGAACCTGCACACGCGCCGGATCGTCACCGCGCGCAAGCATCACCCGCGCAAAGCGGCGCACCCGCTGCACCCCCGAGGAGTTCTCGTGCGTTATCTGCGCAAGCTCACGATCGAGCGCAGCCGTGTCGTCCTCAAGCAGCGCGAGCAACAAGTCCTGCTTCTGCTTGAAGTACCCATAGAACGCGCCCTTGCTCGCACTGGCCTCGGCACAAACGTCATCGACGGTGAGGTCTCGAAAGCCGCGCACTGCCGCGCACCGCCACGCCGCGTCGATCAGCAACTGGCGACGCTCTATGCGGGTCTCAGGACGAATCTTCGGCATCAGCAGGCTCCTATGGGAATCATAAACCGACTCGTCGGTTTGTATGCGGACTAGTGTATCGCAGTCCCTCTCCGAGCTTCCGAGCGACGAGACCGGCCGCGTGTGGCTTGCGGTCGGATGGGCTGGGCGACGTGTATGGTTATCCCAAGGTGTGCCGGGAAGCCTGGTCGGCGATGTTCACCCGACCCATAAGGAGCTTCCTGTGGCCTCAGTTGCCGCAGTTCCGTTGTTTTTGGCGTCACTGTCGGCGACGCTTGTGGCCGCGCGTCTGTTTGCGCGCCGGCTGGATCAGCTTGGACGGCGGTTTAGGTTCCCCGAGGCCCTGGTCGGACTGCTGACGGCGTTTGCGGCGGATGGCCCGGAGATTTCCTCGGCACTGTTCGCGCTAGTCAAGGGTGAGCATGGGGTGAGCGTAGGCGTGCTGGTCGGTTCCAACGCCTTCAACCTTGCGGCAATGATCGGCCTCAGCGGACTGCTGGTCGGCAGCGTGCGAATATCGCACGACACGCTGCTGCTTGAGGGTCTGTCCAGCGCGTGCGTGATGCTGATCGGCGTCGCGGTCCTGGTGGGCTGGCTGGCCCCCGCTGTGGCGGTGAGTCTCACAGCGTGCGTGCTGATTCCCTACGTGCTGATCGTGAGTGGGGCAAGCCGCTCCCTCGGAAGGCTTGCCTGCGCGCTCGATCAACGGCCGCGAAGGTCACGGCAGCGCGAGCCGGTCCGCGGTGATCCCACGCATCATTTGCTGGGTCTGATCGTGCTCGATGTGGCGTTGATCGTGGCGGGCAGCGCGGGGATGGTGGAGGCAGCCCTGACGCTCGGCGACCAATGGGGCATCTCCAGCGCCGTGCTCGGAATGTTGATCTTGGCGCCACTTACGAGCGTGCCAAACGCTGTCACAGCCGTTCGGCTGGGCCTTGCGGGTCGCGGTGAGGCGCTTGTGGGGGAGACGTTCAACAGCAACACGATCAACCTCGCAGCCGGTGTGATCGTGCCTTCGCTGTTCGTTACGTTCGCGGCGCCCTCATCGACAGCGAAGCTCCAACTGGGCTGGCTGGTCGGTATGACCTGCGTATGCCTGCTGGCCTTGGCAAAGAAGCGCGGGATACGCAGGCCCGAGGCAGCAGCAGTGATCGCGTTGTACGTCGGTTTCGTTGCGATCCAGCTTGCGTAGGCGAGGTGGGAGTCAGGACGCGAGGAGTGGAGTAGTGTGTGCGGCCTCGTGCTTCACGCTGTCCTGTGTCTGTTGCCTGCGCTCGTGCTGGCGATACCGCTGCTGGCGCGGCGTTATCCGGGTGAGCGTGTTCTGCTCGCGCTACGGCGTGTGGAGCCGGCCCGTTGGCCGCGCCCGCGCTCTTGTGTGGCTCCGCGTCGCCGCATGGTGCTGTTGGCTGTGCGCGGGGGTCGCCTGATGGGCTCCTCGCTAGCTGTGCGCCCTCCGCCGTTCCAGCTCTCGGCGAGCTAGACCCTTTCGCGCCCGAGTCGGGGCGTTGGCTGCTCGTCCCCGGAGGACCCCTGCCGCGAGTCGAATGGACGTGCGTCTGTTCGTGGTGGCAGGGCTCTCGGTTAGCCCATACAGGCACGTATGCGAGGAGCCTTCAATGTCCCGTCGTCTTATCGTTGCCACGCTCAGCGCCCTGCTGTTGGGGCCGTGGGCCGTGGCGCAAGCACAGAGCAGCACGCCGACTCCCGTGAAGGAGAGCGGCAATCCGATCAACGATCAGGGCAGCAACTACAACTACCGCTCGAACATCACCACCATCACGCCGAACGTCCCCGGCCTGAACCTCGAAGTGCTGGAGTTCGCCGACCGCTTGGTGCTGACCAATCACACGGGCAAGACGGTGACGGTCTATGGCTATCAGGGCGAACCGTACGCGCGTGTGCTGGCTAACGGGACGGTGGAAGTCAACACTCACTCGCCTGCCTACTACTTGAATCAGAACTTCTACGGCGATGTGAACGTGCCGTCCTCGGCGTCACCGACCGCGACACCCGACTGGACGGTGATTGATCGCACCGGGCAGCTTGAATGGCATGACCATCGCATCCATTGGATGTCCCCGGCGCCGCCGCCGCAGGTCAAGAACAAGGGCAAGCGCACCAAGATTTTCAACTGGCAGGTGCCGATCAAGGTCGGGGCAACCTCGGGGACCGTAGATGGTCAGTTGTTTTGGGTTCCCGAGGAAGGCACCAAGACCCCTCTCGCCGCGATCGTGGCGCTGGTCGTGCTCGTGCTCGCAGGACTCGCGTTCGTGTTCGTCGTGCGTAGGCGCAGGCGCGGTCCGCGCGGCATGGACCCAACAGCGGGCACGGCGCCCGATCGAGGCTCGCCCGGCGAGCCCGATCGTTCCGTGAGGGAGGCGTGGTGAGTCCCGTGGCCAATAACGAGAACACGACGGCGAGTCCACGCCAGAGTCGCCGACTTAGTCGCGCATTGGTGGTCGTAATCGTTGTGGCCGGTCTACTTGGGAGCGCTCCGGCGGCGTGGGCGCACGCGCAGTTGCTCGGCACCTCGCCAGTGTCGGGCTCAACGGTCAAGGTCCAGCCCAAAGAGGTGATCTTCGAGTTCAACCAGGACGTAGGCGGGACGCTCGGAGCCGTGCGGATCTATAACGCTCAGGGCGACGAGGTTGATGACCTGAACGTCTCGCATCCCGACGGCAACGAGCACTGGATGGGCGTAGGGCTCAAATCTGGTCTACCCGATGGCACCTATACCGGCACCTATCGGGTGATCTCTGCCGATACGCACATCGTCTACGGCGGGCTGGTGTTCAGCATCGGCCATCCAAGCGCCTCCTCGAAGGTGACAGTGGCTGGGCTGATCGGTAAGAACGAGAGCGGCACAGTCACCAAGGTTGCCTTCGGCGTAGTGCGTGGACTGAACTACCTGACGCTTGCGCTGATGGTCGGGGGACTGGTCTTCCTGTTCTTCGCTTGGATGCCGGGCCTAGTGGCGGTCGCGGGCTCCGAGGAGCGATGGTCGCTCGCTTCGCGCGTGTTCGCTTCGCGGCTTTGGCGGCTGTTCGCAGTGGCGATCGTGCTCGGGGTGATCGTGAGCGTGCTCGGGGTGCTATTGCAGGGCGCGAGTGCGGCAGGCGTATCGCTGTGGGCCTCGTTGAAAAGCTCGATCATCGAAAACACGCTGGAAAGCCGATTCGGCAAGGTGTGGGGTCTGCGCGCGATCGACTGGCTATTGCTCGGCGCCATATTGGTAGTGGCGAGGGCTATGGGTAGGGATGCGATCCCGAAGCTAGGAGCCGGATCGCGGGTCACCGATGAGTTGGCGCTGACGCCGCGTCCGCCGCGTGTGATTCTCGGGCTGCTTGGGATCGGTGCTCTATACCTGGCGATCACCCCGGCACTGGCGGGCCATGCGAGCATCGAGAGCCCGGTCGCGGTGTTCTTCCCGTCCGACGCTCTGCATGTGCTGGCGGGCAGCGTGTGGGTCGGAGGTATCGCCTGCCTGCTGCTCGCGCTGCCTGGTGCGACTCGCCAGCTCGAGGGCGGTGAGCGTAGCCGACTGCTGCTTGCGACGCTCGTGCGGTTCTCGCCGATCGCGTTGGGCGCGGTGGTCGTGATTGCTGTGACGGGTGTGATCCAGGCGTACATCGACGTGCGCAGCATTCACGGGCTGTTGCACACGACTTACGGTGCGCTGATCATCGTCAAGGTCGTGCTGCTGGCCTGCCTGATCGGCTTCGGCTTCATCAACCGCGAACGTGTCATCCCGGCACTCCAGCGCTTGGTGGGCGACGGGCAGTCGCCCGGTGGGATCGGGGCGTTGGCTCGCCGCACGATGCGCGGCGAGTTCGCGCTGATGCTGTGCGTGTTCGGCGTGACTGCCGCGCTGATCAGCTATGCACCGCCGATCGACGCCGCGACGGGGCCGTTCTCCGTGAACACCTCGATCGGCTCGGCGGAGCTCGAGATGACCGTCGAACCCGCGAAGGTCGGGCTGAACACGATCCATCTCTACCTCATCAACGCCAAGACCGGCGCCCAGTTCACCGCGACCAAGGAACTCACAGCCACCGCCAAGCTGCCTTCTAAGGGGATCGGGCCGTTGGTACTCAAGCCGATCGTGGCGGGGCCGGGGCATTACGTCCTGAACTCGGCGGTGCTGAGCCCGGGTGGTACATGGGATATCGAAATCATCGACCGTATCTCCGAATTTGAACAGTTCAGTCGCACGGTGAAGGTGCCGATCGGATGAGCGCGCCGAATCGAAGACATCTGAACATTGCGCTGATCGTCGGCGTTGTGGTGTTTGTAGGCGTATCGTTCGCGCACGTCCCGGGTTTGACGCTCGGGCTTGGCTACCTCGCCCCCGCCTTGTTCGTGTTCGTGCTGCTGTGGCTTGGGCACTATCCGGGCGAGCGGCTGCTCGTGGCGCTCTCGCGCCGCACCGAGCGACGGTACGGCACCCCGACGTTCACGGTGCCCCGCCTCGCCTTGGCGCACATGCCTCGGGGCGGCAGCTTGCTTGCGTCGGCGCTCGCAGGGCGCGCACCACCCCTGAGTCTTGGTTAGTCCAGTTTTCTTTTCAGGCACTTACTCAGGAGGTACATCAAGCATGAAATCCAAGAAGTTCGCCCTGCTGCTCACGGCAGGAGCACTACTTGTCCCTGCTAGCGCGCAGGCACATATCAGTCTGCATCCCAACACGATCCCTGCGGGCGCGTTTGCGACGCTCGACGTGCGCGTGCCTGGCGAGCAGGAAGGCGCCTACATCAAGAAGGTCGATGTGCTGTTCCCGCAGGGCTTCACGGGAGTGGACTACGAAAACGTCCCCGGCTGGTCAACGAAGGTCATCGAAACGAAGCTGGCGACCCCGATCAAAGAAGACGGCGAAACGATCGACACAGAGGTCTCTCAGATCGTGTGGACGTGGACCGGCCCGCTCGGGAAGGTCAACAACGGCCAGTTCATCCAGTTCCCGCTCTCACTGGCGATCCCTGATAACGCGACCGGCAAGGCCCTTGAATTCAGGACCGTCCAGACCTACAGCAACGGACAGGTCGTCCACTGGATATCACCGTCGCTTGAAGCCGAACATCCCTCACCGCGGATCAACGTCACGGCCAAGGGCGGCGTGATCCAAGACATCGCGGGCGACGAGGCAGGCCCGACAGCGGGACAAACGGCAGGAAGCTCATCCACGTCCGCACCGGCACCTGCTGTCGTGAAGTCAGCGAGTAGCGGCGCGAGCAAGGGCCTTGGCATCACCGCGCTGATCCTCGGCGCGCTCGGCCTGATTGTGGGTCTCGGCGCGCTTGCGGCCTCGCGTCGCAAGAGCACTGTGTAGCCAGGCGAGCCGACGTACCGGAATGTCGATCCCGCACCCACGAACCCGGCGGTCCTATGTGGTCAGTGGGTGCGGGTCGTCATCCCGCGTCGCGCGGAGGTTTAGACGCTGTTTGCTGAGCGTCGCGGGTCTGCTGAGCTCAAGCGTTCTTTTCCCGCAGGCCGCGTTGGCGCACGGGATTGTCGGGAAGGCCGATCTGCCGATCCCGGTGTGGCTGTTCAGTTGGGCAGCAGCGATCGTGCTGGTCGTCTCGTTTGTCGCACTCTCCTCGCTGTGGAGGACACCACAGCTACAGCAGGAGCGGTTCCGACGTGCTTTCGCTTTGCCGGTGCGCCTTGAGCCGCTGCTGAACCTGATCGGGCTGGCGCTGTTCGCGCTGGTGCTCTACAGCGGCTTCGCGGGTGCGCAGATAGCGAACGCGAACTTCTCGGTCACGTTCATCTACGTCGTCTTCTGGGTCGGTCTCCCGCTGCTGAGTGTGCTGTTCGGCGACATCTTCCGTGTATTCAGTCCGTGGCGATCCTGTGCCCGTGCGCTCTATTGGATCGCGCGGCGGATCACGCCCAAGGCGTTCACCCGGCCCGTCCTGCGCTACCCCTCGTGGCTTGGGGTATGGCCCGCTGTTGCTGGTCTCATCGGCTTCGGGTGGCTTGAGCTGGTCTATCTCTACCGAGATGTCCCGTCCACCCTTGCGGCGCTCTCGGCGGGCTATTTCGTGGCGATGGTCGCTGGGATGATGCTGTTCGGGGTCGAGGAGTGGGGATCGCGCGCGGACGGGTTCGCTGTCTACTTCAACCTTCTATCGCGCCTGTCTGCCGTTGAGTATCAGCGCGGCGTCGTCTATCTCAGGCGGCCCTTGAGCGGGGTCACTGGCCTGCCGATGCAGGCTGGGACCGTCGCGCTGATCTGCACGGTAATCGGGACGACTACGTTTGACGGGCTCAGCAATGGGGGCTACTGGAAGGAACTCGCCGGGACTCTCGTGGAAGCACTCGGGAACCTTGGGATGCAACAGAACCCGGCGATCGAGCTTGTATTCACATTCGGGCTTCTGTCGTGCATCGCGCTCGTCGCTGGCATCTACCGCCTCGGAGTGAGGGGTCTGCGCACCGTCAGCACCCGCTACAGCACGGAGTGGCTGACCCGTGGCTTCGCTCACACGCTCGTACCGATCGGGTTTGCCTACGTCCTTGCGCACTATTTCTCGTTTGTGATCTGGCAGGGACAGGCGATGGCCTACCTCATCTCAGACCCGCTCGGCAACGGCGCAAACCTTCTCGGGACAGCCGGCTCGCAGATCAACTACAAGATCATCTCCTACGCAGCGATCTGGTACGTCCAGGTAGCCGCCCTGCTCGCCGGTCACGTCGGCGGACTCGCGCTCGCACACGACAAGGCACTCGCTACCTACAGCAACGTCGAGGATGCCGTTCGCTCGCAGTATTGGATGCTCGCGGTAATGGTCGCTTTCACGAGCTTCGGCCTCTGGTTGCTATCGGCGGTCGGCACATGAATCGGCACCGTCCAAACCCGCTCGTGCTCACGCTGATCGCACTCGTCACCCTGGCAATCTCCGCCGTCCTCGCCCTCTCGCAAAAATCTCAGCCGTCCCTCAAGCACGCTTCTGGCCTGCGCGACGCGACGGTCCTGCCCGCCGGGCTGACCGATTCGCCGGCACCGGAGATACGGCTCGCGGACGCCCGAGGAGGCGTCTTTGACACCCGCAGTCTGCTTGGGAAGCCCTACGCGATCACGTTCCTCTACACCTCCTGTCCCGACGTGTGCCCACTGATCGGCGAGGAGCTACAGACCGCTCTCGCGCAGCTCGGACCCGCCAGCCACAAGGTAAGCGTCGTCGCCGTCTCCGTGGACCCACACGGGGACACAAGGGCAGCCGTGCGCGAATGGCTGAAAATCCACCGCGAGCCGACCAACTTCCACTACCTCATCGGCAGCGAACAACGACTCAAGCCCACATGGGATGCCTACTTCGTCGCACCACAGATACCCGGCGACCCGAACAGCTCGCACACCGCCGCGATATGGCTAGTCAACCGCCAAGGCCAACGCCAAGCAGAGATAAACGCCGGAGCACCCGTCTCACCAAACGACCTCGCCTACGACTTCAGGACGCTACTCCAATGACCACAAATACCACACTCTCCAACGTAAGCCCGACAGCGACGCGACTCGGCGGCCAACGGTCGCTACGAGTCGGGATCGTGCTGCTGCTCGCTACCGCAGGGCTCTCACTACTCACCAGCGGGTGCGGCAGCACCACCCACCAAGCGCCGAGCAGCACCCCAGCCACCGCACGTACAGGTGGCTCGCTCGTGGCGCGTGGCAGAGCGCTTTACCAGACGGACGGCTGCGCAGGCTGCCATTCACTGAGCGGCACACGCCTGACCGGACCATCATGGAAGGGGCTTGCCGGCAGCCAAGTCAAGCTGAGCAACGGCAGGACAATCACGGCCGATGACGTCTACCTCACCAAGCACATCACCGAACCCAACGCACTAACCGTCCAGGGCTACCCAGCCGAGGTGATGGCCCAAGCAATCGAAACGCTCGACTTGAAGAACAAACCGGCCGAAGTCCGGGCGCTCGTCGCGTTCATCGACTCACTCAGATAGCCGACGAGGCCACGTTGACGCTCATGCCAAACGGGCGCTGGATAGCACTCCTCATGCGGGAGGCCGCCGGAGCGATGGTCGCAACCATGATCCTGTTCTCGCTCACCGGCTGCGGCACCAGCCCAGAGACGGACAGTCAGGGGGCGCCCACCTCGACTGAACCGTCATACGTCTCAGAACCCTTCACACACCAACAGCAACTCATCGAACAAGGCGCCCGCCTCGTCGTCACCGACGGCTGCTCGGCTTGCCACCTCACTCCCGCGGGACGGAGAATCGCCCCGAGCTTTGCGAACCTTGCCGGGCACCGCGTCACACTCACCGACGGACGCCGCGTCCTCGTAGACGAACACTTCCTAAGAGAAGCGCTACGAAACCCCGAGAACGTTCAGATCAAGGGATATGACTCAGCATTGATGCGCAATGCGATCAGGCATCTGGGTCTGGCGAGCCGTCCACAACAAGTCGCAGCACTCGCGGCGTTTATCGAGCAAATCGGCCCCGAACCGGGCTAGGCTGACCGAATGTCATCTGCACGCACTTGACGGTGTGTAAGGCAGCGTGGAGGCTGGGGGTCGCGGGTCGCTGCCGAGAATCGTCAAGTGTTCGAGGAGAGCCTTCGATCCCAAGCCGCGTGTCGGTACGACGCAACGGACTACTGCAAGGTCGTCGCGGACAAGCATGGCATAGGTCTTAGCCCAGATCTTTCGTTAACTGTCCGCGCCCCGGGTTGACCGAGGCGCGGGACGTCCGACTGGGCTTGGAGAATTGGGGTTGTCGAAGACCTTTTTCCCGAGCTCAGGAGGTTCACCTTGAGGGTGATGCGTGATGGACGCCCGGTAACCGTAGATGTCACGTCGGACGGAGCGGGCTTGGTCTCGCACGCGGGCACCGCGCTGCTCGCCCAGGTCGCGGGGGAGCTGGGGCTTACGAGGGCGCTCTCGTTGGGCCTGGCGGGCTTGAAGCAGCGGCGTCGTGGTCATGACCCGGGGCGGGTGATCCGCGATCTGGCGGTGATGCTCGCCGATGGCGGGGAGTGCGTGTCTGACCTCGGCGGCCAGCGTGACCAGGAAGCGCTGTTCGGCGTGGTGGCGTCTGATTCGACGGCGTTCCGGGTGATCGACCGCCTCGCCGCCGAGCCCGAGCTGCTCGATGCGCTGCGCTTGGCGCATGCACGGGCACGCGAGCGGTTCTGGGAGCTGCACGGCGCGCCAAAGCGGCTGACGATTGACGTGGACGCGACGTTGATCACGGCGCACTCTGAGAAGGAGAATGCGGCCGGCAATTACAAGGGCGGCTACGGCTTTTACCCGTTGCAGGCCTACGCTGATGAGACACGCGAGGCGCTGGGGGCGATGCTCAGAGCGGGCAACGCCGGCTCCAACACCGCCGCTGAGCACAGAACGGTGCTCGATCGGGCGCTTGAGCAGATCCCCGCAAAGCACATCGAGAGCATCGAGATCCTGGTGCGTGCGGATACCGCAGGCGCCACGCACGGCCTCACCGACTATTGCCGCGAGGCGAATATGCGCTTCTCGGTCGGCTACGAGCTGACCGAGACGGTCCGCTCAGTAATCCTCGAAATCCCGCAGGACGCCTGGGTTACGGCGCTTGACCAGGATGGGTCCGAGCGTGAGAACGGGCAGGTCTGCCAGATCACCGATCGCGTCGATCTGTCGTCTTGGCCGGAGCGCTCAAGGTTGATCGTGCGGCGTGAGCGCCCGCACCCCGGCGCCCAGCTGTCGTTCACCGACCAAGACGGGTATCGCTTCCAGGCGATTCTCACCGACCAAGACGACGAGAACATCGCCGTGCTCGAGTGCCGCCATCGCCAGCACGCCCACGTCGAGGACCGCATCCGCGATGACAAGGACACCGGCCTATCCAAGTTCCCGTTCAAAGAATTCGCGCTCAACGAGGTGTGGCTGGAGATCGTCATGCTCGCACACGATCTGATCGTCTGGACCCAGGCACTGCTTCTCACCGGCGAGCTCGCGAAGGCTGAGCCCAAGCGGCTGCGCTACCGCCTACTGCACGTCGCCGGCCGGCTAGCGTTCTCCGAACGCCGCGGCAAGCTCCACCTCCAAGACACATGGCCATGGGCAGCCGAACTCCTCGCCGCGTTTCAGAAACTCAAAGCGCTCCCAGCCGCCACCGGCTGACCACTACCAGCCCCGCCAAAAAACCTACGCCCCAGGCCGCCCTCGCGATCACGGCTGCCCACACATCGACAAGACAAGCGCCACGATCACCCAGACCCGCCTCCCAGAACCCGGGCTCACGTCAACATTCCTCAGCCTAGCCGCGCCCCACCGCCGGACGCGAACACGCCACCACATTCACACCCTTACTGCACGATCCGGGTTAGGCGCCGACGACGTGCAAGTGCGGCGCCTCGGCGGTCGCGGCGGCTTGCCGTTCTTGATAGGCCGACATAGCCTGCTGAGCGCGTGCGAGCGCGCGGCGCTGGCCTAGCTTTGTGTAGACGGTGGCGATGAGATAGCCGCCGTCGTCGTGCCCGACCATTTCTGCGACTGTCGCGGGGTCGAGGCCGAGCCCGCCGTCTGAGACGGGATCGACCATCCATTGAATCGCGCGGTGCTTTAGCTCGTAGAAGTCTTGGTCTGGCATCCCTGCGGAGGCGCGTATCGAGTGCCAATGCGTGTGCCAAGTGCTTCTGAACATATAGCCGCCGCGTGGCGCGGGGAAAACGATCTCGCCCATCTTGGCGTTGACGATCTTGCCCATGCGAGGCATCCGCTCCATGTGCGCGCGGAACGCGGGACTCATTACGACCCAGCGCCCGTCGTCGTCCTTGGGCCATGTGATCTTGCCCGTGTCGAGGTCGATTTGACGCCGTACATGGATCAAGTTCTCGTTGAAATGAAGCTCAGGGCGATGTAGCGCGAATATCTCGCCGGGGCGCATCGCCTCCTCTCCGACTGCGAGGACTGCTCCCTCAAGGACAAGCCTGTAGTCGTCTGCGCGACTCTCACGCGCGCAGCGGCGCAGTCGCTCGTACTGCTCGTCGGTGATGATCTCGAAGTCGGGTCGGTCCACCCGCCGCTTGCGCTTGCTCGCTCCAAGGCGAGTGAAATGATTACGCTCGATCAAGTCGCGGTCCAGTGCGTGATTGAAGAACTGCCGCACCGCCTGTTGGACATTTGCGCCCTTCGGGCGAGTCCACGTCACCGCTTCGTCACGAGTGAAACTGTCAAGCGGCCGGTCGTGAAACTCACGGATGAACGATCGCAACCCATCGCGCAACCGTCTAACGGACGAGTCTCGCCGACCCGTCTCCTTGTGGCAACGCTCCCCGTCCGGCCACGTCATCCTGATTCTGCCGTTCCCGTGGATTTCCGCGCCCGCGAACTCAAGCACGGTCGGAGTCGCGCGCCGGGTTGGGTTATCGACTTCCTCGCGCAGTTCCGCTAGGCATCGTTCCTCAGCTTTGCGGTAGTCCTCCATGTTGTCGTGACTACCGACCCACTTCTTGCGCCCCTTGTACTTGACGTGCCCGACCCACTTGGGTTTGTGGCGTGAGCCTCGGTTGAACGGCATCAGGAGGCCTCCGGGGGAGTCGAGGCGTACTGCTCGCGTAGCCATGCCTCGACCTCCGAGAGGATGTAGCGGTTCATGCCGCCCATCCGTAGGAAGGGGAGGCCGAGCGGCTGCTGCGACTCGACCCAACGGCGCGTGACTTGCAGGTGATCGGCGAGCTGCTGCTTTGTGACCCAGCGCTCGCCTGCCTCAATGGCGGCCGTCATGTGCGCGCCGTGTCGATACTCGTTGTGCCGACGCCAGTGGCCTGCGCTCGATGCCGACCGAAGAAGGGCCGGCGTGGATGCTGCGTGCCGTGTCCCGTGAGTGTGCATCGCCGCCTTCGATCAGACCAGACCCGAGCCGTGATCTCAAGGCCCTGACAGAACAAGTCGATCGAGCCGGCAAAGTGGCAGACCTGCCGGCCATCGTGGCCCGTTTCGCGCGCAGCAGCCGGCATCCTCAGGCTGCCTTCCGCGTTGGGACTGCCCTCGCTTTGGTTGCTGCCGTCAGTCCGACATCGCTGGAGTTCATTTGGCTCTTGGGGAGCGCCAGCGGTGTCGATGCTTGTGTGGTTTGGGCTGGTTGTGGTGGTCTTGCGCGGCTGCCGTGGAGCGCGAGCCGTAGGCGAGTGCGGAGCGGTAGCCGCGGGCGGCCGGCGGCCGGGGGGCCTGGTTGTGGTCCGCCGGTTTGGGCTCTGAGGGTGCTGGGCGACGGATTGACGCTAGATCGGTATTCTTGAGAAGTTCTCATGTTTACTGTCAGTTCTATGCTTGGGTTGAAGGGGAGTGCTTGGATTGCCGCTGGCGGTGGTGCGCGACTTGCGGGAGTACCGGACGCCGGTATCGGCGGACGAGTTGGAGCAGTTCGAGGTCGATGTGCTGGCGGGGTTCGTGCTCGCGCGCGCCTCGGCGGGCGTGACGGACGCGACGATCCGCGGCGAGGTCGGGCAGCTGGAGCAGATGCGGGAGTGGTTCGGGCGGGCGTTGTGGGAGATGGAGCCCGCCGACGCGGACGGCTATTTCGGGCGGGTGTTGCGTGGCGCGCCGAGCGGGACGCGACTGGCCCGCTCGCAGGCGCTGCGTATCTACTTCGCGTTCTTGGAGCTGCGTTACAAGGTCGAGATCCACGCGATGACGGGCCGGGTGCCCGAGTGTCCGATCGACGAGCTGAACCGGCCGCGGGGCAGCAAGGACGCAAAGCTGCGAATCCCGCCGCGGGCGGATGAGATGGCAGGGTTCTTCGCTGGCTGGGCGCAGGAGCTGGGCTCGTGCCGGAAGTTCGCGCCGACTGCCCGCAACTACACCGCGGCGAAGCTGATGGCCGACGTCGGTCTGCGCGTGAATGAGACCCGCAGCCTGGACTTGGCTGACATCAAGTGGGAGCTGGGCCGCTTCGGCAAGCTCCATGTCCGCCACGGCAAGGGCGCTCGTGGCTCGGGTCCGCGCGAGCGGATGGTGCCGCTGGTCAACGATGCCGGCCGGACGCTGCGCTGGTTCATCGAGGATGTGTGGGGCCAGTTCGACGGCGACCATTCCCGCCACGGCGCTCCGCTTTTGCCTTCTGAGCGCAAGAACGCCGATGGGTCGTGCGCTCGCGTTGGCTATGACGCGCTGCGCTCGGGCCTGGTCGGTGCGGCGGCCGAGCATCTGCCCGCGTGGTCTGGCAGGTTGACCCCGCATGTGCTGCGTCACTACTGCGCTTCGCAGCTGTATTTGGACGGGGTTGATCTGATCTCGATCCAGGAGATGCTTGGGCACGCCTGGATCGCTACGACGATGCGCTATGTGCATGTGCATCGCACCCGGATCGAGGACGCGTGGATCGCTGGGCAGCAGCGTGCCGCCACGCGGCTCGAGGGGCTGGTCTGAATGAGGTGGAACCTGCGTCTCGCTGCTGCGCAACGAGAAATCTGGAAGGCGTCGGAGTGCCAGCGCCTGTTGGCCGAGCGCGGGTTGGTGATCTCGGCCGGCAAGATGTCGGGCCTGTGGTCGGGTCAGCCGGTCTCGCTGAAGCTCGACGATCTCGATGTCATCTGTGCGGTGCTTGGTTGCGAGATCGGTGAGCTTTTGATCCCCGAGCCAGAGAAGGTCGCTCGTCCTGGCCAGGACGAGTCCCAGCGCGCCGCGGGCTCCGATGCGAGGCCCACGGTGGTGCCCCGCCGCCGTGACGGCCGCTCGTTGCCGCCTGCCTGAGCGCACGTGCCGAGAGCCGCGAGGAGCTGTCGTTTGTGTCTTTCGTGGGGAGCGATGAATCGCAAGGGCCTGTGCACGGCTTGCGATAACTTCGCTCGCCCGGACCGCGACAGACAGGTCAGCCGGTGCGGGACGTGTGGCCGTCGCCGGCCGTTGAAGAAGAGTCACTGCCGGCTGTGCTGGGCGCAGGCCGAGCTTGAGCGCCCGACCGGACCTGGCACGCTGCTGGCTCCATATTTGGCGAAGGTGCGCCACCAGCAGCTCTTCCTCGCCGATATGACCTACTGTCGAAGTCCACCGCCGCGGAGCTTCCCGCGTCGCTATGGCGTCAAGGGTCGGCCCTTGACGCCCGCGCCGCCGGTCGTGGGACGCCCGGTCGAGTGGCCGCAACTGCGGCTGTTCGACGCGCCCCGGTACTACCGCTACGGCCGCGTCGATTTGCGCAGCGGCCCGGCGCCCGAGAACCCGTGGCTTAAGTGGGCGCTGCACCTCGCGCACACGATCGCCGAGTCTCGTGGCTTTGACCCGGTCGTGCGTCGCGCGCTCAACCGGACTCTGATCATGCTGTTGGTCGAGCATCGCGCTGGTGAGCTGATCCGTAGCTCCGACTTCCACCATGTCCTGCGCGAGCGTGGCACGAGCATCGAGCACACCAGCGAGATTCTGCGGATGATGGGCGTCCTGCTCGAAGATTTGCCGGCGACCTTCGAGAAGTGGCTCGGGTGCGCGCTCGAGGGCCTGACACCGAGCATCCGCTCTGAGACCGAGCGATGGCTTCGCACTCTGCACGATGGCGGCCCGCGCAGCCGGCCTCGCTCGCCAGCCACCGCCGGGAACTATCTCAGGGCCGTCAAGCCCGCGCTGCTGGAATGGTCCGCGCGCTATGACCACTTGCGCGAGGTCACCCACGAGGACGTCATTGCCCACACCGAGCAGCTCTACGGCCAGCGGCGCCAGATGACGACGGTGGCCCTCAGATCGCTCTTCGCCGGTGCGAGGAAGAACAGCGTCGTCTTCCGCGACCCCGCGAGTCGAATCAAGGTTGGGCGACTCGATCTCCCCGTCTTGCAGCCTCTCCCCCCCGAGGAGATCGCTCGCACGATCGAGGCGGCCACCACCCCGCAAGCACGACTGTTCGTGGCACTCGCGGCCGTGCACGCTGCCCGGCACGGAGAAATCCGCGCTATGCAACTCGACGATGTCGATCTTCCCAACCGCCGTCTGAGGATCGCCGGCCGCACACGGCCCCTGGACGAGCTCACCCATCGACTGCTGCTCCAGTGGCTCGACTACCGTCGCCGACGCTGGCCGAACACCGCCAACCAGCACCTGCTGATCAGCGCCCACACCGCTCTGCGTCACGGACCCGTCAGCGCCCCCTGGGGCAACCTGATCCTGCGAGGACTGCCCGGGACCATTGAGCGCCTGCGGATTGACCGGCAGCTCGAGGAGGCCCTCACACACCGCGCCGACCCACTCCACCTCGCCGTCGTCTTCGACATCCACGAGTCAACCGCGATCCGCTACGCAGCCTCCGCACGACAGATCCTCGAAGAACCTCATGAAACTCCTTTCTTGACTTCACCATGAACCCGAGTGTCAATAGGCGACAATGAACCCGCCGAACACCTGGGTTCCCGCTGAGAACGCTTCACTTTTCCTGAACTCAAGCGCCTTTCGGGCTTGCGGAACACGAGCACGTCCTCATGCGCGACGACCTGCGTGCGGTCGCCTTTCGCGCGGCGGCGGCGGGCGTGGAGCGTCTGCCAGAACGAGGGACGCATGACCAATTCGCTGTCGCGGACGGTCGCCAGCAGGCTAATGACCCGCTGCCAGTAGAGCAGGCCAGCGTCTTCGCAGAGTGCGATGGTTTCGCCTGAGAGGTTGCGTAGCGCGCCGCCGCCGCCCGAGCGCATGTCCTTGGTGACGCACACGAGGAATCCGCCGGGCTTGAGCACCGCCGCGCACGCCCTGTAGATGTCGTCCATAGCCGCGAGGTACGTGCTCCCGCGTGCATGGCCGAGGTTGCGCCGGTCGCGGCTGTAGTTGGTCGTGTCGTCCCGTCGCAGCGGCTCGGGTCCGCTGACGGTGTTGAGGTCGGCGACCTCGCACGCATAAGGGGGCGACGTGAGGATCAAGTCAGCGACGCCGTATGCCATACGGCGAACCGCGCCGTCTCGCTCGGGGCTCACGAGCCGCCGAGCCTGGGTTGTGAGCACGCGAGCAAGTTGCCGTGCGTCGCCTTCGGTCACTTGTGCCAGCGAGCGAGTACGCGGGTCCTCGTGCGCGTGCTCGATGTTGGCGGTAGCGAGCTTGGCCCAGCGGGGCTCCAACTCCACGCCGATAGCCCGTCGCCCGAGGTCGATCGCCTCCACGAGCGTCGTCCCGATGCCGCACATGGGATCGACCACGAGCGCGCCCGGCTCGCTGTACGTTTCGATGGCCCGGCGTGCGAGCGCGGGGAGCATCTTGCCGGGGTGGCGGTTGGACTCCGCGAGATAACGTCCGTATCGCTGCCATTGGCTTGTGCGTTGCGCGCACGGCCATACAGCGAGCGGGAGGTCGGCAGTCTTTCGATTTTCACTCATTCATTAGGGTGCCGGTGAGAGACCCTGTGCGAATGAGAGAAGGTCTCCTAGCGTGCCTCCGGGTACAGGGTCGAATGTAGAGCGTGAACGCAGCGGCCATCGGCGGCCATGAGGAAGATGCTCCCGTTCTCAAACTGGAGAACGGTCTCGGCGTCGAAGTGGGGAATATGGGCAATCAGCGGGCCGTTGCGCTCGGCAAGTGCGGCGATGGCCGCTTCCTGTGCCTTGGTGTGTGCTGCGAGTGCCGCACGGTCGGACTTGAAATAACGACCGTCGATGCCAATGCGAACGATCGAGCCGTCCCCGAACCGGCATACAACATCGCCGCTGGCGATCATGTTCCACGCCGTAAGCGCGCCGCGATCCTCGCTCAGCGCCGTTAGGCAGCGTGCTTGCGCATCGCTCCGTGCCGGGGTCGCGTGCTCGTCGTCATCTTCGGCGAGGGTGACGAGTGCCCACCGCAGCGCCTCGTCGGTCGCCCATGTCCACCGGCCATCGTCGTGCGTCCAGCGTCCGCGCTCGTCCTGCTTGAATCCGGCGAGGCTGAGCAGGGCGCGGGCAACGGAAGGCGTCACGGTCACGCTCATGTCGTCTGATGTGCGGGCGGTAGTCATTGTGACCCTCCCGCTGTGAGTGCGGCGAGGCGACGCTTTTGACGGCTGATGTTGCCCGAGAGATTGCGGAGTGTGTAACTCGGGAACCGCCCGCCGGGGCATTGAACGTCGCCCCAAACACGGATGCTGCTGGCAAGTTCGCGTGCGAGATCGTCGGGCAGCGTTGCGGGGTTGGCCGTTCCTTTGCGGCACGCCGCGTTGTATGTCTTGATCGTGTCTCGTTCACGTTCAAGCCCGGCGATCCTCTCCGTTAGTCGTGTGATCGCGTCGGCGTCGTCGGAGTAAATCGCGTGCTCGGCTGCCGCCTCGATGTTTGCGGCGCGGCTTGTGAACTCGCGCGCCTTGTTCGAGTGCTCGACAACTCGGCGCGTCCCGTTCACGATACGGTCGCGGTCGCGTTCGGCACGTCTTTGTGAGTGGTGGCCGCGCAAGATCGGCTGTCCCAAGGGGATAAGGCTTGTGAGCGTGTCCACCGATGCGGCGGCTTGCTCGGCGCGTGTCTCGCGTTTGGCTGCCCATTGGCGTAGCCGGTCGGCTCGTGCTTCCCGGCGTTCGCGGTATGTGCGTGTGGGTTTGCTGGTCGTGGTCATGGCCTTGTCACTCCTTACTGTTATGTCGAGATTTGTGCTTTCCATACTCATTACGAGACCAGACCACACGGTTAATTTCAAGGGGTTTTGCTCTAAGATTGGCTAAATATTTGTACCCCCCGCGAGTGTGTGCGCTTGCGCCCCCACCGCAAGGTATCCCCACTTCTGTCACTGCGGAGCTACAACGGCTGAGTGACTTGCATCAGGCCGGATCGCTCAGCGCCGATGAGTTTGAGACGGCCAAGGCTAAGGTGCTCGCCAATTAGACCCTCTCGGCAGTCTCCGTGCCTACATGGTCGGCAAGCGCAGCGCCGAGCAGCCCTTGGCGGTGGTCCCGCTACCATTAGCCCATGACGGCGAAGGAGAAGCTGCGCGAGAGAGTCGAGGATCTGACCGAGCAGGACGCTGAGGCGACCCTTGAGTTCATCGCTGCGCGCGGCCAGAGCTTCGGAGACTGGCTGGACTCGCGTCCCGAGGACGACGAGCCGCTGAGCCCCGAGGAGCACGCAGCGCTCGCCGCAAGCGACGCGGACATCGCCGCCGGTCGTACCGTCTCCTACGCGCAGGTGAAGCAAGGCCTCGGAGCCGAGTGAGCGGCGGGCGAGCGCTGCGCTTCACGCGCACCGCCGAGAAGGAGCTGCGGCGCCTCGACCCGCCGATCCGCGCGCGGGTCTCGGGAGCGTTGGATCGTCTCAGCGCCGATGATCGCTCGCTCGATGTCCGGCGGCTCACGGGCAGCGAGCACTTCCGGCTGCGGGTCGGCGACTGGCGAGTGATCTTCAACTACGATCGCGCCACACAGACCGTACTCGTCCGGCACGTCCTCCCGCGGGGCAGGGCATACGAGCGATAGCGGGTGTGGATCGCTATACGCACGTTCAGGATGGCATACACCCGGCCTCGACGGCTCGAAGCCCGGAATGAGGGTGGTCTGGAGGGCTGCAAACGGGATGCAGAAGCCCTAAATCACCTGTATCCAAGCCAACTCTAACCGTTCGCCCCGATTGGTTAGTGTTTGGCGAAGGCCAGCAATGGCGGACGAAAACCGCCGAAAGCACGGGGGATAGGCGTCGGCCGTTTCGCCTGTGTTTGCGGGCTTTCGCCGGCATATCCGTAGAGACTCCGTAGACGCGGGGCGCCCAACCCGTAGGAAATCCGTAGACGGCGCCCACGGCATTATCAGTAGGCGGTTCGGCTATACGCGGCCCCTGTTCGCCGGCTCACGGCTCGTAGCGGTGGCATAACGCGCAACACGTCGCCGGCCGGCGACGTGTTGCTGCCCGCGTTGCAGCCGCACCCCTCGCAGTGGCCGCAACCTACACTCACCCGCTGCGATTGCTCGCAGGCGCAATCGCGCCAATCGCGCCGTTTGTGTTCGACGCTGCTGGAGTGTCGAGCACATCATCGACTAGCGGGAGGCTCACCTTGACGCGCAGGCCGCCGTTACTGATGGGCTCGATCGTCAGCTCGCCGTTGTGAGCGTTGGTGACGGCCGCGACGATCGCCAGCCCGAGGCCGTGCCCATCGCCGATGCGTGCCGTTCCGCCGCGCCGGAACGCTTGCGTGAGGTCGCCCAGCTCCTCGGCGGGCACGATGGAGCCGCTATTGGCGATCAGGAGCAGCGCGCGCCCGGCGTGGAGCGTAGTGCGAAGCTCAAGCCAGCCGCCGTCATGGTTGTGCTTGATCGCGTTGCTCAACAGGTTGCCGACTAGGAGGCTCAGGAGCCGCCGATCCGCCGGGACCACAGCCGGCTCCAACTCGGTGTCGATACGCAGGTGGCGAGCCGCCGCAGCGGCGGCGTCATCGAGTGCTTTGCGGGCGATCTCGGCGATATCGATAGGCTCGCAGGCGAGAAGCTCAGGCTCGCTGCGTGCGAGCGCGAGCAGCGCCTCGATCAGCTCCTCGCTGCGTGCGAGCTGACGCCGAAGCACCTGTGTAGCCGCCTCTATGTCAGCGAGGGCGGCGTGCGGGTCGGCGGCCAGCACCTCAAGCTCTGCGCGCATCGCTGCCAGCGGCGTGCGCAACTCGTGTGAGGCATCCGCTACGAAGCGTCGCTGGGCGCTGAACACCGCATCGAGCCGCGCGAGCATACCGTCAAAAGTGTCCGCCAGCTCGCGCATCTCATCGCGTGGCCCGTGCAGTCCGATCCGCTCATCGAGGTTGCTGCCGGTTACGCGCCGTGCGACCGCCGTCATCCGCCGCACTGAGCGAAGCAGCCGCCCAGCCAGCAGCCAGCCGAGCGCGACCGCCACAAGCACGACGCCAGCGAGGACAGCTAGATACTGCGTCACGAGCTGGTCGAGTGTGCGCTTGCGGAGTGCGCTCTGTTCCGCGGCCTTCGGACCAATCAGGGCGGTGCCATGTACGACCTGCGACGTGCGTGCCTGGTTGGGCGCGGCCTTGCCGATGCGGAGTTGAGTGCCGCTCGTCGTGGGTGAGCCGATCACGCGCCGGGGTCCTAGCTTGATTGGAAGTGGAGCACTCAGGTTGGAGTTCACGAGCCCATAGCTGATCGCCAGTAGCGCGGCCCCGCAGACGACGAGCATGAGGCCGATCAGCGAGGCCAGGCGTACTCGAAGGCTGAGACGATTCATACGCCGTCTCCGATCCGATAGCCGGCGCCGGGCAACGTCTCGATCAGCGGCGGCTCGCCCAGCTTCCGGCGCAGCGTGGACATCGTGACGCGCACCGCCGCGGTGAACGGGTCGGCATTCTCATCCCACACGCGCGTGAGCAGTTCCTCCGTGCTCAGGAGCGCGCCGTCTGCCACGATCAGCGCTTCAAGCAGGCCAAACTCCTTGGCGCTCAGGTGCAACTCCCGCGTGCCTCGCCGGGCCTGCCGGCGCGCGGTGTCGAGCTCGACGTCGGCGACACGGATGACCGGAGGGCGTGGGCGGTGCGCGCGCCGCCCGAGCGCGAGAACCCGCGCGGTGAGCTCCGCGAAGGAGAACGGCTTGCCGAGATAGTCATCGGCCCCGATGGCAAGCCCCGCCACACGGTCTCCGACCTCTCCTGCGGCTGTCAGCATCAGGACGGCCGGCGATGGGTGGAGCACGTTCAGCCGACGGCACACCTCGTCGCCGTGGACGACAGGGAGGTCGCGGTCGAGCACCACGACGTCGTAGCTCGCGAGGGTCGCCTTGAGGAGCCCCTCCTGACCATCCTCGGCCACATCTACCGCAAGCCCCTTGCGGCGCAGCCCGCGCGCGAGCGCTGCCGCCGTGTCGCTCTCATCCTCAACGATCAGAACGCGCATGAAACGATCGTAGTTTCCCCTCGCCCTGGGCTTGGCCCTGGGCGAGGGGAGCGTCACGGCTCCATGTGGCCAGCGCCTCAACTGCGCGCGGCGGCGATGGGCGCCTCATTTTTCGAGCCACGAGACCGTGCATGGTGGCGCTGGCTTTCCTTCAGCGGGCTCCGCCGGGCGGAGCCCTAGCAGGGAGTCCCCGCAGGGAGTATGCGGACGGTCTGACCGTTGTTGGTCACAGACACGGACCCCGTGAGCGGGGGCGCTTGCTTCGTTTCGGCGGGTCCCGCGGTTGAAGACCCCGCAGGGAGTACGCGGATGGTCTGACCGTTGTTGGTCACAGACACGGAGCCCGCGGGCAGTGGCGGCGGAGACTTGACGGGGCATGCGCCGCCAGCCGCCTCGGCGACCGGCCTCGGCTGCCCGGCGGCGCTGGCTTTGGCGGCGTGGTAGCTGCCGCCGTGGCTGGCGTGGTGATGCCCGCCGTGCGCGAGGGCGATGCCGGCGGTCGTGAGCGCCGCCACGGCCGCGACCGCGAGCAGGGCGCCCACCGATCGGACTGGCCTGAGATGTGACATGGAAGAACCTCCTGTTCGATTTACATG
The DNA here is from genome assembly GCA_963760155.1 of uncultured Solirubrobacterales bacterium. Taxonomy (GTDB): domain Bacteria; phylum Actinomycetota; class Thermoleophilia; order Solirubrobacterales; family Solirubrobacteraceae; genus Palsa-744. Next base: position 2,289,461 of record CAVXBL010000008.1, read on the forward strand.
GCGCGCGTCGCGCGACACCAACCTCTTATAGACAGGCCGATGTTTGGTCGGTGTATGGCGCGTGCCGAAGGTGCCCCCCATGCCTCTATGCGCGGCAGTAGGGGTGGTGGCGCCTGCTCAGCGCCAGCTCTCGATTCTTCGGCCAAGGAGGTCCCATGTCTGTGTGCCACGCCTACACTTTGCCATGAGACATGAATCGGCTCAATCGATACGCTCTGGGCCACGGTCGCGCAGTCGCCAGCGTGCGCTTTGGTGTCGGTGTCTGGCTGCTTGGCCTCGGCGCGTACCTGTGCTACCGGGGCATTTGGTGGGGAGCGCTGTTCATCGCACCGGCAGCGCTCCACTTCTACCTCGGCTACCGCGCCGTCCGGTGATGTGGCATTCGTTGACCGCTCCCGTAGACTAACCCAGATCTTTCGTTAACTGTCCGCGCCCCGGGTTGACCGAGGCGCGGGACGTCCGACTGGGCTTGGAGAATTGGGGTTGTCGAAGACCTTTTTCCCGAGCTCAGGAGGTTCACCTTGAGGGTGATGCGTGATGGACGCCCGGTAACCGTAGATGTCACGTCGGACGGAGCGGGCTTGGTCTCGCACGCGGGCACCGCGCTGCTCGCCCAGGTCGCGGGGGAGCTGGGGCTTACGAGGGCGCTCTCGTTGGGCCTGGCGGGCTTGAAGCAGCGGCGTCGTGGTCATGACCCGGGGCGGGTGATCCGCGATCTGGCGGTGATGCTCGCCGATGGCGGGGAGTGCGTGTCTGACCTCGGCGGCCAGCGTGACCAGGAAGCGCTGTTCGGCGTGGTGGCGTCTGATTCGACGGCGTTCCGGGTGATCGACCGCCTCGCCGCCGAGCCCGAGCTGCTCGATGCGCTGCGCTTGGCGCATGCACGGGCACGCGAGCGGTTCTGGGAGCTGCACGGCGCGCCAAAGCGGCTGACGATTGACGTGGACGCGACGTTGATCACGGCGCACTCTGAGAAGGAGAATGCGGCCGGCAATTACAAGGGCGGCTACGGCTTTTACCCGTTGCAGGCCTACGCTGATGAGACACGCGAGGCGCTGGGGGCGATGCTCAGAGCGGGCAACGCCGGCTCCAACACCGCCGCTGAGCACAGAACGGTGCTCGATCGGGCGCTTGAGCAGATCCCCGCAAAGCACATCGAGAGCATCGAGATCCTGGTGCGTGCGGATACCGCAGGCGCCACGCACGGCCTCACCGACTATTGCCGCGAGGCGAATATGCGCTTCTCGGTCGGCTACGAGCTGACCGAGACGGTCCGCTCAGTAATCCTCGAAATCCCGCAGGACGCCTGGGTTACGGCGCTTGACCAGGATGGGTCCGAGCGTGAGAACGGGCAGGTCTGCCAGATCACCGATCGCGTCGATCTGTCGTCTTGGCCGGAGCGCTCAAGGTTGATCGTGCGGCGTGAGCGCCCGCACCCCGGCGCCCAGCTGTCGTTCACCGACCAAGACGGGTATCGCTTCCAGGCGATTCTCACCGACCAAGACGACGAGAACATCGCCGTGCTCGAGTGCCGCCATCGCCAGCACGCCCACGTCGAGGACCGCATCCGCGATGACAAGGACACCGGCCTATCCAAGTTCCCGTTCAAAGAATTCGCGCTCAACGAGGTGTGGCTGGAGATCGTCATGCTCGCACACGATCTGATCGTCTGGACCCAGGCACTGCTTCTCACCGGCGAGCTCGCGAAGGCTGAGCCCAAGCGGCTGCGCTACCGCCTACTGCACGTCGCCGGCCGGCTAGCGTTCTCCGAACGCCGCGGCAAGCTCCACCTCCAAGACACATGGCCATGGGCAGCCGAACTCCTCGCCGCGTTTCAGAAACTCAAAGCGCTCCCAGCCGCCACCGGCTGACCACTACCAGCCCCGCCAAAAAACCTACGCCCCAGGCCGCCCTCGCGATCACGGCTGCCCACACATCGACAAGACAAGCGCCACGATCACCCAGACCCGCCTCCCAGAACCCGGGCTCACGTCAACATTCCTCAGCCTAGCCGCGCCCCACCGCCGGACGCGAACACGCCACCACATTCACACCCTTACTGCACGATCCGGGCTAGATCGGCGACCTTCGTGTAGATGCGTGCGAAGACAGGATGGTGGGCTCGCTCGTCGGTCATCCGTGGACAAGTATCCCCGATCACGGATCGGGCCTGGATCAATAAGCTGCCACTCCCCCAACCCAAAAGAGCCGCACGCTCTTGAGCTTCGATCAAGGTGGGTCGAATGAGCTTGCTTCCCGATTACGCACAGCAGGCCGAGACATACGACCAAACGCGGTCTGCGAGCGGTCCCATTCTCGCGGCGCTGCAAGCTGCAATTGCGGGCGCACCTGGGGACCGCCTGGCGGACATTGGCGGCGGAACCGGCAACTACGCGCTGGCGCTTGAGCATGAGGGTTGGCAGCCAGTCGTGATCGACCGCTCGCCCGAGATGCTCGCCCTCGCCGCGCAAAAGGGCTTGGCGACCGTTGCTGGTTCCGCAGAACAACTCCCGGTTGCGGACGAGAGCTTTGACGCCGCGATTCTTGTTTCGATGCTCCATCACGTAGCCGACCCCAGCGCAGCGCTCTCCGAGGCGCGGCGCATCCTGCGACCGGGCGGCCGCCTAGCCGTGCTGGTCTATGCGCGCGAGGACATTCACGACCTTTGGTTTCTCGACTACTTCCCATCGACGCGAGCGTGGATGCAGACGAGTCACCTGCCCGTCGCTGAGTTGCTTGCGTTGCTGCCCGGCGCGCAACGGCGTGAGATTGTCCTAGACGACCTGAAAGATGCCTCCCTCGCCGCACTGGCGGCGTATCCCGAGAAGGTGCTCGAACAGCGATGGCGGGCGCAGACAAGTTACTTCGAGCGTTTGCAGCGGGATCATCCCGCCGAGCTTGACGCTGGTCTACGGCAGCTTGAATCCGACGTTGCCGCCGGATGCGCCACGCGCCGTGCCGGTCGAGCTTCGATCTTGGCATGGAATAAGGTCTGAGCCCAAGGTGGCCGACGCTTCCTCCACGCTGAGCTCACCGTTCGTCGCAACGGTGCTCAACCGGATTCACAAAGCAGCGGCGGTTGAAGATGAGCAGGCAAGGCAGCGTGTCCAGACGCGCGAGGCGGCGCTCGGACGCAGGCTCGCCCAAGCACAGCGCTACGAGCTTTATGGTGAGGCTCCGCTTGCGATCAAGCGCGAGGTCGGCAGCCTTCTGTACCTGCTTGCGCTTGGAAAGCCCGGTCGGCAAGTGGTTGAGTTCGGCGCCTCGCTCGGTGCCTCGACCGTCTACCTGGCCGCTGCGCTCAGAGACTCGGGTGGGGGTGCGCTTATCACTACAGAGCGCCATCCGGCCAAGGCCGAGACACTTACTCGAAACCTGACCGACGCCGGCCTCAATGACCTCGTAGAGGTTCGCGTGGGTGACGCATTGCAGACGCTCGGCAAGCTCACGGAACCCGTTGATCTACTGTTCCTCGACGGCAGCAACGACCTTTATCTACAGGTTCTCAAGCTCGTGGAGCCGTACCTGTGCCGCAATGCGCTCGTGGTCGCCGACTTGAGCGCTGACGACCCCGATCTACTTCCGTACCTCGATTATGTCCGCAACGCGGAGAATGGATACGTTTCAGTTGAAGTCCCGCTCGCGGCCGGCGTCGAACTCTCGGCGCGAATGAATGACGGAGCGAAAGCCGCGTAAGCAGTGGGGCCTTACGGAGCCTCAGCGGCGATGAGCCGGGCGCGCACCTGGTTTGCGTAGACGATCAATGCGGGATCGTGAACTTCGTTGCGGTCGTGGTAGGCGAAGTAGCGCGGAGCCATGCGCGAACTGCCGTGTCGGGCTGTCTTCTGCTCGAACTCCTGCTGCGAGCGGACGGCGTAGTGGTTGAGCCGCAGGCGTCCTACCGAGACGTGCTTGACCGAGGATTCGCGCACTGCATAGGGGTCAGTCTGAATTAGGGGCAGCCGCGAGAGGCCGCGCCGTATTCGGCGTGTCCACGCTGGACGCTCGATAACTCGCACCGGCTCGTGGTTCTCCGTCACTGCGAGCGCTCCGTCCGCGTACTCGAAGAAGTGCGGTCCGATCGGGCGCAGAGCGCGTTCGGGGTCCACGATGCTCTTGACGCGCCGGTTACGGACCCACTGCGTCATCGCTCGCGTAAGGAAGCTCTCGATCACGAGCCCATTCGGACGAGTCGTGAGCCCGGACGAGCCGTACACCTGCCAGTTGACGACGACGCCGGGATGCTGCTCGTAGTCCTTGAGCACTTCGAGCAGCGGTGTCCCGCCCGGCGAGAATAGGAACTCATCCAGGTCGATGAAGGCGAGCCAGCGCGTGCGTCCGTGGGCTCGCCTGAGCGCATCGGCATAAGCCCAGCTCTGGCCGCCCTGCTCGAATGGAATCGAGCAATCTGAGAGCGTGACCAGGCCCGCGCCGACCCACGGCTCAAGGACTTCCTTACTGCCATCGCTGCTGAGGTTGTCGTAGAGAAAGAAGTGCTCGACGCCTACGCGCCGATGAAACTCAATCCACTCGGGCATGTACGGCGCCTCGTCCTTGAAGGTGGCGCAGATCGAAAGGTAGGCCAGCCTCATCTACGGGTGGCCTGTGATTCAGCCGCAAGTTGATCTTGGATGAAGTGGCGCTTGGCCTCGGTATATGCCTCGCGGTCGTTGGCGTATCGGCTGGCGAGCGCGCGCTTGAGCGCCGAGTATTCGCGCGCGAGCGCAGGGTCCGCGCGCAGTCGGTCGCGGAAGCGCAGGCGACGGTCAAGCTCCTGCTGCTCATCGACAAGGTGTAGGTGGTGAGTACGGTGTGACGCCGACGGATAGCAGAGAAAACGCCGGCGCGAGAGCGTCGAGTTATATGCGCACGGGAACTGGTAGCCCGCGCGCTCGACCAGCGCCGCGACCGGCGCGTCGATATGGGCCACGAGCGCGATCATGTCGATAGTGGGCTTCGCAGCCAGGCCGGGTACTGCGGTGGAGCCGATGTGGTGGATATCAGCGCCGTCAAGAAGCGGCATGAGCCGGCTGCGCTCGGCCTCAAAGGACGCGGGCCAGGCGCGGTCGTAGTCAGCTACTTGCACGGGAGCGTCTGCTTCACCGGCTCGCGCGAGGTCTTCGGCGGCTGCTGCGCGACGGTCAGCGAGTGGCATCGTCTCGAAGTCTCACGGCTGGCACAAGACCGAAGTCTACGCCGACCCCGGTCGCCGAATTAGACTCGGGCGCTTATGAATGGACAGCCGAACGATCGGCGTGTGCTGTTCTTCGGCGATTCGCTTGTCGCTGGCGTGCGCGACCCTGCCGGAAAGGGCTGGGTCGGGCGTGTCGTGGCTGCCTCCTTCGCCGAGGGGCGTCCGCTGACGGCCTACAATCTCGGCGTCAGAGGGGAGACTTCGCAGCAGGTCGCGGCGCGCTGGCGTGCCGAGGCGCTACCGCGGCTTATGCCGGGCATCGACCCTATGATCGTGCTTTCGTGCGGCGCCAACGACACGACCGTTGAAGACGGCCGGCTGCGCGTCGAGACTGAACAATCTTGCTCCGCGCTCTCCGCGATCTTGGAAGGAGCCGCAGCGGTGGGCGCTCGCGTGCTGATGATCGGCCCGGCGCCCGTTGACGATCCTGAGCAGAACGAGCGCATCCGCACCCTGTCGGCTGCCTTCGCCGACGTTTGCCATCGGGCCGGTGTCTTGTTCGTGAGCGTAATAGAGCCCCTGCTTGCTTCGCAGGTGTGGATGGCGGAGGTTGCCGAGGACGATGGCGCTCACCCCGCCGCCGAGGGCTATGAAGCTCTGTCCCAACTCGTGATCGCCGCCGGCTGGGCTGATTGGCTACGAGGAGCGTAGAAGGGCGTGGAACTTGTGATCTTCGACTGCGATGGCGTACTGGTCGATAGCGAGGTCATCTCCAATCGGGTGCTCGCGGCGATGCTCACTGAGCAGGAACTACCGACCACGTTGCCGCAGGCCCGCCGCGAATACCAAGGGCTGCTGCTCGCGGACGTGCTCGCGCGTGCGGAGGCCAAGCTGGGCCGCTCGTTGCCGGCGGATTGGCTCGCTCGCTACGAGGCCGAGCGCTCGGAGGCTTTCCGCCGCGAACTCCAGCCGGTCGCCGGAGTGGCCGAGACGGTCGAGCGCTTGCGTGGCGCCGGGCTGCGCGTGTGCGTGGCCTCGCAAGGGAAGCTAGAGAAGACGCGGCTTTCGCTCGCGCTCACCAGCCTCGACCACCTCTTTCCTGAGCACGTCCGGTTCTCCGCGTACTCGGTCGCCAACGGCAAGCCGGCACCCGACCTGTTCCTGCACGCGGCGGCCACGATCGGAGTCGAGCCCGCCGCCTGTGCCGTAGTCGAGGACACGCCATCCGGCGTCCAAGCCGCGGTCGCGGCCGGGATGCGTGCCATTGGCTACACCGCTGACAGCGACGAGCGGGCGCTGCGCGAAGCCGGCGCCGAGGCGCTGGGCTCGCTCGATGAACTACCCCTCCTGCTCGGACTAGAGGCGGAACCGATTACGACGAGTCCAGCAAAGCAGACGCCAACCGAGTACGGAACCGGCGAATAGGCTGCCGTCCGGTGCCCGAGCTTGCCGACCGCATCTACGAGCGCGCCCGACTCACGGGCGAGTTCCGGCTGCGCTCGGGTGCGACGAGCAGCGAATACTTCGACAAGTACCTGTTCGAGTCAGACCCTCGACTGCTGCGCGAGATTGCCGAGGAGTTGGTCGGCTTGCTGCCTGCTGGGGTGGAATTGCTCGCGGGTCTTGAGCTTGGCGGCGTGCCGCTGGCCGTCGTCGCCTCCCAGGTGTCGGGGTTGCCGAGCATGTTCGTTCGCAAGGCAGCGAAGACCTACGGAACGTGCCGGCTGGCCGAGGGCGGCGAGGTTGCCGGGCGGCGGATCGCGGTCGTCGAGGACGTGGTGACCTCTGGTGGGCAGGTGATCGAGTCCTGCCGCGAGCTGCGTGACCGCGGAGCCGATATCGCGGTGGTGCTGTGCGTGATCGACCGCGAGGCCGGCGGCCGGGAGAACCTTGCTGCCGAGGGCCTTGACCTGCGTGCGCTGTTCACGATGGGCCAGCTTCGAGCGGGCCGTGCGACCGATCCCGTTCGCTCGTGAGCGCGCGCGATCGCAAGCGCGCCTTGGTCCTGCTTGGGGTCGCCACTGTCGCGTTTACGGTGATCCTCGAAGTGATCGACCCTTCGCATGTCTCGCACGGGCCGACGATCCTTGACTTCGAGTTCGCCGGCAGCCGCGCTCGCGCGGCACGGATCGTCGCTGAATGGGGAGCGAGAGGCCGCAGCGCCGCGCACCTCTCGCTACTGCTCGACTACGGCTACATGCTCTCCTATGGCCTGTTCTTTGCCCTCGCCGGCTTCGTAGTCCGTGACACGGCGCGAGCGCACGACTGGCGGCGCCTCGCAGCCATTGGCGCAGTCGTTCCGTTCTTCGCGCTTGCTGCGGCGAGCTTTGACGCGAGCGAAAACGTGGCGCTGCTGCTCACGCTCGCCGGCCACGGCGGCAGCTTCGCCCCGCCGTTTGCGGCCGTCTGCTCGGCGATCAAGTTCACGCTCATCGCTATCGCCATCCTCTACGCGGTATGTGGCCTCGTGCTCTGGCTCAGAGCGCGCCGGCTACAGCCGAGTCGAGCCGCATAGGAGTGATCGACCGTCGTGCAGGCACAGCGGAGAAACATCGAGTTGAAGGCGACCGACCCGGACCCGTCCGCATCGTTTGAGGTATGTCGGACGCTCGGGGCCGAGGACCGCGGCACGATCGCGCAGCGCGATACCTACTTCGAGGTTGCACGAGGCGGGCTCAAGCTCCGCGAGGAGCAGCCCGGTCGTCCGCACTTGATCCAGTTCGAGCGCGCCAGCGAACCACAGCAGCGCGAGAGCCGATACCGCATTTATCTCCTGTCGTGGGTTATGTGAAGTGTTGGTGTTTGGAGTGGTGTTTTCCTTGTGGATGTTGGGGTTTGGGGTCGTGCTGTTTCTGATAATCACAGGGTCTCGAGGAACGCGAGGAGCTTGTCGGGTGGGTGGTATCGGCCGGGTGGGGTGCCGGCGGGCGCGATGGTCTCGATTGCTTTCTGCTTGATCTTGTTATCGGCGTGGAGGTAGAGCTCGGTCGAGCGGATGGTCTCGTGTCCGAGCCATAGCGCGACGGTTGCGATGTCGTTGTTGGCGAGCAGCAGCATCGCGTTGGTGTGTCTGAGTGTGTGCGGGGTGATGCGCTTGCTCGCTAGTGAGGGGCAGGTGCGGGCGGCGGTGCTGGTGTGTTTGTCGAGTAGCCACGCGATTGCCTTGGTGCTCAGCGGCCGTCCTTGGCGGGTCGGGAATACGGGGTCGGTGTTCTCGCCTCGGCGCTCGGTGAGCCATGCGCGTAGGGCGGTTGTGGTGTTGGGGGTGAGCGGCGCGATGCGTTGCTTGCGGCGCTTGCCGAGCACTTTGACGCTCGCGCCGGTGTCGAGCCGGACGTGCTCGATGGTGAGGTTGACGAGCTCTGAGACGCGCAGCCCGGTCTGGATCGCTGTCAGCAGTAGCGCGTGGTCGCGGCGGCCGAGCCAGGTGGTGCGATCGGGTGCCGCGAGCAGTGCTGTGATCTCTGGCTGCTCGAGGTAGGACACGATCGTCCGGTCGTAGCGCTTGCTGGGGATCTCGAGCACCCGCGCGATGGTGTGCGCGTGCTCGGGATGGCGCAGCGCGGCGTAGCGGTAGAGCGAGTGGATCGCCGCCAAGCGCGCGTTGCGGGTCCGGGGACTGTTGTGGCGCTGGTATTCGAGGTGATCGAGGAACGCGCCGATCAGCGGCGCGTCGAGGTCTTCGATGTCCAGGCGGCTGGGAGGCTTGCCAGTCTTCTGGTTGGCGAATTGGAGCAATAGCCGTATCCCGTCGCGGTAGGCGGCGATCGTCCGCGGACTGGCGTCCTTCTGGTTGACCATGCGATCACTGAAGAACGCCTGGAGCGTGGGCGCGAGCAGACTCATGATCCACCTCCGAGCAGCCGGTCGAGGTCGCGGGCGGCGAGCTCCAGCAGCTCAGGTACCGCCTGCAAATACCAGAACGTGTCCGACGGGTAGACATGCCCGAGATACGTGGAGAGCCGAGGCATCTCACGATGGATCTCGACCCCTGCCTGATGCCAGCCGATCAGCGTCCGAACAGCGAAAGCGTGGCGCAGATCATGCGGGCGTGGTCTCGCTCGCTCCCCCGCTCCTTCCAGCCCGGCGAGGGCGATCACTGCACGGAAGGACTTCCCGAACGCGCCTTTGCTCAACCGCAGGCCGCGGCATGTGATGAACAGCGCCGGGGTTGGGCGATCTGACTGGCAGCGATCCCGCGTCCGTTGATAGGCGCGCAGCGCCGCGACGGTCGTCGGATGCACCGGGATCTCGCGCTGCTTGCCCCACTTCCCGACCGCGGTTATCACACCGGCATCAAAGTCAACATCGGCATCGTCGAGCGCGAGCGCCTCCCGAGGCGCATGCCGCTCGCGGCCAGCAGCCCGATCATCGTGTGGACGGTCGCTCCGCGCACCGGCGGGGAGAGCGTCCCGGCGGCACTCATCAACAGCTCGATCTCCGCAGGCGAATAGATATACGGCGCGATTCGCTGCTGGCGTGCAGGAAGCAGATCGCAAGGCGGGATCTCAGTCGCGGGATCGAGCGTCGCCATGTGCCGTGCGAACCCGCGGACCATCCCGAGCCGCTGGCGCCAGCGATGCTTCTTGACCCCAACAGGCTGACAGGCCCAAGCGAGCGCAAGCTCGGTCGTTACCGTGCTCTGGCCTGACTGCTCCAGGAACCCAACAAACTGCGCGAGCAGCCGTCCCGGAGTCTCGAGCTTGAACCCGAGCTGCCGACGGATCGTCAGGTAATCATCGAGCGCTTCACGCAACGTGCTCATGAGCGACCTCCCGGCCACGCCAGCGCTAGCGCCCTGAGTGAATCGCGGTCCACGCGCGCATATTTCACCGTCGATTGCAGGTCGCGGTGGCGAAGCACCTGCGCGATCTCCTCCAGCGGGACGCGAGCGCGCAGCATCTCCGACGCTGCGGTATGGCGCAACCGATGCGGACCGACCCGTGGCAGCCCCGCGCGCTGGCACGAGCACTGCACGATCGTCGTCACGCAGGCGCAACTGACCGGCCCAAACGGCGCGCACCCACACAAAAACAGCGCCCGATGCTCACTGTCGGGTCGAACACGAAGATAGGAGACGATCGCCTCACCAACATCCACGGGCAGCGGCATCCGGTCCTGCCGGTGACCCTTGCCTCGCACCAACAGCTCACCCGCACGCCAATCGACGTCATCGAGCACGATCCCAGCGACCTCCCCACGGCGCAACCCCAACCGCGAGAGCAACAAAATGATCGCGCGATCACGCCGACCAATCACACTCTCCCGGTCGCAGCTGGCGAGCATCCCGGCGACCGCCTCCGGCGCCAACCCTTCGGGAGCGACCGTCCCCGCAGATCAGCGACCTTCGGCACCGCCCACACCAGCGGCATCTCGATCAACCCGGTGACATGCAGATAGCGCAACAGCACCCGCAAGTTCGCGGCCAGGTTCATCGCCCCCACCACCGACCGCCGCGGGCACTCCCGCGCCAGGAACGAGCTCACATCACCAGCGGCCAAACGATCAAGCAAAAGCCCGCCTTCTCGCTCGACGCGATCCTCAAGGAACAGTCTTGCCGCCCGCTCATAGTTCGCGATCGTCCCAGCCGCCAACCCCCGCTCCCGCTCCATATACACGCACAGATCAACAAGCAACTCCTCAACCGGTCCCGACGCCACCGGCTGAGACCCGATCACGCCGAGCTCCCGCAAATACGCGACCGGCACCCTCACGCTCAACGACGACCGATAAGTCCGATAGCCAGCCGCTCGATGCGCCGCCGCGAACCGCACCGCCAGCCCATCAACCCAATCGCCGACCCCAAGGCCCTCGCCCTCCAGCCACAAACTCAACCGGCCCAACTGCCACACCCTCAACTTCCTCACATGCGGCCTGAACCCACGCGCCGCCAGCCACCCCTCATAACCCGCCGCATACGCCTCCAACGGACCCGACACCATCGGAACCCACGTACCCCATCTCATCAACGGCCTCCAGTCTGCGATCAGCAAGAACAGAAAGCCAGAAGCCTCCACCAGACACCGCGAATATGCGCAGTCGCCCACCACCAAACCCCCACAACTACAAGCAACCACAAGCCCCACCCGCCCCACTTCACATAACCCACGACAGGAGATAAATGCGATTATCAGAAGCTTCTGATAACCGCATCATCGAGGTCAGCGACGGTACGACGCTGTGTGCGGCGCTCGCCGCCGCGATTGGCATACGCGAGGTCGTCGTCAAGCGCCGCCATCTGCTGCTGTGGCAGAGCGTCCGCATCCATCTCGATGAGGTCGAGCAGCTTGGGACGTTCATCGAGCTTGAGGCCGTCGCGCCGCCCGACTCCGACCTCGCCCACGAGCATGGGCTCATTGCCGAGCTACGCGACGCGCTCGGGATTACCGACGAACGCCTCGTCGCTCGCGGCTACGCGGCGCAGCTGCTCCGGGCGAGCGGCGATCCCAACGCAAGCTGAGCGCTAGGGCCGCGACCTTGCATTGGCAGACACACGTTCACGATGGCATACGCGGGGCATCGACTGAGGGATGCCCGGTACGGGGCCGGTATGGCGGTAGCAAATCGGTAGCAGAACCCCAGAATCCCCTGTATTCAAGCCAAATCTAACCGTTCGCCCCGATTGATGGCTCACAGCCAAATTGTACTTGTGCGGACGGCTACATAGCGGGGGTAGTTGAGCCGGGACCGCAGACCAAGGCGGGACTACCGTGACCGGCTTGGGCTACGTTCGTGCTTCTCGGCCTCGCGTAGCAGCTCTAAGGTGGTGATGCCGAGCCCGTCAGCGCTCTTCGGCGATGAGTCCTGGTGCTCAAGGAAGAACTGCCCTGGGCCATACACCAACATCGAGTGCAGCTCCGCCCGCAGCGTGCGCCCAGCGAGAACACCCAACTCGCCCCCCAGCCGCGCCAGGATGGACAGCAACGTCTCATCCCAGCGACGCTTGTCGATCTTGACACGGCTCTTCGGGATCTCCCGCGTGTCACGCACCTCGTGGTCCAGCAGGGTCCGCTCTCCCTGCCCATACCGTGCCGGTCGGCCCAGCAGGCATAGCTGCTTGGCCTGCGTCTGTGATACGGGAAGCTTGATCGGCCCCACCCCGCGCACCTCAAGCGGAAGGCCGCCGGACGGCGCGGTTGTCGACGCGCTGAACGCCTCCGGCCCGGCCGTCCGCGCCAGCAGCTCACCCAGACGATCACAGGCAGCGTCGCTCATTGGCCGCAGTCTAAAAGCGCAGAGGCCGGCCGGCGCTTCCGCCTCGACTCCGCCTAAATGGACTGTTAGTTAATGCGAATGCTTGTTCACGATGGCATACACCGGAATCGGACGGCCGCAAGTATCGGGTATGGGGGGGCGGTCTACGGGACGCAAACGGGACGCAAAAGCCGAGAAACCGCGTCAGCAAGCCAACTAGAACCGGTCTCCCCGATTTTTCGATTGGTCTCCCGACCTAGAAAGGTCGTCTCGGGGGCCGTTACGGGACAAATAAGTGGGTCGGGTTGATCTGAGGCGAACGAAGGCGAATCGGCGCGAAACCAGCGACGCCCACGAGGCTCGGTCAGCGGCTACGTGGCTGAGGTGTCTCAGCGGGGGAGCGGTAGCGCTCGTGCAGCCAAGCCTCGACCTCTGAGATGCGATAGCGGTTCATGCCGCCGGTGAGGCTGTCGGCCGCGCGGACACGCGCGGTCGTCTCAGCGGGGCTCGGGGGGAGGGTCGTGCTCGACGCCGAGCGCCCGCTGCATCCACGCGACGTCGTGCCACGCGCCGAACTTCCAGCCGATTCGACGGTAGACGCCGACCGGCTCGAAGCCCATCGCTCGGTGCAGGCCCGCGCTCGCCTCGTTGGGCAGCGTCATGCCCGCGACGGCCATCCGATAGCCGCGTGCTGCGAGCCGCTTGAACAGTGCCTCGTACAGCGTGCGGCCCGAGCCGGTGCGTCGCCGGCCCTGCTCGACGTAGACACTGACCTCGCACGAGAAGCGATAGGCCGCTCGCTTCTGGTGCGGCCCGCCGTAGGCATAGCCGACGACGCGGCCGTCGTCTTCGTGCACGATCCATGCGTGCGTGCGAGTCGTCGCTGTGATGCGTTCGGCCATCTGCGCGGGCGTCGGTGGCTCGCCCTCGAAGCTGACGGCTGTCTCGCGCACGTAGGGCGCGTAGATCGCCGCGCACGCAGGCGCATCGTCCTCGCTCGCATCTCTCACGGTCGTACCGGACAAGTTCGGCCGAAGCATATGTGGTCCGTGTAAGGCGTTCGTCTCTGAGCAACCGCACCCCTAGCGCGGCTAGGTGACGTGCCCAGGGATGTTGTGAACGGGGTGGGGTAGGTCCGTGCACTCGATCGTCGATGACTGCTTCGCTTTCGGCCACCAACAAAACCCGCCGCCGACCATCCGCACCGGCAAGCGCGGCCCGATCGGCCGCAGCACCCAAGCGAACCTCCTGCGCCGCCTGGACGAGCAACGCGAGCAGGTACTCCGCTTCGCCACGACCTCCAGGTCCCCTTCGACAACAACCTCGTCGAGCGCGACATCCGCATGATCAAGATCCAGCAGAAGATCTCCGGCAGCTGGCGCACCACCACTGGCGCTGACAGCTTCCTGGCGCTACGCGCCTACATCAGCACAACCCGCAAGCAGGGCCGCGACATCCTCGACGCCCTCGCCCGACTCGCTAAGCACCAACCCTGGCCACCCGCCACCCCGGACCCTGAACACAGCCAGCACCGACCTGAACAGTCACGAAACGCTGAGGCTCTTGCGGCGGCATTCGCAGCAGGCGAGTGAGGTGCGGCGGCTCGACGAGCCCGACCTATGCGGCTCGACGAGCCGTCACGGCACAGGCGACGATGCTGGAGCGAATCGGCCGACCGAGCCGCTCGTAGAGGGTCCGGTTCTCGTGCTCGACGGCTTCGCGCTGCTCCGGCGAGAGCCTCAACCAGAACGACATCGTGCCGAGCAGCGCGTTGAGCTCGTCCGCCGTGTGCTCGATCAGCCTAGGCACAGCGGCGATCTGCGCGTCGTCGAACAGGTGGGCTGCATAGTCGCGCGCCACTTCGTAGCTGCCAAGCCAGGCCCACACGTCTGAGACGTTCCCGCGGCGCTCGTGCACGCCCGCGAGAATCGCCTCGAGCTCCCTATAGCTCGGCCAGCTCACGGCGAGCTCTGGCGCGATCTTCGCCATCGCGTTCAGCAGCGCCTGCTGGTCATCGGCACTGCGCGGCTCGTTCAGCCCGAAGTACTGGACGAGTGCGAGCGTCCCGTCAGGCGCGAGTGCCTCGGCAGCCTTCTGCCAGCTGAGATCGGGATCGATCCAGTGCATTGCCGAGGCCGAGAACACGGCGTGGAAGCGCTCGCGGTGGAGGGGCGCATCCTCGAGGCGGGCGTTCACGAACTCCACGTCGCCGATCTCCCCAAGGTTCTGCCGCGCGAGCGCGATTAGCCGATTGCCGGGCTCGATGGCCGACACGCGCAGGCCCCGTGCGAGGAGGTTGCGGGTCAGCTGCCCGGTCCCACAGCCGATCTCAAGCACTCGATCGCCAACACCGAGAGCTGCGACCTCGCAGGTGTGATCCAGCAGCGCGTCAGGGTATGTCGGGCGGTGACGGTCATACTCGTCCGCGACCTGGTCGAAGACCTTGCCGTAGCTGCGTGCGAGTGTTCCGTTAGGCATCGCAGCAATGTAGGTCGCGTGCCGGATGACCGGGACGTTCAACTTCGCCAACCCGCCATCAGTATCGGGTGCATGCCTCCAAACCTTTGCTGGCATCGCGCCTGCGTCCGTCACGGTCGCTCACAACGCTCACGTCGAGCGGCCGTGCACACGGCTGCCGGGCGCTGCTGCCCGTAGCCGGCGGTGACGTTACACTCATGGTCGATGTCGGAAATCTCGCCCGCGATGTACAGGGCTGGATCGGGCGAGCCGGTTGTGTTGCTGCACGGCTTCACCGCAGCGTGGAGGATCTGGCATCCGATCCTGGCCGATCTGGTCGCTCGCTACGAGGTGATCGCGCCGACGCTGCCAGGTCACCACGGCGGTCCCTCCTACCCCACAGATCAGCCGATCACCTTCGAGCATTCCACTGACGCGGTCGAAGGACTGCTGGACGAGCTGGGTGTCGGCGCGGCGCACTTTGTCGGCAACTCCATGGGCGGAGGCATCGCACTCGAGCTGGCCAAGCGCGGCCGTGCGCGATCGGTCGTCGCGCTGGCGCCCGCCGGAGGCTGGAGCCAGGGCGACGGTGAGGGCCCGCGCATCGGGAATTTCTTTGCCAAACAGATCAAGATGCTCAAGCGAACCCACGCGTGGAGTGAACGGATCATGAGACGTCCCGGGACTCGTCGCCTGGCGTTCAGGGAAATCATGCGCCATGGGGAGCTCGTGTCTCCGGCAGATGCAGCCGAGATATCGCAGGCAGCGCTGCACTGCTCTATCAGCCAGCGAGCGATCCAAGCGCTGCTTGCCGACAAGGCTGAGCTCACGATCAGCGATCTCGATCAGATCACCTGCCCGGTGCTGCTGGCCACCCCGCAGTTCGACCGCGTACTGCCGGGCTCTCGCCACGCCCCCCGCTACCGCCGCGAGATACCGGGCGTCAAGACGATCACGCTCTCCGACTGCGGACACGTGCCGGTGTGGGACGACGCCAAGTTCGTGACGAAATTGATCGTCGAGCAGGTTGACCGTAACCTCGAACACAGCCCTGACGCCCAGGCAAATGTGCTGTCACAGTCGGCGGGAGTGGGCGCCTGAGACGCAAACTCACCAGGTTTTCCGAGCCGCGGGAGCGCGTTAGCGCTGCGGCGAGTTCCTATTCCTAGAATCAACGCTGACCGAACGTTGAGGGCGCTGGCCTCCCTGCGGAGGACAAGGAGCACGACAGACGAGAGTCCATGAGCGAAACTACCATTACCTGAGCGCCGAGTGATGGCGCGTAGGGAAGGGGCTCGGCACGGGGATGGTCTGGGTGTTCGCAAAATGACCGCAGAAGCGTGGGCTAGGAACGACCGTGCGCTTGGCTGGTCCGTATGATCGCTCCTCGGTCGGCCAAAGAAGCTGCCCAGCGAAGCGAGGCGATGAATGGACCGCTATCGGGGAGCTACGGTGTTGCCCAAGGCATCCGAAGCAAGATGTGCGACCAAGCGAGCTTGAGTGAATCCCGTAAGGAGCTTGGCAACGGTAGCCGAGCAACGGGTAGAGATCGACCTAAAAGGAGGTGGCAGAAGCCCATGGCCGCAAGTGTTTTTCAATTTGTACAGAGACCGATTGCGTTGACAAATTTGCTTCCCCTTTGTGCAGTCGTGGGTGGAATGCTGGGAGTTATCTGGGAGTACGCGCGTGATCCTAAGGCGGGCTTCCCGAGTGTCCCATCATTTCGCGGAGCGCTGCTCGAGGCGCTATTTGCTTTCTGCTTCGTGATCTTTGGGCTAGGCATCTTCGGAACTACGCATGCTCTCTCTGCGGCCGGGCTAAGTCACCGACGCAACTGGTTAGCTTTCCGCTATGGAGTGGCTATGTCGCGGCCGTTATTTTCCTCACGCTTCGGACGAGGCACCATCGATGAACACACACAGAACCAGATTGCTAACCAAAAGATCTGGAGAAGATGAGGAAAGCAACCTCCCTGGTCGGGGAGAAGGGCCGATTTGCTCGCCTCCTTAGGCACGCACGTGCGAGCTGTCCACTACCGCACGGGACTAGTCGATCTGGCCGGCGTCCTGCAGCTCGTCCAACATCGCCTGATGGAGGCGCTGCCAGACCCCGGATTTACTCCATTCCTGTAGGCGCCGCCGGCACGTCATGCCCGACTCACAACCCATCTCCTGCGGGAGGTCAACCTCGCTCGATCGGGCACCCTCGGACGCCCCGTGACCTGCGGCTCTCGGACCGGCAACAACGGTTCGATCCGACTCCACATATCATCGCTCAGCAAACGTTTAGCCATGACGCATGAACTTGGACAGTCCCACACGAATCTACCTTGTTAGGCGCTCTGAGTCGGGCCTTGCGACAACATACTTACGAGTTTTCTGTGAAGTCACGCTGCGCTCCTGGATGGCGGCGAGATTTTAATCGGTGCCAATACGACGTTTCTGGCCACCAATTCCACGAGCTGAGCAACGTCATCAAGCTAGGAACAAGGAAAGCACGCACTATGGTCGCGTCAATGGCTATAGCTACCGCTAGTCCAAATCCAATTTCCTTCACAAAGATTAGATGTGCTGTGACAAGTGCTCCTATTGTTACACAGAAGAGTAGCGCTGCAGCCGTTATGATTCGTCCAGTGCGCTCCACTCCCAACGCTATCGCCTCGTTGTTCGATAGACCAGAGTCCCATCCCTCCTTGATGCGTGTGAGCATGAAAACAGAATAGTCAGTCAAAATACCAAATGCAGCCGTACAGATAATGAAGGGTTGAATTAGGTAGATAGCACCTACACCACGATATTCGAGAAGTCCTTCAAGCCGGCCGTCTTGGAAGATGAAAACGAGTGCGCCAAAGGCTGCGGCCAATGAAAACATATTCATTACTATGGCCTTGAACGGCAAAATTGCAGATCCGGTGGCAATAATAAGAGAAATAAGCGTCGTGGCAAGTAGTATCACTACCTCCAGTGGAAGGTGTGATTGCAGTGATGACGTGGTGTCAACGAGCTCTGCGGTCGCGCCGGTAACAGCAAGGCGAACCGGCATCGCCCGAATCTTGTGTATGAGACGCTTAGCTATATTGGAAAACGGCCCCCCCGTAACATTTATACCAGCTATTGACGTCGTGCTGTTCAGTCGATCTATTTCGCCAGTAGCTACGTCTGGTAGTTTTTCCAGATATTGCGATTGAATAGTCCGCATCGTATGATTACTGCCGTGTAGGAGGACCACAATATCATCAAGCGGTGGAAAGCTAAATTCTGTTCTAAATCGTTCTTCAACCTTATACAAGTCGGCATTCTCAGAATGAGAAATTACATCAAAGCCTGCGAGTCGCATCCCAACAACAGGAGCGCTCATAGCCAAGAGAGAGCACGACGCGACGAGGGCCACGACCGCAGGGCGCGTGATGACAAAGCGTGCAAGGCGGTACCAGAAGCCTTGTTCTGCGGGACGGGCGGTACGCTCAGCAGAGCGTCGCAGCCGCTTGGGAGCAAGTGCATTGATTCGATATCCCAATACCGAAAATAGCGCTGGTAGTGCCACCATTGAGATGAGGCCAGCAATAATGGCAGCCAATATACCGCTAACAGCGACTGAGCGAAAAAACTGGATCGGAAAGACGAGGAGCGAGGCAAATGCAGCGGCAACGGTTGTCGAGCTTATCGCCACAGTTCGTCCTGCAGTCAACACGCTTATACGAGCGGCCTGGTTTGAATTGACATTGTGCGAAAGCTCCTCGCGGTATCGCGCAACGAGCAATATGCTGTAATCGAGGGAAAGTCCGAGGGCAATGCTAGCGACTACATTGAGCGACAAAATTGAAATCGGATAGATTGTGTTTATGATTCGTAGACCGAGGAACGTCGCACCTATTGTGAGGCCACCAGTAAGAACAGGTAGTAGGGTAGCTATAGCACTACGAAATACGATAAAGGTCAGCAGGAAGACTAGGGGAAATACAATGATCTCCGCCTTGATAAAGTCATGTTTTACCTGGTCAATAAACTGCTGGCGAGCAAGTGCAGGGCCGCCCACGCTAACACCATGAAGCGGTCGGAATAGCGCGGCGAGTCGTGCTGCTGCTGGTCCAGGAGACACTCGCGGACGGATGTAGCCGACGACTGCTGCGGTTCGTCTATCCTGAGAATAGAGCACAGTAGGTATGAGGGTTGCCACCTTGTCAACCTCAGCGATCACATGTGAGCCTACTCGAGTATGTGCTGGGAAGATGACACCGATGTTGGGAAAGACCCTTAGTCCTATATGTAAGGTGATAAATTCCGCTGCTCTGTAGCTTTGCGTGTCATGGCTAAAAAATTCAGTTTCGCTATTTGCGAGATGGTTAGGGGTGCTCGGGCCGAAAAGAGCTGCAGTGATGATCAGTACGACTGTTACCCCAAGCGTATAGCGCGGCGCACGAGTTGCAAGTCCCGCAAAGAAGTTCACTATAGCTTCCCCTTAAGCAGAACCCTTTGTATTATGTATACCTGACCCCAAAAATATGCCCTTGAGCGCCACATCTCGATAGTCAACATTTGTGGATGCTTAGCCGTCTTGCGACGTCTTAGGCGGTGGGCGTGAGCGCAGGAGAAACTTAGAGCCCCTAACAAAAGGTAGGATCCGTCGTGGGGCTGTCGAAGTTCTGCGTCATGGCTAAACCTTTGCTGAGTGATGAGATGTGGGGTCGGATCGAGTCGTTGCTGCCTTTCCCAGAGTCGTAGGTCACGGGGCGCCCGAGGATGTCCGACCGTGCGGCGCTGACGGGGATTATCTTCGTCTTCAAGACGGGGATACTGTGGGAGCACCTGCCGCAGGAGATGGGTTGTGAGTCGGGCATGACCTGCTGGCGGCGCCTGGCGGAATGGAACGAAGCCGGGGTCTGGTAGTGCTTGCAGCAGGCGCTCTTGGACGAGTTGCAGGACGCTGGCTAGATCGATTGGTACCGAGCGGTCGTGGATAGCTCGCATGTGCGGGCCAAGAGGGGGGGCGAGTAGACCGGCCGCTCGCCTGTCAACCGCTCTCGTCTTGGCAGCAAGCATCACCTGATCGTCAACGGGAAGGGCACCCCGCGCTGGCGTTCACGCTGACTGGCGCCAACCGCCACGACGTCACCCAGTTCACAGAGTTCGTGGACCGCGTCTCGCCGACCATCCGTCGCGGCAAGTTCCGTCCGCGCCAGCTGTACGCCGACCGAGGGTATGACTCGGTTGCCCACCGCCAAGGGCTGCGACAACGGCGGATCGTGCCGAAGACTGCCAAGCGCAACAGTGGCCACGGCCTGAAATGCTATCCCGCGTCGCATCGAGGGCAACCTAGCAGCATGTGACCCTAGTGAGGCTGCGGAACTCCACGCATTGATCGTCTGGCGGCCCTGTAATTTGATAAATTCTAATAACTAAACTTTAGCGGTCCAGATCCGTGCTCCTAACCCGTACCCATGGCCACTCCGTTAGCCGCTCACCTACCGCGAGCACATGCGCTATATCTAGTCAGAAACAATCTAAGATACGATTAGTCAGAAACAATCTAAGTATTGCTTTAGGCGCTAAGCTCGTCAAAATGATGTCAGCTCCCCTAGGGCGTGTCTCAAAACATGCCGGATCCTCGAAGTGCGCACGTATACACGGCGCTGGATCGGCACATGCCGTCTCGCACGTGCCACCAGCTACGCGCTTCGACCTCCCGCATCGACCAGATTGGTCCATGCACGTCCCGGCCGCACCGTATGTTTTTGAAAGACGTTCTAAGTCGGCTTCGACCAACTATCAGCCACATTCATCCAATAGCGGGCGATGATCTCCCGATCTCAGCTGCACTGCAGCGCGTACGCTGAGTCTCAACGAGGAGGAGGCCCCTTCCGTTGCGGCCGCGCTGCGGGCTCAATGCTCCTCGAGGATGGAGCGCCTCTGGGCAGCACTTGCGCTGGTCTACGGTCTCTCGTCTTTGGAATGTGCGTGAGGACGTCAATGTCCCTGCCCCACCCTTATCGATTTGAGCCTTACAGGCGGAGAAGAGTGAAGGTCGTTGACGTTATTGTTAGAGTGCTCCCCACGAGGGTGAGTCGGTGTCGTCAATGCAGGGCACGGTGCGTGCTTGAACTTATGTACTTTACCGGATGGAACATGCGCGTGTATGTGGTCCGGCAAGCAGCGTCCATCTGCGAAATCGGCGGTACATCCTGGCGGCCTGGGGTTGCGGCGAATGAGTCGTAATAGACGCGTTGTGTTCATGTTCTCGGGACACGGTTGTCAATGGCAAGGGATGGCCGTCAACCTACTCGGCTCCTCTCCTGTATTTGCGAGGCAAATAGAGGAGTGTCAGGACGCACTTGCGTCATACGTGAAATGGTCGTTGATCGATGTCTTGCGTGGTAAGCACAGGCTCCAACATGTTGACGTCGTCCAGCCGGTCCTGTTTGCAGTGTCGGTATCCCTCGCAGAACTGTGGCGTTCCTGTGGTGTACAACCCGACGCGGTAGTAGGTCACTCTCAAGGTGAGATAGCAGCTGCTCACATTGCGGGCGGGCTATCACTTATGGATGCTGCTCGAGTAGTCGCAGTGCGTAGTCAGATGCTGGCCCAGCTCTCCGGAAAGGGTGGAGTAGTCGCCGTTTCGCTAGGGCGTCATCAGCTCGCCCGACTCTCTGCTGGATGGGCCGATAGACTCACGCTCGCGGCAGTTAATGGACCTTCCTCGGTTGCTGTGTCCGGAGATCCCGAGGCACTTAAGCAGCTGCTGCAGCAGTGCAAGGTGATAGGCGTCCGGGCAGCGAGAGTCAGAATTGACTATGCATCGCATTCAGCGCAGATTGAGACAATCCGTGACGAGCTCATCAAAGCGCTCTCTCCACTTACACCTACCACCGGGGATATACCTTTCTATTCAACTGTTACAGGCGATCTGCTGAACACCTCTTTGATGGGACCAGAATATTGGTATCGCGCCGAGCGTCAGACGATCCAGTTCGAGCACGCCATCCGAGTTTTGCTTGACGCGGGGTATCGTGAGTTCGTTGAGGTTAGTCCACATCCTGTCTTGATAGGGGGGGCGCGCGAAACCATCGACGATGCGTCTGACAGAGTCGGCGACACCGTAGTCGAAGGTTCGCTGCGTCGCGGCCATAGCAGTCGCGAGCGCTTTACGTGGGCGCTATCCCAGATGCAGGTTCAAGGGCTCGATGTGAATTGGAAGGTGGCTGGACGCCAGGGTCTCCAACAATCGTTAATAGCGCTAGAGCTGTCCGATAGCGGTGGTAAACGCATGACTTGTATGAAGTTACCGTCCCTTGCGTTCGCCCGGCGTCTCGCCGACAAGCCCAAGACCGAACGTGAGCACGTAGTACTCACTATGGTGCTGAGCGAGGTAGCCGCTGTACTGGGACAGCCGGAAGTGGTTGAGGCAAAGCGAGTGTTTAAGGAGCTCGGGGTTGACTCGGGTGCGGTCGTGGAGCTGCGCAACCGAATAGCGGTAATTACCGGCCTGCCCCTGCCGGTCGCACTTCTCTTTGATTACCCGACACCCAGCGCGCTCGCCGCCTATCTCGCAAATAAGCTCGCTGGCGATCCTGAGAAGACATCGGTGACCGTATCAGTCGCACGCACCGATGAGCCGGTCGTGATTGTGGGTATGAGTTGTCGTTATCCGGGTGGGGTGGAGTCTCCTTCTGGGTTGTGGGAGTTTGTTAGTGGGGAGGGGGACGCTGTGGGTGGTTTCCCGGTGGATAGGGGTTGGGATATTGAGCGTGTTTATGATCCAGATCCCGATCATCCTGGTACGAGTTATACGCGTAGTGGTGGGTTCCTTTATGACGCGGGTGATTTCGATGCTGAGCATTTCTCTATCTCTCCCCGCGAGGCGGTAGCGATGGATCCCCAGCAACGCTTGTTGCTAGAAGGATCCTGGGAAGCACTCGAGGACGCCGGGATAGACCCCCTGACCCTGAAGGGCACCCAGACCGGCGTGTTCGCAGGAATCATCTCCCCCGACTACGGCGGTGCGGGTCAGCTACGCGAGCTAGAAGGCTTGCGTTTGACTGGTGGTACCGCCAGCGTGGCTTCGGGTCGTATTGCTTATACGTTTGGTCTTGAGGGTCCAGCGGTTAGTATTGATACGGCGTGTTCTTCTTCGTTGGTGGCGATTCATCTAGCTTGTCAAGCGCTTAGACAGAACGAATGCACGCTAGCTCTTGCGGGTGGCGTGACGGTACTTTCCACCACGGGGATATTCATCGAGTTCTCTCGTCAGCGGGTACTCTCGCGTGATGGTAGGTGCAGGTCGTTTGGTGCTGGTGCTGAGGGCACTGGGCTTTCTGAGGGTATGGGTTTGGTTGTGTTGGAGCGTTTTTCTGATGCGTTGCGTTTGGGTCATCGTGTGTTGGCGGTGGTGCGTGGTTCTGCTGTGAATCAGGATGGTGCGTCTAATGGGTTGACCGCGCCTAATGGTCCTTCGCAGGAGAGGGTTATCGGTCGGGCTTTGGCTAGTGCTGGGTTGTCCGCTGGTGAGGTTGATGTGGTGGAGGCGCACGGTACTGGTACTTCGCTGGGTGATCCTATCGAGGCTCAGGCGTTGATCGCTACCTATGGCGCGGAGCGCGTCAACGGTCCTCTTTATCTTGGTTCCATCAAGTCTAATATCGGTCATACCCAGGCAGCCGCGGGGGTAGCGGGAGTCATAAAGATGGTCCAAGCGCTACGCCACGAACGGCTACCAAAGACCCTGCACGCAGACCAGCCATCCCCCCACATCGACTGGCAAGAAGACAAGATAAAACTATTGAGCTCACCGGTGGACTGGCCAGTAAGCCAGCGACCACGCCGCGCGGGTATCTCCTCATTCGGTATCAGTGGCACGAACGCGCACCTCATCCTAGAGCAAGCCCCACAAACCAATCACACCACAGTCAATCACACCACAGTCAATCACACCCCAACCAGGGACATCCCGACCAGGGACACTACGACCAGGGACATGATGGATGAGAATGCGGTGGCCGGGGATGTGATGGCTGAGGATATGGTGGCTGAGGATATGGTGGTTGGGGATGTGCTGGTTGGGTGTTTGCCGTTTTTGTTGTCGGCTAGGAGTGGGGATGCGTTGTGTGCTCAGGCGGAGCGTCTTCGTTTGTTTTTGGAGACTAGCCCTGAGGTTGGGCTTGTGGACGTAGCTTACTCGTTGGTTAGTCACCGCGCTCATTTGGAGCATCGTGCTGCTGTGGTCGCTGGTGATCGTGATGGTTTGGTTGGTTGTTTGCGTGCTCTTGAGAGTGGTGGGTCGGTGGATGGGTTGGTTCGGGGTGTTGTTGGTCGTGGTGGGAGGACCGCGTTTCTTTTCTCGGGGCAGGGTTCGCAGTGGGTGGGGATGGGTAGGGAGCTTTATGAGTGTTTTGGGGTGTTCGCGGAGTGTTTGGATGAGGTTTGTGTGGAGCTCGATCGTTATTTGGATGTTCCTCTTAGGGATGTTCTTTTCGCGGTGGGGTCGGGGGAGGCTGGGCTTCTGGATCGGACACGGTTCACTCAGCCCGCGATTTTCGCGTTGGAGGTCGCGCTTTTTAGGCTTATTGTTTCTTTTGGTATTGAGCCTGATTATTTGATTGGTCATTCGATCGGTGAGATCTCGGCTGCGCATGTGGCTGGTGTGCTTGGTGTGCAGGACGCTTGTGTTCTTGTGGCGGCACGCGGACGGTTGATGGGGCAACTATCATGCGTGGGTGCGATGGTCGCGGTCCAGGCTTCTGAGGGGGAGGTCAGGGATAGCGTTGCTGGTTTTGGGGATCGCTTGGCGGTAGCGGCGGTGAACGGTCCTGAAGCGGTCGTTATCTCGGGTGATGAGCAGGCGCTTGGGGAGTGGGAAGCATCGTTCGGGGAGCGGGGTCGCAGGCTTAAGCGTCTACGTGTATCGAACGCTTTTCATTCCGGTTTGATGGACCCGATGCTGGAGGAGTTTCGAGCTATCGCTGAGGGCCTTAGCTTCGCTGATCCCGAGATCCCGATCATCTCCAATGTGAGCGGCGAGCCGATAGCCTCAGAGCAGGCGAGGTCCCCAGCGTATTGGGTTTCTCACGCTCGACAGACGGTACGTTTCTACGATGGTGTGCGTTTCCTTGAAGAGAGGGGTGTGACTCGTTTCCTTGAGCTCGGTCCCGGCGGGACACTGAGCGCGATAGTCGGGGAAAGCATGAGCGAGCAGGCAGAGAGCGAGACACTGATCACGAGCTGCCTACGCCCACACACGACGGGGACTAAGACGTTGATGAGCTTTCTTTGTGAGGCTTATGTTCGTGGTGTTGGGGTTGATTGGGGTGTGTTGTTTTCGCGTGGTGTTGGTGGGCGGGTTGAGTTGCCTACTTATGCTTTTCAGCGTAAGCGTTATTGGTTGCGGTCGGGTGGTGGTTTGGGTGATGCGGGGTCGCTTGGTTTGTCCTCGATTGAGCATCCTTTGCTTAGTACCGCGCTTCATTTGGCGAGCGGGGGCGAGGGTTGGTTGTTCACGGGGCGTCTTTCTCTGCAGGATCTTTCCTGGTTGGGGGATCACGTTGTTTTGGACGTGGTGGTTCTACCGGGCGTCGTTTTCGTTGAGCTGGCGTTGGCGGCCGCGCAGAGCATTGGTCTGGGGGGGATCGAGGAGATCACTTTGTTGGCTCCTCTGGTTTTGGAGGAGCGCGGAGCGGTGCAGCTGCAGCTAACGGTTTCTGAGCCCGACACCGATGGGCGCTGCGAGCTAGCGATCTATTCTCGTGTGCAGAGCAGTGTGGATGATCTCACTGACGGTGAGCAGCAGTGGACTCAGCACGCCACGGGCATGCTAGATACCGCAGATCAGCGGGTCCCGGTGGAGCTAGAGCTGTTCGCTGAGCGGTCATGGCCACCAGAGGACGCCGAAGAGCTTCAAACGGGATCGTTCTATGACCGTCTCCTAGAAGCTGGTTATGATTACGGGCCAGCGTTCCAAGGACTAAAAGCAGCGTGGCGTCACGCCGATAACATATACAGCGAAGTAGTCCTCCAAGAAGACCAGCTACCAGAAGCTAACAGTTACTGTATTCATCCAGCGCTCGTAGACGCAGCGCTACACATAGGACTATCAGCGGTACTCGACGAGCTAGGCAACGGCGAGGCCCAGATACCCTTCACTTTCTCAGGCGTACGCCTATACGCTCGAGGCGCCTCATCCCTACACGTACACCTCAACAACCTAAACAACACTAACAGGGGTAGTAGTGGTGGTCATGGTGGTGGGGTTCCGAGTGATGGTGATGGTGGGGTTCCGAGTGTGTTGGCGGTTGATGCGAATGGTGTACCCGTGTTTAGTATCGATACTGTGCGCGCGCGTCCGGTTGAGCGTGGTGCTTTGGAGGCCGCGAGGCGTGGTAGCGCTCAACAGGAGCTCTACGAGCTGCAGTGGACCAAGCTATCCACGGCAAGCCCTTCTAACGGGTCCGCTCTACGCGTAGCGATACTAGAACCCGAGCGCCAGCAGGATGAGCACGAGGACGGGGAGCGCCAGCATGATGAGCGCAAGGGTCATGAGGGTCATGAGGGTCCTGAGCGCCGTGAGCGCCAGCAGGATGAGCACGAGGATCAGGAGCGCGAGTGGGATGGGCGTGAGGGTTGGGAGTGGGTGTTTGGTGAGCTGTCGGGTCTTTCTGTGGAGCGTTATGTTGGTCTTGGTGGGTTGGAGGGCGCGCTCGAGCGTGGTGTGGGGTTGCCTGGGTATGTCGTTGTTCGTGTTGGTGGGTTGGTTGGGGGTGTTGGTGGGGGTTTGGTGGGCGAGGCGCTTTTGGTTGGTGTTCATGCTGTTAGTGAGTGTGTGCTTGGTTTGTTGAATGCGTGGCTGGCTGGTGAGTGTTTTGTTGGGGCGAGGCTAGTGTTTGTGACTGAGGGTGCGTTGGTCGCGCGTGATGGTGAGGTTCCCGATCTTGTGCAGGCACCGCTTGTGGGGTTGCTCAGGAGCGCTCATTCAGAGCATCCCGAACGCTTCTCGTTGATAGACATTGATAGTAGTCAGGCATCCCGTGATCAGCTATATAGCGCGCTGGTCAGCCATGAATCAGAGCTCGCGATAAGGGACGGTTCGCTCTACGCGCCCAGGCTCACGCGGGTTGGGGTTGACTCTTCTTTGTCTTCTTTGGTTCCTCCTTTGGGTGTCCGTGGGTGGCATTTGGGTATGGAGTCTTCGGGGACGCTTGAGGGCCTGGCGCTGGTTGCTAGTCCGTCGGCGGGGCGGCCGCTTGGCCCGGGAGAGGTGCGTATTGCTGTGCATGCAGCGGGATTGAACTTCCGTGATGTGTTGGTCTCGCTGGGGGTCTATCCAGGTGAGGTTCTCCGGCGGATCGGTGGGGAGGGTGCTGGTGTTGTGATCGAGGTTGGTTCAGACGTGAGCGATCTCGCTCCTGGTGAGCGTGTTATGGGTTTTGTTCAAGATGCCTTTGGGCCCGTGGCGGTTAGTGATCGTAAGCTGCTTGTGAAGGTCCCAGAGGGCTGGTCTTATACTCAGGCCGCTTCGGTACCGATCGTCTTCGTTACTGCTTATTACGCACTCGTCGATCGAGCGCAACTGAAGCGTGGTGAGTCGTTGCTGCTTCATGGTGCCGCTGGCGGTGTCGGGATGGCGGCACTACAGATAGCGGCTCACATCGGGGCTGAGGTCTTCGCTACGGCCCATCCTGAGAAGTGGCAGTCATTGAAGGGGCTAGGCATCGATGATGAGCATCTCGCTTCCTCGCGAGACCTTCAGTTCAAGGAAAAGTTCCTCAGCACAAGCAGAACCAGAGGTGTTGACGTAGTCCTCGATTCTCTCACGGGCGAGTTCGTGGACGCCTCGCTTGAGCTGCTGTCTCGCGGTGGGCGATTCATCGAGATGGGAAAGATAGATATTCGTGATCCCGAGGAGGTAGCCCTCAAGCATCCAGGTATCAGCTACCAAGCCTTCGATCTCCTAGAAACCGAGGCTGAGCGCATCCAAGATCTGCTCCTAGAGATCGTGGCGCTTTTTGAACGCGGCGTGCTTCAGCACCTACCGATCTCAAGCTGGGATGTCCGTCGCGGCCCTGAGGCCTTCAGGATCATGCGCGAGGCTCGACATATCGGCAAGATCGTGCTAACCATACCCCAGCCTCTAGATCTTGAGGGTACGGTTCTTGTGAGTGGTGGTACGGGTGGGTTGGGGGCTGTTTTGGCGCGTCATTTGGTGGTTGTGCATGGTGTGCGTCGTCTGTTGCTTATGAGTCGTAGTGGTCTGGAGGCGAGGGGCGCTGGTGATCTTCTGGAGGAGCTTGTGGGGCTTGGGTGCCAGGTCGATGTGGTGGCTTGTGATGTGACTGATCGAGCGGCGTTGGAGAGGGTTATCGCGCGGGTCCCTGTGGAGCATCCGATAAGCGCGGTGGTTCATACGGCTGGGGTTATCGATGATGGTGTGATCTCTTCTCTGGATAGCGAGCGCCTCAGGGGTGTGATGGCGCCTAAGGTTGATGGTGCGTTGAACCTTCACGAGCTCACGCAGCATCTAGCGCTCTCCGAGTTCATCCTGTTCTCCTCTTCTGCGGCTACGTTGGGTAGTCCGGGGCAGGGAAATTATGCGGCTGCTAATGCTTTCCTTGACGCGCTTGCGTATCATCGCCGCGCGTTGGGTTTGCCCGGTCTTTCTTTGGCGCTTGGTGCGTGGGATAGGGCTACCGGTATGACCTTGGGTCTGAGCGAAGCCGATCGTGCTCGCTGGGGACGGTTGGGTGTTCTTCCTCTGTCTGATCAGCAGGGTCTTGAGTTGATCGATGTGGCGCGTGTTGTTGATCGGGGATTGTTGTTGCCGGTTCGTCTTGATAGCGCTGTTCTTCGTACGCAGGCGAGGATGGGGTTGCTACCAGCGGCCTTGAGTTCTTTGGTGCGTGCGCCTGTTCGTAGGTCCCAGGATTCTGCTGGTTCGTTGGCGCGTAGACTCGCTGGTAGTCCCGAGGGTGATTGGGATGCGATCGTGCTGGAGCTCACCCTCAATCATGTCGCGGCGGTGTTGGGGCATGCTGCTGTCAGCACGGTTGATCCGCAGCGCGCTTTCAAGGAACTGGGTTTTGATTCGCTCTCGGCGATAGAGCTGCGTAACAGGCTGAACCAGGCCACGGGTCTCGCGCTGCCAGCGACACTAGTCTTTGATTATCCCACGCCCACCGCGGTAGCGCGATATCTACGCTCGCGGGTGGAGGGTCAGCAGCGCTCTCGTGGTGTTATGAGGCGCTCGCCCTCGCGTGTTGATGAGCCGGTCGTGATTGTGGGTATGAGTTGTCGTTATCCGGGTGGGGTGGAGTCTCCTTCTGGGTTGTGGGAGTTTGTTAGTGGGGAGGGGGACGCTGTGGGTGGTTTCCCGGTGGATAGGGGTTGGGATATTGAGCGTGTTTATGATCCAGATCCCGATCATCCTGGTACGAGTTATACGCGTAGTGGTGGGTTCCTTTATGACGCGGGTGATTTCGATGCTGAGCATTTCTCTATCTCTCCCCGCGAGGCGGTAGCGATGGATCCCCAGCAACGCTTGTTGCTAGAAGGATCCTGGGAAGCACTCGAGGACGCCGGGATAGACCCCCTGACCCTGAAGGGCACCCAGACCGGCGTGTTCGCAGGAATCATCTCCCCCGACTACGGCGGTGCGGGTCAGCTACGCGAGCTAGAAGGCTTGCGTTTGACTGGTGGTACCGCCAGCGTGGCTTCGGGTCGTATTGCTTATACGTTTGGTCTTGAGGGTCCGGCGGTTAGTATTGATACGGCGTGTTCTTCTTCGTTGGTGGCGATTCATCTAGCTTGTCAAGCGCTTAGACAGAACGAATGCACGCTAGCTCTTGCGGGTGGCGTGACGGTACTTTCCACCACGGGGATATTCATCGAGTTCTCTCGTCAGCGGGTACTCTCGCGTGATGGTAGGTGCAGGTCGTTTGGTGCTGGTGCTGAGGGCACTGGGCTTTCTGAGGGTATGGGTTTGGTTGTGTTGGAGCGTTTTTCTGATGCGTTGCGTTTGGGTCATCGTGTGTTGGCGGTGGTGCGTGGTTCTGCTGTGAATCAGGATGGTGCGTCTAATGGGTTGACCGCGCCTAATGGTCCTTCGCAGGAGAGGGTTATCGGTCGGGCTTTGGCTAGTGCTGGGTTGTCCGCTGGTGAGGTTGATGTGGTGGAGGCGCACGGTACTGGTACTTCGCTGGGTGATCCTATCGAGGCTCAGGCGTTGATCGCTACCTATGGCGCGGAGCGCGTCAACGGTCCTCTTTATCTTGGTTCCATCAAGTCTAATATCGGTCATACCCAGGCAGCCGCGGGGGTAGCGGGAGTCATAAAGATGGTCCAAGCGCTACGCCACGAACGGCTACCAAAGACCCTGCACGCAGACCAGCCATCCCCCCACATCGACTGGCAAGAAGACAAGATAAAACTATTGAGCTCACCGGTGGACTGGCCAGTAAGCCAGCGACCACGCCGCGCGGGTATCTCCTCATTCGGTATCAGTGGCACGAACGCGCACCTCATCCTAGAGCAAGCCCCACAAACCAATCACACCACAGTCAATCACACCACAGTCAATCACACCCCAACCAGGGACATCCCGACCAGGGACACTACGACCAGGGACATGATGGATGAGAATGCGGTGGCCGGGGATGTGATGGCTGAGGATATGGTGGCTGAGGATATGGTGGTTGGGGATGTGCTGGTTGGGTGTTTGCCGTTTTTGTTGTCGGCTAGGAGTGGGGATGCGTTGTGTGCTCAGGCGGAGCGTCTTCGTTTGTTTTTGGAGACTAGCCCTGAGGTTGGGCTTGTGGACGTAGCTTACTCGTTGGTTAGTCACCGCGCTCATTTGGAGCATCGCGCTGCTGTGGTCGCTGGTGATCGTGATGGTTTGGTTGGTTGTTTGCGTGCTCTTGAGAGTGGTGGGTCGGTGGATGGGTTGGTTCGGGGTGTTGTTGGTCGTGGTGGGAGGACCGCGTTTCTTTTCTCGGGGCAGGGTTCGCAGTGGGTGGGGATGGGTAGGGAGCTTTATGAGTGTTTTGGGGTGT